>NZ_CP019688.1 GCF_002287505.1 Corynebacterium glaucum
ATGTGCGGACGGATCAGGACAACGAGGCGGAAGGAGCGGGTAGTGGCAGACCAGCAACTCGAGGCACTTTGGCGCGACCTGGTTGCAGAACTCCTCCAACTCTCCGAACGCCCAAACTCACCCGTTCCCACGCTCACACACCAGCAACGCGCCTACCTCCAGTTGGTCAAGCCAGTAGTGCTTGTCGACGGCTACGCCATCCTTTCCGCACCGCACACCGCAGCCAAAACCGTGGTGGAGGAGTCGCTCGCCCCGCACATCGCGGCTCAGCTCCAAGCGCGTCTCGGCACCCCGTTCACGCTCGCGGTCTCGATCGCGGCTCCCGGCGTGCAGGAGGTCGGCCAGCCGCAGCAGGAGCCGCCGATCGCCCAGCCGCAGACAGAGTGGACCGCGACGCAGAGCTCCCACACGCTACACCCGCCGGCAGAATCGACGTACGGATTCACCGCACCCGGGGACCAGATCCCGATGGGGCTTGACGAGTTGGCGCAGATGCATGCGAGGCAAACGGAGGAAAGTGAGCGTCGACAAGCAAATGCTCACCCCACGGTGCCGCAGCGTATCCGCCGTGAGAAACCTGCGCACGACCCAGACCGTGAAGCAAGCCTGAACCCGAAGTACACCTTCGAGAACTTTGTGATCGGCTCCTCGAACCGCTTCGCCAACGGCGCCGCGGTAGCCGTGGCCGAGAATCCAGCGCGCGCATATAACCCACTGTTTATATGGGGCGGTTCTGGGCTTGGCAAGACACACTTGCTGCACGCGGCCGGCAACTACGCGCGCGTGCTCGAGCCGAACTTGAAGATCAAGTACGTGAGCTCGGAGGAGTTCACCAACGATTACATCAACTCCGTGCGTGATGACCGGCAAGAATCGTTCAAGCGGCGCTATCGCAACCTGGACATCTTGATGGTCGATGACATCCAATTTCTTGAGGGCAAGGAAGGTACGCAGGAGGAGTTCTTCCACACCTTCAACGCTCTGCATCAAGCGAACAAGCAGATCATCCTGAGTTCGGATCGGCCGCCGCGGCAGCTGACGACGCTGGAGGACCGTCTGCGCACGCGCTTTGAGGGCGGGCTGATTACTGACATTCAGCCGCCGGATTTGGAAACGCGCATTGCGATTCTGATGAAGAAGGCCGCGGCCGACGGGACGCAGGTGAGCCACGACGTGCTCGAGCTCATTGCGTCGCAGTTCGAATCATCAATTCGCGAGCTTGAGGGCGCGTTGATTCGCGTGTCTGCGTACTCATCGCTCATCGACGAGCCGATCACCATGGACGTCGCCCAGGTGGCGCTTCGGGACATCCTGCCGGATGAGAACGATGTAACCGTCACGGCGACCATTATCAAAGATGCCGCGGCAGAGTACTTCCAGGTCGGTGTAGAGCAGCTGACCGGTGCTGGAAAGACCCGGCATGTGGCACACGCGCGCCAAATCGCGATGTATCTGTGCCGCGAGCTGACTGACCTGTCGCTGCCGAAGATCGGCGACGAGTTCGGCGGCAAGGACCACACCACCGTGATGTACGCGGACCGGAAAATCCGGAAGGAAATGACCGAAAACCGCGGCACCTACGACGAGATCCAGGAACTCACGCAGTTAATCAAGAACCGCGCGCGGACGCGGTAGCGGTGAGAGGGTTTTTAATTAGCTAGGTAAAGCTTGTGTAACCCCTGAAAGATTCCATGTTCAGCCTGTAGACATGCATGGAAGCTCCCTGTACGCTTACCAGGTCCTATCTTTTCAGGGAGGAATACATGTTAATTCAGAATGGGAGCTCAGGCGGCAAAACGCGCCGCTTCTCCGACATTCGAAAATCTGTGGTTGCCGCAGTGACTGGTGTAGCGCTTGCGCTGGGGTCTGTTACGGCGGCACCTATGGCGGAAGCGCAACCGGCCGTCCAGCCGGATTATCCAGACGACTCTCGAGCTTGGGATCCGAAGCTTCCGTTCGGGCCCGGGCAGGACATCGCAAAAAACCCCTCGTTAACTCCTGGGATTTGCGGTGGCAAAAATGGCAATCTAAAGATTGCGCTCGTCTTCGATGTCTCCTCGTCAATCGGAGAAGACGGCCTTCGCGACACTAAATCTGCAGGGGACGCGGTGGTGACGGCGCTCAACGATGCACCTGTTCAAATTGGTATCTACAATTTCGGAACCAAGGCGCCCTCGTCCTACAGCGAAGGCGCACAGACGTTGGGTGGTCCACTAGCAGTCGGCTCGGAAGAGGTGCTGAAGGAAAAAATCGCGCAGCTAGCGATTCCAGCCCGACCGCGCATTCAAGGGACCAACTGGGATCGAGGTATCAGCCAGATTCCCACCGGAACCTATGACGTTGTCTACTTCATCACAGACGGATTGCCCACCGCATACGGTGACGCAGTTGGCAGCGTCGATACCCAACGTGGAGCGAACAACCGACCTGCTTTCAATCACGCTAATGGTGGTGCAGCGAACAAGGATTACGCTGCCGCGAAACTCGATGTCCAGGAAGCTGTGAAATCAGCAAACGCTCTTAAAGCATCCGGTACACGCATCGTGCCACTCGCGGTGGGCAAGGACGTTAAAGGCGATCTCGCTAGCACTTACCTCGAATACATCTCTGGACCAGGGAATGCAATTCCAGTCGATGATTACGGTCAGTTGACAAAACAATTGGTAGCTCAAGCAACTGAAGGCTGCGCGGGCGAAGTTACCATCCAGAAGCAGCTGACTGACGCTAACGGAAATCTCACAAACGATTCTCCCGCGGGTTTCTCGTTCGAAGCATCAGGGATTTCAGAGAAGTTCCACCTCACTAACACCACGGCGATCACCGGTGATGATGGGAAAGCTACCTTCGGTTACGTCGCACCTAATAACGCAGCAACAGGTTCTTTCACTATCAAAGAAGTCGGGACCGAGTTCAAAAACGTCTCCTGCACCTCGGCTGATGGTGAGCCTTGGGAGCGAAACGGCAACGATTTCATCGTCCCAGCAAAGGCTGGCGGCAAAGCTGAGTGTACCGTCACTAACCCTGCACCTGTGACAGTTACAGTCACGGAAACTACGACCGAGACACCGTCGACGGTAACCGAGACCACGACCGTAGAACCCATCACCACCACTGTGACTGAGATTCCCGAAGCGGTGACAACAGTTGAAATCACAACTGTTACTGAAATTCCGGAACCTTCAACGGTTGAGAAGACTGTGACCGAAACGCCGGATCCCGTCACAGTCACTGAAGTGCCGGATCCCCTCACCGAAACGCTGACCGAAACACCAGATCCAGAAACCGAAACAGTAACGGTGACGACAACAGAAACTCAAGAGCCGACTCCAACCACCGTCACCCAAACCACGACGCAAACAGAGACGTCAACGGCTACTCAGACGGAGACAGCAACGGAAACTGCGACCGCGACGGCCACTGCGACCCAAACTGAAACCGCGACGGCTACTCAGACGGAGACCGCGACCGCCACAGAAACGGCCACAGAGACCGAGACTCAAACAGACACGACAACCGCTACAGCCACAGAGACTGAAACGACGACGGCGACAACCACCGCTACGGACACGCAGGTTCTTACCTCCACTGAGACGACGACAGTTACTGAGGAACCAGTGACCGTGGTGGAGACCGTCACGCCTGCGCCGGTAACGGAGACAGTGACCGCTGAGGTAACGGTGGTCAACGAAATTCCAGGTAAACCAGTTACCGTCACCAATACTTCCACCGTTACGGAGACCGTCGACAACACTGTTGAGAAAACCGTGGAGCAGACGGTCAACAATACGGTGACGGAAACGGTCGACAACACCATCGAGAAGACGGTTGAGAAGACGGTGAACAACGTAGTTACGTCCGTCGTTGAAGGCGAACCAGTTACCGTCACCAACAATGCAACGGTTACAGAGACACAAACTGAGACCACCACGGTGGTTCCAGGTCGTGAGCCGGCTACCGCGACTGCAACTGTTACCGTCACCGAAACTGAAACGCAGGTCATCACCACCACCGTCAGCGCTGATGACGCAGGTGCAGGAAATGCAGGCGCGAAAGAAACCGTCACAGTGACAACCACCGCGGCACTGTTCCCAGGCTCATCCAATGATGGCGGGATGCTGAGCGGATCATCCATCGGTAGCGAGGGTGGTTCGTCAGCGAAAGGCATCGTCGATGACCGCTGCATCCCGGCAGCGATCGGTCTCACCATCCCGTTGCTGGCTCTGATCCCGCTGCATCTGCTGCAGCAGGTCTCGATCCCGGGCCTGGAAGCTTACTCGGCTGAGATCAACTCGCGTATCACGCAGGCGAACAACCAGATCCAACAGCAGCTCGGCATCTTCGACGAGAACACTGCACGTGCCGTTCAGGAGTTCAACGCCCAGGTGAATCGCATCACCGCAGAGAACCAGCAGATCCTGCAGTGGGCTGGTATTGCCGCCGCAGTCGTCGGCGTCGCAAGCTACCTGTTCTACTTCTGCGTGCCGCGCCCGGACGCTGAGCAGGGTTCCAGCAACTAGGACATAGTTCGGCTTCAATCCTCCCGAAGCCGAATCCCCCGGTTGTCGCACTTCATCACGGAGTGCAGCAGCCGGGTTTTTCTTATCCACAGGGTTATTCACACCTGTGTAATTACGACGGAGAAATTTGGTGACGTCGGCCACAGAGGCGCTTTTCCACAGATTCGAGGTCCGCGTCGGGAGATGGGGATAAGAAAGCGCCGCGTGTGGATTGGCGGTGGGGAAACCGGGGCGGTTTGTGGGATTCGTCGATAAGCGAAAATTGCTCCACAAGATTGCCGGGTTGTGCACAAGCGATCCACAAGCCGAATCACAAGATTGAATTGTGCTGCGACCGCGGCAAACCCGGCTCAATCCACAGTTTCAACACCGCTTACTGTTGTTACCGTTCTTTTTCCTTGTAATTCATCAAGAGAAAGAGAGGGTGTGCACAAGACTGCGCGCCTTGGCTCAGTGTGAGGCTCGCATGCTCGGGGATCGGCGAGGAAGCTTTAGAAATTTCGAGCATGCCCGCCTAGAGTGAAAACGTAATTTCAAGAATCCAGCACAACCGACCTCGAGGGAGCAGCCAGCAGCATGGTTGACATCGCCGGTGACAACGCCGTGTCGTTCCGCGTTCACAAGGAAGACCTGTCGGACGCTGTGGCCTGGGTTGCCAGGAGCTTGCCTACCAAAAACACACAGCCGGTGCTGCGAGCTGTGGTGATCACCGCCGACGACAACGGGTTGGAATTCGCGGGCTTTGATTACGAGGTTTCCAGCCGCGTGCGGATTGGCGCGGAGGTGGATCAGCCTGGCCGTATCGCGGTGGCCGGCAAACTGCTCGCCGACATTGTTTCCAACCTGCCGGCGAAGCCGGTTGAGGTGACCACCGAGGGCAACAAGATGAAGCTCAAGGGCGGGTCCGCGAAGTTCGAGCTGCCGCTGATGAGCCTCGACGACTACCCGCAGTTGCCGGAGCTTCCCGAGGTCACCGGCGAAATCGCCCCGGCTGCGCTAACTGCTGCGGTGACCCAGGTCGCGTCTGCTGCTGGCCGCGACGACACGCTGCCGATGCTTACCGGTATCCACATGGAGATCGCAGGCAACCACTTGAAGCTCACCGCGACGGACCGTTTCCGCCTGGCGCTGCGCTCCCTGGAGTGGGAGCCGGCCGGAGCGGACACCGAGGCGAAACTGCTGATTCCGGCGAAAACGCTGCTGGATAACGCGCGCACGCTGGACACGCACATCGATGACCCAGTGCAGATCGCCGTCGGTGGAACCGGCAACGTCGGCGCCGAGGGCCTGTTTGGTCTGCGTACCGGCAACCGCGAGACCACCACCCGCATGCTCGACGCGGACTTCCCGAACGTGGCGCCGCTGCTGCCGAAGGCGCACACCTCGATTGCCACGGTGGAGATCGCGCCGCTGCTGGAGTCCATCCGCCGCGTGTCCTTGGTCGCCGACCGCAACGCGCAGATCCGCCTGCACTTCCGCGAAGGCGAGCTCGCGCTCCACGCCTCCGGTGCGGATTCCGGTGAAGCGCAGGAAACGCTGCCGGCCGCATTCACCGGCGCGGACGAACTGCTCATCGCGTTCAACGCCGGCTACCTGCGTGATGGGCTTTCCGTCATCGGCACCGATCGCGTCATGTTCGGTTTCACCGAGGCCTCACGACCGGCGATCATGGTCCCCGAGCCGGAGGATCTCCCGGAGGCCAATGCCGACGGCACGTTCCCCACCCCGGACACCTTCTTCACCTACTTGCTCATGCCGGTGCGCCTGCCGGGTTAAACCCTCACTCCGTTGTACGTCGCCGAACTTGACCTGCGAGATTTCCGCTCCTGGCCGGAACTGCACCTTGATCTTGAGCCGGGTGTCACCGTCTTCGCCGGTCGCAACGGTCACGGCAAAACCAACATCGTCGAGGCGCTCTATTACACCTCCCACCTGCGCAGCCACCGCGTTTCAGGCGACGGCCCGCTGATCGGAGCGCAGGCAAGCAACGCGCGCATCTCCGCGACCACAATCAACGAGGGCCGCGCGCTGACCACCCACTTGCTGATCCAGCACAGCGGCGGCAACCAAGCGCAGATCAACCGCACTCGCCTGAAATCGCCCCGCGAACTCGCGGGAGTGCTGCGCACCGTGATGTTCTCGCCGGAGGATCTCCGCCTGGTCAACGGCGAGCCGTCTGAGCGCCGCCGCTTCCTCGACGACCTCGCCGCACTGCGCACGCCGCGCCTCGGCGGAGCGCGCGCCGACTACGAGAAGGTCCTGCGCCAACGCAATGCACTGCTCCGAAACTCCAACATGGCGCTGCGCCGCGGTTACAGCGACGACACCGGCGCCAGCGCGCTGAGCACACTCGACGTCTGGGACGGTCAGCTCGCAGCGTACGGCAGCCAGGTGCTCGCCGGTCGCATGTTGCTTATCGACGCCCTGTCCGACCTCATCACCGAGGCCTACGCCGCCGTCGCCCCGGAGTCGCGCCCCGCGGCGGTACAGATCAAGTCCACGCTGGACCGAGCTGTCGCCGAGCTCGCGGGCGGGGAAACCAGAGACCCAGCGATCTTCGAGGCAGCGATGCTCTCCGAGTTGGGCCGGCGCCGCTCGGAGGAGATCGACCGCAGCACGACGCTGGTCGGCCCGCACCGCGATGACCTCGTGCTCATGCTCGGTGATAACCCGGCGAAGGGCTACGCCTCCCACGGCGAGACCTGGTCCTACGCGCTCGCGCTGCACCTCGCGGAATACCAGCTGCTCAGCTCAGATGGCTCCGACCCTGTGCTCATCCTCGACGACGTGTTTGCAGAACTCGACGCGAAGCGCCGCGAGCGCCTGGTCCACGTCGCTGAGGGTGCAGAGCAGGTGCTGATCACCGCCGCGGTTGGCGACGATCTACCGGGCAACCTCGACGACGCCGTCACCGCGCGCTACGCCGTGACCATGGATGAAGGGGTGAGCAGCATTGAGCGATCTGATCAGTGACACCTTTGAGCTGTGGCGCGAGACAGCTCGGCGGCGGGGTGGGCGCTTGCCGGATCTGTCGCGGCAGGGCACGTCGGTGGTGCCGAGGCGCAGCGTCGGAAAATCTGCGGTGACTAGCTCGGCGGCGGGGGAATCGCAGGTGAAGGTTCCGGGATTGGCGTTGGACGAGGCGTCGATAAGCAAAAAGCCCCAACCCCTGCGAGGCCGGCCAACTGGGCAGGATGGCCGTGCGATTCCGCGTGGGTACAAGGTGGATTCGCTGGGTGCGCTGCTGGGGCGCGAGATTCGCAAGCGCGACTGGAGCGAAAACATGGCCTACGGGTGGGTGATGGGCAATTGGGAATCGCTGGTGGGTGTCAAGATTGCGCAGCACACCGAGGTGAAGATGATCAAAGAGGGCGAGGTGCACATCGAGTGCGACTCGACCGCGTGGGCGACGCAGCTGAAGTACATGCAGTCGACGGTGCTGAAAGCGATCGCGGAAAAGGTTGGTGCCGGTGTGATTACCAAGCTGCATATCTACGGGCCGAAAACGAAGTCCTGGCGCAAGGGTCCGCTGCATGTGCCGGGGCGGGGGCCGCGGGATACGTACGGATAAAAGCGGGCGTCAGGGTCGCTGCATGCGGACCAACTGGACGCGGGAGTGGTGAGCGATCCACTTCGCAGCAGCTGGCTCGATCCAGTTCGCAACATTGTTGATGGCCTGCACCTGACGGTCAAGATTGGCAGTCTCATGAGCTTGGTTGGGGAAAACCAAGGACTCATGGTGGGCGCATCGATTGCGAAGTCTGTAACCAGAATGGTCCGTATCCACCTTGCCCGACTGGCACTTCCAATACGTCATGAACCCGATTCCGTAAAAGGACCTCTACGTGTTGAATGTCCTCAAGAAAAGCTTTTGCAGGTGGGTATTCTACAAATACAAAGACTCGGGAGACTGGTGAAAGCTATAACGGGCCATTCTGTCTGTGGAGAACCATCTGTCGAGGTCCACTCCGCGTGGTCCGTTTACTTTATTGCTCATAGTCCTGTAAACTTTCCCCCGAAAGCCCCGGAGCGATCCCTACGGAAACGTACATCGCCGGGGTTATTGAACTTTCACGACGAGTTTATCCCCTAGCAGAGTCGCGCGCCTGCCCCGGTTTAGATACCCCGACGCTGAAATCCGCGCGAGAAACGCCCTCTCGCGCTTTGAAGCGCTACCGGGCATAGACCCCCAACGGTGTAAGATGAGACGGGTTAAAACGCTTCACAGCGCGCCGGAGTGCTGAGAAGTCAAGAAAGTACTAGAGGAGAGTCCGTTTCCGTGGCTGAACAAGAACCGCATTATGACGCCTCATCAATCACCATCCTCGAGGGCCTCGAGGCCGTGCGTAAGCGCCCGGGCATGTACATCGGTTCCACCGGTGTCCGCGGTTTGCACCACCTGGTGTGGGAGGTTGTGGACAACTCGGTAGATGAGGCGATGGCGGGCTACGCCGATCGCGTCGATGTGACGCTGCTGGCAGACGGTGGTGTCGAGGTCGTGGACAATGGCCGCGGTATCCCGGTGGAGATGCACCCGTCGGGCGCGCCGACCGTCCAGGTCGTGATGACCCAGCTGCACGCTGGTGGCAAGTTCGACTCCGAGTCCTATGCGGTCTCCGGCGGTCTACACGGTGTGGGCATTTCCGTGGTCAACGCGCTGTCCACCCGCGTCGAGGCCGACATCAAGCGCGACGGCAAGCACTGGATCCAGCACTTCGACAATGCCGTGCCAGACGAGCTCGTCGAAGGCGGCAACGCCCGCGGCACCGGTACCGCGATCCGCTTCTGGCCGGACCCGGAGATCTTCGAAACCGTCGAGTTCAACTACGACACCATCGCGCGCCGCCTCCAGGAAATGGCTTTCTTGAACAAGGGCCTCACCATAACCCTCAAGGACGAGCGGGTCACCGATGAGGAGCTTGAGCTCGAGGCCATCGCGGAAGAGGGCGACACCGCAGCGCTTCTCGACGAGCCGACGTTCGACGACGACACCGTCACCGAGCGGGTGGACACGCCGTCCCCGGATTCCGCCGACGAGGTCGCCCCGGAAACCAAGCGCAAGCGCGAGAAGAAGGTGACCCACCACTACCCGAACGGTCTGATCGATTACGTAGAGTACCTGAACAAGGGCAAGACGGAGATCCACCCGACGATCATCGGTTTCGAGCAGAAGGGCAGCGAGCACGAGGCTGAAATCGCCATGCAGTGGAACGCCTCCTACAAGGAGTCGGTGCACACCTTCGCCAACACGATCAATACTCATGAGGGCGGAACGCATGAAGAGGGCTTCCGCGCGGCGCTGACCAGCATGATGAACAAGTACGCCCGCGACCACAAGCTGCTCAAGGACAAAGAGCCCAATCTGACCGGCGACGATTGCCGCGAGGGTTTGGCCGCCGTCATCTCGGTTCGAGTGGCTGACCCGCAGTTTGAGGGTCAGACCAAGACGAAGCTGGGCAACACCGAGATCAAGGGCTTTGTCCAGCGCGCGGTGAACGAGAACCTCTCGGACTGGTTCGACGCGAATCCGGCCGAGGCGAAGGCGATCGTGAACAAGGCTGTGCAGTCTTCGCAGGCGCGCCAGGCGGCGCGAAAGGCGCGTGACCTGGTCCGTCGTAAATCCGCGACCGACCTGGGTGGCCTGCCGGGCAAGCTTGCCGACTGCCGTTCGAAAGACCCGCTCAAGAGCGAGCTCTTCATCGTGGAGGGCGACTCCGCAGGTGGTTCCGCGAAGGGTGGCCGCGATTCGATGTACCAGGCGATCCTTCCGCTGCGCGGCAAGATCCTGAACGTGGAGAAGGCACGCATGGACCGCGTGCTGAAGAACGCTGAGGTCCAGGCCATTATCACCGCCCTGGGCACCGGCATCCACGACGAATTCGACATTGAGAAGCTGCGTTACCACAAGATCGTGCTCATGGCCGATGCCGATGTGGACGGCCAGCACATTGCGACCCTGCTGCTGACCTTGCTCTTCCGCTTCATGCCGCAGCTGATTGAGGAAGGCCACGTGTACCTGGCCAACCCGCCGCTGTACAAGCTCAAGTGGCAGAAGGGGCAGCCGGGTTACGCGTTCTCCGACCGCGAGCGCGACGAGCAGCTCGCTGCCGGACAGGAGGCTGGCCGCAAGATCAATACGGACGACGGCATCCAGCGCTACAAGGGTCTCGGCGAGATGAACGCCAAGGAGCTGTGGGAGACCACCCTGGATCCAGAGACCCGCATTCTGCGCCGCGTGGATGTCGAGGATGCCCAGCGCGCCGACGAGCTGTTCTCCATCCTCATGGGTGATGACGTGGCCGCGCGCCGCAGCTTCATCACCCGCAAGGCAAAGGACGTTCGCTTCCTCGACGTCTAAAGCACTTTCGCTATCCTCGGCAAAAGTATCCGCCCCAGCCCGAGGAGCCGTAACCCATCGACACCTACCCCGCATCCAGCCAGCACGGCGACCGCCCGCTCGTCGTCATCTTCCCCGGCATGGGCATGGGCGCACGCTACTACCGCCCAATTGCCGGGGCGCTCGCAGACGCCGGGTTCCCCACAGCTATCGGAGAGCTCCGCGGCCAGGGCGAGAGCCCCGCCGTCGCCTCCCGCTCCAACCAGTGGGGCTACCACCACGTCGCAGCGGAGGACTATCCAGCCACGATCAGGCAGGCTAAGCAGGAGCTTACGCTTGACGACGACACGCCTGTCATCCTCCTCACCCATTCAATGGGCGGACAAGTGGGCACCCTTTTCATGGCGCGTCCAGAGGCTAAGGAGTGCAATGTGGTCGGCATGCTCGGCGTTGGCGCCGGCAATCCGTGGCACAAGGCGTTTCCGTTGCGTGACAAGCTGAAGTACGGCTTGGGCATCCAGTTCATCTGGCTCGTTGCGCAGGTCCTGGGCTATTGGCCGGGAGACAAGATCTCAGTCGGCGGCAGCTGGGGCCGCCATCCGCGCACTTACATCAATGAGTGGGCGCGCATGAACCGCACTGGCAAGCGCGGGAAACTCGCGGGCGCGGACATGGATTACATCAAGGCGATGAAGCGTATCGACGTGCCGGTGGTGCTCACCCGTTTCACCAATGACCGTGACTGCACGGTCGCTTCCGCGCAGTCGTTGGCCGATCAGGTCTCCGGAGCCACCGTCGAAGAGCTCGACGGTGGGCTTGGCCATAATCGGTGGGCGAGGGAACCGCGTGCCGTCGTTAAGCGAATGCTCGAGTTTGCTGACGAGCTGTAGTTACTTGGCGTGGCGCTCGATGATGTCGCCGAGCTCGGGCAGGGCGGGAGAGACGATCTTGCCGGCCTTGCCGCGCAGGGTGGAGTAGGCCTTTTGCATTGCCGACGGCATGTCGGACGTGGCCTTGTCCGCGGCGCCGAGCATCGCTTCGACGACTTCGTTTTCGCGCGAGACCAAGTAGCTGCCAAAGCCCTGGGTGTCGGAGGACTCGTAGCCGCTCCAGAACGGCGCGAGCTCTTCGGTGATCTGGGGGAGGAGGCGGTTGACGCCCTTGGGGATGGCGTCGGCATCGGCCTTCTTACCTGCAGCGACGGCAGACTTCAGGGCCATGCCGGTGAGGCCGGATTGGTTGGACACGGTTTTGTCGATCAGCTCCGCCAGCTCGGTGACGACGGTCTGGCGGGTATCACCCTCAAGCAGGGCATTCAAGTTAGTCATGTGCACCGAGTCTAGCGGCTGGTGGGCTGCGGGCTGCGGGCTCGTTGCGAACGCGCAGAGAGCGCGTCACGAGCGGCAAGCGAAAACGGCCCTCGCCGGCTCTCGTGAGCGTTGGCGTTGGGCCGTTCGATCGGGTGTCGTAGCTCTTCCACCACAGCACCCGGCTCCTGAATCACATCAGTCACACGAGTCACTGTAACCACAACGGGCACAACCGTATCATGCGTCCCATGGGTCCGCCACTTTCGGGGGAGTGTTGGCGCTTTCACTACTCGGCGACTGCACGGCCCCGCTTTAACCCCAATTCTTCAGCACCAAGTTGGTGTTAAAGATCGCGATAAACCCCAACTTGGTGCTTGAAAGTTGGGGTGGAAGGGATCGGAAGGGGAGTGGCGGGTTAGTGCGGTGCGTTGATCAGGGCGAGGACGCGGTCGACATCGATGATGCGGTTGCCCTCGGAAGAGCCGGCGACCTGGGAGAGACCGAACTGCGCGGCGGCGTTGTCCACGGCCTGGCGCAGCGGCGGGGTGGCATCGACGATGACCTGCAGGGCAGCGGCGGCCGCGGCCAGCGCGATCGCGAGGGAAATCGGTGCGATGCCGGTGTAGGCGCTGCCCAGCGGGGTTTGCTTCGGCACATCGACACCCGGATTGTCCGGGTCGAGGCGGTAGTCCCGCTCGGAGGAGCCGCGGGTGCTGCTCAGTGCGCTCGAGAGCTCGAGGGCTGCGGTCTGGGCGGAGGCAGCCGGGGCGACGGTGACAGCGGCGACGGCGGCGACGGCACCGGTGGCCAACGCGGCGGTGACAGCGGTTGCGGCAGCCGCGGTTTTCATCCGCGCGGCGGGGGTCAGCGATCGTTTCATGGTGGTCACTCTAGGACACGGGGGCACTTACGGCGGCTAATCACCTTCCGCCCAGCGCGAATACACGTCCTGCGCCACGTCGGCAAAGGCCGAGTTGTGGTTGGTCAGGGGCTGCAGTTGCACGATGGTGTCGTGAAGCGAACTGCTCCCCTCGGTGACTGACCCGCAAACCGGCACTCCATGGATGCGCGCGCCGGGGACGGCTGCGGCTGCGGCGAGCGCGGCGAAGGAGCGGATGTGCACCTTATATACGGCGCAGAACTCGTCGGCGATGGCGAGGAGCTGCTCGGGGGAGAGGGCGCGCGTCATTCGCGGGCCTGCCTGATGCGGGACTCGGTGGCGCGGTACTCGGGAATGTGCTCGCGGGCAAGGGCCTGGACGGCGGCGGTGTCCAGCATGCGCGAGGCGGCGGTGAGCACCGCGCGCCGGGCGGCCTCCTGTTTAGAACAGCCCCATGCGGAGGCGAGGAGGACCAACGCGGTGTCCTCGTCGGCGGTGAGTCGAAGCGTCATAGCCATACCATTTTGATACCACGGCGGAGACGGAGAAACGCTCTACGGGCGTTAGAATGCAGGTGAAGCAACCAAGAAAGGGATTTTATGGCTGACGACACCCTGAGCGGCGACGGCTTCGACCGCATCCAACCCATTGACATCAACGAGGAGATGCAGACGAGCTACATCGATTACGCGATGAGCGTGATCGTGGGCCGCGCCCTGCCGGACGTGCGCGACGGCATGAAGCCGGTACACCGGCGCATCATCTACGCGATGTACGACAACGGCTACCGCCCCGAGCGCTCCTACGTGAAGAGCGCGAAGCCGGTCGCCGACACGATGGGTAACTATCACCCACACGGCGACAGCGCGATCTACGACACCCTCGTTCGCATGGCTCAGCCGTGGTCCATGCGCTACCCGCTTGTCGACGGCCAGGGCAACTTCGGTTCCCCAGGCAACGACGGCCCGGCGGCGATGCGTTACACGGAGTGCAAGCTCACGCCGATCGCGATGGAGATGGTGCGCGACATCCGCGAAAACGCGGTCGACTTCGTGCCCAACTACGACGGCAAGACGCAGGAGCCAACGGTGCTGCCGTCGCGCGTGCCGAACCTGCTGATGAACGGCTCCAATGGCATCGCCGTGGGCATGGCCACCAACATCCCGCCGCACAACCTGGGCGAGCTGGCGGATGCGATCATCTGGATCCTGGAGAACCACGAGGCCGACGAGCGCGCCACGCTCGATGCCGTCATGGAGCGCGTGAAGGGCCCCGATTTCCCGACGGCTGGCCTGATTGTCGGCGACGCCGGCATCAAGGACGCCTACACCACCGGCCGCGGCTCGATCCGCATGCGCGGCGTCACCGAGATCGAAGAGGTAGGCAACCGCCAGGTCATCGTGATCACGGAGCTGCCGTACCAGGTCAACCCGGACAATTTCATCCAGTCCATTGCCACCCAAATCAAGGACGGCAAGATGGCTGGCATCTCGGACATTGACGACGAATCCTCCGACCGCGTCGGCATGCGCATCGTGGTCACCCTCAAACGCGACGCCGTGCCGCGTGTGGTGCTGAACAACCTGTACAAGCACTCCGCGCTGGAGACGAATTTCTCCGCGAACATGCTCTCCATCGTCGACGGCGTGCCGCGCACCTTGCGCCTCGACCAGATGCTGCGTTACTACGTCAAGCACCAGATCGAAGTCATCGTTCGCCGCACCCAGTACCGCCTCGACGAGGCCGAAAAGCGCGCGCACATCTTGCGCGGACTGGTCAAGGCACTGGACATGCTCGACGAGGTCATCGCGCTGATCCGCAGCTCAGCCACCGTCGATGATGCTCGACAGGGGCTCATCGAGCTTCTCGACGTCGACGAGATCCAGGCAAACGAGATCCTGGCGATGCAGCTGCGTCGACTCGCAGCGCTGGAGCGCCAAAAGATCGTTGACGATCTCGCCGAGATTGAGAAGCAGATCGCCGACTACAAGGACATCCTGGCCAAGCCCGAGCGCCAGCGCGCGATCGTGGGCGAAGAGCTGCGCGAGATCACCGAGAAGTACGGCGACGAGCGCCGCACCCGCATCGTGGCCGCCACCGGCGATGTCACCGAGGAAGACCTCATTGCGCGCGAGAATGTGGTGGTCACCATCACCTCCACCGGCTACGCCAAGCGCACCAAGGTCGATTCCTACAAGAGCCAGAAGCGTGGCGGCAAGGGCGTGCGCGGCGCTGAGTTGAAGCAGGACGACGTGGTGAAGAACTTCTTCATCTGCTCCACGCACGACTGGATCCTCTTCTTCACCAACTTCGGTCGCGTCTACCGACTCAAGGCCTACGAGCTGCCGGAGGCGGGCCGCACCGCACGAGGCCAGCACGTGGCCAACTTGCTGGAGTTCCAGCCGGAGGAAAAGATCGCCCAGGTGATCCAGATCCAGTCCTACGAGGACGCGCCGTACCTGGTGCTGGCGACCCGCGACGGCCGCGTGAAGAAGTCGCGTCTGACTGACTACGAGTCCGCTCGCTCCGCCGGCCTGATCGCGATCAACCTCAACGAGGGCGACGCGCTGATCGGCGCTGCGCTCGCAGGCGAGAACGATGACGTTTTGCTGGTCTCCGAGCAAGGCCAGTCGATCCGCTTCACCGCCGATGACGAGCAGCTGCGCCCGATGGGCCGCGCAACCGCCGGCGTGAAGGGCATGCGTTTCCGCGGCGATGACCAGCTGCTGGCCATGACCGTGGTCCACGACGGCGAATTCCTGCTGGTGGCTACCTCCGGCGGATACGGAAAGCGCACGCCGATCGAGGAGTACAACCCGCAAGGCCGCGGCGGCATGGGTGTGATGACGTTCAAGTACACCCCGAAGCGCGGAAAGCTCATCGGTGCACTCGCAGTGGAAGAGGACGATCAGATCTTCGCCATCACGTCGGCTGGCGGTGTCATCCGTACGGAGGTTGCGCAGATCCGGCCGTCGTCACGCGCGACGATGGGCGTGCGACTCGTCGACCTTGCGGACGGCGTCGAGCTCCTGGCCATCGACAAGAACGTCGAAGACGAGGGCGAGGAAGAAGCAACCGCAGTGGCCAAGGGCGAGAAGACGATGGAGGAAGCCCAGGAGGCGACCTCATCGGCGCACGGCCACGAGAACTCGAGCACCCAATCCGCTGACGGCCAGGGCTCGGAGCTTGGCGTCTCCGGAGAGCGCTGGGAGGACAACGATCCGATTGAGACCGGCATCACTGATGCATCTGGTGAGGGCGACGCGGAGGCAAACGTCGATTACGATCCTGAGGATGATGACGAGGAGTAACGCATGGCCGCACGAAAAGTAGCGGTAAAGCACGTCGGGGTGGGATCGGTGTTCAAGGTGGCAACGATCCTCGCCTTGATCGGGTTTGTCGCGTGGATGATCGCCGCGACCGTAATTTACTTCGGTCTCGAGCGCGCCGGCGTGATCGAATCCATGAATTCGCTCATCGGCGGAGTCGGCGGTGACCAGGTCATCGACATGGGCTTGGTGCTTTCTGCAGCCGGCCTCGTTGGGCTGATCGGTGTGGTGTTCACCGCAGTGATGGCGCCGTTGGCCACCGTGATCTACAACGCAATCGCGGATCTCGTGGGCGGGATTACTTACACGATGTCCAACCGCGTCGGCTAGACGAAATAGGGCGCTACCTGGCGATTTGGTGCCTACGCCGTCGCTGGGTAATGTTCTATCTCGTCCAACGGGCCTATAGCTCAGTCGGTTAGAGCGCATCGCTGATAACGATGAGGTCGCAGGTTCGATTCCTGCTAGGCCCACGGTGTAAGCTACAATGTGGTTTCACACTTCAAGGGGCATTAGCTCAGTTGGTAGAGCACCTGCTTTGCAAGCAGGATGTCAGGAGTTCGATTCTCCTATGCTCCACAAATCGCTCCCTCTGTTTCGGCAGGGGGAGCTTTTCGCCTTGCGACGGGCGAAACTGTCCCCATTTGGGGGACGCGGGCACTCGCTGGCGCAATTCGTCGATAAGCAATCGAAGCTTGTGAGCGCACTGCTGATTTGTGTTCTGGTGAGGCTGGTGTGTACACCCCGAGGGTGTAACCTCGATGCACTTATCTGCGCCTTTCTTCTATTCACGTTACCCTCACGTTATACTCAGGTTACTTTTCTGAGACAAAAGACGGAAAACGCGTTTAAAGGCGGAAAACTCTATGGGCACTCACGTCTCCCACAGCCAGTTCGAGCGGCTGAAGTTTCTGATGCTGGCGGCACCGCGAGCCGCCAAGGCAACCATTGCGGCCTGCGTGGTGACGGCGCTGGTCGCCTCAGCCATGTGTGCGGCGGAAGCAGGCGCACAGGAGTATCCTTCATCATTCCGCGATACCAACGGTGTCGGCATTGTGACGAAGGTGTTCGACGACTCGACCAGTGCCGCTGAGGTGGAGGAGTCCTTCCGCACCGCAAAGGAAATGGGTGTGGAGTGGACCCGTGTGGGCGCGGCTTGGTACCACATTGAGCGCGAACCTGGCCAGTACAACTGGAGGTTCCTCGACCAGACCATCGCAATGGCGGAGAAGTACGACATCAACGTGATGATGCAGGTCACCACCGCACCGGAGTGGGCAACCGGCTTGAGCAGTATGTCGCCTGCCCAAAAGCGCTCGCTCGGTCACTATCCCGATACCTACGCACCGAAACCGGAGTTTTACGACGACTACGCGAACTTCTTCGCCGACGTCGTTGAGCGCTACGCGCCCCGCGGCATTGTGGATTACGAGGTGTGGAATGAACCGGCGCTCGCGGGCTTCTGGAAGGAAGACACCAACAACCGCATGCCCAGCCCGGAGAGCTACACCCAGCTCCTGAAGGAGACATACCCGGCAGCCCACCGTGCGTACAGTGGCGTCAACGTGATCGCCGGCGGCCAGGTTGTTCTGCCGACGGAGGCGGACGGGTCCCGCATCAACGCCGTGGAGTACCTCAAGCGCATGTACGCTGCGGGCGCAGGGGGCTACTTCGACTCTCTGGCGCACCACCCGTACGGCATTGACTCTCCGGAGTGGATCTGGAACGGCTGGGCATACATGTACAACGAACCGAAGACGAACAACGCTCCGCGGGACACCCTGCACTCGGTGATGAGCGCGCACGGTGACGGGGATAAGGAAATCTGGCTCACCGAGCTCGGTCAGGACACCCGGCACGGATGGGTGGACGAGAAGATGCAGGCGGAGCGCTACCAGCTCTACCTCGATGCGTGGGGAGACACCCCCAACATCGGCCCGATGATCTTCTACAGCCTCCAGGACAAGAAGTCCTACGGTAACAGCTTCGACAAGGAGGACTACTTCGGCGTGATCCGTGACGACGGCTCCTGGAAGCCGGCCGCGATGGCGATCAAGAGCTACACCAACGCCGCAGAATCCGGGACGGTTCCTCGCGCAGCAGCACCAGCGCCAGCGCCAGATCAGGCGCCAGTACCCGCGCCCGCACCGGCGCCGGCGCCGCTGGATGCACCCGTCGGCACCACGCCGGATGTCGAACAGGGCACGCCGGTACCACCTGCAGCCCCCAAGCCGCGGACGCAGGCACCTACCCAGCCGAACAATCCATTCGTTCCGGAAACTCCAGCCCTGGAAGACGCCCCTGCAGCCGACCCAGAGGCACCGCTTGTCGACGAAGCGTTCGCGGAGGAAGCACCCGTCATCGGCCCAGTGCCACCTGTGACTTGGCCAACGCTGGAAAACCCGCGCGCTTCGGATCCCACACTCGCACCGGCTCCTGCGCCGGTTCCCGCACCTGCCCCGGTTCCGGAAGCATTGGTTGAACCGCGGCCGGAAGCTCCGGCCCCGCCGTCTGCACCTGCGGAAGCCCAGCCAGACGCACCAGCGCGAGCAGTGCAGCCAGAAGCCACAACTGGACCAGCTATTGGCCTGGCACCGCTGGGTATGGCCCTGCTCCTATTCATCCGCACCCAGATCTGGAAGTGGCTCACCGGCTACCTGAAATAGTGCGGGGGCGGGAGATTACCCGCCTACCGTTCATTGATCCGCGCTGTGAGTTGTTACGCTTACTTACTCTCATAGAGTGATGACGCGGATGGGAGAAGAGAGATGGGTAGCGGGTTTTCTAGCGCAAGCAATCGACCGCGCTTCGGCGGATTGTCGCGGGCGACTCGGGCTCTCGCGGTATTCGCAGCACTCACGGTCGTCTTTGTCACGTCAACCTGCATCTCAGAGCACTCTGAGACGGAAAATGACAACGGCGTCGGCGTCATTGTCAAGGCATTCGACCACGGGTACTCGGATGATGAGGTCGAAGAGTCTTACGAAAACGCGGTTGAAATGGGGGCGAGGTGGACTCGCGTGGTCGTGCCCTGGTACTACGTTGAGCCGAGCCCTGGTGAGTACAACTGGGACTCCACAGATAAGAGCGTCGCCGCGGCGAACAAGCACGGAATGAACGTGCTCATCCAAGTCTCTACAGCTCCCGAGTGGGCGACCGGGGTTGACAAGCTTGCGCCGGAGGAGCGTGAGTCACTCCAACCCGGAATGGACACGTATGCTCCGACACCGGACCACTACGACGACTATGCGCAGTTCTTTGCCAAAGTGATCAAGCGCTACAGCAAGAAGGGCGTGAGCGACTACGAGGTCTGGAACGAGCCCGGATCGGCCGGTTTCTGGAAGGACAGCCCGGACAACCCCAAAGCCAGCCCAGAAAGCTACGCGCAGCTGCTGAAGCACGCGTACCCGGCGGCGCATAAGGCAAACCGCGATGTAAATGTCATCGCCGGCGGGCAGGTGGTCTTGCCGACCGAGGCCGACGATTCCGTCATCGGCGCAACCGAGTACCTCAAGCGGATGTACGCTGCTGGCGCGCAGGGGAACTTCGACTCGCTGTCGCACCACCCGTACGGCATCAACTCGGAAGAGTGGGTATGGAACGGTTGGGATTACATGTTCGGCGATCAACCGACCCTCAATGCCCCAGCGGACAACCTTTACTCACTCATGCGGGCTAATGGTGACGGGGACAAAGACATTTGGCTCACAGAGGTCGGCCAAGACACGGTGCGCGGCACCGCCGACGAGACGATTCAAGAGGAACGCTACAGCCAATACCTCAACACCTGGGGGCAGTCGCACAATGTCGGCCCGATCCTCTTTTATCACATCGAGGATAAGAAGCAGTACAACGCTAGCGAGAACAAAGAGGACTACTTCGGCGTGATCCGTGAAGACGGCTCGTGGAAACCAGCCGCTTGGGCGATCAAGTACTACACCGAAACGAACCCGCCGAAGGAGATGCGCGACTAGGGCCGTTCGCATGGGCCCCAGGGACCCCGTGGGCCCAGCGCGGCTCGTGCGACTACTTGCGCGGCAGCGCCATCAGCGCCGCGCCGATGGCCACCAGCCAGGCATCCTTCGACAGCGACAGACCGTCGTGGGACGGGCGGATGCCGTCATCCTCGGTCATTTGGTCGTTACCGAAGTACATGGTGAGCAGCCCCGCGCCGAAGGTAGCGAGGCCCAGACCAGCGAGACGGTTGGGCACAAACGGAAGGAGCAGCGCAGCGGCGAGGGCGGTCTCGCTCGCGGCGAGGGTCTTGGCAAAGGTCTCCGGGTCGAACTCGTCGAGCGCCGGGATGCCGGTGGCTGCCATGTCCTGCAGACCCTCAGCCGTTTCCTTGTCGGCGCCGAACTTACCCAGACCTGAGTTGAGAATGTACAGGCCGAGGGGCGCGCGCAGCGTCGCAGAGGCGAAGCCGAGGTTGGTCTTGTCTTGCTTAGAGAAGATGCTGACCGGGAGAAGGTTCAGGGGGTTGAACATTGTGAAATCCTTTTCGGTACTTGGTTGTAGGAGCTTTTCGCTTTACGACGGTACCGAAAACGCTTCGACAGCACTCTACCGCCACCGGTTGGGGCTGTTTCAGGCGCGGCTAGACCGAGATCTCGGGGTAGATATCCTTCTCTGTCGGGCGCCGCAGCGCGCGCAGACCCAGGCACGAGACCAGCCACGAACCGATGGCAAGCGCAACCAGCACGATGACCGCCCGGTGCATGCGCGGATCTGTTACCGCGGAGCCAAAGAGCGCGAAGCGCGTGAGGTCGACCACGTACGTCATCGGGTCCAGCTTGTGCACCCACTGGATGAACTCCGGCTGCACTTCCGGCGGGTAGAGGCCGTTAGAGGCCACCAGCTGCAGCGACATCAGGGCCATCGTGATCAGACGACCCACTGAGGCGCCGAAGACCGCGTTGAGGGCGAAGATGGTGGTGATGAACGCCCAGGAGGCGAACATCAGCACGGCGAAAAGCCAACCCGGGTGCTTGGGTTGCACATCGAGCACGAAGACCTGCACGACCCACAAGGCAATCACCTGAGCGAGACCGATGAGGTAAGCCGGAACCAGGGTGTTCAAAGCGACACGTGTCGGCAGGGCGCCGGAATCGATCGCGCGACGCGACAGCGGTGGGAGCACCATGAACATGATCAGGCCGCCGAACCACAGCGACAGCGACAGGAAAAACGGCGACAGGCCGCGACCGAAGAATGTCAGCTCGTCACCCACCTGGTTCACAACGACCGGGTTTGAGGCATTTTCCACAGCCATATCAAGACGCTCGCCTTCCCACCGCGGCGCCTTCTCTGCGCCCTCGGAGAGCTTCAGGGAGAGCTCGCCGGTGCCGTCGGAAAGCTGCACGAGGCCGTCGCTAAGCTCGCCCATTCCCACAACTAGCTGGTCTGAGCCTTCCGCAAGCTTCGAGGTGGCATCCGCAGCCGCGTTCGCCGCAACGACGAACGCCGATGTACCGTCCTTGAGCTTGGTCACGCCGGCCAGGAGCGTGCCGGAACCCTCGTCCAGTGCCGCAAGGCCCTTGGCCAGCGTCTCTGCTGCGCCGACGGCGGTGTTCATACCGGAGAGGTATTCGGATTCGGGGTCGTGGAGCTGGTATGCCACCTGGTGCGCGCCGTCCTGTAACAGCGTGAGTTGGCTGACTAGATCAGAACCGGCGGCAGCGCCGAGCGTGCCGGAGTTCAGCTGCGCGCGGGTGGCGCGCGCCTGCTCCGCGATCAGCTCGGATCCCGGGATGGGGGAGCGGTCGAGGTCTTCAATGACCTGTGCCAGCGAGGAGTCGATGTCCTCGTACGCCTGCTGTGCTGCGCTCAACGTACCAGCGAGGTCTGCGATCTTGTCCACGCCGCCGGCAACCTGCTCGGCACCGGAGCCGAGGGTGTCGGTAGCGGTCTTGAGTTTGCCCAGGCCGTCGGACAGCTGCTGGGCTCCGTCTGCGGCGGTGCCCAAATTCTCGTTCAGCTGCTGTGCGCCGTTCTGCAGCTCGCTGACGCCGTTGTCGAGTTCGCCGGCCGCTTCCGGAAGCTGCTGGGCCTTCTCGTTGAACTCGTTCAGACCATCGTTTAGACGACCAGCACCGTCGTCGAGCTGGCCAGCTCCGTCCTTTGCCGACTGCGCTCCGTCGTCAAGCTGGCTCGCGCCATCTTTGGCCTGGTCCATGCCGTCGCCGATGGTGTTGAAGCCAACGAAAAGCTGGTTCACCACTTCAGCGCCGATGCTGTGCGAGACGGCCTCCGCAACTTGGGTGGTAGCGGTGCTGCCGAGCATGGTGGGGATGAAACCGTTGGTCTCATTCAGCGTGACGTTGATCTTGGCCTGACGCGGGTTGTCCGACTGCACACTGGTCGCGGCATCGGTGAAGTCCGTTGGCAGCTCCATGGCTAAGTAGTACGTGCCGTTTTCCACGCCTTCTCGCGCTTCATCGGCGCTGACTACGTGGAAGTCCATCGGACTTTCCGCCACGAGTTCGTCGACGACCTTTTGGCCCGCGTCGCCTTCATCTGAGTTCACCAGCGCTACCGGCACTTTGTGGAAGTTGCCGAGGGGGTCGAAGTAGCTCCAGACGAAAAGGCCGCCGAACAGGAGCGGCAACAGCGCGATGGCAATCAGTGCAAGCGGCGGCAGGGTGCCGTGGAAGAATTTTCGGAAGTTAGTGCCGATGTGAAGTCCGCTCATTGCTCCTCATTCACGGTGGTCACGATGACGGGCAGGTACGACGCTACTACCTCAAGGTCATCCATAATTTGGCGGCGCAGGGCCATTTTCTTCACCTGGTCGACGTCATCGACCACGAGTAGCTCGGCGTTCGGCCGGGATACGAGAGCAAGCAGGATCCGGAGACGGAACCGATCCATCACGCCCAGTTCGCCGACCGTCTTGTCAACGTTCAGCTCTTCGAGGCGTAGCGGCTCCAGCCACGGCTGGACGTATTTGTGGCCCAGGATGTCCTTCGGTACACGGGCGAAAAACGGCTGAGCCCATGCGACCTGTTCTCGTATTGATTCCCGGACGGAAACCTGCCGCTCCAGGGTGTCAATGAAGTCCGCGCCGGCCAACGCGGTGCGTTTAAAACCAGGACCGTCCACGGTGCCGGAATAGGGCTTGAAACGGTCCGCGAGCGCCATCGCGAGCCGGGAACCGCCCGCCTCGCGACGCGTCTGCACGATGGTCAGCCCCTCTTCCGCAACCAGCGTCACCGGGGTGCCACCCTTGCGCACCACAAGGTCCTGCGTGGTGAGTACTACTGTCATCCTTGCTCCAGACGGAGGGTTAGCTATCACTTAAATCCGGTGTTATCATCCTCGCCACTAGCAGTCGTGTCAAAAGTAACGGGGAGGAGGTGGAACTGTGCGCGCAGATGCACGCGCAAAACGCGCTCAAATCATCACCGCCGCCATGCGGCAGTTCCGCACCCGGCCAGCCTCGGCGGTGACCATGGAAGGCATAGCCGCAGAGGCCAATGTCGGTATCGCCACCGTGTATCGCCACTTTCCGTCTCGGTCCGAGCTGCGCCAAGCGTGTGCCCTTGAACTCATCCACGTGCTCGACGAGTTCCTCGACAACTCACTTGCAGCTTTCGATGATGCTCCCCACGAGCAGTGGGAGAGCTTTGTTTGGAAGCTGGTGGATTACGGCGTGGGCATGCTCGTCGGCGCGTTGGTCAACGAGATGCCCGGAACGATTGACGCTGAGGTAGCGGCAAGACGCGACGAATTCTTCGACAGGGTCCAGGCGTTGCTCGACAATGCGGCCGCACACGGGTTGGTTGACCCGGGTCTGCGGCCGCTAGAACTCGCCTCCGAGCTGATCGTGGTCACCCGTCCGATGAACGAACAGCTCAATGCCCTGTTTCCCGATGTCCGGGAGCGGCTCGTGCGCCACCTCTTACTAGCGTGGCGTGCGCCGCGAGTGGACATTCAGCACACTCAGCTCAACAGCGCTTAACGCTTCGCGTCGTTGTCCTTGCGCAGCGCGTGGCGGCCGGAAGCGCCGATGGTGGTGTCGGCATCTGAGGTCTTATCGCTGCGGTTGCCCGAACCGGTGTCGCGCAGCACATCGCTCTTCACCTCGCTCCTCGTGTGACGCGGCTCGGTTACCTCACGCTGCGAGTCCTCGAGGGTGTCAAGGGTGGTCAGCTGCTCGTCGATGGAGGTGAGCAGCTCCTCGTCGCGCTCAGCCGGTTCCTCACCGAGCGGGCCTGCAGAGCCGTGCATGTCCGCCTTCGGGCGCATGTCGTTATCCGAGTCGTTGGTCACCCGTGCACCGGTCGCAGTGCTCGCGGTCTCGGTGGTGGTGGAGTACACCAAGGTGGAGTTGCCCTTCGCATCGGTTTCCGTGCGGGTCGGAGCCGGCCGGGTAGTCTTCGTTGCTTGTTTGCCGGAACCGCCGTTGACCATGTCGGAGAGCCAGAACTCCCACGCGGCCCACGCAGCGGCAGCTGCGCCTGCGACGCCGAGGCTGATGCCAATGAACTTGCCGACACCGCCGCTGCTGTTGTCTTTTTCCTGCTGCTTCGCCGCGTGCTTCAGTGCCTCCCGGCGTGCCTTGCGGTCCGGTGCGGCAGCGGCGAAGGCAGCGCGGCGGCGATCGAGGCGGTCGTGTGCGTCGCGGGTCAGGTCGCCCGCGTTCGCACGCGCGGTACCGTGCAGCTCCTCCAGGTCGTCGATGCCAAGCTCGTCGGCGAGGTCGCCCAGTTTGCCGTCTTTCAGTGCATCGAGCAGAGCGTCGTAGGTCTTGCGCTGCTGTTTTGAGTCGCTATTGCGGTGCATGTTGTACGCGCCGGCGGCGGCGCCCATTGCCAAGCGAAGCATGATCCGGTTCATGACGAAATAACTCCTTTTTGTGTGATGCGCGATGCATTCGCACGCGCGCGTGAATCCGCTCCCAGGGTAGCGAAAACGCTGAATGCCCCGCGCTACACAAACTGAACCAAGCGGTTCATTCCGCCCTTCGCACGGTGGTATTTTATTCACCCTACTCAGCTGTTCAACCAGCGCAAACATCTACAAGACCGAGAGGTACATTGAGACTGAAACTTGGGCGCAATAAGTTTTGCACAGCCGTTGTAAAACGGTTGAACGTCAAGTGCCGAGCCCGGCCAGACACCCAAGAAGATCGAAAGGCATCTGTTTCCATGCGTGGGAATTTTGCTTCGACTCGGCTGTCAGCCTCGGCACCCCTGGACAGCCCGTTCGAGGTTGACCAGTACTCGCCGGTGGTGAAGCACCACGGCACGCGCACAGCGCTGAGTTTTGAGCTCATCCCGCCGCGCAACAGCACAGATTCCGCCAAGCTCGATGAGCTTATCCAAGGCTTGGCCGCCTACCACCCCGACTACGTCTCGGTGACCAGCTCCATGCGCAGTGATTGGCTGGCTGGCACCACGGCACTCATCGAGCGCATCGCAAGCACTACAGATCTTCGCCCGATCGCGCACCTCGCGTGCACTGCCGGGCCGAAGGTCGAGCTTGAGGGGTGGATTCGCCAGCTTATCGACGTCGGCGTTCGCGGTTTTCTCGCGCTTCGGGGGGACCTGCAGCCGGGGCAGACTTCGCTACCAGAGGGCTACCTCCCGTACGCCACCGATCTTCTGAACCTGATCAATAAGGTGCAGGAGGAAGAGGCGTTCCGCCTAGCGGCGGGCAAGCTGGCGCTGTCGGTGGCGTGCTACCCCTCGGGGCACGCGGAGTCGAAGCACTTCGACCACGATCTGGACGTGCTGTTGGCGAAGCAGCGCCTCGGCGCAGATTTCGCCATCACGCAGCTGTTTTTCGACGCCTCGGATTACCTCGAGTTCGTGGAGGTGGCGCGCCTCGCGGGCGTGCGCATTCCGCTCATCCCCGGCATCATGCCCATCACGAGCTTGGCCAGGGCCAAGCGAATGGGCGAGCTGTCGGGATTGCAGGTTCCAGAGACCGTCGAAAAGCGACTTGCTTCCGCAACTTCTCCTGAGGAGGAGTATGAGCTGGGCATGGAGCTTTCGGCTGAGCTCACGCGGACGATCTTGGACGCCGGGACCGGCGGCCTGCACGTGTATACCCACAACAACCTTGCCGTGACTCGCGACCTGCTTGGACGCGTCGGCATTCAACAACCGTAATTTAGTTTAAGGACAAGCAATGACTGTACCTTTTCCCAAGGCGACGATTGAAGGCTACCCGCGCATCGGCGCGAACCGCGAGCTGAAGCAGGCGCTGGAGAGCTACTGGGCGGGCCGCATTGACGCGGAGACCTTCCGCTCCACCACCCGCGCGCTGCGCATTGACACCTACAACCACCTGCGCGACCTCGGCCTGACCGAGGACTACGCGATTCCGGCTGATGTGGCGTACTACGACCAGGTGCTGGAGACCGGCCTGACTGTCGGCCTGATTCCGGGCGGCACCGACCTGGATGAGGAGTTCGCGCTCGCCCGCGGCAACGACACCCGCGTGCCGCTGGAGATGACTAAGTGGTTCGACACCAACTACCACTACCTCGTGCCGGAGATCGCCGAGGGCCAGGACATCACCCCGGCCCCGGAGCGCGTGCTTCGGCTGGTGGAGGAGGCAGGCGAAGCTGGCCACAAGGTGCGCCCGTACCTGGTCGGCCCGGTCACCCTGATCGCGCTGTCGAAGCCGGCCGAGTGGTCGCTGTTGCCGGCGCTGGTTGAGGCGTACGCCGAGGTCTTCCGCGCGCTGAAGGACGCCGGTGTGGAGTGGGTCCAGGTTGCAGAGCCGGCCGTCGTGGCCGACCTGTCCACCGCGGACGCGGAGCTTGCCAACTACCTGCGCCAGGCCTGGAGCCAGCTGCTCGCCGAGGAAGCCCGCCCGCAGGTCTACCTGACCACCCCGTACGGCGCGGCGCGCGAGGCGCTGCCAGTGCTCGGCGAGCTCGCCCCGGAGGCGCTGCACGTCGACCTGTCGCCGTGGACCCTGGATTCCGATTCCGGTTACCCGGAGCGCGTGCGCGCGCAGGTCGCGGATTCCACCACCCTCGTCGCCGGGCTTATCGACGGCCGCAACGTATGGGCCGCCAATCTGCGCGTGAAGGCGGAGGTGCTGGAGTCCCTGGGTATCGCCGACGACGCACACGTGTCCACCTCCACCTCGCTGCAGCACGTGCCGCACTCCCTGAACGCGGAGAAGAACCTGCCGGTGGACGTGGCCAACTGGCTGTCCTTCGCCGATGAGAAGATCGGCGAGATCCAGGCGCTGGTCGCTGGCGAGGCAGGCGCTTCCGACGCCTTCGCACGTTCCGATCGCGCCGTTCGCACCCGCGCCGAGTCCGAGCGCACCCACAACGCAGACGTGGCCGCCAAGGTCGACGCGCTGCCGACCGGCACCGTCCAGCGTGAGCCGTCGTTTAGCGAGCGCAATGCTGCCCAGCGCGAGGCCCTTGGCCTGCCGCTGCTGCCGACGACCACTATCGGCTCCTTCCCGCAGACCCAGGAAATCCGCAAGGCGCGCGCCGATCACCGCGACGGCACCTTAAGCGACGATCAGTACACCGAGGCGCTGCGCGAGGAGATCAAGCAGGTCATCGCGCTGCAGGAGGAGATCGGCCTGGACGTGCTCGTGCACGGCGAGCCGGAGCGCAACGACATGGTGCAGTACTTCGCAGAGCTTCTCGACGGCTTCGTGGTCACCGAGAACGGCTGGGTCCAGTCCTACGGTTCCCGCTGCACCCGTCCGCCAATCGTGATCGGCGACGTCTCCCGCCCGGCGGCGATGACTGTCGAGTGGTCGCAGTACGCGCAGTCCCTGTCCGAGAAGCCGGTCAAGGGCATGCTCACCGGCCCGGTGACCATCCTCGCGTGGTCCTTCAAGCGTGACGATGTGCCGCTGGCCGTCTCCGCCGACCAGATCGCGCTTGCGCTCGCCGACGAGGTGCGTGACCTCGAGAAAGCCGGCATTAAGGTCATCCAGATCGACGAGCCGGCGCTGCGCGAGCTGCTGCCGCTGCGCGCCGACGAGCGCCCCGCCTACCTCGACTGGGCCGTGCGCGCCTTCCGCCTGGTTTCCCTGCAGGCGAAGCCGGAGACCCAGATCCACACCCACCTCTGCTACTCCGAGTTCGGCCAGATCATCGACGCAGTCGCCGGTCTGGATGCCGACGTGACCTCCATCGAGGCCGCACGATCCAAGATGGAGCTGCTCGAGGACATTGACGAGACCTTCCACTCCGAGATCGGCCCAGGCGTGTGGGACATCCACTCGCCGCGCGTGCCGTCCACCGAGGAGATGGCGGGCCTGATCCGCGCCGCACTGGAGAACGTGCCGGCCGAGCGCCTCTGGGTGAACCCGGACTGTGGTCTGAAGACCCGCGGCTACGCCGAGGTCGATCCGTCGCTGCGCAACATGATCGCGGCCCGCGACGAGGTGGCCCAGGGCCTGTAGTTTCTGCAGGGTCCGTCGGGCCTTGCAGGCCTCACGCGGCTCGGGCGCGGATGTCGGTACCCTGGAACGCATGACTCAAAAGACACAGACGATTACGTTCCACACCAACCACGGCGACATTGTTGTTGACCTCTTCGGCAACCACGCCCCGAACACCGTGGAGACCATTACCGGCCTGGCTACCGGCGAGCGCGAATACTCCGCGCAGAACGCGTCCGGTTCCACGTCCGGCCCGTTCTACAACGGTGCGATCTTCCACCGCATTATCCCGGGCTTCATGATCCAGGGCGGCGACCCGACCGGCACCGGCACCGGTGGCCCGGGCTTCCAGTTCGCCGACGAGTTCCACCCGGAGCTGCAGTTCGACCGCCCGTACCTGCTGGCAATGGCCAACGCTGGTCCGGGCACCAACGGCTCGCAGTTCTTCATCACCGTCGACGCAACCCCGTGGCTGAACAACCGCCACACCATCTTCGGTGAAGTCACCGATGAAGCGTCGCGCAAGGTTGTCGACGAGATCGCCAACGTCAAGACCGGCCAAATGGATCGCCCGGTTGAGGATGTGGTGATTGAATCGGTGGACGTCGCTTAAGGCGTCGATAAGCGAAAAGCTCTAGCCCCCGCACTGGCCGCGGGGGCCTTTTCCTCTTTTCTCCCATGTTGAAGACCCAGTTCAAAGGTGCGCCCGCGACCGCTGTGATTGCGGTGCTGTGCTGCGTGGTGTTTGTGATCACTGCGGTGCAGGCGCGATCGATCACCGATGTGGTGTGGGATTCTTGGCTCGGCTCCAACATGATTCTGTGGGGCCCGCTTGTCGACGGCCCCGGGTACCTGCGGGCCCTCACCGCCGGGTTCCTGCATCTGGACATCACGCACCTGTTTCTCAACGTGGTGCTCTTGACGGTCATCGGCCCGCCGATCGAACGGCAGGTGGGCACCGGTCCGTTCGCGGTGGCGTATGCGGCGGCGGGGCTTGCCGCCTCGGCCGCCGTGCTCGCGTTTAACTTCGCAGTCCCCACCGCGGGAGCGTCCGGTGCACTGTATGCACTCATGGCAATCTTTGTCGCAGTTGCTTCACGACGGTCCGCCGATCTCCGCGCGCCGCTCGTCCTGATCGCCGTCAACGTGGTGTACACCTTCATCGCCCCGAACGTGAGTTTCTGGGGGCACGCAGGTGGTTTAGTCGCGGGCGCTGTGTTGGCGTGGCCGTTGACGTCGGCGAATGCGCGGGTGCGGTGGGGGACCGCGTGGATCGGCCTGGTTTTGGCCGCGGTAGCGGTGTGGCTGCCGACGCTGCCGACGTCGCAGATGTACACGTAGCGGCTAGCGCGCCCTGTATATATGCGCCCTGCGCGCGGCCCCTGTGTGCGTGCGGCCTGTGCGTGCGCACAAACGTTCGTTCCACGCCGCGGAATCCGGCGCTTTTCCGCGCGGATTCGGTGCCATCGCGGAGTTATCCACAGTTGCGAAAAGACGTCTCCTGTTCACCTCTTTGCAACCTTTCCACTGGTTGTCCCCAAACTTGGGAGGGGTGTGGGTATCCACAGGTTTTGTGCACACTGTGGATACTCACACCTGTGTTATTCCTCGAACAGCGAGTCATAGGCGCCTTAGAACCCCTCTTAAGGCCGTTACGGACCGCAGATTTTAGTTTCGAAGCGAGTAGTGCACAGCTTTATCCACAGGTTGTGAGATTCTTGAAAGACTCATCGCACTCCACAGCCTGTGGATAAAGCTGTACATAGTGTGTGCAAATTGTGACCAAAGAAATCTGAACAAACGAGGGTAGTGTTTACCTGGCGCCCTGTCACAAAACACGGATTGCAGGTGTCGGATCCAGCCCAAAATCGCACAATTTAGCGGATTTCCGAGTCCTGCAGTCCGAGGTTTGGCCGGATTGGGGAGGATGGGCGGTTGATGGGCGGGGGAGGGTGGTGGACGGTTGGATTCCCCGCTATTGGCTCTGATAGAGCCAAACCCGGATAGTTAGCGCCCTCTATGTGTGCAGCAGCACACGTAAGGGATCGCAACTATCCGGGTTTGGCGAAATTGTCCGGGTTTGGCCCCGACGAGGCCGGGACGGACGGATGGGAGAGATGGGAGAGCTGGGAGAGCTGGGTGGGCTGGGAGGGAGTTAGCGCCAGCCCATCGTCATAAGCAAACCAGCGATCATGCCGGAGAAGCCGATGAGGTAGTTCCAGGGTCCGAGCTCGGCGAGGAACTGTACCTGGTCACCGGCGAGATAGAAGACAATGATCCAGCCGAGGCCGAGCAGCATCAGGCCGAACATGATGACTTTGTACCAGGTCGGGGTGCCACCGGTGTTGATCTTCACCGGGGTGCGCGAAGCACCCGCTGAGGTCGTCGAAGCCGGGCGGGTGGTGTCTCTGGTGACTTTTGCCTTAGGCATTGCTCGTTCGGGTCCTTTCGTGCTCACCAAGCGGTCGGCGTAATGGTATCACCGGCACTGATCTCCTAGTTATTCATCGGATTGAGTTTGGCGGGGTCAAACTCCCAGAGGTTGTAGCCAACAGTCTGGTCCTTGCGGATCAACTCGCCCGCCTCGACTTCCTGGTGGCCGATCTGGCCGACGTCGACAAGTGCGCCCGTCGACACGGTGGGCCCGGCAACGAGGCGACCAGTCCAGCCAGCTTCACGCAGAAGCTTGTCCGCCTCAGTCGGCGTCATGCGGGTGATCTCCGGCATCTTCATCAGCATGTTGTTGGAAACGCGCAGCTCAACAGTGGTTCCGCTGTCGACTTCACTGCCCGAACCGGCAACAGCGAGCACCTCGCCGTCGGGGCGGTCGGAGTCGACGCGGCTCACGGTAGATTCCAGGTTCAGCGACGCCAGGGTGGCAGTCGCCTGGTCGACGTCGAGGCCGACCAAGTTCGGGACCTTCACCTTCGCGCGACCGTCGGAAACTGTGACGGTCACCTTCGACCCCTTCGAGATCTGGGAGCCAGCAGCCGGGTGCTGGGAGATGATCACGCCGTCCGGCGCGGAATCAGAATGCTCGCGGTGGATGTCCTCGTTGAGCTCCAGACCAGCTTCCTCCAATGCCTCGGCCGCTTCCTGGGCGGTGAGGCTGGTGATGTCGGGCACGTCAGTCAGCTCACGGCCAGAGGAGACGTTCAAGGTCACCAGCGTGCCGGCGGCCAGCTGCGAGCCAGCGACCGGGTTGGTAGCAATGACGTTGCCGCGCGGAACTTCCGGGTGCGGCTCATCAGAGATCACAACTCGGAATCCCAAGCCTTCAAGTTCGCTCTGCGCGTCTTGGCGCGGCTTGCCTGCCACGTCGGGCACGGCGATCATGTTCTCCTGCACCTTGGCGGGGTCATCGTTCTCACCGGAGAAGTACGAGTATGCGAACCACCCGGTGGCGCCCAGCAGCACCAGGCCTAGCAGGGCAGCAACCCACTTCATCCACCCGGAGTCGTTCTTGCTGTTCGCGCGGCGGTGGTCCGCGTAGCGAGTGGAACCAGCCGAAGCGCCGGAACTGCCCGCGCGACGGGAACCCGCGACACCAGCCGCACCGGCACCAGCCGCACCTGCACCAGCCGCACCGGCACCAGCCGCACCGGCACCGGCCGCACCCGCGGCTGCGCCAGCGCCTGCACCGCCACGCGGCACAGGCTCGCGACGCACCGGCGGACCGCCCCGTACGGCGGTGCCCGACACTGACGTGGCATCCGGTGTCGCACCGTAGTCCGACTCCGCTGCCGCAAGGTATGTGCGCGCCGCGTTGGTCACGGAACCGCGCTCCAAAAGCGCGAGGTCACTGCCCATTTCGGTGGCCGTTTGGTACCGGTCGGCCGGGTGCTTCGCCATAGCGGTGAGAATCACCGCGTCGACGTTGACCGCTTCGTTCGGCGACAAGGAGTACGCAATCCGCTCGCTCGGCGGCTCCGGATCTTCCTGCACATGCTGGTAGGCGACGGCAAACGGCGACTCGCCCTCAAACGGCGGCGTCCCGGTCGTCGCTTCGTACAATACGCACCCAAGCGCGTAGAGGTCGCTGCGCGCATCCGCTGGTTTCCCGCGCGCCTGCTCCGGCGAGAGGTACTGTGCGGTGCCAATCACTGCGGATGTCTGCGTCATCGCGGAGGTGGAATCATCGATCGCACGCGCGATGCCGAAGTCCATCACCTTCACTTCGCCGGTGTTGGTGACCATGATGTTCGCCGGTTTGATGTCGCGGTGGATAATGCCCGCGTCGTGGCTGGATTGCAGCGCGCGGGTGACCGGGATCATCATCGCCGCTGCTTCCGGCGGCGGCAGCGGTCCGTCGGCGCGCAGGATGTCTCGCAGGTTACGGCCCATGAGCCGTTCCATCACAATGAACGGCACATCGATGTCGTCGACAAGCTGAGAGCCCGTGTCGTAGACTGCAACGATATTGGGGTGGTTGAGCCGAGCCGAGTTTTTGGCCTCCTGGCGGAACCGTTCGCGGAAGTTCTCGTCGCGGGCCATGTCGACCTTGAGCATCTTTACGGCAACGTTGCGGCCAAGCATGGTGTCCTTGGCTGCGTAGACGTCGGACATGCCGCCGGTGCCGATGATGTCGCCGAGCTCGTAGCGGTCAGCGATTCTCATGGGTTACGGGAGACCTCCTGTGACGGGTGGAAAGTAGGACAATTCTATCCCACCGTTACCCTGACCAGGCTGTTGCGGCGCGGGACCTTCCGCCGGATTTTGCGGCTGCGGTTGCTGCGGGGCCGATTGTTGCGGCTGTTGGGGCGCTGGAGACGGTGATGGCGAAGGCGTGGGCGTCTGCTGCTCCGTCGGCAATTCCGGAGACGGTGACGGCGACGCAGTGGGCTCCTCGGCCTCGGACGGCGACGGCTTCGGGGTGTCCGACTCCACCTTCAGCGTGCCGGGTTCGGACTGCTCGTGGGACGGACGTCGCCGCGAGGGCTCCGTCACGGTCACCGTCGGCTCCTCCTCAACGGTTGTCTCCGTCTCAGTCACCGTCGTCTGTGTGGACGTCGGCGCAGTTCGCTGGCCTGAGATTCCGTTGAATGCCCCGCTCGTCCAAGCCCACGCGGCCCCGCCTCCTGCCAAGGCAAGCAGCAGCAAACCAGCAATCCACGGCCCAGCTTTCGAGGACTTTTGCTTATCGACGGCCCCTTGCGCGCTCCCAGCCGAACCCGGTACCGAGCCTGCGGCGCGCGCCGGCGTCAGATGCGCTTCGGGGCGCATTTGAGGTGGTGCGGCCTGGTGGCTCGCCTGCACCGCGCGCGCCGCCGATGGAGGGTAGGCGCCGGCGGGACGGGTGGTGCGTTCCTCCGAGACGTCGGCAAGCATCTGTGTTGAAGCGGTGGGCGATGGCTCCGTGGCAATGACCTGGGTGCGGCCCCCCGGTTGTGCTGGGCGCTCGCCTTCGCGTACCTGGTGGACGGCGAGCTGCAGCTCGTTGCCGTCGGCGAAGCGCTGCGCGGGATCCTTGCGTAGGCCGATCTCGATGAGCTCGCGGGTCTGCGCCCCGACGGTGATGGGCATCGGAGGCGGCTCGTTGCTCACGTGCGCGAGCGCGACCGACACCGAGGAGTCGCCGGTAAACGGCCGCTTGCCGGTGAGCATTTCGTAGCCTACGACGGAGAGCGAGTAGACGTCCGAGGCAGGGCCCACGTCGAGGCCCTGCGCCTGCTCCGGGGAGACGTACTGGGCGGTGCCGACCACCATGCCAGTGCGGGTAAGCGGGACTGCGGCGGCGGCTTTGGCAATGCCGAAATCCGTGATTTTGATCTGACCGTTCTGGGTCACCATGAGGTTGCCCGGTTTGATGTCACGGTGCACCAGGCCCATGCGGTGGATTACCGCCAACCCGTGTGCAGCCTGCTCGAGCACGTCGAGCGCAAGCGGCTCGTCGAGCTGGCCTTCACGGGCGATGAGATCGGCGAGCGACTCGCCGCGGATGTACTCCATGGCGATGAAGCACATTGAGAACCCGGCGGGGCTTTCCACTTCGCGGTAGTCATAGGTTGCCACCACGTTTGGGGAATTGATGCCCTCAGCGGCGAGCGCCTCGTTTCTGAACCTGGCGAGGAACTCCTCGTTGGAGGAGAACTCGGGGCGCAGCACTTTGAGCGCCACTTCGCGCTGGTTGGCCACGTCGTCGGCGAGCCAAACGGTGGACATGCCCCCGTGGCCGATGATCCACTGCAGCTGGTAGTCGGCGCCGATGAGGGCCTGCAGGTCGTCGCGGTTTTCAGTGTTCATCTTCGATCACCTCGAGGGCTTTTCGGCGTTCGGGGCTGGCGCCGGGGCTGGCGCGGCGCGCAGCACCGCCCGCCCCAACGGGGCGGAAACTTGGCCGCCGGTCGCGCCGGCTCCAGCGTTGCCGCCGTTTTTCACAACTACTGCCACGGCGACATCTTTGTCCTTGTCAAAGGCGACGTACCAGACGTGCGGGTTAGCACCCTCGGCGTGCTCAGCGGTACCGGTCTTTGAGGCGAACGCGTTGCCGTCGTAGCCGTATGTGGAACGCTCCGAACCGAGCATAAGTCCCCGAATCGTGTCAGCTTCTTCGGGAGACAGGGCCTCGTTGAGCATTTTGGGTTCGGTGGCAGACACCTCGGTGAGGTCGGGGCGCAGCACGCGGCGGACCACGTATGGCGCCATGCGCTTGCCATCGTTCGCCACCACCGATGCCATGACTGCGGCCTGCAGGGCCGTCATGGTCACATCGCGCTGGCCGATCGAGGATTGCGCCAACTCCGCCTCGCCCGGCAAGTCACCGAGCGAGCCAGACGCGGCCGGCAGCCCAAGGTCGTAGCGCTCGCCGACACCGAATGCGGTTGCCGCCTCGCGCAGCCCGTCGGCACCGGTGGCCAGAGACATTTCCACGAACGCAGTGTTGCAGGACAGCGCGAACGCGGTGGCTAGGGTGACTTGCCCGCCACCGCCACCGCCGCAGGCCTGGTCGCCGTAGTTGGTCAGCGGGATCTCGGTGCCCGGCAGGACGGTCTGCGCGGCGCCGGTGAGCATGGAATCTGGCGTGTAGCCTGCGCGCAGGCCTGCGGCTGTGGTGATGATTTTGAAGATCGACCCTGGTGGCAGTTGCTCCTGCATCGCGTGGTTGAGCAGCGGGTTGCCCGGCGCCTCGGTGACCGCGCCCCAGGCTTCGTCGGCGGTGGCAGGGTCGGCGATTAGGTTCGGATCGTACGAGGGTGACGACGCCATGGCCAACACCTCACCGGTCGACGGGCGCAGGGCTACGATGGCACCTTCGTAACCGGGGTTGGAAAGCTGGTCGTACGCCAGCGCCTGCAGCGAAGGATCGATGGTCAGCTCAACCGAGTTACCCATCTGGTCCTGCTCCTGACCGGTGCGCAGGAAGCGCGATGCGCCGCCGCGCTTTTCACCGGTCAGCTCTGCGTTGAACCCGGCTTCCAACTGCGCGGTGCCGAACTGGTTGGAGACGTAGCCCAACACCGGCGCAAACGAGTACGGCATGTTCGGGTAGGTGCGCTGGTAGTAGTCGGATTCGTTCTTGAACGACTCGGCCAGCACCTCGCCGCCGGCGCTGATCTGGCCGCGGTTGATCCGCTTTAGCTCCGAGGTGATGCGCGCGTTGCGTGAGTTCTGGGCGTACTCCTCTTCACGGAAGCCCTGAACCACCGAGTAACTGATCAGCAGGGTGATGATGAGGAGCAGTGAAAACGATGCTCCGAAACGGATGGACTTGTTCATTGGGCGGCCACCTCCTCAGCAGCGCGAGCCGCGCGGCGTCGACGCCCGCCAGGTGCCGCGGTCGGCGCCGCCGCGTCGGACTCTGCCGGGCGGTTCGCCAAGTTCGAAATTCGCAGCAGCAAGCCCAGCAAGATGTAGTTGGCCATGATGGAGGAACCGCCCGCAGACATGAACGGAGTGGTCAAACCGGTCATCGGCAGCATCGACGAGACGCCGCCGGCAACCACGAAGATCTGGATTGCGATCATGGTGGAAAGACCCGCGGCCAGCAGCTTGCCGTAGGTGTCGCGCAGCTGCAGCGCGGTTTGGAACCCGCAGGTGAAGAAGATGGCGAACAGGCACAGCACGCTGGCTACGCCGATCAGCCCGAGCTCCTCGCCGATCGCGGCGAGGATGTAGTCCGAGTGCGCAACAGGCACCAGGTCGGGGTGGCCGTATCCAAGTCCTGTGCCCGTCAGTCCGCCCCAGCTCAAGGCGATCAGCGCGTTGGCGGGCTGGTTGCCAAACGTGTCGAAGTTGGAAAACGGGTCGATGAAGTTGGCCACACGGTCCTGGATCTTCGAGCTGATCTGGTACACCGCGTAGCCGCCAACCGCCACCAGGCCGACACCGATGAGCAGCCACGAAGCACGGCTCGTAGCGAAATAGACCATAGCCAGCACCGTTGCGAAGAGGATCAGCGCAGGACCGAAGTCGTTGGAGATGCCCATGATCAGGATTGCAATCGCCCACACCACCAGAATCGGCGCGAGGTCACGAAGGCGCGGGAACGTCATGCCCAAAAACCGTCGGCCTGCCACGGTGAACAGCGCGCGCTTCTGCGTGAGCAGCTGCGCGATGAAGATCAGCAGCAGGATCTTGGAAAACTCGCCGGGCTGGATGGAAAACGGTCCCAGCCAGAGCCAGATGCGGGCTTCCTCAAACCCCGGTGGCTGCGGCCACACCAGCGGCAGCGCCAGCAGGATCAGACCCACCAAGCCGAGCAGGTAGGCGTAGCGCGCAAGCGCCTTGTGGTCGCGCACCACGATCAGGGTGAGCACCATTAGCACCACGCCGACCAGCGACCACATCACCTGGCGCTCTGCGAGCGGTCCCACCAACGGCCGTTCCGCGAGGTCAAGCCGGTAGATCACCACCAGCCCGATCGCGTTGAGCAGGGAAACCACCGGCAGCATCGTCTGGTTCGCATGCGGCGCCAAAAACCCGATTGCCACATGTGCGATGGCGTACACCAGGACAAACCCGCCCACCAAATACAGCATCTCGGTGGTCAGTGCCCGGCCTTGGCTCATCTCCAGGCTAAAGAGCATCAGCAGCAGCAACCCCGCCGAGCACAGCAACAGCAGCAGCTCGCGGCTGCGTCCAAGCAATCCCGTCACTTCTTCACCTCCCGGCACTTGGCCGCTCCCTCAGAGGAGCTCTCTTGCTTATCGACGCACACCGGCAACGCCTCTTCAGCCAGCCTGCTCAACACCCCGAGAACGTCATCGTAGGTGCCGCCGCCGAAGCGCTCGGCGGCATCCTGCTGGTTCTGCGGCAGATCGTCTTGCCCGAAAATGTGACAGTCGGTGTGCTCCATATCCACAATCTGCAGCCGATTGCGCTCGTCGATGCACGCGCGCTGCATTGGCTCGCGTTTGGACTGGCTGCCGTGCTCGATCACAAAGGCGCCGTCGTCCTCGACGGAGAGAAAATACTGGTCAGCGACACGACTTTTCGCCCACATCACGCCGGCGAACACCAGAATCAACGCGAGCAGCAGCGCGCCGACTATCCACGGCCACCGAGTCTTGTTGGACTTTTTAGGCCGTTGGGGACCCTCCTCGTCGTCGCCGCCGACATCCGCGGGCTGGGTCTTCGCTTTGTTGTGGTCCGGCTCGATCGTCTCGGACTTGCGCAGCAGCGCCGCCGCCCGGCTCGCAGCAGAACTCGGGTGGGTGGATTCAAAGGCTGGAGCCAACGCGCCGGCTACAGCAGGGGTCGAAGCTTGTTCGCTTGTCGACGGCCCACCTGCGACCACATCGGCCACCACAACCGTGATGTTGTCTGGGCCGCCGGAGCGCAGCGCGAGTTCGATGAGGCGCTGGGCCGCGACTTCCGGGGAGCCCTGGCCGAGTGCCACGCCGATGGTCTCGTTGGTCACCGGGTCGGATAGACCGTCCGAGCACAGCAGGTATCGGTCGCCCTCGCGGGCCTCCACGATTTCCAGGTGCGGTTCAACCGGGCGGCCGGTGTACGCCTTGAGGATCAGCGACTTCTGCGGGTGGGACGAGACGTCTTCGGGGTTGAGCTTTCCATCCTTGACCAGGGATTGCACGAAGGTATCGTCCACGGTGAGCTGGCGCAACGTGCCGTCGCGAAGCAAATAGCCCCGAGAATCGCCGACGTGAATCATGCCGAAGACCTCGCCGTTGAACATGAGGGCTGTGAGCGTCGTGCCCATGCCTTCTTGCTCCGGGTGCTTCGAAACCGACTCTTGGATGGCGGCGTTGCCGTCTTCTGCGGCGGCGCCGAGCAGAGCGAGCATGTCGGCATCTTCCGGATCTTTGTCCAAGTGCTCCAGGTGGGTGACCATGAGCTGCGAGGCGACCTCGCCGGCGGCGTGGCCGCCCATGCCGTCTGCGAGGGCGAGCAGGTGTGGGCCGGCGTAAGCGGAATCTTCGTTGTTGCCGCGCACCAGACCGCGGTCCGAGGTGGTGACGTAGTGCAGACGCAGCGTCGCCTTGGTCTGGTCTGTCATGGCACCAACCTCACAATCGTGCTGCCCATCTTGATGTCGGTGCCTACGGAGACCCGCTCCGGCTGGTCAATTCGCACCCCTTGGACAAACGTACCGTTTCTGGAATCCAAATCCTCGACAAACCATTCGCTGCCACGGCGGAAGAGTCGCGCGTGCCTGGAGGACGCGAAGTCGTCGCCGAGCTGGAAATCATTATCCGGCCCGCGGCCGATCGTCACATCTTCGACGCTGGCGATTTCCATGTGCGAGCCGCGAAGCGGGCCCTCGACTACGGCGAGTTCGCGGGCCTTTTCGCGCCTCACCGGAGTTGTGGTGGCCGACTGCCTGCGCACCGCGCCCGCCGCGCGCACCAGATCCTTGCGCTGTACCCACATTGCAAGCAGGATGAACAGCCACAGCAGGGCGAGGAGCCCGAAGCGGGCGCTCAAGATCACCGTGGAATCCATGGGCTGGCCTTTCTCTTCGAAGCCTGGGCGGGAGGTGCGTGCCGAGTGCTACATGCGGAAGAACTCGGTACCAGGGTATTCCCCGCGCTGCGCTGCCTGGGGTTGCTGCGCCTGCTGGGAGTGAGTCGCGGGGGGCTGAGCGCCGGGCTCGATAATGCGGACCTCGATGTGAGAGTGTCCGACGGTGATCACGTCGCCGTCGGCAAGCATCCAGTTTTCTACCGGCTCATCATTGACGGTGGTGCCGTTGGTGGACTGCAAATCCACCAGGACCGCGACCTCGCCGTCCCACGTAATCTCCGCGTGCTGGCGGGAGACGCCGGTGTCCGGCAGACGGAAGTCTGCCTCGTTCGAACGGCCGAGGATGTTCGAGCCCTCGTGCACGAGGTAGGTGCGCGAGGAACCGTCCTGCAGCAGCAGGCTGACGGTGGGTCGGCTGGATGCGCCGGGGTTCATGGAATTGGGTTCGGACATAGTGCTTTCTTGCTCCTGCGAGTGAGGGCCGCGCGAGCGCGCTGCCTTCGGAGACGGCTCAGCGTAGATCGCGTCGAAGCCGCTTGCCACATCGGGCACGGTATCAATGTAAGAAGACACCCGAAGTTGCCCGGTGCGCAAACCGGATTCCTCTGCGATTCGCACCACGGCGGGTCCGTCGAGGAGCCAGCCCTGGTTGCGTACGTACCGCGTGAGCTGCTCGGCGAGGTCTGCGGGCAATTCGCGTTGCTGGGAGAGATTCTCCAAATCTTTCGACGACACGCCGACGGCGTAGACGTTCGGCGCGATCAGCTCGTCGTTGTCTGTGACAACGACCGAATCCTGCGCTTCCTGCTTGATCAGCTCTTCGATCTCAGCTGGAACAACTTTCCCGCCAAAAACGGCGGCCATGGAGTTGTCCAGTCCGCGCTGGATGGAGCTATCGAGTTTGGCGAGCCGGTCCATGAACGACATATCCCCGCACCTCCTTTCCTGCACTCGGTGCGCGCTGGGCGATTGCGCTAGACATCAGCATGCGCTTTGGGTGTTTTACAGCGCCGTAATTATATGTTGCACGAGCGCATCGAACCTAGTGGAACTAGCGGCGAGGCGGTGCGGGAAAAACAAACGCCGCAACCCGGTACCGGGTCGCGGCGTGCTAGCCCTCTCGGGCAACGCCAACTTAGATGGCGGAGGAGAGCTGGTCGATCACGATGATCGGGAACTTCAGGATGGCGGAGATTGCGCCGACGAAAACGTTAACGAGGTTGTTGAGGATCTGGGTCATGATCTTCCCTTTCTGGAGGTTGAATTGAACAAGTCGCAGTTTAAGAAAGCTCTGAGGTGAACGGAAGCGATACGGTGGCGCCAGAAGTGTAGACAACGGAATCTTCAAAGTTAGTTTTCAGGTGGAAAGTTGGCCGTACTGGGTCGCCACTCGCGGGCGGATCGCCGACACACCCTGTGCGTTCAGCGGTAGGTGACGTGGTCGCGACCCGTACACCTGGCCCAAAGGTAACTTTCAGGTAACAGTCCCCCCAGATAGGGGTGATTCGGGGTTGCTGGGAGGGAGGAGTCACGGTACTCGGCCCTCGAGTCGCGTCTGCGCTCTTTGGCCGGTCATTCCGCGATGCGCTGGCGATTTGGTGATTCGCAGCACTCCGGTGCTATATTTATCGAGTCGCCCGCCCGGGTGGCGGAATTGGCAGACGCGCTGGCTTCAGGTGCCAGTGTTCGCAAGAACGTGGGGGTTCAAGTCCCCCCCCGGGCACAAACGAAACGCCCCGTAGTACCAGCTCAAACGGTACTGCGGGGTTATTCTTGTGCTATGAGCGACTCCTGTATTGACCTTGTGCAGCTCGAGGGTTAAGTAGCAAAATGTGTGTCTGGTCGGTGTGTCGTCGGCTGGGCACACTTTTGCTACTTGAGGGGTCCTTTTCTGATTCCTATGTTGTGTTGGTATTCGGTTGGGATAGCGTTGTCATAGAAGGCTGGTCGGCCTGTATGTTGGTCGGCTTTGTTTCGGTCTTCAGGGACAAGATCGGGAACTTTGGCGAGTTGATCTTGCCCGAATGCGCACTGCCTGGCGATCTCTAACGGGTCGTCAGGCAGATGCGTTTTCGAGTGCAGATACCACTCGAGCATTCTGCGTTGGCGTTCTCCTGATCTGCCGCGGTGGGCGTCGGCGATGCGTTTGAGCTGCGCGTTGACCCCGCCTTCAAGACTGTTGGTGGTCGAGGTCCACCGGTTGGGTTCGAGGGCGTTTGGCGGGGGCTGGAGGTAGGTAAACAGCCAGTTGTTGCGCGATAGGTGCAGCAGTGAGTTATAGGCCTTGCGCACTCGGATGTGGGTGTATTCCCACTGGTGGTTCACGGTGCGGCGTTCTTGGGGCACAGGTGTTTTCTCGTTCAGGAAGCCTTTGTAGACCACCCCGAAGTCATGCAGTCGCAGTGTCCATTCCCGGGCTTGGTCCAAGGTGGTGATCTTGGTCAGTTTCAACGCCAGTGCGTAGATGGCTTTTCCGGCATCAGTGCGGGGCCGGGAGGTGGTGTAGCGGCGGATGACACGTTGGGCGTGCACAAGACAGCGCTGGATGAGTGTGGTCGGCCAGCAGGCCTTGATCGCAGAGTAGGCTCCTTGCCCGCCATCGAGGACAACGCATAACGGTTCAGCGATACCGTGCAGGAGTTGTGTGTAGGCGTGGGTGGTTTCGCTTCTAGCCCAGTGCCATGCGATGACGTGGTCCCAGCTGGCTGCGACAAGCAGGCAGCCGGCGTCGGTGTGGGTGCCGTCGATGAAGATCTGGTCGTAGACCCGATCAGGGTCTGGGGTGTTGGGAATGTCGATAAGCCAGAAAGGTTCGAAGCGGCGGTTCAAAGTCCACCTGCTCACACCAGCCTGTCTGGCTACGTCACATAACGGTGCGGTACCGGTGGCGTAGGCGTGGAATGCGGTGAAGTCGCGGGCTTGGGTCAAATCGGTGCGGCGGCGTGTAAACGAGACTCCGCAGTCTTTGCACCGCCACCGAGTGGAGCCTTTGGAGGTGGTGCCGTTTTTCTTCGTTTCCCCACTACATGAGGGGCATCGTGGTCTATTTGGTGTCACCGGGAAAGCACACCAACACCCGGCTACCACATGCAGGCGCCATTCCGATGGATTGAACGCGAATCGGGCTCGAATAAGGTACTGACCCTAATTCAAGCCCGATTCATCCAGCCTGATCAGCGGATACCCGCAAAATCAGACACACTTTCTGCTACTTAACCCCAGCTCGACGCCACCGACGATCCGGACCAGGCACAGCACCTCCAGCGGTGGCTGCGCGAGCGAGCGTGGACGCGCGCGGCCGAAGCTGAGTTCAAGGCGCCGCACCCGACGACGTCGGAAAGCGGGCTGCTCCGGCTCACCGACGCGCTGGCGCCGAAGGGCATGCAGCTGCTGCGCAACGAACCGCGCGGTGAAATCGCGGTGACCATTACCTCCGGGTGGCGGGCATACACCGCAACGGCGAACTACGAGCCGCCCGCTTGCCCGGCGTGCGGCGAACGCGCCGAGCCAATAATCGGTGCGGAAAGTGCGGACCCGTTCATTGAAGTGGTGGGCTCGTGGTGGGAAACGCGCGTTGCGCCGGAGCACACCTGCCCGCTGTGCGACCACCGCGCGGTGATCACCGACTGGAACCTGGACAACGCAGTCGCGTGTTCGTCGCTCGCCATCACCGCGGAGATGTATGGGGCCGAGAACGATCTGCGGCAGGAGCTGGAGGGTGAATTCGGTGGTCAATGGGCGACAATGCACGAACATATTTAGGTATCGTTCATTTCATACGAGGATCGGTTCTCCTCCCCGGGCGGCGAAATCCGCGTCTCCGTGGTGTCGCACCGCTAGTGCCCACTGGCTATAGTCGCGTTTCGTGACCAGACAGCCCAGACCCGAGCCAACGACACCCGCCCAACGCTGGGCGTTTTTTGCCGTCATCTCGCTCGGGCTGTTTCTGATCAGTCTGGACAACTCGATCCTCTACACCGCGCTTCCGGAACTCAACGCCCAGCTGGAAACTACGCCCACGCAGGCGTTGTGGATTCTCAACGCTTACCCTTTAGTACTGTGCGGTCTGCTCCTGGGCACTGGTGCGCTCGGAGACAAAATCGGCCACAGGCTGATGTTCCTCTCCGGCCTCATGATCTTCGGCATCGCGTCCCTCACCGCCGCTTTTGCCCCTACCGCCTGGGTGCTGGTCGTCGCGCGCGGCTTCCTCGGTCTCGGTGCCGCCACGATGATGCCCGCCACCCTCGCACTGATCCGGCTCACGTTTGCCGACGAGCAGGAGCGCAACACCGCCATCGGCATCTGGAGCTCGGTCGCTGTCATTGGTGCCGCGGTCGGCCCGCTCATCGGCGGCGCACTCCTCGAGGTGTTCTGGTGGGGCTCGGTCTTCCTCATCAACGTGCCAATCGTCGTCGCTGCAATCGTGCTCACTGTCTGGCTCGCACCGGAAAACCTCCCCAACCCGCACAAGCACTTCGACGTGCTCTCCTCGGTCTACGCACTCATTGCACTGTCCGGTCTCACCGTGGCCATCAAAGAGGCCGCCAACCCGGATCGCACACCGGCCCTGCTCAGCGTCGCCATCGTCGCGGCGTTCATCGGAGCTGTCCTCTTCACCCGCCGACAGAACACACTCGTAGACCCACTGCTCACGTTCGACATTTTCCGCTCGCGCCTGTTTACCGGTGGTGTAATCGCGGCAGCAGGAAGCATGTTCGTACTCATCGGGGCCGAGTTGCAGACCGTACAAAAACTTCAGCTTGTCGACGCCCTGTCACCCCTCCAAGCAGGCTTCGCCGTAGTCGCCATGGCTGCCGGGGCGTTTCCCGCCTCGGTTCTTGGAGGCGCGAACCTCCACCGCGTGGGTTTCTTGCCATTGATTGCAGGCGGGTTCGCTGGCTGTGCCGGCGGCGTTGTCATGCTCGTGTGGGGTTCGCAGCTGCAGTCGTTGCCCGTCGAGGTGTCCGCGCTCGCGCTTGTCGGTTTATCTGCGGGCGCAGTGATGAGCGTGTCCTCGATCGCGATCCTGGGCGCAGCGCCAATGCACCGCTCTGGAATGGCGGCCGGTGTGGAAGAAGTGTCGTACGAATTCGGTACCTTGCTGACGGTGGCAATCACCGGGTCGTTGCTCGCGCGTTGGCAGCTGGTGAGTCAGTCCGTTGAATACGACGGTGCGTACACCTTCGCCTACCATCGCGTGCTCATCGTGCTCGCTGTGATCTCCGTCTTGTTGGCACTGGGCACCTGGTGGTGCTTCCGCGACAATCCGAAGTCGGGAGATGTAGCGCAGGAGGTTCGATGAAGATTGGAATCGTAGGAGCGGGCATCGCCGGCCTTGCTCTGGGGAACGCATTAGTACAGCGGGGCGTCGATGTTGAAATCTTCGAGCGAAGCGCGCGAGTTAGGGCCGGCGGCTCAGGAATCACCTTGGCCCCCAACGGTCTTGCTGCGCTTGATGCCTTGGGATTAGGGGAGCGGTTCCGCGCGCTGCAGGAGCAGCAGTTGCCCCTTCGAGGTGGGTTGAAGGATCCGCGCGGTACATGGCTGAGCCGCATCCCAGCCGAAGTCACGACACAGTCACTCGCAATCAGCCGTGCGAAACTGCACGGACTTCTTCGGGACGGGCTTCCGGATGCGCGTCTGCACACTGGTGTTGAGGTGCTCGGGGCGGATCCGGAAACCGGTGAGATCGAGCTGGCATCCGGCGAGACCCGGGATTTCGACTTGGTCGTTGGGGCGGATGGGATAAACAGCAATGTCCGCGGATCATGTTTCGACGACCCCGGCACGAGGTACGCCGGGTACAACGCCTGGCGTGCAATTGGCCCGAAGATCGACGGCCTCGAGTTCGGTTCTGAAACTTGGGGCACGAAGGCGCGGTTCGGGGTTGTACCGCTTCAAGACGGCTCCACGTACTGGTTTGCAGTCAAGACAGGTCCGGAATCCCGGGCTGGGGAGAAGTGCTCAGACGAGTTGAAGAGCACGTTCAACCATTGGCACTATCCCATCCCGCAGCTCATCGCCGCGACTCCAGAACAGGACATACAGTTCCTACCCATCAGGGAGCTGGCGTCGCCGCTGCCTAGTTACACCAACGGCCGAGTGGTGCTGGTTGGAGATGCCGCCCACGCCATGACTCCGAACCTAGGTCAGGGCGCCTGCCAGGGACTTGAAGACGTAGCGGTGCTCGCCGACCTGCTGGGCGGTGCGGGGGACGGCACTGTGGATGACACTCTGGATCTCGCTCTCTACGACCAACAACGCGTGAAACGAAGTCAGCGCATTGCTCGACAGTCGCGATTGGTTGGAGATGTGGCACACACAGGAGGCCACAGGGTCGCGTGGCTTCGCAACCGCGTCTTGCAGGCAACTCCTGATGCCCTCACGGAGAGACAGACCAAGCGGGTGACCGATTGGCGCTGACCAATCACCGGGGTCACAGTCCGAAGACATAGTCGTGGCGGGTGAACGCCTCCGGGTCGGGGTCCGGACCCAGGTGGAACACAGCCATGTGGACGCGGCTGGGGAGCCCGGAATCTGCAAAGTGCGCTTCGGGCTGCGCGTTGACCACGCCGTAGAACTGTGATGCGCCTTCCTCGACGCGGAGGTGGTCGACAATCTGGTCGGCGATGTCGCAGATGTCCGAGTGGCCGAGGTCCGTGGGAACTCGCGGGCCGAGGTTCTCAGGAAGCGGAGCGCGCATGGCTCTCAAACACGCCACAAGCGCGAGCGCGTCGTGTTCGTCGCAGGCATGGAGTGCGCGGTTGGCGAGGGTACGCGCGAGCGCGGCGTCGCCGGATCCACTCCACTCGCGATCCGCGATGCAGGTCAGGGACGAGACAACCTCCGAAAGCAGTTGGGCCTGCCGAGCCGTATCGGAGCGCGCCTGGACCTGAAACAAGAGCTGGGCGCAGGCGTGGACATAGGCGAGTGTCGCCACCGCTTCCACGGTTGGGGTGGTTGGCGTGGTGGGGGAGAGCTCGCGTTGCAAAGAGCCGTCGATAAGCATGCGAAGCTCCCGAGCCAAGCTGAAGGCTTCGCCGCTGCCGTCGTCGACAAGATGCGCGACGACGGTGACGCGACTGCTGCCGATGTAGCGGTCGATGACGAGGAACGCGGTGTGGGTGTCGTCGAAGATGTCGATGGGAAAACCATGCGGCCGGGACGGATGAAATCGATGTCCGGCAGGTTTTTGGTGAAGTGCCCGTGCAGGAGTGCCTTGTTCGGTGCGAGGCTGCGGGCGAACTGGGCGTTTGTCTGCGCGTCGTCGATCACGACGTAGCTTTCGGCCCAGGGAAGCGGGGCGGGCAAGGGCTGCGGCATGACAGCCGCAAGCTCCTCCCACGCGCCCATGCCGTCATCGACCTCGCATTCGCCGATGAGCTGCTCGGCGGCGATGGCCGTGCTGTGGAGGTAGGTGAACCGCGCATCGGCCCGCTCGAGGCGACCGAGGGACTTGCGCAACCGCTGAATGTGCCAGTACAGCTCGGACGGCGCGAGCTCCGCGGCGTCTCGGGCGAGGTCGAAACACTGGCGCGCGTAGGCCAGTTCGATGTAGGTGTCCACGGGGAGCGGATGCGTGTTCGAGGCGGGTTCCCAGCTGCGAAGGAACTCGGCCACGTCGGCCTCGAGTGTGTCCATCAGCTGCGGTGACGCGGTGCCCGTGATGCGCCAGGTGAATGCGTTGCCACCGAGGGTGATCGTGCCGCCGCGTGCCGTTTCCAAGTTCATGACCCGCAGTTAAGCAGACGGCACCAACAGGGCTTGGGCTGGTCGAACGCTGGAATCGAACATGATTCTGCTCTGTAGACTCAAGCGCATGCCATTGCCAGTGCCACAGTACCTCGCTGACATCTTGGACACCGTCCGCGACCAGGACGAAGGGGAGAGGGCCGACTACATAGAGAAGCTGAAAAACGCTGATCCGGACAAGCTTGGTTTGGCACTATGCACGACCGCCGGACACCTGTACGCGGTGGGCGATTGTGAATACGAATTCTCCATTCAATCCGTGTCCAAGCCGTTTGTGTACGCGCTGGCACTGGACATCTACGGCCCTGAAGAAGTGCACAAATACGTCGGTGTAGAGCCGAGTGGCGAGGGATTCAACAAGCTTTCGCTGGATCGCGACGGCCGCCCAGCGAACCCGCTCATCAACGCAGGCGCGATCACAGTCAACCAGCTCATCGGCGGGCCGAACATTCCGGTGAAAGACCGTGTGGAGAAGATCCGCGATTATCTTTCGCGACTCGCCGGCCGCAAGCTTTCGATAGATGAGGAAATCTTCGAATCCGAAATCGCGGGCGCCGACCGCAACATGGCGATTGCGCACATGCTGCGCGAGGTGGGCATGGTTGTTGACGAAGCCTACGACGCCGTCTCCAGCTACATCTACCAATGCTCAGTGTTGGTGAATGTCCAAGACCTCGCGGTGATGGCCGCGACCCTGGCGAACGGTGGAACGCAGCCGATCACCGGTGAGAAGATCCTCAGCGCAGAAGCCTGCCGCGTGACGCAAGCGGTGATGGTTTCGGCCGGCATGTACGACGCGTCAGGGCGCTGGATGGTGCGTGTGGGCATCCCTGCAAAGTCCGGTGTTTCGGGCGGGTTGATTGGCACCATGCCCGGGCAGATGGGCATTGCCTCGCTCAGCCCCCGCCTGGACGAGAAGGGCAACTCCGTGCGAGGCGTGAAGATCTTCAACGAGCTCTCTGACGCGCTGGGGCTCAACCTGATGTCCTCCGACTTCTACATCGCGCCGGGGATTCGTTCCGTGCAGCGCAAAGGGCCGACCACTGTGGTGGAGCTGCAGGGCTCAATCAACTTCATCGCTGCGGAAAAGATCCTGCACGAGTTGGTGCAACGCGATCTCATTGGGGAGAACTTGGTGCTCGACGTGTCTGGGGTGACTTCATTCAACAAGGCCGGCCGCAAGATGATTAAGGACGGCTTGATGCAGTTCCGAGACCAGGGCGCGACTGTTGCGATCTACGACCCTGACGGCGCACTGCCGGACTACGAGTTTTCCGATGGGTCTATCGCCGAGTCCGTTGAGGACCTCACCGTGTCTTTCTCCGTGCCGGCGGCGCCGCGCCGAGTCTTCGACGCGATTACCAAACCACGGCACTGGTGGGAGGACCGGATCCAGGGCGAGGCCGATGCAGAAGGTTCCGAGTTCACCGTGGAGAACGACGGGCAAACGGTCGCGCTTAAGGTGGAGGAAGCCGCGGACGGCAAACGTGTGGTCTGGCACGTCGAAACGGCTGGCGACGAGAACGCTGACAGGGACTGGGACGACACCTCACTCATCTTCGACATCGAGGAGGGCGATGCGGGCAGCACTAAGGTCAGCTTCACCCACCGCGGCATGAGCCCGCATGACGACGCTTACGAGGATGCCGAGGAAACGTGGCGCGACCGCCTGCGGGAGCGGCTTGAACCGTTGCTGAGCCGCGTCGCCGAGGATGAAGGCGAGGTCTTGTCGGCGGAAGAAAAGTAGTCTTCGAGACGGAAAATTAGTAGCGTCCAGGCTGGAAAATTCGTATGGTTAAGCCATGTCCTACCGTCACCGGGTCATCGATTCCCAGCTTGACCAGCTCCTTGCTCACGTAGCGGCAATCGCGATCGAGGGTCCAAAGGGCGTCGGCAAAACCGAAACGGCAAGCCGTCGCGCATCAACGGTGATGCAGTTGGACTCAGCCCAAGATGCGGCCGCGATCGCTGCAGACCCAACGTTCACCAGCTTCGAAACCCCCCTGCTCATCGACGAGTGGCAAAAACAGCCTGAATCCTGGGATCAGGTGCGCCGTGCTGTAGATGCCGGAGCCAGCCCCGGTAATTTTCTACTGACAGGCTCAGCGACACCGGTCGCTGGCGTGGATACACACAGCGGGGCAGCTCGGATCGTTTCGCTTCGAATGCGTCCAATGGCGTTGTTTGAGCGACGCGGCTGGGAACCAGCGATCAGCTTGACGGAACTGTTCGCCAGCTCGGCCGACGTGGCCGCCAGTACGGATAAGACTCTGAGCGATTATGTTGACGCGATTGCGAGCAGCGGATTTCCCGGGTTCTACGAGGCTCCGCCCGTCGCGCGGAACCAGCAACTCGATTCCTACCTCGCACGCATTGTTGACCGCGACCTACCGGAGCAGGGATATTCTGCCCGCAACCCGGCGGCGCTGATGAACTGGCTGGCAGCCTACGCAGCAGCGAGTTCCACAACAACGAGCTACCAGGAAATCCTTGACGCTGCGACACCGGGCGAAGCCGACAAGCCGGCGAAAACCACCACAATGCAATACCGGGAAAAACTCTCCCAAATCTGGATGCTCGATCCAGTTCCGGCGTGGGATCTACGGCGCTCACCGTTTGCCGGGTTGGCAAAATCCCCCAAGCACCAGCTTGCGGATCCGGCGTTTGTTTTGCGGCTGCTCGATATCCCTGCCTCGAAATTGACCACTCGCTTCAACTACATGCTGGGACCGCTTTTCGAATCTCTGGCCACACTCAGCGTCAGAGCGGCGGTGCAAGCCGTCTTCGGAAGGGTGGGGCACTTTCGAACTACTAAGGGGGATCGAGAGATCGACCTCATCGCCCAGGATCAAGACGGCAGCATCATCGCCATAGAGGTCAAGCTCACGGCAAACGTCACTGACGAGGACGTTCGGCACTTGACCTGGTTTCGCGACCAAATCCCCGATGATGTCGCCGACCTCGTAGTCCTGAACACCGGAACCCGCGCATACCGCAGGCCGGATGGAGTTGCCGTCATTCCGCTTGGGCTCCTCGGCGAGTAGGGCCCGGCCAATACCCCGAGTAGTACCTTGGTGGGCATGATCGAAGACACCATCTGGTGGCACGTGTACCCGCTCGGCGCGACCGGCGCCCCGATCCGCGACCGCGGCGACAACCCAAACGACGCAGATCACCGCCTCCGCCAGCTCGAGCCGTGGTTGGACTACCTCATCGAACTTGGCTGCAACGGCCTCCTACTGGGCCCGATTTTTGAGTCGGTCGGGCACGGCTACGACACGCTCGACCACTACCGCATCGATTCCCGCTTAGGCGATGACGAAGACTTCGACCACTTGATCGCCGCCTGCAAGGAGCGCGGCATCAACGTGATGCTTGACGGCGTGTTCAACCACGTCGCGCGTACCCACCCGTGGGTTGCCGAAGGGCTTGCCGGCGACACCGACTGGGAAGGCCACGGCGAGCTTGCCACCCTGCACCACGGAGATGAGCAGGTGAAACAGGCAGTCACGGGCATCATGCTGCACTGGCTGCGTCGCGGGATCGCCGGGTGGCGCCTCGACGTGGCGTATTCGGTACCCCCGGAGTTCTGGCGCGACGTGCTCGCCCGCGTCCGCGAGGAGTTCCCCGACGCGCTCATCCTCGGCGAGGTCATCCACGGCGACTACGCCGAGATCGCGCAGGCTGGCACCTTGGATTCAGTCACCCAGTACGAGCTGTGGAAGGGGATTTGGAGCTCGCTTCACGACGAAAACTTCTGGGAACTCGATCACGCGCTGGCGCGCCACCAAGCAATCGCGTCGAAGACACTGCCTAACACCTTCATCGGCAACCACGACGTCGACCGGATCGCCTCCAAGGTGGGCCAGGACAGGGCAATTCTCGCGCTTGCCATCCTCATGAGCGTGGCCGGCATGCCGAGTATTTACTACGGCGATGAGCAAGGGTTTGAGGGGTTGCGCACCGAGGGCTTTAGTGCCGACGACAGCGTGCGTCCCGCGTTGCCCGCCTCACCGAAAGAGCTCTCCCCATTGGGCAACTGGATCTACGTCGAGCACCAAAAGCTGATCGGGGTGCGCCGGCGCAACCGGTGGCTTACCCGCGCCACGACGGAGGTTCTGGACAAGACAAACGAGACGATCTCGTTCCGCTCCTTCAGCGACGACGGTGAGCTGCAGCTCGACGCGTGGGTGCAGCCAAAACCTGGCGTGCGGATCCACGCCGGGGGCGAGACGCTTTACGAGTGGTCTTAGGCGTTAATGCCAGGGACCTTGATGTTGAAGGAGTCGAGGATCCCGGCGAGCGCCTGGCGAACGAGTTCTAACACATCCGGCAAAACGACCGAGCCCATGTCCGCAACCGGCAGTTCAAAGGACGGCGAGTTTGCTGGCGCGAGGTTGAGCAGCACCGGGGCTTGACCCTGTTGCGCATTCCCGGGCTGCGAAGGCACCGGCTGCGCTGGCGCTGGCTGGTTGGGAGCTGGCTGGCTTGGTGCCGGCGCAGGTGCCTGCTGCTGTGCCGGCGCAGCACCGCCGCCCTTGAGGCCGCAGCGGGTGGCGGCTTCGTCGACACGCGCAAGCGCTGCGAGGATCTGCGGGCCGCGCGGATCGAAGCGGGCCACCATCTGGGCTTGGGCAACCTTGTTGTAGTAGTCTGCCTCGTCGGTCCAGTAGCGCTGGGCCTGTTCGCAGGAGATCGGGCCGGACGGCAGCGCGGCAAGCGCGTCGTCGACGATATCGGCAGAGGCGGTGGGGGAAGCGATGAGCGTACCGGCGACAAGCGCGGACGCAGCGAATGCGCGGATCTTCATGCGCATGACCCTACGCGCCGACGAAGCGGCGCACCAGTGCGCGATAGGCATGCGCGGTGAGCTTGACGTCCTCCACCTCGACGTATTCGTCGTGAGTGTGCAGCAGATCGAGCACGCTGCCCAGCGTCTGATTGCGGCCGTGCAGCGCAAACCCGTAGCCCACCCCGCCTTTGCGGCGGCCAAAGCGCAGGTCCGAACCACCCGCAGCCAGGGTAGGCACAACGGGGACACCTGGGAAGAACTCGTTGAACGTCGCCACAATCGCCTCGTAGAGCGGGCCGGAGGTGGGGGAGACGGTGGCATCTTCGGTGATCAGGTGGGTGATCTCAACCTCGTCGGCGAGGTCTCCGAGCGCCTCGCGCAGCAGCGCGTCGATGTCCGCTTGAGTCTGGCCGGGCAGCGGACGGCAGTCCATTTCGAGCCAGGCCGTCGACGGCAAGACGTTGATCGCCTGACCGGCTCGCAGCACGGTGGGCGCGATCGTCAAGTGGCTCATGGCGTGGGAATAGCGCTTCAGGGGCCCGAGGGCGTCGTACGAGGAGCCGTCGAGAAGCGATTGTTCCGTGACTGGATCGAACTTGAAGGCCCGCACGTAGCCGGGCCACGGCTCGTCGCGGCTGACGTTGGGCTCGATGGCGGCGATGCGGCGCGCGACCTCGGCGATCTTGGCCACTGCGAGGTTACGCCCGTGTGGCGCGGAACCGTGGCCGGCATCGCCGTGCACCGTAAGGCGGCGCTGGCCCGCACCTTTTTCGCCGATGACGACGATGAGCGCATCGGAACCGTCAGTCACCGGCAGGTGGGATCCGCCCTCCTCGCTCAGGCAGTTCTTCCACGAAAACGCATCGGGGGCGTGCTCGGCGAGCCAACCGGCGCCGAGCCCGCCGCGAGCCTCCTCGTCCGCGCAGCCGACAAAGGTCAGCGTGCCGCGCGGGGCCACTCCGGAGGCGGCGACGTCACGCACGGCCGCGGCCATGGCGGCGGTGATGTAGAGCATGTCGGTCGCTCCGCGTCCGTAGATGCGCCCGCCGTCCTCCTCGGCGCCGAAGGGGCCGCGGGTCCACTTCGCCTCATCCACCGGCACCACATCGGTATGGCCGAGCAGGGTGAGCGGCTCAGCGTCCGGGTCGGTGCCCTCGATGGTGAAAGCGACGGAGACGCGGCCCGGGTGCGGCTCGAAGCGCTGTACCTTTACCGGAAGCGCGGTATCACCGACCTCAGCGAAGAATGCCTCCAACGTGTTTGCGCTGCGGACTTCCTGGCCGGAATCCGGCGTGAGGTCGTTCACGCACGCGTTGCGGATCAGGTCTTTGAGCAGCGTAATCGTCGCAGAGGCAACGGAGCTTCGGGCATCAGAGGCGGAGCGAGAATCCATGCGAATCGATAATAGCTACAACTTGTCGCAGCGCTTCCGACTCTATGGCATGATTTGCTGTGATTTGCATACTCGGTGGCGTATATAGCCTCTCTTCGCGGAAGGACTGTACCTATCGCACGTCGTGAAACAAGCATTGACCCGCGCGCAATTCGCACCCGCGAAGCGCTGGTCAGCGCCACAATTGACTTGCTGGCCGCGCAGCCAGCCAACGAGCTCTCCGTCACCGCCATCGTGCGCGCCGCTGGGGTCAGCCGCCAGGTGTTCTACGAGCACTTCACCGACCGTGACGCGGTGGTGCTGGCTGCCGGTCGGGCGATCTTTGAGCCCGCCTACACCGAGTTCATCACCACGTTCACCCCAGACACCACCTACCCGGAGCAGGTGACCAAGCTCTTCGCTCGCATGGGTGAGCACGGCGCGACCGTGCGCACGCTGCTGGATTCCGCCGCGCAAGGCAAGCTCAATCACTTCGCGGTGGACATGCTCTACGGCCCGATCCGTGCTGAGCTAGAGGCCCACCTCAAAGCCGCGAACGTGGACGTCGGTGCCGGGATGATGGATGATACGGCGCATTTCCTTGCTGCCGGCACGCAGGAGGTCTTCGCCCGCGGACTTTCCGAGGGCACAGAGCCGGACGAGGTTGCGCGCCGCATCGAGGACGTGCGCCGCACACTCGGGGCGTTCTCGATGGGCGAGTCCATCACCGACTAGTGCCGCAACCGCCGCTAGAGCAGCTAGCGCCGCTAGAGCTGCGCGAGCATCTCGGTCAGCGCATCGATCGCGTCGATGGTGTCTTGGAACGAGCCGTCCTCGCTCACCGCACCAACCGAGATGCCGTAAAGCTGCCCGTCGATCTCGCCGAAACCCATCTGCCGGGACTGCCAGGAGCCGTCCTCGTCAATGTCGCCCCAGCCGCCTTTGATCGGAATGTTCAACTCGCCGAGACCCCACGCCTGCTCGTCGTCAATGTTGCGCATATGCCGGATGACCTGACTGGTCTTCACATCCGGGCGCTGCGAAAGCCCGTATGCATAGCGCGCCTGCGCAGCAAACGGCCACGGCGTGCGGCCCCACGCGATGTCCACGCGCCCGCCCATCTCGTCGTGCACCAGCTCCTGCGCGCCGCCTGCGGCCTCGAGGCAGTACCACAAAGCGTCGGTCGCGTCGTTGTCGGAGATTTCAATCGAGGATTCAATCAAGTCCGCGATGTAGTCGTCGTCGTATTCGCAGTGCTCCTCGGCTGCGAACGCGATAGGCACTTTCACCGTCGACCACGCCGGCAGGGACCGGACTGAGCCGAAGTTAAGTTCGGACGTGCCGTCGTAAAGCGAAAGCCCCAGGCGAGTCGAAGTTTGCTGCTCGATGCGAGCGATCTCGCGGTCAAGTTTTTGTGTATCGATGCCTACGTCAGCTGGGGGTTTGGTCTCCGCTACCACTACCGGCTCCGGCTCAGTATGCGTTGAGCATCCGCTGAGTATCCCCGCCAACACCGCGATCGACACCACCCGTTTCGCATCCACAGATCAGTATTCTAGGGTCCATGCACCAGGTGGACACAGCAGCCCAGGCAGTCGAGGAACTTGTCTCGCTTTACGACGGCGCGTGTGGTCGCGCGCGCGACGCGATCGCAAGCGGAAAGTACGAGTCCTACAGCAGCGTGGTCTACCCGAAGCTCTCGGTGCGCGTGACATCGTGGCATCCGATCAACCGCTCCGAGCCATTCGGCTACGTGGACGAGGCCGGGGTTTACTCCGCGGTGCTGTCCCGCCCCGACCTCATGCGCCCATACCTCTTGGCCCAGCTCGAGGCGTTGACTTCGAACTACGAGTGCGAGGTGTGGGTCGGGGAATCGGACGTGTGCATCCCGCCGGAGTACATCACCGGCATCGACGACCTGTCGGCTGTGCGCGGCTCCAACACCCCGCACGTGCCGCGCCCGACGCTGGACGAGGTTGACGATGCGATTGTCGACGGGCACTGGGACGCGTTCCACGGCAAGGAAAAGCCGCTGTTCCACTTCAGGCCGCAGCGTTTTGATCTGGCGCTGGCCCGCCTGGAGCACTACACGGGCATTTCGCCGGAGTCGTTGCAGAAGTACATCCTGTTCACCAACTACGCCATGCACGTCACCGAGTTCGTGCGTTTCGGCGTACGCGAGCTTTCCAACCCGGATTCGCGCTACACCAGGCTGGTGCTGCCCTCGGGCGAGACGGTGTCCGACACCGTTGCGCTCGAGGACCTGGAGCTCGGCTCGAAGTTCCAGATGCCGCGCTACGACTTGGTCTGCGAAGGCGGAGACGGCATCACCATGATCAACATTGGTGTTGGGCCGTCGAACGCGAAGACCATTACGGATTGTCTGGCGGTGCTGCGCCCTGAGGCGTGGATCATGATCGGGCACTGTGCAGGCATGGACGCGCGCATGCGTATCGGCGACCTGATCTTGGGCAACGCTTACGAGCGTCGGGACCATGTGTTGGACGAGCACATCGGCCGCGACCAGCCGATCCCCGCCGTGCCCGAGATCCAGCGCACGCTGGAGAAGGCGGTGGAAAAGGTCTACGGCGATGAGACGTCGCTGATGCGCACCGGCACCGTGCTGTCGACGGGGGATAGGAACTGGGAGTGGAAGTCCCCGCGCGACCTGTGGGATTGGCTGCGCGGCTCCACGGCGGTGGCGGTGGACATGGAGTCCTGCACGCTCGCGGCCAACGGATACCGCTACCGCGTTCCCTACGGCACGTTGCTCGCCGTGTCCGACCTGCCGCTGCACGCCGTGCCGAAGCTGCCCGCAGGCGCGCAGGCGTTTTACTCCAACTCGAAGGAGGCGCACGTGATGTGCGCCGTGCGCGCGATGGAGCGCCTAGCCAGGAATCCGCGTCGGCTGCGCACCCGCAAGCTGCGCCGCACGATCGGCGAGGTTCCGTTCCGCTAGGAGTGGCAATCCTGCGCAATCCGGCGCAAACGCACTACCCTGCGAAACGATGGCCCAGCACACCTCCCCGGACAGGACGCAGACGCAGCCGCAGTTCGACGACCCCGCGATCGCGATTGCGCACCGCAGCGCCGTGCGCTCGATCGAGCGGGTGGTCTGTGAAACCGCGGTGCCGACGGACCCGTCGGAAGCGAAGCGCAGCGTCCTCGCGCAGCTGGAACACCCTAAGGTGCTGATTGTCACCGGCGCGGGCATGTCCACCGAATCGGGCATCCCGGATTACCGCTCGAAGAACGGCCGCCTGACCAAGGGCCGCCCCATGACGTTTCAGGAGTTCGCGCACTCGCCGGAGCAGGTGCGCCGCTACTGGGCCCGCGCCTTTGTTGGCATCCGCTTCATGTGGGCGGCGCACCCGAACCGCGCACACTTCGCCCTGGTGGAGCTGGAGCGCGCCGGGCTGACCACCGGCATCGTCACCCAAAACGTCGACGGTCTGCACACCGAGGCCGGTTCCGCGAACGTCATTGCGTTGCACGGGGACATGGACCATGTGGCGTGCCTCGACTGCCACTCGCTGCATGAGCGATCGCTTATCGACGCCCTGTTTGACGCCGCCAACCCCGACTTCTTCGAATCGGTGCGCGTCGAAGGATCCATGATCAACCCGGACGGAGACGTGGAGCTGCGCGATGCCGATGTGCAGCGCTTTGAAATGGTCGCCTGCCCCGCCTGCGGCGGCGCGCGGCTGAAGCCGAACGTGGTCTACTTCGGCGAGAACGTGCCGAAGTCCCGCCGCGCGGAGGCAGACCGCTGGCTTGCGCAGTCCACCTCCGTCATCGCGATTGGCACGAGCCTGGCGGTGATGAGCGGGTACAAGTTCGTGCTAGATGCCAAGCGCCAGGGCAAGCCGGTCGCGGTAATCAACGGGGGACCCGGCCGGGCGGACACCAAGGCGGACACCGTCTGGCGCACCAATGTGGGTGACGCGCTGGATCAAGTCCTCGACGGGCTGGGCCTATGATCGCAGCCGTCGTCAATGCCCTGGGTCTTGTGGCTATCCTCGCCTTCGCGTGGTGGCGATACCAGGTCAACGCCGACGAGCTGGGAAATGTTTTCGCGAACCATCTGGCTGAAGAAGTACCGACAGATCTGCAGGTCTATCTTCTTGGCGGCCAGCGCGTCTCTGAGGGTTTGCCGCTTTATGGCGGCGACCTCTTGCCCGGGCTGCCGTTCACGTACCCGCCGTTCGCCGGAGTGGTGTTCTCGTGGTTCGGCGAGTCCCGCCCGGCGCTCGGGATCGCGTGGACCGTGGCGTCGATAATTGTGCTGGCCTGGGTGGTGTGGGAGTCGGGGAGGAAAGGCTCCGGTTTTACGCCGGTAATCCTGCTGACTGCGTTCTTCGTCGTGTGTACGGAGCCGGTGCACGCCACGCTGTTTTTCGGGCAGGTCAATATCTTCCTCATGGCGCTGGTCTGCCTGGATTTTCTGCCGAAGAACCGCTGGTCTGGCGTGGGTACCGGCTTGGCCGCGGGGTTCAAGCTCACGCCGGCGTTTTTCATCTTGCTGTTTGCCCTGCGCCGCCAGTGGGGCGCAGTATTCGTTGCGGCGTTCACGTTTCTGTGCACGGTTGCAACGGGCTTTGCCGAGGTCAAGGATGCCGGCCGTTTCTGGACGGAGTTAATGTTCGACTCCGACCGCGTCGGCTCCGCCGATAACCCGGGTGCGCAGGCGATCCGCCAGGTATTGGAGCGTCAGTTCGGCATTGACTCCACGGGGGTTTGGCTCGCGCTCGCAGTAGCAGTCACGGTACTGGCTGCAGCGGCCGCGCACTTTGCTTTACGACGGGACGAGGTTGCCCTAGCGGTCGCCTTCATCGGGATGGCGTCGTGCCTCGTCAGCCCCTTCTCGTGGCATCACCACTGGGTGTGGATCGTGCCGTTCGGCGTGGTGATCTACCGGTGGTGGGGTGTGCTCGCACTCACGCTGTTCATGCTCCCGTACGTAGCACTGAATGTGTCGTACGGGTTGTTCATGGTGCCGGAGCTGCTCTTCACCGCGGTGCCCATCGGGTTCATGGTGTGGTTTGTTGCCCGCGAAGCCTTCGGCGCGTTGGCGCAGCGCTCCTAGCGCGCTCCGACAGTTGCTTTCGCTTTGGGCTCGGCCGGGGACTCGGCGTCCCCGCCGGGCGTAGCGTTGTCCCAGACCTCCTTGTCCCAGATGCCTTCGCGCTTGGACACGATCGTGGCCACTAGTGCCTGGCCGGTGACGTTGAGGGCGGTGCGGCCCATGTCGATGATCGGGTCAACCGCGAGCAGCAGGCCGACACCGGCCAGCGGCAGGCCCAGCGTGGACAACGTAAGGGTGAGCATCACGGTGGCGCCCGTGGTACCTGCAGTTGCTGCCGACCCGAGCACGGAGACGATCACGATCAACAGGTAGTCCGTGAACTCCAACTGGATGCCGTAGAACTGGGCAACGAAGATCGCAGCAACGGCCGGGTAAATCGAGGCGCAGCCGTCCATCTTGGTGGTAGCGCCGAGCGGCACCGCAAACGCGGCGTACTCGCGTGGGACACCGAGGGATTCTTCGGAGATACGCTGCGTCACTGGCATCACGCCCATCGAGGAGCGGGTGGCAAAGCCCAGGGTGGTGACCGGCCACACGCGCTTGAAGAAGCCCACGACCGGGATGCGGTTGAGCGCGAGTAGCGCGGGGTAGAAGCCGAAGAGCACTAGGCCGAGGCCGACGTAGATCGCGAGCACGAACTTGCCCAGGGAGCCAAGCGCTTCCCATCCGTAGGCGGCAACGGCGTTGCCGATCAGCGCCGCGGTGCCAATCGGTGCGAGGCGGATAATCCACCACAGCACCTCTTGGATCACCTTGAGCAGGGAGCCGGAGAACTCGATGAACGGCTCGGCCGCCTTGCCCGCCTTCACGGCGGCAACGCCAACGAGCAGCGAGATCACCAGGATCTGCAGCACGTTGAAGGAGACGCTCACTGCGCCGGTGTCGCCGACTTTCGCGCTAAGGCCGAGGAAATTCGACGGGACGACGGAGTTGAGGAAGCCCATCCACGACCCGGTCGAGCTGGGCTCGGTGGCGTTCGCGGCGTCGACGGTGGAGTTCATGCCCGGCCGCACAACCAGGCCAACCACAATGCCGATGACCACTGAGAAGAACGCGGTGATGGCGAACCAAACCAGGGTTTGGACCGCGAGACGAGCTGCGTTGGTGACCTTGCGCAGGTTGGCAACCGAGGTCACCACCGCGGTGAATACTAGCGGCGGAATGAGCAGCTTCAGCAGCTGCACGTAGGTCGAGCCCACCCACGCGAGCGTGGCGGCGAGCGCGTTACCGTCGCCCATTCCGGCGGCGACGAAACCGAGAATCAAGCCGATGATCAAACCGGCGATGACTTGGGCACCGAAGTTCGAGGCCCACTTTGGGAGATGCATGATCGCTCTTTCCTAGACAGATCAGTTCATATAGGTGAAATTACTAGCGCACAACCTACTCTTTTCTCCTAGAACGTCAAGATCTAGAAGTAGACCGACCTGTCTTAAGCGTGCCGTCGTGAAGCAAAAAGCCTTAAGCTGGGCCCATGATTTATGCCTTTGAGGGCAAAGCCCCGACCATCCACGAGACGGCGTATGTGGCTCCGAGCGCGACGGTCATCGGCGATGTCACGCTCGGGCCCGATGTCAACGTTTGGCCGGGAGCGGTGCTGCGCGGCGATGTCGGCCGGATTGTCATCGGCGCGCGCTCGAACATTCAAGACGGCTGCGTGGTGCACGTGGATACCGGGGGCGAGACGGTGCTTGCAGAGGATGTTTCCGTCGGCCACCTGGCGCTGCTGCATTCGTGCACGGTGGGCCCAGCGTGCTTGATTGGGATGGGCTCGACGGTGCTGTCGCGCTCTGTAGTGGGCGAGGGCACGATCATCGCTGGGGGAGCGGTGGTGCTCGAGGGGCAGGAGATTCCGGCGTTTTCTCTCGCCGCGGGGGTGCCGGCGAAAGTGAAGCGGGAGCTGGATCCGGCGACCCGGGCGGATCGCGTTTCCCACGCCGCGCAGTACGTGAAGCTAGCTGGACGCCATCGCGACGGGATCCGCGAGCACAAGATCTAGCGCCACGGCGCGCGCGATGTCGCGCACCATCTCGCGGTGGGTGGGCAGCATGCGCAGGTCCACCTTCGCCCTGAACGTCTCGCGCACAGCCTGCGCGAAGGGGGCGGGGGCGAGCGGATCATCGATGAACGCGCTGCCCGCAATGACCACGGTTGCAGGTTCGTGGGCTTCGCACAGCTCGCCGACCAGCTCGCCCAAACCGCGCGCACGGCGGTCGAGGGCCTCGCGCGAAACGTGCTGCACGGTCGTGTCGGTCACCGCTTGGCGCAGGGTGCGTATCGACGGCTCGTTGATCTGCTCTAGGAGCCCCTGGGTGGTCAAATCCTCGCGGACCACTTCGATCGGAGCGACTTCCTCATCGGTGCCCACCGCCGCGGCGATGGAATCGTCGGCGAAAAGCGCGAGCACCGAGGGCATGGCGAGGTCGGTGCTGGATTGCATCTCGGAACCGACGATGGCCGCGGACACCGAGGTGACCTGCACGGGGACTGCGAACTGTTCGCGCAGCTGCGCGCCGAGCTCAACGTCGTACCAACCGAGGTTCGGCGCGGTGACGCTGCCGGAGTCGGTCACAGTGCCCGAGGCAGTGACGCCGACGGTGGCCAGCGGGCGGTTCAGACCCGCTGAAAGGCGGTTCAGGCCAGCCATGATGTGCTGGATGAAGTCGTCTTGATCCAGCGCGGCGACGGAGAGCTCGAGGTCAACGCTGCGCAGCAGGTGGCCTTTGAGGTCGAACAGCCCGATGTAGGTGGAGTCGGTGCCAATAGACACCCCGGCGTGCACCGCCCGGGGCTCCGCCAACTCGAGCGGCACCGTGGGGCGGCCGCGGCCCGTCGAGCGGGCGAGGTCCATGCGCTCGGTAACGTAACCGGCCTCGACCAGGGCCGTTACCGCACGGGTGATCGTCGGCTGCGACAGCCCGGTGGCTTCGATGAGCTCGCTTCTCGACGTCAGCTCGCCCAGGCGCACAAGGTGTAACGCCTTCGCGGCGGGCGACCTGGGTCGAGAGAAAGCCATGTTGCAAGTACTACCTTAAGGTAGACCGCCTTGTCCATTCGTTGACGTGTCCAGCAAGGCAAAATAGACCGCTTGGTATGCCGTATGGGGCCTGCTCGCAACGGTTCAGCGGTTTTGGGTCCGTGGGTTAGAATCCCTAGCCATGACTTCACTCTCCGCGGCCATACGCGAAACCTCGCTACTGGACGCAACCTGCGAAGACTTTGTTTATGACCTCGTCGAACTCGTGCCCACCGTGGGCACCCAGATCGGCCTCGACGGCCACGACGGGGAGCTGCAGGACTATAGCCCAGCGTTCTGGGACGCAGTCGCGGACCGCATCCGCGACTTGGTCCAGGACGTGGAGGCACTCAATGACTCCACCGACGCGTGCGATGACGAAGATGATTTTGACGATGTCGACCGCCTGACCGCTGCAATCCTGCGCGACCAGATGACGTTTGAGCTGGACCTGCACCACCGCGGCGAATACCTGCGCCGACTGAACATTATTGATTCCCCAGTGCAGACCATCCGCGACTCGTTCGCGCTGATGCCGAAGGTCACCCCGGAAGACTTCGACAACATTGCCTCGCGCATGTCCAAGGTGCGCACGGCGCTGCGCGGCTACGCGGAATCGCTCGCCGAGGCTGCGCAGACCGGCGATGTCGCTTCGCACCGTCAGATCGACGGCGTGATTAGCCAGTGCGAGGCGCTTGCGGAAGACGGCTCCCTGCTCGAGCGCCAGGGCCTGCCGCCTGAATCGGCCGTGGTGGAGGAAGCGAAGCAAGCGTTCTCAGAGTTCGCCGACTGGCTCTCCACAGAACTCTCCCCACAGGCCACCCATGAAGATGGCGTGGGGCGCGACCGCTACGAGATGTTCTCCGAGTTTTTCCTGGGCCGCAGCATCGACCTCGACGAGGCGTACAACTGGGCCAAGGACGAACTGGCAAAAACCGTCGACGAGCAGGTGCAGCTCGCCCACAAACTCTACGGCTCGGACACCAACGTGCTGGGCGCGTACCGCCAGCTCAACGAAGATCCGCGCTACCAAGTCCACGGCACCGACGCGCTGATGGAGTGGATGCGCAGCGTCAACGACGAAGTGCGCAGCGAACTCAACGGCAAGGACCTCACCGTCCCTGAGGATCTGCCCCCCGTTGAGTGCGCCATCGACGGCGCCGGCTCCGGCGGGATCTTCTACACCCCGCCGTCAGACGACCTGTTGCGCCCAGGCACCATGTGGTGGTCCGTGCCGGAGGGCCAGGAGGTCTTCCACACCTGGCAGGAGCTGACCACGGTCTTCCACGAGGGCATGCCGGGCCATCACCTGCAGATCGCTACGACGCTGCTGCAGCGCCGCGACCTGAATCTGTGGCGCCGCTCGCTGTACTGGAACTCCGGCCACGGCGAGGGTTGGGCACTCTACGCCGAGCACCTCATGGCCGACCACGGCTATTTCGACGATCCGGGCTACCGCATGGGCTTGCTGGATTCTCGCAGGTTGCGGCTCGCACGAGTGCTTGTCGACGTCGGCGTGCACCTGAAGAAAGCCACCCCGGATGGCATCGGAACGTGGGATGCGCAGTACGCCAAGGCCTTCCTGCGCGATAACTGCGCCATGATGGAGGCGAACCTGTCCTTCGAGTTGGACCGCTACATGGGCTGGCCGGGACAGGCGCCGTCGTACGCGATCGGTTACCGCGACTGGCTCACCCTGCGCGACAAAGCGCTCGCCGAGGGTATGGATCTGCGCCGCTTCCACGACAAGGCGCTCCGCCTCGGCTCGATGCCGATGGACATGCTGGCCAACGAGGTGCTCAACCACTAAGCGCCCCAGCCTTTGGCTGTCGCCTAACGCCCGCGCCGCATCCGCTTCAGAATCCCCGGCAGGTATGCGGCGAAGATGAGCACGCAGATCAGCCGGACGAGCTGCATCGCGATCACGGCCGGGCCCGCGCCACCCTCTGTGGAGAGCACCAGCACCGTCTCAAGCGCGCCGGGGCTGGTGGCGAGGTATCCCTCGTAGAACGTGATGCCCATCCACTTCGACATCACCCAGCCCAGACCCGCGCACGCCGCCATCAGAGCTGCGATGTAGGCAAGGGTGGCCGGCAGGAGCCGACTGAATTGCTTGAGTGCAGGCACCGACAGCGCGCCGCCGCACATCCAGCCGAGTACCACAAACGCCACCACGCTCAGCGGTCGTGGGGAGACAATCGGAATGTTCAGCACACTGCCTACCGCGACCGTCGTCAGCATCGGGCCGAACACTGACGCATTCGGCAGGTGCAGTAGCTTGCCCAGCGGCACGCCAACGACGATGAGCGCGGGAACCAGCAGCCACATCCACCAGTCGGCTTGTACAGCCTGGATCGGCCCGGCTGCCGGCGCGTCGAGCACGGCGGAAACCAAGGGCAACGTAATGGAGACGATGAGCAAGCGCAGGTACTGGCTCAGGGCGACGTAGCGCATGTCCGCGCCCACTTCGTCGGCAATGGCCGGCATGACTGACGCCCCACCGGGCAGCAGCGACAAGATCCCGGTTTCGCGCGAGACCCCGTGATTGGCCAGCACCATCCCGCCCCCGAACGCCATCGCCAGCGCCGCCGCCGCTGCCACCAGTGCCGGAATGAGGAACGGGAGAATTTGCCCAAGCGGCACGCCGAGCAGCGGCAACGCGGCCAAAACACCGATCGCACCGCGGGCGAAGTTGAACAGGTGCTTGTTTAGCGGCAGATCACGGCCGCTTGCCAACGCCACCGCACCCGAGCCGATAATGCCGCCCAGAATCCACGCCGCCGGCACGTGCAGCCAGGAAAGTAAGGCACCGAGGATCACTGACGTAGGTGCAGCGATGAGCCATCGGTTCATGGGCTGTCATAGTAGTCTTTCTGAAATGGACCTCGCTACGCTGCTTATCGCCATCGTCGCAGCGGCGTTCGCGGGGTGGATCGACGCGGTGATCGGTGGCGGGGGTCTCGTGCTCATCCCGGTGCTGATGAGCACCACTGGCATGCCGGCTGCCGCCGTGCTGGCGACGAACAAAGTCGCCGCGGTCACCGGCACCGCGTCTGCGGCAATCACACTCGCGCGCCGCGTCGGCATTCCACGCGCGACCTGGGCGTTCGCTGTCGCCGCATTTGCAGCCTCCGCTGGCGGCGCCACCGCAGTGGCCTTGATTTCGGACGACATCGTCCGCCCCGCCATCATCGTCCTGCTCTTAGCCGTCGGCGCGTTCGTCGCGCTGCGCCCCCAATTCGGCGCCGGCGAACGCACCCGCACCGTCACACCCGCGCGCACGATCCTCGCCCTCGCGGCCGCCGCCGCCATCGGGTTTTACGACGGCATCTTCGGCCCCGGCACCGGCATGTTCCTCATCATGGCGTTCACGGCCATCTTCACCCAGAGCTTCCTCGAGTCCTCCGCGATGGCGAAAGTGGTCAACACCGCCACCAACCTCGGCGCGCTCACCGTGTTCATCATCGGCGGCTACGTCCACTGGCCCCTCGCGCTCACGCTCGCCGTCGCCAATGTCGCCGGCGCGCAGCTCGGCGCCCGCACGGTGCTCAAGGGTGGCTCTCAGCTGGTCCGGTATGCGCTGCTCGGCCTCGTCGTCGTGCTCTGCACCAAGTTGCTTATCGACGAGTTCTTCTAACCCGCCTACCCCAGCACCAGCGTCCCGTTAAGCAGACCGACCAACGCGATCACGGCACCCACAACCACGAGCGCGACGACGAACCACTCGAAGGTGTTGAACAGCCGCTCGCCGCGAGCGCGCTTCGTCCACACGTACGGAACCAATCCCGGCAGCACCGCCAGCGCGCCGAAGAGCACAAACACCGGATCGGCAGCGTAGATCAGCCACAGCGAGTAGATAAAGGCGACCACGCCAACAAATAAGTGGCGGCGATTCTCGCTAGTCCCGGGGCGCACCTCGCCCTTCGTCGGATCGTCCTCCGGTCGCAGGCACAAGATGACCAAATAGAGCGCCGAGAAAATGTAGGGCAGCAGGTACATGATGGTGGCCAGCTGCACCATCGCGTTGTAGGAGGTCTCAGACGCGAAAAAGACGATCACGAAGAACTGGATGACCACGGTGGACACTAGCTGTGCGGCGAACGGCGCACCGGCGCGGTTCACACGTCCCAGCACCGCCGGCAGCAGGCCGCCGCGGGCCATGAGCACGATCGGCTCGGCGCAGAGCATCTGCCAGGACACGTACGCGCCAAGCACCGAAAGGCACACGCCGATGGAGATGAACACGCCGCCCCACGGCCCGACCACGGCCTCGAGCACTGCGCCCATGGAGTTATCCGGCAACGCCGCGAGCTCTTCCTGGGTGAGCACGCCGAAGGACAGCGTCGACACCGCGACCAGCATTGCCAGCACCGAGAGGAAGCCGATGATGGTGGCACGCCCAACGTCGGTACGCTTGCGCGCCTGCTTGGAGTACACCGACGCGCCCTCGATACCGATGAACACCCACACCGTGTACAGCATGATGCCCTGCAGCTGTTTGGAGAACGAGGACCCGGTCGACTCCCCCCAGAAATCCAGGGTGAACTTGTCCCACGAGAACCCGAGGAACGCCACCAGCACGATGAAGGAAAGGATCGGCAGGATCTTCGCCACCGTGACCACGAGGTTCATCACCGCGGCCTGTTTCACGCCGCGCGTTAGCGCCGCGAAGATCAGCCACGTCAACACCGACACCGCCACCGCCAGCACCCACTGATTTTTGAACACCGGGAAGTAGTAGCCCAGCGCGCCAAAGAACAACGTGGCGTAGCCCACCTGCGCCATCACCGAGCCGAGCCAGTAGCCCAGCCCCGAGGTGAACCCGATGAAATCGCCCAGCCCAGCGCGCACGTAGGAGTACACGCCAGAATCCAAGTGCGGCTTGCGCTGCGCCAGGATCTGGAACACGAACGCGATGGAGAGCATGCCCACACCTGCGATGAGCCATCCGGTGAGCATCGCGCCGGGCCCGGCCACCGAGCCGATGTTTTGCGGCAGCGCGAAGATGCCGGAGCCGACGGTGGAGCCGATGATGAGGGACACCAGCGTCCACATCGTCACGGTGTGCGTCTTCTGCGCAGTCGAAAGAGCAGTGGTCATGATGGGTTACATTACTTGGTGCAGGCCCACCTTTCCTAAAATGGCCAACTATTTTCCCATGCGAGCCTTGGTCTTCGCCGTCGCAGTCGCGCTCCACGGGTCTAAAGGCCACGGATGCTTCGGGTAGCGCCCGCGCATTTCCTTGCGCACCTGGGCGTACGGGCCGTTCCAGAAACTCTCCAGGTCATCGGTCACGGCCAGCTCGCGCCCGGCAGGCGACAGCAGGTGGAACTGCACCCGCACCCCGGCCACCACCGGCGAGTGCGCCAGCCCGAAGCATTCTTGCAGCTTGACACGCACCACCGGCCGCCCGCTTGCATAATCCACCCGCGGGTGCGAGCCGCTGGGCACCTCCAGTCGCTGCGGCGCGAGCTCATCAAGTTTCGCAGCCTCGGGCCAAGGAAGGTTGCGAAGCATTGCGGTTTTCATGTCCACATTGCTTATCGACGCCCCCTTGGCAACCTCCCCGATCTCCACACCGTAATCGCCCTGGGTCACGTCCGGCCATGGGTCGCCGAGAGTGGCGTGGAGGAAGTCGAGGCGGTGCTTGAGCTGCTGCGCGGCGTCATCAAGTGTGAAGTGCTCGAAGCTGAGATCGGTGAGGGCTTCCATGGCCTGGTCGGCGGTGAGCTGCACGGGTGTGGAGGACAGTTCAATCGCGCCCACCGCTTTGACCTTGCGCCCTTGGACTCGGCCGTCGACGAGGGTGGCGCGGTACTCCTCGGTGACGCGGTCCTCGGGCAGCGTGGTCGCCGCGGCGGTGCGGATGATGGCGCCGGAGCTTGAGCCGGAGCTTGAACCGGTGTTGGTGCGCTGGATCTCGGCCGCGGCGAGCCACTCCGGGGTGCCCATGGTCCCTGCCACCTCTGAGGCGAGGCGGGCGCGGGTGCCGCTGGCCAGCAGGTAGTCCTCGCCGGTGCGTTTGGCCACCCACTGCGGAAACGCCGCCGCGACCACGTCGCCTGCCGGCACTGGCGGGCCCGCGGGAGCGAGCTTGGCCAGGCGCTCGATCTGACGTTTCGGGGCTTGAGCGCGGGTAAGGTCGCCGCTGATGCCTTCGGCGATGGCCGCGACCGTCGGTGCGGCACCGGCACCGAGGCTGAGGAGCGCTGCGCCGAGGCGCGGATCAAGGGGAAGACGAGCGAGCTGGCGGCCGAATTCGGTGATCGTCGCGGTGTCACCGGTGCCGGTGCCTTCTATTGCGCCGAGTAGTTCGAGCAGATTTTCCGCCTCGCGGAATGCGGCGGCCGGCGGAGCGGTGATCAGCGGCAGGTCGGGCGAGCCCCAGGCGTGCATCGCTAGAGCGGCACCGGTGAGGTCGGAGGTGGCGATTTCGGGGGCGGCATCTTCGCGGAAGTGCTGGTAGTCCGGCTCGGCGAATGCGCGGATGACCGCGCCCGGCCCGAGGCGCGCGGCACGGCCGGCGCGCTGGTTCGCGCTCGCCTTGGATTCGGAGACGGTGACCAGACCGGTCATGCCCCGGGCGTCGCGGCGCGGCTCGCGCGACAGGCCAGCGTCGACCACGCAGCGCACACCCGGCACCGTGATGGAGGACTCCGCCACCGCAGTGGCCACGACCACCGAGGCATCGCCGTTTAGCGCCTCGTCTTGTTCCGCGCTGCTCAACCGCCCGTGCAAACGGGTGGCCTCGCGGCCGTTCGCGCGCAGGAACTCGACCACCATGTCGACCTCGCGCGCGCCGGGCACAAACACGAGCGTGCGGCCATCGTCCTGAAGAGCTTCCGATGCCAGCCCGGCGACATGGCGATAGAACTCGCGCGTGCCCTCGAGACGGCCCGAGTGCGGGGCGTACTGCACCTCAAGGGGATGCGTCTCGGCGCGGGTGGAAAGGATCTGCGCGCCCATGTGCTCGGCAAAGGCAGCCGCGTCCAGTGTCGCGGACATCGCGGCGAGGTAGAAATCGTCGCGCAGGATCGCCACCTCCATGCACATGGCCAGCACCAGATCGGTGTCGAGTTGGCGTTCATGCACCTCATCGATGATGACGGCGTTGATGCCCTCCAGCCCGGGGTCGCGAAGCAGGCGGTTGAGCAGCACGCCGGGGGTGACAAACTCGACCAGCTCACCGCGCTCATGCTCACCGCGGATGGCGTAGCCGACTGCTGCGGGAGGTAACGAGGCGTCGTCAAGCGAAAGCTTTTGCAACCTGCGAGCCGCTGCGCGAACTGCAACCCTGCGCGGTGCGGTGACCAGTGTTTTTCCGACCTTGTTGGCAACGGCCGGGGGAACGAGGGTGGTTTTGCCGGTGCCGGGTGGGGCCTCGACGACCAGGGGGCCGGTGTCTGGCAGCTCGCCGATGACCGACGCGACCGGCAAACCGGCCCCGATTCGTTCCAGGTTAAACATGGGCTCCCAGGGTACCTTTATGGGCATGAGACGCCTGTTCGCTGCAATCGTCCCACCCGCCGAAGTACGCGAGCACCTGGTCACAGCGTTGCGACCGATCCGCGAGAGCTTCGGCACCGAGTCCCGCTGGACGGACCCGGATAACTGGCACATCACGCTCGCGTTCTACGGATCGCAGCCGAACGACGCGGCGTTGGTCACGGACACGCTCGCCGCAGCGACGGCCTGGGCCCCGGCGCTTGACCTGCAACTTCGCGGAGCCGGGTGCTTCGACCGGCGGACGCTCTGGATCGGCGTTGGCGGCGACAAGGTGGGGCTTCGCGAGCTGATGGCAGACTCCATGATCGAACCAGATCAGCGAGGCCGCCAAAGGGCCCACCTCACCGTCGCGCGTACCGGAACCCGGACGCGCGATTTTTGGCTTCTCGACGACCACGCGCATGCGCTCAGCGTGTACTCCGGGCCGAAATTCATCGCCGACGAGGTGCACCTGATGGAGTCGCACCTGGGCAAAGGCCGCTCCGGCGGGCCGAAGTACGAGGTCGTGGACACGTTCTACCTGCGCGGCCCGGCGCGCCGGCAGGCGAGCTAGGGCTTGGTTGTGCTCCCGTACCTCGCGTTGTGAGTTAGACTTTCTAGAAGTCAAGACCATTGGCACATTCTTTGTGGAGTTGACGGAGGCGCGTTGTACGACGTCATAAAGCAGGCCTATGCAAAGCGCGCTCCCGAATACGTTGAGGCCTTGGGCTCAATTCAGGATATGAGTCCTCAAGACATAGTACTCATTTCTGAGTGGGGAAGAATGGTTAGTGGTCCGGTGCTGGATGCGGGGTCGGGGCCCGGACACTGGACAGACCTATTGCGCACTTTGGACTGTGAAGTAGTCGGGCTTGATATGGTCTCAGAGTTCATTGGAATTGCGCAGAATCGATTTCCCTCCACCAACTTCGTCTTGGGCGAGTTGTCGGAGATACCGTTTAAGTCATCCAGTCTCGGGGGGATACTTGCTTGGTACTCGTTGATTCATTTGCGGCCAGATGACTGGGCCTTGGTTTTGAGTGAATTCTCTAGGACTCTTAAGCCGGATGGATCTTTGCTTCTCGGAGCGTTTTTAGGTGAGCAAGGTGCTCCATTCGAGCATGCAATTACTACGGCTTACTACTGGTCAGAGATAGAGCTACTCAAGCAGTTGGAGTCGGCTGGCTTTAAGGCGATTTCTGTCCATTCTCGACACACGGATGGCATTAGGCCGCACCTAGACGTTCTTGCACAGCGTTGCTAGATGGAAACACGGGTTAAGTAGCAAAATGTGTGTCTGAGTTTCGGCGTTCTTGCTGATCAGTCTAGGTAAATCGGACGGATATAAGCAGCAAGACCTTATATCCGCCCGATTTGTGTTCAATCCACCGGAATGGCACTCGCATGTGCTAATCGGGGGTTGGTGTGCTTTCCGGGTGAGTAAAAACAGACCACGATGCCCAGTAGAGGGTGTCAGGAAGTTTGTGTGTGAGGCTCTGATCTAGAAGGAGTTTCACCGATAATGACTACGGTGTCACCGAAGAAAAACCATGACCCGGCGAGGGTCAACGAGATCAGCGAGAAGCTGATGGAAAATCCTGAGCTCGCCAGCCTGATCAGCGAGCTGTCGACCACTGCTGATGATGCCAGCGAGCTGGTCAAAGGCTTGTTGCAGGCATCGATCAACGCTGGTCTTAAGGCAGAGATGGATGCGCATTTGGGCTATAGCCATTCCGACCGCAAGGCCAAAGCCCAGGTGGAAACCGCGCAGGAGAGCAATCACCGCAACGGGTCGTACACCAAGACCGTCAATTCTGGCTACGGCGCGGTGGAAGTGACCGTGCCCAGGGATCGTGCCGGCACGTTTACTCCCCGGATGGTGCCCAAGGGCGCACGCCGGCTCACAGAACTCGACGACATGATCGTCTCGCTCTACGCCGGCGGGATGACAGTGCGCGATATCCAGCATCACCTCGCGACCACCCTTGGGGTGGATATGAGCCCGGATACGATCAGCACCATTACCGATGCGGTGTTAGACGAGGTCATGATCTGACAAAACCGCCAGCTCGACGAGTTTTACCCGGTGATCTTCCTCGACGCGCTACGCGTGAAAATCCGTGACGGCCACCGCGTGGTCAACAAAGCCTGCTATATGGCGGTTGGTGTCGACATGGACGGCATCAAGCACATCCTGGGATTGTGGATCGCCGACAATGAAGGCGCTGCATTCTGGGCATCGGTGTGCGCGGATCTGGCCAACCGCGGTGTCCAGGACGTGTTCATTGTGTGCTGCGACGGGCTCAAAGGCTTGCCGGAAGCCGTGGAGGCAACCTGGCCGAATTCCATGGTGCAGACCTGCATTGTGCACCTGATTCGGGCTACGAACCGGTGGGTGTCGTATCAGGGGTTGCGTCCCTTAGTGTGGTGTAACGCTTGCTGATGGTGGGCCCTTGAAAATAGTGGGGCGGCCACCGCCAGTAACCTTTCGACTCAACTACCACATCTCACCGAAAGGCACATGACGATGACCGCTGCACCGCATTCTATCGACCCTGCAACCTACTTGGATGATCTGCTCGCCCAAGCCTCCCCTGACCTGATGCGGCAGATGCTGCAAGGGTTTATCAACCAGATCCTCTCCGCCCAGGCCGACACCGTCTGCGGCGCCGAATACGGCGTTGCTTCCACCGAGCGGGTCAACCACCGCAACGGGTACCGCCACCGCGACCTCGACACCCGTGTCGGCACGATCGACGTGGCAGTGCCGAAACTGCGCCACGCACGCGTTCTTCCCCGACTGGCTACTAGAGCGCCGCTCACGAGCAGAACGCGCGCTGTCGACCGTGATCGCGACGTGCTACCTCAAAGGGGTCTCCACCCGCCGAATGAACGATCTGGTGGCAACCCTTGGGATTTCTAACCTGTCAAAATCGCAAGTCTCGCGGATGTCGGAAGAACTTGACGAGATGGTCGCAGACTTCAAAAACCGCCCACTCGACCCCGGCGGGTACGCCTACCTGTCGTGTGACGCACTCACGATCAAAGTGCGTGAAGGCGGACGTGTGGTCAAATGCTGCGTGCTGCTAGCTACCGGGGTCAACGCCGACGGCTACCGGGAAATGCTCGGCATGCACGTTGCCACTGCGGAATCCAACGCGTCGTGGAAGGGCTTCTTCCAAGACCTCAAGGCCCGCGGGCTTTGCGGGGTCTTCCTTATCACCAGTGATGCTCATGAGGGCATCCAGCACGCCATTTCTGAAGTGCTGCCTGATGCGTCGTGGCAGCGCTGTCGCACCCACTTCGCCAAAAACCTCTACGAAAAGGTGCGGGTCCGGAGAACGTCAACGGAAAATGCTCGAGTGGTACCTCCACACCAAAAAGCAACTGCCTGACGACCCACTAGACATCGCCAGGCAGTGCGATTTTGGCCAAGATCAACTCGTCAAAGTCAACGATCTTGCCGAAGAAGACCACAACAAAGCCGACCAGGAAACAGGACGACCAGCCTTCTACGACAACGCTATCCCAACCGAATACGAACACTCGATAGGAATCAGAAAAGGCCCCATGAAATAACAAACGGTGTGCCCGCCCCACGACACGCCGAGCGGACACACATTTTGCTACTTAACCCTTTTGGACTGGCAACCCCAAAATTAAAACCCTCGGAGGAACGCGGAGTCTATGTCCGTGAACCCAAACCCGAGGGACTACGTGCTTTAGGCTACATGTGTGACCTACCCAGTGCAACCTCCGACATCGCAAGATTCGTTGTTATGGAGTTCTATTCCTCCTGCCCGTATGGCGACTTTCCTGCGTAATGCCCCAAATGGAACGGCAGACGAGGCTCTGAAACTCTATATCTGGGACCGTGAATTGGCTGCCGCTTTCCTTGCTGATCTTGCAATTCTGGAGATTGCGCTGAGAGAGGGATTGCACAGAGCTGCAACTGAAAAGTGGGGGTGTATTGGTATGAAGAGATGCCCTTGGATTACCGATCGCAAAAAGGACTGGCGGAAGCTTGGAGTCGGTTGCCTGAGAACCTACGGAAAGATCGCCGTAGGGGTGATCTTCCAGGTCGTTTAGTAGCAAATTGTATGTTCGGGTTTTGGACGAATCTGCTTGATCAAGGGGGCTACACGGGTATTGGCCCTCGTCGGCGCCAAATTACATATGACGATAACTGGCCAGCCCTGCTCAAAGCTTTTCCTGGCGGACGAATAGAGGCTAAGCTGCAGCGCCGGAATAATCCCGCTAATGCCAACGAGATTACTTTCTCCAGGGCTTGGGTCTTTCAGGTCTGTAAGAGGGTTAACGATATCCGAAATAGAGTTGCCCATCACGAACCGGTAATTAACGGATTCCCGCTCAAAGGCCAGTCAAGCAATGGGTCGGTTATACGGCTGACTCCGTCGGAGGCGCACGATGAGATTTTGAGTTTGGCCCGCATGCTCGATAGAGACATGGCTGAATGGCTACGGGTCAATAGTGCCGTGCCGCGAGTTTTCGCACAGAAACCGTTTTGATGGTTCTATAGTCACGCGTTTATCTCTACGGCTGTCACCCGGATCAACAGAATGACGCTCCAAGAACGCAGGAATATGACGGTGAATAGCTACGCTTCGATTCGTCCGTAGAGGCTAGCCGAGCTGCCGGTGAACGTTGCCCAGCGCTGGTCGCCGTAGGAGAAGTGCCACCACTCGCTGTCCAGCGGAGCGAAGCCTGCGTCGAACATGGTGTGGCTGAGCAGGCGTCGCAGGTCGCGGTTGAGCACTTGCTGCGGCGACGGATCCTCCAGACGCTCCAGGTACATCGCGCCGGCTGACTCATCGAACTGGTCAAAGTCGGCACCCAAAGGCAGGCCCTGGCCGTCCACGCACAACGTGAGGTCGACGGCCGCGCCCATGGTGTGCGGTGCGATGAGCTCGGTGTCGGAGGCGTCGGCAATGTAACGGGCATCGAGATCGGGGTACTTCTGCTTATAGATACGCGCCAGTTCCGCCTGCGCCTCGACAGAGCGCCACGTGTCCAGGATGAGGAACGTGAACGGTGCTGGCAGCGAGGCCTGCGCGCGGCGGATCCGGTCAATCACTTCCTCACGTGCCAGCATGACCCGCGGCATTGCCTGCGAACCGAGCTCCAGGTATGCGTGGTACGTGGCCAGGTCATCTGGGATCTCCACCAGCGCGCCGCCGGTTTCCTCCACCGGAACGGTTCGTGCCACATCCGTGGACGGGGGCTCGGGTAGCGGCGTCAAGTCCGTCGGGGTGATGGCGCGCAGCTCGTCGTAGTCGTAGGGCTGCAGCCAGCGCTCGGGCACGGTCATGCTGCATCCTCCTTGAGCTGGCGGGGCAGCGACTCCTTGTGCTCGCCCAGGAGCCGCTCAAGCGCGACTTCGTGGTCGATCGGCTTGCTCATGAAGTAGAAGACTGCGCCGATCACCGCCCAGACGATGAGCACGCCGTACTCAAGCGGCCACGCGAGACTCATGTTGGTCCCCGGCCACAGGGCGAGGATGATCACCAGCGCCGCGCCTACGGCACCGATCAGCGGGACAAACCCAGCCTTGAGTTTCGACGCTTCGTACAGCGACGGGTACTTCGTCTTCAAGCGGAACTGGCACGCAACCACCAGGATCCAGACCAGGCCGAGATAGATACCGCCGGTTTCCAGGAAGGACACCATGGCGCCGCGGCCGAGCAGGCCCAGCGCAATCGTGATCGCGGTGACCAGCATCAGCGCGTTCTTCGGCGTGCCGTGCTTCGGGTCGATCTCAGCGAAACGTTCGGGCAGCAGGTTCACGCGTGCGAGCGCGACGACGATGCGGCTGGTGGCCATGAACAGGCCAAGGAAGGAGGTGAGCAGGCCAAGAATCGCAATGGCGAAAGCCAGCGTGCCCAGGACGGGGAAGCCCGCCTCCGTGAACGCGGTGATCGTGCCCTGCTCCATGCCGGGAGGGTGTCAGGAGTTTTGTGTGTGAGGCTCTGATCTGAAGGAGTTTCACCGATAATGACTACGGTGTCACCGAAGAAAAGCCATGACCCGGCCAGGGTCAATGAGATCAGCGAGAAGCTGATGGATAACCCCGAGCTCGCCAAGCTCATCGGGGAGCTGTCCACCTCCACCGACGATGCCAGCGAGCTGGTCAAGGGGCTTTTACAGGCCTCGATCAATGCCGGTCTACAGGCGGAGATGGATGCCCATTTGGGCTATGAGCACTCTGACCGCAAAGCCAAAGCTGAGGTTGACACCCGCGGTGAGGATAACCACCGCAACGGGTCGTATACCAAGACCGTCGACTCTGGCTACGGCCCGCTGGAAGTAACCATGCCAAGGGATCGGGCGGGGACGTTTGCCCCGCAGATGGTGCCAAAGGGGGCCCGCAGGCTCACTGAGCTTGATGACATGATCATTTCCCTGTATGCGGGCGGGATGACAGTGCGAGACATCCAGCACCACCTCGCAACCACCCTCGGGGTGGACATGAGCCCCGATACGATCAGCACGATCACCGACGCGGTACTCGATGAGGTGATGATGTGGCAGAACCGACAGCTCGAAGAGTTCTACCCGGTGATCTTTCTCGACGCATTGCGGATCAAGATCCGCGATGGTAACCGCGTGGTCAACAAGTCCTGCTACATGGCCGTTGGTGTCGACATGGACGGCATCAAACACATCCTTGGGTTGTGGATCGCCGGTAACGAAGGTGCCGCATTCTGGGCGTCCGTGTGCGCTGACCTTGCCAACCGTGGGGTCCAAGACGTGTTCATCGTCTGCTGCGACGGGCTCAAAGGCTTACCCGATGCGGTGGAGGCAACCTGGCCGAACTCGATGGTGCAAACCTGTATCGTGCACCTGATTCGGGCTGCGAACAGGTGGGTGTCCTACCAAGACCGCAAACCCGTATCGAGTGCGTTACGGGAGGTCTACACCGCACCGAACGAGGACACCGCCCGCGCCGCCCTGGACGCGTTCGAAGCCTCTGAGCTAGGGCGCCGCTACCCGCAGTCGGTGAAGGTGTGGCGTGATGCGTGGGAGCAGTTCGTGCCGTTTTTGCAGTTCCCGCCAGCGGCCCGGAGGGTGCTCTACACCACGAACGCGATCGAATCGCTCAATGCTGAACTGCGCAAAGCTACCCGCAACCGGGGCCAGTTCCCGAACGACACCGCGGCGCTGAAGACGCTGTGGTTGATGATTTGCAACATCGAAGACAAACGCGCCGCCCAGCGGGCGAAGAAGGCAAAACGGGCAATCGAATGCAACGGCTATATTGAAGGGGCGAAAGCCACCGGGTGGAAACAAGCCATCAACCAACTAGCCGTGGCATACCCCGACCGATTCGCGGACTACCTGTAAACCAAGCCCCCGCACACAAACAATCGGACACCCTCCATGCCGGCGACCTCTTGCCACGGCATGATGAACGCCGACGATGCCAGCACAATGCAGTAGAACGAACCCGCAATGAGCACCGTCGCCACGACCAGCCAACCGATCTTCTTCGGCGGCAGGTTCGCGTCCTCTGCAAGAGTGGCAATCAGCCCGAAGCCCGCCATATACGTCATGCCTGGCACCACGAAGCGCAGCACGCTCATCGCGGCGTTCTGGTCCTCGTAGAACGGCGGCCAGAAATTATCGACGCTACCCGCGCCGAAACCCACCACCGCCAGCGCCAGGCCGATGCCGATGAGCGCAATGAACAAGATCACCTGCAACTGCCCGCCGAGGCTCGCACCGCGCACGTTGAGGAAGTAGAACAGCAGCGTGAGCGCCAGTCCGGCGACCAGGATCGGCAGCGTCACGGTCGACCCAGCCAGCGTGTACACCGGGATCTCATCCATCGCCGGGATGTAGAACTCCAGCAGCACACCGAACGACGTGAAGTAGAACGCCAGCGAAGACACGTACGCCCCGATCAGCAGCCAGCCGGCGATGAAGCCCCACGTCCGCCCGAGGATGGTGAAGCTGAACACCACCTCGCCACCAGCACGCGGGAACAGGCCAGTGAGCTGCGCGTACGACAGCGCCACACACGCCGCGAGCAGGGTGCCCAGGGCGAGGCCGAAGATCATGCCGCCGGCACCGTATTCCTCGAAGAAGGAACCGTTCGTGTAAATCCAACTCGACCCCACCACGCCTGACACACCCAGTGCAATCAGGGTGAACATGCCGAGTTCTTTCTTCAGCTGATCCGCAGCCATCGTTTCCACTCCCTTCACATCGGTTGACTCACATCACGCAGTTCGCGATTGCGCCATATCTTAAGCAGAGCTCAAGGGCGCAGGAAGGCTTTTCGCTTTACGACGGCACGTTGTCCCCCGTAGCCTCGAAGGCTTTACGAAGCCCGAATTGGGAGTGCGGCTCAACAATGACGTGAAAGGCTTCCATCTACTGTTCCTTCGTCGATCGTTTGACCTCGGCCGGGACTCCCGCGGCCAGCGAGTCCGAGGGTATGTCGCGAGTGACCACGCTGCCGGCGGCGACCACCACGCGATCACCCACCGTGACCCCTGGCAGCACGATCACCCCTGCACCGAACCAGCAATCCTCGCCAATCCGGATCGGGCGTGCGCGCTCCCAGCCCTCGGCGCGTTCAACATGATCGTTCACCGGGTGTTCAACGGTAATCAGTTGGCAGCCCGGACCGAAGAGGGTGCGAGCGCCAACGGTGACGTCGGCGATGTCCAGGATGGTGCAGTTGAAGTTCATGTAACACCCTTCACCGAAGCGGGTGTTCACACCGAACTCGAGGTGCAGCGGCGGCCAGATATTGGGCAACTCACCGTGCGGAAACAATCCGCGCAGCAGCTCCCGCGAGCGCTCCGGATCCGTGTTTGCAAGCCCGTTGAACTCGCGGATCAGCTCGCGGACCTCGCGGTGTCGCGCAGCCGCTTCCTCGCCGGCGATGTACCACTGGCCTGAGCGCATGCGTTCCATGTCGTGCATAGATTGGAGCCTATGCTTTTCGACGCCCTCCCGCGCGAGCCTTCAAACCCACCTCCGGCGCAATATCGTTTACTTTTTGCGCGACCTCGGATCGGCTCTCAAAATGCCGGGAATAGGGTCGTTGGACGAATAATCTTCCAGGACGTTCGGCTCCATGCAATTCATGAATTCGAATATCTCGCTCCTGAGCTGAGCGCAGATACTTTTCTGTGCGAGGCTGGCTCAATGCGCTTAGAACTTCTTGTGCATGCGCAGATCCGCGCATAGTTCCCCACCCCGTGTTAGAAGTCGACCTTGATGTCTCCCAAACTTCGGACTATTATTCCATGTTGAGTGAGCGATGGTGGTCTGATGACCGCCGATTGACTCCAGTAGAAGGGGCCACGTCCGAATACCGGCATCCGCCGAAGCATCGGGAGGGGCCCTTTCACTATCTCAACTCTCCGTGTACGGAAATTGGAGCCTATGCTTTTCGACGCCCTCCCGCGCGAACCTTCCAACCCCGCTCCCGGAGTCGTGCACGTGCCTAACTTCTTGGCGTTGGAGGAGCAGGAAGCACTGGTTGCGCAGGCGCGCGAAATCGCACAGTCGGTGGCCGGCACGCCGGTTGCTATGCGACGGCCTTACGTTGGCACCGGTCAGATGACCACCTGGATGCTCTCACTCGGTTGGTTCTGGGCAACGAAGCCGTACCGGCTGGTGCGCGAGGTAGACGGGCACCCAACGCCACCAATACCCGCGAACTACCAGGAAATCGCGGCCAAAGTTATGGCGGCAGCGCGCGAGATCGACCCGCAGGTCGGTGCCACGCCCGAGGTGGAAACCGCGCTGGTGAACTTTTACCCGCCAGGCACTTCGATGGGCATGCACGTCGATGCGGAGGAAGAGTCGGACAACGCGGTGGTGAGTCTGTCGATCGGGGAGGAGACTATCTTCCGCATCGAGGCGCCCGGCGGCACCGTCGACCTGCTGCTCATGTCCGGCGATGCGCTGGTGTTCGGCGGACCGGCGCGCCGGGCCCGCCACGGCGTGATGGGCGTGCGCGCGGGCACCGGCCCGGCCGGCACGGGTCTCACCGAGGGCCGAATCAACATCACGATGCGGCAAGTGCACGCCCCTTCCGCCCGGTACGCTAATGGGCTATGAACGCACCAGAGAGCGAGAAGTTCGCAGTAGTCACCGGCGGTTCCGCCGGCATTGGTGAGGCCGCCTGCCGGGCACTCGCGGCAGACGGCTGGACCGTCTACGTCGCCGCGCGCCGCGTCGAGAAGTGCGAGGCCATCGCGCAAGAGATCGGCGGGATTGCGTTGGAGTTGGACGTGACGGATCAACGAAGCGTCGACAAGCTGAAAGAGCTCCCTCAAGTCGACCTTTTGGTGAACAACGCGGGTGGTGCGAAGGAGCTGGATTACCTGCGCGACGCGAGCGCCGAAGATTGGCAGTGGATGTTTGACACCAACGTGCTGGGCACGATGCGGGTGACCAAGGCGCTGTACCCGCAGCTCAAGGAGGCGAAGGGGCTGGTGATCAACATTGGCTCCGTGGCCGGTACTGACGCGTACAAGGGCGGAAGCGGCTACAACGCGGCGAAGTACGGGCTGCGTGGGATGACGCGGGCGTTTCGTCGTGAAGAAGCTCCCGACATCCGGGTGTGCGAGATCGATCCGGGCCGCGTGAAGACGGAGTTCTCGCTCAACCGCTTCGCCGGCGACGAGGCGCGCGCCGCCGCGGTGTACGACGGCAAGCTCAACCTCGAGGCGGAGGACATCGCCGAGGCGATCCGTTGGGTGGCCTCGCTGCCGCCGCGTGTGAACGTAGACACCATGAGTATTATGCCCGCTGACCAGGCGGAACGTTAAATGACGGGATCAGCATTCGCCGCACTGCTTGCCACCTGGATCGCGGCGATTCTCAGCCCCGGACCGGACGTATTCCAGATCATCCGCGTCGGCGCGAAAGACCGCGCGGCTGGTGTGGCGTGCGCGCTGGGGATCATGGTGGGCAATGCCCTGTGGATTATCGGCTCGCTGCTCGGGCTGTCTGCGCTGATCCAAGCGGTGCCGCAGATCTTGGTGGTGCTGCAGATTGTCGGTGGTGCGTACCTGCTGTACATGGGCATTGGCGCGTTGCGCGGCGGGTTGGCGGGGCGCAGGCCGGACCCGGCCGCAGCCGGAGCACCCCAACACGCTCGCACCGTCGCTCCGGCGAAGGCGTTTCGCATCGGTGTGGCCACAAACCTATCCAACCCGAAGGCGATCCTCTTCTTCGGCGCGATTTTCGCGCAGTTCGTCCGCCCCGGCATGGGCGCGCAGTGGATGCTCATCATCGCGCTGACGCTGATTGTCACGGGCATCATCTGGTTCGTGGCGTTCGCGGCGGCGGTGCGCGCGCTGGCCGCGCCGATTCAGCGTTACGGCTGGGGGATTGACATTGCTACCGGCGCCGTGTTCATCGCGATCGCGCTGTGGATGGTGGTTGAGGGAGTGACTGCCGCGGCGCAGCATCTGGCTTAGACTTGTCCGCATGCATATCGAGGTGCCCATCGCAGGCGAGTCCATCAAACTCGGCCAGTTTCTCAAGCTAGCCAACCTCGCGGAATCCGGCGGTCACGCGAAAGAACTCATCGCAGAAGGTGAGGTGCAAGTCGACGGCGAGGTGGTCTCTTCGAGGGGCTTTTCGCTTGGCGACGGTGCACGGGTCACCGTCGGCGACACCTCGGCGACCGTCGTGTGTAGTGGGGAGGACGGCGAGGACGACTACTTCGACGAGCGCACCGCCAACGATGATTTCGACCCCGAAAAGTGGAGGAACATGTAAATGCCCGCATTCGAGGCGAAACCCGGCATGCCGTACTGGCAGGATTTGGTGACCACGCAGCCGCAAAAAGCAGCGTATTTTTACGCGAAGCTGCTTGGCTGGGAAGTTTCCAACGATGCGTACCGCGTCGCCCGCAAAGAGGGGTTGCCGGTAGCTGGCATCGTCGGCGCGGAGACCGACCTGTTGGGCTGGACGCCGTACTTCCTCGGGTTGGGCACCGACGGGGTGGAGAAGCTCGGCGGCGAAGTGATCAGCACTGCGGACGTGGCGCTTGGGCAGATGACCATTTGCCAAGACCGCACCGGCTGCCCGTTCGGGTTGATCGAGCCGCACGGGGAAGATCAGTTCGTGGCTGCCGGGGAGCCGGGCGTGCCCGTGTGGCACGAATACATCGCGCCGAGCCAGGACGCGATCGACTTCTACGCTGAGCTTTTCGACTGGGAAGTGGTGCGCGACGGCAACTACTTCATCGCGATGGAAGACGGCGCACCGTTTTTGGGCATGCTGCTCGATGAAACCGCCGGTGTGTCGCTGTGGCAGACCTATTTCGGCGTGGAAAACCTCGAGCACGCGCTGATGACCGTCGGCAATTTTGGTGGTCAAGTGATCAGCGGTCCGGTGGCCAGCCCCTTCGGCCTGATTGCCATCGCGGAGGACGCCACCGGCGCGGGTTTTCACCTCTGCGAAGTAGCGGTGCCCGAATTCGACGACATCCGCGAATCCGACTCCATCCTGGATCTGTGACTTAAAAGCCATGACCAGCGCGAGAGTACTGAATTCTGGAATTGCGGCTGCAGTCGTCGCAATGGCGTTGTTGGCGCTCATGTTCGTCGCCGCCCCCGCGGCGCACGCCTACCACGTGGACCCGTCGTATAACCGGGAACGCACCGCGCTCGCGGTCGTGCACCCGGATGGGCGGGTGAGCATCTCCCCAACAGCAGAGGAGCAGCGTCCGGCGCTGAGCCTGTCCAAGCTCTACCTCGGCTACTACGTGCTCTACCACGGCACTGCGAAAGAGAAGGGCGAGATCAAGGAGATGCTCACTACCTCCGACGACGCCATTGCCACCCGCCTGGATGCGAAATACCCCGAAGGCATTGACAAGGTTGCCAAGGATTTCGACCTTGACCAAACGAAACGCAACGGTTACTGGGGAAAGACACAAACGTCGGCACGCGACGTGGCTACCTTCATCGCCGCCATCGTGTGGGACCCCCGCGCCAAGCCGCTTTTTCGACGGCATGGCGCAACAGGAAGAAGTCGCCGCCGACGGGTTCATCCAGGAATTCGGCACCGCACGCCTCGACCGCGTGAAAAGTTCGAAGATGGGGTGGGCGGATGAACGAGACACCGCCACGGCAAGTGTGTCCTGGGGTGAGATCGGCGATGAGACCTGGGCCGTTGCCGCGCTGACCACGGGTTCGGCGTACCACAACACGGTGGACACGCGGATGGGCATCAGCCAGGTCGACGACTCGCCACCGAAGAGCGAAAAGCGGTGAATCGGTACAGCGAGCGCGGGGCGCTAAGACCGCATTAAGCTGCGGGGCATGGCCAATAAGACATCGGGAGATAACAGCACCCTGCTCGCCGCCATTATGGGATTGTTGCTCGGCGTCGGGTTTTACTTCGGAACCCATAACTCCTTCAGCAGTGAGACGGTCGCGCTAGTGCTGGCAATCGGTATTGGGGTGATGTGGTTCCTCATCTTCAAACCGATCTTCGCTAAAGAAGCGGAGAAAGATCAGGACGAGACGCCTTAGGCCGACGCAAGGAACTCAGCGACGTCACGCACGCGGCGCCTGGACTCTGCAGGCGTCGCGATGTAGTGGGTCGAATGGTACGCAACCACCTGCGCTCGGCGCGGCGGCTGCACCCGCGCCACAACCTCATCCTTCAGCGCGACCTGCAAAAACGACACCGCTTTGGTGCTGGAATCCGGCACCACGGTGGGAAACGTGAGCACATGCACGTCCGCGTCGGGCGGGATGGACTCGGCGGCGGCACCGAATGCCCACACCGCGATCCGCTTGGCACCTTCCGCGCGGGCGAACTCCACAGCCGCTTCGGCGTCAGCCAGGTTGTTCACGTCGAGCATGGTCGCCCCCGACAGCTCTGCCACGCCGGCGACCTCGGGGCGCCAGGAGTTGTTCTTGGCGTTGGACGGGCCGTCGTAAAGCGAAATGCCCCATGTGGCGGTGGGTGAGCTGGGCACGAACAGGGTGCCGAGCTCCACCTCGCGGACCTCGACGCCGCCGGGGAAGGCGACGCCCGGCATGGACTGGTCGATGCCGCTGCCGAGCATGAGCATGGCGGCATGGGTGATGCGGTCGGGAAGCAGCGCGAGGTACTGCTCCGAGCTGGGGTCGTAGGTGGCCTCGATGTAGCTGACGAGTTGCTCGAGCTGAAGCTCGGGTGGCATTTCGCGGTCGCGGCCGCCGACGTGGAAATCGTCGCTGAGCTGCTCGTTGATCGGCTCTACCAAATTGTCACCCGATCTTCCGGCGCGATCCAAACGGGCGAACCTTTCTCCACGTCAAAGGCCTCGTAGAACTCCTCGACGTTGCCGGCGATGACGTTGCAGCGGAACTCGTTCGGCGAGTGCGGGTCAATCGCCAGCAGCTGCGCGGCCATCTCCGGGCGCGACTTGGAGCGCCACACGCGGGCCCACGCCAAAAAGAGGCGCTGGAAACCGGTGAACTCGCCGTCGAGGTCGCCGAACGGCTTCGCCTCGCCGTCGCCCAAGCCCTTGTCCTCTAAGTAAAGCTTGTAGGCCACCACCGCGATGCCGAGACCACCGAGGTCACCGATGTTCTCGCCGAGGGTGAACTCGCCGTTGACGCCGGAAATGCCTTCGCGGTCCGCGAGCACGCTGGGCACGAGGCCTTGGAACTGGCCCACGAGTTTTGAAGTCAGCTCCTCGAAGCGCTCGCGGTCGGCATCGGTCCACCAGGAGTTCAAGTTGCCTAGGCCGTCGTAACGCGAGCCCTGGTCGTCGAAGCCATGGCCGATTTCGTGGCCGATAACCGCTCCGATCGCCCCGAAATTCTCCGCCGCGTCCGCCTCCGGGTCGAAGAACGGCGGCTGCAAGATGGCGGCGGGGAACGTGATGTCATTGACCACCGGGTTGTAGAACGCGTTCACGGTCTGCGGAGTGGAGACCCACTCTTCGCGGTCAGTCGGCTTGCCAATCTTGGACAGCTGGTAGTCGTGCTCGAAGGCGGAACCCGCACGCACGTTGTCCACCAGCGCCTCGCCCGACTCGTCGAATTCGAGCCCATCGAAGCTGCGCCACCGATCCGGGTAGCCAATCTTTGAGGTGAACTGCGACAGCTTCGCCTGCGCGCGATCCTTCGTGGCCTCGCTCATCCACTCCAGCTTGGCAATCCGCTCACGGTACGCGCGGACTAAGTAAGAGACCAGCTCGAGCATCTCGCTTTTCGACGAAGCCGGGAAATGCTTTTCCACATACACCTGGCCAATTTCCTCGCCCACGAGGGACTCCGCCAGTCCCACACCGCGCTTCCAGCGGTCGCGCTGCTGCGTGGCACCGGAGAGGTGGGTGCCGAAGAACTCGAAGTTAGCCTCGCCGATTTCCTCGCTGAGCAGACCGGCGCGCGAGCGCAGGATGTTCCACGCGCCCCACAGCTGCCAGTCCGCCAGGGTCTCTGGGCGCAGCATGCCGGCGAGGTCCTGGGTGTAGGAGGGCATCATGTCAATCAAGCGGCCGTCCTGGATGCCCGAGGCGCGCAGCATCTCCTGGATGATGCCTGGCAGCTGGTCAAGCTCGGTCGGATTGTAGGTGGCCACCGCGTCACGGGCACGGACGACATCCCAATGGCTTTCAGCCAGGTGCGATTCCAAAGCCACGATGCGCTGGGCCGCGAGTTGCGGGGTGAGCCCCAGCAAGTACTTCGGATCCAAGAACTCGAGCATGCGCGCGACGTGCGCCTCGTACTTCTGCAGCGTCTCTGCGTGCTGGGGCTCGCGGTAGTAAGCCTCATCCGGCAGGCCAAGGCCGGATTGCACTAGGTAGGGCACCGCCAATTCGCCCTGGGAGTCCTTTTCCACCCAGTAGGTCAGCGGGCCCCCAATACCATCGCGCTCGAGGACACCGAGGTTGCGGACGAACTCCTCGACGCTTTTCACCGCAATTTTCTCCAGGTCGCCCTCGAGCGGCGCAGTGCCGCCGGCGTTGATCGCGTCGGTGTCCATGAAGGAGCGATAGAGTGCGCCCCCGCGGCTGTCGCTCTCTTCGAGCAACGCGTGAACATCGGCTTCCGATTTATCGCGCAGTTCGTAGAATGATCCGTCGATTCCGCGGTCTGCAGGGATCTCGTGTTCACGCACCCACGTGCCGTTGACTAGCTCAAAGAGGTCTTGCATGCCCCCGAGTGTAACGGTTTAGCTACTCCTCAGATGCCGGTTCCGGTGCAGGATCTCCGGAGTGCAGGACGACCCAATCTGCGGCTTCGCGCGGGGCAGCTTGGCCGTAATCACCGTGCGCGCCCATCGCTCCCGGAATGCCCAGTGCTTCCACGCCCAGGTGGGAGAAAATCCCGGCGAACTCGGAGAAGGGGACGCGGCCCGCGTTCAGGTGGGTGCGCAGCGCAGGTTCCACCAGCGGGCGGTAGTCCTCATCCATGGAGCAAACGATGTCGTCGGGGCGGCAGATTTCCAGTACGAGGTCCGCGAGCTGGCCGTAACCGCCTTCGAGCTCGCCGAGGGCGCCGCGTGAGTCGGGGGAAGTGCCCGGCGCGAGCCACGCACCGTTGTCACCCTGGTACGGGTTGGCAATTAGCGCTACCGAGCGCACGCGCTCCGGCGCGATTGGGCCGGAGCCGTAGGCGATGTCGCGCGTGAGGCGCGCGGCTACGTCCGCGCCAAGTGAGTACCCGGTGAAGTGGAACGTTGCGTCCGGGCACGCATTTGAAAGCCTGGTCACCACATTGCGGGTGGCCGTGTATGCCTCCGCCGAAGCGGCGTAGTACGTGCGGTTCGCAAACGCTGCGGAGTTGTAGGACACCCACAGCGGCTGGACCTGGCCGCCGGTCTGAGCTTGGGTGCGCAACCCGGTGGAGAACACCTGCCCGCCGTGCGGCAAGAACGTGGGCACGCCTTCCACCGTGTTCGCGCCGCCTGGAACGGCAATGAGGTACTGCGCGCGGCATCCCTGTTGGCCGAGCAGGTCGCCAACCAGGTTCGACGGCGTGATTGGGGCGGGGAATGCGTTTGCCGCAGGGGCGGTGGCCAGCGGAGTTAGCAGTGCGGCGGCCGCGGCGATTGTGGCCGCAGCTTTCGCGGCGATGGCGTGAAGTTTCATGATGTTTCTACTCGTTCGGGTTGCGGACCTTCATCGGGCCCGGTGTCCACCAGCCCCAGCGGGTGTGGGTTTCATGATCAATGTCGGCTTCAACTGGCGCGACACCAACCGAGTCAGTGCGTAGCTCGTACTTTGCCACGGAGCCCCAGTCGCGCTGCCAATCATTGCGCAGATACCCCGGGACATCGTAGCTGTAATTCACTGCCTCAGCAGTGGCAAGCGCGCCGCCGCCGAGGAAGTCCTGGAAGCCGGAGAGTTTCTCCTTGCCAGGCGCGTCCGGCATGACGCGGAACTGCGGAATCTCGGCCACGCCGGCGTAGTGGTTGAACGTGCGCTGGCACGGGTATTGGAACGCGACTGTCCAGTCCAGCAGGCCCGGGGTCTCTGGGTCGATCGCCTCGTTCATCGGCGTAAGCACCGGGTTGCGCAGCGGGGTCACCGCCAGCCAGTCCTTTTCCGCCAGCGAGGTGTCCTCGCCAACCAGACGAACGACATCGGCGTCTTCCGGCAGATCCGCGACGGGATAGCGGAGATTGCGCCAGTTCGGGCCCTCGCCCTGGTCGAGCATTTCGACTTCGCCGAGGCGTTTGACCGAGCCGTCGTTAAGCAATTGCCCGTACTCGAGCAAGAGGTCGGTGCCTTCTTCCTCGATCCCGTTGATGTCGTGGTGCGCGATGCGCCCGGCGACGGAGGTGACCAACAGCGGTGCATCTTCGCTGGCTGCGGGCAGCTCGAACCAGACGCTTTCGAGCTTGGCGGCGCGGCTCGGGTCGTCCTCGAAGGTGCCGGCGACGGGCACCCGAGTGTAGTCGAGGCCGAACGGCATGCGCACCGTGGAGCCGTTCACGCCGCGCAGGCTCGGCGGGCGGTTGCCTTGGGTGTTCACGCTCGAGGTGGACTGTGCCGCAGCGCTGGTCTGATCCTCTGGCGTTTCCTGCTGGTTGGCATCGGTCTGGGCGGACTGGATCTGGCCGGAACCGGTAGACCCGGTCGACCCAGCAGATCCAGTAGACCCAGTAGACCCGGTCGATCCGCCACCGCCGGTGCCAGACGCGCCCGTGTCGTTGGTGTTGGAGTTTTCCGAGGCGATGAACGCCGGCACGCCATCCGGGGTGAACCCGCGGTTGACGCCCGCGTCCAGCGAGCGGCCCAGCGGCACGCCGTCAACTGGAGTGAGGAAGGACTCGTTCGGGTCCATTTCCAGCAAAACGTCGCTGGCAAGAGCGCAAGAATCACCCGCGAAAGTGCGCACGTTGCCCATGCCCACCGAATACGCCGGCGCCTGGTCCACAAACGCCTTGACAAATGTCAGGCACGAAAACAGGACCATGAGCACGGCCAAGACGGCCAGCGGGGCCGACATGAGGCCCGCGAAGCGGCCGGTGTCCACGCGCGCAGCCTGGTCGAACTCCTGGGCGCGGTTCGCTTCCTTCGCCTGCAGGCGCTGGGCGTTGTGGCGCAGCGACTGCACGATGCCAATGAGGAAGACCAGCAGCGTAATCGCCAGCATGACAGTGTTGGCTTCGACAGCCTTGTACTGCACCGTGCGGTCCCACCACGGCACACCGAAGGAGGACACGTACCACCAGGCGTTCCAGCCGGCGAGGGCCATCGCCATCAAGAACAGGCTGGCGGCGAGCGCGAACGTGCGGTTGCGCGCCGAGCGCAGGGCCAGGTGCGAGAGCACCACGGCACCCATCGCGGCCACCGCGCCGCCGACACCCGCGTAGATGCCGAAGTGGTGGGTCCACTTCGTCGGGGTGAACATGAGGAAGAACGATGTCAGACCGATGATCAGCATCATCCGCTCCGTCGTGCCCTTCGCCGTGCCGGGGATGCGGCCGCTGAATTTAGCCAGGCCCCACAAAATCAGCACCACGGTGAAGATGAGCACAAACATGGGGAAGCGGCGCGCCAGCGAGGCGTCCACGGTCTGCTGGAACAAGGTGGCGTAGCGCACCCACTCCTCGTACCAGTGCAGTGCAGGTCCGACCTCGGCGCGCACAGCGGTCGCCTCCAGCACGGTGGCCAGAGTCTGGTCCTTGAACACTGGCACCATCACCGCCAGGCCAGCCCCCAGGAAAGGAGCCACCAGGGCGATTCCAGAAGCTATTGCTTGTCGACGCCTCATGGTCCTGAACACGGCGGGCAAGCAGATGAGGAAGACACCGACCGCGGAAAGACCCGTGGGCCCGCAAGCGAGCGTGAATGCCGCGGCGATGGTACCCAGTGCGGCCGGCAGCAATCTGTCCGTGGCAATTGCGCGTTCAAACAGGGCCCAGGTGAGGATCAGGCCGAGTGCAATGATTGGCTCGGGGCGGGTGCCGTTGTCGTACGCCAGCCAGAACGCGAGGAAGACGAACGCGGCCGTCCAGAACGCCACGCGCCGCCCGGCAATCGCTTCGCCGAGCCGCGGCAGGATCTCACGCGAAAGGATCCACCAGATGAGAATCCCGGCGATCAGGGTGGGCAGGCGCATCCACATCGACGCGGTGGACACCCTGGCGAGTAGCGCCAGCACGTCGTAGAACGGCGAGCCGAACGGCGCTTCCGGCACGCCGTACCAGCGGTAGTAGTTGGCCATGTAGTCCGACTCGTTGGCCACCCGCGCCATGGTGAGCAAGAAGCCATCGTCAGAGGTGTTCGCGCCGAACACGTGCCAGAACCCGAGGGTGAGCAAGACCGTCGCATCGAGCGGGGTGAAGGAGCGCCACTCCTTGCTAATCACGGGGATGCGGCGCCCGTCGAGCCGGTCGATGCGCCCCAGCGCCCACAGACCGATCACCGCGGCGATCAGACCGCCGATCATGGCGATCAGCTTCAGGATGCTTGGCGACGAGGTGAATCGGGAGTTGATGTCGATCTCGGCGCGCAGGCCGTCGTCGATAAGCTTCTGCCCCGAGTCTGGGTTGAGCTCTGTGTAGATACCGGTGAACTGCGCGCGGTAGTCGTCCTCTAATTCCTCGCTGTGGGAGGTGCCGGGGATTTCAACCGTGGTTGCCGCGTCGGTCTGGTGGACGCGCAGCACGGCGGTGTCGGGGAGTTTGGTGACTTCCTCGGGGGTGAGGTCGAAGACGATCTCATTCATCGCGGAGACGACCAGGCCGCCGTCGGGTGCGGTGATGAACAGCCCGCGGTCGTGGGCGTCCTGCGAGGACTCGGGAAGCGTGCCCAGGATGAGCGTTTGGCCGTCGCGAACCTCGCCGACGGCAGCGACTGGGACCTCCAGCTCCACCTCCTGCGGGGAAACCGAGATTAGCGGGGCGTTGACCGCCTGGAGCGAGCCGTTCTGCGGCCAGGAGAGGGAGGATTGCACCTGGTTGACCGGCAGGAACGGCACCGCTATGAGCAGCACGAACGCGATCAGGCCCGATACTGCGGCCGTGGTGGTCAGCGACTGCGGTGCGCGGCGGGCGCCTTGCGGCTGGGGGGTCGTGCGGCGGTTCATGGGAACGCGGCGCGGCGGCTCAGCTGAGGTCTCCTGGTACACGGTGGTCACGCAGAGTCACCTTACTTCCGGGGGCAAATCTAGTTGCGGACTACTACGACGAACGGGCCGATCTGTGCCTGGCTCCACTCGCCGGCGGGGAATGCGGCGGGGTTGAAGAACAGGCCCTCGTAGCGCACGTTCGGCTGGCTCGGGTAGATGTCGTGGGCGATGTGGGTCTTCAGCGGCGTACCGGCCGCTAGGTCGCCGCGGAAGATGAACGCTTCCGGCCGGCGCCACGCGGACGCGTCGATCGCAGCGGTGACTTCGCGCGGGTTGGTGTTGGAAAGCTCCGCCCACGCGGCCAGGTCCTCGTTGCGCATGTCGAACTCGCCCAGCGGGTTGGCGTAGTGGCTGGTGAACGCGTTGAAGCCGTAGTAGGAGTTGTAGGCCATGAAGTTGATCTCGTCTGTGTAGATCACAGCCTCGCCAGGGTTGCGACCGTTGGTCTTGAGGTACTCCACAATGTCGCCGTAGTAGCGCGCGGCGTCCGGCGGGAATTTGTCGGCGCGCTCGCCGTAACCGTCGGTGTCCGCGTACGCCTGGTCGATGTGGGATTCGTTCTCCTCCGGGATCTGCTGAACGTAGAACAGGGAACCTGCGGCAATCAGGATCACCACTGCGGCGACAAAGCCGCGGTTGGCCTCGTCGCTGAACCGGTCCGGGTATAAGAAATCGAAGCCCACCAGCATAATCTCTGCGATGCCCAGCACACCTGCGGTGGCGAAGATGAGGATGAGCAACACCTCCACGCGGAAACCCAACAGCGAGGTGCCGACGAGTGTCACCGCCATCGATGCCATGGCCCAGAGGTAGCAGACGAGGATAGCCAGGCTCAGCGCTGCGATCTCCGGCTCATTCATGCGGATGACCAGCCATATCAATCCGATGAGCGAAAGCAGCCCGATGATAGAGATGCTGAAGAACGGCAGCGGGAAGTACGTGCCTTCCGGCGGCAGGAAGTGGTTGGCCGTGGAGCGCGCCTGGAAGTCGCCGAAGAGCAAGTTATAGAGGTAGGGCCCCCACGCCACGAGCGCGATGGCCAAGGAAGAGAACCCGATGATCAGCAGGTGTTTGATGGGGGTGAACCCGCGGTCGTTGAGGAAGAGGATCACGGCCAGCACCACCACGGTCAGCGCGGTGATGGCGGTGAACAGTGTGTAGAACGTCGCGGAGACGCCCAGGAACAGTGCGAGTGCGATGGTGGCGAACCAGGAGCCGGACAGCGCGCGCTGAGCGCCGATCGTCGCGGCCGGCACGAACATGGCCACAAGCGCGGCGTAGGGCTCATCCGGCACCTCAGTGAGTACCACCGCGGTGGTGACCATGGCGATCGCCGCGGCCGTCGGAAGCGAGCCGGTAAGGCGGCGCCAGACCGGAGTGAGCATCGCAGCGCCGGCGGCAAGCGAGGTCAGCGCCCACGGCTGGTACACCTCCCAGCCCGGCATGCCGAGCAGGTTGGCCATTCGACCGCCCAGGAAGAACCACCCCATGGGGTAGAAGGTGGGAAGGTCGACGTAGTTCATGTCCGCGTAGGAGATGGACTCCGTCATCCGCGTCAGGAACTGGGTGCGAAAACCCTGGTCCACCTGGATGCCGTCGAGCCACAGCTTGGTGGCGGATAGCGGGATACCCAGCGACGACACCACGATGCCCGCCGGGGCGAGCGACAACACCGCCTCGACGAACCAGTTCCGGCGGCGCGCAGAGATCCACAGCCACGCCGCGATCAGCGCCAGGGCGATGATCAGCAGCGACAGAGAGACCGACAGTGCCCGCGTCACCATCGACGTGTTGAACGCCGGCAGGGTGGTGGTGTGCAGCAGGAACCACGCCACGAACGCGAGTACGCCGCCGATCAATCCGTAGGAGATGATGCGCGCCCACGTTGCACCACCCGAGATCTCATCTGGGGTGTAGGAGGTTACGCGTAACTCGCGGGGGGCAACGGTTGTCATGCGTCTAAGTGTGGCATAAGAGGCTTCTGGTTTAGCCGATACCGCGCTCCGCGAGGTACATCAGGATTGCACGCACTCGACGATTCTCCTCATCCGGGGTCAGCCCGAGCTTGGTGAAGATGTTGGAGACGTGTTTCGCCACCGCCGCGCCGGAAAGGAACAGCCGCTGCGCGATCTGCGCATTGGAGAGTCCCTCAGCCATGAGTTCTAAGACTTCGCGCTCCCGCGGGGTGAGGGTGGTCAACCAGCGGGAGCTGGCGGCCATGAGCTCGCTTGCCACCTGCGGGTCGATCACCACACCTCCAGCTGCAACGGTCTCGCAACCAGCGACAAAGTCTTTCACTTCGGCAACCCGGTCTTTAAGCAGGTAACCGGTGCCGCCTCCGGTCGCGTGCTCCCCGCTGAACAACTCGCGGGCGTACGCTGGGGCGACGTACTGGGATAGCACCATCACATTCACCGCGCCGTGGCGCTGCCGCAGCGACAGGGCTGCGACGAGGCCGTCGTCACGCATCTGCGGGGGCATGCGCACGTCGGTGATGACAAGGTCGGGCACGCAGCCGTCGACAAGCGAGCAAAGCTCCTCGGCATCGGCGGCTTGGCCGACGATGTCGTGCCCGCGGCGGGTGAGGAGTCCGGCGACACCCTCGCGCAGCAGTGCGGAGTCGTCCGCGATCACGATTTTCATGGTGCGATCCCGCTTTCGCCTCGGTAGAGCAGGAGGGGGATGCGGGCGGTGACGGTGGTCGGTCCGCCGCTGGGAGAGCGCAGCTCGACATCGCCGCCGAACGCCGCGATGCGGTCGCGCATCCCCTCCAGACCGCGGCCGGGTACGAATTGCGCGCCGCCGTCACCCTGGTCTGCCACGGCGATGTTGAGCGTGCTGTCGCAGGTAATCAGCACGTTTACTGGCGCGCCGGGCGCGTACTTCGCGGCGTTGGTCAGCGCCTCGGCGGCGAAGAAGTAGCCTGCCGCAAGCACCGGGGCGTCAATCTGCGGCAGCGGGTGCGGGGCGCGCACCGTGGCATGCGGGCCATAGTGGGCCGCGGCGGATTCCACGGCGGCGACCAGCCCGCGGTCGGTGAGTTCCTGTGGGTGGATCCCGCGCACTGTGCGCCGCAGCGCCTCGAGTCCGCTGCGCAGGTTGTTCGCGGCATCGTCGAGGAGTTGGGCGGTCACCCCGCTCGCCGTGAGCTGTGCCTCGCCCACCTTCATCGCGGCGGCCACGAAATACTGCTGCGCGCCGTCGTGCAGGTCGCGCTCGATGCGCAACCGCTCCACCTCGTACGCCTCCGCGATGCGCCGCCGCGAGGCCGTGATCTGGTGGATCGCTGCCGCGGCCGCTGCCTCGTGGTCAACCCCAGTTTCAACCCCGGTCCCGGCCGGGGCACGCCGTGCTCTGGGCCATCTCATATGCATGCACAATAGCGGGGTAGTGCTGGCACTACCCTGATTTGGGCGCTCGCACCATGGCTTTCGCCGCTGCGCCCGATTGGAATGAACACCATGCTTGTACTCAACGACATCACCAAGTCCTTCACCCAGCAACGGGTGCTCGAAGGCATCAGCCTCGAAGTCGGCCGCGGCGAATCGCTCGCCATCATGGGCCCTTCCGGCTCCGGCAAGTCCACGTTGCTCCACTGCATGTCCGGGGTACTCACCCCCGACACCGGTGAGGTTGTCTTCGAGGGTCAAAGCATTTCTTCGCTTGACGACGCCGCGCGGTCCACCCTCAGGCTCAATCACTTCAGCTTCATCTTCCAAGATGGACAGCTCCTTCCGGAGCTCACCGCCAAGGAGAATGTGGCGCTGCCGGCAATCATGCGCGGAGTGGCGCAGAAGGAGGCACACGCCGAGGCGACGGAGATGCTCACCCGCCTCGGGCTCGGCGCGTACACCGAGCGCTTCCCGGGCCAGCTGTCCGGCGGCCAGGCCCAACGCGTTGCCATCGCGCGTGCTCTGATCGGGCCGCCATCGGTGGTGTTCGCTGACGAGCCAACCGCCGCGCTCGATCAGGCCACCGGGCACGAGGTGATGCAACAGATCACTGCGGTAGCCGAGAAATTCGGCGTGACCTTGGTGTTGGTCACCCACGACCCGAAGATCGCCGCCTGGTGCAACCGCCGCATTGAGATCCGCGACGGGTTGATCCACGACGAGACGTTCCGGGAGGGGATGCGCCGATGACGCCGTCAACCACGCAATCGCAGTCACACTCCCTGACCCCGATGACGCTCGCCCGCGCCGCGATGTCGAGCAGCCGCGAGGGACGCGATCAGCGCACCAGCGGTGAACGTTGGGTGCGTGTGCTCTCCCTGGCCGCGTTCACCGTGTCGACCTGGATGTTGCTCACTCTGGCCGGCGGTACCTGGATGTTTGTGGGCCGACACCGCAATCCCGGGGAGGTGTTGCAGGCCGCCAGCGAAGAACTGCACGGACCGCAGGGCATTCCGTACATCTTTCTCGCGCTGTTCGCGTCGCTACTGTTAATCCCCACCCTGCTCAACCTGCTCACCCAAGCTGCGCGGGCCAACCTTTCCGGGCGCGAAACGCACCTGGCAACCCTGCGCCTGCTCGGCGCAACCGCGGGCCAAGTACGGGGCATGATGATTGTCGACGCCTTGCGTCAAGCCGCCATAGGCCTCGTCCTAGGCACCGTGCTCTACGCGGTGACGGTGCCGGTGTGGTCGCTCATTGCGTTCCAAGGGGAGCAAATCGGACGTTGGGAGATGTTGACCTGGTGGCTGATCCCTGTCGTCTGGCTGGTGGTGCTGGCGTTGGCTGCGGCGTCGGTGTGGCTTGCTCTTCGGCGCGTTTCGATCACCCCGCTCGGTGTCAGCAAACGAGTACCGCCCAAGGGACAAAACCTGGTGACGTTCGTCCTGTCCTTCGTGATCACTTGGGCGCTGCTCAAGATGTTGAGCCGGTTCGGGTTGTCGCCGTCCGCCGACACTGGGGTGTATCTCGGAGTGCTGGTGTTCGGTGCCGCGTTCATGCTGGCTAACGCAGTGTTTGCCGTCGGGCTGATCCAACTCGTTGCGCGCCTGAGTTATAGGGTGCCGGGGTCGAAGAACTACGTGGCCACCCGCAGGGTCGGACGCGATGCGAAGACCACGTGGCGCCGCGTCGCTGCTTTGTTCTTCCTTGCCTTCACCGCGGGTTTCGCGTCCAGGCTGTCACTTGTTGAAACCGAATTCGAATCGGTGGCAGTCGATATGTACACCGCCGACATTCCGACGGGTGTCGCAATCACTGTCACCTTCGGCATTGTGCTGCTGTGCGTCTCCACCCTGCTTGGCCAGGCGCTCGCCGTCGTCGAGCAAAAATACCTGACGAGGTCGCTGTACTTCATTGGTGCGCCAGCATCGTTCCACACCGCAGTCGCTGTGCGGGAGATCGGGATCCCAATGGCCATTGTGTCCTTCATCGGATTGATCCAGGGCGGCCTGATGGGCACAGTGATGTCCGTCGAGCAGCCGAACACCATGACGAGCCTGATCCAGTTCGTGGCCCTGGTCGCCATCGCCTTGATCGTCTCGGTGGCTGCCGTGTACGCAACCGGCCCGCTCCGCCAGCGGGTGCTGGCGCAAACGGGCCGGTTGAACGACTAGCGAGCAATGAGCGACTAGAAGCTCAGCTTGCGCATGATCGGTGCCGGGATGTGCTGCAGCACCAGGGAGATTGGGCCGAAGAGCTTGTGCACGAACACGTACCGGTCGCCCTTCAGCGCAGCCTCCACGGCAGCCTCCGCTACGTCTTCCTTGTTCACGGTCAGCGGGGCTTCGTCCAGACCTGCGGTCATCTTGGTGCGAACCTGGCCGGGGCGGACAACGGTGACCCGCACGCCGTCGTTACGCAATGCCTCGCCGAGCTGGAGGTAGAAGCCGTCCATACCTGCCTTGGCCGAGCCGTAGACAAAGTTGGAGCGGCGCACCTTCTGGCCCGCGACGGAGCTCATGGCGATGATGGTGCCGTGGCCCTGGCGCTTCATGGCCTGGCCGAGCAGCACGCCGACGGAGACGTATGCGGTGTAGTTCGTCTGCGCGGACTCGACGGCGAGCGCCTGGTCCTGCCAGAGCGCTTCCTGGTCGCCGAGGGTGCCGAAGGCCACCACGGCCACGTCGATGTCGCCGTCCTCGAAGGCGGCGTCGATAACGCCTTGGTGCGCGGCGGTGTCGAGCGCGTCGAAGTCGATGACGCGCACCTTGCCGGCGCCTGCCGCGGTGACGGCGTCAATCGCGCCCTGAAGACGCGGGGAGTCCTCGCGCGCGCAAAGCGTCACGGTCGGTGCACCGCCGCGGTGCACCAGCTCCTCCACGATGGCGAGGCCGATCTCGGAAGTGCCGCCGATCAGCGCGATGTGTTGTGCCTGTCCTACTGCGTTGAGCATTTATTTGGTCCCTTTCTGCTTCCTGATCCGCAGTTTCCTAGTTGAGTTCCAACCTGCGCGACAGGTCAGAAGCGAACACACCGGTCGGGTCGATGGCGCGGCGGGTCTCCAGCCAGCCAGCCATGCCCGGGTACATCGCGTGGAACTTCTCGGCGGAGGTACGCGATTCCTTGGCCAGGTAAAGGCGGCCGCCGAACTCCATGACTTGGTCGTCCAAGCGGTCGAGGAATTCGTTGAGCCCGTCGCGGATCGGGAAGTCGACACAGACGTTCCAGCCCTTCATCGGGTAGGACAACGGCGCGCGGTTACCCTCGCCGAACAGCTTGAACACGTTGAGCGCGGTGTAGTGCCCGGAGGACTGGATCTGGTAGATGATGTCCTTGAACGGCTCGACAGCGTCGGTGGGCACCACAAACTGGTACTGCAGGAAGCCGGCATCGCCGTAACCGCGGTTCCACTCGCCGATGAGATCCAGCGGTTGATAGAACTGCGTGAGGTTCTTGATCTGGTTCTTCGCGGGGCCGCCCATGAGGTAGTAGGCCTCGCCGATCATGCGCAGCGTGAGCTTGTTCATGGTCCAGGACGGGAACACGTCCGGCACCGTCATCAGCTGCGGAGCGTTGAACTTTAGCGGGTCCTTGGCCAGGCGCGGCGCGTACTCCTCGAGCTGCGCCAAGGTAGCCAGCGAGCCGCGGGAAATGGTGGAGCGGCCCGTCTTCGGCGGTGCGGAGATCGCGTCGAACCATGCAGAAGAATAGGTGTAGTTCACCTCCGAGCCGTCCGAGTGTGCCGCGATGGTCTCATCCAGGGTGCCGGTCCGTTCGGTGTCCGAGATGAAGTACGCGGTCTCGGTCTTGGTCATCGCGATCCGCGCGCGCAGGATGATGCCGGTCAGGCCCATGCCGCCGACGGTGGCCCAGAACAAGGTGCCGTCCGGGTCGTCCGCGGAGCCCTCTGGCTCGAGGTGCAGCACGCGGCCGTCGGCGACCAGCAGTTCCATGGAAACAACGTGGTCGCCGAAGGAGCCGGCGGAGTGGTGGTTTTTGCCGTGGATGTCCGGGCCGATCGCGCCACCGATGGTCACCTGGCGGGTACCGGGCAGCACCGGAACCCACAGGCCGTACGGCAGCGCCGCCTTCATCAACTGATCCAGGGTCACGCCCGCGTCCACGTCCACGATGCCGCTGTCCGGGTCGATGGAGTGGATCTGGTTCAGCGGCTGCATGTCAATGACCAGGCCGCCGCCGTTTTGCGCCGGGTCACCGTAGGAGCGGCCCATGCCGCGCGCGATCACGCCGCGGCGCTGGGATTCGGGGAGGGAGGAATTCTCGTCCGCGACTTGAGCGACGGCCGCGCGGATCACATCAACGTCCGGGGTGGCCAGCACGTGGGCGGTGGACGGAGCAGTGCGACCCCACCCGTAGAGGGACTTTTGTTCGGTGTGCAGTTCCATGGCACCCAAGCCTACCGACCAAAAACCCGAATACCGGGCACAATAGGTGTGATCTTAATTAACGCTTAGAGTTCGAGGATCTCGCGGATTTCCGCAGGCAACTCCTCTTGGGAAGTAATCTGCGGCCGCCCCGCCTCCGTGTGCTCGCGCAGCAGCTGCATCACCCGCGCGCGGCTCGTTGAATCCAGCACCGGCAGCTCTTGTGCCATCAGTTGTTGCATGAAGTGGTTCAAGGGTTGTGCCATGGGCGTAACTGTAGCGCTACCATCGGCACCCATGACCACCAATGCAACCATCCAGGAAGCAGTCGACGAAACCCAGATCGACTACAACGCACTGGACAACACGCTCGGCGGCCGAGTCATCCAGGCAGGGTTCATCGCAGCATTCTTCGCCACTCGTTCAGTTCCGGCTCGCGTTGGGTTGAGCATTTTGAACTTGACGACGGTCGGGCTGTTCAATGCGTTCGACGAAGATCCCCGAAACGACCTCACTTCCCGGGTGGACGCGGAACAAGGCGAAGACGAATCTGTGGCGTTGTCCTGGGGCGTGCTCGCCGGGCTGGGAGCAGGCACGATTGCCGCTTTGACTGTGGCCGCGAAAGCTCAGTCGGGGATTGCCGGTTGGCTGGCTGGGCGGGGCGTCGCAAAGCCTGATGCTCTGATTGGCCTTGCTGCGGGCGGAGCTTACCTGGCGGCAAAGCAGCTGCGACCGTAGCTATATTGGGCGCCATGTCCAGCACGATCTACAGATCCGCATCGCTTGCGCCGGTGATCAACCTCGCCGCCGAGCGGACGCGCCGCCGCAATGGCAGTGCCGCTGCGGCCGATGTGGGCGACACGCTCATCGTGCGCATCGTGCTGGTGTCCGACGACACGGTGTACCGCTGGGTAGGCATCGATGAGCGCACCACGATCCGGGAGTGCTGCACCGTCGTGGAGACGGTGTTCGGGATCGATGAGCTGCGCGCCACTGAAGACGGCACCGATGCGGTGCGGGCGGAGGCCGATGGGGCCTGCGAACTGCGAGACGTGCTGGACGCGCCGGGGGAGGCCACAGCCTTTACGTGGGGGTTGTGGCAGTTCGGCATGCAGCTTGCCGACGTCTACCCGCGCGACGAATCGACCCCACCTGCCGTGTGCGTCGCGGGCTCCGGGTCGTTCGGCGATGCCCGCTTCGACATCGGACGCGTGAACGCGCAACTGCTGGGCGCGGAACGGGTCAAAGATCTCGCCTCGCTGGTGCGCGACGACGTCCGCGACGTACTGGAGCGCGCGAGCACCCACGACTTCTTGCCGCTGATCCACGCGCTCGGCGTGGAGCGCGCCGTGTCGCCGGGGGAGATGCCGGTCGTGGCCCGCGCGCGCTTGGCGCGACTGCCCGTGGAGGCGGATCCGCGCGCCCGAGACGCGTTCTGGGCATCGGTGCTTGCCGCCGCATGCTGCGGGGATGCGGCAAGCACAGACTCGATCACCGAATCCATTATGCAGGCGCTGCGCGCTGCGGATCTCTCCGCCGCCGAGGTCAGGCAGCTGTGCGCGGCATCGCTCGCGGATCTCGATGCGCTCACCGCGAACCTCTCGTTGCCGGAGCGACTAGACGTCTACCGTGATCTGATTCGGGGGTAGACGCTGTAGACTCAGCCCGCGTGAGTGCTTCCGGTGTGAAAAAGCAGCTGATCCCGTTCGTCATCATCGGCGTGGGCTGCGCCGTCCTTGACTTCGGCATCACCTACCCCGTCGATGAGCTCACGTCACTGTCTCGCGAGATGGCAAAGGCCATCGGCTGGGTGGTGGGCACCATCGTGGCCTATGTGCTGAACTCACGGTTCGCTTTTCACGCCGAAGTCAGCGCCAAGAAGGCTGGCGGGGTGTTCGTCCTGTACGCCACCACCTTCGCGGTGCAGATCCTGCTGTACCGCTATTCAGCGTTGCCGCTGCGCGCGCTGGGGCTGAACAAGTTCTTTACGGACCTGATCAGCTTCATCATCGCCCAAGGCGTCGCCACAGTCACCAACTTCGTGCTGCAGCGCCGGGTGATCTTTAGGGAAGAGACGAAAATAATTGAGTCGCAAGAGCCCGTCGTCAAGCAAAAAGCCCCTATGGGCGACGGAAGTCCTCCCGTGCCCCCATCCGCAGTAACTTCAACCAATTCTTGAAAGCGGCTGGGTCGCGGCGCTGAAGGAGGAAGAACCACGCGAAACGCACAACTTCCTGGAACTTCATCGTGCGCATGCCGCGCTGGTTGATGATGAAGCCGCGGTTGCGGTACGCGAAGTAGCGCTTCGTCTCATTATCCGGGAACTGCGCGTGCGCGCGGCCGCCCATGATCGGCTGGAACTCGCTGGAACCGTCTGGGTGCAGGTAGAACGCGGTGAGCGCGGTGCCGTAATCCAGGCCCGAGTTGGAAAGGCGGCGGTGGTACTCCACCTCGTCGCCGCGGATGAAGAGGCGGTAATCCGGCACGCCAATGCGCTCCATGGCCTCGGCGGAGATGAGAGCGCCGTTGAACAAGGACGCGTAGCCGGGCAGGAACTCGCCCTCCAGCTCGTCGGTGTTGCGCATCCAGGTCAAGCCCTGTCGGATTGGGAACGCGAGGCGGTTCGGGTCGTCAATGGCCGCGACAATCGGGCTGACCTCGTGGAGGTTGCGCTCCTCAGCGACGCGGTAGAGCTCCGCGAGGGTCTCGTGGCTCTCCGGGCGGCCGTCGTCGTCGGCGCACCAGATGGCGTCCGCGCCGAGTGCGAGTGCGTGGAGGAAGCCGTAGGCGAAACCGCCCGCGCCGCCCAGGTTCGTGTGGCTGGGTAGGTAGACGCCGCGGTCCTTTGCGAGGTCGCTGAGCAGCTGCTCAACCTCCGACTCCGCGCCGTTATCCACCACAATCACCCAATCCACCGGGTGGGTCTGGTTCACAACTTGCTCCAACGAGTGGCGCAGAAGTTCCACGCGCTTATGGGTGACAATCACTGCGGCCGTAGTTCCTGAGGATTTTAAGGTCTTTGTCATGTCGACGATTATGCCTTGGTCAGGCCGAGCTGGCTGGGCGGAGTGCGCGTCGGCGCGGGGAACCGAAGCAGGAAAACCGAGGTCTAACCCAGTGTGGGCAAGCTTTTCGACGGCATGCACGTGGTGCCCGGAGACCTCTTAATCCGGGCGAGTGGCGCTGTTCCTGGTGCTGTTCCTGGCGCTGCTCCTGGCGACGGTTTCAGCGGCCTGGTGGAGGTGGCTGGCGGCTACTCCATTCCGCATCGCTTTGCGACTGAGCGCGCCATCGCACGTGCCGCCGCCCGCCACCACCCGCGCGGGATTGCGTACGAGATTCCCGCGGCGTACCGGGCTGCGGCTTACGGCCTGACGCACCCGGATTTCACCGTGACCGGGTTTGGGGCGCTTGCGCTCTACGGACTGCCTTTCCTCGTCGACGCCTGCGACACGGTCTTGGAAGGGCCCCGCGTTGACCGGAAACAACTGGCCACGGCCACGACCCCCACCCTGGTACGCGGCCATTTGAAGCGTGATGAAGTCTGGAACGTGCATTGCCACGGCAAACCGATCACAGTAGCGGCGCCAGCGATCGCGGTGGTGCAGGCGCTGAAAGCCATCCGCCAAGGGGAGGCGAGCTGGTCAACGATCCCTGTAGAGGGAAGAGACCCTGCGTTCGTAAGAGCAGTGCAGCTCGTGGACGCCGCGCGGCGCTTCCTCGATGTAGAAACTGAAGAGATCGTCCGAGCAAGTCGTCAAAAGCTGAATTCCCGGTGGGTGAGTGAGGTGGTCGCGGCATCTTCGAAGAACGCTGACTCTCCGAAAGAAACCGAAATGCGCCTCCTCGCGCAGCAGCTAGCCGATCGGTATTGCCTGACCTTGAAGGAGCAGGTGGTGATTCGGAAAGACGGTGAGCCGGTAACCCGCCTTGACCTCGCTTTCATGGAACCAAAGGTCGGCTTGATGTACGACGGCGCACAGCACTGGGACTTTGAACGCCGGCAGAAGGACGCCAAGATCAATCTCGACGCTGCAACATTGAGGTGGACGATGCTGAGGTTCGCATCGGGGACCTTGGGCACGCTGCCTACGACGGTGGCCGGGCTGCTCGATGAAATTCTGTAAGAATTTAAATCGCGCGAGATCCGACCTGGGGAAACGCGGCAACAGAGGCCCGTCTCAGTAAGTTCCTACAGGGTGAGACGGGGTCGGGCGGCGAGGGACGGAGTCGGGCGGCGAGGGACGGGGGTTGAGCGGGGAGGAGGGCGAGGCGGGGGTTAGCGATCGACGGCATCGGGGCCGTGGAAGCGCTCGACCAGGTCGGCGACGTACTCGCCGGCCTCGGGGCCTTCGTAGGCGGCGACCACGTCAGAGACCAAGCCAGCCTGCCGGATTTCTCCCTTGTCCACCCACAAGGCCGTGTTGCAGAGCTGCGCCAAGAAGTCGTTGGAGTGCGACGCAAAGACCAAGATGCCGGATCTTTCCACCATCTCCGCCAACCGCACCCGGGCCTTGGACATGAAGGCGGCGTCTACCGCGCCGATGCCTTCGTCGAGAAGCAAAATTTCTGGCTCGATCGAGGTGACAACCCCGAGGGCTAAGCGGACGCGCATGCCGGTGGAGTAGGTGCGAAGGGGCATGGAGAGGTAGTCGCCGAGCTCGGAGAATTCGGCGATCTCGTCCATTTTGGCTTTCATTTGTTTGCGGGTCTGGCCGAGGAAAAGCCCGCGGATGATGATGTTTTCGTAGCCGGAGATCTCCGGATCCATGCCCACGCCGAGGTCGAAGACCGGCGCTACGCGGCCGCGGACGACGGCGGAGCCGCGCGTGGGTTCGTAGATGCCGGAGAGCAGCCGCAGCAGGGTGGACTTGCCGGCGCCGTTGTGGCCGACGAGGCCGACGCGGTCGCCCTCGCGCAGGTGGAGGTTGATGTCGCGAAGCGCCTCGACGACCACGGTGTTGGAGGCGTTCTTGCCAATCTTGCCGCCGGCGGAAGCCATCATGGCCTTTTTCAGCGAGCGCGATTTGGCGTCGAAAATGGGGAAGTCGACGCACGCGTTGTAGGTGTCGATGGAAACCATGAGAACCTTTCGAAGCTCCCGTCTTTAAACCCAGTAGGGGACTCGGAAGCGCATCTGCTTCATTGCGAAGAGTGTGACCACCAAGCCGACTGCTGTGCACGCCAGCACTATCCACCAGTGGTATGCGGCGACCTCATGCCCGATCAGGGGTGCGCGCACGATTTCCAGGTAATGGTACAGCGGGTTAATCTCCGCCAGCATCGCGCGCTGCTCGACCTCGCCGCCCTGCGCTTTGAGGGTCTGGGTGGTCCATACGATCGGGGTGACGTAGAACAGCAACTGCACGAGCGCTTCGAGCAGGGGCGCGACATCGCGGAAGCGGGTGGCGATGATGCCGAACAACATGGTCACCCACACCCCGTTGAGTACCAGCAGGAACAGGCCAGGCAGCGCCCACAGCGCGTTCCAGCCAAGGTGGATGCGGAAAATCAGGACGAGCAGCGCCCAAATGATCATGTTGTGGGCTAAAAACAGCAGCTGGCGCCACACCAGCCGGTAGACGTGGACGGACAGCGCCGAGGGCAGCTGCTTGATCAGGCCCTCGTTCTCAATGAACACGGTGGAGCCGTCTTTAATGCAACCGGAGATGAAGCCCCAGACGATGAAACCGACGGTGACGTGCGGCAGGAACACCGCGACGTCGATTTGGAACAGCATGGAGTAGAGCAGCCCTAGGGCCAGCGACATCACGCCGGTTGCGATGGTGATCCACAGTGGACCGAGCGTGGAGCGGCGGTAGCGCTGCTTGATGTCTTGCCAGCCCAGCTGCAGCCAGAGTTCGTGCTGCCCCCAGCCGCGCACCAAGTCGCGCCACGCCATGCGCATGGTTTTCGACGGTGACGGCGGGGTGACCTCCCCAGGCTCGCTGGTCATGCGGGCGACGTCCGCCCGCAGTTGTTCTACGTCGTGCACGTGATTCACCCTAGCGCCCCCTCAACGCGATTTAAGGATTCGCGTCCACTGGATTCCGCGAAGCGGCGAAGGGAGTACTAAGGAGCAGGAGGTATGCACGTTGGAAACGCAGCGTGCATAATAAGAATTCGGCAAGAAATTCGGAAAAGGTCTGGGAGGTTTTCGTGGCCTACGATGTTGCGGGTGTCCGCGGCCTCTACACCTCTCTTTCGGATGGTTGGACGTACCTGAACGCCCACGACACCCCGCAGGTTCCGGAGCGGGTGGCGTCGGCGGTGGCGCGTTCGTTCCGGATGGCGTGCGGTGTCTCCGCGCCCGAGCTGAGCCGCGGTATCCACACGCGCGACCGAGTTGGCCGGCCGGAGGGCGACGCGTTCGTTGCGGATGCACGCGCGGCCGTCGCAGACCTCGCGGGAGTGACCCCGGAGCGGGTGCTGCTCGGCCCGAGCCTACCCGCGCTCTACTTGGCGCTTACAGCGGCGATGCGCCCGCTGTACCGCTATAACTCCTCGGTTGTGCTCACGAACGTTCACAACACCCAGCTCAACGGCATCCTCGAGCGCGCCGATGCCGAGGTGCGCTGGGCGCTGGCCGACCTCGCCACCGGGGAGCTGCCGGCGTGGCAGTTCGATTTGCTTGTCGACGGCTCGACGCGCCTGGTTGCGGTTCCCGCCGCCCACGCGCAGCTGGGCACGGTGGTTCCGGTCCGCGAGATCGGCGAGCGGATACGCGAACGCTCGAGAGCTTGGTTGCTTGTCGACGCTTCGGCGTACGCCCCGTATCGCCTCCTTACTTTCGACGACTGGGAAGCCGATATCGTCGCCATCGACGTGGCTAAACTCGGCGGCCCGCAAGTTGCAGCCCTGGTGTTCCGGGATGAAGCAATGCTCTACCGCCTTGAGGAGAACGTGCTCACCATGCCTATCTCTCCGGGGTTGGCCGGTGGCGTGTCTGCAACGGTGGAGCACTACGCATCGCTGGTGGAGCAGCAGAACGGCCGCCGCTCGCGCCGCAGCCGCCTTGTCGACTCGATGGGTGAGGCGTCGCGTTACATGGAGCACTTGCGTGAAGACGTCTACACCTTCTTGGGCACGCTGCCCATGGTCCACATCGTCGGCTACTCCGGGGAGGCTGCCGAGCACAGCAACGCCGACCGCATCCCGCGGATGACGTTCGGGGTGACCGGGGTTCCCTCGGCCACCGTGCATCAGCGTTTGGTGGCGAACGGGATGATCGCTACTGAGACGTCGATAAGCAAACTGCTCCGCGAAATGGGTGTGGAAGAGATGGGTGGAGCGGTGACCCTCGGCCTGAGCCCGTTCAACACGCAAGCCGACATCGTGCAGCTCACGCGCACCGTGGCGTCGCTTGCCTGACGGCTGCGCAACGGGCTACAGCGGGCTACACAGTCAGGACGATTTTGCCGGTGTTGTCGCCGGAGTCCATTTTGTCGTGTGCTTTTGCGGCCTCGGTGAGGGGGAAAGCGGCGCTGATATTAGGTTTGATGGCACCAGATTCGACGAGCGGCCAGACGTGCTCGATGGTGGAGCGGACGATGTCGGCTTTCATCGGGCGGGGGCGGGCGCGCAGCGTGGTGGCGTGCAGCGATTGGCGGCGCGGCATCATGCGCCCGAGCGAGATCTCGCCCTTCGGGCCGCCCTGCAGTGCGATGACCACGATCTGCCCGTCAACGGCGAGCGCCTTCACGTTGGGTTCGAGGTAGGGGCCGCCGATGACGTCGAGGATGACGTCCGCCCAGCCCTTGAGCTCCTCGGCGAAGTCCTGTTCTTTGTAGTTGATCGCGATGTCCGCGCCGAGGTTGGTGCAGTACTCCAGCTTCTCGGCGGAGCCGGCGGTGGTGGCCACCTCACAGCCGAGTTGCTTGCACAGCTGGATGGCAAACGAGCCGATGCCGCCGGAGCCGCCGTGGATGAGCACCTTTTTCGGGCTGCCGTCGACGTGCGGTTCGTGGACGCCGGCGAGCATGCCGAGGTTGGACCACACGGTGCAGGCAACCTCGACGACACCGGCGAGCTCCTCGAGCGAGAGGTTATCCGGCTTGGGCATGAGCTGGCCCTCCGGCACCGCGACGTATTCGGCGTAACCGCCGCCGGCGAGCAAGCAGCCGACCTCTTCGCCCTGCTCGCGGCCGGTGGTGCCCGGGTCTTCGATCACGCCGGCGCACTCGAGGCCGATGATGTCGGATTCGCCCTTCGGCGCCGGGTACTTCCCGGCCGCCTGCATCAGGTCGGCGCGGTTGACACCGGCGGCGACTATCTTCACCAGTACCTCGCCGTCTTGCAGCTCAGGGGTGGGCACGTCACGCAGCTCAAGGGAGCGGGGATCGGATTCGTCGGTGATCTGGATAGCCTTCATGCCCACCCAGGATAGCGGGATGCAAAGGGCCATACGGTAAGCTTTCTCACCGCTGGAGACGTGGCAGAGCGGCCGAATGCACCGGTCTTGAAAACCGGCGAGGGTCACACCTCCGGGGGTTCAAATCCCCCCGTCTCCGCCAATTACGCTTCGTCCGGGAACAACTCCGGCATGGTGTGGAACTGGCGCTCGCCGTCGAAATCGCTTTCCACACCGCGCAGCACCTCAATCGCGCGCTTCGTCGCCGCGCGGTGCTGGCCGGCGACCACTTGGATCTGCTCAATCGGGAACTGGCCGCGCAGCTGCACCACGGCAGTGCCGTCCGTGCGGTGCGCGAAATCCGTGCCCATCAACCCGGCGACCTCGTCCAGCGACTCCACTGAGCGCACGTCGGTGCCGGCGCCGGAGCGATCGTTAAAGCGCCAGTTGCCTTGTGCGCGGTCCAAATCGCCCAGCGGCACGCCGAGCAGCACAATGTCCGCGCCGCCGCCAGACACGGCGGAGGTCTTCGGGGTGAGGAAGAACGGCACCGATTCGCTATCGCCCTTCAAGGGCCCAGCGGTCAGGGAGTCAATTTGAGCCGGGAACCAGACAAGCCAGTTCGCAGCGTCGGAGTGGTCGCCGCGTGCAGAGAAACCAGAGGTCAGCCAGGTGTTGAGTTTCATGTGCATAAGTCTAAACAAAACTGCTGATCAGCGCTTCGCTGCCAAATGCGTACGCCACGCGCACGTCCGCCAGCCCGTACGCCTTGTTGAAGCTGCGCAGCACCACCAGGTTCGGGTGCGCGGCGATCGCATCCGTGCTCACCACCTCAGCTTCATCGCCAGCCTCATCGCCGGCCCCCTCATCCGGGTACTCCAGGTGCGTCTCATCCAGCATCACCGTCACCCGCTCGGGCACCGTGCGCATGAACTCGGTGAGCTCGCGCGTGGTCATAGAATCCCCCGCCAGCTCCGCGGGGGAGGAGAGGAAAATCAGGCACGTTGAGTCGTCGATAAGCGAAAGCATCTGCTCCAAGTCGTGCGAACCGTCCGGTTTGAAGGGGACCGGTTGCGGGCAGGCTTGCCCCAGTACAGGTGGTGGGGGAGCATCGGTCCGCTCGGTATAGAGCACTTTGCTTGACGACGCACACGTGGACCCAACCAGTCGCCCAAGCAGAGCCAACGTGTTGTTGCCCACCGCTACCTGCGCCGTTGGCAGGCCGAGGTGGTCGGCGAGGGTCTCGCGCAGCTCGGTGGTGAATGCGTCGCAGGGCGTGGTGTCCATGAGGTTTAAGTGTATGCCGAGTGTATTTGGTTGGGGTGGGGGTGTGGTCTAGAATGTTCCAAGGTCTGGAGACGTGCCAGAGTGGCCGAATGGGGCTCCCTGCTAAGGAGTTGCCCTCTTTGCGGAGGGCCGCAGGTTCAAATCCTGTCGTCTCCGCCACGCGCCCGTAGCTCAACGGATAGAGCATCTGACTACGGATCAGAAGGTTGGGGGTTCGAATCCCTCCGGGCGCACAGAAAAACCCCTGCATGTGCAGGGGTTTCGGTGTTCTTCGGGTGTGCTCTGGGCGGGCCTTGTCTCCAGCTGGCAGGAATCTTGCAATCCGCCTACTCTGCCTTGAGCGGGCAGCGGAATCCTCGGGCCTGACAGAGCGGAAAGGAAGAGGAGCATGACGACGCCACAGACTCCTTCCCTCGTCAACGAAGACGAGGCAATCTACGAGCTGGAGAAGGTTCTCGGGGCCCGCAAAGACTTGGAGCCGGACGAGCTCGCGGTGATGCAGGAGGCGCTGGAAAACCTGTCGCTGCGCCAGGTCATCGAGCTGATTGAGCGTCAGCCGTCGAAGCGCGGCGCGGTGCTGCTTCGGCTACTCGCTCCGCAGCGCGCCACCGCCGCCTTCGACGCGCTTGATCCTGGGCACCAGGCCGACATCGTGGGGGCGCTCGCGCACGAAGATGTGACGGATCTCTTTGCGGCGCTGGGCGTCGAGGACCGCGTCCAGCTCCTGGACAACCTGCCGGCGGAGATCGCCGACCAGGTCATGTCCGGCCTCGACGAGGAGGAGCGCGAGAGCACCAACGCGCTCATGGGCTACGAACGCGGCACCGTCGGACGTCACATGTCGCCGGATGTGCTGGTTGTGGAACCGGCCGATGGCGTTGAAGGGGTCGTCGACAAGCTGAAAGCTGAAGCTGAAAACCTGGAGACGATTTACACGCTGCCTGTAGTGGACGAGGATCGTGTGCTGATCGGCATCACCGGGCTGAAGGATCTGTTCGCGGCGAATTCGGGCGCCACGATCGGCGACATCATGCACGAGCCCGCATGGGCGGAGGCGACCGATGACGCCGAAGGCACTGCGCGGTGGTTCCTGTCCACCCACCACATCGCGATTCCCGTGGTGGATGCGGATCATCGCCTCGTGGGCATTTTCACTCACGACGAAGCACAGGACGTGATCGAGGGTGCCGACAACGAGGACCACGCGCGCCAGGGCGGATCCGAGGCGCTGAACAAGCCGTACTTGTCCACGCCGGTGGTGGAGCTGTTCCGCTCGCGCGTGGTGTGGCTGCTGGTGCTTGCCGTCTCCGCGATCTTGACCGTGCAGGTGCTCGACGTGTTCGAGGCGACGATCGCGGAGGTGACCGTGCTATCGCTGTTCATTCCGCTGCTGACCGGCACCGGCGGTAACACGGGCAACCAGGCTGCCACCACCGTCACGCGTGCGCTGGCGCTTGGCGACGTCCGCAAGCGCGACATCGCCAAAGTCATGTGGCGCGAGTGCCGCGTCGGCCTCACTCTCGGAGCGGTGCTGGGCACGATCGGCTTCGCACTGGCGTGGGTGGTGTTCAGCCAGGAGATCGGCATCATCATTGGTGCGACGTTGCTGTGCATTTGCACGATGTCCGCGACCGTCGGCGGCCTCATGCCGATTCTGGCGAAGGCCATCGGCGCAGACCCGGCCGTGTTCTCCAACCCGTTCATCTCCACGTTCTGCGATGCGACGGGACTTGTCGTGTACTTCTTCATCGCGAAGACCGTGCTAGGTATTTAGCGCACCTCTCCCATCTAGCGCGCATTTAGTGGCGTGACCTGCCATTTTGGTAGGTGCGGGGTCCCGGTGTAATGTTGTCCCACGTTGTAAGCGCCCGTAGCTCAACGGATAGAGCATCTGACTACGGATCAGAAGGTTGGGGGTTCGAATCCCTCCGGGCGCACCACGCAAAGCCCCTGATTAGCAGGGGTTTTTCTGCATTCTGGGGCAGCTCAGGCGAGAGAGAAAAATCGGTTCACCGATTGAGAACGTCTGGCCCGGCCATTAAGTTGATCTGTGGCTCTTGGGGGCCGCGCGGAGGTGGCGCGCGCCCAAAACCGACGGAGAGGTACCCATGCCACACAGGAACATTCGCACTATTGCCCGCTTGTCGCTGGTTGCGGCGGTGGCAGGCAGTTTCGGCATCGTCCCCGTCAGCGCGCAGGCACAGGCTTCGCTTATCGACGCCCCCTTGACAACGTTCCCGGCAACCCCCAACGCCTCGCCGAAGCTGACCCCGGGCAGCGGCAGCGCCAACGCCCGCTACTCCTCGGCAGGCTGGACCTACACTGCGGTGGCGTTCAACCCGGCGAACGAGCGGATGTACGCCATCTCCACCGGCGACAATGGCAAGGAAGCTGGCCACCTGCTGCGCTTCCAGCCGAAGGGCAAGCGCATTGCGGATCTTGGTCTGCTGGAACTCGACGATGTTCAAGCCGACAACATCGCCTCCGCGGCCTTCACCTCTCGCGGCCAGCTCGTAGTTTTCTCCGGCGCGAAGTTCCGCGTGCTGGATCTGTCGAAGGACTTCAGCCCAACCGCCGTGTCCCGCACCGCAGATATCGAGGTCGCGGCCCACGAGCTCAAGCTTGGGGACGGCAACGGCGAAAGCGGCCTGACCGGCGATAACGGCCTGCCCGGGGCCTGGGCGTCCGTTGGCGAGAAGGGCGAGGTCGACACCCTGTACGCGGTCTCGCGCTCGCCGGAGAACGACTACTTTAAGTGGGCGCTGGATGTGACCACCGGCAAAGTCGAGATCACCCAGCTTGAGGTCGCGCCGAACCTGCGTCTCGACGAGATCGGCACGCTCAACTACGCGTACACCAAGAACGAAACGACGCTCGTGTTCGCCGACGACCAGGCCCGCTCGCTGGAGGTCGAGGGCAACACCATCCGCGCGTCCTACTTCGGAGGCACCGTCGTCGATAACTTCCGGGAGCTCTCGTACTTGCCGACGGGTGCGCCCTACCACCCGGTGACCAAGTTCATCACCCCAGCGTCCCCTGCATCCCCGGCCTCGCAGCCTTCGGTTTCTGCGGTGGACGTGGGGTCTGACACGGATGCTGGTACCCCGGCTCCGGCCGCCCAAGACGCGGCCTCGTCTCTGCCGACGACGGTTGAAGACGCCACCGAGCCGACCGTCTCCCCGAACGCCGCGCCGGCCCAGGATGCGCAGGCCGCCGCTAATGCTGGCGGTGCCGCCGACGCTTCCGGCGCTGGGGGTGCAGAGACTCAGACCGGCGAGAGCCGCGACGTGAAGTTCACCGTCATGAACGAACGCGGCCACGCTGTCTCCGGCGCGGACATCGAGATCGTCGGCGCCGACGCCTCGGCGAAGACCGACCGTAACGGCCAAGCAGCTCTCTCCATTCCCGGCGACGATGTGCTGGCGATGGTCGAGGGCGAACCCGTCGTCATCGACGCCGACGAGTCGCGCATCCGCGTCACGCTGAACTCCGACTCGAAGACGAACGCCGGCACCGAGGACACCACCACCTCAGCGACCGCGAGCGGCACCCGCTCCATCCCGGTCGCGGTGCAGGACAACGCAGGCCACAGTGTCGCAGGTGCGACGATCGAAGGCGCCGGAGAGATGGCGGGCAAGTCCTTCACCTCGAATAGCGCAGGCCTAGCCATCGTTGAGGTGCCGGCATCCGCGTCCGACAAGACTTTGACTTTCACCGCGTCGAAGGACGGTGTTCAGGCCCCGTTTGACCTGGCAACTGATGCACAAAGCGCCACCGTGCAGCTCGGCACTACCTCCCAGCAGGGCGGATCTCAGCAGGGCGGGTCGCAGCAGGGCAGCCCGCAGCACCGGGACAGCACCATCTTGGTTCGCGTAGTCACCGACGGCGGTGACCCAGTGCAGTACGCCGAGGTCTACAGCCCGGGGCGCCCAGAGGTGCGTGCCAACGGCGGCACCGACGCAAGCGGCTACGTCAAGGTGGTCGTACCCGCCAATTCCGGCACCGGCCAGACCGTGCGACTCGCAGTGCGCAATGCCCCGAGCGGTTACAAGACCGTCGATAAGCAGGTCAACCGCTACGAGGACGACGTGACCCTCACGCTGTCGCGCTCGTCCACCGCTACCTCCTCGACGAAGTCGAAGCCCGACGAGGTCATGGATGTTGTCAAAGAGGTCGAGGGGCTGATGAAAGAGCTCGCGGGTCCAGCCGCCATTGGCGGCGCGTTGCTGCGCGGTCAGCGTGGGGGTACCAGCGCCACCCGCTCGGCAAGCGCGACACCGCTGCCGCTATCAGGTACGGCGACCGCCACCGCTTCCACCACGGGCACTACGACTGGCTCAACGACGGGTTCCACAACGGGTGCGAGGGACTCCAACACGCGGATGGTCAACCGCACCACCAGCGTGTCCACCACGGCTGCTCCGGCTCCGACCCGGTCGCTGTACAACTACGACAGCGACGACTCTTCCGACGACAGCGATTCCAAGCAGAGCGCGAAGCGCAGCCGCAGCGGCGACTTGGCCAACACGGGCACTCCGATGACCACCGTCATCGTGCTCGGAATCTTGGCAATGCTGCTCGGCGGGGCGTACCTGGTGATCAGCCGCCGCCGCGAAAACTAGACCACCTCTAAACCACCCCTAGAAGACCTCGACGCGCCCGCCCAGCGCCTCGATCTGCTCGAGCTGGGCCACCCACCCTGGGGCTCCGGGGTGGACCCGCATCACCGGGCGCGAGGACACTGCCACCGGCGACACCGATTCGCGACGCGCCCCGGAGCGTGCCGACATCCGCTCATGCGCGGTGTGGCCTGCCTCCGCTAGCGCCTGCATGGACGGCGGGTTGCCTGCAAGGGTAGCGCGGGCGTCGTTGAGCAAGGCGATGTATTCGTCGAGGACCTCGACGAGCGGTGTGGCGTTAGTCTCGCACATATTGCCCACTAGCGCCGGCCGCGTACCTGCGACCCGGGTTGCGCCTGCGAAGGACCCGGCCGCCAGCGACTGCGCCATCGGGCCGCCCCGGTCGCCGGTGACCGCGAGCGCCTCGGCAATTACGTGCGGCAGGTGCGAGATCCGCGCCACCGTCTCGTCGTGCTTGCGCGCGGTCACCGGCACCGCCTCGGCGCCCACCAGCGCCACCATCCGGCACACCTGCCCGAACACCCGCACCCACGAGTCGGGCACGCGCCCCCCTGCGCCTTGACCTGCGCTCGGACCAGCGCCCGCACACTCGCGTGCGTAGTCGTACGCAACCACCCACGCCGCTCCTTGGAAGAGTCCGGTCTGTGTGGCGGCCCATCCGGATTCCGCGGTGCCCGCCATCGGGTGGCCGCCCACGTACCGCTCGCGCATCCCGCGCTGCGCCACCAGTTCCAGAACCGGTGCCTTCACCGACACCACGTCGGTCACCCCGCACGACGGCGAGTGCTCTGCGATCGCGTCCAACACCGACGCCACCGCATCAAACGGCACTGCCACCACGATCAGGGCGAGTTCGGATTCGGCGCGCGACAGGACGTCGATAAGCGAACTGCTTACCTCGAACCCTTCCGCAACCGCTCGTGCTGCCGCGGCTTCAGAGTGAGTGGAGCCGAAGACCCGCACGCCACGGGCGGCGAGGTCGCGCAAGAGCGAACCGCCGATCAGGCCGTTGCCGATGATGCAGACGCTTCCCAGTTCGCTTCCCAGATGGTTCATTCGCCAAAGTCTAACCCCACCACACAACCGCCCGGCTGGGACTACGCTGTGTGACCATGAGCCAGGACTTCCAGGACGGATACGCGGTCACGGTCGCCCAAGCGGGCGGCGCGTGGGTGGTGCGCGAGTTCGACGACGACTTCACCGACCTCGCCACCTCCGTCACCGCAGTGCGCGCGTTGCGCAGCGAGGGCGCGGCGTTCGCGATCCTCAACGTCGAGGAGGACTACCTGGTCATCGTCCGCCCGGGCCCGAGCCGCATCCGCCTGCTCATCTCCGACGCCACCATGGCGGTTGACGACGACTTCGCCGCCGACATCCTCGAAGAAATCGGCGCGGACGTCCCCGACATCGACCCCGACGAGCTCGACGATGTCGACGGCTGGGCCGAGGGCGACTTCGCCATCTTCGAAGACCTCGGTCTCTCGGAGGAAAGGTTGAGCATTTTGCTTGACGACGACCCCGCGCCCGACGAGCTGGCCGAAACCATCGCCACCGAGCTCGGCTTCGCCGATGCACTCGCGGACACCCTCGAGTAGCGCGGCCCTGCCTGACGCGGCCCTGCCCGACGCGGCCCTGCCTGACGCAGGGCGGCGCGCCGCCGAAACGCGCATGCACGATGCCATCGAGCTGGCACGCGGCACACCGGCCGAGGACGTGCCGGTGGGCGCGATTGTGTTCGCTCCCGGTGGGGAGGTGGTAGGGCGTGGGGTGAATCGTCGAGAAGCAAACTGCGATCCGACAGCCCACGCTGAGGTGGAAGCGATCCGGCAAGCCGCGGCGACCCTGGGCTCCTGGCGGCTGGACGGCTGCGAGCTGGTGGTAACCCTGGAGCCGTGCACGATGTGCGCGGGAGCGATCTTGGGTGCGAGGGTGCGATCGTTGGTGTTCGGGGCGTACGAGCCGAAGACCGGGGCGGTGGGGTCGGTGCTGGACGCGCTGCGCGACCCGCACCACCTGCACCAGGTTGAGGTGCGCGGGGGCGTGCTTGAGGCGGAGACCGCTGCGCTGATGAGCGAGTTCTTCGGCCGTTTGAGGCCGTGACAGAATCGTTATAGTCGCGAAGTGTGATTGGGCCTACACTCGGTGTGGTTAGTACCAGTTCGAACAAAAAGGAGAACACCATGGCATTCGAAGGCAAGGGCGACCAGCTCAAGGGCAAGGCAAAGGAAGCCGCTGGCAACCTGACCGGCAACGAGTCCCTCGAGAACGAGGGCAAGGCCGACAACCTGTCGGGCAACATCAAGGAAGGTCTGTCCGACGCTGGCGACGCTGTGAAGGACAAGTTCAACGAGGTTGCTGGCAAGGTCGAGGACAAGCGCGAAGAGCACGAGGCTGACGAGCGCTAATTTGGCTCACCGGAGACGCAACCGTTACTGTAGCTAGCGGTAGCGTGTCCGAGCGGCCGAAGGTACTCGCCTCGAAAGCGAGTGAGGGTAAAACCTCCGCGGGTTCAAATCCCGCCGCTACCGCCAGATTCCGGCGCCACCCCCATCGCGGGGCGGGCGCCGGTTTTTGTTTGCCAATTCGGGATCGGGCGCGCGGCGGATAGGATGGGCCGGGTAACTTGCCGGTGCCAAACGTGGCCAAACGTGAAGGATCTTTGTGGCGAAACTGCTGTACAAGCTGGGACGCTGGTCGTACCTGCACAAGTGGCGCGTGATTGTTGCGTGGCTGATCATCCTGGTGGCGTCGGCGGGTGCGGCGGTGTCGCTGATGCGGCCGTTCACCTCCGAGTTCGCCATCTCCGGCACGCCGGCGATTGAGGCGCTGGACACGCTGGACAGCAACTTCCCGGGCGAGGGCGATGTGGCCACGGCGCCGGGCGTGAACCTGGTGTTCGCCGCGCCGGAAGGGGAGCAGCTCACTAACGACGCCTACATGGCCGCCATAGATGAAACAGTGGCGTACATCGAAGACAACCTCGCTGACATCCGCGGCACCGATCGCTTTGGCAACCCGGTAGTGGTGAGCGACGAGCTGCAGCGCATGCTCGTGGAGCAGATGACCGAACTCGGCCTGCCGGAGGAAGCGGCGCAAAAGGATGCCTACAACGTGCGCATGCTTTCCGACGACGCGCGCATTGGCTACACCACGTTCGAATTCGGCGCCGAATCGAACTTCGTGGTCACCGACGAAGAGCGCCAAGTCGTGCACGACGCGATGGAGATCGGGCGCGCCGCGGGCCTCGAGGTGGAGGCGGGCGGTGCCGGTTTCGGCGACCCGATCGAGGTCAACACCACCTCCGAGCTGATCGGCATCGGCATCGCGTTTTTGGTGCTGCTGGTGACGTTTGGGTCGCTTGCGGCGTCGACAATGCCCATCATTACTGCGGTAGTTGGAGTGGGCATCGGTGCGATGGCGGTGCTGACCACCACCCACTGGGTCGACCTGAACGATGTGACCCCGGTGCTGGCTGTGATGATCGGCTTGGCCGTGGGCATCGACTACGCGCTGTTCATTCTGTCGCGCTTTAGGCAGGAGCGGGCGTCGCTGCCGGGGCCCGAGGCGGCCGGCATGGCGGTGGGCACCGCTGGTTCCTCGGTGGTGTTTGCTGGTACCACCGTGTTTGTGGCGCTGGTCGCGCTGGTGTTGGCCGGCATCGAGTTCTTGTCGTGGATGGGCATCGCCGCGGCGTTCACTGTGTTTGTCTCGGTGCTGGTGGCGCTGACGATGCTGCCCGCCCTGCTCGGTGTGTGGAGTGACAAGGCGTTCGCCGGCAAGATCCCGGGCGTGGCCGGCCACCCCGGTCCTGGCGACCGTCCGGCGAAGGACCTGGATAAGCGCTCTATGGGCCGCTCGTGGGTGAACTTCGTGCGCCGCTTCCCGGCCGTAGTCATGGCCGTGGTGGTGCTAGGCCTGGGCGCGATGTCCTACCCGGTGCTGGGCCTCGAGATGGCGCTGCCCGCCGACACCAACTCCAACAAGGACACCACTCAGCGCAAGGCCGCCGACCTCTTGGCCGAAGGCTTCGGGCCGGGTGTCAACGCGCCGCTGCTGATCGTCGTCGATGCGCACGGTGTGAACCCTGATGCCGAGATCCTCCAGCCGTACATGGCTGCCATCCCGGAGGAGCAGGCGGGCGGGCGCGCCGAGCAGGCTGCGCTCGCGTCGTTCCTCTACACCGTCGGTCAGGCGAACTCCGTGAACGGCGTGGTGCACGCCCAGATCATCTCGGTCAACGACGACTTCACCGCCGCCCAGATCCTTGCCACCCCGGATGGCGCCCCCGATGACCCGTATACCCTCGACATCGCCCACGGCCTGCGAGAGAACAACCTCCAGGTCGAGGATGCCACCGGTGTGACCATCGGCCTGACCGGCCTGACCGCGGTCCAGATGGACATCACCGAAGAACTTGCTGAGGCTATGCCGCTCTACCTGGGCATCGTCGTCGGCCTCGCGATCATCCTGCTCATGGTTGTCTTCCGCTCCATCATGGTCCCGCTCGTCGCCGGCCTCGGCTTTCTCCTGTCGGTCGGCGCGGCCTTCGGCTTCACGGTCCTGGTCTGGCAGGATGGCCTCTTCGGCTTGGTCAACACCCCAGGTCCGATCCTGTCGTTCCTGCCCATCTTCATGATCGGCGTGACCTTCGGCCTCGCCATGGATTACCAGGTCTTCCTGGTTACCCGCATGCGCGAGCACTACCTCAAGCTCCGCGGCCAGGATGGCGGCCAAGATGGCGCCGAATCAGACGCAGAGCTTCGCGCCGTCGAGGAGGCCACCGTCGAGGGCTTCCGCCAGGGCGCACGTGTGGTCACGGCGGCGGCGATCATCATGATCGCGGTGTTCATTGCGTTTATCAACCAGCCGTTGCCGTTCATTCAGATCTTCGGCTTCGCGCTCGGCGTCGCGGTCTTCTTCGATGCGTTTTTCATCCGCATGGGCCTCGTCCCCGCCACCATGTTTCTCCTCGGCCGCTCCACCTGGTGGATGCCCAAGTGGCTGGACCGCATCCTGCCGGAAGTCGACGTTGAGGGCACAGAGCTTGAGGAGCAGTTCGAGGATCACCAGGATCACCAGAATCACCAGGAGTTGCAGCCCGCATGACCGCGTTCACATTGAGCAAAGAGCTTTACGACGCCCCCGGCAAACACGGTCGCACAGGGACGATCCACACCCCCCACGGCGATATTCACACGCCAGCCTTCATCCCCGTGGCCACCAAAGCCACGGTCAAGACACTTACGCCGGAGCAGATCCGCCTCACCGAAGCCCAGGCGATCTTGTCCAACGCCTACCACCTCTACCTGCAGCCCGGCGCCGACATCGTGGATGAGGCAGGTGGCGTGGCAGCGTTTGAGAACTGGCATGGGCCGACCTACACCGATTCGGGCGGCTTCCAGGTGATGAGCCAGGGTGTCGGCTTCCAGAAGGTGCTGGCCATGGATGTCGCGGGGCTCACCGACGCCGACATCCGCGCGGCGAACAAGGACCGCATGGCCCGCGTGGACGACGACGGTGTCGACTTCAAGTCTTTTATCGACGGCTCCTCCCACCGCTTCACCCCGGAAAAGTCGATGCAGATCCAGCACCAGCTCGGCGCGGACATCATCTTCGCATTTGACGAGCTGACCACGCTGGTGGATACGCGCCAGTACCAGGAGCACTCCGTGGAGCGCACCCGCCGCTGGGCGAAGCGGTGCCTCGACGAGCATGACCGGCTCACACGCGAGCGCAAAGTGACCCACCCGGATCGTCCGGAACAGTCGCTCTGGGGCGTGGTGCAGGGAGCGCAGTACGAGGATCTTCGTCGACAAGCGGCGCGCGGCTTGCTTGAGCTGGACGAGCAAGCTCGCGCCGAGGGCAAGCGGGGTTTCGGCGGGTTCGGCATCGGCGGTGCGCTGGAGAAAGAGAACCTGGGCACCATCGTGGGGTGGGTGACCGATGAGCTTCCCGTGGACAAGCCGCGGCACCTGCTCGGCATCTCCGAGCCTGACGACATCTTCACCGCCGTCGAGGCTGGCGCCGACACTTTCGACTGCGTCGCGCCGACCCGGCTCGCGCGCCGCGGCGGCGTGTATACCCTCGACGGGCGCATGAACCTCACCGGCGCGCGCTTCAAGCGCGACTTCGCCGGTATCGACGAGGAGTTCGGTGGCTACGTCAGCCAGAACTACTCGCGCGCCTACATCCACCACCTGCTCAAGGCGAAGGAGTTCCTCGCCGGCACGCTGTGCACGATCCACAACCTGGAGTTCATGGTGCGCCTGGTGGACAACATCCGCCGCGCCATCGACGCCGGCGACTACGAGGCGTACCGCGACGAATTTATGGGGCGCTACTACGCGGGGGCGAAGACTCAGCGTCGCGGCCTGGGGTAAACGGCCTGATTCAGGGCTTCCCGGGGGCGTCGACAAGCAAAAGCCCTTAGGCCGTGGTGGCGCTGAGCTGCTCCTCCTGCCGGCGCACCCACGCGATGGTGGGGTAGGTGATCGGAAGGAGCACGACCTCCATGATCGTCTTCCAGAAGAAGCCGACGGCGACGTAGTTCACGAACTCGCCGGCGGTGGTGATGCCGATGACGCCGGCGGCGATGGAGCAGAACAGCAGCGTGTCGGCGAACTCGCCGACGATGGTGGAGCCGATCAGGCGCGCCCATAGATTGCTGCGGCCGAGACGGTCCTTCATCTTCTGCAGTACCCACGCGTTGAGCAGCTGGCCGACGACGTAGCCCGCGAGCGACGCCACCACGATGCGCGGCAAGAGCCCAAGCACCGCTGCGAACGGCTCCTGCATGTCGTAGAAATCTGCGGCTGGCAGCCAGATCGCGACATAGAACGTCAGCACTGCCAGCACCGCGACGCCGAAACCGGTGAACACGGCGCGGCGCGCGGTCTTGAACCCGTAGACCTCGGCGATGACGTCACCGATGACGTAGGAGATGGGGAAGAGAAAGAAGGCGCCGTCGGTGATCAGCGGGCCGAGCGTCACGCCCTTTTGCGCCGTGATGTTCGAGATGAGGAACACCGCGCAGAAGAACGTGAGCAGGTACGAAAACGGCGAGCGGGAAACGGGGTGAGTCACGCGCAATATCATGGCACGCAGAACTGACTAGACGCATGCTTGTTACTGGCTGGAAAGGCGGATCCTTGTGAATGACCACCGCGGCGCGGGCCGCTACGCGCCGAGCCCCAGCGGCGACCTCCACTTCGGCAACCTGCGCACGGCGCTGCTCGCGTGGCTGTTCGCTCGCCAGACCGGCCGCGCGTTTTACGTGCGCGTCGAGGACATCGACTCCGAACGCAGCTCCGCCGAGTCCGCGCGCCGCCAGCTGGAGGACCTCGCGGTGATTGGCATTGAGTGGGACGAACCGGTGATTTACCAGTCCGACCGCTCCGCCGCTTACGCTGCCGCGCTCGCGAAGCTGCCCACCTACGAGTGCTACTGCACCCGCCGCGACATCCGCGAGGCCGCCTCCGCGCCCCATGCCCAGCCAGGCATGTACCCGGGCACGTGCCGCGATCTCTCGGAGGAGCATCGCGCTTTACGACGCCTCGAACTATCCGCAGAAGGTCGCCTGCCGGCCATCCGCCTGCGAGCGAAAGCGCGGGAATGGACGGTGTCGGATTTCTACCACGGCGAGTACACCGGCGCGGTCGACGACGTGATCCTGCGCCGCGGCGGCAACCTGAACCAGGCGCAGGCGGGGGATTGGGCGTACAACTTGGCCGTGGTTGTCGACGACGGCGACTTCGGCATCGACCAAGTCGTCCGCGGCGACGACCTGCTCGCCTCGGCGCCCGCCCAGGCGTACCTGGCGCACCTGCTTGGCTACCAGCAGCCGGAGTACGTGCACGTGCCGCTGGTGGTCAACGCCGAGGGCAAACGCCTGGCGAAGCGCGACGGCGCGGTCACGCTGCGGGAAATGGTCGGCGAAATAGCCGGCGAGGTGGTCGGCGAGGTGGCTGGTGGGGAGGGCGTGCAACGGGTCGTCGATAAGCTTGCTGCTTCTCTTGGGTGCCCTGGGGCGACGAACCTGCTGAAGAGCTTCGACCCGCTGGCCTTGCCGCGGGAGCCGTACGTGTTTGGCTCGGCCTAGGCCGTGAAGCCGACGCCCTTGCGCCAGTTCAGCATGGCCGCGGTGCGGACGGGAGAGAGGGGGGCGAGGATGTCGTCGACGCGCAGCCACTCCATGAACACGTCCGCATCCGCGATGGTGACAATGGTGTAGCCGTGCGTGTCCAGCGCGCAGTGGCGCAGGTTCGGGTTCGCGGCGAACATGTAGCCGGTGGCGGTGCGCATCAGCGGGTGGCCGGCGGGGAGACCGAGCGAATCGGTGACGTTCGGGGCGGTGATGGAAGAGCACACCACCTCGCAGCCGATCTGGGTGTCGCCGTAGGGGATGGTGTGGCTCCACTCGGTGTGGATGTCGCCGGTGAGGAAGATCGGGTTCTTGCCCAGGCGGCCGAGGGCATCCAGGAGGCGGCGGCGCTCGCTGTCGTAGCCGTCCCACTGGTCACCGTTGAGGGGGAGCTCATCGATCGCGGGGATGTCGGCCTGAGAGGAGAGGATGTTGGAGCTCAACGCCTTCGCGATCGGGCGGGTCGCCGGGTTCTGCATGACGGTGCCGAGGCGCATTGGCGAGAACATCACCGAGTTGCCCAGGGCATTCCATTTGGTCTTCGAGCGCTCCAGCGTGCTGATGAGCCAGTTGTACTGCTCCGAGCCGAGCATGGTGCGGGCGTCGCCGGGCTGGCGCGAACCGCCGCGCCAGAACTCGACGTCGCGGTAGGTGCGCAGGTCCATGACCGTGAGCTCGACGAGGTCGCCGAACGTGAACGTGCGGTAGATGTGGCCCTCGGTGCTAGTCTGGGTGGTGCGCACCGGCATCCACTCGTAGTAGGCGCGGATCGCGGCGTCGCGGCGGGCGTAGAAATCGCCTTCGGACGGGTCGTGGTTGTCCGCGCCGTCGCGCCAGTTGTTGTTGGCCACCTCGTGGTCGTCCCACACCACGATCCACGGCATCGCCGCGTGTGCGTTCTTCAGCGCCTGGTCGGTGCGGTAGCGGCCGTAGCGGGTGCGGTAGTCGGCCAGCGAGACGATCTCGTGCGCCGGATGGTGCAGGCGCACCGGGCCAAAGCCGGAGTACCCGTACTGGGCGTACTCGTAGATGTAGTCGCCGAGGAAGACGGTCAGGTCGATGTCGCCGGCCCAGCCGCGCTCTGCCATGTCGGCGTAGGCGGAGAAGAAGCCGGCCTCGTAGTTCGCGCAGGACGCGACTGCCCAGCGCTGACGTTTCACGGGCGCGCCGGGCGCGGGCGCAGTCTTGGTGCGGCCGGTCGGCGAGGTCGCGCCGGCGTGCGGGCCGTCGGTGACCACGAAGCGGTAGAAGTAGACGCTGTCCGCCGCCAGTCCGTGCACGTCGATGTGCACCGTATGGTCGGCATCAGGGTGTGACAAGGACTCGCCGTGCTGCACAATCGTGAGAAACTCCGGGTCGGTCGCCACGTCCCAGCGCACCGGAGTCGGGGCGCCGCCACCGGAGCCGGGCCACGCAGCATCGTCCGGGGTCACGCGCGTCCACAGCACCACCGAATCCGGCAGCGGGTCGCCGGAGGCGACGCCGTGCACGAACGGCAGCGGCGGCAGCTCGGGTTCCGCGAGCGGGGAGGCCGACGGCGCGGGCTGGGAGCTTTGCGCCCACGCCTGCGCGGCGAAGCCCGCGCCGACGGTGCCAGAAGTGACCGCAGCGGTGCGGAGGAAGTTACGACGGGATACGGAACGGCTCGTTGCGGCGGCCTCGCTTCGTCTCACGCCCCATATGGTCGGACACTCATGCTTGGAGCGCGAGTTCAGGACACAAAGTTGGTGCAGGTTTCGCCGCGTGTTTGACCGTTGTTTACCTAATTCAAGCGGGCGGATTACCCGCGGCGGTTGAGGCGCACGAATTCGTCCTCGTTGACGTGCAACTCAAATCCCGCAGAGGTCGCGTTCTCGTAGGCAAACAGGAACTCCCCGTCGGCCGCCATCAGCTCCCCGTCGCGGTCGTAGACGTCGCCGGCCACAATCGCTTGCTGCCGCTCCGGCAGCAGCGTGCACGCGGTGGTAAACACCTGCGCCCCGCCCGGCGAGTAGGTGAAATTGCACCAGTTCTCGTTCACCGTGACCCGCACCGTATCCAGGTCGCTCGCCTCGTCCTCGCGGTAAAAGTAGGTGCCGGGCGGAATCAGATCGGGGTGGTCGCGGTCGGCTGCCCGCCGCTCGGGGTCACTGTCGGCAAGGGCAGAGGCCCCAGCCCCAGGTCGCTTATCGACGGCCACTTCACCGCCATCCCCATCCCCGAATCCGCCACACCCGGCCAGCGTGGCACTCAGCGTGATGCTGATGGCGATCCCAGCCGCCGCCAGCGCCGCAGCTTCGAGGAATCCACGCAAGGCGCTAGGAGAGCGTGGTGCGGGTGGACAGGGCGGCGTCGATACGCAGAAGCCCCGAACCGTCGGAACCGACGAGCTGAAGCTGATCGACGATCTCTCCGACCGTGGCTTCCTCTTCGATCTGCTCGTTGAGGAACCAGTTGAGCAGCGCGCGGGACTCTAAGTCGCCGACCTCGTCCGCGATGCGGGTGATTTCGCGGATCTGCTCCGAAACTTTCTGCTCGTGCACGAGCGCGGCGCGGAACGCGTCGAGCGGGCCGCTGATCTCCGGCGCGTCGATCGCGATCGTGCGCGGCTGCACGTGCTCGCCGCGGTCGATGAGGTGCTTCGCAAACTTCTGCGCGTGCTCCGTTTCCTCCTGCGCCTGCGCGGTGAACCACGCGCACAGGCCCGGGAAGGACAGCGCGTCCATCTCGTTGGCCAGGTAGCGGTACACGTAGGCGGCGGCGTATTCCTCGGTGACCTGCTGGGTCATGGCTTCTTTGAGGCGGAGATCAATCATGTGCCCGGATTTTACAGCACCGCGACCTGGCCCCCGGTGACGCTGAGCTGCACCACCTCACCGCTCGGCAGGGTCAGGCTGGGGCGTTTGCTGCTCTTGCTTAGGGCCAGCTGGCGGTGGTGTGCGTAGGCGCGCAGCGCGCGGTGCACGTCCACGCGCGGCGGCAGTGGCGGGGCAGCCAGGGCCGCGCGCACGCCAGGCACGGTGATTGGCGGCAGGTTGAACCGCGGCGAGTGCAGCACAATCACTGCGGTCTCACCGCCAGGCAGGTTGAGGTAGTACAGGTGCGTGCCGCGCTGCATGTGCGCGATGTACGGCATGAGCTGGTATTGCTCGAGCACCACGGTCGGCAGCTCCCCGCGCGTCAGCGACACGATGCGCTCGCGCACGCCCATGTCGTGCACACCCCGGATGAACTCCAGGGAAGGGTTCGGCTGGCCCTGGTCGTACGTCCAGCCCCACCGGAAGGTCCCATTCGGCAGCAGGTAGCCGGCAATTTGCGGCACAAGCTTATCGACGCCCCCATCAACGAACCTCACCTCCGCCTGACGCAAATCATCCGAGAAGGTGATGCCGGCGATGATGCTATTGCAGTACGCGCGGTGCTCGTTGAACATGAACCACGACTCGTTGGTCACCCGGATGGGTTCGTTTTCTTCGGTGTCGCGCCGGGCGCTCATCACTGCCGACGCGTGCGCCCCTGCCGGGCCGGCGCCGGGGCGGTTGAGCACTTCGATCAGCGAGCCGTCGCTCAAGCGCAGCTCATGCATTCCCGGGGCGACGGTCTGGGAGCCCACGAGGTGCTCGCCGAGTTGCTTGGCCAGCGTGCTCACCGCCTCCAGCTCGTCCGCGTTCGGCGGCATGACCGTGTGCGCGATAGTGCGGCGCACCACGGAGCCCACCGGCTCACCGGTCTTCATCAGGTTCGGCAGAACCACGATGACCAGCTGCTCGGCCTGAATGTTCGGCAGCGTGTTCGGCAGCGTGTTCGGCAGTGTGTTGGGCAGCACGATGATCGGGTTGCCGCCGTGGCGCGTCTGCAGCGCCTGAAGAAATGGCGTGGCCAGCGGTTCCTGGAACGGCGCCGGGCGGGTGAACTCGGGGATCGGGTTGCCGTTGGAGCCGGCCTGGTTCTGCGAGACAAGTCGGATGTGGCCGCCGCTGATGGTCGCCACGATGATGCCCGGGTGGATCTCGCTGACGCCGACCGAGCTTGTCACCTGCAGGTTGATCGCGATGTCGCCGCCCGGTGTCGGGCCGTATTGGTGCACCACCCGGTAGTTCACCGGTTGCGCGAGGCGCCCGTAGAAGTTGGATGCCGCCTGGAACCGGGTAAATAGGGACAAGCGGCCCTCGCGCAGCAGCGCGGGCGACGGCGCAGGGTAGCCGGGCGCAAAACTCATGCGTGTCAGCGTAGCGGGAAACAAAACAGGCCCCGCACCGGGCCGGTCACCAAAACCGGGGCCCAAGTGTGCGGGGCCTGTTTCGAATTTTGCGGAGGATGTGGGATTTGAACCCACGAGGGTATTGCTACCCGCACGCGTTCCAGGCGTGTGACATAGGCCGCTAGTCGAATCCTCCAGCTGACACGTGCAGCACCGCTTGAAAAGCAGCGCCGATTGCATCGCTGGCAATACTGTAGTGCATTGCCACCGCGAGCCACAAAACGGCAAGACACGGTGTGCGCCAGCGAGAAGGTACAGCGTGACAGAGGGGGGCGTGGGGCCGTCGATAAGCATGCGGCAACTGGCGGCCCCTTTTTGTGCCACCTGGGCGATCCGGCTACAGTGAGGGCCAGGATCCCACGCGGTGCTTATCTTGTGAACTCCCCCAGGGCGGGAACGCAGCAAGGGTCAGCGAGCTCTGGCAGGTGCGTGGGGTCCCCTTTGTATTCACGGGTACGATTGAGCATCATGGCTACCCCTTTAAACGAGATGAACCCGCAGGAATGTGAGGCGTTGGCCAAAGACGTCCGCGAACGGTACGCCGAGCTGAAGGCGAAGAACCTGAACTTGGACCTCACCCGCGGCAAGCCGTCGAGCGAGCAGCTGGACTTCTCCCAGGATTTGCTCGCGCTGCCCGGGACGGACAACTACCGCGCGAAAGACGGCGTGGACGTGCGCAACTACGGCGGGGTCGACGGCATCGTGGACATCCGCGAGCTGTGGGCGGAGCTTATCGGCGTCGACGCGGAGAACCTCATCGCCGGCGACGCGTCCTCGCTAAACATCATGTTCGACCTCATCTCCTTCGCGTTCGCGTTCGGCACGAACGACTCGCCGCAGCCGTGGAGCAAGGAGCCGGGTGCGAAGTGGCTCTGCCCGGTGCCGGGCTACGACCGCCACTTCACCATCACCGAACAGTTCGGGTTCGAGATGGTCAACGTCCCAATGCTTGCCGACGGCCCGGACATGGACGTCGTCGAAGACCTTGCACGCGACCCGAACGTGAAGGGCATGTGGTGCGTGCCGATCTTCTCCAACCCCACCGGCGTGACCTACTCGCGCGAGACGGCTGAGCGCCTCGCGACGATGGAGACCGGCGCGCCGGACTTCCGCATCGTGTGGGACAACGCCTACGCGGTGCACGCGTTCACCGACGAACTGCCGGAGAACCCGAACGTCATCGAAATCGCGGCGGAGAAGGGCAACCCGAACCGTTTCTGGTACATGAGCTCGACGTCCAAGATCACGCACGCGGGCGCGGGTGTGGCGTTTTTCGCGTCGTCGAAGGAGAACCTCGACTGGTACCGCTCGATCGCGGGCGTGCGCGGCATCGGACCGAACAAGGAGAACCAGCTTGCGCACGCCGCGCTGTTCGGCGACGCGGAAGGGGCGCGTGCGCTGATGCGCAAGCACGCCGGCTCGCTGGCGCCGAAGTTCGAGGCCGTGATCGGCATTCTGGGCGAGCGGCTCGGCGGCTACGGCGTCGCGGAGTGGACCGAGCCGAAGGGCGGCTACTTCATCTCCCTCGACGTCGTGCCCGGTACCGCGACCCGCGTGTGGGAGCTGGCGAAGGAAGCCGGCATCAACCTCACCAAGGCCGGCTCCGCGTTCCCGCACGGCACCGACCCGGACAACCGCAACATCCGCCTCGCCCCGTCGCTGCCGCCGCTGGACGAGGTCACCGATGCGATGGACGGCGTGGCCATCTGCGTGCTACTCGCGGCCATCGAGCACCGCATTGAACACCGAGGTGCCCAGTGACCGGTAACGAGCTCCTTGCATGGATCGACACCATTTTCCCGGGCATCGAGCTTTCGCTTGTCGACGACTCCGCCGTCGCCACCACCACACACCAAGACCTCCCCGTTGCTGTGACGGTCGGGTTCTCCACGGTTGATACTGGGCTCCGCTTGGAGGCGGACCCGAGCACGCTCGTGGGGTGTGAATTGGCGGTTAAAGGTGGCGTCGATAAGCAATTGCTCGCACAAACCGCAATTGAAGCGACCCGGATCATTAACTCCTTCGGGATTCCCGCGCAGCCTGGGGTGCTTTTGGAGAACCTGTTTTCCAACGTGGAGCTGCCGCAGGGCGCGACCGTGGGGCACGGGTTCTTGCGCGAGCCGGACCTGTTTTACAAGGGCACGCCGGTGCACCCCGAGGAGGGGAAGCTGACCGTGCTGTTGGAGCTGGTAGCGCTGACGGATGCGGAGTACCGGATTGCGTCTGAGCAGGGAGTGGAGATTCTGAAGCAGCAGCTGCGGCGGCGCAGCGTGGACATTACGGATTGGTTCAGGGGCTAATAGGTGGCGCTGTACAGGAAGTATCGACCGGCGACGTTTGGGGAGCTGGTTGGCCAAGAGCAGGTGACGCGACCGCTGTCGACGGCGCTGGATAACGGGCGGATCGCGCACGCGTACCTGTTTTCCGGGCCGCGCGGGTGCGGCAAGACGTCGTCGGCGCGCATTTTGGCGCGGTCGCTGAACTGTGTGGAGGGGCCGACGTCGACGCCGTGCGGGGTGTGCGCGTCGTGCGTGGCGCTGGCGCCTGGCGGGCCGGGCAACCTGGACGTGATGGAGCTGGACGCGGCGTCGCACGGCGGCGTGGACGACATGCGTGAGCTGCGCGAGCGTGCGATGTTCGCGCCGGCGGATTCGCGCTACCGCGTGTTTATCATCGACGAGGCGCACATGATCTCCGCCGCCGGCAACAACGCGCTGCTGAAGATCGTGGAGGAGCCGCCGGAGCACCTGATCTTCGTGTTCGCGACGACCGAGCCGGAGAAGATCCTGGGCACGATCCGCTCGCGCACGCATAACTACCCGTTCCGCCTGCTGGCGCCGGCCGCGATGCGCGAGCTGCTCGAGCGCGTGGTGGCGGAGGAGGGCGTGTACGTCGACGAGAACGTCTACCCGCTGGTGATCCGCGCTGGCGGTGGGTCGCCGCGCGACACACTGTCGATCCTGGACCAGCTGCTTTCCGGCGCCGGTCCGGACGGGCTGACCTACGAGCTCGCGCTGCCGCTGCTGGGCGTGACGGACCTGTCGCTTTTGGACGCGGCGGTGGACGCGATCGCCGACGGCGACGCTTCCGCCACCTTCCACACCATTGACGCCGTCATGGAGTCCGGCCACGAGCCGCGCCGTTTTGCCACCGACCTGTTGGATCGACTGCGTGACTTGCTGATCATCCGCACCGTGCCAGATGCGTTCGGGCAAGGCCTTGTCGACGCCCCCGTCGACCGCGCCGAAATCCTGCGCGCTGAAGCCGCGCGTTTTAGCCCCGCTCAGCTCGCAGATCTGGCGACCGAGGTCAACGACCGCGTCTCCGATCTACGCGGCGCGACCTCGCCGCGGCTGCTGCTCGAGGTGATGATGGCCCACCTGCTTACGCTCCCCTCGGGCGCCGGCGCCGGCGCCGACACCAGCGCGACCGGGGCCGCTGTCAGCTCTCCCGCTGTCAGCTCTTCCGCTGGCACCGCCACCCATTCCGGCTCCGCAGTCACTCGCGGCTCAGGCGGGGCGGCGGCCGCCGCTGCGGCGGCAGCGGCTGCAGCGGCCGCAGGTCGCGGGGTGCGCAGTTCTTCAACACCCGCCGCTCAGGCGCCGCAGCAGACCGCACTGCCGCAGCAGACCGCGCCAGCCACATCGACGGCGGCGAAACCCACACCGGAACCGGAACCGGAGCCGCAGCCCGACTTCGAGCCGGGGCAACCTCCCGCGCCGGAACCGTCCCGTTCTGAGCCCGCGCCCGCCCCGGCGATGACTCCACCGGTCGCGCCTGCCGCACCCGCAGAGCCAGCAACGCACGCCGAGCTGGCAACGCACGCCGAGCTGGCAACGCACGCCGAGTCGGGAGGGCAAGCCGAGCCCGACGATCGGGCTCAAGCGATCGACGACACCTACAAGGACGCTCCGACACCGGATCGGGCTGAACCGACACCCGCGCAGTCGCCTGCATCGGCACCCAGCGAGGAGCTCGGAGATGTCGAACACACTCCGCAAACAGCTGACGGCGCGGCTGCGGCGGAGAACATGGCTCCAGCTGACGAGACCGCGACCACAGGCGAAGCATCCACAGGCGAAGCATCCACTGACGGAGAATCCACCGGCGGAGAATCCACGGAGGCGCCTTCCGCGACCGAGGCCCCGGCTGCTCAGGATGCGGGTGCAGATGTGGGAGAAGCGACCGGGGATGTCGGCGAGTTCGATGGGGATGCGCTGTTCCACCGCATAGAGCGGGATTGGACGACGCTTCGTCAGTCGGTGGGCGCGCGGAACAAGGTCGCCGAGATCATGCTCACCGAGGCACGCCCGCTCGGCTTTGACGGCGCGACCTTGGTGCTCGGCCACAACACTGGGGCGCTGGCGGGCCGCATCAACGCCGAAAACAACAACGCAGACATCGTCGCGGTGCTCTCGGAGAAGCTGGGTGCGCAGATTGGGGTGCGGTGTGTGGTCGGCACTGATCCGGCCGCCGCGAACGTCCGCGCGCCCGAGCGCAAGGCAGTGTGGAACCCGGGCAAACCCGAAGTCGCCGGGCGCACTGAGAGCGGTGGGCGCACTGCGCGCGGCGGGAATGCTGCGGCCAACTCGGGTGACGCGGAGGGCGCGGATCAGCCTGACGACCCTGCGCCGGCACCTGCACCGGCGAAGTCACCCGCGCCCAACGACTGGCGGTCGGCAGCCCAAGCAGCGGCGCAGGCAGCCAGCCAGCAAGCCGCGGCTAAAGCAAAGCGGGACAGTGAAGAAATCCCGCCCCCACCGGAGCCCATTGACGACGAACCCCCGTACGACCCCTGGAATGGGGATGAAGGGGGGAGCGGTGGGGCGTCGATAAGCGAAGCAAAGCCCTACTCCCAAGAGGACGAGGAGCGCGACATGGCTGACCAGGCTGAAGCCGAGGAAGGGGAGCGCGATCGCCGCGACGCGACGCAGGTGGCGATGGAGCTGCTGGCGAGCGAGCTCGGCGCGAAACCGCTGTAGAGCAAGCGGGTACACTGGGCAGAGGTTGTATTAGCGATAAAGAAAGGGTGGATCCCACCATGACCCAGCCAAACATGCCGGCAGATATGCAGGAACTGATCCGTCAGGCCGCTGAGGTGCAGGCGGCGCTGCAGCAGGCGCAGCAAGAGCTGCTGAACACCACCGTGGTTGGTACCGCCGGCGGCGAGCTGGTCTCCGTGACCATGACCGGCGGTGCCGAGATCACCGAGCTGAAGATCAAACCGGAGGCTGTCGACCCGGAGGATGTTGAGACACTGCAGGACCTGATCCTGGCTGCGTACCGCGACGCGCACACCAAGGCTGGCCAGCTCGCGCAGGAGAAGATCGGCCCGCTGACCGGCGCTGCCGGTGGCCCGCAGGCTGGCCCGGGCGAGGTGCCGTTCGGCGGCATCATCTAGGCGCTGCCCCGAACTTCACTGCCTCAACGCGCCTGGCCACGCGCCGGGCGTTTTCTTTATGCACCAGTAACCCTGGGCACCCTGCACACCCCTCAAAGGAGCGCGATGTTTGAAGGCCCGCTGCAAGACCTCATCGATGAGTTCTCGCGTCTGCCCGGTGTCGGCCCGAAGTCGGCGCAGCGCATCGCGTTCCACCTGCTGCAGACCGAGCCGGACGACATCGACCGGTTGCGCGCGGCGCTTGAAGCGGTGCGTGACGGTGTGACGTTCTGCCGCATCTGCAACAACGTCTCGCGCGAAGAGGTGTGCCGCATCTGCGCGGATTCCGGGCGCGACAAGTCGCTAGTGTGCGTGGTGGAGGATGCGAAGGACATCCAGGTCATTGAACGCACCGGCGAGTTCAGCGGCCGCTACCACGTGCTCGGCGGTGCGTTGGACCCGCTGGCGAACATCGGGCCGAAGGACCTGGCGATTGCGTCGCTGCTGCAGCGCATCGGCGGGGTGCAACCGGACCTCGCGGACGGGGAAATCCCGGAGATCGCGGAGGTCATCCTCGCCACTGACCCGGACACCGAAGGCGAGGCGACCGCGTCCTACATCGCCCGGCTGCTCAAGGACTTCCCGGATCTCACCGTTTCGCGCCTCGCATCCGGCATGCCGCTGGGCGGGGACTTGGAGTTTGTCGACGAACTCACGCTCTCCCGCGCCCTCAGCGGCCGGTTGAAGCTCTAGAACCCGCCCTCAGTCGCTTCGTCCACGGCGTCCTCGATCAGAAAGTCCATGTCGTTGAGGAACGCCGTCACGCTGACCTGCGACGAATCCACGCCCGCCACCCGCAGCGGACCAAGCGTGACAAAGTCGATCCACTTGTCGCCGACCGGCGCCAGCGACAGGTCCTCGATCGCGGTGATGAAGTTGTCGCGGTACGCGCCCAGCAGCTGGCGGTGCGCTTCGGTGCCCAGGTCGTTCCACGGCGCGCCGACTGAAATCCAATCCAGCCCGATGCATTGCACGTGCGTTTCCGTCGCCAGCCATTTGCACAGCTCCGGGTCGAGGCACGGCCCTTCCTCCTGGTAGACCTGCGGGTTCTCGCTGCGGTAGCGCTCGAAGCCGGTCCGGATCAGCAGCAGCCGAATGCCGTCAAACTCGCTTGCGTAGGGTTCGATGTCCTCAACGGTCAGGATCGATTTGGGCTTGCTTTTCGACGGCACGTCCACCAGCAGCACCTCATCCCCGTCAAAGTTGAACCGTTCAGGGCCAAGTTCTGCGATGGTCACGCCGTCGGGAACAAAGTGGCGCGGCGCGTCCATGTGCGTGCCGAAGTGATTTGGCAGGGTGCTGAGAAAGCTGTTCGCATCGCCGTCTTCACCGATCACCGTGCGTTGGGTGGTCTCGAGTTTCGGGGTGCCGGGGTAGGCGGGGCCGTTGGGTTCAAGGATGTGGCTCAAGTGCACGTACATGCTTCTGCATGCTAGCGCTGTTGACGCCACCGGCGCTGCCTTCGCTGCGCACCGCCACCGCCCGCGCCGCTAGTTCAGGCGTTCCATGCGCAACCGGTCGATGGTCGGCAGCTCGAGCGGCTCGAGATCTTCGATGGTGCAGCCCATTGCCTTGGCGAGCAGCAGGTCCGCGAGCTGCGGGTTGCGGGCCAACGCCGGGCCGTGCATGTAGGTGGCAATGACGCTGCCTTGCACGACGCCCTCGATCCGGGTGCCACTGGTGGCGCTATTGGTTGCGCCCTCTGCGCCCCTTTCGCCCCCTTCGCTTGCGCCGTTGTTACGGACGGCAGCGCTCGCGCCATTGCCGGTGCCGCGGGTGACCGTCGCCAGCGGCTGCGCGTCGGGGCCCAGGGTGGTGGCGCCCATATGGTTCTCGAAACCGGTGAGCGGCTCCGTAAGCTCCGCGGTGATGCCCACGCGGGAGGGTTTGGACGCGATTTCCCCGATGGCGCGTTTGGAAAGGGGCTGCGTGGTGGCGTCGATAAGCGAAATGCCCTGTGCCTCCGTGCCGTGCGCGAAGAAGCTGTGGCCGAGGATCTGCATGCCGGCGCAGACGGCAAAGATGGGGGTGCCGTCGGCGGCCGCGGCCTGCAGGCCTGGGGAAGCGGCGAGGCGCGCGGCTGCGATGACCTGGGCGGAGTCCTCGCCGCCGCCGAGGGTGTAGATGTCGCAATCCGCGGGGATTTCGTCGGTGAGCGTCACTTTGCGGACTTCGGCGCGGATGCCGCGCATGCGGGCACGCTGGCGCAGGACGAGCGCGTTGCCGTCGTCGCCGTAGGTGCCCAGGATGTCCGGCAGGATCAGGCCAATGGTGAGCGTGCGGGTCGGCTTAGCCACGGTAATCCTCCTGCTTGGTCAGCGCCTTCTTCAGGTCGCGGAACGCGGTGTAGTTTGCGAGCACCTCCACGCGGCCCGGCGGGCAGGCGCGGATCGCGTCAACGGGGTCGTGGATGAGCTGGTGGTCAATGCCCGCGTAGAGGAGGCGCACCGCGAGATCGGTGCCGCGCTCACCGGCGGCGATGACTTTCGTCTCGCCGAAATCCTCGAAGGCGACGTCCCACAGCCAGGAGACGTCTTCGCCGTCGCCCTGCTGCGCGTTGACGCCGATGACCACGCCGTCCGCCTCGCGATCCAGCATGCTCAGCGCCTCCTGCCACCCGGCCGGGTTCTTGGCCAGCAAGAGGTGGATCTCGTGGTCGCCGAGGTGCACGGTGGAGTAGCGGCCGGCGACGTTGTCGATCTCCTCCGCCGCCGCCACCGCCTTCTCCAGCGGCACGCCGAACGCCTCGACGGCGCATGCGATCGCCTGGGCGGCGTTGCCGCGGTTCGCCTGGCCCGGCAGCTTGAGGTTGAGCGGGACCGTCTGGCCGTCGGGGGTGTGGAGGCCGTCGGCGTCGACCCACCAGTCGGGGTCGGGACGGCGGAAGTCGGTGCCGTCGACAAGCGGCTCGAGCCCGTACCAATCGCCGTCGTCGGTGCGCACGACATGGCCGCCGGAGCGCGGGTTGGTCACCGAATCGCCGGCCCAGCCGCTGCCGGCCGCGACCCACACCACATTCGGGTGGTCCCAGGCGCACGAAGTGATCAGCACATCGTCGCAGTTCGCGATGATCGTCGCCTCCGGATGCTCCATCACCGCATTGCGCAGCGCGCGCTCAATCGAGTTGATCTCACCCACACGGTCAAGCTGGTCGCGGGAAAGGTTCAGCAGGACCAGGGCCTCAGGAGCAAGACGCTTGGCGACGGCCGGCACGTGCAGCTCGTCCACCTCAAGGACAATATGGCTGGCGTCGCTACCCGCCATGAGCGCCGAGATAATGCCGGCATCCATGTTGTCGCCGCCGTCGTTGGTGGCCACGGTGTGGGTGGTGCGCATCGCGCTGGCGAGCATCCGGGTTGTGGTGGACTTGCCGTTGGTGCCGGTGACCAGCACTGCGGGGCGGCCGCGGCCGAGGGAGTCCATGATGTTCGGGTCGATCGCGCCGGCCACTAGGCCGCCGATCATGCCGCCGGCGCCGCGGCCGGTCGCGCGGGAGGCGGCGGTGGCGGCGCGTGCCGCGGTCACGGCTAGCGAAGATCGGATGCGGGCGAGGCGTCCTTGCTCGGTCATGCGGCCTACGTTACTCCGGCCGCGCACCGGAGCCGGACTCCATTTCCGCAACCGCCCGCGTGAATTCCTCAGCGGACAGAATCGGGATGTTTTTGCGGTGCGCGTGCATCGCCTTGCCGCGCAGCTCCACGCCTTTGACCAGCGCGTCCGAAACGACCAGCGACGTCTGGCGCGACAACTTCTCCGAGTAAGTCAGCCCGGCACGCACGGCGGCGTCGATGAGGGTGTCGGGGAACACGGCCACGTCGTCGGTGACCACCACTTCCATCCCCTTGCGCAGGCCCGCGTCCGCGACGTAGATGCCCGGGTTCTCCGCCGCCGCGCCCGCCTTCTGCGCGTCGACGCGCACGCTGCTGCGCTGCAGCCCGAACGCGTCCGCGGTGAGCTCGCCGGGATCGAGCTCCGCCAGCGCACCCGCACCGCGCAGCTGCAGAAACAGCTGCATCAGTGTCAGGGTGTGCGCCCGCATGCGCGCCTGCTCGAGTTCAAGGCGGTCGGCACCCGCCCCAGCACCGTTCGCTGCCTCGCCTCCCGGCGCCTCGACGCCCGGCACCGCGACGCCGAGCGCCGGCGCCACGGCCTGCAGCCGCGCATCCACCGGCACGAACCCCTGCAGCCGCGCGCTGCCCAGCACGTCAACGATGCACGACGGCCGCGGCACGTGCCCGACCCGCTGCCGCCGCCGGTTGCCTTTCCCGCGCCGCGAACGGTTCGCCCGGGCAGCCGCGTTCATTGCCCGCCGCGCCTCGGAAACGACAAACCCCCAATCGCGTGGGGAGTCATACATTACGAGCACCCGGCCGTCGATAAGCTTGTTCAGGGTGCGCAACGAGCGAGCAAACCGGGGTGCCTGCGCGAAGTCGCCGACCTCGAGGCCGTGGACGTGGCGCGGGCCGGGGTCGCAACCCGGGTTGAACACCTGGTGGAATTCCTCGCCGATTTCGCCGACGGCGTTGAACGTCACCGCATCGAGCGTGAGCAGGCGCCCAGTCCCCGGGTGAATCCCGGTTGTCAGCGCGTGCAGCACCACATACGGGTGGGCTGGCTCGTTCGGGGCGGTCATTGTTCGCATCTTAGCTGCCAGGGGCTTTTCGCTTATCGACGCCCCCTTGCTACCGCCCTACCGGCACCTCCGCCGCCCCTGCCGGCGCGCTCGCAGGCGCGTTGGGGACGTTGGGCGCGTTGGGCGCGTAGGGCACAGCGGATGGCGGCGCAGATTGCGGGGCGGTGCCCAGTGGCGCGGCTGGCGGAGCCGACTGCGGGGCCGACGGTGGCGCAGTCCCGAGTGGAGGGGACGCTGGTTCGGCTGGGGCCGCCGTCGGTGGCGCTGTAGACGGCGGGGCAGTGTTGGCTGGCTCGCTGGTCGTGTTGAGCACCGTCACCGAGTCGTCGTCTTCGGTCTGCACTTGCTGGCTGAGCACCACCGCGCCGGCGACGATGAGCACGAGGGCGGCGACCAAGATCACCGCGCCGATGATGAGGTTGGTGCGCGGGTTGCGTACGTCGGTGTGCGCGGTCTCCTCGGTCTCGGCGGCAAATGCGGCCGCGGCGGCTTCCTCGTCGGCTTCGTACTGGTGCTCGCTGGGCACTTCGACGGGCTCGGCGACCGGTTTGATGGGGGAGAACGAGGAGGTCACCGACGGATCGGCGAGGAAACCGGGACGGGTCAGCGCGTCGAGACCCGGGAGCGGGGAGATGGCGGGGAACTCGTCGACATAGTCGACGTCCACCGGACCGACGGTGATGGTCAGCTGCGGCTGCCCGCCGACGGGCGCGTGGTAGCCGCGGGCCACGGCGGTCAGGCCGCGGCGCTCGAGGGCGCGCAGCGTAGGTTCGAGCGCGGCGCTGGTTGCCGGGTCGAGGTGGGCGACGTCGTTGCCGTCGAGACGCACCACGACGTCGCCAGCGTCGTCGAAGCCGACCGTGGTCAGGACGTGTTTGCGACCCATTTCCAGCGCTTCGGGCGCATCCTCGTCGTACACGATGTCGGTGGGGCGGCCCGGCTCGAGGAAGACCCACGGTTCGCTCGGCGGCTGATTTTCCGGCAGCAGCAGGCCGGGGCGCGGGAGGCGGACGGAAAGCTCGGAGTTAACGGCGTCGAGACGCGTCGCGCGCACCGTGACCTGGGGGACGAGGCCAGTGTTGATGATTTGGTAGAGCTCGGGGTACTCGCGGGCGTCGTCAGTGCTTACTGCCCCGAGCACGACATTGTCGCTTTCGATGACGAACCCGGCGCTGTTGGCGCGGGGGAGCAGCGTCGCCGGCAGGTCGATGACCTTGCTGCCGGCAGATTCGAGGAGGTAGGCGACGATCACCCGGTCCAAGTCGATCGCGGAGACACTGCGCACGGCCCCAAGGCCATGGTCCGGAATCACATACGGCGTAGCGCGGATGCGTCGTCACCTCCCATGGCCATGTGTAGTTACTTATCCGCGTTTACATTACAACCGTTCCTTAGCGGGGGCGAGACAGATAGGTCAGATTCGTATGGCCTATTTGTTACGGCTGCCCCCGCACGGCCCCTTGCCGTTACACGCCGCCGGCTTTGCCCTCGATCAACCCGCGGTTCACGGCGGAGACGATCGCCTTCAGCGAGGCGCGCGTCGTCGAGCCCGCGATGCCCACGCCCCAGGCACCGGTGCCGTCGATGTCGGCGTAGATGTAGCAGGCCGCGTCGGCGTCGTCGCCCGCGGTGCGCGCGCGCTGGGAGTAGTCCTGCACCTCGAAGTCGATGCCGAGTGACTCCAACGCGTTCGCGAACGCCGCGATCGGGCCGTTGCCAGTGCCGTTGATCTGCTGCTCCTCGCCGTTGAAGGCGACGGTGGCGCGCACTGCGGCATCGTCGTCGTCGGAAACCGCGCCGGTGACCTCGTAGTCCACCAGCTCCAGCGGGGAGTCCAGATCCAAGTAGGTGGAGGCGAAGATGTCCCACATGTTCTTCGAGTTGACCTCGCCGCCCTCGGTGTCGGTGATGTTCTGCACCACCGCGGAGAACTCCGGCTGCATCGCCTTGGGCATGTTGATGCCGTGGTCGGTCTTCATGATGTAAGCCACGCCGCCCTTACCGGACTGCGAGTTCACGCGGATCACTGCCTCGTAGGTACGGCCGACGTCCTTCGGGTCGATCGGCAGGTACGGCACCTCCCAGACGGTCTCGCGCAGCTCCTCCCACTTCACGTCGGTCGACGACGCACCCGGACGCACCTTCTGCGCCAGCGCGTCGAGACCCTTGTTAATCGCGTCTTGGTGCGAACCCGAGAACGCGGTGAACACCAGGTCGCCGCCGTAGGGGTGGCGCTCCGGCACGCGCAGCTGGTTGCAGTACTCCACCGTCTGGCGGATCTTGTTGATGTCCGAGAAGTCGAGCTGCGGATCCACACCCTGGGTGAGCATATTCATTGCGAGCGTGACCAGGTCGACGTTGCCGGTGCGCTCACCGTTGCCGAACAGGCAGCCCTCGATGCGGTCCGCGCCGGCCATGTAGCCCTGCTCGGCCGCCGCCACGCCCGTGCCGCGGTCGTTGTGCGGGTGCAGCGAGATGATCACCGAGTCGCGCTTGGCCAGGTTGCGGTGCATCCACTCAATCGAGTCGGCGTACACGTTCGGGGTGATCATTTCCACGGTCGACGGCAGGTTCAAAATGATCGGGTTGTCAGGGGTTGCACCCATAGTGTCGACGACCGCGTCACAGACCTCCAGCGCGAAATCCAGCTCCGTACCGGTGAAGGATTCAGGCGAGTATTCCCAGCGCCAATTCGTGTCCGGGTAGTCGTCGGCAATGCTTAAAATGAGCTCCCCGGCGTCGGTGGCCAGCTTCTTGATCGCCTCGCGATCCTTGCGGAACACCACCTCGCGCTGCAGCTTCGACGTGGAGTTGTAGAAGTGCACGATGACGTTCTTTGCACCCGAGCACGCCTCGAAGGTGCGGCGAATCAGGTGTTCGCGCGCCTGGACCAGCACCTGGATGGTGACGTCGTCCGGGATCATGTCGTTTTCAATGATCTCGCGCACGAAGTCGAAGTCGGTCTGCGAGGCGGAGGGGAAGCCGACCTCGATCTCCTTGAAGCCCATCTCCACGAGCAGGTTGAACATGCGACGCTTGCGCTCCGGGCTCATCGGGTCGATCAGCGCCTGGTTGCCGTCGCGCAGATCCACCGCGCACCACTGCGGAGCGACCGTGATCTTCTTGTCCGGCCAGGTGCGGTCCGACAGGGTGATGTCTTCGACCTCGACGGCGAACGGCTGGTAGCGGTCTACCGGCATTTGCGAGCCGCGCTGCTTGTTCCAGCTCGGTTGGCCCTCGTTGCGTGGCCCATTGGGGGTCACGATCTCACGGGGCGCGAAAAAGTCGTTGGAGTTGGGGTTAGTCATTGCAGAGTCCTTTTATGTCCTTCTACGTCTTTCGACGTCCTTCGACATCCTTCGACGCGGTGCTCACTTCTGGAGCAAAGTTTAGGCCACGGCCGGCAAGCACTACATCCGCGACGGGGTGCCGGCCGTGTGGTTGATCGGGGTTGATCAGAGCCTAATTCCCGCCGCGGCGTAGAAGGAGAAGCGCTCGCTGCGACATGTGACGCAGCCTACACAACTGGCGCGGCTGCGGCACAAGGATTGCCAAAAATTCTCGGCGCGGGCAAATGCGCGCGGCCGATTTCGCGCGGCCGATTTCGCGCGGCCGATTTCGCGCGGGCAAATGCGCGCGGGCGAACCGCCGGTCGAGCTACGGGCCGAGCTACCGGCCGAACAGCGTCTGCATCGCGCCGTACGGGTGGTAGTTGTTGGGCACTGCGTATCCCCGCGGCGACACCCAGGTCGGCGCCCCGCGCACGTTTTCTATCCGGCCGCGCCGCTTCCGGTGCGTGTCATCGTCGTTGGTGCGGTTGTGGTACCGGCACAGCATCGCCAGGTTGCGCATGTTTGTCTCGCCGCCGTGTTTCCACGCGACGATGTGGTGCGCTTCGCAAGAGTCGGCGCCGTGGCGGCAGTCCGGCACCGGGCACACCGGGTTCGCGGCGCGCGCCAGCACGCGCTGCTTCTCGTTCGCGCAACGCTCGCCGCGGTACAGGTTCACCGCGCCGTCCTCTGCGTGAAACACCGCCACTCGCACCCCGTACGCCGGGTTGGAAAAGTAGCGGGCCAGGTACTCGGCACCCGTGATGGTCGTGCCGTCGGTGAGCCCGAAGCGGACCTCGTTCGGGTCAGCTTCGTCGTTCAGCACCTTCGCCAGCTCCGGCGCGGGCACCAGCACCAGCGGCTGCGGCGCCGCGCACGGCACGCCAGCCTGCGAGCCATCACCGCGCATGATCCGCACAAAGTTGGCTGCCAGCTGCGGGCCGGCCGGCCGATCCGGGTCAATCCCGCGGGTCACGGCATGCTCAAGGTCCGCGATGTCGCGCTCGTCGGCAGTCACAGTCACCGTTCGCTTGCCCATGCGCGAGCGGCTAAACGACGCCCCGTCGCTCGGCGCCACCTGCTCCACCGGCACCAGCCGCTTCAGCATTCGCGCGAACGATTGGTACGATCCCGGCCGCGCCGCCGCCAGCTCCTCCAGCACGTCGAGGCGGGTGCGTGTTCGCTCCCGCGCCCCCACCGCGTCCAGCCGCCGCTCGATCAACGCCAGCTGGTCCAGGGAAAACGTGCCGCGACGCACGAGATCCACCGCGCGGGCTTGCTGGCGGTGGGCGGTGGTGGGGGCGACGTAGACGTCGTAAAGCTTGGCCCAATCCCGAACCTTGCCGGGCTCGATTCCGGCGTCGAGTGCTGCTTGCTTGTCGAACCCGGCCAGCGTGTCCAGAACACTGCCGGACATGGCCTGAAGGAACGAAGCAAACGAAGTCATGCTCCGAACGCTAACCCGCCGCGCGCCCCGCCGGAACCCCTCGCACGCGCATCATAATGTGCAGGTCAGATGGAACCGGCCCGCACCCGCTAGAGCCACCCGCGCTCAAGCGCGATGGTGTAGGCCTCGAAGCGGTTCGCCGCTCCCGTTTTGGCAATTGCGGAAGACACGTAGTTCCGCGTCGTGCCGGGCGCGAGGTGTGCGGCCTCGGCGATCGCGTCGATCGAGCCGCCGCGCCCCGCCAGCAACAGCACCTCGGCTTCGCGCTCGGTCAGCGGCGAGTCGCCCGCAGCAATGGTCGCGGCCGCCAGCTCGGGGTCGATGTGCCGCTTGCCCGCGTGCGCCGCGCGAATCGCCGCCGCAAAGTCCTCGGCAGAGGAAGTCTTCGGCAGCACCCCCAGCACACCAGCAGCAAGCGCTCGCTTAACGACGCCCGGCCGCGCGTGACTCGTCACCACCACAACCCCGGCATCGATCCGCGCAGCCACGGCAACGCCGTCCATGCCGGCACCATCCACGTCGCTGTTGGAATCGCCTTTGTGATCACTGCTCAGCTGCAAATCCGTGACCACCACGTCGGGGCGGGTTTCGGGGTTGTCCGAAACCGTGGACCACCAGGTGAGGAATTCGTGAGCCGAGTAGGCGACGTGGACGACGTCGATGTCGTCCTCCAGGCTGATCAGGGTGGCGAGGGAGTTGGCGACCAAGGTTTCGTCGTCAAGCAAAGCGACGGTGATCATGCGCCTACCTTAAGCGCGACCGTGAAGCTGTTGGGGGACTGCTCGACCGTGAGGTGCGCGGAGTGTGCTGCGGCGCGGTGGCGCAGGCCCTCGAGCCCGGCGCCGGGGCGATCGGAGGGTTCCGGGTGGTCGTTGGTGACGGTGATGGCTTCCGGAGTGACCTCGATGGTGACCTGCGTGGCTTGGGAGTGGCGCAGCACGTTGGTGGCGGCCTCCCGAACGAACCAGGCGGCGGTCTCGCGCAGGTGGGCGGGCACGTCGGCGCTGGTGCCGGTGATGGTGACGGTGGCGCCGGCGTCGGTGAGCACCTGCTTCGCGCCGGCGAGCTCCGTGGCGAGGTCGGGGGTGCGATAGCGGTTGACCACGTGGCGCATGTCGGCGGCCGCGGTCTGGGTGAGCTGGTGGAGCTCGGTGAGCTCGTCGGTCAGGCGCGGGTCATTTCGTGCGGCAAGGGCTTGAGCGAGCTGTGTCTTGATGGTCATCGCTGCGAGGTGCTGGCCCATCGTGTCGTGCAGGTCCTGAGAGAGGCGCAGGCGCTCCTCGGCGACGGAAAGCTTCGCTTCAAGCTGGCGGGCGCGCTCCGTTTCAATCATCGCGCGGGAGTACCACAAGGTCATGGGCGCCATCGCTCCGAACGCCACGCTGTATGCCACCAGCACAACCGCGAAGTTTCCGCCAGCGACGGTGGCGACAGTCACCGCGGCGGCCACGATCAATGCTGCCGAAAAGGCAACGCTGTGACGCACAAACGGTAGGTAGGCGATGAGAATAATGAAGTAGATGCCAAGCGCGGCCGTCCCGGCACCCCAGGTGTACGTCCCCGGTGCCAGCGCGGCGACCGCGCAGCTCACGGCCAGCGCTGCCAGCTGCACCACGAGGCCGATCCGCAGCCACGCTTCGCCGTGTGGGTGCGGTTCGAGCCGCAGTTTCGGGTTGGTGTGCAGGGCAACCGACCCGGCGGCGCAGGACACGAACGCGACTGCGACGCCTGCGAACAGCGCTGGTCCCCAGTGTGGGGCTCGAACAACCGAATTGAACGCGATCACCGAGATGACAAACCACGGCGCTCCGACTATGGACCACCGGTTCACTGCCAAGAAGCGTGCCGAGTAGTCCATGTTGCGCCAGGTCGTTCGCTTGGCCGGGCGGGGCGCAGGTGCTGGCGGTGCTGGCGGTGCAGGCGGAGTCGGGGGTATTGACATGGTGGCCCTTAACAGTAGCGCCTAGCGATGCGTCTCCCAGCGCATGTACTTGTACCCGCCCCAGATCAGCACCACAGCCCACGCGGCAAGGATGAGCAGCTGCACCCAGGAGTCGGCAAGCGTTGCGCTGAAGCTCTCACCGATCCAGCCCTCGCGGAACAAGTCAATCGCGAGCGCAAACGGGGTGCGATCCAGGACATTGGCCACGCCTTCGGGCATGAGCTCGCGGAAGGTGGACTGCGACAGGATCATGAGTATCAGTACCGGCATGGAGGTGATCTGCGCGTTCTCCGCATTCGCCGTGAACGTGCTGGTGAGCAGTGCCAGCCCATGGGAAACCGCGATGCCCAGGACCATCACCGCGAGCATCAACAGCGGGTTCACCGGCCACACGTGCGGCACCGGCGGCTCGATCGGTATGAACATCGACATCGTCGAAAACGCCACCACAATGACCACGGTAAGCCCGAGCATTGCCACCGCAAGAGGCACACAGATCGCGGTGAGAATTTCCCAATCGCGCGACTCGCCGGTGCGCAGCCGCTTGAGCACTTTCTCATCACGCCTGGTCACCGCCATTGAAAGCGCCGGATAATATAACCCAAAAGCCAGCGCAAAAAGGATGAAAATCTCCGCGGCGGCCGCGGTCGAACCCACCGATTGATCACCCACCACCCACACGAACAGCGGCAGCACCGCAGGAAACAGCAGCGCCAGGATCACCAGCAGTCGGTTGCGCGTGAATTGCAGCCATTCAGCTCGGCCCAACGCTCGCAGTCTGCTTATCGACGCCCCACCGCCACGCTCAGGCAACGCAGTCGGGGAGGGAGAGGTCTGTACAGAAGTCATGCTGCTTCCTTTCCGGTGGGGGTGTCAGTGCTGGCTTCAGTGCCGGTTCCAGTGCCGGCTCCAGCGCCGGCGATGTTGTGGAACACCTGCTCGAGGCTCGCGGGGCGGGCGGCGAACTCGTCAAGCGCCAAACCGTGCTGGTCCGCCCAGCGCAGCACCGCGAAGGTGTCGTCTTGCAGGCGCGAGGTCGAGATAGTGACGCGCCCGCCGGCGCGGTGCGTGGTGGTGCCGGGGAGGTCGGGCAGTGGGGGCAGGTCGGGCGAACCCGGCGCGGCGTCGTGAAGCGAAAATGCGATCTCGGACGCCACCGTGTCGGTCAGCTCCGCCTTGGTGCCCTCCATCTCAATGCGGCCGCGGTGCATGATCGCGATGCGGTCGCACAGTCGCTCGGCTTCTTCGAGGTAGTGGGTGGTAAGCACCATGGTCACGCCGCGGTCCTTGAGCCCGCCGAGCAGCTCCCACACGCGCCGGCGCGACTCGGGGTCCAGGCCGGTGGTCGGCTCGTCGAGGAACAACACCGCCGGGTCGCCCACCAGCGCGCAAGCCAGATCCAGGCGCCGCTGCTCGCCGCCGGATAAGGACCCCACCTTCACATTGCGTCGGTGGTCGAGTTGGACGTCGCGCAAGATGTCGTCGATAAGCAATGGCTCCGAGCATGTACCAGCCCACATGGTGAGGGTTTCCTCCACCGTGAGTGCCTGCGGGAGGCCGCCGGATTGGAGCATGATGCCGGTGTACGGGCGCACCCGCGCGCGATCCGCGACCGGGTCGCCGCCGAGCACGCGCACCTCGCCCGCGGTCGGACGCGCGAGGCCCTCCATCACCTCCAGCGTGGATGTTTTACCGGCGCCGTTTGTGCCCAGCAGCCCGTAGACCTCGCCGCGTTTGACGTGCAAGCTCACGCCGTCCACCGCGGTGAAGCCGCCGTAATCGCGCTTCAGATTCCTCACTTCGATTGCGTTTTCCATGCCTCCAAGCGTGCCGGGTGGGCGTCGGCGCTGGTAGAGGCGGATGTCAGCAATCTGCCGTGACAAAAGTCATCGCAGGGAGGCCCGCGTCAGTTTCACAGCCGAAAGAAGCATGATGCTTATCGACGCCCCCATCAACGCCAATCCCCAACCCCCAACGTCAAATTCCTCCCCGAGCAGCGTGTACCCCAGCGCGAGGGCGACCATCGGCTCGGCGACTTTGTTGGCGGGCAGCGAAGTGGCCAGATCGCCGGCGCCGAAGGCGTACTGCTGCACCACAATGCCGGCGACGGCGGTAGCGATCACGGCCCAGAACTGCCAGCTAGCTAGCATGGCGAGCCACCCGCGGTGGGTCAGCACGTCCATGGCGACCTTGGCAAAGACCGCGAGGTACCCATAAATCGCGCCGCAGGTGAGGCCGTAGGTGAGGGCTTTGGTGGCGGCGGGGCGTCGAGAAGCAAACGCGAACGCTCCTGCCGTGACCAAGATGCCGAGGACGATGACCGCAACCCACTCCCGCGCGGCGACCTCGCGGGTGCCGGGCAGCGGGTGACCGACGACCACCACAACCGCGACCGACGCGGTGAGCACGACCGCCCACAACCCCTCCGCGCGCGACATGGGCATCCGCTCCACGCGCGAAGACAACAGCAGCGTGAGCATGAGCGACAGCACGAGAATCGGCTGCACTACCAGCAACGAACCGAACGCGAGCGCCGCCGCCTGGAACACATAGGCCACAAACGCGATGCCCATGGACAGCCACCAGTTGAGGTTGCTCAGCGACTTCAGCGGCGCGGTGTTCGCCTCCGAGCGCGACTGGCCGGCGCGCAGAATGCGGTGGCGCCACACCGTGCCCACCGCGATGAGTACGGCGGAGATCAGCGCGAAGGCGCTCGCGAGGAGGTTGCTGTGCACGGCGCATGATATTAGCGGGCTGCTGTGTGACCAGAGTGAAGAGACGCTAAACTTTTACAGCGTTGTTTCATCCAGAAAGGTGTGTTGACCACATGGCCCTGATCGTGCAGAAGTACGGCGGATCCTCGCTGGAAAGCGCTGAGCGCATTCGCGCGGTAGCGGAGCGGGTCGTGGCGACAAAGCAGGCGGGCAACGACGTGGTGGTGGTGTGCTCCGCAATGGGTGACACCACCGATGAACTGCTCGACCTCGCTGCGCAGGTCAACCCCAACCCGCCCGCTCGCGAGATGGACATGCTGCTCACCGCCGGCGAGCGCATCTCGAACTCGCTGGTGGCGATGGCGGTGGCCGCACAAGGTGCGGACGTGCAGTCGTTCACCGGGTCGCAGGCCGGCGTGATCACCACCGAGCGCCACGGCAACGCGCGCATCATCGAAGTCACCCCGGGCCGCGTGCAGGAGGCCGTGGACCAGGGCAAGGTGGCCATTGTCGCCGGGTTCCAGGGCGTGAACCGGGACACCAAAGACGTGACCACGCTGGGCCGCGGCGGCTCCGACACCACCGCAGTGGCGCTGGCGGCCGCGATGAAGGCGGACGTGTGCGAGATCTACTCCGACGTCGACGGCGTCTATACCGCCGACCCGCGCATTGTCAGCGACGCCCGCCAGCTCGAGCAGCTCTGCTTCGAGGAGATGCTCGAGCTGGCGGCAAGCGGTTCGAAGATTTTGGTGCTGCGCAGCGTGGAATACGCCCGCGCATGGAACGTGCCCATGCGGGTGCGCTCGAGCTACAGCAACGACCCCGGCACGCTGATCGCCGGAGCATTGGAGGATATCCCCGTGGAAGAAGCAGTACTCACCGGTGTGGCCACCGACGAGTCGGAAGGCAAGATCACCATCCTGGGCATCAAGGACGTGCCGGGCGAGGCGGCGAAGGTGTTCCGCGCGCTCGCGGACGCCGAGATCAACATCGATATGGTGCTGCAGAACATCTCCTCGATCGAGGACAACACCACCGACATCACCTTCACCCTGCCCACCGCCGACGGCGACCGGGCCCTGGAGATGCTCGGCGCGATGAAAGACGCCGAAGGCTGGGACGACATCGCCTACAACGACCAAGTAGGAAAAGTCTCACTGGTCGGCGCTGGCATGAAGTCGCACCCGGGCGTGACCGCGGATTTCACTGAGGCGCTGCGCGACGCGGGCATCAACATCGACATGATGAACACCTCCGAGATCCGCATCACCGCCGTCGTGCGCCAGGACGATCTGGCGGAGGCTGCGCGTGCCCTCCACACCAAGTTCGAGCTCGGCGGCGACGAACCAGCCATTGTCTACGCCGGCACCGGCCGCTAAGGAGAAAATGACTATGACCACCCTTGCAGTTGTGGGCGCCACCGGCCAGGTCGGCCGTGTGATGCGCGACATTCTCGTCGAGCGTGAGTTTCCCGCCGACAAGGTCCGTTTCTTCGCCTCCCCGCGCTCTGCGGGCACGGTGATTGAGTTCCGCGGCGAACCCGTCGAGGTCGAGGACCTGACCCAGGTCACCGAAGAGTCTGTCGCGGACGTCGACATCGCTTTGTTCTCCGCGGGCGGCTCCACGTCGCGTGAGTGGGCCCCGGTGTTCGCGGCCGCTGGCGCGAAGGTCGTCGACAATTCCTCCGCATGGCGCAAGGACGACGAAGTTCCCCTCATCGTCTCCGAAGTGAACCCGGATTCGGCTCAGAACCTGGCTAAGGGCATCATCGCCAACCCGAACTGCACCACGATGGCGATCATGCCGGTGGTTAAGGCGCTGCACGACGCAGCTGGCCTGACCACCATGCGCGTCGCCTCTTACCAGGCGGTGTCCGGCTCGGGCCTCGCGGGTGTGAACGCGCTCGCGGAGCAGGTCGCAGAGGTCGGCGCCCAGTCCGCAGAGCTTGCCCGCGACGGTTCGTTGGTCAGCCCCGCCAGCTTGGGCCCGTACAAAGCACCCATCGCGTTCAATGCACTGCCGCTCGCGGGCAATTTGCTTGACGACGGCACCTTGGAAACCGATGAGGAGCAGAAGCTGCGCAACGAGTCGCGCAAAATTCTCGGCCTGCCGGAACTCAAAGTCTCGGGTACGTGCGTGCGTATTCCGGTGTTCACCGGCCACACGATGGTGGTGCACGCGGAGTTCGAGCGCGAGATCACGCCGGAGCAGGCCACCGAGATCCTCGAGAATGCCCCGGGTGTGAAGGTCGTCGACGTCCCGACGCCGCTCGCCGCCACGGGTATCGACGAGTCCCTGGTCGGCCGCATCCGCCAGGATCAGGTGGTCGACGGCAACCGCGGCCTGGTGTTCGTCGTGTCTGGCGACAACCTGCGCAAGGGTGCCGCGCTGAACACGATCCAGATCGCGGAACTGCTGGTTTAGCCTGCAGCCGCGCGCGTCTAGCGCTCGCTGCGCGGGTTCTCCACGCGAGTGGAGCCCGCGGTGGGGCTTTCGTCCGCGTCTGCTTCTGTGTCTGTCCCGGTGTCTGCGGGTAATGCGCCCTCGTCCGACTCCGCTTCCTCGGCCTGATCCGCGGCGATCAGTTCGTCGATAGTGGTGTCCTCCCACGGCCGGTCCGGCTGGTACTGGTCCTGGGTGACTGGCTCGGTGTAGGAGACGAAGACAACGGGGGCTTGGTCCTTGTCTTCGGGGTCGAAATCGATCTCGTCGTCGGCGCTGAGCTCGGCGATCACTTCGTCTTCAAGCGCCTCGGCGAGCTCTTCGTCGTCCACCACGGACATGGAGGTGACGTACTCCAGCTCGCGCTCGTCGTTTTTGGTAAAGCGCTCGCGCGGGTCCAGCTTGGCCCGGGTGAGTTCCATCGCACGAGCGCGGCGCTTCTGTTCCTTGCGCAGTTTCGGCAGGCCGCGCAGCCAGGCAGCGGATACCACGACAATGAGCAGGATTCCTAGGTAGCCCAGGATCGGGTACACGGTAGAAACCAGCTTCTGGAAACCAACGAAAGACAGCGCGAAGCCGATGAGGCAGGCTGCGATGTAGATGATGCGGAACTTGTCCTCGCGGCCGCGCGCGAGGCGCTTGCCAAGGGCGAAAAACATGCCCAGCGAGGTAGCGAAAATCATGCCGAAGATGACCAACGACATGATCAGGCCGAGGGTCGGGTTGATGTCCGTGATCAGGGTCAGAAGAGGCATGTCGTTGCCGGAAACAAGATCAATCTTGAGCAGCAGCGAGAACGCCAGCAGCATCAGCATGACAAGGTAACCCATGCCGCCCAGCAGGCCACCCAGGCCGGCGGCGCGGGTGTTCAGGGTGTTGCCGCCAATCACCAACGCCATGGAAACCACGCACATCACGTTCAGGCCGGTGTAGTTCAGCGCTGAGATCCACCAGTTGGGCAAGGTGGTGTCCACCTGCGCGGCAGCTGCGTTGACGGCGTCCCAATCCGGCGCTGCGTGCACGATGGTCCAGCCGCAGCCGAAGATGACAAAGAAGAGCAGAAACGGCGTGAGGAACCCGATTGCGCCCGTGACCTTGTCCACGTCAAGCATGCCGAACCCGATGGTCAGCGCGAGCATGAGCACCGCGCCGATCCACACCGGCAGCCCGAACTGCTGGTTCAGGTTTGCGCCAGCGCCGGCGAACATGACGAAGCCGATGGAGAACAGCGTGACAATTGTGGCGATGTCCAAGATCCAGGACATCACCTTGCTGGAAATCGCTCCGAGCACTTCCATGTGCTCGTTCGCCTGGTAGTACGAACCGAGCTGCAAGATGGTCACTCCGGCGATGACCATTAGCGTGGAGCCGAGGACTGCGCCCCACATGCCCTGCGTGCCAAAGGCCGAGAAGTAGAGGAGGGCCTCCTGGCCCGAGGCGAAGCCGGCGCCGACGACGGTGCCGATGAAAGCAAACGAGATGAGTAAGGCGTTTTTCCACATGGTAAGAGTGCAAATTTTCTGGGAAGGGAATGGATACAAACCGGTAAATCACCCTATAACAGTTGTCACCTAAAGGCCCATTGTCGTCGAACCGCCTTCACTCGTCGCCGGCGACGAGGTCGCGCCGGGCTCGCGCGACCCGGGACCGGATCGTGCCCACACGCACGCCCGCAATCTTTGCGGCTTCCTCGTAGGAGTACCCAAGCACTTGGGTGAGCACCAATGCTTCTCGACGCTCCGGGGCCAGCGAATCCAGCAAGGCCCGTGCGTCCATCATTTCGGACCACACGCTTGCGTCGTCCGAGCTCGGCGCTGTCTCGGTGACGCTGCGGTATTCCACGTCGCCGTACCCCGCGGCGGCGCTCTGTGGCCGCGCAAGGTCGTGGCGCACCGAGTCCGCCCACGTGCGCCGCGCAAGTGAGAGGAGCCAAGTGCGTGCCGACGACCTCGCGGCAAACCGAGGAAGGGCTTTGAGTACCCGCAGATAGGTTTCCTGGGTGAGGTCGTCGGCGGATTCGCGGCCGGCGAGATGCGCGAGCAGGCGCCACACGTCGTCTTGGGTGCGCGCGATGAATTCGGTGAGCGCAACGGCGTCGCCTCGACCGGCCTTGAGGGCGAGGTCGGTGACGTAGTCGTCGTCAAGCCTGCTCACGAACCGTAACCCTAGCAGCCGATAGCCTGCGAAAACCGTGAGTCAGCGGTGGGTGTGGGAATCGGGCGTAGACTGGTAAACGACTTCAACGAAAGGACCACATCGTGGCTGAAGAACACAAGGTAGAGAACACCGAGAACATCCTGCAGCGCGGCGAGCGTGCGCCGGGTGACGGCAAAACCACCACGCTCGGCGGCGTCCCGGTTGCTTCGGAAAACCACTCCGTGGTGCAGGGGCGCCAGGGCGCGAGCGTGCTCAACGACATCCACCTGATTGAGAAGCTCGCGCACTTCAACCGCGAGAACGTGCCGGAGCGCATCCCGCACGCGAAGGGGCACGGCGCGTTCGGTGAGCTGCACATCACCGAGGATGTGTCGAAGTACACCAAGGCGAAGCTGTTCCAGAAGGGCACCGTGACCCCGATGGTGGGCCGCTTCTCCACCGTCGCGGGCGAGGCCGGCTCCCCGGATACCTGGCGCGACGTCCACGGCTTCGCGCTGCGTTTTTACACCGAGGACGGCAACTACGACATCGTGGGCAACAACACCCCGATCTTCTTCATGCGTGACGGCCTGAAGTTCGCCGACTTCATCCACTCCCAGAAGCGCGACCCGCGTTCCGGTCTGCGCTCCGACGAGATGCAGTTCGACTTCTGGTCCCGCACCCCGGAGACCCTGCACCAGGTGACCTACCTGCTGGGCGACCGCGGCACTCCGAAGTCCACCCGCCACCAAGACGGCTTCGGCTCCCACACCTTCCAGTGGATCAACGAAGAGGGCACCCCGGTGTGGGTGAAGTACCACTTCAAGACCCGCCAGGGCTGGGAGACCCTCACCGATGCCGAGGCCACCGAGAAGGCCGGCACCGACCCGGACCTGCACCGCGAGGACCTTTTCCAGGCCATCGAGCGCGGCGACTACCCGATCTGGGACGTCAAGGTCCAGATCATGCCGTTCGAGGACGCGGAGACCTACAAGTACAACCCGTTCGACCTGACCAAGGTGTGGAGCCAGAAGGACTACCCGCTAGTCGACGTCGGATACTTCGTGCTCAACCGCAACCCGAAGAACTTCCACGCGCAGATTGAGCAGCTCGCCCTAGACCCGTCGAACCTGGTGCCGGGCGTGGGCCTGTCCCCGGACCGCATGCTGCAGCAGCGCGTGTTCGCCTACTCGGATCAGCAGCGCTACCGCATTGGTCCGAATTACCGCGACCTGCCGGTCAACCGTCCGATCGTGGACGTGAACACCTACGCCGAGCGCGGCCAGATGGCGTACTTCTTCAACAACGAGGGCGAGCCGAACTACACCCCGAACCGCACCGACAAGGGCATGGGCTACCTGGACAACGGTGAGGACTCCTCCTCCATGCAGGACTACGGCCAGGCGGAGAACCTCTACGTCAACCCGGACCCGCACGGCACGGACCTCATTCGCGCGGCGTACGTGAAGCATGAGCTGGACGACGACGCCTCGCAGGCGCGCGACCTCTACGAGAACGTCTTCGACGACGCGGCCAAGAAGCGGTTCATCGACAACGTCACCAACAAGATGCTGGCGATTGAGAACAAGGACGTCGAGGAGCGCACCTTCAAGTACTGGGGCATGATTTCCGACGACCTGGAGCAGAAGCTCCGCTCCGAGCTTGACCGCAAGCGCGCGGACTCGTCTGAGGACGATAAGGAAGCATCCTCGGCTAACCCGTAAGCCGTCGATAAGCGAAAGCTACACGGTGCCGGGCACTTGGTACTCGGGGGGTGCCGGGCGCTTGTCGGTGACGGTCACGCCGTAGATGGAGCGGCCCATGATGTAGGAAGCGACTGAACCGATGATCCACACGCCGAAGACGGCGATGATCGCGCGGATGAAGTCGTTCAGGTCGAAGCCTGTGGTGGACCAGGAGTAGATGAGCTTGGCCACGATCATGATTGGGAACGCGATGACCACCAGCGGGCCGAGCAGGTTGACTCGGGTGAGCGCGTCGGGGGCGCGGAGCTGCAGCAGCATGGTCGCGATCACGCAGATGGTGGCGATGACCACGAGGATGGCGACGATGATCTCGGCGATGGTCATTAGCGGCGTCCTCTCGAGATGATGCGGGCCATGGCGATGGTGGGGATGACACCGCAGACGAGTGCGGCGAGGATCGGAATTTCGTAGCCGATCATCGTTTCCTTCTGCAGCGACCACACGAGGAAGATCACCACCATGGCGTAGAAGATCACGTCTGCCATAACGGCGCGGGACAACTCGTCTTTGGTCGAGATGAGCGCGACGAGCACGACGAGTAGGCAGACCGCCATCACGGCCAGGCACGCCATCACAATGGTTTCAAACATGGCCTAGTCATTCCTTTCATCCGGCGCCACTGCGTAGTCGGGCCGGTCGGGTCCGAGATCCGTGTACGGCTCCCACTGCACCGCCGCGGGATCGATCGGGGCGTCCTTCAGCGCGGGGTTCACGTGCTCCTCCATGTCCGCCAGCGAGGCGATGACATCCTCAGGATCGTCGCCGAAGGCGGCCTGGACGAGGAGGATGTCAGAGCCCTTCGGGCCGACCTGGTGGCGCAGGCCCATCGACAGGGTGCCGGGGGTTGCGGTGATGGAGCTGGTGAACCAGAAGATATCCCACTCGCCCGTCAGGCGCAGCGGGTAGTAGATCACGATCGGTTTCATGCCGGGGTTCGGCTTGAACGCCGCGACGATGGCGTCCCAGCCGGCGACGAAGATCTCTTTGATAATCCAGAAGGTGTAGCCGATCCAGTGTCCGATGTTCATTACTTCGCACCTTCCATGTCAGCGGCTGGTTGCTGCGGGTCCGGGATGCCCACCGGGTCGCTGCCCAGTACGGCGGTGGTGTACGCCTCGACGTTGAGCAGGTCGTCCACCGCCGAGGTGACAAAGCCCCACATGTGGCCGGCGAAGACGAACATCAGCAGCGACAAGGTCATCAGCGCAGCCGACGGCAGCATGAACGCGGTGCGGATGCGCAGGTTCTCCGGGTACTTCTGCATCGGGCGGCCCCAGAAGACCTTCTTCCACACGCGCATCATGGACAGCAGCGCACCGAAGGACGCCACGATGATCGCGGTGATGGCCACCCAGGAGCGCCAGTCGCCCGGGGCGGCCGCCGCGAGCATGATGGTCACCTTGCCGAAGATGCCGGAGAACGGCGGGAAGCCCACGATGGAGAACGCGCCGGCGACGAACACGGCCGCAGTCCACGGGTCGCGCCGGGCGATGCCCGAAAGCTTCGACATGGTGCCGGTACCGTAGGTCTCCTCGATCGCACCGGAGTTCAGCACGAGCGCGCCAACGGTGATCATGTGGTGCAGCGCGTACATCACGCCGGCGGCGAGCGCGTAGCGCGCATTGTCTTGCGTGAACGCCAGCACGATGAGGATGAACGGCATGCCGTTGACCATTTGGTACGCCAGCACGCGGCGGATGGTGTGCTCCGCCAGGCCGGCATAGCCGCCGATGATCATGGAGATCACCATGATCACGATGATCAGGGTGTTCCACCGCGGGTCCATGTCGAACATGATCACCCAGATACGCATGATCATGTAGACCGCGACCTTCGTATGCAGTCCCGAGAAGAGGCCCATCACAGCAGCGCTTGTCGACGGATACGTTCTTGGCAACCACGTGTGCACCGGGAAGACACCGGCCTTGGACGCAACCGCGATGACCACGATGCCGGTAGCAACCGTGGCCGGGCCGTTGCCGGCGGCCACCCCCTGCAGCGACGCGAGGTTTACCGCACCGGTGACGGCGTAGAGGTAACCCACGCCCATCACCAGCATCGTCGATGCCAGCAGGTTCACCAACGCGAACGCGCGGGCAGACAGGAGACGGTTGCGGGTACCGGTCATGGCGATCAGGCCGTAGGACGGCAGGAGCATGACCTCGATCATGACGAAGAAGTTGAACAGATCCGCCGTGAGCAGCGCGCCGCTGACACCGGTGATGAGCACTAACGTCAGCGGGGTGTAAAAGCGGGCCTGGGTCTCGCCCACCACAACGGCGAACCAGTTCGAGGCAAGCGCCACGATCATGGTGGTCACGATCATGACCGCCGAGAACCGGTCCGCGGCGAACGAGATGCCCACGCCGCCCTGGTAGAGGCCGATGACGTGGCCGATCGTCCCGTGTTGGGCGGTGTAGGTGTAGAGCCAGATGCCGCCGGCGAGGTTGATCGCGGGGATGAGCAGAGCGAGGGCGTCGTTGAACCGCTTCGACGGGATGAGCGCCGCGATAGCCGCGACGATGAGCGGCAGGGCAACGAAGACGGGGAGGATGGCACTGGTTTGCATTACTCGGCCACCCCCTCGGCGGCGACGCGGGCGTTTCGGCCCGCGGTCGACAGGGATGACGGGCTGAGTTGGGTGGGGTCGTACGTGCGGTCGTCGTCAAGCTTGTGCTCGGACGTGTCGTCGTGCTTGCCGAGAGCTGCGAGCATGAGCAGGATTGTCGTGGTTGCCATCGCGATCACGATGGCGGTGAGGACGAACGCCTGCGGCAGCGGGTCCGAGAGGTCCTCGAACGGGGTACGCGAGGGGAACGCCTCGCCGCGCCACGCGCCGACGCCCGCGGCCAGCAGCGTGAGGTTCGATGCGTGGCCGAACAGCGACATGCCGAAGATGATGCGGACCATGCCGCGCTGCATGATCAGGTACACGGCGCCGGCCATGAGGACTGCGATGGTGAGTGCCATAACCATGGGGTGCTTACCGTTCCTTTCCGTCTGCAGGGGCGCCGGCCAGCGTGCGATCTGGCGCCGGGTTGATCGGGGCGGGGTAGGGGTCCGCCGGGTTGTCGGGCAGTTCCGGGGCCGGGACGCCCGGCAGCGGGTTCGCATCATGGTCGCGGGTGTAGGTCAGATCCGAGATGTCCTTGCCCGGGCGGAGGTAGCCGCCGAGCGCGTTGATGGCGGAGGTGACCATGCCCAGCACCGCGAGGTAAATGCCGAAGTCGAAGATGAGCGAGGTGGTCATGTGCTCGCCGGCGATCTCGCCGTGGATGGCGTACATGAAGCCGCCCTCGATGAAGCCGAGGAAGCCGGAGGTGATGGCGATGATGATGCCCCAGCCGGTGAGCTTGATCGGGGTTTCCTCGTCGACGACGTCGTTGTCCGCGCCCTCGGCGAGGTAGCTCAGCGCGAAGCCGGTGGCCAGCACCAGTGCCGCGACGAAGCCGCCGCCCGGGGCGGTGTGGCCGCGGAAGAAGATGAGCACCGACAACACGATGAGCACCGGCCAGATCAGCTTCAGGCCCTTGCGCAGCGGGATGGAGTTGAACTGGGACTGGCCGAACGGGCGCGGGCGGGTGCCGGCCTCGAAGGTGTGGCGCGGCATGGAGCCGACCACTGCGGCGATGACCACCGCGGCCATGCCCAGGACGGAAAGCTCGCCCAGGGTATCGAAGCCACGGAATTCGACGATGATTACCGCGACGATGTTGTCGGCGCTGGTGACCTCGCCGCCCTCGGTGAGGTACCACTCGGCCAGCTCGGAGCGGCCGCGGCGGCCCGTGAGCGTGTACACACCGGCGAAGGTGACCACGCCGGCAATGAGCGCGGAGATGGCCGCGGAGATCTTGCGAGGCGTGGGCGTCTCCGGGAACATGCGCGGCTGGTAGCGCAGCACCACCATGATCACCACGACGGTGAGCGCCTCCACCAGGAACTGGGTCAGTGCCACGTCTGGCGCGCCCAGCATGAGCATTTGCAAGCTCATGCCCACGCCGACGGTGCCCAGCAGGATCGCCGACGCCAGGCGCGAGCGGGTGAGCACCATGCCCACCACGGATGCCGCGATGATGGCGAACGGGATGAGGTCCCACCACACGTCGATGCCTTCGGGGCGCGGGGCTGGGGTGACGCCGTCCACGCCGTCGGTAAGCAGCAGCGTGCACAGGCCCAGCAGCAGTGCCAGGGCGACCGGCGGGAAGAGGTGGCGCGTCGGGTTGAAGCCGTCGGCAAGCGCGCCCATGCCCTTGCCCGCCGCGGCGAGGACGCCGACGGTGCCGCGCAGCACGTCATTGCCGGTGGTCGGCAGCAGCTCCTTGTTCTCCAGCGCCGCCCAGACGCTCTTGCGGGCGAAGAGGACGAACAGTACGCCGGCGACGAGCACGAGCATGGAGACGATGAACGGGGCGGTCACGCCGTGCCACAGGGCGAGGTGGGAGTGGTAGTCACCGTCGCCGGTAACCGCGTGGACACCGGCGGTGATCGGGTTGTCCACGGTGGCCAGCATGAACGGCAGCACCAGCGACATCAAACCCGGCAGAGCGGCCGGAACCCAGAAGCGAACCGGTGCTTCGTGGACGTCCGACATGTCCTTCGGGCCGTCGACAAACGCGCCGAAGACGATCTTGGCGGAGTAGACGAAGGTGAGGAACGCGGCGATGCCCGCAAGCACCAGCAGCACCATCCCGTACGGCGTCTCGTGGAACGCCTCCAAGATGGCCTCCTTGGAAATGAAGCCGAACAGCGGCGGCACCGCGGCCATCGACGCGGCCGCAACACACACGGAGGCGAAGGTGAACGGCATCTTGTCGTAGAGCTTGCCCAGGCGGCGCATGTCGCGGGTGCCGGTCTCGTGGTCGATCACGCCGATGAGCATGAACAGCGACGACTTGAACAGCGCGTGCGCCAGCGTATGCACCAGCGCCGCGGCAATGCCCACGGTCCCGCCGACACCGATGGCGGCCACGATCCAGCCCAGGTGGGACACGGTGGAGTAGGCAGTCAGGTGCTTCAGGTCTGTCTTCGTGATGGCGAAGGTGGCACTCATCAGGGCCGTAAAGAGGCCCATGATCAGCAGCAGCCCGTTCCAGGCGGGGGTGCCGTCGAAAATCGTGGAGAAGCGGATGAGCAAGTAGATGCCGGCCTTGACCACTGCTGCGGCGTGCAGGAACGCCGAGACCGGGGTGGCGGCCGCCATGGCTTCCGGAAGCCAGAAGTGGAAGGGGAACTGCGCGGCTTTGGTGAAGCCGGAGACGGCGATCAGGATCGCCACCGTGGTGGTCAGGCCCGGGTCTTGCGCCCACACGTCGGAGGCCAGGATGCCTTCGAGCGAGGTGGTGCCCGCGGCGATTGACGCCGTCGCCAGCGCCGCGAGCAGCGTCAAGCCGCCGAAGAACGTCAAAATCAGCGTGCGGTAGGAGCCGTCCTCGCCGCTGGAACCCGAACGGGCGATCAGCATGAACGACGCGATGGAGACCAGCTCCCACGCGATGAACAGCAACACGGCGTCGTCGGCAAGCACGAGCAACAGCACGGACAACGTGAACGCCGTCATGATGGTGTAGAAGCTGATGTTGCCCTTGCGTTTTGGCAGGTAGGCGGCGGAGTAGGTGAACACCACACCGCCGATGACAAGCGCGAGCAGCGCGAAGAAGATGCCCAGGCCGTCCGCCCGGAGCGCGAAGCTCACCGCGGTGCCCGGGCCGAGGATGTCTTCAGCCCAACGAACCCCCCACGTCAGCGGGGTGCCGTTGGATACAGCGGGAAATTCGCGGCCAAGCAAAGCCGCTGCAACGAAAAGCGTAAGAGCAATTGGGTAGCCGGCAGCTCGGTCCATCACCCGAACGAGGATTGGTGAAAGCACCACCGTCGCCCCGACGAGCGCGAGCACGAGAGGAAGCGTCATAAAAAGACCTTCACTGATTGTGGGACAGGTCGGACTGCCGACGTATCGGCATGTAAGACCGTACCAATTGTCCACAATCCCGGTGCGCCTACCAAAGGAACGAGGGTGCCGCGACTTTAATGACCAGGCATGAAATGGCAGATCTGGGTAGCCGTAATCGCGCTTGTCGTGGGTGCGCTCTTGCCAATGAGCCCCGCATCCACCTGGACACGAGCCGACGCCGACGCTTCCGCAGCCGCCGGTGCGCCGCAGGGTTCGCGGGGTCCGGACGGCCTCGACAACGCTCGTCGCGCGACCAGCGACGCCGCGTCGCAGCTCAGCTTGCTCACCGCAGGCACGTCGCAGCTTGTCGAAGGGGTCGGAGAGTTCGATAAAGGGAAGCAATCGCTTGTCGACGCCCTGTCCAGCGCAGAGACCGGCTCCCGCGAACTGTCCAACGGCATGGTGCAACTGCAGGCCGGCACCGGCCAGCTGGCGACGGGGGCGACCCAGGTTGCTGACACGATCGGCGGTGTCGTCGACCAGGTGGCTGGCTTCGACGCGGTGCGTGGCCAGGTTGTGGCCTCGATCGACCGTGCGCTGGAGGGGACGAAAGGCAGCAAGGACCGGGACGTGGTTGAGGCGCGCAAGGCCCTGGAGGGGCTGCGCTCCCAGGCTGTGACCGCGGAAATTCCGCCGGATGCGCTGGTGCAGATGAACCAGCTTCGCGACGGCTCACGCGAGCTGGCGAACCAGCTTTCAGTGCCTGGTTACGCGTACCACGATGGCGTGTACACGGCGACGAACGGTGCCGCCGAACTGGCCAAGGGTCTCAAGGAGATGAACGAGAACTCCGGTGAAATTGTCGACGGCATCGAGGAGCTGACCGCGGGTGCAGAGCGCATCGACGAGATGGCGAAGAAGTCCTCGGAGAAGGTCTCCGCGGTGCGCGCGGCGCTGCCGGTGGCCCCGGCGGCTGCCGCAAATGGCCAAACTGCGAACGGTCAGGGTGCGGAGGCTGAACAAGTGCAGGTGTCTTCGCTGTCGCCCGTGGCCGCAATGCTCATCGCCGCGTTACTCACACTCGGCGGCGTTGCCCTCGCTGGGGCAGCGATGGCTCTATCGCGCCGCAACTTCGCTGTGTTCGCGGGCGGTGCTGTGCTGCTCGCGCTTGCCAGCTGGATCCTGGTTGTCGTACTCGGCGCGGGCTTCGATGCGGGCCAGCTCGCGATTGCGGGGCTTGCGTTGCTGCTCGGCGCGTTCGCGGCGGCCGGCCTCCCGGCTGCGCTGGCGTCGGCATTCGGTGCCCCGGCTGGGTTCGGAGTGGCCTCTGCGCTGGCACTCGTGCAGGTCGGGCTAGTCGGCTGGGTTTGGCGCACCGCTGCGGCTGCACCGGTGGCGGGTGCTTGGTTGACGGCCTCCTCGGCTGCCCCGATGCACTGGACCACGGCGGCGCTCTCTGCAAACGGGAACAACGGTTCGCTGAGCGCCCTGATCTCTAGCTTGCTCCTGTCGCTGGTACTTGCGACGGCTGGCCTGGCTGCAATCGACGCTCGGACGCGCCGCGGCGACGGCCACGACCTCTAGCCCCGCTTTAAGGTTGTTAACCCCTGGTTATCAACCTGTTAAGCCTTAGCTAGCTCTCCCGACATCAAGGCGGCCGTTGTCGACAAGGACCAGGTCCGTGGCGATTACATCGACAACACCACCGTCGCTCGCCTGACCCTGGACAAGTGGTGGACCGCGCAGTCGGCAGATACGACCGATAAGCCGAAGCAGGACGACACCAAGCAGCCCGACGCGCCGAAGCAGGATGACTCCAAGAAGGAGGAGCCGAAGAAGGACGACAAGGACGCAAGCTCCCTGTCTCCGGCTGGTATCGCTGGCATTGTCATCGCAGTGCTTGCAGCCCTCGCTGGCATCGCAGCCTTCGTCGCACCGCAGATCCAGAACTTCCTGCCGAAGTTCTAACGCAGCGGTTATAACGCAGCGCTGAACAAACTGAACCCCTCCTCAACTCACTCAATCTGGGTGAGTCGGGGAGGGGTTCGGGGTTTGTTAGAACGGCAGCTTGATGCCCAGGTTCGGTAGAGCGAGAGCACCACCGACAATTGCAGCGATGATCGTGATGAGCGCACCGACCACCACGTCGAAGTTGCTCTGCTTCGAGCTCAGCGTCGAGGAGAGGTCCAAAGTCGGCGCGGTGCTGATCTCCGGGTAAACAACCTGTTTGCTGGTGCCAAGCGCACACGCCTCAGCTGCCTGGCGATCCGATGCCGCAATCTGGTTGCTTCGCTTGTGCGCGTCGCCTGCCGGAGTCGCCTCCCACGCGGCGACAAGCTTGTCCAGGGTGGCCTTGTCCATCTTGCCCACGTTGTTCAGCGGAATCGGATCCAGAACCGGGGACTCGGTTCCAGCCCTCACTCGAAGATTGTCCAGGTCGATGCCTTCGAGAGTGACGGCGGTCGTAGGCTCCACCGTTTTCAGCAATAGGCGAGCGCTGGTGTAGTCAAAAATGAGGTCGTCGTTCAAACCTGCTGCCTTGAGTGCTTCACGCTGCTCGGTCGAGATCTCCGGCTTCGTGGTGGCGGTGGCATTCTCGAACAGCGTCGAGCCAACCTTCGCCGCATCAGGGAAGACAGTCTCAATCGCTTTCACGAGATCGCGCGAACGCTCGTAGGGGCCGAGCGTTTTCGAGTCGTCGAAAAGCTTTTGTGCGAACTTTTTCTCTCCTGGGGTGAGAGTGACCTGACAGTGGTTGTCGCTACCCCTGGGGCCGAGGGTGGCGGCTTGGGCGGGGGTGGTGATGGTGGTCAGGGCGACGGCGCATGCGGCGATGGCGGTGACGGCGCGACGTGCGGACATGGGAAGCTTCCTTTGCAGAATCAACGTTGATAGAGGCGGTTCTACTTTGCTTAGCGCTACGCAGGTGTGAAGAGTTACACAAGTTCGGCGTGTCCGGCCTCTGGTAAGCCTGGAATGAGAGCCAACGAACCAGAAAGGACCAAGGAGGATCCCTTGAACACGTTCAAAACCGTCGCCCTCGTTGCTGGTGCAGCCGCATCCGTTTTCGCGGTGAGCGCTTGCTCGACGGACAGCGCTACCGACAGTGCAGACGAGACCACTGCAGCATCGCAGAGCAGTCATGAGGGCCATGAAGGCCACGGCGCTGGCGGCCACGAGCACGACCACCCGGAAGATGGCGGCCCGGCACCGGCCGGCATCGAGGAGGCCGAGAACCCGACGTACCCGGTGGGGGAGGAGGTCATCCTCACTGCTGACCACATGCCGGGCATGGACGGCGCGCCAGCAACCGTGTCCGGCGCGTTCAAGACTTACATCTACGCGGTCACCTACACCCCGACCGACGGCGGCGACCCGGTGGTCGACCACAAGTGGGTTGTGCACGAGGAGTTGGACAACGTCGGCGATGAGCGGCTTGCCGACGGCGCGACCGCTGTCATGAACGCCGAGCACATGAGCGGGATGAAGGGCGCGGAGGCAACGATCGTATCCTCGACTGATGAGACGGTGTACATGGTGGACATCGACACCGACGAGATGACCATGAAGCGCCACAAGTGGGTCGTGGAGAGCGAGATCCAGCCGAAATAAGCCTTATTGGAAAGCGTTCTCATCGGCACGACGGAATATATACGGGATGATCTGCGAGTTTATGTGATAAACCGAGTGTTTACCTAGAGTTAAGGAACTGGCAAGCGGCTGGGCATAGCGTGAGGATTGGTTGAAAAACCACTAAATTTTCCCACCTCTCCGAAGGGATAGCTTCATGCGCTTCTCATTGAAGGCAGCAGCTTCCATCGCCAGCGCATCAGCGCTGACCCTGGCAACCCTGCCTATGGCGGCCGCAGAAACCGCCCCCTACCAGTCCTTCAACGGCAAGGACTCCTGCATATCTATCGATTCCAATGGCAACGTTCGCGCACCCCAACCAGGCGAGTGCGCGCAGTTTGGCAAGGGTGGCCCGGGTAACTCCGATGCCCAAGCGCGAAACGTCATCTTCATTCTTGGCGACGGCATGGGCCATCAAGAGATCACCGCCGCCCGCAACTACCTCAAGGGCGCTAACGGTCGTTTTGACGGTCTCGACAACCTGACGGCATCGGGCGCCTACACCACCTTTGCTATCGGCAAGGACGGAAAGCGTCAGTACGTTACCGATTCTGCCGCATCGGGCACGGGCTGGACCACCGGTACGAAGTCCTACAACGGCGCGCTGGGCGTGGACATCGCAGGCACCCCGCACGAAAACCTCCTCGAGATGGCGAAGAATTCCGGCATGCGCACGGGCAACGTGTCCACCGCCGAAATTCAAGATGCCACGCCGGGTGCACTGGGCACCCACTCGCGAAACCGCTCTTACTACGCACCTTCCGGTGAAAAGAAGGTCGTCGGTGAAGAGGACGCCCGCGAAAACGGCGGTCTTGGTTCGATCTCTGAGCAGATCATCGACACGCGCGCTGATGTCACGCTCGGTGGCGGCCGCAAGTACTTTGACACTGAGGTTGTAGAAGGCGGTGAAAACCGCAACCCGTTCCTCACCAACAAGAACGACGGTGGAAAGGAATGGGAGGCTGGCAAGACCGTTCGCGAGAACGCTGAGGCTAAAGGCTTTCAGCTTATCGACGACAAGGACGGCCTCGCTGGGATCACCGTAGCGAACCAGGACACTCCGGTTCTTGGCCTTTTCAATGACGGCAACATGACTCGTCGCTACGAGAAGACAGTTCCAGTGAAAACCGATGGCACCACCACGCCGGAGGTCTGCGAAACGCAGGATAACGGCAACGAACCCACCGCAGCGGAGATGACTAAGAAGGCCATCGAGTTGCTCGATGATAAGAACGCCGAGAAGGGCTTCTTCCTTCAGGTTGAGTCCGCCTCCATCGACAAAGCTGACCACGCCGCCGATGCCTGCGGCATGATCGGCGAGACTGAGCAGATCGACGAAGTGATCAAGGCTGCGCTCGACTTCGCCAAGGCAGACGGTGACACTCTTGTCGTGGTCACCGCAGACCACGCTCACACTGCGGAAATCGTCCCCGACGGCCAGCCGTCGGTATCCCCAGTGACCCGCTTGAAGGTTGCCAAGGATTCCCGCGACGGCCAGGACAATGTCATGTCCGTGGCCTTCGGAACCGTGGCATGGCAGGACAAAGATGGCAACGACACCTTTGCCTCGAAGAAGATTGGTGATCCGTTCGACAACCCGAGCTTTTCCATGCAGCACACCGGAACTCAGGTGCGCATCGCCGGCTTCGGCCCAGGCTCGGAAAACCTCAACGGTCAGATGGATCAGACCGATGCGTTCTATGTGATGGCGAACGCAATGCGTCTCAACGGCGGGACCGAGGGTGGTCAGAAGCCGTGGGGCATCACCAGCGGCAACAAGCTGCAGTCCCTCGCGGTACGCAACGAGGCGAAGGGCAGCGACGAGTTGTGCTACCTGGTGAAGCCTGGCACCGCGCCGGCGGTCGGTGACTGCGCTCAGTTTGGCAAGACCGGCCAGGGCATTGACAAGACCAAGGCGAAGAACGTTGTCGTGATGATCGCCGACGGTACCGGCGACAGCGAAATCACTGCGGCCCGCAACTACCTCAAGGGTTCCGCTGGTCGCTTTGAGGGCCTGGACAACTTGGACTACACCGGTTACCAGACCACCTTCTCCCTCGATAGGGAGACGGGACTGCCGGATTACGTTACGGATTCGGCTGCGTCCGGCACCGCCTGGAACTCGGGCGTGAAGACCTACGACGGTGCAATCGGCGTTGACCTCAACGGCAAGCCCGTTGCCACCATGGGTGAGATCGCTAAGGCTCACGGCATGAAGATCGGTAACGTCACCACCGCAGAGGTGCAGGACGCCACCCCAGCTGCGTTCGCCGCTCACGCGCTTTCCCGCTCTGATTACGCTCCGTCGGGCGGCAAGGATCTCAAGCAGGCGCAGGACAAGCAGCTGCGCGAGAATGGCGGTCTCGGCTCGATCTCCGAGCAGATCGTTGATCTGCGTGCAGATGTCACCCTCGGCGGCGGTGCGAAGTACTTTGATGCAGACGTGAAGCAGGGCGGCCGATTCGGTGCGGGCACCGAATGGACTGCAGGCAAGTCCGTGCTCGAAAACGCTAAGGACAACGGCTACCAGGTTGTCTCCAACGCCTCCGAGCTTGCTGCCCTTCAGAACAGCGACGAGCCGATCCTGGGCCTTTTCTCTGACGGGAACATGCCGCGTCGCCTCGACCGCCTCGTACCGACGAAGGATGGCGCGAACGCGGATTCCAAGGTCTGCGCCGCAAACCCGAAGTTCACTGACGAGACCCCGACGCTGGCAAACATGACCGGCAAGGCACTGGAGTTGCTGCAGAACGACAACGGCTTCCTCCTGCAGGTTGAGTCCGCATCGCCGGACAAGGCAGCGCACGATTCCGATCCGTGCGGTCTGTTTGGTGAGGTCGGTCAGTTCGACGAGGCGATCTCCGTTGTCCAGCAGTGGGCAGAGAAGACCGGCGAGCCGACGTTGATCATCGCAACCGCGGACCACGCTCACGCCACGCAGATCACCTACAACGACACTGAAACCGCTGGCCTGACCTCCAAGGTGCTCACCGCTGATGGCAGCCCGATGACTATCAACTACTCCAACACCACGGAGCTCGAGTCCTCCTCCAAGCCGGGCACGCCGGGTTACGAGGAGCACACCGGTACCCAGGTGCGAATCGCGGCTTCCGGTCCGGGTGCGGCGAACATCACCGGTCAGATCGATGAAACTGACATCTTCTATGCCGTGATGAACGCGCTGCAGCTTGATCCGTCGAAGAGCAGCGGCGATACTCAGCAGGCAGGCGACGATGCTGGCAAGGGCACTGACAAGAGCGCCAACACCAGCTCCCAGGGCAGCTCTGATAAGCCAGCGTTGTTCGTGGTCGGCGTGCTGGCCACCATCACTGCCGTTCTCGGTGCGATTGGATTCATCTTCCAGGATCAAATCCAGCCGTTGCTGGCTCAATTCCTGCCGAAGTTCTAACCCACGTGCAGCGCGCGCTTGAGCGCAGCGCGCACGAAAAACCCGCCGGGCAGACTGCCAGGCGGGTTTTGCCGTGTTGGTCGGGATAACAGGATTTGAACCTGCGACCTCTTCGTCCCGAACGAAGCGCGCTACCAAGCTGCGCCATATCCCGGTACTCGGAACACTCTACCCCCGCCCGATACAACCGCCAAAACGGCAGTTCAGGGCGATTATCGCTGTTCGGTGACGCGGATGCGCGCGGCCGTCGGCGGGCAGAAGAAGCGCACCGGCGCGTACTTCGACTGGCCTAAACCAGGCGAGACGTGCATCCACATGTCGCCGTAACGGTGCAGACCCGACGCGCGCTCACGGTCGATGTCCGCGTTGGTCACCAGCGCACGCCCACCCGGCAGACAGATCTGGCCGCCGTGGGTGTGGCCCGAAAGCGCCAGCTGGTAGCCGTCGGCCTCGAACGCGTCCAGCACCCGCCGGTACGGCGCGTGCAACAAACCGATCGACAAGTCCGCATCCGGGTTCGGCGCGCCGGCAATCTTGGAGTACTCATCCAACTTGTGGTGCGGGTCGTCCACACCGGAGACCGCGAGGCGCAGCCCAGAAGCCTTGAACTCCAGCCGCTGGTGGGTCGCGTCCTGCCAACCGCGCTCGATGAACGCCGCGCGCATTCCCTCCCAGGGCAGATCCACGTAGCTGGGTTCGCGCTTCTGGTCCAGTAGGTACTTCATCGGGTTGACCGGCTGCGGCGCCCAGTAATCGTTGGTGCCAAACACGAACACGCCAGGCACGTCCAAAAGCGGCCCCAGCGCATCCAGCACCCACGGCACGGCGTTCATGTCGGAGAGGTTGTCGCCGGTGTTTACCACCAGGTCGGGCTCGAGCTCCGCAAGCGCCTGCACAAACTCCACCTTCTTGCGCTGGCCGGGAATCATGTGCAGGTCTGCGACGTGCAAGATATTGAAACTCTCGCGGCCTTGCAGCGTGCCCGGTTTGAGCAGCTCAAGCGAGTAATCCACCACGCGGAAGTCGCGGGTTTGTAGCGCGCCCCAAGTGATCGTCGATAAGCCCAAAGCTCCGGTCATGGCAAGTGCGCGAGATTTCTTCATCGGCCCGATTTTAGCGCTCAAGTACGCTTGGGGCCCATGAGTGCATTGAAAGACCAGATCCGCGCTGACCTCAAAGAGGCCATGAAAGCCAAGGAAAAGGAGCGCACGGGCACGATCCGTATGCTGCTCGCCGCGATCCAGACCGCGGAGACCGAAGGGTCGAAGCATGAGGTGAGCGATGACGAGATTCAGAAGATCATCGCCCGCGAGATCAAGAAGCGTCGCGAGTCCGCCGAGATCTACCAAACCAACGGCCGCGAAGAGCTCGCTGAGGCAGAGCTCAATGAGGCAGCAATCCTCGAGTCCTACCAGCCCCAGCAGCTCACCGATGCAGAGCTTGCTTCGCTTGTCGACGGAGTGGTTGACCGCCTCGGCGCCACCTCCATGGCCCAGATGGGCGATGTGATGAAGGCCGCCACGGCAGAAGCTGCTGGCCGAGCCGACGGCAAGCGCCTCTCCGGTGCCGTCCGGGCGCGCCTTGGGAACTAGCAGCGTAACTAGCGGAAGTACTGCTGGAGGCCTTCCGCCATCTCGTTGAGCTGGCGCTCCAGCTCTTCGGTGTCGATCCCGCTCGGCTCCGGGCTTTCGGAGCCGGAGTTGTCGTTGTCATCGTTGTCCACGCGGGGGCTTGTGGTGGTGCCGCCGGGGCGGGTGCCCGTGCCGTCCGAGGCGTTCAAGGTGACTAGGGAACCGCGGGCCAGGTTCGGATCTGCTGGGGTGACCGAGACAACCTCGCCCTTGGGTGCGCCACCGCCGTACACCGTGACGATGGTGACGGTGTAGCCCTCGCCTTCAAGCTTCGCCTTGGCGGCCTGCGACTGCATGCCGATAGCTTCATCGAGCACGCCGCGACGGGTGCCCTTGTCGTAGCCTTCCGGTGTCCCGGGTAGCCCCGCTTCAGCGGCACCAGGAACTCGGAGGGCAGCCTGGAACCATGTGTCTGCGGCCTCGTTGCCGCCGAACAACGTGCCGTTTGCGCACTGGCGGACGGGGCTGGTGCAAAGTGGGGTGGTTTGGGTGCCGTCGTTGAAGATGTACGGCGCAGCAGCCAGCCCGCGGGTGAACCCGAGGAACGCCGATGACTGGTGCGACTCCGTGGTGCCCGTCTTTGCCGCAACGGGAGCGCGCCACCCGTTCGCGCTCGCAGCGCGCGCGGCGGTGCCCTTGGTGGTGTCGTGCGACATGCCGTTGGCCAGAGCGGCTGCGATATCGGGCTCAACTGCTTGTTCGCAATCCGGCCGCTCGATGTAGACCTCCTGGCCGTACTTGTCGGTCACGCTCTTCACCGGGTTCGGTTCGCACCAGCGGCCCTCAGAGGCAAGCGTGGCTGCGACGTTGGACAGCTCAAGCGCGTTGACTGGGGTGGGCCCGAGCGTGAACGCGCCCATGTTGTCCTCTTTGGCTGCGGTCGCGATGGAGCGGCCGTCGCCAAACGTGCCCTCGTCCTGGTACGAGCGCATGCCGAGGCGCACCGCGATGTCGACGGTGTTGGCCACACCCACCTGCTGAACAAGTTCGATGAACGTGGTGTTGGGGGACTGCGCGAGCGCATCGCTCAGGCTCATTCGCGGAGCGTACCGGCCCGCGTTCTCCACGCAGTACGCGTTGGGCGGGCACCCTTCCGCGCCGCCATGGCCCATCCCGTAGACCACCGAGCGGGTGGGCACCTCCAACATGGTGTTCAACCCGTAGCCCTGCTCAAGCGCTGCGGCGGCGGTGAAGATCTTGAACACCGATCCGGCGCCGTTGCCCACCAGCGAGGTCGGCTGCGGCATGATCGTCTGGCTTTGGTCCAGGTCGAGACCGTAGAAGCGCGAAGACGCCATTGCGACGATGTCGCGCGAATCCGTGCCCGGCGCGATCACGTTGAGTACTTCGGCAACACCGCCAGCCTCGGGCGAGACGTTGTTGCGCACCGCAGTTTGGGTCGCATCCTGGATCGCCGGGTCGAGGGTGGTTGTGATCGTGTACGAACCGTGCTCGAGGTCCTCCTGGGTGAGGCCCTTTTCTGCAAGATATTTCAGCGCGTAATCGCAGAAGAATCCGCGGTCGCCGGCACCGAGGCAACCGTCGGGAAGCAAATTGGGTTCCTCGAGCACACCGAGTGGCTCTCCTGCGATGGAGTCAGCCTCCTGCTGGCTGATGTAGCCCTCGGCCGCCATGTTGTTCAGCACGGTGTTGCGGCGCTGAGTTGCCCCGTCGGGGTTGGTGTACGGGTTCAGGTACTCGGAGGACTGCAGGATGCCGACGAGGAGTGCGGCCTGCCCCGGGTCGAGATCCGCGGCGGGCTTGTCGAAGTAGGTGCGCGCAGCTGCCTCAATACCGTAGGCGTGGTTACCAAAGGAAACGAGGTTGAGATAGCGGGTGAGGATCTGGTCCTTGGTCAGTGTCTTGTCCAGATCCGAGGCCATCCGCATCTCGCGCAGCTTGCGGGGGATGGACTGCTCGGTAGCGGCGCGCGCGTCCTCGTCATCCTCCGCCTCGATGAGCCAGAGGTAGTTCTTCACGTACTGCTGGTTGATCGTGGACGCGCCCTGCTCCACCCCACCGGCCAGCACGTTGGTGACCATGGCGCGGATGAAGCCCTGCATATCCACACCTTCGTGTTCGTAGAACCGGCGGTCTTCGGTAGCTACCAGAGCGTTCTTCACGTGGTCGGAGATTTCCTCGCTGGCCACTTCGTAGCGGCGCTGGTGGTATACCCACGCCATCGGGTTGCCGGCCGCGTCCGTGATGGTGGTGACGCCTGGGACATCACCCCCGGACATGTCCGAAAGGTTGGACTGCATCGTCTCATCTGTGCGGGCAACGGCCATGCCACCGATGCCGACTATGGGCGCGATGCACAGCGCCATTATCAACCCGGCCGTAACCATGGCGACCAGGAGTTTTGCAAGTGACCTCAGGGCAGACACGTCACTACCGTAATTCATGCTGCGGTGAGGGGGAATACGTAACTCCCCCCGATTTTGTGATCCATTCGACAGCGAATATTGCCTGTGAATACACTTACACGCGTAACGCACATGTTGTTGTGGGGCGCTGAGGTACTGGCCTGTCAAGTATTTCACGGAGTGCCCCGCTGCAAGAATCTGCGGCATCTCGCAGATATCTCCTGAAAGGGGCCTGACATGACCGCCACGCTGGGACAGACCGCCGTTGATGCCCGCAGCACCACCCCCAAAAAGTGTGATGCAGCTGGCAACCTGGTTTTTGATCGGGGGGAGTGGGTCACTCAGGCGCACTGTCGCTCCGGAGATCCGGATGCGCTCTTCGTCCGCGGGGCGGAACAGCGCAAGGCGGCAGCGGTGTGCCGCCGTTGCCCGGTGCTCGTGGAGTGTCGTGCGGACGCGCTGGACAACAAGGTCGAGTTCGGGGTGTGGGGCGGTTTGACCGAACGTCAACGTCGCGCAGTGCTGCGTAAAAACCCGCACGTCACTGACTGGGCTACCCACCTCGCCACCGGAGGCGAGATCGAAGGCCTCTAAGCGCCGACGCGACCTCCGGGCAGCGGTACAGTGGATCTCATGACGAAATGGGAATACGCCACCGTGCCGCTGCTTTCGCATGCAACCAAGCAGATCCTTGATTCCTGGGGCGAGGACGGATGGGAACTAGTTGCCGTGACCCCGGGCCCGAACCCAGACAACGTAGTCGCCTACATGAAGCGGGAGTTGAGCTAAACCATGGCCAAATGGAGCGATCGTCTCGCTGAACTGGGGATTGAGCTGCCGGCTGTCGCCGCTCCGGTCGCTGCGTACGTCCCGGCAGTGCGCACCGGCAACCAGGTGTGGACCTCCGGCCAGCTGCCGTTTGTGGACGGTGAGCTCGCCGCCACCGGCAAGGTCGGTGCCGCAGTATCGCAGGAAGATGCGTACACCTACGCCCGCCACTGCGCACTGAACGCAATCGCTGCCGTTGATGCCTTAGTCGGTGTCGACGAGATTGCACGAGTGCTCAAAGTGGTCGGCTATGTCGCCTCTGACCCTGATTTCACTGGTCAGCCGGCGGTGGTCAATGGCGCTTCGGAACTGATGCAGGAGATCTTCGGAGAGGCTGGCGAGCACGCTCGCTCCGCCGTCGGGGTTGCCGCGCTGCCAATGAATGCGCCCGTTGAGATCGAGCTTGTCGTCGAGCTGCGCGCCGCAGGCAGCTAAAGTAGTGGTCATGGAACATCCCGCCTACAGTCAGCTTCGCCCGGTGACGGCTTCCGCAGCCGTCGTCTTGGCACCGAACCCGAGTTACGCGGCGCTTGAAGGCACGAACTCCTGGGTGATTCGTGCACCCGAGGATGAGTTCAGCATCGTTGTTGATCCGGGTCCTGCCGACGAGGGGCATCTCAACGTGCTTCAGGCGCGCGCCGAGAAAGTCGCTCTGGTGCTGCTCACGCACCGCCACCACGACCATGCAGATGGTGCACAGCGCTTCCGCCAGCTTGCAGGAGCGCCGGTTCGCGCTTTCAATCCGCAGTATTGCTTGGGAGCGGAGCCGCTTACCGACGGCGAAGTGATCAGCGTCGACGGCATCACCCCGACGCTGAAGGTGGTGGCTAGCCCGGGTCACACCCGCGATTCGGTGTGCTTCTACGTCTACCCGACCAGAGATCAGTCGGGGGCGCCGGAGGCGATTCTCACCGGCGACACGATCGCTGGCCGCCACACCACCATGATCTCTGAGACCGACGGTGACCTCGGTGACTATCTGGCCACTCTGGAGCGGCTGCAAACCGACGGCAAGGATGTCACCCTGCTTCCGGGCCACGGCCCAGAAGGAGCGGATCTGTCTGCGTACGCTCGCAAGTACATCGACCGTCGAAACCTACGCCTCGACCAGATCCGGGAGGCACTCGCGAAGTATGGCGAGGACGTGGACATCAACACCCTGGTGGACGCGATCTATGACGATGTCGACCCGGTTTTGCGCGGCGCGGCAGAGCAATCCACCCGGGTGACGCTTCGCTACCTGAAACAGCAGCAATAAGCAGCGGCCGCAGTACAGCTAGCGGGGCGCCCCGCTAGCGTGCGCGCCGAGCGAGGTGCTCGGTGTCCACGATGAGCACGCTCTTGCCCTCGAGGCGGATCCAACCGCGGTGAGCGAAGGTTGCAAGCGCCTTGTTCACAGTTTCGCGGGAGGCGCCCACCAGCTGGGCGATTTCTTCCTGCGTCAGATCGTGATTGACACGCAGCGCGCCCCCCTCTTGGGTGCCGAAGCGGTTTGCCAGCTGGAGCAGGGTCTTGGCGACACGGCCGGGGACATCGGTGAAGATAAGGTCCGCGAGCGATGCGTTGGTGCGGCGCAGGCGGCGAGCAAGGACGCGAAGCAGCTGCTGCGAGATCTCCGGGTGCTCATCGATCCACTGCTTGAGCATCGTCGAGTCCATCGTTGCCGCCGTGACCTCGGTGACGCAGACAGCGGAAGAGGTGCGCGGGCCGGGATCGAAAATGGAGAGTTCGCCGAACATGTCGGACGGGCCCATCACGGAGAGCAGGTTTTCGCGGCCGTCGGGAGCGTGGCGTGCGAGCTTCACCTTGCCGGAGACGATGATGTAGAGCCGGTCGCCTGGCTCGCCTTCGTCGAAGATCGTCGTTCCGCGAGGGAACGTCACGGTCTCCATGTCCTCGATGAGGGCACCTACCGCAGTAGGGTCAACCCCCTGGAAAATGCCCGCTCTGGCAAGGGTCTCCTGCACGCCTTCCATTGAACCTCCTCGCGCGCCCCATGAGGGGAGTGAGCATCACGCTAACTACGTGCGGGTACTGCGTGGTTTTTCTCACTCGGGGCATGAAATTGTGATTTCATCACATCTCGCTCTGACGTTAGCGAGACTACCATCACAATTTTTTCCATGAGAGCTAATCGGCTAAAGATCCTATCCCAGCGATAGCTCCGGTTCCCACGACGGTGCGCTCGATTCCTTCCATACCCACGGTGAACAACCCGACACCCAGAGGCACTAGCGCCACTAAAAGGAAACTCATGGTGTCCATCCTACGGGCTAGCATGATCGGCATGCCTGAAAATTCAGAAACGCCTGCGGGGACCGGTAGGGCGGACAACGGGGCGTCGATAAGCAAGCGAAAGCTCCGGCGACCAGGCACCCACCCGGCTGCGAAGGGGACGGAGACCGACCTTGGGAGGGTGCGCCGCGCGCGACGCATCAACCGCACGTTGGCGGCGACTTTTCCTGATGCCCATGCGGAGCTCGACTTCACGAACCCGCTTGAGCTGTTGGTGGCGACGGTGTTGTCGGCGCAAACCACCGACGTGCGGGTCAATCAGGTCACCCCGGCGCTGTTTCGCGCATATCCGTCCGCGGCCGACTACGCGGAGGCGAATCAGGCCGAGGTTGAGGAGCTGATCCGCCCCACGGGATTTTTCCGGTCGAAGGCGGCGAACCTGATCGGGCTGGGCCAGATGCTGGTGAGCGAGTACGGCGGGGAAGTGCCGGTGAAGGTGGAGGATCTGGTGCGGCTGCCGGGAGTGGGGCGCAAAACTGCGCATGTGGTGCGAGGCAATGCATTCGGGCTTCCGGGGCTGACCGTGGATACGCACTTTCAACGTCTGGTGAAGCGACTTGCGCTGACCGAGGAGACGGACCCGGTGAAGATCGAGCACGCCGTGGGGGAGCTGATTGAGAAGAAGGAATGGACGATGTTCTCCCACCGGATCATCTTCCACGGGCGTCGCGTCTGCCACGCCCGAAAGGCCGCGTGTGGCGCCTGCCCGATCGCGTTCGATTGTCCTAGTTTCGGCCTCGTCGGCCCGGCTGAGCCCGCGGAGGCGGCCGCGTTGGTGACGGGGGAGGAGCGCGAGCACATCCTGCGTCTGGTTGGCATGCCCGACGCTGAAAGCGAGAAGGAGTAAGCAAGCGTGCAGAAATCGGCGATCTGGAGCGTCGTGGCGGTGGCCGTGGTCACGGTCTTAGTGCTTGCGGGCGCGTTTGTGCTGCTGCGCGGCGGTGAAGACGACGCGGCCTCGGACGCCGCGCCTTCGGAATCGGCGGTGGGGCCGTCGCAAATCACGTTTGTGCCGAATGCGGACCAGCGCGCGGATTGCGTCGCAGGTGGCGTCGGGGGCATCGATCTACCGTGCCTCGGCGGCGAAGACGTGCCCGGTGAGCTCAACGACATCACCGTGGTGAACCTCTGGGCGTGGTGGTGTGAGCCGTGTCAACGCGAGCTACCGATTACCCAGGCGCTTGCCGACGCGCACCCGGAGTACAGCGTGGTCGGGGTGCATGCCGACGCAAACGCGACAAACGGGGTCGCGATGATGAATGAGCTGGACGTGTCGTTTCCCAGCTACCAGGACGACACGAATCGCTTTGCGGGCCTGCAGGGGCTGCCCGGAGTGGTGCCGATCACGCTGGTGTACCAGGGCGGCGAACCGGTGGGTATGTTCCCGCAGGCATTCAACTCCCTGGAGGAGCTCGAGGCGGCTGTCGACGGGGCGCTCTCCTGATGGGGCGCGCTACCGGCGATGTAGATCTGCGCCCAGATGCGGCGCCACAGTGGCTGCGCCCGCTGATCGCTCAGCTGGGAACATCTGAGCACTCCGGTCGGGTGCGCGAGATGTTGGCTTCGCGGGTTCCACAGCGCGACCGTGAAGATGAAGCTGCTGTGCTGATCGTGTTCACCGGCGATCCGCATGCGGCAACCGTCCCGGACGATGCGGCGGTGCTGATCACCCACCGGCACCCCAAACTGCGCAGCCACTCCGGGCAGATGGCATTTCCCGGCGGCAAGATCGACCCGGGCGATTCCGGTCCTGTCGACGCAGCGCTGCGTGAGGCCACAGAGGAGACTGGCCTCGAGCGCCACCGCGTGACCCCACTTGGGGTTTTCGACGCGGTCACGACCGGCGGTTCGCGCAAACGGGTGCGCCCCGTGCTCGCCTACGCTGCCGATCCGGGCGAGGTGTACCCGGCCAGCGAGGTGGAGACCGATGACGTATTCTTCGCGCCGCTCCGAGAGCTGGTTGCGCCCGAAAACCGCATCACCGTGGGATGGCGGGGCTGGACAGGGCCCGCATTTCATGTGGGCTGTTACCTGGTGTGGGGGTTTACCGGGGTGCTGCTCAGTGTGGTCTTGGAGTTCGGCGGGTGGGCGCGTTCCTATGACGAGGACACGGTGCACAGCCTTGAAGACACGCTGGCGCAGTCCTGCAACGGGGAGCAGCAGCACTAACCGGGGGTAAGCTAGCCCGGATGCCCGAAGATCCGGAGCCCCAGACAAGCGAAACGTAGAGGAGGTGGCGGCGGCGTGCAGATCGTTCTCGACGCAGCCCTCATCCTGCTGATCGTTATTGCCGTGATCGGAGGCTGGCGTCAAGGTGCGCTGTCTTCGATTCTTTCCGCAGTTGGTGTTGTCGCCGGCCTGGTCGTCGGGCTGGCGCTGGCACCGTTGGCAATGGGTGCGGCCGACGCGCAGTCGCTGCGCGTGGTCATCCTGGTCACCTTAGTGGTGCTTTTCGTCGGCGTCGGCAACGTTGTGGGGGCGGCTGCTGGCGCACAGCTGCGCAACAACGTGCGCCGCCGCTCCACTCAGATCGTTGACTCCGCTGTGGGCGCAGTGTTTCAGGCGCTGGCCACTGCACTGGTGGTTTGGTTCATCTCCATTCCGCTGGCGTCTGCCTTGCCGGGCAAGACCGGTGACGCAATCCGTAATTCGTCGGTGCTCTATGGCATTGACGCGGTGGCGCCGCCGAACCTGAGCCAGCTTCCCGCACGGCTTGCGGTCATGCTGGATGAGACAGGTTTGCCGCCTCTGGTTTCCCCGTTCGGCTCCCCGCGCGGCGGCCACGTGGACGCTCCGGACCCGGACGTGTTGGACCAAGCTGTGGTCAAAACCGCCCGGCCGGCAGTGGTCCAGGTCATGGGCGATTCGGGCTCGTGCCAGCGCCGCCTCATGGGCACCGGCTTTGTCATCGCGGATGATTACGTGCTCACCAACGCCCACGTCGTCGCTGGCACGGACTCGGTGGCGCTGAACACGGTGGTGGGAGTCAAGCGCGCCGATGTGGTGTTCTACGACCCAGACGTGGACATCGCCGTGCTGCGTGCGGAGCGCCTCGGCATCGATCCGCTGGCCTGGCACGAGGAGACGTTGGCCAACGGCGATGACGCGATAGTCATGGGCTACCCACTGTCCGGCCCGTTCGAGGCGGCACCCGCGCGCATCCGCGGCCGAATGAACATCTCCGGTCCCGACATCTACGCCCAGGGCCGGGTGCAACGCGAGGCCTACACCATCCGCGGCGTAATCCGTCAGGGCAACTCTGGTGGGCCGCTGCTCACCCCGGAGGGTGAGGTCGTCGGCATGATTTTCGGCGCGTCGCTGGACTCCACCGACACCGGCTATGCACTCACGACTCAGCAGGTGCAGGAGCGCGTGGGGGAGATCTCCGAGTTGGTCGACCCGGTCGACACCCAGGCCTGCGTCGGCGCGGCTACAGGTCCAGCAGCTTGACGACGGCCATGACAAACGCCGTCGGGTCCTCCACATGCGGCAGCGCGAGCTGCGCAATCGGCCCGTCTAAGTCGCTGTCCTGAGCCGTAAAGGGGCGCAACCGCGATGCGGCGACAATGTGTGAGAGCGCGTTGTCTATGCGGCGGGCTGCGAGGCGCAGCGCCAGGTGCTCCTGAAAGTCCTGTGATGCGTGAAATGCGTCGCTGGTTTCTGCCACAAAGTTGGCCCGCCAGATCGAGTCGAGTGCGCGCTCGCTTAGGCTGAGCAGCGGCGCTGGCAGCCTGGTTAAGGCGGCAGGGAACCCGCTCGAAGTGGGGAGTGAGATCACCTGGTGGATCAGCTCGTTGTGGCGCTTCGCCGCTGCCTTAGCAATTACTGACCCGGTGTCTGCACCCACGACGGCCGCGCGGGTGTGGCCGAGGGTGCGAATGACGCCTTCCACGTCACCGGAGAGGATCTGCAACGTGTCGCCGGCGCGGTGCGGGGGCTTGTCGGACATCCCGAAGCCGCGGGCATCAAGGGCCGCGACGTGGAGGCCATGGGCCGCAAGCGGCGCGATGGCATCTTTGAAGTCGAACCACCCCCCGAAAGCGCCGTGGATAAGCAGGATCAGTGGGTCACCCCGATTGCCAGCCTCCGCAACGTGGAGCCGGGTGCCGCGGGTGTGCAGCATCCGGTGGTTGAAGTCGCCCTCAAGCTCGACGACGTTAGGCGGGTGGGGCGCCACTTGGTTGGTCCCTTCAGCATTGGAAAACGCCCGCGTCCTTAGCGGTCTAAGGGCGCGGGCGTGAGAGGCGGCGTCTACTTGTCGGTGTTGACTGCGGTGGAGCCGCCGCGGCGATCCGCCGGCACGGTGCGTGCTGCGCCCGTGCCAGCCGGTGCGGCCACCGGCGAGGTGGTGTAGAGACCGCTTTCGTCCTTTGCCAGGTTCTGCTGCGCCTGGCCCGGAACCAGGTTGCGCAGCTCGTTGACGGACTGGACGGTGCGCTCCGGTGCCTTGATCTTCTTCAGGTTGCGGAAGCCCAGGAACGCGATCAGACCTGCGAGCGCGAGCATGATCAAGAAGACAATGAGGAACGCCCAGCCGCGGTGCATCCAGGACGCCAGCATCTCAGCCAGCGCAAAGAAGAGGAAGAAGGTGGAGTACAAAGCGATCACACCTGCGACTGCGAACATGCCGCCGCCGATCGCGCCCTTCTTCACCTCGCCGACCACCTCGGCCTTGGCCAGCTCGATCTCGCCGCGGACGAGAGTGGACACCTGCTCGGTCGCGTTGGAAATCAGGGTGCCGATGGAATCCTGGCCTGGCTGCGTCACACCAGTGTCGCGCAGCGGAATGGAGTCCACCTTCGCGGACACGGCTGTGGAACCGCTGGTGTAGAGACCTTCGTTGCTCACTGTTTTAAACCTTCCTCACGTTGCGCGGCTTCGCCATCTCTGCGTGGTTTGCCAGCTTCGTGGCAGCTCGAGCGCAGCGACGCGGAGCGATATCGCACTCAACAGTAGCCATGTTCTGCCCAACTTGCCTAAGAACATGCCCGGAACGTGCCCCCAGTTTCTTCGTCGCCTGCTACTACGCAGAGCGCTTCTCCTTTCGCAGAGCCCGCGAGATAAGCACTCCGCCCACCACAATCGCGGTCACGCCCGCAACCACGCCGGCACCAATGCCCACTTCGCGGGCATTCGGCATCTGAATCAGCGGCACTGGGTCTTTGAAGCTGCGGGTATCCCACCCCTCGCTGAGCGCGTGTTTACGCAGTGCCCGGTCCGGGTTCACCGCGACTGGGTTGCCCACTAACTCCAGCATCGGAATGTCCGTCGCCGAATCGGAGTATGCGAAGCTGGCCTCGAGGTCGTAGCCGTGCTCGTCGGCGAACTGCTGGACTGCCTCCGCCTTCGCAGGGCCTTTGAGGTAACGCGTCACCTCGCCGGTGAGTTGGCCGTCGACAATCTCCATCTCTGTGGCAACGACGGTGTTCACCCCAAGCTCGCGCGCAATCGGCTCGACCAGGATCGACGCTGACGCGGAAATGATGATCACGTCGTGGCCGCGGGCCTGGTGCTCTTGGATTAGCTCGCGGGCCTCGGCGTAGATCGCCGGGGTGACAACGGTGCGCATCGTTCCCGTCGTGATGCGCTGTATTTCTTCGATAGACCAGCCCTGCACCATCTGTGCGAGCGTGTCGCGGGTGGTGTCCATCTTTTCGCTGGACTGGCCGACCAGCATGTACGACGCCTTGGTCAGGTACATGTCGATCGCTTCCTGGCGGGTGATCAGGCCGTTGTTGAAAAATTGCTTGCCAAAGGCGAACGCGGACGAGGTCGCGATGATCGTCTTGTCTAGATCGAAAAACGCAGCAATCTTCGGGGTGGCCATACGACAGCAGTGTAGACCGTTATCCACACAAGAATTAGTGACAAATCTCCGAAACAGTCAAGTTATCCACAGTTTGAAGACGGGCCCTTGCCGTTTACGTTTCGTTCGTGCACGCTAAGCGCATGGCACAACCGCAATTAACAAATCCACGCCCGGCTCCGATTCTCGTCGCGGTCGATGATCCGGTGTTGCACCCGGAGGCCCTGCACATAGCCGCCGCCTGCGGAAGACCAGTGGTTGAGGTCGGCGATGAGGTGCAGCTCGCTCGCATGCAGCCAAAAGCATTCGCTTCGCTTATCGACGGCTCCTTGGGTCCGCCCACCCCAACCCCAACCACCTTTGTCATCACCGCGTCTCCGGGCGCAGCACCACCCGGTGCGTTTGTGCTGCCCGCCCAGGCCGCTGATTTGCTTCGCGCCCTCGGAGCGCTTTCACTGCGCGGTGAACCGGATCCTGCGGCTGCGGGTGCGGTCATCGCGGTGGTCGGTGCCGCGGGTGGTGCCGGCGTGTCCACCCTTGCAGCTGCGGTGAGTGCCCGCGCGGGTGCAGGCAGCGTGCTTGTTGATGCGCATCCGCGTTCCGGGGGTCTCGATCTGTTGCTGGGGATTGAGGAAGTACCGGGTGCTCGCTGGGGTGAGATCGAACTCGGGGAGGGGGTCATTGCTCGCGGGGATTTACTGCGTGCGCTGCCTTCAACTGACGCGCAGGTCGCGGTGCTCACGGTCGCCCGCACCACGATTGTCGATCCGTTCCCACTCCGCGCCGAGGACGTCGACGCTGCCGTGGCCGCTTGCGCGTCGGACGGGGTGACGGTGATCGACGCCCCTGCCAGCGCAATCCCTCCTCGTTGCGATCTCGCGGGCATTGTTGTGCCCGCACAGCTGCGCCCGGCTGCCGCAGCGGCGGCAATCGTTGCCCAGTGCGATGCAGCCGGCATCGCCCACGGCCTTATCGTGCGCGACTGCGCGTGGGCGTCGCTGAATCAGAGTGAGCTTGAACGCGTAACGGGATCCCGAGTGCTCGCCAGGTTGCGCACCTGCCGCGGTCTGGCACGCACCATCGAACGCGGAGGGTTGCCAGCGAGGTTGCCCCGGCCGCTTGCCCACGCTGCCGACGCGGTGCTCGCCGAGGCCACGCGAGGTGCGAGATGACCAACCCAGTGAACGACATCGCAATTCTCGAGCGCGTCCAACGCCGCATCGCCGACGAGCCGGAGCCACCCGGCCCTGAGCGCCTTGCCCACCTTATCCGCGAGGAAGCGGTAGTGATCAGTGATATCGACGTACTCGACATGATGCGCAGGCTACGCGAAGATACGACCGGAGTTGGCCCCCTCGAAACGCTCTTGCTGGGCGGCGAAGTCACCGACATCTGCGTCAACGGGCCGGATGAGATCTTCATCGATCGAGGTCGAGGCCTCGAGCCAGTTGCCGATCGCCCCTTCGCAACCGACGCGGATGTTCGCCGACTCGCTACCCGCCTTGCGCTCAATTGCGGGCGCAGGCTTGACGACGCCCACCCCTACTGCGATGGCCACCTCACCCGCCCAGACGGCACCTTGCTGCGCTTCCACGCGGTGGTTGCTCCCACGTCGCAGCCGGGCACCTGCATCTCGCTGCGCGTGCTGCGCACTGCCACCGCTAGCTTGGAAGATCTGCAGCGCCGTGGAGCGATCGATGCCGAGCGTGCCGCACTGCTGTGCAAGTGCGTCCGGGAAAGAAAAAGCGTCCTTGTTGTCGGTGGCACCGGTTCAGGTAAGACCACGCTGTTGTCCGCGCTCCTAGCTGAGGTCGATCCTGCTGAGCGGATTATCGCTATCGAGGACACCCGCGAACTCACCCCGGCTCATCCGCATGTGCTGAACCTAAGCACCCGCGGGGCAAACACGGACGGCGCTGGCGAGATCACTGTCGCCGACCTGGTCCGTCAGGCGCTGCGAATGCGCCCGGACCGCATTGTGGTCGGAGAAATTCGCGGGGCGGAGGTCATCGACCTGCTCGCCGCGCTCAACACCGGCCACGATGGGGGCGGCGGCACACTCCACGCGAACTCCATCGGGGAGGTCCCCGCGCGCCTCGAGGCACTCGCCGCGCTCGGCGGGCTCGACCGAGCCGGGCTCCACGCCCAACTAGCGGCCGCAGTAGATCTGATCGTCGTGGTGAAACGCCACCCTGACGGCCAACGTCGCGTGGAGCAAATCGGCGTACTTGAGGGCCAGCCAGTGAACGCCCGCGTGGTCTGGGATGCAACCACCGGCCCAGCTGAAGGGTACGAGGAGTTGTGATGGCCAGTATCCCCCTCGCTGCATGCTGCCTGGCAGGTGCTGCGCTCATGCAGCCCCCGCGTCCGATGATTCGTATCCGCGCCGCCGCTCTCGGAAACCGGAATCCAGCGTGGATTCCCGCCACCGTCGCTGTGGTGGCCATCGCCGCCTTTGCTTTCGATAAAGCGGGTGTGGTCATCGCGGCCGCGCTCGCTGCTGCGACAGCGGTGCACATGGTGAACAGCCGCAGAAAGGATCGCGACGCAGCAGCCGGGACTCGCGCCGCCGCAGATTACATTGGCCACCTCGCTGAAAGTGTTGGCGCTGGAGCGACGTTCACTGATGCGGCGAGACGCGCCGCGGACCGCCTCAGCAATGACACCTCCTCCATCCGCCGTGATGCCCTAAACATCGCGAACGCCTCCGCAAGTGGCAGCGCGGTCCCCGAACTGATAACTCCCGAGCTCAAACGCGTTGCTTCCCTGTGGGCACTTTCCGCTACCCGTGGAATCCCCGTCAAAGGCCTGCTCGCCAACGCCCGCGATGAAATCGATCACGCCGTGCGGCACCGGACCGCCACTGACGCTGCGCTGGCTGGCCCGAAGACCACCGCGACGGTGCTGTCGTTGCTCCCATTGGCGGGGATCGCGATGGGGAGTGCAATGGGTGCTAACCCAATTGATTACCTCACCGGATCTGGGATCGGGGCAGTGCTGCTCGTTGTCGGGACTGCGTTAGTCTGCGCAGGAGTCCTGGTGTCCCATGAGATCATCCGGAGGGCCGCCGCATGATCTCGACGCTCACCACGTTGCTCTTCGCCGCGGCGATTGCGCTGCCACCCACCGCGCCTAAGCATCGACTCCCTGCGCGCCGACCCGAGCGGACCAAGAACCCCCGCGATGGTCCGCAGGGGTTCAACCTCAACCGATGTGCCAGTGACCTCCGCCTCTTCGCCGCTTGCGCCCAGGCGGGGTTGCCCCCGCCGCATGCGGCCGCCGCAGTCGCAGATACCTACGCCGGGGAGGCACATCCATGGCATACCACTGCCGCGTTGTTGGCGCTCGGGGCCGAACCCGAGCGCGCTTGGTCGGAACTCGCCAGCGTCCCTGGCGGCGCCGACCTGGCCAGTCTTGTCACTTTGTCCAACTCCTCCGGCACCTCGCTTTCAGCTGGGTGCGTGCGGATTGCGGAGCGTCTCCAAGCAGAAGCCGCAGACCGCGCCACCGCGAAAGCAGAACGTGCCGGGGTCCTCATTGCAATCCCGCTTACCGCATTTTTCCTGCCCGCGTTTTTCACCCTCGGGCTGGCTCCCGTGGTGATCAGCTTGGGCAGCGAAATGCTCAACTAGCAACCCATCGACAACAACTCACAACAGCAACCCACAACAACTTCTCACGAAAAGGAAACCACCATGAACCGCATCCAACTCACCGCAATCTCCGCATACGAATCCACGCTGCGCGCCGGCTCCCGCATGGTTGCCAAACTCGGCAATGACGAGGGAATGTCGACCATTGAATACGCCTTTGGGTCACTGGCTGCCGCCGCGCTGGCCGGGGTGCTCTACCTCGTGGTCAACGGCAACGGTGTCACCACCGCGATCGAGAAAGTAATCACCGACGCGCTGAACAACCGTCCGTAAATGACCACCATCGAAACAGCGCTCTCGCTAGCGACACTGGTTACTGTCGCCGCCGCGATCGTGGCGGGCATTGCCACCATAGCAGCGTACATTTCGGCGGTGGACATCGCAGGTGCGACAGCACGCGCTGCTGCGATCGGTGTGACGTATGAGCCGCCTCGCGGCAGCGTCAGCGTCGTAGAGCAAGCTGGCCTGGTGACTGTCACCGCGTCGGTACCGGCGGCGATTGGCACGATGCAGGCGTCTGCAATCTATCCGGTGGAGTTTTAGATGAGCACGGTCACGTCCGCCGGCATCGCCGCCTCCGTCATTGCGCTCGCAGTAGGGGTCGCTGCTGTCGGCGCTCAAGTGGCGGACTCGCACCGGAGCCAGGTCGCAGCGGACCTGTCTGCGGTGTCCGCAGCGACCGCGCTTTACCAGGGGGCTGATGCTTGTGACGTGGCGGCACGCACTGCTGCGCTTAACGGTGCCGCGGCTCAATCTTGCGACATAGTTGACGGGGATGTGCGCGTCACTGTCAGCTTCCGTCGTGCGGAAGCCACCGCCCGCGCTGGTCCCGCTTAGTTCGCGTCTTCACCCGCCGTCATAGTGACAAGCGCACCGAGCAACTTCAGCGCGGCGTGCTTGTCCAACGGTTGGTTGCCGTTGCCGCACTTAGGCGAATGCACACACGACGGGCAGCCGTCGTCGCAACCGCACGCGCGCACTGCTTCGTACGTGGCGGTGATCCACTCGTGAAAGCGGGCAAATCCTTCGTCGGCGAATCCTGCGCCCCCGGGGTGGCCGTCGTAGACAAACACGGTCGGCAGCAGCGTGTCTTGGTGCAGGGCGGTGGAAACCCCGCCGATGTCCCACCGGTCACACGTGGCCAAAAGCGGCAAGAGTCCGATCGCGGCGTGCTCGGCGGCGTGCAGCGCGCCGGATACCTCGCCCGCGGCAATGCCCATCGCTTCCAGCGCAAGCGGGTCGATGGTGTAGGCGACTGCGCGGGTGATCAGACGCTGCTCGGGGAGGTCGAGTGGGATGTGCTCGCTGACGGTGCCGTCGGCAAGGCGCACCACGTAGCCGGTCACCCGGTCGATCACCTCGACATCCACACTGGCCACCCACAACCCCGGCGACGGGTTTACCAACTCGCTCGGCTCGCCCAGCAGGGTGATGTCGGTGGTGGAGCGGGCCTGGGTGGAGTAGTCGGGCTGCTCCGGTACCACCAGCGCAACGTAGTCGTCCAGGTCGAGTTCCTGCACCACGAAGTACTCGCCCTGGTGCAGGTAGACGGCACCGTCGTGCACCTGGCTCATCGCTTTGCCCGCATCAACGGTGCCCAAGAGCCGCCCGTCGGTGACGTCCACAATCGCCACTTCCTGGCCAGCACCGCCGCGAAGCGACACCGCTGCATGCGCCGTCTCCGGGCGCAGATCGCCCTCGAGCTGCGGCACCGCGAACCACCGATCGCCGCGTTGACGCAGGAAACCACCCGCAGTCAGCTCAGCGACGACCTCGTCAGCGTCAAACGCCGTGACGTCACCGCGTGTCAGCGGGCGTTCGACGGCCGCGCAGTACATGTGCCCGCGCAGGATGTAGGGATTGTGCGGATTGAACACGCTGTTTTCCACCGGCTTGCCCAGCAATGCCTCCGGGTGATGCACCAGGTAGGTATCCATCGGGTCGTCGCGGGCGACCATCACCACCACCGCATGTTGCCCGCGCCGACCCGCGCGCCCCGACTGCTGGCGAAACGACGCCACCGTGCCCGGGAACCCCGCCATCACTACGGCGTCCAAACCACCCACGTCGATCCCCAGCTCCAGCGCGTTTGTGGTCGCCATGCCAAGCAGCTCGCCTTCATCTAAAGCCCGCTCAAGCGCACGGCGATCCTCGGCGAGGTACCCCGCCCGGTACGAGGCGACGCGCTTCGCGAAATCGGGCCGCCCCTGCAGCACCAGCTCCTCCTGCGCGCGCATCGCCACCGTTTCCGCAGCGCGCCGGGAGCGCACGAAGGTCAGGGTGCGCGCACCGTCGGCGATCAGCTTCGCCATCACACCTGCGGCTTCGGTGGTCGCCGCGTAACGCACCGGCGCCCCGTTCTCGCCTTCCGCGTCTTCAATGAACCCCGGTTCCCACAGCGCAATCGTGCGTTCGCCGGTCGGCGCGCCGTCGGTAGTCACCGCCACCACGTCGCGCCCGCACAGCCGCGAGGCCTGCCCGGCCGGATCGGCCGCCGTCGCAGACGCGAAGATCAACGTCGGGTGCGCGCCGTACGCTGCGGCGATGCGCAGCAGCCGCCGCAGCACCAGCGCCACGTTCGCGCCAAACACACCGCGGTACGTATGGCACTCGTCCACCACCACATACTCCAGGTTTCGCAGCAGCCGCGCCCACCGTGCATGCCCAGCGAGAATCCCCGCGTGCAGCATGTCCGGGTTCGTGAACACGTACCGCGTGTGCTCGCGAATCCCGGGCCGGGCCTCGGCGGGCGTGTCACCGTCGTAGGGAGCAGGGTGGACATTGCTTATCGACGCCCCTTTGACCATGCCCAAGGTCGCCTGCAACTGATCCGACCCCAACGCTTTCGTGGGCGTGAGATACATCGCGCACGCCGTCGGATCGGCGGCCAGCCGAGACAGCACCGGAAGCTGGTAGCCGAGCGACTTGCCTGACGACGTCCCCGTTGCGATGACCACATCGCGTCCTTGCCACGCCAGCTCGGCACACTGCGTTTGGTGTGTGAAAGGGCGGGTGATGGAGGCGTCGATAAGCACTTGCTTCAAGCTGGGCGCAACCCATAGGGGCCACTCGCCGTAGTGGGCGGGGGAGGCGGGCACCGTTTCCACGTGCGTGATGGTGGAGGTGGGGAAGCGGGCGCGAAGTGAGGTAAGGAGCTCTTCGCCGAAAAATCCACTGCCATCCATGGCATACAACGTAGGTCACATCCTTGCGCTCCGTCGTGCCGTCTCACCCGTTTCGTGGCACACTAGTGGACGGTCACAGATTTTGTGTGCGCCCGTTCACGGTGCTCGCGAGGATTGTGCATCTCAACGTACATTTTTGAAAGGTCACATTCACATGGCAACCGGCACCGTTAAGTGGTTCAACGCCGAAAAGGGCTTTGGCTTCATCGCCCCGGACGACGGCTCTTCCGACGTCTTCGTCCACTACTCCGAGATTCAGGGCTCGGGCTTCCGCACGCTGGAGGAGAACCAGCAGGTGGAGTTTGAAATCGGCGAGGGTGCGAAGGGCCCGCAGGCACAGCAGGTGCGCGCGATCTAACTCGCAGGCGCTGTAGAACCGGTAGAAAACGGCACCCAAACCGGGTGCCGTTTCTTCTTTTATGCGCTGTCCCAGCTAAACGTCACGCGGCTGAAGTCGCGGGCGCGCAGGTCATCCGGGTGGATGAAGAAGTTCGCGGCACCATAATCTTCAAACATGATGGTTTCCTCGTCGGAGCCGATGTGGGCGAGGCAAACGGTGGGATCACCCGGCGGGCGGCGGTCAAGCTGCACAAACGACGGATAACCGCCGAGCGCGAAGATGAAACCGAAGCCGAACGGCGCGTCAACGATGCGCTCCTGCATCGATTCGTCTACCGCAAATCCGTCGGCTTCCGCCTCGGCGACCAGCGATGCGATCTTCTCCTGCACCTGCGTCGGGTTGAGCCATTCACCATCGGGGAAGCGGGTACGTGCCTCAAGCTCCTGGATCTGCGGGACGCCGGTGTCGGTGCCGCGGCGAACAACGATGTGCTCATCGGTGGCGTGCAGCGTCATGAACTCTTCACCGCGACGCAAAAACACGTGCCCGGATTCGCTACCGATTTCCCAGGCGTCTTTGCAGTTGAACGTCGGTGTCATGGTGGTCAGCGTGCCGGTAAGTGGCATGCCCTCTTCTGGGTCCTCCATCGGGCCGGGGTAGTCCTCGTAGGACGGCAGGGACCCGGTGTGCGGCGCGTCCACGTGCTCGATGTAGCGCGCCAGCGGCGGGCTGTCCAGGCCCATCAGTGAGTCGTTGCGCACAAACAGCTGCAGAATCCCGGTGGTGGGAAAGTCCGGCAGCTCCGGCAGCTCGTCGAAGTTGAACTGGGCGATGAACAGCATCGGCCCGGCCTCATCTTCGGGGAAGGGGTGGCTCTCGGGCAGGTACGGGGTGCCGCCGATCTTCGACGTGGTCGGGGTGTCGGGGCGCTCGGGGGCGAGGTCGAGGTCAATCACCGGCCGGGTGGTGTCTGCGTCGAAATCGAACAGCGTGTAGTTCCAGGGCAGTGGCGGAGGCGTTGATTCGGTTGGCTCAGTTGGCTCAGTCATGCCGCCCAATACTAATAAATCCCTGAGACGGAGAAATTACGGGGGAAATCAGGGGGGACTCAGAGCGCGGAGATCCCGCGGCGCACATCGCGCCATTCGAAGAAGCGCGACTGGGCGCGCTGGATAAGTAGGCCCACCAAGGAGCCGAGCAGCACGCCGGCAATCATCGCCAGGATGGGGTACTGCGAGAGCAGCGAGCCGCCGAGGTAGCCCATGCCGGCGGACAGCAATGCCCAGATCACCACGCCGATCGTGTCGTAGAACACGAACGCGAACCAGCTGTAGCGCACCGATGCCAAGACAATGGTGGCCACCCAGCGCGCCCAGGGGATGAAGCGCCCGACGATGATGGTCACTCCGGCGCTGCGCTTCATGTTGCGGCGCACCCACGCAATCGCTTGGCCGGATTTGGATTCGGGGTCGAGCCTTTCGACGTAGCCAATGAGCTTGCCGCCGAAGGCGTAACACAGGTTGTCGCCGATGATGCCGCCGATGGCCGCAGCCACGATCAGTCCCCACACGCTGGGCACGCCCTGGGACGCGGAGAACGCCGCGGCCAGGTTAATCACCGTTTCTGATGGGATTAACGGGATCAGCGCGTCACCAATAATCAGGAGGCTGACAAGCGGGTAGAAGATGGGCAACTCCATCAGCGCGTACAAAAACTCGATGACTGGATCGAGGAAACTCATGTCCATCGCGGCGGCGCCATCTCCTTTCTCAGGCAGAACTAGAAAGCGATTGTAGGCATAGAGGGGGTGAGATCGGTTAAGTCTCTGATACAAATAAGGAAGTTTGAATCCGGTGCAAGCGGTGCACATGCGCCGGAGCGGAAAGTGGGAGGTGTCACCCGAGCGTGGCTGCAAATGGCAAGACTCTCGTCATCGTGGAGTCGGCGACCAAGGCGAAGAAGATTCAGAAGTACTTGGGCGATGACTACATCGTGGAGGCTTCGGTGGGCCATATCCGCGACCTGCCCGGCCGCGCTGCGGATATTCCCGCCAAGTACAAGAAGGAGCCGTGGGCCAAGCTCGGTGTGAACCCGGAGGACGGGTTCAGCCCTATTTATGTGGTCAGCCCGGACAAGAAGAAAAAGGTCTCCGACCTCAAGGACAAGCTCAAGCAGTCCGACAAGCTCCTGCTCGCCACAGACCCGGACCGCGAGGGCGAGGCCATCGCCTGGCACCTGTTGGAAACGCTGAAGCCCCAGGTGCCGGTGGAGCGCATGGTGTTCAACGAGATCACCGAGTCCGCCATCAAAGAGGCCGCGGAGAACACCCGCGAGCTGGACATGGACTTGGTTGACGCGCAGGAAACCCGCCGCATCCTCGACCGCCTCTACGGCTACGAAGTCTCCCCGGTGCTGTGGAAAAAGGTCATGCCGCGGCTTTCCGCCGGCCGCGTGCAGTCCGTGGCCACCCGCGTCATCGTGGAGCGCGAGCGCGAGCGCATGGCGTTTATCTCCGCCGAGTACTGGGACCTCACCGCATCGCTAAAGGCCTCGCCGGAGTTCGACGCAAAGCTGGTCACTATCGACGGCACGCGTGTTGCCCAGGGCCGCGATTTTGATGACCGAGGGCGTCTAAAGGGCGACGCGGTAGTCGTCGATAAGCAAACTGCTCATGCCCTGGCCGACAACCTTGAGGGTGCGGACATGACGGTGACCGATGTGGAGGAGAAGCCGTACACGCGGCGCCCGTACGCGCCGTTTATGACGTCGACGCTGCAGCAGGAGGCGGGGCGCAAGCTGCACTTCACCTCGGCGCGCACGATGCGCATCGCGCAGCGGCTGTACGAAAACGGCCACATTACGTATATGCGTACGGACTCAACGGCGCTGTCGCAGCAGGGGCTTTCCGCCGCGCGCTCGGCCGCGACTGAGCTCTACGGCGACAACTACGTCTCCAAGTCCCCGCGCGTGTACGAGCGCAAGGTGAAGAACTCGCAGGAGGCGCACGAGGCGATCCGCCCGGCTGGCGAGCGTTTTGCCACCCCCGGCCAGCTCGCGGGCTCGCTGGATGCGGAGGAGTTCAAGCTCTACGAGCTGATCTGGCAGCGCACCGTTGCCTCGCAGATGGAAGATGCGCGCGGCAACTCCACCAAGATTGTGCTGGAGGGCACCGCGAAAACCGGCGAGCGCGCCGAATTCGCCGCCACCGGTCGCACGATTACCTTCCCGGGCTGGCTGCGCGCCTACTCGGATTCGCAGGATTCGGAGACGCGTTTGCCGCAGGTGGCGAAGGGCGACACGCTCGGTGTTTCCAAGATCACCGCGGACGAGCACACCACGAACCCGCCGGCGCGCTATACCGAAGCCTCGCTGGTGAAGAAGATGGAGGACCTGGGCATTGGCCGCCCGTCCACCTACGCCTCCATCATCAAGACCATCCAGGACCGCGGCTACGTAGTCACCCGCGGCAACGCGCTCGTGCCCACCTGGGTCGCGTTCTCCGTGGTGGGGCTGATGGAAAACAACTTCGACGCGCTGGTGGATTACGACTTCACCTCCTCGATGGAGGACGAGCTCGACGAGATCGCCCACGGCAACGAGAACCGCACCGAGTGGCTGACCAGCTTCTACTTCGGTGATGCCGAGGCATCCGACAACATCGCGGAAGCGGTCGCGCGCCGGGGCGGGCTCAAGCACATGATCGAGGACAACTTGGAGTCCATCGATGCCCGCGAGGCCAACTCGCTCAAGCTTTTCGACGACTCGTCTGACCGCCCTGTCCACGTCCGTGTGGGCCGCTACGGCCCGTACATCGAGCGCGAGGTGGGGAAGACCACCGAGGGCGAACCCGAGTACCAGCGCGCCAACCTGCCGGAATCGGTCACCCCGGACGAGATCACCCTGGAAATGGCGGAGAAGCTTTTCGCTATCCCGCAGTCCGGCCGTGAGTTGGGCCAGAATCCCGACAACGGCCGCACGATTGTGGCCAAGGAGGGCCGCTACGGCCCGTACGTGACGGAGCTGGTGCGTGACGACGAGCGTGCCACCGCCGAAACCCGCGCCGAGGAGGTCGTGGCCGAAGAACGCGCGGCGGAAGACGCCCAGCGCGCCGAGGAGGGCAAGCGCAAGAAGAACTGGGACACCAAGACTGCGCAGGCGCAGAAGGAAAAGCGCATTGAGCAGCTGGTGGACGAGCAGCTGAAGCCCGCCACCGCGTCGCTGTTCAGCTCAATGGAGCCGTCCGAGGTCACGCTCGACGAGGCGTTGAAGCTGTTGTCGCTGCCGCGCGAGGTGGGCGTTGACCCGGCGGATGGTGAAGTGATCACGGCGCAGAACGGCCGCTACGGGCCGTACCTGAAGAAGGGCAACGACTCGCGTTCGCTGGCCAACGAGGACCAGATCTTCACCATCACCCTCGAAGAAGCACGCCGCATCTACGCGGAGCCGAAGCGCCGTGGCCGGACGCAGGCGGCAGCGCCGCTGAAGATGCTGGGCGACAACGACGTCACCGGCAAGCCCATGAGCATCAAGGACGGCCGCTTCGGCCCGTACGTCACCGACGGGGAGACCAACGCTTCGCTGCAGCGCGGCGACACCCCGGAGACGATGACGGACCAGCGCGCCAACGAGCTGCTCTCGGCACGCCGTGCCCGCGAGGCTGAAGACGGTGGCAAGAAGGCTACGAAAAAGGCAACCAAAAAGGCCCGCAAAACCACCAAGCGGGTAGTGAAAGCCCGCCGCAAGTAGCGGGCTAGTAGCGGGCTCGCAGTGGCTAGTAGCGGTCCGCCATGGTGGAGCGGACCGGGCGGGCGAGCTGGGTCATCTTGTTGCGCCCGCGCAGCTCGACCGACTTCATCAGCGTCCAGCGCTGCTGCTCGACCTCGTTGGCCGCGCGCAGGGTTGCGGCGTTGGTGAGCACCCTGCCCGGGGTCTCCTTGGCCAGCTCGGTGAGGCGCGCGGCGGCGTTGACGGCATCGCCGATTACGGTGTACTCAAAGCGGTCGGAGCCGCCGATGTGGCCGGCAACCACGTGGCCCGCAGCCACCCCGATGCCGGCCTGGAGCTCGAGGCCGCTGAGCTCATGGCGCAGTGTGCGGGCGGCCTGCAGGGCGTGCGAGGTCGCGTCGTGCAACGAGACCGGGGCGCCGAAGACGGCGAGGGCGGCGTCGCCTTGGAACTTGTTGATCACGCCCTTGTTGCGGTGCACCACGTCCACGACGATCTCGAAGAACCGGTTCAGCTCCTCAACGACCTCCTCGGGGGTGTGGTGCACGGCGAACGTCGTGGAGCCGATGACGTCGACGAAGAGCACGGCGACGCGGCGGTCCTCGCCGCCGAGCTCTGGCTTTTCCTCCAGGGCCTTCTGCGCCACTTCGGCACCGACGTAGCGGCCGAAGATGTCGCGCACGCGCTGGCGCTCGTTGAGGCCGCGCATCATCTCGTTGAAGCCGGCTTGGAGGACGCCGATCTCGGAGCCGTCGTAAATGTCCACCTGCGTGTTGCGCTCGCCGCGGCGCACGCGGTTGATGGCGTCCTGGAGCTCCTTGATCGGGTCGACCACACTCATCACCGCGAACGCGGTGCCCAGCGAGCCGGTGATCAGCGCGGTGATGGTGAGCGCGAACACCGCAGGGATGAGCTCGCCGGGGGTTTGGGTGAAGAAGCTGTTCGCCTGTGCGATGAACAGCAGCATGATGCCGATCAGGGGCACGCCCGAGGTGGTAAACCACGTCATGTACAGGCGCTGCTTGATCGGCGGCTCGAGTGTGGCGTCTTCGAAGCGGCGTGCGAGCGCTGTGGCGGCGACCGGGCGCACGAGGCGCTCCGCCTGCAAGTAGGTGAGCACCGCGACAACGAAGCACGCCAGCGAGGTGGCGACGAACATCACCAGCGCGAGCTGCCCGCTGACCTGCCAGGCGGCGGCGGTGAGGATCGCGATCCCGATCGCCCAAACCACCACGACGATGCCGGTTTGCAGCACCGGAATGCGAAGCACCAGGTTGCGCACCATGTTCGGGTCGTGCTCATCGGGCTCTAACTGCCATTCCAGCACCGGGCGGAAAAGCAGAAACGTCACCACAATTCCCAGGACCACGGCCAGCACGAGGTAGATCATGCTGATCAACCCGAACACGGACCCCTGGAAGCTCAGCAGCTCGACTTCCGGAATCGGGATGAAAAAGCGCACAAAAAACAGGATTGCGACGGCACCGACTACGTTGGTGCCAAGCACGGATGCGGCATAGAGAGGCCACGATGTGCCCCACAGCCACTTGAACCCGTGCCAGAGTCGTTCCATGGTGTATCACCTTAGTGCGGGAGTACGCTTGCGGGTTGTGACTACCCGTAGCGTCGCCGAACGCCTCGCCGACACCCCCAACGTGCGCGACACGATCCTCGCGGCTGCGGCTGCGGGTCGGGGTGTTGAGGGAGCGGATCCGCGGGCGCTCGCGCACTCCTGGTTGTTCACCGGACCGCCCGGTTCCGGCCGCTCGAACGCGGCGCTCGCTTTCGCCGCGGCGCTGGTGTGCGAGAACCCTAAGGAGCTCGGCTGTGGGCATTGCAAGAGCTGCCGGGACGCACTCGCCGGCACACACACGGATGTGGTGCTGGTGGTGCCGCAGGCCCTGGTGATCAATGTCGACTTTGTGCGCGAGGAGATCGTCGCAAAAGCAGCACGCTTGCCGACGGTCGCTGACCACCGCATTGTCATCATCGAAAACGCCGACCGCTTGCACCCACGGGCCGCGGACGCGCTGCTGAAGACGGTGGAGGAGCCGCCGGAAGTCACCGTGATTATCCTTTGCGCTCCATCGACCGACCCGGAAGACATTTCGCAGACACTGCGCTCGCGGTGCCGCCACCTCTATATCCCAGCCCCGTCCGAAGATGAGGTGGTGCGCGTGCTCGTGGAAGAGGAAGGCGCGTCTGAGTCGGATGCACGTCTGGCGGCTGCGACTTCACTGCGGCACATCGGCCGGGCACGAAAACTCGTGACGACGGAGTCCGTGCAAGTGCGCCGCGCCCGTTCCATCCAGCTCGCCGAGCACGTCTTCTTCGGCGCGCAAGCGTTCCAAGCTGCTGCGTCGTTGGTCACCGATGCCCAAAAGGAGGCGATCGACGACTACGCGGAGGCCGACGCCCAAGAACGCGCCAAGCTTGAAGAGGCGTTGGGCATGGGCGCGAAGGGCAAGGGTGTTGCCAAAGCGATGTCCGGGTCCGCCTCGGCGCTCAAGGAGCTGGAGCACCAACAGCACCTGCGCGGGACGCGCCGCAAGCGCGACGTGCTCGACCTCGTCCTAGTGGATCTTGCCGGGGTGTACCGCGACGCGTTGGTGACGCAAGCCGGGACCGAGGTTCGCTCGACGGTTGGGCTGACCCACCCGGATTTTGAAGGACTGGCTGGCGAGATCGCGAACCGCGTGAGCCAAGACGGTCTGGTCGCGTGCCTGGACGCGATCGCCCAGTGCAGGCAACGCTTGCACCAAAACGTGGATCCTGCAGTGGCCTTCAACGGGATGTTGGGGCACATCCGCAAAGCTTGCGCTGTGTCCTAGCTGGGCATTTCTTCGCATCCTCGTCTGTGGGTTAAGCTTTGTAACCGGTATGGGCCGCTGCTGTACAGCTGTGGACGTGACCGGCCACCTTAGCTCAGTCGGCAGAGCATCTCACTCGTAATGAGAAGGTCGCGAGTTCGATTCTCGCAGGTGGCTCAAGAGAAAAGCCCCGCAACCTGCGAAATGTACTGCTCCCCATTAGTTGGACTGAGAAATCAGTTACCGACTAGTGGGGAGCAGTTCTTCATTGAGAGCACGAAGTTCGCTGAGCGAATATCAGCGCGAACAGTTGGTGGAGTGTTTCGAGCTGGGCATGGGATGTAGAGCTGCTGCGAACATGGTCGGGGGTTCGATAAGTGCCACGCGTAACCTCTATCGGCGGTTTCAGCTGCATGGCAGGCTATGTCTTGTGGAGAAGCCGACAAAGCAGCAGTACTCGTACGAGATCAAAAAGGAAGTTGTCGAGCGCCACCTTGCCGGCGAGACCAAGATGGATCTTGCGCGTGAGTTTGGCCTGTCGTCAGACCAGCTTGTCAAAGATTGGTCCTGGAAATGGCGCAAAGGTGGCGATGAGGCGTTGAAACCGAAGCCGAAGGGCAGACCCAAAGGCTCGGCCGAGCCGAAGCGACTTACAGAAGAGGAGAAGCTGCGCCGCCAGATTGCGCGGTTGGAAGCGGAAAACGCGTATCTAAAAAAATTGCGGGACTTGAGGAAGCAGGGACGCGCCTGAAAGTTCAGGCGATCGTCATCCTCAAGTCGCACCACCGCTTGGAGTACCTGCTAGAGGCAGCTGGTATCCCACGGTCGACGTTCTTCTACCACCAGAAACGACTCAGCGAGCCAGATAAGCACGCTGCGATCAAAGACGCGATCCGGGAAAGCTTCGAGCGTAACAAGCATCGCTACGGCTACCGGCGGGTGCTGCTGGACTTGCGTAACCAGGGCTGGGTGGCCAACCACAAACTCGTCTACAAACTCATGCGTGAGATGGGTCTTCGAGCCAAGGTCCGCCGACGCAGGCCTTATGTTTCCTACGCTGGGACGATCAGCCACATTGCTGACAACAAGCTTGAACGCAAGTTCACCCCAGGCACGCCAAACAGAGTCTTTGTCAGCGACGTCACCGAGTTCAGGGTCGCAGGCCGCAAGATATACCTATCACCGGTGATGGACCTGTTCGACCGCTCAATCGTCGCTCACACCGTAGCCACATCGCCGTCGACAGTCTTTACCGCCGATTCTTTATCCAAGGCGATCGCGGCGTGTGACCCTGAACCCGGGTGGATGATGCATACCGATCAAGGCTTTCAGTACCAGCACCCGAGCTGGCGCAATCTGATCCACGACAACGGCGGCGTTCAGTCCATGTGTTGCGCGGTCGTGTCTAGTAACACCGTGGTGAGTATTGAGTAACGCATTGGTGAGCATCCAGTAACGGTCCGGGGGAGGATTCTGGTGACCGCGTGACTTCAGGGCACGCGGCGTTACCAGAGGAGTCTGATTGTGACTGACTACCGGGCGGTAATGGATCAAGTGCTGAAAGGTTGGTCTGTCCGCTAAATCTGTTCGAGTTTGCGGTGCTCGCACACCACTGTGCAAAAAGCCCGCGGTGCGCTGGTGGAACACAACATCACAACGCGTGAGCAACTTCGTGGGGTTGCTGATCATGAGCTGGCGGACTGGTTCGTCGACGGGCGCAGCCATGCTCAGGGGGATTTCGTCCCGATCGATTTCGACGCTGTCGCCAAGGCGCGCACCGGGCGCAACAAGGTGACTTTGCAGGTGCTGTGGGGCCGCTACACCGCACAGTCTGCGGGCACAGGCCAGCGGTATTACAGCTACGAGCGGTTTCGCCAGCTTGTGGCTCAACACGTTGATGCAGCCGGGCTGACCGCCAGGATCACCCATGCCCCAGGCCATACGATGCAGGTGGACTGGGCAGGCACGAAGATGCCGCTGTTTGACCCCACCGGCGGGCAAGGCTTGCAGGTCAGCATCTTTGTCGCCTCGCTGCCGTATTCGGGCATGGTATTCGCCTGCGCGTGCGCGGATGAGCGCCAGGACGCGTGGCTTGCAGCCCATATCCGCGCGTTCGAGTACTTCGGCGGGGTCGCCGAGGTCATCGTGCCAGATAACGCCTCGACAGCCTCGAACGCGATCAGTGCCGCGATAAAAATCGCCGGGTCAACTCCACCTACGAGGAGTTTTTGGAGCACTACAACACCGCCGCGTTGCCGGCCCGCGCGAAACGACCCAAAGACAAGGCCAGCGTCGAAGCCGCAGTCAAGATCGTCACCCAGAACGTCATCCACGCACTCGATGGCCACCAGTGCGTCGGGATAGACGAGCTCAACGCAAAAATCACCGCCCTGGTCGATGGGATCAACGCTGCCGAACCGTTTCGCGGCAATGCGACGAGCAGGCGCGCATTGTTCGATCAGTTCGAACGCGACGTGCTCACCGCGCTGCCTACAACACCGTGGCAGCGCACCGAATGGAAACGCGCCAAAGTCGCGCCCAATTTCCACATCAGAGTGCACAACGTGCATTACTCGGTACCGCACCAACTGGTGGGCCGCACCGTGGACGTGCGTATCACCGGTGACAGCCTCGCCGTCTTCGACGCCGGGCAGCGTGTGGCCACCCACCAACTCGCACGTGTCCGCGGGGTGTACGTCACCGACACCGACCACATCCCGGCGAACATGGGTGACACCCGGGGGTTGTGGACAAGCGAGTACTTCCTGCGCGAAGCCGCCAAAATCGGGCCGGCCACCCGCCAGGTGATCTTTGAGCTCATCGAAACCAAAGCGATCCCTGCCCAGGCGTACCAAGCGTGCCGCAACGTGCTCAACATGGGCAAACACGCCAACAAGCCAATCCTCGAGGAGGCCTGCCGGCGTTTGGTGTCCACCGACGGCGCCAGGCGTGCTGTGTCGTATACCGCGGTGAAAAACATGATGGCCGCCGTGCGCAAAGACACCTCCACACGACCCACAGGCACTGACCTTTCAACCGATCTGCCAACAAGCAGACCCACCCGTGACGTGCCTACCCCGACAGCGCGTGACACGCGCGGCGCCTACCTCGGTGGTGCCGCCCAGTTCAGCCTCGAAAACCTCACCAAGAAGGGATCTGCATAACCCATGCCCCGCCCACAACCAGCATCAGCATCCGCCCGCTTCCTCGACGAATCAGTCCTGCCGATCTTTACAGATCTGCGGATGACCGCCTTCGGACAAAGTGTTATCGACATCGCCGCCGATCCCGCATTCGACGATTGGAGCTTCTCCGACAAAGTGCTCTACGCACTCGATAAAGAGGTAGCGGCCAAGCGTGAGAGGCGAGTCAACAAACTGCTCAAAGCATCCCGATCGCCAAATCCCGATGCTTGTATCGAAGACGTCACCTACACGCCCGACCGCACCATCAACAAAGAGCAAATCACCCGACTCGCTCACTGTCAATGGTGCCAAAGCGCACAAAACATTGTCATCCTGGGCAAATCCTCCGTCGGCAAAACCTACCTCGCCCAAGCACTGCTCACCGCAGCGTGCCGAAACGACTACTCCGCACGCTTCTTCCGCACCGACACACTCGCCAACCACCTCGCCGTGCTCAAACACGACGACCCAGCCCGCATCACTTTCCTCGAAGACCTCCACCACACAGACGTGTTAGTCCTCGACGACTTCCTCACCACCCCAATCGATGCCGCCACCGCACACCAGCTGCTCAATATCCTCGCAGAGCGCGAACCCCGCGGATCCACCATCGTGACATCCCAGTTCACACCCGACGAATGGTACAAATCCATCCCCGACGCCGTCATCGCCGAATCCATCCTCAACCGACTCGTCGCCGGCGCCGAAATCATCACACTCGAAGGCACCAACATGCGACTGACCCCATAACCCCCCGCCACCAACCCAAACGCCCGGGCGTTACTCGATACTCACCCGGGCGTTACCGGAGACCCGCCACGCCGTTACTAAAAACGTGGTCTAAACACCATGTCGCGTAAGGCCAATTGCTACGACAACGCGGTTATGGAGAACTTCTTTGGGCACTTGAAAACAGAGATGTACCACGGGGAAGTTTTCGGCACTGTCGCGGAGTTCAAACAAGCGATCGATGAGTACATCCAGTGGTACAACACCGAACGCATCCAACAACGACTCAAGGGCCTGACCCCGATGCAATATCGGAATCAGACCCTTGAACCCCTCACCGCCTAGAATTAAACCAGTCCAACTTTCGGGGGCCAGTTCAAAAACAGGGGGGCTTTTGTGGTTAGAAACGCAAGGGCAATCGGCGCAGACTCGCGGCAAGTTTAGATCCCGGGGAGGAACCTCGGTACGACTTTGCCAACAGCGTTGCGCGGCAACTCATCAAGGAAGTGCACGTCACGCGGGATGGAGTGATCTGCAAGGCGGGAGCGCACCCACTCGCGCACCGACTCGGCGCTGAGGCGCTCGCCGTCGTCATCAAGCTTGCGCACGACCCACACCGCGATGCGCTTGAACGTCTCGTCATCGTCCACGCCATGCGCGTACAGGTCGTCGATGCCCGGCATGTCCTCGAGCACCCCCATCACCGATTGCGGGTGGACGTTCTCGCCGCCGACGATGATCATGTCGTCGCTGCGCGACTGCACGTGCAAGAAGCCCTGCTCGTCGAAGTAGCCGAGGTCGCCCATCTCAATCAACCCGTCGATGGTCACCATCGGGGTATTCGGGTTGGTGTAGCCCTTCAGCGCGGTTTCGTTGTGCAGGAAGATACGGCCGGTGGTGCCGGTGGGGACTTCGTTGCCCTCGTCGTCGTAAAGCTTCAGCACCGTGCCGGGCGGCACCTTGCCCACCATCGTCGGGTCGGCCTGCATCTGTTCCGGCGAGGCCGCCGCGGCGAGCGCGAGCTCGGTGGAGCCGTAGATGTTGGCCAGAATCGGGCCGAAACGCTCGGTGGTGCGGCGCAGCAAGCCCGGGCTCACGGCGTTACCTGCGGTGGCCAAGAAGCGCAGCGTCGAGGTATCGAAGCGATCGTTGGCATGCAGGTCGAGCATCTGCTTGAAAAAGATCGGCGAGGAAACCAGCCCGTCGCAACGGTAGTCCTGGATCTGCTTGTAGCAGGCCTCGGCGTCGAAAACGCGCCTTGTCACGATCGTCGAGCGCGTCGCCAGCGCCACCTGCAGCGCCGACCAACCCCACGTGTGGAAGATCGAAGCCGACAGCTGCACGGTGTCGCCCGAGCGCCACGGGATCGCCTCAAGGTAGCCGGCAAGCACCAGCGGCAAGCGCGGCTCGGGCCGCACGATGCCCTTCGGAATCCCGGTCGTACCCGAGCTCATCAGCACAAGGTTGCCGTGCTGCGGGTAGCGGGGCAATTGCTTATCGACGTCCGGCTGCTTGACGATGTCCGCAATCGAAAGCCCCTCGCGCTCACCCTCGGTGAATGCGCGCACGATGGTGATGTCGTCAGTGGCCTCGAGGTCTGCGGGCAGTCGATCCGCGAACTCGTCGTCGATGAACAAGACGTTGATCTTGTTCTCGTCGAAAATGCCGCGCAGCTGCTCTGGCGAGGAGCCGATGTTGAGTAGGAAGATGTGGCCGCCGGCGTAGCCCTTCGCACCGAGCGGCAGGATGATGCCGCGGCCGTTGCGGGCCATGACGCCGATCCGCAGCTCGTCGAGCCCGCGATCTGCTTGCTGGGCGACCAGCCACTTACCCAGGGACCGTGACTGTGCGCGCAGTTGGCGGTAGGAAAGCACGCCATCGTCGTCAATCAGCGCGGTGCGTTCCGGCGAGGCGGCGGCACCCTGTTCGATCTCGCGGGCGGTGGTGAACCGGTAGCGTGCCAGATTTGGGGCCAGGGCAAGCGCAGCCTTGGGGCCGCCTTCGGTGCTGATGATGCCGGCGCGGGTGATTGCGGGCACGAACCGGGCGAAAGACCTCAGGAGAAAGAGAGGATGTTCAGTAGGACGCATTGCTTCAATGTAACCTATGTGCCGATTGTGAAAGGCGTTGACGAAAGTTGCCTATCGGGTAACATTTCCGTAACACCTTTAGTGCGTTCAAAGTATCCCATAGCTACGTCCGCCACGAGTACCGGAAAAGGAAGTTGCACAATGACCCAATCGTTCACAGCGTCTCGCGCGTTTCGTCGCAAAGCTGCTGCCGTCTTCGCCGCCGCACTGACCGTCGTTGGTCTCGCGGCACCGGCCGCCGAAGCCCAGCAGCACAACCTGGTCATCTTCGGTGACTCGGTAATCTCCGACCCGAATGCACCACAGTGGGCAGCGGGCAAACTCGGCCTGGACTCCCGCGGCTCCTCCGAGGTGACCAAGTGGTGCCCGACCTCACCCACCAACTGGGGCAAGCAAGCCGCAGGCAAACTCGGCCTGCCGGCGTGGGATTACTCTTGCACCGGCACCGTGTCCATTCAGAAGGGTCCGCAGTTCTCTTCCCAAGTAACCCGCGCGGTCAACGACGGCGGGCTCAACCCCAACACCCAGCGTGTGATTATCTCCACCGGGTTCAATGACACGTACCACAACGATGGCCGCGATCGCGCCGCCTTCCGCCGCGACTGGGTCGCCGCGATGGCGCCACAAATCCAGCGCATCCGGGCTGCCGCACCGAATGCCCGCATCCAGATCGTCGGGTACCCGAAGATCACCTCGGGCGACAACGTGTGCCTGTTCCACGTTGCGCCTAACGCCTCTGATTTCACGCCGTTCCCGGCAGTGCGCGAGTGGGAGGACTCGATCCAGTGGGCGCAGGTGGACCTCGCGCAGGCAACCGGTGCCGAGTTCCTCGACCTGAAGCCTTCCACCTGGAACAACAACATGTGCGCGCCGGATCACATGCGCATGTGGGCGGGTCTCGTGGACTTCTACGGCGGCCCGGGCAACCTGCCGATCCACGTCAACCAGCGCGGCCACGCCCACGTGGCCAACGTCATCGCTGGCTCCTAAAGCGAGGGGGCTAAGGCTCCTCGCGCGGCGCTGCATCCGGCGCGACTTCGGCGTTTTGCAGCGCCACCGCGCGAGCAAGACGGGCGTAGCGCAGCTCGAGCTCCCGAAACCGGGTCCAGGTCGAGATCGTGGTGAAGAAGAACGCCACGATCAGCACGTAGAGCATGAGGTCGGTGCCGCGGTCCACCCCGAGCCAGTTCGCCACGATCGTGACGTCGTCTGGCCGCAGGATCGCCCAGAACGCTGCGAGCATGAGGCCCACGAACCCGATCTTCACCCACGCCTTGGCGTTCGCCTTCTTGCGGTTGATAAAGAAGTAAATCGCTACCGCGACAATGGCGGTGATGAGGACGAGCTGAATCACTTGAGCCTCCTTGCCACGAGGCCGTCGGCCAAGATGTTCACGCCATTGATCAGGGATTGCCCCTTGCTCATTGAGTACTCGGTGTAGAGGATGTCCACCGGCTGCTCGGTCACACGCCAACCCTTCTGATCGATCATGTTCACGATCTCCGAGGCGTGGCTCATCCCGCTCATCCGGATGTCCATCTCGTCGGCGACCTTCTTGTTGAACACGCGCAGCCCGTTGTGGGCATCCGACAGCCCCAGCCGACGCGTGCGCGGAGAGAGGAACACCACCGTCCGCAACACCACCCGCTTGATCCAGGGCACCTGCGAGTTGTCCTGGCCGGCAAAGCGCGTGCCAACGATGATGTCGTAGGGCTCGGTGCGCAAGCGGTCGATCATCGCCTTCACGTCTTTGACCTGATGCTGGCCGTCCGCATCGAAGGTTACGAAATACTGTGCGCCGGGCTGCGTGCGGGCGTACTCCACGCCGGTCTGGATCGCCGCACCTTGGCCCAAGTTCACCGGGTGGTTGACCAAATGCGCGCCGGAGGCGCGAATCGCCTCAGCCGAGTCGTCCTTCGAACCGTCGTTCACGGCCACGATGTTGGGAAACGTCTTGCGGGCTTCCGTGATCACGTCGAAGATCACCTGGCCCTCGTTGTAACAAGGGATTACAAGCCAGGTGTCACTAAATTCCCGCCGCGACGTGTTCATCGCGCACAACGTTACCCCTCGCGGTGAAATAGGTGCGAGTACACACGCTTTGTCACGCCAATTGGCAGCGCGCGGTACGCATTTCGCGCCGCAAGGTTGAACGCCGCCCGCGGTTTCGACACAAGCCCGTAGCGCACCAGGTTTTGCTGCATGGTCCGCTCGGCGGCTCTCGTCTCACCGCTCGAGCGCCGACGCATCTGATCCTCGCTGACCCGCAGATACGTCAGCGGCTCCTCCAAATTCGCCAACTCATGGCCATCGGCAATGAGGCGCGCCCACAGGTCGTAGTCCTCCATGAACGGCACGTGCTGGTACCCGCCAACCGACTTCACCGCCTCCGTGCGAAACATCACTGAGGGGTGATTAAGCGGCGAATTTATTTTCACGTACTCGTTCGGGTTTGTAGACAGCCGACGGATCGCGCCGCCGTCGCCAAGCGAATGCTCGAACTCCTCGACTGCCGTGCCGAGAGCTGCGACTTTGGGATGAGCCTTGAGGTATGCAAGCTGGGCAGCAAACCGCTCGGGCTTGGCCGCATCGTCGGAATCCAGGCGCGCAACATAGTCGGCCTCAATCGTCTCCAGGCCCGCGTTCAAAGCTTTGCCCAAGCCAACGTTCGCCTCAAGGCGCACGGTTCGAGCAGCTTTTTGCTTATCGACGAACCCCTGCACTAGCGTTTCCACGGCCTCCGAGACCGGACCGTCGAAGACGATGACAATGTCGTCTGCGGGGCGGGTCTGCGCGGTAACGGACTCTAAAGCCAGGGAAAGCTCGCCCGCGTCGGTGCTGCGGTAGAGGCTCATGAGGACGGCGAGGGAGGGCATGGGTGTCAGAATTCCTGTCCGCGGTGGTAGTCATGAACAACGTCCAGCAAATAGGCGCCGTAGCCGGACTTCATCATCGGTTCGGCGAGGCGCTCGAGCTGCTCGGCGTCGATGAAACCCTGGCGGAACGCCGCGACCTCGGGGGAGCCGATGACGTTTCCGGTACGTTTCTGGATCACCTCGACATAGGCGCTGGCCTCGCTCATTGAGTCGATGGTGCCGGTATCCAGCCACACGTCGCCGCGGTGCAGGCGGTGCACCTTCAGCCGGCCTTGGGTGAGATACGCCGCGTTGACCTCGGTGATTTCCAGCTCACCGCGCGCGCTCGGGCGGATGTGCTTGGCAATTTCCACCACGTCGTTGTCGTAGAAGTACAAGCCCACCACCGCGAAGTCGGACTTCGGGTTCTCCGGTTTCTCTTCGATGGAAAGCACGGTGCCCGAGGAATCGAAATCCACCACGCCGTAGCGCTTCGGATCGGAGACCTCGTAGGCGAAGATCGTGCCGCCGTCGACGTGGTGAATGTCGCCCAGGATGGCCGTGAGCTCAGAGCCTTCGAAGATGTTGTCGCCCAGCACCAGCGCGACGGTGTCATCGCCGATGAAGTCCTCGCCGATGATGAAGGCTTCCGCCAGTCCATTGGGGGAGGGCTGCTCGGCGTAATCGATCATGAGGCCGAGCTGGGAGCCGTCTCCAAGCAAACGCTCAAACGCATGCCGGTCTTCCGGGGTCGTGATCACCAGGATCTCCCGGATCCCCGCGCTGATCAGGGTCGTCAGCGGGTAGAAGACCATCGGTTTGTCGTAGATCGGCATCAATTGTTTCGAGATGCCTTTGGTGATTGGGTATAGGCGAGTGCCCGATCCGCCCGCGAGGATGATGCCCTTCATGCGCTTAGAAGGGCAGGATCCGGGAGCGGAGCTCGTTGAGGGTGGCTTGCGTCTCCGGAGAGTTGAGCTCCATGAAAAGCGTCATCGCGCCGGAAATGACGCCAATCACGAACAACAGGACCGACGGGGTGGACACGTTGGAGAAGTCGCGCGAAGAGAACGCCTGCATGACGTCGGTCGGGCCCTCGGTAGGTGTCGTCGAAGCGGTCACCGTCGGGGTGATGGTCTTGGTCACCACCACCGTTGGGCGATCCGGGTCGGTCCTTTGCGACGAGGCTTCCGCCCCGACGTTGCTGGTGATCACGGTGGCGACCATCGCGCTTGCGACGAGCGCCGACGCAATGCGTCTGCGGGTGGTGCGGAACACGGCAACTCCTTTTCGCCTGGAAATGACTTCCCCCTAATTTTCCACAGTTTGGCCTGGAAGGAAACCCTAAAAGTACACCTATTTCGCCGAACGCGCGTCCAAGTACAGTGCGAGCGCTGCGCGCCAGTTCGTCGGCTCGAAACCGGCCGCCTTGATCTTGGTCAGATCCAGGGTGCAATTGGCCGGGCGATCCGCCTGCGGGCCAGCGATCTCGATGTACTCCTCGCGGGTGACCGAGCGAACGTTCGCCGGGTCGCTTCCCATCCCGGTGAACACTGCCATGGCGATCTCGTCGCGGCTTGCGGTGTCACCGTCGGAGGTCAGGTTGTACACGCCGTACTCCGCCTTGGTGTCCAGCAGGTGGACGATGCCGCGGGCGAGGTCTTCTGCCCAGGTCGGGCGGCCGTGCTGGTCGTTGACCACGTCAGGCGATTCGCCGCGCTCGGCGTGTCCGGCCATGGTGTCCATGAAGTTCGTGCCTTCGCCGAACAGCCACGCGGTGCGCACCACGTAGTGCTTGCGCGGCACGCGAGCAGCGGTGTCGCCGGCCGCCTTCGACGCTCCGTAGGAGTTGATCGGGCTGGCCACCTCAGCTTCGGTGTGCAGCTCCTTGGTGCCGTCGAAAATGTAGTCGGAGGAGATATGCACCAGCGTGAGATCGTTGAGCTTGCAAATGCGCGACAGGGTAGCCACACCGTCCGCGTTCACCGACCATGCAGTCGTGCGATCGTGGTTCGCGCTGTCGACATCGTTGTACGCCGCGCAGTTCACAATCGCCCAGTACTGGGTGTAGTCCAGCTCCGGCGGGTTGGTGATGTCGAACTCCTCGTGGGTGACAAAGTCCGCCTGCTTGTCATCCCAGTGCTTGCGAAGTGCGCGACCGAGCTGCCCGTTTGCGCCGGTCACCAAAATGCGGCGCGCTGGCACCAGCGGAGCCTCGGCGAACGGCGGGTGGTTCTTGTCGGCCTCAGAGAGCTGCGTCGGCTCCTGCGGCCAGTCAATCTCCTTGTAAGAGCAGAACGCGTAATCGCCGTCCGGGTTGTAGCGGGCGTTGCCCAGGTACACGTAGGCGGTCTCGTCCTCCAGCGTCTGGAAACCGTTGGCCACGCCGCGCGGAACCAACACCGCAGTGTCCGGTCCAATCTCGGCGCTGAACTTCTGCCCCAAAGTTGGCGAGCCTTCGCGCATGTCCACCCACGCGCCAAAGATGCGGCCCTTGGCTACCGAAATCCACTTGTCCCACGGCTCTGCGTGCATGCCGCGAGTGGTGCCGGCGACGTGGTTGAAACTGACGTTGTTCTGCACCGGCTTCAGGCCCTGGCCCATCACCCAGTTTTCCTTGAACCAGCCACGGTTGTCTTCGTGAACGGTCAGGTCGTAAAGAACAAGGCCTTCAATTGGAGTTTCATGCATGCGGTCGAGCTTACTGGCCTTGGAGTTCATATTGCTTTTCGACGGCCTCTTTAGCGCCTCTCCACCACGATTCGTTGTCTCGGTACCACGCGATCGTCTGCGCGAGCCCTTCACGCAGGCCGTCGACACCGGTGCCGGTGTATTTCGGCGACCAGCCCAGCTCGGTGCGCAGTTTCGTGGCGTCCATGGCGTAGCGCTGATCGTGGCCGGGGCGGTCCGCGACGTGGACGAACTTGCCGTCCATCAGCTCGCAGATCAGCTCGATGACGCGCTTGTTGGTGATGTGGTCGTTGTCCGCGCCGATGTTGTACGTCTCACCGATATGGCCGCGCTCGAGGATCGCGAACACGGCGTCGTTGTGGTCATCGACGTGGATCCAGTCGCGGACCTGCTCGCCGGTGCCGTAGAGCTTCGCCGGCCGGCCGTCGAGAAGGTTCGTGATCTGGCGGGGGATGAACTTCTCGATGTGCTGGTACGGGCCGTAGTTATTCGAGCAGTTCGAGATGGTCGCTTCGATCCCGAACGAACGGATCCACGCGCGCACCAGGTGGTCCGACCCAGCCTTTGTCGCCGAGTACGGCGAGGACGGGTTGTATGGGGTGGTCTCAGTGAAGCGCTCCGGGGAATCCACAGCGAGGTCGCCGAATACCTCGTCGGTGGAGATGTGGTGCAGTCGCGCGTTGTGCTTGCGCACCGCCTCAAGCAGGGTGAACGTGCCGATCAGGTTGGAGTGCACGAAGCTCGACGGGTCGCGCAGTGAATTGTCGTTGTGCGACTCGGCCGCGAAGTGGACGACGGTGTCCGCGTTGGCCACGAGGCCGTCGATAAGCGAAGGCTCTGCGATGTCCCCCTGGACGAATTCGACATCAAGCCCGCCCAGGTTCGCCGTATTACCGGCGTAGGTGAGTTTGTCGACGACGACGATGTGGTCGTCGGTGCGCTCGCAGGCCATGCGCACGAAATTTGATCCGATGAACCCGGCACCGCCGGTGACCAGCATTGTTCCCATGGCAGGTTACTGTACCTTTACGCGACCTTTACGCGACCTCTACGCGCGCTCGGGCAAGACCCGCGACGTGGACCACCGCGCCGGCAAGCGGGCCGACGTAAAGCGCGACGACGACCGCAGTGGCAACTGCCCACGGGCTGGTGAAGAGCACCGCGAAAGCGACGATCGAAGCCACAACCCAGCCTGCTACGTACCACACGTGCTGCTCCAACGCGAGCACCGCGACACCCGTGATCATGAGCATGCCCATAAACGCAGAAGCCAAGGTGAGCAGGGCGAGCGTGCGTCCGTCTACGAAGAGCTCCGGTTTGAATCCGAGTTTGAGGATCCACGGCCCGATTGCCCAAGCGGCGACGAAGCCCACCGCCCCGAGTGCGAGCACCGCGCCGACCGGGGCAAGGAGCGCCTGGTAGATGCGGTCACGGTGCTCAACAAAACGGACCACGAGAGCGGATTGGAAGCGCTGCAGCGGCACGAGCACTGGGGCGCGGGTAAGAATCACCGCGTTATTCATCGCGCCGACCACGATGGAGATGTCCGCGTTGTTGTCCGGGAACGCCGCGGAGACGGCGGTGGGAAAGCCGGTGATCAGCGCAGCGGATGCACCGGAGGCGAGCATTGCGGAGACAACGCGGCGGACAAATGCGCGGCGGTCGACATCGAGCGCGACCCGGATGTGGGTGCGGGCGGTGTCAGACGCGCCGAGGATGACCATCCAGCTTGCCGCACCGGCCACGGTGATGAGCAGGAACGCGGTCAGCCCCCAGCCAAAGGCCCATGCCAACAGTGCGAGCACGAGGCGCACGCCGGAATCCAGCGCGACGAGGCTCGCGTACTGATTCCACAGTTGTGCCCCGGACAGGATGCCGGAAAGCACTGCTTGGAAGGTGTAGCTGACCAGGCCGAAGATGAGCAGGGACGTTGCCATGCCGGGCGACATTGGCACCAGCGAATGCATGGCCACAATGGCCACCGGGGTCCCGACTGCGACAACAATCGCGGCAGCGACCGACGCAAAGCGCCACGGACTCGCTGTGCCTTTCACGCCAGTCTCCCTGGCGGAGGCCACGGCGCGGGTGGTCTCCTGGGTGATGCCGTCGATCAAGCCGGCGCTAGCAAAGAACAACCCCCAGTACGCACTGAAGTAACGGAACTCCGTTTCGATGTCGAGGGCCCAACCCGCGATGACGACAAGGACGAAACCGGCGAGCGCCGAAAACAGGGTGGCTAGGGAAAGGTTTCTCACGGGCACTCCGGTAACGCTGGGTGGTTGAGCCACATGTCCATCACACGGTCGACGTCCGCGTTCGGGGCGTGCGTCTTCAGCGCGTTGACAAGGTCGAAAGGCTCCACGACGCCGTGGGTCGAGCAGGCGGTGTATGTCTTCAGCGCCGCGAAGAACGCGACATCGCCGACCTCGCGACGTAGCGCGTGCACCAGCAGTGCACCGCGTTTATACACGCGATCGTCGAACATGTCCTTCGGCCCTGGGTCCGCAAGTATCCAATGGTGGGGCGTTTGCTCGAGGTAATGGGCACGCACCGAGTCGTCGATAAGCGAAATGCCCCTGAAGTCTGCCCAGAGCCACTCCGCGTAGCACGCGAACCCTTCGTTGAGCCAGATGTCGCTCCACTGCGCGAGGCCGAGCGAGTTGCCGAACCACTGGTGAGCGAGCTCGTGCGCAATGAGGCGCTCGTTGCCGCGCGTATGGTTGCGGCCGAAAATGGAAAGGCCTGCGGCTTCGAGGGGGATCTCGAGGAGCTCATCGTGGACCACCGCCGTGTAGCGCTCGTAGGGGTAGGGGCCGAACGCGGCGGTGAAGAAGTCGACCATCTGCTGCTGGAGGGCGAAATCACCCATTGCGACACCGCGTGGGAGCCACACGCCGGTGGTGGGGCCGAGGTCGTGGTACGTGAACTCGCCGACGTTGATGGTTGCCAGGTACGTCGCGATCGGGCGCTGCGTTTCGGTGGTGATCACCTGGTACGGCTGATCGGGGCGAACGCGGATGCTGTAGGTGGCCTTCTCATCCGGGGTGTCGTCGCAGGGGAACCAGGTCGGCGCGCCGTTGGGCTGGTTGGCGGTGAGCGCGCCGTTTGTCAGCTCCTCCCAGCCGAGCATGCCCCACGAGGTGCGGCGCGGGCGCGGGGTGCCGGAGTAGCGGATCGAGAGGCGGAACTCGGTGTCCACGGGCACCGGTTCAGCAAACGTGATCCGCAGCTTGTTCTGGGATTGGCGGAAACGCTTCACGCCGCCCACGGTCGCGTCGACGCGGCGCACCCGCAGCGCGTCCATTAGGTCGAGCGTCATGTGGTCGAGCTCGCGCCACGGCGTCAGCGTGAGCGTGGCGGTGGCGTCGAGCCGGTTCGGGCCGACCTTGTAATCCATATCCAAGTCGTAGTGCGTGACGTGGAAGCCCAGGTTGAAGTCGACACCGGTGTAGGTGTCGCGGTGGCCCGGGATGGGAGTGGAGCGGAGGCGGAGGTTCTTCTTCATGCTGTCGAGTAAGGGTAGCGCCGCCGAAAAACGAGTTGTCTTCAAGACGGCTGTTGGTCGTCCCCCAGAATTCACCGCCGAGCTGATAATTGAAAATTGAGTTCCGCGAAACGATCGCCCCGTTGCCGTTGACCACCGAAATGTCGCAGGTGAAGCCGGCGATGGCGTTCTCTGGCAGCCCGGGGTCGCTGGGATGCGGTTGCGCAACATTCGTCATAACGCAACGAATTCTACTGTTGGGTTCTCTTCGCACGGCTTCTGCAGATCCCCGAGGCGCTCGACCGGCCGCTTCGCCAACGCACCATCAAGCCCGTCGGGGAAGAGCTCCTCCGGCAGCTTGTCCATCGGGAACTCGAACGTCATCTTGAACGCCGCCTCCAACTCCGCAATCTCCTGCGCGCAGCGTGCGGCGTTGCGGTGGACCAGGTAGTCATCGAGGATCCGGTGGCCAGTGGCAAAAAACTGGGCATTTTTCGCTTTACGACGCTTGCGTGCACCCATCGTTTCCGCCCACCTCGGCGCAACCGGGGTGATCTGTTGTGTGAATAAGCTGCTCGGTTCAGTGACCTGGTAGGTGCCGTCAGCGAACAGCCAGATGATGTCGCCGGAGACGGGGTCGGGGATGTAGAACGCGCGGCGGTCCGTCTTCTCGTTGTGGTGGTGCTGGCAGAGGCTGAAAAGGTTATCCGGCGTTGTCGCGCCGCCATCTTCGAAGGGGATGCGGTGATCTAGCTGACACCGCTGTGCAGGAACGTTGCAACCAGGAAAGATGCAGACTCCATCGCGAGCGACCGCGAAGGCACGCATCGCCTCCGTGGGCGCGTAGCCGCCACCGACGCGCTCGCGCACTTCATTCAAGTCGACGATCTGAGTGGGGGTGTGCTCCATCCACTCCTCGATGGTCGCGACCGCGTCCCCACCAAGCCAGCCTTCGCCCTGGAGATAGATTGGCGCGCCGGGGTCGCGCTGTCCGTCGTGGTTGAGCGGCGTGTAGCCGTACAGCACCACCTTCGATGCTGGGACGGTTCCGGTCAACACCTCCTCTACGGCTTCTGCTAGTGAGATCCCCGCCTCTTTTGCCATGAGAGCGATCCGCAGTTTGAACGAGGTCATCACAGCCTGGTCGGTGTCGATCTGCACCCCCGCGCGTTCTTGGCCGTCCTCCGTCACCTCGTAGAACTCGAGCGAGGTGGTCTCCTCCGGTCGCTGCGCTTTCTTGTCTTCCCGCTCTTTGCGCCTCTTCGTGTTGCAGTCGGTAGCCGGATTCATCTGCCCCAGGAGTGCGTTCACCCGTTGGGACACCGTTGCTGGGCCAGGCAACTGCTGCCGAGCTCGCTTCGGGGTGAAGATGCCCACAAGCAGCTCGTCGACTGCCGCCAGTATCGCTGGGTCTGGATCCGGGCCGAGACGGTTCAGCGCGTCATCGGCAGCGCTCAGGCGGGGCAGATCGAGGAGGCGACGCTCGTCCTGCAACGCCCGCAGCCTCGGCAGCGAGTAGAGCCGGTTGTAGGCGAAGATCGCGTGCTCAACAACCCGCTTCGTCTTGCCTGTGGCGGCCATGTAGGTTCGCACGGTCTCGTCGAAATCGAAGGACACCAAATCCTCCCGCGCAAACCGCGAAAAGATCGCGTATTCACCCGCGATGATCGTGCGCGCGCCAGCGGCGAGCGGATCATCGGTGTCCTCGGTGAGGAAAAATTGTGTGTGCATGTGCCCTCCCGGCCTGTTCGAAAGTGTTCGACTAGCGCTTTGGCCAGCACTCTATAACACGCACCCGACAAGTCTGTGAGCTGCGTTAATGCACCAAATGCACCTCAAGCCAATTGAAGACCATCGACTCCACCCGCGCGATCTGATCATTGTCCGCGGCGCCCGCGTGGCCGCCAGCGGTGTTTTCGAAATAATCGACGGGTTGGCCAGCCTGGTCTAGCGCCTGCGCGAACGTGCGGGCGTGCGCCGGGTGCACGCGGTCGTCGCGGGTCGAGGTGGTCACCAAGGCCGGGGGATAGGCCACCTCGCTGCGCGAACGCACGTTGTGCAGCGGCGACCAGCGCTCAATCGCGGCGCGCTCAACCGGGTCGTCGGGGTCGCCGTACTCCGCCATCCAGGACGCGCCCGCGGAAAGCGTGTGGTAGCGCAGCATGTCTGTCAGCGGCACCTGAACCACCGCAGCCCCGAACAGCTCCGGGTATTGCACCAGCGCGCCGGCGGTAAGCAGGCCGCCGTTCGACCCACCCCGAACGCCGATTTGCGACGGCTCCGCGTACCCCCGCGCCGCGACATCCTCCAGCACCGCGCGGTGGTCCTCCCACACCTTGTGGCGGTTGGTCTTCACCACCTGTGAATGCCACTCGGGACCGAACTCGCCGCCGCCGCGCAAATTCGCCTGCACGAAAAAGTGGCCCTTTTCCAGCCACCCAATGCCGCGCACGTTGGAAAAAGACGGAGTGAGCGACACCTCGAAGCCGCCGTATCCGTGGACCAACGTCGGGCGCGGCCCCCGGGAGAAGTCCCCGGTGATGAAGTACGGGATCCGCGTGCCGTCCGCCGAGGTCGCCCAGTGTTGGCGCGTCTCCAGCCCAGCCGCGTCGAAGAATGCCGGAGCGCGTCGGACGGGCTCCACGGTCTGGCCGTCGGCAAGCAACAGTGTGCTGGGCGAGGTGAAGCTGGACTCTGAGATCCATGCCTCGTCGCCGTCGAGGGGGCTGGTGGCGACGACGTGGGCGGTCGAGGAACCGTCGAGCAGCTCACGGCCCTCCCATGCGCCGAGCTCGATGCGGGTGATGTGCGTAGCCACGTCTTTGAGGGTGGTCACCAGCAGGAAGTTTCGGGTGAAGCTCAGATTTTCGACGGTCGCGTCATCCACCAGCACGCGAAACTCGCGAGACCCAGCTAGGAAATCAGCCAGTTTCATCACGCCGAGCTGCCCTGCGCCGACGCCGGAGAACTGGGTGCGCGGCAGCACGAACAGCCACTCGCGGTGGAGATACGGGGTGCAGTCGGTGGGCAGGTCAAGTTCAACGCCGTCGACCCACACACGCGCGTTGTAGAAGTCAAGCGCGCGAGAGAAGATGGTGCGCTCAAAACCCGGCGTGTGGTCCACGCCCGCGCCGACCGCCACATCGGAGCGCTCGCCGCGGAAGACCTCTTCGCGCTCGCCCGCGCGCGTCCAGCGCTGGACCTGGGCGGGGTAGCCGGAGTCGGTGAGCGAGCCTTCGCCGGTATCGGTACCGACGAGCAACGTGTCCAGGTCGACCCAGCTCACGTCGGTTTTCGCCTCGGGGATGACAAAGCCGCCGTCGGCCACGTCGATGAAATTGCGGGTTGCGAGGTCGAACTCGCGCACCGCCACCGCATCCGCACCGCTGCGGGAAAGCCGCACCAGCGCACGGTCGTATGCCAGGGGTCGCACGGTCGCCCCCTTCCACACCCAGTCCTCGTCCTCATCGAGGGCAAGCTTGTCGACGTCCAGGAGAACGTCCCACTCAGGAGAACCGCCGAGGTAGGAATTCAGCGTTGTGCGGCGCCACAGGCCGCGGGGGTGCGCGGCATCGCGCCAGAAGTTGTACAGGTGCTCGCCGCGCCGGGAAACGTAGGCGATGCGGTCATCCGTGTCGAGTGCTTCGCGGATGCGGGCACGCAGCTCGGGGGCTGCATACGCGTGTTCTGTAGCATCCGACCACTCTGCGGCCCAGGCTAGGGCTGCGGGATCCAAGATCCCGTCGAGAAGCGAGGGAGCTATTTCCCTCACAGGCCGAACGCGGGGCCGATGGTGGTGTACCAGGAGCGCTCCATGTCCTCGAGCCAGTACGGCCACGAGTGGGTGCCGGCGTTGCGGAACTCGTAGTGGGCCGGGATGCCAAGCGAGTCGAGCTTGACGCGCATGTCGTGGTTGCACTGGTTGATGGCCGCCTCGATGATGCCGCCTTCAACCTGCAGCTGAGCTGCGCCGATCGGCGCGACCACCTCCGGCAAGCCCTTGCCCACGAGGTAGCTCACCTGGTCCGAGCGACCTGCGAGGCCGGTCGCAGACGAGAAGTACAGCGCGGTGCCGCGCAGCTGCTCGGCGTTGATCAGCGCGTCGTTGTAGCGGTTGTACTCGCCGCCCATCGGGCCCCACATGCGCTCCGGCGTGACGTCCTGGAACGTGGGGTTGCCGCCGCGGTTCACCGTCAGGCGGGCGTACGTGTATGCGTGCGGCGAGCTGGTTGCCGGGCAGCCCGAGAAGGACGCCGCTGCGTCATAAAAGCCCGGGTTGTGTGCCGGGAGCACCATCGAAGAGGTGCCGGACATGGAGAACCCGACGATCGCGCGGCGGTTGTCCGCGCCGAGCGTGCGCTCGATCGGGCCCGGGAGCTCCTTGGTCAGGAAGGTCTCCCACTTCTGCGGGCCCTTCAGGTACGGAGTATTCAGCGAGTCATCGAGCCAGTCGGTGTAGTACGAGAACGCACCAGCCTGCGGGATAACAACGTTCACGCCCTTGCCGGCGAAGAAGTCGCGCACCGGGGCCATCTTCAGCCAGTCCTGGTTTTGCTCGGCGCCGCCCGCGCCGTTGAGCAGGTAGATGGTTGGAGCGTTGGACACTCGGTTGCCGTTGCCATCGGTCGCGGGCACGACTGCGATCGGGATGTCGCGGTTCATCGACGGCGAGTGAACCAGGTAGGACAGCACATTTTTGTGGTCGACCTGCTGCACCCACTCCTGCGGTCCACCCGTGCGCACGTAGGTGGGTGGGGAGCTCGGCGCGTCCCACGGCTTGACCGTGCCAACCGGGGTGTTGCCGGCGACCTGCGCCGGGGTCACGTTCGCAGCGTTAGCAACATTGGCGACTGGGGCGGCGCCCAAGGCGATGGTGGCGGCGGTGGCGAGAATGGCTCGGACGGTGCGCTTCATACTCATGATCGGCTATCTTACGGTCAACTTGCGCCACATGTGTAACAATGATGCGCATGAACCCAATCGAACAGATTCAGCTTCAGGTCAACGAAGTCCTCGGCCAGCTCATCCACCTCGGCTCGTCCACCTCGTCCACCATCTCCTACGGGCTCGGACTGTTTTAAAGTTTGAGCTCTGATTTTGAGCTCTGAGCTACAGGCCTAGTGCCGGCTTAATTACCTGATCCCAAGAAACAGCGAGATCGTCTCGCCACAGCGACCACGAGTGCGTACCCGTCGGCCGCTTATTGAACGATACGTCCACACCCATCGCGGTCAGCTTGGTGTTGAGGTCGTGCGTGCAGGCGTTCATCGCTGCCTCGATCGCGCCGCCCTCGACCTTCAAGGTGGAAGAGTTCTGGGCTGCCGCGAGCGGCTTCAGTTTCCGCTCGTTGTGCAGGTAGCCGAACATATCGGTCTCGGCAGGCAGGCCCGTACCGGAAGACAGGTAGACCTTGATACCGGTGTCCCTCAAGTTGTCCGCCATCACCAGAGCATCGTTGTAGCGGTTGTACTCCGACCCGCGCGGGCCCCACAAGTTCTCCGGGGTAACCGATTGCGTGCCTTGGGCGCCACGATTCACCGTTAGACCCACGAAGAACGACGGCAGCGCGGTCGAGGTTGCGGCGCAGCCGGAGAAGGAACCGACAGCGGCGTAGCGGCCCGGGTTGTGCTCAGCAACCAGCAGCGACGATGTCGCAGACATAGAAAATCCGGACACGGCGCGCTTGTCGTTTGCCTGCATGTAGGGCTCGATCGAGTTCGGCAACTCCGTACCGAGGAAGGTCGACCACATCTGTGGGCCCTTGAAGTAGTCGTTCTCCTCCGGGACAGTCAGCCAATCCACGTAATACGAGAACGCTCCCTCCATCGGCACCACGACGTTGACCGGCTCGTTGGCCAGGGTGTCGCGCACGTTGGCAAAAGCGCTGTAGATCCAGTCAGCGTTCTGCTCGCCGCCACCTGCGCCGTTAAGCAAGTAATACGTCGGTGCATTGGCAATCGGGTTGCCGTTGGCATCTGTCGCGCGGATGAGCGCAACGGGGATGTCGCGGCCCATCGATTCGGAGTACACCGACACCGCCTCACCGCCGGGAAGCTTGGTGATCCATTCGTACCAACCCTGGTCGCGCTTTTTGCCGTCTTTTGTTTGGCCGTACATTTTCGGCGCCTCGGTGAGCGGCTTCACGTTCTGCGGGGTCGAGGCCCGATCTGCTTTCGGGGCGTTTGCCCCCGGCATATTTTGCAGCTCAGGACCGGAGGCTTCAGGCCGCAGCGCAGTGTCGATCACCTTGGGCAACCCCGCCTGATCACCGTCCGGGATGGAACCAATCGCGTCGACCTCCGGGGCAACCTCGGGAGTCGCCGCGACCTCAACCGTCTGTGTCACCGTCGTCGTCGCTGCGGTTTTCGCCGCAGAGGGAGTAGCAGAAGCTATCGCGGAGGCGGTTGCGGCAGTGGTCGTTGACTCGTCAGCCTGGGCACCGAACGGTATCGCAGCTGCGGCCACTGTCAGTGCGGTCGCGGTGATTAGGGCTGGGCGCGTGATCTTCATGGCGTACATAATGCCAGATGGTCTAGAAATCTATTCCGTACCTAATTGCCTGCACCTAAACGACGGGACGCACGTATCCTATGGGGCGTGAGTAAAGAACATTTTGAAGTTGTTGTCCTCGGCGCTGGCCCGGGTGGTTATGTCGCCGCAATCCGCGCAGCTCAGCTCGGCAAGAAGGTTGCCGTGATTGAGAAGAAGTACTGGGGCGGTGTCTGCCTTAACGTGGGCTGTATTCCCTCCAAGTCGCTGATTAAAAATGCTGAAGTGGCCGAGATCTTCAACCACGAGGCAAAGACCTTCGGCATTAAGGGCGATGTGGAGTTCGACTTCACGGATGCCCACAAGCGTTCCCGCAAAGTCTCCGAGAAGATCGTCGGTGGCGTCCACTACCTGATGAAGAAGAACAAGATCCAGGAGATCAACGGCCTGGGCGAGTTCAAGGACGCTAAGACCATTGAGATTACTGACGGCGACGACAAGGGCATGACCGTCACTTTCGACGACTGCATCATCGCAACCGGTTCTGTGGTGCGTACCCTGCCGGGCATTGAGCTGTCCGACAACGTTGTGTCTTACGAAGAGCAGATCCTCAACCCAGAGGCGCCGGAAAAGATGGTCATCGTCGGCGCGGGTGCGATCGGCATGGAGTTCGCCTACGTGCTGTCGAACTACGGCGTTGACGTCACCGTGGTGGAGTACATGGACCGCGTCCTGCCGAACGAGGATGCAGATGTGTCCAAGGAGATTGCGAAGCGCTACAAGAAGCTCGGCGTGAAGCTGCTCACCGGCCACGCCACTACCGCGGTGCGCGACAACGGGGACTCGGTGGAAGTCGACGTAAAAAAGAACGACTCCGGCGACACCCAGACCCTCACTGTCGACCGTGTCATGATCTCCGTCGGTTTCGCCCCGCGCGTCGAGGGCTATGGCCTAGAGAACACCGGTGTGGAGCTCACCGACCGGGGCGCCATCGCGATCGATGACCGCATGCGCACCAACGTCGACCATATCTACGCCATCGGCGACGTGACCGCGAAGCTGCAGCTCGCGCACGTGGCTGAGGCACAGGGCATCATTGCCGCGGAGACCATCGCGGATGCTGAAACCCTCGAGATCGAGGACTACATGATGACCCCGCGCGCCACCTTCTGTAACCCGCAGGTTGCCTCCATGGGCTACACCGAGGAGCAGGCCAAGGAGAAGTGGCCGGATCGCGACATCAAGGTTGCCACCTTCCCGTTCACGGCGAACGGTAAGGCTGTCGGCCTCAACGAAACTGCGGGCTTCGGCAAGCTCATTGCCGACGCCGAGTTCGGTGAGATCCTCGGCTGCCACCTCGTCGGTGCCAACGTGTCCGAGCTCCTGCCGGAGGTCGTGCTCGCACAGCGCTTCGACCTCACCGCTGGTGAGATCGCACGCTCGATCCACATCCACCCGACCCTGTCCGAGGTGCTCAAGGAGATCGCGCACGGCGTCGAAGGCCACATGATCAACCTGTAACCCACGGGTTTCTCGAACAACCGCTTCAAGCCGATTGGCTTGGGGCGGTTTTTCAATGGATGAGGCATGAAAAAAGCCGGTTTAAAGCCACAGGTCGACGTGTTACCGGTGTTAGCGATGGTGATGAGCAAGAACGGTTCGAATCTGCGGTCCTAGAGGCCGCCAGCTAGAAAGAGCCGAGTGGATGGACTCGTCGAACAGTGCGCACGTCAAGAGGAATGCTAGAGGATTGGCACCAGCTCGTCCCTAACCCACCCCGACAGCCTTGTCGGAGTGGATGTCACGATGGTTCTTGGTTGCTCAGGCTGAAACTCATCACGTACTCCAATACTCATACCCATCACAGCATCAACCATTTGTTCCGGCATACCTACCGAGAACAGCCGCTGGCGCATCTCGCTATCACTAATGCGCTGCACTGACACTTCATGCCCCACACCTTCCGAAACAATGCTCGCCACATCGTTCCACGACATGTCTTCAGGGCCATGGACCGCCTGCACTCTATGGCCATGCCAATCCGGGTTCAGCAGGGTATGGACGGCAACCTCTGCAATGTGCCGCGGAGCCACCCACGGATGTGCCTGATCAAGCGGCATAATCGTGGATAGTAGTCCAGCGCGGACCGATTCAACGTCCAGTAGAAGATTCGTAAAGAAGTATCCACAACGTAAGATAGTCACGTCAGTATCTAGACTGCCGAGAACTACTTCGGTATGCGCTAAACCATCGATCTCTCCGACGCCTTTACGTTTTTCCGCTCCGACACTGCTCTGGAAGACCTCCCGGCCAATGCGGTTGGTTGCAACAGCATTCACTAAGGCTTCTGCAGCTTTAGCATGTTCACCTAGGGGATCAGCCGAAACCGGACTCGGGTTCACCCAGTAAATCGAGTCCACGTCCTTAGTAGCCGCAGCGACCTGCTGAACATCAAGGGAATCGGCCTGGCGAACCTCAGAAAACTGAGCAATATTGGAGGGAATCTTCTCTGGGTTGCGAGCTAACAACACCGGACGGAGACCTGCCCTGATTAACATTGTGGTCACATGCTTGCCGACGTGTCCCTGGGGCGTTGTCGCAGCGATTCGCACGGGTACTTCCTTTCGATCACAGTCGCCAGTTGGGATCTTCAAGCCCGAACTTGACGGGGCGGAGCAACTCGGACCGTGATGATCAGACACACATCCTGCTACTCAACCTAAGAAACCGGCCCGAAGGCCGGCCGAGTACGACGCAATCGTCGTAAAGCGAATTAGCTCCCCGAAACTGCCTCGGCGAGCTTGTCCAGCGACTTGGCGAGGAAGTCATCGTCGAACTTTTCGGTCATGCCGAGCAGGTTCTCCTCGAGCTCATCGCGCTGGTATGTGAGCTTGACGGTGGTGTTGTCTGCGTCGATCGGCTCGAGCTCGTAGAGCCACTTGGCGCCGACCTTCACGTCTGCGGTGGTGTTCTCGGTGTTCTTCCAACCGATGACACGGTCTTCCTGGAATGCAAAGACCTCGTTGTTGGTCTGGTAATCGCCGTCTTCCTTCGTCATGTTCATGGTGAAGGTGTCGCCGACGGCCTTAATGCGCTCGCCGTGATCCGTCGAGACGACCATGCCGGAATCATCGGTCTCGTTGTGGCGCTGCGGGTTGGAAAGGATGTCGAAGATCTCCTTTGCAGGAGCATCGATCTGACGGGTTGCGGAGTTCTGCGTTTCTTTGGTGATAGCCATGCGTCCCACGATACAGAGAAATCGCCGACATCGTCTTTGCCTGGTTAGGGCCTACTTACCACCGAAAGGATGACACAGATTGGGGTCAGCTTCCCACAGGGTGTTCAAGATCACACCGCGGGGGCCAATTTGCGAAATGCCCTAACAACCGGCTGAGAGTTGCCTATCTGTTCACCGGCGTAGCGAAGCGGGCCTGAAGACGCGGTTGTAACGACCTCGAGAAAGTAGGTGTAGAGCGGATCGCTTCCTTAGAGTAAGAGCGACACTGGAGGTGCCATGACTGTTCAAAACGCTAACCGTGAATCCATTCGTCACGGAAAAATCACTGAAGAGGCGCTGCGCGAGCGGCCGTCTTTCCCGACCTGGGCTATCAAGCTCACCATGGCCATCACCGGCCTGATTTTCGGCCTGTTCGTGCTTGGCCACATGGTGGGCAACCTGAAAATCTTCATGCCGCTCAACGCCGACGGCACGGCGCCGATCGACGAGTACGGCGAGTTCCTGCGCACGATCGGTGAGCCGCTGTTCCCGCGCGAAGGTTTCCTGTGGATCCTGCGCATCATCCTGCTCGCTTGCCTGGCGTTGCACATTTGGGGCGCCTTTGCTCTGCGCGCACGTTCGTCGCGCTCGCGCGGCAAGTTCAAGCGCACCAACCTCATGGGCGGCTGGCAGTCCACCGCCACCCGCTGGATGCTGGCCACCGGCGTCATCCTGCTGCTGTTCCTCATCTTCCACCTGCTGGACATGACCTTCGGCGAGGTAGTCGCTGCTGACGACTTCATCCACGGCGCGGTGCGTCACAACCTGCTGAACACCTTCGCGCCTGAGCGTTGGTTTGTGACCCTGTTCTACGTGCTGGCCATGGTCGCTCTCGCCCTGCACCTGACCCACGGTGTGTACCTTGCAGTGTCCGACCTTGGCTGGCTCGGTGAGCGCGGCCGCGGCCTTATGATCGTGCTCGCATACGTCCTCCCGCTCATCGTTGTGGTTGGCAACATCGTGATGCCTATCGCCATTGCACTCGGCTGGGTGCCGGACTTCGCCCGGTAGAAGGCTGAACTAGGAGAAAAATTATGACTACCTCTATTAACCCAAACACGGGTTCCTCCGGCGCTGAGCAGCAGGCAGCTACCGCTTCCCAGGGTGCCGGCGTCAAGGCGGAATTCCGTCAGCCTGAGTCCGCTGTTTCCGGCGTGACCCTAGGCGAGATCCTTGCCAGCGCAGAGCCGAACCGCGACGAGGTTCGCATGCGCGACATGTGGGAGTGGCAGAAGGACCACATGCAGCTGGTGTCGCCGCTCAACCGCCGCAAGTTCACTGTCATCGTCGTGGGCACCGGTCTCTCCGGCGGCGCAGCTGCTGCCGCACTCGGCGAACTGGGCTACAACGTCAAGGCCTTCACCTACCACGACGCGCCGCGCCGTGCGCACTCCATCGCCGCGCAGGGTGGCGTCAACTCCGCCCGCGGCAAGAAGGTGGATAACGACGGCGCCTACCGCCACACCAAGGACACCGTGAAGGGTGGCGACTACCGCTGCCGCGAGTCCGACTGCTGGCGTCTGGCAATTGAGTCCGTGCGCGTGATCGACCACATGAACGCCATCGGCGCTCCTTTCGCACGCGAGTACGGCGGCACCTTGGCTACCCGTTCCTTCGGTGGTGTCCAGGTGTCTCGTACCTACTACACTCGTGGCCAAACAGGCCAGCAGCTGCAGCTGTCCACCGCGTCGGCACTGCAGCGTCAGATCCACCTGGGCAACGTTGAGATCTTCACCCACAACGACCTGATGGACCTGATTGTCACGGAAGAGGACGGGAAGAAGCGCTGCAAGGGCATCGTCACCCGTAACCTCATCACCGGTGAGATCACCCCGTTCACCGGCCACGCTGTCATCCTCGCCACCGGCGGGTACGGCAACGTGTACCACAAGACCACTTTGGCGAAGAACTCGAACGCATCGGCAATGATGCGCGCCTACGAGCGCGGTGCCTACCTGGCGTCGCCGTGCTTCGTGCAGTTCCACCCGACCGGCCTGCCGGTCAACGCCAAGTGGCAGGCAAAGACGACGCTGATGTCCGAGTCGCTGCGTAACGACGGCCGCATCTGGACCCCGAAGGAAAAGGGCGACGACCGCGACCCACTGCAGATCCCGGAGGAGGAGCGCGACTACTTCCTGGAGCGTCGCTACCCGGCGTTCGGTAACCTCGTGCCCCGCGACGTGGCCTCCCGCGCAATCTCACAGCAGCTCATCGCCGGCTACGGCGTGGGCCCGCTGAAGAACTCCGCGTACCTGGACTTCACCGACGCCATCGAGCGCCTCGGTGAAGACACTATCCGCGAGCGCTACTCCAACCTCTTCGAGATGTACGAGGACTCCACTGGTGAGGACCCGTACAAGGCGCCGATGCGTATTGCACCGACCGTCCACTTCACCATGGGCGGCCTGTGGACCGACTTCAATGAGATGACCTCCATCGACGGTCTGTTCGCTGCCGGTGAGTGCTCCTGGACTTACCACGGCGCAAACCGTCTCGGTGCGAACTCGCTGCTGTCCGCGTCCGTGGACGGCTGGTTCACCCTGCCGTTTACCATCCCGAACTTCCTGGCGAACCACCTCGGCGAGGAGCAGCTCCCGCTTGAGGCGCCGGAGGTGCACGAGGCAGTCACCCGCACCCAGGACATGATCGAGCGCTTGATGCGCATCGACGGTCCAGATCCGCACGGCCCGGAGTACTACCACGAGAAGCTCGGCGAGATCCTCTACGAGCACTGTGGTGTGGCCCGTACCCCGGAGGGCTTGCAGGAGGGCATCGAGAAGATCCGCGCGCTGCGCAACGAATTCTGGACCAACCTGCACATCCCGGGTTCGCCGAACGACATGAACCAGACCCTCGAGGCGGCAATCCGACTGCTCGACTACATCAACCTGGGCGAGCTCATGTGTGTCGACGGCCTCGACCGCGACGAGTCGTGCGGTGCTCACTACCGCACCGACCACCTCACCGACGACGGTGAGGCAGAGCGCGACGATGAGAACTGGTGCTTCGTGTCGGCGTGGGAGCCGGCAGGAGACGGCGAGTTCATCCGCCACGCAGAACCCCTGTACTTCGATTCGATCCCGCTTCAGGCAAGGAACTACAAGTAATGAAACTGACACTTGAGATCTGGCGTCAGGCCGGACCCGATACTGACGGACACTTTGAGACCGTCCAGGTCGATGACGCCGTGGAGCAGATGTCGATTCTGGAGCTGCTCGACCACGTCAACAACTCCTACGTCGAGGCTGGCAAGGAGCCGTTCACCTTTGCGCACGACTGCCGCGAGGGCATCTGCGGCACCTGTGGCCTGACCGTGAACGGCCGCCCGCACGGCGCTGGCCAGAACACCACCGCGTGCCTGCAGCGCCTGTTCAACTACAAGGACGGCGATACGCTGAAGATCGAGCCGTTCCGTTCCGGCGCGTTCCCGGTGATCAAGGACCTCGCCGTTGACCGTTCTGCGCTCGACCGCGTGATGCAGCAGGGCGGCTACGTCTCCGTCAACGCCGGTACCGCGCCGGACGCTGACACCCTGCACGTCAACCACCACGATGCCGAGCTCGCGCTTGACTACGCGGCCTGCATCGGCTGCGGCGCCTGCGTTGCCGCCTGCCCGAACGGTGCTGCGCACCTGTTCACCGGCGCCAAGCTCAAGCACCTCAAGCTGCTGCCGCTGGGCAAGCAGGAGCGCGCACGCCGTGCCCGCAAGATGGTCGACGAGCTGGAAACCAACTTCGGCCACTGCTCGCTCTACGGCGAGTGCGCCGACGTTTGCCCGGCTGGCATCCCGCTCGACGCCGTCGGCGCGGTCAACGCGGAGCGCTTCCGCGCATCCACCCGCGGCGGCGACGCGTAACCCGGCGCAGCGTATAGTTTGCGGTAGAGAGAAATATCCCAGGACACACTAGGAAACTGAAGGAATACACCATGGCTTCCCAGAACGCGGTTGCAGATATCCAGTCGGAGTCGTTCCCGGGCTACCAGACCCAGCTCCACGACTCCTACATTGAGGGCTACGACCCGGTTTCCCTGGGTGCCCCGCACTCCTCCCTGTCGCGCAAGACCACGTGGGTTTCCATGGGGCTGATCCTGGCCTCGCTCTTCGGCCTTGGCATCCTCGTGTGGGGTGCTGGTGCGCACATTGTTGGCTGGGGTGCACAGACCGAGGATGCGTCCCGGATCCTGATGATCCTCGGCGGTGCCGAGATGGTCATCACCCTGGTGCTCGCATTTATCCTGCTGTCCATCGGCCGCAAGGACTACAAGAACTACCGCAAGCAGACTGGCCGCGTGAACTAGCTTCCCGCCGCTTCGGTTAATCTCCCCGCCTCGCACCGCGCGCGGCCGGGAGATTTTTCTTGTTGGACCCACCTGCTTTAATCGGACTCATGGCTCACCGACCCCCCATGCCAACGCCGGCGAACGAAGCTGAGCGCCGCGTCACGCTGCGCAACCATAAGATCTTTGTCACCAGCCTGCTCGGTGTCATGGCGGTCCTCTTCCTCGCCTGCTCCTGGTGGCAGTCCAAAGGCGCCGCACCATTGTGGGTGGGCTACGTGCGCGCAGCCGCAGAGGCCGGCATGGTGGGCGGTCTCGCGGACTGGTTCGCGGTCACCGCCCTGTTTCGCCATCCGATGGGTATTCCGATCCCGCACACCGCCATCATTCCGCGAAAGAAGGACCAAGTCGCGGATGCGCTGAGCGAGTTCGTCAGCGAGAACTTCCTCAACGCCCAAACGATCACAGAAAAGGCCATGCAGGCCGAGATTCCGGCGAGGCTCGGCGGCTGGCTGGCACAGCCGGACAACGCCGCGCGCGTGAGCGAAGAGGCAGGCAAGTTCACCGTCCGCATGGTTGAAGGCATCGACCCGAAAGACGCGGAAGCCTTCATCAACACTCAAGTCATCGACCGAGTAGGGCAACCGACCTGGGGTCCGCCGCTCGGACGCATGCTTGAAGGCTTCATCGCCGACGGCAAGATCGAGCCCATCGTCGATGACATCATCGCCTGGGCTCGCAAGAAGCTCGGTGGCATGGAGGACAGCATCGTCACTGCTATCGATGAGCGGATGCCGCGTTGGGCCCCGCAGTTCGCCAGGGATCTCGTAGGCGAGCGCGTCTACCGCGAGCTCGTCGATTTCATGCGCGAAGTGGACACAAGGCCGAACCACGAGGCCCGCGTCGCGATCCGCCGCACCATCAACAAGTTCGCCCAAGACCTCCAGTTCGACGGTGAGATGATCACACGGGTTGAGGAGCTCAAGGCGGACATCATGGGCTCGGATGCGGTGGTCTCCGCAGCTTCAGGCATGTGGGAGCAACTCTCGCAATCGCTTACCGACGCCGCGTTGGACGCCGATTCCACCATCCGTCGCAAAGCAACTGCTTCGATTGCTGAATGGGGCCGCAAGCTTGTCGACGACCCTGAGGTACGCGTGGCCGCCGAGCGAAACCTGGAGAAGGCCGTGTTCTTTGCGGCGGAGAACGGGGCCGACCAGATCGTGGGCATCATCGCCGAAACCATTCAACGGTGGGACGGCGACGAGGCCGCGGACAAAATCGAACTCATGGTGGGCAAAGACCTGCAGTTCATCCGCTTGAACGGCACGATCGTCGGTGCACTGGCGGGCTTAGTTATTTACACTGTGTCTCAACTTCTGTTCTTTTAACTTTAAGGAGGCAGCAATGTCCGATTACACCCCGAAGCACGACGTGACCGGCAACTACGACGAGGATGCGGTGGACGCGCCGAAGTCCACCGAGGCCGAGCCGAAGGAGGCCCGCCAGAACCTGCGCGAGGCCGGCGACGCGCTGCTCGCTGCCGGTTCCGCACTGGGCGCCGCGATTGGCAAGTTCGCCGAGGATCTGCCGGAGCGTTTCAAGACCGCGACCGACAGCGCGCGCGAGACCATGAACACTGCCTCCACCGAGGGTGAGGTGCGTTCCATCGCCACCAACTTCACCAACGAGGCGGAGAAGGTGTTCAACTCCCTGCGCGAGCGCGACCTGCAGTTCACCGAGGACTCCAAGGCGAAGCTGAGCAGCACCGTGGCGGACATCCGCGCGTCCTTCAATGACCAGCTGGACAAGCTGGATAGCAGTGCGGACGGCAACGTTGTCGCCGATCTGCGTGCCCGCTTCGACCAGATGGTGGAGCGCGTGCAGTCTCAGTTCTCCGGCGCGGACACTCCGAATGCGGGTACTGAGGCGCAGACCGATATCATCGACGGTGAAATCGTCGAGACTGACACCGAGAAGACCGAGAACTAGGCGGCAGAAACCCCATGGATTCCACCACGCTGGAAACGATCAGGCTGATCACGAGCATCCCTGCGTACGCGCAGTGGTTGATGTTTCTGGCGGTCGGGGTAGCCGGTATCGCCGGCGTGGTGATGGCTGCAATGACGCGCCCCGACGCGTTCGAGGCGGCCGGCCGACAGTCGAAGATGGCGTGGGTGGCGATCCTGGCGGTGTCGACTATTGCGCTGCTGCTGCGTCTGCCGTTCATCGCCTGGTTCGCCGCGGTGGCGGTGGGAATCTACTTCTTTGATGTCCGCCCGCAGATCAACAACATTCTGCGCGGCAACTACGGCTGGTAGGCAGGTAGCGGCTGGTAGGCGGGCAGTGCCTGCGTTGCGGGCGCGCCCTGCTGCAATTCCTCGAAGTTGACGTTATTGCCGGTCATGGCAACCTGCAGCCCTCCCGGCAAGACAGTCATGTCGCGCACCTGCAGCGACCCGGTCACTTCTTGGCGCATGCCTTCGGCCATGGCGTCGCTCAGCGCGACGGCGACCTCGTCGGGGAGGGTGAACCCGAATAGCTGCGTGCTGGCGGCCTCGAAGGCGAGCTGGCCGTTCTCATTCAACGGACGCAGCTCGATGCCGGCTGCGCCGGAGGTGAACTCGATGGTGAACGTGCCGGCCTCCGGGTTGGTGCTCACCTCGGAGACGGTGATGACGTTGTTGAGCCAACGGTTTTCGCCAATCTGGCCTTGGATCTCCTGATTGATCATCGCGCGCAGGAAGTCGTTTGGCAGCTCCGTGGTCATAGTGAAGGTCTCTGCGATCGCTTCGCCATCGGTGACTTTCACGTTGTCCATGTCGACGGTGGCGGCGGGGTTGCCGGTGATCTGATCGCCGTTGACAAGCAGGGTCGACGGGGCGTTCACCGTCACATGCGGAAGCCGGCCGTTCAGCAGTCCGAGGGTGACCGGCTGCGCGCCGAAGGAGACATCCGGCTCCGCAGTGTCCGCCGCCGTGGCACTTGCGTCCTGGGCGAAGCCTGCAGTGATCTGATTTGCCAGGTACATTCGCAAACCCGCCTCAGCGAGAAGCAGGAGCACGAGCAGGGCGGCGAGCACGCCGACAACGACCTTCCAAACGGTTTGCATGCGCTCTAGTGTACGGCTGGGGCGACGGCCTCCCAATCCACCGTGAGCGAATTGTCGCGCAGCCTGCGCCGTTGCGGCTCGAGTGGCCAGCCCTGCCGAACCAACTCGGCGTGCGCCTCGCGCCAGCGCACCCGCGGCCCGTGCGGTGCCCATCCGGCGGCTCCGGCCCATGCAGCATCCGCGTCCTGCAGGAGCGCGTGGATCGGCTCCCCGGGCACGTTACGGTGGATCAGCACCTTGGGCAGGCGCTCGGCGATCTCGCTGGGCTTTGCCACGTTGTGCGGGTCCCACGACAACGTCAACGTCTGCGGCCCGTTTGCATCCAGCAGCACCCACGCCGCGCGCCTTCCCAGCTCGTCGCAGGTGCCCTCAACAAAGAGCCCCCTTGGCGCCAGCCGCGACGTCACTGCTTCCCAGGCGTCGGCAACCTCTGCCACGTCGTATTGCCGCAGCACGTTGAACGCGCGCACCAAATGCGGCGAGTATCCGGCTAGCTCGAACCCGCCAAGCTCGAACCGCACTCCGTCGCGCGGATCGAGTACGCGCTCTGGGGCAATCTCCAATCCCACCACCTCGGTAGCCGGGTTGACCTGGCGCAGCCACCGCGCCCATTCCACGGTGGTGGTGTGGGAGGCGCCGTAGCCAACGTCGATAGCCAACGGTGCTGAAACGCCCCGCAAAAGAGAAATGACCCGCGGGTGAAAGCGGGTCCATCGGTCTGAGCGCCGCAGGCGGTTGTAACCGGTCGTACCGCGGGTGATTACGCCGTACGGCCTTCCCGCGCCAGCCTGCGAACGCAGATTGTGGTGGTGCGGCACACCGATTACCTAGAGGTTGTCAGAGATCCACTGCTCGGTGAGCTTGGCCTCGTTCGACACAATCTCCTCAAGCGCCTCGGCCACCTTCGGCTCCAGTGCAGCACCCATAAACGGGATGTCCACCTTGACCTCGTTGTCGTAGGTAAGGGTAGTGGTCTCGCCGTCGGAGGACTGCGCGATTTCACCGGAGAAGTCCACCGGGGTGCCCTTCACGTCGCCGGTGAAGGTGTGCGTCGCCGAGCCGTCGGCAAGCTTGCCGATGTTCACCACGCGCTTGAGCTTCAAGTCCTGCGAAATGAGTGCCTGCGCTGCCTCCGGCATGATCGATTTCGGCAGGATCTCGAACAGGGTCGCCGTGTCGCCAGTGAATTCGTGCAGCTGGCCGGGCTCGGGGGAGAGGGTCTCCGCGATGTGGGTCCAGTACGCCTCGGAGGCGTATGCCTCGGCGACCTTCTCGGCTGGGTGGTTGATGGTAACGGTGGTTTCGCTACGTACAGTCATGCCCAACAGACTACCTTGGTGAAGGTGCAAGACTCATCATTCGCCTCCCTGACCACGCTGCGCGTTGGCGGTACCCCGCGCGAGACCGTCAGCTGCACCACAGCTGCAGAACTCGCCGCAACCGTCGCGCAGCTCGACGCCGATCGCCAGCCGCTCCTCGTCGTCGGCGGAGGGTCGAACTTGGTGGTTGCAGACGGTCCCCTCGACCTCACGGCAGTGCTTGTGCGCAATGAGGGCATTTCGCTTGTCGACGGCCTGTTGCGCGCCTCGGCAGGCACCACCTGGGACGATGTTGTGGTGTTCGCCATCGAGCACGGGCTTGGTGGCATCGAGGCGCTTTCAGGCATCCCCGGTTCGGCCGGTGCCACCCCAGTCCAGAACGTGGGCGCCTACGGCTCCGAGATCTCGGACGTGCTCACCCGCGTGCGCCTGTACAACCGCGAGACTGGCGCCGACGAGTGGGTACCCGCCTCTGCGCTGGATCTGGCGTACCGCTACTCCAACCTGAAGTTCACCTCCCGCGCCGTCGTGCTCGAAATCGAGCTTCAGCTCACGCCGACCGAGCTGTCCATCCCACTGCGCCACCTTGGCGGCGAGCAGGTCTCGCTGGCGGAGGCCCGCAAGTCCGTGCTGGAGACGCGCCGGGCAAAGGGCATGGTGCTCGACGAGGCGGACCACGACACCTGGTCGGCCGGATCGTTCTTCACCAACCCTGTCGTGCCTACCGCTTTGGCCGATGAGATCGAGGCCAAGGTCGGTGAGGAGAACATGCCCCGCTTCGCGGTTGCCGGCGGTGACGGCACCAAAGAGGCAATGGAGAAGCTCTCGGCAGCGTGGCTCATTGAGCGCGCCGGCTTCCCCAAGGGGTTCCCGGGGGAAGAGGCTCCAGCACGGTTATCGACGAAGCACACGCTCGCCCTGACCAACCGTGGACACGCCACCGCCGACGACATTGTGGCTCTGGCGAGGCGGGTCCAAGAGGGCGTCGATAAGCAATTTGGTGTTGAGCTGCACCCCGAGCCGGTGTGGGTGGCTTTAGGGCTGAACAACCTGCCGTAGCGCGTCCTCTAATAGGGGCAAATGGTTGGCAACGATGTCCTCGATGATTGAGGTATCGATGATGAAGTACTGGTGGACCAACAAGTTTCGGAAGCCTCTAATCTGAGCCCACGGTACTTCTGGGAACTGATCAGTAACTTCCGTTGGCAAATGGTTTAAGGACTCCCCAAGTACTTGAAGGTTACGTTCGATGGCATCCTCTGCCATAGCAGTGAGCCTTGGGTCGGTTTTCGCCAGCTGAGAATAGTTACAGCACTTCTCAATCGCGTCCAGCGCGTCCCGCACCCTACTCGGCGTATCCCTACTCACACGTCCACCGCATCTTCCTGGACGGATCGAGCTACTTCGGGCTTGAGCAGCTGCTCCGGAAAAATGTCAATATCGTCGCGGCCCAGTAGTTTGCGAGTCTCCTCCATGAGTCCCGAAGCGCGCATCAATACGTTGCCTAGCGAAGGATCCATCTGCACGATGATGTCGATGTCCGATTCGCTGTCAGCGGTCCCCCGCGCAACGGAGCCGCAGAACTTTGGATTCTGCGCTTGGTACTTCTCTAGAAGCTTCTCAAGCTCGCTGCGGTGCGCACGAACGAGCTCCCTCGAGGCGCGGGATTCAGGGCTCAATTGCGTGCGCATCATGCTTCAAGCTTAGTGCTCGGCGAGGCGAGCGAGGAGGGAGTCGCGGACCTCGCGGCGGCGGACCTTGCCCATCTGGTCGCGGTTGAGCTCCTCGAAGTGGTAGAAGGTGCGCGGGACCTTGTAGCGAGTGAGATTCTCGCGAGCGAATTCCTTGAGACCGTCTGGGTCGAGGGCGGCACCGTCCTCGAGCACGACGCAGGCAACGACGTCTTCGGAACCGTCCTCGCGGGGCCGGCCAACGACTGCGACTTCGGTGATATCCGGGTGGCGGCGCATAACGTCCTCTACCTCGGCCGGGTAGACGTTGAAACCGCCGGTGATGATGAGCTCCTTGATGCGGCTGACCAGCTTGATAAAGCCGTCTTCTTCCATCACGCCCATGTCACCGGTGCGGAACCAGCCGTTGTGGAACGCCTTCTCGGTGGCCTCGTCGTTGTTGAGGTAGCCGGCGAAGACCTGCGGGCCGCGGGCGATGATCTCACCTGCCTCGCCGTAGGGCATGAGCTCGTCCGGATTCTCGGGGTTCACGATGCGGATCTCGGTGTCCGGGAACGGAATGCCGATGTAGCCCGGGCGGCGATCCGCGGAGCGCGGGTTGCCGATCAGGATCGGGCCAGTCTCGGTGAGGCCGTAGCCCTCGACGAGGTAACCGCCGGTGAGGTCCTCCCAGTCCTCGATGACCTTCGCCGGCAGCGAGGAGGCTCCGGAGAAGCCGATCTGCACCTTCGACAGGTCGACGTTCTGCTCCTTCGCGGTGCTGACGATGCGCTCGAACAGCGTGGGCACGCCAGGGACGAAGGTCGGGTTGTCGTTCTTCAGCGCCTTCATCACCAAGTCCATTTGCGGCGACGGAAGCAGGATGAGCTCCGAGCCGATGAGTACGGGCAGGGTGAGCGAAAAGGCGAGACCGTAGGCGTGGAAGAACGGCAGGGTAGCTAGCATGCGCTGGTTCTCGGTCTGCAGTTCCTTGACCCACGCCGCGCCCTGCACGGGGTTCGCGATGAGGTTGGTGTGGGTGAGCACCGCGCCCTTCGGCGCCCCGGTCGTGCCGGAGGTGTAGAGGATGAGCGCGGGGGAATCCGGGGTGATGGAATCCGGGGCGGCGATGTCATCACCGTCGCCGCCAATGGCGGTGCTGATCAACGCCTCCCACGGAACGGTGTTGCGTGCCTGTCCAGTGAGGGCCTCGCGAGCCTCGCGCAGCTTGCCGAACGGGATGCGCAGAGCGAGTTGCTGCAGGCGCGGCATAGCCTTGGTCATGTTCACGCTGACGAGGGTTTCCAGCGGTGTGTCCCCGCGCAACTGTTCAAGTGTGCTTGCCGTCTTGTCCCAGACGATGGCGATGCGGGCTGCGTGGTCCTTGAACTGCGGGCGCAGCTCGTTGGCGGTGTAGAGCGGGTTGTGCTCGACCACGACGGCGCCAAGCATGTGCACTGCGTAGTAGGCGACCACGTGCTGCGGGCAGTTTGGCAGCATGATGGTGACGCGGTCGCCCGGGCGAACGCCGAAGGCCTTCAGGCCGGCTGCCGCGCGGCGTATGTCTTTGTCCAGCTCTGCGTAGGTCAGTGAGCGGCCGAAGAAGCGCGTTGCGGGCTTGTTCGCATTGCGGGAGAGATTCTCCTCGTACATTTGCGGCAGGGTGCGATCGCCGTAGGTCAGCGGCGGTTTTGTCCACTCGGAGTAGTACTCCAGCCAGGGTTGGGTCACGTTCGGGTCGGGCGCAGTCATGCGCCCCACACTACGCCATACAACGCTGAAACCTACGCTTGCGTAAGGTCCTTCGCGAGCGCGTCACGCACCTCGCGGCGGCGGATCTTGCCGGTCTGGTCCCGCTCAAGCTCCTCGAAGTGGTAGAAGGTACGCGGCACCTTGTAGCGGGTGAGCCGCTGGCGCGCGAAATCTTTGAGCCCATCCGGGTCCAGGATGGCACCGTCGCGGAGGGTGACGCAGGCGACGACGTCCTCCGAGCCGTCGTTACGCGGGCGCCCAACCACTGCGATATCGGTGACATCCGGGTGCTGGCGCATGACCCCCTCGACTTCGTCCGGGTAAACGTTGAAGCCGCCGGTGATGATGATCTCCTTGATGCGGGCGACCAACCGGACGTAGCCGTCGGGTTCCATCACGGCCATGTCGCCGGTGCGGAACCAGTCTTCGTAGAAAGATCTGGCGTTGGCTTCGGGCTTGTTCAGGTAGCCGGAGAAGACCTGCGGCCCGCGCGCGAGCACCTCACCAGCTTCGCCGTCGGGCATCGTCTCGGCGGGGTTGTCCGGGTTTGCGATGCGGACCTCGGTGTTGGGAAACGGCATGCCGACATAACCTGGGCGGCGATTGGCGTTCAGGGGGTTCACTGTCAGAATCGGCGCAGTCTCGGTGAGGCCATAGCCCTCGACAAGGCGCCCGCCCGTAACCTGCTCCCACCGTTCGATGGTTGCGGCGGGCAGGGTCGCCGCACCGGAGACAGAGGAGTGGATAGAGGAGAGGTCAGCGCCGGTTTCAAGAGCCCAGTCGGTGATGCGCTCGTACAGCGTGGGCACGCCCGGGAGAACCGTGGGGCGGGTCTTGGTGATTGCCTCCTGGTACAGCGCGGGCTGTGGGGCGGGCACAAGGACGATCTGCGCACCGATGGTCAGCGGAAGTCCGTAGTTCAGTGCAAGGCCGTAGACGTGGAACAGCGGGAGGACGGCAAGCACCTTTTCTTCCACATCGCCGCCCCACTTTTCCACCCACTCCAGACAGCCCTTCAAGACGGCGACGATGTTGCGGTGGGTAAGCGGTGCGCCCTTGGGTTCACCGGTGGTGCCCGAGGTGTAGAGGATGAACGCGACGGTGTCCTGAGTGACGCTCGCCCCATGCACCTTGCCCTTTGCGCCGGAGAGGAAGTCTTTCCAGGCGATGGTGCCCGGAGCCGGTTTGGAGAGCTCGGCGCGCTTCTTGGCGATTGGCGGGAGCGGAATCGACAGCACCGTGCGCAGGCGCAGCGGCATCTCATCGATCATGTTGACGGTGATGATGGTCTCCAGCGGCGTGTCCTCGCGCAGTTTGAGGAAGGTGTCCGCCTCACGGTCGAAGACGATGGCCACCTTCGCGCCGTGGTCGAGAAACTGGCTCTTGAGCTCGTAGGACGTGTACAGCGGGTTGTGTGCCACGACGGTCGCGCCGATGCGCAGGAGCGCGGTGACAGCGATGACATGTTGCGGGCAGTTCGGCAGCGCGACGGCAACTCGGTCGCCTGAACGGACCCCAATGCCGACGAGGGCGGCGGCAGCGTTACTCACCTTCTCGTTGAGTTCTCCGTAGGTGAGTTCTTTGCCCATGAACCAGGTCGCCTTGTTCTTTGGCGAGTTAGCGACGATCTGGTTGAACATGCTGACCAAGGTGTCGCTGCCAAGGTCCGGGTACGGGTCGGTCCATTCCGCGTAGTTTTCGATCCAGGCCTTGCTCTCGAACGCTCCCATGGGTCTCCTTTACCGCGCACGACGCGCTTAGTTTCACTGAAAAAACTTCTTGATCACTATAACCTACGCAACGGTAAGTTACGGGAAAGTAGGGAAGCACGGGACGGCACGGCCGTCGACAAGCAAAAGTTCTTGTACTGCGAGCATGGAGTGAATGATTTAGGCTGATGCCCGCACACAAAAATGGGGATTTTTGGGGCCGGCTGCGCTCGATCAATCGAACTTGGTGGATCCGGTAGCGGCACCGCCGAAGCGGGGGCGGCGGAAATTCGTGCACTCGGCGAGCGGTGGCCGGGTGAATCCTGGTGGGTCGGCGAAGGAACTCGGACGCCGTTGCGTGACGACTACCGCATTGCGGTGATGAGTCTGAAAGGCGGCGTGGGCAAGACAACGACCACGGTGGCGCTCGGCGGGATCTTCGCCGAGACTCGCGGTGACCGGGTGGTGGCCGTCGATGCGAACCCGGACCTGGGGACCTTGGCCCAGCGGGCGGTTGGCCCGACGTCGGCGACGATCCGTTGACATCCTCCAGCATCACTACAACGTCATCCTCACCGACTGTGGCACGGGACTCATGCATTCGGCGATGGCGGGTGTGTTGGATCTGGCGAACGCGCTCGTGCTGGTGACATCTCCAGCGCTGGATGGTGCGCAGTCGGCGTCCGCGACCCTGGACCGGTTGAACCTGCACGGCTACGACTGGTTAGCGGCCAATTGCGTTGTGGTGGTCTCCTCGTCTGCACCGGGCAAGCCGACGATTGACACCGCCAAGCTTGCGGAACACTTCGCCTCGAGGACCCGGGCGGTGCATGCGATTGCCTACGACCGGCACCTCGCGGAGGGGGCAGTGGTGGACTTGGAGCGCCTGCACCCGACGACGAAGAAAGCGTACCAGCAGCTCGCGGCGACGGTGGCCGAGGATTTTTCCACGTGGCACCGCCACGCGGCGTGGTAGGCGCCGGGGTAGCTAGACTTATCTGCGGCCCGAACGCCCGATTGAAAGGATTGCCATGCGCAAGACCACGACTTTGGCCGCTACCTTCCTCGCTACGTCCGCGCTTCTGGTCGGCTGCGGTACCGAAAGCCTCGACGGCACCTACCAAGCCGACATCGACCTCGCCGAGACCAGCACGCCGGAGGAAGAAGAGGCCCTGAAGGCGCTGGAGCAGATGGGCTACAGCCGCGAAGACATGATTGTCACCTACAAGCTCAAGATCGAGGGTGAGACTTGCGAGCAGACTATTAGCGGTGTCTTCGGTGCGGATACCCGGATGGACTGCGAAGTGGACCGTGATAAGGAGGTCATCCGCGCGACTGGCGACGTTGCCACCGGCGATCCGGAGATTGACGAGATGAAGTATGTTCACGACGGCGACACCATCACGCTCGTGCCGAACGACGCGCAAATGGACATGGCTGGCGGTGCCGAAGGTGAGCGCGAAGTCGTGTTGACCAAGGTGGAGGAGAACTAGCGCACCTTCGCGGGGCCGAGCATGAACTCCCTCAAAGTCCGAGGGTGCGGCTGATTTCAGTCCATTGACTGCCCCCAGCGAGTGCGCCAGAGGGCTCCCGAGGGAAGCGTGCTCCCCGGGCACGTTTTTATGCTGGTGCGGTTGCGGTGCGGATGACTTCGAGGTCTTCGACTGTTACGAGTTCGGGTGCCTCGGCTGCAACAATGATCGTTCCGTCGCCGAGTGGGCGATGTGTGGCCGATTGCGGTAGTTGTTCGGTGTCGAAGGGGTGGGATACATAGGTGAGCCATCCTGCGGATTTCTCAAGCACTGGGCTGGAGAGGGACGAATTCCAAGCACGGCAGGTCCATATCGCACGATCCGGTCGGATGGTGTCGATTAAGTTTTCCAGTAGCTGTAGGCACACGTCTTCTTCGAATGGCAATGGCCCGTCAGGGAGAGCAGATTGCAAACGCAGATCGACTGTATTGCACGTTATCCACTCTGGAGCGGTGTTGAGTTTCAACCGCATGCTCCGTGTTGGTTTTGCTGGCGACCAGGCGACGATTGAACAACCTAGTTTTGGAGAGCCGATCTGCCCTTTTTCGACTTCGGCCCGTAGTGCGTCGACGGAAGTGTCAAAGATCCGATTTGCTTCGGCGCGTGAGTAGCCCTTGTGGAACCATTCGTGAAACGTCGGATGAACTTGCTGCAGTGCTTCAAAGATCGAGGCTGCTTCGTGGGCCGTTGCGTCGAGATCTTTTTGCGGGCGACGCCACGTGCAAACAACTTCAGACATTGATATTTCCTTTACCGAGCGCCATCTACCCTCTGCGGATGGCCATGATTTGGCCTAATCATTGAAGTCCCAATTTGGTGTTGAAGTTCGCGGGCGCGGGCGTGACTAGGACTTCAACTGTGACGGGGACGGGGTTGCCGTCTCCGTTTTCTGTGAATCCTTTTGGTGCGCGGAATTGGAACGCGGTTGCCCCTTTCCAGGGGAGGGTGAAAACCAGGCCGACAACTCCCTTGTCGGATTCGGTTGTCGTGCTGACTGCATCCACGACTTCGAATCCTTTCTCGTCCACCTCGATTGCGTGGGCGAAAAATGCGTCATCCCAGTCATGATGGTCTTCGGAGATGTGGAGGGTGTCAGGAGTTTTGTGTGTGAGGCTCTGATCTGAAGGAGTTTCACCGATAATGACTACGGTGTCACCGAAGAAAAGCCATGACCCGGCCAGGGTCAATGAGATCAGCGAGAAGCTGATGGATAACCCCGAGCTCGCCAAGCTCATCGGGGAGCTGTCCACCTCCACCGACGATGCCAGCGAGCTGGTCAAGGGGCTTTTACAGGCCTCGATCAATGCCGGTCTACAGGCGGAGATGGATGCCCATTTGGGCTATGAGCACTCTGACCGCAAAGCCAAAGCTGAGGTTGACACCCGCGGTGAGGATAACCACCGCAACGGGTCGTATACCAAGACCGTCGACTCTGGCTACGGCCCGCTGGAAGTAACCATGCCAAGGGATCGGGCGGGGACGTTTGCCCCGCAGATGGTGCCAAAGGGGGCCCGCAGGCTCACTGAGCTTGATGACATGATCATTTCCCTGTATGCGGGCGGGATGACAGTGCGAGACATCCAGCACCACCTCGCAACCACCCTCGGGGTGGACATGAGCCCCGATACGATCAGCACGATCACCGACGCGGTACTCGATGAGGTGATGATGTGGCAGAACCGACAGCTCGAAGAGTTCTACCCGGTGATCTTTCTCGACGCATTGCGGATCAAGATCCGCGATGGTAACCGCGTGGTCAACAAGTCCTGCTACATGGCCGTTGGTGTCGACATGGACGGCATCAAACACATCCTTGGGTTGTGGATCGCCGGTAACGAAGGTGCCGCATTCTGGGCGTCCGTGTGCGCTGACCTTGCCAACCGTGGGGTCCAAGACGTGTTCATCGTCTGCTGCGACGGGCTCAAAGGCTTACCCGATGCGGTGGAGGCAACCTGGCCGAACTCGATGGTGCAAACCTGTATCGTGCACCTGATTCGGGCTGCGAACAGGTGGGTGTCCTACCAAGACCGCAAACCCGTATCGAGTGCGTTACGGGAGGTCTACACCGCACCGAACGAGGACACCGCCCGCGCCGCCCTGGACGCGTTCGAAGCCTCTGAGCTAGGGCGCCGCTACCCGCAGTCGGTGAAGGTGTGGCGTGATGCGTGGGAGCAGTTCGTGCCGTTTTTGCAGTTCCCGCCAGCGGCCCGGAGGGTGCTCTACACCACGAACGCGATCGAATCGCTCAATGCTGAACTGCGCAAAGCTACCCGCAACCGGGGCCAGTTCCCGAACGACACCGCGGCGCTGAAGACGCTGTGGTTGATGATTTGCAACATCGAAGACAAACGCGCCGCCCAGCGGGCGAAGAAGGCAAAACGGGCAATCGAATGCAACGGCTATATTGAAGGGGCGAAAGCCACCGGGTGGAAACAAGCCATCAACCAACTAGCCGTGGCATACCCCGACCGATTCGCGGACTACCTGTAAACCAAGCCCCCGCACACAAACAATCGGACACCCTCGGCTGGAACAGCGGGACGCCGCAGAGGGTGGAGTCTTCACTGATCCCGATCGCCAACGCAGTCACCACATCGCCGTCGAACCCTCCTGAAACGGTCCCCGATTGACCGAACGACTCCACTATTCCGCCCGTGAACGTCTTGCCCCAAGGCTCATCCGTGACATGAAACCTCGGCAGTTTCGCCTTGTAATACTCCTGCGTATGGCCGAGCTCGAAGCCTGCAGGCGGCTGCAATCCGAAATCCATGAATCCTCCAAGACTCGACGGGCTTCACTTCTTCCTTTACAAACTGGGAAACTCTTTGGTGTCTTTCAACGTGGTTAACGGTTGCAGGTTTGCATCGCTTGGCGCCGTTGTTGGTAGAACTCTTCTATCGCCTCGCGGGTGACCCCTGGGCGTGTTTGGATCATGTAGTTGGTCATGTCTTCCAGGGTGCGAAATTTACCCAGGTTCGTTTTCAGGTTTCGGAAGAACAATTCGTAGTCGTGTTTGCGGGTTGCAAGGTCTAGAAAACGTGGGTCACTCGTTGGGGTGGAGCGTCGGTCGCGGTGAGGTAGGCCAGAGTCGAAGAAGGTTTCAAACGGTGGGCCAGGGATGGCGGAGTAGTCCAGTGCGTAAGAGTCGTCGAATACTGGGATCACGGGTTCATCATCAACGATCGCACCACACGCCATATTGTTCATATCGGGGGCTACCCAATCACGGTGTGCGTAACGCACAGGTTTGAATCCAAACCACGGGCGGCCTGGATCTTCATCAAGAGCTATCATCCACACCAATTCGCCTGAGCGTGTCACCCAGCTGTATCTGCGGCTGATTGGTTCGAAGTGTTCCTCGATCGCTGCTTCGAGCGTTTGGATGAAGGCTTTCCTGGTAGTTGCCACGATTACTCCTATTTCTTCTTTGTGGGGTTGCTTGGGTATTCGTCGAGATACCATTTGAGTTTAGGAGGCTCTACAGTCGGACCTGCTTCTGCTGCGATGGCGCGATTGTATTTTTCCGAATAGTCGACGTAAGCCCGGAGCTGCTTGCGTCCATGCGCGAGGCCAGACGGCGAGTCAGGCTTGTATTCTCGAACCTCAGCGATGTATCTACCGTTCATCTTGTATGCATCGGGCCGCAACCTCCCCCTCGAGTCGGGCAAACCACTATTCGTGACATAACCCGCGGCCTTCTTTTCCGCGCTATAGGCCTTGTGCATCTTATTGCCATAGGCCGCATGAGAGTTCGCCCCAAAGAAAGTGATCTCCGGCTGTGGGCCGCTATGCCCACCGAGGCGCTTCACAGTCTCCGAGCCAGTCGACGCTGTCGACGCGAAGACATTTTCGTGGGTGTGGTGAATCGCAGCCACAGCTCGACGGTTGTCAGTGCCAGCGGAAGCTGGCTCCCTGTGTCCGTTATTACGCTGGTGCGGTTGCGGTGCGGATGACTTCGAGGTCTTCGACCGTTACGAGTTCGGGTGTCTTGGCTGCGGTGATGAGCGTTCCGTCGGCAAGCGGGCGATGTGTGGCTGATTTCGGTAGTTGATCGGTGTCGAATGGGTGCGCTACGTAGGTAAGCCATCCTGCGGACTTCTCGAACGGGCCGTAGAGAGACGACTTCCAAGCATGACAGGTCCATATCGCACGATCCGGCCGGATAGTGTCGATCAAGCTCTCGAACAGCTCCAAGCACACGTCTTCATCGAAAGGCAACGGCCCATCTGGCAGGCCAGACTGCAAACGCAGATTGACCGTATTACACGTCCTCCACTCTGGAGCGACGTTAAGGTTCAAGCTGATGCTTCGCCCCGGTTCCGCTGGCGACCAGGCAGCGATTGAACAGCCAAGGTCGGGGTCCCCGATCTGTCCTTTTTCGACTTCGGTTCGTAGTGCGTCGACTGAAGTCTCAAAGATCCGATCTGCATCGGCGCGCGAGAAACCCTTGTGGAACCATTCGTTGAACGTCGGATGCACTCGCTGCATCGCCTCGAAAATTGATGCAGCTTCCTGCGCAGTTGCGTCGAGATCCTTTTGTGCGCGCCGCCACGTGCAAACAACTTCCGACATTGTTATGTCCTAAACCTAGCGCCATCTACCTTCTGCGGATGGCCATGATTTGGCCTACTCATTGAAGCTCCATTCTGGTGTTGAAGTTCGCGGGCGCGGGCGTGACTAGGACTTCAACTGTGACGGGGACGGAGTTGCCGTCTCCGTCTTCTACGAATCCTTGTGGTGCGCGGAATTGAAACGCGGTTGACCCTTTCCAGGGAAGCATGAAGACGAGACCAACAACCCCCTTGTCGGATTCGGTTGTCGTGCTGACTGCATCCACGACTTCGAATCCTTTCTCGTCCACCTCGATTGCGTGGGCGAAAAATGCGTCATCCCACTCAAGATAGTCTTCGGAGATGTGGAAGGTTGCGTCGAATTTCGCACTGATTGGATCGTCTGAGGGGCAGCCGACCGCGAGTGCGGCAGGAGCGGTTGCAAGTACTTGGCTTTTCGTCCAGTCGAGGTCGTTTGGATAGTCGGAGTCACCGTAGATGATGAACACGTAGTGAAAAAGCTCGCATTTAACGTCGAAAGTTTCCATAGTTTAACTAGTCTAACCCTTCAATCAACAAGCCTGACCAGAAAATAGTCGCGGTCACGGAGGTTATTATTCTGATAAAAGCTCGAGAGCATTCCACCCTGCTGGCGCTGCGCGAAAATGGATACGCCATGAACCGTAGCCCCCTCCCCGCCTTGATAGGTAGATGCATATGGGAACTCGTCCGGGCTTACCCCTTTTCTGCGTACGAAATTCTTGATGGCGGCCGCCCTATTGCGATTCTTAAGTCTCTCGTTTTCGGTTCGCTGTAGAAGGGTCGGTTGGCCTTCTTCAATTCCTTTCCTCAGGGTTTCTGCAACCTCAGGTGTCCTAGACATGCTCACGTCAAACTTAGGGACGAAGAATTGGCCATTGTCAAAAACCGGCCCATGTACACCGGATGGGCGGCCAAGTGGTGAATCCACCTGGTGGTAGGAGTACAGGCCAAGGAAATCCACCCAGTGTGCTGCGTGGTCAACGTAGCCTTGCGCCGATGCCAAGCGTGGTGTGACACCGAGGGGATCTTGGGCGTTGTAGCTGCCAGCGTGGGGGTGATAGTAGCGGTATCGGTTGTAGGCCCAGCCTGATTCGACGTCAAGATATTGCCCGGTGTGAAGCAGCGGAGAGGTGTGCTCGCCGTGCCAGGTGCGTATTCCGTAAAGGGTTTGGGTGGCATAGCCACCGACGGTGCCGGTATCGGGATCGACTAGCTCTTGGGGTGCGCCCGCGAGGTCAGCCATGATGAGCATGAACTGCCCATAAATTGATACATGAGACTGACCGGCGGGACTGCCGTCCGTCGGGGCGTTGCTAGTTGGCGTGAGGGTGACTTGACCGATGAGAGCACCGGTTGCGGGATCATGGATCCACACGTATCCGGCACCAACCCGGTGGACGGTCCGTGAATTGCCGAGGGTGCTGTCGTTCGAGTTTGCGGAGTCGGGAACCCATGCGTCGTAGGTGGTTTGTTCGGCTATGAGTCGGTCGCCAGCGTGAGCGAAGACGGTCCTAGTAAGGACGTCACCGGTGGAGGCATCGACTAACTCCTTTGCGACTCGGCGTCCGTATGGGTCGTAGACGTAGCGATAGCCGACACCAGGTTCATCCGAAGTTGTAAACCCGATGGGTTGTGCACCGGTGGCGTAGTAGAAGTGGTGAACCAGTGGTTTTTTACCGATGCGTTTCGTGACGGTTCGGGTGACGCGGCCTGCTGCGTCGTAGGTGTACGTGGTGCGCCCAACACGGGTGGGCATTGTGCCATCGAATTCGACGCGATTGTCTTGCTCCGTCGACCTCGACACCGGACGCGGGGCACCTACTCTATAGGTGGCACTGTAGGTCGTCTCGGTGATGCGTGGCGTGGCAGGGGTATCCATGATGTTGAGCACGCCGGCGGGGGAGAACCCGTAGGTTTCTTCACCCCTCGCGGCATCATTCAACGCGGCGGGTGTGTTGTTGGGGCCTGCGTTGCGCCTTAAACCAGTGGCGCGCCCGAGGATGTCGAGTGTGTATGTGGTCGCGCCGCGAAGATAGTCGGTGACGGATTCGAGGGCACTATCACTGCGCCAAGTGAACATGCGCGAGGAGACGGTGCGGATTCCGCCGTCGGTAGCGGAATCGAGCGCTGTGAGTGTGTCGGCGGTGGTTCGCCCGCGGGTGTCGGAAGTCAGTGTGCGGATGAGCGATCCGGTGCTGAGCTGGTTGCGAAGGCCGCGGGCATCGACACCGTAGGTCAACTCGGCTAGCGGCTCGGCAATTGTTGATCCGTCTGGGGCGTGGGTGTGGGTCGTTGCGGTGATTGCGCCGGCTTCATCGTGGCGGTATCCGGTTGTGAAGGTACCGCCGAGGGGGAGGGTGAGGTGTTGCTCGGTGATGTGCCCTGCGTGGGCATAGCTGAATTCGTGCGTGGTGGCTTCCCCGCTCGGCAGCGTGACGGTTTCAGCTGTGACGCGACCATAGGTGTCGCGGGTGTAGTCGATCGTGGCTTGTGGGCCTTCGATGCGGGCGACGCGTTTTGTATCTGTGTAGAAGCAGCGGGTGGTACCGAGCGCGTCGGTAATCGTGTCAGTGCGTCCGTCGGCGTGGCGAGTGTGGGTCGTTGTGCCGGCTGGGGTAGTCAATGTGGTGACTAAGCCGTCGGCGCTGATGGTGTAGGTGGTAGCTATGTTGTTGTAGTCGACCTCGCTTGCGGGCATGCCATCGAGGTCGTAGATATACGACCAGGTGTTGCCATCAGCGTTTGTCACACGCACTGGTTGCATCTGGGTGTTGTATTCCAGATGGGTTGTAGCACCGGTCGCGTCGGTTATGGCAATTGGTTTGTCGAAGACGGTGTAGTCGGTGGTGGTTGTGGCCCCGATTTCGTTGGTGGTGGCAATTCGGTTGCCCTCGCCGTCGTATAAGACGGTGATAGTGGTGCCATCGGGGTGGGTGATTGCGGTGGGCCAGCCTTCGGGGGAGTACTCGATGGTTTTGCTTTCACCGATGGGATCGATGGATTCAACCACCAGGCCGCGCACGTCGCGGGTAAAGCTCGTGCGCCTCCCGGCAGCGTCGGTGACAGCGCAAATCCGACCAGCATCGTCGCTGTCAATATCTTCGGTGGTGCCGTCGGGGTAAGTAGCAGATGCCGCAACGATGCCGCTTGAGCGCAGATCGTAGGCGTAGCTGGTGACCGCGCCTGTGGGATCTGTGATTGATTGGGTCATTCCGAATGCGTCGACTTCGCATTCGGTGACTTGTCCGTCTGTGTCGACGATGCGTACAGGTTGGCCCCACGTGCCTGCCTCGATGTAGGAGCGCAGCCCGTCCTGATCCGTGGCAACTAGCACGCCGTCAGCGTTGTAGGTGTACGCGGTGGTGGCACCAGCAACGTTCGTGATCGACGTCTTTTGGTGATACTGGTTGTGCGTGGTGTCTTCAACACCTCCCTCAGGGGTGATGAGGCGCCAAACATCGCCTGCGGGAGTGGAGCGGTACACCGTGGGACGGATGTCGCCCAGCAGCTCATCATGCAGCCAGGCTTCGGGTACGGTCCAGCATTCATCGTCGCGCGCGGCGGTACGTCCGCAACCAGTCAGCCCGGCACCTTTCAATCCCCCCTCAATAAGTGCTTGATAGAGCGGAAGCTGTTGGAGCCGGTCGAAGTAATTCTTCACCACGCTCTCGCCTAACGCTAGGGGGTCGCCTTGGAACTCACCGGCGGTTTCAATGAGCACACAGACTTGTCCGCCGACAGGAGCGTCTTCACCGTGGTCGTCTGCCCAGTAGAGGATGTTGGGGAACATTCCGCCGGTGCCGACTTGGGCCTGCACTCGACCAAACTCGTCAAAACGGTAGTAATAGGAGACACCGTTGCGGTCAGTCCACCCGTATATCCGGCCATGGTCATCGTAGTGGTACTGGAGTGCGCCCTCACCGGAATTGATCACGCGGATGAGTTGACCGTAAGGATCGTATTCGTAGGAAATCAACCGTTGTGGTTGATCCTCCGGGTGCGTGGTGGGGTTGGATACCTCGATGCCCTCGACCCTGTTGACGGCGGTGTCCCATCTGATGTCCAAGATAGTGTCGTCAGAACGGCGCATCCGCACCATTTGGCCGGTGGCGGTGTTCCATGTGTATTCGATCGAAGCGCCCGTGTGGTGCACCGTGGCAGACAAGCCGACTTCGATCCCCGTGCCGAAAGTGTCGGCCAATGATCCGGTTGGAATGGTCGCTGCAACAAACGACCCACCGAGGGAGGGAGATTGATCGGGGACACCGAGTTGGCCATCGTTGGCTGCACTTGGGGAGATGTCAAAGAGGCGAAATACGTGAGTTACTCCCGCGGCGATGTTGCGCACCCGGTAGGCCCCGTCGGCGTATGACATCAGCCAAGGCCTACCGTCAGCACGCACTTCTGACCCGTCGTTTGGTGCGGGCGGGAAAGTAAGCAAGGCACCATCGGGGGCGAGCATGAGCACTTCGTTCTCGCAGATCTCGATGCGCACATCCATGGTGGAGACCCACCTCGGCCCCAGCGCGCGCCCAAGTTCATGGTTGGAGTTAGCATTGCGGTCGACAATTAGCGGCAGGACACCGTCGATGAACACGTCGGTTCTGAAATCCACCATGGTGCCGGTAGCCATATCGATAGGATCACCGCCGGTACACTGAGGCTTTCCGATACTCACTCTGTTGTAAAATGATCGCACCAAGTCGTGGTCGGAGATTGCTTTCACTGCGTTTGTGGAGCGTCGCGAGGCGGCTTTCGCGGCTTGAATAGATGCGTTCTTGACCGTCGAAAGCCCCTTGGAGCCGGCGCTCACTACTTTGGACCCAGCGTTCATCATCCGGGCACCCGCCGAAGTGGTTTTTAATCCCGCTCTGATGGCTCTGCCGGGCAAGCCTATTGGCGTCATAAACGCGACTTCTACTGCAACATCGAGCCAGCTGCCTGCGCCGCTGGCAGCGAGGAGGGCCATGATCCCGACTGCGACAGCGGCGACGATCCAGCCGACCGGTGTGAACACTGCCAGAATTCCTCCGATAACAGACAGCGCCGCAGCGACTTTTTTCAGGATGTCAGCGTGTTCGTGGGCGAAATCCTTAACGTTGTTCCAAAACTGAACTGCTGCGTTGGGGTTCGGCTCGAAAGCCTTTTTCTCCTGCGCCTTGATGGTGCCGGTGTGGGTGTCAACGTTTGAGCTCAGCACCCTTTTAATTTCGTCTGTACCTTCTAAGTCGCGTTCCCAAAGTGTGACTTTCCCGTTGTAGTCCAACCACGCAGCTGCCAACTTCATTTCTGCAGCGGCTTTTGCTTCTAACGTAGGTGCGGCGAGCACTGCAAGCTCGGCATCATTGACTGCTTGGGCGGCAAGATTGACGTCGGTGTGATGGGCGCGCGCGATTAATTCAAGCTGGTCCATGTTCCGAATGCGAGCCGCTAAGTCGGTTGCGTATTCTTCAATGGCTTCCGCCACGCCCAGGTGTGCCCTGCTCGTTATCGCCAAGTGATCCGGGAAGTCATCGTTCACTAGTTTCTTGTATCGCTCACCTTCGGAGCCAAGGAACTCGCCGTTGTTAATCGCCTGCAGATCATCGGACGCGGTTTGGGCGGCATTGCCGAACTCGCGCCACTTTTGTGCTGCTCGAGTCAGCGCAGAAGGCGAACCGCCGAGCTTGAAATAAGCGTCGTAAAACGTTTCAAAAGGGGGGAGGAATGACGCGGGCATAGCTCCAACAATTCTTTCTGTAATGAGGCGATGAGCAACCGAAAAGCGAAGAGTCAACCCGTTACCGGCGACGGGGTTTTCTACTGCGCCGTAACGGACTGAAGTGGGAGAGGGTGGTGGATTTAATAGGTGCGCGGCTTATTCGCCAGCGATGGTCCGCGCGACGCGATTGCGGGTCTCAGACACGCTCGCCGTGTTTTGATCCAACGCAGCGCGCACCTGGCCCAGGATCACTTTGATATTTTCCGCAGCGGTGGACCACTTCCCGTGGACACCTCGGTATTGCTCCTGCTCAGAACCTTCCCACCCCGCGGCGAGTTTTTGGATGTCCGAATCCATGACACCCAGGGTCGATTCAATCGAGTTCATCACGCGGTGAAGATCTTCCGCTGCAGCATCGGCATCTGCGCGGTTGTAGGCATAAATAGACATAGTGGGTGCTTCCTTTACAGAGTGAGAGTTACAGGATCGGGCCGGACTGGAAGTTCATTCCCGCGAATGCTTGCTGGAGCTCGTCAGTCTGCTCCTGCTCGCCGGACTGGTACTGCTGACCGGCATCGTCGACGCGACCGGTGAGGGTCCCTAGCGCTTGGTTAATCATCTCCATGTTCTCGCTCCAAGCGTTGGTCATGTTTTCCCATGCCCCAACGGAGGCGCCCTTCCACGAGTTCTTGAGCGGTTCAATTGCGGTGATGAACTGCTTCGCCTGATCCGTGAGCTGAGTGTGGTTTTCTTGCAGGGAAGAGATGTGGGTAGCAACGGCTGAGTGCTCAACCGACAGTTCATTGGATTGCGACATTGTTCCTAGTGTTCCTTTCGGCTACTGGTGCTACGGGGGAGGTTGTGGCGACGAGAAGTGAGTGGTTCTCCTCTCGCCAGCTGTGCGATTGTGGCTGGCTGGTAGATAGTCATTTTCAGCTCCCTTTCACGGGCTTCTACTTGATCTCGTCCAGTGCCGTCTGGATCTCATCGCGCACTCCGCTGTTTGACTCGTTAATCGCGTCTAACGCGGAGGCGACATGGGTGAGGATGCCTGCGACGCCGGCAGCACCTTTTTGCCACTGCATCAGGATCTCCTCGTAGGATTCGTACTCTGAACCGGTCCATTCCTCGCTGAGCGTTTGCATGCTCGAGTCAATCGATTCAATAATCTCTAGAATCCGGCTCTTGACCCGGTTAATGTCTTTGGATGCGGAATCCGCGACGCTCGTCGTAAAGGCGTACATGTCTGCCATGGAGCTATCCCTGAGCCTCAGGGCGGATGCTGTTGGCCATCTCCTTCAAAGACCCCTCGATTTCCTCGTCGTGTCCTTCAACGGCTGTCGCGATCGTGGCTGAGGCCTCACCTAGCAGCGTCACGTTCTTCAGCAATGTTCGACGAGATTGACGCCACTCCCGCAGGAAGGCCTCGACAGCCTCGACCATCCGCTCACCGTGGATTTCATCGGCGTTGCTGAGATCATCAGCACCATCTTCTACAGCAGAGACACGCGACTCAATGTCCGACATCGTCTTCTCCAGTGACGCCAACCGCGCAACCGGTACCTGCCAATGGTCACTACCGGGCATTGTTCACTTCACCTTCCTCCGACAGCCATACCCGAGAAAAGGGTGTCTGAGCACTACTAGCGCCGTCGGCATCGTCATCATTATTGAAAGTAAGCTGCGTGTCGTCCGGGACGACGGCGAAGCTGGCGGCGACACGTCGCACGATTGCTTCGACACCGTCGCTTGACTCGGCGCTCGGCGCGGTCGCGGAAACCACAAGCGTCCACGTGGTGCCGGGGGCCGGAATAAACGCTTGATGCGTGTAAAGGGTGCGTCGCTGTGTGATCGGGCCACCTTCCATCTGCGAGTGGAAGAGCAAATATGGATCGCCTTGGTTCGTTTTCTCCACGGTTGAGTCTTCGGGAGAACCGAGCTGTTTCTGCGCTCCGAGCACACTGGCGCTTGTCGGGGCTGAATCGACCCAGCGCATGAGCAGTGTTACCGCGGTGACCGTGTCGTCTAAAACGCCGGGAAGAATCAGCGCAAGCACGCTTCCTGCATCGCGTGCCTGGGTTGCCATCTCCATCATCTGTTGCTTGACTTCGCGTTGATGGCTGCGCTTCAAGCGTGCACCCGGAACCAGGTCATCGTCGCGAAGCAAATTGCTAATCACAGCGTCTGTGCGAGCCGGGTTCAGATCGATGATGCGCCAGGTCGTTGGCAGGCTTACCGTCCACCGGAAATCGGGCCGCGGTGCATCTGGCGGTAACTGCATCGAAGGCTTGAGCGCAGTTGCCTGCGTCCCCATAATTCACACCCCCTGTCAGCCGGGGCCACAACTCGGGTTCTTCGGAAAACCCGGTTGCAACCGGTACTAGTTATCGAAGTGAGACCTTAGAACACACTAAGAGAAAATTCGACCTCTAAACCGCGGAATGTTAATCATGGCCTAAGCAAGGCATTTATATTCGTGAACTAGCTATGTCTTCTGTCGCTCGGGGTAAAGCAATCTGAAGCATTTCGGCCGTTCCGGAATTGGTCACTCGCTGAGCACGGCCAGGGGGGAGACGCTTGAAGAAGATGCCTGGGGCGACTGCACCCTCCTGCCTCTCGCCCGAGAGCAGGATTGTGGTGCTGCTTGATTCACGCATCGCCTGGAGGAACGAGTCGTAGCTCGCTCGAGCATATCCGGCAGAGCGGCGCGCAGTGATGATGTGCAACCCGAGATCTGCCGCTTGACCGAGAAACGGGACAAGGTGCTTCAGAGGGTTCGCGCTGCCTTCAAGAGTTTCATAGTTGTCGATAACGCAATAGATTTCTGGCCCAGTCCACCAAGAGCGATCCCGCAGTTGCTCCACAGTGATGTCTTTCGCAGGCAAGCGCCGCGTGAGCTCCGCTGCAATGCCCTTCGCCAACGTCTCACATCCCTCGCGGGTTGCCGCAAATCCACCGAGGAACTCTTGAGGCACCGCGTCGAGGAGACCGCGCCGCAAATCCCACACCCCGATCATGAGGTCGCCTTGCTGCCTACCCAAGGTGATTTCTTTAATGTAGGTCTCTAATGCACTCGTCTTGCCCGATTGCTGCTCTCCTGCGAGCAAGACAAGGCGATCATCCTTTTCGCAATCAAGCGTCGCAGGTCCCAGCGTTGTTTCTGTGAGGCCGAATCGCACAGGTGGCACGGATTTGAACCGGCGTCGAATTTCGGTGAGCGTCACCGATTCCGGCAGCATTCTGACCTGGGGCGCCCCGGGTGCGGTCCAAGAGCCAGAGATTGCAGCGACGGTTTCTTGCGCAGAGGTCTCTGACACGACTCCGGGCACACGCTCTAAATGCGGTACCGCGATTTGGCTATAGAGACCATCGGCGGTAGCCACCCGTCCGGTTGGGAGGTCTTTCAGCCCCTCCGACACTTTCTTGCCCACAGCTGAGTCAATCGGATCGTTCAACCTCAACTCCAAGCGGGTACCGATCACCGCCTGCAGTGGCAGGCGAAAATCGGCCCATCGACCGGTGAGGAAAATGACGTGGATGCCATACGCTAATCCTCGCTGCGCAATGTCGCCCACCTGTTCCGCCAGGTCCTCATGGTCCTTTCGCAACGTCGACCAGCCATCAATGGCGAGCACGATGTCCGGGGCGGACAAATTCGAAAGCAGGCCACTTTTGTGAAGGCTACGGAGCTCCTGGACGTTGGAGATGTGGTTGGCAGAGAATAGCTGCTCTCGTTCGGCGAGGAACATGCCCATCTCGGCGACGGTGCGACGCACCTTATTTTCGTCGAAACGCGTTGCCACCGTACCAACATGGGGGAGTTCTTCGAGGTACGACAATCCAGAACCGGACATGTCGATGAGATAGAAGTTCACTTCCCGCGGCGTGTGGGTGAGTGCGGCGGCGGTGACCAAGCTGCGAAGCGCGGTGGTTTTGCCTGACTGTGGAGCGCCCATGATTGCAAGATTGCCCCCGGAGCCGGAAAGATCCAGGGCCAACGGGCCTTGCCACTGGTCTAACGGCTTATCCTTCAATCCGATCGGAAACACCATTTGGCCCTGCTGCGCCGCGCTCAGCCCCCGCTTAGATGACAACGCCACCGGCCCTACCGCGCTTTCCAACGGCAACGTGGCAGGCAGCGGTGGAAGCCAGATCTGTCGGGTTTTCTCTGCCGCTGGAGTGAGACGGCCGACAACCAACTCAAGCGTGGTCTGGGTCCGCTCATCTGTCGCATTGCGGGCCGCATTGCGCTGCTCCACCACATTGGAATGTGCAGCTTGACGGTCGCGCAGCCAATCTTCGGTGGTGTTCGCCAGATGCAATGGCATTGGCACTGGAGGCAGTTCGAGCTCGTGAGCGCGCTCGATAGCTTCGTACGGCCCTGAAACGTAAGCAGATTTGAAGCGATCAAATATGTCTGGGTCAACTTTCAGGAACCCCGAGCCGGGGATCGGTGGCAGCTCGTGGGCATCGGTCGTGCCGATCGCGGCGCGCGACTCCTGCGCTGAGAAGGTGCGCAAACCGATGCGGTAGGACAGATACGACTCGAGCCCGCGTAAACGGCCCTCCTCCAGGCGTTGGGAGGCGAGCAACAAGTGCACCCCGATGGAGCGTCCGATGCGTCCGATTTGGACAAAGAGATCGATGAACTCCGGCTTCGCTGCAAGCAACTCACCGAACTCATCGATCACCACAAAGAGCACTGGCAGGGGATCATCCACCTTGCCCTCGGCGCGCAGCGCATTGTACTCAGAGACGTTTGCGAGATTTCCCGCCTGTTGGAGGACACGTTGACGTCGTTGAATCTCGCCGAGAATGGAATCGTGGAGGCGATCAACAAGACCGGCTGCGTCTTCGAGGTTGTCGACGATTGCCGCGGTGTGCGGCAGCGGTTCGAGCCCGGCGAAGGTGGCACCACCTTTGAAGTCCACGAGAACAAGCGAGAGCTGGTCCGGCGGGTGGCAAATCACCTGCGCGAGGACAAGGGTGCGCAAGACTTCGGATTTGCCCGAACCGGTCGCACCGACGCAAAGCCCGTGCGGCCCCATGCCGGACTTGGCCGATTCTTTAATGTCCAGCTCAACTGGTTCTCCGTCAGCGCCAATACCAAATGGGACGTTGAGGAAGTCCCGCTCCGGTCGAGCTGCCCACGCCTGGGCAATGTCATAAGTGGCGAAGTTGCCGATGCCGAGCATGTCGTCGAGCGCAATCGTGCGCTCCAAGGTGGAATTAGGGGCCGCGTCTTCCACCAGACGCAAGGGGGAAACGCTGCGGGCGATCGATTCCGTGATCGCCGGTGTGACCTCATCGAGGGTGCCGCGGTCCCCACCATAGAGGACGCGCTCAGCGTAGCCCTTTTCACCCTCGGCGGGTTCACGGATTTCACCACGGTCAAGCAGCTGCACGTGAAATGAACGATCCTTCCCTAACAGCACTCGCACGTCGACGTGAGTGGGCTCTAAATGCTGCACGGTGGAAGTCGCTATCACGCTGACTCGCGCCGCGTGGAGGGAGCGAATCGTGCTGGCACTGTCACTGATGAATCGGCCGTGCGGACTATCCATGTTCACAACCACCAGCAGGTGCGGTCGGTCTAGCTCAGTGAGTTGATACCGGGAGCGCTCTTTCAATTCCGCGGCGCGTTCATCGAGCTCGCTGAGCAATTCCGCCGCACTTGATTCGTCATAAGAGACGTTGCGCTTGCCTATGGGCCCGTCGAACTGATCGGGGGAAAGCAGGTGGGGAAACCACACCGCCCATCCATCGCTGTGATCCGCAGTCGGCAGCGCCAAGTGAAAACGCAAGTCGTCCGGGGCGTGAAATACTGCAGCCTGAGCCAACATTGCGCGCACCGCCTCAGCCGTTAACTCAGGGTCACCGACAAGTGAAACTACCCCGCGCGCTGGAATGGCAATAGGCAGGCCGTCAATGGTGCTCGTGCGGCGCATCATGCGATCCAAATGCGCCTGCGCAATCGGCTCCGGCACCTGCATCGGGTTCGAAGATGCTGGCACCTCGATGCCACGCGCCAGTTTGCCAACCCCCGTGCCAATGCGAGTGACCAAGAAGTCTTCATCACCTTTTCGACGCTCCCAGAGCCGATACGGGTCACGGGTGACGTCGATAAGCGAGCGTGGATGCGGGTGCCGAGTCAATGCCTCGACCTGCTGCTGACCTGCTACCTCACGGACCTCTTCCTCCAACTCGGTGAGGTGCTCCAAAAATCGCGTCCGCTCCTCCTCAGCCTGGCGGCGTGACCCTGTGCGCTGCCGAATGAACATGCCCACCGCCCCAATGAGCACGGCAACGAACATGATGCCCCCGATGACCATGCGAATCGGGTTGCCTGAAGACATCATCATGAGCACCATTCCCGTGCCCGCGACCAACGGCATAACCAGCGTCATCACACTACCGCCGGAGCGTGCACGAATCATGGGTACCTGCGCCACAGCAAGCGGTTTTTCTTCCGGGATGGTGCGGTGTAGCCGCGCCGGGCGGTGAACAATGCGGGTGCTCATGGGCACTAATCCTAAGCCACGGTAAGAATTGACTAAGAGGCACTTCGCGGTCGCATCAGGGCGGGTATGAAACGATAGGGGGCATGAGCGACACCTTCGTCCGCGTGAGCGTTTTCTACGCAGACCGGCAACTTGACGTGAGTTTGCCCATGGGTCGTCCCGCGGTGGACATCGTGGGTGACGTTGTTGATCTGTTCAACCACGATGCAGCCAGCAATGATTCAGGGGATCCGCAGAAGGCAATTTCGACGACGGATACCCACACGTGGGTGCTCTCAACCAGCAAGGTCGGCACCATCGAGCCGCATGCCACCTTGGCGGAATATGGAATCCAGGACGGCGACAGGTTGCATCTCACGCGGCGGGAAGAGGCCGCGCACACGCCTTTCGTGGACGATGCGATCGCAGAGGTGCGGGCGACGATCGACGCGGCGCAGTGGGGATGGTCGGGCAGCATGCGCTCGAGCAGCGCACTTGCAACATTTGTTGCGGGTTTGGCCGCAGCTGGCGCTATTGCTGCAGCCGGAATCTGGAACGCAACACTGCCGCTAGATGCTACCCAGTGGATCCAAATATGCATCGTGGTTGCAACCGCAGCGATTGGGCTCGGCATGGCATTGTGGCGCAAGCACGAATGGATGCGCTATCTGGGCTACGCCGTGCCCGCCACCACTGTGCTCCTCACCCGCGTGTTTTTGGCGCAGCTGCCGCTGGAACAGTCAGTGCCTTGGACGGTTGCCGCGGTGGCGTTGAGTACGGCAATAGCGGTGTGGGCTGCGGGGCGGAATGAACCAGCAAGTGGGACGGCAGGTATCACCGCCGCTCTTGGCGTTGCGGCGGGGGCCGCACTGGTAGCTGGCGGAACCATGCTGGGCGCGAATATCTTTGCCATCTTCGCGTGGTCGGCGTGGTTGCCCGTTTTCCTCCTGCTTGCTGCGCCCACGATGGGGCTAAATGCAACTGGCCTTCCAGCCCTGATTCGGCAAAACGACACAGGTGACCCGGTTGCCCGTGAAACGATTCGTGTGCACGCGCGTCGCGCTGAGGCAGTGAGTCGCGGAGTCGCATGGGCTGCTGCCGGGCTCGCCCTCGCCGCGGCGGCTTGCTTGTCCGCGAGCCCGGTGTGGCAGCACGGTCTCATTGTGCTGCTGCTGACGGCAGCGGTTCTGCTGCGACAGAACGGCTTTGCCGACGCTCGAGCTGTGGGGGTGCTCTCGTTCGTCGGCGTTGTTTCCCTGGCTTTAGTAGCTGGCTCGTTTGTCCGTTGGTACCGCAACGATTGGCACCCGTTGGCGCAGCCGACCGTTTGGTGGGCGCCCACGCAATCCTCGGAGCCGTGGATATGGGGCGCGGCGATCTTGACGTTGGCTGTGGCGCTACTAGTCATGTTGGCTCTGCAACTGCGTGAGCGCGATGAGGTACAAGCAGCCCGCGCTGCACGGGTAATTAACACCGTTGATGTCTTGGTGTGCCTGGCGGTGATCCCGGGAATACTCGCTGCGCAAGGGCTGTATCAGTACTACTGGGCGACAACATAGCCGGGTTTGATTCTTACTTGACTCCCGGTCTCTGCTCAGGATAAAGGCGTGTGAGTAAGCGGTTGTACTGAATAACCGCGACTGGGTCAGTTGGCAATGTGACACGGTCGCGCGCGGTCGTCGACGCTTTAGGGGAGGGTAGCGTCAGTGTGTCAGGTGCATCGGAGTCGCTGGGAGTAGCGCCGACCTTGACCACGCTTACCCGACCCTGACGCGCAGCATCGCTGAGATGATGGCCGCGTTGGTAGAGCCACGCGTGGTCGGTGTGGAATTTATCCGCCAGCAGCAAGACATGGGTGGCCATGGAAGTGCCGGTAGCAATCACGTCGCTACCGCAGGTGAATGGCAAATCAATCACCGCCACGGGCCACCGGTGCGCCGCTCGGCGTACCGCTGAAAGGAGCGTCTCCGGTTCGAGGGGCTGCGGGAAGCGGCGCGAAGTACTCAGGAGAACGGTGCTACCTGCGGTGTCAGCGTGAGTCTCGATTGTGGTGCGGCGTAGCCCCCATCCGGGCAATGTGGTCAGCCCCTCGAGGTCGCCACCGTCGCCTGCGCCAAGTGGACCGCGCAATGGCTGATTGAGACCATCGGCGTCGATAGCGACTACCGGAAGGCGGATTGCGGCGCTGAGCACGTTTGCGACGACTGCTGTGGTGGGAGTAGTCAGCATCTGCTCGCTCAGCGAGGCGACAGCAATAATCGCCGGGCGATCCGTATCTTGCGGGCTTTTGCGCTGGGACTGCGCCACTGCGTTCGACCATACGAGGCGACGCGGAACCGCAAGAAGGGAAGATAAACCCAAGTGTCAGTCACCGCCTAAGACTCGACATCCGGACAACCGGCGTTACCATTATCTTTCTGAGACTATTTTAAGGATACCTTCGCCTCTCTGTTACCCACGAGGAGGCGGAAAGACTTCGAAGGAGCCCCAGATGACTAACCGTGATGATTCCAACCCGCACCTTCCTTCATGGCTGCAGGTGCAGCCTTCAAACACACCTGGGGTTTCCAATCCGAGCCAGGCCGGGGAGGGGACAAATTCGAACGAGTTCTCTCGGCCAGATTCGCCAGCTTACGGCGGTACAGAGTCGCCGGCGTCGCGAGAGGTCGGCCAACCCGATCAGTCAGGTTTTGGATCCGCGACTGGGGGAGCTTGGCCGCAACGAGAGCAGCCACAGCGAGATCAACGGCGAAGCGATGTTGGGCGCCATGCGCAACAGGAAACCCATGAACCTCCTCGCTCGGCGAAGAATTCAAACGTGTGGTGGCGGCCAGAACAAGATGCTCCTTTAGACACGTCGGAAACGGGCAGCTCTGTTTGGGGGAGCCAACAACGCCCCGAAGGGAAGCGGCCTGACACTCCATCGCAGAACGACGCTGCGGCGCAGCGAGACGCACAGCCTGAACGACGCGCTGAACAACCGCAGCAGCCGGCCCTCCAAGACCCTCAACAGCCTTCGCAGCCCTCGGGTGGCCCTTGGGTTGGTGCGCCACGTCCCGCTCAGCCTCAAGCGGGGCAGCCGAAGCAATCAGAGATGGGACAACAAATGGGCAGCAGTTTTGCCTCAGGTCACCCTGGGCCGAGTAATGGTCCCGCCGAGCCTCGTGAACAGGTCGATCTGCAGCCGCCTACGGCGCTTGGTCAGGACAATCTGGTGAACCCCGTCAAGGCCGCGCCAAAGAAAGGGTGGCGCAAGATGGTGCACTCCATGTCAGCGGGAAAGGTTAACCCGGGTGGTTCCCGTACCGAGCTCGAAGAGGATCGGCTTCTGGAAGCTGTGCGGGCACCGCTGCGCGGGGATTACCGGATCGCCGTAATGTCACTGAAAGGCGGTGTGGGAAAAACCACCACCACCGTGGCATTAGGAGGAGTATTCGCAAAAGAACGCGGTGACCGCGTCATTGCAATCGATGCCAACCCGGATCTCGGTACCTTGGCACAACGCGCCGCCGCACCTGGCCCTGCCACAATCCGTGATCTATTGAACGCAGGTGACACCTCGCGCTACCCCCAGGTTCGCGCGTTCACCAACCAAGCCACCTCTCGTCTGGAGGTGATTGGAAGTGAGCGCGACCCGGCTGTCTCGGAGGCGTTTAGCGAACTGGACTACCGGCGTGCAATCGACATTCTCCAGCACCACTACAACGTGATCTTGACCGATTGCGGCACGGGGTTGATGCACTCGGCCATGTCGGGAGTTCTGGATCTTGCAAACTCGCTAGTGCTGGTAACTTCACCTGCTCTTGACGGTGCACAATCTGCCTCGGCGACGTTGGATTGGCTCACAATGCACGGGTATGACCAGCTTGCAGCAAACTCAGTTGTGGTGGTTTCATCCTCTGCGCCGGGCAAGCCGACCGTGGATCTTGACCAACTGATTGAGCATTTCCGCGCGCGCACCCGCGCAGTTCACGTGATTCCGTATGACCGCCACCTGGCTGAAGGAGCGGTGGTGGATATCGATCTGCTAGCGCGCCCCACCTTGACTGCATACCGCCAGCTGGCTGCCACTGTGGCGGAGGACTTTGGGTCGTGGCATAGGCATGCGAAGTGATCGCCGGGTACTTACCAGCTTCGCGCTCGTAGCTACAGTGCCCCTTCTGGGGTGCGCGCCGCGCTTGGAGCCGCCTGAGCCACAACGGTTTCCCCAGATCGAAGTGGTCGCGGATTGGTCCCGTCAACGCGCTGCACCATACGGCATTCCTGAACGCCAGTTGATGGCGTACGCCTACGCAGCTTTGCAGGTGGAGTCGCAGTCCGGATGCACGGTCGGATGGCCCACCATTGCTGCGATTGGGCAGGTCGCCTCGGATCACGGGCGGGTCGAAGGATCGGAGGTAGGTGAAGACGGTTTAACGACTGAAAAGCTTCGCGGCCTTGAAGTGATGCAGTTGCCGCCGATTGTGGTTTCGGACACTGATAGTGGTGCGACGGATGGCGATGATACCCAGGATGTTGCAGTCGGGCCGATGCAAATAATGCCGTCACGCTGGGAGCAGTTCGCGGCAAGCCCAGAGCCAGGGCGCACGCCTGACCCAGATAACATCGACGATGCAGCGTTGACTGCCGCGCATATCTTGTGTGCGGCGGGGGACCCTTCGAGCCCGGAGGGGTGGGATGAAGGAGTCAAGCGTTTCTTCTACAGTCCGGAGGCAGTCATGGAAGTTCACCGCGTGGCAAGCGAGCTTTCGAGGTAGACCGTGAGCAAAGCTGGAGAGACGAAGTTGACTGAGCCTGGCCAACCGTGCGTGCGCGTCGAGGCAACTTGGATAGGTAAGGTTGCTGTCGGCATGTGCGCGGTAGCGTCATCAGCCTTCATATTGACTGGGTGTGGCGAGCCAGGGGCGGCTAAAGACGATGTAGTGGTCCAGCAGATCCCGCCATTGGGTGAGTTACCTCCGCTGCCCACGAGCTATTTCCCGCCGGAGGAAGAACCGACACCGGAAGTCGCACCGCAGCCAGCGCCACCCCCGGCCGCTCCCGCGCCGGTGGCCACACCTTTGCCTGCACCCGCCCCTCAGGCCCCAACAACTGCGCCAACAGTGACTGTGACACACGTTGAATCTCCGCCGGCGGCCCCGCAGCCTGGCCCTGTTGAAGAGGCAATCGCTGAGTTCATCCGAGATTTGACGTAGTACGAGTACAAGAAAGGGCTGAAGCTCCGATGTCTGAGCCGAATGAAACGCAGTCTTCCACGCAAACCCACAACGAATCTGAAAATACGCGTCGGGTACCCACCCCGGCGGCGCGCAAGGATCCCCGCCTTGCTGTGCAGGCGGAAAAGCTGCGAATCGCTTCGCTTACCCAGGCCATCCGTTTTGGGGAGCAAGCATCGGGGGTAACTCCGCGGCGGGTAGGCATTCTGATTGGTTCTGCGGCGATCGGTGCCGTGCTGCTCGGTGGCACCATCGGTCTGTCCGCTCTGCTCCAGTGGTTGGAACGGCGATAACCCATAACCCATAACCAAAGCCCCGTCAGACGCGCAGCGTCCTCGACCAACCGCGCTACCCTTTCTCTATGCGCGTCGCCATGATCTCCATGCACACCTCCCCGCTTGAGCAGCCGGGGACGGGTGATGCGGGCGGGATGAACGTCTACATCCACAACACCGCCGCCCAGCTTGCGAAAAGCGGGGTAGAGGTCGACGTGTTCACCCGCGCAACACGCCCCAGCCAGGGCGAGATCGTGGAGGTGGAGCCCGGCTACCGCGTGATCAACATTGTCGCCGGGCCTTATGACGGCCTGGACAAAGAGGAGCTGCCCACCCAGCTCGCCGCGTTCGCGGGCGGCATCGTGCAATTCGCCCGTGCCAACGGCGGCACCTACGACCTCATCCACTCTCACTACTGGCTCTCCGGCCAGGTCGGTTGGCTGCTCGCGGATCTAGTGGGCGTGCCGCTGGTGCACACTGGGCACACGTGGGCTGCGGTAAAGAACGCCGCCGGCAGCGACACCACCGAATCCGAAGCCCGCCGCATCTGTGAGCAGCAGCTGGTGGACAACGCGACAACCCTCGTGGTCAACACCGAGGACGAGACGACCCAGCTCTCCCGCTTCTACGACGTTGACCCGGCGAAGATCGCGGTGGTGAGCCCCGGCGCCGACACGCAGCTTTACACCCCCGGCACCAACCGCAACACCGAACGGGCACGCCGTGAGCTCGGCGTCCCGGTGCACGCGAAGATCGTCGCGTTCGTCGGGCGGCTGCAGGATTTCAAGGGCCCGCAGGTCCTCCTGCGCGCGATGGGCGAGGTCGCACGCCGCGGCAACGTGAGCAAACCGCTGCGCGTGCTCATGTGCGGCGGCGCGTCCGGCAGCGGCGCGAGTGAGCAGCGCTACCGCGACATCGCCCGCGAGGAAGGCATCGACACCATCACCCGGTTCCTCGGACCGCGCCCGCCCCAGGAGCTCGTCAGCGTCTACCAAGCCGCCGACATCGTCGCCATCCCCAGCTACAACGAAAGCTTCGGCCTTGTTGCGGTGGAAGCCCAGGCCACAGGCACCCCAGTGGTCGCTGCTCGCGTCGGGGGCCTCCCGCTCGCCGTTGCGGAGGGAGAGACAGGGCTGCTTGTCGACGGCCACGAGACCCCCGCCTGGGCCCAGGCCATCGAGCAATTGCTTGTCGACGACTCCTTGCGCCTGAGCATGGCGCTCAACGCCACCAGCCACGCTGCGAAGTTCAGCTGGGCCGTTTCAGCCAAAGAGCTGCGCTCGGTCTACGCCGAGACGCTGGAGCACTTCGTGCCGGGCGCCGACACCCGGCAGGCCGGCGGGGTTTAACAGGAGGGATTCAACCCGCGTTTAGAACAGAATCTCGTCCAGGGTGCTGCCGATCAGGCCATCTACCCTGAGCTCCGCGACCTCGCCGCCCCAGTACCCGATCTGGCCGGAATGGTGCTCGACTGCCCGCTGGATCTCTTCCGGGTTGATCTGGCCGCGCGCGGCGTCATCCGCAAGGCGGGTGGCCTCTTGCTGGGCTGCGTCTGTGGCCTTGCGCAACTCAGTATCCGGGTCGGTGATTGACGGGTTTGGGTTGAGCTCCTGGACTGCTTGGCCGATGCGGAAGTTTTCGTCGTTAAGCGTGGTGAACTCGGCGTGCGGCGCGGTGGAAGCATCGACGGTGAAGTGGTCGTTGACCTGCCCGTCCGGCACACCGTACGCGGACTCCACGATTGAGTCGGCGGTCTGAGCCTTGTAGATCGGGCCGAAGTGCACAGAAGTCACGCCGAGGATTGCGCCGTCGCGCGGGTCGAAGTTCACCCCGCCGGAATCGCCGGAGTCGTACCCCAAGTTCACGCTGTAGATCGTGTCATGGGTCCGCGCGACCTGGGTGCCACAGCCCCGGCCGTTGGTCGCGCCGTCCTTGCAGATTGGCTGGCCCAAGTTGTCGAACGCGAACGCGCCGGGCGCAAGAGCCGGGTAGTCGCGGATGTGGGTAAGTACTACCGGCTCCCCGAGCTTCGCGCCGTCCTTGGCGCGAGAGTCGCTCACCGCGCTGGTGGGTACGCCCTCATCGATGCTCACTACGGCCCAGTCGACCGCGCGCAGCGGGTCGAGGGGGTTTGCGCTGTTCAAAATCTCCGGCGGAATCGGGGAGAGGGTGGTCAACTGGCCGATTCGCTGGTACGACTCGCCCACTGGAACGGAGACTTCGCCAGTTGGCGCAGCGCTGGGGTCGCCGGCTCCGTCGCCGATCGCCAAGAAGCAGTGCGCGGCGGTCAGCATGACGTGGTGGGTTTCCCCGTTGGGAGTGCGCACGGTGCCGATCGGGCCCTGCGAACACGCTCCCTTCGAAGCCTCTGGCGGAACGTTGACCTGGTCTCCGTATTTGTTCACGGTGATCGTCGACGGGGCTTCAGCAGGGAAGACTCGGAACGGCCCTCCCGGAGCCGCGAGGGCAGGTTCTTGGGCGGCGGCAATTGTTGGGCTGAGCAGGGCGGAAACGGCGGCGCAGGCCGCGATCGCGAGAGTACGTGTATGCATGCCGCCCAAGCGTAATCACGTGAGCTCCCGCGCGCTCTTAGCGCCTTCTTAATTGAGCCAGGAATTGATTTCCTGCGCCAATGCCACGTCAGCCCACTTCGAAATCTCGCCCGCGTGGTGCTCCGCGGTGTTTTGGATCTCGCGCGGATCGATGTTGCCGCCGAGGGCTTTCTCCCCGAGTTGGCGCGCATCTTGCTGTGCGTTTGCGGTGGCCGTCTCCAGCTCGGCGCGGCCGTCCGGAGGCTGGATGTCCGGGTTCATCGCACTGATTTCAGCATCGATGCGCACGGATTCCTCCCCCGATGGCACGAACGCCGTGTGCGGTGCGGTCGAATCGGTGAGAACAAAGTAGTTGTTCACCTCGCCGTCGGGGATGCCGTAGGCATCTTCCAGGATGCGGTCCGCGGGCTGCAGCTTGCCCAGTGGGCCAAGTGCCATGGATGTCACGCCGAGAATCGCGCCGTCGCGCGGGTCGAAGTTCACCCCGCCGGAATCGCCCTCGAGGTAATAGAGGTCCCAGCTGTAGATGCCGTTGCGGGTGCGCGCGAGCTGGGTGCCGCAGCTGCGCCCGGAGGTGGCGCCGTCTTTGCAGATTGGCTGGCCAAAGTTGTCGAAGACGATCTCCCCGTGCTGAAGCGTCGGCAGGTCCCGGATGCCGGTCAGTTCGACTGGTTCGCCGTAGACCCCGCCGTCCGAGTCGCGCGAGAAGGAGACCCGGGTGGCGTTGACCGAGTCGTCGATAAGCACAATGCCCCAGTCGGCCGTGCGGGCCGAGAGAATGGGATCCGATAAGTCGTAGGTGGATTCCGGCATGACGTTCGACGCGATGCGCTCGCCGATGCGGGCGTAGCCGGATTCGAGCGGCACGAAGACCTCGCCCTTGACCTCCGGTAATCCCGGCATCGTGTTCACGCAGTGTGACGCGGTGAGCATCACGCGCTGCGTTTTTCCGTCCGGTGTGGTGAGGGTGCCGGTGGGACCCTGTGAACAGGTCATGGCGAAAGTTTCGGGCGGTACCTTCAGGTCGCCCACGGGAGAGGGCACGGTTTGCGGCGGATCCTTCGGCGGCACTCGGAACGGACCTCCGGGGGCCGCGAGTGCGGGTTCGGCAGCTGCGGCGGTGGTCGGAGCGACTATCGCAGCGGTAACGAGAAGGCTGGCGGTGAGAGCGAAAATCTTGCGACGCATGACGCCCGAGTCTAAACCGTGGCATGCTGGAAATCATGGGTAACGGAAAGCTAATTCTCGTACGTCACGGACAGAGTGAGTGGAACAAATCCAACCAGTTCACTGGGTGGGTCGACGTTGACCTGACCGAGCAGGGCGAGGCCGAAGCGGTCAATGCCGGCAAGCTCATGGTGGAGAAGGATGTCTTGCCGGACATCGTTTTCACCTCGCTGCTGCGGCGCGCAATTCGCACTGCGAACATTTCGTTGAATGCGGCCGACCGTCACTGGATCCCGGTGGTGCGCAACTGGCGTCTGAACGAGCGTCATTACGGCAAGCTGCAGGGTCTGAACAAGGCTGAGATCCGCGAGGAGTACGGCGAAGAGCAGTTCATGGAATGGCGCCGTTCCTACGACACCCCGCCGCCGGAGATTGAGACGGACAACGAGTACGCCCAGACCGACGACCCGCGTTACCAGTTCCTGCCCGAGGTGCCGCGCACCGAGTGCCTGAAGGACGTTGTCGAGCGCTTCCAGCCGTACTACGAGTCCGAGATTCTTCCGCAGGTGCTTGAGGGCAAGAATGTCATGCTCGCTGCGCACGGCAATTCGCTGCGCGCGCTGGTGAAATACCTGGACAACATCTCCGACGACGACATTGCCGGCCTGAACATCCCGACTGGCATGCCGCTGGTTTACGAGATCGGGGAGCGCGGCAAGGTGCTCAACCCGGGCGGCACCTACCTGGATCCGGAGGCTGCCGAAGCTGGCGCCGCCGCAGTAGCGAACCAAGGACAAAAGTAGCCCGAGTTTGTCACCGTTTCTCGCTTTTCTCCTCGGTGTCGTTGTCACCGCGCTTGCGGTCTGGGCGTACAACCGCATCGCGCGGTGGCGTGACCGCAACCGCGAGCACCTCACCGAGGATGAAAGCCGTGTCAACACCGTCAGCCAGCTGCTCAACCTTGCGGTGCAAGGATCTCCAACCGGCATCGCGATCATGAACCGCAGTGGCCGCGTACTCATGTCCAACTCGCGTGCGCACGACATGTCGATCGTGCACGACCGCTCGATCAACCCCGAGGTGTGGGACACCGCCCAGCTGGCTTTCGATGACCTCGAGACCCACACCATTGATTTGGATCTGCCACGCCGAGCCACCGGCAGCCGCATCCGCAACGTCTCCGTGGTGGTGAAGCCGCTTGCGCTCACCCACAACGCGTATGTCATTGCGTACGCCACGGATGAGAGCGAAAACGTGCGCATGGAATCCGCTCGCCGCGACTTCGTGGCAAACGTTTCGCACGAACTCAAGACCCCCGTCGGTGGCATGTCGCTGCTCGCGGAAGCGCTGCTGCAGGATCCGTCAGACGAGGTGATGGTGGAGCACTTCGGCGAAAAGCTGCTCAAGGAATCCCACCGCATGGGCGACATGATCGCCGATCTCATCAGCCTGTCCAAGCTGCAGGGCGCGGAGGCACTCCCGGAAATGTCGCCGGTGCGCATCGACGACGTTATCGATGAGGCAATGACCCGCAACCAGGTCACCGCCGACAACCGGGAGATCACGCTGACCCGCAGCCCCGCCACCGGCATCGAGGTGGTGGGCGATCAATCCCTGCTCACCGCCGCGGTGTCCAACTTGGTCTCTAACGCGATCAATTACTCGCCTAACGGCCAACCGGTAAGCATCTCGCAGAAGGTGGTGCGCGAGGATGTCGTGCTGGTGCGGGTCACTGACCGCGGCATCGGTATCGCCCCGGAGGATCAAAAACGCGTCTTCGAGCGCTTCTACCGCGTGGACAAAGCGCGCTCCCGCTCGACCGGGGGCACTGGTTTGGGATTGGCCATTGTGAAGCACGTCGTGGCCAACCACGGCGGTAATATCAAGTTGTGGTCGCGCCCCGGGACTGGGTCGACGTTCACCATCGAGCTGCCGATCTATCAGCCTGCTTCCACCCCCGCAGCACACAGGAAGGACTAGGAGAAATCCATGACGACCATCCTCATCGTTGAAGATGAAGAATCCTTGGCTGAGCCACTGGCCTACCTGCTGCAAAAAGAAGGCTTTGAAACTTTGCTGGCCACCGACGGCACGGCCGCGCTTGAGCTGTTCAGCGACGAAGTCGTCGACCTGGTTCTGCTCGACCTCATGCTGCCGGGCATGAGCGGCACAGACGTATGCCGCAAGCTGCGCAGCGAATCCGACGTGCCCATCATCATGGTCACCGCGCGCGACAGCGAAATAGATAAGGTCGTGGGCCTTGAGCTCGGCGCGGACGATTACGTGACCAAGCCGTACTCCACCCGTGAGCTGGTCGCCCGCATCCGCGCGGTGCTGCGCCGCGGCCCCGAGGTGGAAGAGCTCGATGAGCTGGACGACCAGATCCTCGAGGCGGGCCGCGTCCGCATGGACGTCGAGCGCCACACCGTGCTTGTCGACGGCCAGCCGGTTGCCATGCCACTCAAAGAATTCGACCTGCTTGAGTGCCTCATGCGCAACGCCGGACGCGTGCTCACCCGCGGCCAGCTCATCGACCGCATCTGGGGCGCGGACTACGTCGGCGACACCAAAACCCTCGACGTGCATGTCAAGCGCCTGCGCACCAAGATCGAGCAGGAGCCGTCGCGCCCGAAGCAGCTGGTCACGGTCCGCGGCTTGGGCTACAAGTTCGAGGCTTAAGCGGCTTAAGAGAACAAAGCTTAACGACGGCGCGTGGCTGGATGCGTAGCCTTCACCTCAGCCGGCAGAGCCGCCCTGGCTTCGCAGTGTGCGGCGAGGAGCGCGTAGGGTTTCTCACCGATCAGTGCCTTAAGCTCGTCTTTCATTGAAACCCACACCGGCTCCAACGTGCCGTCGGCCTGCGGGGCGTGGCACGTTGGATCTCCGGTGCACCACCAGTCGAAGTCCTCGCCACCGCCGCCCCACTGGCGCCGGTCGTATTCGCCAATGGTGGTGCGCAGAATCTCTTGACCGTCGGGGCGTTCCTCCCACGAGTCCTCGCGCGAAAACGGCACCTGCCAGCAGACTTCAGGTTTAGAGCCCACGATGTTGCGGCCTTCTGCCATGGCCCATTGGTGCAGTGCGCAGCCGGGGCCGGTTTCGGCACCCTGGCGGTTGGCGAAGATGCACGCGCCGTCGACAAGCTTGGTTTTGATGTGGGGACCGTCATCGTCGCTGTCTTCGGTGGGTTCTTCCTCGTCCCATTCCAGCCATGGCTCGAGCTCGGTCGGGTCAGCGTTGGCGATGTAGGAATCGACGTCGTCGGGGCGCAATTGCCAGTACTTCGCGGGCATCTCGGCGACGGCGTTGTAGAGATCGTCTTGATCCGACTCGTCGGAGAGGTACGCACCGTGGATGCAGCAGCCCACGACGGGGAACGACTCGTCGATGCCGTGGCACTGTGGCGTGCCGAAGCGGCACGACCACGTCGACTCGGCCCACGTGAGGTCGATGGAGAAGTAGTGGTGCGGGTCGTCTGGGTGGATGAACTCAAACCACTCGCGCGGAAAGTCCGGCGGAACCTCCCACCCGGCGGTGATGGAGCGCCCGGCGGGGGAGTCTGTAGGGAATCCGAGGAAAACGGGATTCGGGCCAGGTTGATTCACACCTTGGTACCGTAGACCCGTTAATCTTTGACTGTGCGTTTAGGTGTATTGGATGTAGGCAGCAACACCGTCCACTTGGTCGCGGTCGATGCCCACAGTGGTGGTCGCCCTAGCCCGATGTCGGACTGGAAGCAGCCGCTGCGCCTCGTGGAGCAGTTGGATAAGAAAGGCAACATCGAGGACAAGGGTGTTGACAAGCTTATCGACGCAGTGCAGGAGGCCGCCGACCTCTCCGATAACCTCAGGTGCGAAGAATTTCTTGCCTTCGCCACTTCCGCGGTGCGCTCGGCAACGAATGCCGAGGACGTGCTGAAGCGCGTAGAGAAGAAGACCGGGGTGCGCCTGCGCGTGATCTCGGGCGAGGAAGAGGCGAAGCTGACGTTTCTCGCGGTTCGCCGCTGGCACGGCTGGTCGGCTGGCCGCATCACCAACTTGGACATCGGTGGCGGTTCTCTTGAAATGTCCACCGGTACTGAGGAAACACCCGACTTGGCGGTGTCGCTCGACCTGGGTGCGGGCCGTCTGACCCACGAGTGGTTTGATAGCGACCCGCCGGAACGCAAAAAGATCAACCTGTTGCGTGACTACATCGATGCTGAGTTGGCGGAGCCTGCGGAGCAGTTCAAGGCGTTTGGCGAAGCTGGTCTTGCGGTGGGCACGTCGAAGACCTTCCGTTCGCTTGCGCGGTTGACGGGTGCCGCCCCGTCTTCGGCTGGCCCATACGTCAAGCGCACCTTGACGGCGCCAGGTTTGCGCCAGCTCATCGCGTTCATTTCCCGCATGACTGCGGCGGACCGTGCGGAGCTGGAAGGCATTAACTCAGATCGCTCGCACCAAATTGTTGCCGGCGCGCTGGTGGCGGAAGCAGCCATGCGCGCATTGAATATTGATAAGTTAGAGATCTGCCCATGGGCGCTGCGTGAAGGTGTGATCTTGAAATGGATGGATCACACGAACGCCGGAGGAGATGAAGGAGAGGACGCATAATGTCTGAGGAGAAGCAGCTCACAGTTGCGGAGATCCTCGCCAGGGCTCAACAGGAAAACCCTGACGCAGGCAAGCGCCGTCGCCACCGCCGCAGCATCGAGGAGGGCGGTGTCACCGTCGCGGAACTCACCGGCTCTTTAAAGAAAGTTGATGCTCGACCTGCGGAATCCAAGCACTCCAGCGTGCCAATCGACGCCCCTGAAGAGCCGGAGGCAGTGGAGCAATCCCACGCAGCGGAACCGAAGTTCGAACAAGCTCAACCGGCTGAGCCGAGGAAAGCGGCTTCGACCCGCATCGACGTTGCGCCAGAGGCTGCCCCTGAGGCAAAGCCACAGTCGACGTCTTCCCGCATTACGATTGCGCCGGCGCCCGTGGAAAAGGACTCCAGCGAGAAGGCTCCCGCCGACGAGACTGCGGTGATTCAAAAGGTCGAGGTTGCCGAGGAACCGGCAGCAAAGCCCACTCCGGCACCGGCAGCGGCCAGTGAGCCGAAAGCGTTTCCGGCTGCGCCCGTGAAGGAACGTGACCTCAAGGAGGAACCGGTCCAGCCTCTCGTGCCGGATTCGGAGACGGCGCGTAGCGCAGCGCCGTCTCGCGCCGCGGCGGTGGAGCAAGGCGAGTCCGACCCCTTCGACGAGGGTGTGCCGGCCGAACAGATCGAGGTTGAGGAAGAAACGATCAACCCGATCGTGCTGGTGCTGTTGATTTTCCTGGGCGTGATTGCCGGTATTCTCGGCTTCCTCGTGTTCCAGTGGGTCTGGGCTAACACCGGAACCGCTGTGGCCGTCGGTTCGGCAATTGCGTTCGTGATCCTTGTCCTCTTCGGTGTGCGAGCGCTGCGCACCGGCAAGGACGGGCTGACCATGACTATGGCGGGCATTGCCGCAGCGGTCGCTGCGTTCGGGCCGGCGCTCCTCTAACGATTGCTCCCATGTGGCCTAGGCTTGGCGCACATGGACAAAGTTGCAATCATCGGCGCCGGCAAGATCGGCGAAGCACTGATCTCAGGCATGGTCGCCTCGGGTGTTGATCCGCGCACGATCGTGGCCACGAACCGCAGCGAGGAGCGTTCCGCATACCTGCGTGAGACCTACGGGATCGAGGTGGAGTCGGACAACCGCTTGGCTGTGGCCGACGCGGACGCGGTGGTGTTGTGCGTGAAGCCAGCGCAGATCGTGTCCGTGCTCGAAGAGATCAACGATGGCCTCGACGAAGCCGATGACGCAGCGGTCATTATCTCGATGGCTGCGGGCATCACGCTGACCGCGATGGAAGGCGCTGTGGCGTCAGCCGGCGCTCCGATTGTTCGCGTCATGCCGAATACCCCGATGCTGGTCGGCCAGGGCGTGCTTGCCGTCGCGTACGGGCGCTATGTTTCCGACGAGCAGCGCGAGGGTGTGCGCACCATGCTGGGGGCCGCCGGCAAGGTTGTCGAGGTCGACGAGAAACAAATGGACGCTGTTACCGCGGTGTCCGGGTCTGGCCCGGCGTATTTCTTCCTGCTCACTGAGGCGCTCATCGATGCCGGAGTGTCCCTGGGTCTGTCGCGGGAACTCGCCACCGAGTTGGCAACCGCGACCGCAGCTGGGGCGGGCTCCATGCTTCAAGCCAACCCTGATCCGGTTGCCCTTCGCGCCGGGGTATCGTCTCCGGCCGGTACGACCGCCGCTGCGATCCGCGAATTCGAGGAATCGGGGCTGCGTGGCGCCGTGTACCGCGCGGCTGAGGCAAGCGCAGCTCGCTCCGCCGAGATCGTATAAACATCCTTAATCCCACTTTTCACACCAGGATTCATCAGCAAACATCAAACACTTTTGAAAAATCACCCACTTGAGTCGCGGTGCGCACACCTTTCACGCTAGGCTGGTTCAAGCACGTGCGTGTCCGTTCTGTGGGAGGGGAAGCCTACAGCGCGCCAGGTGTGCGAAAGGTTGAATTCAACATGGCAAATGAAGAGAAGGGTAAGTTCCTTACCGTCGCGGAAGTCGCGGAGATCATGCGCGTTTCCAAGATGACTGTGTACCGTCTCGTGCACTCTGGCGAACTGCCGGCCGTGCGCGTGGGCCGCTCGTTCCGCGTGAACGAGACCGCAGTCAATGAGTACCTCGAGTCCTCGGTCTATGACGTGGGAACGGATGCGTCGTAAAGCAATTGCTTATCGACGGTTTCCCCTCCGGCGCTAGACCCACCTTGCGTGAGCTGGCGCCGGACTTTTTTGTCTTGGTGCACGCGGGCTGTAATATTTAGCGCATTCACGTCGGCGCAGCCCGGGAACCGCGTCGGCGATGTGAAGTACATGTACGAAACAAGAAACGAGGCAGCCCTATGGGTTCAGTGATTAAGAAGCGTCGCAAGCGCATGTCGAAGAAGAAGCACCGCAAGATGCTTCGTCGCACCCGTGTTCAGCGTCGCAAGCTGGGCAAGTAAAAAACCGCTGGTTTCCCACATCAGGCACACCGCCTGGTGCGGTTTTGCGTTTCACAGGCGGTGCGGCCACAACAGATTCAGCTACCGCCGCCGATGCCGGATGCTGAGGGCGGCGCCGGCGAGCGCCGCAGCGGGTAGCAGGTATGAGCGCACCATGCGGCGCATTGAGCGGTAGTCCCGGACTGGCCAGCCGCGTTCTTTCGCGTGTTTGCGCAGGGCCCGGTCCGGGTTAATCGCTACCGGGGCGCCGACCATTTCCAGCATCGGCAGGTCGTTGATGCTGTCTGAGTAAGCAGTGCACTTTTCAAGATCAAGCTGCTGGATCGCGGCAAGTGCTGCGACCGCGTGCTGCTTGCCGGGGCCATGGAGAATGTCGCCCACGAGCCGGCCGGTGAATACGCCGTCTTCTTCCTCGGCCACCGTGCCGAGAGCGCCGGTGAAACCGAGGCGCTCGGCAAGGGCTTGCCCAATCTGCACCGGGGTCGCGGAGACGAGCCAGACTTGCTGGCCGGCAGCGATGTGCATGGAAGCTAGCTCGATGGTTGCCTGGTAGGCCTTGTCCAACATCTGGCGATCCACGATGTCCTTGCAAAGCTCCTGCAGCTCGGCCACGGACTTGCCTTTGACCAAACTCAGCGCTTGCTCGCGGCCGGAGGCGATATCGTCAGCGCTTTCCTTGCCGGACACGCGGTAACGGATCTGCTTCGTCAGAGCGGGCAGGAGTTCTCGCAGCGAAATGTAGCGCCGCTTTGCCAGTTCCTCGGCGAGCAAGATAAGCGAGGAGCCCTGGATCAGGGTGTTGTCCACGTCGAAGAACGCCGCCGCCCCGACGTCTTGCGGCACGTCCGGGTCGCGCGGGGTGAGTTCGGGTCGGCCGGCGGTCTCAAACGCGCCGCCCACAGAATCCACGCCGAGGGTGAACTCCTCCAGGTCCAAGCCGAAGGTTTCTTGGATCGCCGCTGCAGCGGCGGCTTCACCGGCGGCTCGCTGATGTTCTTCACCGATCGGGGGGAGCGCCAGATCCTCGAAGAAGCGGCGGAGGTTGCCGTGGGAGACAGACCACTGCGCGAGCAATTCATTCGGCTGGGCCATTGGTGTGCGTCACCGACTTTCTGCAAGCATTGGCGTAAGTGTTAGCGTGAAAAGTTAGCGAAAGTCATGGTACCGCGACGAGGAAGGCGAGCAGATGAAGACGGTCGAGCTCATGGTGCGGGCTTCCTGTGGGTCTTGCGCTCGGGTGGCAGCGCAGATCCAACCGGTCGTCGATAAGCATGCTGCCTCCTTTTCCCTGGTTGATGTAGATGCTGACTTGGAGCTGGCTGCAGAATACGGTGACCGGGTGCCGGTAGTGGTTATCGACGGCGAGGAATTCGCGTGCTGGGAAGTGGATAACCAAGAGCTGGCTGAGGAGCTCGCCCGCTAGCGGGCTATACTTTCGTTTGATGTGTGGCGTGGACGGAGGAATTGCGTGAGCGTACTTGTTGTGGGGATGTCCCATCGCTCCGCGCCCGTTGCGCTCCTTGAGCGCATAAGCATGGATGAGACCGTGCAGGAGGATGCTGGTGCGGCGTTGGTCGCGCAAGCGTCGATTAGCGAGGCGCTGATCATCTCCACCTGCAACCGCTTGGAGATCTACGCGGTGACTAACGCGTTCCATGCCGGGGTGGAGGATGTGCTTGAGGTGCTCGCGGACATCTCCGGGGTCTCCGAGGCGGAGCTTCGCACTTATTTGTATGTCCGCTACGCCGATGCGGCGGCGCAGCACATGTTCTCTGTGGCCTCGGGCTTGGACTCGATGGTGGTGGGCGAGCAGCAGATCATCGGTCAGGTGCGCGCCTCGTACCTGGACGCTGCCGAGCGCGGCACCGTCGGGCCTGCGCTGCATTCGCTCGCGCAAACCGCGCTGCACACCGGCAAGCGCGTCCACGCTGAAACCGGCATCGACGACGCGGGCGGCTCCATGGTCACCTTCGCGCTCGACGAGGCGGAAAAAGTCATGGGCAGCGATTTTGCCGGCAAGACCGCACTCGTGCTGGGTGCCGGGGCGATGAGCTCGCTGGCTGCCACACAGCTAGGCAAGCGCGGGGTGCGCAAGCTGATCATTGCCAACCGCACCCGCTCGCGCGCGGAACGCCTCGCCGAGCACGCCCGCGAGGCCGGGGTGGCGGCCGAGGTGGTGGACTTCAACGCCCGCACCGGTGCGCTCTCGCGCGCCGACATCACGGTTTCCGCGACCGCCTCGGACGGGTTCACCATCACCGCCGACGACCTCTCCGGCCCCGCGGTCCTGGTGGATCTCTCGCTGCCGCGCGACATCGCGGACGACGTGACGCAACGCGACGGCATCCACCTGATCAACATCGAGTACCTGCACACCACGCGCGGCGGCGTGGACTCCGAAGATTCGCTCGCGTTGCGCCAGGCCCAGGCCATTGTCGCCGAAGAAGTAGAGACGTTCAGCTCGCAGCAGCGCGTGCGCGATATTGCCCCTGCCGTGGCGCGCCTGCGCCGCACTGCGGGCGAGGTTCAGGACTTCGAGCTGCAACGCTTGCGCACGAAGCTCCCAGACCTGAGTGAGGAGGACTTCGACCAGGTCACCCGCACCGTCAAGCGTGTCGTGGACAAGCTGCTGCACACCCCGACCGTGAAGATCAAGGAGCTCGCCGCGACCAGCGAGCAAGTCAGCGTGGAAACGGTGATTGAGGAGTTGTTCGGGCTCGGCCGCTCTTCCGTCGCCATCGACGCGCAGCGCCTCCCACGCCCGGAAGAATTGCAATTGAAGGAGCACATGTGACGTTGCGCATCGGCACTCGCGGGTCCCACCTCGCCACAACCCAGTCGGGGCACATTCAAGCAATGCTTATCGACGAAGGGTTTGACGCGGAACTCCACGTAGTGGTGACGCCGGGGGACAGGTCGCAGGCTCCCGTCGAGCGCATCGGTGTCGGTGTGTTCACCTCGGCGCTCCGCGACGCGTTGTTTGACGGCGGCGTCGACGTGGCTGTCCACTCCTTCAAAGACCTCCCGACCGCGGATGAGCCGCGCGCGCACCTCATCGTGCCGAAGCGCGAGGACAACCGCGAGGCGCTGATCGCGCGCGACCAGCTGACCCTGGCGGAGCTGCCGGAGGGTGCGAAGGTGGGCACGTCTGCCCCGCGCCGCATCTCGCAGCTGCGGGCAATGCGCCCGGACCTGGATATTCGTCCCCTGCGCGGCAACATCGAGCGCCGGATGAACTACGTGACCACCGGCGAACTCGACGCGATTGTGCTGGCGTACGCAGGTCTGGCTCGCGGCGGGTACGGCAACCGCGCGACCGAACTGTTCGACCCGGAAGTGTTCATGCCGGCGCCCGCCCAAGGTGCGCTTGCGGTGGAGTGCCGCTCGGACGACGCCGACACCCGCGCCGCGGTCGACCGCCTCATCGACCCGTCTGCGACGGCGGAGGCGACCGCAGAGCGCCAAGTACTGGCCACCTTGGAGGCGGGCTGCACCGCGCCCGTAGCCTCGTACGCCACCGTCGATACGCAAAGCGGCCAGCTCACGCTCCATGGCGGGGTGTTCGCGCTCGACGGCTCGGCCCAGATGGTGGAAAGCGCTGCTGGTGATGATCCGGTTGCGCTCGGGCGTGAGGTTGCCGCGGCACTGCTCGAACGCGGTGCAGCGGAGATCATGCGCTAGCACCGGCGTTTTTGTTTCCCGGCACTTCCACCTTAAGGTGGAGCTACCATACGTTTATTTGTCTCGGCGTCACCGGGTCGCTTAAAGCGCCCAAGATCGCCGGGACTGCTATTTGTGCCATAGAAAAGATCATTTGATGACTTCGGAGACAAACATGCAGCCGACGGGGAAAATCATCTTCGTTGGTGCAGGTCCGGGCAACCCTGATCTGTTGACCATCCGCGCCCGCGAGGTGTTGGAATCCAATGCTATCGCGCTGGTTGATCCGGATGTGTCTCAGGGTGTCCGAAATGTCGTCGCCACGGCACTCGAGGTGCCGAAGGCGAAGCTGGACGAGGCAAACGCCGCTTACGAGAAGCTGGTGGCGGAGGCCAAAGAGGCCGGCGCTCGGCGCAAACCAGCTCGCCCGGATGATCCCACTGCTGCGGAGATCGCTGAGGTGGAGTTGGGCGTTGAAGGGATCGTCGACAAGCTTCAAGCTGCTCTTGACTCTTCTGCTGCTGCGATTGAGCGAGGTGAGGGTGGCGACGGTGATGTGATCCGCCTGGTGTGCGGCAATCCGCTCACCCGCGACTCTGTCATGGCCGAGGTTTCGGCTGTCGCGGCTGCCGGCCTGGAGTTCCAGGTGGTGCCGGGCATGAGCTTGCCGTCGACGGTGCCGTCGTTCGCCGGTATCGCACTCGGGTCCACGTTCACCGAGACGGACCTGGCCAACGAGTCGGTGGACTGGGATCAGCTTGCGAACGCGCCGCAGCCGCTGGTGTTCCAAGCCACGCAAGAGCACCTGGAGGAGATGGCGACGCAGCTGATGGACCGCGGTTTCGCCGGTTCGACTGCGCTGACGGTGACCACCAACGGCACGACGCGCCTGCAGCGCACCTTCGACGCGACGCTGCAAACCGTGGGCAAGCTCGACGCGGAGCTCACCGGTTCCCTGGTGGTCACGTTGGGCACCGCGCCCGACGAGCGCGCGAAATACTCCTGGTGGGAAAACCGCCCGCTGTACGGGTGGCGGGTGCTGGTGCCGCGCGCGAAGGAGCAGGCCGGCCCGATGAACGCTCGTCTGAGCTCGTACGGCGCGATCCCGCAATCGGTGCCGACGATTTCCATGGAGCCGCCGCGCAACCCCGCGCAGATGGACCGCGCGATCAAGGGCATTGTTGAAGGCCGCTACCAGTGGGTGGTGTTCACCTCCACTAACGCGGTTGACGCGGTGTGGGACAAGTTCGAGGAACTGGGCCTGGACGCGCGCTCGTTTGCCGGCGTGCACTTGGCGGCGGTGGGGCAAAAGACCGCGGACGCGATCCGTGCGCGCGGCATGTTCCCCGAGGTCGTGCCGCACCGTACGAAGCAAAACGCCGCCGGTCTGGTGGACGTGTTCCCGGAGTACGTCGAGGACATTGATCCGGTCTCGCGCGTGCTGTTGCCGCGCGCTGACCTGGGCACCGACGTGCTTGTCGACGGCCTTGTGGAAAAGGGCTGGGAGGTCGACGACGTGGTTGCGTACCGCACCGTGCGCGCCGCCCCGCCTGCGCCGGAAGTGCGCGACATGATCAAGACCGGCGGGTTCGACGCAGTGTGCTTCACCTCCGCGTCCACCGTGAAGAATCTGGTGGGGATCGCGGGTAAACCGCACCAGCGCACCATCATTGCCTGCATCGGGCCCATGGCTGCGGCGGAGGCGCGCGAGCAGGGCTTGCGTGTGGACGTTGTGCCGGAGGTCGCAGACGTGCCCTCGCTTGTCGACGCCTTGGCGGCCCACGTTGCCGACCTGCGCGCCGCCGGCCAGCTGCCGCCGCCACGCAAGAAGCGCCGCGCTCGTCGTAAAGCGTCGGAAGATGCTGCGCAGCCCGCCGAATCGGCGCAGGACTAGGCCCGTCCTAAGATGGGGCGCATGGTGTTTGACCCGCAGACCTATTTCAATCCCCGCCGTCCACGCCGCCTGCGGCAGACCCCGCAGCTGCGTGCGCTGACGGCGGAAACGCGCCTGGACCCGGCGGATTTCATCCTGCCGGTGTTCGTGGCCGACGGCATCACGGAAAAGCGCGAGATTTCGTCCATGCCCGGGGTGTTCCAACACACCACGGATTCGCTCAAAGCGCTTTGCCACGAGGCACTCGAGGCCGGAGTGACCTGCGTCGACGTTTTCGGAGTGCCGGAGGACGCCGCGAAAGACGCCGAAGGTTCGATCGCGTGGGACCCAGACGGGGTGCTTAACCGCGGTCTCGCCGCGCTGCGTGAGGAGTTCGGCGATGACCTGCTCATCATGGCGGACACCTGCCTCGATGAGTTCACCGACCACGGCCACTGCGGCGTGGTCGCCACAGACCGCTTCGGGCGCCAGGTAGTGGACAACGACGCCACTCTCGAGCTCTACGCGAAGATGGCGCTCGCCCAGGCCGAGGCCGGGGCGCACATCGTGAGCCCGTCCGGGATGATGGACGGCCAGATCGGCGTGATCCGCGAGGCGCTCGACGAAGCCGGCTTTACAGACGTGGCCATCATGGCGTACTCGGCGAAGTACGCCTCAAAGTTCTTCGGCCCGTTCCGCGACGCGGTCGGCTCGTCGCTGACCGGGGACCGCCGCACCTACCAGCAGGATCCGGCGAACATCCGCGAGTCGCTGCTCGAAGTTGAGCTAGATCTCGACGAAGGTGCCGACTTTGTCTTGGTGAAACCGGCCATGCCGTACCTCGATGTGCTGTCTCAGGTTGCCGCGATGTCCCCGGTGCCGGTGGCGGCATACCAAGTCTCCGGCGAATACTCGATGCTGGTTGCCGCAGGTCAAAACGGCTGGATCGACTTCCACGACACGATGATGGAAGCGCTGATTGGCATCAAGCGCGCCGGTGCAGACCAGATCCTCACCTACTACGCCATCGAAGCTTCCCGCGCGCTGCGGGCGGCCGGTGGGCGATAGGCATTAAGGAGCCACACCATGGTGAGTCTTCCCCCGATCAACCCCAACTCCGCGTCGCATGTGGAGCCAAAGGCGGTCGACGAGGCGTCGACAAGCAAAAAGGGTTCCAAGCCTGAGGCCGTGAGATTCATGCTGGGGTGCTGGGCTGCGATGATTCTCGGGGAGCTTTTGCACCAGATCCTGCAAATTGTGGGCATCGTGATCGACCCGGCACCCCTGCGTGAGGCCTCTCGTGAGGCTGCGCGCGGGCAAGAGGGTGCCCTGTCTGATTCGGTGATGAATGCGGCGATGTGGTCATCCGTGGCGATCATGGCGCTGATTCAGCTGGCGATTCTGGCGATGTTCACCGCCGCGCTGCTGGCGCTGAACAAGCAGAAGCGGTGGGCACCGAACGCGCGCCGGCTGCTGCAGATCTTTGGCATCTTCTTCGGCATCCGCGCGCTGGCGCTGTTCATGACGCACCCAACGTCGACGGCAATCCCAATGGCGTTCTACGGCTTTGACGGCGTGGTGCAGATTTTGGTTGCCGTGGCAGGTGGTCTGGGCGTGTTCTACGCTTCGCAAAGGGAGTCGATCCAGTGGGCCGAGGCTGGCGTACCGCCTGAGCAGCGCGACAAGCGCGGCCCAGGTCCGCTCGGCGGCAAGTAAAGGAGTCTCATGGCGGGCATGTTTCCGACGCTGGTGTCGGACCCGAACGACCGGAACCGGCGCTTCATTGGCACTGTTGGCGACACTTGGCCGCAGCCGCTGCGGATGTCCTACTGGCTCTACCTTGTTGCGGCGGTGTTTATGCTGGTCACCGGCATGCTCATGATCGCCGCTGGCATGCCCGAAGGACTCAGCGCGGAGGCGCTGCAATTCTTCCGCACGAACATGTACCTCGTGGCCGTTGGAAACCTGGTGCTGGCCGTGTGCATCACCGCCGCCGCGTCCTTTCTGCAGCAGGGTTCGAAGCGGGCGCGCACGGTGCTGAGCGTGTGCGTGGGCCTTGCCATGTTCCTCAACTTCGCCGGGTTCTTTGTCAAGGTCTCCAGCTGGGCCGGGTTTGTCATCGTGTTCGTTCTCGCGTTCGCGGTGTTCTTCATGTTCCGGCCGGCGTCGAACGCGTTCATCGCTGAGCGCAGCGGCGACCCCTGGCTGGGGCTGAAGTAGGCAGGGGTCGCAGACGTGGCCGAAGACCATTCCAAAGACCTCTCGCGCTCGATTGCGCTGGCACGCGACGCCGCGAAGCTCGCCGGCGTAGAAACCGACCCCGAGGCGGTGCGCGAAGCAGAAGGCGACCGCAACCGCACGAACGCCTCCTACGCCTTTGAACTTGAAGGCGTGGAGGACGGCCCGCAGCTGGGCACCATCGAGGCCGCGTTGGAATCCGTACCAGGCGTCACCGCGCAACTGGTGTACTCCACTTCAATGGCGTGGATCACCGCGCCAGTGGACCTGGACCCGCAAAGCCTGGAAGAGCTCATCGCGTCCTTCGGTGTGAAAGCCACGATGACGGATTCCACGCTGCGCCGCCGCCAGCTGCTCGCCAATTCACCAGAGCGCCATACGCTGCGCCAAACCAACCACGGTGTCTCGGAGCGCGTGCGGAAGCGCCGCCGGCTCGTCGCCGCAGACCTTTCAGCCGCGCGCGAAGCAGGATTTTTGCGCCGCACCGAGCCGAAAGCCGACCAGGAATCCGACTTTGACGTGCTGTTCACGGCCCGCGACCTGGTCACGCCCACGAGGTTGATCGCGGCAATCGTGCTGTCTCTCCCGGTCATCGTCTTGTCGTACTTGCCCGCGCTGCAGTTTGACGGCTGGCAGTGGGTCGCCTTCGCCCTGGCCACCCCGGTTGTGCTGTGGTGCGCGTTTCCCTTCCACCGGGCGATGGCGGGCGGCGTGCGCCGCGGTATCTCCGCACTCGACGGCGCAAGCTCCGTCGCCATCATCGCAGCCTATCTGTGGTCGCTTATCGCGCTGCTGTTCACCCCAGCAGGAGACATCGGCTGGACTTCCTCCGGCGGATGGTTGCCCACACGCCGCGGCGACGAGCTCGAGATCTTCCTTGACGTGTCGTGCGGTATTACTGCGATGCTGCTGATCGGACGTTACTTCACCAAACGCGTCGGCGAGAACCTCGTCGATGCCATGCGCCGCTTAACACCCGGCCCGGAGGAGGAATACGAGGTCACCCGCCGCGGGCGTGGCGAGGACGCACTCTTGCCCGCCAGCGAAATCAACCGCGGCGATGACCTCGTCCTCACCCCGGGCAAGGTGGTTCCGGTCGATGGAGAAGTCATCGGCGGCAGCGCCACAGTGCACTATTTGCTTGTCGACGGCTCCTCGCACCCGACATTGAAAGTCGGCGACAGCATCGCTGCCGGCACAGTTATTGAGAGCGGCCGGGTGAAGGTACGCGCGAAACGCATCGGCCACGCGACGCGATGGGCGTCCGTGAGCCGGTGGGTGGCTGACGCCTCGAAACGTGAGAACGAGGCGACGGCGGTATCAACGCATTCAGCGGGCATGCTGATTCCGGCTGCGTATGTGCTTGCCCTGCTCGACTTCGGCATGTGGGTGCTTCTCACCGGCGACTACAACGCGGCATTCTCCACCGCGCTGGCGATCCTTGCGGTTGTCGCACCGGTCGCGTTGGCGATCTCGCCGGCGCTTGCGACCCGCAACGGAATCGAGGCTGCCGCGCGTAACGGCATCCTGGTGCGAGACGGTGCCGTGCTGCGACGAGCTGAAGAGATAGACACCGTGGTGTTCAACCGGGTGGGCACGCTGGTCGAGCCAGAAATGACGGTGGAAACCATCACCGCCGCCCAAGGCGAGGACGTCGACCTGGTGCTGCTCATCGCCGCGGCGCTGCTGGTGGACTCGAACCACCCGTCGGCGCGAGCGATTGTCGCCGCCGCGCGCGAGGCCAAGGATCACGGCACTCCGTGGCGCGTGGAGCCGGAGGGCGCCGAGGTGAACCAGGACGGTAGCTGCGCTGGTCGCGTGGTTGCCCGCCGGGTGGATACTGGCGATGCGTTGGACACCTTGGATGTTGCCGGCAAGGTAGGCGTTGCGGGCGCGGTAGAGAACGAGGCGGCCGACTCGGGTGAAACGGAGGCCACCCGCCTCGACGCGCGGCTGTGGCGACCGACCAACCTCTCTCAGCTCAGCGGCCGGCTTGCGCTGGCGGCGACGAGCGGCGGTACACCGATCGTGGTGCGCTACAAAGGACGCGACCGCGGCGTGATCACGCTGCACGACCCGTTCAAGGCGGACGCTGCCGACGCGGTGTACCAGCTGGAGAAGATGGGTATAACCACCGTCATGCTCTCGCGCGACACCTACGCGGTGGCGCGCAGGTTTGCCGACGTCCTCGGCATCACCTCTGTGCTGGCGGGGATCACGGCCCAAAACAAGCCTGCCGCGGTCCGGCAGGTACACACCCGCGGGGCGAACGTGGCGATGGTGGGCAGCGCGTCTGTGATGGACGTGGTCAAGGTCGCCGACGTGGGCATCATCTACTCCGACGACGAGTTCTTCGAGGCTGGGCACGCGCGTCCCGGGGCAGAGGTGGATGCGGTGATCATGCGCGACGATGTGAGTGCAGTACCCCAGCTCCTCGAGCACGGCAGACGGGTGAGCCGCATCATCGACTCCAACATGGTGCTGGCCGGGGTGTACAACGGCGTGGCGGTAGTCCTTGCGGCGCTCGCTATCCTCCCTCCGATGGGCGCGACGCTGCTCATGCTTGGCAGCTCGCTGGTGATTGAATACCGCTCCCGCCGCGCGGGCCGCTTCCCGCAGTCTGGAGGCTTTAGGCCGTAGGTGCGGCCGGTAGGCTTGAACATCATGACCAGACGCAACCTCTCGAATGCCCCGCTGATCGAAGCGGCCAACGGACGCACACCTGCACGCACGCCGGTGTGGTTCATGCGCCAGGCCGGGCGCTCACTTCCGGAGTACCGCGAGGTGCGCGAGGGCATTGCGATGCTCGACTCCTGCTTCATGCCTGAATTACTCGCGGAGATCACGCTGCAGCCGGTGCGCCGCCACGACGTGGACGCGGCGATCTTGTTCTCCGACATCGTGGTGCCGCTGAAGGCGGCCGGGGTGGACGTGGAGATTGTGCCAGGCAAAGGTCCCGTGGTGGCGGAGCCGGTTCGCGGTCGAGAGGACGTCGATAAGCTTCCTGTGCTTGAGGCTGATGTGGCTGAGGTTGCTGACGGCATTGCCATCATCCTCGATGAGCTTTCTGATGCCCAGGCCTTGATCGGGTTTGTGGGCGCGCCGTTTACGCTGGCCAGCTACCTGATTGAGGGCGGGCCGAGCAAGAACCACGAGCGCACAAAGGCGATGATGCATGCGGATCCGGCAACGTGGCACGCGCTGATGGAGAAGCTGGTGCCGACCATTACCGCGTTCCTGCGCACGCAGGTCAACGCGGGAATTGACGCGATGCAGCTGTTTGACTCTTGGGCGGGTTTTCTCACCGAGCGCGACTACCGCGAGCACGTGCTGCCGTACTCGACGCAGATTCTGGAGTCTGTGGCGGGTGAGATCCCGCGCATTCACTTCGGCGTCGCAACCGGTGAGCTGCTTGGAGCGATGTCCGATGCCGGCCCTGAGGTGATGGGCGTGGACTGGCGCGTGCCGCTGGATGTGGCGGCGCGCAGGTTCTCCTCGCCGCGAGTCTTGCAGGGCAACCTGGATCCGGCAATGCTGTTTGCCGGTACGGACGTGGTGCGCGGCGAGGTGGCGCGGATCAAGGCGGAGGCGGCGCAGGCGATGACAGAAGGCACCGCAACGGGCCACATCTTCAACCTGGGCCACGGCGTGCTGCCGACCACCGACGCGGACGCGATTACGGAGGCTGTGCGGATCATCCACGAGCCAGCGGGCGAAATGGTAAGCGAGGAGGCGTAAATGCGAGTTGCAATTATCGGCGCCGGTCTTGCTGGGCTGACTTGTGCATACGAGTTGGGGCAGCGGGGCGGGGGCGCTGTAGACGCAGGGGGCGCTGTAGACGCGCTGAATGTGGATGTCTACGAGGCCACTGACCGCATCGGCGGCAAGCTCTACACCGTGCCGTTCGAAGGCGGCCCGACGGACATGGGCGCCGAGGCGTTCATGGCGCGCCGGGCGGACGCGGTGGAGTTCTTCCGCGAGCTGGGTCTGGGGGAGTCGCTGGTTGAACCTTCTGGGCTGGGCTCGCTGGTCTATCTCGACGGGCGCACAGAGTCGCTGCCGCGCGGTGGGATCATGGGCATTCCGTCGACAAGCGAGGGTGTGGCGCACCTGGTCTCTGCAGAAACTGCGGCGCGCATCGATGCTGAGTCCGAGCGCGAGGGATTTGCATGGACCGTCGGCGGGGACATGAATGTTGGCGCGCTGGTGCGCGAGCGCTACGGCGACGAAGTTGTGGACAACATTGTCACCTCGCTGCTTGGCGGCGTGTACTCGTGCGCGGCCGATGACCTCGGCGTGCGCGCGACGATTCCGCAGCTGGCGGACGAGTTTGACCGGCTCGTGCGCGAGCAAGGCGCGGAGCAAGGCTCGCTTCACGGGACTGTCCACTTGTCCACCGCCGTGCGCAACCTGGAGAACGCCCGTAAGCAACTGCCCACCGGCCAGGGTGCGGTTTTCAACGCGTTCCGCGACGGCTACCAGGAGCTCTACGAAACGCTTGCCGAGGCGTCCGGTGCCTCCATCTACATCGACGCGTTCATCTCCGGCATCGCGCGCCAGGGCGACGGCTTCACGCTCAAGGGCGGCGAGCGCGACGAGGATGGGCGCGACCGCGTCTACGACAAGATCGTGCTTGCGGTGCCCGCGCCGACGGCAGCGCTTCTGCTCAAACAGATAGCGCCCGACGTGGCCGCGGAGCTGAAGTCGGTGCAGCTCGCCAACTCCGCGGTCGTGGGCATGCGCTTTGCCACCGACGAGGGCCTGCCGCAGAACTCCGGTGTGCTCGTTGCCGCAGGTGAGCAGGACGTGCGCGCGAAGGCGTTCACCCTTTCCTCGCGTAAATGGCCGCACCTCGCCGAGCGCGGGGGAGCGCTCGTGCGCGCCAGCTTTGGCCGCTTCGGCGACGACGTGGCCATCCGCGCCGACGAGGACGACCTCGTGGATTGGGCCCTTGATGACCTGCAGACCGTCACCGGTTTCGACGGTCGCGCCGCCGGCCTCGAAGAAATCTACGTGCAGCGCTGGTTCGGCGGGCTGCCCCGCTTCGACGAGCAGCACCTCAGCACCGTCGCGCGGGTCAAGGAGCTTTTGCTTCACGACGCCCCCTCGATCCGCGTTACCGGAGCCTGGGCGAGCGGGGTAGGCGTGCCTGCTGTGATTGCGGACGCGAGGGCCGTCGTCAAGCATTTGCTCTAACTGCCCTGTACTGGCGAGCTGGGAGCCTGGTTCCAAGGCGGGGTTTCGCGCGCGCGTGGGCTAGGTTGATCACCTATGACGAACAACGCGGACGCGCACGAACCGAAAGGGGTGCCCGAGGGCGAGGCTGCTGCCGAGGCTCCGATCGAAGCTGCTGTTGAGGCCCCTGCCGAGAAGGAGTGGTGGGAGGAAGAGGGCCTGCCTTGGAACTCCAAACCCACCAAGGCCGACTACTGGTGCCTGGCGTGGTTCGGCTTTGCCGGACTCTTTGGACTGTGCATGATCCCGCTGCGCGCGTGGCTGCTCGGCCTCGACCCGCCGATCATGCTCGCGCTGACTGGCTCGCGCGTGGGTGCCGCCTCTACCGGTGCGCTTGCGGCGGTGGGGGAGGCTGCCAATTGGTGGATCTACCTGCTCCTTGGCTCGCTCGTGGCAATTAAGTTCGACTGGGTTTACTGGTGGGCCGGCAAGCTGTGGGGGCGCGGCATCTTGGATGTGCAGGGGGCAAACTCTGAGCGCGCCGCGAAGAACATCGCGCGCGTTGAGGGCTGGGCAGTGAAGCTGGGCTGGCTGGGCATCTTCCTCGCCTACGTGCCGATTCCGCTGCCGATCGCGCTCGTGGTGTTCGTACTGATGGGCATGACGGGCATGCCGGCGTGGAAGTTCATGCTGCTGGACTTCATCTCGAAGACGCTGTGGTCGCTGCTCTACTTCGGCTTGGGTTGGATCATCGGCGAGCCGGTGGTCTACGTGCTGGAGCAGTACGCGAAGGTGGCGAACTGGATCGCGATTGGCCTGATCGTGGTCGTGTTCATCGGTGTGTACCGCAACCAGTCGAAGAAGGAGCGCGCCGCGACCGCCGCGATGGGTGGGGCAGTCGACGCGTCGCACTAGAGCGCCCACGCACACCAGGCGGCGGGCTAATCCGGATGTCCTAGACTGGGCAATTATGACCGACCAGCAGCAGCCAACCTCAGCCAACACCGCTCGCTCCAAAGCGCTCTTTGACCGCGCGCAGCAGCTCACCCCAGGCGGCGTGAACTCGCCGGTGCGCGCGTTCGGTTCTGTCGGTGGCCAGACCCGCTTCATTGAAAGCGCGCACGGCAGCACGCTTATCGACGCTGACGGCAACGCGTACGTCGACCTGGTCAACTCCTGGGGGCCGATGTTGCACGGCCACGCGCACCCGGAGATCCTCGACGCAGTGCACCGTGCCCTGGAAAAAGGCCTGAGCTTCGGCGCACCGACCGAGGCGGAGGTAGAGATCGCGGAGCTGATCACCCAGCGCACCTCGGTGGAGGAGGTGCGCATGGTCAACTCCGGCACCGAGGCCACGATGAGCGCGGTGCGCCTGGCGCGCGGGTTCACGGGACGGTCGAAGATCATCAAGTTCGAGGGCTGCTACCACGGCCACGTCGACGCGCTGCTCGCGTCCGCAGGCTCTGGCGTCGCCACGTTCTCGCTCCCGGAATCCCCGGGCGTGACCGGCGCGCAGGCCGCCGACACCATCGTCGTGCCCTTCAACGACCTCGCCGCAGTGCAGCTCGCCTTCGAGCAGAATCCGGACGAGATCGCGTGCATCATCACCGAGGCCGCCGCCGGCAACATGGGCACCGTCGCCCCGCAAAATGACTTCAACGCCCAGCTCAAAGAGCTCGCGCACTCCCACGGAGCTTTGCTCATTATCGACGAAGTGATGACCGGCTTCCGCACTTCCTACCAGGGCTGGTTCGGAGTAGATAACGTCTCAGGGGATCTGACCACCTTTGGCAAGGTGATCTCCGGGGGCCTGCCTGCAGCGGCATTCGGTGGGCGCCGCGACATCATGGAGCACCTCGCGCCGAACGGCCCCGTCTACCAAGCGGGCACGCTTTCCGGAAACCCGGTTGCAATGGCCGCCGGTATGGCGAGCTTGCGCCTGGCCAGCGAGGACATCTACCCGACGCTCAACCAGAACGCGGACACCTTGGCCACGCTGATCTCCGACGCACTAGCCCGCGAAGGCGTTGCACACCACATCCAGCGCGCCGCGACCATGCTTTCGGTGCGCTTCGCGGAAGGCGAGGGCACGAACTTCGCTGATATGAAGGCAGCGGACACGTTCCGCTATGCGCCGTTCTTCCACGCGCTGCTCGATGCCGGCGTGTACGCACCGCCGAGCGCATTCGAGACGTGGTTTGTTTCCACCGCGCTCACCGCCGAGGACTTCGGCACGATCGAGCAGGCACTTGGCGCCGCTGCGAAGGCGGCCGCGGCGGCGGAGCCCGCAGCATGACGCAGCCAAGCGCAGCTCGCGACGACACCAGAACCACCGTGCACCTCGTGCGCCACGGCGAGGTCTACAACCCGAACAAGCTGCTCTACGGGCGCATGCCGGGCTACCACTTAAGCTCGCGCGGGCGTTCGATGGCGGCGGTAACCGCGAAGTTTTTCGCAGGGCGCGATGTGGTTTACCTGGCGGCGAGCCCGCTCGAGCGCGCGCAGGAGACCGCAGCACCGATCGCCGAGGTCACCGGCTGCGAAGTGGACACACTCGAGGACATCATCGAAGCTGCCAACACGTTTGAGGGGCTGCGTACCAAGGGGTGGCGCTCCCAGCTGCTCAACCCCATCCGCTGGCGACACATGACGAACCCGTTGGAACCGAGCTGGGGTGAGCCTTACGAGGAGATTCTCAAAAGGATGCTCGCGGCCGTCGATAATGTGCGAGAGCGTGCGGAAGGCCACGAGGCGGTACTGGTGAGCCACCAGCTGCCGATTGTGATGGTGCAGCGCTATGTGCAGGGCAAGCGGCTGCAGCATGCGAAGCGCGAGTGCGACCTGGCGAGTGTGACGTCACTTGTGTTTGACGGTGACCGTGTTATTGACTGGGAGTACGCAACTCCAGCGGCTCACATCTAAATCATCTAAATCATCTAAAACGCAGTTCAACGCATCTCGAGGTAGCTCAATTTCCATGCAGTCCAAGACCGTTGCCGCGCTCACGTGCGCGCTGGCGCTCACGTTGCCCGTTGCGGCGGGGTGCGCGAACACCGGCAGCGACGGCGGCGACACATTCGCGTTCCACTCGCCGGGCGGGCAAGTAGAGATCTTCTACGACGAGGCGGAGCGCAAGCCGCTTGAGGATTTCAGCGGAGAATCGCTGATGGAGCCGGGCGAGGAGATCGCCTTGAGCGACTTCGACGGCCAGATCGTGGTGCTCAACGCCTGGGGGCAGTGGTGCGCACCGTGCCGCGCCGAGGTGGATGACCTGCAGGAGGTCCAGGAGGCGCTGCAGGCATCCGGCCAGGGCACCGTGCTGGGCATCAACGTGCGCGACCACAACCCGGAGATCTCGCGCGACTTTCTGCTGGATAACGGCGTGACCTACCCGTCGATCTATGACCCGCCGTTCAAAACCGCGGCTTTCCTCGGTGGCGTACCCAGCTCCGTCATCCCCACCACCGTGGTGCTGGACAAACAGCACCGCCCGGCCGCGGTCTTCCTGCGCGAAATCACCGCGGATGATCTGCTCGAGGTCACAGCGCAGCTGGAGGCGGAAAGCTAGTGGGCGAAGCATTTTCCAACCTCGCTACCGAGGGCCCGCTGCTGCTCGGCATGCTCGCGGCGGCGCTTGCGGGCTTGGTCTCGTTCGCCTCGCCGTGCGTGATCCCGCTGGTGCCGGGCTACATGTCGTACCTTACCGGCGTCGTCGGCGGTGAAATGACCTTCGACGAGCACGGCCCGCGCGTGACTAACCGGCAAGGCCGCGTCGCCGGTGCCGCGCTGCTGTTCATCGTCGGGTTCACCGTCGTGTTCCTGCTGGCCACCGTCTCCGTCTTTGGCGCGATCAGCATGATCCGCCTCAACGCGGACACGCTGATGCGCGTCGGCGGTGTGATCACCATCCTCATGGGCATCGTGTTCATGGGCGCTGTCCCGGCATTGCAGCACGACACCCGTATGCAGCCGAAACGCTGGGCGACCGTCCTCGGCGCGCCACTGCTCGGCGGCGTATTCGCGCTCGGCTGGACCCCGTGCCTGGGCCCGACGCTCGCCGCGATCATCTCCGTCTCCGTCGGCACCGAGGGCTTCACCGCGGTGCGCGGCGTCGTCCTCGTCATCGCCTACTGCCTCGGCCTCGGCCTGCCGTTTCTGCTCATCGCGCTCGGCAGCGTGAAAGCGGTGCGCAGCATCGACTTTCTGCGCCGCCACTCGCGCGCCATCCAGATCATCGGCGGTATCGCCATGATCATCGTCGGCCTCCTGCTGCTTACCGGCGCGTGGAACCACTTCATCGGCTGGACGCGCCAACTCACCACCGGCTTCGGAACCACGGTGATCTAGATGCTGACCTGGCTCAAAAAGGCATGGCACTGGCTGACCAGCATGAGCACCGCGCTCATCCTGCTCTTCCTCCTCGCGCTCGCCGCCATCCCCGGCGCACTCTTGCCGCAGCGCCAGGTGAGCACCACGCTTGTCGACGAATACTTGGCAGCGAACCCCACCATGGGGCCGATTTACGACAAGCTGCAGTTCTTCGACGTGTTCTCCTCGGCGTGGTTCATCGCGATTGTCACCTTGCTGATGGTCTCGCTCGTCGGCTGCATTATCCCGCGCTCGATCGACCACTGGCGCGCGTACAAAACCCCGCCCACGCGCGCGCCGAAATACCTCTCGCGCATGCCGCTGTACGCGGAAGGTGTGGTGGACGGCGACCAACGAAGCGTCGATAAGCATGTGCGAACGGTGCTGAACCGATGGCGAACCGAAAGCTACGAGCCGGCCGAGGACCGTGCGGGCACGTATTCGATTTCGGCTGAGCGCGGCTACACCCGCGAGCTGATGAACCTGCTGTTCCACATCGGGCTAGTCGGCATGATGCTCGCGTTCGCCGCAGGTCGCATGGTGTTTTATGAGGGTCAAGCCATCGTGGTCACCAACTCGGAATCGCCGCACGCGATCGAGGTGGAGCGCTCGCGCGAGTTCTGCAACACCTCGCCGTCCAACTTCGACGTGTTCAAAGCTGGTTCGCTTTTCGACGGCACCGGGCTGACGCCATTCTGCTTCGAGTCGCACAACTTCCGCGCGAAGTATTTGAACACGGGACAGGCGAACGGGTTCTGGTCCGACATTTCCTACACCGACGACTTGAGCGCGCCGCGCAGTGAGTGGCAGGACTTCACCCTCGAGGTGAACAAGCCGCTGCGCGTCCACGGCAACCGCATCTACCTGCAAGGCCACGGGTTCGCGCCGCAGGTCACCATCACCTGGCCGAACGGCGAATCGCGCACCCAGATGGTGCAGTTCCGGCCCACCGATGTGATCAACTTCCTCTCCTCTGGCGTGATGCGCTTCGACCCGCCGGCCGGCATGTACCCGGATCTCGCCGAGCGCCGCGAGAACCAGATCGCCATCACGGGTGTCTTCGCCCCGACCGCGCGCTGGACCGGCCCGAACGGCGACATGCTCGAATCGGCGTTCCCGGCGATGGAGGATCCGGCGATGGCGGTCGAGGTCTACGTCGGCGATGCCGGCCTGGACACCGGCCGCCCGCAGAACATCTTCGTGCTTGACCAGTCGCTCATCGCGGACGGTCGGTTGGAAAAGGTCGATCGCCTCCAGCTCGAGCCAGGGGAGCAGATGCTTGTCGACGTCGGCGATCCTGCCGGCCCGGTGTCAGTGAGCTTCGACGGCGCGGCAGAATTCGCCAACTACCAGATCTCCCGCGATCCGTTCCAACAGTGGACCCTGGTGGCCACCGTGATCATGCTGGCCACGCTCGCCGCATCGCTGACCATCAGGCGCCGCCGCGTGTGGGTACGCGTGCATGAGCTTGTCGACGGTCAGGACGACGCGCCTGCTTCAGTCCGCGTCGAGATCGCCGGTCTGGCGCGCACCGACCGCGCGGGCTGGGGCGGCGAATTCGACGAGATTGTGGAGGCCATTTTCGGCGTGGCCGACGCGGAGGAGCACGGCGAGTTCGACGAGCCAGACCTGTAAGTACTTGGTGGTCTACACCTGGTGAAGTAGGGTAAACACCATGCTCGTGGATTCTTCAATGGCCGCCCTGTCGGACCTGACATTCCGCACGGCGTTTGTGATTTACCTTGCCGCGCTGGTGATGTCCTGCATCTACTACGGTCGCCTGCTCGGTGTGATCGACATGCGCCGGGAACGCCAAGCGCGCGACGCCGCGAAGCAGTCCGCAGAGGCTAAGACCGCTGTTGCCGTCGGCGCCGGCGGTGGAAGCGACGACGTGGTGGTCGCCGGATCCACAGCCGACACCACCGACACCGACGCCACCGACACGGCCGAATTCGATGCCGAGTACGACAAGCGGGTCGCCGGTGCCCGCAAGTGGGCCGGTATGACGCAGGCGCTGGTGTGGTTCGGCGTGACGCTGCACATCGTCGCCTTTGTCACCCGCGGCCTGGCTGCGAACCGCTTCCCGCTGGGCAACCTCTACGAATACATCCTGTTCATGACCGCGGTAATCATGGTGGTCGCAGCCGTGGTGGTGCAGCGCAAGAGCTGGCACTCCGTCTGGCCGTGGCTGCTCTCTCCCATGATCGTGGTCATGTTCTTGAACTCCACGGTGTTCCACATCCAGGCCGCGCCCGTGGTGCCGGCGCTGCAGTCCTACTGGATGCCGGTACACGTGTCCACGGTGTCTATCGGCGCGTCGATTGGCGTGGTGTCCGGCATCTTCGCGTTGCTCTACCTGCTGCGCATGTGGCAGCCGAAGGGCGAGGAGCGCGGTTTCTTCGGCGCACTCGCCAAACCGCTGCCGAGCGCGAAGACACTGGACCAGATCACCTACAAGACCGCGATCATCACCCTGCCGCTGTACGGCATTGGCATCGTTTTCGGCGCGATCTGGGCAGAGGTGGCCTGGGGCCGCCCGTGGAACTGGGACGCCAAGGAGACGGTGTCCATGATCACCTGGGTGCTGTACGCCGCCTACCTGCACGCGCGTGCGACCGCCGGCTGGAAGAACTCGAAGGCGGCATGGATTAACGTCTTCGCGCTTTCGATGACCGTGTTCAACATGATCTATGTGAATTTCGTTTCGGCGTCGCTGCACTCATACGCTGGCTTGAACTAGCATCGACAGCATTATGAAGGTTCTCATCACCGGCGGGGCCGGCTTTATCGGCTCGACTATTGCATCCTGCTGCGCGGACAACGGCATCACGCCCGTCATTCTCGACGACTACTCGACGGGCCTGCGGGTCTTCGCCCACCGCTTCGACCACTACGACGGCGACATCGAAGACACTGAGCTTGTCGCCCGCGTGGCTGCGGAGCACCCGGACATCGACGCGGTGATCCACTGCGCGGCGATGATCGTTGTTCCCGAATCCGTCGAGCACCCGCTGGCGTACTACGACAACAACGTGGGCAAGTCGGTCACCCTGCTCGAGTCGCTGCAAGAGGCGGGCATCGATCGCTTCATCCTGAGCTCCACCGCCTCCATGTACGAGCCAGAATCGGACTACATGGTGGACGAGGCCAGCGACGTGAAGCCGCTCAGCCCGTACGCGGCGTCGAAGCGCATGGTGGAGCGCGTGCTTGAGGACACCGCTGCCACCGGCAAACTCACCGCGTTAAGCCTGCGCTACTTCAACCCGATCGGCGCGGACCCGCAGCTGCGCACCGGTCTGCAGAACCCGCACCCCACCCACGCGATGGGCAAGATGATCGAGGCCCACACCGCTGGCGAGCCCTTCACCGTCACCGGCACCGAGTGGCCGACTCGCGACGGTTCCGGCTTACGCGACTACATCCACGTCTGGGACCTCGCCCGCGCGCACGTCTCCGCGCTGAAGCTGCTCGTTGAGTCCGAGGCAGGCACCTACGACGTAATCAACCTGGGCACCGGCCAAGGCACCACTGTGTTCGAGCTCGCCGACGCTTTCGGCGAGGCCACCGGCACCCCGCTCGAAGTACGCACCGCACCGCCGCGCGACGGCGATGTCGTGGGCTGCGCCTCCCGCACCGAGAAGGCGAAGCACGTGCTCAACTGGGAAGCGGAGCGCTCGATTGCGGACGGTGTGCGAGATTCTCTCGCCTGGTCCCAGAAGCTCGCGGGCGTGCTCGAAGAGGAAGAACGCCTCAAGGCCGCAGAGCGCTCCGCCGAATGAGCCCGCGCAACCAGCCCCGCAACAAGCAGGGTAAAGCGGCGAGTGATAACCCTACGCTGGTTAGGCTAGGCGAGCAGATCGCGGCGCAGCGCCGGGAGGTGGGCCGCTTGCAGCAGGACGTCGCTGATGCCGCCGGGGTGTCCCGCTCGACCCTGCACACCATCGAGCACGGAGGTGCGGGCGTGCGTTGGGAGAAAGTTGTAGCGGTGGCCGAGGAGCTGGGGCTGCAGATGGGGTTTGGTCCCCAACCTGAGTCGGCCTTAGCTGTTGATAAGCCGTCCGAAGAACGCGTGAATTGGGCCTGAAAACAGCCAGGCAATGATCGAGGTAACTCCTAACATTGCCGCGAGTGAGATGAGCACGGTTGGGCTATTAGAAGATCCCTGCTTCTGCTTGCCACCCGTGGTCGTCGCGAATTCGTACGGGCGCAAATCCTGCTGACTGCGCACATACTCTTCGAAAACATCAGCATCGATCGGGATCTCTGACGTAATACGCTCAGCTTCCAAGAACCCGGTCATCCCGTCGCCACCATCAGCGATGAAGCGCGATACCGCAACGGTGTATTCAGCAGCATCTTCCAATGGTTTTCCGCTTTCGAGCTCGATATTGCTAACTCGTTGACCGAAGGGCGCGTCCGGGTCGAACTCGAACCTAAGACCAGCGGTTCGAGGGAAGCCCCCGCCGCCCGTGGGATTGGATTCAATGCCTTGCTCCAAAACTTGGCGGATTTGGGCACCGGTTGCTTTCACTGCGGTCACTGAGTTGCCGAACGGCAAGACCGATTTCAGGCTCCGGAGCGTAATGGGACCCTTCTCAATTTCTGCGCGCTGACCTCCTCCGTTCTGCAAACCGATCTCGGTATCGAAGTACTGGCGGTAGCCGTCGGCTACAAGATAGCCAAGGTCGGCTTTGGAAAGATCCTGTCTTGCAAAACCAACCTGCTTTGCGAGGCTGAGATCAAGCTCCTCATAGTAAGACTTGGATTTCTGCGCCCAAGCAGAATCTTCCGCGACTGTGGGATCAACCTTGATGCTCGTTGGAACCACCGTTACTTTCCCGGTTGCCCGGTTTTTCGTGATGTCTAAGTGCTCGACTGTGCCGTAATCGGCCTCAGGAGCGAGGATCCAACGTCCATCGGTGGTCTGTGAATGTTCAGCCGGTGTCTGTGCCCCGTTTTCCTCGCGGAGCGCAGCATCGATATCCGGTAAAGCTTCCATAACGTCGTGGGTCAAGTCGCGGTCAATCTGGGAAAGCAGAATGATGGAATCTGCACCCTGAGCTTGAAGCTCAGCCACTCCGGTCCGAGCCGAAGGGATGAAATCCTGGCTTACCACCTCGCGCGAGGCGGGCGTTCGCTGCAACTCATGAGTGAGAGCAATGAAACCAATTTTTAAGTCACCCTGATCGAGCAGAGCAGTGGCGCCATCAGGAGAAAACGGCTTGTCATCCGGGGTCGTCAGGTTCGTCGAAATCCAGGGGAATGAAGCGTTCTCGACCAGTTCGAGTGCGTATTCGGCGCCAAAGTCGAAATCGTGGTTGCCGAAGTTTGCGACATCAACTCCAATGGTGTTGAACGCATCCACGAACGGCTTTCCCCGGTAAACAGAGTTGAATAGTGTGCCCGAAGCTACGTCGCCTCCTACGGCGATAAGAGCACCATCTTCTTTCTCTTGGACTGACTGCAAAACGGTTACGAGGCGAGCCATTCCTCCATGTTCGCTACCGTCTTTCCAGACGCGGGGCTCGAACTCCTTCATGTCTTGGAAGTAGACGACATCGCCGTTCACGACGTTATCTTGAGCGAGAGCAGGAGTGATTGTGGTGGTCAGGGCTACGGCGACAAAGGTGGCAACTACTTTTCTCACGCTATTCAGATTTCACGAGGGCCAAAAACTTCTCGTAAATCTGGAGTGAAATTCTGCTAAAGGCTTCCGGGGTCTAAAGCCCCTCTTCGCGGCGCTTGCGCCGCTCCTCTTCCTCCCGGCGCTTGCGCTCGGCTTCTTCCCGCGCGCGGCGCTCTTTGAAGCGGTTCTTCTCGATGTTCCAGAGGAACTCCTCATCATCGTCCGGACCCTTGATGGCCGGGCGCTGCGGCTGCTTCGAGGCGGTGCCGTAGCGCTCGTTGGAACCCGGGCCGAAGGCGCGCCACATGAGGTAGATGGCGACGGCGACCAAGACGATGAGTAGAAGCCTTCCCATGACTACCAACATACTTGGTCAGCGAATACTGTAAATAACCGTGAGCGAGCAGATTTCCCAAACCGCAGCAGCACCCGACGTCGACCCGCAGGCCCGCGCGCGGGCGAACAAGGCGGCGGCGATTTACGGGCTGTACCGGCTGCTGCTGTTCATCGGTCTCACCGTGCTCATCCAGGCACTCGCCATGCTCATCGGTGCGCCGGTGCCGCTGATCATGTCCGCGCTGCTCGCGCTGATCGTGGCGTTTCCGCTTTCCATGTTCCTCTTCACCCGCCAGCGCGTCGAAGCCACCGAAGCACTCGCCACATGGAAGGCGCAGCGCACCGCTCGCAAGGAATGGATCGAGCGGGAGCTCTCAGAGCGTTAGCTTGACGACGGCTCCTCCGCCCCGCCTCAGCCACCGAAGAGGTAGGCAATCACGAGCATGGCGGGCAGCGAGAGGAACGTGGTGATGAAGACGGTGTCACGCGTCACGGTCTCGCCGACGCGGTACGTGGCGGAGTAGTTGTACACGTTCTGCGCGGTCGGTAGCGCTGCGAGGATGACGGCGGCGTAGAGCTCCGCCCCGGTGAGCCCGAACGCAACGCCAATTGCCCACGCGGCAGCCGGCATGCCTGCGAGCTTCAGCGCGGATGCGGTGATGGTGGGTTTTGGGTCCTTCTGCAGCACCTTGTCGCCCTTGAGTGAGGCGCCGAAGCTCATGAGAATCAGCGGGATCGACGCGCCGCCAAGGATTTCCAGCGGGGCCATGACCGGCTCCGGCACCGTCCACTCGGCTGCAGAAATGATGAAGCCAATCACTGCGGCAAGCACCATCGGTGCTGTGAGTCCCGCGATGATGGCCTTGCGGGTGGAGCCCTTCTCGGTGCCGCCCCAGTTCAGCCCGGTGATGATGATCGGGGTGAGCACCGCAACCTGGAGGACTAGGGCGGGGACGACGTAGGTGGGATCGCCGATCACGTACATGGCGATTGGCAGGCCGATGTTGACGGAGTTGTAGTAGCTCGAGCTTGCCGCACCCGCCATCGTCTCGGGGATGCTGCGGCGAAACAGTGCGGCGCTGAGTACCCAGTAGATCACCATCGTGGCGACGGAGGCGATCGCGATCACCAACACCACCGGCGAGTAGAACACGCTCGTGTCCGAGGTGGCCACCCGGTGGAAGATCAGTGAGGGGGTGGTGACGTAGAACGCGATCTGGTTCAGCATGAGCCGGTTGCTCTGCTGGATCACGCCCTTTTGGGCAAGAAAAAACCCCGCCGCGATGACGACGAAGATGATCGAAAACCCGGTAAGGACGTCTAACACGATGGCAAGTCTATGCCTGCGCGCGGTGGTTTAGAACGCGGCCTAGAAGAAGCCCTCTCGATAGATCTGGCCGTAGAAGAGCGCTTCAGTGTCACCGAGGGGGGAGGCGTCGTAGATGTGGCTTTGAATCGCCGCGATCTGGGCACCGGCCCACCACAGCGCGAGCGCGGTGACGATCGCCCAAACGAGCATGGCGCGGCCGTTCATACCCAGTACGGGGATGAGCTCCTTGCCGGTCGCCCCGCTTTGGACGGTGAGGATCGCCGAGACCGCGAACGGCAGTGCCGCCAAGCCGAGGAGCGCCGGGGTGCTGATGGTGCCCAGCAGCAGCGACACCACAAACGGCACCAGGGTGAGCGCGGTGAACAGCAGGCGCGAGCTGCCGTAGCCGAGCCGCACAGCAAGGGTGTTCTTGCCTGCGGCGGCGTCGGTTTCAATGTCGCGGATATTGTTCGCCAGGTTCACCGCGGCAGAGATCGCCCCGATCGCGATCGCTGCAAGGAACCCGATGCCGGAGACAAACCCGGTTTGCACGAACTCGGTGCCCATGACCGCCACGAGCCCGAAGAAGATGAAGACGGCTATTTCACCGAATCCCGCGTAACCGTAGGGGCGCGAACCGCCGGTGTAGAACCAGGCGGCGGCGATGCAGATCGCGCCGATGAGGATGAGCCACGGGGAGGACATGATCGACAGCACAATGCCCAGGAGGGCGGAGAGGCCGAAGGCGACGAACGCTGCAAGCTTCACGTCCTCCGGTCGTGCGAGACCGGAGGCGGTGAGGCGGGTTGGGCCGGTGCGGTCCTCATCCGTGCCGCGGATGCCGTCGGAGTAGTCGTTGGCAAAGTTCACGCCCACAATGAGCGCCCATGCGACACCGAGCGCGAGGAGCGCGCGGCCGATGTCGGCGCTGCTCCAAAATGCGGCAGCGCCGGTACCGGCGATCACCGGGGCGAACGCATTCGGCCAGGTGTGTGGGCGCGCTGCCTCCCACCAATCCTCGAACCTCGCGGCGTTGCGAGGCTTCTCGGGGGAATCCTGCGTTTCGTTATTCGGCGAGGCGGTGCGGTTCGCGTTTTCAGGGACATCGGAGCCGGGCTGCGCGGTGGTCATGCCACCTATCATGCCCGCAACACCGGCATGTGGCTACAGACTGGGGTTAGACGAAGCGGATGAACGGGCGGCGCTGCTTGTGGCGGAATTTATCTGGCTGGTGATGTGCCTTGGAACGCAGCGCGTGCGGGTTGTGGTTGGTGGTAAGGGTCGTCGCGTACTTCGGGTTCGTGGTGTGCGTTTTCCTGTGGAGCGTCTCGGTCCTCACACCCCCTGATTGTCGCAGAAATTACACCCGTGTGCTTTGCAACGCCGATGTCACCGAATGAACGCCCGGTGAACACCGGAAGGGAAGAGGATTTACGACTGTACTCGTAAAACTTGGGCACTTCGGCGAGATTTACGATTATGATCGTAAATTGTGAACCTGTTCCCCCGTCCCCAATATCTCGGCGAGTTGCTTGCCGTCGAAGGCAATGACCTAGTCAGACTCATCTCTGGTGTGCGCCGCAGTGGCAAGTCGACGTTGCTCCAGTTGTACCGCGAGGAGCTTGAGTCACAGGGAGTGAGCGCGGATCGCATCTTGGTAGTGAATTTCGAGGACATGGCCAACGATGCTCTCCGTGACGCGAACGCATTCCACGAGTTCGCGGTAGAGGCCATCGCGAACGGGGTGACCCACCTTCATGTTGATGAGGTGCAGGAGTTGGACCAGTGGGCGAGGGTGATCAACTCGCTGCGTTCAACCGAACAGGTGGAGATTTGCGTAACGGGATCCAACGCATCGATGTTCGTGGGGGAGGGGCTGACCTACCTCGCTGGCCGATACATCACGATTGAGATCTTTCCTCTCTCACTTGAGGAGTTCCGGATCTTCACACAGACACCTGAACTTGAGCCCACCGACGTCTCTTATCAACGATGGATGGATACCGGTGGCTTTGCCCGAAGCGTGCTCGCCACCACCCCAGACCTCACCAGGCAGATGAACCGGGATCTTTTCGATTCCATCTTCACCCGCGATATCGCCCTCCGCGGTGAGGTTCGTGATACCGCAGTGTTCCTTCGCGTAGCCGCATTCGTGCTCGATAACGCAGGCTCGCCTCTGTCGGCGAACAAGATCTCCAACACCCTGAAGTCCAGCGGGGTGAAGGTGAGCACCGACACCGTTGATCGTTACCTCAAGCTGATGACGGATGCGCACCTAATCTATCCCTGCCACCGGTTCGACACACGCGGCAGAGGATGGTTGAAATCCACACCCAAGTACTACTGGGTCGATGCTGGACTTCGCGACGCGTTAACCGGGCGGCGTGGTTCCAACTCCGGTCACGACCTAGAGAATCAGGTTTTTCTAGAGCTTCAACGCCAGCGGTACGAGGTGTTCACAGGCATTAGCCGTGGCGGCGAAATCGACTTTTTAGCTCGTCGCGATGATGTGACGCTCTACATCCAAGTGGCCCTCACGGCAATGGACCCGACGGTGCTGGACCGGGAGCTCTCATCTTTCGTTGGACTGCCTCCAGGTTCCCATTGCATTCTCATCACTGGAGACCGTGTTCGATTGGCCACGGGCAACGTCGATCAAATTAACGCCTTCGATTTTCTTTCGCGGCAGGCGCAGCTAAACGGGGTTTGGTAACGCAGTAGAAAATCCGGGCCACCCAGATTCAGAACAACTCGCGCACGGCGGCGCGGTCGACCTTGCCGGGGCCGAGCTGGGGGAGCACCGGGACGATCTTGAGCTCCTTCGGCACTTGCCAGCGCGGCATCTCGCCGGTGTCGACAAGCTCGTCGAAGGCGTCGAGCAAATGGGTGATCGTCGCGGAGCCGGAGTATGCGGCGCAGACGCGCTCACCCAAGCGCGGGTCCGGTGCGCCGATGACGCAAGCACTGGTGACACCCGGGATGCGCAGCATGAGCTCCTCAAGCACCTCGGGATGCAGCTTGAACCCACCAGAGTCGATGACATTGTCCACGCGGCCGTGGATGCGCAGTTGGCCGTCGACAAGCGATCCTGCATCTGAGGTGCGGAACCAGCCTCCCTTGAGGTCTTCGGCGAGCTCCGGTGAGCTGGGGTTGCGGTAGCCGCGGGCGACCATGGGGCCGCCGAGGAAGACGCGGCCGTCGGAGATTTTGACCTGCGCGCCGGGGATGGGTGTGCCGTTGTAGACGCAGCCGCCAGAGGTTTCGGAGGAGCCGTAGGTGGTCACGGCGTTGATGCGCAGTTTGGCGGCGGAGTCCAACAGTGCGGGGTTGGCGGCGGCGCCGCCGATGAGGACGGCGGTGAAGCGTCGTAAAGCATCGATGCCCTGCAACGACGACAGGGTTTTTGCGAGCTGCATCGGGGTGAGCGCGGTGTAGGTGCGCTCGCCCGTGTCGGCGAGTTCGTGGGCGCGGGCAGAGAATTCCGCGATGCTGAAGCCCTGCGACAGGTCGAGCGCGGCCGGCTCGACGCCCGCGACCATGCTGCGAACCAGCACCTGGATGCCGGCGATGTAGGCCGCGGGCATGGCGAGCAACCACTGGCCCTCGCCGCCGAGTGCCTGGTGGGTCGCGTCGGCGCTGGCGACAAGGTTCGCGGTGGTGAGCATTGCGCCCTTCGGCGTGCCGGTGGAGCCGGAGGTGGCCACGACTAGCGCGATGTCGTCCTTGATCGGCTGGCCGGGAGCGAGGGTGTTGCGCAGGAGGTTTGCGCGCTGCGGGTCGTCGGTGGGCACTGGCAGGATGGCGCGGCGGCCGGTGAGTGCTTCCTCGAGGATGGGCATGAGCGCCAACGGGTCGGCGGGGTCGACGGGGGCGAGCTCGAGGATGTGGGTCACGAGGTTTAACAATAGGCAGGGGAGAGACTTTATGGTTCTTTATGAATCGGCGAATCATAAAGAGGTATAAAAGACGCATGCAGATGAGTCCCTACACGCCTGGTGAGGTGGCCGAAGAGGTGTACGGGCGTGAGCCGATCCTCGAGGGGATTCGACGCGACCTTGCATTCATGACGGTTGAGCCGCGCTTTGCCGGACGGATCCGGGTGTTCGCGGGCCCACGTGGAGTGGGCAAGACGAGTTTGCTTCGCGCTGCGCAAGCAGATGCTGAGCGGGTGGGGCGGTTGGGCTTTCAGACGGTCTTTGTCACTGCCGGAGACGGGCCACTGTTGCTGTCTTTGATCGAATCGTTAAAAGAAGTGCAACTCGGGCCTGTGTCGTTCGGTGGTGAAGCCGGAGCGGCAGGGGCACCGGCTTCAAGCCAAGGAAGGCGCTTGCAACGGGTCTTGGTTGCCGCGGGTGAGGAAGCGCAATCTCGAAGTCACGGGTTGGTGATTCTGATTGATGAGATCCAAAGTGCTGATCCGGAGGGTCTTAAAGCGCTGGCCTACGCATGGCAGCAGATGCAATCTGAGCACAGAGATTTACCGATGGCGGCGTATACCGCAGGTTTGAGCCACTCACAGGACGTGATTACTGACGCAGTGAGTTTCGCGGAGCGGTTCAAATACCAGCACCTGCAAAATCTGTCCCGTCAGGATGCGGAGCAGGCACTGCGCTCACCCGCAGCGCAAAAAGGGGTTACGTGGAGCGAAGATGCGTTGGTGGCTGCGCTGGACCTCGCCGGAGGCTACCCGTTCTTTATTCAGGTTGTGGGGGACGAAACCTGGCAAGCGGCGGGCCATCCAGGGCCCGGAACGCTTATCGAGCCGAAGCAAGTAGCAGGCGCGATCAGTGGGTTTGATGACACTCGGCAGTCCTTCTTCCGCGCGAGGTGGCAAAAAGCGACTCCTGCAGAGTCCCAGTTCCTCCGAGCGATGGCAGCGCACGGGGAAGGGCCAGTACGGCGCGGAGCCATTGCTGATGAGATGGGCCGCAGCACCAACGACATCAGCATGGCACGACGGTCGCTGCTAGATAAAGGGCTCATCGACGCAACCAGTCACGGCTACCTCGAATTCACGGCTCCTGGGTTTGCGGAGTTTATCCGCGAAGAATCCTCCGATTCTCTATAAATTGACGTGCAGTTGAAATCCGGTGACCTCGTCCTCGCTGCGTTCGGCGCTGTTCTCGCCGCGTTGTACACCGTGGATGCCATCACCAAACCTGGCGACGCATCCGGCTGGGCGCAGGCGGCGCTTGCCTGGGGTTTTGTTGCTGCGCTGGCGATGTTGCGCACGAAACCCCTGTTTACCGCCGTGCTGCTCGTTGCCGGCAATGCCGCGTGGTCGGCGGTGTGGATGCTCGCACCGGTGAACATCGGCTACACGGTGTGGGTGGCTACGGTGCCGCTGGCAGTCTTCGTTGCCCGTCGCTTCCGCCGCGGCCCTGCGGTGGTCGCGGTGACGGTGGCGGCGCTCGCCTGGTCGGTGATCTCACCCTTCATGTGGACCTGGGACGAGCGCCTTGTACTGTTCTACCGCCACGGCTGGGACGCCGGACTCATGCTGGTCATGCACTGGGCGGTGGTTGCGGTGGCGTACCTGCTCGCCGCGAACCTTGCGGCGGAGGACGCTGCCGCAGAGGCAGCGCGCCAGCGGGAGGCGAAGGCTCGCGAAGAACGCCTGCTCATGGTCCGCGAGGAGGAACGCCTTGCCATCGCCCGCGAGATCCACGATCTGCTCGGCCACACGCTCACCTTGATCAAGGTGCAGGCGAACGCGGGGCTTACAGCGAATCAGGAGCGCGAATCGCTCGAGCAGATTCGCGCCGTCGCCTCCGAAGCGCTCGGCGACATCCGCATGCTGGTGCGGGGTTTGCGCGGGGACAACCCCGACTTCGCACCGACCGCGGGCATCGCGGAACTTCCGGCCACCCTGCAACGCTTCCGCGAGGCAGGGGTGCAGGTGGAGTACCAGGCGCCTCAGCACGTCCAGGTGCCCGCGGTGACCGGCTTGGCCGCCAACCGCATCGTCACCGAAGCCGTCACTAACGCCGCGCGCCACCAGGTGAATCCGCAGGTGCGCGTCACGCTCACCCCGCTCGACGAGGCGCTCGAAGCTACGGTCACTTCCCAGGGGGCCATCGCCCCGCGGACCGGAGCGGGCATCGGGCTCGAGGGCTTGCGCGAGCGGGCCGCAAGCACCGGCGGCACCCTCGAGGTGGTACAACAAGGCGACACCTTCACCGTCCGAGCAGTCCTGGGGGTTTAAGTTGCGCATTTTGCTTGCCGACGATCAACCGCTCCTGCTTTCAGCCCTCGCCACAGTCCTCGGAGCGCAGCCGGACATCGACGTTGTCGCCACCGCCCAGAACGGTGCCGAAGCGGTGGAGCAGGCACGCGAATTCACAATCGACGTCGCCGTGCTGGATATCCGCATGCCGGTGATGGACGGCATCGCGGCCGCGAAGGCGATCATGCCGCTCGGGCCCAAAGTCATCATGCTCACCACGTTTGACGACGACGCCTTGGTCCAAGCCTCCATCGAAGCGGGCGTGCACGGGTTCTTACTCAAAGACGCGGATCCAGATGTGCTCGCAGACGCGGTGCGCACTGTAGCCCGCGGTGAATCCGTGCTGGCCAGCGGGGTGACGGGGAAGGTTTTGGAGTGGGTGCGTGGCGGCGTCGATAAGCACAATGTCCTTTCTGACTTCGAGCGGCAGGGCCTCGGGCTGCTGACCGGGCGCGAGCTGGAGGTGCTGGCGGAGCTCGGTGCGGGGGCGACGAACGCGGAGATTGCGCAGGCGCTGTTCATTGCGGAGACGACGGTGAAGACGCACGTGTCGAGCCTGCTGGCGAAGCTTGGGGCGCGCGACCGGATTGCGCTGGTGCTGATTGCGCAGCGCGCCGGGATTTCCTCCTAGGGGAGGAACCGGTTTCGTCCCTGGGTCGGATCTGTTCGCGACGGGTGGTCGCGACGATGTGGGGCATGGAACTTCGACCATCCCAACTCGCCTGCGAGGGCGTCTCCGTCGCGTTCGGCGCGCAGCAAGTACTACACGACGTTTCCCTGGCCACCATCCCCGGGCACGTGCATGCGCTGCTCGGGCCGAACGGTGCGGGCAAATCGACGCTGATGTCGGTGCTGCTCGGGCTGCTGAAACCCGACGCGGGGACCGTGACGCTGATGGGGGAGCCGTTTCGGCGCGAGCGGCTGCGGCATGTGGGCGCGTCGATTAACGACCCTGCGTTTTACGGGCACTTAAGTGCGCGCAAAAACCTTCGGGTGCATACGACGCTGTTGGGCTTGCCGGATTCGGAGGCCGATCGCGTGCTGGAGCTCGTGGGGCTGGGCGGCGCTGGGAAGAAGAAGGCGTCGACGTTTTCCACCGGCATGAAGGGCCGGCTTGCGCTCGCGCAGGCGCTGATTGGCGAGCCCGACGTGCTGGTGTTGGACGAGCCACAAAACGGCCTCGACCCGGAGGGCATCGCGCACCTGCGCACGTATCTGCGTGAGTACGCGCGCGCCGGGCGCACGGTGCTGGTGAGTTCGCACCAGCTCGGTGAGGTCTTGCACCTTGCCGACGACGCCACCGTGATCGCCGGTGGCGGCGTGCGATTCGCCGGGGAGCTTGCTGCGCTGGGGCCGAACCTGGAGGAGTCTTTCTTCCGGCTCACCACGGGGCAGGCTGGGCAAGCTGTGCAGGGCGGCCAGGCCGAGCAGGGTGGTGAGGCGCGGTGACGGACACTAAGCAATATGTGCGAGCCGAGTGGATCAGGGCGCGCGGATCGACGCTGTGGTGGTTGGCGTTCGCGGGACTTCTGCTCGGGTGCGTGTTCACCGTCTTCGGGATGGGCTTCCAAGTGGAGACAGCGAGCGACCTGATGAACTGGCACGGGTTGCTGATCACCGGCATGGCAGCGCCGCTGGCTGCGTTGTTCGCGGGTTCGGCTGAAGCGCGGGAGCGCACGGCCCGCTCCGGCGGCACCGCGTGGCGCCCGGTGTCTGCGCGGGCGACGCGCGCCGTTCGTCTGCTCATCGTTTGGGCAGCACTCGCGGTGTTCTACCTGCTCGTCTTCGGCGTGACGTGGGTGGTGGCACTACTGCTCGGCTACGAGGGTTCGTCCCAGGTTGCGCTCGCCGGCCTCTTCGCCTGGGTTGGGGCGCTCGGCGCGGCCGGGCTGGCCGCCGGTGTGAGCCGCCGCATCGGGGTGCTACCGACCATCGGCATCGCCGCAGTGTGCAACCTGGGTCTGGGATTCTTCGTCGACCGTGACTGGTGGTGGTTCAACCCGGCCGCGTGGCCGCTGCGGTTAGTGCTGCCGGCGATGGGCAAACAGTTCAACTTGCTGCCGCTTGAACCGGGCTCGCCCATGTACGGGGAGTCGCCGCTGCCAGCGCTTGGGCTCTGCCTCCTCCTCGCCGCGGCTGGGTTTGCCTGCGCGGTGCTTATGGAACCGCGCACGGTGCGCCTGCGCCGCAAACCCGAGACCCACCAGGTGAGCGCCCCAAAAGCAACTGGCCCCGCAGTCGCGCGTCCCACCCATGTGGGATTCGGCGCGGCGCTGCGCGGCATCCATCGCGCCGCGCTCACACCAGCTCTCGTTGCCGCGCTCGCGCTCACCGTGCTGGTCATGGTGTTTGCCATTCGCTACCCAGCGGAGGTGCGCCACGCACTGGACAGCTATGCGCTCCTGCCGGTCGGTGCCGGGGTGCTGCCCACGCTCATTTGGCCCCGTCTGCGCCCCGCCTGGGCGTTGATGCAGATTGAGCACCCAATGACCCTCACCGCGCTGCGAACTTGGGTGCTTGCGGTGGTGGCACTCGTGGCAGCAGCCGCAGCGGCCACCGGCGGGGGAGCACCCGATGACGAGGCGCGCCGGTTCGTGCTCGCCGTGCTGACCACGGGTGCGCTTGCGCTGTTCGCGCTGATCGTCACCGCGCGCTTCGGTGTTGCCTGGGCGCTGGCGGCCACGATCGTGTGGACGATCTTCTCGGTGACCATCGGCGGCGATGTCCTCGCTTCCACGCCGCTGTGGATCCTTGCGGTGCCAGCGTGGCCGGAGGTCGCCGACACCACCGTCCGCTTCGCCATCGCATTCATCGCCGGGGTGGTGTTGCTCGCCGCGGCGTGGGCGGGAGCGGGGAGGGCGCTAAAGGGCATCGCACCTCTCCGTCGATAAGCAAACAGCCCTTTGTATACATTGGGCAAATATAAACTGCTATAAAGGGTGGCATGCAGCGCAGCCCATACACCCCCGGCAGTGTCGCACCCGTGGTCTACGGGCGCGAGGCACTGCTTCGCGATGCCCGCCGCGACCTGGCCTTCATGAAAGAATTCCCTGAGCTCAAAGGCCGGTTGGAGATTTTCGTCGGCTCGCGCGGGGTGGGCAAGACCAGCCTGCTGCGCACGATTGAGAACGACGCGCGCAGCCTCGGGTTCGCTTCGTGCTGGATCACCGCCGGCGACGGCCCGTTTATCGGCGCGCTCGTAGAAGCGTTGGACACGCTCTCGCGCGACTGGCAAGACACCGCGCGCGAGGAGCTCGCCAACATCCTGCGCAACCTCTCGGTCACCGTCGCCGGGGTCAAAGTCACCAGCGACGCCGACGCGCCGACGGTCGAGATGAGCAGCCTCGGGCGCGTCGTGCAGCAAGCACTCCAGGAAGCAGCAGAAGGTGCAGGTGATCCAGGGCTAGTCTTGCTTGTCGACGAAATCCAGGCCGCCGATGCCAACGGCCTGCGCGCTTTAGCTTATGCGTGGCAGCACCTGCAATCCGAGGCCCCTGGTCTGCCATTGATGACGTTCTGCGCCGGCCTGACCCACAGCCAGGATGTGATCACGGACGCGGTGAGCTTTGCCGAGCGCTTCCGATACCGGCAGCTGGAGAACCTCGACCCGGAATCCTCGCGGGCTGCACTGGAGGAGCCGGCGCTGGCGCGCGGCGTGCATTGGACGCCGGAGGCGCTGGACAAGGCGTTGGCGCTTGCGGCGGGATACCCCTACTTTTTGCAGGTGATTGGCGACGAAGCATGGAAAGCCGCCGGCTACCCCGACGCCGGCGAGGTGATCGGCGGCTCGCACGTGTCGGAAGCGAACAGCCAGTTCCGCGAGGTGCAGCGCATCTTCTTCCGCTCCCGCTGGATGAAGGCCACCCCGTTAGAGCAGGAATTCATGAGCGCGATGGCCGCCGACGGGGGATCGCCCGCGCGACGCGGCGAGATCGCGGAGCGCATGGGGCGCACCACTCAGTCGATCTCGATGGTGCGCCGCTCGCTCATGGACAAAGGGCTTATCGACGCCCCGGCTCACGGCTATGTCGAGTTCACCGCGCCCGGTTTTGCGGAGTTCGTGCGCCGCGAAGGTGACCCGTCCGAGGAGCGCTGAACCGATCCAGGACGCTGCGCGGCGAAACAGCTGGGGTGATTGTGACGATACTAGGGGTGATTCCACAGTTTTGACCTATCGCAGCCTTAGGAGTCCTCCGATGAAGAAAGTGATCGCTCCTGCGGTCGCCGTCGCCGCCACTCTTGCCCTTGTCACCCCCGCATCCGCTGCAACCCTCACTCCCGAAACCGATCAAAACGGCGGCCTGCAATGTCGCATCACCCTCACCGAGCCGGAACGCGTTGGTGCGCAGAAAGCTGAGGCGGTGGCCAAGACGCTCACGTTGGCAGGGCACGAGGTTGCCCGTGCTGAGGCGCTGGAGGCCGCATACCCGGGTGCGAAGGCGCACGGTGACGCGTACGTCGACGACCCGAACGTGCGCCAGTTCCTCAACGACGACCGCACACTCGCGCTCGGCCAGGCCAGCGGCAGCAAGTCCACGCCGGAGACACTCGCAGGCAAGGACCGTGCACGCGAAGCAGCAAAGGCAAAGCTCGTCTCAGTGGGTATGCATCCGACGACGGCGGACAACTACCTCGACAGCAAGCAGGGCACGCAAATCCAGGACCAGGCCTACCTGAAGCAGATGCCGCTTTCGGCGCAGTACGTCATCGGCATCGACCGCGGCTACCTGCGCCACAGCAAGCGCGACGGCGTGGTAGTGGGCAACACCGGTGAAACCGTGGCGCGCGGACTGCCGATCGATGAGCCGCAGCGCACCGCGTTCGTCTTCAACTTCAACAACACCTACTACGGGCGCGCGATCAACGAGCTTGAGCGAAGCTACGCCGACCAGCTCACCACCGCGCCCAGCGAGTGCCACAAGGGGTTGGGCGAGCTCTACTTCCCGGCTGACTTCGTCGTGCCCGAGCCGGAAACCACTCAGCCTGCACCGCCGAAGCACCCGGTGCTCGCGATGTTCGAAACCTGGTTCAAGGCACTCGGCTCGTTCATTGAGTCGCTGATTCCGGGTGCCAAGCTCCCAGTGACGCTCAGCTCCAGCTAGTAGTAGTACGGGAACTGATCCCAGTTCGGGGGCCGCTTCTCCAGGAAGGAGTCGCGGCCCTCGACTGCTTCGTCCGTCATGTATGCCAGGCGGGTGGCTTCGCCGGCGAAGACTTGCTGGCCCACGAGGCCGTCGTCAAGCAAATTGAAAGCGAACTTGAGCATGCGCTGGGCGGTGGGGGACTTGGTGTTGATCTCGCGGGCGGCCTGGATGGCTTCCGCTTCGAGTTCGCCGTGATCCGCGACGATATTCACAGCGCCCATGCGCTGCATGTCTTCGGCGGTGTAGGTGCGGCCGAGGAAGAAGATTTCGCGCGCGAACTTCTGGCCGACCATCTTGGCCAGGTAGGCGGAGCCGTAGCCGGCGTCGAAGGAGCCGACGTCGGCATCCGTCTGCTTGAAGCGGGCCTCCTGGCGCGAGGCGATAGTCATGTCGCACACCACGTGCAGGGAGTGCCCGCCGCCGGCTGCCCAGCCGTTGACCACGGCGATGACCACCTTCGGCATGGTGCGGATCAGGCGCTGCACTTCGAGGATGTGCAGGCGCCCGCCCTCGGCCTTCACGCGGGCTTCGTCAACCGTCTCTGCGGTCTCACCGCCAGCGTACTGGTAGCCGGAGCGCCCGCGAATGCGCTGGTCGCCGCCGGAGCAAAACGCCCAGCCGCCGTCCTTCTTGCTCGGGCCGTTGCCGGTGAGCAGGACAGTGCCTATCGACGGGTCGCGCCGGGCGTGGTCGAGCGCCTGGTAGAGCTCGTCGACGGTGTGGGGGCGAAACGCGTTGCGCACCTCGGGGCGGTCAAACGCGATGCGGACGATGCCGTCGGCGCGGGTCTCGCCTACGTGGCGGTGGTAGGTGATGTCCGTGAAGTCGAACCCCTCGACGCTGCGCCACTGGGAGGCGTCGAAGGGCTGCGCGGTGGAGTACTGCTGCTGCTCGCTCATGCAGACCGATGGTAGTGGCGTTGTAGACCTCAACGTTGTAGACCTCAAGCAAAGCGCCGAGGTAAAAGCCCAGGTGGGGTGTGACTGGTGTGGCGCCAAAACTGTTGAGGTCTACAACGTCAACCGGCGAATGGGATCCAGCGGCGCACGCGAGGCCTAGTGCAGCAACACCAGCACCAACGATCCCACCCCGAGCAGAAACACCGTCGCGGTCATAGCGAAGATCCGCCCGATCGCCGGATCCACCCGCTCGTGCTCGATCCCGGCCACCTCGCGCATGTACGCCGCGCGGTTGGACAACACCACGTACACCGCGGCGACCAGCGTCAACACGATCAGCGCAATCACCCACGGTCCGAACACGTGCGCCCAGCGCAGCAAGATCAGCGAAACCACCAGCATGGCCACGGCAGTGCGCGTCCACGACATCGACGTGCGCTCAGGCTGCAGCCCCGGATCAGCGTGCACGGCAAACCTCCTACACCACGATCAGCACGATAGTGATCGCCAGCGCCACGAACACCAGCAGCGACAGCACCGGGATGATGGCTGGCACCGGCAGCGGTTTGCCCGTGCGCATGGCGCGCTCCACGTGCACCCAGCGCACGGCCGCGCCCCCGGCAATCGCCACCCCGCCGAGGATGACCAGCACAGCCACCGCCGTCTGGTGCCGAGGATGCATGCCCTGGATCTCAAACGCCGCCAGCGCGATCCCGCCCGCCAAAAACGCGAGCGCGGTGCGCGTCCACGCGAGGAACGTCCGCTCGTTCGCCAGCGTGAAGCGCGGATCGGGCTCCTCGCCGTCGGGGAAGAGGCGGCGCGCAAACGCAGTGCGCTCGTCCGCGCGCTCGTCACCGCGCTCGCTGCCAGGTTCGGTGCTCATGGCCCCAACGCTACGCTGGCCTGCATGCCCACACCGCCCACACCGCCGTCACCGCATATCCCGCACCCGCTGCCCACCGTCGAGGAGATCCTCGAGCGCGCCCACGTCGTCGCGCTGCCGATGGCCGTGCGGTTCCGCGGCATCACCACGCGCGAGGCGCTGCTCATCGACGGCCCCGCCGGCTGGGGCGAATTCTCCCCGTTCGTGGAGTACGCCGCACCCGAAGCAGCGATGTGGCTGCGCGCCGGCGTCGAGGCCGCCTTCGAGGGCCTGCCCGAAGCGCACGGCACGGTCGAGGTCAACGGCACCGTCCCCGCCGTCGCCCCCGAAGAGGTCGAAGCGGTCCTCGCACGCTTCCCCGGCGTTCGCACCTACAAAGTCAAGGTCGCAGAAAAGGGCCAGTCGCTTGACGACGACATCGCCCGCGTCAACACCCTCCGCCACCTGCAACCCGAGGCACGCATCCGCGTCGACGCCAACGGAGGCTGGAGCGTGGAAGAAGCCGTCGCCGCCGAAGCCGCCCTCACTGCGGACGGCCCACTCGAGTACCTGGAGCAACCGTGCGCCACCGTCCAGGAGCTCGCCGAAGTGCGCGCGCGGGTGGGCACCCCGGTCGCCGCCGACGAGTCCATTCGCCGCGCCGAGGACCCATATCAGGTGGTGAAGCTCAAGGCGGCGCAAATAGGCGTCGTTAAGCAAGCGCCCCTTGGTGGGGTACGAAATGTGCTGAAGCTGGCGGCCGAGCTGGGCCTTGAGCTCACCGTAGCGAGCGCGCTGGACACTGCCGTGGGGATTGATGCGGGGCTGGTCGCGGCAAAGCTCACCGGGTCGCGCGCCGCGGGCCTTGCCACCCAGCGGCTGTTTCTTGAGGATGTCGCGCCGGAGCGCTCGCTTATCGACGGCTCCTTTACTCTGACTCGGACCACCCCCGACGCCGACCGTCTGCACGCACTTCGGGCTTCGGCCGAGCGGCGCGACTGGTGGTTTGAACGGGTTCGCGCGTGTTACCCCCATTTAAGGGCATAGCCGATATCAGTTCAGAAGCAAATTCTGCGTTTTTGCTATAGGCGGACGCTTGCAGGCTTAGAGTTTGGCGGACATCGGCGTACAGCCGTCCATGAATATCGTGAAAGAAGGAAGCCGCGATGTCTACTCCTGTAGTGCACGATTCGTCCGCACTGTCGGACGGCGATCTTGCCCCCAGTCCCGAACCGGGAGAGTGGCGCCGTCAACTCATCGGCCTGCTTGCGGGTATCGCTCTCGCCATCCTCATCTACTTCATCTTCCCTTCAGGCGCGGGTGACACCGTGGCTGCTTCACCGGGGGCCAAGGAAGATGTCGAATACACCTCGCAGGCGATGCGCGTCGTCGCCGCTACCACCGTGCTGATGGGCGTGTGGTGGATGACCGAGGCGATCCCGCTCGCCGCGACCGCGCTGCTGCCAATCGCCATCTTCCCGATTATGGGAGTAGCCAAGTTCAAAGATGTCGGTGCGCCGTACGCGTCCGCGACCATCTTCTTGTTCATGGGCGGCTTCCTTTTGGCGCTTGGCCTCCAGCGCTGGAACCTGCACCGCCGCCTGGCGTTGTACGTAGTCAAGATCGTGGGAACCTCTCCGCGCCGTCTCATCCTGGGCTTCATGCTGGCGACCGGATTTATGTCTATGTGGGTGTCCAACACCGCTACCGCCGTGGTCATGCTGCCGATCGGTACCTCCGTGCTGCTTCTCACAGCGGACACCGTCGGCGGAATGAAGAACCAAGCGAAGTTCGCCACCGCCCTCATGCTGGCCATTGCCTACGCCGCCTCCATTGGCTCGCTGGGCACGCTGATTGGTACCCCGCCGAACGCGCTGTTGAAGGGCTACATGGAGGAAGCACACGACATCACCATCGGCTTCGGCCGCTGGATGATGGTGGGCATGCCGGTCGCCATCATCTTCCTCTTCATCGCGTGGTGGCTACTGGTGACCGTCTTCAAGCCGGAGATCGACGAAATTCCGGGCGGCAAGGAACTCATCGACGAGGAGATCCGCAAGCTCGGACCGTGGACCTACCCGCAGATCATGGTGGGCATCATCTTCGTGCTCGCGGCCCTGTCCTGGATTTTCATCCCGCTTGGCATTGAGCGCTACGGCTGGGGCTTCCCGTACGACGACGCCATCGTCGGCATCATCGCCGGCCTGTTGATGTTCACCATTCCCGCGGCAAAGGATGGCAAGCGGCTGCTGGACTGGGAGACCGCGAACGAAATGCCGTGGGACGTGCTGCTCCTCTTCGGCGGCGGCCTGTCCCTGTCCGCGATGTTCACTTCCACCGGTCTGTCTTTGTGGATCGGTGAGGCCGCGAAGAGCCTGGCGACACTGCCGATGTTCCTGCTCATCGTGGCAATCTCCGCGCTGATCATCTTCCTGACGGAGCTGACCTCCAACACCGCAACGGCGGCAACCTTCCTGCCGATCATGGGCGGTGTTGCGGTGGGCATTGGCCTGACCGGCTCCACCGAGATGAACGTGATGCTGCTGTGCATCCCGGTTGCGCTCGCCGCTACCTGTGCATTCATGCTCCCGGTGGCGACCCCGCCGAATGCGATCGCCTACTCCTCCGGCTACGTAAAGATGGGCGACATGATCAAGGGCGGTATCTGGCTGAACCTCATCGGCATCGTGCTGATCTCCCTGGCGACCTACTTCATCGCCGTCCCAGTCTTCGGACTGGTGCTCTAAGCCCACAAACTTGCGGCGTCCTACGGATGAAAGTGGGTCAATCTGACGCTTAGGCTCGCGAAAGCTTAAGATTCGTGTCGTGCCAACCCGCGAGCCGCGCAGACCCACGATCCTCGACGTAGCCAGCGTCGCAGGGGTGTCGAAGTCAACCGTGTCGCGGGTGATGCAAAATGACGCACGAGTCGCAGAAGACACACGCGCCAAAGTGCGGCAGGCTATCGAGGAACTGGGCTACGTTCCGGCTCTTTCTGCTCAGCTCATGCGCGCTGAGCCGGCTCCAACAATCGGGCTGTTCGTCAGTTCCGTCGATATCCCGATCTTCGGACAATTGAACCGTTATCTTCACGAAGAACTCAACGCGCTCGGGTACCACGTACTTCAAGAAACAATTGTGAGCTCGACGCGCAGCGAGCAGGAATCCGCGATGGAAAACCTCGTTCGCATGCCTATCAAGGGAATGCTGGTATCAGTTGGGGGCGTCGAGAACGATCTGCATCAGAAGTACGCGGCGCGCGTGCCCCTTCTTGTCGTGGGTCGACCTGAGCCGAGCGGCACGCTCCACTCTGTCGGTTACGACGAGGATTATCACGGGGAAACTCTGGTTGATCACCTCGCGAAGCTGGGCCACCGGAAGATTATGATGCAAGACGCTCGAATGAACCGAACTATGGGTACCTGGACACGCGTTCAGGCGCAGAAACGACGTGCAGCGGCGTTGGGGATCGAGTTCGACGCGACCTACACCAGCCTGATGAGCGAACGAGAGCTTGAACAGTGGCTTCTGAAAACACTGGATGATGGATACACCGCGATCATGGCTGTGTTCGACCGGAGGCTTGTTCAGCTGCTCCAAGCCGCAAAACGATTAGGCATCAGGGTCCCAGAAGACATCTCAATGACCGGCTCGGACGGTGTCATGGACGGTGTCGACCTTCTCGGCTTAACAACTGTAAGAAAGCCAGTAGAACTGGTTGGACGCGGTGCAGCTCGCAGGATTGTTGAACTTGTGGAAGGCCCCGAACCTGCAGCTGTTATCAACGAGCGGTACCGCGGCGAACTCATCATCGGAACGACAGCCGGCCGACCCTAGAAACGAATGTGGCCGCGCGGAATGCGCGAGGCCACACTCAAGTGTGATCTTGCCTAGAGGGGGAGAACCTCCGGGAATGCCAGCATGTCATTGAAAATGTTGAATGCAGGTCGCTCGAGGTCAAAGACCTCGATCTCCCGCACCCACTCTGTGTAAAGTTCCGCCAACTCCGCGTTCAGGTCGGAGGTGAGTTCGGGCGCGCTCAGGCGGTAGCCGAGGCTCGAGTGAAACAGATAGGTGTCGAAACCTGGATCTGAAATCTCCAACACGTCGCGAAGCGTCGATCGGAACAGGTGCAGCTCGTTCGCCATCTGATCATCAACCGGCTCCAAGCCAACCGTGAGTGAGACCCCCAAGTCGTAAACATGGGTGGGCCGCATCCGCAGATCAGGCACGGGCGCGATGTCAGCTTCGGCGAGTCGCTGGCGCATCATGCTTACTGCGGTGGGCAGATCCATCACACCACTCAGCCAACCGGGCCACTTACCTGATTCGCCTTGGATGGCCCTGTCCTTCAGGCCGGGAAACACAGTCATGTGATAGCTCGACGGGGGGAGGAGGCCGAAATGCTCCGCCAGGCCTCGAGAGCGGACATCGTCTTGAATACGCTTCTCCACCTCGTAGGTGGGGCTGTCTGGGACAACATGCGCAACGAAGGTGGATCCACGGTGGCGCTTCGCCACACCTTCGGCAGTGAACTTTTCGAAGGTCTGCGGGTTGCTATCCAACGGAAACTTCGCCATTGCCCTAGTTGCCTGCACGCTTGTTGTAGGACTCGATCTCGTTGGATGCACCTTGCTGAGCTTCCTCAAGTGCGGTAGCCGGGTTCGAGCCGTTCGCAATCGAGGACATCGCAGCTTGGTACGACTGACGGGCAGCGTTTAACGCACCGGTCTTGCATCCAGCGGTGATCTTGTTGCTTGGGGTGTTTTGCAGCTGATCAACCAGGGCCTGCTGCTGCTCAGTTAGACCTGCGAGCGCGTCATTGGCACCGTTGGTGGTGGGCAGGTAACCGGTCTCCTCGAAGATTTTCTGCTGCACCTCGTCAGAACCGACATACTTCATGAACTCCCACACCGCTTCTTGGGTTTCTTTGGAGTGTCCCTCCTTGATTGCCCACAGCGAGTTGCCGCCCGGGACCGCGCCGGCTTCGTCAGTGTCACGGGGCAGGGCGATGATGGACCAGTCGAAGCTGGGGTTCGCCTCGGTGATGTTGCCGTAGTTTCCGGAGGAGTTGAGCTGGATTGCGGCTTGCTCTGACAGGAACGCACCGGTCGCAGCGGAGCCGTCGTTACCCGGATTGTGAATGACACCTGCTGAGTAAAGGTCCCCGATTCGCTCCCACAACTTGACGGTCTCGTCCGAGGTGAGATTGAACTCGGTCGCTGCCTCATCGACGCCGTTCTCCGGAGTGCAAAGGAACTGGTCGGTCATGGACTGGAACTGCTCCATGTACCAGCCGCTCTGGTGGAAGGTGAGACCTGGGCGTCCAGTCGTCTCGTGAACCTTTTCCGCCGCGTCGAGGAGGCCTTCTACGGTCTCGAGGTCAGCGTGGCTCAAACCTGCCTCTGCAAGAGCGGTGTCGTTCACGTAGATCGCTGGCTGGGACACCATGAACGGCATGGAATAGACCTTGTCTTCGAAGGTGTAGTAATTCGCCACAACGTCAACCAGATTGTCCCAGTCGTAGTCGTCTCCGAAGTCCTGGGCCGGTTCTGCAACACCGCTGTCGCGCAGGTACGCAGTCTGAACGTCCGAAGCCTGGAGGAGCGCCGGTAGGTCACCGGTTTGCACTGAGGCAATGAACTTGGCAATCGCATCCTCGTAGCCCCCCTGGTAGGAGGCCTGGACTTCGATTTCTCCTTGGTGCTCCGCATTGAAGTCACTGACGATTTCTTCGAGGGTGGTCGCAGCTGCGCCCGACGCGGAGTGCCAGAAATCGACGACGACGGCACCGTCGGCGGCGGTGGTGGTGTCACCTCCACCGCCTCCGCAAGCGGTCAGAGAAGACGCAGTGAGGATGGTTGCGGTTGCAAGAGCGAAAAACTTCTTGGACATTTACTTGACAGCTCCTTCGGTGAGGCCGCGGGTCAGGTACTTCTGACCGAACACGACGAGCAGAACGGTTGGGATGACGGCGATCATGAGGCCAGCAAGGACGAGACCAGTGTCGATAGCAGCTTCGTCGGCAAGCGCCTTGATGCCAGGTTGGATGGTGCGAACGGAAGCAGATTGGGTGATCAACAGCGGCCACATGTATCCGTTCCACGCGGCGATGGCACCCGTGACGATGGCGGTCATGCAGACCGAGCGGTTGAGGGGGAGTAGGAAGGACCAGAGGAATTTGAACGGTCCTACGCCTTCCAGAATCGTGGCTTCGCGGATTTCCTTGGGGAAGCCCAGGAATGCCTGATAAAAGAGGAACAACGTGAAACTGGACGCGAGGTACGGCAGGAAGATGCCGACGACGGTATCGTAAAAGCCCATGCCGCGAACCGTGAGGTAGTTACCAATGACGGCAACCTCACCGGGGATCATCATCGGCAGCAGGAAAAAGATGAGGACTTTCGACGCGCCGGGCAAGCGGCCGAAGACAAGTGCATATGCAGCGAGCACCGAAGTGATGAACTGTCCTGCCGTCTGGCACACGGTCACGATGACGGAGTTGATCAGCTGACGGCCAATCGAAGACTGCTCCCAGGCACGCGGGTAGTTGCTGAAGATGGTGTCGCCGAAAAACAAGGACTGGACACCGCCTTGGATGTCACCGGACGACCGGAACGAGCCAACTAGCGCGAACACGATTGGCAGCGCGATGGAGAAGCAGACCAGGAGCAACCAGATCCACATCACCACAGTTGTAAAGGGGGAACGAAGGTTGTTGTTCATGGGGCTTACCTGTTGTTTCGGTTCGAGAGCCTGAACTGGATCAGCGTGAGGACGAGGATGATGACGAACAGGACCATGCCACGCGCGGACGCGGCAGCGAAGTCCGCTGTGCCGCCGCCGAAGGCCAAGTCGTAGATGTCGAGCACCAGAGTTCGGGTCGAATTTCCCGGTCCGCCGCCAGTGAGAACCTGGAAAATGGTGAACTCCTTCATCGCCGCCATCGCCTGCGTGACAGAAAGAACCAGCAGCATTGGCGCGATGCTCGGCAGAATGATGTGACGGACGTACTTAGAGCCGGTTGCTCCATCAAGGTTTGCTGCCTCCACCATCTCCCCAGGAATGCCGTCGATGGCGACGAGCATGAGCAAAGTGACGAACGAAATGCCGATCCATACATCTGTGATAAGCACCGAGATCATCGCCATTCGAGGACTTGTCAGCCAGCCGATCTGGTCGAAGCCCAAGGACATGAAGATTTGGTCGAACAGGCCGACAACGGGTGCGAACATTTGGCGGAACACCAGGGTTCCAACTGCGGTGGAGACCGCCATCGGGATCAACACCACCGGCCTCATCCACACGGTGCCTTTCATGCGGTACGACAGCGGCAGTGCGATTGCTAGGCCGATAGCCAGCTTGAGAATCACCGATGCCACGGTGAACAGCAGGGTGCGGGAGAACGTCGACAGGAATGTTGGGTCCGAGAACATGTTGAGGTAATTGTCGAACCCGGTGAAGCCAGCTGGTCGGCCGAATAGGTCGGTCGACGTGAAAGAGAGGTAGAGCGCGCGGAAGAACGGCCAGAAGTCGAAAACAAGGAACAGAATGGTCGCCGGAAGAAGGCACAACCAGGCCCACAGTTCTCCTCGCTGGCGTGGGGCTTTCGGGCCTGCCGTGTTCTCCCGCGCTGCTTCGAGTGCGTCAACGGGAGGGACCTCGGGGCCGGGAGCCCCTTTCAGCTGCATACTCATCAGTTGATCCTCGCTGTGGTTTCAGCGTCGAACAAGTGCAGGAAGTCGCGATCGAAACGCAGGTCGAATGCGTCTCCTGCGGCGATCCGCAACGTGTTCGGCACGCGGATAATGAAGTCCCCGAGATCATTCAGACCGTCGATTGAAGCGTGTACGTACTTGTCGGAACCGAAGTTCTCGACGTACTCCGCCGCGGCGCGGGTATCGCCTTGACCATCGCTCACCACCTCAAGATTCTCTGGGCGGATGCCAAGCACAACGCGATTGGACGTCGGCTGCTGTGCAAGGGGCGGGAGGGGGAGTCGGATGTGTCCAATTGTGATCTCGCTGCCCTCGATCGTGCCCGTCATCATGTTCATCGACGGGGTGCCGATGAACGTGGCGACGAACGTATTCGCTGGCGTGCGGTACAGCTCCTCGGGCGAACCAACCTGCTGCATGTCACCGCCTTCGAGCACGGCGATGCGATCGGCCATGGTCATGGCCTCTGTCTGGTCGTGCGTCACGTACAACATCGTCGTGTTCAGGCGGCGTTGCAGCTGGCTGATTTCCGCGCGGGTGGACACACGAAGTTTGGCGTCCAGGTTGGACAGTGGCTCGTCCATCAAGAACACCTGGGGGTCGCGGACGATTGCACGGCCCATGGCCACACGCTGTCGCTGGCCACCGGACAGTGCTTTGGGAAGGCGTTCAAGATACTGGTCGAGGTCAAGCAAGCGGGATGCTTCTGCGACTCGCTTCTGCTGCTCATCCTTGGATACGTTTTGCATCTTGAGCGCAAAGGCCATGTTCTCCGCCACAGTCATGTGCGGGTACAGGGCGTACGACTGAAACACCATCGCTACGTCACGCTTGGATGGCGCGAGCGTGGATGCGGGGGTGTCGCCAATGTAGATCTCGCCTCCGGTCAGTTTTTCCAAACCGGCCACCATGCGCAGAGTTGTTGATTTGCCAGATCCAGAAGGTCCGACGACGGCTACGAACTCCCCGTCGCGAATCGCTAGATCCATGTTGTTGATGGTCGGACGGGGGTTACCGGGGTAGTGAAGGGTAGCTTTATCGAAAGTAATAGCTGCCATGTGTGATCCCCTACGAGTTAACGTTTGGTAAGAATGCCGAGGGATCGCAGTTCAAAGCGCGCTTGATCTACCGAACGCCACAGGTGCCCGTGCCAACCTGCAGCATGCGCTCCGACAATGTTCCTCTCTCGGTCATCGAAGAAGTGAATGGTGGAGGGTTCCACATCCGAAAAATGGCTCGCCGCAAGGTCATAGATCGCCCTGTCGGGCTTCATGAGGCCGTGTTCGGACGAGAAGACGAGGTGGGCGAAGACTGATGCCCAATCGCTTTCCCGAACGCTTTGCGCCATCCGGTGTGGAGCATTGCTCAAGATTCCGAGTGGCACGCCGGCATCCGCAATCTCGAGTAACAGTTGGTGGGGTTCCCTAGCAATGGTCGAAGCCAGCTCAGCATCCTTAGCTGCCGCGGAGGCAACCAGAGTTGGATCGGATTCGATTCCTGCACGCTGAAAGACTGGGGGCCAAAATTGTTCATCAGCCGCGCCGAGGTCGTACTCGTCCCGGATCGCCCAGTAGCTGTCCGTGAATACCTCACGGTCGAACTCGCCCTTCAGGGCAGCCACGTGATCCAATAGCTGCTGCATTCGGGTGCCTTCCGGTACGAGAACTCCGCCGATGTCGAAAATTACGACTGGTGACACGATGTCTCCCTTTCAACGCCTGTCAGTGGGAACGTTCTCACCCAACCGCACCCAGGTTTCTCTAAAGTGAGATTAAGTTAAAATCTAGTTGAACTTGCGGGAACGATTTCATGCAGTACATGGGCACAATCTGAAGTTTTCTGTGCAATCAAGATGGAGAGAATCCACGGTGGCGGTTTATCCTTTCCGCATGGATAACGAGACGCGCCAGTTTGGTTCTCAGAGCGACGCCCCTGAGCCGCAGCGCAGGCAGCGCCCCAAGCAATACATTCCGGAACAGCAGCTCCAAGAGCCGTCTTATAGCGAGCCCCACTATGACGAGCCGTACTATGCGCCGGAGCCTGCCGACTTCGAGCCCGAAAAGCGCGACAACGTTCCGGCCATCATCTTTGGTGTGCTGTTCGCGATCGCCGTGGCCGCGGCAACGGTGCTGTTCTTCCTTTGGCGCGGTGCCGCTGCGGAGGCGGACAAGCCGCCGGTCACGGTGACGCAGACCGCGACCGAGGTGGTCACCACGACTGAGACCACCACCCGCCGCCCGTCGCTCTTCGGCCGCGACGAGACGACGCAGGCCCCGGCCCCAGCCCCGGGTGAGCCGACTGTGACGCAGCCGCCGCAAACTCCCGCGCCAGCTCCGGATCTCGAACTCCCGTCAGATGTGCGCGACGCACTCGACGAGCTGGTGGGGGAGGCGGAGTCCCTCTTCCCGCAGCAGTAGGCTCACAAGGCATGGATTCGCACGCGCTTGCACACAGCCTTGCACACAGTGTCGTTGACTCGCTCGCCCGCAACGTCACGGATGTGGTGATGAGCCCAGGTTCGCGCAACTCACCGTTGGCTTACGAGTTGCTGGCTCGCACGGATCTGCGCGTGCACATGCGTATCGACGAACGGTCGGCCGCGTTCACAGCCCTCGGGCTCGCCCGGGTCCAGCGGCGTCACGTGGCTGTGGTGATGACGTCCGGGACAGCCGTGGCCAACGCGTACCCCGCGCTGATCGAGGCACACATGTCTCACACCCCGCTCGCGGTCGTGAGTGCGGACCGCCCCGAGCGGCTCATTGGCACGGGTGCCTCGCAAACAATCTGGCAGCAGGGGATCTTCGGCCGCTACGCTGCCACGCAGCAGGTCACCACGCTTGACGACGCAGCGGCGATCTCGTTCGTCGACGACCAGGTGCACATCAACGTTGCCCTGGACACCCCGCTGGTGCCGGATGCGCTTCCCAAGGCCCACGGCGCTCCTCGCCGCGTCGGCCCCGGCCGCCTGGACACGAAACCCGCCTGGGTGGACCACGGCGCCGTCGACGTAGATCTCAGCCGTGACACGCTGGTGATCGCCGGCGATGAGGCGTGGGATGTGCCGGGACTCGAACATGTGCCCACCATTGCGGAGCCGACCGCGCCGACCCCGTTCCACCAGGTGCATCCGTTGGCCGCGCGGTTCTTCGCTCAGAACGAGGTCGCCATTTCCCACGACGGCGGGGACTTCGCTGCCTCGACCAAGCCGCAGCAGGTGATTGTGGTGGGGCATCCCACACTGCACCGCGACGTGATGGCCCTGCTGGCGGATCCAGACATTGAGGTCATCGGCATCTCACGTACCGATGTCTTCACCGGCAAACCGGATCGGCGTGGCTCGCGCGTCAACGCCACCGGGCAGCCGAGCGATACGTGGTTGAAGATCTGCGAGGCAGCCGGTGACGTGGGGGCGGAAACCGTGCGCGCTGCGCTTGAGGACGACGAGTTCGGGTTCACCGGTCTCCACGTCGCCGCGGCCGTCTGTGACACGCTCGCCGTCGGCGACACGCTCATGCTCGGCTCCTCCAACCCGGTGCGCGACGCCAGCCTCGTTGGTATGCCGTTTGACGGGGTTGACACCTACGCCGCGCGCGGTGCTGCAGGCATCGACGGCACCGTTTCCCAGGCGGTGGGTATTGCCCTTGCCACCCAGGCGCTGCGGGCGGATGAGATCCGGGCGCCGCGCGCCGTTGCGCTCATGGGGGATCTCACCTTCTTGCACGACATCAATGGGCTGCTCATCGGCCCCGACGAGCCGCGCCCAGGAAATCTCACCATTGTGGTGGCTAACGATGACGGTGGCGGCATCTTCGAAGCACTGGAAGTCGGTGCCGAGCCAGTGCGAAAGGAATTTGAGCGGGCTTTCGGGACCCCGCACGGGGTGGACGTCGAAAAGCTTGCGACTGCCCATGGTGCGCACTACCTCAAGGTTGAAACCCTGGCTGAGCTCAGCGAAGCCCTGATTGAACTGGAAGCGGAGCCCGCCCCGATTGCCGTAGTGGAGGCGGCGACAACCCGCGCGACTCGCCGCGCGCTTGCGCAGAGGCTGGCGAAGTAATGCAGGTGCGTCGCCGCCTACAGCAGCTCGTGCTGGCGCTGTACACCGCGGCCCTCCTCGGAGCTGTTGCGATGGTGCTCGGGCCCGTGATTAACGATGCGCACATTCACGCCGACCCCGGTCGCGGGATTGCCACCGTGCTCAAAGTGGATCAGCACCGTACCGCCGTGGAGTACGAGGGCGAGGATGGCAAGCTCCACGCGCCACGCGCTGGATTGTTGTACCCATCGGGCCTGGGGGAGGGGCAGCGAGTCTGGGTGACGTATGCCAAGTCTGACCCTGACCTGGTGAAAGTCGAAGGCCGCGGGTGGTACCTTTCGCTGCTGCCCGCCGGGTCGGTGGCTGTGGTGGCGACGTTGATCGCCGCGGCTGGCTGGTTCGCGGTCTCCCGCGCAAAATTCATGTGAATTTTACGTCCGATTGGGCAAGCGTTTGTCCAGCGATGAAAGAATGCTACGCATGCGTGTGGGAATCGTGGCCGAATCCTTTTTGCCGAACATCAACGGAGTGACCAACTCCGTGCTCCGGGTGCTCGAGCATCTCAAGCGCGAAGGCCACGAAGCCATCGTGGTCGCGCCGGGTGCCCGTGACTTCCAGGAAGAGGTGCCGGACTACCTCGGGTTTGAGATCGTTCGCGTGCCCACGGTGATGATTCCCCTGATTGACTCGCTGCCGATCGGCGTGCCCACCACCACGGTTGCTGCCGCGCTGGCGGATTTCAAGCCGGACGTGATCCACCTGGCCAGCCCGTTCGTGCTGGGTGGCGCAGGTGCGTTCGCTGCTCGCCAGCTCGACATCCCTGCTGTGGGGCTGTATCAGACCGACGTCGCTGGATTTGCCACGAAATACCACGCGGCGATGGTGGCTAACATTGCCTGGGACTGGACCCGCACGATCCACAACATGTGCCAGATGACGCTCGCGCCGTCTTCGGCGACGATCAGCGAGCTGGAGTCGCGCGGTATCAAAAACGTCAACCACTGGGGCCGCGGCGTGGATGCGGAACTGTTCCACCCGACGCGCCGCTCCGAGGTGCTGCGCCGCCAGTGGGATCCGACGGGGTCCAAGAAGATTGTTGGTTTTGTGGGGCGTTTGGCTGCGGAGAAGAGCGTGCACCGTCTCGCCCCGCTGGTGGCGAACCAAGACATCCAACTGGTTGTTGTCGGCGATGGTCCGGAGCGCCAAGCGCTCGAGGAAGCGCTGCCCGGCGCAGTGTTCACCGGCGCACTCTCCGGCGAGTCCTTGGCGCGCGCCTACGCGTCGCTCGACTTGTTCATTCACACCGGCGAGTTCGAGACCTTCTGCCAGGCGATCCAGGAAGCGCAGGCCTCCGGTGTGCCTACCATTGGTCCGCGCGCCGGCGGTCCGATCGACTTGATCGACCACGGGGTCAACGGCCTGCTGCTCGACGTGGACACCTTCGAGGCCGAGCTGCCGGATGCGGCGGGCTGGGTCCTCGACGATGCGCGCCTCGACGACCTCAAGGACACCGCCCGCGAGTCGATTGCAGACAAGACCTGGCAGGCGCTCGGCGAGCAATTGATGGGCTACTACGAAGAGGTTGTCAAGGGCTACAACCGCAACGTGATCCGGATCTTCGGCCGCGATGTCAACCTGCCCGCGTGGGCGCGGGGACCGCGCCGCCTGCGCCGCGGGGCGTGAACTTCGCCACCTTCACGGAAAAGCCGCTCGAACCGATTCCCATTCACGCCTAATTAGAGTAGCTTCACTTTTGTAAAGCAAGCCTAACTTAAAGGAGCGTGCAGGCATGGGCGCGGCGACTCTATTCGACATTCCGGTAGGCAACCGCGCGGTGATCAACGCCGCAACCGTCGACGCCACACTGAACCGCCGACTCCGCGAACTGGGCCTGCGCAACGGCGCCGAAGTCACCGTCATCCAGAAGACGGCCGGCGGCGGCCGAGTCGTCAAAGTCCGCGGCACCCACTACGCGCTGGACAAGTTCGCGCTGAAGCACATCCTGGTCGACGCGGCCAAGGGTGCCACCAAATGAGCACCCCGAAGATAGGGACGCCGGATCCCACCCTCACTGGGACCGGATCAGGGACCGGATCAGTGGAAGCGGCAACCACCGCGGCCTGCTCCCACTGCGACGCACCCGCCGCCGAGGTCGCCACCGGCGCGCCAACCATCGCACTGGTCGGCTCTCCGAACGCAGGTAAGTCGACCCTCTTCAACGCGCTGACCGGCGCCGGCGTGAAGATGGGCAACTGGCCGGGCACCACCGTCGAGGTCTCGCGCGGAGTGTGGCACACACCCGGGGCGGGCAGCGACCGCCTCAATGTCATCGATTTCCCCGGCGCTTACTCGCTCGACCCGGTCAGCCCCGACGAGGCCCTCACCCGCGAGCTGCTGCTTGATAGCCCCGATTCCCAGCGCCCCGACCTGGTGTTGGTCGCGGTGGACACCTCGAATATCGCGCGCGGCCTCTACCTCGCCGCCCAGCTCGCCGAGCACCCGTACCGCATGGTCATCGCCCTGACCAAGGCTGATGTGGCGCAGCGCCAAGGCCTCGAGGTAGACCCGGTTCGTCTCTCGAAGGCCTTGGGCATCCCGGTCGTCGCCGTCGACCCGCGCCGCCGCGATGTCACCACCCTCGCCGAGGCCGTGCACGCAAGGCTTCACGCGCCGATTGAACAGGTCCGCCCCGCAGACGCCCCCACGAGCCCGAAGAACACGGCCGGCACAGACGACCCGGACGCCGAGTTCGCCGCAGCCGATGCCCGCTTCGCGTGGATCGACCAGGCCGTTGCCTCCGCCACTGTTCGCGATGAGCACCAGGCCTCCACCACCGAAACCATCGACCGCTTCGTCCTCCACCCCGTCCTCGGACCGCTCATCTTCCTCGCGGTGATGTTCCTGGTCTTTCAAATCACCATCACACTCGCCGCCCCACTGCAAACCCTCCTCGAAGACTTCTTCACCGGCCCGCTCTCACAGTGGGCGGAAGCAGCACTCGCCGCCGTCGGGCTCGACTTCCCCTTCATTAAGGGCTTGCTTATCGACGGCCTGATCGGCGGTGTCGGCATGGTCCTCACGTTCGTCCCTCTGATGGCGCTGATGTTCCTGTGCCTCGCAGTCCTGGAAGATTCCGGGTACATGGCGCGCGCTGCCGTTGTGGCTGATCGGCTGATGCGCGCGATCGGCTTGCCGGGCAAAGCCTTTATCCCGCTCATCGTCGGGTTCGGCTGCAACGTCCCCGCGATCTCTGCGACGAGAGTGCTCAGCACGCCGCTGCAACGCCGGATGACTGCGCTGCTCGTGCCGTTCACCTCTTGCTCGGCGCGGCTTACCGTGTACGTGATGCTGGGTCACACGTTCTTCCCTGAGCACGCGGGACTCGTGGTGTTCGCCATGTACGTGGTTTCGATCCTGCTGGTGGTGTTCGCCGGCCTGCTGCTGAAGACGCTGCTGTGGCGCACCATGGGGGCGGACCCGTTGGTGATCGATCTGCCCGTGTACCAGCTGCCCACCGCGCGTCTGACTGCGACGGTCACCTGGGCACGCCTCAAGGGATTCCTGCGCACCGCAGGCGGCATCATCGTCGCAACCGTGATCGCCATCTGGTTTCTGCTTTCCACCCCAGCGGTCGCAGGGCACAGCTGGGGTGACGAGGAGCTCGCGCCGCAGGACTCGGTCTACGGCGTGGTCTCCGAAACCATTGCGCCGGTCTTTGAACCCGCCGGGTTCGGTTCGTGGTCGCTGACCGGTCCGCTGATCACTGGCTTCCTGGCCAAGGAGGCGTTGATCTCCACTTGGGCGCAGACCTACGCTGTGGAAGAAGACTCGGCGGATCTAGCGACCGCAGTACGCGAGGATTTCGACCAGGCCTCCGGCGGCCACGGCATCGCCGCGGTGTGGGCGTACATGATCTTCCTCATGGCCTACACGCCGTGCGTGGCCACACTCGCCGCACAGCGCCGCGAGATCGGCCTGAAGTGGACGCTCATCGGCGTGGTGGGACAACTCGCGCTTGCCTGGTTGCTCGCGGTGGGCGCGTTCCAAATTCTTCGGTTCTTCATGTAGGGCGTGAGCAATGTTTCGTCGACAAGCAACTAAGCCCCAAACCCCGCAACGTCCCGTGGAAGCGGTGACCCAAGCGATCCGCGACGGTGCCCGCAGCCGGGCCGAGATCCGGCGAACCACCGGCTTGAGCGACTCGACGGTGGACGCGATCATCCACCACCTGCAGCGAACCGGGCGGCTGAGCCTGGAAGCACTCGGCGGCAGCTGTGCCGGCGGAGGGTGCAACTCATGCGTGGCGGCGAAAGCGAACGGCGGCTGCGCAACGGGCGCGGGCGGGGGAGGCCCTGTCGCACTCGTGCTGACCACGCGCAGGCCGGAGTAGGCCGCCCGCGTAGACTTGCCAACCATGGCCAAGGCGAACCTGGACAAACAGCCCTTCGATGTTGCCGGGATGTTCGATGACGTGGGGGAGCGCTACGACATCACCAACACGGTGCTGTCTTTCGGCTTGGATAGAAGGTGGCGCACCAAGACCCGCAAGCGCCTGGATCTGAAACCGGGGGAGCGGGTATTGGACCTCGCAGCTGGCACGGCGGTGTCCACCGTGGAGTTGGCGAAGTCGGGCGCGTGGGTGGTGGCGTGCGACTTCTCCCAGGGCATGCTTGCTGCCGGCCGCAACCGGGATGTGCCGAAGGTTGCCGGAGACGCGATGCATCTGCCGTTTGCGGACGAAGTGTTTGACGCGGTCACCATCTCCTACGGGCTGCGCAACATCCACGATTTCGAGGCGGGCCTGCGCGAAATGGCGCGCGTGACCAAGCCGGGTGGGCGGTTGACAGTCAACGAGTTCTCCACGCCGATCGTGCCGGGTTTCCGCACCCTATATAAGGAGTACCTGCCGCTGGCGCTGCCGCGTGTGGCCAAGGTGTTCTCCTCCAACCCGGAGGCGTACGAGTACTTGGCCGAGTCCATTCGTGCATGGCCGGACCAGGAGGAGTTGGCCGCGGCGATCAACCGCAACGGTTGGGAAGGTGCAGGCTGGCAGGACCTCACCGGTGGGATTGTGGCGCTGCACAGCGCGACGAAGCCGGTGAATGAGGCCGCGTAATTAAGCCGCGTCCCACAACGGCGCGTCCTTCGGGGCGAGCTTGCCCGCCGTGCGCCAGGCGCGAGCGACGAGGTCGCGGTCTGCGTCGCTGATCATGTTGCCCATGAGCCGTGCTGCTGCCGGCATCAGGTACTTGCCGCCCGGGCCACGCATGGCCAGCGGGGCGACCGCCGGGAGGAACTGGGGGTAGGTCAACAGGCGCGCGGCAGTGCGCGCCAGGGCGAATGCCTCGCCGTAGGCCTCCCGCAGCGCGAGCGGCCAAGCCAGCGTCAGATCAGGGTGCTTGCCGGCGCCGGTAATCAGGTCGACGGCCATTACCGCGGTTTCCATGCCGTAGTCAATGCCCTCGCCGTTGAGCGGGTTCACGCATGCCGCGGCGTCGCCGATTAGCGCCCAGTTCGCGCCCGCCACGTTGGATACAGCCCCGCCCATGGGCAGCAACGCCGACGTGACGGCTTCCTCGGGGCCCAGCCCCCAGGTGTCGCGCTGCTGCGACGCGTAGAAGCTGAGGAGTTTTTTCGTGTTCACCTTCGCCGGGCGGGTGTCGGTGGACAGCGCCCCGCAACCGAGGTTCACATAACCGGTACCGTCGAGCTCGCCCAGCGGGAAGATCCAGCCGTAGCCGGGTTGCACCTCGCCGCTGTCATCGCGCAGCTCCACGTGGGAGTGCATCCAAGGCTCGTTGGCTGTCTCAACTGCATCGGTCGCGCAATACGAGCGGGCGGCGATGCCGTAGACCTCGCTCTTGTGCCAGATGCGCCCGAGCTGCTTGCCAAAGGGGGAGCGCACGCCGTCGGCGACAATCACCCATTTCGCGCTCACCGGCCCGCGGGCGGTGTGGACGTGGCTGATGCGCCCGCCGTCGAACTCCGCTCCGGTGGCGGGGCACTCCTGCCACACGGTTGCGCCGGCGTTGGCTGCCTCGGTGACCAGCGCGTCGTCGAAGATTCGGCGTGGGCTTGCGGAACCCTCGGTGCCGTAGACGCCCTCGGGCCAGGGGGCGGTGACATCGCCGCCAAAGCCGTGCAGTTTCAGCCCGCGGTTGCGATACGCAGGCAAAACGTGGTCGAGTCTGAGCTGCCGAAGCGTGTGCACCGCGCGGGGGGTGAGTCCGTCGCCGCAGGTTTTGTCTCGGCGTTTGGCAGAGGCGTCGATAAGCAAAGTGTGCAAACCGGCACGCTGTGCGGCGATGGCTGCCGTGGACCCGGAGGGGCCGGCGCCGACGACGACGCAATCGAACGCGAATGTGCTCACCCCGGTCATTGTGCCAGCCGGGGGCCTACTGTCGTGCGCGGGGGAGGTATTCGGCTACGGTATTTGAAGACATGTGCGCGCCGTTTCTGACGCCATTTTGCAGCCGACAACCGCCCATAACTTGCAAGGACAGTGACCGATGACCCACGGCATCCAACCGTCGCCACGAGGCGGGTTCACCATCGACCTCGGCGACGAGGCGCTGTCGATGCGTGTGGCCCGCGGGATGAGCGCGGTGGAAGACCTGCTGGGCGAGCGGCTGAACCACGGCGAGCCGTTCATCGCGGAAAAGGTCAACCACCTCGCCTTTGCCGGCGGGAAACGGTTCCGCCCGCTCATGGCCCTGCTGTGCAGCGAGTTCGGGCCGGATCCTGAAGCAGAGAATGTGGTCAAGGGCGCGGTGCTCACCGAGATGGTGCACCTGGCGACCCTGTACCACGACGACGTTATGGATGAGGCGGAGAAACGCCGCGGCGTGGAATCGGCGAACCTGCGGTGGGGGAACTCTGTGGCGATCCTGGCCGGCGATATCCTGCTCGCGCACACCTCACGGCTGATGAGTGAGATCGACACCGAGACCGTGGCGTACTTCGCGGACACCTTCCAGACGTTGGTGACCGGGCAGATGCGTGAGACTGAAGGCGCGCGCGGCACGGATCCGGTCGAGCACTACATCAAGGTGGTCGAGGAAAAGACCGGTGTGCTGATCGCCTGTGCCGCGTACCTGGGGGCGAAGCTCTCTGGGGCGCCTGAGGATGTGCGCAGGAGCTGCGAGCGCCTCGGCGCCGCCGTGGGCGTGGTGTTCCAGATCGTCGACGACATCATCGACATTTTCTCCGACGCTTCCCAGTCGGGAAAGACCCCGGGAACCGACCTGCGCGAAGGCGTGTTCACCCTGCCGGTGCTCTACGCGCTGGAGGAGGACTCGCCGGCGGGCGAGGAGCTGCGAGGCTTGCTCACCGGCCCGCTGACCGACGACGCCGACGTTGCGCGGGCGCTTGAGCTGATCAGCCAGACCCGCGGGCGCGAGCGAGCACTGGAGAAGGTCCGCGAGTACCTCGCCGTAGCGGAGCGGGAGCTCGCTTCGCTTCCCGACGGCCCGGCCAACGAAGCACTCCAGCGACTGGCGGAAGTCACCGTCGACCGCGTGGGCTAGGCGCCTCGTTTGCCGTGGTGTACAGGGAATTTGCAACCAGGCGCTAGTGGTGATGTAGAGTAAGCAACGCACTTTGAGTGCGCGCCAGGTTGCCCGAGCGGCCAAAGGGAGCGGACTGTAAATCCGCCGGCATTGCCTTCAGAAGTTCGAATCTTCTACCTGGCACACAGACGAAAAACCCGTCACTTTCACTGCGAAGGTGGCGGGTTTTGCCGTTGCGCTTGTGGACGGGTTTGAGTGGTGCAATCGCGTTAAACGGGCCGTCGATAATGGCCCCGAAACTTGCTCCGAACTGCCGATTTGTGTTCATTCGACACATCGGGTTAATCTCTTTAAGGCTTCAACGGAGCGGGCCGCGTAAGAGTACATCTTGCGAGGTTCACAACAAAGAGGCTGTGCCCCCTTAGCTCAGTCGGCAGAGCGTTTCCATGGTAAGGAAAAGGTCATCAGTTCGATTCTGATAGGGGGCTCTGTTGTTTGCGTAAGCAAGCACATGGCGGTGTAGCTCAGTGGTAGAGCAAGCGACTCATAATCGCTGTGTCGAGAGTTCAATTCTCTCCATCGCTACGTACCTCGATCGGGTGCGGTGTGTGAAAAATTCGCGCCGAGGCTCGTGATAGGGTCTAGGTGCATTGCACATTTCGCGCGATGCTCTAGGGGCGTGGCGCAATTGGTAGCGCAACGGTCTCCAAAACCGTAGGTTGCAGGTTCGAGTCCTGTCGCCCCTGCCAATCCATCACAATGGAGGAGTTTCTTTGACTAATCCGAACGGTCAGACCCCGGCACAGCCGACCGGTAAGCGTCAGCTGCGCGGAGCTTCTCCGGTTTCTTCCTCCACCTACGAAGAAAAGCGCGCTCCTGCCAAGCAGGAAGCCAAGGCCGAGGAGAACTACGGCGGCGGTGCCGCGCAGTTCCCGGGCGAAGTCGCTGCTGAGATGAAGAAAGTCATCTGGCCCACCGGCCGCCAGATGGTCAACTACACGCTGATCGTATTCGCGTTCCTCATCCTGGTCACCGTGTTGATGTGGGGCACCGATGTGCTCGCAGCGAAGCTGATTGGCTGGGTCCTCATCCCCTAAGCTATACTTTTCGACGAACATTCCCGCCGCCTCGGAGACACGAGGAGGGCGGGATACTTTTTGGCCCGTGCCTATCGGAAGGTAGGTACGCTGTGTCGCAAAGTAGCAATGCCGTAAAAAGTGTCACAGATGAAAGGAGTTCACCATGGTTGAAGCGAACAAGGACGCGAAGAACACCGTCGAGAACAACGAGCAGGAGATGATCGACGAGGGTGCTCCGGTGTCCCCGAAGACTGACCCTGAAGCCAGCGAAAGCGACCAGCACGGCAAGGAAGGTGACTCCTCCAACTAAGAGGAGTGGAGTATGGAACGTGAACAAGAGCTCCGCAACGATCCGGAGCTGAAAGCTGAAAAGCAGATGATCGCTGAGGACGTGGAGTCCGCAGAGGAGTTTGCCGAAGAGGTCGAGGACAACCAGGAGATGATCGACGAGGGCGCTCCGGTGATTCCGGAGACCGAGCCGCTCCTGGGCGAGTCCGAAGCCGAGGTTGAAGCGGAGGCAGAGGCCGACGCGGAGGCTAACGACGAGGTTGTCGAAGAGCCCATCCAGGAAGGTGACCTGGCCGCAGCAGAGGCAGCCCTCGGCGGGGAGGCAGAGGACACCGACAGCGAGTACCGCCGTCGCCTGCGAGAGTACACCCGCGAGCTGAAGAAGCTGCCCGGCGAGTGGTACATCATCCAGTCCTACTCCGGCTACGAGAACAAGGTGAAGACCAACCTCGACATGCGTATCCAGACGCTCGAGGTGGAGGACTCCATCTACGACGTCGTCGTGCCCATCGAGCAGGTCCTGGAAAACAAGGACGGCAAGAAGAAGCTGGTCAAGCGCAAGCTGCTGCCCGGCTACGTGCTTGTGCGCATGGACATGAACGACGCTGCGTGGTCCGTGGTCCGCGAGACTCCGGGCGTGACCAGCTTCGTTGGTAACGAGGGTAACGCCACCCCGGTGAAGCACCGCGACGTCGCTAAGTTCTTGATGCCCAAGGCTGAGCCTGCCGCTGGCGAGGCTGCAAAGGCGAACGAGGACGGCGAGACCGTCATCGCAATGCCGGAGGAAGAGACCAAGCCGGCACTGGCGCACGACTACGAGGTCGGCGAGGCTGTGACCATCCTCTCCGGCGCGCTGGCGTCGGTGTCCGCGACGATCAACTCGATCGACCCGGAGACCGGCAAGATCCAGGCTCTCGTGTCCATCTTCGGCCGCGAGACCCCGGTGGAGCTCACCGCCGATCAGATCGAGCGGAGCATCTAGCAGCATTTTGCTTTCGGGCGTTTGCGCCCACTACACTCAAACGTCGCGTCTGCCGCACCTGGCAGCGCGACGTTTTTCAATCGTTTCTCCCCGGTGGCTGGGCTACGCAAAAAGCGGAACCCCGGCATCCGGAGGTGCGCGCGGCATTCATCGTGGCCGCGCGTGCCGTACCAAGGAATTGAGGTAAATCGATGGCTAAGAAGAAGGTCACCGGCCTGATCAAACTGCAGATCGAGGCTGGTATGGCAAACCCGGCCCCGCCGGTTGGCCCGGCGCTTGGTGCCCACGGCGTGAACATCGTTGAGTTCACCAAGGCATACAACGCTGCAACCGAGTCCATGCGCGGCAACATCATCCCGGTTGAGATCACCGTCTACGAAGACCGCTCGTTCGACTTCGTGCTGAAGTCCCCGCCGGCTGCATCCCTGCTGCTGAAGGCCGCTGGCCTGCAGAAGGGGTCCGGCGTGCCGCACACCGACAAGGTGGGCAAGGTCACCTGGGAGCAGTGCAAGGAAATCGCCGAGACCAAGAAGAACGACCTTAACGCCCGTGACATCGAGGCAGGCGCCGCGATTATCGCTGGTACCGCCCGCTCCATGGGCATCGAGGTCGAGAAGTAACACCCCACCCCGTGGCAGGGCCGGCCAGGCCCGCACCACAATTTCCGGAAGGAACCGAACATGGCACAGTCCAAGCACTACAAGGAGCAGCTCGCGAAGATTGACCGCGAGAACCTCTACCACCCGCTCGAGGCCGTCACCCTGGCTCAGGAGACCTCCTCGAAGAAGTACGACGCCACCATCGACGTCGCTATGCGCCTGTCCGTCGACCCGCGCAAGGCTGACCAGCTGGTCCGCGGCACTGTGAACCTGCCGCACGGCACCGGTAAGACCGTGCGCGTCGCCGTCTTCGCTGAGGGCGAGAACGCCACCAAGGCGCAGGAGGCTGGCGCCGACATCGTCGGCACCGACGAGCTGATCGAGCAGATCAACGCAGGCCAGATCGACTTCGACGTGGCAATTGCAACCCCGGATCAGATGGCTAAGGTCGGTCGCGTCGCCCGCGTGCTCGGCCCGCGTGGTCTGATGCCGAACCCGAAGACCGGCACCGTCACCCCGGATGTGGCTAAGGCTGTCGAGGAGTCCAAGGGCGGCAAGATCGCCTTCCGCGTGGACAAGGCTTCGAACCTGCACGCGCTGATCGGCAAGGCATCGTTTACCCCGGAGCAGCTCGCTGAGAACTACGGCGCGCTCCTGGATGAGGTGCTGCGTCTCAAGCCGGCATCCGCCAAGGGCATCTACCTGAAGAAGATCACCGTGTCCGCAACCCAGGGCCCGGGCGTTCCGGTTGACCCGAACGTGCAGAAGAACTACGCCACCAAGGCGTAACCGCTTCGCGCTTTTAAGCACAGCCCCGATCCTCGGTATCTATTCCGAGGGCCGGGGCTTTATGCTTTGCCCCATGTCACCCCGCGCCGTCGTCGTAGGAGCCGGGCCGAACGGGCTCACCGCCGCCGCCCGGCTATTATGCGTGTGGGAATCGTTGCTGAGTCGTTTTTGCCAAACGTCAACGGGGTCACAAACTCGGTGCTCCGCGTGCTGGAACATTTGAAGCGGGAGGGGCGCGAAGCCATGGTCATCGCCCCCGGCGCCCGCGACTTCCAGGACGAAATTCCGGACTACCTCGGTTTTCCCATCGTGCGCGTGCCAACGGTGATGGTGCCGCTGATTGATTCGCTGCCGATCGGCGTGCCCACCACCACCGTCGCGGCGGCGCTTGCGGAATTCAACCCGGACATCATCCACCTGGCCAGCCCGTTCGTCCTCGGCGGCGCCGGTGCCTTCGCGGCGCGCCAACTGGGCGTGCCGGCGGTGGGGCTGTACCAGACCGATGTGGCTGGGTTTGCCACGAAGTACCACGCCGCCATGATTGCCAACATCGCCTGGGACTGGACGCGCACGGTGCACAACATGTGCGAGATGACGCTCGCACCCTCCTCGGTGTACATCCGCGAGCTGGAATCCCACGGCATCAAAAACGTCCGGCACTGGGGCCGCGGCGTGGACACGGAGCTGTTCAATCCCACGAAGCGCTCCGACGTGCTGCGGCGCGCCTGGGATCCGACAGGGGAGAAGAAGGTCGTCGGATTCGTCGGCCGCCTCGCCGCGGAAAAGTCAGTGCACCGACTCGCCGCGCTGCACGGGGACCTGTCGATCCAGCTCGTGATTGTTGGCGGTGGTCCGGAGCGCGATGCGCTTGAGTCGCTCATGCCGGACGCCGTGTTCACCGGCGCCCTGTCCGGCGAGGAACTCGCCCGCGCCTACGCCTCGCTGGACCTGTTCGTGCACACCGGCGAGTTCGAAACATTCTGCCAGGCCATCCAAGAAGCGCAAGCCTCCGGCGTGCCCACCATCGGCCCGAAGGCCGGCGGCCCCATCGACCTCATCGAACACGGCGAAAATGGCCTACTGCTCGAGGTGGACACCTTCGAAGACGAGCTACCCGATGCGGCCGCCTGGCTTCTCGACGCCGCCCGCCACCCCCAACTCCAACTCACCGCACGCGAGTCCGTAGCCGATAAAACCTGGGCAGCACTGGGGGGCCAGCTGTTGGGCTACTACGAAGAGGTGCTGCGCAGCTACCAGCGCAACGTCATCCAGCTCATGGGCCGGGAAGTAGCGGTGCCGCACTGGGTGCCGGCGCGCATTTCGCAGCCGCGCTCGGTACTGCGGTCTCGCACCGCGTAGGCGCATGCGCGCCGCCAAGTAGAGTGGCGAGCATGTCTGTCAGCGACCTGTCCACCAGCACCCAGAACTACCTCAAAGGCATCTGGGCGATTTCGGAATGGTCAGATACGCCGGTGACAACGTCGTCTGTGGCCAAGCACCTCGGACTGCGGAAATCCACCGTCTCCGACGGGGTGCGCAAACTTGGCGAGCAGGGCCTAGTGGAGCACAAGCCTTACGGCGCCGTCGAGCTGACTGACACTGGCCGCACGTACGCGGTGGCGATGATCCGCCGCCATCGCTTGATTGAAACGTTTTTGGTGGAGGCGTTGGGTTACACCTGGGACCAGGTGCACGACGAGGCTGAAAACCTCGAACACTCGGTGAGTGACTTCATGGTCGATCGCATCGACGCGTTTTTGGACTACCCCAGCCGCGACCCCCACGGCGACCCCATCCCCTCAGCCAGCGGCCGCGTCGACACCCCGGCGGCGGTGCCGCTGACCGCTGTGCAGCCGGGGCAGAAGGCCACGATTGAACGCATTGCCGACGACGACCCGAAACTGCTGCAATTCTTCGACAGTCACGGGCTCGTCGTCGGCGCAACCCTCGAGGTGGGAGAGGGTGCCCCTTACTCCGGCGCGGTCGCGGTCCGGCTTGCCGGCGCGGCGGAGGCGGTGCCGCTCGGCGAGGAAGCCACGGATTCCGTCTTCGTGCGCGTGGATGCGTAACGACGACCCCGCAGCACCCCATGCGGGCCGAACAGGTACACCACACCAAACACCACACCTTGGGCGAGCACGATCATGCCGCCAGAGGCCGTGTCCAGGTAGTAGGAGCAGTACAGGCCCACAATCGCACACGCCGCCGACATGGTCGGGGCGATGATCAGCATCGTGCCGAATTTGTTGGTGAGCAGGTAGGCGGTCGCACCCGGGATGATCAGCATCGCCACCACCAGGATCACGCCAACGGCCTGGAGTGCCACCACTGACGTCAGCGCCAGCAGTGCCAGCAGGGCCGCACCGAGCAGGCGCGGATTCAACCCAATCGCGTGTGCATGGGTGGGATCGAACGCGTAGAGGGTGAAGTCGCGCCGCTTGAGCACCAGCACGCTCAACACGATCGCTCCCAGGATGGCCACCTGCAGCAGGTCCCCACGGGACACACCAAGCAGATTGCCGAAGATGATGTGGTTCAGATCCGTGTGCGAAGGGGTTACCGAAATGAGCACGAGCCCCAGCGCGAACATGGTGGTGAACACAATGCCAATGGCCGCATCCTCCTTCACCCGGGACGTATCGCGCACCAGCCCGATCAGTGCCACCGCAAGGAACCCGAACACCACCGCGCCGACGGCAAACGGCACGCCCAGAATGTAGGCCAGCACCACGCCGGGCAGGACAGCGTGGCTTACCGCATCGCCCATCAGCGACCAGCCAACCAACACCAGCCAGCACGACAACAGCGCGCAGACAATCGACGCCACCAGCGAGGTCGCAAGCGCACGCATCATGAACTCGTACCCAAACGGCTCCGTAAGCAGCGCAATCATGCTGACACCCCCATACCGAAGCCCTGTACCAAATTGTCCGGCTCTAACACCACTTCAGTCGGGGCGTGCATCAACACCCGGCGGTTCAACAGCACTGTCTCCGGCGCGAGCTGGGGCAAGGCAACCAGGTCGTGCGTCACCACAAAAATAGTGGTGCCTTCTGCCGCGAGGTCACGCAGCAGCTCAGTGATGGTGGCCTCGGAATGTTTGTCCACGCCGGCGAAGGGTTCGTCGAGAAGCATGATGCTCGCACCCTGAGCGATACCGCGGGCGATGAAGGCACGCTTCTTCTGGCCACCCGAAAGCTGACCGATCTGGCGGTCTGCGAACGACTCAAGGTGGGTGCGCTCAAGCGCGCGATCCACAGCCGCAATGTCCTCCGCACGCGCGTGGCGGGTAAAGCCCATGTGGCCGTAGCGGCCCATCATGACCACATCACGCACTGTGACCGGGAACTGCCAGTCCACGTCCTCGCTCTGCGGGACGTAGCCCAGCACCTGCGTCTTGCGGGCGCGCATGGGGTCGATGCCGTTGATACGAACCGTGCCGCGATCCGGCTTGACCAACCCCATGATCGCCTTGAGTAGCGTGGATTTGCCCGCGCCGTTCATCCCGATCAGCCCACAGATACGGCCTGGTTGGACGCTCAAAGTTGCGCCGTCGAGCGCGACGACGTCGCCGTAGCGCACCGCAACATCGTCAACCGCGATTGCGGGGATCACTGCTTGCCCCCGTTCAAACCGTCGATGATCACCTTCGTGTCGTGGCGAATCAGATCCAGGTAGGTCGGCACCGGACCGTTTTCCTCAGAAAGCGAATCGACGTAGAGGGTGCCGCCGTACTCCGCGCCGGTGGCCTTCACGACCTGCATCATCGGCGCGTTAGAGACCGTGGATTCACAGAACACAGACGGGACGTTGTTTTCCTTCACAAACTCGATCGCGCCGGCGATCTGCTGCGGGGTGGCTTCCTGCTCAGCGTTGACCGGCCAGATGTAGCGCTCGGTCAACTTCGCGTCGCGAGCCAGATAGGAGAACGCACCTTCGCAGGTGACCAAGGCGCGCTGCTTGTCGGGGACAGCGGCGAGCTTGGTTTCCAGCTCGTCTTGCACAGCCTGCAGTTCCTGCTTGTATGTTTCGCCGTTGGCCTTGAAATCATCGGCGTGCTCCGGGTCGAGTTCGCTGAACGCGTCGACGATGTTGTCCACGTACTTCTGCACGTTCACCGGACTCATCCAGGCGTGCGGGTTGGGCTTGCCGGCGTAGGCGTCCTCCGCGATGTCGATCGGGTCGACACCTTCGCTGACCACGGCGTGGGGCACGTCCAGGTCGGAGACGAACTGGGAGAACCAGTTTTCCAGGTTCATGCCGTTGTCCAGGATCAGGTCGGCGTCGGAGGCGCGCGAGATGTCGCCCGGGGTGGGCTCGTAGCCGTGGATTTCCGCGCCGGGTTTGGTGATGGACTCCACCCGTAGGTGGTCGCCGGCGACGTTCGAGGCGATGTCCTGGATCACCGTGAACGTGGTGAGCACGACGGGGGTGTCTTTGCCGCCTGCGGTGTCTGCGCTGTCCTGCGAACAGCCTGCCAGGCCGGCAGCAAGCGCAGCCGTGGCGGCGAGCGCGAGCACCTTGGATTTCAACATGTTGGTCCTTTTCTTTCTGTGTTCTTTCTGGGCACTTTCCGTGCGGTTAGAGAAGCGGCGGCGGGCCGACGCGGTGGGACGTGGCAATGAATCGGTCGAGCTTTTGCGGGGATTCGTCGCGCAGGTAGACAGCGAGCAGCCGCATCAGGTCCCATACCGGCGAATAATAAAGTTCGTCTGGCAGAACTTTCAAGTGTTGTCTTGTCGTACGACCCCCGTTTGCGGGGGACGAAGTGGACTTGCGCACCATGGCCAAGGCAGACCTGGAGAAGAACCCCTTCGACGTACCTAGGAGGTTTTCACATGGCAAAGAAGAAAGTCACCGGTCTGATCAAGCTGCAGATCGAGGCTGGTATGGCGAACCCGGCCCCGCCGGTTGGCCCGGCGCTTGGTGCGCACGGTGTGAACATCGTTGAGTTCACCAAGGCCTACAACGCTGCAACCGAGTCCATGCGCGGCAACATCATCCCGGTGGAGATCACGGTCTACGAAGACCGCTCGTTCGACTTCGTGCTGAAGTCCCCGCCGGCTGCATCCCTGTTGCTGAAGGCTGCTGGCCTGCAGAAGGGCTCCGGCGTCCCGCACACCCAGAAGGTCGGTTCCGTGACCTGGGATCAGTGCAAGGAGATCGCGGAGACCAAGAAGAACGACCTCAACGCCCGTGACATCGAGGCAGGCGCCGCTATCATCGCCGGCACCGCGCGCTCCATGGGCATTGACGTGATCAAGTAAAACTATTCACCCGTGGCAGGGCCGGCCAGGCCCGCAGACCACATTCCGCGTCGCGCCTCCCCTTCGCTGTGGCGAGTGCGGCATGGAAGGAACCGAACATGGCACAGTCCAAGCACTACAAGGAGCAGCTCGCGAAGATTGACCGCGAGAACCTCTACCACCCGCTCGAGGCCGTCACCCTGGCTCAGGAGACCTCCTCGAAGAAGTACGACGCCACCATCGACGTCGCTATGCGCCTGTCCGTCGACCCGCGCAAGGCTGACCAGCTGGTCCGCGGCACTGTGAACCTGCCGCACGGCACCGGTAAGACCGTGCGCGTCGCCGTCTTCGCTGAGGGCGAGAACGCCACCAAGGCGCAGGAGGCTGGCGCCGACATCGTCGGCACCGACGAGCTGATCGAGCAGATCAACGCAGGCCAGATCGACTTCGACGTGGCAATTGCAACCCCGGATCAGATGGCTAAGGTCGGTCGCGTCGCCCGCGTGCTCGGCCCGCGTGGTCTGATGCCGAACCCGAAGACCGGCACCGTCACCCCGGATGTGGCTAAGGCTGTCGAGGAGTCCAAGGGCGGCAAGATCGCCTTCCGCGTGGACAAGGCTTCGAACCTGCACGCGCTGATCGGCAAGGCATCGTTTACCCCGGAGCAGCTCGCTGAGAACTACGGCGCGCTCCTGGATGAGGTGCTGCGTCTCAAGCCGGCATCCGCCAAGGGCATCTACCTGAAGAAGATCACCGTGTCCGCAACCCAGGGCCCGGGCGTTCCGGTTGACCCGAACGTGCAGAAGAACTACGCCACCAAGGCGTAACCGCTTCGCGCTTTTAAGCACAGCCCCGATCCTCGGTATCTATTCCGAGGGCCGGGGCTTTATGCTTTGCCCCATGTCACCCCGCGCCGTCGTCGTAGGAGCCGGGCCGAACGGGCTCACCGCCGCCGCCCGGCTCGTGGTCAGCGGCTGGGAGGTCGAGGTCATCGAACAAGCCCAGGTGATCGGGGGAGCAGCTTCCACACTTTTGCTTGACGACGCCACCTCCGCCCCAACCCCAATCCGCATCGACAGGGGCGCGGCGTGTCACCCGTTCGGCGTAGCTAGTCCCGCGTTCCGGGCACTCGAGCTTGATCGCCACGGCCTGGAGTGGGTGCGCGCGCCGTACGAGATGGCGCACCCGCTGGACACCGCGGCTTCCGGGGGAGAAGCCGCGTTGCTCGCCGGCACGCTGGACGCAACCGCGGCGGGTCTCGGGCCGGATGCTGAAGCGTGGGTGCATTTGCACCAACCGGTGACAGAACACATGGACGCCCACCTTGAGAACGTCCTTGCGCCGGTGACGCGTTGGCCCGCCCACCCGTTGCTCATGGCGCAGTTTGGCGCCCGCGGTGTGTTGCCGGCGACCTCGTTGGCCAACCGTGTGTTCCAGACCGAGCGCGCGAAAGCGTTGTTCGCCGGCAGCGCCACGCACGCCATCACGTCACCGGCGAACGCGTTCACTGGCGCCTTCGGCTTGCTCTTCGGCGCCCTTGGGATGACGCGCGGATGGCCCGTTGCCAAAGGTGGTTCGGGTGAGGTGGTCGCGGCGTTGGGACGGGTCGTCGATAAGCATGGCGGCACTGTGCGCACGGGTGAGGAAGTGACGGAGCTGCCGCGCGCTGATGCTGTGATTTTGAACCTGACTCCCGCGCAGGTGCTGCGGCTGGACGGCGTGGAGTTGCCGGCGCGACGGGCGCGTGCGATGCGGCGGTGGCGATACGGTGCGGGCGTGCACAAGGTGGATTTTGTGCTGGATGCGCCGGTGCCGTGGGTCGACCCGCGGGTTGGGCAGGCGGCGACGGTGCATGTGGGCGGAGCGGTTGAGGAGATTGTGCGGGCTGAGGATGAGGTGGCGCGTGGACGGTTGCCGCAGCGACCGTTTGTGATGGCGTGTCAGCAGTTTGCGGCTGATGCGTCGCGGGGGCTGATTCTGTGGACGTATGCGCATGTGCGGCACGGGTACCGCGAGCGTCACCCAGGTGAGGTAGCCGAGCGCATTGAGGCGCAGATCGAGCGCTTCGCTCCCGGTTTTCGCGAGGTGGTGCGGCGGCGGATTGAAACGAGTCCGGCCGAGCTTGAGGCGCGGAATCCGAACCTGGTTCGCGGAGACATTGCGGGTGGTGCGATGCGCGGGGTGCAGACGCTCCTGCGCCAACCCCACCGGTTGCGGCGGGGGCTCTACTTGGCGTCCGCCTCGACGGCGCCGGGGGCAGGAGTGCATGGGATGCCGGGGTGGTGGGCGGCGGAAGCCGCCTTGCGCGACTTCGGGTGACGCAGGTGGTGGTGGGGTGACTCGGGGCGCAAGCTGCGCAATCGTGAGACCGACCTTAATTTGTTATAAGGTCGTGCTGAATCTGTTGTACACTGAGCCGCGTTGCCAGAGCCCCGTCGAAAGGGAAATTCGTGTTTATGCAGTCCACTGTCGTCCGCCCCTCCGTTATCGCAGTCGCCCTCGCCGGATCCCTCGCCTTCGCCGGGAGCCCGGTGGCGCATGCTGAGCAGATCGTGCTGGAGAGTGGCCACCTCAACGCCTTCAACGTGACGGCTAAGAACGGGCAGTTGAAGCTCGACCTGAAAGAGGACATCACCGGGCTGAATGTTGAACGCCCCGCAGAGGACGTGACCATGGTGGTGCACAAGGACGCCTACACCGACGCCACCAAGGCGCTGCCGCAGGTTGGCAAGAGCGGTTACGTCCTGCCGCAGGGCTACCACCAGGGCATGCTGCGCCCAGGCTGGACCACCCTGATGGCGCGCTGGGACGGGTTCACCGACGTGAAGATCCGCATCGACGAGGTCACCGGCCCCGGCGAGGTCTACATGTTCAACACTGACGGCAAGGGCGGCTTCAAGGCTGCCGCTGAAGACGGTAACTTCCAGCTCACCCCGGGCAGCGCCATCCACCAGGAAACCCCGGCGCACCTGCACACCCACTGGCTATTCACCGAGCCGGGCGTCTACACCATGAAGGCGACGGCGCTTTCCAACGGCAAGGAATCGAACCAGGCGACCTACACCTGGCAGGTGGGTCAGAAGGCGCACGCACGCCCGATTATGGACGAGCCGCTCTCGCTGGAGCGTATGCAGACCCTGGCCAATGCAGGCAAGCCTGTGCCGCCGGCAGTTGACCCGGTTGAGAAGGGGGCGGTTCCGCCGGCGGCAGATGCTGCGGCGAAGGACGCGGCAAACGCACCGGCGAAAAATGCGGCAGACGCAGTGGCGAAGAACGCCGCCGCCGAGGCTGGGCAGCAAAGTGCCGCTCCAGCGGACGGCTCGGCTTCGCGCCCAGCGACAGTGGCTGGGGAGGATCTCAGCGCGAAGCCGGAAAACCGCGACGAGCTCAGCGCGCAGCCGTCGGAGCAGGGCGGCCTGAGCGCAGAATCCTCATCCGCAGAACGTGGTGCAGGCTCGGCAGATCTTTCGGCGGCTGCGGAATCTAAGCCAGCCCTGGCCGGCCTGGCTCTCGTGCTGGCAATCCTCGGCGCTGGCCTGACGTTCCTGCAGACCGGCGCGCTGAAGGGTATCGCGCTGCCGAAGTTCTAAGCCGGTGGTCTACTGCTTCTTTGCCTCGGCCTGCTCGCGGCGAACCTGACGGCGGCCCGCCCGGCTACCAAGCGCACGCGCGATGCGCTCTGGAGTGATGGAGCCGGAGAAAGTCCACTCGGCTTCACCCTCGCGCTCGAGTGCCTCGCGGAACTCGGGGCTTTCCTCCATGAGCTTGCTCTTGAGCTTCATCGAGGAAGCGCCGTAGCCGCGGTTCTGCTTGTAGATGTCCTTGAGGGTGGAGCGGAGGCGGTAGTACACGATCGCGTCTTCAGCGAAGTACGGCTCGTACCCGGCGATGGTGGCGCGAATGCTGAAGTCGACGTCGTCGTGGGAACCCAGCTTCTCGTCGAAGCCGCCTACGGCCTCCCACACCTCGCGGCGCAGACCGAAGCCGGCGCCGATGACGTAGCGGAATCCGCCATCCCAAACCGGCAGGCCGTTCGCGGTGGGGGATGCCGGCACCGAAGACATGCTGGCCGGGTCGTTTACGGCGACGATGTCCAGGTTGCAGCCGATGAACGGGTGCTCCTCGAGGTGCTCACGAACCCGGTCCAGCCAATCCGGGGCGACGATATCGTCGTTGTCGCAGAACGCGAGGATGTCATGCTTTGCGTTCTTCACGCCGATGTTGCGGGAAGCGGTCACGCCCACGTTGGTCGGGTTCACGATGAGGTTGATCCGCTCATCGTTATTCACCTGGGCCACTGCTTCCTGTACGGTGCCGTCACCGGAACCGTCGTCCATCAGCACAATCTCGTCGCCCGGCTTCAGCTGCTCCAGTACCGCACGCAGCTGGTACACCAAGATGGTGCTCCGCTTCCAAGCACAAATCACCACAGAAATATTTTGCATGTCGTACCAATTCCTCACTCATGGCTTACAATTAATGGTCTTCGTAACCTGGTCATTATGTTCCATATGTTGATATCACCGCAACAGCGCCTTCGTCCACTGTCCACGACAGGTTGATCGATTTGGAGATGCAGCTCGGGCCGAGTACTCTCTTGTTCTGAAGTTTGAACGGGTTGCGCATCTCGCAGCCTGAGCTCAAGTTTCACCGAAGACCGTCGGTCGCTTCCTCGCGGAAGCCGAAGGTATCCCGCTTGCGGGATCGACCCACGCAGGAGAAACGTGGCCAGCCTTTCATGGGTGCCTCGTGCTTCTGCACGGGGCTTTTTTCGTCGCAAAGCGATAAAGCTCCGGGCGGATACAACAACATGAAGTTATTGGAAGGAGGCGTGTGTCATGGCAAACCCGAAGAACGTTGCTGAGCTCGCAGAGCTCAAGGAGAAGTTCGAAGGCTCGTCCGCTGTGTTCCTCACCGAGTACCGCGGCCTGACCGTGAGCCAGCTGCAAGAGCTGCGCGGTGAGCTCGGATTTGACGTTGAACTGCACGTCGCCAAGAACACCCTTGTGAAGATCGCTGCAAATGAGCAGGGGATCGAGGGTCTCGATGACCTCCTCGTCGGCCCGACTGCCGTCGCCTTTATTAAGGGCGATGCGACCGTGGACGCCGCGAAGGCCATGAAGAAGTTCGCCAAGGACAATGAACTGTTCATTGTCAAGGGCGGCTACATGGACGGCAACGCACTCGACGCGGCTCAGGTGGCTGCTGTTGCGGAGCTGGACAACCGCGAGACCACCTTGGCCAAGATCGCAGGCGCATTCCAGGGCTCTTTGGCGAAGGCTGCCGGCCTGTTCCAGGCTCCGGCATCCAAGACGGCACGACTCGTTGCCGCGCTGCAGGACAAGCAGGGCGAAGCCGCCTAAAGGCGTCGTCCAGAAACAACTACACACCCCAAATACCGGCCCGCGCTAGGGCCAAAGAAAGGAAGCCACCATGGCTAAGCTCACCAAGGACGAGCTCATTGAGCAGTTCAAGGAAATGACCCTCATCGAGCTCTCCGAGTTCCTGAAGGAATTCGAGGAGGTCTTCGACGTGACCGCTGCTGCTCCGGTTGCAGTTGCAGCTGCAGGCGCTCCGGGCGCTGCTGGCGGCGACGCTGCTGCGGCTGAGGAGAAGGACGAGTTCGACGTCGTTCTCGAGGACGCTGGCGACAAGAAGATCGGCGTGATCAAGGCTGTCCGCGAGCTCGTTCCGGGCCTGGGCCTGAAGGATGCCAAGGAGATGGTCGAGGGCGCACCGAAGGCCATCCTCGAGGGCGCAAACAAGGACGACGCAGAGGCTGCAAAGGCCAAGCTGGAAGAGGCTGGCGCAAAGGTCACCCTCAAGTAAGCATTTGCTTGTCGACGCTTCCCCCGTCCCCGCATTTCAACGCGGCGGCGGGGGTTTCGCGTTCTTCCAGGTAAGCGGGTAGAGAAACGTCGCCGGGTTGTCTTGCGGTAGGGTGCCGTACATGCAACAGTCCCGCATTTGGTCAGCGCTTTTTGTCGGTCTCGGCGTTGCGTTGATCGTCGGAGGCCTGGTTGCGCCCCGTTTTCTGCTTGGCGACGGCCGCCTGCCACTGGATCTCGGCGACGTCACCTGGACCATCGAGGATCCGAACGGCATGCGAGACGGTAAGTCCGCGCCCGTGACGCGTCAGCTGCACCTAGAGATCCGCGACCCCTCCGATGCGGATGTGGCGAGCGTGCGCGTCGGAGACAGCGTTCGCGCCGGCGAGGCGGGCAGTGATTTCGACAACCTGGCCACCGCCTCCACATGGGCGTTTGAAATGGACCGCGTCACTGGTCAAGCTAGCAGCCCCGCGCAGGTGCAACTCATCATGGGGATGCCTGCCACCGAGGTGGACATCGAGGGGGTGTGGCTGAAGTTCCCCGCCGATGTGCGCAAAGAAACCTACGACGTCTTCGACACCACGCTGCGCGGCACTGCCCCGGCGGAGTTCATCGCCGAAGAGGAGATCGCTGGTCGTACCATCTACCGCTTCCGCCAGCACATCGCGCCCACCAACATCGCTCAGCGCTACGCCGACCCCCTCAACACCGGAATTGAAGAGGGGCCAGACGGCGAGCAGATTCGCACCTTCCTCTTCCACTCCGCCGAGCGTGAGCTGCTGGTCGATCAGGTCAGCGGTCTCGTCGTTGGCATCGAGGAAAAGGTCGATCAGTATTACGGCGATGCGTCAGGCAAGGGCATCCAGAACATCGTGCTTTACGACGGCACCATGGATCCCGCCCAGGTCGAAGCTCTGGTGCAAGGTCTTGGCAACGTCACTTCGGCGGCGCGGTCGAAAACCATCACCTGGATAGCTATTGGTCTCGGTGTGTTGCTCGCAATCGCTGGCCTTATCGGTACCGTCGCCGGAGCGCGACGACGCAGCTAGACAGCCTAATTGAGGGATCTTCCCGCAAACATTTTCGGTGTCGTTGTTGCAATTTGCGGGCGGTGTGCTGGTAGGCTCCCTCCTGCATCGTGAGGACCCCTCGGACGGCATGAAGGTGGCTCACGATGCGGGGGAGGACACGACACGGGGGACGGTCGTCGTGCCCTTTACAAACTTTCGGTTGTGGTATAGAGTCGACCTTTGTGCTGGAAGCCGTCTCCAGTGTGCGCGTGAAACCTTGTACAAGCGGCGTCGAAGATGCCGGTTTGACAAGGTGACTTTGTTGTCTCTGGGGGCGGGTCTTCGAAAGCAGATCAATTGCTAATCTAACCAGCGGAAACACCGCCAGTCTGTATGCCAGAACGGATTGCGTAGGGTGTCCCGCCTTAGGTGCTGGAAGGACCCAACTTGGCAGTCTCAAACCAGACCATGAACCAAAGTCGGTCAGTGGCTGAAATCCCCGGCGCGCCAGAGCGCTACTCGTTCGCCAAAATTGCTGAGCCCGTCACCGTTCCGGGGCTTCTCGATGTGCAGCTTGAATCCTTCGCGTGGCTCGTCGGCACGCCGGAGTGGCGCGAGCGCGAGCAGGAACTGCGCGGGGACGCCGCCCGCGTGACGTCGGGTCTTGAGGACATCCTCGAGGAGATCTCCCCGATCCAGGACTATTCGGGCAACATGAGCCTGACCCTGTCCGAGCCGCGTTTTGAAGACGTGAAGTACTCCATTGAGGAGGCGAAGGACAAGGACATCAACTACTCCGCACCGCTGTACGTCACCGCGGAGTTCATTAACAACGACACTCAGGAGATCAAGTCCCAGACTGTCTTTATCGGTGACTTCCCGCTGATGACGGACAAGGGCACCTTCATCGTCAACGGCACCGAGCGTGTCGTCGTCTCGCAGCTGGTGCGTTCCCCGGGCGTCTACTTCGACGAGACCATCGACAAGTCCACCGAGCGCCCATTGCACTCGGTCAAGGTCATTCCGTCGCGCGGTGCATGGCTGGAGTTTGACGTGGACAAGCGCGACACCGTTGGTGTGCGTATTGACCGCAAGCGTCGTCAGCCGGTGACCGTGCTGCTGAAGGCCCTGGGCTGGACCGCTGAGCAGATCACGGAGCGCTTCGGCTTCTCCGAGATCATGATGACCACCCTCGAGTCTGACGGTGTGGCCAACACCGATGAGGCGCTGCTGGAGATCTACCGCAAGCAGCGTCCGGGCGAGCAGCCGACGCGCGACCTTGCGCAGTCCCTGCTGGAGAACGCCTTCTTCAAGCCGAAGCGTTACGACCTGGCACGCGTTGGCCGCTACAAGGTCAACCGCAAGCTCGGCCTGGGCGGCGACCACGAGGGTCTGATGATCCTCACCGAGGAAGACATCGCCACCACGCTAGAGTACCTGGTGCGCCTGCACGCCGGCGAGGCCGAGATGAAGGCGCCGAACGGCGAGATGATACCGATCAACACCGACGACATCGACCACTTCGGTAACCGTCGACTGCGCACTGTCGGCGAGCTGATCCAGAACCAGGTCCGCGTGGGCCTGTCCCGCATGGAGCGCGTCGTGCGTGAGCGCATGACCACGCAGGATGCGGAGTCCATCACCCCGACGTCCCTGATTAACGTGCGTCCGGTGTCTGCGGCGATCCGCGAGTTCTTCGGTACCTCGCAGCTGTCGCAGTTCATGGACCAGAACAACTCCCTGTCTGGCCTGACCCACAAACGTCGTCTCTCTGCGCTCGGCCCGGGTGGTCTGAGCCGTGAGCGCGCCGGCATCGAGGTGCGCGACGTGCACCCGTCCCACTACGGCCGCATGTGCCCGATTGAGACTCCGGAAGGCCCGAACATTGGCCTGATCGGCGCGCTCGCGTCCTACGCGCGTGTGAACCCGTTCGGTTTCATTGAGACGCCGTACCAGAAGGTAGAAAACGGTAAGCTCACCGACCAGATTGACTACCTCACCGCCGACGAGGAAGACCGCTACGCCATCGCGCAGGCGGCGACCCCGATGGACAAGGACGGCAACCTGGAGGGCGACCGCATTGAGGTGCGCCTGAAGGACGGCGACATCGGCGTTGTCGGTCCGCAGGGTGTCAACTACCTCGACATTTCCCCGCGCCAGATGGTGTCCGTGGCAACGGCAATGATTCCGTTCCTCGAGCACGATGACGCTAACCGTGCGCTGATGGGTGCGAACATGCAGAAGCAGGCTGTGCCGCTGCTGCGTTCTGAGGCGGCTTACGTTGCTACCGGTATGGAGCAGCGCGCTGCCTACGACGCAGGCGACACCGTCATCTCCGCGCTCTCCGGCGTGGTTGAGACCGTCACCGGTGACTACATCACCGTGATGGGCGACGAGGGCACGCGCGAGACGTACATGCTGCGCACCTTTGAGCGCACCAACCAGGGCACCTGCTACAACCAGACCCCGATTGTGAACCAGGGCGACCGCGTCGAGGCCGGCCAGGTCATCGCGGACGGCCCGGGCACCAAGAACGGCGAGATGGCTCTCGGCCGCAACCTGCTCGTTGCATTTATGCCGTGGGAAGGCCACAACTACGAGGACGCGATCATCCTCAACCAGCGCGTGGTGGAGGAGGACATCCTCACCTCCGTGCACATCGAGGAGCACGAGATCGATGCCCGCGACACCAAGCTCGGTGCCGAGGAGATCACCCGTGAGATCCCGAACGTGTCCGAGGACGTGCTCAAGGACCTCGACGAGCGCGGCATCATCCGCATCGGTGCGGACGTGCGCGACGGTGACATCCTGGTGGGCAAGGTCACCCCGAAGGGTGAGACCGAGCTGACCCCGGAGGAGCGCCTGCTGCGCGCCATCTTCGGCGAGAAGGCCCGCGAGGTCCGCGACACATCTCTGAAGGTGCCGCACGGTGAGACCGGCAAGGTCATTGCAGTGCGTCGCTTCAGCCGCGAAGACGACGACGATCTGAGCCCGGGCGTCAACGAGATGATCCGTGTCTACGTCGCCCAGAAGCGCAAGATCCAGGACGGCGACAAGATGGCCGGCCGCCACGGCAACAAGGGTGTCGTCGGCAAGATCCTGCCGCAGGAGGACATGCCGTTCATGGCGGACGGCACCCCGGTGGACATCATCTTGAACACCCACGGTGTGCCGCGTCGTATGAACATCGGCCAGGTCCTCGAGGTTCACCTCGGCTGGCTGGCCAAGGCCGGCTGGACCGTGAACCCGGACGACCCGAAGAACGCGAAGCTTTTGGAGACCTTGCCGGAGCACCTCTACGACGTGCCGGCTGAGTCGCTGACCGCAACCCCGGTGTTCGACGGCGCGACCAACGACGAGATCGCCGGCCTGCTGGCGAACACGAAGCCGAACCGCGACGGCGACGTCATGGTGGATGAGAACGGCAAGACCGTGCTCTTCGACGGCCGCTCTGGCGAGCCGTACAAGTACCCGATCTCCATCGGCTACATGTACATGCTCAAGCTGCACCACTTGGTGGATGAGAAGATCCACGCACGTTCCACCGGCCCGTACTCCATGATTACCCAGCAGCCGCTGGGTGGTAAGGCCCAGTTTGGTGGCCAGCGCTTCGGTGAGATGGAGGTGTGGGCGATGCAGGCATACGGCGCCGCCTACACCCTGCAGGAGCTGCTGACCATCAAGTCGGATGACGTGGTGGGCCGCGTGAAGGTCTACGAGGCCATCGTCAAGGGCGACAACATCCCGGATCCGGGCATTCCGGAGTCCTTCAAGGTGTTGCTCAAGGAGCTGCAGTCGCTCTGCCTGAACGTGGAGGTCCTCTCCACCGACGGCACACCGATGGAGCTCGACGGCGACGACGACGAATTTGATCAGGCAGGTTCTTCCCTGGGCATCAACCTCTCGCGCGATGAGGGCTCGGCGGCAGACACTGCATAAGCGCTAGGCAAGGGGTCGTCGACAAGCACAAAGAGCTTATCGACGGTTCCTTTACAACGAACTTGAACAAAAACTACTGAAAAGGAACTTTTACGTGTTTGACGTAAACCTCTTCGACGAGCTTCGCATTGGCCTGGCCACCGCCGACGACATTCGTCGTTGGTCCCACGGCGAAGTGAAAAAGCCGGAGACCATTAACTACCGCACCCTGAAGCCCGAGAAGGACGGCCTGTTCTGCGAGCGCATCTTCGGCCCGACCCGCGACTGGGAGTGCGCCTGCGGCAAGTACAAGCGCGTGCGCTACAAGGGCATCATCTGCGAGCGCTGTGGCGTTGAGGTGACCAAGTCCAAGGTGCGTCGTGAGCGCATGGGCCACATCGAGCTTGCCGCTCCGGTGACCCACATCTGGTACTTCAAGGGTGTGCCGAGCCGCCTGGGCTACCTGCTTGACCTGGCGCCGAAGGATCTCGAGCGCATCATCTACTTCGCCGCGAACATCATCACCTCCGTGGATGACGAAGCGCGCCACAACGATCTGTCGACCCTCGAGGCCGAAATGATCGTGGAGAAGAAGGAAGTCGAGGCGGACGCCAACGCCGAGATCGCCGACCGTGCGCAGAAGCTCGAGGAAGACCTCGCTGAGCTGGAGTCCGCCGGCGCGACCGCTGCTGCCCGCAAGAAGGTGCAGAACGCTGCCGACAAGGAGATGCAGCACATCCGCGAGGCTGGCGAGCGCGAGGTGGAGCGCCTCGACGAGATCTGGACCACCTTTACCAAGCTCGCCCCGAAGCAGATGATCATCGACGAGAACCTCTACGAGGAACTGGTCGACCGCTACGAGGACTACTTCACCGGCGGCATGGGCGCTGAGGCGATCCAGACCCTGATCCGCAACTTCGACCTCGATGCTGAGGCTGAGGAGCTGCGCGGCATCATCGCCGAGGGCAAGGGCCAGAAGAAGGTCCGCGCTCTGAAGCGCCTGAAGGTTGTCGCTGCGTTCCAGCGCTCCGGCAACGACCCGGCCGGCATGATCCTGGACGCGATCCCGGTGATCCCGCCGGAGCTGCGCCCGATGGTGCAGCTCGACGGTGGCCGCTTCGCCACCTCGGACCTGAACGACCTGTACCGCCGCGTGATCAACCGCAACAACCGCCTCAAGCGCATGATCGACCTCGGCGCGCCCGAGATCATCGTGAACAACGAGAAGCGCATGCTGCAGGAATCCGTCGACGCGCTGTTTGACAACGGCCGCCGCGGCCGCCCTGTCACCGGCCCGGGCAACCGTCCGCTGAAGTCCCTGTCCGACCTGCTCAAGGGTAAGCAGGGCCGCTTCCGCCAGAACCTGCTGGGTAAGCGCGTGGACTACTCCGGTCGTTCCGTGATTATCGTTGGTCCGCAGCTCAAGCTGCACGAGTGCGGTCTGCCGAAGCTGATGGCTCTCGAGCTGTTCAAGCCGTTCGTGATGAAGCGCCTGGTGGATCACGACTACGCGCAGAACATCAAGAGCGCGAAGCGCAAGGTGGAGCGTCAGCACCCTGAGGTGTGGGACGTGCTTGAAGAGGCGATTGCAGAGCACCCGGTGCTGCTTAACCGTGCACCGACGCTGCACCGCCTGGGCATTCAGGCCTTCGAGCCGAAGCTGGTCGAGGGTAAGGCTATCCAGCTGCACCCGCTGGCTTGTGAGGCGTTCAACGCCGACTTCGACGGTGACCAGATGGCAGTCCACTTGCCGCTGTCCGCCGAGGCGCAGGCTGAGGCCCGCATCCTCATGCTGTCTTCCAACAACATCCTGTCCCCGGCGTCCGGCAAGCCGCTGGCAATGCCGCGCCTGGATATGGTGACTGGCCTGTACTTCCTGACCATGCTGAAGTCTGAGGGCGAGATCGGTGGTGAAGGCGGCTACGCTCCGGCTGACGAGAACGGCCCGGCACGTGGCGTGTACTCGTCGTACCGTGAGGCCATCATGGCTTACGACCGCGGTGTGCTTGGCCTGCAGGCACCGATCAAGGTGCGCATCGACCACCTGCGTCCGACGCCGGAGATCGAGGCTGAGCAGTTCGCCGACGGTTGGGAGAAGGGTCAGCCGTGGATGATGGAGACCACCCTGGGTCGCATCATGTTCAACGAGCTGCTGCCGTTCAACTTCCCGTACCAGGAAGGCGCGATGGTGCGTAAGGGCGGCGGCTCCGGCAAGGTGCTGCTCGGCGACATCATCCAGTCCATGGTGGAGAAGTACCCGATGATCACCGTGGCTCAGGTGCTGGACAAGATGAAGGACGCCGGTTTCTACTGGGCGACCCGTTCCGGCATCACCATCTCCATGTCCGACGTGCTCGTGCTTCCGAACAAGGAAGAGGTGCTCGAGGAGTACGAGCGCGAGGCTGAAGAGATCGAGCGCAAGTTCTGGGAAAAGGGTGCGCTGACCGAGGAGAACCGCTACGACCGTCTGGTCGAGCTGTGGCAGGACGCCACCAACAAGGTGGGTCAGGCCGTGGAGGATCTCTACCCGGACGACAACCCGATTCCAATGATCGTGAAGTCCGGTGCGGCCGGTAACATGCGCCAGATCTGGACCCTGGCGGGCATGAAGGGCATGGTCGTGAACTCGCGTGGTGAGTACATCACCCGCCCGATCAAGACCTCCTTCCGCGAGGGCTTGACCGTGATGGAGTACTTCAACAACTCCCACGGTTCCCGTAAGGGCCTGGCCGATACCGCGCTGCGTACCGCAGACTCTGGATACCTCACCCGTCGTCTGGTGGACGTGGCGCAGGACGTCATCGTCCGCGAAGAGGACTGTGGCACCCACCAGGGTGTCAAGGTTCCGGTGGCAACGGCTGCAGGTGCCGACGGCCGCTTCGTGCGCCACGACCTCGTCGAGACTTCCGTCTCCGGCCGCGTGCTCGCAGCTGACGCGAAGGACGCCGAGGGCAACGTGGTGCTGGCGGCTGACACGGAGCTCTCCGAGGAGCGTATCGACGCCCTCGTTGCAGCCGGTGTCACTGAGGTCAAGGTCCGCTCGGTGTTGACCTGCCAGACCCCGACCGGTGTTTGCGCGAAGTGCTACGGCAAGTCCATGGCTTCCGGCCAGCTGGTGGACATCGGCGAGGCCGTGGGCATCGTCGCCGCCCAGTCGATTGGTGAGCCGGGTACGCAGCTGACCATGCGTACCTTCCACCAGGGTGGTGTCGGCGGCGACATTACCGGTGGTCTGCCGCGTGTTCAGGAGCTGTTCGAGGCCCGCGTGCCGAAGAACCGCGCCCCGATCGCGTCGGTGGCTGGCACCATCTCGCTCGAGGACGAAGGCAACTTCTGGACGCTGACCATCCACCCGGACGACGACTCGGACGACGTGGTCTACGAGAAACTGTCGAAGCGCCAGGGCCTGGCACAGGTGCGACGCCCGATGGAGTCCAACCCGGATGCCATGATCGAGCGCTCGCTTCGTGAAGGCGACCGTGTTGAGGTGGGTGAGCGCCTCATGCGCGGTGCCGCTGACCCGCACGACGTGCTCGAGGTTCTCGGCCGCCGAGGTGTGGAGAAGCACCTGATCAACGAGGTGCAGGCTGTGTACCGCACCCAGGGTGTGTCCATCCACGACAAGCACATCGAGATCATCATCCGCCAGATGCTGCGTCGCGGTACCGTCATCGACTCCGGTTCTACCGAGTTCCTGCCGGGTACCCTGGTCGACCTCGCCGAGGCACGCCAGGTCAATGCCGCAGCGGTGGCCGACGGCGGCGAGCCTGCCGAGATGCGCTCCGAGATCATGGGTATCACCAAGGCCTCGCTTGCCACCGAGTCCTGGCTGTCCGCGGCCTCCTTCCAGGAGACCACCCGCGTGCTTACCGATGCCGCGATCAACAAGCGCTCCGACAAGCTCATCGGCCTGAAGGAGAACGTGATCATCGGTAAGCTGATCCCGGCTGGTACGGGCATCTCCCGCTACCGCAACATCCAGGTCAAGCCGACCGAGGCGGCTCGCTCCGCGGCATACTCGATCCCGAGCTTCGGCGATTCGATCTACGGCGACGAGGGTTACGGCGAGTTCACCGGCGCCTCCGTCCGCCTCGACGAGTACGGCTTTGAGCAGATGTAGCGCACAGTAGGCGCGTCGCGTTGCAGCCCGGCCCCAATTCATTGTGGGGCCGGGCTTTTTGCATACGATTTTGCCTATTCGGGCACGTATAAATCTGCTTGAATATGAATTGTCGGCACAAAACCCTCCAAGCATGCTGCGCAGAACCGGCGGCCAGTGAGCGATTTCGTGGTGTCAGTCGCCGGCGATTTAGCCACCCGCACGAACGCAACAATCGTCGCGTTGCTCGCCCTGGTGGGTATCACCGGCCTCGCGGGCGGGTTCGAAGCCGCGGAACCGGAGGGATTTGTCACCGTCTCGGCGCCCCTTGGTGAAAACCCACTCGAACCGCCCGTGGAGCTCGAAGTCGAGCCGTTTGAAATCACAATCCGCCGGGCCTACGAAAAGGATGGTGCCCGGGTCGTAGAAATGCAGGTGACAAACACCGCGTCACGTCCACTTTCCCCAACCGACTTCATGCTCGGGTTTGCACTGAAGAATTCTGGCCTTCCCGAGGATCAGCAGCCGGATTTCGATGAGGCTTTCCATCGCCTGAAGGAGATCGGGGAAGTGCCGGAAGACATGTTCGGTGATCAATTTTCGCTCAACCCTGCAGTGCCCATGGATCTGGCAATGATTTTCAGCGACCCGTACGATGGCACAGCCAACGGCCAGGCGTTAGAGGCTGACATCCTCTATATCCGGTCGCGCGAATATCGGACTTCCATTCTCGACGGCACGAAGCGGTGGCTCGACGGGGAGACCACCGCGGAGGTGAAGTTGAAGTGAGTCCGAATCCTAATACCACGGTAACTCGCAGGATCTGGCCGATCGTCGTCTCGCTTGCGTTGCTGAGTTTCGGCGTGATCCTTCGGGATCAGCTGCCTACACCCGAGGACCTGGCGTACGAGACGTTCAATTACGACGAAAGCGCACCGCTGCTCGGCGAAATCAGCAATGTCCGCGTCACCACCGGCGAGACTCTAGGCGGGGTGAGTACCTACGCTTCGTGGGTGGTCATCGACTACCACTTCATCCCCGATTCGTTGGGCTCACCGGATGCTCGACTAGTTACTACAGACGGAACCATTTACGACGAGCTGCCTGTCACGGCCTGCCCTTCGGCGTACCCGGGCCTGAAAGTTGAATGCACGCTGGCATTTGAGATGCCGCTGGAAAAGCTTCCCGGCGCCGAGGTGTACTTCAGCCCGGAGGACACTTCGATGGCAACGCGAATCGTCGTTCCGCTCCAGAACCCGGTAGCAACCCACGATATCGTGAGGGAAAGGTTCGAGCTGTGAGAAAAATTTGGTGGGCGACAGCGCCTCTTGCTGCGGGCCTGATGCTGGCGGCGTCGTCGCAACCTTATTTCAGCCTGTACCGGCCTTGGGCACTTACCAAAGAACATGTGGTTGCGGCAGAGGGCGGGCACTTCAGCTTGCCGGTTGGGGAGTGGGGCCTTCAGGATACCCAGGCCACAACTGACCTTGCGCACGAGGCTGAAATCAAGATCCTCGGCTTCCAAGAGATAGTGCACAACGAGCAGATCGGCATCTATCCACCCGACGGGTTCACCACCTGGTTGGTCCTCATGGAGTGGAACGCGCCCTCCGATTCACTACTTTCGCGGTGCGGGATGTGGTTCACGGGTTCCGACGGCAAAGATTATCCCCGAAGCGATTTCGTCTTCTCAAGCGACGTGGATGAAAACCTGCAAGCCCGAGAAAGCTGCACACCACCCAGAGCAGGCGGGCCGAAGCAAGACTGGGACACCGGCGAGGTGACCACGGAAGAACCGAGGCCGGAGCAGTGGAGGAAGCTCGCCCCGATTGCAATGCCCAATGGAGTGCGACCGACAGAGTTGCACTTTTTATGGCTCAAACCGCATTACGTGACGATCGTGCTTCCCGAGCCGGCAGAGTTCATCGATGAATCCTCGGACGGTGCAGCAGGGGAGTAGGAGTGGCGCAAGAAGAAGTCGAGCGCTGAGGCGATCAAACAAACCACTACCAGCAGATAGGCTGCGCGAGCAACGATGAGGATGTAGGCGCCTAGCGGGTACCCAAGCTGCGGATCCTGCGGACCAAGCATGGCCCGACCAAGTTCGACAACACCGAGCTCCACAACTGTTGACAGCATGAACACCAGGCAGAAGATGGTCATCGGGATTAGCCCTGCCCGTGAGAGGGTCTTCAGCCCTTTCCACGTGGTCTTGAGGGGGCCGGCGACCGGCTTTACCGCCTCGTCGACAGCGTACTTGGCCTCGTGTTCCGCGGCACTCTTGAGACGTGTGCGCACCCGTGAGTCAGATGGCTCGTCCGCAGCTTCTGTAGCTTCTGCTGCTTTGTCCTTCACCTCTTTTGCCACTAGGGAAGTGCCGAAGACCACTGCGCCCAGTGTCAGCCATGCGATTGGGACGGTGACGAGTTGGTTGAGCGCGGGCAGCTTTGCCGCCAACCATGCCCACGCGTCCCCCAAGGGGCCGAACGAATCCCCGATGCTCGTTTTGATCTCAAGAAACTTCCGGTAGATCGGCGCCAGACTTTGCCTAGTGAGTGCCCAATCCTGCACAGCAGCCAAGCGGTTGGTGAGAAACACCGAGACAGTGGTCATCCACAGCACTTCCAGGTAGGCCGAAAGGTAGGTAAAGCCGAGGCCACGTTCCGTGAGGGTGAAGTAACCGATGATTTTCCGCAGCACAATCGTGCCAACGATGAGTGCTATGAGTGCGCCAGTGCTGTGCACAAACGCGCGGTAGAAATCCGCGTCGAAGTAATGGTTTTGGTACTCGTCGAAGGTCGCTGCTCGTCGAAAAGCATCGAGGTCTTCATTGAGCATGCCGTGCGTGGCGTAGACGGTGAGGAATGAAATCAACATGCCCCCTGCTGAAAGCAAACGCGTGCGTGCCGACGTCTCACTGAGCTCGGGGAAAATTGCGGAAAGGAAAGGCAGCGACGGGCGCAGTACCCAGAGACAAAAGACCAGCGACAGCATGACGCTCAGGGGTGCGAGAGGCATGATCAAGCTCGCTGCGAAACTGCTGTAATCGGACACCCACGTGGCCAGCCAAATCACTGCTTGGCGCCCGGCGAGCCCCAGGCAAACCAGAGTGACAAGCTGCGGTAGATGCCTGATGAGAAGACCCGCTGCCCGGAAGGGGATAATCGCTGATTCGGTAGCTATGTCTCGCAGCGTGCGCGATGCCGCATAAACGCGAGTGCTCATGTGACCAGTGTAAATGAGGTGAGAACGGCGCGCGCGTGCTTATAGCTCCGCGTTGCGCGCAGCGCGCCGAATTTCTACCCCGCCCATTAACGCCATGCCGCGCACGCGGATCACCGGTGCGTCGGCTGGAAGCTGATCCATCCTCACAGTGCAAGAGCGATCATTTCTGATTCCAAACCCACCCATAATGCCAATGCCGCCGTCGACGACCCGGACATCCTCAGGGACGATGATCTCGATGCCACCCATGCACGCGAAGGCGTTGATCACGGTTTCCGCTGAGGAAAGCCGCGCGTGACGCAAGTCGAGGAGATTGGCGCCCATGAGCGTCAGCGAGGTGTGCGTCGGCGCAACATGCCAGTCTCCACGCCGGTCGATCCCGCCCATCATTGAAATCGACGTACCCGAACCACCTGATTCCCCGGTGACGTAAGACAGGGCATCTGATCGCGGCCGCGTTACCGCGACGGACGCTGAGTGCGCGACGGGGGACACAGGGGACACGGGGGCCACAGGGGAGAGGTCTGCGGTCAACGTAGCAAGCTCATCGGAGTACACCGCCGCCCACGCTTCGCGCGTGCGCTCGTCAAACTCGTTGAGGGAAAGTTGACCATCCGAAAATGCGTCATGGAGGATTGCGGCAACGTGTTGGCGATCGGCGTTGCCTGCGCGTTTACGGGGGAGGTTCGCGTCGCTCATAAGGCAGATCTTACGGGTAGCGGCACTTTGCTGCCGTCTGGGAAAATGCGGCATTTTGGTCCAGGATTCGCGGCACCATCGTTGCCACACCGCTCGCGAGAATCTCGCCACTCGCAGACTCGCTGAGCTATTTCGATCTCATCGACACGCCTCGCCCGGACAAGGCTCGTCACAAGTAAACGAGGGGGAAAGACTAATCCATGCCGTATTTCATGCAGTTCGATCCGTCGATGAAGGCGATCCGGCCAACTGATAACACGAGGCTGCGTATGCCCACCCACAACGGTGACATCGAAGCCCACATCTACTACACAAAGTTTCAACAAATTGGCCCACCTCTTGTCGCAGTGCCAGCCACGGACGACAACTTCCGAGTACTCGGTCTTGACCCCGCAACTCACACTGAAACCAGCCGGTGGATCGTGCCCCCGTTCCCACTGTTGAGCATCGCATTCCAAAAAGGCGGGCCGTTTATCCGCGACGGAAAGCTCTCCGACGACTGGCCCGGTTTCACACGTGAGGAAACCGCCATCGTTTCAGGCGACTACCGCCCCGGCGTGCCCGGGTTCGTAGCCCGAGAACTGGACTACCCGCTCGATGTCGCAGAAGTGGACACCACCGACTGGCCTATTGAGATGTGGGTGGGTGGTAGCGCCGTCCGCGAAGCAGAACCCGAAGAACGCAACTACCAACTCGTTCCCTGGGCATATTTCCCGCTAGGCTACCTTGACTTGTGGTTGGAGCAGTACCGCTGTTTCCACCTCGGGCTCGACATCCCGACCAAACTCAGCCCTCCAGACACCGACATCGACTCCGACCGCGATGAGCACACCACCGACTCCGGTATGAAAACAACCGTCGTCTCCCTTGATGAATCTGCCGGCGACGATGCCGGAAAGCACACCATGTACGCCCAAGTCCTCGTCGACAGCGACATCGATAAAGCAGTCGCGGCGACGCAGTACTACCCCACGGCTACTTCCTCGAAGGCGTTCTGAAGTACTGGCAGACCACCAACCAGGTCGACCCGGAGCTCGAACTTGACCCCGAAGGCGACGGCATCGGCATCACCGGCCAACCCGACCACGTCCGCACCGTCCGCGAAAAACTCAACAGCCTGCCCACCACAGCCGAGGATATGCAGGCCCTCGTCGACGACATCGAAGCAGCCGGCATCTACCTCGACTAAAAACACCTGAGCTCCGGGATTTCCAAGAATGTGAGGACTTCTATCATGCCGGATGATTACGAATCCATCCTTCTCGCCGAGCGACAATTGGACGGCACGGGCGAGCAGATAGCAGCGGCCAAGGCCCTGGTGTATGAAGCAAGCTGTCTGGTATACCCCGGTGGGACGCTCCACTTTGAATTACTTAAGCGGGTTCAAAATCGGGGCCACGAAAGAAGAACGAGCCCAACTCATCGAGATTTTGCGCCCATACGCCGAACGCAGTTTTGCCGATCCCCGGGCACGCCGCATTTTCATGTATCTAAGTGAAAGCGGCCTAGTTGATGACCTTGACCTCTCCTTCCCCGTCGACGAGATCGAGCTTCTGAAGGACATACCGCTGGCTCGCGGAGTGATCTCCTACGACACCACGCTTGTTATTCACGGTATGTCTTCGAAAAATCTAGAACAGGTGGAACGATTTCTGCGGATTGAATCTCCGCGCCTGGTCGACTTCCAAGTACCGACAATAGAGGAAGGCACGCGCAAAAAGTTCTTCCGCCAAGCACCTGAGCTGCGGTGGCTAAAGGAATCTCGATTCCGCGGACTTGACAAAAGAACAGATAAGATCCTGGACCGAATGGGCTCATGACAGCAAATGGACACTCGCGCAGTGAAGTCTTCAACTAGAGTGAAATTGCAATTCGCCGCCGCAGCCAAATCTATCGAGCATGAGATCGTTGCATGCATCCGTCCAGATATTGCTGGCACCTTCTCTATCGGAGCCGACCTCGCCAACGCGGTCAACGCCCATGCGACAGACGATGAAAAGAATCGCATTATCGACGCATTGCTTCCTCGCGCCAATCCGGCGTTGGACGACCGTCGGGGAGACCACCACCGAGAGTTCCTCCGCGTACTTGGCGTCACCGACTTCGTGTAACCACACCCCAAAACATCGCGGGCGGAAAACGCCTCCCGGGCCCATTGCCCGCATTACCATCGGTGAAGGGGTGCTGTGGGCCGTTTCTTACGCGTCCGCGTCGCTGACTGCGAATCGATCAATTAGGGGGAAGCAATCGTGGAGAGCCTCGGCGGGGCACCAGTGCCACTCGACCCTACAAGCACGCCTTGAATTACGCCGATCTGAAGAAAGGTACTTTTGGCTTCATGTTCATCCCGGTTTACATCTCTATGCCTGCTGCCGACTACCCCCAGTTCATCGCCAGCGATGAGGAAACGCGGATAGATACGTTGGACGAGCGGGATTACCCATCGGACGACATCGACAAAAGGTATATCGGCACCCACGAACTCCTCGTCGAAATCCTCGACGCCGATACTGCGCACGCCATCGTCTACGGAACACACATGCTTGACGACGAGATGTATCACAACTCACCCGAAGACGTCGCACGCCTGGCGGAAATCCTTAACAACATCGACCATGACCAGATTGAAGATTCGCTGTCGATCTTCGAGCTCACGGACATCTACACCGATGCCCACAGCCGAGGAGATGCAATCATCACCACCCTATGACTGCTCGAAACATTGACCCGCTCGAGCGGCGCCAGATCGATTCCACTGGAGAAAACGGCGCGGCAGCGAGTTCGCTTCTGTACGAGGCTATCCGGAAAGTTCGTCCCGATCTTGTCGGTGAGTTAGCTTTCAACGTCTCCTACACGGCCATTTTCAAAGCTGAAGCATCAGAGGAGGAGGTCGCCGCAGTGGACGCACTTCTCCGACCGTACGCGGAGCGATCCTTTGCCGACCCGCGCGCACGCTACATCACGTGGTATCTCATCGCGATCGGGATCACAGACCTTGATGTCGCGTCCCATATTGCAGACGACATGGAATTGCTGCAGAACGTTCCCGGGGCACGGAGGGCGCTCAATGACGATGCAGACCTAATGTCAAAAGTTGCGTCACCTGACAATATTCAACACATCGATCGTGTCTTGCGCCTCGACGGTGAGCATGTGCGCGACGCTCAGTTGTTGATTCTTGTAGACATGGTCGGCAAGAAATTCTTCCGTCAGGCACCCGAGCTTCAGTGGATCAAAAATTCTCACTTTAGAGGGGAGCATCCCCGAATGGACAAAGCCCTCGACCGAATGGGCACATAGGCAGCGACAACACTCAAGGACAACAAAGTGGCAAACCCTCGGACAATTCGCCTCAAATTTGACGCGGCAGCAAAATCCATTGAGCACGAAATCGTCGCGTGCATCCGCCCGGACATAGCCGGTGATTTCTCGGTGCACACTGATCTGGCCGCGGCTGTCAATGCGCAAGCGACAGAGGATGAGAAGCAGCAGATCGTCGACAAGCTTTTGCCCCGTGTTAACCGCTCCGCTGAGGATGTGCGGATCGACCACCACCGTGAATTCCTCCGCAAACTTGGCGTGACCGACTTCGGAGGGAGATAGTGGTGACAAACGTAGATGGGGCTGCGCTGTTGGCGATGCGTTCGATGGAGAGAATGAGGGAATACAACGCAGCAGTAGACTCGATCCTGTTTGAAGTGGGATGTGCGGTACGTCCGTGGTTTGCGGCACACGGATTTGAGACCTCCTCCGTTGCCTATTTCGAAACGTTTATTGGTGTCATCCCGGAAGAAGATGCCCGGTTCGTCGAAACCTTGCGGCCATTCGCTGAGCGCAGCTTCGCTGATCCCCGGGCGCGGCTTATCTTCGGGCACCTCGCGGAAAGTCGCCTCGTTGACGATCTGGATATTTCCTATCCAGTGGACGAGATCGAACTGCTCAAAGACTATCCTGCTGCCTTTCGGAATCTCAGCCACGATGCTTTTCTCGTACTGAATGCGATGTCGCCTAAGAACATTGACCAGGTCGATCGGTTCTTCCGCATCGAATCCCCCAGCATTGAAAACTTCCAATTGGGAATTATCCGGCAGGGTGTGAAGAAGAAATTCTTCCGCCAGGCACCGGAGCTGCAATGGTTAAAAGAATCTCGCTTCCGTGGTTTAAACAGGGCCATAGATAGCGCACTCGACCGAATGGGAATGTGACATGACAGACTTCGATAAAGCGCTGTTGTTATCGGAGCGCGGGTTGGACGCCACAGGGGAGCAGGACGCGGCAGCGAATTCAATCCTGTACGAGGTGAGCTGTGGAGTACGACCTACGTTTTCAATGATCGGGTATCGCTCTACGGCGATATCGTATCTCGACTCGTTCTTGACCGATCCCACCGAAGCGCAGCTTGCTTGGTTCGTCGAAACCTTGCGGCCGTTTGCCGAGCGCAGCTTTGCCGATCCTCGGGCGCGGCGGGTCTTCTCCTATCTCGCTAGGCGTCAACTGGCCGATGATCTGGATCTCTCATACCCGGTCGACGAGATCGAGCTGCTCAAGGATTTCCCAGAGGCGTACATGACTATCAACTTCGATTACAACCTAGTAGATGACGCGATGTCGCCTAAGAACATTGACCAGGTCGTCCGATTTCTTCGCATGGAATCCCCCAACCTGGAACGCTTCCAGTTCGCAAACATCCGGCAGGGTGTGAGAAAGAAATTTTACCGTCAAGCACCGGAGCTTCAGTGGTTGAAGGAATCTCGCTTCCGGGGCGCGAACAAACCTGTGGATAGAGCGCTCGACCGAATGGGTACATAGAGGAGGCCGTGACGTGAGAGAAAAAGACAATGCAGCTGCGAAATCTGTGGAATACGAGATCGTCGCAAAGATCCGGCCAGATATTGCTGGAACCTTTGCGGTCGGCGCCGATCTTGCTGAAGCAGTGAAAACGCAGGCAACGGACGAGGAAAAGCAACGCATTGTTGAGATGCTGGTTCCCCTGGCTGATCCGGCGTTAGATGACCACCGCGGGCGCCACCACCGCGAGTTTCTTCGCGCCCTGGGCGATACGAGATTCGAGGAGCAATCCGGCACTCAACACCGCAGCGTGGACGACACAAGTTTGGAGCTCGCCGCCGCAGCGAAGTCTGTTGAACACCAGGTCGTGGTCAAGATTCGGCCAGACATTGCTGGAACTTTTTCCCTTGACGCTGACCTTGCTGAGGCAGTGAAGGCGAAAGCTACAGACGAGGAGAAGCAACGCATCGTCGAAAAGCTGCTTCCGCGAGTTGACCCTGCGCTAGGAGACCCCCGCGGTGCCCACCACCGAGAGTTCCTCCGCGCACTGGGCGTTACCGACTACAAATAACGTTATGGATATCCCGTTCTATATCTCGATGCCCGCTGCCGATTACCCTGACTTCCTCGCCACAGACGGGGAATCGCGGTTTGAGATCACCACAGAAGCGCTCGAGGAAGAGAACTTGCCGGTTGAAGACATTGACAAAATGCACTTTGTCACCGAGGAACTACTCGCGAAAATTCTGGATGCGGATACCGCACATGCCATCATCTACGGCACCCTCACCCTGGAAGACCCGGGTTATGACGAGATCTTTGCCAACTCGCCCGAAGATGCTGCCCGCCTGGCCGCCATTCTTAACAACATCAACCACGATGAAATCGAAGATTCTCTCGCAATCTACGACCTCACCGATATTTACAACGACGCCCGCGACCGCGGCGACGCGATCATCACCGTGTGGGGATAGCAATTTGCTTGCGACGTGCGCGGTGTAGTACTTTTAGCGAGATCTCGCCCGCATTCTCGCGCGGTGCGATGTCCAACGAACTCCATGCAACCACGGTTGGCGTGGGTGTTCATGCACACGGTAGGGCCCCGGAAGGAAAGAGCCCCCATTTTTGCATGTACGGCCACGTTGGACTCCGGTTGCGAAATACAGAAAGAGCGTGAATGCCTACTATTCAGCAGCTGGTCCGTAAGGGCCGCCACGATAAGAAGACCAAGGTCGCTACGGCCGCCCTGAAGGGCTCCCCGCAGCGCCGTGGCGTGTGCACCCGCGTGTACACCACCACCCCGAAGAAGCCGAACTCTGCACTGCGCAAGGTTGCCCGTGTGCGCCTGACCTCCGGCATCGAGGTTTCCGCCTACATCCCGGGCGAGGGCCACAACTTGCAGGAGCACTCCATGGTGCTCGTGCGCGGCGGCCGTGTGAAGGACCTGCCGGGCGTGCGCTACAAGATCATCCGCGGCGCACTGGATACCCAGGGTGTCAAGGACCGCAAGCAGGCTCGCTCCCGTTACGGCGCGAAGAAGGGACAGTAAAGAACAATGCGTAAGCAACAAGCTCCGAAGCGTCCCGTTGTCAAGGATCCGGTGTACAACTCCGAGCTGGTGACCCAGCTGGTGAACAAGATCCTGCAGGACGGCAAGAAGTCCACCGCAGAGCGCATCGTGTACGACGCGATGGAGATCTGCCGCGAGAAGACCGGTACCGATCCGGTTGGCACCCTCGAGAAGGCACTGGGCAACATCCGCCCGGACCTCGAGGTCCGCTCCCGCCGTGTCGGTGGTGCTACCTACCAGGTGCCGGTCAAGGTTGAGCCGGCCCGTTCCAACACCCTTGCACTGCGCTGGATGGTCACCTTCACCCGTCAGCGTCGCGAGAACTCGATGACCGAGCGTCTTGCCAACGAGATCCTGGATGCATCCAACGGTCTCGGCGCATCCGTGAAGCGCCGCGAGGACACCCACAAGATGGCTGAGGCCAACCGCGCCTTCGCTCACTACCGCTGGTAGTAACTACTTCTCGTCCTATGCAGCGAATCACGACCCGGCCGACAAGCCGCCCACGCACCGCGCGGGCGTTTACCGTCGCCGGGTCGTTGTGCTGGCACCTATAGGGGCCTTACACTGCTTCTTTGGACGAGTAGTGGAATAATCGACCAAGGACAATATCCGCCATAGACGCTGACTGCCGGGATTAACCGGGGCCGCAAGCGTCGACAACCTACAAGTTGGGGTAACAAACGTGGCACAAGAAGTGCTTAAGGATCTGAATAAGGTTCGCAACATCGGCATCATGGCCCACATCGATGCTGGTAAGACCACCACCACCGAGCGCATCCTGTTCTACACGGGTATTAACCGCAAGGTTGGCGAGACCCACGACGGTGGCGCGACCACCGACTGGATGGAGCAGGAGAAGGAGCGCGGCATCACCATTACCTCCGCCGCTGTGACCTGCTTCTGGAACGGCAACCAGATCAACATCATCGACACCCCAGGCCACGTTGACTTCACCGTTGAGGTGGAGCGTTCCCTGCGCGTGCTCGACGGCGCTGTTGCAGTGTTCGATGGCAAGGAGGGTGTGGAGCCGCAGTCCGAGCAGGTGTGGCGCCAGGCCGCTAAGTACGACGTGCCGCGTATCTGCTTCGTGAACAAGATGGACAAGCTCGGTGCGGACTTCTTCTACACCGTTGGCACCATCGTTGACCGCCTCGGCGCGAAGCCGTTGGTTATGCAGATCCCGATCGGCGCTGAGGACGATTTCGACGGCGTCGTCGACCTCGTCGAGATGAAGGCATACCTGTGGCCGGGCAAGGTTGAGACCGGCACTCCGCCGCAGATCCAGGAGATCCCGGCAGACCTGCAGGACAAGGCTGAGGAGTACCGCGAGAAGCTTCTCGAGACCGTTGCTGAGTCCGACGAGGCACTCATGGAGAAGTACTTCGGCGGCGAAGAGCTGAGCACCGAGGAGATCAAGGCTGCGATCCGCAAGATGACGGTCAACTCCGAGGTTTACCCGGTCTTCTGTGGCACCGCGTACCGCAACAAGGGCATCGAGCCGCTCCTCGACGCTGTTGTCGACTACCTGCCGACCCCGCTGGACATCGGCGAGGTGCACGGCACCACCGTGAACGGTGAAGACGCTTTGACCCGTAAGCCGTCTGTCGACGAGCCGTTCTCCGCGCTGGCGTTCAAGATCGCCGTGCACCCGTTCTTCGGCAAGCTCACCTACGTGCGCGTCTACTCGGGCCGTACCGAGCCGGGCGAGCAGATGCTCAACTCCACCAAGGACACCAAGGAGCGCGTGGGCAAGCTCTTCCAGATGCACGCGAACAAGGAGAACCCGGTCGACGAGGCTCTGGCCGGCAACATCTACGCGTTCATCGGCCTGAAAGCAACCACCACCGGTGACACCCTGTGTGCCGCTGACGCGCCGATCATCCTTGAGTCCATGGACTTCCCGGACCCGGTTATCCAGGTGGCCATCGAGCCGAAGACCAAGGCTGACCAGGAGAAGCTGGGTACTGCGATTCAGAAGCTCGCGGAAGAAGACCCGACCTTCACGGTCAAGCTCGACGAGGAGACCGGCCAGACCGTCATCGGCGGCATGGGCGAGCTCCACCTCGACGTGCTGGTCGATCGCATGAAGCGCGAGTTCAAGGTCGAGGCGAACATCGGTTCCCCGCAGGTTGCCTACCGCGAGACCATCCGCAAGAAGGTGGAGTCCCTCGACTACACCCACAAGAAGCAGACTGGTGGTTCCGGCCAGTTCGCGAAGGTCATCGTCACCATCGAGCCGTACAACCCGGACCCGGAGACCCTGGAAGAGGGCGAGAGCGCAACCTACGCGTTCGAGAACGCCGTCACCGGTGGTCGCGTGCCCAAGGAGTACATCCCGTCGGTCGACGCCGGTATCCAGGATGCGATGCAGTACGGCTACCTGGCTGGCTACCCGCTGGTGAACATCAAGGCCACCCTTGAAGATGGCGCCTACCACGAGGTTGACTCCTCTGAAATGGCGTTCAAGATGGCTGGTTCCCAGGTGCTCAAGGAAGCTGTTGCCAAGGCGAAGCCGGTCCTGCTCGAGCCGCTCATGGCCGTTGAGGTTGTGACCCCGGAGGAGTACATGGGTGATGTCATCGGCGACCTCAACTCTCGCCGTGGCCAGGTCCACTCCATGGACGACCGCTCCGGTGCGAAGGTTGTCAAGGCCGTCGTGCCGCTGTCCCAGATGTTCGGCTACGTCGGCGACCTGCGTTCCCGTACCCAGGGCCGCGCGAACTACACCATGGTGTTCGACTCCTACGGTGAGGTTCCGTCCAACGTCGCCCAGGAGATCATCGACGAGCGCAACGGCAACTAGGTGCGTCTAACCTACGCCTCCGTGCCGGCTCGCTGCGGCTTACGTCAGCGCAGCGGGCTGGCCCCGAACTTAGTTCGAGAAACCGGGGGCGCGCCTTGCGGGTAGCGGCTTGCTGAGACCCCTCCATAAGTGGAAGCGCAACACAGCGCAAGAGGGGCCTGAGCTGGCCGTTACTCACTAGGTGGATCCGGGTTTTGTCTGGGTCGGCCGGTTTGAAAAACGGTCATCAGGTATCTAGGATCATGTAACTGGCACATTGCGAAATGGTCATTGCTGCATGTCTCGCGCATGCGGGCCATGAGGCAAGGCAAATGTAAATCGCGTGGCTGCGAAGGTCGTAGCCACCATGAAGTCCAGGAGGACAACAAGTGGCAAAGGCAAAGTTCGAGCGTACGAAGCCGCACGTCAACATCGGCACCATCGGTCACGTCGACCACGGCAAGACCACCACCACGGCTGCCATCACCACGGTTCTGGCTAACCAGTACCCGGAGGAGAACCAGGCTTTCGACTACGCTGCCATCGATAAGGCTCCGGAGGAGCGCGAGCGCGGTATTACCATCAACATTTCCCACGTTGAGTACAACACCCCGAAGCGCCACTACGCACACGTCGACGCCCCGGGCCACGCCGACTACATCAAGAACATGATTACCGGTGCTGCTCAGATGGACGGCGCAATCCTCGTGGTTGCTGCTACCGACGGCCCGATGCCGCAGACCCGCGAGCACGTGCTGCTCGCTCGCCAGGTTGGCGTTCCGTACATCCTCGTTGCACTGAACAAGTGCGACATGGTTGACGACGAGGAGATCATCGAGCTCGTCGAGATGGAGGTCCGCGAGCTGCTGGCTGAGCAGGAGTACGACGAGGACGCTCCGATCGTCCACATCTCCGCTCTGAAGGCTCTCGAGGGTGACGAGAAGTGGGTTCAGTCCATCGTTGACCTCATGCAGGCTTGCGACGACTCCATCCCGGACCCGGTCCGCGAGACCGACCGCGACTTCCTGATGCCGATCGAGGACATCTTCACCATTTCCGGCCGCGGTACCGTGGTTACCGGTCGTGTGGAGCGCGGTGTGCTCAACCTCAACGACGAGGTCGAGATCATCGGCATCAAGGAGAAGTCCCAGAAGACCACCGTTACCTCCATCGAGATGTTCAACAAGCTTCTCGACACCGCTGAGGCCGGCGACAACGCTGCTCTGCTGCTGCGTGGTCTGAAGCGTGAGGACGTTGAGCGTGGCCAGGTCGTCATCAAGCCGGGCGCTTACACCCCGCACACCAAGTTCGAGGGTTCCGTCTACGTTCTGTCCAAGGACGAGGGCGGTCGCCACACCCCGTTCTTCGACAACTACCGTCCGCAGTTCTACTTCCGCACCACCGACGTGACCGGTGTTGTGAAGCTGCCGGAGGGCACCGAGATGGTCATGCCGGGCGACAACGTCGAGATGTCCGTCGAGTTGATCCAGCCGGTCGCTATGGATGAGGGTCTGCGCTTCGCTATCCGCGAGGGTTCCCGCACCGTCGGCGCTGGCCGCGTAACCAAGATCGTCGAGTAATTTCGGCGCTGGTCTAATCCAGCACACGTGTTGAAAGCCGTGTCCCAGTCCTGGGGCGCGGCTTTTTCGCATCTCCAGCCGGGTAAAGTTGCTCGGCGTGCACCAAAGCGACCCCACACGCATCCCGAAGCTGATCGCTGCCCTTCAGGAGACCTGGGAGGGTCAACCGGACCTTACGCTCCCAGCTTTTCTCGGCATGTTGCACAACCGAGGCTTGTCGTGGGCGAGCTCAGAAGAAGAGTTGCTCCAATTGCTCTCGCGCATCCAGACAGAGCACCCATCGCTAATCGACGGCCCGTTAAACGCCCCCGTTGTTTTCACCACCTCATCTCCCCGGTTCAGCGTGACAATGACGGGGTCCAAAGTCGTGGTGCGTAGCGGGGAGGATGCGCAACGAATGCCGAGTCTATGGACCTACACCAGCTTTCGACCGGCAGGCCCGGGGCGACCCCTTGTTATCACCGATGAAGAGGGGATAGAGCACCGCCTCGGCGTCACCGACCTTGCCACCGTCTTTGATCCGGGAAGCGCGCCGCCGTTGGCCGGTCTGGAACGCACCGAGGTGGGCGCCGCCCGCTGGCTCGTCACCTTCGCTTCAGGGGAGCGAGCGGTGCTCGGACAGCGCCTGCGGGTATGGGCAACGCACGGCCGCGAGACTGATGTTGAAGCCTACGCATGGGGCAGGGTGGAGACACTCGAACCGGGTTCAGACATGCGACTGGCCCCAGCCGATGGGGGAAAACCTATCGTGCTGGGGCCGGTCAGAGAGATCGTTTTGCTTGAAGTGTGAGCGCTACGAGGGGTGAGCGCTACGAGACGGCGATTCGGTCGAGCTGGAACTTCCACACTGTGTCGATGTCCATGGTGTCGTTCGCCATCCGGAAGTCTTCGTCCGCATTCTCCAGGATCGTGATGACTTCGTTGAAGCTGTAAGCCGGATCTGCGGTCACGGTGAACGTGACAGTCGGGCGCTGGCCCTCCATCGCAACTCTGGATTCCGCTTTGGTAATGGCGTCATTGCGCTTGACAAGGGCGTCGCACGCGGCTTCGCTGAGACGCTGCACGTTGATCACGGTGTCGCCGTGTGCGGGATCTGCCGGTGCGATCGCACGGTTCGAGAACGCCCGGCTGCGGATGTTTGCCAGAAGTATCCAAAGACCCAGGATGAACCCGATGATGGCGGTGGTGATCAGCACCGTGTTGTACCAAGACGCTGCCGAGAGCCTTGTCAAAGCAGAACGGTCGAGCTGCCCGAGAAAGTCACTGACGTAGGGAATATCCCAGTAGAGTGCCGCTGGAAGGAGACCTGCCAGCAGCAGAGCCAGCCCGAGAACAAACACGATGAGGCGGTCAAAGAATGCAAGCGTTTTCGTCATCGCTGAATCTCCTGAGGCCCGGGGTAGGGGGCATCGATGGGTTGCGGCGGGGCGTAAGGATCGGCTCCGGTCTTAGCACTCGGGTTGGTGCTTTGGGTTTGTGGGAGCACTTTCACGCTGACTGCCGGAGGTGTTTCGAGACCGCTGAACTCGTTGCTGAGCGTTGCGGCAACGCGCTGGTCAACAGTGCCTGTCCCGTCGTCTTCAACCTGCACGTTGAGACGCTTCCGATCGGCCCGTGAACGAATGTTTGCTCCGCCAATCTCCGAGCGCGTTGTGTGGCTGGCCTTCCGGGCGACATCGACGGGGCGAACCCAGATTGACGCCGGTGAGTTAACGCGCATATGCGTGCGCCCGCGGGGAAGGAATGAAGTGATCAGCAACCACAGGCCCAGGAGTGAGATGAAAATACCGATTGTGACCGCCCACCCATTCACCGTTGCAGAACCGAGGAGCTCAAAAACCGGCTCGAGCCACGAATCATAAGTCTCACCCTGGTAGCGATACCACAGTTCCCGGGCAATCACTCCCGCTAAGGACAGCAGCAGGATCGAGATGATGATGGCCAACCACCGAGCCGCAGGGTTCGACCTCGGCTCGGTGCCAGGGTGTGGCCCAGCTTGTCGCGCCATGTCAGCCGGAAAGAATTCATCGTCCGGCACCGGGTACGTTTGCGAGTTAGCTGGTGCGGTCATAATACTTCTCCACCGGTTCAATCGTGATTTGCTTCAGCGGCGCCGGAGCCGGCGCTGTTGGGTGGTGGACCGGCGTCGGCCGCGGTGGGGCGACTGGACGCAGTCGCTGTGCCGGTGGAACAGCCACCGGGATAAGGGGCTGGCGTTCGACCAAGATCTCTTTCAACGGGGCGCGGGCCGGCAGCGAGACCGGCTCAAGCCGCATCGCACTGTGGATATCCACGGGCTTTAGAGGATGCGCGGGTGCCGCGTACACCGGTGTTATGGTGATCGGCTCTGCGAACACAGAAGCGATGTCTACGGGCGCAGGCGTGCGCGGGGAGCGCACGGGGGTGGGCCGAACGCTGATCGGCATCACATCGCGCTGCGGTGGAATGGCGACCACCCGCAGCGGGCGTGGTTCCGGTGTCATCGGCACACGGACGGGGCCTGGAGCCGGCACTGAAATCTCCGCCAGCGGTTGCGGGTCTGCCACGAAGCCGTTGGTCTGCACCGACGGTGCCTCAGGTACCTCCACGTGCTCCACCTCTGGAGGCGCAGGCACCGTGACATCACGCAGATCCTCGAGCAGCGAACGTGCTTCAATCGGCGTGAGCGGCACACGCTCCTTGGTCACAGGTGACGTGACCTCCGACGGCGAAATGCGGATTGGTGTCGGTTGTACGGCAGCGTAATGGTGCGTGACCTCATCCCAAGTCACGCGGCCCCCGTCTGCATCAGCTTCAACGTTGGCAACGGTGACCTTGACTTTCGAAACATCAAGGCCGCAAAGCGTACGCACGTGAGCGATGATCGTTGCTCGCACTGCATCGGTTATAGCTGCAACGGGTGCCGGATACGTGGTTGCGATCTCGGTTTCAATCGCAGCGATGCCGAGGGCGCGATCCAAGTGGACGTCGACACGCGGAAAGCTTCGGCCGGCGAGCCCGGCCAGCTTGGCATCGAGTGCGCGCACGCCGGGCACCGTGAGCACCGCAGCGTTAGCCACGCGCTCTACCGCCTTCTCGCTGATGTGGTAGAACGACGTGTCCATTAGCCTCTGCCCCTACCGGAGATGGGACTCACGATGCGGGCGAGGTCCAAGCGGCCGTCGAGCTGCGCGCCGACAACGCCGCCGATGGCTGTGAAGAGGAGCAGCCATAGCAGCCCGGTCGCACCGCCAAAGGTGACAAAGAAGGCGACAACAATACCGATGATCACACCGGTGACGGCTTTGTTTGCAAAGAGATTCATGTTTGCACCAAGTTTCGGGGGGTTAATCGTCGGCGGCGCGAGCATCTGCTACCACCACATCGACAAAAGGCAGGGCGGTTGCCGAGACAACGGCGTCACGAACCTCGTCGGCGACCGCCAGGATCTCCCGGCGGGGGGTCAAATCGAAGACGATATGGATCTCGAGTCCAGTCACCTCACCGCGGTGGGCGGGACGCAAACCTTCGATTCGCTCGCCCGGCAGCAATAGCGCGACCTCGCCGACTCGACCGCCGTGAAGTCCCGCCACGCCGGGGACGGCAACCGCCGCTTCGCGGGCTGCCTCCCCCTGTTCGCGGGTTACGGAGGTCTGCGCCATGACTACTGTGCCAACTGCGGGTTGGTGTTCGAAGCCTGGTAGTTAGCCGGCTCGTCGTACTGCTCGACCTGGTTCTGTTCCTGCTCAGGCAGGTGAACGTCGTGGACGGTGACATCGACGCGGTCCACAATCAGGCCGGTCATACGAGTGATAGCGACGGTGACGTTCTCGCGGATAGCGTTCGCCAGCTCGTGGATTGCCACACCGTACTCAGCGATGATGGCGACCGCGACGGAGACGTGACCTTCCTGCACCGCGACGTTCACGCCCTGCTGGACGTTGGTGGAGGAGGTGAAAGTGTCGCGGACTGCGCCCCACATACGGGCTGCGCCACCGCCGAGGTTGTTCACACCGGAGACCTCGCGAGCCGCAATGCCGGCGATCTTGCCCACAACGTTGTCATCGATAACGGTGGTGCCGTGGTCGGTCTCCAGGTTCTCGTTGCGCGGGCGGATCTGCTCCGGCTCGACTGCGGAGGAGGTGGAGGCTGAGTCAGCCGGATTGTTGACCGGGTTGTTTGCCGGGTTGTTGGCCTGGCTGCTCGAGGCCGGGTTGGACTTGCTCTGCTCGTTCACGGTGTTCGGGGTAGCCGGGGTGTTTTGACGCACGTTGTTGTCAGCCATGACAATCCTCTCCGTATGGATTCGTTGTGGGTTGCGTACCTAACAAATAGTACCCAAAATTGCGCGGCTAGCTCCGGGATGCGGTTTCCAATGGGCCGTCGATAAGCAACTTGCTTTCGCGCGACCACTGTGTTTAACTAGCTAGGTTGCCTTGACATGGCCTGCTTGAACGTAGGCGATGGCGGGGTGACCATGACACCTTCGTAAACGAGGGCCCTTTCGCGAGGGACCGGTGAAGGGCCATGGCAAATAAACAGCGGCAGTACGCAAGGGTCACGCACCCTTCCGAGCCTGACATGCGAAAGCACTGACATGCCCGCGCGCGTTTGTTTGCAGCGCCCGCATTCACCTTTCGTTTTACGTGTCGTGGCAGTCAAAACGACACTGGCGTTGAGCCAAGGGCCCAGCCCGGACAACGTTATAGAGAAACTAGAAGCTACAACCCCACCGCTTCGCGCCCGTTTTGCGGGAGTTCGAACGTGGGGATGCGAGGAAGAGGTAAGCGTGGCGGGACAGAAGATCCGCATCAGGCTCAAGGCCTACGACCACGAAGCGATCGACGCATCCGCGAAGAAGATCGTTGAAACGGTCACCCGCACGGGTGCCCGCGTCGTTGGACCGGTGCCGTTGCCCACTGAAAAGAACGTGTACGCCGTTATCCGTTCTCCGCACAAGTACAAGGATTCTCGCGAGCACTTCGAGATGCGCACCCACAAGCGCCTCATCGATATTCTCGATCCGACGCCGAAGACCGTCGACGCTCTCATGCGCATCGACCTTCCGGCCAGCGTTGATGTGAACATCCAGTAAGCACCAGAGATTCCCAACTGTTAGTGGAGAACTGATACATGTCTGATAACCAGATCAAGGGCATTCTGGGCAAGAAGATCGGCATGACCCAAATCTTCGACGAGGACAACCGCGTCATTCCGGTAACCGTCGTCGAGGCTGGGCCGTGCGTGGTCACCCAGATTCGTACCCCAGAGACCGATGGCTACTCCGCCATCCAGATCGCTTACGGCGACATCGATCCCCGTAAGACCAAGAAGCCGCAGGCTGGCCACTACAAGAAGGCTGGCGTGAACCCGCGTCGTTACGTCGCGGAGATCCGCATGGACGACACCTCGGAGTACGAGGTCGGCCAGGAGTTCAACGCCACCATCTTCGACGGCGACACCTTCGTCGACGTCGTGGGCACCACCAAGGGCAAGGGCTACGCAGGTGGCATGAAGCGCCACGGCTTCGCCGGCCAGGGTGCCGCACACGGTAACCAGGCCTCCCACCGTCGCGTGGGCTCCATCGGCCAGGCTGCAACGCCGGGCCGCGTGTTCAAGGGCAAGCGCATGGCTGGCCGTATGGGCGGTAACCGAGTTACTACCCAGAACTTGAAGATCCAACGCATCGACGGCGACAACAACCTGATCCTGATCAAGGGCGCCATCCCTGGCGCCAAGGGCAGCGTTGTTACCGTCAAGACCGCAGTGAAGGGCGGTGCTCACGCATGACGAACCTGACGCTCGACGTCCACACCGCCGACGGCAAGACCAACGGTTCCGTTGAGCTTCCGGCAGAACTTTTTGACCGCGAAGCATCCATCCCCCTGATGCACCAGGTTGTCACCGCACAGCTGGCAGCTGCACGTCAGGGCACCCATTCCACCAAAACCCGCGGCGAAGTCCGCGGCGGTGGTAAGAAGCCGTTCCGCCAGAAGGGCACCGGCCGCGCCCGCCAGGGCTCGATCCGTGCGCCGCATTTCACCGGCGGTGGCATTGTCCACGGTCCGAAGCCGCGTTCCTACGCGCAGCGGACCCCGAAGAAGATGATCAAGGCAGCTCTCGCAGGTGCACTGACGGACCGCGCTCGTAACCAGCGCATCCACCTCGTCGAGGACCTGGTGCCGGGCCAGACCCCGTCCACCAAGTCTGCACGTGCGTTCATCGAGCGCCTGACCGACCGTAAGTCCGTTCTCCTGGTGATCGGCCGTGAGGACAACAACTCCCGTCTTTCCGCACGGAACCTGCCGGGCGTTGTCATCCTTGAGCCGGCTCAGCTGAACACCTACGACGTGCTCAACGCGGATGACGTGATCTTCTCGGTCGAGGCACTGAACACCTTCATCAACCGCGCTAGCAACAACGCAGTTGCTGCTGCTGCGGAGGAGGAGAAGTAAATGGCTAAGATCGCTAACCCCCGTGACATCATCATCGCCCCGGTCCTCTCCGAGAAGACCTACGCGCTGATGGAGCAGAACACCTACACGTTCTTCGTGAACCCGTCTGCCAACAAGACCCAGATCAAGATTGCCGTGGAAGAGATCTTCGGCGTTGACGTCGCTTCGGTGAACACCGCTAACCGTGAGGGCAAGCGCAAGCGCTCCCGCACCGGTTACGGCAAGCGTAAAGACACCAAGCGCGCCTACGTCACTCTCCGCGAGGGCAGCGACTCCATCGACATCTTCGGCGGCGCAACGGTCTAGCGGCCGACGCCTTTGAAGTGACGATAGAAAAGGACACACTATGGCTATTCGTAAGTACAAGCCGACAACCCCGGGTCGCCGCAACAGCTCCGTTTCCGAGTTCGAGGAGATCACTCGTTCCACTCCGGAGAAGTCTCTGCTGCGCCCGTTGCCGAAGAAGGGTGGCCGTAACACTCACGGTCACATCACCACCCGTCACCGCGGCGGCGGCCACAAGCGTCGCTACCGCGTGATCGACTTCCGCCGCTCGGACAAAGACGGCGTGCAGGCCAAGGTCGCTCACATCGAGTACGACCCGAACCGCACCGCAAACATTGCGCTGCTGCACTACACCGACGGCGAGAAGCGCTACATCATCGCGCCGAAGGGCATCAAGCAGGGCACCATCGTTGAGTCCGGCCCGAACGCCGACATCAAGGTGGGCAACAACCTGCCGCTCCGCAACATCCCGACCGGTACCACCATCCACGCAGTTGAGCTCAAGCCGGGCGCAGGCGCCAAGCTCGCCCGCTCCGCTGGCGCTTCTATCCAGCTGCTGGGTAAGGAAGGCAACTACGCAGTGCTGCGTATGCCGTCCTCTGAAATCCGCCGCGTGGACATTCGCTGCCGCGCCACCGTGGGTGAGGTCGGCAACGCCGACCAGATCAACATCCGCTGGGGTAAGGCCGGCCGTATGCGCTGGAAGGGCTGGCGCCCGACCGTGCGTGGTGTGGTTATGAACCCGGTCGACCACCCGCACGGTGGTGGTGAGGGTAAGACCTCCGGTGGTCGCCACCCGGTTTCGCCGTGGGGCCAGAAGGAAGGCCGCACCCGCAACCCGAACCGTTATTCCAACAACATGATCGTGCGGCGCCGCCGCTCGAAGAAGCGCTAAGAGGAGGTAAGTCAACATGCCACGCAGCCTGAAGAAGGGCCCGTTCGTCGATGAGCACCTCCTCAACAAGGTGGACGCTCAGAACGAGGCCGGCACCAAGCAGGTCATCAAGACCTGGTCTCGCCGTTCGACCATTCTCCCGGACTTCATCGGCCACACCTTCGCCGTTCACGACGGCCGTAAGCACGTGCCGGTGTTCGTCGACGAGTCCATGGTTGGCCACAAGCTCGGTGAGTTCGCCCCGACCAAGACTTTCAAGGGGCACGTCAAGCAAGAGAAGGGACGTCGATAAGCAATGGCTGACACGATCACCACTGCATCCGCGACGGCCAAGTTCGTCCGCACTTCGCCGATGAAGGCCCGCCGTGTGCTGGACCTCGTCCGCGGCAAGTCCGTGTCCGAGGCTCTCGCGATCCTGAAGTACGCGCCGCAGGCCGCCGCAACCCCGGTTGCCAAGGTCGTCGCGTCCGCAGCGGCCAACGCTGAGAACAACTTCGGCCTGGATCCGCGCACGCTGGTCATCTCCGAGTGCTACGCCAACGAGGGCCCGACCATGCGTCGCTACCAGCCGCGCGCACAGGGCCGCGCTTTCCAGATCCGGAAGCGCACCTCCCACATCACTGTTGTTGTCGAGTCCAAGGAAGGGGCGAAGTAATGGGTCAGAAAATCCACCCCCACGGCCTGCGCCTGGGTATTACGGCTGACTGGAAGTCCCACTGGTACGCCGACAAGAACTACGCCGACTACGTCGCCGAGGACATCAAGATCCGGGAGTTCCTCTCCACGGGTCTGGAGCGCGCCGGCATTGCCGACGTTGTCATCGAGCGCACCCGCGACCGCGTCCGCGTGGACATTCACACTGCCCGCCCGGGCATCGTGATTGGCCGCCGCGGCGCCGAGGCTGACCGCATCCGCCGCGAGCTGGAGAAGCTCACCGGCAAGATGGTTGCGCTGAACATCCTCGAGGTCAAGAACGTCGACGCGAACGCGACCCTGGTCGCCCAGTCGATTGCGGAACAGCTTGTCAACCGTGTGGCGTTCCGCCGCGCGATGCGCAAGGCTATCCAGTCCGCGATGCGCAACCCGCAGGTCAAGGGCATCAAGGTTATGTGCTCTGGCCGCCTGGGTGGCGCTGAAATGTCCCGTGTCGAGCGCTACCACGAAGGCCGTGTGCCGCTGCACACCCTCCGCGCGGAGATTGACTACGGCACGGCTGAAGCACACACCACCTTTGGCGTCATCGGCGTCAAGGTGTGGATCTACAAGGGCGATGTTGTTGGCGGCGTCCGCGAGTCTGAGCTCAACGCACCGAGCAACGACCGTCGTGGCCGCGGCGACCGCGATCGCCGCCCGCGCCGCGGTGGCCAGCGCCGCCAGCGTGCAGAGCAGAATCAGGAGGGCTAATCATGCTTATTCCTAAGCGCGTGAAGTACCGCCGCCAGCACCGCCCGGGCCGTTCCGGCGTGTCCAAGGGCGGCAACACCGTCAACTTCGGTGACTACGGCCTGCAGGCTCTCGAGCCGGCCTACATCACCAACCGTCAGATCGAGTCCGCTCGTATTGCGATCAACCGCCACGTCAAGCGTGGTGGCAAGGTCTGGATCAACATCTTCCCGGATCGTCCGCTGACCCAGAAGCCGCTTGGCGTGCGTATGGGTTCCGGTAAGGGCCCGGTGGAGAAGTGGGTGGCCAACGTCAAGCCTGGCCGCATCCTGTTTGAAATGTCCTACCCAAACGAGGAGACCGCTTTGGAGGCACTCCGCCGCGCAGGCGCGAAGCTTCCGTGCAAGACCCGCGTGATCAAGAAGGAGGACCTGTTCTAATGGCTGCCGGTACCCCCGCATCTGAATTCCGCGTGCTCACCGATGACGAGCTGCGCGACCGCCTGACTGAGGCGAAGGAAGAGCTGTTCAACCTGCGCTTCCAGCTCGCCACCGGTCAGCTGACCAACAACCGCCGCATCGGCACGGTCAAGCGCGACATCGCACGTATCTACACCGTGCTGCGCGAGCGCGAGCTCGGCCTGTCTGTCGTGCCCGAGTCCGAAGGAGCTGAGGCATAATGACTGAGGCAAAAGTGAACACTGAGACCGCGACCACCACCGGTAAGGGTCCGAAGAACACTCCGGCCCAGCCGAAGGAGAAGGGTCTGCAGAAGCGCCGCCGAGGTTACGTCGTGTCCGACAAGATGGACAAGACCATCGTCGTCGAGGTCGAGGACCGCAAGTCCCACGCCCTCTACGGCAAGATCGTGCGCACCACCAAGCGCGTGAAGGCACATGACGAGGACAACACCGCAGGTGTTGGCGATCTCGTCCGTATCGAGGAGACTCGCCCGCTGTCCAAGGACAAGCACTTCCGTCTCGTCGAGATCATCGAGAAGGCCCGTTAAGAGCTTCTTGCTTGTCGACGTTGCGTCGACCCCAACACCCGTCCAACCCCTCGCGGCTGGGCGGGTGTTCTTCTTTTTGCATTCAGCCGCGTACCTTGCCGACACCATTTATTGTCATAAGTATGACGAAAGAAAATCTTCGTAGTGACGTTGTCGTGGTCGGCTTCGGCATGGTCGGCCACCGCTTTGCACAGGAGCTTGCGCAGCGACGCCCTGATACGTCCATCACCATCATCAACCGCGAAACCGAGGACTACGCCTACGACCGCGTGCACTTGTCTAGCTACGTGGGCAACTGGAAGCGCGAGGAACTCTACCTCGAGCCGTTGCCAGAAAACGTAACTGTCGTGCCTGGGCGCGCGGTGTCGATCAAGCCCGAATCTCAAGAGTTGGTGCTGGAAGACGGCACTGTGTACGCGTATGGCGAGCTTGTGATGGCAACCGGATCACGTCCGTTCGTGCCGCGTCTGCCCGGTAACGATCTGCCGCAGGTGCACCTCTACCGCACCCTGGATGACATGGACGGCATTCGCGCCGCCATTGAGAATGTGGAAAACAAGCACGGAGAGGTTACCGCCACGGTTGTCGGCGGCGGTCTGCTCGGACTTGAAGCCGCCGGAGCTACTCAGACAGATGGGCGTGGAGATTCATGTGGGGGCGGTGACTAGGTCGATCGTGGCGTCGACAAGCAAGGAAGGCTCTGTTGTCCTTGATATGGGCGACGGCGGGGAACTGGAAACTGACCTGGTGATTTTCTCTGCCGGTATCCGGCCGCGAGATTCCCTCGGCCCGGACGCGGGCTTGGAACTGGGTTCGCGCGGCGGGTTCCTCACAGACCGGCAGTGCCGCACCTCCATCGAGCACATTTCCGCAATCGGTGAGTGCGCGGCCGTGGACGGCAAGACCTACGGTCTGGTTGCTCCCGGCTACACGATGGCGGAAATTACCGCCGCGCGGCTGGCGGGGGAGCCGATTGCAGATTTTGAAGACCCGGACATGTCCACCAAGCTGAAGCTGATGGGTGTGGACGTGGCGTCGTTCGGAGACGCCTTCTCCACCATCGAGGGGCGCAAGGAACTGCACATTCAGGATCCGGTGTCTGGTGTGTACAAGAAGCTGATTCTGGATGCGGAGGGCAAGCGTCTCCTAGGCGGCATTCTGGTCGGCGAGGCGTCGAGCTACTCGCTGCTGCGTCCGATGGTTGGCAGTGAATTGCCGGGAGATCCGGTCAGTTTGATCGCACCGGAGACGGGCGCGGGTACTACGGCCATCGGGGCTGGCGACTTACCGGATTCGATGCAGATTTGCTCCTGCAACAACGTGACCAAGGGACAGATCCGTGACGCGATTGGTCAGGGCTGCCACTCGGTGGAAACCGTCATGGGGGCAACCCGCGCGGGTACGTCGTGTGGATCGTGCGTGTCGCTGTTGAAAGGAATTCTGGACGCGGAAGGCATTGAACAATCCAAGGCCGTATGCGTGCATTTCCCGCAATCGCGTGCAGAGCTGTTCGAAATCGCCCAATCCACAGGCATCACCGAGTTTGATGAGTTCATCGCACGCTTTGGCCAAGGCCGCGGCTGCGAGGTATGCAAGCCGACGTTCTCCAACATCGTTGCGTCAATGCACACAGAGCAGCACGTGCTTGAAGGGCGCCGTGCGGGCCTGCAAGACACCAACGACCGCATGTTGGGCAACATGCAGAAGAACGGCACCTACTCCGTTATTCCGCGCCAGCCGGCCGGCAATGTGACGCCGGAACAACTCATCGAGATGGGCCGCATTGCGGATGATTTCGGTCTTTACCTCAAGGTCACCGGCGCACAGCGCATTGCTATGTTCGGTGCCCGCACCGAGGACTTGCCGGAAATCTGGCGCAGGCTGATCAGTGTGGGCATGGAATCGGGCCAGGCCTACGGAAAGTCCCTGCGTGCAGTGAAATCCTGCGTGGGCACGGACTGGTGCCGCTATGGGCAGCAAGACTCTGTGGCCATGGCGGTCAGACTTGAACTGCGCTACCGCGGTCTGCGCAGCCCGCACAAGCTCAAGATGGGTGTGTCTGGCTGCGCACGCGAGTGCGCGGAATCGCGTGGCAAGGACGTCGGCGTTATTGCGACTGAAACCGGGTGGAACCTTTACGTAGGCGGTAACGCAGGTGCGACGCCGCGCCAAGCGCAGCTGCTGGCCAAGGATCTAGACGATGACACGCTGATCCGCTACATCGACCGTTACCTGTCTTTCTACATCCGCACTGCAGACCGGCTGCAGCGCACCGCCGCTTGGTTGGCGGAGGTTGAAGGAGGGTTGGACCACGTGAGGGATGTTGTGGTGGATGACTCGCTGGGCATTGCTCGCGATCTCGAGGAGTTTATGGAACACCACGTGGCCAATTACTCCGACGAGTGGCAGGACGTGCTAAATGACCCGGAGAAGCTCAAGCGCTTCGTCAGCTTCATTAACGCACCCGATACCCCGGATCCCACGGTGCAGTTTGAGGAGCACCCGCAAGGTGGCCGAAAGGTGCCGCTGATGATGCCGGTTGTGGGCGCACAGTAGTTACGTGCAGAACTTAAGCACAGGAGTTGAAGGAGAATCCAGATGTCTATTTCCGTGTGCAAGCTTGCAGACCTCACCGAGGGCGTCGGAGCGGCTGCCCTGCTGCCCGATGAACGCCAGGTGGCAATCTTCCGGGTGGAAACGGAAGACGGCGAGCAGCTGTTTGCGGTTGACAACATTGACCCGTACACCGGCGTCGCAGTGATTTCCCGCGGCATTGTCGGAGAGTCTGAGGGACGGCCCACTATCGCCTCGCCACTTCTGAAACAGAAGTTCTTTCTAGATTCGGGGGAGTCGCTGCAGGGCGATTCCGTTGCGCTTCGCACCTATGCAGTGCGTATCGACGGTTCCGGGGACGACTCCCACGTCATCGTCGAAGCGTAAGCGCTCAATCCGGGAGTGGAAAGTTCAGCAGATGTTCATTTGAATTTCTCCATTTGGTGAGGCGGCGGAAATAACGTCTGAAGCGCTTTGTGCCGCAAGGCGATCTTTGCTACCAACCACCGGGGAGAACTTCCATGTCTATCTTGGGCAAGAACTTGTTCCAGTCCAACCGCTCGAGCCTGACCTGCACCTACAAGTGCGGTAACGCATGTGCAGGCGAGGCACCGAACCACTCCGATAACGCGTACTTCGGCGACATCATGTCCCGTCGTGGCGCGCTCAAGGTGATGGGTGCAGGTGCTGTCACCATCGGTGGTGGCGCAGCGCTAGCCGCATGTGGTTCTGACAGCGACTCTGAGGCGGCCAGCACGGTTGGAGAGACCGCAACCTCGACGAACCAGGTGACTGAGACTAGTGCCTCCGCTGGCGAGTCGAAGAAGATCGAGCCGGTCAAGGGCATGCAGTTCGAGCCGGTTGCTCCGAACAAGAATGACCAGATCACCGTGCCGGAGGGCTACGAGTCCAGCGTCCTGATCGCCTGGGGCGACCCGGTTTACGAGGACGCTCCGGAGTTCGACCCGAACAACCAAACCGCTGCTGCGGCTGCACGCCAGTTCGGCTTCAACAACGACTTTGCTGGCCTGTTCGACCACCCGGACGATGAGGGGCGCAAAGTCTACGTCTGCTCCCACGAGTACTCCACCGAACCGCAAATGCTCCCGAACTACAACGCTGATGACCCGACCGAGGAAGAGGTCAACATCGGCATTGTGTCCCACGGCCACACCATCCTCGAGGTGTCCCAGAACCCGGAGACTGGTGAGCTCACCCGCGAGTTCGGTCCGCTGAACCGCCGCATCACCGGTGAGACCCCGATGGTGCTGACCGGTGTCGCGGCCGGCCACGAACTGCTCCAGACCTCTGCAGACCCGACCGGTACCAAGGTCAACGGCACCTTCAACAACTGCTCCGGCGGTGTGACCCCGTGGGGAACCTTCCTCTCCGGCGAAGAGAACATTGACATGTACTGGGCTAACGGCGAGGCTGTCACCGACGAGCGCGCTGCAGCGGACCTGAAGCGCATGGGCGTTGTAGAAGGCGAGTCCGAGCGTAAGTGGGAGCGCTACCACGACCGCTTCGACCTGGCCAAGGAGCCGAACGAGATCAACCGCTTCGGCTACCTCGTCGAGATTGACCCGTTCGATCCGAACTCGACCCCGATCAAGCACACCTCCACCGGTCGTTTCAAGCATGAGGCCGGCAACATTGCCATTGACAAGGATGGCACCGTCGTTTGCTACTCCGGCGATGACCAGCGCTTCGAGTACATGTACAAGTTCGTCTCCTCCGAGAAGGTGGTTGAGGGCGACAAGGCCCACAACATGACCATCCTGGACTACGGCACCCTGTACGTCGCACAGTTTGAGGGCAACTCGCCGAAGGATGAGATCACCGGCGACGGCGACCTGCCGAAGGACGAGGCATTCGACGGCAAGGGCAAGTGGATCCCGCTCTACACCGTTACTAAGGACGGCTCCGAGTCCCACGTCGACGGCTTCACTGCCGAGGAAGCAGCTATCTTCACCCGCCAGGCTGCGGACGAAGTTGGCGCAACCAAGATGGACCGCCCGGAGGACTTCGAAGTTAACCCGGTTAACGGCAAGGTCTACGCAGCGCTGACCAACAACAAATACCGTGGCGCAACCGGCGAGAACGAGAAGAAGTCCAAGGAAGATGTCATGGAGTACGCGCCGATCCGCGAGAACAAAGACGGCTACGTCATCGAGATCGAAGAGGAGTCCTACGCAGGCACCGACTTCACCTGGGACCTCCTGCTGGTCTGTGGTGACCCGGAGGCCGCTTCGACCTACTTCGCTGGCTTTCCGAAGGATCAGGTTTCGCCGATCACCTGCCCGGACAACCTTGCGTTCGACGAGCACGGCAACCTGTGGATTTCCACCGACAGCCTCTATGCCCTGGACATTAACGACGGTCTCTACGCTGTCGGCCTTGAGGGCGAGAACCGCGGCCAGACCCTGTGCTTCCTCACCGTCGCAAACGGTGCTGAGACCTGTGGCCCGATCATCAAGGACAACCTGGTGATGGTCAACGTCCAGCACCCAGGTGAGATGGACGACGCAACCTTCGAGAAACCGGGCTCCAACTGGCCTGACGGTGGCGACTCCGTCCCGCGTCCGGCAGTGGTCCAGGTGTTCCGCACCGACGGCGGCAAGATCGGCGTCGCGTAACCCTGCCATCCTGAGTTGCGCTCAACGCGCGGCTCACCGCGTAAGTTGAGCTAACCCGCATCCACCTAAAACCGGTGGTTGCGGGTTTTCTCATGGGATTCCCCTACGGCAAAAATCAGGGTGAAACCCTAGGTAGTTTCCGCTCTTAAACTGTTAGGCTAAACCTGTGAATTCCCGTAAACGACGCCGTACGCGCAGCCGCTGGCGCGCTTTTCAATCCGCTGTTATCACCGTCGCTGCGGCGGGTTTACTCGCCAGCTGTTCTCAAGGCGCGGGTGCGGTTCCAGAGGCTGATGTGGTGGAGCTCCAGCCGAAGGATCTCGCGTCTCGGGTAGCGGTGAGCGCGAGCGTCGAATCCGAAGAAGTCGTTGCCCTCACGACCACGCTGACCGGAGCCGTGACCGAAATCGACGTGCATGTCGGTCAACCGGTGCAAGAGGGCCAGGTTGTTGCCCGCCTCGACACTTCCCAGCTGCAGCGGGATCTGGAGGCGCAGCGTGCGGATCGCCTCGCTTCGGATGCGTCCGCGCAGAACGAGATCGAGCGGGCCCAGCAGCAGCTGCAGCAACAGCAAGACGCGCTCAACAGCGGCCTCAACGGGAACATCGTGCAGGCACAGTCCGCACAACGTGAGGCGCAGTCTCAGTACGACGAGGCGCAGGCTGTGTTCGACCAACGCGTAGCTGAAGTCCAGGGTGGTCACGACCCGGCACTCCTCGAGCAAGGTCAAGCCGTGGAAGCGGCCCGTCGTAACCTCGACGCTGTTGCGATGGAGTCTGTGCGCGCCAACCTTGCCAGCCACCTCGCAGCCCTGGCTGAGCAGCCGGATCAAATCAGCCCGGTGCTCGGAATCCTTGAATCCGACGACAAATACGTAAGCGCGGAACGTGACCTGGAGACCGCCCAGCAGGGATTTGAACACGCGCTTTTCGCGGTCGATGCAGATCTAGCGGCGAAACAGCGCGCCGTCGCTCAAGCTTTTAATGCCAGGTCAGAAGCCGACCTTGGGGTAGAGGTAGCGCGTTTCGCCGCCCAGCAGCAGCTCGACACCAGCGCCTCCGGGGTCGACCAAGCGCGCCGTGTCCGCGACGCCTCGCAGCAGGCGGCAGCTATCGCAGAGAGCAAGCTCAACATCGACATCCAGTCGGGGGAGGTGCGAGCGCCGGTGAACGGGGTGGTCACAGAAGTCATCGCCGAGCGGGGCAAGGCAGCTGCAGGCCACCTGCTCACTGTCGCCGACCCGAAGAAGCTCGTGCTCAACGCCAATGTCAACGAGGTCGACTCCGGCCGAGTGTCGGCGGGCGACGAGGTCACGTTCACCACCCCAAGCACGGGAACGAAGCAGTTCCGCGGACGGGTCACCGAGGTTTCGCCGGTAGCAGCGAAAACCTCGTCCGCCACTGAAGGCCCGAACACTGCGCCGGCGCGCCCAGAGTTCCCAGTTTCCATCGAGGTCGTCGGCGATACCGAGGGGCTGCGCATCGGTGGATCCGCGAAGGTGCAGATCACCACTGGCACGTCAAAAGACACCCTCACGGTGCCTCGCGAAGCGGTGATTGACGATAACGGCAAGTACTCCATCCTCACCCTCCACGAAGTTGAGGGGGGAAAGCAGGAGTTCGAAATCCAGGAGTCCGAGGTGGAACTCGGTATCGTCACCGATCTGGAAGCTGAAGTCCTCGGCGTCTCCGAGGGAACGCGCGTGCTGCGGGCCCCGGGTGAGTACCGCGATCGTGTGGGGGAGCGAGTCGCGTTGGACGCTCCGCGATGAACCCGCGCGAAGCTGTCAGACTCGCGGCGACCAGCCTGCGAGCGAACAGAATGCGTTCGGTGCTCACACTGCTCGGCGTGATTATCGGTATTTCCGCAGTGATTGCCATCATGTCGCTGGGCAAGTCCATGCAGGTCATGCTCGAGCAAGATCTCGAGAGCTTTGGGCTTAACGACGTCAACGTTCAGGTCCAGGCCCGTGAAACTGTCGACGGCGCGGAGAACATGTACTCGTTTGAGGACGTGCCAGATTCAGCACTGATCACCCCGGAGATGATCGATGAGCTTGCTGCGCTGGTGAGCGATCGCGCGCAAGGTGTGGCAGTGCAGGGCGGGAGTGCGAACGGGCGAATCACCCGTGGGCTAACCGAAGGCCGGGCCCGCATCGACTTCGTCAACGCGGACTTTCTGGAGCTGCAGCGGCTGCACATGACGGGCGGTCGTTTGCTCAGTGCGGACGACGTCTCAAGTGAGCGGAGCGTGGCAGTAGCTTCCCCGCAGCTCGTCGACAAGTACTTCAACGGCGATCCTGCAGCAGCGATCGGTTCCGACATTGATGTGGAAGTGGAGGGCCGTTACGTCCCGCTGCAGATTGTGGGCACGTACGGCAAGGACCCTGATGCGTCGATGTTCGCTCAAGAGCAAGACGACGCGCAGGTCTATGTGCCGTACACCATGCAACCGCGGATGAGCGCGACTCCTTTGCAGGGGTTCCGGGATATTCAGGTGCGCGCGGCACCGCCGACCACCACTGACCAACTCGCAACGGACGTCGAAGCGTGGGCGCAGCGTGCCTACGCCGATGACCCGGACTACACCGCGAAGGTGCTGAACACGAAGGCGGAGATTGACCAGGTCAACCAGCAAATGGCCACGACGAGCCTGATCGTGTCCGCAATCGGAGGCATCTCGCTGCTGGTCGGCGGCATCGGCGTCATGAACATCATGCTGGTATCCGTTACTGAACGCACGAAGGAGATTGGCATCCGGAAAGCTCTTGGCGCGACACGGCGTGCGATCCGCGCGCAGTTTGTCACTGAGGCCATGATGATCTGCCTCGTCGGCGGAGTTATGGGCGTCGTGCTTGGAGGTGCGATCGGGCTCGCGAGTACAAATGCAATGGGCAAGATGGTGCTGCCGCCGGTGGACTCCATTGTGATTGCGCTGCTGTTTTCACTGGCGATCGGTCTATTCTTCGGTATCTACCCCGCGAACCGCGCCGCCCGGCTGCATCCGATCGAAGCGCTGCGTCACGAATAGGGGACAAAGGCGCAGTAAAGTTTCACCCATGTGTGGAATCGTTGGATACGTCGGCAATGAGCGCGACGCCAAGAAAGTGATCATTGAGGGCCTGCGCAGGCTGGAGTACCGCGGATACGACTCCGCTGGTGTGGCTGTGGCGCAGCAAAGTGCGATCGAATACCGCAAGAAAGCGGGCAAAGTTGCAGATCTCGAGGCGGCGATTGAGGCCGCACCGCTCGACAAATCCGCACTCGGTATTGGACACACGCGCTGGGCGACGCACGGTGGCCCAAGCGACGTGAACGCCCACCCGCATGTGGTCGGTGACGACAAGCTCGCGGTGGTGCACAACGGCATCATTGAAAACTTTTCGACGCTGCGCGCAGAGCTTGAGGCGAAGGGGTACAATTTCGTCTCCGAGACCGACACCGAGGTTGCCGGTACCTTGCTGCTGGAGGTGTACAACACCGAAGCAGAGGGTGACTTGACCCGTGCGATGCAGCTGACTGCGCAGCGCCTGGAAGGTGCTTTCACCTTGTTGGCCATTCACGCCGATCACCCAGACAGGATTGTGGCTGCGCGGTGGAACTCCCCGTTGGTTATCGGCGCAGGTGAAGGGGAGAACTTCCTCAGCTCTGACGTGTCCGGCTTCATCGAGTTCACGCGCGACGCGGTAGAGCTGGACAACGGTCAGATTGTTACCCTCACTGCCGACGGGTACGAGGTGACCACGTTCGACGGGGAAGCCGCCGAAGGCAAGCCGTTCCGTGTTGAGTGGGATGTGACCGCGGCGGAAAAGGGCGGTTTCAACTCCTTCATGGAAAAGGAAATCTTCGACCAGCCAGCTGCTGTGCGCGACACCCTCTACGGACGTTTCAACGAAGAAGGTGCGCTGACGCTCGATGAGCTTCGGATCGATGAGGCGCTTCTGCGCAGCGTGAACAAGATCATCATCGTCGCCTGCGGTACCGCCGCATATGCGGGACAGGTGGCGCGGTACGCCATCGAGCACTGGTGCCGCATTCCGACGGAGGTCGAGCTGGCCCACGAGTTCCGTTACCGCGACCCGATCGTGGACCAGCAGACCCTCGTTGTGGCTGTGAGCCAGTCCGGCGAGACGATGGACACGCTCATGGCAGTGCGTCACGCGCGCGAACAGGGTGCGAAGGTGATCGCGATCTGCAATACCGTCGGCGCTTCGATCCCCCGCGAGGCGGATGCGGTGCTGTACACCTACGCCGGCCCGGAAATTGCAGTGGCGTCGACGAAGGCGTTCATTTCCCAAATTGTCGCCGCGTACCTGCTAGCGCTGTATCTGGCGCAGGTGCGGGGCAACAAGTTCGCGGATGAGATCCGCGGGATTATTGCGGAGCTGCAGGAAATGCCGGACAAGCTGCAAACTCTGCTAGACAACGCGGACGAGATCAAGCAGCTGGGTCAGGATCTAGCGAATTCGAAATCGGTGCTGTTCCTCGGCCGCCACGTAGGCTTCCCCGTCGCTCTCGAAGGCGCGCTCAAGCTGAAAGAGGTAGCGTACCTGCACTCCGAAGGCTTCGCGGCTGGCGAACTCAAGCACGGCCCTATCGCCTTGGTGGAGGAGGGCCAGCCGGTATTTGTGATCGTGCCGTCCAAGGGCTCGCGCCACAACCTGCATGCAAAGGTCTTTTCCAACATCCAAGAGGTTCGCGCTCGCGGGGCAGTGACCATTGTTATTGCGGAGGAGGGCGATGAAGACGTCGTGGAATTTGCGAACCACGTCATCCGGATTCCGGAGTCGGCTGGGCTCATGCAGCCGATCTTGTCGACGGTCCCGCTGCAGCTGTTCGCCTGCTCGGTGGCCGAGGCCCGCGGTTTGAACGTGGACCAGCCTCGCAACCTCGCGAAGTCAGTCACCGTGGAATAGCCGCACCATGAAGCGGCTGATTGTGGCTCTCTTCGCGGTGACCCTCGCGGCAACAACTTCGGCATGCGGTTCCAATGTTGCAAGATTCGAACGGGAGGCGAAGGCCGCGGGATTCGGCGAGGCAGTGAGCTATGAAGCGTATTCCGCAGGGCTGCCGAACAACGAGACTCGTGCCCGCGTTGACACCTCGAAGGTTGATGATCCGGATGCGCTTTTGCGACTGTTAGAGGGGCAGAGGATCACCGATGTCGCTCTCAGTCGACCCGATGGCGGCGAAAGTAACTTCGACCGAGCACGCTTCTCGTACCTGTCGGTGTTCTTCGACGCGCTGCCCATTGACGCGAAGCTCGAAGGCACCCACGTATACGTGAGCAACTCCACCTTGGTGATCGAGGGCGAGGTCAGCGCACCAGCGTTGCGTGAGGCTGCTCCGCTGGGGAGCCGGCTGGAGAAAGTGTTGATAGTTGGAACGCCAGAGGTGTCGATCAAGGATGGGCTCGCCGAACCAGATCTAGTGGCGGGAGTTGTTGAGGCTGCTCGATCGCAATCGCCGTACCCAGTGTTCAGCATCGACTGGGACCGCGGGGTGAAGCATCTCATGGTTCTGGCCGGCGAGCGGCCTGATCAGATTGATCGTGCAGAGTTCGCCTGGGTGGAACCGTACTTATCCAATGAGGATCCGCGGGTCTTGTTCTCTCAACCCCGTGGCGGAGGTGGCGGTCCGTTGAGGATGCCGCCGAACTTCCAGCTGCGGTAAGAACGCTGGCGCCTCCTCGCGCCTAGCGCGAATCGGTCGCGGCCAGCACTTCTTGGTGGGTCGGGGTATCGGCACCGGTTCGCGAAACTGTGATCGCGGCAGCGTTGGCGGCAAACCGCAGGATCTCTGCCCATTCGGATTCGTCGAGCGCCAGAAGCGCGTCCCGATCGAGTTCGCGGATGTCGAACTGGTGGACAAGGGCCGCCATGATGGTGTCGCCGGCACCGATGGTATCGGCGACGGTGACGCGCGGCGCCTCGACACGGAGCGTGCCAAATGGGGCGCGGACTTGGAGGCCGTTGGATCCGAGAGTGGTCACCACAATTGGCACGTGCGAGGTGTCGCCGAGAAAGCCCACTTCTTCGTCCGACAGCTTCAGCACGGTCACGGATTCCAGCATGCCGCGCAAGAATAGGCGGTGCTTCTGCGATGCGAACGCCGGGCGGATATTTGGGTCTAAACACACAACAGCGCCCAAGCGGGCGGAAGCTTCGGCGGCTTCCGCGTATCGCTGCGCCCCCGGCTCTAACGCGAGCGACAGTGTGCCAAAGACCGCGAAACCTTCAGCTACCGGCGTGGGCTGTGCCAGCCGATCGGCTGTTCCGTCGACATAGAAGGTGTATTCCGCGGAACCGTCTTCACGCAGTGCCACGACGGCCAGGGTGGTCGGTTCGACTCCGGTTTGGCATTCGGAAACGTCCACGTGGGCGTCGATAAGCGATTGCTCGAGCAACCTTCCGAATGCGTCGCTGGAGAGCCGGGACTGGAACGCGACCTCCGAGCCGAGTCGCCCCAGCGCTCGTGCGACATTGAACGGCCCGCCGCCGAGTGCTGGCTGCAGCTTCGCTAGGGGTTGGGTGCTCTCGGGCACGAGATCGACCAGCGCTTCGCCGTACACAGTAATCACACCTTCACCGTAAACTATGGCGCATGTCTTATAGGCCGAAGTTCCACCTTTCTGCGCCGCAGGGTCGTTTGAACGATCCGAACGGCATGACACTGATCGGCGATGAGCTGCATGTGTTTTATCAGCATGACCCTGTGTTTCCGCACGCACCCAAGCGGACGGGATGGGGGCACGCGGTGACGACACTGGGGGATGGCACTTGGCGCCACTTCCCCGACGCGCTCTACCCGGGCATGCCGTACGACGAAAACGGTTGCTATTCCGGGTCGGCGGTGGTGCACGAGGGTCGCATGCGCCTGTTCTACACGGGCAACGTTAAGTGTGAGGGGGTGCGCTTCACCAGCCAGAACATCGTGGACGTGGAAGACCTGCAGGGGCCGATGGGCGGGGTTTACCGTCGCCGGCCCAACAACCCGTTGATCGACGGCTCTCCGGAGGGCTACACCGCGCATTTTCGGGATCCGCACGTGTCCTTCGATCCCGATACCGGTACCTGGCGTATGGTGATCGGCGCCCAGCGGGAGCAGGAGACCGGGACGGCGGTGCTTTACACTTCGCCCGACCTCGACAACTGGGAGCTCGCCGGCGAGATCGAGATGATCGGGCTCAATTACAACGTGGCTTCGGCGTACATGTGGGAGTGCCCCAACTTGCTTCGCATGCGGGATCTCACCCGTGGCGAAGACTTCGACGTGCTGGTGTTCTGCCCGCAGTTTCCCGACTCAGACCAGTGCGGCTACATCGTCGGCCGCCTGCAGGGCCTGCGTTTTGAAGTGCTCACGGATTTCACCCCGCTCGACTACGGCCATGAGTTCTACGCGCCGCAACTCGTGCCGTTTGGCCAGGGTGCACTCATGCTCGGCTGGATGGGTCTGCCGGGGCGCGACGAGACCCCCTCGTTGGAGTCGGAAGGCTGGGTTCACCAGCTCACTCTTCCGCGGGAGCTTTCGCTTATCGACGGCTCACTGCACACCTCCCTCACGCTTCCCCAGAATCCAACCGGGATGGTTGTGGCGCGCCATGAGCTTGGCGCGGAGCCATGGTCAGCGGACTTGATTGACACTGGCGGGAACGTCGGGGCGAGGCTGCAATGGCAGCCTTCAGCTCATGGGTCGCACACCCTGTCGCTTGCCGTCAACGGGTTGATGCGGTGGGCACACTGCGACGCAGGTGAGTTGGTGTTCACTGCGGACGGGGCCGCGGTGGAACTGACTGCAGGGGGTGGGGAAGTGGCGTTCTCCTCGGCAGTGTTCCCACAAAACGGGCATGAATGGAAAGAGCTGCAAGTGAGGTAGCCAACAAACGGGCATAAACCGCGAAATTTTGGGTACCTGAATGTTTGACTAGTCCCATGGAACACCGTGATGTAGCGAAGCGAGTCATCACCGCCGTGGGGGGTGAGGATAACATCGTGGGCGCGGCGCACTGTGCGACCCGACTGCGCATGGTGCTCAAAGATTCGGGCATCGTTGATACCGCCGCGCTGGACAACGATCCGGATCTCAAAGGCACCTTTGAAACCGGCGGAATGTACCAGATCATCGTCGGACCAGGTGACGTGGACCTGGTCTTCGATGAAATGGACAAGATGACCGCGAAGAACATCGCGGTATCCACCGAGGAACTCAAAGGTGTCGCGGCGAACCAGGGCAACTGGTTCACCCGCGCAATCAAGGTCCTCGCCGACATCTTCGTGCCGCTGATCCCGATCCTTGTCGGCGGCGGCCTACTTATGGCGCTGAACAACGTGCTCACTGCAGAAGGGTTGTTCGGCGAGAACTCGCTCGTGCAGATGTTCCCGCAAATCCAGGGGCTCTCCGAGATCATCAACGTGCTCGCATCTGCGCCGTTCGCGTTCCTGCCTGTGCTCGTCGGTTACTCGGCGACAAAGCGTTTCGGTGGCAACGAGTATCTCGGCGCCGGCATCGGCATGGCGATGGTTCATCCCGCACTGGTGAACGGCTACGACGTCGGTGTCGCCGCCGCGAATGGGGAGCTGCCGTACTGGGACCTGTTCGGGCTTCCCGTTGCGCAAGCTGGATACCAGGGAGCTGTGCTCCCGGTGCTCGCGGTTGCGTGGATCCTGGCCACTATTGAGAAGTGGTTCCACCGCCGCCTCAAAGGCACCGTCGACTTCCTGGTCACACCACTGGCAACGCTGCTCATCACCGGTTTCATCACGTTCATTGCCGTTGGCCCCGCAATGCGCTGGCTCAGTGACCTCCTCATTACCGGGCTGTCCACCCTCTACGAGACTGGTGGTCCAATCGGCGGATTCATCTTCGGCCTGGTGTACTCGCCGATCGTGATCACCGGCCTGCACCAATCCTTCCCGCCAATCGAGCTGGAGCTGTTCAACCAAGGCGGATCCTTCATCTTCGCTACCGCCTCGATGGCCAACATTGCTCAAGGCGCGGTCGCGCTCGCTGTTGCCGCGTTGACCAAGAACGAAAAGCTCAAGGGCTTGGCAACCTCAGCTGGTACTCCGGCACTCTTCGGCATCACTGAACCTGCAATCTTCGGTGTCAACCTCCGCCTCCGGTGGCCGTTCTTCATCGGGATGGGTGCCGCGGGCATCGGCGGCATGCTGATCGCGCTGTTCGACGTTAAAGCCGTGGCCTTGGGTGCTGCCGGTTTCATCGGAGCGGTGTCGATTCGCAGTACCGACGTTCCAACCTTCTTGGTGCTGTGTGTGGTGACGTTCGTAGTCGCGTTCGCCGCCGCATACGCCTACGGCCGGTACCTCATCGCCCGCCAGGGCACGATCGATCCGGATTCGCCCGATGACGTTCGCGCCGATGAGGCAGCTGCCGCGACACTGCACGAAGCTTCCGAGAACGCACTGCGGGTGGCCTCGCCGCTCACGGGTAGGGCAATGCCGCTTTCGGACGTGTCGGACCCGATGTTCGCACAGTCCAAGTTGGGGGAGGGCGTGGCCATCCATCCGTCGATAGGCGAACTTCGCTCTCCGATTGACGGCAAGGTTGCGGTGACCTTTCCCTCCGGCCATGCGTACGCGATCCGAGGCAAGGGTTCCGATGGGAAGAACGTCGACGTGCTCATGCATATTGGCTTCGACACCGTCAACCTGAAGGGTGAGCACTTCACCGCGCACGTTTCCAAGGGCGACGAGGTTGAAGCTGGTACTTTGCTGGCGACGTTTGATATCGGCGCGATCGAGGCTGCTGGGTACGAGGTGACCACTCCGGTTGTTGTCTCGAACACGAAGAAAGTCGGCCAGATCGCCCCGTTGCTGCTTCTGCCTGCTGAGATCACCACGGGCGAAGAACTCTTCAGCGTTGAACCGAAGACGGAGGAACCGGTCGCGACGGGCGAACCGGCCGCAGGCTCAACGGGTGTTGAACCTTAAACCTGGGCATTAGAAATCCCGCAGCGAGGTGCTGCGGGATTTCTGTGTTTGGCCGCTTCGAAGGCTCACCGGCTTTCGCCGGTGTTGCCTCAGCGGAGCCAGCGCTGTGCGACGGAGAACGCGTACGCGATCGAGTTGATGAAGCTAGCGAGACTGGAGCCGTAGATCATGGGAATCACCTTTCAAATTGGGGAATGGATCGAACTGTCAGTTGCCGGTGTCGGCCTCCGCAGTCACACGTGGAATGCGGAAGCTGGCGTCAAGGTTCCCCAAGAAAAGACAAAACTTTTCCATTGCCCGCAGATGTTTGGCGATCTAGTTGCTTGGTGCCTCGTCGGCGAGGCGGTAGAGGCGGTGGAAGTGGTGCACCGGGCCGTTGCCCTTGCCCACGTTGAGCTCGTCGGCAGCGGAGATCGCCTCGTGGAGCCAGTCGGAGGTCCAGGTGAGGGCGTCGGCGGGGTCGTCGTCAAGCACGATGCGTGTGGCGAACGCCGAGGAAAGCGAGCACCCTGTGCCGTGGGTGTTCTTGGTGTCCACGCGCGGCACAGTCGCTGTGTGAGTGGTGCCGTCGGGCTGTACGAGTGCGTTCGAGGCGTCGCCTTGCTCGAGGTGGCCGCCCTTGACCAGCACGGCGACGTTGGCATCGGCAGCGTACGCGCGGCCCTGCTCCAGCGCCTCGTCGAAGGTGGTCGCGGGGGAGGAGCCGGTAAGCACGGCAAGCTCGGGGATGTTGGGCGTGACGACGCTCGCGTGGTCCCGCACAAACTGGCGCAGGGCTTCTTCCGCGTCTTCGGTGAGGAGCCGATCGCCGGAGGTTGCGACCATGACTGGGTCCACCACGATGACCGGTACTGAATTGGCGCTCAGGAACTCCGAGACAGTGCGGGTGGTTTCGGCGTCGCCGAGCATGCCGATCTTCACGGCATCGACGTCGACATCGTCAAACACCGCCGCAAGCTGCGCGCGCAGAAAGTTCTGCGGCGGGGTGTGGATCTCGCGAACACCCTGCGTGTTTTGCGCCACCAGCGAGGTGACCACGCACATGCCGTAGCCGCCCGCCGCGGCAATGGACTTCAGGTCGGCCTGAATGCCGGCGCCGCCGGTCGGGTCGGTGCCGGCGATGGACAAAATGTTGGGAACGCGCGAGTTAGTCATCACGGTGCCACGCTACCGGAATGCGGGTTGGCGCTGTCGTTTTCTCGGGCTCCCAGCTACCCAACTGCGGCGGCGATGTGCTGCGCGAACCGGTTGTAATCGTCCCGGATCGCGTCAAGTGGCTCAACCACCGCCGTTTGCGTCGCCGCCGAGACTTCCTTCTGCACGGCTTGCCGAGTGCGCCGTTTCACCCCGGAGCCGATGACCCCGCCGAATACGGCGGTGATCAGGCCAATCACGATGCCGCCTAAGAGGCCGGCGAGTATCAGCAGCGTCGGAATCGGCCAGCCTTCCACCTGCGGCACCAAATCGGTGCCCAGCAGTGGAGTGAGAACCCCCGGCACGAACGCCACCAGCAGGTACCACAGCACACCAATCAGCGCAGCCACCAGGGCCAGCCACTGCACTACGGTGAGCAGGGTCCAGCCTTTCGACGGCTCGGCCGGCAGCTGCGTGCGCGCCACCGCGCGGTCAAGCTCGGCAGGCATCCGGGTTGAAATCTCCTCCGCCTGATCGGCGATCGCCGACGACCACGCGTGAGGCAACCCGTCCGCCGCGGCCGTCGCGTACTCGCGCACACCGCGGTTCGCCACAGCCTTCGACGCCGCGTCCAGCTCAGGCATCGAGGTGCGGCGCACGCCAATCTCGTCCGCCTCCTCGCGCAACCCCAAGCGCTTCAACGGGTCAGGACGAAACCGCGTAATCCAACTCGTGGCCAGCCAGCCAGTGCGCTCGTGCAGGCGTTTGCGGTACGCAGCAGCCGTCGAATCAGCGATTCGCTCCGCCCCCGCAGCCTGGGACAAGGTTTGGTCCATCGTGTGCTTCGCTTGTTTATCGACGGCACCGACCACGCCCAACCGAGCAAAGTCACCCGTCACAGCCTGGATATCCGCCTCAATACGCGCACTTTGCGCATTGTGTGCCTTGGCCACTTTCGCGATCGCCTTGACGAGGTTGTCAATGCCCGCTCCGGATCGAGTCGAGGTGGGGATGACTTGGACGTTGCTCAGGCCGTCGTCGATAAGCAATTGCTCGAAGTTTCCCGCAACCTTGGGCACGTCGTTGACGTGGAGCAAGTCGGCCTTGTTGAGCACGGCGAGCGTGACGGCGGAGTGGTTGGCGTGGGGGCGGATGAACTGGTCGTGGATGACGGAGTCCGCGTACTTTTCCGGATCGGAGACCCAGACCAGGACGTCGACTTGGCCGGCGAGGCGGGTGGCGATTTCGCGGTTGGACAGCTCGACGGAGTCGAAATCCGGCAGGTCAAGCAGGATCAGCGGGCCGGCGCCGGGGGCGAACTCGCCCTCGCGGGTGCGGCGGTCCTCGACGCCGAGCCAGTCCAGAAGCTCCTCGGAGCCTTCTGGCTGCCAGATTGCGGCCAGGGGAGAGGAGGTGGTTGGGCGGCGTGCGGCGGCTTTGCCCAGGTCTTCGCCGACGACGGCGTTGAACAGCGAGGTTTTGCCGGAGCCGGTAGCGCCGAAGAATCCGACGACGGTGTGCTCGGCGGAGAGGGCGCGACGCTCGGCGCCGGCGCGGGCAACCTTTTCAATGCGCTCAAGCTGGGTCTGCGGGAGGTAGGGGCGCGCGATGTCCGCGGCGTCATCGAGCGCGCTGAGTCGCTCGCCGAGGGTGGGTTTGCGTTTAAACAGCGCCATTAATTGTCTCCCGTCTGGCCGGGGCGCTGGCCAAAGGTGCCGCGGAGCTGGTCGAAGAGGCCACGCAGAGTGCCGTGGTCGAAGCTGTCCTGAACGTCCTCGGTGAGCTCGGTTGCGTTGGCGGCCGGCGCTGAGAGGGCGGGCGGCGTGATGGTGCCGGGGAAGCGGGTGTCAACGGCAACGCGGGCGTCGTGGGCGGCTTCGCGGATGGAGGCGGCGGAGGTGCCCTCCAGCAGCGGGTCGGTGAACTGGTAGTAGCGCTCGCGCTCTTCGCGCAGTAGGCCGTCCAGGCGCTGGTTGAGGTCTTCTCGGGCATCTGCAGCCATCTGGCGCACGGTTTCTTCGCCGAAGACCGTTTCCAGCAGCTTCTGACCGAGCACCGCGGAGCCGCCGGCGATGGCGACCTCGCCGCCGGTAATGCCGGCGGTGGTGGAAAAGACCATGAGCATCAGCGCGACGGTGGCGACGTTGAGGCCAAGCGACATTATGCGGGCACGTTGGCGCTTCTCGCCGGCGGTGTTCTGGATGCGGTCGAGGATGGTGCCTTGCCACTCGCGGATGAGCTCCGCGGCCTTTGCGTCGATGTCGCGGCTTGCGCGAGCCAGTGCCGGATCAGCGTGTTCGCGCAGCTCCGGCGCAACCGAGCCGACATGGGACCACGCACGGGAGGCGGCGGTATCGGCGGCGTCCACAATCACGGCGTGCAGGCCGGATTCCAGCTCCGTCTCTACCTCGCGCAAAGGCGCAGGCTCACCGGTGAAGAAACTGCCTACCCGGTCTACAGTCTGTGAGAACCAGCGTTCAAACCCGCGGATCACATCAGAGGTGCCCACGACATCCTGCCAGCGGTCGAGCACCTCGGTGCGCAGCATCTTGCCGTCGGAGGTGGCATCGATGATGTGCCGGTGAGCAGTCTTGTACATCTCGAAGATCGACTCATCGAGCTGGTGAGCGAAGTTCTCTTGGCGCTCGCGTCGGGATGCGAGCTGCTCGACGCGCGTGAGCGCCCCGTCGAGTGCGCCGGCGACGGTCTTGCCGGCCACCGCGCGCCGGGCTGCGGTATCTTCCGCCAGGTTGCCCAGGTAGGCGCGCAAAGGGGCGACGAGTTCGGTGCCCAAGAATCCGTCGTTAGCAACCTGTGCTTCCTGGCCCAGGCCGGGGACAAAGGGGACGGTGAAGACGGTGGCTCCATCGAGTCCTGCCTCATCCATCATGCGGCGCAGGTCGGCCGGGACGGTTTGCGCTGCGACGTCGTCGACGCGGTTGAGCACTACGACGACTTCGATGCCGCGGCCGGCGGCGTCGTTGAGGAAGTTCCACACCATCTGGTCGGCGTAGCGCGCAGGTGTGGTGACGAAGATCCACAGGTCGGCGGCTGCCAGAAGCTGGGAGGCGAGTGCGCGGTTGCGGTCGTCGATCGAATCGAAGTCCGGAGCGTCGAGCAGGGACAGGCCTGCGGGGATGCTCTGTGTTTCCACGACCCGCAGAGTGGTCGACTGCTCATCGCCGGCACCGTGGGAACGGGCGAGGCCAGGCAGTACCTCCGGCGAGTTGAACCAGTCTGCGTCTTGCGGGTTGGCGACCAACACCGGCTGGCGGGTGGTGGGGCGGATGACGCCTGGGTTGGAGACCCGTTCGCGCAACAGGGCGTTCACCAGCGTGGACTTGCCCGAGCCGGTGGAACCCCCGATCACCGCAAGTAGCGGTGCATCGAGGTTGGCCAGGCGGGGAAGTATGTAGTCATCGAACTGATTGACTAAGGCCTTCGCGCCCGCCTCTGCCTCGTCGGGGAGGGAGGTCGCGGCGAGGGTATCGCGCAGACGGCGGACGGAAACCGTGGGGTCCGTCAGATCCGTCGGCGCAGCATCGGGTGTTGGTGTGCTCACCCGACCTATTCTGGCAGATGACTAGTCTTTGTAGTTCGTCTTGGTCAGGTTCAACCAGCCATATATGCCGCCCATGATGAGGCCGCCGCCAATGAGGTTGCCTACCCACACGATGGTCCAGTGGCGGGCGATGTTTTCAAATGTGTAGCCGGGGATGTTGGCCGGCCCGAACTCGAAGCCGGTCAGTGACGTCAGAACGAAGTTCGCAATCGAGTGCTCGTAGCTCATCGCCGCGAAGGCCGGAATGATGAGGATGACACCGAAGAGCTTCGCCGTGAAGTCCTTGCCCGCTTGTGCGGAGAGCATGAATGCGATGTTGACCACGATGTTGGCCAGGATGGCTTCCACGAAAAGCTTGCCGCTCGGTTTCTCAAGTTTGGCCGATATCAACTGGTAGATGAAGCTGTCCATGGTGACTGCTTCGCCGATCGTGGTAATCGAGATCAGGTAGGTGACTATCACCCCGCCGATGAAGTTGAACAGGGTGACGAAGCAAACGATCGCGAAGCCCCTGGAAATGGTGTTTTTCCGGTGTATGGCCCCGTACGTCATGAACATCATGTCGCCGGTGGCGAGTTCTCCCTGCAGCACCACGATGATGTAAAGCGTGGAGGCGAAAATCGCTGCGAAGGCGTATCTGCCCATGCCAGGGGCAGCCGCTTCAACCGTAGTTGCGGTGTTGGCGGCGAACGCCGTCATGATGCCGAGGTAAACGCCGGCCATGATTGCGCGAACCGCGAAGCGCGCAGGCTCCTGGCTAAAGAGGTCAAGTTTGTTCGTGATGGCCCGTGAGGCGGTGTCCGAAAAGCTCATGATACTAAGGTAGTGCTAAATTGTGATAGGCGAGGGATTTGCGCCCAGGTTGTGACCCGCTCCATAGAGTACCCGGAGCACAAGCTTCAGGCGCCAGCTTTGATTTGGGAAAACGCGCTGGGACGTGCTTTAATACACCAGTTGTCTTGAGCTGGTCGGTTGCAACGCGCGTTTCCGAGCGAAGCGGCCGAGACCCTTCGACCACGCTGCCAACCCCACCGGTGCGAACCAGTGAGGTTCGCACCGGTGGTTCGTCGATAAGCGAAAGGCTCCAACAAGCAAGTGACCACGTGCGTGCAGGACGGAAATCTGACGCACATTGACCCAGGTCAGGAGACCAAGAAGTGATTCAGCAAGAATCGCGTCTGAAGGTCGCCGACAACACTGGTGCGCGCGAGATTCTGTGCATCCGTGTCCTCGGCGGCTCTGTTCGACGCTTCGCCGGCATCGGCGACACGATTGTCGCCACCGTGAAGGAAGCCGCCCCGGGCGGCAACGTCAAGGAGGGCGAGGTTGTGCGCGCCGTCGTCGTGCGTGCACGTAAGGAGACCCGCCGTCCGGACGGTTCCTACATCTCGTTCGACGAGAACGCCGCAGTTCTGATCAAGAACGACACCGAGCCGCGCGGTACCCGCATCTTCGGCCCGGTGGCTCGTGAGCTGCGCGACAAGAAGTTCATGAAGATTGTTTCTCTCGCACCGGAGGTGATCTAACCCATGAAGATCAAGAAGGGCGACATGGTTCAGGTCATCGCCGGCAAGGACAAGGGCGCACAGGGCAAGGTCATCGAGGCCTACCCGAAGCGTGAGAAGGTCCTGGTCGAGGGTGTGAACCGCGTGAAGAAGCACGTCGCGAACTCGTACAACGAGCGCGGCGCAGAGTCCGGCGGCATTGTTACCCAGGAGGCGCCGATCCACGTCTCCAACGTGATGATCCTCGACTCCGACGGCAAGCCGACCCGCGTTGGCTACCGCTTCGACGAAGACGGCAAGAAGGTCCGCGTGGCCAAGTCGAACGGGAAGGACATCTAGACATGACTGAGACTGTGAACCAGACCCAGTACACCCCGCGTCTGAAGACCCGCTACCAGGACGAGATCCGCACCAAGCTGAACGACGAGTTCAGCTACGACAACGTCATGCAGATCCCGGGCCTGACCAAGATCGTGGTCAACATGGGTGTCGGCGACGCTGCCCGCGACTCCAAGGTGATCAACGGCGCGCTCGAGGACCTCACCGCCATCACCGGCCAGAAGCCGCAGCTGCGTCGCGCAAAGAAGTCCATCGCGAACTTCAAGCTCCGCGAAGGCATGCCGATCGGCGCAAAGGTCACCCTGCGCGGCGACCGCATGTGGGAGTTCCTGGACCGTCTGCTGACCGTGGCACTGCCGCGTATTCGCGACTTCCGAGGTCTGAGCGACAAGCAGTTCGACGGCAACGGCAACTACACCTTCGGCCTGTCCGAGCAGACCATGTTCTACGAGATCGACATCGACAAGATCGATCGCGTCCGCGGCATGGACATCACCGTTGTCACCACTGCGACCAACGACGACGAGGGCCGCGCACTCCTGCGCCACCTCGGCTTCCCGTTCGCGGACAAGGACGGCAAGATGCAGCAAGCCTAAGGCCCAAAGCATTTCGCTTTGCTTAACGACGATGCCTCCGGTTCTCCTTGAGCTGGGGGCATCTTCGCGTCTTGGTGGGAATGAGGGGCGAAAAGCAGACCTCAAGATCCGCGGTCGGGGTGAGCTCGGCTCTGAATGGAAGCTTTCTGTTCCGCCAACCTGGGAGATATGATGCGCTGCGAAATTTATGCAGGGGAGACGGCAGGAAGCGTCCATGTCATTCTTCTTCCGGGGTGCGATTATCGCGCCTAAGGAATTCAACCGCTGGCTCATCGTCCCGGCAGCACTAGCTATCCACCTCTCCGTCGGGCAGGTGTACGGGTTCTCCGTGTTTAAAGAGCGCGTTCACGGCCGACGCTGCCGTTCTATCCACGCTGAACGGGGACTCTAGATCGGTGATCTGTCGTCCATCGCGATTGTGCAACTTTTTCTGTACGGTTATCGTGCAAGGAAAGTTGCACAATCTTTGGAGACTCGATGACACCACGCGAATACCATCATCCAACTACCGACGAAATCACCCTGACCAGGGTGCTTGGTGCTTTGAGTGACCCCACGCGACTGGAGATGATTCGCCGGCTCGCCGATGGGTTGGACCATGACAGCCTTGAGTTGGCGGACGATTTGCCCAGGTCGACGCTCACGTACCACACGCGCATGTTGCGAGAAGCAGGGGTGACGTGGACCCGGGGAGACGGGCGCGCGTGCTTGATCCGATTGCGGCGGGACGACCTAGATCGTCTATTTCCCGGCGTGCTTGCGGCAGTGATCGCCAATGCGGCTACCGAGGTTGAACAGGGATGATGCGTCGGCTATGGCCTTTCGTGCTGGGGAGCGTGGCGCTTGGCCTGGACGCATACGTCGTAGCGGGACTTCTGCCCGCCATTGCAGCTGCCCTTGGAACGCCGGAAGCTACGGTTGGGCTGGGGGTTGCGGCGTTTACAGGCTCGTATGCTGTCGTGGGGCCGTTGCTGGCGGGGAAAGCGGGGCAGCGGTCGCGGCGCAGCCTGATCGTCGCCTTGCTGGTGTTTACGGTAGCCAACTTGGCCACGGCGTTGTCGCCAACCGTCTGGGCCTTTCTGGGGTCTCGCGTAGTGGCCGGCGCAGCAGCCGGCGTGTATTCGCCGCTGTCATCGGCGGTCGCCGCGGAACTCGTGGGGCAAGAACACCGAGGGCGAGCATTGGCGTTAGTCCTTGCTGGCTTAGCGGTGGGCACCGTATTCGGTGTACCGATCGGTCTGATGTTAGCGCAACGTTGGGATTGGCGCGCCGCGATGCTGCTGATCGTGGTCATCGGAGGAGCAGCACTCGCAGGTATTGTGCTGCGGGGAGGGGATCTGCCAGCTATCCCAGCGTCTGGTCCCGCCGACCGGCTGCGGTCTATTACACGACCTGAGAATCTCCTCACGGTCACTGTGACGCTGTTGACCGGTGTCGCTTCGCTGGGGCTTTATACCTACCTCACAGTCGTGCTATCCGAGGGAAGCCTCGCGTCGTATCAAAACATAGCGATTTGGGTATGGGGGCTTGGTGGAGCGGCCGGAGCGCTGGGGATTGGGCGGCTCGCGGACAAATATGACCCGCTACGGCTAAGTGCTGTGATCCTTGGGGGCCTTACCTGTGCGTTGCTCGGTATGACCCAAGGCCAGGTTCCAGTGTTAGTGGTGGCCAGTCTGTTTGTTTGGGGGTGGTGCGGTTGGGCTTCCCTCGCGCCCCAGCAGCAAGTGCTACTTCAAGCGAATCCAGCTGATGGCGCAACGGCTGTGGCCGCGAATGCTTCGGCCAACTATCTAGGTTCGGCGCTGGGCGCGACCGCCGGATCGCTGTTGGTCGCTGCACATGCGTCGCCGACCGTACTTTGTGGATCAGCAGCGGCCGTGGCTGCGATCGCGTTGTTCTGCCAGCTCGTTCGCCAGCGCATGAATTCCAACGTTTGAGGCAAACCTCCCTTTACCTTGCGCCGTCCACCAGCCACGCCGCTGCGGCCACGATCATGGCCTCGGCCGCGCGGTCGAGCGTCGGCTGCAGGTCGGGTGCGAAGCTTGGGGAGTGGTTGCCCGGGGCGTCTTCCCAGTCCTCAAAGCCGCCCCAGCCTCAGTAGGTTTACGGCACGACGAGCGCGTCCGGGATGATGGAGAAGTCCTCCGAGGCGGGGATCGGATCAAGACCCGTGGCGTCGCTGCCGAAGTGGGCATCGAAGGCGCCGCGCGCGCGAGGTGATCGCCGGGTCGTTGTCGGTGAGCGGGTACTCGTCGTAGAACCTGATCTCCGGTTCCCGGAGGCAGCCCGCGGTGGTGCACTCGCCCTGCACGATGCGGGTGATCGCGCTGCGCAGCGGGTCGCTGACCTCCCGGGTGTAGGCCCGAGTGTTGATCGCCGTCCGGACGGTTCCTACATCTCGTTTGACGAAAACGCCGCAGTTCTGATTAAGAACGACACCGAGCCGCGCGGTAGCTGTTCGATGGTGCTGGTAACTACACCTTCGGCCTGTCCGAGCAGACCATGTTCAACGAGATCGACATCGACAAGATCGATCGCGTGCGCGGCATGGACATCACCGTTGTCACCACTGCGACCAACGACGACGAGGGCCGCGCACTCCTGCGCCACCTCGGCTTCCCGTTCGCGGACAAGGACGGCAAGATGCAGCAAGCCTAAGGCCCAAAGCATTTCGCTTGACGACGGCACCCCCCGCCCCCGGTTCCACACCGAGGTCGCGGGGGTTTCGTCGTTATTGGGTTTAGGTGGACAGTTGTAGCGCTGGCGGTCGAAACGGGGTAGCGGATTTCCTTATCGTGGAAGTTGGCCCGACATTTCCGGCAGGTTTGCGTCGACTATTCCGGCAGGTTTGCGTCGACTATTCCGGCAGGTTCGCTTATCCTTGCAGTATGCAGGCTTACCGACCTCGAATCGTTGACGGCATTCTGGAGACCTATTTGGCTGCATCGCCTGCGGTGCAGTTGGAAGGTGCCCGTGCTTCTGGAAAAACGACTACCGGCATGCAGGCGGCATCGTCGTCCGCTCAAATCGACCGCCTAGGAGCCGACATCGACCAAATGGTGAATCTCAATCCGGGAGCATTCCTAGAAGGAGCAACGCCTCGTCTTTTGGACGAATGGCAGCTGGCGCCGAGCTTATGGGGTGCCGTTCGCCGTGCTGTGGATGATGATCCCACTCCGGGGCAATTCATTCTCTCCGGATCGGCGTGGCCCGACAGTGAGACGATTAAACATCCTGGTGCCGGAAGGATCTTGAACCTGGTGATGCGCCCAATGACGCTGTTCGAATCTGGCGATTCGTCAGGTGGCTTCTCACTTCGACGGCTACTTGATGGCGAGGATCCCCTCTACGGTGATCAGTCCAGTACCCATCAGATTTCGGATGTTTGCAGACTAATTACGAGAGGCGGATGGCCCGCCTGGATCGACCGGGAGGCTGACACTGCTGAGCTTCTGGTTGAAGGGTACCTGGACAATCTCGCGGAGAACGAGTTCCCGTTTGTGGGCGGGCCGCGTCGATCGCCGCAACGCTTCTTGCACTTTGTCCGAGCTTATGCGTCCTTGACAGCGCACCCCTCACCTTTGACCACAGTTCAAGAACGGCTCGGTAAAGACGGGATCGAAGTCGGAGAAAAATACGCTCCGCTTTTCCATGAGTTTGCGAGTCGCATGTACCTTGTGGAAGATCAGCCTCCATGGGCACCGGCTCGCCGGTCAAAGTCGCGGTTGAACGCGACGCCGAAACGGCATCTAATTGATCCGTCGCTGGCAGCGGCGGCAATGGGCGCATCCCATAGCGCTCTTGCGAAAGACCCCCGCACGCTGGGATTCCTTTTCGAATCTTTGGTGCTTCGTGATCTCCGTGTCTACTGTCAACCACTTCGCGGCACTGCCTATCACTTTCGGAACAAGGACGGTACGGCGGAGATTGACATCGTGCTCGAGTTGCGCGACGGAAGATGGGTAGGCGTTGAGGTGAAGCTCACCCAAGGCGCCGCAATTGATGCTGCGCCTCGTCTGCAACAGGTGGCGGACAGTATAAAGCGGCCTCCTGAAGCCCTATTGCTTGTAACTCCCACCGGTGTCGCCGCCCAGGTCAGTGAGACAGCTTGGATTGTGCCTATCGGTCTCCTCGGTCCATGATCTGAACCGCCCCGCTAACACAAATACTCGGTTTAAAACTCGAGCAGCACTTTGCCCTTCGAGCGGCGCGACTCCAGGCGCTCGAAGGCGTCTGCGTACTCCTCCAACGGGTAGCGGCTGTCCACGATCACTTCGAGCTCGCCTTCGTCGATAAGCCGAACCAGCTCAGTGAGGCCGGGGCCGTCAGGGTGCATGAGGAAGAACTCGAACTTGACGCCTGTCTTCGCGGCTTGGCCGCGCGCCTTGAAGCTGAACACCCGCTCGGCGATGGCCGCGAGCAGTGTGCGGTTGGGTTGTGCGACCTCGGTGAGGCTGCCTGGCGTCGGCGGGCCAACAAGCGAAACCACCTCGCCGCCATTGCGGACGACCGAGAACAACTCCGGCAGGTCGTCCCCAACCAGGTCGAAGACCTTGTCGAAGCGCTTGCCACTATTCTCGACGGCCTCAGTGACCGACTGCGACTTGTAGTCGATCAGCTCATCGGCGCCCATGCGGCGCACCAGCTCTTCGCTCTCCTTCGAGGCGGTGACCGTGACGTGGGCGCCGGCAAGTTTGGCCAGCTGGATCGCGATCAGTCCCACGCCGCCGGAAGCACCGGTGATCAAAAGCCGCTCATTTGGCTGCAGATCGAGGTGCTCCGGGCCAAGCGCCTGCTGGGCGGTAAGGCCGACAAGTGGGAGGCCGGCGGCGTCGACAAGCTCAATGCTCTCCGGAGCCTTCGCCGTCCACCTGGCCGGGACTACGACGAGCTCGGCGAACGCTCCGAGTTTGTTCACGTCGACCTTCGCGATCACCTGGTCACCGGGTGCGAACGCGTGCACGCCGGGACCTACGGCTTCCACGATGCCGCTGACTTCGTTGCCGCCGATTTTCGGGAACTCGTACGGGTCGATCATTTTGAATGTGCCTTCCCGCTGCATGGCATCAACCGGGTTCAAACCTGCCGCGCGGGTGCGGATCAAGACTTTGCCCGCGCCGAGCTCGGGCTTTTTGACTGTGCGGAGAGAGGTAACTTCGGGACCACCATAGGACTCATAAACCAATGCGCGCATGTGCGCGAATATACCTGCGGGCCCAATGCATGGGCGCGGTCGCTGGAATCGGTTGTGTCTGGCTGCGCGGGCGCGCTGCGCTGCGCTGCGGGAGTGGCGTATCGAGAATAAGCTAAGGATTTGCTGAGGAACCTGGCGGGCTGGCTGCCGGGTCAGCTCCAGCCCGAGCCGTTGAGGAGTCCTGATGAACCGTTCTTCCCGTCAACCTGTGCGCCGCTCTATGCGCAGCGCCGTCGCCGCGACAGTCGCGCTCTCGCTCGCAGTCAATGCTGCGCCGGCCGTTGCGGATCCGGCACCTGCACCTTCGGCGATCCCAGTGCAGCACTCTGCCACCGACTTCCAGCATGTGATGAAGCAGCACGTGGTAATCGCCGGTGTGAAAGCCCAGGCGCCTGCCGCACTGGCAGCGGCGGTCGCTGTCGCAGCCGTTCTGGGCGGCATCGGGGTAGCCATCCTCAGCGCGTTGACAAACGCGTTCGGGAGCTCTTCGCCCCTGGGCTCGTCCAATCAGAAGCCAGCGGATACGAACCCCGCTGACCCCGAGCCGGCGGCTCAAGCAGCTGAATACGTCAATCGATTCGACTTTGGCGCAGTGAGTGCGGAAAAGGCAATTGGCGGACTCAGCGGCATTGAGTACGTAGGCAACGGCCGCTACATCGCGATCTCCGATGACAAGAATGAGCACGGGCCGATCCGCGCGTACTACTTCCAGACGAGGGACCTCAAGCAATTCGAAGAAGACGGCATGGTGGCGTTGACCAACGCCGCAGGAGCAGAATATGCCGAGTTCACCGACGCTGAAGAGATCCGGCTCCTTCCGAACGGAAACTTCCTATGGACCACAGAGGGGGATGCCCGCGAGGGACAGGTTGTGCCGCCGCAGCTCGTCGAGTCGAAACCGGACGGCAAAGAAGTGCGCCGAATCGACATGCCGGAGTACCACGTACCGGACGGGAAGACTACGCGAGGCGTCTACCACAACAATGGTCCCGAAGCGATGGCCGTGCTGCCAGGCGGAAAGACCGCGGTGACGATCAACGAGAACGCGCTTGCCCAAGACGGCAAGGCAAATTCGCCCGAGAACAGCTCGCTCTCGCGTGTGACATTCTTCGACCTGAAAACGGGTCAGCCCACGAAGGAATACGCGGTAGGAGTGGATGCCGGGCGCGGCGTGACATCGGTGATTGCCGACGAGCACGGAACGCTCTACATGCTGGAACGCGGCTTCTTCAAGGATCTCGGCGAAAACGGCGAGAACCGCGCAGAGATTTACAAGCTCGATCTCACTGGCGCTGAGGATGTGCTTGACAAAGAGGCGCTCGACGGGGGCGAAGCGACAGTGGGCAAGAGTAAGATCCTCGACTTCGCTGCGCACCCACCGCACCCGGATAACGTCGAGGGACTCGCTTGGGGTCCAGTTCGCGAGGACGGCCACCGCACCATGATCGTCGTGTCGGACGACAACTTCAACGACACGCAGACGACGCTGTTCCACACGTTGTTGCTGCCGTAGCTTCAGGGTGGGCCGCGGTGCCGGGTATTGAAGTCTTCAACCCCAACTCTCTAAACCCCAACTCTCTAAACGGACGCGAACTCGCCTGCGTAGATGCTCATTGAACTTTCGCTGACCAGGCCGGCGAGCGCGAGGCCGGCTTCGCGAGCTAGCTCGACCGCAAGAGAGGACACCTCCGCGGCGGTGACAACTGCTGCGAAGCCGGCCATTGCGGCCTTGCGCACCAGCTCGTAGGACGCGCGGGCGTCGGTGGCCAGGATCAGTCCATTCGCCGGCAGGGCATCTGCCAGCATGAGGTGTCCGATGACCTTGTCGGCAGCGTTGCACGCGTCGACGTCCTCGCGCATCACTACCGGAGAACTGTCAGCGTGAACAGCGCCGGCGATATTAAGGCCGCTGCGCTTCTGGGCGCGAGCGTCGTGAAGCATGCCTGGCAGAGCTGTGACCAGGGCGGGGTCGAGTGCCATGGGTGCGATGGGGCCAGGTAGCCCCATCACCGTCTCCGCCACGTATTGGGATACCGGCACGCCGCACAATCCGGTTGCGGGTTTCGCCGGGGCTGAAGCCAATCCGGGTGCGAGCCCCGCCCGTTCCGGTTCCACCAACGCGATGTCGAGGAGGTTGTAGGTGTTCTCGCCGGTGCCTGCGGCCCCCGCGCAGTAGCGGGCGGTGACTACGTCCTCGAGGTCGCGGATCAGCCCCTGGGTGAAGAGCCACCCGTGCGCGAGCTCGATGTCGTGGCCGGGTGTGCGCATCGCGGTGGTCAGCGTCTTGCCCGCGGCGCGCAGCTCCAGCGGTTCCTCGGCCGGCACCGTGCCGGCTCGCGTGTCCGCGGTGATGTGCCCAGGGCCGTCCGGGCCCGTGTTCACACTGACCGTCGTGACCGCGAAGCGGCGATTGCCCCTACTCATGCCAAATCCAGGTCGAACTCAGTTTCAGCCATGCAGCCCACCCTACTTGCGGTTACGTCGAAGCATCCACAGGGGCGAAACCGCGAATTCCACAGGTTGATGCCGCGACCCTTGGCGGTGTTGGTGCCGTGGGATATAACTTGAGGCACTACAAAATGAAACAAACGAAAATGGGGGACGCCACATGCGTGACATCGACAAGATTAAGGAAAAGGTCCAAAAACTCCTCAACCAAGCGTCCGACCGGCAGGGTACACCGGAGGGCGATTCCTTTTACGCCAAAGCATTCGACTTGATGGCCACCTACGGGTTCGATCAGCGCGATCTCGCCGCACCGGACGATGGGGATGAGGTGATTCACAAGACGTACCGTTTTGCCGGGGCCTACACCGACATGCAATCCCGGCTGCTGTTCGCAATTGCTCGCGCGCTGCACTGCACCGGCTTCTTCCAGGGTGTACGTAACTCCACGCGCGTCGAGGAGGCTACCGTGTTCGGCCTGCGCCGCCACATGGAGCGCGTCGACATGCTCTACTCGCTGCTCGCCCCCGTGATGATCACCGGCGCGAGACGCCTTCGCGCCGACAGCTGGGCGGACTCCACGGTGGTGATCCGCAGATCGTTCATGACAGGGTTCGCAGCAACCATCGAGCATCGGCTCTCGCAAGCAGAGGAGACCATTGCTCAAGGAGATCAGGGGTATGCACTTGCGCTTATCGACGACTCCTTGGCCGCCGATCTCGCTCGCGACGCGTTTGTGCACGAGGCGGGTCTGTATCTAAACAGCAGGCAACAGCACCGGTCGTTGGACGCAGATGCGTACTTCCGGGGCAGGGATGCCGGCGATATGACAGACCTCGGCCAAACGCGGGTCAATGCACGTCCGGCGCTGCCGTTGTGACCACAGGGGGCGTCGATAAGCAATTTGCTTCTTCGCCCTGGAAACGGGTAGCGTAGCCCGTCGGACTTGTGCGCCGGTGATCCGGCGTGCGCAAGCCGTAAAGCAATATACATCCAACTTTGTTGTAGGCCCCCCGCCGTACATGCGGACCGCGTGTCAGGGAGGCGGCGAGCGCCCCACGTTACTGAGCGTGGGGAGCGTGAAGTAGCCCCCGACAGATCACACGGAAAACGCCCGGGTGGGTCATGGGAACCGCAACGAGAAAGGGAAACGGTCACTTATGACCATGACTGATCCGATCGCGGACATGCTGTCTCGCGTGCGCAATGCAACTACTGCGCAGCACGACCAGGTGTCCATGCCGTCCTCCAAGCTCAAGGCGAACATCGCTGAGATCTTGAAGCAGGAAGGCTACATCGACGACTACAAGGTTGAGGACGACAAGGTGGGCAAGAAGCTCACCCTTGACCTCAAGTACGGCCCGACCCGCGAGGCTTCCATCGCTGGTCTGCGCCGCGTGTCCAAGCCGGGCCTGCGCGTGTACGCGAAGTCCACCGACCTGCCTCAGGTGCTCGGCGGTCTGGGCGTGGCCATCATCTCCACGTCCCAGGGTCTGCTGACCGACCGTCAGGCACAGGAGAAAGGTGTAGGCGGGGAAGTCCTCGCTTACGTCTGGTAAGGGGAGGTTGAAAGACTTATGTCGCGTGTAGGTAATGCACCCATCGCCATCCCGAATGGCGTGGAAACCAAGATCAACGGCCAAAGCGTTGAGGTCAAGGGCCCGAAGGGCACCCTGAGCCTCGAGCTGCCGGAACCGATCACCGCTTCCGTCGAGGAAAACGAAATCGTGGTGTCCCGTCCGGACGACCACCGCTCTAACCGCGCTTTGCACGGTCTGTCCCGCTCGCTGGTCAACAACCTCGTTGTCGGCGTGACCGAGGGCTACAAGATCAACATGGAAATCTTCGGTGTTGGTTACCGTGTGCAGCAGAAGGGCAAGAACCTCGAGTTCTCGCTCGGCTACTCCCACCCGATCCTGATCGAGGCGCCGGAAGGCGTCACGTTTGCCGTTGACGGCAACACCAAGTTCTCGATCGAGGGCATTGACAAGCAGCAGGTTGGCCAGATTGCGGCAAACATCCGTCGCCTTCGCAAGGATGACCCGTACAAGGGTAAGGGCATCCGCTACGAGGGTGAGCAGGTCCGCCGCAAGGTCGGAAAGACGGGTAAGTAATCATGAGCAACACTGCAGAAAACACTGCGTCCACCAAGCGCACCCCGGTTGGCAAGGACATCTCGTCCCGCCGCCGCGAGGCACGTCAGCGCCGTCACTACCGCATCCGCAAGGACCTGCGCGGCACCCCGGAGACCCCGCGTCTCGTCGTGCACCGCTCGTCCCGCCACATCCACGTCCAGGTCATCGACGACCTCGCAGGCCACACCCTGGTCTCCGCTTCCTCCATGGAGCCGGAGATCCGCGACATGACTGGCGACAAGAAGGACAAGGCAGCGAAGGTCGGCGAGCTTGTGGCTCAGCGCGCCAAGGAGGCTGGCATCGACGCCATCGTCTTCGACCGCGGCGGCTACAAGTACCACGGTCGCGTTGCGGCCCTGGCTGACGCAGCACGTGAAGGTGGTCTGAAGTTCTAATGAGCACCGCAATTTTCACCATCAACGGAAGGATCGCGTAATGGCCGAGCGTGAACGGCGTGACGGCGGACGCACCGCCGAAGACCAGAACAACAACGACGAGCGCAACAACCGCGGCGGCGACCGCGGCGAGCGCAACGACCGCGGTGAGCGCGGTGGCCGTGGCCGCCGCGACCGCGACGACCGCCGTGGCGGTCGCGACGACGAGCGCGATAAGTACATCGAGCGCGTCATCACCATCAACCGCGTTGCCAAGACCGTCAAGGGCGGCCGCAACATGTCCTTCACCGCACTCGTCGTCGTCGGCGACGGTGAGGGCATGGTCGGCGTCGGCTACGGCAAGGCAAAGGAAGTCCCGGCTGCAATTCAGAAGGGTGCAGAGGAGGCTCGTAAGAACTTCTTCCGCGTCCCGATGATTGGCGGCACCATCCCGCACCCGGTTCAGGGCGAAGCAGCTGCCGGCATCGTGATGATGCGCCCGGCTGCTCCCGGTACCGGTGTGATCGCCGGCGGCGCTGTCCGCCCGGTGCTCGAGTGCGCTGGTGTCCAGGACATCCTCGCGAAGTCCCTGGGCTCCGACAACGCGCTGAACGTGGTGCAGGCAACCGTCGACGGCTTGAAGCAGCTTGTGCGCCCCGAGGAGATTGCTGCCAAGCGCGGCAAGGCTATCGAGGATGTCGCACCGGCTCGTATGCTGCGCGCTCGCGCAGGGCAGGAGGCGTAAACCACCATGGCACTGAAGATTACGTTGCACCACGGCAAGGTGGGCGAGAAGCCGGTCACCCGCAAGAACCTGGAAGCTCTGGGTCTGCGCAAGATCGGTCAGTCTGTGATCAAGCAGGACAACGCCGCGACCCGCGGCCAGATCCTGAAGGTGCGCCACCTGGTCACCGTCGAAGAAGTTGCAGGGGAGTAGATAGCACATGGCTGACATCATCAAGCTCCATGACCTGCGTCCGGCTCAGGGCGCAAACAAGGCTAAGACCCGCGTCGGTCGCGGTGAGGCCTCCAAGGGTAAGACCGCAGGCCGCGGTACGAAGGGCACCAAGGCTCGTAAGCAGGTTTCCGCTGCTTTCGAGGGTGGCCAGATGCCGCTGCACATGCGTCTGCCGAAGCTGAAGGGCTTTAAGAACCCGAACCGCGTCGAGTACCAGGTGGTCAACGTTTCCGACCTGGCAAAGGCGTTCCCGAACGGTGGCTCCATCGCCATCGCCGACATCGTCGCAGCGGGCCTGGTCCGCGCGAAGGAGCCGGTGAAGGTGCTGGGCAACGGTGACATCGACGTCAAGCTCGACGTGACCGCCACCAAGTTCTCCAAGTCCGCAGTTGAGAAGCTCGAGGCTGCTGGTGGCTCCGCGAACGCTGAGGAGTTCTCCTCGCGCGCGCCGAAGAGCACCGACGGCCCGTCCGCTTCCGCTGCAGGCGAGGCAAGCCCGGCCGCTGAGGCGACCGAGGGTGCTCGTGGCGTGCTGGACTCCGACCCGCTGCAGGGTGGCTCCACCGTCGTCGAGGCTGAGCCTGAGGACACCACCGAGGCTTAAGCACACGGTTCGACGCTAACGCGTCGTCATTTCGACCCCCGCTTCCGGACATGCTCCGGGCCGGGGGTCGTTTGCGTGCGTCAACCATCCAAGCGCTGATCGCCCGGCACGGCCACCGCAAATACCGTTTTCGCGCATCCTGCTGCTAGGGTAGTGGGGTCATAGACAGCCGGTGGGCTTTCGCCTGCCTTTTCGCAGCGCACGCGCCGGCTGACGGCAATGAAAACTGTCCGCTACCTCTCGTCGCGCCACTGCGGTGGGAGCCAGGAGGCTTTGTGTCCGCTATTGCTCAGGCGTTCAAGGACCCTGATCTTCGCAAGAAGATCCTCATCACCGTTGCGCTGATGATCCTGTACCGCGTTGGTTCTCAGATTCCGACGCCGGGCGTCGACTACGCATTGATCAACCAGCGTCTGCAGGACATCTCCCAAGGCGAGCAAGCCACGATGTTCTCCATCATCGGCCTGTTCTCCGGTGGTGCGCTGCTGCAGCTGTCGATCTTCGCCATCGGCATCATGCCGTACATTACGGCGTCGATTATCGTCCAGCTGCTCACTGTGGTGATCCCGAAGTTCGAGGAGCTGAAGAAGGAAGGCCAGGCCGGCCAGACGAAGATGACGCAGTACACGCGCTACCTCACCGTCGCGCTTGCGCTGCTCCAGTCCGCCGGCATCGTCGCGCTGGCTGACCGCGAGCAACTCCTTGGCCAGGGCATGCCGGTGCTGGTGGAAGACCGCAACGTCTGGACCCTGATCATGATGATCGTGGTCATGACCTCGGGCGCGATCCTCATCATGTGGCTCGGCGAGATCATCACGGAAAAGGGCGTGGGCAACGGTATGTCGCTGCTCATCGTCGCCGGTATCGCTACTCAAATTCCTTCAGAGGGTGCCTTCATTCTCGCGAACTCGGGCGTGCTCACGTTCACCCTGGTTGTGCTCGCGCTCGTCATCCTGGTTGTCGGCATCATCTTTATCGAGCAGGGCCAGCGCCGTATCCCGGTGCAGTACGCAAAGCGCATGGTGGGCCGTCGCCAGTACGGTGGTTCTTCCACCTACCTGCCGCTCAAGGTCAACCAGGCCGGTGTGATCCCGGTGATCTTCGCGTCCTCGCTTATGTACGTACCGGTGCTGATCACCCAGATCGCCACCATGAACAAGCCGACCCCGCCGGACAACTGGTGGATGAACAACATCATGGCCTGGCTTCAAAACCCGGGTTCGTGGCAGTACATCCTGACCTACGTTGTGCTGATCATCTTCTTCTCTTACTTCTACGTCTCCATCCAGTACGACCCGGTGGATCAGGCAGAGAACATGAAGAAGTACGGCGGCTTCATCCCGGGCATTCGCCCTGGCCGCGCAACCGCCGAGTACCTCGCGTTCGTGATGAACCGCCTGCTGTTCGTCGGTGCAATTTACCTCGCGCTGATCGCGGTGCTGCCGAACCTGGCAATGGACGCTGGCGTGACCGGCTCCGGCCAGATGGGCATGAGCGCGTTCGGCGGTACGGCAATCCTAATTATGGTTTCGGTCGCGCTGACTACCGTCAAGCAGATCGAATCCCAACTCCTCCAATCCAACTACGAAGGACTTTTGCGATAATGCGTCTCGTTCTCCTCGGCCCTCCCGGTGCTGGCAAGGGCACCCAGGCGGCCATCCTCTCCGAAAAGCTCGGCGTCCCGCACATCTCTACCGGTGACCTCTTCCGCGCCAACATCGGCGAGGGCACCCCGCTCGGCCTCGAGGCGAAGAGCTACATCGACGCCGGCAAGCTCGTGCCCACCGACGTCACCGCCCGCATGGTGGAGGCACGCCTGGACGAGGACGACGCGAAGGACGGCTTCCTTCTCGACGGCTTCCCGCGCACGGTGGAGCAGGCAGAGATCCTCACCGACCTGCTGGACAAGCACGGTCACTCCCTCGATGGCGTGCTGAACTTCGTCGTCGACGAGGACGTGGTGGTTGAGCGCATGCTCGCCCGCGGCCGCGCAGACGACAACGAGGAGACCATCCGCACCCGTCTCGGCGTCTACCGCGATGAGACGGCTCCGCTGATCGACCACTACGGCGACGCGATTATCTCCATCGACGCTGTCGGCGATGTGGACGAGATCAACTCCCGCGCGATGCAGGCGCTGGGCAAGTAACGCTCGCTTGTATATCGGCCGGTGCTTGCACCGGCCTTTCGCATTTTCGCTTATCGACGACCCTTTGAAGGACGCATTTCCCACCATGGCTTTCCGTAAACGCAAAATTGCCGCGAAAACCCCGGAGGAGCTCGACGCGATGGAAGCCGCCGGGCGCATCGTCGGTGTTGCCCTGCAGGAGGTCCGCGCCGCTGCGAAGCCCGGTGCGACCACCCTCGATCTCGATACCGTCGCCGAGACGGTGATCCGCGATCACGGCGCCATACCGACGTTTTTGGGGTACAACGGCTTTCCCGGCTCGATCTGCGCAAGTGTGAACGAGGTCGTGGTTCACGGCATTCCAAGCAATGAGGTTGTACTCACTGAAGGGGACTTGGTCTCCATCGACTGCGGCGCCACGTTTAACGGCTGGGTCGGGGACTCCGCTTGGTCTTTTGGGGTAGGGCGGTTGGAAGGTGCCGTCGACAAGCTCAATGCTGCGACTGAGTGGGTGCTGATGGAGGGGCTCAAGGCCATGGTGCCGGGCAACAAGCTGACCGATGTGTCGCACGCGTTGGAGCAGGCGACATATGCGGCGGAGGAGCGCTTCGGGGTGGAACTTGGCATCCTCGATGGCTATGGCGGGCACGGTATCGGGCGCACGATGCACGAGGATCCGTACCTGGCGAATGAGGGTCGGCCTGGTCGCGGGCCGGTGATTCAGGAAGGCTCTGTGCTGGCGATTGAGCCGATGTTGATTCTCGGCGGCGAAACCGATTCGCGGGTGCTTGAGGATGACTGGACAGTTGTCACACTTGATGGTTCACCTGCGGCGCACTGGGAGCACACCGTGGCCGCGACCGCGAATGGCCCGCGCATTCTCACACCGCGGGACACGGCTTAAACCGCTGTTCGCGCGCGTAAGACATAGGGCGCGGGTTATACTTTTGCCCATGTCATACTCTTCCCGCCACGCAGCGCTGTCTGTGCCGTCCAAGGTTAAGCGGCGCGTGCTCTCCGTTGCCGCCAGCGCAGGCGTTGTTGTCTCCCTCATCGTGAACCCTGCTGTCGCCGCCGCGCAGCCGGCATCACCGCTTCAGCAGTTCTCCTCCAGCGCCTCCAGCACCGGGCTTGACGCTTTCGTAAGCCAGGTAAACGCGCAGTACGCTTCGTTGAGCTCGAGCCCGGATGTCGCCGTACGCGACGCCGCGTGGAACCTGCGCACCTCGCTGCGCCAGCAGGCAGATGCCCTTGGCGCACTGAACCCGGAGCTGCCCGCCCAAGCGAAGGCCGCCATCGACCAGACGGTGGAGACGTTCTTCCCGGGTCTGATCGCGGAACGCACTCCTGCACCGGCCCCGGCACCCACACCTGCACCGGAAGCTGCTCCGGCTCCCGCACCTGCACCGGAAGCTGCTCCGGCCCCGGCACCCGCGCCGGCGTTCGACTACGGTTCTTGCCCGAAGGATGCGAAGGCCTGCATCGACCTCGACGGTCGCCGCTCCTGGCTGCAGCGTAACGGCGAGGTGTACTACGGATCCGTGTTCATCGGCCCGGGCCGCCCTGGTCACGAGACCCCGCGCGGCACCTTCTACGTGAACCGCAAGGTGATCGACGAGATCTCCTGGGAGTTTAACAACGCCCCGATGCCGTACGCGGTGTACTTCACCAACAACGGCATCGCGTTCCACCAGGGCGATCCGAACATCCTCTCCCACGGCTGCATTCGCATGCACCGTGCGGACGCGCAGAAGTACTACAACGACCTGCAGATCGGCGACAAGGTTTACGTCTACTAAACCGTCGGCACCCGCCCGCTCCGAGTCGCAACCGCGGCCGGGGCGGGTTTGTCTTTTCGCAGGTGGGTGGCTATTATCGTGGTTTGGTGCAGAGCGGGCGGTGGACGCCGACCCTGCCTGCGCCGCGTAGCAATTCGGAAAATACGTCAAGTACCTGCGCGAACGCGCGGGTGCTGTAGGAAGTGGAGTGTATGGCAAAAGAAGGCGCAATCGAGGTTGAGGGCCGTATCGTCGAGCCCTTGAAGAACGCGATGTTCCGAGTCGAGTTGGACAACGGGCACGAGGTTCTCGCCCACATCAGTGGCAAGATGCGCCAGCACTACATCCGCATCCTCCCGGAGGACCGCGTCATCGTGGAGCTTTCCCCGTACGACCTGGACCGCGGGCGTATTACTTACCGCTACAAGTAACAACTTTCGCCTCCTTACCCACGGCGCATCCCTAGGTGGATGTGTCTTTTCACCTCCGGCCACGGTGGCCGGAGCCGCGTGAAACCCCAGCCCATCCTCCGGCACGGCCCGGACAAAGTGTTGGAAGGCGCGGACGGGTGGGGAGAAAACCACCGTAACAACCCGAAAGGAACGTGACCCTCATGGCACGTCTTGCTGGTGTGGATCTCCCGCGCAACAAGCGTATGGAGATTGCACTCACCTACATCTATGGCATCGGCCCGACCCGATCCAAGGAACTGCTCGAGATGACGGGCATTTCTCCTGACCTGCGCACCGACAATCTGTCGGACGAGCAGCTCTCCCAGCTGCGCGACGCGATTGAGAACAACTACACGGTCGAGGGTGACCTGCGCCGCGAGGTACAGGCTGACATCCGCCGCAAGATCGAAATTGGCTCTTACCAGGGTCTGCGCCACCGCCGCGGTCTGCCGGTTCGCGGCCAGCGTACGAAGACCAACGCGCGTACCCGCAAGGGCCCGAAGAAGACCATCGCAGGAAAGAAGAAGTAACACATGCCACCGAAGACTCGTCAGGGCGCGCGTCGCGGACGTCGCGTCGTCAAGAAGAATGTGACCTCCGGTCACGCATACATCAAGTCCACCTTCAACAACACCATCGTGTCCATCACGGACCCGTCCGGTGCTGTGATCTCCTGGGCATCCTCCGGCCACGTCGGCTTCAAGGGTTCCCGTAAGTCCACTCCGTTCGCCGCACAGATGGCAGCTGAGAACGCTGCGCGCAAGGCGATGGAGCACGGCATGAAGAAGGTTGACGTGTTTGTTAAGGGTCCGGGCTCCGGCCGCGAGACCGCAATCCGTTCGCTCCAGGCCGCTGGCCTGGAGGTGTCCTCGATCTCGGACGTGACCCCGCAGCCGTTCAACGGTTGCCGTCCGCCGAAGCGTCGTCGCGTTTAAGGCAGAAAGGAAAAGAGGTACTACATCATGGCTCGTTACACCGGCCCTGCTACCCGTAAGTCCCGTCGCCTCCGCGTCGACCTTGTCGGCGGCGACATGTCCTTCGAGCGCCGTCCCTACCCTCCTGGGCAGGCTGGCCGCGCTCGCATCAAGGAATCCGAGTACCTGCTCCAGCTGCAGGAGAAGCAGAAGGCTCGCTTCACCTACGGCGTGATGGAGAAGCAGTTCCGCCGCTACTACGAGGAGGCTAACCGCCTCCCGGGCAAGACCGGCGACAACCTGCTGGTGCTTTTGGAGTCCCGCCTGGACAACGTTGTCTACCGCGCTGGTCTGGCCAACACCCGTCGTCAGGCTCGCCAGCTTGTGTCGCACGGCCACTTCACGGTCAACGGCAAGCAGGTCGACGTTCCGTCCTTCCAGGTCACCCAGTACGACATCATCGATGTCCGCGACAAGTCCCGCAACATGCTCTGGTTCGAAGAGGCCCAGGACAACTTGCTTGACGCTGTCGTTCCGGCCTGGCTGCAGGTCGTTCCGGAGACCCTGCGCATCCTCGTGCACCAGCTGCCCGAGCGCGCTCAGATCGACGTTCCGCTGCAGGAGCAGCTCATCGTCGAGCTCTACTCGAAGTAAGCACTCGCTTTTCGACGTTTACTTCAACCGCGTAATCTTCCATCACCTACCGGCATCAAATAGCGGGTGCCGAAAAAGGAGAAGTCATGCTCATCTCTCAGCGTCCCCAACTGACCGAGGAGTACATCGATACCAACCGCTCGAAGTTCGTCATCGAACCGCTTGAGCCTGGTTTCGGCTACACCCTGGGTAACTCGCTGCGCCGCACGCTGTTGTCGTCCATCCCGGGCGCGGCAGTGACCTCGATCAAGATCGAGGGTGTGCTGCATGAGTTCACCACGATCAACGGCATCAAGGAGAACGTCTCTGAGATCGTCCTCAACGTGAAGGACCTGGTGCTGTCCTCCGACTCTGACGAGCCGGTGGTTATGTACCTGTCCGTTGAGGGCCCTGGCGATGTCACCGCAGCGGCAATTGAGCCGCCGGCTGGCGTGGAGATCCACAACCCGGATCTGCACATCGCATCCCTGAACGAGCAGGCTCGCCTCGAGATGGAGCTTGTTGTCGAGCGTGGCCGCGGCTACGTCCCGGCCATGCCGAACTCCGGCGGAGAGGTCGGCCGCATCCCGGTCGACCAGATCTACTCCCCGGTCACCCGCGTCGCCTACAAGGTTGAGGCGACCCGTGTCGAGCAGCGCACCGACTTTGACAAGCTCATCATCGATGTTGAGACCAAGAACTCGATGACTGCCCGCGACGCACTGGCTTCCGCTGGCTCCACCTTGGTGGAGCTGTTCGGCCTGGCTCGCGAGCTGAACACCATGGCTGAAGGCATTGAGATCGGCCCGTCCCCGCAGGAGACGGAGTACATCGCCGCCTACAACATGCCCATCGAGGACCTGAACTTCTCCGTGCGCTCCTACAACTGCCTGAAGCGCCAGAACATCGCGACCGTCGGCGAGTTGGCGGAGCACACCGAGTCCGACCTGTTGGACATCCGTAACTTCGGCCAGAAGTCCATCAACGAGGTCAAGATCAAGCTCGCTAACCTGGGCCTGGCCTTGAAGGACACCCCGGAAGATTTCGATCCGACCCAGATCGAAGGCTACGACGCCGAGACTGGTGACTACATCGACACCGCCGCGGACGACGCCGAGTAAGGCGTCGAGCACAGAGTAGACGCAAGAGACACTCACAAACCGCACACGAGGAGTTACAACCATGCCTACCCCTAAGAAGGGTGCCCGACTCGGAGGGTCCGCCAAGCACCAGGAGCACATCCTGTCCAACCTGGCGCAGTCCCTGTTCGAGCACGGCGCAATCACCACCACCGAGGCAAAGGCGAAGATGCTTCGCCCGTACGCCGAGAAGCTGATCACCAAGGCGAAGAAGGGCACGCTGGCTGACCGCCGCGCCGTGGCCGCTGAGCTGCCGAACAAGGACATCGTTGCGCACCTGTTCAACGACCTTGCCCCGGTGTTTGCAAACCGCGAGGGCGGCTACACCCGCTCCATCAAGGTTGGCAACCGCACCGGCGACAACGCTGCGATGGTCAACATCTCCCTTGTCACCGAGGAGACCGTGTCCAGCGAGGCAACCCGCACCGCCCGCGCCGCTGCATCCCGCAAGGCGCAGGAGGAGCAGGCCGCTGAGGCTGAGGCAGCTGAGACCGTCGACCCGGCTGAGACCGAGACCGTCGAGGCCGAGCAGGCTGCCGAGGTTGAGGCTGCTGAGGCTGCCGACGATGCAGCTGTTGACGCTGACGCCGCTGAGCCGGAGACCCCGGAGCAGGAGCAGCAGAAGTAAGTTCTGACTCGCACCGCTGAACTAGCCGGCAACCGGATTGATTCTCCGGTCGCCGGTTTTTTCGTGCTGCTACGCTGCCAACACGATGGAACCCACACCCAACGCTGCGCCCGAGATGATGCGCCTGCGCCTCGACATCGCCTACGACGGCACCGACTTCCACGGCTGGGCGCGCCAGACCGACGGCACCCGCACCGTGCAAGCCACGATTGAAGACGCCATGTCGCTCGTGCTCCGGGTACCCGTGTCGCTTACCGTCGCCGGGCGCACGGACGCGGGCGTGCACGCCGCCGCGCAGGTCGCCCACACCGATATTCCCCGCGCCAGTTTGCAGCAGCGTTCGCTGGATGGGGATGCGGGCAAAATGGTCCGTCGATTAGCAAAACTGCTCCCTGAAGACGTGCGGGTGTTTGGGGTCCAAGAAGTACCAGAGCTTTTCGACGCCCGGTTTGCCGCACTTTCCCGCAGCTATACGTACCGGGTGACCACCGATCCAGCGGGCGCGCTGCCCACCCGTGCGCGCGACACCGCTGTGTGGGGCAAACCCGTCGACCTCGCGCGGGTGCAGGAGGCGGCAAAGGCACTGGTGGGGCTGAACGACTTCGCCGCATTCTGCAAGCCCCGCGAGCACGCAACCACCATCCGGGAGGTGTTGGGGTTTGAGTGGCGCGACGCCTCGAGCGCGCACGAGCCCGGGTTGCTGGAGGCGCATATCACCGCCGACGCGTTTTGCTGGAACATGGTGCGCGCGCTGGTGGCTGCGAGCCTGACGGTGGGGGAGGGCCGCCGCGATCTGGAGTGGGCGGTTGGGCTGCTGGCGAAGGACGCGCGCGACCCCGAGGTGCCGCTTGCCCCGGCGAAGGGGTTGACGCTGACGGGCGTGGAGTACCCGCGGGAGGAAGACTTGGCGGCGCGGGTGCAAGTTACCCGTGACCGGCGTAGCCTCTAACGCGCAATACAATGCATGCGGTAAGTTTCCTCTGATACATCCCGGAGCTTGGAGGCGCCATGACGACGACTGCCGCCGCGTGGTTCGCCGTCGCATTTTTCTTGCTTCCAGGCTTTGTTATTAACTGGGTTGCGGGCATGCGGGCGCCAGCGGCCGCTGCGGCAGCGCTGCCGGTGACCTTCGGCGTGATCGGTTTGGGCGCCTGGGGCTGGGGGCTCACGACCGCGCCGTTCAACCTGTGGACGTACGGGGTCTCCGTGGTCATCGCGGTGCTTGTGGCCGCGGTGTGGCGCGCCGCGTTCGTGCGCAGGGCCCGCAGGTGGAAGACCGTGACGTGGCGCAGGGCGTTGTTCCCCGGCAAGTGGCGCGAACGCAGCCTGCTTGATCCGTATTGGATTCTGCCCGGCGCGGGCATCGCGGTGGGGGCGTTCATGTTGATCTCGGATCGGCTCGCGTGGCTGGTGCGCCTGCCGCACGGGGTGAACAACATCGTGCAAGGGTGGGACGTGCAGTGGCACGCGAACACGGTGCGCTTCATCATGGACACCGGAATCGCGTCCTCGACGCGCATGGGTGAGCTGCAAAACGTGGAGACGCACGCAGATCTGCTCTACCCGGCGGCGTTCCACGCGGGCATTGCGCTCTTCGGCGAGGCGGCGGGCCTAGACCCGGTGCCCGCGCTGAACATCGGGCATGTGGTGCTGAGCGGGTTGGCGCTGCCGATCACGATGGCGTGCCTGGTGTTCGCGTTCCTGCGCTCGCGCGGGGTGACGGCGCAGATCGGCGCCGGATTGGCCGCGATCGCGATCTACGCCGCGCCGCAGGTGGCGTGGATTGGCGACTACGTCGGCATGTGGCCGTACCTCTTCGCCATGTCCATGACGGGCATTGTCATCTGGCAGTTCATCTCGGTGCCAGGGGCCCGGGCCAGCGCGCTGTCTGCGGCGATCGGGTTTGTCGGGGTGCTGATCGCGCACCCGTCGGCGGTGACCGTGATTGTCATCGCCGTGGTGCTGTTCTGGCTCACCTCCACCCTGGTGCGCCCGGAGCGCAGCCGCGTCATGGACACGGTCTGGATGGCGCTGCCGGCGGTTGGCGGTGCGCTCGCGTTCCTGCCGATCGCACTGGCCGGCTCGGATCAGGCGGAGGAAGTCTCCGGCTGGCAGGCGTATGAGGATCCTTCGAATACCGACGGCTGGGAAACCGCCTTCTCGATGGAGACCCGCCACATCCTTGAGTTCTTCCCGGATTTCGACGCGACCATTGCGCTGTGGCTCGCCGGCTTCGGTGCCCTTGTGGCGCTGTTTTGGCGAGGACAGATCTGGCCGGCGCTGCTTTACCTGATCAGCCTCACCGCCACCGTCAACGCCGTTGAACCGTTCGACACCTGGTACGGCGATGCGTTGGCGGCGATTGGCAACCTGCACTACAACACCGCGCACCGCCTCATCCTGCCGGTGGCGATGTGCGTGGTTGCCGGCGCCGCGATCGCTGTCGCGGCAATGATCCGGCTGATCACCCTGGCACCCATCGCAGCGCGCCGTAACAGCCCCGCCTGGGCGCGGGCGACCACTGCGGCGTCCGCGGCGGTGGCGGTTGCCGTTGGAGCATTCGCCGTTCCCGCGGTGCGTGAGGCGACGTTGGACGGGGCAAAGGACGCGTTCTCGTCCGCTCGCACCGGCGAGCGCATGGTGAGTAACGACGACCTCGCCGCCTTCGACTGGCTCGCCTCCCAGCCCGCGGCGTTCGAGGGCTACACCATGGGCGTGCCTTCGGACGGCCACTCCTGGATCTATGCCATCGAGGGTGTGCCGACGCTGGCGCGTCACTTCCAGTGGCCCACTGGCGGGCGCGGTTCTGACTTCGACATCTTGTACTGGCAGCCCGACTTCATCGGCGAGGGCCTGCGCGGCGACCCGACAGCAGAAACCATCGCAGATAAGGCAATTGAAGAGCTGAACGTGAAGTTCTTCATCTCCAGCCCTGGGTTGTTCTGGTGGTACCAATTGCCACGGTTCGAGATAATCCGCGGGTTCTGGGTATCCAAGGGTGTGACACCCGTCTACCGCAAGGGTGACGTGGTCATCTTCGCGGTGAACAGCCAGTTCACCGACATGGAACTCAAAGACATGCGCCGCGACGCACTCGAGCACGGCTCCGAAGAGTTGGCCGAGCTCTCGCCCTCCGGTTTGCCGGCTCCGCCAGACCCCACCGGCCCCACCGGCCCCACCGGCCCCACCGGCCCCGCCGGCCCCGCCGAAAACGACTCCGCGGGCAGCGGCACCGCCACCTGGAACACCATGGGCGTGCTGAACTAGCCCGGTCTCGTCCGAAGCTCGGTCTTGCACAACCCAGCGCATCCGCCCCTCAAGCGCTAAGGTGAACCCGAAGCTGGTTCGGGGGAGCCGGCGCAAGCACACGGGGGAAATTGCACGCCATGGCGAAACGTCTTTTGCCAACCACAAAAACGCAGGTTTCAGGCCACCGCTTCATGCGCCGACGCGTCGAGCACGGGCTGATCTTCGGCGACGTGCGCATGATCCACGACCCGCTGGGTTCGCGCCGACGCGCCATGATCTTCGGGCTGGTCGCCGTGTGCATGATCTCCGGCGTGATGGGGCTCTTCGCGTGGATGCGGCCCAACCCCGACCCCGGCGACGCCCCGATCCTCCGCGCAGCGGACGGCACGCTTTACGTGCGCGTCGAGGATGCCGCACACCCGGTCACGAACCTCACCTCCGCGCGCCTCATCGCCGGCGGCCCCGCGGAGCCGGCGCGTGTCGGCGACGAGTATCTCACGGCCCTCGCCAGAGGCGTGCCAGTCGGCATCGTGACCGCCCCGTCGATGTTTGCCACCGACGCCAACACCCACGACTCCTGGTCCGCCTGCACCAGCGGCGATGCGATCGTGGTTCGCGCGGGCGATGCCCCACCGCCGCTCGCCTCTGACGAAGCCGTGCTGGCCACTGCCGATAGCCGGGAATGGGTCGTGACCGCCACCGGCCGCACCGAGCTTCCGCCATCAACCACTCCGGAAGGTCGCATTCTGCGTCGTGGCCTCGGCATCGACGCATCCACTCCGCGCTGGGAGCCGCCTGCCAAGGTCCTCGTCGGCATCCGCGAACTCCCACCGTTCGCCTTCCCCTCACCAACGCCCGCCGTGCTGCGCACCGAGGCAGGCTCCTGGTTGCGCACCGCATCCGGAGGGGTCCAGGAGATCACTTCATTGCAGGAGCAATTGCTTATCGACGCCTCGGCCCAACGCATCAATATCACCAGAGCCGACATCGCCACCTACCCGGATGCAGACCCGCCGGTGGAGCTGCAGTTGCCGGAGGTTGCACCAACCTGGGTCGACCCGGAATCGCGTGCGATCTGCGTGAGCCCAGACGGCGGCGGTGCGGTCCTCGCTCCGGATGAAGCGCTGGCGGGTGCGATCGAGCTGTCCGGCTCCGCGGTAGCCACGCATTTCGCAGGTCTTGCCAACGGGTCTGTCGGCGCCGATTCCGGCCACGGCTTTCACGTGATTGCGGGCAACGGGCTGCGCCATTCGGTGCCGCAACGCGAGACGCTGGAGATGATCGGCGTGGAACGGATCGACGAGGTGGCGTGGCCCATTTTGGCGCTGCTGCCGGAGGGTGATGCGCTTACGCGTGAGGCAGCGCTCGTCGCCACGTATTAGCAACCGCGGCCGCGGTGAGCAGTGCGAGCGCTGCAGCCGCAAGCACCCAGCCCCTGACCGCGACGTCCGAGGATTCCTCGGCCGTAGGCGTGATCAATAGCGGCGCCGCCTCTTCGGCACTGTCAGCAGGCAGGTGGGTGATCACCCCGTACGGATCGACCGCGCCGTCGCCGGGCTCGGCCGCGGCGTAGATGAGTTCGCGGATCTCAGCGGGGTTCAAATGCGGGTGGCGCTCTCGCAGCAGCGCGACAGCTCCCGAAACCATCGGTGCTGCGAAGCTGGTGCCGGTGTAGGGCGTCACGGTTCCTTTTGTGCCGTGGGTGCCTGCGGCCCACCCGGATCCGTCGGAGGCCAGCGCCGCTTCCACCTGGCCCGGCGCGGACACGCTGCGATCCGGTGCAGGAACGGAATAGCTTGCCAAGGAATAGTCGTCAGCGCGGGCACCCACCGCAATCACCGTCGGTGAGTGCGCGGGTACCACCGTGTACCCGTCTTGGCATTCATCGCTGGCGTTTCCAGCCGCAGCAACCACCACTGCACCCTCGGCCTCGGCCCTGGCGAGTGCCGCATCAACCACGCGTGTGTCCACCCGTTTTGCGACTTCGGGCGGCAAACACGAGACCACAGAAATGTTGATCACCTTGGCGTGCTCGTCGAGGGCGTTATGGATCGCGTCTGCCAAGGTCTGCAATGTGCCGCCGCTGTCCGCCGCCTCCGTGTCTTCGCCGGGGTCAGTCCAAGGGTCAGTCCCAGGGGCGGTCACAGTGCGTTCGCGGTAGTGGGCCGAGGTCTGCCGGATCGACACCACCTCCGCGCCGGGAGCCACGCCGCGACTGCGCCCCGCGATGATGCCGGCGACCACAGTGCCGTGGCTGTCGCAGTCAAACTGCGGATCGGGTGCTGCGGGGTCGACAAAGTCGCGCCCCGCGATCACGTTGCCGAGTTCTGGGTGCGAGGCCACGCCGGTGTCGATCACTGCGACCCGCACGCTTGCGCCCGTCGCAAAGCGATGTGCCTGGTCAAGGGCGGGATCACCCGCCGGCAATGCGTCTGTACCAATGTGGGCGGGTTCTTTGCAGGCGTAGTCTTGCGCGTCCGCGGCGGGCGCGAGCGATAGCGCGGCGAATGCAGCGACACCCGTTGATGCCCAAAAGCGTGCGGCTCGAATGCGACGAGGTGGACGGCCCATACTTACAGCCCCCGGATCAAGGTGAACAACCCGGTGAGGTGCACCGCCAGAGGAATCACCGCGATGATGGCGGCTGCTTCAGCGCGTTCGAACCACACCACCGTGGTGGGCTCGAATTGCGGTACGCGCGGCGCCCACAGGGGTGCGATGCTGGCAACCAAGACCACCACGATGGCGAGTGCGACTAATACGGGGTGCGGCTCCGGCATCCTCGCCACCACGTAAATGCTTGCTGCGGCCCCGGCTAGCGCGGTGAGCATCAGCGGCACCCGCGCCCCGGGGAAGTGGTGCCGCGAAGCGTAAAGCCCGAGCGCGCCGGCGGCGCTCAACGCCGTCGCAACCACCCAGCCGCCTCCCGCCGCCGCAAGGACAGCAAGCGCAGGGATAGCGCACACGGCAACAGCGCAGGACATTGCCTGCGTGATCGCTACGGCAACAGCACTGCGCGCATCCACGTCTGCCTGGTAGCCGTCGGAAGCCTCGAATTCCTCTCCGGCAGTTGGAATTCGCGGGATCTGCAAACCTGCGGCGCGGCTCGCAACACCAGGAGTCGCCATGACGGTAAGGACGGCCCCGAGCACGATCACCGCAGCAGGCGCGTTCGCCGCAGGCAGCCAAGCGCCGCCAGCTCCAACGCCGAGCAACACGGCAGCGGTGAGATAAAACGCGCTCATTGTGGGCCCGGCCAGACGCAGGACACCGCCGACCGCAACCAGCACCGCGGCCGCGAGTGCACCGGTGAGAACCCCGATGGCGGGATCGCTCGCGCTGAGCCACTCCGCCCGTGGGCCCGCCACCCACATCGCGGCCGCGATTGCCCCAAGAGCTGGAACGGGCCAGAACATGCCGCGCGAACGGGCCACTACGCCGACGACGAGCAAGACTAAGGCGCCGAGGCACAATGCTCCCGGCGTGGGAACAAGCCGATGAGCCAGCAGTGCGAACCCCGCAGCGCCAGCAACCCCTGCCGCCACGTCGAGGCCCTGAATCTCGCGTGCCTGCTGCGCTGCGGCACCCAAGGATTCCGCGGCGTCGCGTACAACGGGTGGTGCTGGCGGTTCGATGGGGTGGAGCGTGAGCACCGAGCCGTCGTAAAGCTTGAGCTTGTGAAGCGGGGTGTGCATGTCGAGGGGTGCTCCGCCGAGTGTCGAGGCCTGCCACGGACGGTGGATGTCCGGCACGTCGATGAGCCGTACGAGCTCGGGCAAGATCTCCGCGAGTGTCGATGCTGTCGGAAGCGTGACGTCGATGTCGCGGTGCAGGTTCGCCACGCTCACGCGCACCGTGACGCGCACGAGGTGGTGGGCCGAAGTGGCAACCACAGTAGATCCCCCCAGGGTCAAACACAGGTCAAACACAGGTCAAACTCGCGCGGACCCCCAATTGCCGCGCGGTGTGTGCGTCAAGTATGGCCGATCAGCGTTTGCGCGTCCACAGGAAATCGAAAAGCCCGGGTGCGGCTGGCTCACTCAGCGCCCCGCGTGCGACTGCGGTTTCCGGGTAGTCGAGTGGGGCGACGTTGCCGAATTCGCGCAGCACGTTCACCAATTGCGGAATCTGGGACACCCCGCCGACCGGGTAGATCGTCGCCGCATTGTTCAAGTTCTGCAGGTTCGCCTTTTTGTGCACCCGCTCCAGTAAGCGTCGGAGGTCATCGGTGACGTAGCGCAATTGCGGCTCGACCTCGGAGCGCAGAATGCCCAACTCGACGGTGTGACCACCGACCCTCACTGGAACGGTTACCACCGGCGAGTGGGAAAGGGCGTGCATTGCGCGTTTCATCTGGCGGAAGAACTCGTAGCGCTCCTCCATGTTGCGCGTGTTGTCCAGCGCGTTGGATAGGTGGGGGTATCTCTCCTCGAGATGGGTGCGTGCCGTCGAGAGCACCGCCTTATCCGTCGCCTTACCGTTGTCGTAGCGGGCAGAATCCGCTAAGACAACAGCAAATTCTCCGCCAGGCTGCGCTTCAAGCACTGCCGCTCGGGTATTGCCCGCGCCGCAGTCGCACACGATGATCCGCTCGCCGGGCCGCGCCCGGTGATGGGATGCGAAGTGGCGGGCGGCGGCGATGGGCTCCGGCATGAACCTCACCGCGGCGTGGGGTAGCCCCAGTGTCGCAGCAGCGTGAGTGATCTGCTGCATGGGGTCGGAGTCCTCGTCCCACTCGTACGGGTGGGTGATCACCACACCGCTCGGCGGGGTGTCGTTGTGCACCGCGATCGCCCGCTGCACCACGGACTGCATCACTATGGCTGCTGGCCAGTGCGGGGGCAGTGCTTGGCCCAGGACGTAGTGGCTCTTGGCGGACAGCATTTCCTTCGCGGACGGGATGAACCCCACCGGGTGCGCGACCTGCCTGGCCACAGCCTCGTGCCCGGCAAGGAATCTGCCCGGGTAGTCCCAGAACACACTGGACGGCATCCCCGGGCCGTCGTTGCTCAGCCACAGCGTCTCGGCCCCGCCGCGCCCCGCGTACGCATGTGCTGCGGTGGTCGTGGCGGTGCCGAGGTCGATCGACAAGGTCCATTCGTTGGCCATTGGGCAAACCTTTCAAGTGCGGTGCGCGATGTCTGCTGTGGTCTCCCCAGTTCAATGGGCTTGAAGCGCCAGAAGTTCCGCCATCGCTTACACTTCGAAGCAACGTCCGCAGAGAGGGGGACTGGTTCGGGGGAGCCGGCATCTGCATCGGACATCAACAGGGGGATTCATCACCCATGCTTGGTCTTGACCACAATCCGGTGATCGCGCCGGTTGCGACCCATCCCGCGCCCGCGGAGCTCGCGCCACCGCTACCGGCAGGCAGCCTCCACGCTGAACCGGTGCCCGCCGCGCAAAAGGATCAGCCGGTGCCGATCATCCGCGTGCTCATCCCCGTGGTCATGCTCGTGGCCATCGGCGCGGTGATGGCGCTGATGGCGCTATCTGGCCGGGGTATGAGCCCAATGATGCTGGTCTTTCCGCTCATGATGGTCATCGGCATGGTCGGTTTGTTCACACCCCAGGAGCGCCAGGGCGACATCGATGAGACGCGCCGGGTCTACCTGCGCCACCTCGGCGCGCTTGCTGTCCGCGCCCGGAAGAACGCGGAAAAGCAGCGCGCGCACTTCGCCTACCTGCATCCCGCGCCGGGCGAGCTTGCCGCGGCGGTGCCCACCGAACGCGTGTGGGAACGCGGCGCGCACGACCCGCAGGCACTCCAGGTGCGCATCGGCACCGGGGCAACGGCGCTGCACACGCCGGTCGAGGTGGACGATCCAGGTTCGCCCGAGGATCTCGATCCGGTTTGCGCGGTGAGCCTGCGCCGCACCGTCGCAGCGGTCAATGCGGTTCACGGAATGCCGATTGTCGTGCAGCTTGCTGCCTTTCCGGCCGTGACTCTCGCAGGTCCACGCGCAGCGGAACTTGCCCGGTCCATCATCTGTCAGCTTGCGTTCTTCCACGGCCCGGAGCTCGTCGGCATTGATGAGCATCGCGCGGGCTTCGGCTGGGCCAAGTGGTTGCCGCACGCTCGCTCGCCCGAGCGGGCACAGTTTCGTCTTTCGCTTATCGACGCCTCGTTGCAGCCGTCATCCACAATCGCCACCGCCATCGCCGTCGAGGACAGTGATTGCGTAATCACGATCCACCCGGACCCGGAGTACTACGTCGACGACTTCGCACTTCACTTGGTCTGCGACGAAACCATCACCGCACACACCGGCAGCGGCGTCGAACATCTTGGCGCGCCCGATGCCTTCCCGGAATCTGAAGCAGAGTTCGTGGCCAGACACCTTGCGTTCTACCGGCGTCCGGAAGACGCGGGTGAAGACGGTAGCGGTGATGCTTTAGCGCTCCTCGGTCTTGACCGGCTTTCAGAGGAAACGGACCCTGCGATGATTACCGCGGCCGACGTCACCGCCATGTGGCCCGGGCGCGAAGGCACCAAATCGCGCCTGACGGTGCCAATCGGTGCCACGCCCACCGGCCAGGCCGTCTATCTGGACTTCAAAGAGGCTGCGCACGGAGGCGCAGGCCCGCACGGGCTGTGCATCGGCGCGACGGGTTCCGGCAAGTCCGAGCTTCTGCGCACGTTGGTGGTGGCGCTGGCCGCCACCCACTCGCCGGATGAGCTCAATTTGGTGCTCGTGGATTTCAAAGGCGGTGCAACCTTCCTCGGCTGTGAGGCGCTGCCGCACACCTCAGCCGTGATCACCAACCTCGAAGACGAGGCTGTGCTGGTGGAGCGCATGTACGACGCGCTGTCCGGCGAAATGCACCGCCGTCAGGAGCTGCTGCGCAAACGCGGCAACTTCGCCAACATCACCGACTACACCGCCGCGCGCATGGGCGGCGCCACCGATCCCGACGGTGCGCCCCTCGACCCGCTGCCGGCACTCATGGTCATTGTCGACGAATTCTCCGAACTGCTCTCCCAGCACCCGCACTTCGCCGATTTGTTCGTGGCTATCGGCCGACTCGGACGCTCGCTTGGAGTGCACTTACTGCTCGCCTCCCAGCGCCTCGAGGAAGGCAAACTGCGTGGGCTGGATTCGCACCTGTCCTACCGCATCGGTTTGAAAACCTTTTCCGCCGCCGAATCCCGCCAAGTGCTCGGCGTGCCCGATGCCTACGAGCTGCCCGGCGAGCCTGGATCCGGCTATCTCAAAGCGGCGTCGCCCGAGCTGATCCGTTTCCGCGCGGCGTACGTCTCCGGGCCGCTCACCCGCAAGGTCACCGCGCAGCATGACGCGGTTCACCTTCCCGTGCGCGAGTTCGTGAGCTGGGACGACGAGCACGCCTTACTCGCGGAACAGCTTGCCGCCGCCCCGGCAGAAACCATTCAGACGGACCCGTCGACAACTGTGCTCGATGCAGTCGTGGCCCGGACGAAAGCGCTGGCGGCGCACGCAGGCATGCACGCGCACAAGGTCTGGCTCGAGCCGCTGCCGGACACGCTCGCGCTGCACGCGATCCGCCGCGGTGAGCCCGACCTAGGTTTCTTGCACGTACCGGTTGGCCTCGTCGACGAGCCGTACTTGCAGCGCCAAGACACCCTCATCGTGGACCTCACGTCCGCCGGCGGCCACCTCGCGATCGCTGGTGCACCGCAAACCGGCAAATCAGAAGCGCTGCGAACGCTCGTCGCATCGCTTGCCCTCACACACACCACCGACCAAATCGCGGTCTACGCCATCGACGCCGGGAGTGGCTCGCTTACCGAGCTCGAAGTTCTCCCGCACGTCGCAGGCGTGGCAACCCGCACCGACGAGGAGCGCGTCCGCCGCATCGTCGACGAGGTCCTCGGGGTCGTCGACGACGTCGCCGTCTCCCAGCACACCCCGCAGCGCCACACGCTTTTGCTTATCGACGGCTGGCACGCGCTGCTGGCCACCGACTCCAAGCTCGAGGACCTGCGCGATGCGTTGACCCGCATCGCCTCCGAAGGCCCTGCTGCGGGCGTGCATTTGGTGCTGACCACGCAGCGGTGGAGTGCGGTTCGCGTCGCGGTGCGTGACTTGATTGGCACCCGTATCGAGCTCGCGCTCACCGAGCCGATGGATTCACTCATCGACCGCAAAGCGCAGCTCGCCCTCCCACAGCGCCCCGGAATCGGCCTCACACCCGAGGCCAAAGTCATGCTGATCGCCCGCACCAGCCTCGAAGACCTCGCCCACATCGCGCGCGTCACCGCCGAACAACCCCGGGTCCCACAGCTCAAGGTGCTGCCTACCCATGTGCATGTGCGCACGCTTATCGACGGCTTCGCTACCGCCGCACCAAGCATCCCAATCGGCGTCGGCGGACCACGTCTTGAGCCGCTCTACTGCGTCTCTGGGCATGCCCTCGCTATTGGCTCAACAGGCGCGGGTAAGTCGACGTTCATTGCCAGTGCGATCACCGCAATCGCGGCGATGCCTCGAGAACACGCGCGCATGGTCATCCTCGACCCTCGGCGCGCCCATCTGGGGCGGGCGCCGGAAGACATGGTGGCGGCGTACGGGGCGTCGGCAAGCACGATCAGCGACGCGGTGCGTGCGCTGACTGTGACCCTGAACTCGAGGTTGCCTGACGCTGACGTTTCGCCGCAGCAGCTCGCGGACCGCTCCTGGTGGGAAGGCCCCGAGCTCTACCTGGTGATCGACGACCTGGACCTGGTCGGCGATGCGGTGCTGCGCGACGTGGTTGAACTGCTGCCGCACGCGCGCGACATCGGTCTTCATGTGGTCTGTGCCCGCAAGTTCGGCGGGGTTTCGCGCGCGTTGTTCGGTGGGTTCCTCGGTGGGCTCAAGGACCTGCACCCGGACGTGATGATCATGGACGGCAACCGTGACGAAGGCGCGCTCTTTGACGTGCGACCCGGCCCACTCGCGCCAGGGCGAGCAACGTTAGTACAGGGCGGCGGCGCAATCGGGACGGTGCAGCTCGTCGCGCCGTTTAGTGAGGGGGAGCAGCTATGACGCAGACGCATGCATTTCCAGCGACGCAGGCCAGCGAGGCCGCGCTGCGCATCACTGTCACTGAGACTTCAACGGTGTTCACTGGGGTCGCGAACTTGCACCGGATGGATGCGCCTTCCGCGCGCGAGATCGCCAATTATGTGCGCAATGTCTTCGGCCCGGAACCTGCGGGCGCGCACGTGCACGTTGCCGCTTCTCCGGCTCGGCTAGCGGAGCTTGAGGCGGCGCTGGCGGGGTACGAGATCAGGTTGACTACGGAAGCGCTGCCCGGCGACGCGGATACAAATGCCTTCGGCCTCTACGACTCCGGTGAACTTGATGCCCTCGTCCGCGGGGTAGATGCGGAGAGCGGTCGCCGACCGGAATGGGTGGTGCTTGCGGTGGCTGCCGCGGTGGCGGTCGTATGCGCGGTGGTGATTGGGGTGACCGCAGCAAACCTGGTCGGCCGCTCGGCGCCCGTTGGTGAACACAACGCTGCTGATCAGAACGACGCTGGCATGACTCCCACCGATAGCGAGGACGCGCCGGGGTCCGCCGCGGCGGTGACGGAGGCGTCGACAAGCGAACAAGCTGCGGACACTGTGGTGCTGGAGCGAGACGGGGTGCGGGTGGAACTGCCTGCGGGCTTCGAGCTGGAAGAGGTCGACGGGATGTGGCGGGCAACGGGCCCCGACCCGGACTTCCGGCTGTTGATTAGTGTCGACGAGCTGTACAACCTGCCTGCCGAAACGATGGCGGAGCAGCTGCTTCGCGATGTGGAAGCTGACCCCGAGACCGAGCTTGTGGATACCGACGGGCACTCGCTGACGTACCGGGAGCTGCCCGCCGACGGATCTGAAGTGCTGTGGAAGACCTGGCCGCACGACAACTATCAGGTGTTCGTCGCGTGCCACACGCGCAGCGCACCGACGACAGTGCAGCAAGCCACTTGCCGGATGGCGTTTGAATCCGCTGTGTTCGAACCGTCCGATCCCTTCGAACCGGAGGAAGAGGTGGGCGCCATGAGCGGATGAAAAAGTTTTGCATCCGGGGGAACCGAACCGCACTTTTGGCAGTCCAATACATGAACAGTTCAACGCAATCCGGCTGTTCTACCTGACACCTTCGAGGGGGAAGCAACCATGAGCCAATTCGCAACTGAAGCCGAGGTCATGCGTGCCACTGCGGGGCACGTCGACGCGGTCAACGCTGAAGTCAACCAAGAGATCGACCGGATCCAAGATGTCGCGCAGTCCGTGCGCGGGTCCTGGGAAGGTCGTGCGCAACGCAGCTTTGACGAGCTGATGGTGCGTTACGACGATGCGCAGCGCCGCCTTACCGAGGCTCTGACCTCCATCGCCGTGAACATCCGCGACAACGCCAAGCACTACGAGCACACCGACGTGACCACCACTGAGGGCCTCGACCGCATCTCCGCCGGCTCCGGCCTGGCGCTCTAATACGAAAAGGACAGATATCATGCAGATCAAATACGACTTCGCGCAGATCTCCGGCACCGCCTCCGACATCCGCGGTTCCGTGGCACGCATCAACGGCCAGCTCGATGACCTGAAAAGCTCTATCAAGCCGATGACCGACTCCTGGGAAGGCGAGGCAGCGGCGAGCTACCGCGCACACCAGGCGAAGTGGGACAACGCCGCCAGCGACCTGAACGCGATCCTCAACCAGATCGCCGACACCGTAGAAGAAGGCAACAACCAAATGATGGCGGTGAACACCGCTGCCGCCAACAGCTGGGGCTAATTTATAGCCTCAGCGCCGCGGGGGCTCGGCCGGTTTGGGGGAACCGTCCGGAGACTTACGGGGGAACTGGGGGACAGGGGGGCTCGGGGGATCACCGGGGGAAGCGCACCCGCGCGCCGCTTGCATGTTGCAGGCGCGTGGGTGCGTTTTTGCGCCAAAGGCGCGGTTTGGATGGGGCAGCGGTGGTGGCGTAAGGTGAAACACCTGTGTGTCGTGCCAATTTGGCGCGCCTCCCGCCGGGTCTCCACCGGCCGCCGGCGGGTTTAGCGGGCACACCTGCTTTGGCCGGCAGCCTTCTAGACAGACTTTGAAGGAGTCATGCATGTCTACTTACCACCCGAAGAGCGGTGACATTACCCGTAAGTGGTACGTCATCGACGCAACCGACGTGGTGCTGGGCAAGCTTGCTTCCACCGTAGCTGACCTGCTGCGTGGCAAGCACAAGCCGCAGTTCGCACCGAACGTTGACACCGGCGATCACGTGATCGTGATCAACGCCGACAAGATCCACATCTCGTCCAACAAGCGTGATCGCGAAATGCGCTACCGCCACTCCGGCTACCCGGGTGGTCTGAAGTCCATGACCCTGGGTCGTGCACTCGACGAGCGCCCGGATCGCGTGATCGAGGAAGCTATCAAGGGCATGATGCCGCACAACAAGCTTTCCCGTCAGTCCATCAAGAAGCTGCACGTTTTCGTTGGCGACGAGCACCCGTACGCCGAGCACAACCCGGAGACCTACGAGTTTAAGCAGGTGGCACAGTAATGACCGAGCCGAACAACTACGCAGACGACGCTGTGAACGCCGCAAGCGCCGTGGACGCAGCGGACAACTTTGCCGCTGAGGACCTTGACCTCGACGCCGCTACCGCTGCGACCGAGGAGTTCAACTACACCATCGGCGATGCAATTGCTCCGGAGGTCGACGAGACCGAGGGTGAGTTCGCTGAGCCGGTGCAGCTGCACGAGGGCCCGATCCAGACCGTTGGGCGCCGTAAGCGCGCCATCGCTCGTGTCACCGTGACCGAGGGCGAGGGCAAGATCACCGTCAACGGCCGCGAGTTCGAGGACTACTTCCCGAACAAGCTGCACCAGCAGGACATCCTGCAGCCGCTGACCCTGCTCGAGCGTGAGGGCCAGTTCGACATCAAGGCCAACATCTCCGGTGGCGGCCCGACCGGCCAGTCCGGTGCACTGCGCCTGGCAATTGCCCGTGCGCTGAACATCTACAACCCGGCTGAGCGCCCGACCCTGAAGAAGGCCGGCCTGCTCACCCGTGACGCTCGTGCCGTGGAGCGCAAGAAGGCTGGTCTGCACAAGGCCCGTCGCGCACCGCAGTACTCCAAGCGTTAATTCGCGCTGGCGCGCAACCGCAGAAGGCCGCCGCCTCCGACGTTTCTTTGTCGGGGCGGCGGTTTTTTCGTCGTTAAGCGAAAACTCTCCGGAGTGCTGCAGGTGACATCGATAAAACCACCCGTGAAGCTTCGGTTGATCATTTCCGGATGGGCCACATGTGTGCAGTTTCGCTGGCCGTTAGTTCAGGCCATTTGTGCAGATGCGGTCGAGCTCAAGGAGTGAATCGAAGACGGGGGAGATAGACCCGATCCCCAATTTATATTTTGATCACATCGTTTACTAAGTGTTATCTCAGGGTTTACTGTGCTTTCACTCTAGGTAAATAGGCTTCTCGCTGGTGGCTTTGGTCTCCACAATCGGCTTTCACCAACGAGGTTCTACAAGTGGCTAGTGTAAGTTTCGAAGACGCAACGCGCGTTTACAAAGCGGGCACTCCTCCTGCCGTTGATCACCTAAATCTTGAGATCCAAGACGGGGAGTTTCTCGTTTTGGTCGGCCCGTCAGGCTGTGGAAAATCTACTGCTTTGCGGATGTTAGCTGGGTTGGAACCGGTCGATGGTGGTGCCATCCTCATTGATGGGGAAGACGTCACCGAGGTGGATCCGCAAAACCGCGATATTGCAATGGTTTTTCAGAACTATGCGCTGTACCCGCATATGACGGTTGCGCAGAACATGTCGTTCGCTCTGAAAATCGCCAAGGTACCCAAGTTAGAGCGCATGGAGATGGTCCGAGATGCGGCGCGGCTTCTGGACCTAGAGCAATTCCTTGACCGAAAACCAGGCCAACTTTCGGGCGGCCAACGCCAGCGCGTTGCCATGGGCAGGGCAATCGTCCGCTCGCCAAAAGTCTTTCTGATGGATGAGCCACTTTCGAACCTCGATGCGAAATTACGTGTTCAAACGCGAACCCAAATTTCTGAGCTGACGGAGAAGCTCGGCGTAACAACCGTGTACGTCACCCACGATCAGGTAGAAGCCATGACGATGGGGGACCGAGTCTGTGTCCTCAAGGACGGCAAGATCCAGCAGGTTGGGACGCCGATCGAAATCTATGATTCTCCCGCGAATCTCTTTGTAGCGGGATTTATCGGCTCCCCAGCGATCAACTTCGTGGCAGCCGAATATGTCGACGGTGATCTTCGGGTTGACGATGCTGTGTTTACACGAGTCGAACTAACCAAGGCGCCGGAGGGCTCAAAAGTTGTTCTCGGTATCCGTCCAGAGCATGTCCACATCGTGGATGGGTCGCAATCCGCGAATTCGCTCCCTCTGGTCGTGGATGTCACAGAACTGCTGGGCTCGGATACGTTCATTTACGGTCGCATGAATGGCGGCCAGACGCGATCCAAATTTGCGGTCCGGACGGACACCCGAGAGCTCCCAGCACTGGGAGACACCTTGCAGGTCGCGTTTGACCCGGCGAAACTGCATGTCTTCGATGCATCGACTGGGTTGCGCCTTAACGGCCACATTCCCGACGAAACCCCGCACTCAGCCCTCGCGGCGGCAGAGATACTTCAAATTAACCAGTAGATAGCTCACAAGGAGAGCAACTCAATGATCAATTTTCGACGCTCAGTAAAATCCATACTGACAACCATCGCCAGCGTCTCTGTTCTTGCCTTGGCTGCTTGCTCCCCAACAGGTGGTGAAGATGCTGGTAGCCCCGGCGAAACAGGTGATGGCTTGTCGGGCTCAATCACTTTTACGGCCACGTTTCCAGAGGAAGCCGTTCAGCCAGCGATTGATGCATTCAACAAGGAATACCCAGATGCGGAGGTTCGCTATGAAGCGCTTCCGTTCAAAGATCTCAACGACGTTATCCAGACGCGAATCGGATCCGGAGATTCCACGCCTGACGTATATGGCGCAGATCAGCCGCGCATCGCAAATCTTGTGAACAGCGGTCTGTTGACGGATATCTCTGAGGAATTTCCAGATGCGGACGAGATTTTCGATCCGGTAACCGTGGAAGTCTCCACAGTTGATGGCAAGCTGTACGCCGCTCCAGTTAACACCTCGTCGATCGTTCTGTACTACAACAAGGAGTTGCTAGACAACGCTGGCATTGAGCATCCCGGCAAGTCCCACGAGGATCGCATGACCTGGGAGGAACTTCGCGACAGTGCTGAAGCGGTTCAGAAAGCCGGTGCCAAATGGGGCTTCCAGTTCTTCCGCATCAGCCAGATCTTCCAGATGCAAGCGCTCCCCGAGTCGCTAGGTGGTGGCAATGGTATGAATACCGAAGTTGAGCCTCACAAGCCAGAAGTAACCAATGACGCCTGGGTCGAATCCATGCAGTTCATGCAGGACCTGCACGAGGACGGTATTTCCCCGCGTGGTGTCACTCCAGAGCAAACTCCCGAAATGTTTGCCGCTGGTGAAATCGCGTATTTCTTGGCAACAACAGCCCACCATGACACTTGGGCCAATGATCTGGACTTTGAATACGGCATCGCACCGCACCCATACTTCGAAGGTGGAGAGGTCATGACTCCTACTGGCGCATGGTCTCTCGGCTTGAATCCGAATTCTGAAAACGCTGAGCTGGCGAAGGCGTTCATCCGTTTTGTAACCGCAACTCCAGAAGGCAGCGGGGCATGGGCAGAAGGCGTCGGCAACATCCCAGCAAATCTTGCTACCCGCGCGGACTACTTCGAAGACCCGTTGTACGCCGACGATCCTAGCTACTCTATCGCCGACCTCCTGAACTACGAGCTGCACAACACTGCCAAGAACCGCGCCCGGACACCGTCTTTCATCGAATTTGAGACTGTGATGGGTACTACGTTCGAAGATATCCGTAACGGTGCGCCGGTCAAGGAGGCGTTGGAGAACGCAGAATCCTCGATGGGCGGAGCTCGAGGTCGCTAGATGGCAACCTCGCCGCAAGCTACTTCCCAAGGGGAGGAAGTACAGCCCACGAGACTGCGCGGGCCCGTGCTCACGTTTTGGCTCTTTCTATCTCCTGCGATCATCCTGCTGGTGGTCACGAGACTCTGGCCCGTTCTCGAAGCGATCACGATCAGCTTGAGCGATCCGGTTTCTGGATCACCATTTGGGGCTTACTCAGCGTTGCTCACTTCTGATTCATTTCGGAACTCGCTCAAAGTTACCTTGTGGTTCAACCTGATTATTAACCCGCTTCAGCTCCTCTTGTCGCTGGCATTGGCCGTTCTGATGTGTCAGAATCTGCCGGCTCAAGGGATCATGCGTTTGATGATCTTTCTACCGGCGGCGATTCCGCAGTCGGTGTCGACCGTGGTGTGGGGCATCATGATGCGCCCGGACGATGGCTTGCTGAACTCGATCCTTGGTCCTTTCGGAATTTCGAATAAGCCGTTCTTAATCTCGCCCGAACTCGCGCTTTATTCGATTATGGTTATCGCTTCCTGGGTGGGTGTCGGCTACTGGATGATGTTCCTAATAGCGGGAATCAATGATATTCCAGCGTCGGTAATTGAAGCCTCGAAGCTCGACGGCGCCGGGTGGTGGCAACGCTTGTTCAACATCATCCTCCCGATGATGACACGATCTTTGGCGTTCGTTCTGGTTGCTACCACGGTTGCAAACTTCTTGCTCTTCGTTCCTGTACAAGTGCTTACTCAAGGTGGTCCAGCAGGATCGACGGATCTTCTCATGCATCAAATTTATCGCCAGGCGTACACGTATTCTGATATGCCGTTCGCGATGGCTGAGGTAGTTGTTCTTACAGCTATCACCCTCATCATTGTCATTATCCAGTTCCGATTCCTGAGGCCTCGAGCATGATCGCCCAACAGTCAAGGTTCATCAAGGTTCTACTAACCGCCATAGCGATTCTGGTGACGCTGACTTTCTTAGTCCCTACGGTGTGGATGATCGCTTCGTCTCTACGTCCGCAGTCAGAAACATTCGCGAACGCTTCCGACATCAGTATCTGGACGTTTGTGCCTGAAACTTGGACGTTCCAGCATTACGTCAATGCGTTGACTGGTGAATTTGCTCGAGCCTTGTTGAACTCGCTATTCATTGCCGTAGTCAGTGTCGTGCTCGGTTTGGGGGTGGCAGCACTTGCTGCGTTCGCGATCTCTGCAATGCAGGTGCGTGGATCGGGGGTCGTGTTCGCGATTATTGTGATCAGCTTCTTGGTTCCTTTCGAAGCTATCGCCGTCCCTCTTTCGGCTAGCTTCCGGGAAATAGGTTTACACAACACCTACGTGGGCTTGATTCTTCCGGGCCTTGGGCACGGGCTGGCAATCTTTTATTTACGCCAGTTCTTTGACAGCTTGCCAAAGGAGCTGACCGAGGCTGCCCGAATGGATGGAGCACACTGGTGGACAATTTTGACCCAGGTTTACCTACCCCTATCGAAGTCATCCCTAGTTGGTGCGGGGATTATTTTGTTCATGTTTCAGTGGCAGGCGTACTTGTGGCCACTTCTGGTCGCGTCGCGCAGCGACATGCTGGTTGGGTCGATCGCTGTCGCGCGCATGTTCGGCGAGTATTCGACGGACTATGGCACGATCTTTGCTGGGTCCGTACTGCTGGCTCTGGTTCCTGCAGCCCTTCTTTTCTTCTTCCAAAGACAATTCACACAGTCGCTAGCAACCTCCGGCATGAAGGAGTAAACGTGTGTTAGATCCGCGAGGACTGTTCCACGATGCGGGCCCGCTTCCGATATTGATTGACACCGATTTCGCTACCAATGTGGATGACTTGTTGGCGGTTCTCTTCGCCGTGGGTTCGGAGAAGCTGGAGCTAGCGGCGGTGACTACAGTTCACGGGTTGCCGGACGTGCGTGCTCGCGCGGCGCGCCGTGTGTTGGACTTTGTGGGGGCGTTCTCAGTCCCGGTAGGTGCTGGGCGGGCACCGGTTCAGGGTGAGCTGTTCGTTTCGGGCTATGAAAGCACGTACGCCCTACCAGGGACTGACCCAGATCACTTTCCGTCTGCATCCGAGGTATTTCGTGAAGTCTCAGGACAGCATGGTGACAATCTAGTGGTAGTCGCCATCGGCCCTTTGACCAATGTCGCTAGCTGGCTCTCTGAACCCCTTGAGCATCGTCCAAGGTGCGTCGTGGCGATGGCGGGTTGCTTCCGAAAAGGCGGAACGGACCGGAACGTACAGTCGGATGCGGTGGCCGCTCGAAGATTGGTTGAGGCCGGCATTCCTGTCATATTCGTAGGTATCGAGATCTGCCGGCAGGTCACCTATGACACGAATGATCTCTATGAGATTCAGAAGGGCGGCAATGGAAGCGAACTTTGTGAGCTGCTAGAGGTTCAGTCAAAGAACTGGTGGAACTTTAAAGGGGCAGGTTTTTCGAACCCGTGTGACCCGTTAACTCTTCTGGCGTTTACCTCCCCAAGCCTCTTCGAGTTCCAGCGGACTGATGTATCGTTCGTCGTGGGCGGGGAGCTGAATGGTCAAACGGTGTGGAGTGACCACGATTCAGGGCAGTTTCTCCGCGCTACAGCCGTTGATTCGGAGCGAGCGCGCTGTGCGATTGTCTCCACGATTAACCGTGTTGTGCGCACCACGGGGCCACACTCGTAAAGGCGCTGCTGCGCAACCGCAGAAGGCCGCCGCCTCCGACGTTTCTTTGTCGGGGCGGCGGTTTTTTCGTCGTTAAGCGAAAAGCTCTTTAGGGTGCCGCGGACGGGTGACCACGAGGAAGGTACCACCAACGAGAAGGCATAGCTTTCGTGGTGCATAATCGTTCGCATGACGCGACTTTTTGGAACCGACGGTGTCCGTGGCCTAGCCAACGAGACACTCACCGCCCCTCTAGCTATGAAGCTCGGGGCCGCAGCTGCCACTGTGCTGACCCGTGAGCGGAGCTCCGGCGGGCGCCGACCAACGGCCCTGATCGGCCGCGACCCGCGTGTCTCCGGTGAGATGCTCGCCGCCGCGATGGCTGCGGGTATGGCATCGAAGGGCGTCGACGTGCTGCGCGTCGGCGTCATCCCCACACCGGGCTTGGCATTTCTTACCGACGACTACGGTGCGGACATCGGAGTCATGATCTCCGCATCCCACAACCCGATGCCGGATAACGGCATCAAGTTCTTCTCCGCGGGCGGCAAGAAGCTGCCGGACGATGTGGAAGACCAGATCGAGGCGGCAATGAAGGAGCTCGCCGAGACCGGCCCGACGGGCACCGGCATCGGGCGCGTGATCGAGGAGGCTCCCGACGCGCGCGAGCGCTACCTCGCGCACCTCAAAGAAGCCGTGCAGACTGACCTCGCGGGCATCAAGGTGGTTGTGGACTGTGCGAACGGCGCCGCCTTCGAGGTCGCCCCGAAGGCGTACGCGGCGGCTGGTGCTGACGTCACCGCGATCTTCAACACCCCGGACGCCTACAACATCAACGACGGCTCTGGCTCCACGCACATCGAGCAGATTCAGGCCGCAGTGGTTGAACACGGCGCGGACATTGGACTCGCGCACGACGGCGATGCTGACCGCTGCCTTGCAGTAGATGCGAAGGGCAACGTGGTCGACGGTGACCAGATCATGGCGATCCTGGCGACCGGCATGCAGGAGCGCAACTCGCTGCAGGACAACACCCTGGTGGCCACGGTGATGAGCAACCTGGGTCTGAAGATCGCGATGCGCGAGCACGGCATCGAGCTGAAAGAGACGGCAGTGGGAGACCGCTACGTCCTCGAGGAGCTCGGCCGCGGCGAATACTCGCTGGGCGGCGAGCAGTCCGGCCACCTCGTCGTGCCGGCGTACGCCACCACCGGTGACGGCACGCTCACCGGCCTGCTGCTCATGGCGCGCATGGCCGAGACCGGCAAGAGCCTGGAAGAACTCGCCAGCGTCATGCAGGTCCTTCCGCAGGTGCTGATCAACGTGCCGGTGTCGGACAAGGCCAAGATCATGGACTCCCCGAAGGTGCAGGAAGCGATTCAGATCGCTGAGGCTGAGCTGGGGGATTCCGGCCGCGTGCTGCTGCGCCCCTCCGGCACGGAGGAGCTCTTCCGCGTCATGGTGGAAGCTGCGGACGAGGAGCAGGCCCGCAAGGTCGCCGGCCAGCTCGCGGCCGTGGTTGCCGCGGTGTAAGTTCTCCAGCGGGAGAAAACTCGCCCGTCGGGGGAACCGGCGGGCGTTGGGGGGAGTCTGAATAGGGGTAAGACTCATTCAGATTCGGGTCGCGCTAGCTGTGCGATCCGCACGTTCTTGGGGGTAGGACATGGATCCAATTGTTGGGCCCGACCTCGACATATCCGCGATGCGCGCGCACTTCACCGCCGCAATCTCGGCGCACGAGGAGGGCCGCAGCAACTTGCAGCGCAACCAGGTTCCGCTGAGCACCGCTGATTTCGGGGAAGGGTTTGCATCGCACGGCCGGGAGGTCATCGAGTCGCTCGAATCGCTGCGCCGCACCACACACCAATTCTTGCTCGCCAGGGAGCAGAGCTGGGGGAGCATTCTTTCGCTTATCGACGACATCGAGGAACGCGACACCACAGCTTCCGACGAACTTCGCGGGGTGACGGGGCGATGAGCACCATGCATGGCGACGGCTCGTCCGCGACAAAAGAACTGCAGAAGTGCATCGCTGCGGTGGATGCTGCTCCGGGGGTTTCCGCTGAGGTGCGATCGCGCGTGCGTACGCGCGTCGATGAGGTGCTGGCGCAACTTGGTCGCTCGGCTGGCAGGGATTTGGACGCACTCGTCGCTGCCTCACACACCCTTGGCGCGAAAGGCTGCGGGCTTGGGCCTGCAAGCGCTGCTACCGCCGCGAGCACCTTGGTTACTGGCGCTAGCGAGGGCTGGGCTGAGGCGGTAGGTGTGTTGGCGAAGGAGCGCAGCGATGAGGAGCGCCAGTGCGAGTTTTTCCGCAGCGTCGACCAACTTGGCCGCGACATCCGCGACTGCTGCTGCGCGGTAGAGACCGTGCAAAACACCACTGACAGCGGCGTTTCACTCGTCCTTGCAGTGCCCCGCAAGATGGTGCAAGCAGCCACCATGACGAGGATGCAGGCGCTCATCCCTGATTCGGTTGAGCTGCTTTTGACCGGACTTGGTTTCGCCCTGCAAATGGTTCGCGACGGCAACCGCACCATCGAGGAATGCCTGACCAGACTGACCACCCAAATCGGCCAAGTGGCGGAAGCCCGCCCTGCCGAGCCCGCGGACTACCGCACGCCTGAACCCGCGAAGTCAGCGCAATGCGATCCGCCGGCAGGGACCGCCCCGGCTGCGCAGCCAGCGCCAGCGCCAGCCCCGGCTCCACCGGCCCCACCGGCTCCACCGGCCCCACCGGTTTCACCGGTTCCACCGTCGGCGCCGGAACAGCCGGGTGTGACAGCGCCCGAGACAAAGCCCGCCGCGGCGACGGTTGTCGACGCTCCGAGTTCGGCACCGGCTGCAACTCCGGCCCCGGCACCGGCCTCTGTGGCCACCACTCCTGCGCAGGTTGTACCGGCTCAACCCCTTCCGCAGACCGCGCCACCGGCGCAGACTGAACCATTCAGCCGACTGTGCCGGTGCGTGCCGGCAGACTGTCCTCCGGTTCCGCAACCTTCCACCACGCCTCAGCAGAGCTTCCAACCTCCGACACTGCAAGAAGCACCGGCAACCCCGGCGAACCCGGTGAACCCGGCCGCCCAGCCGACGCTGCCGGCTTCCACTGCGGTGGTGGACGCTCCGGTTCAGCCCAGTGCCCAAGCATCTGAGCGGGTGACCGTCGAGTTCGATTTTGACATCGATGGCACGGTGAACGTCTCGCTGAACGACATCCCGTGCGAGACCGCCGCCGCGTTCACACCTCCAGCTCCGGAGCACGATCAGGTCAACCGGATGCTCGGCACCTTCGCGGAGATGGGCGCGGCGGCCGTCCTCGGCGGTTTGGAGTGCTTCAGCACTGCCCTGCAGGAGGCCGTTGAGTGTCCCGGCGTTGACTGCGGTGCGCACGCTCCGGAACCTGCGCACCCGCCGGAACCTGCGCCCGCAACGGTTCCTGCGCCCCCGCCGGTAGCGGAACCCGTGGCTGCACCCGAGGAACCGGCTCCGGCTCCCGCACCGGAGCCCACGCCAGACAAAGGCGTAATCCCTCCGCCGCCCGAGCTTGCCCAGGTGGAGGAGCCGGCGCCTCCACCAAAGAAGCAGTTGCCAGTTGACCCGCCAACCGTTGCTCAGGCCGCGCCTGATTCTTCGGCACCGGCCGCGGAGCAACCCGCAATCCCCGATACCAACCCTTCGACCGACAACCCGACCCCGCCCGAGCAAGCCCCGTGGGCTGTGAAAAAGACAGGTGACTGGTAATGGACTTCATCGAGTTCGCCGAGATGTACCAGCGGCGCACCGCCAAGCGGATGCAAGATTTCGAGGCCGTGCTCAAAGATGCGCAGCGGAAGATGGAATTTACCGCTCAACAGCAGGCTGCTGCGCGGGAACTCTATCCGCGCCGCGAGCCCCAGCCAATCGCCCGCGGGGACTATTCCATTCCCCGCAAGCGTGTGAAATCAAACGGGCAAGTCCGTTCGGTGCTGCGTCGTGAGGGGCCGGGCGCTTCCGTCGATAAGTAAAGCCCTGAGAGCGAACCGCTTAGAAAAGCGAGAACGCGGTGTTGTTGCGGGCGAGGCCAGCGGCTTTCGCCAGATTGTCGCCGACCAGCGACTGCACGTTCTTGCCCGCTGCCTCGGGGTCGGAGAATGCGGCGTACTTTTTCTCCTCCGCAAGCTGGTGCAGCAGGTAGCCGGTGAGCAGCGCGCGGGTCGTGGCCTGGTTCTTCTTGTCCGAGGAACCCAGACCCGTCAGGCGCCAGCCGAGTCCGTCTTCGGAGAAGCCTTTCTGCTCGCCCTTCTTCACTGCGCGGTAGACCACCTCGCCAGCCCAGTTGTAGGCCAGCTTCGCTGGGTTGCCGGGGTTGAACAAGGAATCCGAGTCTTCGCCCGGGCCGACCACCATCGCCGGAAGCACGATGTGGCGCGCGGCCTCGACTGCAGAAGGTGCGACATTCGCCGGGTAGAGCGCGGCGACGGCCTTGGCCTTCGGGTTGTCCACCGCCGCGAGTACTGCAGCGCCGCCGCCCATGCCGTGGCCGGCCACGCCCAACTTCTTCGGGGAGACGGTGATGTTGCCGTTACCGATGCGTACACCGGCGAGAATTTGCATCGACGTCTCGAGGTCTGCGGCGAAGCCCCGGTGGTCCGGGGTGAGATCCGTCTCCGTGTTCGGGGCGGCAACAACAAATCCCCAGCTGGCCAGGTGGCGCAGGGTCTCCTCGTACGCACCAATTTCACGACGCCAGTCGTGGCCAAATGCCACACCAGGAAGATCTCGACCCTCGGCCGGTGCGTACACCTTGCCCGGCAGACCGGTGTAGCCGAGGTCGCCCTCCATCACCCGGTGGGGGCCGCGCTTGGACAGCTCAGAAAGTTGTTTCAATTTCGCAGACACGCGCACCACTCTACTTGAATCTTTCTCCCAGGCTGGTGATGTGAAACGGTTTCGGCGAGGCCATGGTCTAGTGTGACTGGGGTGCTAGGCGCCCTCTCGCTCGCGTTCATCGACTCGATCAACCTGCTGCTCATTGCGGTGATCGTGGCCGTCGGCATTCTCGCGCCGCGCGCTGGCGGCCGCTTTGGCAAGATCACCGGTCTGCTCATCGCGGGCGACTGGCTCGGCGTCGCCGGCTTGGCGCTCATCATGCTGCTGATCTTTGACAGCCTCGGCGAAGCGGTCCAGCGCATTGTCAACGGCCCGATCTTTGGCATCGTCCTCATCGCCACCGGCGTTCTCACGGGGCTGCTCGCGCTGCGCGGCGGTGATAACTCTGCGCTGGTCAACCGTATTCTCGCACCGCTGCGCAGCCCGAACCCGCTCACTGTGCTCACCGGGTTCATCCTCGGCCTCGTGCAATCTGCGACCTCCGCGCCGTTCTACGGCGGGTTAATGCTGCTTTCCGCCGCGGGTGTCGATCCGGCGACGCGCTACGCCACCATCCCGCTTTACGCCACCGTCGCGCTGTCCTTGCCCACTCTCACTGCGCTGCTGGTCGCATGGGTACGAGCCAAGCCCGAGTCCGCAGCGGGTCGCGCGTTCGACTGGGCCCGCGCAAACCCGCAGACCGTGTCGCTCGCGGCCACGTGGGCGGTGTCCTTCCTGCTCATCGTGCTCGGTGTGGTGCACCTGCTCTAGCGCGCGCATGGCACACTTAACGCGTATGAGCCCGCTCGTTGCACGCATCGATCTCAGCGCCATCGCCCACAACACCGCCCTTCTGAAGAAGCAGGCCAGCGCGGCGCGGCTCGTTTGCGTGGTCAAAGCCGATGCATACAACCACGGCATCGGGCGGTGCGTGCCAGTCATGGAGGCTAACGGCGCCGATGCGTTCGGCGTCGCCACTCTCGCCGAGGCCCGCGCGGTCCAGGCACTCACCAGCAAACCGGTCATTGCATGGTTGTGGTCACCGCAGGAAGCAATCCCGGAGGGCATCGAGCTCGCCGTCGCCACAAAAGAGCACTTAGCTTCGCTTATCGACGCCCCGTTCAACGCCACGGCGTACCTCAAAGTGGACACTGGTATGCACCGCGCCGGATTCACCGAGTCAGAGTGGGATGACGTCTTCGCCCAAGCTGCCGCCGCGGAACGCGATGGGCACGTGCGTGTCGCTGGCCTGATGAGCCACCTTGCGGACGCCGACAACCCGGACGGCGACTACACCTCTTTACAGGCAGCGCGCTTCCGCGACGCCATCGCGCGCGCCCGCGCCGCCGGGTTAAACCCTGTGTGCAACCACCTTGCGAATTCCCCGGCGACGTGGACTCGGCCCGACCTCGTGTTCGAGCAGGTCCGCCCCGGTGTGAGTCTGTACGGCATGGAGCCGATCCCGGGGGAGGACCGCGGGTTGCGCCCGGCGATGACGTGGGCAGCGACCATCCTCGCGGTGAAACCGCTCGCCGCGGGAGAACCGGTAAGTTACGGACTCACCTGGCGCGCGCCGAGCGATGGATACACGGCCCTGGTACCCGCCGGTTACGCCGACGGCATCGCCCGCTCGTGGCAAGGCGCGATGCAGGTGACCATCGGCGGGCACCGCTACCCAGTGGTGGGACGGGTGTGCATGGATCAAATTATCGTGTGGTTGGGCGAGAACGAGCACAGCGTGCGCGCCGGCGACGAGGCGGTCCTCTTCGGTGAAGGGGGAATGTCTGCCGCCGAGTTCGCCGATTCCGTCGGCACCATCAACTACGAAGTCATCTGCGCGCCGAAGGGCCGCACCCGCCGCGAGTACCTCGAACCCGAACAGGAGCGACCGTGAAACCCCAGTTCCCACACAGCGGTAGCCGCATCTGCACCACCGCGGCCGACACCCGCGAGCTCGGCCGCGAGCTGGGCGCAACGCTTGAAGCAGGAGACGTAGTCATTCTCGATGGCCCATTGGGCGCGGGAAAAACCACCTTCACTCAAGGCGTCGCGGAAGGGCTTGAAGTGAAGGGCCGGGTCACAAGCCCCACGTTTGTCATCGCACGAGAACACCGCTCCACCTGCGGCGGTCCGAACCTCATTCACATCGACGCCTACCGCCTGCTTGGCGAGGGCTCGTCTGGTGACGCCCTCGGCGAACTCGATGCCCTCGACCTCGACACGGATCTTGACTCGGCAGTGGTCGTCGCCGAGTGGGGCGGCGGTCTAGTTGAGCAAATCGCGGAGCGCTACCTCCTTGTCCAATTCGACCGTGACGCGCTGCTTGACACCTCGCCCGACACCGAGCCCGACACCGAGCCGGACACCGACCCGGACGCGGAAGCCCGCGTGATTACCTGGCGAACCGCCGACACCACCCACAGCTTCACCGGTGACGGGTTGTAGGCTGGCACCCATGCTGAAGCTTTCGAATTCCCAGCGCAATTGGGTCATTCTCGCCATCGTGCTGTGGCTGGTGTTGCTTGCTGGTCTCATCTTCATCCCGAAGGAACGCCCGGTGCAGGCGCAAGGCCCGGTAGTTGCACCGACAAACTCCCTGTCCACCACCCTCGCGAACACGCCGCAGACCGGCGGCGCAGTGTCTGGGCAGATCCTCGACCCGTCGGTGATCTACGACGCCAACACCTACGGCGGCTTCACCACGCTGTGCCCGAACGAGCCGCAGGAAATCAAGGACCTCAAGCTCGAGCAGCTGGAGCTTGACGGCGTTGACCTCGACGGCGCCTACGGCTACGTGGTGTTGATCCCGTACGAGGAGGGCACCGACCTGATGCTCGACCAGGTGGCCCTGAACGATGTCGATGTCTGCCTGCAGCCGCTGAACGCGACGCTGCCGCTGAACTCCCCGATCCTGGCTTCCTACGGCGAGGACAAGTGGCACGTCGCCTTCCAGTAGACCATGCTCGTCCTCGCGATTGACACGGCCACCGCGCAGCTTGTCGTCGGTCTCGTCGACACTGGTACCGACACCGACACCGACACCGACACCGTCCTCGCCGAGTCCGTAGAGACCACGCGCGCGCACAACGAACGTCTCGTGCCCACCGTCGACGCGGTGCTCGCTGAGGCTGGCAGGACCTACGGCGACCTCGACGCCATCGTCGTCGGGTGCGGCCCCGGCCCGTTCACGGGGCTGCGCGTGGGCATGGCCTCAGCTTCGGCGTTCGGTCAGGCGCTTGGCATCCCGGTCCACGGGGTGGTCACCCACGATGCGAGCAGCACGCTTATCGACGCCCCCTCCACGCTCATCGCCACCGACGCTCGCCGCCGGGAGGTCTACTGGGCCCATTACGTCGACGGCGAGCGCGTCGCGGGTCCCGAAGTCTGCGCCCCGAGCGCGATTCCGGTCGAGGAGGTCGACGTGCTCAGTGTGCCCGAACACCTCGCGGACCAGCTCACCGTGCGTGCGCGCGAAGTCACCTACGCCGCCCCGCGCCCGGAGGGGTTGGTTCGCGCTGCCGACCTCAACTCGGCGTCCGCGCCGCTGGTGCCGCATTACCTGCGCCGCCCTGACGCTGTGGAGCCAGCGCCGAAACCGAAGTCCCCGGCCCTTCCGGACGTCCATGAAATTTAGGGAGCTTTCGCTTAACGACGCCACGTGCGCCGCAGAAATCGAAGCGGAATTGTTCGCGGGGGACAACCCTTGGTCGCGCGACGTCTACCTCGCGGAGATCGCCCAGCCGTACACCTTCTACGTCGGCGCCTTCGACGACGGCGGCAACGGTAACGGCAACGGCGACGGCGACAGCGATGGCGGGGAGCTGCTGATCGGCTTCGCCGGGCTCGCCATGCTCGGCCCGCGCGATGATCCGGAGTTCGAGGTGCACACGATAGGCGTCGACCGCGCCTACCAGGGCCGCGGCATCGGCCGTGCACTCATGGACCAGCTTGTCCACACCGCCGACCTGCTCGACGGGCCGATGTTTCTCGAAGTGCGCACAGACAACACACCTGCAATCGCGCTGTATGAGAGCTACGGTTTTTACGTGCTGGCCACGCGAAAGCAGTACTATCAGCCCTCCGGTGCGGACGCTTACTCCATGATGCGGCCCCGCAAATCGGAGCAGGGCGTGGAAAGGAGCAACACATGATTGTGCTCGGCATTGAATCCTCGTGCGACGAGACCGGGGTCGGCATCGTGCAACTGCACGATGACGGGCAGATGGAGATTCTCGCCGACGTGGTCGCCTCCTCCATGGAGCAGCACGCGCGCTTCGGCGGCGTGGTTCCGGAGATCGCGTCGCGTGCACACCTTGAGGCGATGCCGCAGGTCATGGAGGCTGCGCTCAAGGACGCCGGAATTGAAAAACCGGATGCTGTCGCCGCGACGGTGGGGCCGGGTCTTGCCGGCGCGCTGCTTGTCGGTGCCTCGGCGGCGAAGGCGTACGCGGCCGCGTGGGGTGTGCCGTTTTACGGCGTGAACCACCTTGGCGGCCACGTTGCGGTGGCCAACCTCGACGGGGAGGCGGAACTCCCGCACTCCATCGCTCTCTTGGTCTCCGGCGGGCACACGCAGCTGTTGGAGGTTGACGCGGTGGGTAAACCCATGCGCGAGTTGGGGTCCACGCTCGACGATGCCGCCGGTGAAGCCTACGACAAAGTGTCGCGGCTATTAGGCCTGGGATATCCGGGCGGCCCGATCGTCGATAAGCTTGCTGCTTCTGGTGAGGCTTCGATTGCTTTTCCGCGAGCCTTGACCCGAGCCGAAGACCTGCGCGGCGAGCACCGCTACGATTTTTCTTTCTCTGGGTTGAAGACAGCGGTGGCGCGCCACGTTGAGGCCGCTGAGCGCGAGGGGCGGGTGATCTCGATTGAGGACACGTGCGCGTCGTTCCAAGAAGCGGTGTGCGATGTGCTCACGATGAAAGCCGTGATGGCCTGCGAAGACACGGGCGCGCGCACCTTGTTGCTCGGCGGTGGTGTGGCGGCGAATGCACGGCTCCGGGAGCTGGCGGGCGAGCGGTGCGCGGCGAAGGGGATCGAGCTGCGAGTGCCGCGGTTCGGTCTGTGCACGGATAACGGGGTGATGGTCGCGGCGCTGGGCGCCCAGCTGATTCACGAGGGGGCGCAGCCGTCTGGACTCGGAGTGGGGACCGACACTTCGCTCGAGATCGAAGTGCCGTTGGTGTAGCTGCCTTCACCCGGCGTGTTCAGGCGTTTCGCACTAGTGTTGTCAATTGCTTGGATAAGCGATGAAGCGCTTGACGCGACATGAAAGGACCTCACAGAATGGACGCTCGCAACGATCGCGAACGCTTCGGGTTCATGGTGAACCCGGATCTGACCTACCGCCGCCTGATCTTCGACCTCGACCATGCCAACCAGTTTCTTGGCCCTGTCGTCCGGGAGAACGTGCGCGTTGCGTTCGTCGGCCAAGACGACATCTTCGAGGCGCTGTTTAGCCCGCAGGCGCGCGAGAACCGCGCGCAACCGAACCCGGTTGCGTCGATGGCACGCAACACCGCTGCGACTGAAAACCCGAACTTCCTCCAAGACCCGGGTAGCGCGATTTCCGGCCCGGTGATCTTCCTGGGTCGAGATGGCCACAGCATCGACGACGAAATTGTGGAGCAGGTCAAGCAGGCCATCCGCGCAGTGCGCAACCACCGCGAGGACAACGAGGAGGAATTCCGCCTCTGGGAGAACGCGGTGCTGAATATGGGCACGCCGCAGGAGTAGTTTGGCGCAGTAGCACGCGTTGTTGTCGGTTAGCACTCGCGTAGGTAGAGTGCTAAACGGGTTGTCTCGAGCACAGTTGTTCACCCGCGACGACGGCTGCGCGACATGGGATACCGCAACACATTCCAACGCTCATAGAAGACACGAAAGGTCAGATACCGATCATGGCTAACGTCAACATCCGCCCGCTCGACGACAAGGTGCTCGTGCAGATCGCCGAAGCTGAAACCACCACTGCTTCCGGCCTGGTCATCCCGGACTCCGCTGCGGAGAAGCCGCAGGAGGCCGTGGTTATCGCTGTCGGCCCGGGCCGCCACGACGAGGACGGCGAGCGCATCCCGATGGACGTCAAGGAAGGCGACACTGTCATCTTCGCGAAGTACGGCGGCACCGAGCTGAAGTACAACGGCGAGGAGTACCTTCTGCTGTCTGCTCGCGATCTGCTGGCAGTCATCGAGAAGTAGTACCGAGAAGTAGTACAAGGGGAGCAAGCCACCCATGGCAAAACTCATTGCATTTGACCAGGAGGCCCGCGAGGGCATCCAGCGCGGCGTGGACACCCTTGCCGACGCGGTCAAGGTCACCCTCGGCCCCCGTGGCCGCAACGTCGTCCTCTCCAAGGCATGGGGCGGGCCAACCGTGACCAACGACGGCGTGACCATCGCCCGCGACATCGACCTCGAGGATCCGTTTGAGAACCTCGGCGCGCAGCTGGTGAAGTCCGTGGCTGTCAAGACCAACGACATCGCCGGCGACGGCACCACAACCGCGACGCTGCTCGCCCAGGCACTGGTCGCCGAGGGGCTGCGCAACGTTGCCGCTGGTGCGAACCCGATCGAGCTGAACAAGGGCATCGCGGCCGCGGCCGAGAAGACCGTGGCAGAGCTCAAGGCGCGCGCCACCGAGGTCTCCGCATCCAGCGAGATCGCGAACGTGGCCACCGTGTCCTCGCGCGACACCGAGATCGGCGACATGGTCGCAGGCGCAATGGACAAGGTGGGCAAGGACGGTGTGGTCACCGTCGAGGAGTCCACCTCCATCGACTCGTTTGTCGACCTCACCGAGGGCATCTCCTTCGACAAGGGGTTCTTAAGCCCATACTTCATGACGGATCCGGACGCCGGGCAGGCAGTGCTTGACGACGCCCGCGTGCTGCTGGTGCGCGGCAAGATCTCCTCGTTGCCGGATTTCCTGCCGCTGCTTGAGCAGATCGCGCAGGCGAACCTGCAGCTGCTTATCATCGCCGAGGATGTCGAAGGCGAGCCGCTGCAGACCCTTGTGGTGAACACGCTGCGCAAGACCTTGAAGGTTGTCGCGGTGAAGGCGCCGTACTTCGGCGAGCGTCGCGTCGCGTTCATGGACGATCTGGCAGTGGTCACCGCGGCCACCGTCATCGACTCTGAGGTTGGTATCAACCTCAAGGACGCAACCCTGGATCATCTCGGCTCCGCGCGCCGCGTCACCGTGACCAAGGATGACACGGTCATTGTCGACGGCGCGGGTACCGCCGAGGCAGTCGAGGACCGCCGCGAGCAGCTGCGTCGCGACATCGCGACTACCGATTCGACCTGGGACCGCGAAAAGACCGAGGAGCGCCTGGCGAAGCTGTCCGGCGGCGTCGCGGTGATCAAGGTCGGCGCTGCCACCGAGACCGAGATGAACGAGCGTAAGCTGCGCGTCGAGGATGCCATCAACGCCGCACGCGCTGCGGTGGAGGAGGGCATCATCGCCGGCGGCGGTTCTGCGCTTGTGCAGATTGCGCGCGAGCTCGAGGAGTTCGCGGAAGGTTTCGAAGGCGAGCAGAAGACCGGTGTGCTGGCTGTGTCGCGTGCGCTGACCAAGCCGGCGTTCTGGATTGCGGAAAACGCTGGTCTCGACGGCTCCGTTGTGGTGTCGAAGGTTGCTGAGATGGGCAACGGTGAAGGATTCAACGCGGCGACGCTTGAGTACGGCAACCTCATCGAGCAGGGCATCATTGACCCGGTGAAGGTCACCGACTCCGCAGTGGTCAACGCTGCGTCGGTGGCGCGTATGGTGCTGACCACGGAGGCTTCCGTGGTGACCAAGCCTGCGGAAGAAGACGAGCCCGATCACGGCCACGCCCACTAATTTCGCTGCAATACCGACGCGCAAGGCCCCGCCCCAGGATCCTGGGGCGGGGCCTTCGTCGATAAGCGAAAAGCTCTTACTTGGCGGAGGCTGCAGCAACCTTGAGGCCGCCGCGAGCGCCGCGGAGGATGGCGTGGCGCTCGGACTCGCTCATGCCGCCCCAGATGCCGTACGGCTCAGCGACGCGCAGCGCGTGCTCGCGGCACTGGGTGAGCACCGGGCACTGGTAGCAGATCGCCTTCGCACGGTTCTCGCGCTGCGTACGCGCGCGGCCACGCTCACCGTCCGGGTGGTAGAACACCTCGGAGGCTTCGCCGCGGCAAGAGCCGTGCAGCTGCCAATCCCAAAAGTCAGCGTTCGGTCCAGGAAGCAGGTGCGGCAGGGACATATTCAGTGGTGCTCCTTCGGTGTGCCTCGACGTGGATGCATCCGTTTATCTGGGGATGCCTCGTTGTCGCGTGTTTCTAGCTGTGGCCGGTGCCGAAAAAGCAGTCTGGCGTGTGATGGTGAACTGTGGGTGACCTCTCGGTAACGCGAATCTTTATCAATTCGTAATCCTGTTGATAAAGTAGCGCTAACCTGGGATTTTGCTAAAGGTTACGTCGAGGTGAACTTCTATGGAAGAAAATATGGCCAGCGGAACCGCTCACGTTGTGCCACCATTTCACGATTCAGACGTAGGTTCCGCTTGTGCGGGATTGGTCTCCGCGTAGTATGACCATTGCGCTGAGATGCGTGTACTGCGTTGAGCTGTTTTGAGGTGCGTTAAATCGCGTTGAGGTGACCGGGGAGCGGAAGGAAAACCGTGGCTGAACAGGGCAATGACGACGAGCTAAGGGAGCTTGTCCCGCTTGCTGCTGGTGGGGACCAGCGAGCGCTTCGCGACGTACTGCGCATCATCTACCCCCAGGTCGTCCGCTACACGCGTGCACGCATCGGCGGGGGCCGGATGCCGACGGCCGAGGATGTCGCGCAGGAGATTTGCCTCGCCGTTGCAACCTCGATTCACAAGTACGAAGACCTCGGACGGCCGTTCATGGCGTTCGTGTACGGCATCGCCTTTAACAAAGTTGCCGACGCGCACCGTGCGCTGTTTCGCGACAAGCTCACGCCCACCGAAGATGTTCCAGACTCGGTTGCGACCGGTGTCACACCAGAAGATTTCGCCTTAGAAGTCGATGGAAGTAATGAAATCCGCGCGTTGCTCGATCTACTGGGTGATAAGGCGCGCGACATCATCGTTTTGCGAGTGTTCGTGGGCCTCTCCGCGGAAGAAACAGCCGAGGCCGTGGGCTCAACGCCCGGGGCAGTGAGGGTTGCTCAACACCGCGCGATTGCAAAGTTGCGCAAAGCGCTTGAAGAACAGGACCGAGACTCATGACACGTCGCGAAGAGCACCACAGCGAGGACGCCCAGTCGGCGCCCGTCGCGGCGACCGACGCGTTCCTTGACGCGTTGGCGCGTGGCGAGGACCCCTCGAACAGCAGCGACCCGCTCGCTGCACTGCTCCTGGATTTGAAGACCGACATTGATCGCCCGATTGCAGCGGATCACGTGTTCACCCCGGGACGTGCGAGCGGCCCGAGCCAGCCAGCTTCGCTGGATGCTGCACGCCAGCGCCGCGAGCAGAGCGGTGTCCGCCCCGGTGGGAAGAAGGCGCGCAAGCACGGAATGAACCCGTGGGCCGCGGGCCTGGTGGGTGCTGCCGCCGCCTCCACGGTGCTGGCCGGCGCTGGCGCGGCGCTGTACAACGCCACCCCGGATTCGGCATTGTGGGGTCCGGCGACCACCGTCTTCGGTGAGCGTGCCGCCGCCGTGGAGTTGGCGACCACGCTGAAGCAGCTCGAGGTTGCGAAGCAAGAGGGCGACGAAGACCACGCCAATGAGCTCCTGCGCCAGGCCCGCGAGTTGGTCGAGACGATGAAGGCGCCGGCTCAGGCGTCCCGCGAGGGCGCAGAAGGGCGAGGGAGCACCTCCACCACCGCGGAGCCGACGCCGAAGACCACGACTGTCACGGTCACCGTGACGACCACGCCGGAGGCCCCGGAGCCAGAGCAGTCTCAAGAGCCGACGCAGCAGCCGACTCCGGCGCCGCAACCGCCTGCAAACTCACCGGCGCCTGCGCAAGGCAACCAGGGCAACCAGCCGGTGAACCCACCGGCCGCGCCTGCACCGGTGCAGCCCCGGCCCGTTGCACCACAGCAGCCTTCGCCGTCGGCCGCGGCCAGCCAGGCGAACGTGTCGCCAGCGCAGCCATCAGCTGACTCAGGCGATACCGGCGGCGGAAACGGCGGGCCGGGCGGGAACGACGCGGGTAACTAGCGGGGGTTTTACTATCGCGCGTCGAGGCCGTCGAGGTAACCCATCGCGTACTCCCACGGCACGTAGGCGTCGACGTTTGGGTCGGCGCTTGGCTCGTGCACCGGCGGCAGCTCGCCGCGCAGGGAGGCGAGCATGTTCTGCTCCATGATCTCCCAGTCGTAGAAGTGCAGCTCCTCGCAGTCCTCGCACTGGAAGTAGATCCCGAGGATGCCGCGCGGGCGCAGCCGCCGCATGCAATCGCGTACGTAATCCAGATCCTGGGTCACTTCTGCACGTTCCTGGGGTGACAACGGCACCGGCTGTTCATCGTCCTCGATGAACGACGCCGGATCGTTCGGATCGTTCGCGAACGGGTCCAGCGGCATCATGTCGTCGTAATTCACAAGGCATAGCCTAGTGGGAGTGCGTGGGTTGCCAAAGACGCCTCGTCGTCAAGCAAAAGCCCCGCGTAATATCATTGGCCAAAGCCAAAAACGGGAGAGGAGACTTGAGGAGCTCATGTCAGAAGAAATCGAGCGCGTACTCACAGGCGGGGATGATCCGGACAAGGTGCTGCTGCGGGGCCTGACTTTTGACGACGTGCTTCTCCTGCCGGCGGAGTCCCACATCGTGCCGTCTGAGGTGTCGACCTCGACGCAGTTCACGCGCAACATTCGCCTTGGCATCCCGGTGGCGTCCGCGGCAATGGATACCGTGACCGAGTCGCGCATGGCGATCGCGATGGCGCGCCAGGGCGGCATTGGCGTGCTGCACCGCAACCTCAGCGCGCAGGAGCAGGCCGAGCAGGTCGACATTGTGAAGCGCTCCGAGTCCGGCATGGTGACCAACCCGGTGACCGCGACGCCGGAGATGACCATCCGCGACGTAGACGCGTTGTGCGCTCGTTTCCGTATCTCCGGCCTGCCCGTGGTAGACGATGCGGGGCGTCTGGTAGGCATTATCACCAATCGCGACATGCGCTTCGAACCGGACTTTGACCGCAAGGTCGCCGAGGTGATGACGCCGATGCCGCTGGTGGTCGCGCAGGAAGGCGTGGACAAGCAGGAGGCGCTCGCGCTGCTGAGCGCGAACAAGGTGGAGAAGCTGCCGATCGTTGCCGACGACGGGGCGCTGGCCGGCCTGATCACCGTGAAGGACTTTGTGAAGTCCGAACAGTATCCGAACGCGTCGAAGGACGAGGCGGGTCGGCTTATGGTCGCGGCGGGCGTCGGCACCGGCGACGACTCCTACGACCGCGCGGGCCTGCTCGTTGAGGCGGGTGTGAACGCGCTGGTGGTGGACTCGGCGCATGCGCACAACAACCGCGTGCTGGAGATGGTCTCGCGGGTGAAGCAGGACTTCGGCGACCGCGTGGATGTCATCGGTGGCAACCTGGCGACGCGCTCTGCGGCGCAGGCGATGATCGACGCCGGCGCCGACGCGATCAAGGTGGGCATCGGCCCGGGCTCGATCTGCACCACGCGCGTGGTGGCGGGCGTGGGCGCGCCGCAGATCACCGCGATCCTTGAGGCTGCGGTGCCTGCGCGCAAGGCAGGGGTGCCGATTATCGCCGACGGCGGCATGCAGCACTCCGGCGACGTGGCGAAGGCGCTGGCCGCCGGTGCGTCCTCGGTCATGCTCGGCTCCATGCTGGCCGGTACCGCTGAAGCCCCGGGCGAGATTGTCGTCGTGGGCGGCAAGCAGTACAAGCGCTACCGCGGCATGGGTTCCATGGGCGCGATGCAGGGCCGCGGGCTGACGGGCGAGAAGCGCTCGTTTTCCAAGGACCGCTACTTCCAGGCCGACGTGGCCAGCGAAGACAAGCTCGTGCCGGAGGGCATCGAGGGTCGCGTGCCGTACCGTGGCGAGCTCGACGCGATCACGCACCAGATTGTCGGCGGTCTGCGCGCGGCGATGGGTTACACCGGTTCGGCGTCGGTGGGGGAGCTGCAGACGAAGCAGTTCGTCCAGATCACCGCTGCCGGCCTGCGTGAGAGCCACCCGCACGACATCACGCAGACCGTCGAGGCCCCGAACTACCGGGGGTAAGAGGATGAGAGATTACGTAGAGATTGGCATCGGACGCGAGGCTCGCAGGGCTTATTCGCTTGACGACGTCGCGTTGGTCCCGGCTCGCCGCACCCGCTCATCCCAGGACGTGGACCTGGAGTGGCATTTCGACGCGTACAGCCTTGAGTCGCCGATTCTGTCCCATCCGACGGATGCGCTGGCCAGCCCAGAGTTTGTCATCGAGATGGGCAAGCAAGGCGGGCTCGGCGTCATTGACGCGGAGGGGCTGTGGGGGCGCCACGCGTCATTCGAGGACGCGGTGCGCGAAGTCGTAGATGCGAATTCGCCCTTGCGGCAGGCGTTCGACCCGCGTGAGCTGGACGAAATGCTGAACACCATGCACCAGGCGACTGCAACACTCCAGCGGCTGCATGCGGCAGAGCTTGACCGGGATCTGCTTTCGGAGCGCATTGCCCAGGTGCGCGATTCCGGTGTCACCGTGGCCGTCCGGGTAAGCCCGCAGAACGCGCGCGAACTCGCTCCGGTTGTGATTGCCGCAGGCGCGGAGATCCTGTTCATCCAGGGCACTTTGATCTCCGCCGAGCATGTGCAGCAGGGTGGCGAACCGCTGAATCTGAAGGAGTTTGTCGGCTCGCTTGACGTCCCGGTGGTGGCTGGTGGGGTGTTCGACTACTCCACTGCGACGCACCTGATGCGCTCTGGCGTGGCTGGCGTCATCGTTGGTTCGGGCGACACCCATCACTCGCAGGCGGTGCGCGTGCCGCTGGCGACCGCGATCGCGGATGTGGCTGCCGCGCGCCGCGACTACTTGGATGAGACCGAGGGTCGCTACGTGCACCTCATCGCAGACGCGGACGTCAACAACGCGAACGGCATCGCGGTGGCGCTGGCGTGCGGTGCCGATGCCGTGATGACCGGCCGGGCGTTCTCCTACGCCTCCGAAGCTGCAGCGGGCGGGCTCTACTGGGAGGCGCAGGCGGCGCACCCACGCAACCCGCGTGGCAGCGTGCAAGACGTGGCATTCGGACCGAGGCAGCCGCTTGAGGTGGTGCTGCACGGGCCGTCGTCGAATCCGCACGGCGCGCTCAACCTGATTGGCGGTCTGCGCCGCGTAATGGCGAAGTGCGGTTACACCACGGTGAAGGACTTCCACAAGGTCCCGCTCACCGTCAGACCGACCTACTAATTTTTTGTAGACGTGTCCTGAACTTCGGGCGGGAGTTCATTACGATCGCCCTCATGTCGAATCGAGTTACTGTACTGCGCGGCGCACCGGACGGGGCGCCGTCGCACGAGGTCGATGTCAATGACATCTTCTTTTCCGTCACCGACGCGAAGGGTGTGATCACCCACGTCAACGACGTGTTCATGCGCCACGCTCAATACTCGGCGGATGAGCTGATTGGCCAGCCACACAACCTGATCCGCAATGCGGAGATGCCGGCGGGCGCGTTCAAACTGATGTGGGACACCATTGAGGCGGGCCGCCCGTTCGCGGCGTACGTGCGCAACCAGGCCAAAAACGGCTCCGCCTACGACGTGTTCGCCACCGTAACCCCGCTTGCGGACGGCAGCTACCTTTCCGTGCGCACCCGCCCGATGACACAGCTCTTCAACGCCGCGGGCGATGTCTACCAAGAGGCTAACGAGGTAGAGCACACCGACGAAGCTCAGGCGCTTAACCGGCGCGAGCGTGCGGAGCGCGGCGTGGGCAAGCTCGCTGAACTCATCCCGGACTACGACGCTTTCATCCGCGACGCGCTGCCCGCCGAAGTGATCGCCCGCGAGGAAGCCGGTTTCCGCTTGCCGGAGGGCGAGGGCGAAACCTACGAGGCTGCCGCCGCGCTGTACCGCGAACTCGACGAGTTCATGGCCGCGCTCACCGCCATCAACGATGCCGTCGAGGGACTGCGCACCGCGAACGCCACCCTCATCGAGGAAAGCACGGTGACCGACACCGTGCGCGCGGAGATGGAGAAGATCGACGCCGACGAGACCACCCGCACGCTGCTGCTCGCGCCGCTGCAGGTGTGGTCGACCATGCGCGGCGTGCTCGATCAGAACGCGCAGCAGCTCGCAGCAATCGCCGACGAGCTCTACGTGAGAACCTCGAACGCGCGCATGGCCATCGCACTCGCGCGCCTCCACACGGCGCAGACCGCGGAGTTCGCCACCGAAACCGTTTCCAATGCCGCAGAGGGCGACGCCGCTGCATCGATGCGCTTGCTTGTCGACGCCCTGGAGACCGACGTCCGCGGCATGGACGACGCCGTGTTCGCCCACACCTCCCTGCACGGCCGTGTGGAGATGAAAGTGAACTCGATCGCCGAGCTGACGAAACTACCCCTCGACATGCTGGGTAGCTGGAGTGAGACCACTGCCGCCTCCAGCATGAGCTCGGAGATCGCACCCTTGGCCGCGAAAATCGATGAGGCCATGCGGGCTGCCGAGGCGTCGGTGGAGGAACTACAGCGGGCCGTCGATAAGCTTGCGAAAGCCCCCTCTGCCGAGGGTGTGCACGCGGCGCTTGCGCGGCTGGACGCTGCCGTCGCCTAGGCGTCGATGGGCAATCGGCTACTATTTGTAGCCGTGAAACCTGTACTTGTCCTGGATTTCGGTGCCCAATACGCGCAGCTCATCGCGCGGCGCGTGCGTGAAGCGAACGTCTACTCGGAGGCCGTGCCGTCGACGATAACGGCCGACGAGCTCAAAGCGAAGGATCCGGCTGCGCTGGTGCTTTCCGGCGGGCCGTCGAGCGTGTATGAGGACGGTGCGCCGCAGCTTGACCCGGCAATCTTCGACCTCGGTCTGCCGATCTTCGGCATTTGCTACGGCTTCCAGGCCATGACGCGCGCGCTCGGCGGCACGGTTGAAAAGACCGGTGCGCGAGAGTACGGTAGGACACAGATGCTTGTCGACGGAGGCGTTCTCCACGCCGGCCTCCCCGAGACCCACCCAGTGTGGATGTCGCACGGCGACTCCGTGACTGCTGCGCCGGAGGGCTTCGACGTGACCGCGTCGACCCCGGGCGCGCCGGTGGCGGCGTTCGAGGATGCTTCGCGCCGCTTTGCCGGCGTGCAGTACCACCCCGAGGTGATGCACTCGCCGCACGGGCAGCAGGTGCTGACGCGGTTCTTGACGGAGATTGCAGGCCTGGAGCAGAACTGGACCGCGTCGAACATCGCGGAGCAGCTGATCGAGGACGTGCGCGAGCAGGTCGGCGAAGGCCACGCGATCTGCGGTCTGTCCGGCGGCGTGGATTCTGCGGTGGCGGCGGCGCTTGTGCAGCGCGCGATCGGTGACCGGTTGACGTGCGTGTTTGTTGACCACGGGTTGCTGCGCCAAGGTGAGCGCGAGCAGGTGGAGACTGACTTCGTGGCCGCAACGGGCGCGAAGCTGGTCACTGTGGATGAGCGTGAGGCGTTCTTGTCCAAGCTGGCCGGCGTGACCGAGCCGGAAGCGAAGCGCAAGGCGATCGGCGCGGAGTTCATCCGCTCCTTCGAGCGCGCGGTTGCCGGGATCCTCGCGGAGTCCGGCGATGCAGGGCAGACCGTCGACTTCCTGGTGCAGGGCACGCTGTATCCGGACGTAGTGGAGTCCGGCGGCGGCACCGGCACGGCGAACATCAAGAGCCACCACAACGTCGGCGGTCTGCCGGACGACGTGGAATTCAAACTGGTCGAGCCGCTGCGGTTGCTGTTCAAGGACGAGGTGCGTGCCGTTGGCCGTGAGCTGGGGCTTCCCGAGGTGATAGTGAACCGCCAGCCGTTCCCGGGTCCGGGGCTGGGCATCCGCATCATCGGCGAGGTCACCGAGGAGCGCCTGGAGACGTTGCGCGCCGCCGACGCCATCGCGCGCGAGGAGCTCACCCGCGCCGGATTGGACGAGCAGATTTGGCAGTGCCCGGTGGTGCTGCTTGCCGACGTCCGCTCCGTCGGCGTCCAGGGCGACGGCCGCACCTACGGTCACCCGGTCGTGCTGCGGCCCGTGGCGTCTGAAGACGCGATGACCGCGGACTGGGTTCGCGTGCCGTACGAGGTGCTGGAGACGATTTCGACCCGCATCACCAACGAGGTGGCGGACGTGAACCGCGTGGTGCTCGACGTGACGTCGAAGCCGCCGGGGACTATCGAATGGGAGTAACCGGGCAACCTCGCCCGGCCTGACCTCGCCCGGCCTGACCTCGTCCGGCCTGACCTCGCCCGATGCGCCTCCGCCTCTCCGGCCCGTCTCTTCGGCCCGTTTATTCCTCGCGCACCACGACGGAGCCGATGAACTGGCGGGCATCGATGACGAGTGCTTCGCCCTCGGCGTCTTCGTTGATCCGCTCAATCGGATTCGGGCAATCTGTCGTGCCGATGCCTACGTCGCATTTGACGTACACCGGAACATTGTCGGGGAGCACGATGTTCATCGTGCCCACATAGTTCCCGACCTCAAGCACGCTCTCCGTGTCGAGCGGCTCCATACTCGTTAGGTCGAGGGTTGTTTCGCCAACAATGCGCCGGATCGGGGGCAGCATTTCCAGTTCATCGACCTTAACTTCGATGTCGCCGACACCTTGGGCGTCTTCATCGAAGTTGTAGTAGCGAACGCTGTCACCCACTGCGATCAGCGTCGCAGTGAACAGCGCCAGGGCGATCGATACCGGAATCCAGAATCGGAACGGTCGGTTTCGACGCTTGCGCTCCCGCATTTTAGTCTTCTTCTGTTTGCCGGACTGTTGTTGCGGTTCGAGATCCGGCAGGTGCCACAGCTCCGGAACGGTGCCTAGCGGGTCCCAGGCTGGGGGAGTGGTGCGCCCGGCTGCAGGGTGCGGGTATCCCTCGGGTGGGCTGAGGTGCGACGTGTCCACATTTGGGGAACTGGCAGATGTGTGCGACAGTTCAGCTGTTTCTTCCATGGGGAAGGCGTTTGGAGGCCGGGTACTGGACGGCCTGTTGTTGGAGCTGGTTACGGGCGGGGCCGACCCACTGATTGCGCCGGATCCCGGTCGCCAAATGGTCGAACCGCCTGCAGCGGGTGGCAAGATGGCTGTCATCTGGTCGGGAGCGGGACCCGCGCCGGTTGTCACATCCGCGACCGTGGCTGCGCCTGGGCGAGCGGCCGTAATTTGGGATTGCGCTAGGACACCGTACGGCGCTTGCGGCAGCCGCGAGTGTAGGCCCCACCACCCCAGCAAACCCAAGGTCAAGGTGGTAAACGTGCCGGCGAGACCGTATTCGCCGACTCCGCCGGCGGTCAGGATGAAGAAGAATAGGACAATCGCAAGCGCCCACCCGGTTTCCTTCTCCTTCTTGCCTACCTCGTCGAGCTGGTCTTTCGGCGTAATCACGGCCTCCCACGGCGTGAGCGTCATGCCGAAGCGCGGCATGTTGATCCAGCACAGAAAGTACAGCAGCAGGCCACCGCCAAAGACGAAACTCAGCGCGACAAACGCGACACGAACCACTACCGGGTCGATCTGGTAGCGCACCCCAATGCCTTCGCAGACACCGGCAAGCACTGCCTTGCCCCCCTGCTTCTCTGGGATGCGGGGCGGGCGGTTTGCCCACATGTCGGAGAACGTGCGCCGGACGGCGGACGAAGCGCTCTCGACTGCGGATCCAGCGAATCCAGCGGATCCAGCGGAGCCGGTGGAGCCGGTGGAGCCATTCGCGTCATGTGTGGTTTCCATGCCCAAATTGTCGCCCGCCGCGCAGGCGAGGGGTATCAGGATCGCCCCTGAAATCTGCCGCGCATGCATCGCAAAAAAGTTCAGGGTTGTTCCCGATACCCTAGGCGCCGCGCACCGTGGGAACATGAAAGTTATGTCTACATCCGCTCCACCTGTGCCGTATGCCGCTGAGCGGCAGCGCCCGTTCCCCCGTCTGCGTCGCAATCGCCCGCTGCGCGTGGTCGCAGGTGTTGCGTCCGGTCTCGCGGGGCACCTCGGGGTGGACGTGCTGTGGGTGCGCATTTTCTTCGTGGTCGCGAGTTTTGCTGGTGGCTTTGGTCCGCTCGTGTACGTGGCGTTGTGGATGACGACGCCGCTGGAGGAAAAGCGGGATCACGAGGGCGTCGATAAGCAAAATGCCCTGAATTATGCGCTGGTGGCCGTGGGCTTTTTTGGGGCCCTGGTCGCGCTGCAGGTGTCGTCTGGGGCAGGCGGGACCATCGTGTTCATGCTCGGCGTGTTGATTGTCGGTGCGGTGATCGCGCTGCAGGCGTACGACCGGGCGACGGGCTCGGTGGCGAACTTCGCCGCGCTTGGACTCGGAGTGGTGCTGGTGATGGGCGGAGTGCTGGCGATCGCGGTCCGTGGGGAGTCCGCCGGAGTGGGCGGCGTGGTGATCTCCGTGCTGGTCACAGTTTTCGGGGTGGCGGTTCTGGTCGTGCCGCTGATTGCGAAGCTGGCCAGCTCGCTGGTGCAGGAGCGCGAGGCGAAGGCGGTGGCGGACCAGCGCGCGGAGATCGCGTCGCGGCTGCACGATTCGGTGTTGCAGACGCTCGCGCTGATTCAGAAGCAGGCGCACGATCCGGATGAGGTTGCCAGGCTCGCGCGCGGCCAGGAGCGAGAGCTCAGGGCATGGCTTTTCGACGCCTCCGAGCAAACCGCGAAACGCACCACCGCTACCGTCTTCGCCGCTCTGCACAAAGCCGCCGGAGAGGTCGAAGACCTGTTCGGTGTGGTGATTCAGCCGGTGACCGTGGGTGATGACGTGGCGTTCGACGCGGCAACCGAGCCGGTGGTGCTTGCGGCGCGCGAGGCGATGGTCAACGCGGCGAAGCATGCCGGGGTGGAGCGCATCGACGTCTACGCCGAGCATCTGGCGGGGGAACTCGCGGTGTTCGTGCGCGATCGCGGTGCGGGTTTTTCGCTGGGCGGCGTGCCGGCGGACCGCCACGGCGTGCGCGATTCCATCATCGGGCGGATGGACCGAGCCGGCGGCCGCGCGCGAATCACGTCTGCACCCGGCGAGGGCACGGAGGTGGAGCTCGCGCTAGCCTTGAGCGCATGACTCGCGTGTTCCTCGTCGACGACCATTCCGTGTTCCGCGCCGGCGTGCGCGCGGAGCTGAGCGCCGCAGAGGGCGTCGAGATTGTCGGCGAGGCGGGCACGGTTGCTGAGGCGGCGGCGGGGATCGTGGCGGCGGACCCGGACGTGGTGCTGCTGGACGTGCACATGCCCGACGGCGGCGGGTTGGCGGTGATTCGCCAGGCGCCGGGGCCGCAGTATCTTGCGTTGAGCGTGTCGGATGCGGCGGAGGACGTTATCGCGCTGATCCGCGCCGGCGCGCGCGGGTACGTGACCAAGAACATCAATGGTGCCGAGCTCGCGGAGGCGATCGGGCGGGTTGATGGCGGTGACGCGTACTTTTCGCCGCGTCTGGCTGGCTTTGTGCTCGACGCGTTCGCGTCCGGTGGGGTGGTTGAGGACCCGGAGGGTGAGCCGGTGAAGGTGGACGATCCGGTCGTCGACGCGCTGACCCGCCGTGAGCTCGAGGTGTTGCGCCTGCTCGCCCGTGGTTACACCTACAAGGAGATCGGCTCACAGCTGTTCATTTCGGTGAAGACGGTGGAGACGCACGCGTCGAATATCTTGCGCAAGACGCAGACGTCGAATCGTCACCAGCTCACGCGCTGGGCCGCGGATCGCGATCTGGACTGAGTTGACTGGGCCAGGCTAGGCGTACGCGAGCCGCCGCGTGCCGTCGACGTGCGGGTAGAGCACCCAGGCCACGCCGAACCCGCCGATTAGCGTTAGCACCGCGCCCCACGTCGGCCACTGGGCGAGCGGCGCCAGCATCAGCGCCAGCCACCACAGCATCACCGGCAGGAGCATGCTTATCGACGGCACCTTCGACACGTTTTCCCGCTCCGCAAACGCCGCCATCTGCTTGCGGTAGGGGTGCGCGAGCGTGACTCCGAGCGTGGCCGCCACGCAAACGAGCGCCACCGCGACTTTGATGCCGATCGGTGCCTGCGAGACCAACGCCGCGGCCGATCCCGCGACCCCGAGCGAGCCGACCGCGCGCACGACCGGCGGCGTGGGGATCGGTGTGATCCGGTTGCGGATGTCGGCGTAGTACATGGTCAGTGAGCCTACCACTAGAAAACGTGTTCTACATTGGCGCTTGTTCGCGTCGGTGTGCGGGGGCATAATTGCGAACGTGAGTGGAACACCTATTCGAACGACTGCGGGCAGCACGGCGGTAGCCGCGCCTGCCTCGTTCAGTCACGTCGAGCAAACCGCTGGGCAGCGGGCTGGGCAGATCGCCGAGCTGCGTGCCAAGATGGCCGCGCTCGGCGGCGAGGTGCCCCAACCTGTCGTCGAGGATGCCGACGTACTCGCCGTCGGCGGGCCACTTGCGCAGCTCTTGCCAGGTGGGGGGTTGCCGCGCCGGGCGGTCACCCACGTCAGCGACACTGCGGCGTTAGTGGTGGAGCTGATCGAACAGGTCGCCATCGCAGGCGGGTACGTTGGCGTGGTCGGTTGGCCGGCGCTGTCGTACGCCGGCATCGGTACGGCCAACGCGGACAACCTCGAGCGCGTCATTGCCGTGCCTGAGCCGGGGATCGAGGACATCGCAGTGGCCGGCGTGCTCGCCGAAGGCCTGGATCTCGTCGTGTGGCGCACCCGTGTCCCGCTGGCGCTGACCCCGGTGCGCGCGCGGCCGCTGCTGGCGCGTCTGCGCAAAGGCAACGCGGCGCTGGTCGCCGTCAACGCCACTGTGCCGTCGCCCGCCATGACGCTTGAGGCGCGTATCACCGACTTCTACGGCATCGGCCGCGGTACCGGCCGCATCAACGGCATCGCGCTGGCGGTGCGCGCAGAGCGCAAAGGTATGCGCCCCGCCAGCGCCACCATCACCCTCGGTACCGCCCCGCAACGCCCGAAGTTGACGGTGGTGACGTAGGCCCATGCGCGTCGCAGCTGTGTGGTTTCCGGATTGGCCGGTGCAAGCAGCGAAGCTTGAGCTCGGCGACGCCGTCGCGGACCCAATTGTCATCGGCAGCCAGCACCGCGTGAAAGTGTGTTCACACGCCGCCCGTCAGCTTGGCATCCGTCGCGGCATGAAACTCCGCAACGCGCAGGCGATCGCGCCCGAGCTGACCGTCGTCGATGACAACGCTGACCGCGATGGGCGGATGTTCGCCTCGCTTGCTGCTAGCTTCGACGATGTCGCCGCCTCCGTCGAGGTCTTGCGCCCAGGCCTGGTCATTGTCGATCTCGCCGCCGCAGCAAGGTTCCACGGCAGTGAGGACACAGCGCTTGAAATGCTTGTCGACGCCTCCGCCAGACGCGGCATCGACGCCTTCGCCGGCGCAGCCGACGAGATCGCTACGGCTGCGCTCGCCGCGCGTACGTCCCGCGTCGTTGCTCCCGGCCAATCCGCGGCGTTCCTTGCCACGCACCCGCTGACCGCGTTGACTGCCGAGACCGCACTCGGTGCCGACGCGGAGACAGTGAACGTCCTCGGCCAACTCGGTGTCGCCACTCTCGGCGATATCGCCGCCATCCCGCCTTCGGCCATGACCACCCGTTTCGGCGCGCATGGCATGCATATCCACCGCATTGCCTCGGCCGCGCCTGATCGCCGCGTCGCACCGGAACTTCCCACCGCTGATCTCGCGGTGGCGATCACGCCGGAGGACCCTATCGAGCGCGTTGACGCCGCTGCGTTTGCCGCCCGCGCGCTCGCCGCGAGCCTGCATGAGCGGTTGAAAGCCACCGGCCGCAACTGCCTGCGCCTGAAGATCACCGCCGAACTCGACGGCGGTGAGCGGGTTGAACGTGTCTGGCGCACCCGCGAGGCGCTGACTGAATCCGGCACGGCGGACCGTGTGCGGTGGCAGCTTGACGGCTGGCTCACCTCGGGCGGAGCAGGGGCGATCACCTCGCTGGTGCTTGAACCGCTCGAGCTCGCTGAACCTGTCGCTGTGGGGGAGCTGTGGTCGCAGGGCGCGTCCACCGACGGCGCGCGCCGCGTGATTGAGCGTGTGCAGTCCCAGCTCGGCATCGACGCTGTGGTGCAGCCCCGGCTCGTCGGCGGCCGCGGGGTCGCAGAACGCGTCCGGCTCGTCGCCTTCGGCGAAGCCCCGCCGTCAACCGCCAGTGCGCTCACACCCGCACGTGCCCGTGCATCAACTGCTTCAACTGCTTCAACTGCTTCAGCTGCTTCAACGCGGCCACATACACGCGCGTCCGCGTCTGCACCCGTAAAAGCTCGGCCAGAAACCAAGGTACAAGCGCTTGCTTGGCCGGGCGCGATCCCGGGGCCGTTGCCCGCACGGCTCGGGGGTGGCATCGATCACCCAGCCTCGAGCATCACGCTTATCGACGCCTCCGCAAACCCCATCACCGTCACCGCCGAGGCCCTCCTGTCATCGGATCCGTACGCACTTGCTTGGGGCGAGAAGCGCTACCTCGTGACAGGGTGGGCTGGCCCATGGCCAGTAGACGAGGGGTGGTGGGGCTCAGACACCAACCTCAGCAAGGTCGCGCGATTGCAGGTGGTTGGCTGCCTCGGTGGCGAGGACGGAGAACCCACTGCGTGGTTGCTCGTGTGGACGCGACGGCGCTGGCGTGTCGAAGCAGTGTATTAGGGCAGTGCATCAGGGCGCGCGCGTGTATTCATCCGCGTGTAAACGTGAGCGAGCGCGTAGGCCTAGGCGCGACTAGCTCTGCACGATGTCGATGACCATCCGCTTCGGATCCTCTAGTACCTCCACCGAATACGGGGCTTCGGAGCGCAAGCCCACGACAATTTGGCTGCGTCCTTCATATGTTCCCCCGTTCACCACGTCCACGACATTGCTGGTTGGTCCTGCCATCTCGACGGTGACTTCGTCGTCAATGCCAAGCTCTCCCGGGTACACCGTTCCGTCGATATTGATGTTCAGAAACGCGCTTCCACTGAGCGGCAAAGCACGACCGGTGGTGGAATGCATCGGTGTCAGGGTGTAATCGACGAACCACCCTGGATCACCCGAGCCGACAAGGTCGATAACCACCCGGTCGAAGCCTTCATGGTTACCCACCCGCACGCTTGAGACCGCGAGTAGCGCAGGCTCAGAGGGGCGCTGCGTCTTCGGCGAAGAATCGGCAGTGCCAAGTGGCTGCAGCACGGTGGTCTGCGAACTCGTGATTGCTGCGAGTTGTGGATCGCCCACCCCGGAGGAATTTCGCTGCGCACCCACCTTGTGCGCACTGCCGTACCCATTGCCGCTACCGTCGCTCGCGTCGCCGCCGCACGCGGTTGCGGCGAGCGCGGAGACAAGGAGGCCCGCCGCTACAGCACGGCGTGCCGCTCCTGAGAGCGGCGTGAGAAAAAATGACACGCAGCTCACCGTATCCACTGGCAGGGCCGCATCAAAACCGAAAACGGCAAAATGCGAAATGGTTACCGAAACGTTAGATATTCCCCGCTCTACGCTGCCATTTCCCTGACTTGGTTACAGTGTTAGGTATGACTCACCTTGCTCAAACTCTCTGCTCGGACGTGCAAACTGAACCGCTGCCCGGAACCGCGAAAACTGGGTCGCGCTACGTGCTCTTCGAGTGGCCCGGAGCGTGGAGCAAGGACATTCTCGACGGTGGGACGTTCAGCCCCGAGCTTTCCGCGCGGCTCAACGAACGCATGTCGCTTTTCGACGCCACTTTGCTGCTGATCCGCCACCCGACGCGGGAAGGCCGAGAGATTGACACCCATCATTGCTATCTCGTCTTCGCGGACGAGGGCATCATCGAAGTCAAGCACATCGACGGGCCTGAGGCGCTGCTGGATTTGGATCTTTCGGGGCCGGGGCGAAACGACGCGTCGGTACGTACTAAGCCCATGCTGTTGGTGTGCACCCACGCGAAGCGCGACCGTTGCTGCGCGGTGAAAGGCCGACCGTTGGTGCGCGAGCTCGCGCAGCGCTACCCGGCCCACGTGGGAAACGACGTGGTGTGGGAAACCTCGCACATCAAGGGACACCGGTTCGCGGCGACGACGCTGCTGATGCCGTGGGCGTTTAGCTACGGGCGGATGAACGTTGATGCGGCGAACGCGCTAATCGATAGCGCGATGGACGGGCGGTACTTCGTGCCCGGCAATCGCGGGCGCGGCACGCTGTCCGCGCCGGCGCAGGCAGCAGAGATCGCAGTTGCGAAGCAGCTTGTGACCGATGGAGTCGAGGTGCGCATTGACCAGTTGCGGGTGCTAAACGCGGAGGAGTCAGAGACTGCTGCGCGCGTTCAAGTGGAAGACCTCAATGCCGGCACTGTGTACCAAGTGCAGCTGAAGCAGCGCGCGATCGAGGGAGTTGTCTCGTCCTGTGGTGACGCGCCGAAGACGGGCGCCGCCTGGTATGTCGAAGCGATCACGCCAACCGATCAGTAGCGATTGCGGTAGCGACACAACACAAGCGTTGACCGTGACGCTCAACACTACTGGTTACCTGCACTGGTTACCTGAACTGGTTGTCAGAGGCGATCGCTGAACAACAGCTGCATCGCACCAAAGGGGTGATGCGAGTTGGGTACATGGAAACCGCGAGGCGATACCCACGTTGGGATGCCGCCGACGTTCTCGATCCGGCCGCGCTTCTTTCGCTTCGGGTCATCGTCGTTGACTCCGTTGTGGTAGCGGCATAGGGGAGCGAGGTTCGCAAGGTTTGTCTCCCCGCCGTGCTTCCATGCTGTGATGTGGTGGATCTGGCAGCTGTCCGCCCCGTGGCGACAATCCGGCACCGGACATACCGGCGTTGTCAACCTGGCAAGATCCCGCTGTTTCTGGTTTGCGAACCGTTCCTCCCGGTACAGGTTCACGGCACCTTCCTGTGGGTGAAACAGTCCCACCTCAAGACCGAGGCCGTATTGTCCAGCCCGTGTCTGCAGGTACTCCGCGCCGGTCATCGTGGTGCCGTCGGTAAGCCCAAGTAATGTGTCGTCGCCATGACCGCCCAGAATCTTGCAGTGCTCTTCAACAGGTACCACCACGATCGGACGCGGATCTGCGTAAGGAACTCCAGCACCTGCATGCTCACCGTTGCCTCGCATTAGCGCGAGGAAATTTTCCAACATTTGCGGTGCAGCTGGCTGAGAGGGATCGAGGTCCTGGCTGACGGCGTGCTCCAAATCTGCGGCGTCGCGTTCGTCGGCAGTGATGCTGACCGTGCGGGTGCCGTTGCGGGACTTCGAAAAGGTCATCTGCCTTTTCGGAGGCTGCGATTTCTTCGGAATGAGCTTCGACGCGAGACGTTGGAGGGCGGCGTAAGTCAAGCGGGCGTCGAGAAGCGATAGGCGCACCACCATGCGGCGCTTTGGTGACTCGATGTTTTTGAGGCGTTCCTCAATCATCGCCAGCTGATCGAGCGAGAACTTTCCGGCGCGAGCCTTCTCGCGGGCGATGCGCTGCAACTTGGTGAATTTGGTGGGGCCGAAGTACGTGCGGTGCAGCTTTTCCCATGCACGGGCTTTCGTCGGCGCAAAGCCAGCTTCGATCGCCGCGTCGCGGTCGAAGCCATCCAACGTGTCCACGGTCATGCCGCGGATCATGGTCTGAAAGGGTGTCATGCACCGCACGCTAGATCATGTCGGCGATAAGCAAAAGTGCAGGTAATGAAACTGTGGATAAGTCTGGAGGGGAAGAAAAAGTTGTCCACAGATTGGGCTTTTGGCGTGCGAAGTGGGTGCGGACACCGCGTGACTATGCGTAGTCTGAAAGGATTTCAGCCACCGTTTCGACGACCTCGTCGACGGCCGCCTGCACCTCGTCTGGCGAATGGGGAAACGCGTGGGAGCGATCTGCGATGCGGTGCATCTCGAGGTCATTCCACGAATCACCGAACGTGTAGAGCTCGACATCGCTGCGGTCTATGCCGATATGCGCGAGCAGCTCGGCGATGCCTGTGCCTTTGTTTCGGCCCGCAGCCATGATGTCGACATAGTCCTGGTTCTGCGCGACCGTGACGTTGCCGAACTGCTCCGCCCAAGTGACTACCTCCGCCCGGAGGGCGTCGTCGTCGGGTACCCAGATTGGAACGACGGCGAACGTGTGCTCGTCGATGTCCGCCTTGGTCATTTCCTTGAAGTGAGCGGTGAACTCGTCGCTGGCGTCGGTGGTGTTGGTGAACACGCCGTCGACGGGGCCGATTGTGGTCCCGAAGACCGCGACCCCCTCCACATCTGCGAACCTGTCGATCGCGGCCTCAAGGATCGCGGTATCAATTGGGTAGGCGTAGATGAGCTCCGCTCCGTCGCCGCTCGCGGCAGAACCGCCGTTAGAGAGCACGCGATAGTCAACGGTGAGGGGTGGTTGCGTGGCATTCGTGGCGGTGTCTGGCGCGGCGGTGTCTGGCATGGCGAAAGCGAGGGCAGACCGGGAGCGGCCGGTGGCGATGAGTGCCATGTGCCCGGCGTCTCGCCACGCGCGAATCGCCTCGAGGTCGGCCTGGTTGAAGCTGTGCGAGCCGTCCTCGCGCCGGTGGTAAAGAGTGCCGTCGAAGTCCAATGCTGCGATCTTCACCCACCCCAGACTAGCGACGGCGGCACGGGGTGGGGGAGAAGCGCGATTAGCGGCGCATGATCCGCTTCGACAGCCAGTTGCCCAGGAATTGGGCGAGCTGCACGATGACCACGATGACAATCACTGCAGCCCAGGTCACGGCCGGTTCGAATTGGCGGTAGCCGTAGACAATCGCGAAGTCACCGAGACCGCCGCCGCCGATGTAGCCGGCCATGGCGGACATGTCGATCACTGCGATGAAGATGAACGTGTAGCCGAGAATCAGCGGGCCGAGTGCCTCAGGCAGGATCACTGATCGGATGATTCTCCATGGGCCCGCGCCCATGGAGCGCGCCGCCTCGATCACGCCTGGATCAATGGCAACGAGGTTCTGCTCCACGATGCGCGCCACGGTGAACGTCGCGGAGAAGCACATGACAAACGTCGCCGCTCCGCGTCCGATGGTGGTGCCCACCACCGACAACGTAATCGGATACAGCATCGCGATCATGATGATGAACGGGATCGGGCGGAAGAAGTTCACCGCGATGTTGATAATCCAGTAGACGGCGCTGTTTTGCAGGATGCCGCCGGGGCGCGTGGTGTAGAGGAAAACGCCCAGGATCAGGCCGAAGAATCCGCCGACGACCATGGTGATGGCCACCATCCACATGGTGTCGCCAATCGCCTCGATGAACGTGGGACGAAGCCGGTCCCAGTTCGCTTCAGCGAGAATGAACTCATTGATGGTGCTGGTCATCGGACGATCTCCTGAATGTCGGTCGTTTGCTGCAGCGTGGTCAGGAACTCGGTGATTGCCGCGTCGTCGCCATTGAGCCGCACGGTCATTTTGCCGAAGGACTGCTCCTGCAGCGTCGTGATGCCCGCATGCACGGGCTGCACGGTCACGCCGCGTCGACGCGCCGCCTCTGCCGCTCCGAAGAACCCAGAGTCTTCCTTCAAATCAACGGTGAAGAGGCGACCCGGCGCAGCGTTGAGCAGCTCGCGCGCCTCGATCTCGTTCGGCGTGTTGCGCAGACTCGTCGACACAAAGCGCTGTGCGACGTGCGTCTGCGGGTTCGAGAACACGTCGTATACAGAGCCATATTCGACGACGCGTCCTGCCTCCATCACCGCAACCTTGTGCGCGATGGAACGGATCACATCCATCTCGTGGGTGATCACCACGATGGTGATGCCGAGCTCCTCGTTCACGCGGCGCAAAAGTGCCAGCACTTCCTCGGTGGTCTCGGGGTCGAGGGCGGACGTGGCTTCGTCAGCAAGCAAAAGCGATGGATTGGTGGCGAGCGCACGGGCGATGCCCACCCGCTGCTTCTGGCCACCGGAAAGCTGCTCCGGGTAGTTGTCGCCGCGGTCGGAGAGGCCGACGAAGTCGAGCAGCTCCGCAACGCGCGGCCCGCGCTCGTCCTTTTTCATCCCGGCGAGTTGCAGCGGGTATTCGATGTTGCCGGCAGCGGTGCGCGACGTCAGCAGGTTGAACTGCTGGAAGATCATGCCGATGTTGCGGCGGAGGCCGCGGAGATCGCGCTCGCGCATGCCGACGACGTCGGTGCCGTCGATAAGCAATTGCCCTGAAGTCGCCTGGTCGAGACCGTTAATGAGGCGGACAAGCGTGGACTTGCCGGCACCCGAATATCCGATGACACCGAGGATTTCGCCCGGCTCGACGGTCAGTGTGACACCGTCGACCGCGACGACCTCGTGGCCGCCCGTGCGAAATACCTTGCTCACGTCCCGGAATTCGATCCGGGTGCCGGTGGAAGCCATTTACCTGTACTCCTCCGTCAGGTTGTCCAGGATCTTGTTCAGATCCTCCTTGCTGCGCTTGACCTGCACCGCGGTGCCGTTCGAGTCTTCTTCGAGGGCCTTGGTGACCTCGTCGGACTGCCAGATCTCCACGATCTTCTCGTAGGTGGCGTTGTCGACGTCGTCGGCGCGCACGCTGAAGACGTTGATGTACGGCTCCGCGAGCTCCGAGTTCGGGTCGTCCGCCGCGACCGAGGTCTTCGGGTCGATGCCCGCGCGGCCGAGGAAGTTGTTGTTGATAACCGCCGGGCGGCCCTCGTTGTAGGCGGACGTGGTCTGTGCGGCATCCACCGGGACGACCGAGACCTTCGACTGCGCTGCGTCGATGTCCGCGGGGGTCGGGGTGAGCTTCGGCGCGTCCGCGTTGAGCGTGACTAGGCCGGCCTGGACCAGCACGTTGATCGAGCGGCCCTGGTTGGACGGGTCGTTGGGGATGGCGACCTCTTCGCCTTCGATGCCGTCGAGGGAGGTGTGGTCCTTCCAGTAGAGGCCGAGCAGGTTGATCTCGCCGGAGCCGACGATGCGCAGGTCCTTGTCCGCGGTTGCGTTGTACTGGGCCTGGTAGTTGATCGTCTGGAACTTCGAGATCTCGATCTGGTTCTCATCCAGTGCCGGGTTGACCGGCGGGTACTCCGAGAACTTCACGATGTCGAGCTCGATGCCCTCCTCCTTCGCCTTGTCGGCGAACGCGGTCCACGCCAGCTGGTCGGCGTCGGTGGTGCCGATCTTGACGGTGACCTTCTCGCCGTCGGCGGGTGCCGAAGACGTATCGGAGGAGTCGCTTGAGCAGCCAGTCAGGCCAGCCGCGGCGATAGCCAGGGCCGCGCCGACGGCGAGAAAGCGGTTGGAACGCACGTTGGACTCCTACTTCTCGTTCTGCTCGAGGCGCTCGAGGATGTCGTTGAGCTCGTTGGCCGGGCGCTCAACCTTCACAGCGGTGCCGCGGGAGTCCTGCTGGACAGCCTCGGTGACCTTCGGGTCGTGCCACAGCTCAGCGAGGCGGACGTAGGTCGGGTTGTCAATGTCCTCCGCGCGGGACGCGAAGACATTGATGTACGGCTCGCCCTGTGCGGAACCCGGGTCGTCCTGGAAGATCGCCTCGGTCGGCTCGATGCCGGCACGGTCCAGCCAGGAGTTGTTGATGATGGCCGGTCGGCCCTCCTTGTACGCGGACGGCGTCTGGGAAGCGTCCACCGGTACGACGGAGACCTTGGAAGCATCGGTGTCGATGTCGGCCGGAGTCGGAGCGAGCTCGTCGGCGCCGTCCTTCAGGGTGACCAGGCCGGCCTGGACCAGCACGTTGATGGCGCGGCCCTGGTTGGAGTCGTCGTTCGGGATCGCGACCTCTTCGCCGTCGATGCCGTCGAGGGAGTCGTGGTCCTTCCAGAACAGCGCCAGCGGGTAGATCTCGGTGGAGCCGACGACCTTGAGGTCGTTGCCGGAGCTGGCGTTGTACTTCGCCAGGTACAGGATGTGCTGGAACTTGTTCAGGTCCAGCTCGCCCTGTGCGAGTGCCTCGTTGACCGGCGGGTAGTCGGAGAACTGCACGATGTCGAGGGTGATGCCCTCTTCCGCTGCGAGGTCGGAGAAGACGGACCAGGCCTGCTGGTCGGCGTCGGTGGTGCCGATGCGCACGGTGACGTTTTCACCGTCTGCGCCGTTGGCGTTGGTGTCGGAGCCGGACTCGTTGGAGCAGGCGGTCAGGCCGGTTGCGGCGATGGTGACGGCCGCGAGGGCGGCGGTGAAACGGGAAGCGCGCATGGGTGCGTCTCCTTCATCGTAGGGAAATCTGACGGTTGCTGAATCTATCACTCAGTGAACCGCTTAGTCTATTCGCGACGGCATAGAATCTGCCCGCACGCCCCAATTCTTTGGCACACACTTTCGAACAGTGCTAGCGTTTCGCGCATGAGATTCAACGGGGGCGAGCCGCTGTCGTGGTCCCGGTTGGAGCGGATTCTCTCCGGCCGCCCGGGGCCTGCGCCCGTGCCCGTCGAGCACACCGGTACCCCCGCCGGGCTGGTCTACGCACCGGGGGATGCGGGTGCCGGATCAAGCGCGTCGCCGCAGCACCCCGCCAGCCCCGCCAGTGCTCCCGCACGGAGCAGCGCCACGCCGTTCGCCGAGCTGCACGCCGTGTCGTCGTATAGCTTCCTCGGTGGCGCGAGCGAGCCAGAAGCCATGGTCGCGCGCGCCGCTGAGCTGGGCATGACCGCACTCGCACTCACCGACCGCGACGGTTTCTACGGCGCGGTCAAGTTCGCCGAAGCAGCCGGGGCCGCAGGGCTCGCCACAGTGTTCGGGGCAGAGCTTTCGCTTGACGACGGCCCGCAGCAACGCATTTTGCCCGTCCTCGCACGCGGTCCGGAGGGCTACAAGCGGCTCTCACACTTGATGGCCGACGCGCACATGGCAACGCGTGAGAAAGACGCCGTCGCCTACCCGCCGCTGGAGCTGATCGCGGAGCGCCTCGGGGACACGTGTGTGGTGCTCGCCGGGTGGCAGTGGGTGGACGAATTCGAGCACCTGATCGACTGCTTTGGTGAATTGAATATTGTTCGCGAATACGAGGTCGCGATGCTGCCCGAGGACGTCGACCGGCACGCGGCATTAGACCGCTTCGTCCAGATTCCGGCGATTGTCACCGCCGCCCCCGCCGCCGCGACCCGGAACCAGGCCCGCCTCGCCGCGGCGAAACGCGCCCTCGCAAGACGCGAAGCGCTCGGCGACGCCCACGCTAACCTTCACCCGATGGGCGCGAACTGGCTGCGCTCGGGCGACCAACTGCGCACGATGCTGCCCGGGTGCGAGGAGAAGCTCGCCTACAGCGTCGAGCTCGCCCGCGAATGCGCGTTCACGCTCAACCTCGTCGCCCCGGAGTTGCCGACCTACCCCACGCCGGAAGGCCACGACGAGATGAGCTACCTCCGGGTGCTCACCATGACGAGTGCCCAGGTGAGGTATGCGTCGCGGCCCGAAACGGTGCGTCGACAAGCAATGGCCCAGATTGACTACGAGCTTGAGGTGATCGAGGAGCTGAATTTTCCCGGCTACTTCCTGATCGTGCACGACCTCGTGGATTTCTGCCGCAAGCAGGACATTTTGTGCCAGGGCCGGGGCAGCGCGGCGAACTCGGCGGTGTGCTTCGCGCTGGGGATTACCGCGGTGGAGCCGATCTCGGCGGGGCTGTTGTTCGAGCGTTTCCTGTCGCCGGACCGCGACGGGCCGCCGGACATTGACATTGACATTGAATCGGGCAGGCGCGAAGAAGTGATTCAGTACGTCTACTCCCGCTACGGGCGCGACAACGCGGCGCAGGTGGCCAATGTGATCACGTATCGGCGCAAGGGCGCGATCCGTGATGCGGCGCGCGCGCTCGGCTACGCGCAGGGGGCGGCGGATTCGTGGTCGAAGGAGGTCGCCGAGCCGCCCGCGCTTGTCGCCCAGCTTGCTGACGAACTCCGGGGCCAACCCCGGCACCTGGGCATTCACTCCGGCGGCATGGTGATCTGCGACCGCCCGATCGCCGACGTCGTCCCCGTCGAATGGGCGCGCATGGAAGGCCGCAGCGTCGTGCAGTGGGATAAAGACGACTGCGCCTCCGCGGGCCTGGTCAAGTTCGACCTGCTCGGCCTCGGCATGCTCGAAGCGCTGCACCACATGATCGATCTCGTGCGCGACACCACCGGCCGCACGGTTCGCCTCTGGGAGCTTTCGCTTGAGGACGAGGGCGTTTATTCCATGCTCTGCCGTGCCGATTCCGTCGGCGTGTTCCAGGTTGAGTCGCGTGCGCAGATGGGCACCTTGCCGAGGCTGAAACCGCGGTGCTTTTTTGACCTGGTGGTGGAGGTGGCGCTGATCCGCCCGGGCCCGATCCAGGGTGGGTCGGTGCACCCTTACCTGCGCCGGCGCGATGGCGTGGATGCCGTGGAGTACGACCACCCGGTGCTCGAGCGCTCGTTGGGCAAGACGCTCGGCGTGCCGCTGTTCCAGGAACAGCTCATGCAGATCTGCGTGGACGCGGCCGGGTTCTCGGGCCGGGAGGCGGACGCGGTGCGCCGCGCGATGGGGTCGAAGCGTTCGCCAGCGAAGATGGCGGCGCTGCGCCAACGGTTCTTCGACGGCTGCTGGGAGACCAACCGCATCGGCGAGGACGTGGCGGAGCGGCTGTGGCAGAAGATCGTCGCGTTCGCCGCCTACGGGTTTCCGGAGTCGCACTCGCAGTCGTTCGCCTCGCTGGTGTACTTCTCCGCGTGGTTCAAGCGCTACTACCCGGCGCAGTTCTGCGTGGGGCTCTTGCGCGCGCAGCCGATGGGGTTCTACTCGCCGCAGTCGCTGATCCAGGACGCGCGGCGCCACGGCGTGACCGTACTGCCGGTGTGCGTTAACGAGTCTGGCCGCGAGGCGCGCTGCCTCGACGGCGACGAGCACGGCGGCACGATGCGCGTCGGTCTCAACCTGGTCAAAGGGCTCGGCGAGGCGGCCGCAGACCGGATCGAGGAAGCGCAGCCGTTCACCGGCATCCCGGACCTGGCCCGCCGCGCCGATTTGAGCGTCGAGCATGTGGAGGCGCTGGCGCGCGCCGGGGCGCTGGACTGCTTTGACGTGGACCGTCGACAAGCGATGTGGCAAGCGGGCATTGCTGCGACCGAACGCGAAGGGATGCTGCCTGGACTTTCCGCCATCAGCGCGCCGAGCTTGCCCGGCATGAACGCCTTCGAACTCATGGCTGCCGACGTCGCCGCCACCGGTGTGACCCCCGGCCTGATGCCTGTGGAGATGCTGCGCGGCGCGTTCGAGCGTGTCGGCATCGTGCCCGCGAACCGGCTCCTAGATATAGAGGACGGCACCCGCATCCGCTGCGCCGGCGTGATCACGCACCGCCAAGCACCGAGAACCGCCGGTGGCGTGATGTTCATCGGCATGGAGGACGAGACGGGCCTGATCAACGTGGTCATCCCCGTCGGCCTGTGGAGCCGGCAGAAGGTGCTCGCGCGCACGGCGAAGGCGCTGATCGTGCGCGGGATCATCCAAAACGCCTCGGGTGCGGCGAGCCTGGTCGCGGACCGGCTCGAGCCGCTGGAGATGGGGGAGTGGCTGTCTCGCGGCTCGCGCGACTTTCGCTAGGTTGGGGCACATGCTTATCGACGGCCCCTTGCCAGCGCACGTCCCGGAGCCGCTGCCGACATCGGTGGAGTCGATGCACCGGGTCTCGCCGAAGCTGATGGTGCCGCGGCTGGTGGGCAACGTGATCTGGGCTGCGATCCTGCTTGGCGCGCTGTGGTGGGCGTACCTGCGGTGGGGTCGGTGGCTGCTGATCCCGTTTGTGATCTTGGCCGTCGTGTTTGCATGGAACATGGTGCTCGTCCCGCTGCGTGTGCGCAACTTGGGTTACCTGGAGACGGAGAACGAGCTGGTTTTGAGCGAGGGCAAGCTGTGGCACACCATGACGGTGATTCCTTATGGGCGCATCCAGTTTGTGGACGTGGAGTCGGGGCCGATCGCCCGCGCACTGGGGTTGAAGCAGCTCGAGGTGCACACCGCGTCAACGACGTCGAATTCAACGTTGCCTGGGTTGCCCGCCGCCGAGGCCGATGCGCTGCGCGATCGCCTGGCCGCGAAGGCACGGGAGAGGATGAGTGGTCTGTGACCCCACCTGCCGAGCCTGCGCAACCTGACCAGCCTGCGCAAACTGCTCAGTACCGCCGCGTCCACCGGCTCAGCCCCGTGTTGCAGGTGTGGGCGACACTGCTGGCGCTGCTGACCCTGCTTGTCTTCAACTTCGCGACCCCGTTGTTGAACTGGGTGCGCGAAGAGGCCCTGGGGTCGGCTCAGTTGTTGTGGCCGGTGGTCGCGGTTGTGGTGGCGCTGATTGTCGTTGTGGGCGTGTCGCAGCTGTGGTGGTCGAAGACCGGGTTCCGGGTTGGGGCGGAAGAGATTGAGCATAAGCGGGGAGTGCTGCACAACCAGGTTCGCACCGCGCGCTACGACCGCATCCAGGCCGTCGACGTCGTGGAGCCGCTCGCCCCGCGATTATTTGGATTGGCAGGAGTGCGCATCGAAGTCGCAGGTGGCGTGAACGCGGCGATCGATATCTCCTACTTGCCGCGCGAAGAGGCTGAGGAGTTGCGAGCAGAGATCCTGACGCGCATCGCCGCGAAAGGCCCGAACGCGGCCATGGCCGAAGCAGCAGCCGAGGAGCTCGCGGCGGGGGAAGAGCTGGCGGCGGAGGAGCTCCAAGAAAGAGAGCCGGGGGGACTGCGGGCGGATGGGTCCTCATCCGCGGGGCCCCCAAATCACAGGCAGGACTTCCTCGTCCCGCCGATCCCGATTGGGCGCTCGATGGTGGCCGCGTTGTTCCAGCTCTCCACTATCGCCACCGTGGCTGCGTCGTTGGTGCCGCTGCTCACCGACCTGACCCTGGCCGCCATCGTGCCGATCCTGGTCGGCTTCATGCCACTCATCTGGCGCACCATCGACCAATCGTGGCGCTTCAATGCGTCCTTCGACGGGGAGGTGTTCAAGTTGAGGTATGGGTTGGCCAATAGGCGTCGACAAGCAGTGCCCCATGAACGAATCCATGCGGTACAACTCAAGCAACCGCTATTGTGGCGACCTTTTGGGTGGTGGACGGTGTCGATCACCTCGGCTGGCTTCGGCGCCGAGGCGAGCGCGGCGACTGGGACCGCGAAGCTCCTGCCGGTGGGTACCTACGACGAGGCCGTCGCCGTCGTCGGCGCCGTCGGTCCTTTGGGCGCTGAAGCGTTGACCGACCTGAGCCGCGCCGACTACGCCTCGCCGCGACGCGCGCGCTGGGTCTCGCCGCTGGACTGGAAGCGCCAAACCGTGACCGTGCGCGACGGAGTCGCCCTGACCTCGTTTGGGCGGCTCACCGGCCGCTACCAAATGGTGAAAACGCCGCACATCCAGGAGCTTTCGTTTGAACAAGGCCCGCTTGAGCGCAAACTCGGCCTTGCAAGCGTGCGCTTCGACCTTGTGCCCGGGCTGGTGAAAATGACCGCCCGCGACCTGGACGACGCTGACGCGCGTGCGCTGCTTGAAGCGCTGCGCGCCCGCCATCTGCCCCCGATGCGCGATGAAATGGCAGACTTGCCTGCATGATCGAACGAACTTCGTGTTGTGTGTTCTCGGAGCGTGGGTATTCGTCGACAAGCGAAGAAATGCTCCGTGAGCTGCTGAGTAAGGGGGAGGCGGTGTCGTGGCTGGGCGGGCCCGGCATCGCGGGGATCGAGTGGCCGCGCAACGCGGACGGGGCGCCGCTTGCGCACGTAGCTTCTTTTAACCTGAGCGACGCGCAGTGCGCGACTGACCTGCCGGGCGGCTACCTCGAGCTGTACTCGGACTTGACCACCTACGGCGACGACGCCGCCGACGCGGCGCAAAACGGGTGGCTGGTGCGCTGGGTTGATAAGCGCCCGGACGAGCTCACCCTGACCAATCCGGAGACGCCCCCTGAGGCCGTGCCACAACCCGTGCTGCAACTCGGCCGCCTCTACCCAGGGTTCACCCTGCCGTATTTCGAAGACCTGGGTGAGCTGAGCGAGACCCGGTTCAACGAGCTGCAAGAAGCCACAACGGAGCTCAACGTGAGCTGGCACCGCCACCGGTTTGGCCGCGAAATGCACGACGAAGTCGGCTTCACCACCGTCGGTGAGGCGGACTCCCAGCACGGATACGAACCGTACCGTTACTACCTGGACGAGTGCCTCCCGCTCAACGCTGACGATGCGCACGTGCTAGTGGCGGCGGTTGAGTCGTGGACGGCGCTGAACGGCTGGTTCGGTGACGCCGGTAGCTTCGAGGTTTGGATGCGCCGCTCCGACCTGCAGGCTCGCATCTTTGATGCCGCGTGGTGCTGCATCCGAACCGACTAAACACCCACTAGACGCTTAGACGCCGCCTGCGAAGCCGAGCTGGCGCCACGCCTCAAACACCGCCACCGACGCGGAGTTCGTCAAGTTCATCGAGCGCCGCCCGGGCACCATCGGGATGCGCAGCCGGTCGGTCACGCGCGGGTGGTGCGCATGCTCGTGCGGAAGGCCGGACGGCTCGGTGCCGAAGAGCAACGCGTCGCCGTCTTGGTACGCCACCTCGTGGTAGTAGCGCGTGGCTTGCGTGGTGAAGGCGAAAACGCGGCTGGTACGAAGCGTCGATAAGCAACTGTTCAAATCCGGGTGAATGGTGACTTCCGCGAGGTCGTGGTAGTCCAGCCCCGCACGGCGCAGGTGTTTGTCGTCGAAGTTGAAGCCGAGGGGCTCGACGAGGTGCAGCCGCGCGCCCGTGTTCGCGGCGAGCCGGATCGCGTTGCCGGTGTTGCCGGGAATGACGGGGTTGTCGAAGATTATGTGCAGCATGCGGCTAAGTTTAAGGACTCCGCTCCATGGGTAAAATAGCCGCGTGACTGCGATCAAACTGGACGGAAAGCTCTACCGCGAGGAGATTTTCGCGGACCTGAAATCGCGCGTGGCGGCGCTCAAGGAGCAGGGGATCACTCCAGGCCTGGCCACGGTGCTGGTCGGCGAGGATCCCGCGAGCCAGAACTACGTACGCATGAAGCACAAGGATTGCGAAGAGCTCGGCATCGCTTCAATTCAGAAGGAGTTGCCGGCTGACACCACTCAGGAAGAGCTTGAATCGCTTATCGACGAGCTGAATCGGGACGAAAGCGTGACCGGCTACATCGTGCAGCTGCCGTTGCCGAAGCACCTCAACGAGAACCGCATTCTGGAGCTGATCGACCCGGCGAAGGACGCTGACGGGCTGCACCCGGTCAACCTGGGCAAGCTGGTGCTGAACGAGCCGGCGCCGCTGCCGTGCACGCCGAATGGCACGATTAAGCTGCTGGAGCGCTTCGGGGTGGATTTGAACGGCGCGATCGTGTGTGTGGTGGGCCGCGGCGTGACGGTGGGTCGGCCGATCTCGCTGATGCTGACTACGCGGGATGTGAACGCGACCACTGTGCTGTGCCACACCGGCACCAAGGATCTTGCGGCTGAGACGCGTCGCGCCGATGCCGTGATTGCGGCGGCCGGCAAGCCGCACATGATTACGGCGGACATGATCAAAGAGGGGGCAGCGCTTGTCGACGTCGGCGTGTCCCGCGTTGACGGCAAAACCGTCGGCGACCTGCACCCCGATGTTTGGGAGAAGGCTGGCTGGGTGTCCCCGAACCCGGGCGGTGTCGGCCCGATGACGCGCACGTTCTTGGCGCGCAACATTGTGGAAAGTGCAGAGCGCCAGGTAGCGCAGGCCGCGCAGGCGAAGTAGGCGGATTTCGTGCCTGCCGTGTCCGAGCCACCTGCTCCCGCGTCTGTGGACGCTTCACGTGAGTCACCCGCGTCTGCAGACGCCGCGCCGTCGGGGCTGAACCTGGACAACCCGCACGACATTGGCAACCGCCCTTCAGTGTTGCCGGTGTGGGTGCAGTGGGTGATGGTGGCGCTGTTCGCGGTGGGATTCGTCGCGTCTGGTGTGTTCGCGGCGACGGAGCACTGGCGTCGCGCGACGTTCACCCTCGGAGCGGTGATGGTGTGGGTCGCGGTGTTGCGAATGACGTGCGATTCGAAGCTCATCGGGCTGATCGCGGTGCGTTCGAGGCGTTTCGACGCGCTGTTTTGCACTGGGGTCGGTGCCGCGATGATGTGGCTGGCATGGTCTGTCGACTCGCTCGGCTCGTAGGCTTAAAACCCTCCCATGGGGGACTTACTATGTTCTTAGGTTAGTATCTTCCGGGTGCAAACCTACGAACAAGCTTTTACTGATTCCGAAGTCCTGTCACGGCAGTGGGTGCAGATGCGCAGCGAGAACACCTCTCCCGAGTTCGCCGTCGCCTGCAGCGTCGACGCAATCTACTCGCTGGGTACCGAGCACCCAGTCGACGGCCCTGGCGAGCAGTCGAAACCGAAGCGGATCTTCGGGTTCATGTCCAGCCGCTCGAAGTGGTTGAACTTCCTCGAGCAGGCCTACGGCGTCACCTCGCGCGAGTCTGCGATTGAGGTCGTTCGGGCATTGCTTGAGAACGCCGGCGATCCGGTCTACGACCTCTTCCGCCCCGGCCTGGAACAGCTCGTCGCCGCCCCTGTTGAGCAGCGTCCCGCCGCGTACCAGCAGCTGCGCGAAACCGCGGCACAGATCAGCACTGAAGCGGGGATCGAGGAGCTGGTGGGAGAGTTCGACGTCTGGGCACATATCTTGCTCGATCCGAGGTCTGTCGAGGCGTTGCCATCGCAACTTCCGCGCAACCTCGTCGGCTGGGATACCACTCGTGCGGCCTGGGTATTGCGCCTGGCGTACCGCAGCGGTTTGCTCAACGACCAAGATCTCGGCCAGCTGCTGCAGAATTGCCTCGCAGTCACCCGCGAGCACTGCGCGAACTGGCGCGAGCATGCCGAAGGCTTCCTCTACGGTCGTGCCAAGTGGTCGGAAACCATCGACGAGAGTTCCATCGAGTTCCGCGACAAGGCGATCTTCTGTCTCGAGTCGCAGGAGATGCCGTGGGCGCGCTTCCCGCTGCACCCAAGTGCCCACTCTTAAGGCACTTAAGGATTTGCAATCGCGTCGAATTGTTCAATCAATTCACCAGAAGTTCACCCATTCCCGACTATCTATTAACCCGGGTAGCGTAGCTTCGCCCGGGTGACTTCAGCTGTATCCGCAACCAGCCTGGGCGCGCCCCAGGTCGCGTTGCACAACGTGCGTCGGGAATTCCCCGACGGCACTGGTCTCCACGAAACCTCCCTGACCATCGGGAAGGGCGAATTCGTCTCCATTCTCGGCCCCTCCGGCTGCGGCAAATCAACCATGCTGCGCTGTATCGCAGGCCTTGAAACGCCCGACGCGGGCGTCATTGAGTTCGCTGGCAAGGAGGTGTTCGGGCCCAACACGAACGTGCCGGTCAACCGTCGCAACCTTTCGATGGTGTTCCAGGATCTGGCGCTCTGGCCGCATATGACGGTGGCAAAGAACGTCGAGTTTCCGCTGACCACCGGCTCGCAGAAGGTCAGCAAGTCCGAGCGCGAGGAGCGTGTCGCCCGCGCGATGGGCATGGTCGGCATTTCGCAAAAGGCAGAGCAGCGCCCCAATGAGCTTTCGGGAGGGCAGCAGCAGCGCGTCGCAATCGCCCGTGCGCTTGTCTCGGATCCGGAGCTTTTGCTTATGGACGAGCCGTTGTCCGCCCTCGATGCCGCCTTGCGCACTCAGATTCGCAGCGAGCTCACGCGTCTCGCCTACGAGCTCAACCTCACCGTGATTTATGTGACGCACGACCAGGCCGAGGCGCTCGCCATGTCTGATCGGGTAGCCGTGATGAATGCCGGCGACGTGCGTCAATTCGATGATCCGGTGGAGCTTTACGATCACCCAGCAGACGATTTTGTGGCCGGGTTCGTCGGTGTTACGAATACACACGAGACGCTGCCCTCGAACCGGCCGGAGAACGTCGAAGTGGCACCGATTGATGGAAAGCGACCGGACACGCTCCCGGCGAACTCCGTCGTCGGCGAGGTTTTGGAAAGTCAGTACACAGGCGGGCGCTACGACATCCGCTGCAATGTGGACGGCGCTCCGGAACCGTGGCTGGCGTACACCCGGCACCGCCTCAACCGCGGAGATCGAGTCCTGTTGACCGTCAACGCGCGTTCTTAACCCCCTATCTCACCCCATTGTTTCCCTACAAGGAGATTTCCCGACATGAAAAAGTTTGCCGCGGCCATCGTTGGCCTCACCGCTGCATTCTCGATGGCTGCCTGCGGCTCCGTCGAATCCAACGACACCGCCACCACCGGTGCGAACGACGCCACCACTGCCGCCACGTCCGGCGAGACTGCCGGCAAGTGGGAGGCCCCGGAAGGCTTGTCCGGTTCCATTGACTACTACTCCGCTAACCCGCAGGGCTTGACCGACGCGCTCGTCGAGGCGTTCCAGGAGCGCACCGGCGTGACCGTCAATGTTTTCGCTGGCACCACCGGCGAGATCACCGCGAAGATCACCGCTGAGGAGGCGAACCCGCAGGCCGACGTGGTCTACCTCGCGTCCTGGAACGCAGCGGCGAAGCAGGGTGAAAGCGATGCGCTCGAGGCGTACGCTCCGGAGAACATCGCCGATGCGAACCCGAAGTGGAACGCTGATGATGAATCCTTCCACGGCCGCGACGGCTCCGCGCTGGCTATCGTTGCCAACACCGACGTGGTCTCCGATGTCCCGTCCGACTGGGAGGAGCTCGCCGACGAAAAGTACAAGGACCTGGTGATCATGCCGGATCCTCGCGAGTCCGGTACCGCCGCTGACCTGCTTGCCGCCATGGTCGCTGAGTGGGGCGAAGACAAGACTTGGGAGCTGTTTGACAAGCTCTTCGACAACGGCATGATCGTCCAGGGCGCAAACGGCCCGGCGCTCGACATGGTCACCTCCGGTTCCAAGGGCATTGTCTTCGGCGGCGTCGACTACTCCGCCTACTCCGCGCGCGACAAGGGTGAGCCGCTGGAGATCGTGATCCCGTCCTCCGGCACCACCGTCACCCCGCGCCCGGTGATGATTATGAAGAGCACCGACAACATGGATGCGGCGAAGGCATTCGTCGACTTCATGTTCTCCGAGGAGGCTCAGGAGATTTCCGCGTCGAAGAACATGATCCCGGCGAACAAGAACGTTGAGCCGAAGAACGGCCCGGCTCTGTCCGACATCAAGCAGATCTCCGACGATTGGAAGGCCATCTCCTCCGAGTCGAAGAACATCCGTGAGGTCTTCGCGGAGCGCTACCTGTAACCGCAAGCGATCGCTGTAACTATGAGGACGAAACGGGGAGTCAACGCGGGCATTTACCTGGTGCTGCTGATCCTGCTTATCCTGGTCGCCGCGCCGCTAGCGTCGGTGCTGGTGACCGCGGTGACGGGATACCGGGGTGATGATCCTGCCCTGGATACGCTGTGGCAGCCGCAGATGGTGCGAGTCATTCTCAACACCGTCTGGCTCTCCGTCCTCGTCGTATTCTTCTCCACGTTGTTTGCCGCTCCACTCGCGTTCTTCCGCGCGTGGACGCCGATGCGTCGCGCCGGCTGGGTCGAGATCGTGATCATGATCCCGTTCATGACACCGCCGTTCGCCGCCGCCATGGCTTGGATGGACTTCACGCGAGTGCGCGGCGTGGCCGACATGCTCCTCGGGCCAATGCTTGGCGACGCCGTGCGCTCTGCCATCAACTCCGTCTGGGGCATGGGATTTGTGATGGCCGCCGAGCTGTTTCCATTCCTGTACCTGATCTTGCGGAACAGTCTGGCCTCCATCCCAGCGTCGCAGCTTGAAATGGCCCAGGTTGCCGGCGCGAGCCGCTGGCAGCAATTCTCCCGCGTTATCTTGCCGATGGTGCTCGGGCCTTTCTCGCTGGGTGCACTGATTGTGTTCATCAAGGCAGCCGGCGAGTTCGGTACACCGGTGACGCTGGGCAACGCGATCGGTTACCCGGTCCTGGTTTCGTCCATCTACCAGGATGTGACCATCGACCCGCTGAACTTCAGTAAAGCGGCGGCGTCGTCAAGCGTGCTCTTTTTCTTGGGCGTTATGGCGTGGGCGATGCAGCAGTGGGCAGGCCGCGGTGGCTTGGCGAGTGGTGGGCGTGTCTCGCGCCCGGTCTCGCTGAACATCTCACAGGGAGGCATGGCACTTGCCTGGCTTTACACGGCCATCGTGTTCGTGCTGACGGTGCTGATCCCGTACATCTCCATCATCTTGGCATCGATGACGATCCTGCGCTCCAAGCCGCCGACTCTGAACAACCTCACCTTCGACTACTTCGGCATCGTCCTATCGATGCCCTCAGGACAGGAAGCGCTCACGCGTTCCATCGCCCTTGGCGCAATTGGCGCCACCACATCGGTGGTGTTGGCATTGGCGGTGACGCTGCTGACGATGCGTCGACAAGCATTCTCTGCCCGAATTTCCGACTTCCTTGCTGTGGCTCCCGACACTGTGCCCGGCATCGTGCTTGCGATCGGCTTTATCCTGCTGTGGAACTCCCCGAGCCTGCCGTGGACCCCGTACGGCAGCCAGCTCATCCTAGTGATGGCGTTCACCGTGCTGTTCATGCCGATGGCGGTGCAAAACATCAAGACCTCCGCCGCGTCCATGTCGCCGACCTTGCACGAAGCAGCGGCGATTTCTGGCGCGACCAGGGGACAGGCGTTTTGGCGGGTGACGCTGCCGATGCTCGCGCCGGGCATTTTTGCTGGCTGGCTGCTCGCGTTCTTCGTGGGCATCCGCGAGCTGGTGATGTCCTCGCTGATCCGCCCGACCAGCATTAATCTGCTTGCGCCGTGGATCATGAACCAATTTGATCAGGGGCACCGTGCTGAGGCGATGGCGATGACCCTGATTGGCGTGGGCACTTCCACGGCGGTGCTGGTGCTGATCCGTTGGTGGCAGGGGCGTGCGCGGCGCTAGCAGTCGTTGCGCGGACTATCGGCCTGCTCGGCGGCGTAGTGCTCCGTCAGTGTGATGAACTGCCGCAGGATGCGGTCCATTTGGCGCGCCTCCACCAGGAACGCGTCGTGGCCGACGGGGGAGGACAGCTTCGACATTGCGAGCAGGTTGCCGAGGTTTCGCGACAGGTGTTCTTGCTGGTGGTAGGGGTAAAGAATGTCGGTGTCAACGCCGACGACCATGGTCGGCACCGTGATGGAATGCAGCGCCTTGTTCAACCCGCCGCGATCGCGGCCGACGTCGTGGCGGTTCAGTGCTTCGGTCAGGACGACGTAACACGAGGCGTCGAAACGCTCTGTGAGCTTTTTTCCCTGGTGCTCGAGGTAGCTCTGGACCGCGAACCGCTGATCGTCGGCGCGGAACGGGCCGAGCGGGTTTTCGCCGGACTGGGCGGAGGTGCCGAAGCGCTCGTCGATCTCTAACTCGCCGCGGTACGTCAGGTGCGCGATGCGGCGCGCGGCGGCGAGACCAGCATCGGGGGAGCGTCCGGTGCCGTGGTAATCGCCGCCGTGCCAGTCCGGGTCGCGGGTGATCGAGCTGATCTGGGCGGACTGGATGCCGATCTGCCAGGCGCTCGCCCGCGCGGAAACGGCAAGCACCAGCGCGAAACCGACCCGCTCCGGGTGCAGCAGCGTCCACTCCAGCGTGCGCGCACCACCCATGGAACCGCCGAGCACCGCGTGCACCCGCGTGATTCCGATCGTCTCGAGCAGGGCCGCCTCCGCGTTCACTTGGTCGCGGATTGAGATGGCGGGGAAGCGTGAGCCCCACGCGTTGCCGTCGGGGTGGGTGCTCGCGGGGCCGGTCGAGCCGTAACAGGAACCGAGCGCGTTGGTGCACACCACGCACCACACGTCGGTGTCCAACGCTTTGCCTGGGCCGATGACTGCGTCCCACCAGTTGGCGGCGTTCGCGTCGCCGGTCAGGGCGTGCTCAAGAAGCAAGACGTTGTTTTGTCCGTGGGGGTCGCCCTTGAAAACGCCCCAGCGCTGGAACGCGATGGCAGTCTCAGCAATGTCCGCGCCTGCCTCGGTTCTGAAGTTCCCGATGGCGACGGTGCACAATTCCCCTTCTATCGGGAGCTGGGGCGCGGCCGTGCTGGTGTCAGACATGCGAACAACTGTAGACCGACCCACCGTGAGGCGGACTAAGCGGTCTAGTATTTATTCAGCTTCTGGCTAGGCTCGCGAGACCGTCGCGATAAGGGGTCGGAGCCCAATCGAGGTCGGATTCGAGCGCCCGCGGGCTGTCCCACAGCCACGTCATTTCGCGCAGCCCGCCAACATTCTCATCGGCTATGCCGGCTACGCGCAGCATCCACGGTCGCAGCGTCAGTGGTCGGTGATGTTCGGCGTTGAACGCCTCCGCCGCGAGCGTCGCAAAGTCGCGCTGCGTAATCGGTTCGGCGGTGGGGGTGAGGACGATCCCGGTTGCGCGCCCCGCGGAGGCGTCCACCAGCGCGCGGGCGTAATCGTCGATGTAGGTGAAAGCGTGTGGCGTATCGGCGTCAACTAACGCCAGGGGTCGTTTACCTTTGTGCACCCGGTCAATGATCAGCGCGTGGGCCACCATCGATTCGCCGCATCCCGGCCCGTACAGGTCGGAAGCGACTACCGAAGCGGTAGGCGCGGCAGCAGCGTCTCTTGCGGCAAGCAGTTCAGCACGCACGCCAGGCTTGCCGACGGTCGCGCCCACCCGGCTCTCCGCCGTCACCGTGTGCACGCCTGGGCCGAAAGCGTAGACAGACTCGGGAAAGGTGACGTGCGCGCCCACTTCCGCGCTCACTTCTGCTGCGGCGTTGAGCACCGCCTGTTCCAGCGGGATGAGCTGGGAACGCCAGGCGGCTTCCGTGTACGCGGCGTGGGCACAGCAGATGATGCGGTCTGCGCCGCTGGCATCGAGGGCCCGGTGTAGGTCGGTCGAGGACGAGGCGTCGCCGATGAAGAGGTCCGCTCCTGCGGGTACCTGACGGTCCGACCGGGCCATCACGGTGACGCCTGCTTTCTGCGCACTCGATGTTTGCGCAATGAGACGTTTCGTGACCGCTCGCCCAACCGCTCCAAAACCGATAACCAATGTTGAACTCATGTCCGAGACTCCTGCTCTCAAAAGTGAATGCTGTTCTTGTTTGGAGTGTAAGCCAAGGTAATGGCCGAAACAAGAACAGGGTTCGCGTTTGATAGGGTGGCGGTATGACCGTCGATAAGCTGGGCCCGCGAGCCCTGGCGAGGCTGCGAACCGAGGAGCGGATCGAGCAACTTGCCTTTGCCCACCTTGACGAGGGGGGAGTGGAGGCTGTGAACCTGCGAGCAGTTGCGCGCGACCTTGGGATTAGCCCGTCGGCTTTGTATCGCTACATTCCGGACCGGGATGGGTTGCTGACGGCGCTCATTGCCGCGTCGTACACGCAGCTAGCGGAGGTGGTGGAGTCGGAACTGGGCGCGCAAGCGGCGGATACGGCGGCGGCTGATTGTTGCCGGGTTTTGGCGGCGGCGATGCGACGGTGGGCGCTTGCGTACCCGCAGAGGTGGGCGCTAATCTACGGCAGCCCTGTAGCCAATTTTCATGCACCGGCGGAAGCGACTGGTGCGGCTGGCACTCGAGTGATTGCGCGCCTCGGTGAGCTCCTTCAGCATGCGCGGCCGAGCGCGGTGGCGGGGACGCGCAGCGAAGTGCTTATGGAGGACCTCTACGCGATCGGGCAGGATGAGACTCCAGGGTTGGAGCTGGACGTGGTGGAGTTGGGCCTGGAGCTGTGGGCGAAGCTCATCGGCTTGATTTCTGCCGAGGTGTTTGGGCACTTCGGCGAGGCCACGCTGCGCGACCCGGAGGAGTTCTTCCTGCGCTCAGTCGACCGTTCGATGCGCGCGCTGTTCGGCAAGTAACTAGCTAGGCGGCGAGTAGCGGGCGAGGCGGAGATCGTCTACGAGGGGGTGCCGTCGACCGCAGCGAAATCTCGATCGAGGTCCGCTGGGCGCACGCAGATACACAGAAAAGCGGCCGAGCCGGGAAACACCATCCCGGTCCGGCCGCTGTCTTGGCGGGCGAAGCGTTACTTCAGGCCGTCGATAAGCTGGTTGAAGGTCGCGGACGGACGCATCACAGCGTTGGTCTTGTCCTCGTCCGGCCAGTAGTAGCCGCCGAGGTCAGCCGCGCCGCCCTGCGCGCCGATGAGCTCCTTGTCGATCTGCTCGGCGTTAGCGCGCAGCTGCTCTGCCACCGGCGCGAACTTCTCTGCCAGCTCGGCGTCCTCGGTCTGCTTCGCCAGCTCCTCAGCCCAGTAGAGGGAGAGCCAGAAGTGAGAGCCGCGGTCGTCGATCTCGCCGACCTTGCGCGACGGGGACTTGCCCTCGTTGAGCAGGGTCTCGGTCGCACGGTCCAGGGCGTCGCCCAGGACACCAGCGCGCTCGTTGCCGTTCGAGTTCTTCTCGTGGCGGAAGGACTCGGCCAGCGCAAGATACTCGCCGAGCGAATCCCAGCGCAGGTGGTTTTCCTCCTGCACCTGCTGCACGTGCTTCGGTGCGGAACCGCCAGCGCCGGTCTCGAACAAGCCGCCGCCAGCCATCAGCGGGACCACGGAGAGCATCTTCGCGGAGGTGCCCAGCTCAAGGATCGGGAAGAGGTCGGTGTTGTAGTCGCGCAGCACGTTGCCGGTCACAGAGATGGTGTCCTCGCCGCGGCGGATGCGCTCGACGGATGCCTTGGTGGCCTCTACCGGGGACATGATCTCGATGTCCAGACCCTCGGTGTCGTGGTCGCCGAGGTACTTCTCCACAAGCGTGATCATGTTGCGGTCGTGCGCGCGCTCCGGATCCAGCCAGAAGATCGCCTTCATGCCGGACAGGCGTGCGCGGTCCACGGCCAGCTTGACCCAGTCCTGGATCGGGGCGTCCTTGGTCTGGCACGCACGCCAGATGTCGCCATTCTCAACGTCGTGCTCGATCAGTACGTCGCCGGCGGAGTTCACGACCTGCACCTTGCCGTCGGCCGGAATCTTGAAGGTCTTGTCGTGGGAGCCGTACTCCTCGGCCTTCTTCGCCATTAGACCAACGTTCGGCACGGTGCCCATGGTGGTCGGGTCGTAGGCGCCGTTCGCGCGGCAGTCGTCGATCACTACCTGGTACACACCGGCGTAGGAGGAATCCGGGATGGTGGCCAGGGTGTCCTGCTCCTGGTCGTCCGCGTTCCACATGTGGCCGGAGGTGCGGATCATTGCCGGCATCGACGCGTCAATGATCACGTCGGACGGCACGTGCAGGTTCGTGATGCCCTTGTGCGAATTCACCATCGCTAGCGCCGGGCCGTCGTGAAGCTGCTGCTCGAATGCGGCCTTGATCTCATCGCCGTTGTCCAGCGAACCAAGACCGTCCAAGATTGCGCCGAGGCCGTTTTCGCCGTCGAGGCCTGCCGCGAGCAGCTCCTCGCCGTACTTGTCAAAGACTGGCTTGAAGTACGCGCGCACGACGTGGCCGAAGATGATCGGGTCGGAGACCTTCATCATGGTGGCCTTCAGGTGGGCGGAGAAGAGCACGCCCTCGTCCTTCGCGCGCTGCACGGCGTCGAGCAGGAACGCGTCCAGCGCCTTGGCGGACATGTAGGTGCCGTCGATAACCTCGCCCTCGATGACCTGCAGGCCGTCCTTGAGCACTTCCTCGGAACCGTCGGCCTTGACCAGCTTGATCTGCAGCGTGTCGTCGGACGGCATGATCACGGACTTCTCGTTGTGGCGGAAGTCGCCTGCGTCCATGGTGGCCACGTTGGTCTTCGAGTCAGAGGACCACTCGCCCATGGAGTGCGGGTGCTTTTTGGTGAAGTTCTTCACGGCCTCCGGCGCGCGGCGGTCCGAGTTGCCTTCGCGCAGCACCGGGTTCACGGCGGAGCCCTTTACCGCGTCGTATTTCTCCTGCGCATCCTCGTACTCCGGGATGTCGAAGCCGGCGGCCTGCAGCTCCTTAATCGCGTTCTTCAGCTGGACCAGGGACGCGGAGATGTTCGGCAGCTTGATAATGTTCGCCTCCGGCGTCTTCGCCAGCTCACCGAGCTGCGCGAGCGCATCGTCCATCCGCTGTTCATCGGTCAGGCGATCCGGGAACTGCGCCAGGATGCGGCCGGCCAGTGAGATGTCAGCGGTTTCCACGTCGATGCCAGCCTGGGATGCGAATGCCTCCACGATCGGCTTGAGCGAGTAGGTCGCGAGCAGCGGCGCTTCGTCGGTGCGGGTCCAGATGATCTTAGACATAGTGCTCCTCTAAATACGGTTGCTTTGTGTTCAGCCCCACAGCTTACAGTTTCCTGTTGCCCGGTAGGGTCGGAATCCATGATCCTCACCATCGCATCCGTCAACGTCAACGGCATCCGCGCCGCCACCAAGGTGCGAAGTGAGGTCAACCCAGGCATGCTCGCCTGGCTCATCGACACCCCCGCTGATGTTGTACTCATGCAGGAGGTCCGCGCCACCGAAGCCGAGGCACGCGCCGCGCTGGCACCGGCATTGGAGCAGGGCTGGCACTTGGCGGTCGCGCCTGCTGAAGCGCCGGGAGCAAAGGGCCGCGCGGGCGTCGGCATCCTCTCGCGCACCCCACTTTCCAACATTGCGGTGGGCATCGCAGGCTTCGAGGATGCAGGTCGCTTCATCAGCGCATCGCTTGACGACGGCACCGTTGTCGCCTCCCTCTACCTTCCTTCAGGCTCTGCCGGTACCGCCAAACAGGATGAAAAGTATCGGTTCTTGGACGCCTTCGAGCCACTGCTTGCGAAGTGGGCCGATGAGCATCCGGACATGGTGATCGGCGGCGACTGGAACATCTGCCACCGCCGCGAGGACCTGAAGAACTGGAAGACCAACCAGAAGAAGTCCGGGTTCTTGCCGCATGAGCGCGCGTTTATGGATGCGGTATTCGGGTGCTTCCCGGATGAGGAAGCGCAAGACATCGACGCAAAGTCTGTCGCCGGCTGGGCTGGCGCGGTGGATTACGCCTCCCGAAACCCAGCGCGCGTCGCCTGCGACGACCCGCAGTGGTTTGATGTCGCGCGTCGTTTGAACCCGACTGACGCGGGTTACACGTGGTGGACTTTCCGCGGGCAGGCGTTCAACAACAACGCGGGCTGGCGCATCGATGTCCAGGCCGCCACAGCGAACATGCTCGAGCGCGCTGAACGTGCGTGGGTGGACAAAGTGCCAACGGTGGAAGAGCGGTGGTCCGACCACGCGCCTCTTCTGGTGGAGTACCGCTAAATAGCCACGCTGCTAAAGGCTGATGCGCGCGCGGCGGCGACGCAACTAGTACGCGGCGAAGTTTTGCGTCGCGTAGCGCTTTCCTTTGGCGGTGTCGGCGACACCGACACCGATGTGGGTGATGTCCGGGTTGAGCATGTTCGCTCGGTGCCCGGGTGAGTTTGCCCACTGCGCGACGAGGGCTTCCGCGTCTGCGGTGTTCCAGTTCTGCAGCACGTTCTCCAAGGCGCGTCGCCACCCCTTCGGGTACTGCTGACCGAAGTCGGGATTGTGGTACATGCGGTCTTGGTTCATTTGGATATCGGACCAATCCTGCGCGACCTTGTTGAGCTCGGGCAACGGCTTGAGTGGCGGGAGGCCGTTTTCAGCGCGGAAACGGTTCGTCGCGTCGATGATCGCTTCCTGAATGGTCGGCTCCTTGACCGTTGCCGGCGCCGCCGGCGCGGCTGGTACCGCGGCAGGAGCGGCGGCGGCAGGTGCACCGGGAATCGGTGCAGCTGCTGAAGCGGGTGCGGGAGCAAGCGCGGCCGGTGGAACAGGAGCCCCAGCGTCAACCTGAGGCAAATTCGGGGCGGCGTCCGCCGGCGGCGCAGCAGGCACAGGTGCTGCATCTTGCGCGTTCGGTGCTGCGTTGTTCGGAAGCGGCAGACCCGGCGCCGGTGCCGGTGCCGATGGATCGAGAGACGTGGGGGCAGCTGTCTCGTGCGCGACTGCGCCATCCGGTTTGGCTGGTTCGGCCGGGGGGACGGGTGTGCCGTGCCCAGTCGTCAGGGAAGCCAGGATCGCGAGAAGCGTTGCAAGTCCGGAGACGAGTTTGGAAAGCGGGATGGGTGGCATGTTCGCCCTCTCAATCAAGGTCACTCACGTTTAATGCAGGTCCGCTAATGGCTTACGTCCGACGAGAGACCTTAGCGCAAACAGCTTCGTTACTGAAATGTAACACAGGAAGTTATTATGCAACTCCAATACTTCGGAATAACGCTGAACGTTGTTCAATGACTCGGCTACACTCCATTGCAATCGCGCACGCAGCCGCGAAAGAACGGAGTTGATCACCATGACTGCTACTACTGCCCACACCGAATCTGGCACCAGCACCGACATTCTCGACATTGCCCGTGAGAAGTGCCTTGAGCGCGGCGAAGGCCTCAATCAGGAAGAGATCCTGCAGATCCTGCAAATCGAGGACGACCGTCTCCAGGAACTGCTCGACCTCGCCCACCAGGTGCGCATCAAGCACTGCGGTGTGGACGTGTCGCTGGAAGGCATTATCTCGTTGAAGACCGGCGGATGCCCGGAGGACTGCAGCTTCTGCTCTCAATCCGGTCTTTTCGAGTCGCCCGTACGCGCCGTCACCCTCGACATTGCTGAATTGGTCGAGGCTGCGAAGCAGTCGGAAAAGATGGGCGCAAGCGAGTTCTGCATCGTCGCCGCAGTAAAGAGCCCGACGGACGCTCTGCTCGACCAGGTCGCCGAAGCGATCACCGCGATTACGGAGGAGGTTGACATCTCCATCTCCGCGTCGCTCGGCATCCTCACCCGCGAACAGGCCCACAGGCTCGCCCAGATGGGTGTCATGCGCTACAACCACAACTTCGAAACGGCGAAGTCGTTCTTCCCCAACGTGGTCACCACCCACACTTGGCAGGAGCGAAAGGACACCCTCGAGCACGTCCTGGCCGAGGGTATGGAGACTTGCTGCGGCGGCATCATCGGCCTCGGCGAAACGATTGAGCAGCGTGCGGAGTTCGCCGCCCAGCTCGCTGAGGTCGAGCCGCACGAGGTGCCGATGAACTTCCTCGATCCGCGCCCGGGCACCCCGTTCGCCGACCGCCCGCTGGTTCCGCAGGGTGAGGCGTTGCGCGCGGTCGCGGCGTTCCGCCTAGCCATGCCCTCAACCCAGTTGCGTTTTGCGGGTGGCACCGAGCTTGCGCTTGGCGACGACGGTACGGAGGCCGGCCTGCTCGGCGGCGCGAACGCCATCATCGGGGGCAATTACTTGACGACGTTCGGCCGTCCGATGGAGAAAGACCGCGACGCCGTCGACCGCGTCATGGATTCCAACCTCAACCTTTCCATCACCCCGGTCGGCCAGAAGCAGAACTCCGGCCACGGTGCGCTGTACGACACGTTGAAGTCCCTCTAATGCGCGTTCCCGATTCAACGGAGCTCGCTGATGCGGTGCTGAGCGGCGAGATCCAGCTCCCGCTCGACCCGGCCCGTCCCTACGACGCACCGCGCATCTGCCCGTTGTGCGGGCGCCGCATGGTGGTGAAAATGAACCCCGTGGCGTGGGAAGCTACCTGCTCCCGCCACGGGATCCTGCGCTCGGAGTGGCTCGAGCGCTAACGTACTCGCTACTTCACAAAGCGCGGGGTGCGGGCAATCGCGGCTATCGCGGTACAAGCGATCACGAGTGCGCCGCTGCCGAGCATGATCCAAACGACGCTTGACGACGGGGTCGCCATTCCTTCTGTTTCTGCATAGCCCCAATATGCTTGCGCGTAGGCGAAGCCGAGGAGCAGGCCAGCGACCGCGATACCGACGATCAACGGCACCCACCTGTTAGCGGCATCCTCCGACACCCCGATTGCGATTCCGACAATCGCGGCCAGGAACAGGAAGGCGAACGTCACCGCCAACGTCGCAAGCATGGTGGAGGCGTCTTGACCCGCACGTGGCACTTCTAAGATCTCGTCGGGTTGATTATTGGTGACAAGAAAAATGTCGTACGCCCGGTAGTGGGGGTTGCGGTACTGGTTCGCAATCGACGAGGCAGATGTGGCGGCAGCGAGAATGCCCGTAACGGACAGCGCGACGATCAGCGCCGACTTTAGCCACTGTCGGAAACTCGTGCCCAACTGATTCAGCGCTGGCCACTTGGATGCGCCGTACGCGAACATTGCGAGCAGCGCGACCCCGCCGAAGATGGTCCATAGTTCGCCGTCTCCGCTGTAAAACCGCCCAAAGGGCATCGCAATGAGCAAGGCGACGAACGCTGCGAGGGTTAAGGCGGGTGCGAATGGGTTCAAGAAAGGTTTCATTGTCTCGCTCCTATTTCACGAAGCGCGGCGTGCGGGTGATTAAGAAGGTGGCGAATCCAGTCACCACCAACGCGGCGACGATGATCGCAGCAATCTCAGCAGCGACGTTTGCGCTTTCCGTCACCCACACAGCACCGGTTTCGAAATCGTAGTGGGTATACGCCTGGTGGACGAGTTTGTAGGTGAATGCGTAACCGATCCCGGCAGCAACCACGCCGAGCACGGTCGCTGCAATTCGGTGTGAGGTCGCAGCGAGGCCAAGCGCGGTTCCGGCAAAACACGCCACAAGGTAAAGCAGTGCCGTCGTCGACAAGGTGAGCGCCACGGTGGTGAGGTCTTGCCCCGCAGCATCCACCCAATACATTTCTTCGTGAGTGTTCACATGTTGTACCGGCTGATTGTTGGTGACCAGAAACGGGTCGCCGTACTTGTAGTACGGGGTTCGAAGCTGGTGGTAGGCGGCGGACACTGTGGCGGCACCAGCCAGCGGAATCGCCGCGAAAAGGGCGGTGCTGGCGGCTGAGTTCATCCACGCGTTAAAGCTGGTGCCGAGTTGGTCGTATGCCCGCCATTCCGCCGCAGCAGCGGTGAAGAGCACGACCAGCATGATGCCGCCGAGCAGAGTCCAGTCGTATCCGGCACCGGCCCAAAAACGACCGAGCGGGACAGCGATGATGGTAGCGAGGTAGACCCCTGCGAACAGGGAGGGTTTATATGAGCTGAGGAAGAGTTTCATTGCAGTGCCTTTCCGGTCTGCAGGTTCGCCGGAGATTGGGCGAGGAGGTCGATGAGCATTGCGTCGTCGGGGTATCCCACTGGGAGGGCGGTGGCAGATTCTGGAATGGGCGCGCTGAACGTCGCGCGGGTGGTGGGCCCGAGTGTCGCTTTGTCAACAACCGGGTATTGGGCTGCCAGCTCTTCGATTTCGGCTGTGGGTCCGGTGACGGTGGGGTAGAGGAGGCGTGCGTCGTCAAGCGAAAGCCCATAGGAGTGAGTCTCGCGGCCAAAAACCTGGATCACGTGGGTGGCGAGGCCGACGAAGTCCTCGGGGCGGTGCGAAGCCATGACGATGGTGCGCTCCGGGTCTTCGGCGACGTAGTCGATGAGTTGCTGGCGCACCTGTTTGCGGGTGGTGGTGTCGATGCCGTCGAAGGGTTCGTCGAGAAGCAAAAGTGGTTCCTCCGCGGCGAGCGCAACGGTGATGGTGAGCAGGCGGCGCTCACCGACGGAGAGATCCTTGATGCGAGCGTCGGGGAAATCGATCGGCGCGAGCGGTTTCGCGGTGTTGGCGGCGCGCAGGTGGCTGGCGACCGTATCGCCGGCGAACTTCGCATCGGCACCGGCGGGCACGAACGCAGCGCCGGGGCCCATGAGCGAGCGAAGCAAATGGGTCTTGCCGGCGGCGTTTGGGCCGACGAGCGCGTAGAAGCCGGGGTGGGGAGGTCGCTGGGGGCTGGGTTGATTCACCGGGTGCGCTCCTTTTCGATCATGGCGGTCAGTTCCGCGGTGGTGAGACCGAGCTGGTCGGCCTCGTGGACGAAGGGTCGGACGAACTGTTCCTGGAACGCCGCGCGCCGGGAGCTGAGCAGCTGCTCGCGCGCGGTCTCGAGAACGAACATGCCGAGCCCGCGACGTTTCTCGACGAGGCCTTCGTTGAACAGTTCGGTGAGAGCTTTCGCTGAGGTGGTCGGGTTAACGGAGTGGTAAGCCGAGAGCTCGTTGGTGGACGGGACGCGGTCTCCGGGTGCGAGCACACCGGAGGAGATCATGTCGCGGAGCTCGTCCGCGATCCCTTGGTATATGGGTTTACCACTCATGTGGGTAACCATAGAGGCACAGGAGCCGTATTGTCAAGAAAAAACCAGGCCTTCGCGCGGATGGCGACGAAGACCTGGATATTTAGCGAAGAAACTACGGGAGCTCGTGGGCAGCGAGCTCACGGATCCTTGGGGTAATTACTACGCGACCTTTTCCTTCTTGATCGCGCTTGACTATCAGCTTCGCGGCGGCGATTTGTCCTCGCGACGGGCGTTTACCGATATTTTGGTGATCCACCCGAGTTGAATGTGTTGGCGTGGACATTGTTCCTCCCTTCCTTCTGTGCTGAACATCCTAGATCGAATCGCCATTTCAAGGAACGCCATTTATGTCATCGTGATCCAACGTGGCTTTGTGCAACAATTTGTCTATCAGTGCGTTCTGCTCCTCAGACAGGAATGGTAAGTCATCCAACGCATCCAAAGCCGCCACTCCAATCTCCACTGATCGTTCTTCACTTGAACTGCACAACTCTGCGGCCCATCTCAGGTTCGTGTACCACTCCTTCGACTGATCTAACCGCTTTGTGTTGCGTACTGTGTGGTCTACGCCTGCCCATGCGATCAGTGCCGCTCCAATTGGGCCGAGAAGCTTTCCAAGAAAATCGAGAGTCAACCTGACCCCGTCGGGAGTGGCAAAAGCTAAAAGGGTTGCGAAAACCGTTGACGTAGCCGCTGATACGCCCGTAATAAGCCAAGGAAGATGAGACTTCCACCCGGTTTGGCCTGGCTTTCCCATATCTACGACTCCAAAAACTGTCCGCAACTAATCAACGGAAATCCTAGTGAAGTTGCGCCTGGCGTCCATCGATAGACTGATGCGCATGACAAAGCAGCGCGTCCTCTCAGGCATCCAGCCCACCGCAGACTCGTACCACTTGGGGAACTATCTCGGTGCGCTCAAGCAGTGGATCGACCTGCAAGACGGCTACGACGCGTTTTACTTCATCCCGGACCTGCATGCGATCACCGTCGAACAGGACCCGGAAGAGCTACGCCAACGCACCATTGCTGGGTGTGCGCAACTCATCGCGCTCGGCATTGACCCGGAAAAATCCACACTGTTTGTTCAGTCGCACGTGCCGGCGCACGCGGAGCTGACCTGGGTGCTGCAGTGCCTCACCGGCTTCGGCGAGGCGAGCCGCATGACGCAGTTCAAAGACAAGTCCGCCAAGCAGGGCCAAGACCGCACTTCGGTTGGCCTGTTCACCTATCCGATGCTCATGGCCGCGGATATCCTGCTGTACTCCCCGCAGCTCGTGCCGGTGGGTGAAGATCAGCGTCAGCACCTCGAGCTGACCCGCAACCTCGCGGAGCGCTTCAACGCGAAGTACGGCCAGACGTTCGTGGTGCCCGACGGTTTCATTCCGGAAGGCGCTGCGAAGATCTACGACCTGCAGGAGCCCACCGCGAAAATGAGTAAATCCGGCACCAATCCGAAGGGGCTGATCAATCTCCTGGACGAGCCAAAGGTGTCGTCGAAACGCATTCGCTCCGCCGTAACTGATGCGGGCGGCGAGATTACTTACGACAAGGAGAACAAGCCAGGGGTGTCCAACTTGCTCGTGATTCAGTCGGCGCTTACGGGCAAAACCGTCGATGAGCTGGTAGCGGGGTACTCCGGCCAGGGCTACGGCGCGCTGAAGGTGGACACGGCCGATGCGCTCGAGGCGTTCACGACGCCGCTGCGTGCACGTTACGACGAGCTCATGGCCGACCGCGGTGAGCTCGAGTCGATCCTTGCCCGCGGTGCGCAGCGCGCGCGCGAGGTTGCAGAGCCATTGCTTGCCGACGTCTACGCCAACGTCGGATTCCTCCCTCCCAGACGCTAAAGAGCGGGAACTTCCTCTACGATGTTGTCCTGGAAATGGACGAGTAGAGGAAGTGAGACCGTCGATGGCAACTTCAACATCACCGCGCAACGCGTACACCGACGATCGGGGCATTGAGCGCGCCACCAAGCAGCAAAAGCAGGGGGGCGCAGACGAGCTTGAGAAGAAGGCGCCCGCCGTTGGCCATGTGATGCGGATGCAGGATCGCTTCGCGTCCGAGGGCGGAAATCAGCTGTCGGCCGGTATTACCTACTTCTCGGTGCTCTCACTCTTCCCGCTGCTCATGCTGCTGTTTGCCGGGCTGGGCTTCTTCCTGAACAGCCGCCCGGATCTGATGACCGAGATCCAGGATCAGATCTCCGCTAGCGTTGACGGCGACTTGGGGGAGATGCTCAACGGTCTCATCGAGTCCGCGATTGAGCAGCGCGGCGCGGTTGCAGGTGTCGGTTTACTGACCACGCTGTGGTCTGGCCTGGGGTGGATGAACAACCTGCGCGTCGGCATCTCAGCAATGTGGGGCCTGGATGCCAACGAGGGCGGCGGCAACTTCGTGGTGAAGAAACTGTGGGATCTGGTTGGCCTGATCGTGCTGATCGTGCTATTCATTCTGGCGTTCGGTGTGACCGCAGTCGGTACCTCTGGTCTGACCACGCAGGCGATGGAGCACTTTGGTCTCGGCGACTTCCCCGGCTCGCGCTTCCTGGTGTGGCTGGTCGGTCTGGCAGCTGGCATCCTAGCGAACTACATCGTCATGGTGTGGCTGATGATCTTCATGCCCCGCACGAAGGTGCCGAGGAAGTCTGGCCTGCAGGGCGCGCTCGTGGGCGCGGTGGCATTCGAGCTGATTAAGCAGTTCGCCACCCTCATCGTTGGCTCTGCGACGAACAACCCGGCGGGCGCGATCTTCGGCCCAATCATTGCCCTGATGGTTGTGCTCTACCTGGTGTGGCGCGTCGTGCTCTACGTCGCGGCCTGGACCGCCACCACGAAGGAGTCCCTCGCCGCGCAGCCGGCAGAACTGCCGGAGCCGGCGGTGATTAACGTGCGCGCTGGCGCGACGAACCCGTCGAGCCAGAACAACACCGGCACTGCCGTGGGGGTCGGCGCGGCGCTTGGCGCCATCGGCGTCGGCGTGCTCTCGCTGCTGACGCGCAACTAGTCGCGAAGCGCGCTGCGGGCGTTGTGGGCGTTGTGGGCACCGCGGGAGCTAGGTGTTCTGTGTCACGGTGCGCACATCGCTGAAGTCGCCGCGCGCTAAGGCTTCGTTTCGAATCAGGAAGTACGTCTCCCAGTCGCCGATGCGGTAGTTCCAATCCTCAAACGCGAACTGGAAGAGGAGGCGCCATTTGGTCGGATCGGCCTCTACCTCCGACAGGTCGGCGAATTCTTTCAGTTCGTAGCGCGGGTCGCTTTGCACCGGATTCGGCACGCCAAGTAACTGATATTTTCTCCACTCTGGATCCGCCAGCGGAGGATTGCCCTCCCAGAGATAGTCACTGACTTCGTCCGCGAACCCCGCTTCTCTGAACTTTGCGAAACCGTTTTTCAACTCTGGGGGATCGAGCTCCGGTTGGTGTATCGAAGGAGGCAGCGTGATGCCTTCGTATAGCCTTGCTCCCACAGCCGGCACAAAGAACGCGCTGAGGTCACCCGGTTCTCCGAAGTTCTTGAGGTACTCCTGCAGCTCAGCTTCGTGCTCGCGGCGCAGGTCGTCGGGAAGCGTTGCTTCTTGCAGCTGATCCACAGGAGTCGTGTCGTGGATAACGCGTGCTGCACTCCGAACCGGCAGCCACGGCGCGATGCGGTAATCCCAGAAGAACAGCAGACGACCCTCAGCCGGAAGGTCAGCCGAGACCGCGCCGAGCGCGTGCGCCTCGGCGAGATTGACCTGGGCGATGAATGGCACCGACGGGCTGCGCAAGGCGTTTTCGACATCAAGGTCCGGGATGGGCCGACCCCCGATGTCGGATTCTTCAAACTGAAGCTGCGGCCATTCGAACCCCTCGGGCACGTCCGGGTTACCGCCGATGCGCGTGCCGCCCAACGTGTTGGCACCCACCTCACCCGTCGGTTCGAGACCGATGCATGGGACGAACAGGTCAACAACCTGGGGGATGATCTCTTCGGGGAGCATCTCGTGGGCTAGCTCGATGGCCTGTTCGCGTGATTCAAACATGCGCCCACGCTACGCGAATCACGCCTGATACACCGCGCGCACGTTGCTGAAGTCCCGGCGGGCAAGCGCCTCAGACTGGATGAGAAAGTAAACGGCACCGTCGCCACCATCGCCGAGCTGCCAATCGTTCATTGGAACTTGGAAAAGCAGGCCCCAATCAGCGGGTTCGACATCGTCGCGGGGGTCACCCTGGATAGGATCCGGTAAACCGAGCAGCTGATAGCCTTGCCATTCGCCGACATCGAGGCTGGCTTCGTAAAACACCTCAAAGTCTTCTTCAAGGCCACGCTGCTCAAGGGATTCGAACACTTCGCTCACCTCGACGACCCCCGCGTAACGCGGCGGCAACATCACACCGGCGTAAAGCTCCACATCACGGCCCGGGGCGAAATAGTTGGTCGCGTGGTGCCACTGGGAATACCGCTCCTCCCAATACCACTGGTCAGCCTCGTGCTGGGTGCGAAGATCCTCAGCCAGGTCCGCGGTATTAAGTTGCTCAATCGGGGTCGTGTCCCACACAACTCGGGTGTAGGTAGAGTCCGCAGAATATTGGCCGACTCCGCCATCCCAGAAGAACAACAGGCGTCCAGAATCGGGCAATGGACTTGCGACGTCGCCGAGCGCGTGCGCCTGAGCAAGGTCGATCTGACCGATGAACACCAATGGACGGCGGGTGCCAGCAACGGCGCGATATTCTTCGGGCAGATAGTCCGGTAGACGCGCGACGTCGTCAAGCGAAGGCTCAATGTGCGGCCACTCGAAGTTTTCGGGCGCATCGGGGGTGCCACCGATGCGGGTGCGACCGAGCGTGACGGTGTCCCATTCTTTCGAGGGGGTGAGCCCAATCGCAGGAGTGAGCAGGTCGGCTATCTCGTCCTGGATATCGCTGGGGAGATGTTCTTCGATCAGGTTTAAGGCTTGGCGGCGACTTTCAAACATGCGCCCACGCTACCCGCGCCGGGGTGGCTAGGACTGTTGGTAGATCGTGCGCACATCGCTGAAATCACGGCGGGCGAGCGCATCGGCGCTGATAAGGAAGTAGATTTCGCCTTCGCCGAGTTCTTTCTCCCAGTCACCGAAGGGCACCTGGAAAAGTAGCCGCCAAGCGGCGGGGTCATCGACAAACGTGCCGAACTCGTTGAGATATGCGCGTGGCTCGGTCTGGATCGAGTGGGGGAGGCCAAGCACCTGGTACTTGTGCCAGTACGGGTCTCCGAATTCGTCGTCGTACTCGGCGAACTCGAAAAACTCGCCGGCGTAATCGGTGTCTTCGATGCGTGCAATCTCGTCCTTGACTTCGTAGAGCAAGGCATGGTGCGGCGGCAGCATCACGCTCTCGTACAACGCCGCGTCGCGGCCCGGGGTGAAGTACGAGCTGGACTCGTAGTGCCTGGCAAAGCGTGTGTGAAAATCCTGTTGGAACGCTTCGTGGGCGGTGCGCAGATCGTCGGCAAGTGGAGCGGTGGTGAGCTGGTCTTTCGGGGTGGTGTCCCAAATAACCCGGGTGGTCTGGGGGATGCTGAGAAACACTCCGGCAGTGAAATCCCAGAAGAACAGCAGCCGGCCGGTGTCGGGGAGGTCGCCAGCTGTATCGCCGAGGGCGTGCGCTTCCTCCAAGTCGATTTGCCCCGATGAACGTCAGGGAGTGCTCGCGGGTGATGGATTCCAGCTGCTCGCCGTCCACCCAGTCGGGAAGCAGCGCAAGGTCGTCGGCGGTGGGTTTGATGCGCGGCCATTCGAACCCTTCGGGCACGTCGGGGGTGCCGCCGATGCGGGTGCTGCCCAACGTGGTCTGGCCCCAATCCTTGGACGGCTTCAGCCCAATCGCGGGGGTGAGCAGGTGCAACACATCCGCACGGATGGGCGCGGGCAGGATTTCCTCGGCGAGTTCAAGCGCCCGCTTACGGCTTTCAAACATGCGGCCCACTGTAGCGGCGCAGCTACTGGCTGTGGCGACCGCCCGTGCTGGGCCCGATGTGCCCGCTGACCCGGAGGATGACGCCCGCAAGTGCAAGCACGCCGACGAGTATCGCGATGAGCGCCCAGGGGGAGCGCGCGGCACCGGTAGACGCACTCGGTGCACCGGTGAACTGCGCGGCGCTGGCCGGGTCGGGGGTCAGCCCCGCGGGCGGCACGGGTGCGGTTGCGGACGCGGCCGAGACCGGCGCAAGCTGCGCCACCCCTGCTCCCGGCGCGATTGGGTACGCGGCGTGCAGCAGCTTCTGGGCCTGCTCCCAGGCGCGCGTGTCCCACGCGGTGGTGTCCAGCACCACCGCAACCAACCGCCGCCCACCGTGGTTCACCGCACCTACGAACGTGTGGTTCGCATCGTCGGTGTAGCCGGTCTTGCCGCCGATGCCTTCCGGGTCGTTCAAGTACAGCTTGTTGTCGTTCCACATGTCGAACGGCGGCAGTTCGCCGTAGCCCGGGAACTCGTACGACTCCGTGTCCGCGATCTGCGCGAACACCGGATTCGCAAACGCCGCCCGGTACGCCAACCCCATGTCCCACGCAGAGGTCGACATGCCCGGCGCATCCAACCCGGAGTAGGATGCAGCGCGGGTGTCGGCCATCCCCAATTCACTCGCCAGCGCGTTCACCTTGCGCAGCGTCACCTCGTCGCCGCCGAGCGCCTGCGCCAACGCGTGCGCCGCGTCATTGCCAGAGGACAAAATTAGCCCGTACAGCAGGTCGCGCACCGTGTATTCGCCGTCCGGGCCGATGCCGGCGGCGGAACCCTCCTGGTTCGCCGACTCCTCGCTCACCGTAACCGGCGCATCCAGGTCCAGCTCGTCGATCACCACCAGCGCCAGCAGCACCTTGATAATCGACGCCGGCCGGTAGCGCCCGTGCGGGTCCTTCATCGCCACTACTTCGCCGGAATCAATGTCCGCCACCAACCACGACGAGGCCACAACTTCCGGGTCTACCCGGTACCCGCTCGGCGCGATCACGCCGCACGGCCCGCCGTACACTGCCGGCAAAGGCGTCGGGGTCGAGCCGTCGACAACCCGCTCAGAGGTGCTCACCGGTTCGGGAGGCACCAGCGACCGAGCGCAGTTGTCGGTGTCCGGTGCCCGGTTGCGGCTCGGCGGGATCCACTGGCCGTTTTCGTAGTATCCGGTGGTGGGTGGGGAGGAGGTCACCGGGGCGTCGCTAAGCGCAATGCCCTGGGCAAGGAGGAGGGGAGCAATCACCCTTTCCTCCTCTCCTGGTAAAGCCGCTCGATCAGCTCGTCGGTCAGTTGCTCGTCGCGCAGCACAAGGTCGAGCATTTCGCTTGACGACGCCTCTTCCGCACGCATATCCCGCCGCACCTGCTCCGCCTCTTTCATGGCGCTGGAGCGGCGCTTGCCCTTCTTCACGTCCGCCTCAATACGGCGCTGCAAGGCCTTCTCCATTTGGCGGTGGCGCCAGGCACGCAGCGAGCGCGGCTCCAAACCGCGCGCCACCGCGCGGGAACTCTGCTCCGCCTTCTTCGCCGCGCGAACGACTTGGGCCGCGGTCTTGTTCACAGGCGCGTAGTCGCTGTTCGTGCCTAATTTCCAGTTGCCGTAATAGCCGACGAGGAAGAGCGCGTAGCTGACAATTGGGCCCAGCACCATGCCCCAAGCCGTGAACCCTGTGGCGTTTGCGGCGAGCAGCACGCCCGCGCAGGCGACCGCGGGCACCACTGCTGGTTGGTTGTTGCCGAACACGGATGGTTCGCGGGCCATGACCACGTCGCGGATCATGCCGCCGCCGGTTGCGGTGAGCACGCCCATGAGGATCGACGGAAGCATCGGCAGGTCAAAGACAATCGCCTTCATCGTGCCGGTCGCGGCCCAGAGCGCGGCGATGAGGCCGTCGCCGTGCGACTGCACAAACTCCCACGTGCGGCCTTTGAAGTACGTGAACCGCGCGATGAGGGTGCCAGTTAGGGCAAGGATGAGGTACTCGGGCTCGCTCATTGCGGCGACGGTGCCTTGGTTGATCAGCACGTCGCGCAGCATGCCGCCGCCGAGCGCGGAGAACATGGCGATGAAGAAGAACCCGACGATGTCGTAGCCGCGCTGGCGTGCGATGGTGCCGCCGATGATGCTCATCATCAGCACACCCGAGACATCAAACCACCGGTAGATGGTGGTGATGAGGGGATCGACTTGCTCCACAGGCATAGGTGCTCATTGTAAGAGCGGCGCCCGCCCCCGCACATTGGGGGTGATCTGCTTTTGTGGACATTCGTCCAACTGGCCACAGGAAGCGTACAGACAGCGTTCAGGAAAGTGGCGCAAAGCTCCTTAGGGCCCAGCAGTGATATACGTGGGTACCTACATAGTTTGGTTGCACACTTATTCCCATGTTCAACACCTTCACTACCTTCACCACCGCCGCCATCGATCTTGCGGCGGTCGCGTTCCTTGTTTTCGCCGTCTATTACCCGCGCCACCGCCGCAGCGACCTGGTTGTCGCGTTCCTCGGGGTCAACGTCGGCGTTCTCGCTGTCTCAGCTGTGCTCGCCACCGCGGATGTCGGAGCGGGCTTGGGCATGGGGCTATTCGGCGTGCTGTCCATCATTCGACTGCGTTCCTCCGAGATTTCGCAGCGCGAGGTCGCGTACTACTTCGCGGTGCTCGCCATCGGCCTGATCTGCGGCATCTCAAACTCGCCCCTCACCGCTGCCGCCGCAAGCGCACTCATCGTCGGCGTGCTCGCCGCAGCGGACGGGATGTCCAAGGCCACCCACCAGGAAGAGATTGTCGTCGACCGCGCGCTCGCTGATCGGGATGAGCTCCAAGCGCGCGTGGAGGAGCTCACCGGCGCGACAGTCCTGGCGCTCGAGGTGCTCCGCCTCGACACAGTCAACGACACCACCCTCGTTGCCGCGCAGCTGCGCCGCGAGGCTCCCATCAACCTTCCGGTGGGTGTCTAGATGGAAACGATCACGCTCGACGAACTCACTCGTACCGACGCCATGATGACGCGGGTCGACCGCAAGTACCTCCTGCACGAGTCCGAGGCACAACAGCTTTTCGACGCGTTGCCAAACGCCACCCGAGTCCTCACCGTCGCCGGGACCACCTCTCAGCGCTACGACACCACTTACTTCGACACCGCCGATCTCCAGAGCTACTACGGCGCCGCCCGAAAGCGCCGCGGCCGCTTCAAGGTGCGCGTCCGGACGTACGTGGACACCGGCGCGCAATTCCTCGAGGTGAAAACCAAAGGCCCGCGAGGAGTGACTGTGAAAAACCGCGTCCCTTATGACGGGCCCGGCGCGTGGAACTTCGTCACCGACACCCTCGGTCCCCTCGATCTCGCCCCGGTTATGCGAAACACCTACCGGCGCACCACGTTGTCGCCGCCGGATCCCGGCCGCGCGACCGTGGACCGCGACTTGGTCTGGGAATCCGCGGGCCGGCGCATCGCAGACCTCGATCTCGTCATCATCGAAACGAAATCGGGCCGCACGCCGTCCTCCATCGACCAGCTTCTCTTCGCCCACGGCCACCGTCCCCGCCGCGTCTCCAAATTTGGCTGCGGCATGGCGGCGCTGCACCCGCAACTCCCGGCCAACAACTGGCACCGCACACTCACCGATTACTTCGAAAGGACCCCCAACCATGCGTAAACCCATTCTTGCCCTCGCCGCTGCGGCAGCACTGACGATGTCCGCCTGCTCGACCGAAGTGGCCGTGAAGCCTGTGGCTGAAACGGCTGAGGTGACGTCGACCGTGGCGTCAACGGTGGCGTCGACAAGCGAAAGCTCCACCGTGAACCCGCCCACCGCAAGCGAGCAACTGGCCGCGCTCGGCGCGCCCGAGATTGTCGAGGCCGCGGGCGAGGCCGTCGATTGGGACGGCGGGGCGATCACGGAAGCTGGCACCTACCGAATCAGCGGCGACGCGCGCAACGTCACCGTCGACGCGCCGGGGGAGACAGTGGTGCTCGTGCTCGACAGCGCCGACATCACGGGGCAATTGCTTATCGACGCTTCGTCCGCCGCGCTCGTTCTCACCGGCGACTCGCACCTGGATGCCTCCAACATCCTCACCGACGAAGGCGCAATCCATGCCACCGGCAACCTGACGGTGACTGGCGATGGTTCGCTTGAGGTCTCCTCCGACGGCGACGGCGTGGTGGCCAAGGACGATCTCGTGGTCACCTCCGGGCGTGTCACCGTGGACGCAGGCGACGACGCGCTGCGCGGCACCGATTCCGTCACCGTGGCCGACGGCACGCTCGAACTGAAGGCGGGCGGCGACGGTATCGCCTCGTCGAAGGATGACGACGAGCAGAAGGGCTGGATCGCGGTTACCGGCGGCGACATCACCGTCGATGCAGGCGACGATGCGTTCAGCGCCCACAACGACGTGCTGGTCACCGGCGGCACGATTGAGCTCCGAGCCACGGATAAGGGGGTCAACGCCGGGCGCTTCGCGCTCATGTCCGAGGGGGCTTTGCTTATCGACGTCTCCGACGACGCCATCCACTCCGACGGTGCGCTCCGTTTAAGCGGCGGCACCGTCGGGGTAGCAGCCGGGGATGATGGCGTGCACGCCGAGGTCGCCGCAGTCCTTGACGGCGCGGATGTCACCGTCACCGAATCCGAGGAAGCCCTCGAGGCCGGCCTGATCACGGTGTCCGGTGGAAAAGTTGACCTCACGGCCACTGATGACGGCATCAACGCCTCCGGCTCCACCACCGTAGAGGAGGGCCTTGCCGCGGCGGAGGCGGACGAGGCCGAGGAAGAGGCGGAGGAAGAGGCGGCAGAAGATGCGGCAGGTCCTCAGGAGATGGGCGGCGCGCCGGGTGGCCCGATGGGCGAACCCGGGGGTGGCCCGATGGGCGAGAACACCGGCGAGCACCTCGCTATCACGGGCGGGGCTGTCACCGTCAACGCGGGCGGTGACGGTATCGACTCGAACGGCACCGCAGCGGTCACAGGCGGCACTGTCACTGTTTTCGGGCCGACGAACGACGCAAACGGTGCAATCGATGTCGCGGGCGGACTCGACGTGAGCGGAGGTGAGCTATGGGCTCTCGGTTCGGCCGGAATGGCTGAGTCGCCGTCTTCGTCGAGCTCGCAAGGGTGGTTGCAAAGCAGCGTGACGGCGGGAGCCGGCGCAGAAATTACCGTGAGCGATCAGGCGGGCAACCCTGTTGCCTCCTTGACCACCCCGAAAGATGTGGTGAACGTCGTGTACTCGTCGCCGGACATTGATCCTTCCGCCACGTACAGCGTCAACGGCACCGAGGTGAGCGCGAACACCGCGTCGCGCGGTGGTGGCATGGGCGGACCCGGCGGCGGCCAGATGCCCGGAGGCGGCCAGATGCCCGGAGGCGGCCAGATGCCCGGAGGCGGCCAGATGCCCGGAGGCGGCCAGATGCCCGGGTGACATGGGTATGCCGGGGGCACCGGGGATGGCTCCGGACGCGCAGCGTGAGGACGTGGCGGTGTTGCCGCAGCGGCGCGACAGCGATCGCGACACCGCCTAGCGCAGGAAATCTGGGGGCGGGCCCGGTGGCGGGCCGGGGTGCTGGCCGCGTGGCGGGGGAGGTGGGCCCCAGGCGTCGCCGGACGGCGAAGGTGGGGGCCATTTGAGGGGGGTCGGCGGGAAATCTTCGGGGGTCATGTGGGATTCTGCGGCGGCGATTAGCTTGTCTAAGAATCCAGCGAGGCCTACTCGCTCCCGCTCAGAGAGAGCGCTAAATGGGTCGAACTCCTCGGCGGTGTCGTGTTCCTTGGCGGCTGCTTTGCCGCCGTCGGTAAGCGTCACGATGCTCGTGCGCTTATCCTGCGGATTCGGAGCGCGCGATACGAGCCCCTTGGCCTCCATCTTCGAAAGCAACTCCGCCAGCGACTGCGAGCGGATCCCAAGCACCGCGGCCAGGTCCTTTTGTGTCACTCCGTCTTGCAGCGAAAGGAGCTTCAACACGCGGCCCTGGCCGGAGAACGCGTTGCGGCCCTGCGGGTCCGCACTCGCCACGCGCATCAGGTGCATGAAATGCCGCAGCTTCGCTTGGAGCTCCGCAGATTCCCCGCCCGCCATGGTTGCCTAGAACCCCTAGAACTTGGAGAACCGCTTGGTCAGCTGGTCTTCCATCTCGGTCCACGCCTCAGCCTTGTCAGTGAACGGGGCAGAGGGTACGTAGCCGGCGGACTCGGTCGAGCCCATCATGTACGCCAGGTAGTCCTGCATCCGCGGGTTAGCCAGCAGGAAGGAATTCAGCGAGTCGTCCTTCGCCCAGTCTGCGGCATCGGCAAGCACCTCGTAGGCCTTCGTCATCTGCTCGGTGTCGACTGCGTCCGGCCCCTTCGTGATGTCCTCGGCAATGCCGTTGAAGGAGTAGGCGTTGTCCGGGTGGACCTCCACTTTCAGCTCGCCGGCGTTCGCCGCGTTCATCAGGTCTTGCCAGGTGGACACGCCCGCGAGCTCGTGGTCGTCGTTCTCCAGAATCCAGCGGCCGAGGTGCTTCGGGGTGGGGAAGGTGAAGATTTCGCCGTACTTGCCCAGGAACACCGGCGCCGAACCCAGGTAGGTGCGCAGCGTGTAGACGGTTTTGCCCTGGACGGTGATCTTCACTGGATCGATGCCTGCCGTCGCCCACGGCGACACGTCGTACGGGTCCTCGGCCGCAGCCTGCGCAACTTCCTGCTTCTGTTGCTCCTCGCGGCGGCGGGCGCGCTCCTCCTGCGCCGCGGTGATCGCGGTCCCAGCGGAAGCGACAGCCTCCGCGTCCAGCTCGCTGGTTTCCACTACTCGCACGGCACCATCAAGTGAGTGCACGACGTTTTCCCAGTTCGCCAGAACTACACGGCCGACACCGGACCACTCGTCGAGGCCAGCGTCGCCCGAGTAGTGCTCGGAGCCGCGCGCGACGTTCGCCAGAATTGAGTGAGACGCAAAGAAGATCTGCGCCTGCTCCGCGTTCGCCACCTCAGCGAGCGAGCGCGAAAGCTGCAGCACGCGCGACAGCTGCGAGACGTTCCCGTGGCTGGGGCGATCTGCCAAGAAGTTCGGCGCCCCGACGATGTCGTAGTACTGCTTCTCGCTCGGCACCACGCGATCGTCGCCCTGTGCCTGGAAGTTCGCCCACTTCGGGTGGTCGGTCAGGTCATGCTGCGCGGTGGTGTTCAAAAACACCAGCAGCTCCTCAGGCGAGTGGAAGGCGAGGACGGATTCGTCGTCGCCCAAGAACGCCTGCCACTCAGAGCCCTTCTCTTTCCATGTGGGGGCCCACAGCGTGTAGAAGTCGCCGGCGGTCAGCGAAACCTTGACAGGGAGGATTGCACGGGTGCTCATGGAGGGAAACTCTACTAAATTGTTTCCCTACCGCTGTCTATCCGGTAGGCCGCCAGAACCCCATGAACGGCATGCCGATATTTTCGGTGCGCACCGGGTTCATCTGTACGGGGTCACCCGCCTCAATCATCATCCCATCGCCCGCGTACATCGCCGCATGCCCCGACCAAATCACCAAATCTCCAGGTTGCAGCTCCTCATAGGACACTTGCTTGCCGACGGCCTGGTCAGCCGCCACCCGAGGAATCTCATGCCCAGCCTGTTGGTACGCCCACGACGTCAACCCGGAGCAATCGAAGCCACCGGGCTGGCTCCCGCCCCACACATATGGCGTGCCCAGCTGTGTTTTTGCAGCCTCAACCGCTGCGACTCCGATGGCCGAACCGGCAGTCGTGGTGGCTGGTGCTGCGGCGGTCGGTGCAGCGGTGGCTTCCAAGGTTGGCTCTGCGTGCGCAGTCGGTTGCGCTGCGGTGGCCGGTTGCGCTGCGGTGGCCGGTGAGACAGTGTGCGCGGGTTTCGGCTCCGCCGGTACCTCAACCGGTTTGACCTCGGGAGGTGCTGACGGAGACGGCTGCGGCGCAGCCGCTGGATCGGTGTGCGGCGGATCGGCGACAGTTTCTCCTGACGCTGCGGGAGACAGCGTGCCCGCCAAGCGCTTGAGCTGCTCGACTGCCTCGCCCGCGCCCGGGGCGGTGCCGGGAAGCTGGACTCGCATTGAACGTTCGGTTTCCTTGGAGAGTCGTTCCGCGATTTCGTCGAGCCCGTCTTGCAAGTCGAGGATCGTCATCGCGGCTTCGTTGAGCTTGATCATAACGGCGCTTGCTACTGCCGCCAGCTGCGCTGCTGGCCCCGCCGGAGTCGCCAGTGCCGCGGCGGCACTCGCGGCAGGGACAACGCTGGCTGCGATCGCCACCATCTGTGTCGCTGCAGTCGCGGTGAGGGTGTTGCCGCCGACGAGGGCGTCGCTAATCGCGGCGCGATGCTCTGCCAGCGCTTCAACGGCATCGAAGTGGGCGCTCGGGTCTGCGCCGACGAGCTTGGCCAGCGGCGTGAACGCTTCGAAGCTCGGCGTTGCGTAACCGGGCAGGGTGGGAATGAGTTCTGGTTTTTGGGCCATGATCTGGACCGCACAGAACAGCGGGTCGATTCCGAACTTGTTCGGTCCCAGCACATCAAGCGCGAGGCCGATTCGCTTATCCACGAGATCAGACGCCTCCACGGAGGCTTTCGCGGGGATGATCACAGGAAACCTCCCAGTGTGGTGCAAGTCTTCCCGTCTACCGTGTCCGCAGCGCCGACAGTGAGGTCCATGGCGCCCGCGACCCGGCGAGCTTCGTCGCTGACGGCCGTTGCGCGCCAGTTCGCCCACTCAAGCGCGTGGGTGATGGCGGCGCGAAACGCGGGTGAAGGGGTCTTGGGTGGCATGACGATGGGGTGCAAGGGTTGCAGAGTCGAAGCATCCCTTCGAAGGGACGTGGTGTGCGCGGCGACGACTGAAGAATCGAGTTCGAAGACGTTCATGCCTACTTAGACGCACAAATGTTGGGCTCGGTTCCACCGCAATGCTCGCCGAGTACTTTTCCGCTGCCCGGGCTTCACGCTGGCTTACCATGGTGCGCATGGATATCACCGTTGTAAACCACCCGCTGGCCGCCTCTCGGCTGACCATCATGCGCGACGAGCGAAGCAATAACGCCGCCTTCCGTGCCGCGCTTTCGGACCTGGGCACCATGCTGATCTACGAGGCTTCCCGCGATCTACCTGTAGAGACGTTTGACACCGTCACGCCGGTGGGCGCCGCGACCGGCGCACGGTTGAAGACACCGCCAATCATTGTGCCGATTATCCGTGCAGGCCTGGGCATGATCGACCCAGCGCTGAAGATGATCCCGGACGCTCAGGTGGGATTCATCGGCATGGCTCGGGACGAAGAGACCCACCAGCCGGTGCCGTACCTTGAGGCGCTGCCGGAGGATCTGTCGGGTCAGCCTGTGTTCCTGGTCGACCCGATGCTGGCCACCGGCGGGTCGCTCATTCACGCCATCGACCTGCTCGTCGAGCGTGGGGCGGACGATATTACGTGTGTGTGTATGGTGAGCGCTCAACCGGGCGTCGATAAGCTTGAAGCTCATGGGGGACCGGTCCGGCTTGTGACTGCGACGATTGATCCTGCCCTGAACGAGCAGGCCTACATTGTGCCCGGCCTGGGTGATGCCGGCGACCGCTTGTACGGCCCGCGCAACATCGAGCTGTAGCCCCCGGCAACCGAACCGTGGCGCAGTGCCGGTGGCTGCGATACGCTATTGCCGCGAGCACGAAATGTGCGGGGGATGAAGCTGGGGGGCTTTGCTGATGGGGGAGTTGTTGCCGCAGGCGTATTGGGCATCGTATGCCTTGAGCTTGGGAAACCGCGTGAAAACGATCCGGGTGATGCGGGGGCTGACGCAGACGCGGCTGGCGGAGCTGGCGGGGGTCTCGCGAAGCCTGATCTCGAATCTGGAACGCAATGATTACAACGGGGCTCGGGCTGCGGACCCGACCTTGAGCACGGTCTACCGCCTCGCCGCAGCGCTCTACGTGCCGCCGGCTGCGTTGCTGCCAGGCGCGGGGGAGCTGGTGGGCAAGCCGTTTGTGGCGCAGGGTTTGGTGCGGGAGGTTGAGGCCGCGGTGGAGATCGCTCTGCGGTGGCCGAACGAACCGCTGGACACGGCGCGGTTTCATGAGTCTTACCTGCGCCAAGGTGCCCCCGCGGCAGAGCCGCGGTTCGACGACGCGGTGTACCGCCTGCCGTAGCGCCGCGCGTGCGAGGGACCTGTTGACCTCGGCGCAACGCGGATTCGGCGCTGGCGTAAGCTTCTGCCCAGAACAAAGCACACAACGGTGAGGAGGACAAGCGGGTGGCGGAGGCGATCTCGGCAGGCGTGGACGCGTGGTTGGGTGCGCACCTAGACACCGTCATTGGGTGGCGCCGCCACATCCACTCGCACCCGGAGCTGTCCAACCAAGAGGTGGACACGACCGACTTCATCGTTGAGGTGCTGGCCCAGCACGGGCTCCAGGCCGTGCGGTTTCCGGGGACCGGCTGTTACGTGGACATCGGGCCCGACGGCGGAGAGCGCCTGGCGTTTCGCGCGGACATCGACGCGCTTCGCGTGCCTGAGCAGACCGGGCTGGACTTCGCCTCGATCATCCCGGGCATTTCGCACGCGTGCGGCCACGACGTGCACACCACGGTGGTGCTTGCGCTCGCGTGCGCGCTGGCGTCGGTGGACATTCCTTTCGGCGTGCGCTGCATTTTCCAGCCGGCCGAGGAAGTGATGGGCGGCGGCGCGCTCGATGTCATCGAATGGGGTGGGCTGAACGGGGTCGCGGCGATCTTCGCGCTGCACGTGGAGCCGAAGCTGCGCGTGGGCCAGATCGGCGTGCGCGCCGGTGCGATCACCTCTGCCGCTGATGTGATCCGGGTGCGCCTAGACGGCCCCGGCGGGCACACTGCGCGGCCGCATTTGACCTCGGACGTGGTCTACGCGCTCGGCGCGTTAGCGACGCAGCTGCCTGCGCTGTTGTCGCGGCGCGTCGACCCGCGCACCGGCACTGTGCTGGTTTTCGGCCACGTCGAAGCGGGCGACGCGCCGAATGCGATCCCGAAGCAGGGACTGCTTGCCGGCACGGTGCGCACGGCGGACATCGGCACGTGGCGCGCGTTGGAGGATCTGCTCACCGACCTCATCGACCTCATCGTTGCGCCGACAGGCTGCACCTACCAGCTCGATTACATCCGCGGCGTGCCACCCGTGCTCAACGACGACGCCGCCACCGCACTCGCCGTCGAGGCCGGCCGCGCGATCGACCCGCACGCGATCGTCGCCGCACCGCAGTCGTCCGGTGGCGAGGACTTCTCCTGGTACCTCGAGCACGTCCCCGGCACCATGGTTCGTCTCGGTGCGTGGGACGGCAAGGGGGAAAAGCCAGACCTGCACCAGGGCAATTTGCTTATCGACGAACGCGCTATCGGCGTCGGAGTGCGACTCTTCGCCTCGATCGTGGAGAAGTACTACGCCGCAAACCACGCGGAGCGTGACTCCCGCCACGATATTGCCAGCGAATAGCCAGGAGTTCACCTAGACTGGCCTGCGTATTTTTGCACGGTAACCACGAACTTGAACACAGGAGAGTACGCAACGTGTCCAAGAAACTCGTCATCATGGGTGGAGGCCCGGCAGGCTATGAGGCGGCGCTTGTCGCATCGAAGTACGGTGCGGACATCACACTGATTGAAGACCAGGGCGCGGGTGGCTCGGCGATTCGGAAGGACGTCGTGCCGTCAAAGGGGTTCATCGCCGGCGCGAACATTAAGACCGACCTGCGACGCGCCGACGACATGGGCCTGAACCACGGCCTGGGCGACGCATCGCTGTCCCTGTCGGCGTTGAACAACCGCGTGGTTGCGCTCGCCGCGGAACAGTCGCGCGACATTTATGCGCAGCTCGACCGTGTCGGCGTGCGAATTTTGAACGGTCGCGCACGCTTCGCCAGCGAGCAGTCGGGCCACACCACCCATCGTGTGGTGGCACAGCTTGCCGACGGCAGCGAGGAGCGCATCGACTGCGACATGGTGCTGGTGTGCACCGGCGCGTCACCGCGCGTACTCAAGGGCGCCGAGCCGGACGGCGAGCGCATCCTCAACTGGCGCCAGATGTACGACCTGATCGAGATGCCGACGCACCTCATCGTGGTCGGTTCCGGCGTGACCGGTGCCGAGTTTGTCTCCGCCTACGCGGAGCTCGGTGTGCCAGTGACCATGGTGGCGTCGCGCGACCGCATCCTTCCGCACGACGACGCGGACGCCGCCGACGTGCTGGAGACGGTGCTGCAGAACCTCGGCGTGAAGCTGGAGAAGGACGCCCGCGTGGACAACGTGGAAAACACCGGCGAGGGCGTCATCGTGCGCACCACCGACGGTCGCGAGATCGAAGGCTCCCACGTCATGATGTCCATCGGCTCCATCCCGAACACCGCCGACCTCAACCTCGAGGCCGCAGGCATCGAGGTGACCCCGTCGGGCCACATCCACGTCGACCGCGTGTCGCGCACAAACGTGGCTGGCATCTACGCCGCCGGCGACTGCTCCGACCTCATGCCGCTGGCCTCGGTCGCGGCGCAGCAGGGTCGCATCGCCGTCGACCACGCGCTCGGCGAGGGCGTCGCCCCGATCCGCCTGAAGACGGTGGGCAACGCCGTGTTCACCCGCCCGGAGATCGCCGCGGTGGGTGTGACCGAGCAGCAGATCACCGACGGCGAGGTCGAGGCCGATATCTACAAACTCCCGCTGGCCACCAACGCGCGCGCGAAGATGCGCTCGCTGCAGCACGGTTTTGTGAAGATCTTTGCTCGCAAGGGTTCCGGCGTGGTCATCGGCGGCGTGATTGTCGCGCCGACTGCGTCCGAGCTCATCCACTCCATCACCATCGCCGTGACCAACAACCTCACCGTGCGCCAGCTGGCGAACTCGATGGCGGTTTACCCGTCGCTGTCCGGCTCCATCACCGAGGCGGCGCGCCGCCTGATCAGCCGCACCGATCTGGACTAGCCAGACCGGCCGCGCTGGCCCGACCGGCTCACTGCGTCGGCACCATCGCCGGGAACGCGCGCTGCGGGCAGGCGCTGCGCGGGCACGTCTCGCATCCTGGACCGATCGGTGTCGCCGAGGTAGGGGAGAGGTCAAGTCCGTCTGCATAGACAAGCCGGTCGGCGTACGCCGCATCGCAGCCAAGCGCGACGGCATTTTCCTGCCGCGGGGTGCCAAACCCCAGTGGCGGGCCCTGCACCATGCGCGCCATCCACAAATACGTCCGGCCATCCGGCATCACGGAGACCTGCCGGGTCACACGGTTCGAGGTCTCGAACGCGCGGTGCACCACCCACAGCGGGCACGTGCCGCCGCGCTGCGAGAAGTGAAACGACGTCGTGGACTGCCGCTTCGAGATGTTGCCGGCCCGATCGGTGCGCACAAACACAAAAGGCACTGCCCGCTCGCCGGGTCGCTGCAGCGTGCCCAGGCGTTGGCAGGTCGATTCAAAACCGGTGCCGAACTGCGCCGCGATCATGTCGATGTCGTAGCGCGTCGCCTCGGCGGCGGTAAGAATCTCGCCGTACGGCATGGTTACCGCCGCGGCAAAATACTGCCCCAGCCCATGGCGGCCCAGCTCGCGTGCTGGCTCGTTCCCAATCTGTGCCACGTGCGCATCAATCAAGCTCGCATGCGCGATGCGGCCATAGTGGTAGGAAAGCTCGAAGGTCTGCTGGGCTTCAGTCAGGCCGGCTCGCAGCCGAATCTCGCGAGCATGCTTATCGACGACTGACCTCGCACCCGCACTCGGTTGGTTAAAGCGCACCGAGTAGCCGAAATCCCGGTCAAACGCCGCGGCCAAACGCGTCAGCCGCAGCTGCCGCGAGGGCGCCTGGAGCGCGAAGCGTTCGGCAGCCTCGTCCAGGTCGTGGAAGTAGTTCTCGTTGTCCTGGAAAAAGTCGCGGACGATGAGGTGGGGGTTTGATGACGAAGCGTCGATAAGCGATGGAATGCTCAAGACTGCCTCAGCGATGGATGGAAACCGATGGGCAAAATTGGCGAGTTCGTCATCGGCGACGCTCGGAAGCAGCTCTGCGAGTTCGCCGAGGGTGCGCTGCTGCGCGTCGGAAGAGAAGAAGGAGGCCTCGACCCCGAAGACGCGGGTCAGTTGCAGCAGCACCGTGACTGTCAGGGGGCGCTGGTCGTTCTCGAGCTGGTTGAGGTAGCTGGTGGAGATGCCCAGTTTGCGCGCCATCTCGACCTGAGTGAGACCGCGGTGCGTGCGAAGTGTGTGAATCCGTGCCCCCGCATAATGCTTGGCCAAACTGGTTGCCTCCGGAAAAATGGGCGTGAGCTGAGCTTTTACAGAGTTTACAAAAAGCGCGGCATCACGACACAGTTTTACGCAACTTAGATCATGACCCACGCCACACTTTGGCCCCTACTATGAGGTGTGACGCTCGGCCCGAGTGAGGCCGGGCCCAACGCAACGCTGTATTCGACTTTCATTTCGACTTCCGCAAAGGATCCGTTAAGGAGCTGACCTGCATGATTGAGCACGAGGTACGCACGCGTAAGTCCGCCGAGGACTTCCCGATTGAAGAGCACCTGGCGTACAAGATCGCCCAAGTCGCCGCCGATCCGGTCGAGGTGCCGGAAGACACCAAGGAAATGATCATTAACCGCATCATCGACAATGCGTCGGTCGCGGTTGCCTCCTACGCCCGCCGCCCGGTCACCACCGCCCGCGTGATGGCAGAGGCGCACCCCGTGCAGGAAAACGGTGCGCAGGTCTTCGGCATCGACGGCGCGTACTCCGCGGAGTGGGCGGCGTTCGCGAACGGCACCGCCGTGCGCGAGCTTGATTACCACGACACCTTCCTGGCTGCGGAGTACTCCCACCCGGGCGACAACATTCCGCCGATCCTCGCCGTCGCGCAGCACAAGGGGCTCGACGGCAAGGCGCTCATCCGCGGCATCGCTACCGGCTACGAGATCCAGGTCAACCTGGTCAAGGGCATCTCCCTGCACGAGTTCAAGATCGACCACGTCGCGCACCTCGGCCCGTCGGCCGCGGCCGGCATCGGCACCATGCTCGATCTGGACGTGGACACCATCTACCAGGCAGTCGGCCAGGCGCTGCACACCACGACTGCGACCCGCCAGTCCCGCAAGGGCCTGATCTCCTCTTGGAAGGCATCCGCTCCGGCGTTCGCCGGCAAGATGGCCATCGAGGCGGTTGACCGCGCGATGCGCGGTGAAGGCGCACCGGCGCCGATCTGGGAAGGCGAGGACGGCGTCATCGCTTGGATGCTGCACTCCCCGGAGCGCACCTACACGGTTCCCCTGCCTGAGCCTGGCGAAGGCAAGCGCGCAATCCTGGACACCTACACCAAGGAGCACTCCGCCGAGTACCAGGCGCAGGCTCCGATCGACCTCGCGCGCCGCATCAAGGCCACCATCGAAGAGGAGGGCAAGTCCACCGCGGACATCGAGTCCATCGTGCTGCACACCTCTCACCACACCCACTACGTGATCGGCACCGGCGCGAACGATCCGCAGAAGATGGATCCGACGGCATCCCGCGAGACGCTGGACCACTCCATCATGTACATGTTCGCCGTTGCGCTTGAAGACGGCACCTGGCACCACGTGGATTCCTACCTGCCGGAGCGCGCGGGCCGCCCGGAAACCGTGGAGCTGTGGCACAAGATCTCCACTGTCGAGGACGAAGAGTGGACCCGCCGCTACCACTCGACGGACCCGAACGAGAAGGCATTTGGCGCGAAGGCCGTCATCACCTTCAACGACGGCTCCGTCATCGAGGACGAGATGGCTGTGGCCGACGCGCACCCGCTCGGCGCCCGCCCGTTCAAGCGTGACAACTACATCAACAAATTCCGCACCCTGGCCGAGGGCATCGTCGACCAGGCGGAACAGGACCGCTTCCTTGAGGCCGTGCAGAACCTGGAGAACCTCACCGACCTGTCCGAGCTCAACATCGTGGTCAATGAAGCTGCGCGCGCTGAGGCGCCGGAGATCCCGGGAGGTATCTTCTAATGTTCGCACCGGAGAAGACTCCACGTGAGCGTCGACAAGCATTGCGAGAATCGCTTGCCAGCGAGACGATTACCAAGCTTCCGGGTGCTTTCAACCCGCTGACCGCGCGCCTGATTGAGGATATCGGCGGGTTCGAGGGTGTCTACGTCTCGGGTGCGGTGCTGGCCAACGACCTCGGCCTACCGGACATCGGCCTGACCACCCTCACTGAGGTGGCGCACCGCGGTGGCCAAATTGCCCGTGCGACGAACCTGCCTGTGCTCATCGACGCCGACACCGGCTTCGGCGAGCCGATGTCCGCCGCGCGCACCGTTGCAGCGTTTGAGGCTGCCGGCCTCGCGGCGCTGCACCTGGAGGACCAGGTGAACCCGAAGCGCTGCGGCCACCTGGACGGCAAGGAAGTCGTGCCGCGCGATCTTATGGTGCGCCGCATCACCGCCGCTGTGCGCGAGCGCCACGACGACGCGTTTGTCATCTGTGCCCGCACCGACGCCGCCGGCATCGAAGGCATCGACGAAGCCATCGAGCGCGCCAAGGCCTACGCCGACGCGGGCGCGGACATGATCTTCACCGAGGCGCTGTACTCGGAGGCCGACTTCGAGCAGTTCCGCGCCGCTGTCGACATCCCGCTGCTGGCGAACATGACCGAGTTCGGCAAGACCGACCTCATCCCCGCCCCGCGCCTTGAAGAGCTCGGCTACAACGCCGTGATCTGGCCGGTGACCACCTTCCGCCTGGCGATGGGCCAGGCCGAGGAAATGCTGCGCGACATGGCCGCCACCGGCACCCAGGAGCCGTGGCTGGACAAGATGCAGCACCGCTCCCGCCTCTACGAACTCGTCCGCTACGACGAGTACAACCAGTTCGACCAGTCCGTCTTCACCTACTCGAAGGACACTTACCAGTCCACGTTCCAGACGGAATCCGAGTAGCTCCAAGCCCTTCCAACCCAGCCGAAAAGGAGAACCATCATGACCGAGCCAGATATCCGCAAAGGCCTCAACGGCGTTGTCGCCGACTACACCGCTGTGTCCAAGGTCAACCCGGAGACGAACTCCCTGCTCTACCGCGGTTACCCGGTGCAGGAGCTCGCGGAACACTGCACCTTCGAAGAGGTCGCGTACCTGCTGTGGAACGGCGAGCTGCCGAACGCGCAGGAGCTCGCGGACTTCCGCGGCGGATGCATGGCCAACCGCGACATCGACGAGGAACTGATCCAGGTGATCAACTTCCTGCCGAAGGACTGCCACCCGATGGACGTCCTGCGCACCGCCGTGAGCTACCTGGGCACCCACGACCCGGAGAAGTTCACCACCGACGTCGCGCACCTGCAGTCCATCGGCCGCCAGCTGCTGGCCAAGCTCCCGACCATCGTGGCCACCGACATTCGCCGCCGCCAGGGCAAGGAGTACATCGCCCCGTCGAAGGAGAAGGGCTTTAGCGAGAACTTCCTCTGGATGGTCTTCGGCGACGAGAAGTCCCCGGCGAACATCCCGTCCGACATTGAGGCGTTTGAGAAGACCATGATCCTCTACGCTGAGCACTCCTTCAACGCGTCCACCTTCACAGCCCGCACCATCGCGTCGACGATGTCGGACGGCTGGTCTGCGATCACCGGCGCTATCGGCGCGCTGAAGGGCCCGCTGCACGGCGGCGCGAACGAGTTCGTCATGCACCACATGGAGGAGATCGGCGACCCGGCGAAGGCAGAGGAGTGGTGCCTGAACAAGCTCAAGAACAAGGAGCTTGTCATGGGCTTCGGCCACCGCGTGTACAAGAAGGGCGACTCCCGCGTACCCACCATGGAGGCCGCGTTCAAGAAGCTCGCCGCCGAGCACCCGGAGAAGGACTCCCAGAAGTGGGTCGAGATGTACGACATCATGGCCAAGACGATGTACGAGAACACCTCGATCAACATCCGCCCGAACCTGGACTTCCCGTCCGGCCCGGCGTACTACATCCTCGGTTTCGACATCGAGTTCTTCACCCCGCTGTTCGTTATGTCCCGCATCACCGGCTGGACCGCGCACATCATTGAGCAGTTCGAGAACAACTCGCTGATCCGCCCGCTGTCCGCCTACAACGGCCCGGACGAGCGCCATGTAGAAAAGTAAGGTCAGCGGTCGCGGGCGTCGGAGCATTTTGCTTAACGACGCCCGCGTTGTTGTTCGTATGACCTATTCGCCACACCGGGACTGAACTAGACTTAAACTACATTCAGCCGAATTGTGCTCTAAACCCTTCTTGCTCCTTCGCTACGGAAAGGACACCCTATGAATCCGGATACGCTTCCGCTCAACGACCTGCCCTCCTTCAAGAAGATCTTGGTCGCCAACCGCGGCGAGATCGCAGTGCGCGCGTTCCGCGCCGCATTTGAGACCGGTGCAAAGACCGTCGCCGTGTACCCCCGCGAGGACCGCAACTCCTTCCACCGCCCGTTTGCCAATGAGGCGGTTCAGATCGGTGTTGAGGGCCAGCCGGTCAAGGCTTACCTGGACATCGACGAAATTATTCGCGCCGCCAAGGAGACCGGCGCGGACGCGATCTACCCGGGCTACGGGTTCCTTTCCGAGCGCGCGGATCTGGCGCGCGCTTGCCGCGACAACGGCATCAAGTTCATTGGCCCAACCCCGGAGACGCTGGATCTGACCGGCGACAAGTCCGCCGCGGTGCAGGCTGCTGAGCGCGCTGGTCTTCCAGTGCTGAAGGACTCGGAGCCGTCTTCGGATCCGAAGCAGCTCGCGGAGTACGCGAAGGATTTCGAGTTCCCGGTCTTCGTCAAGGCGGTCGCCGGTGGTGGCGGACGCGGCATGCGCTTTATTGAGAAGCTGGAGGACGTAGAGTCGTTGGCTGCGGAGGCATCCCGCGAGGCGGAGGCCGCCTTTGGCGACGCAAGCGTCTACATCGAGCGTGCCGTGATCAACCCGCAGCACATCGAAGTGCAGATCATGGCGGACTCTCACGGCAACGTGGTGCACCTCTTCGAGCGCGACTGCTCGGTGCAGCGCCGCCACCAGAAGGTGGTGGAGATCGCGCCGGCACAGCACATTACTGAGGAGCAGCGCCAGCGCATCTGCCAGGATGCGGTGAACTTCTGCAAGGAGATCAACTACGAGGGTGCTGGCACCGTCGAGTTCCTGGTGGATGAGCAGGGCAACCACGTGTTCATCGAGATGAACCCGCGTGTGCAGGTCGAGCACACGGTGACTGAGGAGGTCACCGGTGTCGACATCGTGAAGAACCAGATGTACATCGCCGCCGGCGCGAAGCTGGAGGATGTGCACCTCACCCAGGACCTTATCGAGGTCAACGGTGCGGCGCTGCAGTGCCGCATCACCACCGAGGACCCGAAGAACGGCTTCCGGCCCGACTCCGGAACGATCACCGGTTACCGCTCCCCGGGCGGTGCGGGCGTGCGTCTCGACGGCTCCGTGGCCGTCGGCACCACGATCACCCCGAACTTCGACTCACTGCTGGTGAAGATGACGTGCCGCGGGCGCAACTTCCAGGTCGCCGTGGACCGCGCACTGCGTGCGCTCAACGAGTTCGCCGTTGACGGTGTCTCCACCAACATCGGCTTCTTGCGCGCGCTGCTGTCCGAGCCAGAATTCCGCCACGAGCGCATCAACACCGGCTTTATCGCGGATCACCCGAACCTGCTCGACGCACCGGACGCCGCCGATGATGCCGGCAAGATCCTCAACTACCTTGCCTCGGTGACGGTGAACAAGCCGAACGGCCCGCGCCCGACGAACATCCAACCGTCGAAGAAGCTCCCGCGTGCTGAATACGGCGAGACCCCGCGCGGCTCGCGCGACGAACTGCTTGAGCTCGGCCCGGTGAAGTGGGCAGAGAAGCTGCGCAACCAGACGGCGCTCGGCGTCACCGAGACCACTTTCCGCGACGCTCACCAGTCGCTGCTGGCAACTCGTATCCGCACCAACACCCTTGTCGCGGCGGCCAAGCACGTCGGCCACCTCACCCCGGAACTGACCTCGGTTGAGGCCTGGGGCGGCGCGACCTTTGACGTGGGCATGCGCTTCCTCCACGAGTCGCCGTGGATGCGCCTCGACGAGATCCGCGAGGCCCTGCCGAACGTGAACATCCAGATGCTGCTGCGCGGGCGCAACACCGTCGGCTACACCCCGTACCCGGATTCGGTGACACGTGCCTTCGTGCAGGAGGCTGCGGCTTCCGGCATCGACATCTTCCGCATCTTCGACGCGCTGAACGACGTCTCCCAGATGCGCCCGGCCATCGACGCGGTGTTGGAGACCAACACCACCGTCGCCGAGGTTGCGATGGCTTACTCCGGCAACCTGCTGGATCCGGCTGAAGACCTCTACACCCTTGACTACTACCTCAACCTCGCTGAGGAGATCGTGGGCGCTGGTGCCCACGTCTTGGCGATCAAGGACATGGCTGGCCTGATGCGCCCGGCAGCGGCCGCGAAACTGGTCACCGCCCTGCGTGAACGCTTCGACCTGCCGGTCCACGTCCACACCCACGACACCGCTGGCGGCCAGCTGGCCACCTACCTCGCTGCCGCTAACGCCGGCGCGGACGTCGTCGATGTGGCGTCCGCACCGTTGGCCGGCACCACCTCGCAACCGTCGATGTCCGCACTTGTCGCCGCCTTCGCCAACACCGAGCGCGACACTGGCATCTCTCTGCAGGCCGTGTCCGACCTCGAACCGTACTGGGAGGCCGTGCGCCAGGTTTACGCCCCATTCGAGTCCGGCATCCCGGGCCCGACCGGCCGCGTGTACAAGCACGAGATCCCGGGCGGTCAGCTTTCCAACCTGCGCACCCAGGCAAAGGCGCTGGGTCTTGAGGACCGCTTTGAGCTGGTGGAGGACTACTACGCTGGCGTGAACGAGATCCTTGGCCGCCCGACGAAGGTGACCCCCTCTTCCAAGGTCGTCGGCGACCTTGCCCTGCAGCTGGTGGGCCAGGGTGTCAGCCCGGAGGAGTTCGCCGAAAACCCGCGCAAGTACGACATCCCGGAGTCCGTGATCGGCTTCCTCCAGGGTGAACTGGGCACGCCTCCGGGTGGCTGGCCGCTGCTGCGCGAGAAGGCCCTGGAGAACCGCGACGAGGTCGACCACACCGTGCAGGTGCCGGAAGAACTCGCCCCGGCGCTGGAGAGCGGCGAGCACGAGACTCGCCGCATCGCGCTGGACAAGCTGCTCTTCCCGAAGCAGTACAACGAGTTCCTCGAGCACAGGCGCGCCTACGGCATCACCGACCAGCTCGGCGACAAGACCTTCTTCTACGGCCTCGAAGAGGGCGAGGAGACGATGATCTACTACGGCGAGATCGACGCGAACACCCCGCCGCTGGTGGTGCGCCTCGATGCCGTCGGCGAGCCGGATGAGAAGGGTATGCGCCAAGTCATCCTCACCGTCAACGGCCAGGTTCGCCCGATGTCCATCCGCGACGAGAACGCCGAGTCCACCGTCGCCGAGGTGGAAAAGGCTGACTCTGCGAACCCGGGCCACGTCGCAGCCCCGTTCGCCGGCGTGGTCAACGTGACGGTCAGCGCTGGTGACGAGGTCAAGGCTGGCGATCAGGTTGCCACCATCGAGGCGATGAAGATGGAGGCCTCCATCTCCGCGTCCGTCGACGGCACCATCGAGCGCGTGGCCCTGTCGCAGGCAACGAAGGTTGAGGGCGGCGACTTGGTCGTCGTGATCAGCTAGTCGCACCAAAGTGGAAAGCTCCGGGTTGTTTGCCCGGAGCTTTTTGCTTATCGACGTCTACGCCATCGCCCTACAGCGCATAGACCATCGCGCCCTCAATGGTCGGGTGGTCGGTGAACCCGAATTCCTCGTAGCGGTGGCGCGCCCGCGGGTTCTTCGCATCCACCCACAGCGCGATGCGCGTGGCGCCCTGCTCGCGAGCGAGCTGAACCGCCTGTCCCAGCAACTGTGCCCCGAGGCGCTGTCCCGCGTACCGGTTCTCGACTGCGATGGCGATTTCTGGCACGTCCGGCCCGAGGTTCGCCCACCCATCTTGCGGTTCCGACCAATAGCGCAACCAGACGCCACCAGCAGGGGTACGAAGCTCATCGAAGGCGATGACGCCGCCGTCACGCTCGGGGTCCCACTCGTCCACGTATTTCTCAACCCCTGGAAGCACGTCCGGCTCCAGGTCAGCGGTCTCGTCGCCGAACGCGTCGGCGAGGAAGTTCAGGCGCTGCAGGTACGTCCGGTCCGCCTCCCTGGCGCGTCGGAACGTGAACTCCACGGATTCAACCACCACTATTTCAACTCCATGAGGACGGCAGATTTCTGCACCTGCGCACCCGTCTCTGCCGCAAGACCGGTCACCGTGCCGGACTTGTGCGCCTTGACCGGGTTTTCCATCTTCATCGCTTCAAGGACGAGGAGCACGTCGCCCTCCGCAACCTCTTCACCCTCGGACACGTTGACTTTGATTACGGTGCCCTGCATCGGCGCCGCAACAGCATCACCGGAGGCGGCAGCCTTGGACCCGGCCGCGCTGCGCCTCTTCGGGCGCTTGCGCTGCCCGCCACCGAAGACCAGCGACGACGGCAACGCAATCTCAATGCGACGCCCGTTCACCTCCACGGCAAAAGTGCGGTTCTCGCCATCCGGATCGGCACCGTCCGCGTCGCCGTCGGCATCAGTATCCGCAGGGACGAGCTTGTTGACCCACGCTTCCTCGATCCAGCGGGTGTAGACATCGAAGTGCTCGCCGTCGCCAATGAATGCGGGGTCGTCAAGAACGGCCTGGTGGAAGGGGATGACGGTCGGCAGCCCTTTCACCACGTACTCACTCAGCGCACGGCGAGAGCGCTGGAGAGCTTCCTCGCGGTCCTCGCCGTAGACGATGAGCTTCGCCAGCATCGAGTCGAACTGCCCGCCGACCACAGAGCCAGCACGCACGCCGGAATCCACGCGCACGCCCGGACCGGCCGGTTCCACGTACTCGGTAATGGTGCCTGGTGCGGGCATGAAGTTCACTGCCGGGTCTTCGCCGTTAATGCGGAATTCGATGGCATGTCCGCGCGGTTCCGGGTCCGTCGTAAAGCGAAGCTCCTCACCTGACGCGATGCGGAACTGTTCACGCACCAGGTCAATGCCGGTGGTGATCTCGGTGACCGGGTGCTCCACTTGCAAGCGGGTGTTCACCTCGAGAAAGGAGATGATGCCTTCCGGGTGCTGCTCGGTGCCAGCGCTGACCAGGTACTCGACCGTGCCCGCGCCGTAGTAACCGGCCTCCTTGCAGATCGCCTTCGCGCTTTCGTGGATCCGCGCGCGCTGCGCGTCGGTCAAGAACGGTGCCGGCGCCTCTTCGACCAGCTTCTGGAAGCGGCGCTGCAGGGAGCAGTCGCGGGTGCCCACGACGATGACGTTGCCGTGCTGGTCTGCAAGCACCTGCGCCTCGACGTGGCGCGCCTTATCAAGATAGCGCTCGACAAAGCACTCTCCACGGCCGAACGCCGCGGTGGCCTCACGGGTCGCCGACTCGAAGAGCTCGGGAATCTCTTCCCGGGTGTAGGCGACCTTCATACCGCGCCCGCCGCCGCCGTAGGCAGCCTTGATGGCTACCGGCAGGCCGTGCTCGTCAGCAAACGCGACCACCTCATCGGCGTTCGCAACGGGGTCCTTCGTGCCCGGTGCCATTGGCGCATCGGCGCGTTCAGCGATGTGGCGGGCGGTGACTTTGTCGCCGAGCGCCGCAATCGCCTCCGGCGACGGGCCGATCCACGTCAGGCCCGCGTCGATGACCTTCTGCGCGAACTCCGCGTTCTCAGACAAGAACCCGTAACCGGGGTGGATTGCGTCAGCCCCGGAATCAGCCGCAGCCTTGAGCACCTTCTCCATGTCCAGGTACGACTCCGCCGCGGTAGTGCCGCCCAGCGCGAACGCCTCGTCTGCCATCGCCACAAACGGGGCGTCGGCGTCGGGCTCTGCATAGACAGCAACGGAGGCGAGGCCAGCATCTTTCGCGGCGCGGATGACGCGCACGGCGATCTCGCCGCGGTTGGCAATGAGCACCTTCGATAGGGGAGTAGGCACGAGTAATTCCGCCTTTACTAAATATTTGCTAAATGGTTAGGTCTACCAACATATCTTGGCTGTGCCGCTTCATATTACAGTCCCGCTCGGCGTTTTCCGCACTAAGTTACTCTTGCGTAGGTTCTGGGTTGGGCTCGGGCGTGGCTTCGGAGCCGCGCTCAATAGGCACACGAACCATGTTTCCCCATTCGATCCAGGAGCCGTCGTAAAGCGAAGCATCCTTGAACCCCAGGATGTGGGTGAGTACGAACCACGTGTGCGCCGAGCTTTCCCCCATCTGGCAATAGATAACGGTGCGCGCGTCGCGGTCGAAGTCGCTGTAGATCTCGGCGATTTCATCTGCGCTGCGAAACAGCGCATTCGGGTACACCGATCGCCCCCACGGCACGTTCACAGCACCAGGGATATGTCCCTGCCGCAGGGCAAGCGGAGCTTGTTGCTTATCGACGGCCCCTGCGACCTCATCGCCAGCGTAAAGCTCGGGGGTGCGGGCGTCGATCAACTGAATGCCTTGAATTGGCGTGCCCTGCTCGCGCAAGCCGTCGAGCAGCTCGGTCGCGAACGTCCGAGTCGGGGTGTCGTTGCGCTCTACGGTGGGGTAGTCGCTTTCCGGGTATGTGGGCACGGCGAAGGACGTGTCGCGCTCTTCTCCCATCCACGCGTCGCGGCCGCCGTCGAGAAGCCGCACATCCGGGTGGCCGAACAGCTCGAAGACCCACGCGGTGTAGGCCGCCCACCAGTTCGCGCGGTCGCCGTAAACCACTACCGTGTCGTCGCGTGAAATGCCCCGCTCGCGCATCAGTGCGGCGAACGCCGCGCCGTCGATCAGGTCGCGCTGGACGGGGTCGTTGAGGTCGCGGTTCCAATCGATGCGCACCGCGCCCGGAATGTGGCCGATGTCGTAGAGGTAGGCATCCTCGTCGCTTTCCACGACCTTCAGGCCGTCGACGCCCAAGCGAGCAGAAAGCCACGCGGCGGAAACGAACTTCTCTGGATGCGCGAACGTCTCGAACTGCGGGTTGTGCTCAAGCTCAATTCCCACTTCGATGATTCCTCTCCCTGGGCGCCATGAAATTGCCACTCCACGATACCGTCGTTGGCGGGAAGTGGGCTGCCCAACTGGGCGAAATCAGGGGAGTTTCCGGCGCTGAGACGGGTCTTGTGAGCTTAACCACTAACCGGCGGTCTTCCCCGGCCAACCCACGAGAAAAGACTTAGAGTTCGATGCGGGAACACGATCAACATCGAAAGGGATCCTAGTGAAGAAGGCAATTGTAGTTTTCGAGGTTGAGGGCGGCTCCGACAAATACATCGACGGCCACCGCAAAGACACCATGCCAATCGTCAACGCGATCAAGGACAAGGGCTGGAACGCAGAGGTTGTGTACTTCCGTCCGGAGTGGGCATCGGACCTCTTTGAGTACGTCTCCGAGAACTTCGACGCGTACATCTCCCGCGTGAACCCGGGCAACATCCCGGGCGGCGAGAAGGGCTACTTCGACCTGCTCACCCGCCTGTCCGAGGCTGGCCTCGTCGGCATGTCCACCCCGGAGGAGATGATCTCCTACGGCGCCAAGGACGCTCTGGTGAAGCTCAACCAGACCGACCTGGTTCCGTCCGACACTGCCGCGTACTACGACGTGGAGTCCTTCAAAAACACTTTCCCGACCTCCCTGTCCTACGGTGAGCGCGTGCTGAAGCAGAACCGCGGCTCCACCGGTTCGGGCATTTGGCGCGTCCGTCTCGCGGACGAATCGCAGGCAGCCAACGTTGAGCCGGGCACCGCACTGCCGCTGGACACCAAGCTCAAGTGCACCGAAGCTGTGGACAACCACACAGAGGATCGCGAACTTGGCGAGTTCATGGATTTCTGCGAGCAGTACATCGTTGGTGACAACGGCATGCTCGTCGACATGCGCTTCATGCCGCGCATCACTGAGGGTGAGATCCGTATCCTCCTCGTTGGCCCGCACCCAGTCTTCGTCGTGCACAAAAAACCGGCCGAGGGCGGTGACGCGTTCTCCGCGACCTTGTTCTCCGGCGCGAAGTACACCTACCAGAAACCGGAGGAGTGGCAGGAGCTCGTCGACATGTTCGCCGAGGCACGCCCTGTCATCGCTGAGAACCTTGGCGGAGACAACATCCCGCTGATCTGGACCGCGGACTTCATGCTTGCCGACGATGACGAGACCGGCGAAGACACCTACGTCCTCGGTGAGATCAACTGCTCCTGCGTCGGCTTCACCTCCGAGCTGGACATGGGCATCCAGGAGATGGTGGCTGACGAGGCCATCAAGCGTGTCGAGGAAAAGCACTCCGCGTAGCGCTTCTGCTTGACGACGATTGAAGCCCCGGCTGCGGCCGGGGCTTTTCGCGTGGCGGCGGGCTTAATTGAGCAGGTAGCCGGGTTGGGACCAAAGCTGAGCGAACTTCTCGGTGTCCCCGGCGACCGCTTGCACGGTGCCGCTTTGGGCCGTGAGATCCACCGTGTAATGGTCGGTGATGCCTGCGGCGGTGGCACCTCCGCGCTCGCCCCACGTGAGGCGAACCTGGCCGTCGTCAAGCATTTCAATGCTCTCTACCTTGGTAAAGAGCCGCATTTCGCCGTCGGGCTGGCCGTTGACGTAGAGCGCTAGTCCGTCACTGATGGAGGCGCCGGTGCCTGCCGGCCCGTCTTCGCGGCCGAGTGAACCGCGGAAGGTGATCCAGCTCAACGGGGCGCACGGATCGTAGTGATTCTCGATGTCTTCGATCCAGTAATTGGTGTCGGTGTGATTCTCGGCTGGCATGCGTCCCGGAGCGGTGCCGGTGGCGTATTGCTGGCGTGGGTCTGTGGGCGGCGTGGTGCAGTCGCCAGCTGGGGTGGTTGCCCCGGCCGGCGGGGCTGCGGTGTCGACCTCGGTGGTGGGTTGCTGCGTGACTGTCTCGACTGTCGCTTCCTGGGTGACCGCTTCCGTCACCGTTTCCGGCGCCGACGTTGCCGCTGAAGTCTCAGCGGTGGTGTCGTCGGTGGCGCTGCACGACGCAATCGCGAGCGCCGCCGGAACTGCAATGAGTACTTGGGTGGCTAATTTGAGTCGCGTCATGCCCCTCAAGGATAGGTGCTTCGCCACCTTTGCTGGCTCCGTATCGGTGAGCACCGGGCAACAATGCCGGATTCCGCCTGGTAGCAGCTCGCCTGTGAAGTCTCTGCCAAGTCAGTAATGGCCTCTATTTCAGCCCCAGTTTTCCGCGTTTTTGGGGTCCACAGGTTTGCGCTGTGCTTCGCTGACTTGCCGTCTCCACTATGCAGCCGGGGGCTTACCCCCTTAGAATGCATTAAGCAAAAGCTCAAATCAGTGATGAAAGAAGGCAGGACCCATGTCCACTCCGTTCAACCCTAACGACCGTGACCCGAATAAGGACGTCTCGTCCCAGCCGTTCGGTGCTGGCTCCTCCGACTCGCAGTCCAGCCAGCCGACCTGGGGTTCCAACAGCACCGGCTCGTCCCAGACTGGTTGGGGTTCCTCCGACTCGAACTCGTCGCAGTCCGGCTGGGGTGCATCCGATTCCAACAGTTCCCAATCTGGCTGGGGCGCATCTGACTCCAGCAGCTCCCAGTCCAGCGATTCTCCGTACGGTCAGTCGCAGTACGGCCAGAGCCAGTCCCAGAGCGGCCAGGGCAGCCAGGGCAGCCAGTACGGTCAGACCCCAGCCTACGGCCAGTCCGGTTTCGGGCAGGCGGGTCAGAGCTACGGTCAGTCTGATTACGGTCAGTCGTAGTACGGCCAGAGCCAGTCCCAGACTCAGGGTCAGACTCAGGCCTACGGCCAGACGCAGGGTGGCCAGTACGGTCAGACCCAGGGCTTCGGCCAGCCTTACAGCGGTTTCCAGCAGGACGGTGGCAGCGCGAACAACGCGGCCCAGGGCCAACGCCAGAACTTCTTCAAGGCGTTGTTTGATCGATCGTTCGAGCGCTCCTTCACCCTTGACTTCCACAAGACGCTCTTCACCATCGCGCTCGTGTTTATCGGCATTTTCTGGGTGCTTGGTCTCATCGGTTCTCTGTCCACTTTCACCGAGGGGGCTGGTGAAGGTGTGCTGGCACTTGTCATGTTCCTGATTTTCGGTACCTTCGGCGTGCTGTTCTGGACCATCATGATTCGTGTCAGCCTGGAGTTTTACGTGGCAATGATGCGCACGCAGCGCGATGTTAAGCGCCTGGCTGAGGACGACACCACCTCCAGCACCAGCTAACCTCTTCTTTACGACGAACCCCAAGCCGCGTGAACGCACGCAGCTTGGGGCTTCGTTTTGCCCTGTCTAAGTGGAGCGGGCTGGTCGGTGATTTCCGCCGCGGTCCCGGCCACTGTCTCAGGCCACTGTCTCAGACCACTGTCTCAGACCACTGTCGGTCACCGGAAGTCGATGGTGCCGAAGATGCGGTTGGCTCAGCCACCGGGTCTGGGGCGTTCGAGCAGGGAACCAAACCAAATGCAAGGAACCCCCATGGGTGTCACCTGCGGCTAAACATTTGAATCGAGAAGGGTTTCCACACTGGCCGGGTCCGCGTCGGAAAGCATCTGGCGGCAGCGGTCGTACTCATCAGTCTCACCGATGGCTTTGGCAGCCAGGGCGAGCATCGCGATCGCTTTGAGCACCGGCTGGTTCGCCTCGTGCGTTGCAGGCACTGGGCCCCAGCCTTTCCAGCCGTTGGCGCGCAGGCGGTCAAGGGAGCGGTGGTAGCCGGTGCGCGCGTACGCGTAGGCAACGATCGGGTCGCCTTCTGACAATTCCTTCTCCGCGCGGGCGGCCCAAACCGCCGGGGAGTTGGGGTGGGCGTAGACCGAGGCGTCGTCAAGCAAATTGCTCTTCGAAGCGGGGTCTTCCGGGAGTTTCACGGGTGGGGGAGCGAGCATGTCGTTGATGTCCATGGGTGCGAAGCTAGTCCCAGAACGCGCTCGCGTCGAGGCCGAACTGATAGAGCGCGCGGCGCAGAAACGGCATCGAGAGGCCGATGACGCTAGTCGGGTCGCCGTCGATGGAGTCGATGAACCAACTGCCTAGAGCCTCGAGGGTGAACGCGCCGGCGCATTCAAGCGGCTGTCCGGAGCGCGCGTAGGCCTCGATGTCGGTGTCGGATACGTCGCCGAACTGGATGGCGGTGCGCACAGTGTGCTGCACCCACTCGCCGCGGTACGTCGCGGCATGGCCGGTGAGCAGGTGCGCGGTGCGGCCGCGCTGGGCGCGCCAGCGTTCGATTGTGGCTTCGACGGTGTGGGGTTTACCGAGCAGCTCGCCGTCGAGGAGCAGCATGGAGTCGCACCCGATCACCACATCGTCGGGGTGGCCGGGCGCGATCGCGTCGGCCTTTGCGCGGGCGAGCGCGGCGACAACGTCAGCTGGCGCGGTGCCGCCGAGTGAGGCGATCAGCGCGTCTTCGTCAATGTTGGCAGGTCTCAGGAGGGGAGACACCCCACCTTGCTCAAGGAGCATGCGTCTCGACGGTGATTTGGACGCCAGCACCAGCCGCACAGCGTTAGAAGTAGGCAACGTTGCCAAATGCGTGCGGGTTGTACACCGCACCTTGGTGGTGGCTCGGGCGAGGTGCGCCCCAGCCGTTGCGGTCGGCCGGATTCTGGGCTGCTGCCCGTGCGGTCTGCTCGGCCTGCAGGTCAGCGATGACGGTGGTAAGCGCCGCAAGCTCTTCTTCGTTCAGGTGTCCCTTGGTCACGGTGAACAAGGGCGCAGCGTTTGGTGTCGTCATGGTGAATCTCCTTTCACCGAGGATTCAGGCTCTGCCAGCTTACGGTGGCGTAGGTTTCTAGAGGGGGATGTTACCGTGCTTCTTCGTTACTGGGTAGATCACTTTGCGCTCGAGGAGGCGCAAACCTTCAAGCACCTGCGCCCGGGTCTGGTGCGGCTCGATGACCGCGTCCACGAGACCGCGCTCGGTAGCTACGTACGGGTTGAGGTTCTCGGCCTCGTACTCCGCCGCGTCCGTACCGATCGCGGTTGCCGCCGTTGGGGCATCAGCCAGCGCGATCTGAGCGGTAGGCCACGCAAACACCAGGTCCGCACCCAGGCCCTTCGAGCCGAGGACGGCGTAGGCGGTGCCGTGCGCCTTACGGGTAATCACCGTGATGGTGCCAACCTGGGCCTCGGCGAACGCGTACGCAAGCGCGGCAGCGCCAGCAGCGGCGCCGGCTCGCTCCTCGTCCGCTGACGGCACGAAACCGGGGCAGTCCACGAACTGCACGATCGGCAGGTTGAACGCGTCGCACGTGCGGATAAACCGGGCAGCCTTGCGCGCACCGTCGTAAGTCAGGCAGCCAGCAAGCACACTCGGCTGGGTGGCGACAACGCCCACTGCGCGACCGCCGATGTGGGCGAATCCCGTGACTACGTTTCCGGCGAAATCCGCGCCCACTTCAAACAGCTCACCGTCGGTGACCGCGGTGATGATGTCGGCGACGTCGTACGCCGCAGCGTCGTCGTCTGGCATAAACGTATCCAGATCGAGATTCTGCGCTTCGACACCGGCGGCACCAGAATCGGCACCGGTTGCGCCCGTATTTAACCCCGCCCGGCCCGCGCCACCCGCAGCCTGGCCAAGCGGCGAGCCGGCCAGGTTGTTCAGCGGCAAATAGCCGACCAGGCTACGCACCTGCTCAAGCGCATCCGCATCACTTGCCGCAGTGAGGTGCGCAAGCCCGGACTCAGACGCGTGCACGCGGGCGCCGCCAAGCGCATCCGCGTCCACGCCAGCGTCACCGGACACCGCGCGAACCGCTTCGACATCGGTGAGGTGCAGCGCGGCACCGTCGACCATCACAGTGAGGTCCGCCAGCGGCACCGTCGCCGCCGCCAGCCCAGCCGTGTCGCCAGCCACGACAGCGATCTGCGGGATCAACCCTGACGCCACCGACGCCGCGCGCAGCAGCTTCGCCTGCATGTGCGCGGTCACGATGCCTTCTTGCCAGCGCGGGCCCGCAGAGTTGTAGATGCCGATCACCGGCACGCCAGTCTTGGTAGCCAACTCGTAGATCTTCAGCATCTTCTCGGCGTAAACCTCGCCGACTCCGCCGTCGAAGATGGTGCCGTCCTGGGAGAATACGCAGACCCGGCGACCGTCGATAAGCCCATAGCCCGTAATCACCCCATCGGTGGCGGGCTTGGTGCGGTACATCTTGTATGCCTCGATGCGGTGGCGGGCCAGCGCGTCCGTCTCCACGAATGTGCCAGTGTCGAGGAGCTGCTCCACCCGCTCGCGCGCGGCGCGATCCGCGTCTTGTCCGACCGGCGCTTGCGATTCCGCAAGACGGTTGCGCAAGTCCTCAATACGACCGGCAGTGGTGGTCAAGTCGGGTTTAGAAGTCATAGGCCTCAAGTGTAGAGATCGGGGTTTGCAACGCCACATTGCCCATCGTCCGGCCCTGCCGCGTGCGTTACGGCTCCTGCCAATTCAGCCCGCGGCGAATGCGGATCGGGCCCTTCACCGCGGCGATGTTGACCTCGCAGATCGAGGATTCCGGTTTGCGCGCCGCGAGCAGGTTGCTTATCGACGCCCCAATGACACCGCTATCCACCTCAGCCAAGATGCCCTTCCTTGTACACGCGCCATGCGGCGCGAATCATCGGGATCTGCAGGGGCAGGCGGGCGATTCCGAGCGCCTGTTGGGGCCACGACTTATCCCGCCACTGCCACGCCATGTAGAAGTTCGCGGGCCAGACTGCGGTGAGCAGTGCCGCAGAGAACAGGCCCCCGGCGCGTTGGATTCCGCGAGAGCGGCGGCGGTGGCCCGGGTTGGACTGCGGGCCGAGCGCGGGCGCGGCGAGCATCACCGCCGCCGCCAGCTCCGCCACGCCGGAGACGTACGTGTAGGTCCGCGGCGCGCCGGGCAGCGCCGGTGGCACAATCGCGTCGAAGACATCAGGCTTGGAAAAGTGCAGCGCTCCTGCGATGCCGAAGATCGGGATCAACGCGCGCGATGGAAAATGCATGGGGCCAGGCTAGCGGAGGAGGATGGCGCGGTGACCAAGATCGTCTCGTTCGATACCACGTTGCGAGGTGCCCCGCTCCGGGTCGAGGTCTGCGTGACACCGGTTCGCGGCGGCCAGCTCGGTGACGGGCATGAGCGCCTCGCCCGCAAGCTCGCGCACAGGCTCATGGATGCCAGCGCGGAGTTTGTCCCAGCACAGGTAGAGGGGCAGGGTGCGGGAGTAACCGATCGCATGCTGCCTGAGTTCGACAAGCCGCGTGCCGACTCCAGCCCGGTGGAACTGCGGGAGTTCTTTCGTGGCGTGGCGCAGCGGCTGAATCCGCTGGCCCAGCGTGATCCGCGGATGGTCGGCGCGTTGTACGCAGCCCGCGCGGGTGAAGAATATGCGGGCGATCTACGCACTGACTTCCTTAGCGAGGTGCTCGCGGGAATGCGGGAGATGGGAGGGCGTCGGGTCGTCGTCAAGCGAATGCTTCCTGGTGCTGAAATGACCTGCGCAATCGAGTCCGGGGATGCTGAGCTTGTGCGGGCCCTGGCTGAGGCGGCGTGGGAAGCGACCGGGCCGCAGCTGCATGCGCTCGATTTCTACGCGGCGCTGGCGGCAACGAAGCGCGCGTGCCGGGCGGGCGACCGGGCGGCGCTGGAACGTGGTTTGAGAGTTTTGACGCAGTTTGGGCCGGAGTTCGAGGTGCCGGCGGGTCTCGACGATGTTGGGGTGGTTGAGGCGTGGTTGCCGCGGGCGGTGGGCGAACTAGTTCCGGCCGGTTGGGTGGCTGGGGCCGACGCAGCGTTCGATGCAGCCTTCGATGCTGCGTTCGATGCGCGGTTGCTCGACGGGCTCAACGCGCTGCCCGGCGCGCGCTTCGTCGCGGTGTCCGAGCGCGGCGGCGAGCAAGCGGGGGAGCTGAGCCCGGGGCAGGTGAGCCCGGGGGAGCTGAGCCCGGTTGACTTGGGCGCGGCGCTTACCGCCGAAACGCTGCGCGCGGTGAGCGCACAGGGCGCGCAGACGTTTCGCGGCTGGATCTAGCTGAGCGGGTACTTACCGTCCTCGCCCAGGCGAGCATCCGGGTTGAGCAACAGCGCGATCTCGCCGTCGTGGGTGTTGCCCTCGACGAAGCGGCGGTTCTCCACCTGCTCGAACAGCGGGCGGCGGCCCACCATGCCGGCCTCGAGGTGATCGGCACCTGCGCGCAGGCGCTGGGTCGCGCGCTCACGCCACTCGGCTGCCGCCGCCTCACCGCGCGCGGCGACCACGGCCGCCTCGAACACGCCCGGGTGCGCGAGCACGACCAGAGCGCCAACGTGGCCGAAGCCGAGTGAGGTCAGTGCGGCCGCCTTCACACGGCCTTCGCCAAGCGCGAGCGGGGCGCGCAGCCACACGAGGTTCTTGGCTTTCGGTGAGATGAGTGGATCGACGCAGTCCAGGGACGCGTTCTGCGGCAGGTTGCCGGTGCGCAAAACGTCGATCAGCCCGCCGATCTGGAACAGGGCCGCACCCGCCTTGGAGTGGCCGGTGAGCGTCTTCTGCGAGATGACGTACAGCGGCGCGCGCGCATCGCGGCCGATGGCCGGCCACAGAATGGAGTGCAGCTCCGACTCGTTCGGGTCGTTCGCGTTGGTGGAGGTGTCGTGCTTGCTCAGCACGGTGACGTCGTCAGGCGTTAGCCCCAGCGAAGCGAGATTCTTGGCCAGGCGCGACTGCTCGCCGCCGCGCGCTGCCGCCAGCACGCCCAGGCCCGGCGCCGGAATCGAGGTATGAGCGCCGTCGCCGAAGGAATGGGCGTACGCGATCACGGCGTGCACCGGCAGCCCCAGTTCAGCCGCAAGCGAGCCGCGCGCGATCAGCACCGTGCCGCCGCCTTCGGCCTCGAGGAAGCCGCCGCGGCGTCGGTCGTTGGCGCGCGAGATGAAGCGGTCGTCGATGCCCTTGGCGCGCATCGTCTCCGTGTCCGCGGTGGCGTTCATATTGCCGAAGCCTTCCAGCGACTCGACCTGGACGTCGTCGATACCGCCGGCGACCACAAAGTCCGCCTTGCCCAGCGCAATCTTGTCCACGGCCTCCTCGACCGACACCGCCGCCGTCGCACACGCACCGACCGGGTGGATCATGGAGCCGTACCCACCAACCAGCGCCTGCATGACGTGCGCCGCGACCACGTTCGGTAGCGCCTCCTGCAGGATGTCGCTTTGGCGCTCGTGGCCCAGGAAGCGGGACACGAACACCTTGTGCAGGGACTCCATGCCACCAATACCGGTACCTTGCGTCGACGCCACGTCCGCCGGGTGCACGGCCCGCATCAACTCCGCCGGGGTGAAGCCGGCGGAGATGAACGCGTCCACCGCGGTGACCAGGTTCCACACCGCCATGCGGTCCATGCCGTCGATCATCTGCGCCGGGATGCCCCAGTTCGCCGGGTCGAAATCGTCCGGCATCTGCCCGGCAACGGTGCGCGTCAGCGTCGCCTTGCGCGGCATCGCGGCCTTCGCGCCCGCCAGTCGGGTCACGGTCCACTCGCCGTCGTTGCTGCGCACCACAGTCTTCTCGGGGTCGGCAGTTGCGTAGTCGCGGGCTTCGCTTTCCGACGCCACCGTGAACGTCACATCACGATCCAGGAAGACCTCAGTCATATCGATGGAGCCACGGTCAGTGAGGAAGTACTTGTCCGTCAGCTCTCGCACGCCGGCGCGCGCCACGACTTCGTCCCGGAAGCGCTCGTAGATGTCTTCCTCGGGCACTTCGGCGCCGTCAGCGTCGTACCAGCCCGGGGTCGGGTCTTCGGCCCAGGTCACCAGGCCCGTCATCCACGCCAGCTCGAGCACGCCGGCGGCGGTGAGATCAACCTCGCCGTTGCGCTGGATGCCGTATTCCGCTTCACGACGGGTCCTGCCGGAACCCCACGACGAGACCTCGCCGATGCCGCAGATGACGATCATGTCGTAGAGCGAGCAGGTCACCTCGCCAACCTCAATGCCAGTCGGCTGCACCGGGTTGGCCACGTTCGGCAGTGCCTTGATGGTCTCGGCAGTGGCGGCACCGGTCTCAGCGCTCGCGCCAGCGTTGTCGTCTGAGTCAGCAGCGCGGCCGCGGCGGGCGAGGTCCGCGATGGACACACCCGCGTCCGCGAGTCCGCCGGTGAGGTCGAGATCCAACGGGCCCTCAGCGGCGCGTGTCCGAGACTCCTGCGACACCAAACCCATGAGCTCGGAGGAGATCTCCTCCGGATCCCACACGTGGATGCCGGCTTCTTTTGCCGCCGGGATGAGCACGTCGTTGCCGCCCATTAGCGCAGTACCGGACACCCAGCCGATGCGCGCCTGCGCTAGCGTCACGCCTTCCGGCCAGCCGGATTCGGCGGACCACTTGTTCAGCACCGCATCGAGCGCGGCCTTGACCTCGCCGTACGCGCCGTCGCCGCCGAAGGTGCCGCGGTTCGGCGAACCCGGCAGCACCACGTGGGTGCGCACCGCCTGGTCGGAGGCCTGCGCGAGCTCGGACAGGCGCGCAATCGTGCGCTCCACCGACCACAGCAGCAGGCGCGCCTGGGTCTCGGCGTTGCCGCCGACTTCGGCCAGCGAGCCGGAGACACTCGGCGCCGCGAACGGGAACGCCAGCGTTGGGGTCAGCGCAGGCTTGATCACCTTGACCTCGTTGCCCACCGTTTCCTTCTGCTCGGTGCCAATCCAGTCAATCAGCGCGTCAATGTCGCGGTACGAACTCAAATTCGCCGGCACCAGCCACAGCGCCGCGCCCTGCGACGCGTGGTCGCGGTAGAGCTTGCGCGCGAACTCCTTGCGCGCCTGGTTCACGCGCGAGGCGGTCATAATCACCGTCGCGCCGCCTTCCAGCAGACGCTCCACCAACGCAGTGGCAATCGAGCCCGGCGCGGCACCGGTCACCAGCGCCACGTCTGCCGCGTACTCCAGCTCCGGCACCTCGGCCGCAACACTCGCGATCTCCGTCAACGGCCCGTCGAAACCGTGCTCGGCGTACCACGTTGCCTGGTCCACGATCGTCTGACCGGTACCGGCGAAGCGAGCCACGTCAATGTCTACCTCGCCCAGCGCGACTCGCGTGAGATCCTCGCGGGCTTGGGCCCACCGGTCGTCAAAAAGCACTGCTCTGCGGGCGTCGAAGACGGGGGCGACCTGCGAGGTCCAGCCGGAGCCGAGCTCTGCCTCGATCGCGTCGATGATGGTGGTGTCCGGTGCTTCGATCTCGGCGTGCTCGTCCTCGATGCCGAGCTTGCCCAGCAGCGTGCGCGCGGTCGCGACCAGAGTGTCGGTCACTTCCTCACGGTAGGCATCCAGTGCTGCCGAATCCACCACTCCACCACCGGAGCTTGTGCTTGTCGACGCCCGGCTGACCGCCTGCCCATGCGCCGCAGCGACGCGCTCAATGGCGGCGTCAATGAGCGCACTGACTTCGGCCTTGCTCGCCGCGGCCGGCAGCGTGTTCAGCGTGCCGCCGCGCACGGACTCCTCGTCGCGGGTGCCCAGAAAGATTTCCGCCTCGATGTGCGGAGTCCAGGTGGCCGGCAGGCCCCAGGTGCCGGTGACATACTCGCCGACGTATGCGGGCTTGAGACCCGCAGCACCGAGCACCTGGCGCAGGCGCGCGGTGACCGCCTCGGTGAGCACCGCTCCGAACGGCGAGTAGCCGGGCGCAGCGGAGTTCACGCGTTCGCGCAGCGTGGTCACGTCCGCTTCGGCCGCACCGTCGATCGCGGGGACACCGAGCTCAGCCGACATGTCCATGAGCAGCTGGTTACGACGGCTGGAGACGCCGCCGGTGAGCTCCTCGATGGTGTCAGAGTCGTTGATCTGCTCGATGCGCAGCTTGTTCTGGAAGGCGAAGAGCGCCATGACGGCGTCGGCGGCCTTGAACGGGATGTCGGTGGCGGCGCTTGCCGGTGTTCCGGTTGCCGGCGCGACTGCCGGCGCGGGTGCTGGGGCAGGCGCAGTTTCCGTCGACTCTGCTGCCGGTGCAGCCGATTCGGGGGCGGCCGGGGCGGCGGCGTCGTCAAGCTCTTCGAGCTCCGGCTCTGGTGCGGCGACGGCATCGTTGAGCATCACCTGGTCCTGGTTCGCCTCGACGTTCAGCACCGGGATGTGGTGGCCGATGATGTCCATCTCGCGCTTGGCCAGGTTGGTCAGCGTCGGCGAGGACGCCAGGCCCACCTCGATGGCCTGGTCGACACGGCGGAAAATGAGGTCCTGGGTCTCAATCCAGCGCACCGGGGAAGCGAACTGCCACGCGAGCAGTTCGATGAGCAGCAGGCGCGCAAGCGCGGACGGCTCCAGCGACTCCGGCGTGACGCCGTCGAGCGCCTTGGTGGGTACCTCGGCCTTGATGGCGTCGATGAAGTCCTGGGTCAGCTCGAAGGGGCGCGCCACGAGGTTCGGCACGTAGCGGTCCACCAGCGCCTCGACGTCGATCTCGGCCGGGAGCAGCTCGTCGAGCTTCTGCTCGAAGTCCGGCACGCCCGAGCGCAGGACGCGAGAGTGGAACGGCACATCGATGCCCGGGATGGGCACGTAGGCGCGCTCGCGCACACCGTTGGCGCGGCGGGCCAGCTCTGCGAGGCCCTTCTTCGAGCCGGCCACGGAGTACTGCATGCCCTTGATGTTGTAGTTCACAATCTCGAGGAATTCGCCGGTGTCCTCGGACACCTGTCCCACATAGTTGGCGACGTCCGAGTCGCTCACCCCGATCATGTTCGGGCGCAGCGCGCCCATGGCGTACTCGGAGTTGCCCTCGGCGTCGCGCGGCACGAGCGAACCCATCGAGGAGCCGCGCGAGTACACGATGTCGATCACGGCCTCGAGATCGAAGATGTTGCCCAGGCTGGCCAGGGCGGTGTACTCGCCGAGCGAGTGGCCGGCGTACATCGCACCCTCAGCCAGCGCGTCGGCCGCGCGCAGGCGCTCGGTCTGCGCGTACGCCACAACCGCCAGCGCCACCTGCGTGAACTGCGTCAGATGCAGCACGCCGTCCGGATGGCGGTGCACTTCGCCCTTGACGGTGACTTCGGTGGGGTTTTCGTCGACAATCTTCTGAATCGAGAAGCCCAGGTTGGTTCGCGTGTGGCGGTCGGCGCGGCGCCATGCCGCGCGCGCAGCGGGGCAGACGTCGCGGTCGCCCTTGCCCATCCCGACGGCCTGAATGCCCTGGCCCGGGTAGATGTAGGCGGTGCGCGGCTGCGCGAGCAGGGCCTGGCCGCGCGAGACCACCTCGCCGCCTATGCGGCAAGTCACCTCGAGCGCCGGGCGGATGCCCACGCGGCCGACGCGCTCGGCGGTGATTTCCACTTGGTCATCGAGCTGCACCATGCCGTACATGGAGTAGGTCCAGCTCTTAACGTCGCCGTGGCGGCCAGCGAGGTGCTGCGCAGTAGCCGACAGCCACATGCCGTGCACCAGCGGCGCCTTAAGGCCCACCAGGCCGGAGGCGTTGTACGAGGAGTGGATCGGGTTGTAATCGCCGGACACCAGCGCAAACGGGGTCATGTCGTGCGGTGCGGTGACCACGGCGCGGTCTACAAACGAGCGCGGGGTGGCCTGGATCTCGGCTGCCTCCGGGGCACCGCCGTAGGCCGGGGCCTGCGCCGGCGGTGTGTTCGTGGTGGCGCGCCCGCGGATCGCAAAGCGGTGCATCTGCGTCGCAACAACCTCGCCCTCGGGGTCGGACGCATCCCGCAGCTCCAGCTCCACGGTCACGAGGCGCCCGGAGACCGACTCGTCGATGGAGGAGCACCACGACGTCACCTCGATGGTGCGGCCGTCCGCAAGCTCGTGCAGGTCGGCGCGCAGGTTGATCACGTGGTCGAGGTGCACCGCGTTGAGCAGGCCCTCGATCACCGGGAAGCCGTCCTCCAACTGGCCCGAGCCCAGTGCGGTGTAGATCGCCGGCCAGCACGGACCGACCAGCACGTCCGGCGTGCCCACCTTCACGTCCGCGCCCAACGCCGCGCCGGTGACTGCCGTGTGCGCTGCCAACAGGGACGCCGGGAAGGTGAACGAGGACTTGGCCAAGCCATACGGTGTGGCGTCGGTCACGGTGCCGTCGATAAGCGAAGGAAGCTCCCGGATCTCATCCCCGGCCTCCGAAGTGGAACCGACACCCGCAAGCCCGGCGAGCAGGTCGAATACGGCCTTCGGCAGGCGCTCGTCCGACACGACCGGAGACGCGCCCGTGGACACGCCTTCCGGCAGGTCGATCGGGATCATCACATCGCGCACGTAAAACGGGCGCTGCTCCTCCGGCAGGTGGTCCCAGAACGAGTCGGTGACGATACGGATCGACCACTGTTTGGTGCAGTCTTCGAGTTCTTCTGAAACGATCTCGTAAGCAGCCTCGTCCATCGCGTATGCCGGGTTTTCCATCAGATGCCCGTGCCACATCATCGTCGGCGCGGCCTTGATGAACTCCTCGACCGTCGCCGCGTCGTTCAGGCGCGCGAACTGCTCGGCCGGTTCCAGACCGGCGACTTGCAGTTGCTCGGTCGCCGCCGCCTCGAAGCGCGCGAGCAACTCCGCGACCGGCTCGTTCTTCTTGGTAATGCCGGCCACCGCGACCGGGCCCGGAATGATGCGCACCTGGTCGGCGGTGTAGCGCTCGTCCTGCGCCTGCCACAGGGTGTCCTTGCCAAACCACATCTTCAGGTCGCCGTCGATTGCTGGCACCCACGGCATCGGCTTCGGGTATTTGTAGTGCAGCTGAATCCACCACGCCGCATCCCGCGGGGAAACATGCACCTCACGGGCCTGCGGGTATGAAGCAAAAAGCTTATCGACGGCCTGTTTCGCGTCAATCCCTTCCCCGGACGGAAACAGCGTGTCGATCTCGCCGTGGTCCTGTGGGTTGAGACGGGCCTCGATGCGGTGCAGGGTTTCTTCGAAGCGTGCATTCCAGGTCTGGTCGACAAATGGGTAAGCGAGCTCTACGAAGCGCTCGATCCACTCGGCGTAGGTCATGTCTTCGATGTCGCCGAAGAACGGCTTCGAGGTGGCCGCGAGGGCGTCGATGATCTCCTCGCGGCGGTCCCGGTATTCCTCCGCCGGCATGTTGGTGATCAGACGCGCCGCCTTGGCAAAGGAGTTGTCGAGGTCGTGGATGTCGGCGAGCAGGTGCGACTGGCTCGACGCCACGCCGTTGCGGCCGGTGCCGCGCGAGACCCAGCCGCCGTTGTCCTCCGGGGTCAGGCCTGGGGTATTCACCAGCAGGTCCTTGACACTGTCGGTGGCCTTCGCTTCCTTGGTGGCCATGGCCACGGTGCCGAGGAACACCGCGTCAACCGGCATCTTGGTCACGCCGTAGCGGGTCGCCCACTCGCCGGTGAGCAGCGCCGCCGCGCGATCCGGGGAGTACACGCCGCCGCCGACGGTGAGCAATGCGTTGTCGTGCGCGCGGACTTCTGCGTAGGTGGACAGCAGCATGTCGTCGAGGTTCACCCAGGAGTGGTGGCCGCCGGCGTGGCCGTCTTCAATCATGAGGATGACTGGGACGTCCGGATTCGCCTCAGCGATTTTCAGGGCGTCGCGGATTTGCTTCTCGGTGCCCGGCTTGAAGGCGACGTACGGGAAGCCGTCTGCAATGAGACCTTCGATGATCTCGGTTGCCTCGTCCACTTCCGGGATGCCGGCGGAGATGCACACGCCGTTGAATGGCGCCCCCTGGGTGCGGGCCTTGGGCACCATGCGGGTCTGGCCGAAGTGGAGGTTCCACAGGAAGCGGTCGAAGAACATCGTGTTGAACTGGGCGGTACGGCCCGGCTCAAGGTGCTTGATCAAGGTGTCGCGGTGTGCGTTGAACACGTCCTCGGAGTACATGCCGCCGCCGGCGAGCTCCGTCCAGTAGCCCGCGTTCGCGGCTGCGGCGACGATTTCCCCGTCGGCCGAGGTCGGGGTCATGCCGCCGAGGATGATGGGGGACAGGCCCGTGACGGTAGAGAAGCGGGTCTGGGTGTACACCTTGCCGTCCGGCAGGCGCACCAGGCGCGGGGCGAACTTGGAGTAGTCGGCCGCCTCGGGGATTTCGGTGCCTGGGGTGGCTAGCGCATCGCGGCCCTTTGCCGTGTCGGCGGTGAGCACCGGCACGCTCGCGCCGGCGGCGAGGCCGCGGATGATGGAAGAAATGCCGTGCTCGAACGACACAATGTGGCTCGCGCCCCGCTGGAGCACGTCAGAGATGCGCTCGGGGAAGTTGAATTGGTCAACCAGGATGGTTTGCGCCATCTCCCGCGGCGTCGCGGGGGAGGTGATTGCGATGCCGCAGGAGCGCGACCAGTCGTCGACAAGCGAAACTGCTCCGGTGTTGCCCTGGGTGTGGAAGGGGTAGGCGACGTCGAGCGTGTCAAAGATGGGCTCGAGCTCGGAGCCGCCGAACTCCGCGGCCTCGAGCTTGGCGTTGTAGGCCTTGGCCACCGCCTCGATTTCGCGCTGCGCGTCGGCGAGCTGCTCCGGGGTGCCGGAGAGGATGACGTGGCGCGGGCCGTTGATCACGGACACGACGGCGCGGTTGTTGGCGTCGGTGTCGGTGCCGGTGTTGGGGAAGCGCTCCAGCATCTGCGGCGCCGGGATGCCCCGCACGGACAGCATGCGCGACTCCGCGTCGGTCGCGCCGAAATCCTGCGAGGCGGCGGCGCCGAGGATGAACGCGTACGCCAGCGCCTGCGCGGGGTTGTCCACGGCCGCCGCGGCGATGATGCCCTGCGAGTGGCCGTCGATGATCGTCCTCTCCGCGTCGACCGGAAGCCCGAGGTCGCGGAGGTGCTCGAGTTGCGCAATCTGCGCAAGCAGGATGCCGGGTACACTCACGGCCGGCAGCGCGTCGATGTCTTTGCGCGCCACTGCGCCGGCGGCTGTGGCGTCGGAATCGATGAGTTCGCGAAGGCGCTGCGCAGCGCCCGGCACGACCGACGCCAGCGGGCGGGCAACCGGGCCGGTGATGTTCTGCGCTTCGTCGAGAAGCTGGCTCAAGCGCGCGGCGGTGGCGGGGGAGGCGGCGGCGTCGGAGAGCGCGGTCTGCCAAGCGCTGGCCTGGCCGGGGAAGATGAGCGCCGGGTTGGACATGGAAAGCAGCGGGGTGAGGTTCATAGTGGCGAAGGCTTTCTCGGTTTTAAGTGCTATTGGGGGGGCGTTAAAGCGGGATGTTGCCGTGCTTGCGCGCCGGGCGGGCGACGGACTTGTCGCGGTAGAGGCGCAGGTTGGCGGCGATTGCGGTGCGGGTCTCGCTTGGCAGGATCACGGCGTCGATCAGCCCACGTTCGGCGGCGTTGTACGGGTTCAAGATGGTGTCTTCGTATTCGCGCTCGAAGCTGGTGATCAGTTCGGTGAGCGCGGCCTCGTCCATGCCGGATTCGCGCGCCGCCTTGATCTCCTTACGGTTGATGAAGCCGACGGCGCCTGCCGCGCCCATGACGGCGATCTGCGCGGTAGGCCACGCGAGGTTCACGTCGGCGCCAAGGCCTTTCGAACCCATCACGCAATACGCGCCGCCGTAGGCCTTGCGCATGGTCACAGTGATCTTCGGGATCGTTGCCTCGCCGTAGGCGTAGAGCAGTTTCGCGCCGCGGCGCAGGATGCCGCCGTACTCTTGGCCGGCACCCGGTAGGAACCCGGGAACGTCGACCAGCATCACGATCGGGATGTTGAACGCGTCGCAGGTGCGCACAAAACGCGCGGCCTTCTCCGAAGAATCGATGTCCAGGCACCCCGCGTACACGCTGGGCTGGTTCGCCACGAAGCCGACGGCCTGGCCTTCGATGCGCGCGAACGCGACGACGACGTTTTCGGCGCGCTGCTGCATGATCTCCATGTACTCGCCGTCGTCGGCAAGCCTGCTGATCACTTCGCGCACGTCGTAGGGCTGATTCGGGCTGTCCGGCATGAGGGTGTCCAGCTCAAGGTCGGTCTCGGTCACGGTCGGCTCGAAATCGTGCGGTTCGCTCGGAGCTTGCAGTTTGCTATTCGACGGCAAGTACGAGACGAGGTCCACCACCCAATCGAGTGCCTCTTCATCCGTCTCCGCCACGTAGTGGCAGTTGCCGGCAGTGGCCATGTGGGTCCACGCCCCGCCGAGTTCTTCTTGCGTGATCTCCTCGCCGGTGACCGTCTTGATCACGTCCGGCCCGGTGACGAACATCTTGGACGTCTTGTCCACCATGACCACGAAGTCGGTGAGCGCGGGGGAGTAGGCGTTGCCGCCGGCGCACGCGCCGAGGATCACCGAAATCTGCGGCACGACGCCCGAGGCGCGCACGTTTTGGTAAAAGGTCTGCGCGATCCAATCGAGCGACACCGCGCCGTCTTGGATGCGCGCGCCTGCGCCTTCATAGAGGCCGATAAGCGGCCGGCCGGTGGTGACGGCGAGCTCCTGAATCTTCACCATCTTCTCGCCGTAGACTTCGCCGAGCGCGCCGCCGAAGACGGTGCCGTCCTGGGAGAAGATGCACACCTCGCGACCGTCGATGGTGCCCCAGCCGGTGACGATGCCGTCGGTAACCGGGCGTTTTTGATACATGCCGAAGTCGTGCGTGCGGTGGCGTGCCAGCATGTCCGTCTCGACGAAGGAGCCTTCGTCCAAGATGTAGTCGAGTCGTTCGCGAGCGGTGAGACGGCCTGCATCGTGTACCTTGTCGTAGGCCCGTTCGCCCATCGGCGCCTGGGCTTCTTGCCTGCGGCGCTGCAAGTCGGCAATTTTCTCTGCAGTGGTTTGTGGACCTTTAATCCCGCCTAAGCCCTGTGTATCGGAGGAAACAGTCATGTTCGTCACCTTAAACTTTTGTAGGCAAAAATATTGCAAGCCGAGTCCTAAACCTACGAACTCGTAGGTTACGTCAAGGTAGCTCTGGGCGTTATAGTGCCGTTATACGCTGCTGTGAATTCAGTCACAAGTACGAAGGGGCCTGATGCACGTCGGAACTGATCTTGTTCACATCCCGTCTTTCGCGGCGCAATTGTCGCAACCCGGGACCCGCTTTGCGACGGTCTTCACCGACCGCGAATTGCGTAACTGCGCCGACAAAGTTGATCGAGACGCCTCCCTCGCGGCGCGGTGGGCGGCAAAAGAGGCGTATGTGAAGGCGTGGTCGAACTCGCACTACGGCACCCCGCCGGTGCTCGACGCCGACACGGTGAACTTCGCCGAAATCGAGGTCGTACCCGACGCGTTCGGCCGCGTCGCAATCGTGCTGCGGGGACACCTCGCTCGCGTCTCCCCGCCTGCGGCATCACTGTCGATCAGTCACGACGGTGACTACGCGCAGGCGGTGTGCGTGGTGCTGTAACAACGTGGTGGTGTAACAACCTCGCCGAGCTACTTCCCGCGGCGTTGCGTCGCCCAGCGTTAGACTCGCAAACCATGACTGTGCGAGACATCCAACGCATCCAAGACGCCGTCGCCGAGTACTGGCCCAATGTCACTTGGGTGGAGTCCACCGGCTCCACCAACGCGGACCTGCTGCGTGAGGGCGCGCCCGGCACCGTCCTCATTGCCGACGAGCAGACGGACGCGAAGGGTCGCCTTGGGCGTCAGTGGGTCTCGCCCAAGGGAGCGCAGCTGGCGATGAGCATGGTGCTCGAAGTCCCGGACCCGCCCCAGCCGTTCGGCTTGCTTTCAGTCGCGCCGGGAGTTGCGGTCACCGATGTCGTGCCCGAAGCGCAGTTGAAGTGGCCCAACGATGTGCAAATCGGCGGCAAGAAAATCGCGGGCATACTCTCGGCGCTCGAGATGCCCCGCGTCATTGTCGGCATCGGCATCAACGTCGCCATGCGGACCGATGACCTGCCCACCGACACCTCCACCGCGCTCAACCTTGAGGGTATCGAGGTCGATTTCGACGACTTCACCATCGACATCCTCACGGCAATGGGGCGGCGTTTCGCTCAGTGGCAACAGGGCGACCCGCAACTGCTCGCCGACTACCGAGCGGTCTGCTCCACCATCGGCCAGCAAGTTCGCATTGAGCTTCACGACGGCTCCGTGACCGGCGCCGTAGACACCATCAACGACGAAGGAGAAGTGGTCATCGACGGCACTGCCTACGCCGTCGGCGACGTCCACCACCTCCGCCCGCAATAACCCGGGGTGAACCAACCGCCGACTACACTTGTCCGACGTGGCGCGACAGGTTGAGTTCCGGGTCGGCGAGGGCGAAGTAGTCCTCGCCGATGTCAACGCGCCCTTGTCCACCCTGATCTTCCCGTTGCTGGAGCTGGTCGTGCTCACTGGCGTCGCCTGGATCGCGATCGGGTGGATGGACATCACACCGGGGATCCCGCCGGTGGTTCGCAACCTCGTCGTGGCGCTGTGGGCATTGCTTGCGTTCTTGCGCTTTCTACTACCGTTGCTGCGCACGCGCCGGCGGCGCTTTATCGTCACCGACCGCCGAGTCCTTGCTCGCGGGCGCAGCGGCTCGGTGGATTCCATTCCGCTTCGCCAGATCCACTCGGTGCGTCGCTCGCGCGGCGGCATCGATCTGGGCATCTACGGTTTCGGCAGCCCCATCCACTTCGAGCACGTAGGCAAGTCCCGCCAAGTAGAGAAGGTGCTGCACAGCCGCCTGCGCCGCTAGTCCTTCACCTCTGTGGTGTGCAGCTGCTTGTCCAGATCCTCCGGCGCCAATTCGCCCTCCTGGAACGCCGTGGTCACCGGCAGGTGTAGCGCCATGTCAGTGCCGGGGCACAGCTCGATCACCGCTTCATCGACGGTGTAGTCGAGCACATGCCCGCCGCTAGTGTGAGCGTCGTTGATGAAGTGCACGTGGCAGCCCGGCACGCCAATGCCCTTCGCGTACGCCGGGGTGCGGAACCCGCCGATTACCCCGTTCACGTCAGTGAAGCGGTGTTCCGCATCGTCGCCAACAGCCTCTGACATTGGCGGGTACGGCTTGGACTGCTTACTCACCGTGCGCACCACCACCTCGGAGAACCGCCCGGTGATTTTCACCGCGTAGAAGTAGTTCGCGCTGGGTTCCAGCTGGTCGATGAATGAAGACAGCTCCGCCCGCACCATGCCGTGCGGCGCGTCGACCCTGATCCGCGGCACGAAGTTCGTCACCACAGTAAACGGGGTGCGTTGGTCCAAGTCCGCCACGCGAGCTTTGCCGTCGGAGGTGAGTTGGTGGCATACACCGTCGAGAATCAGCATCTCGCCATCTAGCGCATCGAAGGTGCCCAGGCCGAAGTTCCCGTGGCTCAGAATGTCGCCGATGGTCAGTTCGCCGTCGTAGATTCCGTCGAGGAGCGCGGTCATTAGCGAGTTTTGGAAGATGGTGTGCCGTTGCACAGAATCAGCCTGGTCAGCCATATCTGCGATAGTAGCGCGGAGGGCTAGAGTATTCGGCGTGAGTAACGCGTATGGAATGCCCATTGTCGCCATTCTCGGCGACGGTCAGTTGGCACGCATGATGCAAACCGAGGCCATCGAGCTCGGCATTGAAACCCGTCTGCTGGCCCGAGAGCCCGACGCATCCGCGGCACAGGTAATTGCGGACGTGCGCATCGGCGATTACACCAACTTCGGCGACGTCGAGTCGATTGCGAAGGGTGCAGATGCGGTCACCTTCGACCACGAGCATGTGCCGAATGAGCATGCACAATTGCTTATCGACGAAGGCGTTGTCGTCGAGCCACGCCCAAACGCTCTTCTTTACGCCCAGGACAAGCTGAAGCAGCGTCGCCGCCTGAAGGCACTTGGCGCCCCGGTTCCCGAGTTCGCTCCCATTAATACTGAGGCGGATGCGGAGGCCTTCTGGAACGTCGTCAACGGGGAGGTCTGCGTCAAGGCCACCCGCGGGGGGTATGACGGGCATGGCGTTTGGTTCCCGGCGTCGATAAGCGAAATGCTCGACTTGGTGCGAACCGTTGATGTCCCACTGATGGCCGAGCGAAAAATCGGCTTCGACCGCGAGCTTTCCGCGATGGTGGCGCGCAACCGCTCGGGTGAGGTGAGGGCGTGGCCGGTTGTGGAATCGCGGCAGGAGGGCGGCGTGTGCCGCGTGGCCATCGCGCCGGCGCCAGGCTTGGATCCGGAGTTGGCGCGCGAGTGTGAGCAGTTGGCGTGCCGGATTGCCGAGGAGCTCGACGTGACCGGTGTGCTGGCAGTCGAACTGTTTGAGACGGACGGGCGTGTGCAAGTCAATGAGTTGGCGATGCGCCCGCACAACACCGGCCACTGGACCCAAGACGGCTGTGTCACCAGCCAGTTCGAGCAGCACCTGCGTGCGGTACTCGACTGGCCGCTCGGCGCGACGACGCCTACCGCCCCGGTGACCGTCATGGTGAACACGCTCGGCGGCGAAGCACGCCCCGAGATGCCGGTGGCGCAGCGGGTAGCCGAAGTGATGCGCCGTCACCCGCAGGCGAAGGTGCACCTGTACGGCAAAGATTTTCGTGCCGGGCGAAAACTGGGCCATATTAACGTGGCCACCGAATCGCTGGACGAGGCGCTGACGGTTGCTGAAGACGCAGCGCATTTCATTGTCCACGGCACGTGGCGCGACGCTGCCCACACCGCGAACAACGCAAAAGGAGAGTAAAGCATGCAGCCGCAGGTTGGTTTGATCATGGGGTCGGATTCCGACTGGGACACCATCGCACCCGCCGCCGAGGTGCTCAGCGAGTTCGAAGTGCCGTTCGAGGTTGGCGTGATTTCTGCGCACCGCACGCCGGTGAAGATGCTGGCGTACGCCAAGCACGCGCACGTGCGCGGGGTGAAGGTGATTATCGCGTGTGCCGGCGGCGCGGCGCACCTGCCGGGCATGGTGGCGGCCGCGACACCGCTGCCGGTAATCGGTATTCCCCGGGCGTTGGCTGACCTGGACGGGTTGGACTCGCTGCTGTCGATCGTGCAGATGCCGGGTGGGGTGCCGGTAGCTACCGTGTCCATTGGCGGCGCGAAGAATGCGGGCCTGCTTGCCGTGCGCATCCTCGGCGCCGGTGATCCTGCACTGGTTGAAAAGATGGCGCGCTACCAGTCGGATCTCTCCTCCGAGGTGGAACGCAAGGACGAGGCGCTGCGAAAGCGTTTGATGGGTGAGTAAGCACCCAATCGTGGTGCTCGGCGCCCGAGTGATCGACGGGCGCCCGTCACGCATGCTTCAAGCTCGCTTATCGACGGCCATGGGTGTCTACCGGTCTGCCCCGCGACCGATCGTCGTCAGTGGTTACGGTGAAGCTGAACCGATGGCTGCCTGGCTGGTGGAGCGCGGGGTGCCTGCGGCTGATGTGGTGTTAGAGCCGCTGGCGCGCTCGACGAACGAGAACCTCGAGCACGCGTGGGCGATGTACCCGGATGCGGAGCGCCTAACGGTGGTCACCAGCGCGTTTCATGTCGCTCGCACGCGAGTGTGGGCGTGGCACCTGCAGATCCCGGTCGAGGTCGTGTCTGCGCCGATGCCGCCGGGACGGCCGCTGAAGAATCTCAAGCAGTACGCCCGGGAGCTGATTGCGGTGCCGCATTCCTTGGCTCGGGTGTTGTGGCGGCGTGTGATGCGTCGGGTGCGGGCGGGGCGTTAACGGGTTCCGGGGTAGCCGGCTCTGGGGCAGCCGGTTTCGGGGCAGCCGGTTTCGGACCGCCGCCAGCATTCCAGGTGAGCCAACGCCATGCCTTCTCCAAAGGGCCTTGGCCAAAGTATTTGAGCCACAGCGTTGAAAGCAGCGACTGGACGACCAGCATCGCGGCCATCACCGCGAATCCGGTGAGGAACATGTCGTTGGTGACCACATCCGGGAGCCGCGGGATGCCCAGGGCGATGCGTGCGCCGATGATCACGAACGTAGCCACGATGTAGTTCGTCAGCGCCATGCGGCCAAGCGGCGCGAACACGGCACCAAGGAATGGACGCAGGGGAGTGCGGACAAGCACCACGGCGAGGGCCGCCCACGTCGCGGCGTACACCAAACCTGCCACTGACGCGACGAAGGGATACTGCTGCGTGCCGTAGCTGGAGTACTGCAAGTACTCCATGGCTGCGGTGAGAGGCAAAAGGCCGATCAGGGCGTAGGCGGCGGGAGTCGGGTCTTGATCAAGCCGCATCGGCAGCGACCATTCGGCGAACGCGAACCCGAGCAGTAACAGACCCGGAATCACCAGGATGCCTCCCAGCGGCGCTCCCGCCAGCGTGAGAATCACGCCGAGCCACGTCGCGGTGGTGCGTCGCCGTTGGGTGTCTCGCACGAAGGTGAGGGGAAAGAGCACAACGAATCCGAATTCCGCATAGAACATCAGCGCCTCTCCTGGGTGCAGGAATTGGTGGGCGATACCGAGCAGCAGGAGCGGGGCAAGACGGCGGGCCATTACCCGCGGCTCGCTCACACCACGCCGTCGAGCACTTTGCATGATCATGCAGAACCCGATACCGAAGAGGAAGGTGAACACAGGGAAGAAGCGCTGGCGGGCCAGCAGATCGAGCCACATGTACGCTGGCGTCTCCGCATCCGGATTGGGGTAGAGGATCCACTGCTGCTGCACGTTCACAAATGCAATGCCGCACAAGGCGATCCCGCGCACAACGTCGAGGGACAGCATGCGGTTAGAGATGGAGGTATTCGATGTACGCATACTCTCTACCTCACTGGGACGCGAAGTGAAACGCAATGGTGTGCGCACTCTATTGTCGGTAGCGCCAGCACTACCATTGGGCCAGCGGGTTACCTTGCTGTATCGCGCGGCGCTCTCTGTCTGCCCAGCACAAATGACCAGCTCAGAACCGAGCCTGTGGATAACTCGGCGGTGTCTCAGGACTTATCCACAGGCTGGAGGGTCGTGCCCTTCCGTTCAACGCAAATCGCGTTTAGGGTGCGCAGCATGAACAACTTCCACGATTTCCTCCACGCGATATCAGCAGCAGCGCTGGACACTCTGGTGGGCTTCGACCGGCAGGCTGCACTCGACGCCGGCGTTGACCCGTCCAGGGCGAAAGCCTGGGCTGAACTCCACGACGTTTACTTCGGAACCACCAACTCACCCCAAAAGCAGCGGCTCGCTGGTGAAAAAGCCAGGCGACACGGCTTCTCCCTCGACCAGCTGGCGCTGCTGGAGCGGCGCCTCAGACCCATCAAACACGCCCGCACTCGGATGAAGCTGCGTCTCGCCCTGCTCGACGCAAAATGCACGTACAAAAAGCTCAGCGAACTGGCAAACAAGCTAATCCCGAAGACACCGCCGGAACCGCCGCGGAAACAGGTGAGCTTCACGCGCTCTCGTCAAGGGTACCGAACCATGCGGGTCACAGCGGACGAGCGTGACCTGGCCGACCTTGAGCATGCTCTGCGCGCTGATCTCGACTCGACAAAACCCATTGCACAACAGATGTTGGAGCGTTTCCTCGAACTCATGCGTGGCGACGGAACGGGCGTACCCAAGGCGGTGCCCCGCCCGTTACTACTCATCCCGTTACCGGAGTGGATCAAGGTGCTGCGCGACGAGGGCGACGACACGGTGCTCGGGCTTAGCGACGGCACGACGATCACTGGTGCCGAATACCTGAACCGGCACCACGCAACCGTCGAAAATGGCCTTGAGGCTGCTCTCTTTCACCCGGAGGAAGGGCCGGTGAACCTCTACCGCGATCAGCGTTTTGCGAACCAAAAGCAACGCGATCTCGCGCGGGCGACGCTCACGATGTGCCCGGTGCCGGATTGTCGCCAGTCAGCCGACTCCTGCGAGATCCACCACATCAGGGCGTGGAAGCATGGCGGCGAAACGAATCTGAACAACCTCGCCCCGCTATGCCGGTACCACAACAGGGTCAATGATGATGACCCTGAGCGCGCCCGGCGCGGCCGCATTGAGAACGTCAGCGGCACGCCGGTATGGCACTCGCCGCGTGGCTACCGCGCCACCAACACGCACCATCCGTACGGAGCGATGCAGACCTTGTTCGGTTAGCGGTAGACCAAGCCACCGTCGGTGAGGATCGCCTGACCGGTGATGTAGTCCGAGTCCGGCGAAGCCAAGAACGAAACCAGGTTGGCCACGTCCTCCGGGGTTTGAGCGCGCCCAAGCGCAATGCCCTCGACGTTCTCCTTGTACGTCGCACCCAGCTCTGCACCGGTTAGCTCATGGAACCGGCGGTCAATGTCTTCCCACATGCTGGTGCCCACGATGCCAGGGCAGTACGCGTTCACAGTGATTCCGTCCTTGGCGTACTCCTGGGCGGCGACCTGGGTTAGGCCGCGGACTGCAAACTTGGAGGCCGAGTATGCACCGAGGATCGGGAATCCATCGTGTCCAGCGATCGAGGATGCGTTGATGATCTTGCCCCCGTGGCCGCGCTCCTTGAATTTCGCGGCTGCGGCCTGAATGCCCCAGAGGACACCCTTGACGTTGATGTCAAAGAGCGCGTCAACTTCCCCGTCCTCGATCTCCGCAATCGGCTGGACCTGGGCGATACCGGCGTTATTGACCATGATGTCAAAACCGCCGAGCTCCTCTTCGGTGCGTGCGATGGCGGCGTAGATTTCGTCACGCTTCGACACGTCTGCACCAATTGCGATAGCTTTCCGGCCGAGCTGCGCAATCTGATCGACGGTTTCCGCGCAAGCGTTTTCCTCGAGATCGAGAACCGCTATGTCCGCGCCGTCCTGAGCTAGACGCAACGCTAAGCCTTGGCCGATGCCGCGGGCGGCACCAGTAACGAGGGCGACCTTGCCGTCAATTCCCTGAGTAGGCATGGTGTACTCCTTCCGTACCGTGATTGGTTGACACTTTCCACCGTACAGAAGCCTGTCCAACGCGGAACGTGGCGTTTACCACTCGTTTCCGCAACTCCAATAGCCGCGGCTACCACCCCGCCAGTACGCGAAGACGGCCGGTTAGCCCTTCACACCGCCGGCGGTCAGGCCAGAGACGATGCGGCGCTGGAACACCAACACCATGATGATTAGCGGGATGGTCACCAGGGACCCAGCCGCCATGATCGCGGCGTAGGGGTACTCAAACGCACTCGGGCCACTGAAGCGCGCGATGGCCACGGTCACTGGCTCCGTCTCGGTGGTCGAAAGCTGGCGCGCGAGCATGAACTCGTTCCACGTCGTGATGAACGCGATGATTGCGGTGGTGAAGATCGCCGGTGCGGCTAGTGGCAGTAGCACGAGGCGGAATGCCTGGCTGCGGGTTGCCCCGTCGACGCGCGCTGCCTCCTCGAGCTCCCACGGCAGCTGCTGAAAGAACGAGATGAGCGTGTATACCGTCAACGGAAGCGCAAAGGAGATGTTCGGGATGATCATCGCGCGGTAGGTGCCAATCCACCCTAGGTCCCCGAATAGCTGGAACAGGGGGGTCACCAGCGCGATGCCCGGGAACATCGAGGCAGCCAGGATGATGCCGGTGATGAAGCCCTTGCCGGGGAAATCGAGCCGCGCGAGTGCGTATGCGGTGAATACGCCGACGAGCACCGCGATCGCAGTTGTTGTCAGCGAAATGATCAGCGAGTTGCCGATCGCCCCGAGGAAGTCATTGCCCTTGTCCGTCGCCAGCGCGTCACGGAAGTTGTCGAGCGTGACGTGCGTCGGCCATGGAGTGGTGTCGAACGTGTGCCGTTTGTCGCGCAACGCGGTCACCAGCATCCAGTAGAACGGGGCAAGGCCCCAGATCATGATGAAGATGACGCCGAGGTAGTGACCAAGCTTTTTCATCGCGAAGCCTCCTCAAGTCGGGCATTCAATGCTTCTGCATCTTGAGCAGTTGCTTGTCGACGGTCCTTTGCTCCGTGCTTTTCTTCCTTCTTCTGCGTCCTCTTGGGTGTCCTCTTGGGTGTCCTCTTGGGTTCCCTGACGGCGCCACCCACATCGGCACCGAGGAACCGGATCATGATGAACGCGACCGCAAAAATGAGCAAGAAGATCAGCGTGGACAGGGCAGAAGCGGAGTTGAAGTTGTTTTGCCGCATGTCTTCGACCACCAGCTGCGAGATCGTTGCAGTGGGAGAGTTCGAGGAGCCGGAGATCATGATTACTGGGAGGTCGTACATGCGCAGTGCGTCGAGAGTGCGGAAGAGTACGGCCACCATCAGCGCCGGGCGTACGAGTGGCAGGGTGATGCGGGTGAATTGCTGCCACGTCGACGCTCCGTCGACACGCGCGGCTTCGTATACGTCTTTCGGAATCATCTGTAGTCCGGCGAGGATCAGCAGTGCCATGAACGGCGTGGTCTTCCATACGTCGGCGATGATGACGGCAAAACGCGCAGCCCACGGGTCAGTCGTCCAGGCAATGTTTTGACCCATCACAGAGTTGACGATGCCGCTGGGTGCGAACATGAATTGCCAAAGCTTCGCGGTCACTGCCGTCGGGATGGCCCAGGGGATGAGCACCGCCGCGCGGATGAGCGCGCGGGCCTTTGACGGGTGGTTCATGATGAGTGCCATTACCATGCCGAGGATCGTCTCCAACGCGACAGTGACCACGGTGAAGAACAGGGTGATTCGTACTGCTGGCCAGAAGTCGGTGGCAAGAACGCCGGGAGGGCAGGCGCCCACCACGCCGGATGGGCTCATGCACCGATTGGTGATCCAATAGAGGTAGTTTTCGAGGCCCGCGAACCCCCCGTCCACAAATACGCCGGTGGATGGGTCAAGGCGCCGGTTTCCTTGGAAGGACAGCCAAATCGCGCGCACGATCGGGTAGCCAATAACAATGGCAAGCACGATGAGGGCGGGTGCGATGAGGGCGTAGGCCTTTCCTTTGTCACCCTGCTTCTGGTTTCGACGTGAATTTGGCGCCTTCGTGCGCCGAGTGGTGCCAGGCTCAGTGATGGTACTCATGCCAGCCTTCGGATCTATTTGTTCCATTGGGGAGTAAACGGGCCAACGCCCGCACCGGATTTTAAACGGTTGCGGGCGTTGGGCGCGCCAGTTTGATGACCTGGTTCGCAGGTGTGTGAGTTTCCAGGTGAACTACTGGGGGGTGAACTACTGGGCCTGCTTGATGGCGGCAGCCATATCCTTGGTGGCGTCATCGACGCTCTTGCCAGAGGTAAGCGCTGCGTAAGCGTTGTCCTGGACGGCCTTGGAGATCGCCGGGTAGAACGGGGAAACTGGGCGTGGCTTCGCGTTTTCCAGGGATTCTTTCAATGCCGGCAGGTACGGATGCTCCTTGATCAGGTCTTCATTGTCGTAGATGGAGGCCAGCACCGGCGGGAAGGATGCTTCTGCGAAGGAAAGCTGATTCTCCTCTGAAATAATGAACTCGATGAAATCGCGGGCGGTTGCCTTGTGCTTGGAGTTCACATTGATGCCGTTGTTGTAGCCGCCGAGGGTAGACACGCCGACCCCCTTTTCTCCAACGAGTGGCTGCACCTCGAAGTTCAGGCCTGCTTCCTCGGAGTTGGAGTACATGTACGGCCAGTTGATGGCGAACGCGGTGTTGCCTTCGGTGAAGGCCAGGTTGGTCTCCTCTTCGGTTGCTGCAGTGGAGGCGGAGGCGATGGTGCCTTCCTTGTATGCATCAACAAGAGCTTGCAGGCCGGCCTTCGCCTCTGCGGATTCGACGGTCGGCTGTCCGGAATCGTCAATAACTTCGCTGCCCCAACCGTGGATGAAGTCGAGCGTGTTCACGGTGAGACCTTCATACTGCTTGAGCTGGGTGGTCAGGCAATCTGCGTCGCCTTCCATCGCCTCGCAGGCAGATTTGATGTCGGCGAAGGTGTCCGGTGCCTCCGGAATCATGTCCACGTTGCGGAACAGCAGCTGGCCGTTGGTGTTCTGCGGCAGGGCGTAGAGAGTGCCGTTGTAGGTTGCGGAGTCCACCGTGGATTGCAGCAGCTCGGACGTGTCGATCTTGTAGTCGCCCTCGAGCGGCTCGAGCCACTGGTTTGCGGCGAAGTCGGCGGTCCAGACAACGTCGAGCGCCATTACGTCGTAGTCGGAGTTACCGGCCTGCAGGGACTGCACGAGGGTGTCTCGCTGGTCGTCCGCCTCACCAGCGAGCTCACTGAGCGTGACTTCCTCGTCCGGGTGCTCTTCGTTCCACTTCTCAATGATCGGGATGACCTTGTCTGTGTCGTTCCGGCCCATAGCGAACGTAATGGGTCCGCGATCCTCGCCAGTAGCGGCCTTGTCGCCGTCTTTGGTGGACACGGCAGTCGCGGTGTCGGTTGCAGTTTTGGTCTCAGTGGTGTCGCCGTCGTTGGAGCAGGCCACCAAGGTGGCGGAGCTGAGTGCGAGAGCACAGATGGCAGCGCCAGTCTGGCGGGTTGCAAGCTTTTTCATACACAGACCTTTCGAATCGGAGGTGCCTTTAATCTAGAAGACCCAGGAATCCGAAAACGCCCAATTTGGTTGTTTACCCGACAATGGGGGTAGAGCTGGGGGAATGCCGGGAGATTAACCCGCAGTTAAGAATCGCGTTACCTTCTCTATCTGTGCGATCTCGTTCATCCGATTCGTCGAAACCAACCCGGCGGCAACTACCACCGAGCCCCCCGCAGCCAGGGGTGCGAGCACCGCATGTTCGAACTCATCCGTGGTGCTCCAGTGCGGCACCAAGTAGCGCTCGGCACCAAGCTCGTCCCGCGCAAATGTGCTGAGCTCCGGGCTTTCACCGAAGTACTGGTCGCCGTAGAAGCGGACGGTCGGCCCGAAGTCGATGGTGCCAGGGGGAAGGGCACCTCCGGCTTCCACAACGCCGCGACCGAACGCATCGTCAGAGACCACGACACAGTCGCACTCCGGAATGCCGTTCCAGGTGTCAGCGCCTGCAAGTGAGGTGAAGACGACGGTGGGGTTGTGCGTCGGACCGTCGAAACTCGGACCGTCGAAATTCGAACCGTCGAAACGCGGAATGCGCGAGGAGTTGTAAGTGCCGAGGGCGATGACCGTGGCCTGCCATGACACGGGCAGGTCAATGAGCACAGAGGAATCGTCTTCTAGCTCGAATTCCTCGTCGAGCAGGTTCGCGACCTTGCTTGCCCAGTTCTCTAGCGTCTGGCCCGAGAATTCCATGCGGGTGCCGCGCGCGTCGTTGTAAACGGTCAGGCGCGGCGATGCCGGGTCAGCGCGCAGGAGTGGGGAAAGCAGGCTCATGCCCGCCAGCGTAGACCAATTAATTCACGCAGCGCGGGCCCGAGCCGCCGGCGGTGATTTCGGGTGCGACCTCGGCCTCGCCGAAATCAGCGCCAGGCGTGCCGACGGGCTCTTGGAACTCAACCTGATTGTCAGCGTCAAGGGCGCCGGGCCCGGTGTAATCGTCGGCGATAACAAGGGCGATGCTGCCCGGTTCCAAGTTCGGGTTTGCGCTCACCGGCAGACCGCCGAGCGCGCGCGCCAGCTCCCGCGCGGCCGAATCATTCTCATCGGCTGCAACGACTTGGGAGAACGAGTAGAGGCCCTCCATCGCATTGGAAACGTCAACCACATTCACGTTTGCGGTTCGCAGGTGGTCTGCAACGGCGCTCGCCTGTCCCGAGATGGTGCCAGCGTTAAGTACGTAAACATCGTGACCTTGCAGCTGCGTGCCGATCGCCGGTGCCGTCGTCTGCGGCGTCGTTTCCTGCTCCTCGGGCGGATTCACCTGCTCATCCATAAACCGGTGCACCTGACCGACATCGACGGTGACGATGGATTCGCCAAGGTCGCCCACGCCGTTGACGGAGGTTACCGGAATGGTGGTGAAGGTGACATCGCCACCAGCCAAACCGGACATCTGCTGGGCAAAGCCCATGATGTCCCAACCCTGGTCCAGTGTGAGCGAGCGCTCGGCGGCATTCGCTAGGTCTCGCAGTCGCGCGGGATTGGTCAGGGTGCCAGCGGAAAGCGTCTTCTGCACTAGGGAAGCCATGTACGACTGCTGGCGGACAATGCGGTCGAGGTCCCCACGGGGCAGGTCGTGGCGCTGGCGTACGAACGACAGTGCCTGGGCGCCGCTGAGCGTCTGCACGCCTGCGGGGAAATCGGCACCTGAAAGCGGCTCCTGCACGGCCTCGTTCAAGCACACTTCGACGCCGCCGACCGCATCGGTGAGCAGAGCAAAGCCGAGAAGCCCGACCTGCGCGTAGTGGTCGACTTCCACCCCGGTGAGATCGGCAACCGCCTCGATGAGCCCCTCCTGGCCTGCGCGGGCAACCTGCTGCTCAAGGGCCTTGCCCTCGGACATGCCGGATTCCGTGAGTTCTTCACGCTTTTCCAACGCGTGCGCGCCGTACACACCGTTGATCTTGAGATTGCCGTAATCATCCGTGTGCACGTACGTGTCGCGGGGGATGGAGACCGCCGTTGCGCGCGAGCCGTCTTCCGGAATGCGAACAACCATGATCGTGTCAGTATTAATCTCGCCGTCTGCGATGCCAGCGTTGAGCCGCGCTAACTCCTCCTCGGACAGCGGGTTGCCCTGGGCATCGGTGCGGGAATCGGAGCCAACAAGCAGGATGTCGACGGCACCGTCGAGGACTGCCTCGTTGCCTCCTTTACCTCCGTGGCGCTGAGACTGGAGCTCCAGCTCGGATGCGCTGAGCTGGTTGCTGAGCCGCCCCACGGTGGCATAACCGACACCGGAAACAAGGATCGCTGCAGCTGAAAGGAACGCGAGCACCCACTTCACGACGGGGTGTCCAACCTGGCTGACGTCCCTCACACGGGAGGGTGCCGGCTGGATGTCGCGAGCGCGCCTCGAGTTGTCCGTCACAGGCGGAGAGTATACGGCACCGCTAGCTATATCTTTGCGTTCGCTGAGTAAGCTATTGCCCATTGTGAATAAGGCAGCAAATGATGGGACTTTCGGTCAGGCCCCGCTCGCGGTGGTGGCCGTGACCTACTCTCCAGGGCGCCATCTGGAAGAGCTGGTCGCTTCTCTGGAGACGGCTACGAGCACTGGCACAGTATTACTGTGCGCGGATAACGGGTCGCGCGACGGCGCACCCCAGTCTGCGGCAGCAAACCACCCGACCGTCGATTGGTTCTCCACCGAGGGCAACATTGGTTACGGTGCGGCGATTAATGCGGCCGTCGCAAAGCTGCGGGCGAAACGGGATCGTGGCGAGATCAACCCGAATTACTTTTTGGTGGCCAATCCGGATGTGACGTTCGCTGAAGGGGCCGTCGATAAGCTTTTGTTCTGTCTTGACCGGGCCCCGCGGGCTGGTGCTGCCGGCCCGCGCATCGAGGAGGCTGATGGTTCGACATACCCGAGCGCGCGCGAAGTGCCCGGGCTGGTGACGGGGATTGGCCACGCGCTGCTCGGGCAGGTGTGGCCGCGCAATCCGTTCACCGCTCGCTATCGGGCAGGTGCGGATATGTCGGTGCAGCGTACAGCGGGCTGGCTTTCCGGCTCGTGCCTCCTGGTGCGATGGGAAGCGTTTGAAGAAATCGGCGGCTTCGATGAGCGCTATTTCATGTACCTCGAGGACATCGATTTCGGCGATCGACTCACCCGTGCGGGTTGGGAAAATCTGTATTGCCCTGCGTCGGTGATCCAGCATGACCAGGGCCACGCAGCGCACAAACATGCAAGGGTGACGGTGCCGGCGCACCACGAATCTGCGTTCCGTTTCCAGCGCGACAGGCACCCGCACTGGTGGCAAGCGCCGATCCGTGGGGCGCTGTGGCTGGGGTTGCAACTGCGCAGCGTCGTGTCGTTGCGTCGCGGGGCAAAGCCGTAGCAGGCAGAGTAGAGAGCAAACAGCAGAGGATCTTGGAGCGAGGAAACAGCATGGTTGAACACACCACTGAAACGCGTGCCGCTGAAGTTGATGCGGTGATCTTGGTCGGCGGGCAGGGCACACGGCTGCGGCCGCTCACGGTTTCCACGCCGAAGCCGATGCTGCCGACGGCGGGTCATCCGTTCTTGAGCCACCTGCTGGCGCGCATCGCGAAGGCCGGTATGCGACACGTGGTGTTGGGTACTTCTTACAAGGCGGAGGTGTTCGAGGAGTACTTCGGCGACGGCTCGGAGCTTGGCCTGGAGATCGAGTACGTCGTGGAGGAGGAGGCGCTGGGCACCGGCGGCGCGATCCGCAACGTATACGACCGCCTGCGCTACGACACTGCGATGGTGTTCAACGGTGACGTGCTCTCGGGTGCGGATCTCGGCGCGATTCTGAACACGCACATTGAGGGCGACGCGGATGTGACCCTGCATCTCGTGCGGGTGCCGGATCCGCGCGCGTTCGGTTCGGTACCGACCGACGCGGAGGGGCGCGTGCTCGAGTTCCTGGAGAAGACGGAGGATCCGCCGACCGACCAGATCAACGCCGGCTGCTATGTGTTCAAACGCGAGGTGATCGCGGGCATCGATGCCGGACGCGTGATCTCCGTTGAGCGCGAAGTGTTCCCGGGCTTGCTATCCGACGGCGCGCGGGTCCTCGGCCACGTCGATTCCTCCTACTGGCGCGACATGGGTCGCCCAAGCGACTTCGTGCAGGGCTCATCGGACTTGGTGCGCGGTATCGCGTACTCGCCGTTGCTGGAGGGCAAGACGGGCGAATCGCTTGTCGACGCCTCGTCTGGCGTGTCTGGAGGGGTCATTCTCGTCGGAGGCACGTCGATTGGGCGCGGCTGCGTCATCGGTGCCGGCTCGCGTATCGACGATTCGGTGTTGTTCGATGGCGTGACGGTGGAGCCCGGAGCCGTCGTGCGCAATTCCATCATCGCCGCGGGAGTGCGCATCGGCGCGAACGTGCGCATCCAAGATTGCGTGATCGGCGAAGGTGCGTCTATCGGCGCACGGTGCGAGCTTGAGGGCGGCATGCGCGTCTGGCCAGGCGTGAACATTCCCGACTCCGGAGTGCGTTTCTCACCCGATGCATAAGCGACACGCCGGATCGGTCAACTTGTGACCTAGTGCGGGGGACAGTACTACATCTTGTACCCCCTCCGTTCACCCCCGGGAGGGTCCTAACGATACTCCTGTGACTGGTGTGACTCAGGAGATTGTTTTGCTGGGATATCCATAAGATTGAACCAAGATCTCCCTACCAAGGTTGCAGTCATTTGGCGTTCCGGTGTCTAATCGCATTGGTGTAAGTCACCGCAGTCAGCACCGGCCTTTACCAGCAGGTTGGCGCAGGCAAACGGCGAAAATGTAATTGATATTCTTCGACAACGGAAGCAAGGGAGGGCGTGAAGGCTATGGCTGATGACGCCATTCTCCGTGGCGCTGCCGCGGGAGGAATGACCCTGGATGAGCTGTTCGGCACCGTCGAGCAGGAGTGGCAAGACCAAGCGCTTTGCGCCCAGACCGACCCGGAGGCGTTCTTCCCTGAAAAGGGTGGTTCGACCCGTGAAGCGAAGCGCATCTGCAAAGCGTGCGCGGTGCGAGACGAGTGCCTCGAGTACGCGCTTGAGCACGACGAACGCTTCGGGATCTGGGGCGGGCTGAGCGACCGCGAGCGCCGCCGCCTGAAGAAGCAGCTGGGCTAGTTTACGCTGCGACTCGCATTGGTGCTGAGCACCACAAACTGAAGCTCAGCACCACAACCTATTGTGGCTACCAGGGAAAGTCCGGGTCGACATCTCGGGGGTCGAGATTCAGGTAGTTCGCCACCAGAGCAGTCAGGATCCAAGTGAGCAGCTCGGAGCGCTCTTCGGGGGTACGCGACCGCTGCTCCACAGGGCGGCGAAACACAACAAACCTCGCTCGGGTGGGGTTTCCATAGCAGTCAACGCCGGCTTGTAGCACGCGCCCAAGGGGGACTGGGCCGTCGGCGACAATCTCATCCGGCAGCACCGACATATCAGCGCGCAGGCGCATCCGCGGAATGGTGTCCACCGCTAGATCTACTCCGGAGAGCTGATCAAAATACGCGTTGTGCAGCGGCGCATAGGTCTCCAGCACCAACTGGTCGAATGCCATAGAGCGTGTCCGATATCGTGGCACACCCACAGGAAGCACCGGCCCGCGTACGCCGCGTCCGTGCCGGTCGCGGCCAGGGCGCAGGTGTAGCGGTGTGTTCGAAGATCCGGGGTGCATAGCACCCAATGCTAAGACTCGCGCTCGACGCACAGACCCCGGCACGCCGCACCTCCACTACACAAAACTCAAGCCGGGGTTTAGACTTGGCCAGCGTGAATACTTTCCGTCGATGCTGCCGGCCAGGGTGCGGCCGGCCCGCTGTAGCCACACTCGTTTACGCCTACGCGGAATCGACGGCGGTTGTCGGCCCCCTCGCGCCGGTCGCCGACCCGCACGCATGGGACCTCTGTGAGCGTCATTCCGCGCACATCACTGCCCCAGTCGGGTGGGAGATGGTGCGCGTCGAGCAGATCGACATCACTGACGACGAGCTGGATGCCATGGACGACGCTGACCTCACCGCGCTGGCAGAGGCGGTGCGCGAGGCGGGCCGCGTCACTACCGGCCTCGTGGACACTTCCCAGGACCCCATTGAGTACGGCGCCACCCACGATTTCAACGATCCGGAGACCTCGAACCACCCGGTTCACCGCACAAAGCGCGTGGAAGAGCAGGCGGCGGCTGACCGGGCCGCGCGCCGCTCGCACTTGCGCATCGTGCCAGACCCCGCTGACCCGTCTGCAACAAACGGCGCGTCTGCTTCGACCCGCCAGGATCCGGGGGGCCAGGCGGACTAAGCTATCCCGCATGTCTGTTTACAGCGAAGGCACTCTGAACAAGGTCATCAAGGCCTATGACATCCGCGGCGTGGTCGGTGAAACTATCGACGAGGCGTTCGTCCGCGACGCCGGCGCCGCGTTCGCCCACATCCTGCGCGAGGAAGGCGAGCGCCGCATCGCGGTGGGCTACGACATGCGTCCGTCCTCGCCCGCACTTGCGGCGGCGTTCGCTGAGGGTGCCACCGCCCAGGGACTCGACGTCATCGATCTCGGGCTGACTTCCACCGACGAGCTGTACTTCGCCGCCGGCACGCTGAACTGCGCCGGTGCCATGTTCACCGCGTCGCACAACCCGGCTCAGTACAACGGCATCAAACTCTGCCGCGCCGGCGCAACCCCGGTCTCCACTGACACCGGGCTCGCACGCATGAAGCAGTTGCTTATCGACGGCATCCCGGCTTACGAGGGCGGTCAAGGGGGCGTCGATAGGCAAGATCTGCTTCCTGACTACGCAAAGTTCTTGCGAGACCTGGTCCCTGTGAGCCGACCGTTGACGATTGCTGTGGATGCGGCGAACGGCATGGCGGGGCTGACGGTGCCGGCGGTGCTGGGCGACATGGATGTGCGCGGGTTGTATTTTGAGCTCGATGGCACGTTCCCGAACCACGAAGCGAACCCGCTGGACCCGAAGAACCTGGTTGATCTGCAGCGTTTCACGGTGGAGCAGGGGGCGGACATCGGCCTGGCGTTCGACGGAGACGCGGACCGCTGCTTTGTGGTGGATGAGAAAGGCAACCCGGTCTCGCCGAGCGCGATCACGGCGCTGATTGCTACGCGCACGCTGGAGCAGCACCCGGGCGCGACCATCATTCACAACCTGATTACCTCGCACGCGGTGCCGGAGATCGTGACCGAGCTTGGTGGCACTCCGGTGCGCACTCGCGTCGGCCACTCCTACATCAAGGCCGAGATGGCGCAGCGCCAGGCGCTGTTCGGCGGCGAGCACTCGGCGCACTACTACTTCGCGGAGTTCTTCAACGCGGATTCCGGGTTGGTGGCGGCGCTGCACGTGCTCGCGGCGCTGGCGGAACAGGATCAACCGCTGAGCGAGCTGATGGCGGAGTTTGACCGCTACGAGGCTTCCGGCGAGATCAACTCCGAGGTGGCCGACCAGGACGCGGCGACCCAGCGTGTGCTTGACGCGTTCGCGGATCGCACTGCCGAGATTGACCGGCTCGATGGCGTGACCGTGCAGCTTGCGGATACCCCTGCGTGGTTCAACGTGCGCGCCTCCAACACCGAGCCGCTGCTGCGTCTGAACGTGGAGGCGTCGACCCGCGAGGAGGTCGACGCGCTGGTGGCCGAGATTCTGGAGCACATCCGCGCGTAAGCTCGCCGCCATGGACTATTACGAGGGCGCCCAGCACTATGACCGTGAGACGGTGCGCTTTTTCGATGTCGCTCACGAGGGCGCGCAACTGCGCGCTGTGTCGGGATCGCTCGACGCGCTCACGCGACTGCGTGGCATGAACCCGCGGTCCGTTGTTGTGGTGGGGACGGATCAGATTGCGTTGGCCGCCGCGCGTGCGATGGTCGAGCTGCGCACTCCAGTGCCGCTGCCGGTAGTGGTTACCGACACGCTGCCGAGCTACGTCGGGGCGCTCGATGTGGTGGTCATGGTCGGTGATGCGGCCGCGCGCGAGCAAGATCTCAAAGGGTTGCTCTCCGCAGCCAGCCGCGGGTGCGAAACAATCCTCGCTGGTCCCGGCAGGGGGCCATTGCTTGACGACGCCCCGCCGCAGACCACCATCATCCCAGCCCTTCCCACGGCCGCGGGTGCTTCCCCGGCGCGCACCATGGGCGTGGTTGGGGCCGTCCTGGACGCGCTGACGGGTGATGTCGAGGAGATCACGCAGGCCCTCGAGGTGGTCGCCGATGAGGTGGATCGCGAACTTGAGTCGCTCTCGCCGGAGCGCGACGAGACCATGAATCCGGCACGTCAGCTGCGCGCGTTCGCGGCGGATTCGCGGGTGCTGCACACAGGGACGAGTCGCTGCGGCGCGACCATTGCTGCGCTGATCGCGGATCTGTGGTCCGCCCGCGGCATCCCGTCAGGCTTCGTCCACGCCGAGGAACTGCCGTTGGCCACCGAGTTTTCCCGCCCTGCCGGCGGGGTGGGCGCCAACGACATCTTTCACGACCCGTTCATTGATGGGCCGTTGGAGCTGGTACCGTTAAAGACCATTCTGTGGGCACAGCAGGCACAGCCCGACAGTGCTGCTGCGGGCGAGTCTGCCGTGCCCAATTTGCGTGTCGAAGCAGTTGAGGCCGTAGGTCTTGGCGACACGGCGCAAGCCCTCCGCCTTATCACCCGCGCCTACGCCGCGACTGCGCTCGACGATCCGACTGCGTGAGTTGCTGCTCGCAGGAGGAGTCAAAGAGAGCCAGAGATAGAAGGAGATGTCGGATGCAGCTGCTCGAGGGGACACTTCGAACCTACCCCTGGGGTTCGCGCACCCTACTCGCAGAGCTCCGCGGCCTTCCCGCGCCGAGCCCGACACCGGAGGCTGAACTGTGGTTCGGTGCCCACCCGGCTGCGCCGTCGATGCTCGGCGGGCACCCGCTAGACGACATCATTGCCGCCGACCCCGAAGCTGCACTCGGCGCGCGAGTGGCGGGGGAGTACGGCAACCAGCTGCCGTTCCTGGTCAAGCTCCTCGCAGCTGGCGAGCCGCTCTCCATCCAGGCGCACCCGTCGCGTGAACAGGCGCAGGAGGGATTCTCCCGCGAGAACTCGCAAAATATCGCCCTCGACGATTCACGCCGCAACTACAAGGACCCGAACCACAAGCCGGAGCTAATTGTCGCTCTCACGCCGTTCCGGGCGCTCGCCGGATTCCGCCCCACGGAGCGCACCCAGCAATTGTTTGCCACACTCGGCGGGTTGGATCGCTACAGCTCCATGCTTGTCACAGACCGCCCCGAGGAGGGCCTGCGGGCAGTGTTCACCACGCTCATTTCACTCCCCACAACGTTGCGCATGAGCGTGCTTAACGACGTCAAGGCTGGCGCGGAGACCACCACCAACTCGGGGGCTGAACCGTGGATCGTCGATGTTGCGCAAACCTTCCTGCAGCTGACCGACCGTTACCCGGGCGACGTTGGCGCACTTGCTGCACTGATGCTAAACCTGGTCACGCTCGAACCGGGCGAGGCGCTCTACCTGGACGCGGGGCAGCCGCATGCCTACCTGTCCGGGCTTGGCGTCGAAGTGATGGCGAACTCAGACAACGTGCTGCGCGGCGGGCTGACTTCGAAGCACGTCGATGTCCCCGAGCTTGCGCGAGTGCTCAATTTCGCAGCACTCGAGCGCCCGCACGCCAAGTCGACGAAAAATGGTGGGGCGGAGCATTTTGAGCTCCCAATTGAGGACTTTCGCGTCAGCCGCCACACCTTAGCCAACGGCGACACTTTGCAGGTTGACACGGACGGCCCCGCAATCGTGCTGTGCACCGCTGGACGAGCGGCGATCGGCGACTTGGAACTCCAACCAGCGCAGGCCGCGTGGATCCCCGCCGCCGAACCATCGGTAGCGTTCACTTCCACCGGCGATACGCCCGCTGAGCTGTTTTTGGTCAGCGCCTAGGACGCTTCTGCCGGCGCGGTCTCACCTTGCGGCGCGGGTGCCGATTCCAGCTGTGCGGTCTCCGCAACGGATGGTGTGACGGTCGGCGCCACCGACGGCGTCATGGTCGGTGCCACCGATGGCACCATCGGTGCCGGAGTCGCTGACTCACGGCTGGTGTCGGATGATGCTGGCGCGCGTCCTTCGTTCGTTACCTGCTCACTGCCCGCGTTTGTGCGCATTTCGTCGTGGGCCTCGGAGTCAGGGCGGGGGTGCTCAACCTGCTCTTGTGGTGGAGCTGGGTCCGGCGTGGTTGCCGGGCCCGGTTCGGCCGGTGCGCTTGTCTGCACACCGTCCGCAGGAGTGCTCGGCGGGGTGGTGACCCCATTCGTGTCAGGCGTCTGTGCAGTTGCAGTTGCAGTTGCTGGTCCAGGTGCTGGTTCGGTCGCGTCGCCTCCGCTCGCGGTTGGCGGAACCACATTCGTCGGGCGGTAGATGGCGGTCGGCGCAGTAGACCTCGGCGCGGAAGTCACCGCAAGCGGCGGCGCGTACGGGTCCGACTCCATTCGGTAGTTCGGGTTGGGGCGGCCTGGCGCGTTGTTGAGAAGCGCCTCTCCTTCGATGCCGTAGACCCCGGAGGTCGGTGGGAGCCCGGAGTCGGCGAGCGTCTGCGATGTCAACGCGAGGGTCGAATGACCGGCTCCAGAACGTGACGCCGAGTTCGCGGATTCGCTACCTTCTGTGTCGCTTGCTGCGCTGCTGCGGGAGGACTTGGGAGAAGTGGTCTGTTCCACGGTCGCAGTGTCTGCTGCGTAGCCGGCGGTACTGGTTCGTCCAGGGGTCGACGCGCCCCACACGGCGAAACCCACAATCACTGCGATGGCAAGGCCGATCGCCATGAACGCGCCAACTCCGCGGCGGCTACCGTTCATGGTGAGACCTCCTTTGTGCTAATTGCTCAGACCCCGTTCAGTTACGAAATGATAACGGGCTGCGCGTCAAGTCGAAAGTGTGCTCACCCTACCGCGCGCTATATGTGACTGTAATCACGTTTTTGGAGTCCCGAAATCGGGGGAAACCCTAGCGGGACAAGCGTTCGCTGGCGTATATAGGGCTAGAGCGTGTGACCTACTTCTACCGCCGTTCGCGCGTTCCGCAGCGGCACCGCCCGTACGCATCGAAAGGACGACACATGAGCACGTGGGACCAAGAGATCTTTTCCGCCGAAGCGAACGCCGACTTTTTGGATGAGTTGGCGCAGCTTGAGCCTGAGGAGATTCTTGAGGCCGTCAGTGATGCTGTACTCCTCGCTGCCGGCGGGAACTCAGCGAGCGAGGAAGAGATCCTCAACGGTCAGGCCGCGGCCACCATCGCCGCAATCTGGGCGGGCGCGCCGTTCTCCGCGGGAGAAATCGCCGAGTCTTACCCGTTCATCCGCTCAAACCCGGGCGAAGTCAGCGAGCAACTCAACGAATCCGCGGTAACGGTGCTGGAAAAGGTGAGTGCAGATGCCGATGCCGATTCGGATACCGACATCGACCAATTCATCGAAGCTCTGTCCTAGGTTCTCTGTCTTTAGAGCAGCTGCAGGGGTCTGCCAGCGGCGCGCACCGGCGCGATGGGGACGCAGTTCGCGCAGCTACAGGCACGGCTACAGTAGGTGCAGCAAACAGACCGAAAAATATCGAATCCTTGTCAAGGAGAGCACCTCTATGGCTGACGCGGCCAACCCCACCGTGGGCGACTACAAGATCGCCGACATCAACCTCTACGAGTCCGGACGCAAGCAGATCGAGCTCGCTGAATACGAGATGCCGGGCTTGATGGCGCTGCGCGAAGAGTACTTCGACGAGCAGCCGCTGGCGGGGGCGCGTATCGCCGGCTCGATCCACATGACCACCCAAACCGCGGTGTTGATTGAAACCCTCACCGCGCTTGGGGCCGAGGTGCGCTGGGCTTCGTGCAACATCTTTTCGACGGAGGATCCCGCGGCGGCTGCGGTGGTCGTCGGCAAGCATGGGAGCCCTGAGAACCCCGAGGGTGTGCCTGTGTTTGCCTGGAAAGGTGAGACCCTCGACGAGTATTGGTGGTGCTTGCGGCAGGTCTTCGACTGGGGCGATCAGTACCCGAACATGATTCTTGACGACGGCGGCGACGCGACCATGGCCGTGATCAAGGGCACCGAGTTCGAATCGGCCGGAGCCGTGCCGCAGCCGCAGGAGGGCGACTCGGACGAGCAGATCGCGTTCTTCAACATGCTGCGCGAGGTCCTTGAGGAAGATCGCACCCGCTGGACCCGCACCGCTGAAGAAGTCAAGGGTGTCACCGAGGAGACGACCACTGGCGTGCACCGCCTGTACCACTTTGCCAAGGAAGGCGTTCTGCCGTTTCCGGCGATAAACGTGAACGACGCGGTGACCAAGTCGAAGTTCGACAACCGCTACGGCACTCGCCACAGCGTCATTGACGGCATTAACCGCGCCACCGACGTGCTCATCGGCGGCAAAAAGGCCTTGGTCTGCGGCTACGGCGACGTGGGTAAAGGTGTTGCAGAAGCGCTGAACGGCCAGGGCGCGATCGTGAGCGTCACGGAGGTCGACCCGATCAACGCATTGCAGGCGCTCATGGACGGCTACGCGGTCACCACTGTGGAGGACGCGATCGGTGACGCAGACATCGTCATCACCGCGACCGGCAACCTGGGCATCATCACGTTCGATCACATGCTGCAGATGAAGGATCACGCGATCCTGGGCAATATCGGCCACTTCGACAACGAGATCGACATGCACTCGTTGATCCACCGCGACGATGTCACCCGCACGAATATCAAGCCGCAGGTGGATCTGTTCGACCTGCCGAGCGGCAACGCGATCATCGTGCTCTCCGAGGGGCGCCTGCTTAACTTGGGTAATGCGACCGGCCACCCGTCGTTTGTCATGTCCAACTCTTTTGCCGACCAGACGATCGCGCAGATCGAGCTGTTCACCAACGCCGACCACTACGACAACGAGGTGTACCGCCTGCCGAAGATTCTCGACGAGAAGGTCGCCCGCATCCACGTCGAGGCCCTCGGCGGCACGCTCACCGAGCTGACCAAGGAGCAGGCGGAGTACATCGGGGTCGACGTCGCAGGCCCGTTCAAGCCGGAGCACTACCGGTACTAATGATCATCGCAATCGAGGGTATCGATGGCGCCGGCAAGCGCACGCTTGTCGACGGGCTCTTGGAACCGTTGCAGGCCACCTCGCTGGCGTTTCCCCGCTACGACGAATCGGCAGCCGCGCAGTTGGCCCAGGCGGCGCTGCACGGCGAGATGGGGGATATGACCGATTCGGCCCACGCGATGGCCGTGGTGTTCGCGCTGGATCGCCACGGCGCGCTGCCGGTATTGGAGCGTTACGCCGGCAACCCCGATGAGACGATCATATTGGACCGCTACTGCGCCTCGAACGCCGCTTACACCTGGGCACGCACCGGGGACGCAGCTGCGGCTGATTGGGTCGCGGAGCTGGAATTTAACCGCCTCGGCCTGCCGAAGCCGGATCTTCAGGTGCTGGTCGCCACGACCCCGGAGGTTGCCGGCGAGCGCGCTGCGAAGCGCGAGGCGGATGACGCGCAGCGCACCCGCGACCGCTACGAGCGTGACCGCGCCCTCCAGGAGGCGACGTTTGCGGCTTACGCGGCGCTTGCGCACGGGAGCTGGGCGAGTCCGTGGGTGAGCACCACTGATTCGGCGGTTATTATAAAGGCAGTACACGCACTGCGATAAGGAGCCGACATGATGCCGAAGATCCTGGTTGTCGACGACGACCCCGCCATCAACGAGATGCTGACCATCGTGTTGGAAGCGGAAGGGTTTGAAACGGAGTCGGTGACCGACGGTGCCGCTGCGGTTCCTGCGTTTCGCAAGTACGAGCCCGACCTGATCCTGCTTGACCTCATGCTGCCGGGTATGAACGGTGTGGATATTTGCCGCGAGATCCGCAGGGAATCCGCGGTGCCGATCGTGATGCTCACCGCGAAGACCGACACGGTTGACGTGGTGCTTGGCCTTGAGTCGGGCGCGGATGACTACATCACCAAGCCGTTCAAGCCCAAGGAGCTGGTGGCGCGCATCCGCGCGCGCCTGCGCCGCTCGGATGAGGAACCCGCGGAGGTGCTGCACATCGGCGACCTCACCGTCGATGTGCCGCAACACATGGTGACCCGCAGCGGCGCCGAGATCAGCCTCACCCCGCTCGAGTTCGACCTGTTGCTGGAGATGGCGCGTCGCCCGAATCAGGTGCACACTCGCGAAGAGCTGTTGGAGAACGTCTGGGGGTACCGCAACGCCTCAGACACCCGCCTTGTGAACGTGCATGTGCAGCGCCTGCGTTCCAAGATCGAGCACGACCCGGAGAACCCGGAAATCATCCTGACGGTGCGTGGCGTCGGTTACAAGACTGGCAAGCCGACGAGCACCGGCCAGGCGGGGGTGTAGATCCTGGCATCGAACCGGATCAGACGCGCTGGGGAGCGCGTCGCAGATGCTTGGCGCACCTCGCTGCAGGTGCGATTCGTGGGCACAGTGCTGTTGGTGTCCGCGGTGGTCATGTCCGTGCTTGGCTTCACTTTGGCCACGGTGGTCACGCAGCGCATCGCGCAGGCGAAGATCGATGCGGCGAGTGTGGAAATCGACCGGGCGCGCGTGGTCGTCGAGGAGCAAATCGACACCTCCGCCTCCACTTCCTCGTTGCAAGCACGGCTCAACTCGGCCCGGGCGAGTTTGACTCAGCGCACCCAGCAAGGTTCGGACGTGGCCAACGTCTATGAGCCGGTGCTGCTTGTGGAAAGCACCCACGGCACGGTGACCTCGTCGCCGGAGTCCTACCGGGTGCCGGAGCGGCTCGTCGAGTTCGTCTCGCAGGGCTACGTCGCCTACCAGTTCGCGGTGGTCGAGCGACCGGACGGCAGTCCGTATAACGCGCTGATCATCGGTACACCGACGGACTCCGACGTGCCGAACCTGCAGCTTTACCTGGTCACCAACATGGATAACGAAGCTTCCACGCTCGCGCTCATGCGCGGTTTGCTCGCCTCGGCCGCCCTCATTGTGATCGTGCTGTTGGTGGGCATCGCCTGGCTCGCCTCGCAACAAATCGTCGCCCCGGTTCGTTCCGCCTCGCGTACGGCGGAGCGCTTCGCCTCGGGGCATCTGCGCGAGCGCATGCCGGTGGAGGGCGAAGATGAGATGGCGGTGCTCGCCCTGAGCTTCAACAACATGGCGGAGCAGCTCTCGCGCCAGATCAACCAGCTCGAGGAGTACGGCGACCTGCAACGCCAATTCACCTCGGACGTCTCGCACGAACTGCGCACCCCGCTGACCACGGTGCGGATGGCGGCCGACATGATCGCGTCCGACCAGGAATCGCTCGAGCCTACGCAACGCCGCGCCTCCGAGTTGATGATCCGTGAGCTGGACCGCTTCGAGGCGCTCCTGACCGACCTGCTCGAAATCTCCCGCCACGACGCGGGTGTGGCGGATCTGGCCAGCACCATCATGGACGTGCGCACCCCGATCAACTCGGCGTGGGCACAGACTCGTTTGCTTGCCGACGAGCTGAATGTGCCCGTCGAGTTCGGCATCCCCGACCACGAGGTGAAGATCGAAGGCGATCCACGCCGCATCGAGCGGATCGTGCGCAACCTCATCGCCAACGCCATCGACCACTCGGAAGGCAACCCTGTCCACGTGGATCTGTTCGAGAACGACGAGGCAGTCGCCGTTACTGTCACGGATTGCGGCGTGGGCCTGAAACCCGGCCAGGAGGAGCTGGTGTTCAACCGGTTCTGGCGAGCGGACAAGTCGCGTAAGCGCCACTCCGGCGGCACGGGCTTGGGCCTCGCCATCGCTCGCGAGGATGCGCAGCTTCACCGCGGCACTCTCGACGCCGCGGGTGTCGCCGGCGAGGGTTCGCAGTTCCGCCTCGTGCTGCCGCGCGACCCGGAGGCCGGTTTCGTCCACGCGCCGGTCGAGCTGCGGGCACCAGGCGAGTCGAACGCGGTCGTTGAAGCGCGCGCGGCAGTCGAAGGCGCGGATGACGCGGCGGCGGGCGTGGACTGCGGAGACCAAGAGTGCGTCGATAAGCAACCTGCTCCGGAGGTGCGCGATGCGTAAGACTGCAATCCTCCCTGCACTTGGGCTTGTGGGGGCACTGACAGCGGGGTGCGCGACGCTGCCGTCGAACTCTGACCCGCACGTGCTGCGGCCGTTCAACTCGGAGGTCACTGCCGCCCCCGTTATCACGCCGGAGGCGGGGCGCGAGCCGGACCTGCTGCTGCGCGACTTCTTCTCCGCGTCGGCGATCCCGTCTTCGGACTACGAGGCCGCGCGCGCGTTCCTCACCCCGCAGGCCTCGGACGCGTGGGACGCGCAGGAGGAGACGATCATCGTGGACCGGTTGGGCGTGACCACGCTGCCGGGCGGGCAGGCCAACCGCACGTATTTCAACGTGCACGGCAACGTCGTGGGCATCCTCGGCCAGGGCGGCTCGTACCGCCCGGAACGCGGCTCATACGAGGCGACGATTGAGATGGAGCTGGTCGCAGGGGAGTGGCGTATTGCGTCGCTGCCTGCGGGCGTGGTGCTTGAGCGCACGGAGCTGCGCAATCAGTACATCCCGTTCAATTTGTACTTTTTCGACGGGCAGGGCCAGGAGCTGGTCACGGACCGCCGTTGGTTGTTCTCGCGGCGCGAAACGTTGCCGAGTGCGCTCATCTCGCTGATCATGGAGGGCCCGTCGCAGCGCCTCCAGCCCGCCGTCGCCAGCATCTTGCCCGCCGGCGCGTCGTACACCGGCTTCGAGGACGGCGCGTACACGTTCTCGGGCTTCGGTGGGGTGAGCGAGCAGGACCGCACGCGCTTCGCCGCGCAGATCGTCTGGACGCTCGCCTCGGCCGGCATCTCCGGGCCGTTCACGCTTGAAGCGGACGGCGCGCCCCTACTCACCGACACCCCGAAGCTCACCACCGACGATTTCGGCGAGCTCAGCCCACTTGTGCAGACCGCAGGCGAATCCACCCTTTACGCACTCAGCGATGGGAGCATTTCGCTTATCGACGGCGGGTCACTGACGCCTTTGGACAACGAACTGGGCAAGGAACAAAACGTCATTACCGCGGACATCACCGCCTCCGGGCGCTGGGCCGCGGTCACGGATGCAGGCGGCGGCGGAGGAGGGGCTTCGTTGCGCGCCGGGGCGTTCGGCGAGGAGTCGCGCGAACTGGTCACCGCGGATACTTTCACCCGCCCGTCCTTCGAGTCGAAGGCGGCCGCGGTGTGGACCGTTGCCGACGGCACACGCATCCTGCGCTCCGTCCAGTCCGCGGCCACCGGGGACGTGAACACCGAAGAGATTGTCGCGGAGTTGCCGGAGGGCGTGAGCGGCAACATCTCGGTGTTGCGGCTGTCGCGTTCGGGTGCGCGGGTGGTCATGGTCATCGACGGCCACCTCTACACCGGCATCGTAGAGCGCCGCGCGCCGGGCGAGCGCGCGATTGTCAACGTGGTCGAGTACGCAGCGGAGCTCGGCGGACAAGTGGTCTCCGCCGACTGGCAGCCGGACGGCTCGCTGATCGTGGGCACGTCGGTATCCGTATCCCCGGTGCTGCGCGTCGAACAGGACGGCTCGTCTGCCACCGCATTGTCCGTGGGCAATATCTCCGCGCCGGTGGTGGCGGTCGCCGCCTCGCCGAACATGCTTTATGTCACCGACGCCAACGCGGTGCTGCAGCTGCCCAACACCGGCGCGGACAACCCGCTATGGCGCGAGGTGCCGGGCCTGCAGGGGGAGCGGGCCCTGCCGATTGTGGCTCGCTAGTGGCAGGCCTGGGGGAGCTCATCCTGCCTCGCCGTTGCGCGGGGTGCGGGTTGGCGGGGCATGTGCTTTGCGACGCCTGCCGCACCCGCCTTGCCACGCCCCCGCGGCGCGTCTTTCCGCCGACCCCGCCGCACGCGCCGGTCTTCGCGTTGGGCCCGTACGCCGATGCGCATCGCTCGGTGGTGTTGGCGATGAAGGAGCACAACAACCGCATCGTGCGCCGCCACGTGGGTGCAGTCTTGGCAGCCGCATTGGAGTATTTGGAAGTGCGCGGCGAGATCCCGCACGGGGCGGTGCTGGTGCCGGCGCCGACGCGGCCGTCGTCGGCACGCGCTCGCGGGGGTGATCCGGTGGCGGCGGTGTGCCGCGCGTCCGGCAGGGCAGTGGTGGAGGTGCTCGAGCTGTCGGAGCGCGCCGCCGACCAGGCGGATTTGGATGCCGCCGCGCGCCGGGCGAACCTTGCTGGGGCAGTGCGCATCTCCGGTGTGCCGGCCAAGCAATGCATCGTCATCGACGACGTGGTGACGACTGGGGCGACGTTGACCGCAAGCGTCGAAATGCTGCTTGCTCACGGCGCCGATGTGGCTGCCTGCGTGGCAATTTGCGAAGCCTGATTTGCAAAAGCTGAATCAATCTATCGTCTGAATGGTTATTACCAGTTGTATACTCGGAAGTGACCCCGTTCCTACTATCTCTAGGAGGAAGCAGATGACATCTGCAGAGCACGATCAGGCCATCAACCAGGGCATTGACCAGGGCATTGGCCAGGGCATTGGCCAGGGTTTTGACCAGGGTTTTGAAACCGGTTCCGAGCAAGCTGAGGGGTTGAGCCCCTCCGCGCACGTGACCATCACCGGCCGCAACGTCGAAGTGCCGGAGCACTTCCAGGAACGTGTGAACACCAAGCTGGCGAAGATCGAGAAGCTTGATCCTTCGCTGACCTCCTTCCATGTTGAGCTGAAGCACGAGCCCAACCCGCGTCGTGAAGCGCAGGCGCAGCGTATTCAGATCACCGCAACCGGCAAAGGTCATCTCGCCCGGGCGGAAGCGAAGGAAGACAGCTTCTACGCCGCGCTGGAATCCGCGATTGGCAAACTGGAGCGTTCCCTGCGCAAGGTGAAGGTGCGCCGTGAGATCTCCCGCTCTGGCCACCGCGCCCCGAAGTCGGCCGGTGTCATGGCGGCAGAGCTTGCCAACCAGGCTGCGGAGGCCCGCGCCGAGGAGCCGGGCAAGTACGACGTCGACCCCTACGCCGATCAGTTTGCTGACCTCGAGCCGGGTCAGATCGTCCGCCGGAAGCTGCACCCGAACAACCCGATAAGCGTCGACGACGCTTTGAGCGAGATGGAGCTGGTAGGCCACGACTTCTACCTCTTCATCGATGAGGAAACACAGCGACCGAGCGTGGTGTACCGCCGCCACGCCTTCGACTACGGGCTGATCGCGCTCGCGCCGGAGACCGAGATCTCTGCGGCTGCCGGGGACCAGGCCATGAACCCGGCGTCTGCTGACGTGAAGGCGTAAGTACGGCGTAAGCACGAAGCCGTCGATAAGCAACGAGCCCCCGCACCCCTGGAAACCGACTAGGGTGCGGGCGCTTTTGCTCCCCAGCAAGTTCTCAGCTGCCCAGCTCGGAGTTCAAAACTTCGTGTGGGTACAATAGCGCGTTGACGCTTCCTCGACCTTAAAGGATTTATACAACCGTGTTTAATGGACTGACGAAGCTGCTCCGCGCTGGCGAGGGTCGCACTGTCAAGCGTTTGGGCAAGATCGCCGACCAGGTGCTCGAGCTTGACGACGAATACTCCGCGCTGACGGACGCCGAACTGAAGGCCAAGACCGACGAGTTTCGGGCGCAGCTCGAGGGTGGCGCGACGCTCGACGACATCCTGATTGACGCGTTTGCCACCGCGCGCGAGGCCTCCTGGCGTGTCCTAGGTCAGAAGCACTACAAGGTGCAGCTCATGGGCGGTGCGGCGTTGCACTTTGGCTCGGTTGCAGAGATGAAGACCGGCGAGGGCAAGACGCTGACCTCGGTGCTGCCGGCCTACCTCAACGCGCTTGAGGGCAAGGGCGTGCACATCGTGACCGTCAACGACTATCTAGCGAAGCGCGACGCGGAGATGATGGGCCGCGTCCACCACTTCCTGGGCCTGAACGTCGGCGTGATCCTCTCCGAGCTGCGCCCGCCGGAGCGCAAGGAAGCTTACGACGCGGACATCACCTACGGTACGAACAACGAGCTGGGCTTTGATTACCTGCGCGACAACATGGCGCGCTCGTCGTCGGACATGGTGCAGCGCGGCCACAACTTTGCCATCGTGGACGAGGTTGACTCGATTCTTATCGACGAGGCGCGTACCCCGCTCATCATCTCCGGCCCGGCCGACGGGTCGAGCCAGTTCTACACGGTTTTTGCGCAGCTTGCCCCGCGCATGCGCGAAGGCAAGCACTACGAGGTTGACCAACGCAAGCGCACCATCGGCGTGACCGAAGAAGGCGTGGAGTTCGTCGAGGATCAGCTGGGCATCGACAACCTGTACGCGCCGGAGCACTCGCAGCTGGTGAGCTACCTTAACAACGCGATCAAGGCAAAGGAGCTCTTCGAGCGCGACAAGGACTACATCATTCGCCAGGGCGAGGTGATGATCGTAGACTCGTTCACCGGCCGTGTGCTGCCGGGCCGCCGCTACAACGAGGGCATGCACCAGGCGATCGAGGCGAAGGAAAACGTCGAGATCAAGAACGAGAACCAGACGCTAGCGACGGTGACGCTGCAGAACTTCTTCCGCCTCTACAACAAGCTGGCCGGCATGACCGGTACCGCAGAGACTGAGGCGGCCGAGCTGCACCAGATCTACAAGCTCGATGTGGTGGCCATTCCGCCGAATAAGCCGAACCAGCGCCGCGACCACGACGATCTGATCTACAAGACGCAGGAGGCGAAGTTCGCCGCTGTGGCTGACGACATCGCCGAGCACGTGGAGAAGGGCCAGCCGGTGCTGGTCGGCACCACCTCCGTGGAGCGCTCCGAATACCTCTCGCAGCTGCTCACCCGCAAGGGCATCAAGCACAACGTGCTGAACGCGAAGCACCACGAGGAAGAGGGCCGCATCATCGCTGAGGCCGGTCTGCCGGGCAAGGTGACCGTGTCCACCAACATGGCCGGCCGCGGTACCGACATCGTGCTGGGCGGCAACCCGGAAATTCTCCTTGACGCGAAGCTGCAGGAGCAGGGCCTCGACCCGTTCGAGGACGAGGAGCGCTACCAGCAGGCCTGGGACGAGCAGCTCCCGCAGGCCAAGGAGCGTTCGCGCCAGCTTGGCGACGAGGTGCGCGAAGCCGGCGGCCTCTACGTGATCGGCACCGAGCGCCACGAGTCGCGCCGCATCGACAACCAGCTGCGCGGACGTTCCGGCCGCCAGGGCGATCCGGGCGAGTCGCGGTTCTACCTTTCCATGCGCGATGAGCTCATGGTCCGCTTCATGGGTACCTCCATGGAGCAGATGATGAACCGTCTCAACGTTCCGGACGATGTGCCGATCGAGGCGAAGATGGTCTCCAACGCCATCAAGTCCGCGCAGTCCCGCGTGGAAAACCAGAACTTCGAGATGCGCAAGAACGTTCTGAAATACGACGAGGTGCTCAACGAGCAGCGCAAGGTGGTCTACCGCGAGCGTCAAGAAATTCTCGGCTCGAAAGACATCGAGGCGCAGGTGCGCCGCATGATCGACGAGACGGTCGGCGCCTACGTCGACGGCGCGACGCGCGAGGGCTACGTGGAGGACTGGGATCTCGACGAGCTGTGGAATGCACTCGACTCGCTGTACGGTCCGACGATGACTCCGCAAGAGCTTATTGACGGCACCGAGTACGGCCGCGCCGGCGAGCTCACCCCCGAGCAGCTGCGCCAAGCCATTATCGACGACGCGCAGACCCAGTACGACGAGCTCGAGCAGAACGTGGCGGCTATCGGTGGGGAAGAGCAGATGCGCAACATCGAGCGCATGGTCATCCTGCCAGTGATGGACACCAAGTGGCGCGAGCACCTCTACGAGATGGACTACCTCAAGGAAGGCATCGGTCTGCGCGCAATGGCGCAGCGCGACCCGCTGGTGGAGTACCAGAAGGAGGGCGGCGACATGTTCCACGCGATGAACGAGGCCGTCCAGGAGGAGACCGTGCGCCAGCTGTTCATGATGCGCAAGCAGTTCGAGCAGCAGGACACCGCAGAGGTTTAAAGCACCTTGAACGAGGTGAGACGGCCGTCTTCAATGCGGGCCGCCCACCCGTAGCGCTTGCCCGACACCGCCACGGTGCCGAACCATTCGCCGCCTTCCCGCACGTGGCAGGACAAAAGTTGCACCTTGCCGCGTTCGGGGGTGGTGCGTCGTCGCGCCCGGATGTGGTTGCGCACGCCCATCGCGAACAGGGCGTGGGTGAGCGATTCGGGGCTGCGGTTGCCAAACGCCGCTTCAAGGGCGTCGCGCACCAGCGGCGAGACCGGTTTCTGGGGCATTGCGCGTATCGACGGCATGTGGTCGGCGCCTGGCCGTTTCGGTCGAGGCACCACGACCTTGATGTACTGGTGGCCGGGGGCGTAGTAGTACTGCGACATGGTGGGTACCTCAGGGGGACAAAATGGCTTGGTGCAGAACGGCTGACGGACAGTCCCAGCAGCGAGCGCGGGGCAAACGCGCGTGGTGCTGAATACGGTGGCGGCAGGTAGTATTGTGCTCGCTCGCGCAGCGCGGCCGCTAGGTTGCGCGCGCTCATTTGAATGCGCACGCGGAAGGGAACCGCGTTGGTGGACTACAGCGAAAGGCGATACGTCGAATGCAAGGATTGCTCATCGATTACGCAGGCGTTCTGGATCTTGACCCGGAGGATCAGCCCCGCTGGCAGGCGCTGATTGCGGCGGTGAAGGAAAAGGGTATCTCCACCGGCATCCTCTCCAACGAAGAAGCGGACACCGAAACCGCCGATGCGATCCGTGAGTGGGAGTTCCGCGGCGACATTGACGCCGTTGTCCTCTCCGGCGAGGTTGGGGCAGAGAAGCCCGAGCGCACCGCGTTTCAGGCGGCGTGTGACGCGATCGATGTGGACCTGCCGGAGTGCGTGATGATCGACGACGACATCATGAATGTCCGCGCAGCCGTGGAATACGGCATGATCGGCATCCTCCACACGGCGTTCGAGCGCACCGCGGTGGAAATCCAGTCACTGTTCGGCATCGAGGGCGAGTTCTAGTGCGCGTGTACCTCCCCGCGACGTTCGGGATGCTCGAATCTCTCGACGCCGACGGGCTGGTCCACGCCCGTAACGGCTGGGGGTTCGCGGCAACACCCGAGCTGACCGAGTTCTACACCTCGGGCGACCAGGAAGAGATCGAGGCCATCGCTTTCGACGATGCCGCGCTCGCGTCCCTGCGTCTCCTCGCCATCGGGGACGAGGAGAAGTTCCCGCACCGCAGGGTCGTGATCTCTGTCGACACCGATGCCGAGCTCGCGCCCGACATGGGCGAGTCGGTGGTCAAGTTGTCGGGCCCAGTTGAGCTCAAGGATGTCGCGGCGATCCACGTTGATGTGAAGGAAGCGGAGGAAGCTACCGCACGAGCCATTGAGCTTGTCGACGCCGCCGATCTCGGCGACGAAGACGCCGAGTTGGCAGTCGGGGACGCCCAAGACAACTACATGGCGTTCTACGACCCTAGCGAGCTACCGTTCCTCGTCGAGCTGCTTTAGTTCCCACTCGTTGTTCGAGTGCAGCGCCTCGAGGAGGCGTCGCACGGCGGCAACCCGCCGACCAATGGGGGAGTCAAGGTCGAATTCGTCCCACGCGCACTCCGGATCCGCCGGCGGACCCAGGTGGTTGCAACCGCGGGAGCACTGTTCGGTCGCAACGGCGAGCTCGGGGAACACGTCGATGATGGTCTCGGGTGAAATGTGAGCGAGCCCGAAGGAGCGTATGCCGGGAGTGTCGATGACCCAGCCGCCGCCGTCGAGCGGCAGCGCGACCGACTGAGTCGAGGTGTGGCGCCCTTTGCCCACACCGGACACTTCGCCGGTTTCGCGGTCCGCCTCCGGCACGATGCGGTTGACCAGCGTCGATTTGCCCACTCCCGAGTGGCCGATCAAAGCGGAGACATGCCCGGTAATGCGCGCCACGAGTGCGTCGATCGGTTCTTCGATGCCCACCTCGTACACATCGACGTCGAGGTCTTCGATCTCGCGCTGGAACTCGGACGGGTCGGCGATGTCGGACTTGGTCATGCACACGATCGGGGTCACCCCGCCGTCGAAGGCGGCGACAAGCGCCCGCTCGACAAAACCGGTGCGCGGCGGCGGGTCGGCGGCGGCAACGACGATGAGCAGGAGCTCTGCATTTGCAACAATAATGCGCTCGTACGGGTCAGTGTCGTCGGCAGTGCGCCGCAGCACGGAGGTGCGGTCTTCGCGCTTCACGATGCGCGCCAAGGTGTCTTTCTCGCCAGAGGTGTCGCCGACAACACCGACACGGTCGCCCACTTCGATGGAGAGGCGTTTGAGTTCCCGGGCACGCATGCAGGTGACCAACGTGTCGTCGTCAAGCATGACGCCCCAACGCCCGCGATCCTTGGTCACCACCATGCCGTGCTTAGCGTCGTCGTGGCTAGGCCGGTCCTTTGAGCGCGGCCGGGAACCCTTGCCGGGGCGGATACGGACGTCGGACTCGTCATAGCGCGACAGGTCGCCGAAGCCTCGCCGTGCCATTAACGGTGCACCATCGCAGTCCACATTTCGTCGAAGTCCGGCAATGTCTTCGCGGTGGTGCCGATGTTCTCCACCATCACGCCCTCGGTTGTAAGGCCGATGATCGCGCCGGCAGTGGCCATGCGGTGGTCGTCGTAGGTCGCCCACGTGCCGCCGTGCAGCTCGGCGGGGGTGATGCGCAGACCGTCGGGGAGCTCTTCGCACGCACCGCCGAGGTTGTTGATCTCGCGGGTCAGCGCGGCTAGGCGATCCGTTTCGTGGCCGCGCAAGTGCGCAATGCCGGTGAGCTCGCTCGGGGTGGTCGCCTGCGTGGCGAGGGCGGCGACGGTGGGGGTGAGCTCGCCGATGTCGCTCATGTCGATGCGGAGCCCGCGCAGGCCGCCGCGCTGCGGCCCGCGCACCTCGAGCGTGTGGTGTTTGCCCTCGGCAATGAGGTCCACTTCGCAGCCCATGCGCTCCAAGATGAGACGGATGACATCGCCAGGTTGAGTGGTGTCCAGCGGCCAGTGCGGGATGCGCACCGCGCCACCGGTCACGGCCGCAGCGGCGAGGAAAGGGGTGGCGTTGGACAGGTCCGGCTCGATGTCGAAGTGCGTCGCCTGGATAGTCTGCGGCTCCACCTGCCACGTCTGACCCTCGGCGCGCACACGCACGCCGGCGTCAGCGAGCATCTGAATCGTCATCTCGATGTGGGGCATCGACGGCAGCATGCCGGCGGTGTTCTTCACAGTCACGCCGCGGTCGAACCGGGCGGCGGACAAGAGCAACCCGGAGACGAACTGCGAGGATCCGGAGGCGTCGATCTCCACCTCGCCGCCTTCCGCACTGCCGCGGCCGTGGACAGTGAAAGGCAAGGTATCGCCGGCGACAGCCACGCCGAGCTGGCGCAGCGCATCGAGGATGGTGGTCATGGGGCGGTTGCGTGCGTACTCGTCGCCGTCGAAAAGCACGGGCCCATGCGCGAACGCCGCAACCGGCGGCAGAAACCGCATGACCGTGCCGGCCAGCCCGCAGTCCACCTCGGCGGCGCGCAGTTCGCGCGGATTCACGCGAATCGTGCCGCCTTCGTGCGCAAACTCCACGCCCATTGACGCCAGCGCCGCTTCCATCAGATCGGTATCACGCGAGCGCAGCGCACCGGCAATGGTGGATTGCCCGTTCGCAAGCGCGGTGAGGATGTAGGCCCGGTTGGTCATCGATTTCGACCCCGGCACCTCAACTGTGTGGGTAATCGGGGTCGCGGAATGCGGGGCGGGCCAAAGATCTGTCATGCGAACCATCATAATGACAGGTATGTGCGGACGCTTTGTGCTTTTCACCTCCGGTCAGGACCTGTTTGACCAGGTCGCCACACTCCCCGGCGTGCGCGAGGTGGTAGCGCCCGACGGCACCCCGCCGCCGCGCTACAACGTTTCCCCCACGCAGCAGGTACCGCTCATCAGGCTTGAGGGCGACACCGCGCAGATCGACGCCGCGCGCTGGGGCCTGCTGCCCACCTGGAAAAAGGACGACACGGGCGCGCCGCTGTTCAACGCCCGCGGGGAAACGGTTGCGGAGAAGTCTTCGTTCCGCTCCGCCTTCAAAGCCCGGCGCGGGCTCATGGTCCTCGACGGTTACTACGAGTGGAAAACAGACGGCACCGACAAGCAGCCGTATTACGTTCGCCCGGAATCAGGTTTGCTCTACGCTGCGGCATTGTGGGAAACAGGGCTTGATCGCTTATCGACGACCATGGTGACCACCGAGGCGACCGAGAACATGTCGTGGCTTCACCACCGCTTGCCCCTGTTTTTGGCTCCAGAGGAAATCCGCACCTGGGTCGAGGGGACGCCGGAGGAGGCGCTGGCGCTGGTGGCACCGTCGCGGGTGGCTGGCAGCTTTGTGTGGCAAGAGGCGGACAAAGCCGTGGGCAATGTGCGCAACGACTACGCGGAGCTGATGTCGGCGAAGTGACCGCCGCCGAGGCGTGCGAGGTCATCCGGGGCGATCGCGATCGAAAGGCCGCGTTGGCCGGCGGAGACGGTGATTTGGGGGAGGGCGTTGACCGAGGCGTCGATAAGCAATGGGAGCCTGGTGAGCGTGCCCAGCGGTGAGATGCCGCCGACGATGTAGCCGGTGGTGCGCTGTGCTTTGGCTGGATCTGCGAGGGCGGCGTGCTTCCAGCCGAGCGCTTTCGCTGCCGCCTTGAGCGAGAGATGGCCAGCGACGGGCACGCAGCACAGCGCCATTTCGCGCTCGTTCGCGGAGTTGGCGATGACGAGCGTTTTCAGCGTCGCGTGCGGGTCAGTGCCGAGTTCCTGTGCCGCGTGTTCTCCGAAGTGGTCTTGGGCAGAGGTGTACTCGAGCACCTCGTGAGGTGTGTCCTTTACCGCCTCGAGAGCGCGGGTGCGTGCAGCCATGATGAATCCTTTCCCTACAATGGCCACTATGCCCGAAACCGACACCGACGCCGTCAACGAGTCCGTCAACGAGGCCGTCGACGAGGTTGCGCTCAGCGAGCGCAAGGCGCGCTTCACCGAGGAAGCGATGCCGTTGCTCGACCAGCTCTACGGCGGTGCGCTGCGCATGACGCGCAACCCGCAGGACGCCGAGGACCTCGTGCAAGAGACGTACCTGAAGGCCTACAACGCGTTCGATTCCTTCAAACCGGGCACCAATTTGAAGGCGTGGTTGTACCGGATTATGACCAACACCTACATCAACTCCTACCGCAAGAAGCAGCGCCGGCCGCTGGTGACATCGGCAGAAGACGTAACAGACTCCCAGCTCTACACTTCCAGCTCGCACGATTCGACGGGATTGGAATCTGCTGAGGTGGAGGCGCTGAAGCTGATGCCGAATTCTCGGATCTCCGAGGCGCTGAACGCGTTGAATGAGGACTACCGCATGGTCGTTTACTACGCGGATGTGGAGGGTTTGGCGTACAAGGAAATCGCCGAAGTGATGGACATCCCGCTGGGAACCGTGATGAGTCGGCTGCACCGGGGAAGAAAACAGCTCCGCGAGATGTTGAAAGACGTAGCTAACGAACAAGGCATTGGACTCGACCGCGAACCGGAGGAGAAATAGATGGCTAGCGGAAACTGCACGTGCACGCAGGGGAGTGGCCACGACACGCAGCTGCTCCTGTGCGAGATGTTCGACCCGGAAACCACGCAGAGGCGCGCCGAGGAGATTCGCCGCGAGATCGCGAACTGTCCTGAATGCCTGCGGCGCCTTGAATCAGAGCAGACAGTGCGCGGGTTGGTGCGTGACTGCTGCGGGCAGGCGAATGCGCCGGAGCCGCTGCGCCAGCGCATTATCGCCTCGATTACGACGGTGACCTACACCGAGACGTATACCGAGGTGCGCCGCCCTCGGTAAGTTGGCTCCGGTGAGTTGGCTCCGGTAGAGAAAACGCCACCTTCCGATCTGGCGTGAGTGCCAGGGTGGAAGGCGGCGTTTTTGTGTGCCCGCATTCTGGTTGCGGGCACCGCTGCTTAAGAGTTAGGACGCTTACCGCGGTTAGCGCTCTTCTTGCGGCGGTCCTTGCGCTTACGACCACGTTTGCTCATAGTGGGCCTCCTTGATGGGCTGGAAATGAAAGCTTGTCGGCTTTCAACTGTATCGCCCGCAGATGTCGGCGGAGAAATCAGTACCGCGGGCTTAGACGGTCAGGCGGGCGCGGTTGCGGGCGCGTGCCTTGTTGCGGCGCTTGAGCGCGCGGCGCTCCTCCTCGGACATACCGCCCCACACGCCAGCATCCTGGCCGGTCTCAAGCGCCCACTTCAGGCATTGGGAGGTGACGGGGCAGCGGTTGCAAACAAGCTTGGCCTGGGCGATCTGGGACAGTGCCGGGCCCGAGTTGCCGACTGGGAAGAACAGTTCCGGGTCCTCGTCGCGACAGATTGCTTCGTGGCGCCAATCCATGGTGATACTCCTTGTGAAAATCGTGTTTTCGGTTTGTCAATCAGATGGGTGCGCACCACTCCATCGCCGATTGCTCGGAGACGTTGCAAAGAAAAGTTTGATTCCAGGACCCCAGGCGGTGATCCCCAAATTGCTTTGAGGCCCGTCTTCCGGTTTCCCTGGCGTTAACCCTGTGGTGGCCTAGGGTTAAGGGCTGTTTAACCAGCCCGTTGCTTTTGCTACCCGAGAATAATTGCATGGTTTCTTGAAGCTCGCTAGGGGTTGGCCGTGAATTGTGACCTAACTCATAAATGCTGAGCTACATCTAGACGCCTTAAGGTTCTAGCGACGGGGCGGGTTGAGCCGGTGCGGTGCGCTGACCTGCGAAAATCTAGTGAGCGAGAACTGCACAGAAGGTATGCGACGGTCAAATCACCAAACTGAGGTTCCTGAGTGCGCCAACCAGGGAAACCAGCCGGATACACTTACCGGTTGTGAGTGCGAACCATGACATTGAATCCCTCCAGCGCGAGGAATCCCTCGAGCGCGATGCGGCCGTTATGCCCCCGCTGATGCGCTTCGGTGCCGTCGTCGTGCTGCTGCAATGCGCCGCCATTTTCGTCTACATCGGCACGCTGATCGTGGCCCAGTTCGAAGGTGGCGACACGGTCATCGAATCGCAGTCCGCCGCCGCAAACTATGTCAACCTCGGCACAGCCATCTTCCTTGGAGTGATCTTCGGATTCATCACATGGGTATCGGTGGAGACGCTGCGCGGACGGCCGCGCGGACAGGGGGCCATCATGCTGATCGAGGCCATCCTGTTTGGCGTAGCCATTTACATGTTCCGGGGCGGCGCGCCCTGGCTTGGCGCTGCGACGATGCTCACGTCGGTCCTTGTGTTAATCACGATTTTGCACCCGGATACCCGCCGATTTGCGGAGGCGAGGTATGCGGTGGCAAGGGGCCGTCGATAAGCGAAAAGCCCCTACTTTGCCGTGAGCACGACGATCTCGTTGCCCCGCTTTTCGACGACGGTAGCGCCGGCGGAATCAATGTGGACTGGGCCTGAATACTCGCCGCGGTCCACCGGGATGATTGATTCAACATTGTTCTCGTCCCAGTTGACAACCGCGACGCCTTCATCGGAGGCGTAAAGCAGCCGATCGCCAGCGGCGAAACCTGTGCCGAGCGCGCCTTGGAATACACCGGTTGCCTGGAGGTTGCCTGGCTCCAAAAGCACCAGTGAATCGCCCTCGTGATACGTCATGTGATGCGGCAGATCGGCGACGGGAAGCGCGCGGAGGTTCCCCTCGAGCGTGAGAGGGTCACCCAGATTGGTCACCGAAGACGAGGCGGTGGAGTTGCCGTCCTTGTCGTAGGCGCGAATCTCATTCGTATCCGGATCGTAGATCGCCGCGCCCTCTTGCGAGATGGCTACCAGGTAGGCGTCGGCAGAGATCTCGACGCTGCCGTACATCTCTGGCTTGCGGGAATCCTCCGGTGTGGTGTCCTGGAAACGCAGGTACGTGCCGTCCTCGCAGGTCTCGGTGACAGCCAACAACTCGGTGCGGGTCAGCGCCGAGGAAATGTCGCACACGTGGGGCTGCATGTTCGGTTCCTGCGGTGCCTCGACGAACCCGTACTCCACGGTGCGCACCATGTCAGAGCGCCAAAGTTCGGCGCGGGTCGTACCAACGTAGCCGACTCGGTCATTCGAGCTGATCGCGGTGACCTCATCTGGCGCGATCGCCGAACGAGTACGCGAGTACTGGCCGGTCAGCGCCTCAAGCGCGACGACATCGCCGCAGCCTGCATTACTGCGGTACACCGCGACGACCTTGCCCCAGGCGCTGTCCAGCGCACAGAGGTCCGTATCCCGTTTATACGTCCACGCAGTTTCTCCCTCTACTGTCGTGGCCGTGACGGTGCCGTCGTTATAAGTGATGATGAGACCGTTCACCACGACGGGCTGGACACCTGGAGCAGTGTCAGGGAGGCGAAAGCTCTCCGAGAGCGATTCCGGCACCACCGCAAGGCGCCCGGCATTGTCCAATTCCTCCGCAGCTGGGTTCAGCTGTGAGGCGCGGATCGGCGCGGTGAAGTACGCGATCATCAACAGCAGTACCGCCACGGCTGCAATGACAGCGGTGGCGATCACGTCGCCCCGGGTGCGGCGCAATGGGCGAGTCACCGGTGTGTGCCTCCTTGATCGGCTCTTTGGTTCGGGCGCCGGCCACCGTGGGAGCGGCCGTTTCGCCCTCCCTTCGAGCGCGGTGGGCGTGCCCCGAGCACTTTACGCGCCGGACCCACAGTCGCAGACGCGGAGTCCGGAATGTCGAGTGCTTCCGCGAACTCAGGTGAGGTGGAGAACCATTCCGGCGGCTCAGGTTGTTCGAGGCCGAGCTCCTGGTTGATCAGATCCCACTTGTGCACTTCGTCGTAACCGACAAGCGTGATCGCGGTGCCGCTATGTCCCGCGCGTCCTGTGCGGCCGATGCGGTGCACATACGTCATCGGGTCGTCCGGCGTTTGGTAGTTGATCACGTGGGTGACATCTTCGACGTCAATGCCGCGAGCTGCGACGTCGGTGGCAACGAGGATGTCTACCTCGGCGTTGCGGAACGCTTCAAGCGCCTGCTCGCGGGCGTTCTGCCCCAGGTCGCCGTGGACGGCACCGACGGCGAACCCGCGCTTGGCAAGATCTTCTGCTACCTCGGCCGCGGTGCGTTTGGTGCGCGAGAAGATGATGGTGCGGCCACGTTCGGGCGCCTGCAGGATGCGTGCCACCACTTCCGGTTTATCCATCCGGTGGGATTTAAACACCACTTGCCGGGTGGTGACGTGCGTGGTCGGTGCATCAGCCGCCTCAGCGCGAATGTGCACCGGAGTATGCATCTTCGAACGGGCGAGCGTGAGAATCGGACCAGGCATTGTCGCCGAAAACAACATGGTCTGCAGCGAAGCCGGCAACGCTCCCCAAATCTTTTCAATGTCCGGCAAGAAACCCATGTCCAGCATCTCGTCCGCCTCATCCAGGACGAGGATGGCCGCGCCAGACAACTTGAGCTCCCCGCGCTCGTACAGATCAATGAGGCGCCCCGGGGTTCCGACGACGACATCCACACCGTCTTGCAACGCCGCGATCTGTTCTTCGTACGGGCGCCCGCCGTAGATGGTCGAGACACGCACCGGCGTGTACTTTGCCGCTCGTTCCAGATCGTCCCCGACCTGTACTGCAAGTTCACGGGTGGGGACTATGACGAGCGCGCGCGGGGTGCCGTCAAGCTCTGCAATATCTGCGTCATCAAACACCCGATCCAGCAGAGGGACACCGAACGCGTATGTTTTTCCCATGCCGGTTCTGGCTTGCCCAATCAAGTCGCGCCCATTTAGCGCGAGAGGGATCGCGAGTTCCTGGATAGAAAACGACGTGGTGATTCCCAGGTCTGCAAGCCCGGCGATCAATTCGGCGGCAACGCCGAGGTCCGCAAAGGTCGGGGACTGCTGCCCTGCGGTGCGGGAGCGGCCACCTGTTGCAAACTTCGGCAGGTTCTTTGGCACACGCATATCTTAGCCTCCGGCTGCGGGGCCAGCTGCAGGTGCTGAGCGTGGGTGGCCGGTAGTTAGAATGGGTCGCGGTGCCTGGGATTGCAGGCATGCCCAAGACAGAACCGAAGGATAGTGATTTCACAACCATGGATATCAAGATTGGTCTTGCAGACATTCCCCGCGAGCTTGTCGTCCGTCTTCCCGAAGGGCAAGAGGGCGTGATCGGGGTCGTGCAGCAGGCGATCGACGCTTCCTCCCCGACGTTCAAGCTCGAAGATGACAAGGGGCGCCAGTACCTGATCCGCACTGACCGCGTGGTTTATGTCGAGCAGGGCTCTGTGGCAGCGCATTCCGTGGGATTCATGCGTTAAATTACTGCTATGACCACCAGGCACTACCCCGATAGAGACGACCGGGCCGATTACGGCGGTCACGCTCCGCGAGACCTCGGCGACGGCCGGGACGTGGTCGACGGGTGGAGCACTCAACCCCAGCGGGGTCCCGAACCATCTGCCTCTCACAGGGGAAGCGACGGAGATGGACGCCTGGTGGTGTTTGCTCGCGAGTACGGTTGGCGGGCATACGCCATCCCCGTTTTGGCGGTGATAACCGTGTTCGTGGTGGTCAACATGTTCCAAAACCCGCAGGATCAGGTCGTGAGCGCTGCGTCAACTTCGACTGCGTCCTCCCAAGACCCGTTGGCCCAGCCAGGGGATCAAGCCGGTGACGAGGAGAAAGATCAGCCGCTCGAGCCAGCAGAGATGCCCGAGGGCGAGCAGGACATCAACGAGCTTCCCCCGGGCGGGGCGTACACCGAGTCCGGCGACGGCACCTTCTACGAGGTTGGCGCTTCGGGCGCACAGTCGGGTGACGGTGAAGAGATTGTGGTTCGCTACGTCGTCGAAATTGAAAACGGCGTCGACACCGCGCCTTACGGCGGCGACGAGGCGTTCGCATCGATGGTGGATGCAACCCTGATGGATCCGCGCGGATGGACAAACGACCCACGCTTCCGCTTTGAGCACGTCTCCAGCAACGAGGAGCCCTCACTGCGAATTCGCCTCACCTCGGTTGCCACCACGCGCGAGCTCTGCGGCGGTGACTTAGGGCTGGAAACCAGCTGCCGCACGACGATTACCGGCGATGACTCGGTGGTGATCAATGAGTCGCGTTGGGTTCGCGGTGCCGCGCCGTTTGACGGTGACCTGGGGCGCTACCGTCAATACGTGATTAATCACGAGGTCGGTCACGCCGTCGGGTTTGCAGAGCACGTCCCCTGCCCTTCTGAAGGGGACCTTGCGCCGATCATGATGCAGCAGACGCTGAGTTTGAATAACGCACAATTGCGGGCGCTTAATCCCTCTGAAGTGTACCCCGAGAACTCTTATACTTGCCGCTCCAACCCATGGCCGTATCCGCGGCCGGCGGTGCTCTAGCCTGTGGGTATGCATTCCAAGCGCCTGGAGATCCCGCAGCATGTGCTTGCGGCGTTCCAGCTTGAGGGCAAGGGGGTAGCGGTTGGAGCGCCGTGGGATTACGGGTTGCGGTTCCGGCGAGTGGTGGTGTCTCCGGCGGCGGAAACCGCCGCTTGGTCGGGCAAAGTTCGCGAGAGGATTGCGGGGCAGTCCGCCAGTCTCCGGGTTAGCCGACCCGTGCGGGCGACCGACGGCCGGCTGGTTGTGGGTGGGTTCGCAGCGAATGAGTTCGGCGAGGGAGCTCCCGCAGCGAGGATTGATGAAGCGATTGCGGCGGCGCTCGTTTTCGATGAGCTTCTCGACGGCATCGAGGCGCCTTCTGCGCCGTCTCGCCCCAACCCTTGGGCGACGGCTGATCGCACGGTCTGGGCGGGGGAGCGGATTACCGGTGACCGGGTAGTTGCTCACCTCGATTTTCTCTCGTGCTGCTTGTTCGACGGGACTAACCCGCCAATGCTGAGCGCACTCGTTCCCTCGCTGGATTTGCGTCCGAAGGGCTTCACTGCCGCACTGGTCATTGTGGACGGGCTTCTTGCGGACGCCATCGACGCGAAGGTGCTGCAGCGTTGGGAATTGGTACCCAATCTGCGGGCATTGGCACGCAAAGCATTCGACTACCGAGAAGCCTCGCAGCTCCTAGATGATTCGAACGTGCGTTCCGATTTTGTCCGGGTTGCCCAACTCTTGTCGGACTGACGTGCAACGATTACTCCCATGAGTGCTCCCCACATTCCGGCGCTTCCGCCAGCGGTCACACCTCAGGCGTTTCTGGTCGCGCGCGAGCGCCAGCTCACTGATCGCCAGTGGTCGCACGACCTTCCAACCCAGGGACTGTGGAAGGTCACCGGAGAAGCAGGCGCAGGTGTGTCAAGCTTCCTCATCGACACCGCTGTCAATGCCATCACCGCTGACCCGCAGCGAGCGTCGCGCGAGGGAATTGTGTTGTTGACCTCTTCGAAGGAATCCGGTGCGCGTATGCGTTCAGAGCTGTCGGAGCGGCTCGCCGCCACCGGTTTCACCACACAAGAGCCGATTGTGCGCTCTGTGCACTCGCTAGCCTTTGCGCTTTTGCGCCAACGCACGGAGCGAGAAATCCGGCTGATCTCCGGAGCAGAGCAAGATGCGGTGATCCGTCAGCTCCTTCTCGGACACGCTGAAGACGGTGGCGGCACCTGGCCCGAGGAATTGCGCCCAGCACTGCCGCTCGTCGGGTTCGCCCGCCAGTTGCGCGATTTCCTCCTGCGCGCCATCGAGCGCGGTCTCGGCCCGAAAGATCTCAACCGGCTCGGCGAGGTGCACCAGCTTCCGATCTGGTCGGCGGCCGGCGACTTTTTGCGCGAGTACCAGCAGGTCATGGCGCTCACTGGGGCATTGCGCTTCTCGGCAGCAGAGCTCGTGACCAAGGTACTTGAAGAGGAGCTCATCCAATCATGGGGCATCGTGCTTGTCGACGACGCGCAAAGCCTCGCTCCTGCCTCTGCAGAACTCGTTTCGCGATTGCTGCAGCGCGCCTCACTTGGCGTGGTTGGCGGGGACCTAGACCAATCTATCTTCCGGTTTCGCGGGGCGTCTCCGAAGTTCTTCGCCGACCTCGGCGGTTTGCTGCACAACGTCCGGCATCTAGGCGCAAGCCGTCGCAACCCAACGCGCGTAGTTGCTGTGGCCCCAGATGAACAGACACACCACGCTGCGGTCGTCGATTCGCTGCGCCGAGCGCACTTCGAAAGCGGTGTTGATTACCGCGACATGGCGGTGGTCGTGCGTTCCACGCCACTGATCGAGCCGCTGCGTCGCGCTTTGCTGCATGCGGGCGTTCCCGTTGCTTTGGACCCGACGGACGTTGTCTTGGCCGAACAACGTGTGGTCGTCGCCCTGCTCTTAGCCCTCAAGGCGCTCACCCAAGAGCTCACGGTCTCTGAGTGGCGCGAACTCCTCCTCGGGCCGGTGGGAGCTACAGATCCGGTGACGCTGCGTCGCTTGCTCCGCGGCTTACGCAGGTGGAAGCCCGAGTTGCGCGCAGAGGAAACACTGCACCAACTACTCACCTCAACTGCACCGTTGCCGGACTTTGACACGCTGCTGACCGAGCGCGAAATGCAGTTACTCACCCACGTGCGCGGGGTGCTTGACCAGGGGCGGCAAGCGCACGCTGCCGACGGCAGCGTGGAGGAGGTGCTGTGGGCGGTGTGGGCCGCGACCGGACTGTCTGATCGGCTGCTCGCCGCCGCGCTTCGCGGCGGCGCTACCGGCTCACAAGCAGACCGCGATCTTGACGCAGCGATGGCGCTGTTCGATGCAGCTGGCGATTTCACTGAGCGGCGCCCCACGGCCAGCATCGAGTTGTTCTCGCAGTACATCACAGAGCAAGAGCTGCCAACCGGTGTACGCGACCGGCGTACCGCGACTCTGGATGCCGTCTCCCTCCTCACTGCGCACGGTGTGGCCGGGCGTGAATTCGAGCGCGTCGTCGTGGCTGGAGTACAGGAGCTTACCTGGCCGAGCCTCGGAGAAACCGGCACCATCTTCCGGCAAGAAGACCTCATCGATCTCATTGATTCGGACGTTGATCCAGCAGTACCTGTGCCTCGCGTTGCGGAACGGCTCTTGGAAGAGCAGCGTCTTTTCCATGTCGCCACCACCCGCGCCACGGACCACCTGCTGGTCACAGCGGTAGATGATCCGTACAGCGAGGAAGTGGTTCAGCCTTCGCGCTTCATTGAAGCGTTCTGCGCCGAGCATGGGATCGAAGCCACACAGCTGCGTGCTGCCGGCACCGCGTCTGAGGAGATGAACGAAACTCCGGATGAGACACACAGCGCTGCATTAGTACGAGTGCTGGCCAGAGACGATGTGATTGCGGAGCTGCGTCGCGCAGCCGGCGACGCAGACACCAGTGAAGCCACGAGAACGCAGGCGGCCCGCCAACTTGCGCGTCTTGCCGAAGCTGGTGTGGCAGGGGCAGATCCCGATTCGTGGTGGGGGTTGACGCAGGCGTCGACAAGCGAAAAACTCCCGCTGCGATCCTCCCTGTCACCTTCGCGCATCGAGTCCCTTCTGCAATGCCCGATGCGGGCTGTGCTGGAGCGCATGGTCGATCTCGAGGAAACTATGGAGATGCTCTACGGGTCGATGGCGCACGCGTACTTCGAGGCGCTAGGGCGCGGAGTTGATCCAGAGGCGGCGAGCGCTGAGGTGATTCGTGCCAGACGGGAAGCGCATGACGGTCCGGAGTGGAAAAAGGATCGGGACGTGGCAGATTTTGAAGCGATGCTGCGTCGCATTGACGGATGGCTACTGAAATCGCGCGCCGCCTACGAGCAAGTGGCGGTTGAGGCTGACGTGAACGTCGAGGTAGAACGCGGGTTGCGGATTTCCGGACGGGTGGACAGGCTCGAGCGTGCTTCCGACGGTGCGCTGCGCATTGTTGATCTCAAGACCTCCGCAAATCCCGTCGCGCATGCCGAGGCTGAGGAGAACGTGCAGCTTGCGGCGTATCAGCTCGCTATGAGCAGGGGAGAACTTGGCGGCGACGGGGTGCGGACTGCAAAGGATGCCGGGCTCACAGTAGGCAGCGCGGTGCTGGTGTACCCGAACGCGGAAAAGAAACGCCTGACCGAGCGGGGACAGGACGGGAAAACGTCTGAGGAACTTGCGGAATTTGTCGAAGAAATTCGCTCGCTGCCACAAGAGATGGTGGGTCCAGAACTCACCGCACGCACCGGAAAACACTGTGACTACTGCCGGGTGCGCAGCCTTTGCCCGGTACAACCGGAGGGAGAGGTGATTCACCGTGGCTGACATGCAACATGGAATCGGGCCGGTAGCGCTGTCGCGGGCGCTCGGCCAGGCCCACCAACCGACCCCGCAACAGGCAGACGTAATTGGTGCGCCGCCTGGCCCGCTGCTGGTTGTGGCGGGCGCCGGCGCGGGAAAAACCGAGACGATGGCGGCGCGTGTAGTTTGGCTCGTTGCCAACGGTTACGCCCGTCCAGATGAGATTCTCGGGCTGACGTTTACCCGCAAAGCAGCCCAGGAGCTGGGGAAGCGCATCAGAGACAGACTTGGGGTGCTGGCTAGCGACGAAGCGCTCGTGCGTCGACTGGATCCGTCAGGCGAGCTGACGAGCTCCCTCCGCGTGATCGCGCCGACTGTGTCAACCTACGACGCGTACGCCGGCGACCTGATCCGCGAATATGGATTGCTGGTGCCGGTTGAACCGGACGCGCGATTGATTACCGAGGCGGAGCTACACGCCATCGCCACCGAAGTAGTGTTGGACTACCGAGGTAGCCTTATCTCTGAAAACGGCACCAACCCAGCTGTGAACTCGGTCGTCGAGAACCTGCTGGGGCTTATTACGTCCATGGGCAACGAGCTCGCGTCTGCCGAGGATGTGATTGAGCGTGCGGAGATATTTCTCAAGGAAACGGAGTCCTTGGAACCGTCGAAGCGCACCGAGAGCGGCTACTCGCAGACCATGCTGAAGTGGCGCAGTAGGCAGGAGGAGCGCACCGCATACCTGCCGTTGGCGGCGGCGCTCAATACGGAGCTGCGCCGCCGCGGTCTAGTGACCTTCAATGAGCAGATGTCAGTCGCAGCGAAGCTCGCCCGCGATCACGCATCGGTGGGGGAGCGTCAGCGTCAACGCTTCCGGGTGATCATGCTCGACGAGTACCAAGACACCTCCCATGCACAGCGCGTGCTGCTGCGCAGCCTGTTCGGGGAAGGCACCGATCCAAAGCTGACGGTTACCGCCGTGGGCGATCCAATGCAGGCGATCTACGGCTGGCGTGGTGCGACCGCGGCTAACCTCGCCGCTTTCGTCGAAGATTTTCCGGCTAGCGATGGTTCTCCCGCACCAAAAAAGCAGCTCACCACCTCATGGCGCAATCCTCCGGAAATCCTCGACCTGGCTAACTCGGTCTCCGACGCGATTTTGGGTACCGGCGCCGAGCGCGCGGTGGCCCAGCTTGAACCGCGCCCAGGAGCGGGAGCTGGGTCGGTGCATCTGGGGTTCTTCGAGCACGAGGACGACGAGGTCGCCTATGTTGCCGGCGAGCTGGAAACTCAGTTCACCCAGGCGAAGCAGGATGACGAACCGTTTACCGCCGCTGTGCTGGTGCGCAAAAACAAGCACAGCTCAGCAATCGCGGAAGCCCTTGAAGCGCGGGGTGTGCCGTACGAAATCGTAGGCGTCGCTGGCCTGCTCGACGTGCCGGAAGTTGCCGACACCGTCGCAATCGCGACCATGCTGGTCCGTCCGGGTGATTCGGCTGCAGCGCTTCGCATCCTCGGCGGTCCTGCGGTGGGGCTCGGGTTGGCGGACCTGCAGGCGCTCGCCGTGCGGGCGACGAATTTGGCCGGGCGCGGCCAAGCCCGCAGCGCCGACGCGGAGCGCGGTGATTTCGACGAGGCTGCCCGGACTCCGGAGGCCCATCTCGAAGCGCAACTCGCCGAGCTCGTTCAACGGGCGGAAGAAATCGTTGGAACTGGCGAGCGCGCTGCGGGGCTGGCGGATGCCGTGGCGGACCTCGGAGAACCCGAGCGGTACTCGGCGACCGGTCTCCAGCGTCTGCGTGAATTATCGGCGAAACTGCGCTGGCTGCGCACCAATAGCCTGGGTAAGCAGCTCACGGACGTCTTCGCAGACATCATCTCCGTCTTCGGTATCCGCGCTGAGGTCCTATCACGCCCTACCGCGTCGCGTGCCGCGCACCTCGACCGCCTGCTGCACGAGGTGGCCCAGTATCCCGGAACGAGCTTGACCGGCCTGCTGGATTACTTCGAGCTTGCCCGCACCCATGAAGACGGCCTCGCTCCCGGAAACGTCACGGTGAAAGACGATCGGGTGCAGATCATGACCGCCCACAAGGCGAAGGGCTTAGAGTGGGACACCGTTGCGGTGCTGCACGCGGACGACAGGACCTACAGCGACACCGCCGAGACATTCCTGGGCATTGTCAAGCGGCTGCAAGACGAATCTTTTGGAGACCCCGAGCTCACCCCGGAATTTGGGGAGGTAGAGACCCGCCCACAGTTTGAAAAAGCGGTCAAGGCCTGGTTGAAGACGGTCCGCGGAGACTTCGCAGAGGAGACAGCGCGGCTGTTTTACGTCGCCATCACCCGCTCGGAGAGGAAACTCATAGTCACCGCGTCAAGCAACGCGGCGGGTTCGACGAAGCAGACGGGCCCGTATACACACTTTGAAAAGCTGGCATCGCTCGTTAGGCCTGCGGATATCGTCCAGTGGCACACCGATGGAGATGCCGAAGGCGATGACGAGGGTGGCAGCGCCGAACGCCCTGACGGCGAGCGCGAAGGCCGCTGGCCTAACCTGCACCAGCAACCCCACGACCAGCGCGCGGCTCAGACTGTCACTGCAGCACGCGCATCCCTCCCCCCGCTGGTAGAAGGAGAGCTTTACGGATTATGGGAACGCGACGCGACAGCGCTGATTGAGGAGCATGCAGCGTCTCTGTCGCCTGAGGTAGCGGTGGTAGTTCCAGGCGAACTCACTGCGTCTGACGTGGTGGCCATGCGGGCCGATCCTGCCCAATTCGCTCGCCGCGCCCGTCGCCCTGTGCCGTACAAACCGAACGCTTACGCCAAGCGTGGCACCGCGTTCCACCAGTGGTTGGAGGAGTTCTATGGCGCGCGCCCGCTTATCGACGAAGACGAACTTCCGGGCAACGATGAAGCCGAGGTGGACCGCGCCACCCTCGAACAGCTCAAGCGATCGTTCGAAGCGAGCCACTGGGCATCGCGCACACCAGCGTTCGTTGAGCACCCGTTTGAGCTGGCAATGGGCAACGCGATGGTGCGCGGTCGCATCGACGCCGTGTTCGAGGACGAAACCGGGTGGATAGTCGTGGACTGGAAAACCGGCCAAAAACCAGGCACAGCGGAGATGGAATCGGCGAAGCTGCAGCTCGCCGTCTACCGTGAAGCGTGGAGGCGCATTGCTGCCGACGGACGCGATGTGCGCGCGGTGTTTTTCTACCTCCGCACCGGAGAAGACTACGCTCCTGATCAGCTACCGGCAGGTCAAGATCTTGCCGACATGCTTGCGCCACGCACGCAACAGGAAGGCAGGAAGTGAAGCGGCCATTCAGATTCGCCAGCCAGCTCCGCGCAGACGCGGAACTTGGTGATGTGCCGGTGCACACGCTCACGGATGTCATCACCATCCCGCGTTCAGCCCATACCACCCCGTGGGTGTTGATGGCCAGGCGTTTCGGGTACGCGATTTTGCTCGTCATTGCCGTGGCAGGGCTGGTGTACTTCGATCGCGGCGCGTATTCGGAGCCGCTCACGTTCATCGACGCGCTGTACTACTCAGCGGTGTCGCTTTCCACGACCGGCTACGGTGATATCGTCCCGGTCACCCAGGGCGCACGGTTGATGAACATCTTCCTCATCACTCCCGCCCGCGTGGCGTTCCTGATGCTCCTCGTCGGTACTACGTTGTCGGTGCTCACCGAGGATTCCCGCAAAACGCTTGAGATTCAGCAGTGGAGGCAAACTGTGCGCGACCACACCATCGTCATCGGTTACGGCACTAAGGGTCGTTCAGCGACTGATGCGCTCCTTGCCGGCGGCGCTGCCCCGGGTTCTATCGTGGTGGTCGATGCGGACCCGGTGAATCTCGCCCAGGCGGAGAAGCGCGGCCTGGTGACCGTCCACGGTGACGGAACAAAGTCCGACATCCTGCGCATCGCCGGCGTGACCCGCGCGCGTTCCGTCGTGGTGGCGCCGTCGAGCGATGACACGGCAGTGCTAGTCACCCTCTCTGTCCGCGAGATCGCGCCGAGCGCAATGATTGTCGCCAGCGTGCGCGAGAGCGAGAACCAGCACCTGCTCATGCAGTCTGGCGCTGATTCCGTTGTGGTCTCAGCCGAAACGACGGGTCGCCTGCTTGGCCTGGCCACGGTGACCCCGCCTGTGGTGGAGATGATGGAGGACCTGCTGAGCCCGGACGAGGGCTTTGCAGTTGCGGAACGGCCGATCGCAGACGACGAGGTGGGCGCCAACCCCCGCCATCTCGCTGACATCGTCCTGGGCGTGGTGCGTTCCGGTGAGCTTTATCGCATTGATTCACCAGAGGCGGAGACCGTCGAGCCGGGCGATCGCCTGCTCTATGTCCGCTTGACCAAACCCACCGATGCCCACGATGCCTCCAAGCACGCGGAATAGCATGTTTTTACTCATCGATTCGCACAATTCTTTCCCACTCGGGCCCGATAAGGAGCCATTGCTTGTCGACGCCCCCTTGCACGCCATTTCCACCACCGCCGAGCTCCCGGGCGGCGTGACAGCAGCGCGGTTGACTGACGCGCTCGCCTCAGAGCTGAGTGCAGACGTGGGGGATGCGCGTTCCCACGCCGACCATCCCCTCGTCGCCCATGCTGTCGCATTGCTGCGCGCCCAAGAGACGCTGCGCTTCGACCCCACGGACGGCTCTCCGCTGACCTGGGATGTCTCAGGTGCTGTGGCCCGCAGCGAGGCGGGAGGGATGGTGTTCCCCCGGATCGACCCATGCGTTATCGGAGTGGTGCAAAACGCTGATGGCACCGAGATCCTGCTCGGTGAAAATGCCCGCCGTCCCGGCTACCACACCTGCATCGCTGGCTACGTCGAAGTCGGCGAAACCATCGAGCGTGCATTCGAGCGTGAGGTGTGGGAGGAAACCGGGCGCGCGATTTACGACGTCACGTATGTCGGGTCCCAGCCGTGGTCGCTCAGCAGCTCGCTCATGCTGGGGTTCAGTGCGCGAACCGACGATCGGGAGCCGCGTGGTGAGCTGGACGGTGAGCTCAGTTCCGTCATCTGGGCAAGCCGGGATGAGCTGCCACAAATCTCCTTGGCACCAAAGGGCAGCATTGCACGCAGCCTCATCGAACGGTGGGCGCGCGGTGAGTTCAGCGGTGAGTTCAGCGGTGAGTTCGAAGGTGGCAACTGTGGCCATTGATCTGAGCGTGCTCGACCAAGACCAGCTGGTTGCAGCGACCGCCCCCCGCGGACCGGTGTGCATTCTGGCGGGTGCGGGCACCGGTAAAACCAGGACGATCACGTACCGCATCGCGAACCTGATCGACCAGGGCATGGTGGCGCCGAACAAAGTGCTCGCGGTGACGTTCACGCAGCGCGCGGCCGGCGAGATGCGTGACCGCTTGCGCGTCATGGGCATCGGCGGTGTGCAGGCGAGGACATTCCACGCGGCTGCGCGCCGCCAGCTGGCCTATTTCTGGCCGCAGATCGCAGGCGACTTGCCGTGGCGCATGCTGGACAACAAGTTTCCTCTAGTTGGCCGCGCTGCACGCGCCGCGGGAGTAGATTCCGGCAAGGACATGGTGCGCGACCTCCTCGGGGAAATCGAGTGGGCGAAGGCGAACGTGATCGGCCACGACGACTATGTCCAGCGTATTGCGGGTAGCGGGCATACGCCTCCCACCGACCCGTCGAAAGTCGCCCAGGTTTACCGGTTGTATGAAGAAGGCAAGCGCAGCCCCGAGGGCATGCTGCTCGACTTCGACGATCTGTTGCTCCATGTCGCCGCCGCGCTCGAGAACGCGCCCGCAGTGGCGGAGGAGTTCCGCTCGCAGTACCAGTCGTTCGTGGTGGATGAGTACCAGGATGTCACTCCGTTGCAGCAGCGGGTCCTGGAAGGTTGGCTTGGGGACCGCGATGATCTGACTGTGGTCGGCGACGTGAACCAGACCATCTACTCGTTCACCGGGGCGACCCCGGAGTACCTGCTCAACTTCTCGCGCACCTACGCGCACGCCACGGTGGTGAAATTGCAGCGCGACTACCGTTCGACGCCGCAGGTCACTGAGCTTGCGAACACAGTGATTGGGAAGGCGCAGGGGAATACTGTCGGGCCGAAACTCGAGCTCATCGGTATGCGTGAGCCCGGCCCGCAGCCGACGTTTCATGCATACGATGACGAACCGACCGAGGCGCGCGAAGTTGCCACCGCAATTCGCAGATTGCTTGACGACGGCGTGCCGGCGCGGGAGATCGCCGTGCTGTATCGCATCAACGCCCAATCCGCGGCGTTCGAAGCTGCGCTCGCCGACGCGGGCATCTTGTACCAAGTCCGCGGTGGCGAGGGCTTCTTCCAGCGCGGGGAGATCAAAGAGGCGCTTCGCCAGCTGACTGCGGCAGCGAACCGCACCGACCTGCCTGACGATCCGGTAGCAGTCGCCCGGGCCGCTTTCGCCACGATCGGATTGACGCCCACGGAGCCGGAGGGTGCCCAGGCTCGTGAGCGGTGGCAAGCACTGCGTGCGCTCGTTGATCTCATCGAAGACATCGTGCAGTCGCAGGAGGCCGCGCATTTGCCGCAGGTACTGGTCTCGCTGCGGCAGCGTGCGGAGGCGAAGCAGCCTCCGGCAGTCGACGGGGTGACGCTGGCGAGCTTGCATGCAGCGAAAGGCCTCGAGTGGGACGCGGTGTTTCTTGTCGGGCTGGTGGAAAACACCCTGCCCATCTCGCACGCGATCAAAGCCGGCGAAGACCAGGTCGAAGAAGAGCGCCGCTTGTTCTACGTCGGCATCACTCGAGCCCGCACACATTTGCAACTGTCATGGTCGTTGGCGCGTCAAGAGGGCGGCCACAAGTCTCGCTCGCGTTCCCGGTTCCTCGATGGACTGGTCCCGGAACTCGAGGTGGAGAACACCCCGCAGCGCCTGAAGCGCAACCGGCGATGCCGAGTTTGCGGGAACCCGCTCGACACTCCGGCGGAGAAGACGCTGGGCCGCCATGCGGACTGCGAACCGGATTACGACGAAGCGGCGTTCGGGGCACTGAAGCGCTGGCGCCTCGAGGTTTCCCGCGCCGCAGGCCAGCCCGCGTATCTCGTGTTCTCGGATGCGACGCTGCTCGCCATCGCGGAGGCCATGCCCGCCGATGAGCCATCGCTTCTCGACGTTTCCGGCGTCGGTCCCGTCAAGGTGGAAAACTATGGGGCCGACGTGTTGCGGGTGCTCGACGACTACCGCGAAGACAACTAGAAACACACTGGACAATCGGGGTGCCGTTGCAGTTGATGCACGGCCAGCGGTACGGGTCCGAATGGGTCCGCGACATGGAACTCGCCGGGCACCGGGTGCGGCGCGGACACCCCCGGCGGGTCTGGCACACCGGCAACCCGGCGGATGAACACCGCCGCAGCAGCACCTCCAGCGCGCACCAACACCGGGTCGGGGGAGCGCGGTCCCTGCGGCACGTGCGTGGCCGCCGTGTCCCAGCCAGCGTCCTGGTCTCGCAGGTGCTGCTGCACGCACGCTTGGCACGGGTCGGTGGCGCTAGTTCGCAGCGGCCCGATGAGGACGCGCGAGTCGAAGAGTGACACCGCAACCGTGGGTCCGGTGCGGTATTTCACCAGTTGCGCAAACTGCGTGGCGTGCGGAAGCTGGTCGACCAATACTAATGGCGCGGACTGGTCCGAGGCGACAACAAAGTCGGGCTCAGTCTCGGGTGTCAAGGGCACGCGAACTTGGATGCCACTGGAAGCCAATTGGGACTTCAATTCTGCGGCCAGCGGCGACTTGCCAATCACCAAGACCGGGAGATCGATCACCGGCACGAAAATTCGGTAGGAGAGTAGATCGGCGATGAGGCTTTCGGCCGTGCCCGAGGCGGCGCGGATGCGGCTTTGCAATGACCTGGTCAGATGGTGAAGGGATATGGGCTCAAAGGTGCCGTCGATAAGCTGAGCAAGCTCCGTGGCGTAAGGGGTTTCGATGATGCCGGTGCGTGTCGCATCCAGTCCGAACTGCAGCGTGTGCGGAGCTCGCACGAACACGCTCACTCCCGGCGCAAGGCGCACCGGTGTGGCGCTTTTGAAACTGCGCGCCAATGAGACCACCCCCCGAAGTGTCTGCATTCAGCTTACAATCTTGGCCGATGCCCGGCACCGAAATTCCCTACACCGTTATTCGCTCCGCGAGGCGCAAGCGCACCGTGCAGGCGCGGATAGTCAACGGGGTGGCGGAGATCCGTATTCCGGCGCGCATGACTAAGGCGCAGGAACGCACAGCCGTAGAAGAGATGCTGGCGAAGTTGGCGAAGAAATCCCCCACGCCTCGCACCGATGCAGATTTGCTTGCCCGCGCGGAGACGCTGAATGCGAATTTGCTGGATGGCAACGCGAAGTGGCGCTCGATTCGTTGGGTGAGTAACCAAAACACCAGGTGGGGGTCCTGTACCACCGGCACCGGCGACATTCGCATCAGCGACCGGCTGGCGCAGGTGCCTGATTACGTCCTCGACGCGGTAATCGTGCACGAACTGGTGCACACGTTCATCCCGGGGCATAGCGGCGAATTCTGGCGGTGGGCGGACCGGGCTCCGCGAGCTGAACGGGCGAAGGGCTACCTTGAGGCGTATCAGCGCTTCGGTAGCGAGCAGACCAGCGGCCAGAGATTCAGCGGCTAAAGTTCGGTGCCGTCGTCGCGCCCGTCGTCCTTGCCATCGCCGTTTTCACGCTTGACCTCGGGGTTGTTGCGAATTTCTTCTTCGAGCTTGGCAAACTCCGCGTCGAAATCGGTGTCCGGTGCGTCATCGAGCAGGGTGTCAATGAACGCGGCAGGGTTGGCCAAGTGCTCAGCGGTAGGCAAGAAGTCGGGGTGATCCCACACCTGATCGCGGCGCTCAATGCCCACGGCGTTCTCGGCGCGGCGCCATAGGTTCGCTGCTTCGCGCACGCGCGGTGCAGACAGCTCGATGCCCACCACGTTGGCAAACGCCTGCTCGGCGGAACCGCCGGTAGCGCGACGGCGCGCCCACGCCTCGGCGAGCTGGTCGGCGGACGGGATGCGTTCGTTGAGCGCATCGGCTACCACCACATCTACCCAGCCCTCCACCAGCGCGAGGAGGGTTTCAAGCCGCTCCGTCGCGGTCGCGTTACGAGAACCCACACGTGGGGAGAGATCTTCACCCTGTAGTGACTGCAATGCTTCCTGGATCTGCTGCGGGTCCCCAGATTCAAGGTTGAGGTTGCGGGCGAGCTCCTCGATGTGGGAGGTATCAATCTGCAACCCGGCCGCATACTCCTCAACCGCCGCAACCAGCCGCTCGACCAGCCACGGCACGTGCTGGAACAGGCGCTGACGCGCCGCTTCGCGAGCTGCGATGTAGACAATGACTTCCTGGCCCGGCACCTCGAGACCGTTGGCGATCTCCGACACATTGCCCGGCAGGAGAGCGGTAACGCCGTGCGGCGCTACGGGCAGGCCGAAATCAGTGCCGGTCAGCGCCTGCTGGGCAAGATCGCCGAGCGCGTGGCCGAGCTTCATACCGAACTGCATCGAGTTCATCTGCCGCATCATCGATGCCATCGGCCCGAGCATCTCTCGTGCTTCCGCCGGCATCGTGTCCATCTGCGCGCGGTTCATCTGGTCAGCCACCGGATTCACCAACCGCTTCCACATGGGCATGGTCTGGGTGAGCCAATCGCTTGGGTTCCATGCCTGGGCGGTCGCGCCGGAGGCCGGCAGGCTGGTGGTCTCGTTGAGCCACAGATCTGCGAGCTTTACCGACTCCTCAACAGCTTTCGCGTCGCTGCTGGAGATTTCGCGCGGGTTGCCCACGCGCTGGCGCGCCACCCGCAGCGCCATGTCGAAGTTGACGGCATCCTCGCTGCCTTGAGAATTCATCGAAGACCCGACACCGGAAAGCATTTGGCCGAACTGGTTCAATATGTCACCCAGGCCACCTTCTCCGGCTTCAAAGCGGAAGTTCTGCTGGCCGCCGAAACCGCCAAAGCCGAACGCGGCAAACGGGTTGTTGGAATCGCCGTGGTTGCCGCGTTCGTTGCCGTCGCCTCGGCCGTCATCGCCGCGACGATCGTCGTTGTCATCCCGGTCGTCGTTAGGGAAGGAGAATCCGAATCCGTTGCTCATACAGGCCACACTACAGACGCTCAGGTGCGAAAAGCACCGTCTGCAAGGTGGCATTTCGCCGTGTTCGCTCTCGGCATTTGTAGCTCGGCTGTTCGGGGAGGGTGGGGTTGCTGGTCTAAGCTTGCTCAGCGTGAAAGCTGCTGGGCGTGAAATCGAGGACGACATCGAGGACGGCAACGAGGAAGACCGGGTGCGTACAAAGCGCTGGTCCACTGTGGTCTGGGGTGCGATTCCGGTTGCGCTTTTGGCTGGCGTTCTCACGTTCGACCACATCCCCGGCACCGACATTTCGTTGGCGGTGCCCTATGCTGCGCAGGGGCCTGGCCCTTTGTTTGACACGCTCAGCGAGGTCTCGGGCGAGCCGGTGGTGCGTATCGACGGCGCCGACCTCGACGCCACGTCCGGAGCACTGAACATGACCACGGTCTCGGTGCGTACCAACATGACCCTTCCGCAGGCGATCGGCCGGTGGATTACCACGGATGACAGGTTCGTGCCGGTGGAGCAGATCATGCCTCGGGATATGAGCCGCGAGGAAGTCCAGGAGTTCAATCAGCAGGCGTTCGTCGCCTCGGAGGCGTCCGCAACCGTTGCCGCCATGCACTACCTCGGCCGCCCGACCAGGGTCGTGGTCCATGACGTCGTGGACGGTGCCGCAGCCTCGGGCCATCTCGAACCCGGCGATGCGCTAGTCGCGGTCGATGGCACCGAGATCACTAAGCCAAGTGACGTGCAGGACATCGTGCGGGCTAAACACCCAGGCGACGAGGTCGAGATCACCGCGCTGCGTGGGGGAGCGGAACGTCAAGAGCGGATTGCCCTAGGCAAAGATGAGCGGGATGAAAATGTGGCGTTGCTCGGAATCCTCATGTCCTCTGAGCCGGCCGACGGCGTCGATGTCACCTACAACTTGCAAGACGTGGGCGGCCCGAGTGCCGGCATGATTTTCGCACTCGCGGTGATTGACAAACTTTCCCCGGGCGAGCTCACCGGCGGCAAAACCGTCGCGGGAACAGGCACCATCAACGAGGCTGGGGAAGTCGGCCCCATCGGCGGCATTTCCCACAAGATCACTGGCGCCCGTGATACCGGGATGGAGCTCTTCCTCGCGCCCGAGGGAAACTGTGCGGAAGCCGCTGGTGTCGAGACCGGGGACATGGTCGTCGCCGCTGTTGCCAACCTCGATGAAGCAGTCAAAGCGATGGATGATTACGCCGCCGGGCGCGAAGTCGCTACCTGCAAGTAGCGCCTACGGCGTCGCCGACAAGGTCTCAACCGCGCGCGGCGTCGCACCCGGGGTCTTCACCTCATTGACCTGATCGGCCAGGCCCAGCTCGTAAATGCGCTGGCGCGGATCGTCCTGGTCGGTTGAGATCAGCTGTTGCATGACCTGGCCCTTGGTGTTGTCGACCACGGTGATAATCGCAGAGGTGCCCAGCACTGACCACCCAACAACGCGGTCGCCCTTGTCCTCAACGATGCGCGAGGATCGCAGCTCCGTCAGCAGCTGGGTCGTTGACGCCGCCTTTGCTTCCGAGTCAAAGAACTGGAACTGCCCAATCTCCGAACCGGAGCAGTCGAAAGACCCCGCCATCCCGGTAGCGCTGCAAGATTCAAACTGGCTGAACAGCGCCGCCGGGGCCAGCGTCGAGAAGCGCTCAGCAACCTCGGCCACAAGCTTGCGCTCCTCAGCCACAGTGGTCCGGGCAGCAGAAGAGCTTTTGCTTATCGACGGCTCGGACGACGCCTCCGACTCATCCGACACTGTTTCGGTTGCTTCCGTCACCTCCGCCGACGAAGAATCAACTGACGTCGCTGTCGCCTCCGGCGTCGGAGTCGCGGTCTCGGTCTGCTCGGTCGCGTTGTCGCCACATGCAGTGAGGCTGGCTGCGAGCGCAATAGTTGCCGCAGCGGTAACGGCGCGGGAAATACGGGCCACCGAGAGCTCCTTGGAATCGATTACCAAACAGCCATTATTTTAAAGCAGTTCATCTGGGTCTTGGGCAAGACTATGGCGCAATGCCGCAATCACCACCGGCGCGACACCGGGCCCGCCCCGCAATTCAATGTCGTCCTGGGCGAAGAGACCGCGCTCTTCAAGCTCGTCCTCGGTAGGGCGGATCTGCAGCAGCGTCTGCTCGATGTCGTCGTCGCGCAACACGCCTGAGAAGAGCCGGGCTGGACGCGGGGAGGAGTCGACGTCTTCGGCAGTGTCGCGGAAGATAATCTCCTGCGCCAGAATTACGCCCTCTACCGTCTGCGGCCAGGCGACCCGCGCCACGTAGTCCGCTAGTTCATCCGACCCAGCATCGATGGATTCCGGCAAGTCTTGCACCACAAGCGTCAGGGGGCTGGAGGCGCCACCGTCGTCAAGCAAATCGAGCTCCCCCAACTGATCAACGAGGAGCTCTGTGGGGACGAGCCCGAACAATGTCGGAGGCTGGTCCCACCCCTCGGCATGGACGAACTCGACCGCCTCCATCATCGCCTTGTTCAATGCCTGTTGGTGCAGCACGGGAACCCTTCTTACGTCTGGGTCGTTGGACAATTTAAGCTAGAAGCCTAGTACGCGCTCGCACATATATAAGGAGAAGGATTGGCTACCCGCGTGAATAAGCCAAGGCCAAACGCGAAGAAACCGAATGCTGGGTTGTGGGCAACCATCGGCATCATCGCCGCGGTGTTGTTCCTACTGCCCCTGATTGTCGGTCTTTACACAGACTTCCTGTGGTTTGGCGAGCTCGACTACCGCGGAGTATTCAACACCGTCATCCTGAGCCGGGTGGTTCTGTTCGTGCTGTTCGCCGCAATCGGCGGGGCGATTGCGTACGTTGCGGCATGGTTGGCGTGGCGCGGACGGCCAAAGGTTGAGTCGATGGATCCGTTCTCGCCCGGCGCCCAGCACCGAGCAAGTGTGGAGCAGAGCATCCGTTCTCTGCTGGTCTGGGCACCTGTCGTCGTAGCCTTGTTCTCCGGTCTTGCGGGGCAGCGTAGTTGGCGCACGTTCCTCCTCTGGCTCAACGGCGGCGAGTTCGGCGTGACTGATCCGCAGTTCCACCGGGACCTTGGTTTCTTCGCTTTCACGCTGCCTGCGGTCTCGACGGTCGTGGATATGCTGTCTGTCCTGCTGGTTGCAGCATTCCTCATTGCGCTGTTCGGCCACTACCTGCTTGGCGGCATTCGGGTGGGTAACAACGTCACCGGCGCACGCGGTCACATTTCGCAGTCTGCTCGTGTACAGCTTGCGGTCACCGCGGGGCTGTGGATGCTGGTCAAGGCGGCGAGCTACTGGATTGAGCGATACCACCTGCTTTACGCCCGCAACGATATCTTCACCGGTGCCTCCTACACCGGGATCAATGCGATGCTGCCGGCGAAGATCATCCTGACCATCATTGCCGTGCTTGTGGCTGCCGCGTTCTTTGTGTCGGTGGTGTACAAGGATTTCCGGGTTCCGGTGCTCGCAACCGTGCTCATGCTGGTTTCTTCTCTGGTGGTGGGCAACGTGTGGCCCGCGCTGCTGGAGCAGTTCTCGGTGAAGCCGAACCGTCAGGCGAAGGAATACGAGTACATCGGCCGCAATATCGAGGCCACCCGGTACGCCTACGGGCTTACGGATGCGACGGTGACATACGAGGACAACTGGGGCCAAGGCAATGTCTCCAACTCCACAGTGGCGGATGACGCGGCCACGATCTCGAATATTCGTCTGTTGGACCCCGATGTCATTTCGCCGACCTTCACCCAAAACCAGCAGCTGCGTAACTTCTACGGCTTCCCGAACACCCTGGCGATGGATCGCTACGAGGTTGATGGGGAGATGCGCGACTTCGTCGTCGCTGCCCGCGAGCTCAACCCGAACTCCTTGAGCGAGAACCAGCGTGACTGGATCAACCGCCACACCGTGTACACGCACGGCAACGGTTTCATCGCGGCGCAAGCCAACACCGTCGACGAGGCAGCGCAGGACGCCGGATCTACCCGCGGTGGTCTACCGATCTTCACAGTTTCCGATCTGCAATCCAACGCCATTGCTCGCGAAAATGACCAAGCTGAAGAGCTGGGCATCCGCGTTGACGAGCCGCGGATCTACTACGGGCCGGTGATCGCCTCGGCGAGTGACGGACTTGATTACGCCATCGTTGGAGACAACGGCCAGGGGGCGGTCGAGTACGACACAGACACAAGCACGTACACCTACACGGGTCAGGGCGGCGTCAACATTGGCAACTGGGCGAACCGGTTGGCCTACGCGGTGAAGTACCAAGAGCTCAACCTCGTGCTCTCGGACCGGGTCGGCGGGGAATCGAAGATTCTCTACGACCGCGATCCGCGCGAGCGCGTGGAGCGGGTCGCGCCGTGGCTGACTACGGATTCCAAGACCTACCCGGCTGTGATCGATGGGCGGGTGAAATGGATCGTTGACGGCTACACCACGCTGTCGCGTCTGCCGTACTCGACTCGTTCACGGTTGTCCGAAACCACCCAGGATGCCCTGAACCCTGACGGCACAACCCAGCGTCTGATTACCGACGACCTGGGCTACATCCGCAACTCGGTGAAGGCGACCGTCGATGCCTACGACGGCTCGGTGGAGCTTTACGCTTTTGATGAGTCGGACCCGGTTCTCAAGGCATGGATGGGCGTGTTCCCGGACACGGTGAAGCCGGGAAGCGACATTTCCGACCAGCTGCGAGACCACCTTCGTTATCCGGAGGACCTCTTCAAGGTGCAGCGCGAACTGCTTGCGCGCTACCACGTTGACGACCCCGGGGTGTTCTTCAACAACGATGCCTTCTGGTCCGTGCCAAATGACCCGACCGCGCCGGAGGACCGTAAACAGCTCTACCAGCCGCCGTACTACGTGGTTGCCTCCGACCCCGAGACCGGGGACCCGAGCTTCCAGCTGATTACGCCGTTCCGCGGACTCAACCGCGAGTTCCTGTCAGCTCACATGTCTGTGTCTTCGGATCCCGAGAACTACGGCAAAATCCACGTACGTGTGCTTCCGACCAACACGCAAACCCAGGGTCCGAAGCAGGCACAGGATGCTTTGATGTCCTCTGATCAGGTTGCCCGTGACCGCACGCTGTGGGAGGGCACAAACGATCTACGAAACGGTAACTTGCTGACGCTGCCGGTTGGCGGCGGTGAGATCCTCTACGTCGAGCCGATTTACTCGCAGCGCAAGGGCCAGGAATCGGCGTTCCCGAAGCTGCTGCGCGTGCTCGTGTTCTACCGCGGTCAAGTTGGCTATGCGCCGACGATCTCCCAGGCGCTGAGCCAAGTGGGCATCAACCCTGCCGCAGCCCAGGACATTGAGGTGGTGGACGAGGATGCTCCGGATACCCGTACGGAGGCTGATATGGCATCTCCGACATCGCCGGAGCAAAACGAAGAGAGCGAGGAGGCGAGCGGCTCTGACGGCGCAACGACTGATGGCCAGTCGCCGATCGATGGGGCAGCGAACCGGGATGAGGCGCTGGAGAACATCAACACGGCGCTGCGGAACTTGGAGGACGCCCGCGACGGTTCCTTCGAGGAATACGGACGCGCCCTCGACGCTCTCGACCGGGCTGTAGAAGACTACCAGCGACTTCAGGACTGACTCCGCGCATAAACTCCCTGATGCGGCCGTAATCCCCTGGTGAGAGATCTGATCACCAGGGGATTTGGCGCCTGGGGGAGTCATCCGTATAGTGATGGTCGTTGCCAACAAGGCATCAGGTGAAAATAAAAGTCACCCGGCGCGGGGTGGAGCAGCTCGGTAGCTCGCTGGGCTCATAACCCAGAGGTCGCAGGTTCGAATCCTGTCCCCGCTACTACACTAGAGTGGCCCCTCTCTTCGGAGAGGGGCCACTCTTGCGTACCTGAGAGTGCTCAAACCAGTGAACCGATACGGGTTAAGTAGCAAAATGTGTGTCTGGTCGGTGTGTCGTCGGCTGGGCACACTTTTGCTACTTGAGGGGTCCTTTTCTGATTCCTATGTTGTGTTGGTATTCGGTTGGGATAGCGTTGTCATAGAAGGCTGGTCGGCCTGTATGTTGGTCGGCTTTGTTTCGGTCTTCAGGGACAAGATCGGGAACTTTGGCGAGTTGATCTTGCCCGAATGCGCACTGCCTGGCGATCTCTAACGGGTCGTCAGGCAGATGCGTTTTCGAGTGCAGATACCACTCGAGCATTCTGCGTTGGCGTTCTCCTGATCTGCCGCGGTGGGCGTCGGCGATGCGTTTGAGCTGCGCGTTGACCCCGCCTTCAAGACTGTTGGTGGTCGAGGTCCACCGGTTGGGTTCGAGGGCGTTTGGCGGGGGCTGGAGGTAGGTAAACAGCCAGTTGTTGCGCGATAGGTGCAGCAGTGAGTTATAGGCCTTGCGCACTCGGATGTGGGTGTATTCCCACTGGTGGTTCACGGTGCGGCGTTCTTGGGGCACAGGTGTTTTCTCGTTCAGGAAGCCTTTGTAGACCACCCCGAAGTCATGCAGTCGCAGTGTCCATTCCCGGGCTTGGTCCAAGGTGGTGATCTTGGTCAGTTTCAACGCCAGTGCGTAGATGGCTTTTCCGGCATCAGTGCGGGGCCGGGAGGTGGTGTAGCGGCGGATGACACGTTGGGCGTGCACAAGACAGCGCTGGATGAGTGTGGTCGGCCAGCAGGCCTTGATCGCAGAGTAGGCTCCTTGCCCGCCATCGAGGACAACGCATAACGGTTCAGCGATACCGTGCAGGAGTTGTGTGTAGGCGTGGGTGGTTTCGCTTCTAGCCCAGTGCCATGCGATGACGTGGTCCCAGCTGGCTGCGACAAGCAGGCAGCCGGCGTCGGTGTGGGTGCCGTCGATGAAGATCTGGTCGTAGACCCGATCAGGGTCTGGGGTGTTGGGAATGTCGATAAGCCAGAAAGGTTCGAAGCGGCGGTTCAAAGTCCACCTGCTCACACCAGCCTGTCTGGCTACGTCACATAACGGTGCGGTACCGGTGGCGTAGGCGTGGAATGCGGTGAAGTCGCGGGCTTGGGTCAAATCGGTGCGGCGGCGTGTAAACGAGACTCCGCAGTCTTTGCACCGCCACCGAGTGGAGCCTTTGGAGGTGGTGCCGTTTTTCTTCGTTTCCCCACTACATGAGGGGCATCGTGGTCTATTTGGTGTCACCGGGAAAGCACACCAACACCCGGCTACCACATGCAGGCGCCATTCCGATGGATTGAACGCGAATCGGGCTCGAATAAGGTACTGACCCTAATTCAAGCCCGATTCATCCAGCCTGATCAGCGGATACCCGCAAAATCAGACACACTTTCTGCTACTTAACCCACCGATACCGCCAGCCCAAACCTTAGAAAATACTGAGATAGGCAGACGGCCCGGAGTAGTGATGTAGATCTCGATTCTCTATCTCTGGTGGTAGAGCGTCGTGAACACTTGGAAACGAGTCTGTAGTTCCCGAATAATGCATACCAAATCGCTTTGAAGCTAGACCAATCAATGATTTGTCCGTACACTGTGGTCGTCGCAGAAAAGCTGTACACATGCTTTTCGATCTTTTCGAGAAATTAGCTTTTCTAAGTGGCTAAAACTAGTCATTTAGAAGAGCAATCAATTAACTATCCTTTCCTAAATTCAAATTACAACCTTGCCAGTCTCTAAAAGGGGGAGACTCGGAGATGACGAATATTTTGGTGACCACCAGCCTGACGCTGGAACCGCTGCTGCAGCGCGCGATGCCTGACGTGTCGATGCGCACTTACGCGTCCATTGCGGAGGTTCCGACTGAAGCGATTCAGAAGGCCAGTGCCATCGTCTTTGACGAGTCCACCGCCAACTTCATGGAACTCTTCGCGCACAAGGACATTGTTGATCCCTGTGGCAAACTTGTGATTCTGACGGAGAAGCGTGCCGCAATGGTTCGCTGCTTCCCGCAGGCAACAGTGTTCTCTTACCCGATTGTTCCGGTCGATATTGCGACAGCGGTTCGCTACCTGGAGACGATCATTGCTTGAGACCTCACACGTCTTATACGGAGCTACTGTTCTTCTCTTTCTGCTGTTTCTCCTCTGCATATACCTCGTGATCAACAATGTGAGGATGCGTAAGAAGGCTAAGCGCAAGGCGGAGTTCCTGACGACGACTCGCGATACTTGGGTCAGCGCCATCCTCGACGGCGAAGAGACCGACATCCGTTTGGCGAACACCGAGCAGTCGGAATGGACAACTGACATATTCCTGTCCTACGCAAACAATTACGACGATCCCAACATTCGCTCGAGGGTCAGTCAGCTTTCGGATGACGTGCTCGCACCCGAGCTTTCGACGAAACTGAATTCGCGCGGTGTTCCAATCCGTCAGTACGCGCTCTTGGTTATCAACCAGTTGGAGATGACTTCTCTACATAGCGAAGTGGCTGCCCTGCGCCCGCAAACGGATCTCGAGGCCGCTCTCACGTCGCTGATTCTCGAGGGGGAAACCTCGCTCGCCCCATTCAATTCGGCAGAATCAATGGACCCCACAGATGGTTCGAGTCAGTCGGACTCGATGGCTGAGCTTGCTGAGCTTGAACCAGCGAGGGAATCGGAACTCGAGCCATGGACCCAGGAAAAACCAACTAAAAACGTTGAGGAGCCGTCGGCGGATAGCAATGTGCTCAATCCCCGGGAACTAGGAACTGGATTTACACATCGACCGGTCTGGAGGAGAGGAGAAATCCGTGGTTAACATCAACGGGATTCTTGCCTGGATCGGGTACTTTCTCGCGGCGTACTTGTTGGTTGTGCTTCTGATCTACTTCGCGATGATGATCTTCGCGGTGTACAAGATCAATCGCAACCGTCGATACGAGCGAACGATGGACCTGTTGAGCAATACCGAGGCTTACAACCTGGGAGTCTCAGTCTTGGTTCCGGCGTTCAATGAAGAGCAAGGCATTGTGCAAAACGTTTCGTCGTTGTTGAACCTCAACTACAAGCGCTTTGAAATCATCGTGGTGAACGATGGTTCCACCGATGCCACCGCCGACTTGCTCATCAACCAGTTCTTGATGAAACCGGTCCAAAACGTCACGATTGAGCAAAAGTTGAAGACCGCTGAAGTTGAAAGCATGTATGTCTCCAACTTGTTCCCGAATTTGAAATTGGTGAACAAGCTCAACGGTGGCAAGGCTGACGCACTTAACTGTGGCATCAACGTCTCCACCATGGAGTACGTCTGCACGGTTGACGGTGATTCGGTCCTGGAGAAGGACTCGATGAAAAAGGTCATGCGACCGTTCGTGCTTGAGGGCGACCGCGTCGCGGCCGTCGGCGGCACCGTAGAGCTGATCAATGAGAACCGTGTGAACCACGGCGTGGCCGATAAGCAGATTGAATTCTCGCCGAACCCTCTCGTTGCGATGCAGACAATCGAGTACTTCCGTTCGTTTTTGATCGGACGTGTTGCACTCAGTGAGCTGAACCTCATGCTCATCTGCTCAGGCGCGTTCTCCGTGTTCGACAAGGCCATGTTGATCGAGAACGGTGGCCTGGCGCGCAACGTGATCGGTGAAGACATGGAAATCGTCGTGCGTCTGCAGAAGAACATCACGAAGCACAGGCTTAACAAGCTCATCGTGCACGTGCCGGACGCCATCTGCTACACCGAGGCTCCCGAAACGCTGAAGGTGCTTCGCCGCCAACGCCGGCGGTGGCACCAGGGTCTCCTCGAGAGCTTGACCGCCCACATGGAGGTGTGGTTCAACCCTCGCTTCCGGGCCCTCGGTGTCATTGCCTTTCCGTACTTCATCATGGTCGAGGCGTTCATCCCGTTCGTGGAGGTGCTCGGCATCGCCTACCTAATCGCCGGTTTCTTCGTCGGGCAGGTGTTTGTCGAATTCTCCTTGTTCCTTCTAATGCTCTCGCTGATCTACGCCGGTCTAATGAACACCATCTCGGTGATGCTCCACTCCTGGCAGCAAGACAAGTACCCCGATGCTGCAGAGCTGGCTTATGTGCTCGGACTGTCATTCACCGAGGCATTCTGGTTCAAACCCCTCATGTTGTTCTGGCGTTTGGAAGGTTTCTACCGCTTCTTCACCAAGCGCAGCGACTGGGGTGTGATGGACCGTCGGGGTTTCAGCGAATCTAAGCCTGAGGTTGTTTCGTGAGGAAGCTGTTTTCCTTCATTGCTCTTATTGCCCTAATTTTCTTCACCCCGGTGCTGATTTGGGGGGTGAAGAGTGCGCCGTACGATACGTCCCTCGTGTTGGAGAACCGTGTCGGTGAAACGCCGAAGCAGAGCGGTGCCGCATTCGCACTCGACTACATGAAGGCCAACTCCAAGGTTGCCTCGGTCCAGGACGTGGACTCCACAATGGATGAGCTCAAGGCTTACGACGCTATCTATGTCACCACCGAGGATGGATTCAGCACTTCGGTGGATCAGTGGAACACCGTGAAGGTCAATATTGACCAAAACTCCCCAACCATCCTGTTCGCGGAGTACGGCGTTATCCAAAACACCGAGCCGGGCCCGGTCGCGGGCCAAATCGCCCAAGACCTTGGGGTCGAATCCAGCGGGTGGTCGGGCCTTTTCGTGGAAAATCTAGAGAACTATGATTCCGCGATTCCGGATCGTGTGTACGACTACTTCGGCGACAATTGGACGTTCAGTGGACCAGGGCTCGTATTGAATAACGACGTCGAGAACGTGACTCACGTCGTTGAGATTGACACTGAGGACGATGACCTCGCGCTTGACCTCATCACGACCGATGCCGGGCGCGAGCAGGGTTTCAAGGAAGCACGCAAGCCTTACTCGGGTTGGTTCGACATCGTCACCCCTGCGGAAGGCACCGATGTGCTCTACACCTTCGACATCCCGCTCAGCGACGAAGTCAAAGACAAGTTCGACGAGCTTGATATCCCGGAGACGATTCCCGCGGTGACAAAACACCGCAACGGAGCCTCGCACCGTTTCTACATGGCCGGCACTTTCAGCCAGTCCGAAGCGATTCCGCTGTTTTACCAGTTCCAGGGTCTGCCACGTCTCTACTCGGTGTTTGACCGCTTCAGCTCGAGCTCGTTCTATTGGAACTCCTACTTCCCGATCATCTCGCAGGCTATGAAGCTTCACGCTGACTTCAGTGAGGGGCTTGGAGCCGAGTTCGCTGCCGTCGCTAATGAAAATGACGACGACATCCGCTATCCGGCACGAATGAACTATGACCTCGACCGCATCGAGATCAATGTCGACGGCCAGTGGGAACCCACCCTGGTCAAGGGTGTCAACCTCGGTATGGCGAGCCCGGGACATTTTCCTGGCGAAGCGGGCATCACCGAAGACGAATACTACGAGTGGTTCAAGATGATCGCGGAGATGAACGCGAACACCATTCGTGTGTATACGCTTCACCCGCCAGGCTTCTATCGCGCGCTAGCCAAGTACAACGCGGAGCATGAGAACAAGATTTACGTGTTCCACGGCGTTTGGATTAACGAGGAGTGGATCACTGGTGATGCCGACGCGTTCCACGAAGAGGCGGTTCAAGGGTTCCGTCAAGAGATTGAGCACGTGGTCGACGCGTTGCACGGCAATGTGATCGTGGACCACGTTCCGGGACACGCTTCCGGTGTTTACGCGACCGATGTCTCCGACTACGTCATCGGCTGGGTCATTGGTACCGAGTGGGACCCGTTCATGGTTCAGGGCACCAACCAGAAGCACCAGGACGTCGGGCAGTTCAGCGGCACCTATTACGAGACGAAGGATGCCAACCCGATGGAGTACTGGATCGCTTCGCACATGGAGTACGTGACCGATTACGAGATCTCGAACTACAACGAGATCCGCCCGATGAGCTTTACCAACTGGGTGACCACAGACATCTTGCATCACCCCTCCGACGCCTCCAATAAAGAAGAAATCTCGGAGATCAACCCGAACCACATCTTCACCAAGGGGATCATGGACGAGGTCGGCCAGTTCGCCTCCTACCACGTGTACCCGTACTACCCGGACTTCCTGTACCTGGATAAGAAATACCTCAACGCGGTTGATCAGCGTGGGGAGAAGAACACCTATTACGGGTACCTCGATGAGTTGCGTTCAGTCCACGAGATGCCGGTGCTGGTGGCCGAGTTCGGCGTGCCGGCATCGCGTGGGCGTACCCACACCGGCCCAATGGGCATGCACCAAGGTGGTGTGAGCGAGGAGGACCAGGGCAAGTACATCCAGCGCATGTTTGAGGACATGTTGGAGACCAATTACATGGGCGGCCTGATCTTCACGTGGCAGGATGAGTGGTTCAAGCGCACGTGGAACACCATGGATTATGACAACCCTGACCGCCGCCCATACTGGTCGAACCGTCAGACGAGTGAGCAGCAATTCGGCTTGCTCAGCTTTGATCCGGACAAGATCAAGGTAGACGGGGATGTCAACGAATGGCAGGGCGATCCGCTCTACGTTGGCGACAAGGGTGACCCTATCCAGGCGGCCTACGTGGACCACGACGAGGCGTATTTGTACCTGCGCATGGACCTTGACGACGCAGCGTCGTCGACCGGGTACCCGGTGGCGTTGATCGACACCATCCAAGGTCAGGGCAACAACTACATCAATTCGCTCAATGCGACAAGTGACACCGCGGCTGACTTCCTCGTCTCGTTGGAAGATGACGAGTCCCGCGTGATGGTTGATGCCAACTACGAGATGCACTCGTACTACTACGGCTGGCTCTACGGCTACATGGACATCAACGATTACATGTTTGATCGCAACTCTGGAGTGTTTCTGCCGATTAAGTACGTGCTGAATGGACAGATGCGTAACGGTGAAACCGGTGAGATTTACCCGTTCGAAGACTATGAAACGGGTCTCCTCCAAGAGGGTAACGGTAACCCTGAGGCAAAGGACTTCAACTCCTTAACGGACTACTCGTGGTCCGCCGACCGCAAGCACGTGGAAGTTCGAATTCCGTGGTTGCTGTTGAGTTTCAAGGACCCGAGCCGCAAGGAAATCGTCGGTGATTTCGTGACCAAGGAAGACATTCGTGTCAGTGACTTCCTCAAAGACATCGGCTTGAGCTTCATGTACGTCGAATACGACACCCCGGTTCAGGCGCTTCCGACGTCGATCTCTGGCTCTACCGTCGGGTCGATGAAGCGCTACACCTGGGAGAACTGGGACATGGTTGAGGTGCCGTTCCCGTCGCGTCTAAAGCAGTCCTACTACCACGTGCAGGACTACTTCGCGACCCTGGACTAGGCCCAGCGGTTGGTTCCGCCCGGCAGAGAATGCAGCGTGATACCCAGCTGGGCGGCGAGCTCCGCGAACTCTTCAACGAAGCGGTCCGAGCGCGCCCCTGCGGCGCAGTAGACCACCACGTCCCCCTGCGGAAGCGCAGCAATGGTTTCCCTGGCTTGGTCGAGCTGACTCATGGGCAAATGTGCTCCGGGGTAGGGGAGGTCTGAGAGCAGCTTCTCATGGGGTTCGCGCACATCAAGCAGGTACGCCTCGCCTCGCTCAAGGGCATCGATGAGGTCGCGCCCGCGATCAGAGGCATCAGGGACCGCGCATGCACCGGAGTAGGAGCCGAGTTCTGCCACCAGCGCGCGCCCAGGATCTTTGCGAACGGAGAACTGTTGGATGGACGACGTGAGAGCGTCGTACATGTACAGCTTGCCCACCGTCGACTCACCGATGCCGGCAAGAAACTTCACCGCCTCGGTGGACATTAGCCCGCCAACCACGCTGGTGGTCACGCCAAGCACACCGGCGGTGGCGCAGTCCGGCACTGAATCTGGGTCAGGTTGGGAGGGGTAGAGGTCCCGCATGCCGACACCGTCCTCGGGTGCGCCTGGCCCGGACCACCACAGTGCGACATCTCCCCGATAGCGCAAGACCGAACCCCACACAAGGGGAGTGCCGGAAATTTCTGCGGCGTCGGCGGCGAGGAATTTGGTCGCGAAGGTATCCGAGCCGTCGATAAGCAAATCGATGCCCTCGAGATGTGTGAGGAAATTGCCTTCGTGGAGCCGATCATCGACTGCATGCACCGTGAGTCCTGGCTGGAGTTCGCGCAGCCGCTCCGCCGCAACCTCGACCTTCTTCCGGCCGACGTCGGCAGCGCTGAAGAGGATCTGGCGGTGAATGTTGGAAAGGGACACCACATCGTCGTCCACGACCGTAATTTCACCCACGCCGGTCGCCGCGAGAGTCTGCATGACGGGGCACCCAAGTCCGCCGGCGCCGATCACGAGTACGTGCGCGTTGTGTAGGAGGGTCTGCTGCTCGAGACCGAAACCCGGCAAGTTCATCTGCCTGGCGGTGCGTGCAAGTTCGTCGTGGGGGAGGGGTGCGACCATACCCGCCAACGTACTCCAACCCGCTAAGGTGGTTTACCGATTCTTTCAAGCCACAGAAATGGACTTCGTTATGGCGTGACAACGCCAACTGCAGTCAGATCCCCTGATCTTTTGGTCGGCGCTGGGCTTCATCATCGCCTTCGTCACCGCGACTCTTGCCTTCGGCGACAGGGCCCGGAAAGCCTACTCAGAGATCTCCGGCTGGTTGATGGAGAACCTGACCTGGATGTACATCGGCGGCATCTCGGCAGTGTTCATTTTTCTCATCGTCGTGTTCGTGTCTCGTTACGGCAACCTGCGCTTGGGTGATGACGACGACGAACCCGACGTACGCTGCTGACCAGCGACCGCATCTACCGGTTGTCGTGAAGCCGCGCGTGAGCCGCGGTGGCCGCGGTGTGGAGGTGGTGGAAACCCAGGATCGCTTCACAGAGATCACCGATCCCGGGTTGATCGTGCAAGAGTTCGCCCCTGGCGAGGAGTTCTGCCCCCAGTTGTTCATCAGTCCCACCACCGGTGAGACCGAAGTCGTCGTGCTCCACAAAACTGCGATGAAGGAAGGCCGGGTTGGCAACGCGGCCGCGGTGGAGCGAGCTACGGACCAAGCTGTCGCTGACCTCGCTCGCGAAACCGCCAGCGCTATCGGCTTGACCGGTCCGCTGGATATGGATATCCGCTACACGGAAGCCGGTAGGCCAGTACTGCTGGAGGTCAACGCGCGATTTGGAGCCAATTCGGAGCACGCCCCGGAGATCCTCGCTGCGTTCCTTGAGGAGGTAGCGTGACGTGGCGTTTCTAGTGTTCACCATGGCGCTGCTGGTCATGCGTGTTCTGTTCGTCCCGCTTGCGCTCATCTTCGAATACCGCGCCGCGCGGCGGCGCGCCGCTGGCACGCCCACTGCGCTCGACCGGCAGCCGCTGGTGTCCGTGGTGGTACCCGCGTACAACGAAGAGACTGTCCTGAAGTCATGCGTGACCTCAATCGTTGGTTCCGGTTACCCGAACCTCGAAGTCATCGTCGTCGACGACGGTTCCTCCGATGACACGCGGCGCATCGCTCAGGAACTAGAGTCTCGCCACCCGCAGATGCGCTACATCTACCAAGAAAACGCTGGCAAAGGCGCGGCGCTGAACCACGGCTACCGCGAGTCCAGGGGCGAATTTCTCCTCTTCATTGACGCAGACTCCGTATTCACGCCTGACACGGTTCCTGCCATGCTGCGCGCGTTCTATGTAGATGACATCGGTGCTGTGTGTGGAGACGACCGTCCCGTGAACTTGAACCGGGTGCTCACGCGGTTCCTCGCACTGATCACCCACGTCGGTACAGGTCTTGTACGGCGCGCCTTCGACCTGCTTGGAGTTGTGCCGGTCGTTTCTGGCAACTCGGGTGCATTCCGCCGCGCTTGCCTGGATGATGTCGCCCGCGCGACCCCTGGGCGGCCGTTGCGAGAAGACACGGTCGGTGAGGACTTAGAGCTCACGTGGCACATCCACACCACCCCGTGGAGAGTTGTGTTCGCGCCGGAGGCCCTTGTCTATGCGGAATCCCCTTCGTCCCTCAAGGCGCTATATAAGCAGCGCACCCGCTGGGCCCGTGGGCTGCTGCAAAGCCTGCAGATCTACTGGCCGTTGATGTTCAGACCCTCCAACCCTGCGTTTACCGGCCTGTTGTGGTTCACCGTGATCACCATGGTGTTCTTCCCGGTGCTGCAGATTGGTCTGTTCATCGCAATGCTTGTAAGCCTGCCCAACGCCAACTTCACTGCGTGGGGCCTCTTGCTCGGTTCCGGGCTGCTGTTGTCAACCGTGCTGCTCATCATCACCATGGTGATCGCCAACGCGCTGGGCGACCTTCGCCATATCTGGGCGCTGCCACTGTGGCCAATTTACTCCCTGGCCATGTCGTTCACCATGCTCAACGCGATGTGGCAGGAGCTGACCCGATCCGAGTTGAAGTGGAACAAACCAGAACGAACAGGAGTGATCTCCTTTGAGGAGCAACTTGGATTGGAAGCTGGCGCTGATAGCAGCGGCCGTTCCGCTGATCGCATTTCTGCTGATCAATTTGATGCAGCAGCCCAGCCGCGGGGTTAAACCCGCGTCCCTTACGGTGGGCATCGGCTACGAGTCAGTCAGTTCCGACGAGGTTGATTGGCCAGAAATCCGTGAGCGCCTCGATCGGGCCGGTGTCGACGCCGTGAACGTCTCAGTCGGCCGCGCCGACTTCATCGGCTTCCCAGCCGAAGGTGAACAGGAGTACTGGGCCTCAGGGGTAGAGCAGGGCCAAGACCGTGTGGGGGAGATCCTACGCACGTTGCAGGAATCCAGCGATCGGCGCGTTGGACTCACCGTCGATGTGCTTGCGCCCCGTATCGTTGAGCAAGACGATGACTATAAGGCAGTCTTTGCCGACGGGAAGCCCGCCGAGGATTTTCCGTCCGCGGTTGCGCTGCACCGCGGCGAAGTTGGCAACCGGGTCGTGGAAATGTGCGGCGCGGCAGCCACCAGATATTCACCCGACTACATCGTACTCACGGAACTGATCGGAGATGCGTTCTTCTCCGAAGCAGATGAGCAGCTGTACCGAGACATGACCGGTCGGGACGGCTTTCCGCGCGACGCGGAGGGAAACATCCAGATCGCTGACGGCACGCTCAACGACTGGCAATCCGACATCATCGTCGGGGTCATTGAGCGTTGCCGCGACGCAGCGGACCTCCAAGTCGAGATGGACGCGCGCGTGAACTTCGACGAGCCAGGTTCGAACCGTTTTGAATCGGGCCACCGCTACGAAGACATCCTCGCGACCGGCGCAGACCTTTCGCTGTGGGCGTACACCGCCTTGGCAGACCAGTCCCCGGATGCGATCAGAGACGTCGCCAAGGGACTCAACGAGCGATTCAGCCCCGAGGAGCTTCAGCGCATCACCATTGCTGTGGGGCTGTGGGGCGACCTCTCCAACCGTGAGGTCGAGACGTCGCTGCGATCAGGGGAGGGGCTATCGATGGCGCTGACGCCACTGTCGAAGATGAGCAAGCGCCACTGGGAGATCCTCGAAGAGCTCAACCAGTAGCGTCGACTAAGCGCCAACCGGACTAGGGCACCCGGTCAGCCGAGCCCGCCTGCGCGCGTGGGCCGGCCCGCTCCCACGGTCAGTTTCATCCTGAAAACCCCGCGAAGTAACCCGCACTGTCTCGCCGGCTGTGCATCCGGCGTACAGTTTGCTCATGGAAAATGCACAGCACCCCGCCGCGTCGGCCTCCGGCGCGGCGCCGGTCATTGAGACCCGCGGCATCGACATCGTCCCCGAACACGAGCGCACCGCGAAACCATCGGACTTGTTCTGGCCCTGGTTCGCGGCGAACGTGTCCGTGTTCGGCATCAGCTACGGCTCGTTCCTACTCTGGTTTGGGATTTCGTTCTGGCAGGCCGCCATCGTCACCGCGATCGGCGTGACCTTTTCCTTCTTCCTTTGCGGCCTCATTGCCGTAGCCGGCAAGCGCGGCTCCGCGCCCACGATGGTGCTCTCGCGTGCCGCGTTCGGCGTCCACGGCCAGAAAGTGCCGGGCATCGTTTCGTGGCTCACGTCGATCGGGTGGGAGACCTCGCTAAGCATCATGGCCGTGCTGGCCACCACCACGGTGATCCGGCAGCTCGGCGCTGAACCGGGGCTGGCCGTGCCGGTAGCCGCCACCGTGATCGTCGCCGCGCTGATTGTGGGTGCCTCGGTGCTGGGCTACCACACCATCATGAAGCTGCAGTCCGTGCTGACGTGGCTCACCGGCGCTATCACCGTGCTTTACATCCTGCTCACCGTCCCACAGATCGACTGGGCAGCCGTGCAGGCCATCCCGGCCGGCAGCACGGGCGCGGTCATTGGCGCGCTGGTGATGGTGATGACGGGCTTCGGCTTGGGCTGGATCAACATCGCCGCCGACTGGTCGCGCTATCAGCGCCGCGACACCCCGGACAGCGCGATCATCTTCTGGAACACTTTCGGCGGGGCAGTGGCACCGGTACTCCTCATCATCTTCGGCCTGCTGATTGCGGGCTCGGACCCAACCTTGGCTGAAGCGATTGCCGACGACCCAATCGGCGCCCTCGCTGTCATCCTGCCCACCTGGGTGCTGGTGCCGTTCCTGCTCACCGCCGTCCTGGCGCTGGTCTCGGGAGCGGTGCTGGGCATCTACTCCTCTGGCCTGACGCTGATCACCCTGGGCATCAACATCCCGCGCCCGGCGGCCGCCGCCATCGACGGCCTCATCCTCACCGCCGGCACCATCTATGTGGTGTTCTTCGCCCAGTCCTTCCTCGGGCCGTTCCAATCCTTCCTGATTACCCTCGGCGTGCCGCTGGCCAGCTGGGCCGGCATCCTCATCGCGGACATCTTCTCCCGCACGCAGGATTACGACGAGGCAGCACTCTACGACGCGGACGGCCGCTACGGCGCCGTCGACTGGGCCTCGATCGCGATCATGGTGATCGCATCTGTCGTCGGCTGGGGGCTAGTGGCCAACGCCTTCGCGGAGGAGGCGGCGTGGAACAACTGGCAGGGCTACCTGCTCCCGCTCGTCGGCGAGCACTGGGCGGACGCCAACCTGGGTGTGCTCGTGGCGCTGGTCTTCTCCTTTGTCGCGGCGTGGCTCGCGCGACGCGGCACGATCCGGCGGCAGGAAGGGCGCGAGGGGCAGAACTAGAGCACCTGGTCAGCCCAGCTCGCCAGGCCCTCAAAGCTCGACGACGCCACCGCGTGTTCGCGCTTCGGGATGCGCCCGCCAGAGCGCGCGAGCCGGCCCGCCTCCACGGCCAGCTTCATCGCCTGCGCCATGGCTTCCGGATCCTGCGAGCGGTTTACCGCACTTGCCAACAGTACGCCTGAGCAGCCGATCTCCATGGCCAGGGCTGCATCCGAGGCGGTGCCCACGCCAGCGTCGATAAGCACTGGCACCTCCGCGCGCGAGCAGATGAGCTCAATGTTGTGCGGGTTCAATATCCCGAGTCCGGTGCCGATCGGCGAGCCGAGCGGCATGACGGCCGCCGCTCCCAGATCCTCGAGGCGCTTCGCGGCCACCGGGTCATCCGAGGTGTAGGCCAGCACGGTGAATCCCTCGGCAATCAGCAGCTCGCAGGCATCCACGGTTTCCACGACATCGGGCAGCAGCGTGCGGTCGTCAGCAATCACTTCGAGCTTCACCCAGTCAGTGCCCAGTGCCTCGCGCGCAAGCTTCGCAGTAATCACCGCATCGCGCGCCGTGCGGCAGCCCGCGGTGTTTGGCAGGGGGTCGATCCCGAGTCGGGTCAGCAGGTCAAACACACTCTCGCCGGTAGTCGGGGCTTTTGCGTGACGACGCATCGCCACGGTGGTCAACTGCGTGCCCGAAGCCACCAACGCCTTTTCAAGCATGTCCATCGAGCTCGATCCGCCGGTGCCCATGATCAGGTGCGAGTCGAATTGCTTGCCGGCAATCTCCAGCATGCCTAGCCCCCCTGTACGGCGGTGAGGACGTCCACGGTGGAGCCGTCGACAAGCTTCGTGCTTGCCCACTGTGAGCGGGGGACGACCTCACCATCGACGGCTACTGCCGTGCCGGCCTCGGGCACCTCACCCAGGGTTTCCTCCACGAGTGCCTCGACAGTGTCGGCCTGGGTGTCTCGGGCCTCGTTGTTGACGGTGATTCGCATCGGTCTCATCTCCTTCTAGCTGTCGCGGCGGTGCCGCCACGGGTCGCATGCTTCCAACGATATCGATGGTGCGATCTGTTCCACCAGCTCCGCCCCGCAACGCGCTGCCATGCCAGCGAGCAGGATGCCGTGGCGGAAGTAACCGGTGGACACGGTCACCCGGTCGCTGACCCGGCCGAGGTACGGCAAGTCGTCCGGCGAACCGGGGCGGGCGCCTGCGTCCGCTTCGAGGAAGTCGCACTCCTCGATTGCCGGGCAGATCTCGATCGCGTCGCGCAGGAGCTGGTAAATGCCCTGCACTTGCGGATTTTCGCGCCCATCCTCGCGCGTGGTCGCGCCGATGGTCAGCGTCCGGTCCTCGCGAGGGATGAGGTAGATCGGGCGGTCTTCGACGAATCCGCGCACTACACGTGTGAGCAGGGGGTACTGGTGCTCCGGCACGCTGACGTGGATGATGTCGCCGTATACCGGGCGCAGATCGAGCGGGTTTTTGCCCTCGTACCAGCCGGTGATGTCCGCGGCGCCGAGCCCGGCCGAGATGAGCACCTGGTCGGCATCGACCTCGCTGACGTCCGTGATTTCCGCGGCGCGGAATTCAACTGAGGCGTTGGCGCAAGCATCAATAAGCGATTGGGTGAACAACCTGGGCTGGAGCTGGTGATCGCCGTCGATTCCCACCGCTCCCGCGAGGCTTGGGGCGAGGGCGGGCTCGAGCGAGCGGGCCTGCCGGGTGGTCAGTCGCTCCACCTCCATGCCGTGCAGCGACTGGTACTCGCGCAGCTCCTCCAAGTGGGTGTTATCGGCGCGATCGCGGGCGACCACCAGCGTGCCGTCGGTGCGGTAGCCGGTCGGTTTTGTGCTGGACTTTTCCGTCAGCGCGACGAGCTCGGGGTACCACTGCGCCGCGGCCTGCATGAGCGGAAACAGCGGTTCTTGCTTGTACACCACCTCGGCGGTGGGGGCGAGCATGCCGCCCGCGTGCCGGGTGGCGCCGGAGGCGGGATCCGGGTCGTAGACCGTGACTGCGTGGCCCCGGTCAGCCAGTGTCAGGGCCGTTGCAAGGCCGATGATGCCGCCGCCGATGACTGCCACGCTCAATTTACTCACGTCCACCAGCGTACGCCTCAAGCTGGTCGGACCGAGGCGGCTACAGCCAGCCCTTTTCTTCAGCGAGGCGGGCGGCGGCGTAACGGTTCGTGGTGTTCGTCTTCGCCATTATCGACGATAGGTGGTTGCGCACCGTGCCGGGGGAGAGGTGGAGGATGCTGGCGATTTCCTTGATTTCCGCGCCGCTGAGCGCTTCGCGCGCGACCTCGACTTCGCGTGAGGTCAGCGGCGACGGTGGGGTGAACAGCGACTCCTCGGCGACCGTCGGATCCACAACGCGAAGTCCGGCGTGGGCCTTGCGCACTGCGTCGGCAAGTTGCTCCGGGGGAGCGTCTTTGACCATGAACCCGGACGCGCCCGCCTCAAGCGCAGTGCGCAAGTACCCGGGGCGGCCGAACGTGGTCACGATGACTACTTTGCACGGTGAATCTGCGAGGTCGCCGGCGAGCTGGAGGCCGGTGCGCCCGGGCATTTCGATGTCCAACAGCGCCACGTCTACGTCGTGTAAGCGCACCGCGTCTGCGACGTCATCGCCGCGATCGCAGGTGGCTACAACCGTGATGTCGTCTTCGAGTTCCAACAGCGCCGACAACGCTCCGACGAGCAGCGCCTGGTCGTCGGCGATGAGCACACGGATCATACGGTCACCTCGACAACTGTGCCGGTCGATGCAACCGGTGAACTGACCCGCAAGCGTGCTCCAGCTGCGTCGATGTGCGACGACAAACTCGACAACGCAGTGCCTTCCTGAATGCCCACGCCGTTATCCGCCACCATGAGGCGCTGTGGCGTGACCGTGATGCGGCATGCGTCGGCTCTTGAATGGCGAATGACGTTGGTGACAGCCTCGCGAAGCGCCCAAGCGAACAGGGGCGACTCCACATCCGGGTCGGCATCTACCTGCGGAGTAATACCTGCCGCCTGCAATGACGATGTCGCAGAGCTGAGTTCACGCGCCAGGGTGGGGGTGTGAGAACCATAGACGGCAGCGCGAACGTCATCAAGCGCGGCGCGCGAGAGCTCCACCAACTCTTCCACCTCTTGCCGAGCGCGCTGCGGATCGCGGTCGAGCAGCTTGAGTGCGAGCGACGACTTGACGTTGATGGCGGTCAATGAGTGACCGAGCAGGTCGTGAATGTCGCGGGAGATGGATTCACGCTGGTGCGCCAGCCGCAGTTCCGTGCTCAGCTGGGCGCGTTCCTCGTTGATGCGCAAACTGGCCACCTGGGCGCCCACGATTGCGGCGATCGTCGCCATGAATCCGAAGAACAACAATGCATTCGGCCCGCCGGCGAATGCCACGTACACCCCGTAAGCGACGATGACCGCCAGGTTGACCCAGGCGCTGTAGCGAAACCGGGCCACCGAGCTGGCCACCGATGTGACAAACGGCAGCATGGTCGCAGTCCACGGCCCGATGAACCAACTCAGCGCGGCAGTGAGCAGGAGCAGCGGTGTCAGCCATAGCGCAAGGTTTGCCCACTCCCTTTCGTACAACGGGCCGCGGTAGCTGTGCCCGGCCACGAACACAGGGCCCGTGAGGCCGACCAGGATAAGGCTCATCGCGCGCTGCCACGGTGAAATATCTGCAACCGCGACGATCAGCGCTGGGCTGAGCAGGAAGAACAGCCATACGGCAGCGGAGCGTGCAGCGGGGCGGTCGAAGTCTGAGCGGGTGATCACGCGCGGTGCTTCTCCCTTCTGTCCAGCGCGAGCGACGTGAGTGTGAACAGTGCAGTCCAGAAAATGATACTGACAGCCGGCACCCATAGCGGGTCGGTGACCCAGTATGGGTCGGTTTGGACAAACTGCTCGCCTTCGGTCAATGGCCAGCGCGAAAGCACGGCGGCACCGTAGAGCGGGGTAAAGCGCGCGAACGACAAGAGATCCTCAGTGAGCGGAATGAGCAGATTGGCGGCGATGGCCAGCAGCACTACCGATGTCGCGGCGATGGACACAGCGGTATAGGACCTCATCGCCTGCGCCCAGATCCTGCCGTAAAACCCGAACGGCAGCGCCACCGCGACCGTGATCAGGTACGTCCACAGCCAGGTCCAAGGCTCCATCTGGGCCTTGGTCACCGCGCCGGCGAGAAACACTGCGGCCACGGGCAGCGCGACGTGAATGAGCACCACCAGAAATCGAGCGGCAGTCAGCTGGGTGTCGCTCAGCGGTGTGAGTGCGAGTTGGCGGCCCCACCCGGTCGATTGCTCAACGACTACGGTGGACGCTTGCGACACCGCTCCGGATACTCCGGCGTAGAGCGCCATGGCTAGCATCACGTAGGCGGCCATGTTGCCGTTCGCGATTTCCGCCTCACCGTCGGGCTGGCTGGCTCCGAAGATGAGGTAGAGCACCACTGGCAGGGCGATGTTGAAGAACAGGGACGCGAAGTCCGACTTGAGCCGCTTCAGATTGTGTAGGGCGAAATTAAGCGTGGTCACGATCGGTCTCCTCGGTCAGTCGCACGAATACGTCTTCAAGTGATGTGGGCGTAATGGTCAGGTCGTGCGCGTCGGTTTCGGTGAGCAATTCGCGCGCCACGCCATCAGCGTCAGCGGTAGTGACATCGATCGGCCCCTTTGACGATGCCGCCTGTACCCGCTTCTCGTTGGCTTGCAGCTTGTCCATCGGCGCGTCCGCAATCACCTCGCCTCGATCGAGCACGATGATTCGTTGCGCAAATTGTTCGGCCTCTTCGAGGTAGTGGGTGGAGAATACAATGGTTCGCCCCTGCTGCGTCTGGGTACGCAGCGAATCCCAGAATTCGTGGCGGGTGGCGGCGTCCATGCCGGTGGTCGGTTCATCGAGGATGAGGATGTCAGGCCGGCCGAGCAGCGCGATGGCGAATCGCAACCGCTGTTGCTCGCCGCCGGAGCATTTGCCCACCTTGCGGTTCTTGATGTCGGTCAGGCGCGCAGCATCTAGTGCGGCTTCCACACCAATGGAATCGGAATGCGTTGCGTTGATCATCGCTAAGGTGTCGCGCACGCTCACATCCGGAAGCAGCCCGCCTGTCTGCATCACCGCGCCGATGCGCGCGTTGCGCACTGCCTGTTTCGGCGTGCCCCCACCAACTGTGACGGTCCCGCTTGAGGGGGTGGTCAGGCCCAAGATGAGGTCGATCAGCGTGGTCTTGCCAGCGCCATTGCGTCCAAGTAGGCCAACAATCTCGCCGGGCCCGATGCGGATGTCCACGCCGTCGAGTGCGGTGACCTGCCCAAATCTCTTGGTCAAGCTGTGTGTTTCAATCATGCCTTCCATTGGACCAGCCGAGACCAGCGGCGGCCTAGCCGCGCAGTCACGTTTCACCCGTGACTCCAGTCATGGGTTCCAACCCTCAGGTCACAGCCGGCCGTTTTTCCGTACCGTGGTTACCGGACACGATTCCTACAGATACAAGGAGCGACATGTTTATTCGATCCCGCGAAGATGTAGAAACCGTTGAGTGGGGCGGCGGCACCAGCGAACGCCTGCTCACTGCAAAAGACAACATGGGCTTTGCCGTGGCGCACACCGTCGTTCGCGCCGGCACCGAGTCGAAGCTGCAGTACCGAAACCACCTCGAGGCCTGCTACTGCATCGCCGGCTCCGGCGAGGTGGAGGACACCGAGGGAAACATCTACCCGATCACCCCGGGCACCATCTACGTGCTGGACAACCACGACGCTCACTACCTGCGCGGCGGCAAGGACGAAGACCTCATCCTGGTCAGTGTCTTCAACCCCGCAATTACCGGCGACGAGGTCCACGAACTCACCGAGGACGGCTTCAGCTCGTACTAGAGCTTTTCGCTTATCGACGCCTCGTTGCCAGCGTCGAACTCAGCCACCACGCGCTGCACATACGTCCGCGGGTCGTCGGCGTGCATGATGCCGCGCACGATGGCAACCCCGTCGACTCCGGTGCGGGCGAGGTCGCGCGCATCGTCTGCGGTGACGTCGCCGATCGCGACCATCGGCACCTGCGATGCAGCGACGAGCTCTGGGTAACCCTCTAACCCGATCAGCGCGCGCCCGGAATCCTTCGTCGGCGTTGCCCGGAACGGGCCGCACCCGATGTAATCCAGCACATCGGCGTTCTCGTTCGCAGCCTCCACAAGCTCGAGAGTGCCGGTGGTCAACCCGATGATCGCGTCGGGCCCGAGGAGGCGCCGAGCTACGCGGACATCAATATCGTCTTGTCCGAGGTGCACGCCGGCGATGCCTTCCGTTTGAAGGGCCAGGGCCACGTCCAACCGATCGTCGATAAGCACGCGTGTTGATGGCGGCACTGCCCGCACGATTGCTGCCGAGAGTGCGTACAAATCGCGGGCTGAAATCGGCTTCGAGCGAACCTGGATGACCCCGGCGCCGCCGTGCGCGGCCTCGACGCAGCGCTCGACTAGGTCGGGGCTCTGCCCGGTGACAAAGTAACACCGCAGGTCAAGGCTTGGTTTAGTGCTCACGCAGCGCCTCGATTAGCTCGTCTTTGGACATGCTGGAGCGGCCCTCGATCTCAAGTTCCTGGGCGCGCTCGTAGAGCTCGTCTTTCGTCCAATCCTCGTAGGAGCCGGACTTGCCGCCGCGCTTACCGACGGTTTCGCGGCCTTCCTTTGCCGCAGCATTGGCGATCGCCGCCGCTTTCGACTTGGAGTTTCCCTCCTCGCGCAGGCGCTCGTAGAGTTCGCCGTCTTTGACGCTCGGCCCGCCAGGGGTTTTCTCGGGGTGGGTGTCTTCGGCCATGCGCCCCAGCGTAGCCCAGGGCCGGTGCGGCGTTACTGGGACTTGGGAAGCTCGTAGGGCTCGAGGCGGCCGGTTTTGCCGTAGGAGAGGCGGCGGTGCACCTGCTCGAACGGGCCGGGGATGCCGGCTTTCTCCATCACGGTCGCTAGGAGCAGGGTGATCAGCCAGATGCCGAGGCCGGTCAGGAGCTTGCCGCTTATCGACGCCTCTAAGCCGACGCCGAGCCCAAACGGCATGGCGATGGCGATGAACAGGAATGACTGGGCCAGGTATCCGGACATCGAGCGCTTGCCGAGTGCGACGAAGGGGTACGTCCACGCTGGCGCGATGCCGCCGTTGGCGTGCATCTGCTCTTGGATGCGGTTGGTGGCCAGTGCTATCGCGGCGAGAATCGCCGGGCCGGTGAACAGACCCCAGCTCTGGCTCAGCACAGCCCACGCAGGCTCAGTGAACGGGTTGATGACACCGATGGCAGAAAGCCCCCACGGCAGGCCGGTACCTACAGCAACCACCGATCCGAAGATGACCCAACGCCACAGCATCCCACGGTGCGCGTCGACGTTGACAAGGTAACCCTCGCGCGCCCAGATGTAACCGATGATGGCGAGGCTGCCCAGTTGAATCACCGAGACAGGTGCAGCTATCAAAGTAAAGAGGCCGGCAAACGCGTTGGCGGAGAAGTAGTCAATGATATTGGTCAGCTCGGGATTGCTGGGGCGGAGCGCCTCGTCAATCGGGAGTTCGAAGAAGTAGACCGCCACGGCGAGCACGGTGCCCAGGAGCGTGAACAGGCTCAGCACGCCGTAGGCGATCATCCGCAACGACGTATTGCTGAGTGTGAACATCGTGGCGAGCAACATGCCGATCAGCCCATAGAAGAACATGATGTCGCCGAAGAACAGCCCGAACATGTGGATCAAGCCGAACAGTGCGAGGAAACCGTAGCGGCGCACGATGACGCGCCGGGCGTCGCGAAGCGGGTACTGCTTGCGAAACAGGCTTGCCGCGATCAACCCGATGCCGAACCCCAGCAAGGTGCTGAACATGGGCAGACCGCGCACGTGGACGAACAGCGCGGAAAAGACCGCAGCGAACTGGTCAGTGGCGCTGCCCTCGCGTAGGCCACCGAGCGAACTGCCGGGCACGTCAGGATCGTCGAAGCCGTTGTACATCCAGGCCTGCGTAGCGTTGGCCATCGCGATGCCCGCAAGGGCGAGACCTCTGGCGAGGTCGGGGACGATCAAACGAGGTTGGCTACCTGGGCGCTGCACGCCCCCGAAAATATCACTTCATTAACCAGGGCGCGGCGGCCACCAAGATCGATTGGGTGCCGCGCTCGAGTGCGTTGGGAAGCTCTGGCGCGAACTTGTCAGTATGGTTGCCTGGCGCATCGGAACCTGCGGCGAAGCCGGACCACCCCCACATCACGCTGGGCACGCCCCAGGCGTTCGGAATGAATGGGTAGTCCTCGCTGCCGGATAGGGGCGGGATCGCCACGGCTTGATCCTCGCCGAAGAAGTCTTTGAACTGTGTCATGAGCTTATCCGTGAGGTCTTCGTCGTTAATCACGGCTGGAACGGAGTCCAGGTACTCAAACTCCGGCTCCTGCTCAATGCCCGCCGCCTGGCATTCCGCGATGACGATGCGCTTGACTGCGTTCTGAACGTATTCGGAGAGCTCGTCGTTGGAAGCTCGGGTGTTCACGCCGAGGGTGACGGTGTACGGGATCGAGTTGGTGGACTTGCCGCCCTCGATAGAACCGACGGTGACCACCGCTACCTCGTTCGGGTCGACTTCGCGGGAGACAATTGTCTGCAGCTTGGTAATGATCGAGGCTGCCACGACAATCGGATCTTTGGTCAAATGAGGCTGCGAACCGTGTCCGCCTTCACCGTGAATGTGGATCTTCCAGTTCGAAGCAGCGGTCAAGAACCGGCCGGGAGTGAACACGAAGCCGAAGGCGGGGTCTTCGTTGAATACATGCTGGGCAAAGCACACGTCTGGCGCAGCGATCTTCTCCGCAAGCCCATCATCCACCATGTGGCGGGCTCCGCCGCCGCCTTCCTCACCGGGTTGGTGGATAGCAATGAACGTGCCGGACCACAGGTCCTTGTTCTCCACCAGCGCGCGCACCGCACCGAGTAGGGCAGTGGTGTGCAAGTCGTGGCCGCAGGCATGCATCATGCCCAGCTCGGGATCAGCGGAGTAGTCCAGCCCGGTGTTCTCGGTGATGGGCAGGGCATCGAAGTCGGCCCGAAACGCCACGCGCGGTCCTTCACCGTTCTCGATCACGGCGACCTGCCCGGTCACGCCGATGTTCTGCGGCTCGAGATCGAGCTTCTCCAACTCCTCGACGATGCGCTTGGAGGTTTCGTGCTCCTGCATCGACATTTCCGGGTGCTGATGGAACCACTTGTAGAGTGCTTCGCGTTCCACGCGGGAGGATTCGAGACTATCTACGATCTTCTGCAATTTTTCCTGTGGCATGACCCGATTCTACGGCGGCCGCTACACCGCCCTTGGACCTGTTTTGGTGTGATGTCCAAGCGGTTCGATGTGCACGATGGTTTCTGCGTGACCCAGCGCGGCGGCGATGCCCACCTCGACTTCGTCCGCGTAGTCGTGGGAGGCGTCCACGGTCCATTCGCCTGGCACCTGCATGACCACGTTGACCAAGCGGTCACGACCAAACGCCGAGGTGCGCAGCGAGGTGAACGCCACGCCGTGCTCCGCCGCGAAGCCGTCCAAAAACGCCTGTACAGTCTCGACCTCGTCTTTCGGCAGTGCCTCGGAGAGCAGCCCCATCATCGCTTGACGCAGCAGCTGGTATCCCGTGAACAAAATGTTGGCTCCGACTATGAGCGCCACGATCGGGTCGAGGACTTCCCACCCCGTCAACCACACCAACGCCATGCCTACGATGACTCCCACGGTGGTCCAGACGTCGGTAAGCAAATGCTTTCCATCGGCCTCGAGCGTGCTGGAGCGGTGGGTGCGACCCGCCCGCACCAGCGCCACACCGACACCGAGGTTGATCACGGTGGCAACAACGGAGAAAACCAGGCCGATCCCGAGCTGGTTAAGCGGAGCCGGGTCGATGATGCGCTGCACGGCGGTGACGATGATGACCACGGAGGCCACCAGAATCATCGTGCCTTCCACCTGCGCCGCGAAGTATTCCGCCTTGGCGTGGCCGAAATTGTGGTTCGCGTCGGCGGGCTTAGCAGAGAGTTTCAGCGCCCAAAGCCCCACTACCGCAGCGGCCAGGTTGGCGGAGGACTCGATCGCGTCGGAGAAGAAGCCGACCGAACCCGTCACCCACGCCGCGTACAGCTTCAGCGCAATGGCAAAGATGGAGGCGATGATTGAAAGCCACATGAAGCGCTCGAGCAGGCGCTGTTCTTCGCGGAGAGCTTCGCTCACGGGGGTTCCTTTCGGTGCGGTAATCGGCCGAAGGTCTCGCTCGCTCACGCCACGTGAGCCGGCTGCCCGGGCCCCATGTAAAGGCCAGTATGTCGAGCATGCTGTTGGTGAGCTACTCCCCTTCAACAGCCAGGCAGTTTAACACACTGCTACGGTTGGCCCCATGGAACGCTGGATTGTTGCGATCGCAGGCGCCGTGGTTGGCGCCCTTTTCTTCGGCTGGCTGCTGCAGATGCTGGGTATCAGCGGCATCACTTATACCGTGCTGGTCCTCATAGGCTCGGCAGTCACTTCATCGGCCGCCGGCGCGCTGTTCCGCCCCCGCTAGAGCTTTTCGCTTATCGACGGATACGCATCACCCGATGCGGTATCCCCGTGTCCAAGAACTCGTCTCCCTCTTCAACGAATCCGAACTGGTTGTAGTAGGGGACGAGCCCTGCCTGCGCCTCAATTACGAGATCGCCGGGCCAACGCTCGGTGAACTTAATCCCAGCCTCGACGATGCGCGGACCGAGTCCGGTGCCGCGGGCGAACGGGGCGACAATGAACCGGCCGAAGCGCGAGCCCGGAGTCTCGGTCATTTCGGTATCGGCGGTGGGGAATACCCGGGCGCACCCAGCGAGCCTGCCGTCAGCGTCGTACGCGAGAATGTGGGAGGTGTCGGGCGCCGCATCCGTCTCATCGATCTCTGCGAACGGGCATTGCTGCTCGGCCACGAAAACGTCTACCCGGAGTTTGAACAGGTCATAGGCCTCGCGGGAGGTCATCTCATCCAGGCGCTTGAACTCGAGGTGTGTCACGCAGTGCAGTGTAGCCCCCACATCGCGTATGGTTTCGTTGTTATTACTGTGACAAGTGTTGTCGAAGTGCAGAGCCACAACTGAAAGAGGTCAGCATGATCCGCCGTTTCGTCGCCGCCGCCGCGACTGCCTTGCTCGCCGTTACCGCGATGCCTATCGCGCACGCGCAGCAGGACCCGAACTACGTGTGGCGCAACGATCCGGTTTCTAAGACGCTGGCCGGTAAACCGCTAGCTCAGAGCGTTCTTCACCGCGTTCCTGGTTCTTTACATGACGCGCCGCGAATCCCGCAGGAAGCGTTGGATGCGCAAGCGCGGGGCAACGCGCTCTACGGCCCGGGTACCCCAGTCTTCGTGGGTACGGGGGAGAACGAAGTGATCTGCACCGTCGCCGTCGCGGGATACGACAATGCGGGCCGCAAAGTCGCCGTCACTGCTGGGCACTGTGCTGAAGTCGGTGCTCCCGTCGTCTCCGCCGACGCGCGCGGCCTCGGGCAGACCGGCCGTGTGGTCCACGTGGACTCGCGTTTGGACTACGCCCTCATCCACCTCGCCCCGAACACCGAGGTCACCCGCTCCTACGACGGGCTGACCATCAACCACCTCGGTTCCGCGCCGATCCAGCCGGGCGGGCAGGTGTGCAAGAAGGGAGTCGCTTCCGGAGTCACCTGTGGCGTGACCTGGCGCGACTGGGACTTGATGAACATCAACCAGGTCTGCGCGATGCAGGGCGATTCAGGCGCGCCGCTCTACGTTGGTGACCGCCTTGTCGGCCTGATCAACGGCGGTATGTTCCCGCAGCCGTTTGCGGTCGCGTGCCACAGCCCGCTGCAGGGGCCGATTCATGCCCCAACCGGTTCCGCTCGCGCAGATGCGATCTTCCCGCACATTCCGGGCGGGTTCCGCCTGCCATAGGCTACGCGCGCAGCTAAGCGCCCGGCGCCGCGATCTGCGCCAGCGCAGCCTCGTGCAGCAACCCGTTCGTCGCGAGTGCATCGCCGCCGTGCGGGCCGTCCTCGCCGGTCAATGAGGTGAACTTGCCGCCGGCTTCCTCAACCAACAGCACGAGCGGCGCGAGATCCCACAGGGAAACCTCCGGCTCCGCTGCGATGTCCACCGCACCCTCAGCGACAAGGCAGTAGCTGAAGAAGTCGCCGTAACCGCGCAGCCGCCAGGTCTGCTCAGCCAGCCCGAGGAAGTTGTCCCGCAGGCCGCGATCGGTCCACCCGGACAGCGAGGACATGGACAACGACGCATCCTCGACTTCGGCCACCCCGGAAACGCTCAGCCGCTTGAGCCCTTGGCCGCCGAACGTGCGCCACGCCCCGGCGCCGCTGGAGGCGTACCAGCGCCTCGCGAGAGCCGGGGCGCTGACGACGCCGACGACGGGGGAGCCGTCGATAAGCAATGCGACGAGCGTGGCCCAGACCGGCACCCCGCGCACGAAGTTCTTGGTGCCGTCGATGGGATCGATGACCCACTGGCGGCCCTCGAACGCAGCTTCGCCGCCGAACTCTTCGCCCAACACCGCGTCCGCCGGACGAGCCTCAGTCAGGCGTGCGCGCAGCGCTTCTTCGACGGCCAAATCCGCGTCGGAGACGGGGGTCAAATCCGGCTTCGACTCGATCTTCAGATCGGCGGCTTCGAACCGGTCGAGGGTGATGGAATCCGCCAGGTCCGTGAGCTCCAGCGCAAGCGCGAGGTCGTCTGAGTAATTCGGGCTAGTCATGGTCGCCAAGTCTAGCCACCACGTCTTCGACCAGCTTCGCGTTTCCAGCAACGCACCAGGTCACCCCACCCGCGTCGACTTTCACCGCGCGCCCGCCAACGGCTTCGACCAGCGCCTTGCCCGGCAGCCAATCCCAGTCCGCCACCGAGTGCTGCAGCCAGCCGCCCATTTGTCCTGCGGCGATGTTCGCTAGATCGACCGACCCCGCGCCCCACATCCGCACGGTCGCCGCGTCCACGCTCGCCCGCATCCAAGCCGCCACAATCTCCGGGTTGCGCATGCAGGTCGGGTGCAGGTAGGTCACCAGGGCTTGATTGCTTATCGACGACTCTGCCAAACGCCCCAGCTCAACCCCATCTCGAGTTGCCACACCATCCGCGGCAAGCCACGTGGTGGAAGTCGCCGGGCGGTGCACTGCGCCAATGAGCGCGTTGCCGTCTGCAGGGTCGCCCTCCGCCAGCGCGATCGCCGAGCAGAAATAGTCCGAACCCTGCGAGAAGTTGTAGGTACCGTCAACCGGGTCGATGACCCAAGTACGCCCGGTCGACGAGGGGCGCGAGGCGCCCTCTTCGCCGAGCAGCCCGTCGCTCCCGCGCAGCGCCTCGAGCGCCTCGGCGACGAACGCCTCCGCGGTGCGATCCGCTTCCGTCACCACATCGGACACGGACGTCTTCTGATCGGCGGCGATGCCTTCGCCGCGCATCCGCAGGGCGAGCTGGCCTGCGTGCTCAACGAGGGCTGCGGCGAGCTCGGCGTCGGAAGAATCTCGGTGGGCGTGGATGAAGTCAGCGGTACTAGCCATGCGGCTCAGTATCGCAGCTTCCACGCCAGCCGGCTTAACGAGGGGAGTTAGCGCTCCGGCAGGTACACGTTGGAGCCGAGCTCGCGGAACTCGCGAGCCATCTCCTGTTCGCCTTCAACGGCGACAGCGGGGGAGACCTCGCCCTCGATGGTCTCCTCGCGGTCGGTGTTGAACGTCGGGATGCCCAGGTCAGCGATTAACGCGCGGTTCTCGTCGTTGAGTGCCTCGTCAATCTTGTCGCCAAACTCGTCGCGAATGTCCTGGCTAATGCGCATGGAGCAGAACTTCGGGCCGCACATGGAGCAGAAGTGGGCGGTCTTCGCAGGCTCGGCCGGCAGCGTCTCGTCGTGGAAGGACTGCGCTGTCTCCGGATCGAGCGAGAGCGCGAACTGGTCGTGCCAGCGGAACTCGAAACGCGCCTTGCTCATCGCGTCGTCCCACTCGCGTGCACCCGGGTGGCCCTTGGCCACGTCAGCGGCGTGCGCAGCGACCTTGTAGGTGATCACACCGGTCTTCACATCGTCCTTGTTCGGCAAGCCGAGGTGCTCCTTCGGGGTGACGTAGCAGAGCATCGCGGTGCCACCCATGGCGATGTGGGCGGCGCCGATAGCGGAGGTGATGTGGTCGTAGCCCGGCGCAATGTCGGTGACCAGCGGGCCAAGGGTGTAGAACGGTGCGCCGCCGCACCATTCCTCTTCCTTCTCGTTGTTGATCTGGATCATGTTCAGCGGTACGTGGCCCGGACCCTCGATCATCACCTGCACGTCGTAGTCCCAAGCGCGCTTGCACAGCTCGCCGATGGTCTTCAGTTCGGCGAACTGGGCGGCGTCGTTGGCATCGGCGACCGAGCCGGGGCGCAGGCCGTCGCCAAGTGAGAAGGCGACGTCGTAGGCGGCGAAGATCTCGCAGAGCTCGTCGAAGTTCTCGTAAAGGAAGGACTCCTTGTGGTGCGCGAGGCACCAGCCAGCCATGATCGAGCCGCCGCGGGAGACGATGCCGGTGACGCGCTTGGAGGTCAGCGGCACGTACGGCAGGCGCACGCCTGCATGCACGGTCATGTAGTCGACGCCCTGCTCAGCCTGCTCGATGACGGTGTCGCGGAAGATCTCCCAAGTCAGGTCTTCGGCGATGCCATTGACCTTCTCCAGTGCCTGGTAGATGGGCACGGTGCCGATCGGCACCGGCGAGTTGCGCAGGATCCACTCGCGGGTGGTGTGAATGTCGTTACCGGTGGACAGATCCATCACGGTGTCCGCACCCCAGCGGGTTGCCCAGCGCAGCTTGTCCACCTCTTCGCGGATCGAGCTGGTGACCGCAGAGTTGCCGATGTTGGCGTTGATCTTGGTCAAAAAGGCGTTGCCGATGATCATCGGCTCGCTCTCCGGGTGGTTGATGTTGTTCGGGATGATGGCGCGGCCGGATGCGACTGCCTCGCGGACCTTCTCCGGCTCGCAGTGCTCGCGCAGTGCCACGAATCGCATTTCTTCAGTGATCTCACCGCGGCGGGCATAGTGCATCTGGGTGACGCGCTTGCCATCCTTGGCACGGAGCACAGGGCGCGTGGTGCCACGCCACTCCTCACTCGCTGCGCCGCGCTTGGCTGCCCGCGAGCCGTCGTCAAGCAAATTGCGCCTGCGGCCCTCGATCTCCTCAACGTCTGCGCGACCTGCGATCCACTGTCCTCGCAGATCCGGCAAACCGACCTCCGGCTCGGCGTACGGGCCGCGTGTGCGGTAGATGCGGAACGGCTCGTTCGGGCCGGTGGGGGAATCGTCGAGCGCGATGGCGGTTTCGGGAACCTCGAGACCATCCTGGCGAATCGGTGCGTAGCTGTGCTTCGGGTGAATTTCTTGGGCGTAGAGGTCAGCCATGACCGCTCCTTAGCTTCCTTCGCTGGTGCTAACCAGACAGGTTCGGACGGTGCTCGCGCGGCTGTTAGCGCGATCTCAGCCCGCTGCCGCGGGCGCCCGTGTGGGGGTGTGCCACCACTGTAGCGTAACGACCCACGTAGGTACGGAGAATTGGGTGGCCAGGCATCTCAACTAAGATGCCTACGTATGCAATCGGAGACCCAAGCGAGAATCAAGGACCTCGACGCCACCTTGACCACCATCGAGCAGGTGATGGATCTGGATCAAATGGCCGAAAAGGTCCGCGAGCTGGAGCAACAAGCTGGTGACCCCAGCTTGTGGGACGACCCCGCCCACGCGCAGCAGGTCACTTCCGAACTTTCCGGTGTGCAAGGGCGCCTGAAGAAGGTCACCAGCCTGCGTGAGCGGCTCACTGACCTGCCGGTGATGTACGAGTTGGCCGAAGAAGAGGGCGAGCCTTCAATGGCCGACGAGGAACTGGAGGATATCGGCTCCGCCATTGAGTCGTTGGAAGTGCAGACCATGCTCTCCGGCGAGTACGACGAGCGCGAGGCCGTGGTGAGCATCCGTTCCGGTGCAGGTGGCGTGGACGCCGCAGACTGGGCCGAGATGCTCATGCGCATGTACACCCGCTGGGCGGAAAAGAACGACCACAAGGTCGATGTGTACGACATCTCCTACGCGGAGGAAGCGGGCATTAAGTCCGCGACGTTCGTCGTGCACGGCGAGTACATGTACGGCCAGCTTTCGGTGGAGCAGGGTGCGCACCGCCTGGTGCGCATCTCGCCGTTTGACAATCAGGGACGCCGCCAGACCTCGTTCGCTGAGGTGGAGGTGCTGCCAGTGGTGGAGCAGACCGACCACATCGACATCCCGGATTCAGACATCCGCGTCGACGTCTACCGCTCCTCGGGCCCGGGCGGGCAGTCGGTGAACACCACTGACTCCGCGGTGCGCATCACGCACCTCCCGACCGGCATTGTGGTGACCTGCCAGAACGAGAAGTCGCAGATCCAAAATAAGGCGTCCGCGCTGAACGTGCTGCAGTCGCGCCTGCTGGAGAAGAAGCGCCAAGAGGAAAAGGCCGAGATGGATGCGCTTGGCGCAGGCGGCAACGCCAGCTGGGGCAACCAGATGCGCTCCTACGTGCTGCACCCATACCAGATGGTGAAAGACCTGCGCACCGAGTACGAAGTGGGTGACCCCCAGAAAGTCCTCGACGGAGACATCGACGGCTTCCTGGAGGCCGGCATCCGCTGGCGCATGGCCGAGCAGCAGCAGGGCGAAGCCTAAGGGCGCTCGATCACTGCGGCGAGGCCCTGGCCGCCACCGATGCACATAGTCACCAACGCGCGGTTGGCGCCGGTGCGCTGCATGCGGTGCGCGGCGGTGACCAGCATGCGCGCGCCCGTGGCGCCGACTGGGTGGCCGAGCGAGATGCCGGAGCCCATCGGGTTGAGGCGCTCGTCGTCTTCAGAGATGCACCATGCATCCAGCACGGCCAACGCCTGCGCGGCGAACGCCTCGTTGAGCTCGATCAGGTCGATGTCGTCGAAGTTCAGATCCAAGCGCTTGAACAGCTTGTCCGTCGCTGCGACAGGGCCGATGCCCATGGTCTCCGGAGCGACACCTGCAACCGACCAGCCGCGCAGCGTCGCCATCGGGGTGAGTCCGAGTACCTCAGCCTTTTCGCGGGTAGTCACGATCATGGCTGCGGCGCCGTCATTTTGACCGGAAGCGTTGCCGGCCGTGACCGTGGCGTCGTCAAGCTGGCGACCCATGACCGGCTTGAGCTTGGCCAGCGACTCTGCCGTGGTGCCTGGGCGGACATGCTCGTCTTTGTCCACGATGATCGGGTCGCCCTTGCGCTGCGGGACCTCGACCGGCACGATCTCGTCGGAGAAATCGCCGTTTTCCTGCGCGGCTGCGGCGCGGGCGTGGGACATCTCCGCCATTTTGTCCTGGCGCTCGCGGGAAATGTTGTACTCCTCGCGCAGATTCTCGGCAGTCTCGATCATCCCGCCGGGGATCGGGTGGTTCTTGCCGCCGGCCTTCTCGCGGCCTTCCTGCAGGCGGTCCTGGAGTTCCATCGTGCCGCCCTTGACGCCCCAGCGGATGCCGCCGTCGACGGTGTACTCCGTATTCGACATCGACTCCGCACCACCAGCGATGATCAGCTCGGCGGCGCCGGAAGCGATGTGGGACGCAGCGGTCACCACTGCCTGCAGACCCGAACCACAGCGGCGGTCGAGCTGCATGCCGGGCACGTCAATGCCTAGCTCAGCGTCGAGCGCAACAACGCGTCCAAGGGCAGGGGCTGCACCGTTGGGGGAGGCTTGGCCGAGGATGATGTCGTCAATATCGGAGCCGGTGATACCGGCCTCCTCGATCACGGCCTTGACCACCGTCGCCGCGAGAGTCTGCACTGGCACGCCGACGAAGGCGCCGCCGTAGCGGCCGACGGGGGTGCGCTTGGGGTTACAAATAACGATGTCAGACATGGTGCTCCTTAGAGATTTGTGGTTGTGACGTCACGGGTGATCGCGAGCGCGGTGTCGTTGAGCTGAGGCAGAAGCTTCCGCACCAGCTCTTCTGCTGTGTACGCCGCGGCTCGGGTGGAGACGTTGATCGCGGCGATCGTCTGGTCCTCGGCGTTGCGAATTGGGCAAGCCACAGAACGCAACCCCGCCTCGAGTTCCTGGTCAACGATGCAGTACCCCTGCTTTGCGACGTGGGCGAGCTCCTGCCGCAGCGCCGCAGGGTCCGTGATCGTTTGATCGGTGATCGGTTCCAGCGGCACTGCGGCCAGATATGTGTCGAGTTCATTCGCAGGAAGGCCCGCGAGAAGGACCCGGCCCATTGATGTGGCGTAGGCAGGGAAGCGGGTACCGATGGTGATGTTGACGCTCATGATGCGGTTTGCGGCCGCGCGGGCGACGTAAATGACATCTGGACCGTCTAACACCGATACTGAGCACGACTCGTTGAGCGCGTGCGACAGCGCTTCAAGGTGCGGTTGCGCGATGTCCGGCAGGCCGAGGCTGGAAAGGTACGAGAAACCGAGGTTGAGGGTGTGGGGTGTGAGCCAGAAAAGGGACCCGTCCGATTGGGCATAGCCCTCTGCAATCAGCGTGTGCAAGAACCGGCGGGTGGTCGCACGTGGAAGCCCTGTAGCCTCCGCAACCTGGGCGAGGGTTTGGCGGGGGTGTTGCGCATCGAAGGCGCGGATCACCGCCAACCCCCGGCTGAGGCTCTGCACGAGCTGCACGTTACTTTCGCTCACGGTTGTGATCTTAGACGAACCATGTTCGCTTTGTGAACCCTTGTGCAGCATGCGAACAGCGGTTACCATGGCCACATGATTAATAAAGTGCTTGATTCAGTTGAGGAGGCGGTCGCCGACATTCACGACGGCGCCTCTATCGCTGTTGGCGGATTCGGACTTGTGGGCATTCCCGCTCGGCTTATCGACGCCCTGCGTGAGCAGGGTGCCGGCGACCTCACCATCATTTCCAACAACCTGGGAACTGACGGCTTCGGTCTGGGTTTGCTGCTGGCGGACAAGCGCATCGCGCGCTCCATCGGTTCCTACCTGGGTACGAACAAGGAATACGCGCGCCAGTACCTCGAGGGTGAACTCACCGTCGAGTTCACCCCGCAGGGCACCCTTGCTGAGCGCATGCGCGCCGGCGGTGCCGGCATTCCGGCCTTCTACACCAAGGCTGGCGTTGGCACTCCACTGGCAAGTGGTGAGATCCCGACCCGCTACAACCCGGACGGGACGATTGCGGAGTACTCGAAGCCGAAGGAGCTGCGCGAGTTCGGGGGAGAGCAGTACGTCATGGAAGAAGCACTGACCCCGGACTTCTCCTTCGTGCACGCGAAGAAGGCGGACCGCTACGGCAACCTGGTGTTTTCCAAGACCGCGCAGAACTTCAATCCGGACGCTGCGGTGTGCGGAAAGATCACCATCGTCCAAGCCGAAGAGGTTGTGGATGAAATCCCCGCAGCTGAGGTCAACCTGCCGGGTATCTACGTCGACCGTGTCGTCGAGGTTGGACCGCAAGAAACCGGAATCGAATTTAGGACGGTGAGCAACTAATGGCTTGGACTAGGGAGCAAATGGCGGCCCGCGCTGCCAAGGAGCTGGAAAACGGTCAGTACGTCAACCTGGGCATCGGCATGCCCACCCTGATTCCGGGGTTCCTCCCGGAGGGGATTGAGGTGGTGCTGCACTCCGAGAACGGCATTCTCGGTGTCGGTCCTTACCCGAAGGACCACGCAGTCGATCCGGAACTGATCAACGCAGGCAAGGAAACCATTACCGTTGCCCCGGGTGGCTCTTTCTTCAGCTCGTCCGCGTCGTTCGGCATGATCCGCTCCCGCGCGATCGACGTTGCTGTCCTCGGTGCAATGGAGGTCTCTCAGCACGGTGACCTCGCCAACTGGATGATCCCGGGCAAAATGGTCAAGGGCATGGGCGGCGCAATGGACCTCGTCCACGGCGCGAAGAAGGTCATCTTGCTGATGGAGCACACCACCAAAAACGGTGACTCGAAGGTGCTGCCGGAATGCCGCCTGCCGCTGACGGGCGCGAAGTGTGTCGACCTCATCATCACCAACCTCGCCGTCTTCGAGGTGGATGAGAAAGAAGGCCTCACCCTCGTTGAGGTTGCCGAAGGTGAGACCGTGGACTCAGTTGAAGAGCACACCGAAGCGCCATTTCGCTCCAACGTGTGACGCCTAGGCCTTGTGTCTAGGCGGGGCGGTCAACGGATCGTCGCAAAGCAAAAGCTCCCCGAGGGGAGCTCTTTTCATGCTGGGGACTTTGATACCTGGGGCCTTAGACCTCGCGGAGGTCGATGCCTTTGGTCTCAGGCAAGATCCGCATGCTCACGAGTGTCAGGACGCAGAGCACGACGACGTAGATACCGGAGATGTGGGTGAGGTCCTTGGAGGTGAACCACTGGAAGATGTACGGAGCGGTGCCGCCGAAGACTGCCACTGACAGGGAGTAGGCGAAGCCGATACTGCTGGTGCGCTGCGAGGTGGGGAAGACCTCCGCCATGATCGGTGCGAGAAGGGCACCGCCGGCGGCAACCACGACGACTGAGAGGGTGGCCGCGACGAGCATCGTCCACGGGCGGGCGTCGATGAAGTTCATGAGCGGGATCTGCAACAGCGCCATCGCGATGGCGAACGTGTACATGACCGGCTTGCGGCCGATGCGGTCGGAAAGTGCGCCCCACAGTGGCAGTGCGATCAGGCCGCAGGTCTGGGCGAACACGGAGACCCAGTATGCACCCTGGGTGGACATGCCCTCGTGGCTGATGGCGTAGGTGGAGATGTAGGAGGTCCAGGTGTAGTGCGCGGAGGTCACGCCGGAGACCATGCCGATGACCAGTAGAACGTTGACCCAGTTCGGGCGCTGCGGGGTCTGGGAACGGGTATCGGAAAGGTTGTCGTAGGTTGGTGCGCCGCCGTCCCCGAGCTCCTCGAAGTGGTCAGACTCCTTCATGTGGCGGCGCAAGTAGAGTGCGATGAGCGCGGCAACCGCACCGAGCCAGAACGGGATGCGCCAGCCCCAGGCGGCGATCTGCTCATCGGTCAGGGCGAGGGAAATGACGCCGCCGAGGGTGTACGCGATCACGGAACCGCCGAAGATGGACATGTAGACCAGAGACCCCCACTTGCCGCGACGGGCGGCCGGCGCGATTTCAGGGATGTAGCTGTTCGCCGTCGCAGACTCGCCGCCGTGCGCGAAGCCCTGGAGCACGCGGACCACGAGCAGGATGACGGATGCCCAGATGCCGATCTGCTCGTAAGTTGGCATGAGACCGATCAGCACGGCGGTCAGCGCCATGATGATGATCGTGGTCATTAGGACGTTCTTGCGGCCGATTCGGTCTGCGATGCGGCCGAAGACAATGCCGCCGAGCGGGCGGACGAGGAACCCGACAGCGAACACGCCGAACGTGGACAACAGTGCCGAGGTGGGATCCGACTTATCGAAGAATGCCGCAGCGATAAACGGTGCGAAGACGGCATAGGAGCTCCACTCGAACCATTCGAGTAGCTGGCCGATCAGGCTGGCGCCGAGCGACTTACGGTCGGCTGGGCGCTCTGCCTCAATGTGGGTAGAACCCATGCGTTGGCGTGTGGTCACGTTTCCTCCTCCGGAAGCTTGGACGTATGAGCGAAAACTATAACCGCCGTCACATCTACGCGGATCGAGACTTGGATCGCATTTGTGGCGTTAGGTGTCTGCGCCTACTTTTCCGAGATCGCACCAGCTCAAAAGGTATTTTCAATCGACCGACACTCCGAAAAGTGTTCGCTATACGAACGGCGGTACGCAGAGCGCACCCTATTTCGGGGGAGGGGCAGAGTGGGGTTTACCGCGTGAAACGTTGAAATCGGAAAAATGGGCGCAATTTTCCCCGCCGAATTTCAGTGCCGGATGCGTACAGTGAGCGCAGCATCTACTGCGCAAACTAGGAGGTACACATGGCTCTGAACCCTGAGGAACTGAGCACAGAAACCCTCGCTGAAGTACTGGCTGCCGGCGGTCGACCGGCGGATAGCGAGCGTGAAATTAAAATCGTCGACACCACGTTTCGTGACGCGCACCAGTCCATCTGGGCGACTCGTATGCGCACGGAGCACATTCTTTCGCTTATCGACGATGTGACCAACGCCGGATTCGAACACGTCGACCTCGTCGCGCCGATCGAGTTCGATGTCCCGGTGCGCTACATCCGAGAAGATCCGTGGGAGCGCGTGCGTCTCGTCCACGAGGCGGCACCGGACACGAAGTTCCGCGCCATGGTTCGTTCGCGCAACCTCGCGTCGTTCGACTTCCTGCCGGACGATGTCATCCACACCTGGGTCGAGCGCCTGCGTGCGAACGGCTTCGCCGTCATCGGTGCTTTTGATGGGCTCAACGACATCGACAACATTGCCGATACCCTGGTTTTGGCCAAGGAGCTCGGCGCTGAGACCTATGGCTGCTTGTCCTATTGCCTCTCACCGGTGCACACCGACCAGCTCTACATCGACAAGGCCAAGGAGCTGCTGGACCGCACGGACTGCGACCGCATCATGCTCAAGGACGCCCCAGGGTTGCTCACCCCGGACCGCATGAAGACCATCATTCCTGCGATCCGTTCCGTGATTGGAGACAGGACGCTTGAGGTGCACACGCACTCGCTGACCGGCCTTTCTCCGCTGACGTACCTGTTTGCTGCGGAGCTGGGTGTGGATGCGATCCACACCTCTATCGCTCCGTTGGCAAATGGCCAGGGTCAGCCCGCCACCCAGGCGCTTGCCCGCGATCTGCGTGCGTTGGGCTACACCGTCAACATCGACGACGAGCGCGTGGACAACGCTTCCAAGCGCATCCAGGAGATTGCGGACAACGAAGGCAAACCGGTTGGCGTGCCGCGCGCCTACGATGGCGTGCACTACATGCACCAGCTGCCGGGCGGCATGCTCACCAACTTCGAGTCCCAGCTCGCGACCGCCGGCCTCTCGGACCGCTTCGAGGACCTGCTCTACGAAACTGCCCGCGTTCGCGAAGAGTTGGCATACCCGATCATGATCACCCCGTTTGCCCAGTTCGTGGGTACCCAGGCTGTCATGAACGTGATCTCCGGCGAGCGCTACTCCGTTGTGCCTAACGAGATTAAGAAGTACGCGCTCGGATACTACGGTGAACCGCTTGCACCGATCGACCCGGACGTGCTGGAGAAGATCATCGCCAACGGTTCCTCCGAGATCAAGGAAGAGCGCCCCGAGCTGCAGCCGGCACTGCCGGCGCTGCAGGAGCAGTACCCAGACGATGACATCGACACGATCCTGCTGCGCGCAACCATCTCGGGCAACAACGTCGACGAAATGAAGCGCTACGTCGCCGAGGGGCGCTCCGGCCAGGGTGAGGGCATTGCTGGCGGCACCCTCACCGCGCTGGTCAAGCAGATCGCGGACATCGCCGAGACCGGACAGTTCCGTCTCAAAGCCGAAGACCTCGAAATCAACCTCACCAAAGGAGAAAACAAGTAATGTCCAACACCCCTAACATCAACGAGATCAAGTCCCTCCTTGAGTGGGTCAACCAGTCTGGTGACATCCAGGAGCTCAACATCAAGTACGGCGACGTCGAGCTGGCGATGTCGCGCACCCCGGGTGGTCTGAACGTTGCTGCTCCGGTCGCCGCGCCAGCGGCTCCGGTTGCTCCCGCCCCAGCTCAGGCTGAGGCTCCGGCGGCGCCGAAGGCCGAGGAAGCGCCAGCACCGGCAGAGGCTGAGGCTCCGGCACCGGCTGCAGCCGACGAGAAGCCAGCTGCTCCGGCATCCTCCGGCAACGGCGCCGAGGTCAAGTCCCCGATGGTGGGCACCTTCTACGCTGCGCCGAAGCCGGGTGCAGACCCGTTCGTCAAGGTTGGCGACACCGTTGAGGTTGGCCAGGTGCTTTGCATCGTCGAGGTGATGAAGCTGATGAACAACATTGAGGCCAAGGTTGCCGGTACCGTCACCGAGATCCTTGTGGAGAACGAGGACGCAGTTGAGCACGGTCAGGTCCTTATGGTCATCGAAGAAAAGTAGGCACCCAATGGCAGACAACGAACAGTTGCTCGGCAGCGTCCTCATCGCCAACCGCGGCGAGATTGCGCTGCGCGTCATCCGCGCCTGCAAGGAGCTCGGCATCAAGTCGATCCTGGCGTACTCGGAGGGCGACAAGGATTCCCTCGGTGTGAAGGAAGCGGACCAGGCCGTTTGCATTGGTCCAGCCAACGCCGCGAAGAGCTACAACTCTCCGGAGCTCATCGTCTCCGCCGCCATGGCGTTCAAGGCCGACGCGATCCACCCTGGCTACGGCTTTCTGTCCGAGAAGTCCAACTTCGTCAAGATGGTCGAGGACGAGGGCATCGGCTTTGTCGGCCCGTCCTCGGAGCACATCCGCCGCATGGGCGACAAGATCGAGGCGAAGAAGATCGCCCAGGCCGCCGGCGTGCCCACCGTTCCGGGCTCGGACGGCGTGGTCACCGAGTTCGACGAAGCCCTCGCAGTTGCCAAGGAGACCGGTTTCCCGCTGCTGATCAAGGCCGCCGCCGGCGGTGGCGGTCGCGGCATGCGCGTGGTCGAGTCCGAGGACACGCTGGAGCGCGACCTGAACGAGATCATGAACGAGGCCCAGTCCGCGTTCAACGACTCGTCCGTGTACATCGAGCGCTACCTCACCGACATCCGCCACATCGAGATCCAGGTGCTTGCAGACGGCGAGAACGCGATCGCGCTCGGCGAGCGTGACTGCACCTCGCAGCGCCGCAACCAGAAACTCATCGAGGAGGGCCCGTCGCCCGCCATTGATGAGGAGCTGCGCGCGGGCCTGCAGGAAGCCGCCATCAACCTCTGTAAGGAGGTCGGGTACAAGAATGCCGGCACGGTGGAGTTCGTCTTCGACAACATCGAGCGCAAGTACTACTTTATCGAGATGAACACCCGTATTCAGGTGGAGCACCCGGTCACCGAGATGATCACCGGCGTCGACCTGATTAAGGAGCAGCTGCGCATCGCCTCCGGGCAGAAGCTGCGCCTGACGCAGGACGACATCCAGATTCGCGGTCACGCGATCGAGTGCCGCATCAACGCCGAGGACCCGAACGAGAACTTCGCTCCGCGCCCCGGCAAGATCGAGCACTACCGCGCCCCGGGCGGCTTCGGCGTGCGCATGGATACCCACATCGAGACCGGCTACACCATTCCGCCGTTCTACGACTCGATGGTGGGCAAGCTGATCTGCTGGGCCGAGACCCGCGACGAGTGCATCGACCGCACTCTGCGCGCCCTCGATGAGCTCAAGGTCGACGGTGTCGTCACCACCGGCCCGTTCCAGGCCATGCTGCTTAACTCGGAGCAGTTCCGCAGCGGCGACATCAATACCGGTTACGTCGCAAAGATGCTCGAGAACATGGACGAGCTGCCGTCTGACGCGGAGTAGCATCTGCGGACATGCTTGTTCTGTTGGCCATGCTGGTGGGGGCGATTGTCCCCGTCCAGACCGCCGTCAACACCCGGTTGCGGGTGAGTGTTGGGTCGCCCATTGCGGCGACCTTCCTCTCTTTCGCCATCGCCGTTGCCGTCGCTACAGCTATCTCAGGCTTAGCGACGGCCGCTGTCATCCCCGAGCTCTCACTTCCCGCGGCAGAACCGTGGTGGATTTGGCTCGGCGGGTTCATGGGCGTGATGTTCATCGCCGGCAACATCGTGCTGTTTCCGCAGCTCGGCCCGGTGCAGACCGTCATCTTGCCCATCTTGGGCCAAGTCATCATGGGCTTGATTGTCGACGCCTTGGGGCTGTTCGAGTCACCCAGAGTCTCCGTTGGGGCCTTACGCCTTCTCGGCGCGGTCGTAGTTGTCTCCGGTATCGCTATGGTGCTGGAGCTCGGGCGCGACGCCCGAACTGCCGCGAACGCGAGTGGTGCCCGCCTTTGGGGGCTGCGCGCCTTGGGCGTGGTGATGGGCATGGGTTCCGCCACCCAAACTGCGGTCAACGGCCATCTCGGTAGAGTGCTGGGCAGCCCGCTCCAAGCAGGGCAAGTATCCCTCGCCGTGGGGCTCCTAATCCTGTTGGTCTTGGTGCTGGTACTGCCGATGGACCGCCGCGCAATCGCCACCGGAGTAACCCCGGGGCCGTGGTGGATGTGGCTCGGCGGCGTGCTCGGTGCATTCTTCGTTTTCGGCGGTGCCGCGCTGGTGCCGAAGTTGGGGACCGGCACGACGGTGATCGGATCCCTAACCGGCACCATCATCTGCGGTCAGGTGCTTGAGTCGCTCGGCGTCGGCACCGGCAAACGCCGCGGTCTACCAACGCCGTATCGCCTCTTTGGACTTGTGCTTGTGATTATGGGTGTGGCGATGGTGCGCCTGCTCTAGAGGTTCTTCCACCGCTCCAGCGTGAGCGAGGGGGACAGCGCGCGCGAGACGCAGGTGGTGAATGCCCCGTTCTCGTGCTGTTCTTCGGTGAAGAAGCTGTCGCGGTGGTCGGGCACTCCTTCGATGACTTTCACTACGCAGGTACCGCAGGTGCCGTCTTGGCAGCGCGACATGATCGGTACGTCTTCGTCCTCGAAGACATCGAGTACCGATTCGCCTTCGGGGATCTGATACGTCTCACCCAGGAACGTCACCTCGAATGGGCCGTCAGCCCGGTGGTCACCCGCCAGCGTCTCCTCGCTAGAGCGAAATGCCTCCCAGTGAATGTTCTGCTGAGGCAGGGCGTGGCTTGCAACTTCGATCACGCCGTCCATGAACCCTTGGGGTCCGCACACGTAAAGGTGGGTGTCTGCTGCGGCCACGTCGGGGGCGGCGAGCGCTTCGTTGATGTAGCCCGCTTGTTTGTCCCGCTCACCGGTGGCAAAAATACTCTTGGTCTGGCCGTGGAGGTATTCGTCGATCAGGTGGCTCATCGCTGCGCGCTCTTTGCTTGAAGCGAAGTAGAGCACGGTGTAATCCTCGCCCTGGCGCTTGAGCTCGCGGGCAAGTGAATAGATCGGGGAGATGCCGACTCCGGCGCCAACCAGAATCGAGCGCTTGGCTTCAGTTGCGAGGCCGAAGTTGTTTCGCGGGGTGCTGATCGCGACCGTGTCGCCCTCCGAGAGGTTGTGCACAGCGATAGACCCTCCACGCGAGTCGTCCTCAAGCTTGACCGAGATGCCGTAGGTGCCCTGTTCCTCGCCTTGGCCCTCCGCGTCGGCGTGAGACATGGGGAAGAGGGAGTATTGGCGGATGAGCTCTTCGCCGGTGGGGGATTCGAGGTAGAAATCAGCGTGACAGCCGGGCTCGTATCCTTCCAACGGTGCTTCATTGGGCGTTTGGAGTGTCACGAGGGAGAGGCCGTGTGCGTTGTTGACCTCAGTGACGGTCAAAACGATGCGGCCGTTGGCGTCGCCGCCTTGGGGGCTATCGGTGCTAGCGCGTTCGGCGCTCTTAGAGGCCTCATTTTGTGAGCGCGCCGCCAGCGCTGCTGCTCGATCTTCGGCGGTGGGATCTTGCGATTTGCCCTTCCCCCTAAACAGGGCCCCGAAACCGCTCATACCTTTGCCGCGCGCGCTCACGAATTCCTCCATCTACCTGCGGATATGCAAGAACTATAGTGTGACTAATTACTTTCGCAAACCGTCAGGAAAACACAATCTAAAAACGGTTGCCGCTCCATTTTGTAATAGTTACGATAGATTCACGCAAACGTGATCGACACCACAATCGCATCGATGTGGGTCTCACGCCATTGGGTTTGCGCTGAATTCCTGAAAAAGGAAAGGACTTTCATGACCGCGACAATTGATCCACGTCGTGAGAATCAGCATCAAGACACGTTGAGGCCTGAGATTCTCCCGATGTCGGACAACCCGTATGAGGATTTCCGCTATTTCTATCGCGACGGCATGCCGCTGCGGCCGGCGCCGAAGCGCCGCACCAAGACGCCGGGTTGGTCCACACTGCGCCACAACCTCTTCGATAGGTGGCACACCGTCGCCGACAGCTGGGACGGATACGACTCGTTCCAGACCAAGCTGCTCGACGACCACATGTGGCAAACCGACGAGACCGGGGCGAAGCTGGCCGAGGCATTCAAGCGCGACGGGGCCAAGAAATCCCGTGCGGACTTCGAAACCGCGCTGAACGAGGGCATCGACAAGGTTGCAGACCCGTCGCCGGAGCTCGTCGAGTTCTTCGCAGAGGTGGACAACATCCCGGAATGGATCGACCTCGAAGCTGCGGAGCGCGGCCGCGTCGCGTACTACAACGTCACCCCGTCCGCTGAGCTGCTGTCCATCGGCTTCGCGTACTGGGCAACGACGATGGAGGACCGCACATCCGCTGCCACGGGTGAGACCCAGATGTTCGAGCTTGAGGCCTTTACCCGAGTGATGGAGACGGTGAAGTTCTTCGTCGACCTGGGCAAGAAGGGCGTGTTCGACCGCTACTCGGACGGTCTCAAGGCTGCGGTGCGCGTGCGTCTCCTCCACGCCCAGGCGAACCGCGGCTTGGAAAAGTTGTGGGGTCCGGAGCACTACAACGAGTTCGGCCGTCCGATCGGCTCGTCCTTCCTCGTATCCGGCGAGGGCTGGTTCGCCCTCATGCCGATCGGCGTCGACGAGTTCTTCGGCCGCTACCACTCCGGCGAGGAGTGGGATGACGTCGCCATGTACTGGGCGTGGGTGCTGCACCTCATGGGTGCGGAGGAGCGCCTGATCCCCAAGACCGGCGACGAGATGCGCAAGATGACCGACTTCATCTACGCCAACGGTGGCTACTCCTCGACGTACCACGTCCAGGTCGCCACCGCCCTGATGGACATTCTGGAAAAGCTCGATCCACAGATGCCGGGCCAGGTGCTGGGCGCGCTGTCGCTGGTCATCGGTGACGCAGACACCAAGTTCATGGTCAAGGGCTCCCGCTTCGAGGGCACCCCCTACCTGCACTGGAAGCTCGCGTTCGCGGCGAAAGCCAAGGCTGAAGCTGTGATCTGGAGCCTGCGCGACAAGCTGCCGGGGGCTGAGGCCGCCAAGATCAAGATGGCCGCCGACGGCAAGCCGCCGTGGTCCGATGTGTTCAAGCAGATCGAGGATTACGTGGCGGAGAACGCGCCCGGCGTCAAGGCCGAGTACAAGCTGCACGACGATTCCAAGGAAGCGCTGCGTTAAGCGGCGGCAACCACCCCGACACCTAGCCCAACACACTTAGGAGCAAGACCAATGACTCAGACTTTTACCGAGAACCCCTTGGCCGCCGACCACTACGATCGCACCGGCTGGCCGGTGAGCCGCGGTAGCCGCGAAGAGTTCGTCGCAAAGTTCGGCGAAGATCGCGCGCAGCGTTTCGAGCAGGCGTACTGGGCGATGGATCCGATCGCGGACGCGCTGTACACCAGCGGCAACAAGAGCAAGGACGTTATGCCGAACCTGCGTGACGCGCTGGCGCGCGGCAAGGCAGACGAGAACACCCTGCCAGAGGTCGCTGCGCTTATCGACGACATGAATGCCGCGCTCGAGAACGTCGACTGGGAGCGCTTGGAGCGCGGCCAGAAGGCTGCGCTTTCCGTCCCGGTCCTTGCGCAGAACCTCTCTCTCGGCCCGGGCGCGCTAATCCACACCTACTCCGCCCCGTCGATCGCGGACATCCTGGTCAACACCGGTGAGCTGACCGAGGGCGCCGTACACCGCCTCGCCTACACCACCAACTGGATCTACTCCGTCTACCTCAAGGATGAGCTGAAGCCGGGCGGGACCAGCTACATCCACACCGGCATGGTGCGCGCCATGCACGCGCACGTGCGCCGCGTCCAGACCAAGCTGGGCCTGGATTACTCCGAATGGGGCGCGCCGATCAGCGAGTTCGACATGTTCCGCACTTGGTTCGACTTCACCTACATCGCGTTCACCTACTGCCGCAACCTCGGTTACCGCATGTCGGTGGAGGAGGAGCAGGACCTGTTCTACCTGTGGCAGGTCGTTGGTCTGATGCTGGGCATTCCGGGCGATCTCCTCGCACCGGAGACCGACATCGACGCCTCCCAGGAAACCATCGACGCAATCCACTTCGTCGACGGTGAGCCGAACGATGCGTCGCGCGCGCTTGTCGACGCCCTGTTCAGCGGCTTCGTCACCAACGTCAAGGCACTGCTGCCGTTCCCGGACGAGTCCATTTACGACTGGATGTACGCCGCGACCCGCATCATGCACGGCGACGAGGTGGCGGACAAGTACAACGTGCCGCACGCCGTCTCCCGCCCCTTCACTGAACTGGCGGTGCCGCAGGTGCAGGCAGGCTACGATCTGCTTCGCGCCAACCCTGAGGCGCTGGAAAAGGAAGTTCAGCAGAACCACCAGATCCTGCTCGACGCGCTGACCCACGAGACCTCCTACATGGGGCAGGACGAGGGCATCAAGATGAACGACGGCGAGTTCCGCCCGGGTGCGTAACGCACACCCAACCACTGACTACGTTTCCCACACATTCCTGAAAGGAACCCACACCAAATGAGCAACCAGTACCGCGTGCAGAACCCGGTTACCAACGAGATCGTCGAGACCTTCGACTTCGCCACCGATGAGGAGATCCAGGATGTTCTGAACCGCTCCGAGAAGGCCTTCAAGTCGTGGCGCAACACCACCTACGAAGAGCGCGCCGTCATCGTGAGCAAGGCAGCCGATCTGCTGAAGGAGCGCGCGAATGAGCTGGCCCAGATTGCCGCAGAGGAGATGGGCAAGCCCATCCCGGAGGGCGAGTGGGAGATGAACTTCTCCGGCGACATCATGCAGTTCTACGCCGACAACGCCCCGGAGCACTGCGCACCGAAGGATGTTGACGTCCCGGGCGGCAAGGCCGTTGTGCGCCGTCTGCCGCTGGGCACCATCCTGGGCATCATGCCGTGGAACTACCCGATCTACCAGATCGCCCGTTTCGCCGGCCCGAACCTGATGAACGGCAACTGCATCATCTTGAAGCACGCCGAGATCACCCCGAAGTCCGCCGCTGCTTTCGAGCAGATCCTGAAGGACGCTGGCCTGCCGGACGGCGTGTACATCAACGTCTACGCCACCCACGACCAGATCGAGACCATCATCGCCGACCCGCGCGTCCAGGGTGTTTCCCTCACCGGTTCCGAGCGCGCTGGCGCCAAGGTCGCTGAAACCGCGGGTAAGAACCTGAAGAAGGTTGTCCTCGAGCTCGGCGGCACCGACCCGTACATCGTCCTCGACGCCGCCGACATCCGCGCGGCAGCACAGGAGGCATGGGACAAGCGCGTCCACAACGCCGGCCAGGCCTGCACCTCCAACAAGCGCATCATCGTGATGGAGGACATCTACGACCAGTTCGTCGACGAGATGGTCAGCATCGCAGAGGGCTACAAGAAGGGCGACCCGTCCAACCCGGGCGAGAACGAGTACTTCCCGATGTCCTCGCGCCGCGCAGCCGAGATCCTCAAGGATCAGATCGACCGCTCCGTTGCAGCTGGTGCGAACCTGCGCACCGGCGCCGAGATCGACGACACCACCGCGTACTTCTCCCCGGCGGTTCTGACCGACCTGCCGGTTGGCTCTGAGCCGTACTACGAGGAGTTCTTCGGGCCGGTGGCGGAGATCTACAAGGTTTCCTCCGAGGAAGAGGCCGTGGAGCTGGCGAACAACTCCTACCAGGGCCTCGGCGGCGCCGTCTTCTCCGACGACGTTGAGAAGGCCACCAAGGTTGCGGACCAGATCGACACCGGCATGATCCACGTCAACCTCGGCCAGTACTTCTCTGCGATCCTGCCGTTCGGTGGCGTGAAGCGCTCCGGCTTCGGCCGCGAGCTCTCCGTGTTCGCACTCGATGAGTTTGTGAACAAGCAGTACCGCTACATCAACGACTAATCGGGAACTGTCCTGAAGGCGGCCGGCCCGTTTGGTGACTACCACCGAACGGGCCGGCCGCTTTTTGAGCTTGTTCTGCTTAACCCGTCGGGATCACCGGTGCCGGTTGCCAGATCTCGCGGGCCGGACTCGATGTCGAACTCTGCGTGGAAGTCACCGGGGTGGACGGCACCTGCGCAGAAGTCATTGGTGCCGAAGTCATCGGTGCCGTCGTCGGCGCGCCCGCTGTGGGAGTTGCATCCTTGTCGCGGTCCCAGGGTGCCTGGAAGTCAGGTCGCGTATCCATCGCCACAGCGATGCCCACCAGCGCGACCAGGATCAACACCAGCAGCCGAGTTCCGCCTTTCTTCATGCGCCCCATTGTCCCACCCAGATAGGGTAAGCACCGCGTAACCGACGAGTGTCGGTAATTTCGGGGACGTATCACCCATGGCTACTCTTATCGCATGATCCAATTCGACCGCGTCAGCAAGGTCTATCCCACATCGACTAGGCCCGCGTTGGATGATGTCTCGTTCACCATTGAAGACGGCGAGTTCGTTTTCCTGATCGGCCCGTCAGGCTCCGGAAAATCCACGTTCCTGCAGCTGATGATCCGCGAAGAAAACGTCACCTCCGGCGACATCCAGTTCAACGATTTCCACGTCAACACACTCAAGGGCAAAGACGTGAATAAGCTGCGTCAAGCGATTGGGTACGTCTTCCAAGACTTCCGCCTGCTGCCCGCGCTCAACGTCTACGACAACGTGGCATTCGCCCTTGAAGTCATCGGGATGCGAAAGACACGCATCAATAAGCTCGTCCCCGATGCTCTGGAGCTGGTCGGCCTGGCGTCGAAAAGCAAGCGAATGCCCAACGAGCTTTCCGGCGGCGAGCAACAGCGAGTGGCAATTGCCCGCGCCTTTGTGAACAAACCTCCGCTCATGCTTGCCGACGAACCGACGGGCAACCTAGATCCTGCTACGGCCGACGAGATCATGGCGTTGCTCGCACGTATCAACCGACTTGGTACGACGGTGGTGATGTCCACCCACAACGCGCGTGCCGTCAACGACATGCGCCGACGCGTAATGGAGCTGGACTTGGGCAGGCTCGTGCGCGACGACAGTCACGGCGTTTACGGGAGGGCATAGATGAACTGGGCTTTTATTTTCCGCGAGGGCTACAAAGGCCTCGGGCGCAACATCACGATGACGATCGCGCTCGTGATTACCACCATGCTCTCACTCGTGCTCGTGGGTGCCGGCATTTTGCTGTCGCAGGCGACCGCGCAGACCAAGGACCTGTACCTGGACCGCGTGGAAGTGATGGTGGAGCTGAACGAGGAGATCTCCGCGAGCGACGAAGACTGTTCGTCGCAAGCCTGCCGCGAGGTGCGCGACACCCTGCAGGCTGACAGCGGGGTAGAGCAGGTCACCTTCCGCTCGCGCGCGCAGTCCTACGAGCGCTTCGTTGAGCTGTTCGAGGCCAGCGAACCGGACCTCGTTCGCGAGACCAGTCCGGAGGCGCTGCCGGCGGCTTTGCACGTGCGACTCAGCGACCCGTCGGACACCTCGCCGATTGACGAGATCCGGGATCTGCCGCAGGTCGCGGTGATCACCGACCAGGCCGACACCGTGCGCGACGCGGCGAGTACGATGGACACGTTCCGCAACATGACCTGGTTCTTCGCCGGTGCACAGGCGCTGGCCGCGATCTTCCTCATTGTGAACATGGTTCAGCTCGCAGCGTTCAACCGCCGTGAGCAGATCGGCATCATGCGCATGGTGGGTGCGTCGCGCTGGTTCACGCAGGCGCCGTTCGTGCTCGAGGCGGTGATGGCGGTGGCCATCGGTGCCGTGCTGGCGACGGTGCTGGTGTTCGTCGGCAAGCGGACGATCGTCGATACGATCCTTTCGGAGCTGTACTCCTCCCAGCTCATCGCCTACGTACCTACCTCGGCGGTGTGGACGGTCATGCCCCTGATCGGGCTCGCAGCGATGCTCATCGGCGGTCTCGCGGCGCAGATTGCACTGCGCTCCTACGTGCGCAAATAGCTTCGCGCTCAGGTGGGGTAGTAGCATTAGCCACCTTATGGCCAAGAAGAAAAAGCAGTCGAGCAACTCCGGGGTGCTAGCCACCAACCGGAAGGCTCGGCATGACTACACCATCTTGGACACCTGGGAGACCGGGATCGTGCTCCAGGGCACCGAGATCAAGGCGCTGCGCGAAGGCAAGGTCTCACTCGTCGAGGCATTCGCCACCATCGATAACGGCGAGGTGTGGCTGCGCAACATGCACATCCCCGAGTACTCGAAGGGACACTGGACCAACCACCCGCCGCGCCGCACCCGCAAACTGCTCATGCACCGCCGCGAGATCGACTCGCTGGAGGGCAAGCTTCGCGACGGCAACCGCACCCTGATTCCGCTGTCGATCTACCTCAAGGACGGCCGCGCGAAGGTCGAGTTGGGCCTCGGACAGGGTAAACAGGATTACGACAAGCGCCAGTCCATTAAGCGCCGCACCGAAGACCGCGAGATCGCCCGCGATTTGGGACGCAAATTCAAGGGCATCAAAGCCTAGCTACGCTTGGGTGGCATGAAACCCAAAAAGACTGCACTGATCACTGGCGCCTCCCGTGGCATCGGCCGCTCTATCGCGGAAGAACTCGGCCAGGATCACCACATCTACGCGGGAGCGTCGAAGGACGCTTCCCAGATCGTCGATAAGCTTCCGAGCGCTGAGCCGTTCGAGGCTGACCTCACTGACACCGACGCGATCCTCCGCGCGGCCGAACAGATCGAGGAGCTGGATGTTCTCGTTCTCGCCGCGGGCGTGATGGAGCACGGCCCGCTCGAGGAGCTCACCGACGACAAGTGGCGCACGATGATGGAGGTCAACCTCTTCGCGCCCGTGACGCTCACCCGCGCGTTGTTGCCTGCGTTGCGGCGCTCTAACGGCTTGATCATCGCCATCAACTCGGGCGCCGGCTTCCAGGGCATCGCCGAGAACTCCGCCTACTGCGCGTCGAAGTTCGCGCTGCGCGGCTTCACCGAAGCGCTGCAGGAGGAAGAGGCTGGCAAGGTGCGGGTGACATCGCTGCACCCGGGACGCACTGACACCGATATGCTCGCCGGCGACGACGGGCGGCCGAAGATGGATGCGGTGAACGTGGCCAAGGCTGCGCGCCTCGCTGTTGACGCTGGCCCGGACGCGGTCGTGGAGTTCATGCGCGTGCGCCCAGCGCGTACCTAAGGGCCCCAAACGCGCCCAAGCCGCCTGCCGTACGGGTTGACCCCGATGCGGTTTTCAGGGTGGAAATCGGGGCGACACCCCACGCGGTCGGGCGCCTTTTGCAGGAATAATCGGAACCTAGCGAATCAGCGCTTTCCAAGCTCCCGACACAAAGGAACCTCCGATGACCACCGCCGCTTACGCGCGCAACCTCCGCAAAACCTACGGGCGGGGCAACACCGCCGTCAACGCTCTAGACGGCGTCGACGTTGACCTTGCAGCGGGCCAATTCACCGCGATCATGGGCCCGTCGGGCTCCGGCAAATCCACGCTCATGCACTGCATGGCCGGGCTCGACGAACCGACCGAGGGCGACGTGTTCCTCGGCGACACCAACATTTCCAACCTCAATGACGCCGAGCTGACCGCGATGCGGCGCGACCGCATCGGGTTTATCTTCCAATCTTTCAACCTCGTGCCCACGCTGACGGCGGAGGAGAACATCACCCTGCCTGCCCGAATCGCGGGCAAGAGCATCGACGAGCAGTGGCTTGCGGACGTCACCCGCCGCTTCGGCATCCAGGAACGCCTGAATCACCGCCCCGCGGAGCTCTCCGGCGGGCAGCAGCAGCGCGTCGCCTGCGCTCGGGCCATCGCGTCGAAGCCGGAGGTCATCTTCGGCGACGAGCCTACCGGCAACCTGGACTCCAATTCCGCCACGGAAGTGCTGAACCTGCTTCGTACCTCGGTCGATGAGATGGGCCAGACCGTGGTCGTGGTCACCCACGACGCGAAGGCGGCAAGCTATGCGGATCGCGTCATTTTCCTGGTTGACGGGAAGCTCGTGAACGAGATCCACTCGCCGACCACCGACCAGATCCTGGCAACCATGGCGGGAGTCGAGCGTTCATGAATGCCGCAATCGCCCAATTGAGCTGGCGAAACATCCGCGCCAACACCACCAGGTTGCTCCTCTCGCTGATCGCAGTCGTGCTCGGCACCGGCTTCGTCGCCGGCGGGTTCATCCTCACTGCGACCCTCAACAAAGCGTTCGAGGACATCATCTCCAACAACTACGAGGGCGTCGATGTCGTCGTCAAAGGCTCAATGGAGCACCCACTCGACCGCATCACCACCAAAGAAACCCTCGAGAAACTCCCGGAGGTCGAGCTCGCCGAACCCAGCGGGACACAGGCCGTTGCATTGCTTATCGACGACACCCCCGTCCAGGCCCGCGGCGGTGGTACCTGGATTCTTCCGTTCACCCCTGATGGTGAACGCATCGGCTTCAGCGAGCTGACCATGGTCGAAGGCGATGCCCCGGATGAGTCCGGCCACGGTGTCATCAACGCCTCCACCGCCGAGCAATACGACGTGCAGGTAGGCGACACCGTCGCCGTTGTCGACCGCACCGGCCGACACGAATTCACCATCGACGGGATCTATGACCCCGGCTTCGACGCAGGCAACTGGGCGGGATTGCAGATCCCGCAGGACCAGTACTGGGACGAATACTCGGTGGACAACATCGCCAACGTAGTCAGCGTGCGCGCCGCAGAAGGCACCTCGCCCGAGGCTGCCGTCGACGCGATCAGCACGGCGTTGCCCGACGCTGAGGTCAAGACCGGCGAGCAGGCCACCGAAGATGAATCCGCTGCCGTGAGGGAGCAACTCGCCTTCATCAGCTACATCCTGGCGGCGTTCGGCCTCATCGCTCTGCTCGTTGGTTCCTTCATCATTTCCAACACGTTCTCCATGATCGTCGCCCAGCGACAGAAAGAATACGCGCTGCTGCGTGCACTTGGTATGTCGCAGCACCAGCTCACCGGATCGGTGGCGGTGGAAGCGTTCATCATCGGGCTGATCGGGTCGGTGCTCGGCATCGGTGTGGGGTTCGGTCTGATCGCGCTGATCGTCTGGGGCATGGAACGAGCCGAAGTCGGTTTCCCCAATGCCGGCATCGGTTTGAACTGGCAGGCGGTGGTTATCTCGCTTGTCGTGGGTCTGCTGGTCACCCTGTGGGGTGCGTGGGCTCCCGCCCGCCGCGCCGGGGCCGTGCGCCCCGTGGAGGCAATGCGCTCGGGCGAGACTTCGACTGCACAGCCCCTGCGGGCACGCACGGTCATCGGAGCGGTGTTGATGCTCGCCGGGATTGGCGCGACGGCCGCCGGTGCGTTCGTCGATGCGTCGACCGCTAACAGAGCCATGCTGGTAGGCGTCGGCGCGCTCGCGATGGTTGCGGGTTGGCTCCTGCTATCCGCTGCGATCGTTCGCGTGATCTCAGGCGCAACCCCGCGTTCGTGGCCGCCGGTGGGCGTTCTGGCCGGCACCAACCTCGCACGAAATCCGCGCCGCACCGCGTCGACCGCTTTCGCGCTCATGCTCGGGGTGACCCTGGTCTCTGCCGTGGGCATCCTCGGTGCCTCTATGAAGAACTCGGTGTTTGGTGTCGTCGACGAGCAACTGCGTGCGGACGCCGTGATCACCAAGTCGGCGCCATCTCTCGAATTCCCGGCCAACGCTATGGAAGAAATCAGGGCGATGCCCGAGGTCACCGGGTCGTTCGACTCGTTAGCCGCTCCGGTTGCCGTCATCCGGCCGGGGAGCACTCCAGAGCAGACCGCGGAGGCCGCATCGGGCAACGGCTTCGATGCCATCATCTCGAGCGATCCAACCGACGTCATCAACCTCGAGGTTGCAGAAGGCGACTTCGCCGATCTGGTCAACGGGCCGGGGGTGGGCATGAGCCGCTCCGAAGCGGACAAGTTCGGGGTATCACTCGGCGACACAGTGCAGGTAGTCTCGCCGGTTTCGCCAGAGCTTATCGACGAACCATTGGCAGTGATCTGGGAGGATTCCGACGTATTCATGGGGGTGGGAATCTCCGCGCACACGGCGAGGAAGCTCGTGCCCAATGAGGACCAGTGGATGCGCGTCAACGCCATGGTGACATTCCGCGAGGATATGGACGAACAGGAAGGAATTGCAAAGCTCGAAGAAACCGTCAAGCCGTTTGCCGTGCTACAGGTCCAGGATCGCTACGAGTTCCGCGACCAGAGTGCAGGCCAGATTGATGGGCTGCTGTCGGTGGTCTACGGTCTGCTGGCGCTGTCCGTGGTCATCGCCATCTTCGGCATCATCAACACTTTGGCGCTTTCGATCACCGAGCGCAGGCGAGAGTTCGGCACCCTGAGGGCCGTTGGTATGCAGCGGGCTCAGGTGCGCCGCATGATCGCAATGGAGTCGGTTGTCATCGCGGTGCTCGGTGCGCTCGCTGGCATTGTGCTCGGAACCTGGGTTGGCTACGCCTTCGTACAGACGCTCTCGGACACAGGCTTAGACCGGACGCTCATTCCCTGGGCGCAGCTCGGTGGTGTGCTCGCGGTCGCCGTGGTGGTGGGGATCGTGGCCGCGCTGGTCCCTTCCCGGCAAGCGGCTCGTACACATCCGCTGGCAGCGACCGGATAACGGGAACCGCCTGCACCGGCACGCTTCCCCTGGGACACTCGCGGCGACCGGCAGGGATTAGTCGATGGGGTAGCCGGTGGCCGGGCCCTCGGTGTTCGGCTTCCAACCCAGCGCGGGAGCTACGTGGGTGGCGAAGTTCTCCAAAATCCTCACGTTGACGTCCACGCCCATGCCGGTGGGGATAGTGATCAACAGAGTGTCGGCTGCCATGACGGCGGGGTCGGCCTTGAGCTGCTCAATGAGCTTGTCCGGCTCGGCGGCGTAGGTGCGGCCGAAGGTGGAAGCGCCCACGTCAGGAAGCATCCCCACCTGGTCGGAGCCGGAGGCCTGCATGCCAAAGAGCTGCATGTCGGCTCCGTCCACGATGGGGAAGATGGATCGGGAGACGGACACGCGCGGGGTCCAATCGTGGCCAGCTTCCTTCCACGCGGCGCGGTAGCGGCTGATCTGGTCCGCCTGGATTTCGCCAAGAGTAGCGGCGGTGGTCTCGGAGACCAGGGTGGACGACATCAGGTTCAGCCCGTCCTTGGCGGTTTGTTCCGCGGAAGCGTGGGTGCCGGAGCCGTAGAAAATGTGCTTGCGCAGTTCAGGCGCGAGCGGGAAGACCGGAAGGGCTGAGCCGGGCTGGAACATGTTGGGGTACTGCCGGTCCAAGGGGGCGGCGGTGGCAAACCCATTGCCGTCGACAGCGGCCATGAATTTCTCCAGGTGGCGGCGTGCCACGTCCGCCCCGTTGGGGGCGTCGCCCTTGTAACCGAAGGCTTCCCAGCCGCGGTCGGCTACCTCGGGGGCACCGCGCGAAACGCCGAGGGCCACGCGGCCGCCGGAGAGCTGGTACAGGGAGGCCGCTTCTTCCGCCAGGTAGAGCGGGTTTTCGTAGCGCAGGTCGATCACGCCGGTGCCCACCTCAATGAGTTTGGTGGTCGCGGCGACGGCACCGAGCAGCGGCATCGGGGCGGATGCCTGTGGCACGAAGTGGTGGACGCGGAAGGAGGCGTTGTTCACGCCGATCTCGTCGGCGGCCTGGGCCACCTCAAGGTGGATCTTGGCCACCTTCTCCGCAGACGGGCCGCGCTGGCCGCCGAAAGCGTAATGTCCGAAGCTCAAAAACCCAAAAGCTTTCATTGTTTCGCACTCCCTTTTTGGTGTCGTATCGACAACCGAGATGACGTCCACCTTATTCCGTGTCGTTCCCGTGGCGGTGGCCCCTGCGGAATACCCCAGGTCGCTAGGGTGGTGCGCCTCCGTCGCTGGGGGTGGAATCACGGGGCGGTTTGTATGTGCATGTTTGGAATGCGGTGGTGGAGTTTCTCCGGGAGCGCTCAGGGCGTACTGCGGAACAGACTCGGGAATAACCCCCGGGAATACTCGGGCCGGCTCTTGCGCTTGGAAACGGTGTGGACTAACGTTCACACTCCTACGTTTTCCGCGTAGTTGTGAGGGGTCGATTTTGGTTTCGACTTCATCGACTAAGCCAGGGGAAGCGTGCCGGTGCAGGCAGGAGACCACCGTGAGCGTCGCTGCAACTAATAAACGCAGAGAAGAACTCTCAGCGTGACTACGCCCTCGCTGCCTAAGTATTAGAGCAAGCGACCTGCGTGTCCGTCAGGCCGGGATCGTCCCCGTCTCGGTACCTGGCGTCGACTTAGGGGACTTGCCCTCCGGCCGTGTTGGTGCGGCCTCGGAGGGGACTCCTTTCACCAACTGGGCCCGTCATCCGGACATGTTCGCCTGATCCGGAGGGCCGATGAGAGATTCCGCGCGAACTGCGCACGGAGAAGCCCTGGCGCGGTGGTGAAGGACCCGGGTTCAATTCCCGGCGGCTCCACTAACCGAAGAAAGGCCCGCGGACTGCAACGGCCCACGGGCCTTTCGTCTTCTGTGGGTTGAGAGTCAGATTGCGTGCGGGAACACCGCGAGCATGTGCGCGGAGTACCACGCGCTGAATAACACCCATCCGCCCGAGAGCAGCATGGCCGGGCGCGCCCCGAGCCTGCGGGCGCACCAGATCACCACTGGCAGGAGCAAGATTGTCGTCGGAAGGAGCAAACGCGGTCGCGAGCTCATAATTCCGTCTGACAGCAAGACATTGGCGGCGATGGCGCCGCCGAAGAACCACACCGGCCACGGAACGCGCTTCCAGGTCACCGCCACTAGTAGCGGCACGACAACCATGCTTGTTGCGGCGAACATGGAGGCGAGATCCTCCCCGGTGAGCATCCGCTCGATCACCCAGGTCACCGAGCGCACGCCGTAGTCGAACTGCGAGTTCCAAAACTCCGCCTGGATGCCGAAGTACCCGCCCATGTCTGCGAGATGCCGGTTCGCCCAACCGAGATAACCGGCGATGGGCAGCGCAGAAACCGCGACGGCAACCCATGCCTTCCAATCCTTGCGCGCTTGGAGCAACACCATCAGCCCGAAGACAACGATCAGGTCGACTGCTGTCAGCCTGACGAATCCGGTGAGCGTGACAAAAATCCCGGCGACGATCCAGCGTTTATCCACCATGGCCACTAATGCCCAGAACGACAACGCCATGAACAGCGCTTCCGTGTACGGCATGTGAAACACGATGGTCAGCGGCGCGCAGGTTACCACCATCGCACCGACGAAGGCCTCGAAACGCGACGCCTTCATGCGGTGCGCCAGCGCGAACACTGCCGCGGTGGCGATGAAGAGGAACACGAAGTTCAAAACGAATCCGGCGACAGCTGGGGGCATCATCGTGACCGAATGAACAGCCCTGAGCATCATCGGAATGGCGGGGAAGAAGGCCAGAGTGTGGTGATGCGGCGGCCCTTCGGGGTGGATGTCGGCGTCGAAGTAGCCGTCTTTCGCAATCGCGAGGTAGTACTCCGTATCCCACGCTCCGAGCTCGTCTGCCAGGGTCGTTTGGTTTGCATGAGCCATCACTGAGAGGAAGAGCAACCGGATTGCGGATCCCGCGAAGGTGATCAGCGCAACCGCAGCCCAGTCGACACCGCGCGTCAAGCCTGGCTTGGCCGGCTTGGCCGGCTTGGCTGGCTTTTCCATGTCCGATTTACGCCAAGCAGAGAGGTGACGGGCGAGGCGAGTGGGCTCCCGCTTGTCAGGCGTAGCGGGAGGAGAGGCTGGTTCTTCTGTTTCCTCCGGATTATGGGTTGACGCCCTGCGCTCGGCGCGTTCGTCAGCGATAAGAAGCGCGAAAGCTCCGAGCGCGGCAGCAAGGATCAATGCGTTTCGGATCGTCAACGCTGCGACCGGCGCCCATTCGCCTCCGAGCCTGTACGCGATCTCGTCGTAGGCGAATGGGTAGACGTAGGTGGTCAATCCCATCGCCACCATCACCGCCGCAGCGATCAGGCGCATCCCGCGCACCGAGCGGTACCGCTGTGCCGGCGTGCCGACCGGCTTCTCGCTTTGCTGGACGGTCCACGGTTGAAGCAACGCGACTGCGATCGCAGGCCCAAGCCACACCATGTACTGCGGTGAAAACACCTTGTTGGTGACCAGCAACAGCAGCAAAATCGCGATGGAGAAGTGCGTGGTGGAGCGTGCTGTCCAGCGCCCAGCGAAAAGCCGGTAAAAGGCCCACGCCACTGCAAGAAGCAGCGTAAGGGCGGTGCCAATGGAAGTGTAAGCGAGCGCCGTATCGATGCCGGGGCCTTCGATTTCGTAGCTCTTCGAGACTGCGAGCCCCACGTAGTAGTGCTCTGGATGCTGGAAGCCGTTGATCACCAGCGGAGTAGCGGCAATCGATTCGAGTTGGAGCCCGCGGTCTCCTTGGTAACCGAGCGGGCTGATCAAGCGCTCAGGACCGTTGATCACGGCAACCAGGCCGGCCATCCCAAAGAGAGCGGCGGCGAACGAAGTTAGCCGATGCCACGTCATCCGGTCCGACCAGCGGCCCACCAGTCCTGCGGCGAGGATTCCGGGCCACAGTTTGAGGGAGGTGGCAAGGCCCAGGAGCGCCGAGGCTGATCGGGGGTGCTGCGCCATCAGCGCGATCGCGCCACCCACGAGCACCGCCGGGAAGATGTCCAACCGCATATACATCGACGGCCCTGCGGATAGCCCGAAGAGGATCCAGAAACCGACGGCCCACAACCGCCGACTATGGCTTTCGGCGGCGTTCGCGCGTGGATTGCGGAAGTGGATCAGGTAGGCGGTGATCAGGCCGTCGATAATGAGCACCAGGTACACAAAAGCCCTGCCGAACTCGGGCTGGGTGCCTGGTCCGAGCGCGTAGATCCACGACAGTGGGACTAAAAGCGGCACCGGGTACTCGGGGGCCTCGTTGCCTGCGACGATGTCTAGGTAGTAGTCGAGCTCAGGGTGCGCCCCGGTACCTTGGATCACGATTGCCAGGCCGATCAGCCTTGATGCTGCCCATGCGATCCACAGAGTCAGGGGGGAGGCGAGTGCGGATCGGGGAGAGACCGGGACGGCTGTCGACATGGGTAGTGAGGGTACCGCGTGATTGGGGGAGGGGCACCCCGTGTTTGTCGCTTTGCATAGCCTCGGCTAATCTTGGTTAGGCAATGCTTAATTAACTCGAGAAGGAGTCGAATTCAATGTCCCGTCACACCATTGCGAAGAACCTGGTCACCTTCGCCGCAGCGGGTTCGCTGCTGCTCGCTGGTTGCTCGAACGCTGAGCCGGCACTGGATTCCAACACCCCGACCAGCGCTGCGGGTGATTCGGCGAGCGACTCCGCCACCGATGCCGCGGGTGCGGAGGCGGGAACGGTCACCGTCACTGACAACTACGGTGAGAAGACGGTCCCGAGCCCGCCGGAGCGTGTGGTTGCGCTGGACAACCGAACCTTCGAGCTCCTGGACGAGTGGGGCATAAAGCCGGTCGCTGCCGCACGCGCACTTGTGCCGGTAACCATTCCGGGCATCGCCGACGACGACTCCATCGTGGACATTGGCAATCACCGTGAGCCAAACCTCGAGGCGATTGTGGCTGCTGACCCGGACGTGATCATCTCGGGTCAGCGATTCACCTCGCACGACGAGGACATCATGAAGCTCGTGCCGGACGCGGTGCTGCTCGAATTTGAGCCTCGTGAAGGCGAAGATTTTGACAAGGAGCTCATTCGCCAGACGCTCGAGCTTGGCGAGATTTTTGGCAAGCAGAAGGAAGCGGAGAAGGTCGTCGAGGACTTCACCAAGGCCGTTCAGCGCGTTCGTGGTGCTTATGACCCAGAGCAGACGGTCATGGCGGTGATCGTCTCCGGTGGTGAAATTGGCTACTCCGCGCCGGGCAGCGGCCGCACCTGGGGTCCGTTGTTTGACCTCGTCGGGTTCACCCCGGCACTCGAGATTGACGGTGCGTCCACCGACCACCAGGGCGACGACATCTCTGTCGAGGCAATCGCCGATTCCAACCCGGACATCATGCTGGTTCTTGACCGCGACGCGGGCACGAAGACTGATGCCGCGGGCTCACCGGAAGCGTTGTCCGTGATCAACGATTCCGCTCCGCTGCAGAACGTCACTGCAGTGCAAAAGGGCAACGTTTACGTTGCGCCGAAGGACACTTACACCAACGAGTCCATCCTCACCTACACTGAGATCCTTAACGGCATTGCCGACCAGCTCGAAGCCTCGAAGTAACTCGTAACCTCCTCCCGCAAACCCTTGATGACAGCAGCGCCACCGGCACACCCAACACCGACCACGAGACCCACCCTTCTCAACTGGAAGTTCGGGCTCGCTGTAAGCGCGGTGATCGCACTGCTGGTGGCATCGCTGGCGGTGGGGCAGTACGACATTCTCGGCTCTGACGACGGCTGGGCCATGTTCCGCACCACCCGCGTGCCGCGCACGATTGCGCTGGTGCTCGCGGGCGCCGCGATGGCCATGTGCGGGCTGATCATGCAGATGCTGACGCAGAACCGCTTCGTCGAACCGACTACCACCGGAACGACCGAATGGGCGGGCTTGGGCCTCCTGGCGTCGTTCGTGCTGTTTCCCAACGGCACAGTCCTGTCCCGGATGCTCATGGCCGTTGGTTTCGCCTTCGTGGGAACCATGATCTTCTTCGCCTTCCTGCGCCGGGTCACACTGCGCTCCAGCCTCATCGTGCCCATCGTGGGCATCATGCTCGGCGCGGTGGTGAGCTCCATCTCCACCTTCGTCGCCTTGCAGTACGACCTGCTGCAGTCGCTCGGTATCTGGTTTGCCGGCTCATTCACTTCCGTAATCGCAGGCCAGTACGAAATCCTGTGGGTGGTGCTAGTGATCGTGATCGCGGTGTTCTTCTATGCCGATCACCTCACCGCAGCTGGCCTCGGGGAGGACATCGCCACCAACATCGGCCTGAACTACAACCGCATCGTGCTGGTAGGCACCGCAATGGTGGCCATTGCAGCTGGTGTGGTCACCGTGGTGGTGGGCAACCTGCCGTTTCTCGGCCTGATCGTGCCCAACATCGTGTCCATGCTGCGTGGCGACGACTTGCGGTCCAACCTCCCATGGGTGTGCCTGCTGGGCATCGCGATCGTGACCGTCTGCGACATCCTCGGGCGCACCATCATTGCGCCCTTCGAGATGCCGGTCTCCGTCATTCTCGGAGTGATCGGCGCCGTGGTGTTCATCGCGTTGATCGTGAGGCAGACGCGTAATGGCTAAGACATTGGTAGCTGGGAGGGACGATCGCTCGGTAGGCGCGTTTGAGTCGTCGACAAGCAAAAGGCGATATTGGCTGCTGCTTGCTTTCCTTGCTGTGCTTGCTGTGCTGAGCACTGCGGGCTTGCTTGCGTACGGCAACCCGATGGACTTTGGCACGCGCGGCTACTGGTTGATTGCGGAACGCCGTATGAATTCGGTCATCGCTATGGCCATTGTCGCAGTGTGCCAAGCAGTGGCGACGGTTGCGTTTCAGACAGTCACGAACAACCGGATCCTGACGCCGTCAATCATGGGTTTTGAATCGCTGTACGTGGCAATTCACACCGCGACGGTGTACTTCTTCGGTGCTTCTGGGCTGCTGGCCGCGCGGACGCTGGAGATGTTCCTGCTGCAGGTCGCGGTGATGGTGGGGCTGAGCCTGCTGCTGTATTCGTGGCTGCTCACGGATAATCAGGCGAACCTGCACGCGATGCTCCTGGTGGGCATCGTGATCGGCGGGGGACTGGCAAGCCTGTCCACGTTCATGCAGCGCATGCTCACGCCGAGCGACTTCGATGTGCTCACCGCGCGGCTGTTCGGCTCGGTGAACAACGCGGATCCGGAGTATTACCCACTGGCCATCCCGCTGGTGGTGCTCGCGGTGGTGTTGATGCTGCTGAACGCGCAGCGGTTGAACGTGATGGGTCTGGGTCGCGATGCTGCGGTCAACCTCGGCGTGGACTTCCGCTGGCACGCGATCTACACGCTTGTGCTGGTCTCAATCCTGATGGCGGTCTCGACGGCGCTCGTTGGGCCTATGACATTCCTGGGCTTTTTGGTGGCGACGCTGGCGTACCAGTTCACGGACACCTACGATCACCGCTACATCTTCCCGATGGCCGCGCTCTTGGGGTTCTGCGTGCTCACCAGCGCGTACTTCGTTATGAACCACATCTTCTACGCGCAGGGCGTGGTCTCAATCATCATCGAACTTGTCGGAGGTGCCACGTTCCTCGTGGTCATCTTGAGAAAGGGGCGGCTGTGATTACGCTCGAGGGCGTACAGAAGCAGTACAGCGATGACGTGGCAATTGGCCCGGTCAACGTGCAAATCCCTACCGGGGGCATTACGGCACTTGTCGGCCCGAACGGCGCCGGCAAGTCGACGCTGCTGACCATGATCGGGCGGCTGCTGGCCATCGACTCCGGCACGGTGAAGATCGGTCAGATGGACGTGAGCAACGCCAAGTCGAAGGATCTGGCGAAGATCATCTCGACCCTGCGCCAGGAGAACCACTTTGTCACCCGCCTCACCGTGCGGCAGCTGGTGGGCTTCGGCCGCTTCCCGTACTCGGGTGGCCGGCTCACCGCCGAGGATGAGGAGATCATCTCGAAGTACATCGACTTCCTCGGGTTGCGGCCCCTGGAGGGGAGGTTTCTGGATCAGCTCTCCGGTGGTCAGCGTCAGCGAGCGTACGTCGCCATGGTCCTTTGCCAGGAAACGGAGCATGTGCTTCTCGACGAGCCCCTGAACAACCTCGACATCGCGCATAGTGTGGAAATGATGCAACACTTGCACAACGCCGCACGAGAACTGGGTCGGACAATTGTGATCGTGTTGCACGACATCAACTTCGCTGCCCGCTACGCCGACTACATCTGCGCCGCGAAGGATGGGCAGATCGTCGCGTTCGGTACGGCTGAGGAGATTATGCGAGATGATCTGCTGACCGAGATCTTCAATACGCCGGTCAAGGTAATCGAGGGGCCAAACGGACCGCTTGCGACCTATCACTAACCGCGCTGAGCTGGGTGTTTGCCAAACGCTTCAGAGCGTGGTTAAGTAACAGCCCGTTGCCCTGCAGCGTCAAGCGCTGATAGGGGAACGGATAACTAAATCGCACGGTTACAGCAAAGTGAACTGGTCGAGAACAGGTTATGAACCTGAGGTTGACACAAGATGTTCCTCTCTGTAACGTGAGTTGAGCCGCTTACGGAGGCTGGATGAGAATCTGGCTGAAGGGTGTGCGTGTGTTGTTTGAGAACTCGATAGTGTGCCAATGCATTTTTTGTTTGTGAACATCTGCGTTGTGTGGTGTGTTTGTGGTTGATACTTGCTGCCTCTAGCTTTTTGTGTGGGGTGGTTGGTGTGTGCCGGTCGCTGTAGGTCTTGAACCAATGATTTGGGCCTTGGTGTGCTGGTGAAAAACTTGCAAGCATGTTCATGCGTGTGATGGTTTCACGAGTAGTTTTTTAAAACAGTGTGTTGTTTGTTGGTTTTTCCTCGTCGGATACAACAACAACACGAAGTAATTTTTGGATAGCCAGTCCAACACTGTTGATCACGTTGGTGGTTCATGCACGTTTTTTGTGTGTGGGTGTTGGGTGGTTTGTTTTGGTTGGGTTTTGGGCTTTTCACGGCCTGTTTCTTGACGAAACAAGCACTGAGCAGTTGTTGTTCGGTGTTTTTGTGGAGAGTTTGATCCTGGCTCAGGATGAACGCTGGCGGCGTGCTTAACACATGCAAGTCGAACGGAAAGGCTCAAGCTTGCTTGGGTACTCGAGTGGCGAACGGGTGAGTAACACGTGGGTGATCTGCCCTGCACTTTGGGATAAGCCTGGGAAACTGGGTCTAATACCAGATAGGACCACGGTGTGGTGATCGTGGTGGAAAGTTTTTTCGGTGTGGGATGAGCTCGCGGCCTATCAGCTTGTTGGTGGGGTAATGGCCTACCAAGGCGTCGACGGGTAGCCGGCCTGAGAGGGTGTACGGCCACATTGGGACTGAGATACGGCCCAGACTCCTACGGGAGGCAGCAGTGGGGAATATTGCACAATGGGCGCAAGCCTGATGCAGCGACGCCGCGTGGGGGATGACGGCCTTCGGGTTGTAAACTCCTTTCGCCAAAGACGAATTTTTGACGGTATTTGGAGAAGAAGCACCGGCTAACTACGTGCCAGCAGCCGCGGTAATACGTAGGGTGCGAGCGTTGTCCGGAATTACTGGGCGTAAAGAGCTCGTAGGTGGTTTGTCGCGTCGTTTGTGGAATACCGGGGCTTAACTTCGGGGTTGCATACGATACGGGCATAACTTGAGTGCTGTAGGGGAGACTGGAATTCCTGGTGTAGCGGTGAAATGCGCAGATATCAGGAGGAACACCGATGGCGAAGGCAGGTCTCTGGGCAGTAACTGACGCTGAGGAGCGAAAGCATGGGGAGCGAACAGGATTAGATACCCTGGTAGTCCATGCCGTAAACGGTGGGCGCTAGGTGTGAGTCCCTTCCACGGGGTTCGTGCCGTAGCTAACGCATTAAGCGCCCCGCCTGGGGAGTACGGCCGCAAGGCTAAAACTCAAAGGAATTGACGGGGGCCCGCACAAGCGGCGGAGCATGTGGATTAATTCGATGCAACGCGAAGAACCTTACCTGGGCTTGACATACACTGAATCGGGCTAGAGATGTGGTTTCCCTTGTGGTTGGTGTACAGGTGGTGCATGGTTGTCGTCAGCTCGTGTCGTGAGATGTTGGGTTAAGTCCCGCAACGAGCGCAACCCTTGTCTTATGTTGCCAGCACGTTGTGGTGGGGACTCATGAGAGACTGCCGGGGTTAACTCGGAGGAAGGTGGGGATGACGTCAAATCATCATGCCCCTTATGTCCAGGGCTTCACACATGCTACAATGGTCGGTACAACGCGCAGCTTCCCTGTGAGGGGGTGCGAATCGCTCTAAAGCCGGTCGTAGTTCGGATTGGGGTCTGCAACTCGACCCCATGAAGTCGGAGTCGCTAGTAATCGCAGATCAGCAACGCTGCGGTGAATACGTTCCCGGGCCTTGTACACACCGCCCGTCACGTCATGAAAGTTGGTAACACCCGAAGCCAGTGGCCTGTCATGGGAGCTGTCGAAGGTGGGATCGGCGATTGGGACGAAGTCGTAACAAGGTAGCCGTACCGGAAGGTGCGGCTGGATCACCTCCTTTCTAAGGAGCATTTACTAATAAAGACCCTGCAGTTGTGGGGTGTGGTGGTTGAGGTTGCCGTGGGTGCACCTGCCACCGAAGCATTATGAAATCCGGGTGGAAACATGCCGGCGGGTGGCATCAGAAACGCTACCCGCGTCGGATCAGCCCCGAACCTCCTCATCAATGCAAGGTGTGCTCCGCTTCAGACGGGGTGCAACGTTCACGAACAAGTGTTGGCATGCTGTTGGGTATCTGGAACAGCGCACTGTTTTGGTGTGGTGTTCTTGGCCCGCATGGACCTGTGCGCAACGTGTTGTTGTGTGTGGGGTGTGTGGGTGTGGTGTGTGAGAACTGGAGAGTGGACGCGAGCATAAACCAATCAATCCTTTGTCCCTGTTTTGGGTTGGGGTTGGTTGGGTAGTGTTTTTTCTTTCTTTTTTGTGTGTGCCCGCGCATGATCCTGCTGTTGCTGCATCGTTTGGTGTTGTGGCTTCTGTGGGGTGTGTGTGGGTGTTTTAGTGTGTTTTGTTTAGGGCGTACGGTGGATGCCTTGGCATGCTGGGCCGATGAAGGACGTGTGAGGCTGCGTTATGCCTCGGGGAGTTGCCAACTAAGCGTTGATCCGAGGATGTCCGAATGGGGAAACCCAGCCGTCGTTGTGGGCGGTTACCTGCAGGTGAATGCATAGCCTGTGTGGGGGTTGACGCGGGGAAGTGAAACATCTCAGTACCCGTAGGAGAAGAAAACAATGTGTGATTCCGTGTGTAGTGGCGAGCGATAGCGGATGAGGCTAAACCATGTGTGTGTGAGACTTGGCAGGGGTTGCATGCGTGGGGTTGTGGGGTATGACCGTTACCATCTGCCAGTGGTGGCGCTGCGTTGTGTGTGTTAGCGGAAGTGTCTGGGATGGCACACCGGAGTAGGTGATGAGTCCTGTACGTGAAGGCATACGTGCGTGGTGTGGTCATTTTGCCCCGAGTAGCAGCGGGCTCGTGGAATCTGCTGTGAATCTACCGGGACCACCCGGTAAGCCTAAATACTCAGTGTGACCGATAGCGGATTAGTACCGTGAGGGAATGGTGAAAAGTACCCCGGGAGGGGAGTGAAAGAGTTCCTGAAACCGTGCGCTGACAATCCGTCAGAGCATATCTTTTGTGTGATGGCGTGCCTTTTGAAGAATGAGCCTGCGAGTTAGCGGCATGTCGCGAGATTAACCAGTTATGTGGGGAGTCGTAGCGAAAGCGAATCCGAAATGGGTGTTTTTAGTGGCATGTCCTAGACCCGAAGCGGGGTGATCTACCCATGGCCAGTGTGAAGCAGCTGTAAGAGGTTGTGGAGGCGCGAACCCACTTAGGTTGAAAACTGAGGGGATGAGTTGTGGGTAGGGGTGAAAGGCCAATCAAACTCCGTGATAGCTGGTTCTCCCCGAAATGCATTTAGGTGCAGCGTCGTGTGTGTTTGCCGGAGGTAGAGCTACTGGTTGGTTGAGCGGGACTATCATCTTAGCAATGTCAGCCAAACTCCGAATGCCGGTGAAATAGAGCACGGCAGTGAGACTGTGGGGGATAAGCTTCATAGTCGAGAGGGAAACAGCCCAGATCGCCGGTTAAGGCCCCTAAGGGTGTACTAAGTGGAAAAGGATGTGGGATCGCGAAGACAGCCAGGAGGTTGGCTTAGAAGCAGCCATCCTTGAAAGAGTGCGTAATAGCTCACTGGTCGAGTGGTTCCGCGCCGACAATATAGTGGGGCTCAAGTACACCGCCGAAGCCGCGGCATAGTTTTTGCTATGGGTAGGGGAGCGTCGTGCATGGGGTGAAGCTGTACTGGAAGGGGCAGTGGACTGTGTGCGAGTGAGAATGCAGGCATGAGTAACGAATGGCAAGTGAGAATCTTGCCCGCCGAATGACGAAGGGTTCCTGGGTCAAGTTCGTCTTCCCAGGGTGAGTCGGGTCCTAAGGCGAGGCCGACAGGCGTAGTCGATGGTGAACGGGTTGATATTCCCGTACCCGTATTTCCGCGCCCAGTATCGAAGCGGTGAGACTAACCACCCAAAGCCGTACTGACAGCATCCTTTTGGGTGTCTGCGGTGTGGTGATGCGTGGGGCCTGATCCGTGGTAGGTCAGTGATGGGGTGACGCAGAGTGGTAGCCAAGCCACTTATTGGATTGTGGTGCAAGCGTGTAGCACGACGGCATGTTAAATGCGGCTGTTATTAGGTGTGAGGCGTGATGCGTAGCCCAAATGGGGTGATGTTGGTGATCCTGTGCTGCCGAGAAAAGCCTCTAGCGATGTGGTGATACGGCCCGTACCCGAAACCGACACAGGTTGTCAGGTAGAGCATACTCAGGCGAGCGGGTGAACTGTGGTTAAGGAACTCGGCAAAATGCCCCCGTAACTTCGGGAGAAGGGGGACCACAACCGGTGAGATTCACATGCGGTTTCAAGCTGGTGGTGGTCGCAGAGAAGAGAGGGGAGCGACTGTTTATCAAAAACACAGGTCCGTGCGAAGACGATGAAGTTGATGTATACGGACTGACGCCTGCCCGGTGCTGGAAGGTTAAGAGGACCTGTTAGGACATTTTTGTCCGAAGCGGAGAATTTAAGCCCCAGTAAACGGCGGTGGTAACTATAACCATCCTAAGGTAGCGAAATTCCTTGTCGGGTAAGTTCCGACCTGCACGAATGGCGTAACGACTCCCCTGCTGTCTCAACCACAGGCCCGGTGAAATTGCACTACGAGTAAAGATGCTCGTTACGCGCGGCAGGACGAAAAGACCCCGGGACCTTCACTACAGCTTGGTATTGGTGTTCGGTGCGGTTTGTGTAGGATAGGTGGGAGACTATGAAGCGCTCACGCTAGTGGGTGTGGAGTCGTTGTTGAAATACCACTCTGACCGTAGTGGATACCTCAACCTTGGCCCATGATCTGGGTTGGGGACAGTGCCTGGTGGGTAGTTTAACTGGGGCGGTTGCCTCCCAAAATGTAACGGAGGCGCCCAAAGGTTCCCTCAGCCTGGTTGGCAATCAGGTGTTGAGAGTGTAAGTGCACAAGGGAGCTTGACTGCGAGACTTACCAGTCGAGCAGGGACGAAAGTCGGGACTAGTGATCCGGCACCTACTTGTGGATGTGGTGTCGCTCAACGGATAAAAGGTACCCCGGGGATAACAGGCTGATCTTCCCCAAGAGTCCATATCGACGGGATGGTTTGGCACCTCGATGTCGGCTCGTCGCATCCTGGGGCTGGAGTAGGTCCCAAGGGTTGGGCTGTTCGCCCATTAAAGCGGCACGCGAGCTGGGTTCAGAACGTCGTGAGACAGTTCGGTCTCTATCCGCCGCGCGCGTTGAAACTTGAAGAAGGCTGTCCCTAGTACGAGAGGACCGGGACGGACGTACCTCTGGTGTGCCAGTTGTTCCGCCAGGAGCATCGCTGGTTAGCTACGTACGGAAGGGATAACCGCTGAAAGCATCTAAGCGGGAAGCCTGTTTTAAGATGAGGTTTCATAGGTTCCCCAAAGACGATGGGGTTGATAGGCCGGAACTGTACCCACAGTAATGTGGTCAGGCGACCGGTACTAATACACCAACACCAAAACACCAACAACAAACACAACAAGCAGACAAAACCTGCACCGCAACGCGTCCATTCTCCGGTATCTGACACACCACACCACCCCAACCAACACGGGGCACACACGGTGTGGCCAACAACCAAAGATGTGTCGGTAGTTGATAGCGGCGGGGAAACGCCCGGACCCATTCCGAACCCGGAAGCTAAGCCCGCCCGCGCCGATGGTACTGCACCCGGGAGGGTGTGGGAGAGTAGGTTACCGCCGACCCAACAACTTCACATTAGATGTAGCGACCGGTTACCCACCAGCCTTATGGTAGGTAACCGGTCGCTTACGTTTCTGCCCCGACGACAAGTCAGCGCCCTTGCTACGTCTCGAGGGGTATTGTGCCTTCCATGCGTCGTCATGCTCTGCAAACAAAGATGGTCTACCTCGGTGGGTTCGTCGGGCCTTTCGCAGCGCAATCGATGATTGCCGTTATCCCCGATATTGGCATCACCTTCGGAAAGACCGTGCAGGAAGCAGCGTTCGCGGTCAGTGCATACATGATCCCGTTTGCAACGACGATGCTGTTCTCAACGGCGCTAGTGCGGAAGCTGCCGCCGCACCTCGTTGTACGCGCAGCGTATGTGGCGACAGTCATCGGCTCACTCGTCTGTTTTGTTGCGGACTCGTGGCCGGTATTCATCACCGGGATTGTCATCATGTCGCTGTCTAACGCGTTCACACTCCCGGTTCTACAGGTCATACTCCGCGAGATCATCCCTCCTGACCAGCTCGGGCAGGCCCTCGGTACGTATTTCGCGATGCAATCGCTCGGCAATTGCGCGGCTCCGCTCATTGCAGGTCTCGCGTCGATTATGAACTGGCAGCTGATGTACGTAGCGGTGATGGCGATCTCGCTCGCAATGGTTCTCGTCGGCGTGCCACCTGTAGCCCCGGTGCCGAAGGAACAAACGCAGACGCGGGCCGCGATCCGCCCAATGATCGTGCACGTCCTCACCATCTTGGCGGTTGGTATGGGTATTATCGGCATGGGCGCGGTGCTGACAATCCACCTCAAAGGCGTCTTCGGCATGCCGGCATCCTCACGTGGGTTCGTCATCATGGTGGGCGGCTTGGCCGCGTTCTTCGTTGCAAGAAAGATCGGGGCGCTTGTCGACGACTACGGGGCACTGCGCATCCTCACCATTACCGCCATTGCCGCGGCGGTGAGCATCGGTGTCATTCCGATCTTGCCGTCGCCCATCATCATCGCCGCGTTCTGGGCAGTGGCCTTTGTCTCCGCCCAAGGGATGCAAACCACGGTGACTTACTCGGTGTTGCGGATGCCTGGGGGAGCGTCGTTCAACTCAACCGTCTTAGCGTTCCGCTTCTTCGGCCTCGCGCTGACTCCGATTCTCATCCTCCCCATCTACTTCCAATCCTCGGTTGCGGGGTTCGCTCTTCCTGCGGCGTGCTTGCTTGCAGCGCTTGGGCTGCAGTGGACGCAACGCCGCCAGTGGTTGCAGCTGGCGTAGGACAAAAGTAAAGCTACAGGACGGTGAGTGACTTCTTCGACGCCTCGATGAGGTCGCTGTTCTTGCGTGCGCGTTCGAGGGTGTTCCACTGATCCTGGGGGATGGACTTCCTCGCCTGAGCGATCACATCCTCATCGGGAGTCGCCCACGCGATCGGCATTGGGGTGATCGTCTGCCAGTGGGCTTTGTCGTGGTTGGAGCGCTGGGCGCCAACCGCAGTGACTGGCACCTTCGTGCCAATGGAGTCTTTGGTGTTGGGGATGGGGCGGACTACCTGGGAAGTGATGGCCCACTTCGGTGGCAACTCGGGATCCACGTTCGCGTTCACTAGTGCGGTCAGGGTGAGCGTCGTGCCGACGTTTTCGGTGATGATTGCCGGGGCGAGCGGGTGGGCGTCGTAAAGCTCTTGTGCCTTGCCGACGGAACGGGGGATGACAAGCGCAACCACCAGCATCATCACCCCGAACAGGCCCAGGCCGAGGGAGCCGAGAAGTCGCCAGGGTGAGGCGGGATCGACCAGGAACCAGATGAGGACGGCGGCGATCAAGCTAAGTACAAATAGGGCAATGCCGGAGATGACGAGGTTCTTCGTGTTGCGCAGCATCTCGTTGTGCTGCTTCGCGTACGCCTCGTCAACATCGAACTTGAACACCTTCATCGCACTCATGGGTTTGAGTGTATCGGGCGGGGGTTAGAGGTCTGCGGCGTCTACCAGCCTGTAGGCATAGCCCTGCTCCGCCAGGAAGCGCTGCCGGCGCTGCGCGTACTCGGCGTCGAGGGTGTCGCGGGCGACGATCGTGTAGAACAGCGCCTCCGAGCCGTCCGCCTTCGGGCGCAGCAGCCGGCCGAGCCGCTGCGCCTCCTCCTGGCGCGAGCCGAACGTGCCGGAGACCTGGATGCCCACAGCAGCTTCAGGCAGGTCGATAGAAAAGTTCGCCACTTTGCTGACGACGAGCGTGGACAACTCCCCGCTGCGAAAGGCATCGAACGTCCGCTCTCGGGATTTCGTCGTGGAAGAGCCGTCGATAAGCGGGGCCCCGATGTGTGCGGCGATCTCCTCGAGCTGCTCGACGTACGCACCGATGATGAGGGTCTGCTTGCCCGCGTGCTGGCGGAGGATGCTCTCGAGCGCGCTGAGTTTGGATTGGCTGCAGGCGGCGATGCGGTAGCGCTCGCGGGTTTCGGCGGTGGCGTAGAGCATGCGTTCTTCGGCAGTGAGGGACGTGCGAACCTCGACGCACTCGGCGGTGGCGATAAAGCCGGCGGCCTCGAGCTCCTTCCAGGGCGCGTCGTAGCGCTTCGGCCCGATGAGGGAGAAGACGTCGTCTTCGCGGCCGTCCTCACGCACGAGCGTGGCGGTGAGGCCGAGGCGGCGGCGCGATTGCAGGTCCGCGGCCATCCGGAAGACGGGAGCGGGGAGGAGGTGGACTTCGTCGTAGATGATGAGGCCCCAGTCGCGCGAATCGAACAGCTCGAGCGCCTTGTACTCACCCTTGGTCTTGCGCGTGACCACCTGGTACGTCGCGATGGTGACGGGGCGGATCTCCTTTCGCTCGCCGGAGTATTCGCCGATCTCGTCTGGTGTGAGCGAGGTGCGGCGCAGCAGTTCGTCGCGCCACTGGCGCCCGGCGACGGTGTTGGTCACCAGAATCAGCGTGGTGGTTTGCGCCTGCGCCATCGACGCCGCGCCCACGATGGTCTTGCCGGCGCCGCAGGGCAGAACGACAACGCCGGAACCGCCCTCCCAGAACGACTGGGTGGCGTACTCCTGGTAGTCGCGCAGGTGCCAGTTGCCGCCGGCGGTGAGCTCGATCGGGTGGTGCTCACCGTCGACGTAGCCGGCGAGATCCTCGACCGGCCACGCGAGTTTGGTCAGCTCCTGCTTGATACGTCCGCGCTCAGACGGGTGGACGGGCACCGTGACTTCGTCGATCGGGGTACCGGTGAGCGGGGTGATCTTCTTGCTACGCAGGACCTCGGTGACGATCTCCGGCTCCTCGGCTTCGAGGATCAGTCCGTGAGCTGGGTGCTTCACCAGCTTCAACCGCCCGTAGCGCGCCATGGTCTCTGCCACATCGATCAGCAAGGATTGCGGCACCGGGAATCGGGAGTAGCGCTCGAGCGTATCGACGGCCTGTTCAGCGTCGAACCCAGCCGCTCGCGCGTTCCACAGCGCGAGCGGCGTGACGCGGTATGTGTGCACGTGCTCCGGGGCGCGTTCCAGTTCCGCGAACGGTGCCAGGGCAGCGCGTGCCTCATCAGCCTTTGGGTGGGCGACCTCCAGGAGCACCGTTTTGTCGGACTGGACGATCAGAGGGCCGTCGCCAAGCGCCATGCATTTGCTCCTTTTTGCTGGTGATTTGCGATGTGAGCTTACGCTGCGGGGGCGTGCTTCCCCGAATCGCGCGAGCTGTTGCAGGGTGCTGAGAGCGGGCTTAGCATGGCGTTTAGGCAGGCTGAAGAACAACTGTCATCCGCACACCCCACCTCCCAGGAGTTTCTTCGTCATGCGCACCCGTTTCCTTACCGTCTCCCTCGCGGCCGCCGTCGCCGTGTCCGGTCTCACCGTCCCTGTTGCTTCCGGCCAGGAGCAGCAGCAGGGGGCTCCAATCACCGCCACGAACGAGTACATCCAGAACAACTACATCAATAAGTTCTTGCTGCCGACGAAGAAGCCGGAGAATGTCATCCTCCAGGCTGGTGCGTCCGAGTCCACCGTAATGCTGAACTGGGTCACCGAGGCTGGTGTTGAGGGCCAGGTCGTTCGCATCCGTGAGGCTGGCCAGGCAAACGATGCAGCTCGTACTGTTTCCGCTACGGCCACGAACGAGACGGTTTCGGTTACCGAGGGCGACCCGCGCAAGATCACCCCGGTGCTGACCGAGGTCACTGCCCACAAGGTCACCGTTGACAACCTCAAGGAGAACACCGAGTACACCTACTCGGTTGGTTCTGAGGCTGACGGCTGGTCTGAGGAATTCACCTTCAACACCGGCACCTACGGCGACAGCTGGAACTTCCTGCACTTCGGCGACGTGCAGGTTTACTCCAACAAGGAAGAGTTCCAGGACCAGGTCGCTGGCTGGACCAACACCGTCGACCAGGCCACCACCAAGTTCCCGCAGACCTCTTTCCTGCTTTCCGCAGGCGACCAGGCCAACCACTCCTCGCTGCAGGAGCACGCGGGCTTTATGTCTCCCGATGCAGTGCGTGAGTACCGCACCGTGGTCAACATGGGTAACCACGACCGCTACCACGCGCCCACGTACGAAGCCGTCTACAACCGTCCGAACATCGAGGACGAGAACTACTGGTTCACGTACAACAACGCGCTGTTCGTTTCGCTGGACTCCAACGACTGGAAGGACTTCGACGACGACGTTGCGTTCCTGCGCAAGGTGGTCAAGGAGCAGGGCGCTGACAAGGACTGGGTCATTCTGACCTACCACCACGCGACCTTCTCACAGGCCTACCACCAGGAAGACCGCAGCATCATGTACTGGCGTGAGCGCATGACCCCGGTGTTCTCTGAGCTCGATGTGGATTTGGTCCTGGGCGGCCACGACCACATCTACACCCGTTCCTACCTCATGGAGGGCCACAACCCAGTCGACACCGGTCGCGAAGCCAAGATCGGCGAGACCGTGGCTAAGCAGCCGGGTCAGGTGCAGTACGTCACCTCGAACTCTGCTTCCGGTTCGAAGTACTACCAGTTCTTCGACTTCAAGAAGGGTGAGCGTGACGAGGATACGAAGCACGAGTTCGGCCAGACGGTCAACGACAAGACCATCCGCACCTACACCGCGTTCTGGGAGCAGAAGGAGAACCCGAACTACTCCAACGTTGCGGTGACCAAGGACGGTCTGAAGGTTTCCACCTTTGACACCGTAACCGGCGAGACGGTGGATGAATTCACTCTGACCCGCGCGGGTGTGGGCCAGCCGCAGGATCCGAAACCGGCCGACCCGAAGCCGCAGGACCCGAAGCCGGCCGACCCGAAGCAGGACGGCAGCGCTTCCTCCTCCGACAAGAACACAGACAAGAACAAGGATGACAACGGTTCGTCGCGCAACGCTGGCATTGCCGTCGGCGTGATCGCAGCGATCGCTGCAGTGCTCGGCGGCATCTTCTTCGCCGCTCAGCAGAACCTCTTCGCGGCGCTGAACCAGTTCCTGCCGAAGATGTAGCACCTCTTTCCGCCAAGCGTTCACCGCACCTTCAGCGTCGGCACGTCCGAGCCCGGAGGTGCGGTTGCGTTGTTCAGGTACCCGCCTCCTGTACCGTAACTGCGAAGGAGGTCATACCTATGGCAACAATCGAGATCCGCGACCTGCACAAACGCTTCGGCGAAGTCCAAGCCCTGGACGGCATGAGCTTCAGCGTCGCCGATGGAGAGATGTACGGCTTCGTCGGCTCGAACGGCGCCGGCAAGTCCACCACCATGCGCATTGCACTCGGGGTGCTCACAGCAGACTCCGGCGAGGTGCTTCTCGACGGCCACCCGCTCGACCAGAGCTCCCGCCGCCGGATCGGCTACATGCCGGAGGAGCGCGGACTCTACGGCAAGGAGAGAATCCTCGAGCAGCTGGTCTTCCTGGCCAAGCTCCACGGTGTCGACGGCGCCGCCGCGAAGCAGCGGGGAAGTGAGCTCCTCGAAGAACTGGGCCTCGCCGAGCGTCAAAACGACAAGCTCGACGACCTCTCGCTCGGCAACCAGCAGCGCGTCCAGCTCGCAGCCAGCCTCATTCACGACCCGGACATCCTCATCCTCGACGAGCCATTCTCCGGCCTTGACCCCGTCGCAGTCGACGTGATGAGCACGATGCTCACCAACCGCGCTCGCGCGGGAGTGCCCGTGATCTTCTCCTCGCACCAGCTCGACCTGGTTCAGCGTCTCTGCGACCGCGTCGGCATCGTCGCGCGAGGCAGCATGGTCGCAGAAGGCACCGTCGCCGAGCTCCGCGCCCGCGGCCCGGTTCGATTTCGGGTCGGCACCTCAGCAAGCGGTTGGCTGCCCGAGGGCACATTGCTTATCGACGGCTCCGCTGCCCACGCCATCGTAGAAACATCAACCCCCGACGATGACCAACGCATCCTCCACGCCGCACTTGCTGCCGGCCCTGTCCATGAGTTCACCCGTGTCGTGCCTGATCTCGCCGACCTGTTCAAGGAGGTTGTGCAGTAATGCCTGCGAACACCAACGTTGTCAAGCCGTACTCGCCGATGCACACGGTGCTGACCACCGCGATGCGGGAGATCCAGTTTCTGACGCGCTCCAAGGGCGTCATTTTCACGCTCGCGATCACGCTGATTGCGATTGTGGCGCTCACGGGTTTCGGCACGTGGCAGAAAAACAAGAACGACGACGCCGAGGCACCTGCAATTGCCGCGGTCAATATGGACACACAGCTGCTCGCCGACGCCGGCTACGACGGCCGCGCGGCAGCCGACCTGGATGAGGCCGTGCAGATGGTGCGAGACGGCGATGTCGAGGCCGCCGTGGTGGTCGACGATTCGCAGTGGCAGGTCATCTCAGACGGATTTCCCCCTGCTGACATCATGGCCGGCATCGATGGGCTTGCCGACACCTATGCGCGCACCGCGGCGCTGACTGAGCTCGGGGTGTCGCCAGCCGAATACGAGGCCGCCGCGCCGCAGATCGATGTCGTTGCCGTTGACGTCGATGAAGCCGCGGGCGACGAAACCGACTCGGAGGATTCCTTAGCCCGCTTGTTCACTACCTTGATCGCGCTTTCAGTGGTCGTGCTCTCCGTGATCACCTTCGCAGCGCAGGTAGGTAGCCGTGTCACCGAAGAGAAGTCGTCTCGTGTCATCGAGCTGATCTTGTCCTCTGTCCGCCCGCTCGATTTCCTCGCCGGAAAGCTCCTGGGCGCGCTGGCCTACGGATTCCTTGCCACCTCATTCCTTATTCTCGTTGGTGCCGTCAGCATGCGGGCCACCGGACTATTAGACGGCGTCGACTTTGACTGGTCGGTCTTCCCGATCCTGCTGGTCGCGTGGCTACTCGGAATGCTGTTCTTCGGCGGCCTCTACGCCGCTGCCGGCGCGATGGTGCAACGCACGGAGGACCTGCAATCAACCCAGATGCCGATCCTGCTGCTCCTGATGGCAAGTGCCTATGTCCCGGCGTTCGGATGGTCGGCAACCGACACGACGTGGATGCAGGTCATGAGCTGGATCCCGCCGTTTTCCATCTTCGCCGCGCCGCTGTCCTACGCGGCCGGAGATTTCACTGCAACGCAGCTGCTGGGGTCGTTCGCCCTCGCCACCGTGGTTACGGTGATCGTCGTGTGGCTTGCCGCGCGGGTGTACCAGCGCACCATCCTCAACAACGGGCGCGTGACCAAGTGGTCGGAGGCACTGCGGATCAAGCAAGCGTGACGCGCGTGATCCTGGGCAAGGCGATGCGCACTACTCGCTCCGTCGCTTCGTCTAGCGCGTCGACCTGTCCCGCGTTCACCGACAGCGGCAGGACCGTCAGCGTGCGTCCTCGCCCGCTCTTGTCCACGTAGCCGAGGGTGACGTGTCGCCGGCCCCGCGCCGCTGCTCGCAGGGTCTCCAGCGTGTCGCTTTGCTCCGCGGGTGCTGAATCCTCGGTCGCGCCGGAGCGGAGGGTTTCAACGATGCGGTCCCGCTGCGCCGGATCGACGGTTCGCGGACGGGGGAGCGTGGACGGGGTGGCCGGCACCAGCGATGGCTCGGGGGCCACGTTGAGCTCGATGCCCTGAGCGTCTTCCGCAATCGGCTGCAGGCCCGCTTCTCGCAGCGCAGCAATCAGCTGCCCGAGCGGGAGTTCGGAAACCGCGACAGTCGGGGCAAGCACACGCAAGCCGCACTGCTGCGCGGCGGTAGCGATCAGCGCCTCGTCGTCGCTGCGCACATAACTCAGCGCACTGCCCGCACGGATCGAGCCGTGGGTGCGCGCGACATCGTCAATCAGGAAGCTAATCCCTTGCGGAACCTCGCCGACCACGTGCTCAGCCAGCCAATCATGCATCTGGGCACTGGTCAGTCCACTATCAAGGGCATTGCGTATCGACGCCTCGGTCACACGCCATACACTTGCCAGTCCCGGGGATTCTAAGTCGGCGATTCGCTCGATGAACCGCGCAGCTTCCGGGGTGAGCGGGCCGGGTGCGAGCACGGTCATATCCGCTTGGGCTATGACGTAGCCGACTTCGTCGGGAACGAGGTCCTTGGCAGCGGCGGCGACATCACTGCCGTCAAGCAGGGCAGTCGCCGGAGACGACGGCACGTGCTGGGCGAGCGCGCCGACGGCCTGGCCCTCGGCAACCACGGCGTCGATAAGCGCGTCGCGCATGCCGGATGCTGCCAGCGGGGCGTGGAAGAGGAGCTGTTGCATCTCTCCGCCGTGGCGCAGGATCGTGGCCCGGGCATGGCGAAGCTCTGGCACGTGGCTCTCCGCGGACAGAAGCTTGTGGCCGGTGTCGATGCGCCACGGAGAGGCGACCCAGCCCGCGAGGAGCACAGCCCACTGGTCCGACAGTGTGGCATCCAGCCAACTGAGCGCGTCTCGGGTGGCAGCGAGGACGTCTGCATTGTCGACGCTGCCGCGGCCGATCAAGCCTGCCGACTCGCCGATCGTGATCAGCAACGACGGATCGAAGCCGAGCTCCTTTTCCAAGGCGGCCAGCACGCGGACGCCGACGGTGCCGTCTTTGTTCAACGCGACCGGGCGTGCCAAGAGCGCTGTGATGAGCTGCCGCAACTGTCGCACCGCTTCTAGACCTTGGCTCGCAGCTATTTCGTTGACCTCAGCAAGATCCGCCTCCGGTAACGCGGGCGGCTCGGTGGGAAAGATGCGCGGTCGATGCCCAGCGAGCACGTCGCGGATGGGCCGGGGGAGACGCACGGTGCTGGAATCGGCGCGTACCAAAAACCCAGCTGCTATCAGGCGAGCGACGGGGGTGTCCGGGTTGGCGTCGGTAGCAGCTGACTTAGTAGTGCCGACGCCGCCGGCGTTCGCGAGCGTTTCCAGTACCTGACGTTCACGCGCGGGCAGGGCGGCCAGGCGCGCTTCGAGGTCATCCGGGGCGGTGTCGCTGATTCGCCACCCCGGCGGCAATGCCGACAACGTGCCCGGTGCAATCCGAACCGCGGTATCCGGGCCGTACACCAGCGCGCGCTCCCGCAGGCGGGTGAGGTTGCCGGGTAGGGCGTCCGGCCGCTCGCCGAGTGACGCGTCGACGGGGTCCAACTCGGCGCCGGCGTCTGCGAGGCGCTCCAACGCTCTCAGGTCAGCCGCGTTGAGGGAACGCAGCGCGAGCGCCACCGACCCCGGCAGCGATAAGCGGGTGGCCAAGGACCCGAGTGAGGGTGGGGTAGGGAAGAAGGCGTCGGGGCGTGCGTCGATAAGCAATTTGAGCTCTTCTTCTGAGAGCTCGGTGAGTGCTTGGGTGAACGTAGACATTTCGCGCTCATGTTACGTGCGTTTTGCCAGCGAACGTGAAACAATGAGCAGCATGGCAAAAGAAGCAGAGAAGATCGGCCGCGCGAACCCGGCGTGGCCCACGCACGTCCCCGGTAACGGCCACCCTGTGACCGAGATTTCCTCGAAGCTCACTGGCGCGAACAGCCCGTTCGGCAACGAACTGGTGCTGCCGATGCCGCCGGAGCAGACCGGCTACGTGCACACCACGACGCGCATCAACAAGTAGCTTCGGGTCTCACCCTCAAAGCAAAGCACCGGCTCCCCTCGGTAGGGGACCCGGTGTTTTTGCGTTTGTGTAACTGGCTTACGCCTGGGTGCCGCGGGCCTTGGCGGCGTAGCGAGCTGCCTCAGCGATTGCAGCCTGAGCGTCGCCAATCAGGACAGCCTCGATCAGGGTCTGGTTCTGCTTGTAGAACGTGCCGTAGTCGTAGCGGTTGGCTGCGTAGGTGTCCTGCACGAACTGCGGGACCGCGATGCCGTAGCGCTGCAGTGCGGCGGTGAGCTCGCTGTAGAGCACGTCCACAGCTTGTGCAGCTGCCTCGCGCGGATCGACCGGAGCCTCGGCCTCAGAGGACTCGGCCGGTGCGGAGTACTCTGCCGGAGCTGAAGACTCAACCGGTGCGGAGGACTCGACCGGAGCCGAAGCCTGTGCAGCCTGGTGGTCGCGGTTGGTCGGTGCAGAGTTCAGGCCCAGGCGAGCGGAGCAAGCCGGCCATGCGCCCCAGCCCTGGCCTGCGAGGGTGCGCTCAGCAACGATGATCTGCTGCTCGCGGGTTGCCTGGTGAGCGTACGGTGCGAACTCGCCGCCGCCGTATGCGCGCCAGGTGGAAGCGGAGAACTGCAGGCCGCCGTAGTAGCCGTTGCCGGTGTTGATGTTCCAGTTGCCGCCAGCCTCGCACTGCGCCAGACGGTCCCAGTCGGAATCAGGAGCGGCCGCTGCCTGCGGAGCCAGGACGCCGGTCATCGCAGCGGTCGCTGCGACGCCTGCGAACGTCTTCTTGGTCATCGAGGTGGTCTGCTTGGAGTGGCGTCCCATCGAAAGTTCCTCTCGTGTTCACCGCCTCCGCTTCGCGCAGGGTGTGGGCGAAGCGCTCCCTCCCAGTGAAGTTGTTTGCTGTCAAGTCGTCTTGCTGCTCACGGCGACGGGGCTGGGAAGGATGAAGCGTGCACCCCTTGCCGCATTGCGGGACAGCCTAACGGTTTATAACGATTTAGTCACGCACGGAGCACAAAATAGGTGAACAATGTCCGATTGGCCGCCTACCGGGCGAGTGCTTTAGCGCCATTTCTGCAGGTATAGGGCAGAAACTACAACTAGGGTGATCTGTGTCACACATTCGCGCTTTGTGGGTACGTCGAGGTGGGATAGTAGACTCCTAGATTTCTAGATTGTGCACAGGAGGTTTGGCCATGCCTATTGGAAAGGTGAAGTGGTACGACGCGGACAAAGGATTCGGTTTCGCGTCGAATCCAGGTGAAGAGGACGTTTTCATCGGAAAGAACGTGCTTCCCGACGGCGTCGATGAGCTCGTGGCCGGCCAGCGCGTCGAGTTCGACTTCGCCGCCGGCCGCCGCGGCCCGCAGGCGCTGCGCGTCAAGGTGCTCGACACTCCGAAGCGCCGCCCCACGCACCAGCGCAAGCCGGAAGAGCTGGGCAGCATGCTCGCCGATGTCATGACGATGATCGAGACCCAGATCCAGCCGGCACTCACCGCCGGGCGCTACCCGGACCGCAAGGAGTCGCGCCAGGTCGCCGAAATCTTGCGCGCCGTTGCCAAGGAGCTCGACGCTTAACGACGGCTTGCGTTCGGCGACGCTCTATTCAAACCCGACCGACCACGTGGCGATGACCGGGATCTCTTCTCCCGCATCGTCTACGTCTACGCCAAGGGCGGAAACCTCGCCCACCACCAGCCGCGCGCCGGTATCAGTGACGGCATCGGCGTTGTACTGCGCTGCTTCGCCGGAGGTAAAGACGACTTCGTTGTTCGCGGCCGGATCGTCGTAGATCAGCAGCATCCGCCAGCTCAGTGCTGCGATTTCGTCGGGGACTTTGAAGGTGACCTCGTCGGAATCCAGCGACATAGTCGGGGGAGTGCCGCCGGTGCACTCCTCGTCGAGCTCGCAGACTGTGTACGGCTCGATCTCGCGCGTCTCGCCTGCCGAGCTCACCTCAATGCGGATGTCGCTCGCCGGGGTACCCGGGCGGGCGCTTTGCCACTCCATGAACATGTACACGGCGGCAACGAGGACGAGTGCCGCCATCGCGATGAGCGCGATCTGGTTCCAATTTTGGGTTTTCTTGCCCGCTGCGCGCTTGGTGTCAGACATGGTGAGAAGTCTAGCGAGGCACAAATGCCACCCGGTACATGTCCGGCCACCGCTTGCCGGTCAGGTAGAACTCGTCGGTTCCCGGAATGTGCGCGATGCCGTTGAGCACGTTGTTCGGATCGGCGACAGCGTTATTCGGCACGTCGGAGGCGTCGATCACCGCGGTGACGCTGCCCGTGTCGGCGTCGATGCGGACGATGTCTGTGGTGGTGAAGATGTTGGCGTACACCTCATCGCCAACGCACTCGAGCTCGTTGAGATCTTCCACGGGCTTGCCATCGAGCTCAACGGTGAAGCGTTCGCGTTCTTCGAAGGTGCGGGGGTCCATGCGGCGCAGTTCTGCCGAGCCGTCGGAGAAGATCACCTCATCGGCGTCCTCCCGGTAACAAATGCCCCAGCCTTCGCCTTCGTACGCCACCCGCTCGAGCTCTTCAAGCGTTTCGGCATCGCGGCGCATGGCGACGCCTGCTTGCCAGGTCAACTGCCACAGTGAATCGTCGACAAGCGTGATGCCCTCCCCGAAAAACTCCGGGTCGATGTCTTTGGAGACAAGCTCTGCGCCGTCGAGTTCGCGGCGGTAGATCCGTGATTCGCCGTGCTGGCCGGTGCCGACAACGAGCGTGCCGTCAGGGGCCACCTCGAGGCCCTGGGTGAAGCTGGTGTCGTCGAAGTCGTAGCGTTCCTGCACCACCGCCGTCAGCTCCTCGGGGGAATCAGACGCGATGTTGGTGCTGCACGCACTGGCGGCCAACGCGACGGCAGCTGTGGACGCGGCGAGGATGCGACGCAGAAGACGGTGAGCCATGCCCACCATCTTGCACCACCCAGATTGCAGGCAACGCATAATAGGAGGGTGTCTGATCCGAAGAAGCGTTCACGCAACCGCTCGCGCCGCCGGCCCGCGGCGCAGTCGACCCTTCTCACTCCGGAGGCCGTAGCCGTCGCTCTCGAGGGCCTAGAAGAGGTTGCCGACGACGACGAGATTGGCGAGCACGTCGGTGTCACGGGACTGAGCGCGAACGTGGCCACCCACCGCTTCGAAGCGACCGTGCCGGGGTATGCCGGGTGGGAGTGGAACGTAGTCGTGGCCTGCGCTACCGGCTCCGACGTGGTCACCATTAACGAGGTTGCGCTCGTGCCCGCCAACGGCGCGCTTGAAGCGCCGGACTGGGTGCCGTATTCCGAGCGCTTGTTGCCCGGCGATCTCGGCCCCGGCGACATCATGGAGCTTGCGCCGGGCGACCCGCGGGTCACGGAAGACTCGTTCTCCCGCCACGCGATTACCTTCCCCGGGCGTGAGACGAAGCGCTACCTCACCGAGCAGGGCTTGACCGAGGCGGAGAAGCGCTGGCGCACCGGAGAGTACGGCCCGAACAGCGAGTTCGCGGAAAAGGCGACGCTGCACTGCCGCAGCTGTGCGTTCTACCTGCCGATGGGGGAGCCGGTCGGCGACAACTTCGGGGTGTGCACCAACGAGTTCTCGGCCGACGGGCACGTTGTGGCGGCGTCGTACGGATGCGGTGCCCACTCGGACACGACGGTGGCGGACTAGCTCCGGCTACTTGGCCGAGTCGGCGTACGCAGCCTGAAACTCCTGGCTCGGATCGATGGGTTCAATTACGTCTACTAGCACGTTATCTGGCCCGATCAGAATGAAGTGGCGCTGCCCAAACGCTTCATCACGAAGCTCGAGGGCGGTGTCCAAGCCTCGGGTGGCGACAAGGTCTGTGTAAACCGCGTCAGCATCATCCACCTCGATGTTGAAGAGGATGCCTGCTGGTGCGCTTGAGTAACCGGTTGGGATCGTCTCGTGGTGCTGGTCAAGGATGGCCAGCTCAAAATCACCGTGGCGAAGACTCGCGTACCAATCGGAGCTGAATGTGGGTTCGAAGTTGAAGTAGTCGACGTAAAACTTTGCGGCTTGGGCAACATCGTTCGACATCAGGACAGGGTAGGTGCTTGTAATGACCACGGACACTCCTTAACGTACGGACTGTATGTATCGGGTTCCACTATACATACAGCATGTACGTAAGGAGAGATGATGGCGAGATCTACTGCGGAGGAAACGCAACGAACCCGCGAGCGGGTGTTGCAAGAAGCGCAGGCACAATTTGCAGCCCGCGGATATGCCGGTGCCTCGCTCGAAGAGATTGCTACACGCGCTTCGGTGACCCGGGGAGCTGTCTACCACCACTTCACCAACAAAAGCGGTTTGTTCCAGGCGGTGATGGGTGCGCTCCAGTCACAAGTTGCGGCAGAAGTTCGGCAGGCGGCCGAGAACACAGGGCCCGATGCAGAAGCGAGGCTGCGCGCTGGTTGCCACGCTTTTGTAGATGCCATTACCGAGCCCTCCCGGCTACGCATCTTGCTCGTAGAGGCTCCGTCTGCGGTGGGGTGGCGAGCCTGGCGAGAAGCTGACGCAGCGAACTCGGAGGTCCTCTTGCGGGGCGGCCTCAGAGAATGCGGCGTCGACGCGGCACTAATTGACGCGTACGTGGTCCAACTTTCGGGTGCCATGAATGAAGCGGCGCTTTGGATCGCGGACCAGAGAAATTCGGCAGAAAGTAGAACGAAGTCACATCGCGTGCTCGATGCGGTGTTGGACTCGGTACAACTAGCCTGCAACGGGAGAGAATAGTCACACCGTCGCTGCGCTGCGGCGCCGCACCTCGTTCACCTCGCGGTGCGAGGGGACGCCGTGGCGGTCGAACAGCAGGCGCGCCGGGCGCTTCGTGCCGTACTCGATCCACGTATCCACTAGCCGCGCTCCGTAGACCGGGTCGATCACCCACACCTCGCGGTCCATCAGATCGCCGCGGTCGAAGCCGCGCGGCTCTTCGACGATCTCCACGCCTTGGTGGCCGAGCAAGTCGAGCACGCTTTCCAGCGCGATTGAGTGAGCCGTGTCCGGGTGGGAGGAAACGCGCACTCGACCAGGCTCGACAACCAAAAGCGGGTACATGATGGCGGAAATGACGCGGGACGAGGCGTCGACAAGCAAGCCCTCATGAGCCCCGAGCTGTGCCAACTGGGACTGCTGCCACCCGACATCCGGGCCGAACGTGCCGGGTTCGAGCCGCTCGTCGGGGATGGGAAGTGAGTGCACCGTGATTTCTGACGGTGCTGGAGCGAGCGGGCGAAGCGCGAGCGACGGGGTGCCGCTACGGACTTCGAGCACTCCGCGCCGGGTGCCGGAGACTCCCGCGATGGTGATGCGCAGCCGCTGCAGGTCCGCCACAGACACACCGAGTTTCCGAAGCGCTGGGATGTAACGGTCCGCATCCGTCAACGCCCCCTCCGTTACGGCGAAGTTGAACAGTTCCACTGCGTCCTTCCCGGTCCTTCCCGCGGTCATTTTCAGCGCCCTAACAGTATCTGTATTTGGAAAACCACCACCCGGGTGCCAGTCTATGACAGGTATTGGGCAGATAATCCCAATGCCCATCCAACGTTTCATTGCACAGCAAAGGGCCTTGATTTCCTGTGACTACACGACACGTGCCCGCGCCCGAACAGGGCGCGCCCGCCGAAACCGCGCCGACCGGTGGACTCGACCGATTTTTTCACATCACTGAGCGCGGCTCCACCGTCGGGCGCGAGATCCGCGGCGGTGTGGTCACCTTCTTCGCGATGGCCTACATCGTGCTGCTCAACCCCCTGATCATCGGCACCAGCCCCGACCGCGAAGGCACCGTGCTGGGCATCCCGCAGGTCGCCGCCGTCACGGCGCTGGTTGCCGGCGTGATGTGCATCCTCTTCGGTGTGATTGCGAAGTACCCCTTCGGCATCGCGACCGGTCTGGGGCTGAACACGCTGGTGGCCGTGACACTGGTGGGGCAGCAGGGGCTGACCTGGCCTGAGGCTATGGGCCTGGTGGTCATTGACGGCATCATCATCTGCATCCTGGCCATCACCGGCTTCCGCACCGCCGTGTTCAACGCCATCCCGAACTCGATGAAGGTGGCCATGAGTGTGGGCATCGGCATGTTCATCGCCATGATCGGGCTTGTCGACGCCGGCTTCGTCCGCCGCGTGCCGGACGCCGCGATGACCACCGTGCCGGTCCAGCTCGGCTTCGAGGGCTCCATCGCGTCTTGGCCCACGCTCGTGTTTGTGATCGGCCTGATCATCTGCGGCTTCATGGTGATCCGCAACATCCCCGGCGGGCTGTTCATCGGCATCATCGCCACCACCATCATCGCCATGATCGTCGAGGCTGCCACCGGCACCGGGTCCTCGGCGGACGACCCGCACGGCTGGTCGCTTGCCGTGCCGCGCCTGCCGGAGTCTTTCGGGGGTGTGCCGGATCTCTCCCTGGTAGGCAACGTCGATCTGATCGGCGCCTTCATCAACGCCGGTGCGATTGCCGCCTCGCTGATGGTGTTCACGCTCGTGCTGGCGAACTTCTTCGACGCCATGGGCACTATGACCGCGCTTGGCCGCCAGGCTGAGCTGGCAGATGAGAACGGCAACCTGCCGGACATGAAGCGCGCCCTGGTGGTCGAGGGCTTCGGCGCCGTCGCTGGTGGTTTCGCCTCCAGCTCCTCCAACACCGTCTACGTCGACTCCTCCGCCGGTATCGCCGACGGTGCCCGCACCGGCCTGGCCAATGTGATCACCGGGCTGCTCTTCCTCGCGGCGATGTTCCTCACCCCGCTCTACGAGATCGTGCCCATCGAGGCCGCGGCACCCGTCCTGGTCGTCGTCGGCGCGCTGATGATGATGCAGGTCGGCTCGATCGAGTGGGAGAAGTTCCACGTTGCGCTGCCGGCCTTCCTCACCATCGTGGTCATGCCGTTCACCTACTCCATCGCCAACGGCATCGGCGTCGGCTTCATCGCCTTCACCGTCATGGCTGTTTTCGCAGGCAAGACCAAAGACATCCACTGGATTATGTGGCTCATCTCAGCTCTGTTCGTGGTCTACTTCGTCCAGGGCCCGTTGCTCGCCGCGCTCAGCTAGGAGCAATTTTTGCTTATCGACGACCCCTTGGACCCCCGCCTCGACGACATCCGTGACCTGAAGCATTCGGATACGGAAAAGGGGCTGGTGTATGGCGAGGGCCCGCTGGTGTGCGAGCGCCTGATTGCGTCGCGCTTTCCAGTGCGCGCCGTGTTTGGGTTCGGGGGCCGTCTCGCTACGTTTTTGGAGTCCCACGGCGAGGATCTCGCGCGACGCGACATCCCCGTCTACGAGATAACCCGCGAGATCATGGGCCAGGTCGCCGGCTACGACATGCACCGCGGCCTGCTCGCGTCCGCCGACAAGCCTGATCCGATGGAGGTGGGAGAGGTCATCGATACCGCCCGCACTGTCGTGGTGCTCGAGGGCGTCGGCGACCACGAGAACATTGGCGCAATCTTCCGAAACGCCGCCGGCATGGGCGTTGACGGCGTGCTGTTCGGCGCGAGCTGCGCCGACCCCCTCTACCGCCGCAGTGTCCGCGTCTCGATGGGGCACGTACTGCGCACCCCGTTCGCGCACCTCGACGGCACGCCTACCACGTGGCAGCGCAGCCTTGCGCAGCTTCAAGACGCCGGTTTCCATGTCGTCGCGCTCACCCCGGCGCACGATGCGGTCGAACTGAAAGACGCCGTGCGCGACCCCGACACCGGCGAGCAGTACGACAAGATCGCGTTCCTTGTCGGTGGGGAAGGGCCAGGGCTCACTGAGCACGCGATGCGCGCCGCTGACGTGCGGGCGCAGATTCCGATGGCACCCGGCACCGACTCGCTCAATGTAGCGACATCCGCTGCCATCGCGTTCTACGAGCGCATGCGATAGCCCTGGAACTTACCGGTCCGAGTTGCGCAGGCGCTCCTGCAGCGAATCCTTCGCCTGGCCGAGACGGCGCCGCAGGCTCCGGCCAACACGGCGCGCGGCAGCGACGGAGGCGTCGGCGAGCTCTGCGAATTCGTTGCCCTCGTCGGTGTCGCCGGCAGCTTCGTAGTCGTCGTATGCCTTGTCCTTCTCGGCGAACTTGACGGCGACCTCGTTGACGGTCTTGGTCTTCTTTTCCTGTTTCTTGGCAATCTTCGGCTCGGGCCTGCCGTCGATGGCGTAGCCCACCACGTGCACGTCGGGCCCGCCGGCACCCGGCTCGAGGTCAATCCCGATCCAGTTCTTCTGCGCCTCCCGCACCAGATCCTTCGGCTCAAACGGCAAGGTGATGCCGCCGAGCTGCTCGGCCTTCTCACCGGCCCAGTACGGCGCCTCGAACGGCTCGGGCAGACCGATATCTTCCAGCACCTGCTCGCGGGTCGCCGTCAACGAGCGCCGCAGATTCTCGCCGACGTAGTGCGCAAAGCCTGCGTAGTCGGAGTCGGTGCCCTCCGCGAACATGTACGTTTCCGCCGCGGGCAGCGCCTCTCGCAGATAACCCACGGTTTCGGTGAGCTTTTCCGAGTCGGCCACAAAGGTCTGCACTACGGCCACACCGGGGTAGCCGGCGATGTAGAACTCGTCGCGGCCCGGTTTGGAGGACCGGTTGAGCGGGAACTCGCCAATCGGAGTGATCGGCCAAGTCGGGTTGATCTGGGCCAGCAGTTTGCGGCCGAATCCACGGTCGGCCTTGGGTTCTGCGTCCAGCACCGAACCGGGATCTGCGGTGGTGACAAACCAGAAGGTGACAATCGCCGGGTAGCTAATCGTGTGCATGCGGTTGGGCTCCTCTTACTCCCCGCTGGGTCAATCCCGTGGCCGTTTGGTGTTGGTGCGTACCCCTAAAAGTACGTCCTCCCAGTGAGGGGTAACGGCCTTCCGCCGACGTTTCTGCGGGTGCTGCTGTTCATCCGGGTAGCGCAGGAACTCACCCTCGGCGATCTCATCGGCCGAGTCCTCCCGCACCTCATCAGCTGGCTCCAGGTCAGCTTCAGGCTCGGGGGCATGCGTATCGACGGCAGTGAGCGAGCGCACTGGCTGCACAAAGTCTGGGTCGGTCAGATCCGCGGCAACCGCGTTGCGGGCTTCAGTCGTCGCACCCGAACCCATCTGGCGAGTGTACGACCACACTGCCTCGTTCTCGCTCAACCCGGCTGTCCAGCGCACATGGACAACCCAGGCGTCCCCAGGTTCACGGGTGGCGTCCCAGGTTGCGTCGGACAACGAGTGGCCGCGGGCGGCAAACGCAGAAGCCAAAATCTCAAACAGTGTGAGCTTCGCAGGGCCGTCCTCACGCAGCGGGTGCGACTGCTTCGCTGCCTCCGCTACCTGGGCCCGCTCGAGCAGCACTGGGTGCGCGTACGGCTCGACGCGGCTTTCCGCCACCCCCATCTCTTCGGCGAGCTCCGCTGCGCTCGCGCCTGCGCGAACGCGTGCCTGTATTTCGTTGGGGCGCATGGAAAGCGCGGTGGCGTAGAGCGGATCAGGCTCGGGGAGTGCCCGCTCCTCGACGGGTGCTGCCGGTTCGGGCGCTTCTACTGCCTCGGTGTCATCGCCCGCGCTGGCGTAGGGAAATTCGAGCTGGTTCTTGTCCGCTTGCTCTCCGCGCAGCTGCTCGAGGATGGGATCCATCTCGGCGCGCGCAAGCTGGTAGCGAACGCCATCGGCGTCAAACAGTACGAAGAATGTTTCCGTCGATTCCTCTTCGCTGAGGTACAGCTCGCGCATAGTACTCCTTTAAGCCGGGCACAATTGCGCCCAGCTTAACGCACGAGCTTGCGTTTACTTCGCGCCCACGCCCTGCTCGAGCAAGTAATCAACCGCGCTCGTGAGCTTGGTGATGTCCGCTTCATCGATGGCGGGGAACATGCCGATACGCAGCTGGTTGCGGCCCAGCTTGCGGTACGGCTCAATGTCCAGCACGCCGTTCTCGCGCAGCGCCTTGGCCAGCTCAGCGGCGTCGATGGATTCGTCGAAGTCGATCGTGCCAACCACGAGCGAACGAGAAGCAGGCTCCGCCACGAACGGGGTTGCGTGGGCGTGGTTGTCGGCCCAGCCGTAGAGCGCCTCCGCGTTCGCGGTGGTGCGTGCGACCATGCCGTCGAGCCCGCCGTTATCGTTCATCCACTCGACCTGGTTGGCGAGCATGAGCAGCGTCGCCACCGCAGGGGTGTTGTAGGTCTGGTTCTTGCGTGAGTTGTCCACTGCAGTCTGCAGGTCCAGGAACGCCGGGATGAAGCGGCCAGACTCCTTGATCTTCGCGATGCGCTCGATCGCCGCCGGGCTCATTGCTGCAAGCCACAGACCGCCGTCGGAGGCGAAGCACTTCTGGGGCGAGAAGTAATAAACATCGGCTTGTGCCATCTCGACGGGCAGTCCGCCGGCCCCGGAGGTGGCGTCGATAAGCACGAGTGCCTCGGTGTTGGGGCGAGTGACGGGCACCATTGCGCCGGTGGACGTTTCGTTGTGTGCCCAAGCCACGACATCGGCGTCGGTGCCGTCGAGCTGGCTTGGCTGGGGCGCGGTGCCGGGTTCTGCTTCAACCACCTGCGGTGCGTCGAGCCACGGGGCCTGCTTCGAGGCCTTGGCGAACTTGCCGGAGAATTCGCCGAAGCTCAAGTGGGCCGACTTGTTCTCGATGAGGCCGAAGGTGGCAGCGTCCCAGAACGCGGTGGCACCGCCGAGGGAGAGCACGATTTCGTAGCCCTCGGGGATGTTAAACAGCGCGCTCAGCCCCTCGCGCACGTTGCCCACCAAGTCCTTGACTGCCGGCTGGCGGTGCGAGGTGCCGATGATTGCTGCCCCATCAGCGATTGCGTCCAGCTGGGCCGGGCGAACCTTGGACGGGCCGCAGCCGAAACGGCCGTCGGCGGGAATCAGGTCGGAGGGGAGGGTGGGATACGCGCTCATAGGTATAAACTTCCTTGCCGTGCTAGCCGTGGGGTCGTGCTGGAATGGGCTCAATATACCGCACGGGAAACTGGCGCTGACCAAGGATTATTGGTCCACTTTTTGTGGCCCGTCTCAACAAGGTGCACTTGTGTCGCCCGTGTCACAGGATTTGTTACTATGGCGATTGGAATTTCCGGGCTTTGGCCACCGCTGCATGGTTCGACCGTAGCGCGCCAGCTCGGATTACTTACGACACGCGGAAAGGCTTGACCGTGGCTTCTGAAAACGAAAACAAGGCTGTACTTCACTACCCAGGCGGCGAGTATGAGATGGACATCATGCCCGCCTCGGAAGGTAACGACGGCATTGTGCTGGGCAACTTCCTGGGCGAGACCGGTCTGGTGACCTTCGACCCGGGTTACGTTTCCACCGGTTCGACCGAGTCGAAGATCACCTACATTGACGGTGCAGAGGGCATCCTGCGCTACCGCGGCTACGACATCGCTGACCTGGCGCAGAACTCGACCTTCAACGAGGTGTCGTACCTGCTGATCAACGGTGAGCTGCCGACCAAGGAGCAGCACGACGCATTCTCCGACGACATCCGCCACCACACTCTGCTGGACGAGGATTTCAAGGCCGCGTTCAACGTGTTCCCGCGTAACGCGCACCCGATGGCCGTTCTGGCTTCCTCGGTGAATATTCTCTCCGCCTACTACCAGGACCAGCTGAACCCGCTCGACGAGGAGCAGCTGGACAAGGCCACCGTCCGCCTCATGGCTAAGGTGCCGATGCTGGCGGCGTACGCCTACCGTGCCTCCCGCGGTAAGCCGTACATGTACCCGGACAACAACCTCAACCAGACCGAGAACTTCCTGCGCATGATGTTCGGTTACCCGACCGCAGAGTACGAAGTTGACCCGGTGCTCTCCAGCGCAATGGAGAAGCTCTTCATCCTCCACGCTGACCACGAGCAGAACTGCTCCACCTCCACCGTGCGCATGATCGGCTCCGCGCAGGCCAACATGTTCGTGGCCATCGCCGGCGGCATCAACGCCCTGGCAGGTCCGCTCCACGGCGGTGCAAACCAGGCTGTGCTGGAGATGCTCGAGGACATTAAGAACAACCACGACGGCGACGCCACCGACTTCATGAACCGCGTGAAGAACAAGGAAAAGGGCGTTCGCCTGATGGGCTTCGGCCACCGCGTGTACAAGAACTACGACCCGCGCGCTGCCATTGTGAAGGACACCGCTCACGAGGTGCTCGAGCACCTCGGCGGCGACGAGCTGCTGGACCTCGCGCTCAAGCTCGAGGAGATCGCGCTCAAGGACGACTACTTCGTTCAGCGCAAGCTGTACCCGAACGTGGACTTCTACTCGGGCCTGATCTACCGCGCGATGGGCTTCCCGACGGACTTCTTCACCGTTCTCTTCGCCATCGGTCGCCTGCCGGGCTGGATCGCCCAGTACCGCGAGCAGCTGGACATGAACACCAAGATCAACCGCCCGCGTCAGATCTACACCGGCTACGAGCACCGCGACTTCGTGCCGATGGACCAGCGCTAACACCGCGAATCCACCACCCCTTGTGGGGCCCGGGAACTGCACCGGACCCCACAGCTGAACCGCCAGAGATGTGCATTCCCTTATACTTCGGGGGACGCCGTCTCGGCGGTTTCTTTTCTACGTCTATGAACTTTCCAAGGAGCGAACGACCACATGGAAAAGCCAACCATTGAAATCCCCCAGGAGCCAGCGCCGGTAGACCTCGTGATCGAGGATCTTGTTGTCGGCGAAGGCGCTGAGGCGGTGGCGGGCGGCTACGTCAAGGTCCACTACCTCGGTGTCACCTACGATTCTGGCAGCGAGTTCGACTCCACTTGGGACCGCGGCGAGGCCGCGGAGTTTCCCCTTGACGGCTTGATCCAGGGCTGGCAAGAAGGCATCCCCGGGATGCGCGTCGGCGGGCGCCGTGAACTCACTATCCCGCCGGAGATGGCTTACGGACCTGCCGGCGGTGGTCACCCGCTCGCAGGTCGTACGCTGGTGTTTGTCATCGATCTGCTCGACGCAAGCTAGGGGAGACTCATAGTGCGCATCCCGGTAACCACGCTTAACGACGGCTACGACTTCCCCTTGTTGGGTCTGGGTACGTACAAGCTCCGCGGAGACGAAGCAGAACGCATCGTCCGCACCGCTATCGAGCTTGGGTACCGGCACATCGACACTGCAGCGCTCTACGAGAACGAAGTAGAGGTGGGTAGAGCAATCAACGCCGCCATCGCTGCCGGCGATGTCAGACGTGAAGAACTGTTCATCACCACCAAGCTGGCTAACGATGATCAGCACCGCGCGGCCGAGGCGTACCAAGAGTCGCTGCGACGCCTCGACCTCGAATTCATCGACCTCTACCTCGTGCACTGGCCGATGCCGCAGCGCGGCACCTACGTGTCCGCATTTGAGCAGATTGCCCAACTGCAGGGTATGGGTCAGCTGCAGTCAGTAGGTGTGGCGAACTTCTACGAGGAGTTGCTGGACGAACTTATCAACGAAACGGGTGTGACCCCGGTGTTGAACCAAGTTGAGCTCCACCTTGGCTTCACCCAGCCAGAGCTGCGTGCTTACCACGATGAGCACGACATTGTGACGGAGGCTTGGGCGCCGCTGGCCCGCGGTGAGAATTTCGACGCCCCCGAACTCGTGGCCGTCGCTGATAGATATGGTGTCACCCCGGCGCAGGTTGCGTTGGCGTATCTGCTTCGCATGGGATGCTCGGTGGTTCCGAAGACTGCGAACCCGCAGCGGCTGGTGGAGAACCTTGCGGCGGTTGACGTGGAACTCGGCGACGATGATGTCGAAGCGCTCGATGCAGTCACGGGAGAGCGCCTCTGGGGCAATCCGCGGACGTTCCCCGATTAAAGGTCGATCTTCACCGTCTCGGAGTCACCGAATAAGCCCGCCGATCCGGCGGGTTTTTCGCTATCTGGGGGGCCATACGGGGGTAGTTCGCAGAACGCACATCTTTGCAGCTCGGCGGGCCTGACGGGGGTAGAAACTACTCGAGTCTCAAATCTGGGTAGGTGAAGATGGCTAGGGAAAATGTGCGGTAGGTTACATTCTTTGTGTTGAGTTACTGGTCTCGCATTGAGCCGGTAATGAGGCGAGTGTTTGTTTCCCTGAGAAGAAAGGACTGAGCCGTGGCTGGACCTACCGCTGCCCCGACACGTCGCGAGCCAACTCCAGACGAGTTCGTCGCGATGCAGCAGAGCCCGGAATTCCAGGAACTGCGCAGCACGTTCCGAGGCTTCACCTTCCCCGTGATGATCGTGGCGTTCATCTGGTACGTGGTTTACGTGCTTCTCGCTACGTTCCTCCCCGAGACCATGGCACGCCCGTTCCTTGGCCTCAACGTCGGTCTTTGGCTGGGCCTCGCTCAGTTCCTCACGACGTTTTTGATCACCTGGATCTACGTCCGCTGGGCGAACGCCAACATCGAGCCGCGCGCGGCTCACATCCGCCAAGAGATGGAGGGGTAAGCAACCATGCAGACTCATCTTCTTGCCGCCGCTGATGCTCCTGCACAGGGTGCCGGCAACCCGATTCTGAACATCGCGGTCTTCGCTGTCTTCATTATTGTCACCCTCTTTGTTGTGACTCGCGCTGGTAAAACCACCAGCGAGGCTTCGGACTTCTACACCGGTGGCGCAACCTTCAACGGCACCCAGAACGGCCTCGCCATCGCAGGTGACTACCTGTCTGCAGCGTCGTTCCTTGGCATCGTCGGCTCGATCGCGCTGAACGGCTACGACGGATTCCTGTACTCCATCGGCTTCTTCGTCGCATGGCTGGTGGCGCTGCTCCTCGTGGCAGAGCCACTGCGTAACGTCGGCCGCTTCACCATGGCAGACGTGTTGTCCTTCCGTCTGAAGCAGAAGCCCGTTCGCGTGGCCGCCGCATTCGGCACCCTCTTTGTGTCGCTGTTCTACCTCATCGCACAGATGGCTGGTGCGGGCTCCCTGGTGTCCGTGCTGCTGAACCTACACACCTTCAGCTCGCAGGCAATCTGTGTTGCTATCGTCGGCGTGATCATGATCATCTACGTCCTGGTCGGTGGCATGAAGGGCACCACCTACGTGCAGATGATCAAGGCCGTGCTGCTCATCGCGGGTGTCGCGATCATGGCCGTGCTGGTGTTTGTCAAGCTGCGCGGCGGCGGCCTCTTCGATTCCGCCATCGAAATGCACGCGGCATCTTCGACCCTGGCTGAAAAGGGTTACGCCGCTGAGGCGATCATGCAGCCGGGCCTGAAGTACGGCGGCACCCTGACGAAGCAGATCGACTTCATCTCCCTGGGACTTGCGCTGGTCCTGGGTACCGCCGGTCTGCCGCACGTGCTCATGCGCTTCTACACCGTCCCGACGGCAAAGGAAGCCCGTAAGTCGGTGACCTGGGCGATCGTCCTCATCGGTGCGTTCTACCTGATGACCCTGATCCTCGGCTATGCAGCCGCAGCATTCGTCGGTCCGGACCGCATCCTCGCAGCCCCGGGTGGCGCGAACTCCGCTGCACCGCTGCTGGCGTTCGAGCTCGGTGGCTCCATCTTCATGGCGCTGATCTCCGCCGTCGCGTTCGCTACCGTGCTCGCCGTGGTGGCTGGTCTTGCGATTACCGCGTCCGCTTCCATCGCTCACGACGTCTACGACGCTGTGCTTCGCGACGGCCAGTCTTCTGAGGCCGAGCAGGTCCGCGTCTCCCGCATCACCGTGGTCGTCCTGGGTATCGTCTCGATCATCCTCGGCATCCTGGCCATGACGCAGAACGTGGCCTTCTTGGTCTCCCTGGCGTTCGCTATCGCGGCGTCCGCGAACCTGCCGACCATCCTGTACTCGCTGTACTGGAAGCGCTTCAACACCACCGGTGCTGTGGCGTCGATCTACACGGGCCTGATCTCCTGCCTGCTGCTGATCTTCTTCTCGCCGGCAGTCTCCGGCGCTCCGTCGGCAATGTTCCCGAACGCTGACTGGTCGATCTTCCCGCTGTCCAGCCCGGGTATTGTCTCCATCCCGCTCGGCTTCCTCGCCGGCATCATCGGCACCTTCATTGGTAAGCCGGACAACTTCGATGAGCTGCAGGCGGAAATGGAAGTCCGCTCGCTCACCGGTGTTGGCGTCGAGGCCCCGGTCGACCACTAAAGGTCCCGCTCTCGCCTCACAACAAAAGTGGCGGCCAGGAGAAATCCTGGCCGCCACTGAGGTGTTTTCGGGGGAGCTAGAAGAATCTAGAATAGTCCCCGGATGCTCGAGCTTGGCAAGCTTGAACCCGGCAGGCTCGAGTTGGAGGCGACATCCCCGATCAGCTTGCCGCCCGTGGCCACCAGATCGCTAATCGCAGCGACGGCTTCCTTCTCCTCCTGGGTAAGGCCGCTGAGCGCTTTTCCGGGAGCGGTCGGCGTACCCGGGGCAGCCGGTGCCGCGGGAACAATCGGCGCCGATACGGTTTGACCCGGAGTCCACTGGCCCCAGTCGGCGGCGTAAACGTTGTTGATGTCCACCTTGACGCCGTCAATGGTCGCCTGCCACTTCGCCTTCTGGTGGATGGTGGTGCGCGGGTGGATTTTGCCGCCGGAGCCCCAGTCGTGCTGCCAGAAGAAGGTGCCGATGTTGTCTTCCACGCACCATTGGATCACGTTGTAGTTGCCATACACGCCGGTCTGGTACCCGGCCAGTGCGAGCGCTGCTTGGAACGCGCGCAGGTAGGGGCGGATTTGGTTTTCGTACTGGGCGCGCGACGGGTTGTCGTCAATCGCGACGTAGATCGGTCGGCCGGTCGGGCCGCCTGCTGCAATGTGCAAGCGGATTGCCGAAGGGGCGTGTTGCGCGGCGGCAGCAGCCCCACCCAGCCAGTCGGCCGTGGTATCGCGGCCGAATTGGTACACCGAAGCCGTCGCTAAGCCTTGTGCCTTAAAGTCCTGGGTTTCGGCGAGCGTGACTGGTTTGCCCAGCATCCAGTTTGCGCCGGGGCGGCGTTCGGAAACGTAGCGAACGGCGCCCATGTGGCCTGCAGCTTTGACGGAGCGTGCGGAGGGCACGCCTGCGGAGTAGTCGATGACGGTGCCAACGACGCGGCCTTGCGCCTGCGCGAGGGCGGGGGAGACGAGGGCCGCGGCAGTAGCGATGGCTGCGGCCTTGAGCATGGTGCGGCGGTTCAGAGTAGTCACATTCGTAACAATAGCCCCATCTGTCACAAATGGGCAGCAGGCGCCACGCCCTTATTGCAGTGCGACAAACCGAATGTTGCTGTCCCGCAGCTGTTCGAGCGCCAGCCGAACCCCGGCCGCTGTGCCCGAGTGCGGGTGATTCATGTGCGCGAGCACAATCGCCCCATCGTCAGCGTGCTGAATCCGTGAGGCCACCTCACTTGCACTTGCAGTCGCGCCGCGGTCCCCGTTGACGCTGAATCCGGCGATCCGCACGCCGCTGTCGCGAGCAATGCGCACCGCGACGTCGTCGTAATGCGCTGTGCCCGAACGGAACCACGTTGACCGCACCCCAAGGTCTGCGAGGCGCTGCGCGTTCCCCGCAATCTCCTCGATCGTCTCGGCTGGGCTCGCCGTGCCGCGAATGCTGTACGCCGCGTGGCCGTTAACACTGAGTGGCACATGCCGCGTGCCGTGATTCTCAATCTGGAACAGCCTATCGGCGGCCAGCTCACGCGCAATATCTTCGTGCGAGTCAATCCACGGTTGCGCAAGGAAGAGCGTCGCGGGCGCCTCGAACTCGCGCAGGGTGTCAATCAGGGCCGCGTCGTACGCGCCGCCGCAGGCGTCGAAGGTCAAGGCAATCGTGCGCTCGCCCGGCACAGTCGGCACGGTCTCCACAATGCCGGGCAGGTGCGTGTCAAAGCTTGTCGGCACCTCACCAGCGTAAGTGTCGGGGCTGGGCATGCTTATCGACGCCTCCGTTATCGCCGAAGTCGACGTCGCCGATGTCAATGGGGCGGTGCTACTTGGCTGCGTGCTAGTTGGAGGCTGGTCCTGATCGGGCTGCGCACACGCCGTTGCCGGCCCCAGCGTGAGCAGGGCTGCTGCGAGGAACCGGCGGCGGGGGAGCGGATTGGGCACGATGTCGAATGGTAGATCGGTGCCTACGTACGTGCTCGTCGCAGGGGCGGTTAGTTGCTAACTGAGCAGCCCATTGGCCAGTGCCCGTGCGGCAACGTCGATGTGTGCCGCGCGGGGCAGATCCTCCGGGCTGATTACCGCTCAGAGCGTGAGTCCGTGCAATACCGAGATGGCGAGACCCGCAATGGTCTCCGTGTCGAGTGAACGTTGCTCCTCTCGTTCCAGGCCGGCGCTGATCGTGTCACGCCGCGGATTTAGCGCATTGGATCTGGCATCCGTGGTTTCGAACGCCTGCGGTGCCGTCAGCACAGTCGTGGATGCGAGGGACCGAAACTGCTTGTCGGATCTGAGTATCCTCACACTGCTTCTGACCGAAATAAGATGGTTCCGTCAAGATAAGAGTTTCTTGATGCCCTCGGAGAGGATCTCGCGTGGGCTAATGTGGTGTGCCGCGTGGAGGCGCGCATAAGTCGGGGCTTGTTCGGGGGCGATGGCGACGCGCTTTTCGTCAGGTGCCATGGGAGCCGTCAGGGCGGCGCCGATCACTAGGTTTGATAAACAGTAGGCAGTTCCCAACGGGTCCGGGATGCCCTCTCTTTCGAGCAGGACGCACATACGCTCAGAGAGCGCCAGGTAAGCAGGGCCCCTGGGGGCGCGCATGCCGATAACCTGACCGGCCCACCGGTGGGTCGTGAGGTGCACGAAGAAAGCCTGTATCAGAGTGGGCAGGTCTGCGTTGCGGATTGACTCGGACATTGCGGGGTCATCTGCAAGCGCCGTATCGAGGGCAAGGTCGAATAGGTCCTCGGCTGTCTCCACGCGGGAGTACAGGCTGGCTGGAGCGACGCCCACTTGCTGGGCTACCGCCCTCAAGGTGAGTGCCCTCAACCCACCTTCATCCAACAGCCTCACCGATGCTCTCGCGACCTCCGCAATATCCACGGCGCGGTGACGTTGAACAGGCTTTCGGTGTTCCCAGTAGCTCACCCCACCAGCCTAACCAAACATGCTTGAACCACCTATCCTAACTATGTTAGGTTTGGCACATGCTGGATGCCACCAACCTCCCGATCGCCTTTGAAAACACTCGCCTGCGCCCTCTCTCCGAACTGGACGCAGACGCGTATGCAGCCGGCACCAAAGACGAAGCTGTGCGGCGCTTCGCTCACCTGCCTGAACCCGACTACACCCCCGAGTCCGTGCGACGGATGATTCGTGAGGAGGTCGCGACGGGCCTCTCATCCGGCACGTTGGCAGTCCTCGCGCTTGGCGACGCTGAGACCGACCGGTTCGTGGGCTCCTTAGTGCTTTTCGACGTCAGCCCCGAGGCTGCCGAGGTCGGGTTCTGGATTCATCCCGATGCGCGGGGTGATGGACACGCTCGTCGGGGACTGGAGTTGGCATCGCGCTTCGCGCGCAGCAGTGGACTTCGAACCCTGACGGCACGCACGCTTCCGGAGAACAAGGTCTCCCAGCACTGCTTGACAACGGCGGGATTCCGAGAGGCCGGACGCAGCGTAGGAGTCACGCCTGCAGGACAGCGCGAGGAGTTGTTCCATTACCAGCGCGATCTCGTGCCCACCGCCCAGTGGCCGTTGGTGACAGAACGACTTCAACTCCGCCTGCATGAGACAGGCGATGTCACATGGCTTCACAATCTGTACTCGCAACCCGACGTTGCCCGATATCTGTTGGACGAGCCATGGACTATGGACGTCACCCGCGACAAGCTCACGGAGCGTCTATCAAAGACTGACCTCGATGGTGAGGCTGATGCGCTTGCACTGGTCATCGAGCATGAAGGCAACGCGATCGGGGACGTTGCACTATGGCTGACAGATAAGGAGTACCGCCAGGGTGAGATCGGGTGGGTGCTGGACCCAGCGCACGGTGGACAAGGCTTCGCCAGTGAAGCCGTTCGCGCGGTACTTGCCCTCGGGTTTGATCACTACCATCTCCACCGCATCACCGCGCAGATGGATGCTCGCAACAGCGCCTCCGCGGCACTTGCTAACCGCGTTGGGCTCCGGCTCGAAGCGCATCACGTCCAAGACTGGTTCAGCAAGGGCGAATGGACTGACACCCTCATCTACGCGCGACTCGCCTCCGAGCACATGAGCCAATGATTGGGGGCTGATTTGAGAAGGGGGGCGGCTAGAAGCGATTAACTGACAGTCATATCCAGCAGCATTTCGGCCCGAACGTCCCCGACAGCGGTCCCAAAAACAGAGCGCCCCACCTCAACCTCCACCAATGACAAAGTCGGCACCCCAGAAAACCAAAAACCGAGGCGCCGGTTTGTCCACCATGTCGCGACTCATCTGTCAAACATGTCGCGACTCAGGAGGGGCATTCAGTAAACTCCCCGGCCTCTAGACACGCCGCCGCTTCCGCGGCGGCTTACATGTTTTCCACCGCTTCCTTACACCCCGCCACGCCCACCGTCTCGAAACCCGCCCCGAGCCCCGAACCGAGTTCCGAGGCGAAAACACACACCGCATCCCGCATCGAAACCCGCCACGCACCTCGCAAAGCCCTCCGTCTCGTTTCCCGCTCCGGAAATCCCGTCTCGGAACCACGCACCGAGAACCGAAACGCTCACCGCCGCGCCCGCCGCCCCGAACCCCAAAACGCTAACGCCCCGCCGCACCGTCCCTGCCACGCCCACCGTCTCGGCAACCGAACCGAACCCCGCAACGCTCACCGTCGCGGTAACCCCGCCGCGACTTCCGAACCGAACCCCGTCTCGACAAGCCGCCGCGGACTCCGTGTCGGAAACTCGTAACGGAGCCTCGGGGCGAGACCCCAACCGCCAACCGCCACGTTCTGCGTCACGCTTACCGCCTCGAAAATCCGCAGCGCCTACCGACTCCCGCCCCGAGGTGCGTCTCGGTGCCCCGCGGGTTTCGTTTCGGAGCTCGTTGCGGTTTTCGACCCGGGTGCCGTTTCGGGCACGTCCTCACGCTTCGGAGTCCGACACGTTAGCCGGAGCTGTTGCCGACACGGAAGCGGGGTACGGAGCGGGGACGTTGAACGTGCTGCGTGACCGTTGCATGTGAGCCAGAACCGCCGAAACCGCTTCGTACAATGACACCTATGTTCACCGCCTTGCACTCCGCCCTTGGAATAGTGCCCACCGACGAATTCACAAATGAGATGCTCGACCGACTGGTCGAAGAGCGTATTGCGGAGCGGCAAGACCTCGACTTCAAGGAGAAGATCGACAGCAAGCCGACTCGGCCTGAGAGCGACGTGAAGAAAGACCTGTGTGCTATGGCGAACAGCGGTGGTGGGGTCATTGTCTACGGCGTGGGTGAGCTTCCCGACATGAAAGACCACGCCGGTAAAAGGGTCAGTGCCGGCGAGTACTCCTCTGGACTGGAACAGTCGTATTTGACCGTTGCCACCGCCTACATTTCGCCGCCGCTGCGGGGTGTGGAGTTCCACCGGGTCGAACACCCCGAACACGAAGCATTCGTCGTCGTGGTGCCGGCGAGTCAGCAAGTGCCGCATATGTACTTCGCCGAAAAGAAAAACGCCACGGTGCTCGCTGCGCCGACTCGTAACGGGAGTCACTCAGAGTGGTTGAGTGAGCCTGAAATTGCGAACCTGTACAGGCTGCGGTTTCAACGGGAAGAATCCTCGTCCCGTGAAGTAGACGAGGTGTATAGCAAGGTGGCCGCGAAGCGGTCTAGTGACGGCTTTTGGGGTGTCGGTGTTGCGGTGCCGACGTACCCGGCAAGAAAGGACGACGTTACTGAGCGTGACGCGATTATGGCAAGGTTTGCCGCTTATGACGACCCGCTGCGCCTGGAATACAACGGGGCGGTGTCTCCGGCGACTGCCTCGAATTACCGCAGGGGTTTGAAGTGTTGGACGTTTTCGGGAAAGCAGTACGACACGCAAGAATTGCTCGCGTATGTCGAGCTGCACGAAAACGGGGTTGTCACCGTCCTGTCGCGGCTGGACAGGGAGACGTTCTCGCGGGGGACCAGATAGTGCCCACGCATGCGTTTGCGTGCTTGGCGGGTGACCTTTTGGCACTCATTCGCCACTACGGAGGTGTCACCGGCAACACCGACTACACCGTGCGTTGCAACGTCGAGTGGGACCAAGACAAGCCGCTGGTGTTGTGGCAGCGGAAAGATCCGAGGTACTTCTCTGAAGACCCACTGCCGTTAGAGTCCTTTAGCCCGGTGGAGGCGGAGGTAAGTGTTACCGCGAACGCTCCGCTCATTGACACCGCGAGGTCGCTGGTGCGGGACTGCTTGAACCAGGCAGGAGTTGAGCAGCTTCCGGTGTGGAGAAAGCAGTAAAGCTTAAACGCCTGTCCGTGTCAGGCTACTAGAACTGCGGGTTCTTCTTCCGCTGGTAGGCGGCAGTGTCCACCGTTTCGAGCACCGAGCCGTCTGCCGTCACGACGCGCAATTCGGTGACCATTTCGCGTAGGTAGACGGACTGCTTATTCGTCCAGCCGAGCTCCGTGGCGTAGAAGTCGCCGAGCGAGTCGGAGTAGCCCTCGTTCAGTGAGTTCCAGGCGCCCAAGTCAACGAACTTCTCCGGCTCGATGGTCACCGTCAGCACGCCGTCGCTGTAGGCGACGTCGGTAACGACCTTTGCGCGGACAACGCCTGCTTCGGCGCGCTCATTCAGCCAGTCTCGAACAATGTTGTCGGGGGCAGGGAAAGGCATTCTGTGCTCCTCGGTTGGTTGGGTTGTGTTGGAAGGGGCAACACAGAGGGTAGCGGCGGGTTCGACACGGGTGCGGAAGTATCGACTACATGTTCTGCTCGTTGGCCGGTCACCGACAGGGGCGGTTTGCCGAAAATCGCCATGGTGAACCTTTCGCTCACCGTGGCGGGTTTCTCTCTGTATTTCTACACGGGGTAGACCGTACGAGTTGTCCTACTCAACTGCGCCGGCACACCCTCGTCCCGGAACGACTGGTTAATGCGACGAGCTTATTGGTCGTGGCACATCGGAGTAGGGGGACCTAGGCGATTTGTGACTAATGTGGCAATATCCCTTTTACGTTCCCCGAGATGGCCCTATCTGGGCCACCGTTCTAGCCCTCCCTTGCGTGCTGCAATAGGTTGTGGACGGCGGCACAGCGGGGACACGGATCGAGGTTGTGGTGATCCTGCCGGGGAACAAACGTCGTTCCACAAAGAGCGAACACCGGTTCACCGAAAGCGGTTGCGTCTGCTACCGATCTGATATGGGATTCACCCTCAACCTGGATCGCGTAGTGGTGTTTCGTACCGGGTCTGAACCAGGCCGGCGGCTTGGCGCTGTGATGTCGATTCAAGACCGTTTCAAGACCCACTTCCTCATTAAATTCGAGAGAAAACTGGGGGTTACCACTGGACGTTAGACCATCTTTGGACCACGACTGCTCGCCATCATAAATTGCGGCTGCGACAGTTTCGATACCGAGTAGACAGAGCGGTTGAAGTCGCTGATCAAAAACCTGCTCTTGAACTACCTCGACACCCAAGTAATTCTCTCCGCCGAATGAAATAAGACGGACTGCAACTTCCGGCAATGACTGGGCTGTTATTTTGTCGTCGAGGTGCTGAATTATCCCATCTAGGTTGATCCAAAATGTGGGATCACCGCTTGATCCTAGTAATTGGGAACTACCGATTTTCTTCAGACCAGACGATACTTGCTCGTATAACCCAAGCCGCCACTCCAATAGTTGATTTGCTTTGATGTCCCGTGCCCTCGATGCGCGGTCACTTTTGCTCGGGAGCCACCACCCTTCCTGTGCCTCGCATCGCCTCATAAATTTCCGGTAGAAGTCATCCCGATCTCGGCCTTTACGCAAGCCCGCTGCAACGATCCACACTTGACCTTCCGTGTCGATGTAAGCAATTCCTCTGAATCGAGAAGTCTTAATTTTGTAGCACGTTGGTCTGACGCCACTGATTTTCTCGGGGGCCTTTGACGTGTCTCGATCTTGCGGAAACAGCTCAATAGCATGATCCACGATTGGGTGAATTACATGATGCGTCGCGTCACCGATAGGACCGCTGTCATCCCAGTTATCTAGCTCTAGGTCTTCCAGCGCGCAGCGGATTGTTAGTCGTGGGGGTAGATACATTTTGGGGTGAGTTTACGCCCCAATTGCGTTTGCAGCCTGCTCTACCAGCCGCCCTTGGTGAGCGGCGTGAAGGGCAAAGACTTCACGGCTTCTCATGCATCCCTCAAGACGGCTCATGACAGATGAAGTTTCAACCTTGATCCCACTACCGGTCGTCATCATTCTCAGCTTGCCGTCTCGACCCATCAGTCGGATGTGAAGTTTGCTAACTCCGAGGATGGTGGCGGCAGAGTCGAGATCGATCCAAGATGGAAGCTTCGCGGTTCCATGCTCGAAAGAAACGGCAGTCACAGCAGCCGCTCCATCAACCCCCGCTTCCGCCGTACGCTCAAGGACATCGGAAGTGGTCAGCGACGATTCAACCTGATAAGCTTCGCCTCCCATTTCGGTACTCCTTCCTCATTTCGGCGGGCAACGTGCTGCTAACTATAACCGGATGAGCTCAATAAAGGGGAGCTACTACCCCCGTTTCGAGTAAGAATTTCGGGCATCGACACCTCAGGAACCCCCTTTTTAGTCGAGACTCCCGTACTGAGACGGGATACGTCTAGCGTAGCGGCCACCGCTTCGAGAAACCTTTTCTTTCGAACACCCGTCGACTCTGCCAGGCTTGTAGGAAACCCGCCCCGCCACTCGGCCGGGACCGCAGTGTATACGTGTCGGAAGCCGAGCGCATTTTCTTCGCTTAGAACGTCTCCGGGGCAGCTTAGTGGACCATTTCGAACTAGGCACACCACCGTCACTGTCGTGTCGTTGTTGAGTCATGGACGGGCATTGTGTCGTCGCGAGAGACGAACCGCTACAGCGAGGGTTCGCACCTTGTCCCAACTCGGGACTCTGCTGCCACTATTGACGCACCCCTCCAGGCCAAAGCCCCACTTCCAACCCCTGACACCCTCCCGCACCGACCCTCGCCACGACTTCCGAAACGACTCCCGTCCCGGAACCCAGCCTTGCGACAACCGCGTCTCACCACTGGCTCTCGTCCTCTGGCAACCGCTGCTCAAACGCTGCAATCAGCCCACGGTTCTCGTGCTCGTCGAAGGGGACGGCCATAGGCAAGTCGGTTTCGCCCAGAGCGTTGGTCTTGGTCAGCCGTTCCCTGCACCAGTTGAGCCACTCTTCGGCCTCTGGAACGCCTTCGAGCGCGTCGAGGTGCTCCTCAATTTCCCGCCGCTCTTTCCAGGCCTCAACGCGCTTGAGAAGCACCTTGTGACACTCACCCTCCCGGTGGTGGACACGGGCGAGCTCCGTTGCCTTGTCGAGCCGGCGCTGCCGGCGCTCAGCCTCAATTCGGTCTCGCTCTTCCACCACTGCATACCACTGCTCCCTGCGGTGGACGTCAGCGAAGAAGTCTCCGAGCACCGAATTCAGCCGCGTCGGCTTCGCAGGGGTGTCGTTACGCCTGGTGAAACCGACAGTGAGAAACACCAGACCTGTGCCTTCTTTGACGTAGTACTTCGGCATTTCTTTGCCCTTGTTGTACGACCAGCGCAGCGAGTCCTCGTAGGCTTTGACTTCCTTCTTCGTCGGCGGCCGCTCAACGCTATTTTCGCGCTCGCTGGCCCACACTTCATACGAGCGGTAGTCGGTGTCGAGTGTGACTTTCTCCAGCACCTTCTTTCCCTTGTGGTCCTCGGTGTCGTGGGCCGTCACACTCCACCCGCGGGCTTCGGCCTCAGTGACAACGACGTGCAAAAGCAACTTTGCGCGCTGTTTGGTCTCTGCGCTGTACCACTTAGAGGTTCGCAGAAGCCGGTTGATGGCCGGGTGGAATTTGCGGACCTCAACTTCTCCCCGCAGGACAGGTCCTGGGTCTGGTGACACCCACTCGTCCGCGTCGAGCAACGCAGCGGTCACCGTCACGGGAGAGTTGAAATGCCACGAGTCGTAGCTCCAGTCGAGCATGAACTCTTTGCCGTCTGGGACAAGGTCCTTCCGCGGTCCTTTGACCCACTTTTCTACGGGGTCCCAGTCGGCTCTCGCCACGTCGCGGTTTTCTACGCGCCTGACAACCCACCCGCGCTGAGAGGCGACCAAGTCCGCGAAGAGGTCAGTCACGCGCGTGTCGAGTTCTATTTCGCTTGCAGGTGGCGGCTCTGGTGGAGCGTAGGCCGGCTGGGCGTACACCGTCTCGGCTGCCGTACCGCGCTTGCGTTTCGGTCTCCGGAGCGGTTCTTTACCTGCCAGCACCCGCTTGCCGCGCTCAGTGACCGTTGCTTGCCAGGTCTTGCCGTGGCCTTTGACCTTGACGAGCTCGTGGCCTTCGAGCGTGCGGGCGGTGGTTTTGTACGTCGAAGGCACTTCAGGGTCGGTGGGGCACCCGTCAACGACCCATTGCAGGACGGTGCGTTGGCGCGGGGTGAGTTCGTTCGCGGCTGGCATGGGTTTATTGTCGCCGGTCGGAACGGGTTGCGCAGCGGTTAGCGGGGCGGGTGTCGTTTCGGGGGGACCACCCCTCAAGACTCGTTTTCGGCGTTTGCGTTTCCCTCAAACTCAAAGGCCATGCGAAGAATCATCTGGGTAAACTCGATGGCTTTCAACGCGGTAGATTGCCTCACCGATTTCAGCTCGTGAGTGGCTGCATTGCCCCAGAGTCGAATGCTGTCAGCCCAACTGTCCTTGATGCGCTTAGTGAGAATTCCCTCATTCACCAAAAAATTCACGCACTCTTCGAACTTTGGTGCCCAGCCCCTGTCGTTTTTCTCTGGTAGACCGCAACGAACAGCAGCAGCGAAGACTATCTTGCGGCACATAAGCACCGCGCTGGTGTAGGCGCCAACAGAGTATGTGAGGTTCGCTTCCTCCCACATCTCTGCAACGTCGCCAGGTAGGTTGTCGATAGGTTGCTGTTGTGTCCGCGGCGGGTAGATCTCCTCGCCACCACCCTCCCGAAAAATGCTGATTGAAGCTCCGCAGCAATCTTGGCAGACCATCCAGCGGTACCCGGTTTCAGCGAAGTCGCGCCTGTCGGTGGCCCAGGCGATGTTGACCGTTTTTCCTGCTCCGCACACCGGGCAGGTGATAGCACCCGACTGTGCGCTATCGTCAGCAAACTCAAATCGTTGGTGTCCTTGGTTAACGTCCAGTTCAAGCAGGGCAAAATTTCTGTAGCCGAGCATCATTCTCCTTCGAAACGGGAATCGACACGTTAAGCGTAGCGAGCACCCCGACGCGCCTCGTTTTCTTTCGAACACCCCGTCGACTCTGCCAGGCTAAAAAGCGACACTCGACTCGTTTTCCGAGACGGTTCGATACGCTTATTCCAGCAAAAGAGAGGGTGCTGTTGCAAAGTTGGGCGGAGAGCTGAGACGACCCAGTTTCTCATTTCCTGATGGCCGCTGCGTGTGGGCGTTCTCAGGCCGTCTCGAAGACCCGGTTGACGATCACCGCGTCCGGATTGGGGTGCCCATAAGCAAACATCGTGCCCTGGGCTTTCCGTAATGAATGCATCGCTTCCATCCCTTTCAACGTCCGGTAGGCAGACGTCCGATTTTTGAACGCCCCCTTCGGTCCCAGGATTCGTTTCAACCGGCCATGATCTCCCTCGAGAACGTTGTTCAGGTATTTCACCTGCCGGTGCTCCACCGTCTGAGGGCAGATTCCCTCCGCCTTCAGCTCGAATATTGCCTTGGCCAGAGCTGGTGCCTTGTCGGTGTTGATGACCCGCGGGGACCCGGCTGTCGTATTCGATCGCAGGGTCTTGGCCAGGAAACGCTTGGCCGCCGCGACATTGCGCTTCGGAGAGAGATAAAAGTCCAGGGTCTGCCCACCGGCGGTAATAGCCCGGTAGAGATAGCACCACGTGCCGCCGACCCGAATATAGGTCTCATCCACCCGCCAGGACCGGGCCTGCCAGTCGGGTACCTGCCGGTACCACCGAGTGTGCTTATCCAGCTCAGGGGCGTATTTCTGCACCCAGCGGTAGATCGTGGTGTGATCGACTGGCACACCCCGCTCGGTCATCATCTCTTCGAGATCGCGGTAGCTCACGCCGTAGCGGCAGTACCACCGCACCGCCCACAGGATGATGTCACGGGGGAAATCCCGACCGGAGAAGATGCCCATGGCCGTGATTATTTCACGTCAATCTTCCTACTGCCCCAACTTTGCAACAGCACCCTGCACAGCAAGGTCATCCAACAGCGCCAGGCGTTGCACGGTCTTGCCTTCAAGATTGGTGGGGTCGTAACCGGCATCGCGCAGTTCCTGCACCCACCACTGCTCGTCATGCAGGTCGGTGGGCTTCTTGTCAGGGCGTTGGTGCGTCCATGCGATGCCCTGCATCCGCGCCGTCACGACCGGGCCGAGAACTTCGCCAGGATGCGCGGCTTCCCACTTGACTTCAAGCCGGTCAAGGTTGCGCCTGATCTGTGCTGAGCGCTTCGACATGACCGCGTTGAACGACTCCAACTCGACTACTTCACCGGATGCGGCGTCGAGGGTCAGACCGTGTTCGGCGAGCGCCCGCACGAGCTGCGGGTGCGCAGCAATCACCGCAGTGCCCAACGCGCGGATCGCACCCTGCTGCTTGAACAGCGCGGCGGTGCCCAGCGCCCGCCACTTCCCAGCGGTGAACACCCTCGTGCCGATCTGCATGTGGATATGCCGGTGCGGATCACCCGCCCGAGAAGTCTTGTGCCGGATACCGACCACCTGCATCTGTTCGATCGGCACGACCTCCCGCGCCTCACGCGGCCCGACCCTCGTCACGGAGTGCTGACCGAACCATCGCCGTATCTCCGCCAGCGCGTCCTGCTGCGCGGCGTCGAGTGCCTCGGAGACTCCGGGATGGAGGGCGGTGGCGACCGACAGGCTCTTGGGGGCGTTGATCGTCATCTCCGCGAACAACGGCGACCCGTTCGTCCCCTCAGCGGCCGCACGTGGGGTACCCATCGACTCGCCCGTGATCGGGTTGATCCAGTCCACCCAGCCCTCGTACTCATCCGCTGTCAGGGAACGGGCGGCGGTGACCTCGCCGCTGGCATCGAGCACCGTGTATTCGGCCACGGCGTCGTCCGCGCCGAGGTAGTACTTATCGGCGCGGGAGCGGTCGGCCTCGACATAGCGGCGCGCGGCAGCACCAGAGCCGCGGAACAAGATCACCCCGCCCTTCATTCTGGCCTCCTCATGAGTCGTCTCATGAGGGAGGTGCGCACCACGGCCCCGCCGTGGCATACGTGCATCCAGTAGTTAGGCGTCAGCAGGTGGAAAGGGCGAGACGCAGCAGGTCGGAGACTCGTAAGGCGAGTCTGCGACGCGGGTACTTGCAGTGGGGCGCGCGGCTGTCAGACGGACGGAGTGGAGAAACGCGGCTCGTGGTGGTGCCTGGGCGCTAAGGCTTTGACGTTCCCTTGGATGTGGCGAGCAGCGTCCGTGCAACGGTGACGAGGTGTGCCAGGTCTTCGTATGCGGCCCCGTCTCTGGCCTGGACGGACATGCCCTGAATCAGGGCTCCGATAGTGCGAGCGAGTCCTGTGACATCGGTCGTCTCAGGGAGTTCACCGTCAGCGATGGCGTCGGTCATGCGCTGGCGGAGGCCGGTGAGGGCTTGGTCTCGTTCTGCTCGGCAGATTGCTGCGGCGGCCTCGGCGTCCTGCCCCGTGGCGAGCAGCCCGGTTGACACCAGGCATCCAAGGCCGGGCTCGGTCGTGAACTCGCGGGCGGCTCGGTCGAGGTACTCGATGACAGCGTCGGCGAGGGGGATGTCCGGTCGGATGCCGAAGCCGTACTCCTCCTGGTAGAGCCGCACCGCTCGTTTGAAGAGGCGTTCCTTGGAGTCGAACGCCCGGTAGAGCTGCGGTGCTGTCAGCCCGGTCGCCTCCTGTAACGCGGTCATGCTCGCACCCTCGTAGCCCCGTTCCCAGAACACCATGAGGGCACGGTGGAGTGCCTGCTCTGGGTCGAACGTCCGTGGGCGTCCTGCCTTGCGCATGGTTTCCATAGTGACTGCTATGATACTCTAAGCCCGATTACGTAACAATCACTACGGAGGAATCATGACCCGATCCACAGCTCTCATCACCGGCGCATCCCGAGGCATCGGCGCTGCCACCGCAGCAGCGCTCGCCCGCGACGGCGCCGCGCAGGTCTCCGCGTTCGGCGGGATCGGCACCCCCAAGGACGTCGCCGACATCATCAGTTTCCTCGCCAGCGATCGCGGGCGCTGGGTCACCGGGCAGACGATCGACGCCACCGGCGGCTCCAGCCTCTGAGCCCGCACGAAATGAACATGACCAGAACCGAAACCTCTGTCCACTCCCATCCTGTACGTCCTGGCCTCGCGCTGGCGGGGTTTGTGCTGCTGGTGTTCTGCACCGCCAGCGCCGAATACCTCGTCGCGGGAGTCCTCCCGCAGCTCGCGGCCGATGTCTCGGTCTCCATCGCAGCAGCGGGCCAGACCGTGACCGCCTACGCGCTCGGTGTTGCCATCGGCGGGCCGATCGTGACCGTGCTGACCGCGAAGCTGCCGCGCAAGGGGCTCGCCATCGGGCTCGGGGTGCTGTTCATCGCGGGCACGGTGCTGACCGTTCTCGCGCCATCGTTAGCGTGGATCATCGTCGGCCGCGTGGTCTCCGCGTGCAGCCAGGCCACGCTATTCGCCATCAGTCTCACGACTGCGACCGCCCTGCTCGGAGCGGAGAAACAGGGCCGGGCGATCGCGATCGTCACCTCCGGGCTCACGGTCGCTACCGTGCTGGGCGTGCCCCTCGGGGCATTCCTGGGTGGCGGCACGAACTGGAGGCTCCCGTTCGCGGTGATCGCCGCCGCCGCGATCCTTGCCACCCTGCTGCTCGTATGGACGATGCCTCGCACTCCCGCGCCGACCACCGACGTGCGCGATGAGATCCGCGCCCTGCTGCGCGGCCCGGTACTCCTGGCCGTGGCGACCACGGTGATCGGTTTCGCCGGAGTCAGCGTGGTCTTCACCTACCTCGTGCCGCTGCTGACCGACGTGACCGGCATCGCAGCAGGAGTGATCCCCGCACTGCTGCTCGCATACGGCATCGGCGGCTTCATCGGGAACCTCATCGCCGGTCGCCTCACCGACCTCTCGCTCGGCAAGACACTCGTCGGGGTGTTCCTCGCCCTCGTCGTCACACTGGCCGCGTTCCCACTGCTCGCGGGATACCGGGTGCCGATGATCGGACTCGTGCTGATCCTGGGCTTGCTCTCCACCGCGACAATCGCCCCCTTGCAGTCGCTCGTCCTCCGCCACGCGGGAGCCGCGCCAACCCTGTCGCTGGCGGTCAACGTCGGCGCGTACAACCTCGCCATCGCGATCGGCTCCGCCCTCGGCGGCGTCGGTGTCGCCGCAGGGCTCTTGCAATGGGGCGGCTTCGGCGGGGCCGGTTTCGCCATCCTCGGCCTGATCCTCGCGACCGTTGCACTCCGCGCTAAGCCACGACCTGACACGACCCCCACTGATTCCGCGACCGAGGAGACACACGCATGAAGATCGCACCCATCACCAGCTACGGCGGCCCCGAAGTCCTGACCGTCCAGGACGCGCCGATCCCGGAACCCGGCACGGGCGAAGCTCTGGTCGCAGTGATCGCCTCCACGATCAACCCGGTTGACGTGAAGACCCGCACGCCTGGCACACCGCAACAGGCTGGCCGCTTCCCGGCGGTGCTCGGCTGGGAATTGGCGGGCATCGTCATTACCGCGCCCATCGAGTCGGGCTGGTCGCCGGGCGATCGGGTCATTGCCATGCACCCACCCCGGCCGGACGGGTCGGGAAGCTGGCAGCAGTACGTCACGATCCCCGCCCAGTTCCTCGCGCCTGCGCCGGAGTCCGTCGATCTGCCAACGGCGGCGACCTTACCGCTTGCTGCGTTGACCGCCGACCAAGCGCTGCAACGGCTCGACCTCAAAGACGGTGAGCGGCTGCTTATCACAGGTGCCGCAGGCGGTGTCGGTGGCATGGCGGTGCAGCTCGCCGCACGCGCAGGGGTCACGATTGCGGGGCTGGTCTCACGTCCGGAACACGAGGCGGCAGTCCTCGAACTCGGGGCCGCATCCGCGCACTCGAACCCGACGAGCATGAGTGCGTTCGATGCAATCTTCGATACCGCAGGCATCTTCGACCACCCTCACCTGCTGCGCGAGGGAGGCAGGCTCGTCACCATCAGCGACGACACCATCCCCGAAACTCTTGAACAACGTGCAGTGATCGCGGTGCATAACTACGTCCAGCACGACTCGCAACGGCTCCGACAACTCTCTGACCTTGTGGACTCGGGCAAGCTCACACTGCGCGTCGCCGAACAGTACCCGCTTGCTCTGATCGAGCAGGCACATAGAAGCGCCGAGGTAGGCGGTCTACTCGGCAAAGTCGTCCTCACGACGTAGGGCAATACGCATGTGTCGAGCTATTCCAGCTGGTGCGGGTCGAGGTGCTCACAGAGCGTCTACTCCATCCAGGTTGTGCGCAGTGGAGTCAACGGAGCAGCCAGGACTTCCCTACCGCCAGCAACTCGAAGTGTGACTGAGCGCCGGGTGCCCTCGTCCATTTGACGCCCAAGTGCTCGGCCAGCCGTACCGGGGTGTAATCCCCGGCGCACATCAGTCGCCCGTATCGACGCACAACGCGTATCCGCATCAACAGCTCTATGCGCGGCGCAGGGTGAGCGGCGCGTCTGCTGACGGGTCGCCTTTGTAGGGATGCGATGGTGCGCGTTCTGGCGTGGGTTCCGGTGGCGCACCTCCTTCACGGGAGGTGCCACCGTGACCGAACACACCCCACCCACGACAGGCGACGATGCCCCAGCCCCGGATGGCTCGCCGCGCCACGGGTTCGAGACGCCAGAGGGCTTGCGTGCCCTGCTGATCCGGTTGCACGAGGCCAGGCCTGGGGCCTGGCGTGGTGACCGTGAAGCAGCGGAACTGATGCGGTACACGGCAGGGTGCTGTTGCAAAGTTGGGGCAGTAGGAAGATTGACGTGAAATAATCACGGCCATGGGCATCTTCTCCGGTCGGGATTTCCCCCGTGACATCATCCTGTGGGCGGTGCTGTGGTACTGCCGCTACGGCGTGAGCTACCGCGATCTCGAAGAGATGATGACCGAGCGGGGTGTGCCAGTCGATCACACGGTGCTGTTGCAAACTTCAGGTGGAGAGCCGTGACGTCCCAGTCTTCATCCTCTGATGCTGGCTGCGGGTCGGCGTTCTCAGGCAGCCTCGAACACCCGGCTGACGATCACCGCATCCGGGTTCGGTTGCTCGTAGGCAAACATCGCGCCCTGGCCTTTCCGTAATGAGTGCATCGCTTCCATCCCTTTCAACGTCCGGTACGCCGAGGTCCGGTTTTTGAACGCCCCCTTCGGTCCGAGGATCCGTTTCAGCCGCCCATGATCTCCTTCAATGACGTTATTGAGGTATTTCACCTGCCGGTGTTCCACGGTCTGCGGGCAGATTCCCTCTGACTTCAACTCGGCGATTGCCCTGGCCAGGGAGGGTGCTTTATCGGTGTTGATCACCCGCGGGAACCCGGTTATCGTGTTCGACCTCAGGGTCTTGGCCAGGAAACGCTTCGCTGCGGCGACATTACGCTTTGGGGACAGGTAAAAATCCAGGGTATGCCCACCCGCGGTGATGGCCCGATAGAGGTAGCACCACTTTCCCCCGACCCGGATATAGGTCTCGTCCACCCGCCAGGACCGGGCCTGCCAATCCGGGACTTGTCGGTACCACCGGGTCTGCTTGTCCAGCTCAGGAGCATATTTCTGGACCCAGCGGTAGATGGTGCTGTGATCGACCGGTACGCCGCGTTCGGTCATCATTTCTTCCAGATCGCGGTAGCTGAGCCCGTAGCTGGGAGGGCCACAACGTCCGAACGTAAGGCATTGGCCACGATGGGCCGTAGAGGCGGGCAGAAGGCCGCACAGCGATGGGAGACCGACCCCGAGGGCGACTACGCCCAACGACAGCGCGCCACGATGAAGAAAACACACCGGCGCAAGAAGATGCAGGGGCAGACCACGCGCGCGCGGGTGCAACTGTTCATCGGCGAGGCCTTCGCCGACACCGGGAAGATACCCACGCGCCGGGAGATTATGCGCGAGACGGGCCTCTCGGAGGCCACGGTGAAGCGCCACGTTCGCTCACTCCGGGAGGACGGCCTCATGCCGGACTAGGGGGGGGGTCACGCCGTAAGCAATATACAGTTCCCCTGGAATTGCAAGAAACCCGTGCGGTATCGGCCCAAAACTCACTCTACCAAACGCCTTGCGTACCCCATGTTCGATTGAAGCCGTCTCCGAGACGTTCAGTGCGCCGAAGCCGCTATTTTTGTTGAGTTCCCCGGAGTCGGCCAAAATCGCCAGTTACCCCCGGAATAGGTCAATCAAATACCCCCGGACGGGGTCATCCGAGCGTGCAAACATGCACAAACGTCCGCCACTCCTGTCGACGTCGTTCCGGCCACCCGCGTCGACACATCAAATCGGAACGACTTGCGCCTGCCAGGGGGTGTACTTTTGCGAGTGTGCGAGCGTTTTAGCCATGCGAAACAACAAAACTTTCACCAGCACACACCCGCAAGGCTTACGGGTAGTCGTACCCGCCCTTCGACTTCAACCCCTTTCGCGACGGAGCTTTTTGGTACGGCCACATGGGCATGTGGACTGCGGCTTCGACGGCAGCAACTGTGTCGGCAGACGGCCACACGTCACCTGTGACCCAGCGCGAGAGCACCGAGGGGTGCAGCCCGCACCTGCGGGCAAAGTCCGACCTGTTTTTAGCCCAGCCCTCGGCAACGTAGTACTCGACGGTTTTCACGAGGTTGTCCCGCAATGCCCAAGCCTTGCGGTAGACCTCCGGCACCGTCTCGACGTCCACATCGGGCCACGTCTCGTATGCGCGCCTGGGTGGTGGGAACTGGGCCATACCTGCCACGCTACCGCGTGGGTAGTGCGAACCGAAGCGCAAACAAGCAATGGGGGTACTGGCTTCGGTGTCACGCCCATTTCCGCCGCGCACCCCGTCTCGTTCACCCGTTACGAGTTCCGCTTCGTGACCCGAGGCGGTGCAGCATGACGCTCACCAACCAGCAGCGCGAAGAAGTTGTGCGCCGTATTGAAAACTACGTCCCCAACGGCACCGACGACGGCGCTTGGGAACACATTGCTCATTTCGTCCGTGAGACTGCGAAGAAGGCTACTGTCGAGTCGGCAACCGGGTCGAAGGCATTCGTTGCGGACGCGAAGTCGAGCGTTGACGTGCGTGGTGTACTGCGTGTGCTGACCCGAGCCTCCGCGAGGGCGTTCAACTCCGGGCGTGTGCTCGCCGTTGACACGGTGCTTAGTGAAGCGAACGTGAACGCAGTGCTTGCGGGTTTGGAGTCGAGGAACTCGGTCACTCGCGACGGCTACCTCTACCGGCTCCTGCGCGAGGCAATCAACGGCCAGGAGTTGTCGTTGTACCACCGACGGGACATCGAAAAGCCGCCGGCACAGCCGTACGAGCCGAACGACTGGCAGCGCCTGCACCACTGGGTCGTTTCACAGTCCACCACGCTTCGTCGCGAGCGTGCGGCGGTCATTGTCGGTCTTGGCCTGGGTGCCGGCATTGGCCCAGAAGTCGCTCTCGTGAAAGCTCGTGACGTGACGCTCGACGCGAACGGCGTGGTGTGGGTTGCTGTGCCGCATCGTGTCGCTGAGGGCGCGGCGCCCGCCATTCCTGTGGCGGCGGCACTGGCTCGAAGTGTGTGGGAAGTGGTGCAAGAGCGTGAGCCCGACGAGTTGCTGCTCGGTGGCGCAGAGAGCGACGTTCGAGAAATTACGAAACGGTTGAACCTAAACCGTTCGTTCAGGGTCGAACTCGACAGGTTGCGTGCGACGTGGGTGCGCTCGGTGGTGCGCCACTTACCACGTGAGACTGCGGCGGCCGCGGTGGGCACTGACCTCATCAACTTTCGTCGCCTTGAGAAAACCGCGCGTCTTGACCCGGCCACACCCGACACGCTTGCCGACAGGCTCGACGTGTTGGCAGACCCGCTTCGTGACTGGCCGGCGCTGCGGTTGTCTGAGGCCGCACCTGTGGCTGACGTGGAGGAAGGCACCGGTTCCGCCCCGGTCTCCGACGCAGTGGTCGTGACGCTTCCCGGCACGGCCAGCAACAACACGGACGAGGCCGAACCGGAGCGTGAAACCGAGACACCAGAGCCACAGACCGCCGTCGCCGACCTCGACGCGCACCGCCCAAAGCAGGCACCCCGCTCAATTTCGAGCAAACTGCCTGCCCCCGAAGAGGGTCGTCTTACTGACTTTGCCCGCGGACCGAACCCCGGTACGGAACGTCGTGGGTGGTAGACATGTTGACCTGCGAAATTGCGGTGTTTGTCCAGGCAGAACATTCGGGAACACGCCGTATTCGTGTGCATGTTTGCACGCTGTGAACCTTGACGTCGTGTGCAAATTTGCACACACTGGGGCTAACTCTTTCCACCATAGGAGTAGCCCACGCCACCACCACCTTGTGTGTGGGCGGACAAGGACAAACGAATATGACCACCACAACCACCCGCAAGGACGTCCACCAGGTCATTGCGGCCTACACCCCGAAAGTTGTCGAACCCCACGAATGGGACGTTGTCGCACCGTTTGTGCGCGAGCACGTCGCTGCTGTCGCCAGTGCTGTCTGGTCGGCTGACCAGTGCCGAAACGCCCTTCGACTCGTGACCCGTCTCGCAGTGCATGTGTTCAACGCTGGGCGAGACGTCAGCGTTGCAGCCGTGTTCAGCGAGGGTGCTATCAACGCATTTTGCCACCAGGAGCTCGACACCGCGGCAACGCACGTCCGTGGCACGTCACGGGCGACGCTGCGCCGCATTGCCAAGCAGGTCAACCCGAACTTCGACGGACCGCGTCAGCGTCCCGAGTACGGCAACGAGTCGAAGGCCGCACCTTACACCGAAGCAGAAGTGCTTGGCGTAAAGACCTGGGCTGACGCTGAGCACACCGAGTCTCGCCGCCAGCAGGCGAACCTGCTGCTTGCACTTGCACTTGGCGCAGGACTTCGCTCCGGCGAGGTCGCAAACCTCACGGCCGGCGACATTGAGACCGACGCACAGGGCACCGTGGTCTACCCGTGGGGCTACCGCGGGGCGGACAAACGGTTCGTGCCTGTCGAGAGCGAGTGGGCAGGCGTTGTCGCTCAGGCCGTCGAGAACGCAGCAAGCCGTACAGAGTGGCTGTTTCGGCCAATGCGGACAACCGCCGACTCGGGCACCGTTGCGACGTTTACGAAACGCTCTCCGCACCGGGGCACCGTGCTCGACATGGCCCGGGCGCGGACGACGTGGCTTGTCAACCAAGTGAAAAAGGGCGTGCCGGAGACCGCGGTCGTTGAGGCAGCGGGGTTGACCGACTTGCAGCATTACCGGCAGTTCTTGGTCGAACCGACACACGTTTCGGCACGCGAGGCGAGAAGTCTGCTTTCCGGGACGTTGCACGAGACGCCGAAGCGAGGGCTGACGCTCATTCACGGCAGCGCGTAGGCGCTTTTCACACAAACTTTTAACCCCATAAAACACCTGGTCGCGACCCAGGGTGAGTTTTCTATTGCCAAAAACTTTCCGCTTGAAAAGGAGGTGACAACGATGTCGAAGGGACTTCGCACACGCAAGTTTGCGCCCGCGAAGAAAGGCCACCGCCACAACATTCGCCTTGTGGAGGAGCGCCGCGTGTCGTACGCGAACATGCAGTTGGCCCAGCGCATTGTTGACACCTCCGGCGCGGTTGGTCTCGTGGACTCCTGGCGCGTCGCTGACGGGCTGAAAACCGACAAGGGCGGCCGCCCGCCTGAGGTGGACACCCGCGCGGCGCTGACGCTGTGGACCTACCAGGCAGTCACACAGTCGCCACAGCTCATTGCCCACATGGCAAAGGCCGTCGCCTTCGGTTTGGAAGGTAAGGGCTGGGAACTTCTGGGGCTCACCCCATTCGACTGGGACGAAGCCGACCCGAAGGCGCATTTCGACACCTACATGACGTGGTACAAGCGTATTGCAGCCTGCCTCGACCGCGTTCGCGCGACCATTGAGCCCTTCCCGGAGGTGAGCAAGAAGCGCCGCTACACCGTTGAGGAGTGGGTGCCGTTCATTGCCTACTACGACGAAAAGAAGGGCAAGAAGGAAGTCTTAGCCAAAGTCGAGGAACGCAAAGCCCGCGGCGTCGAACTCGTCAACCGCCTCGTGTGGGCGACTGTGGAACTCATGGACTCCGAGGCCTTCGCCAAGTGGAACGGCGACATTGCCGTGGACGGCACCATTATTCCGGTGTCGAAAAACGGCAACCCGAACAAGAAGGATATGCTCTCTGGCAAGACCAACAAGCACCGCCTTGTCGCCTCGACCCCGACACTTGGCTGGCACGCCAAGGAAGGCGACCACGACGGCGAGAACACGAAGAAGACCGCGACACACACCTGGGGGTTGGAAGCCACTGTTGTCGCCATGTGCGGTGAGGGTTTTGCCGAGCCGGGTGGCGCGCCGGGGCTCATTCTCGGGGTGACTGGCGGAGTACCTGCTGTGGCACCCTCGCAGCGCGTCTTCGAGTCGCTAAAGAACCTCACCGACCGTCCGGAACTCCCGCGCCGGCATTTCATTGCTGACCGCCTGTACTCGCCGGGTCAGAACCCGGTGAAGTTCCAAATGCCTATGCGCAAACTGGGCTACGGGTTCGTCGCTGACATGCGCCGTGACACCCGTGGTGTGCAGACTATTACGACGTCTGGTGCGCCCATTGTGGACGGTACTGCGTACTGTCCTGCAATTCTCAACATGCCGCGCCTGCTCGACCCGTACACCGCTTGGGAAAAGGGGCAACTGACCGACCAGCAGTTCTCAAACCTGCTTCAGGCTCGCAAGCGTCTCGCGCTCGCCCGTTATGGCACGAAGCCGAACAAGAAGGGCGACGTGCGCCTGGGCTGTCCTGCCCGCGCAGAGGGCGCGGAAATTACCTGTCCGCTGGTCCCGCCTGCCGAGGAAGGCAAGAAGAAGGCCGGCTTCCAAAAAGACGAGCTGACCGACTCCGAGGTGCCCTCGAAGGCTGCATGCCCCAAGGTGTGCCAACAGCGCACCGTGACGCTGAAGAACACCGCCGAGGACGGTGCGAAGTTCCTTCAACACGGTCCGGCTTTTATGACCGCCGAGTGGCGTAAAGAGTACGGCCGCCGCAACACCATTGAGTCGCGCAACGCCATGCTCAAGAACGGTTCCTACCAGGGTGCCGGCGACGTCACCACGCGCCTTATGCGTGGCTGGGCAGCGCAAATGCTGTGCATGGCCATGGCCGCGGTGGGGGTGAACCTCGCCATGCTCGACGCTGCTGCCTGGTCTCGTCCACACACGGGTCAGAAGCCGACTCCGCCTCCGCCGCGGGGCGGCCGCAAGCCCAGCTCGGACGACATTGAGCAATGGAAGTTGGGCGACAACGCACCGCCGAAGGCGGCATAAGCCTCCACAGGCCACCGGCTGAATCTTGAGTTTCAAGGACTTCATGCCGAGTGGCCTACAGGTCGTGCAGCAACACCAGTTTCAACACAAAAAACCGGCCGACAAAGCCTTTTTCAGGCTCAAAACCGGCCGGTTTTCGCGTTGTCGGGGATAGTCTCTCCAAAAGTTACCGAACTTTGAAAACCCGGGTTAACCTGGAAGGAGTTTCCTGAATTGAACGGAAAAGTTAACCGAAACCCCCCAGGACAAGAGCGCCCCAGAGAGGAATCGAACCTCCGACACCGGCTTTAGGAGAGCCGTGCTCTATCCACTGAGCTACTAGGGCAGTGGCGCTAGATTACCGCAGCGCCTCGCGGGCTCCGAAATCAGCGACGCCTCGCCTGTGCTTACCGGTTGTACGGCTGCGAAACCCAGGTAAACGGCTGGTCCAGCAGCGTGGTGCCCAGTTCGGACGGGGTGAGCACGAACGCTTCCCCGTCCGCCGGCACGAGCTGCACCGCGTCCCCGTCGGTGTGCCACGTGAACTGCAGGGTTGCCTCCACCGGGCCGCGCGGAGCGGCGTTGACGCGGTCATCGGTCATCGCGGCGGTGAGCTGGATGGTCACCTGATCCCCGCTGAGGGTGTAGAAGCCGAGCTGGAGGGCGCCGGAGGCACGTCGCAAAGCGAAAAGCCCGTGGAACTCACCTTCCGGAGTCTCGCCCTCCACCCGGTAGAAACTGCCGGCCTGGGCACCGTCGTAGGAACCGAATGCGACCTCGGACCAGCGGTCGTCCTGCGAAATGTCGTCGGCGGGCGGGATGTCGCCGCCAGCCACGGAGTACACGCCGGACAGCTCCGTGCCCTCCCGGTCCAGCGCCCGCGGGATGCCGGTGGCCATCGCGTACCCGCCCACACCCAGCGAGGCCACCACGGCCAGCACGGGGAAGAAGCGCGTCACGCGGTGGATTTTCTCGGACGTGATCACGCGCGGCGGCTCCACCGCCTCGGTCGCGCGGCCCGCGAGGAAGCGGAACACCCGGGGCAGCCACGGCAGCAACACCAGCAGATACAGCAGCGCCTGCACCGCGGACGGGATCTTGACGGGGATGTCGAACGTCATGTTCAGCAGCCACACCACGGCCAAATCCACGAAGCCGATGAGCCCGCCCAGCCATGCGGTGCGCCGCCACAGCACGAGCACCGCCGCGACGAACTCGGCCAACCCGGCAAGGAACTGCACCACCGGAGAAAAGCCCATGAACGTCCACAGCAGCCCCATCGGCGACTTCTCGCCGAGGGTGATCAGCAGGTCCGGAAAATCCGGCTTGCCCATTTGCATCAGCCCGAGCTTGGCCAACGCGTACGGCATGAGCAAGAAGAACGCGAGCATGCGCACAACCCAGTGCAGCGCCCAGCCAATCTGTTTCGCAGTCACCCGCCACAGCCTAGCGCGCGTGTTTAGCATGGGCGGGGTGAAACCTTCTGCAGTAGTCGTGGGCGCCGGCCCGAACGGGTTGACGGCCGCCGCTCGACTCGCCGCCAGCGGGTGGAGGGTAGAAGTGCGTGAGCGCGCGAGCTCCGTCGGGGGCGCCGCCTCAACGCAGTTGCTTGACGACGCTTCGTTGCGCGACCTCGGCTCCGCCTGCCACCCCTTCGGCGCCGCCAGCCCCGCGTTCCGGGCGCTCCGGTTGGAGGACTACGGCGTGCGGTGGCTGCGTGCGCCCTACGAGATGGCGCACCCGCTTGACGACGGTGCAGCGGCCGTGCTGGCGGGCTCGTTGGAAGCAACCGCGGCGGGGCTCGGTGCCGACGCCGACGCGTGGGCGCGGCTGCACCGGCCGATAGTGAGGCGTGTGGACGACGTGCTTGCCGACGCGCTAGCGCCGATGCCCCGCTGGCCCGACAACCCGCTGCTGCTGGCCCGGTTCGGCGCCCGGGGGTTGTGGCCGGCGACCGCGCTCGGGCGTGCGGCGTTTCGCACCGAGGAGGCACGCGCCTTGTTTGCGGGCAGCGCGACGCACGCGATCACGTCGCCGTCGAAGCCGCTCACCGGGGCGTTCGGACTGCTTTTCGGCGCGCTCGGGATGACTCGGGGTTGGCCGGTGGCCGAGGGTGGCTCGGGTGCGATCACGGCAGCGCTCCGCCGGATCGTCGAGGAACACGGCGGGGTAGTGCGCTGCGACGACGAGGTTCGCGAGATTCCTAACACGGACGCCGTCATTTTGAACCTCACCCCGGCGCAGGTGCTGCGCCTCCGCGACACTGCGCTGCCCGCCCGCCGCAGCCGGTCCATGCGCCGGTGGCGCTACGGGCCCGCGGTGCACAAGGTGGACTTCCTCCTCAACGCGCCGGTACCGTGGGCCGATGCGCGGGTGGGCCAAGCCGCTACGGTGCACGTGGGCGGCACGGCCGACGAGATCGTGCGCGCCGAAAAGGCGGTGGCTAGGGGAGTGCTGCCGGACCGGCCGTTCGTGATGGCGAGCCAGCAGTACGCCGCCGATCCGTCGCGCGGGCTGGTGCTGTGGACCTACGCACACGTGCCGCACGGCTACCGGGAGCGCTACCCCGGCGAGGTGGCGGAAACAATCACAGAGCAGATCGAACGATTCGCGCCCGGCTTCAGCGCGGTGGTGAAACAAAGGATTGAGACGTCGCCGCAGGCGCTCGAGGAGTGGAACCCGAACCTGGTCGGCGGCGATATCGCGGGCGGCGCGATGAGCGGGACGCAGATGCTGCTGCGCCAACCCCACCGCCTGAGAAGGGGGCTCTACCTCGCGTCGGCCTCGACGGCACCCGGGGCAGGCGTGCACGGCATGCCCGGCTGGTGGGCGGCGGAGGCGGCGCTGCGGGATTTCCCCGGCTAGGGGCTACTCCTCGCCGGTCAGCTCGCGCAGCTTCGCGCGCACGGCGGAAGCCTCCGGGTTGGTTTCGTGGGTGCCGTCGAAAATTGTCCCGATCTCGACGCCGATGCGCGAAGCTTGGACACGAGTGCCAACTGCAGGCTTAAATCTGTCATCGATTGGAGTGGTTTCGTCGAGCACTGATTCGTGGCACCCAACCGTGCTCGATCGCGGCTAATGTAGTAGCCCTTTAGCCAGCGCCTGCGCTGCAATATCGATGTCTGTCGAGTCGGGCAAATCTTTGGGACTGATCACCGCTGAAAGCGTAAGTCCTTGTAATACCGCGATGGTCAGGCCCGCAATGGTTTCCGCGTCGAGCGAACTCTTCTCATCCCGCTTCAAAGCGTCCACGATGGTTTCCCGCCATGCATTTAGCCCATTGGATTTGGCGTCCGTGGCTTCGAAAGCTTGCGGAGCCGTGAGCACAGTCGTGGATGCGAGAGAACGAAACTGCTCGTCGGATCTGAGTAGGGCAATGTATGTGCGAAACAACGAGGCGAGGAATTCTTCTCCGGATTCCTTCCCGAGTTCAGGGCTGAACAAGCGTGCGCCATAGTCTAACCAACCCCAATTCAACGCCTCAGTCAGCAGTGCTCGTTTGCTCCGGAAATGGTGATTCAATGCTCCCCTCGTCACTCCAGCGCGCTCGGCGATGCTCTCGAAGGTCGAGGCCTTCCAACCCACCTCGCCGAATGACTGGAGGGCTGCCTGGAGTAGCGCTTCGCGCGTCTGAGCTGCTTCGGCCGCTGTTCTCTTCATGGAAACAGCATAAATCCGGTTCACGAGAACCTGGCTCACCGTGTCAGTTCCAGCTCGATTTCATTGTGGATGTCGTGGTCTAGCAAGATACATGTTAGTTTGTATGTAAAACACAGCCGCACCAGACTCCGGTAGACCGTGAACCGGTCGCTAGGAGGATCTGACAGAACCGTAAGGGGATACGTACTCATGACGAAACACCACCGCTCCAACTCCGCTGGAGGGACAACGCCTACGCGGGCGCTAATCGTGGGCTCCACCGCACTATTCACCGACATGTTGGTGCACGGGCTCGCAGTCCCAGTGCTTCCCCTTTTGCCCGCAGTTGTCGAGGAGGGCCCGGCGGCAACAGGCGTCTTGTTTTCCTCTTACGCAGTCGCGATGATCATTGCGACGTTGTTCGCTGGTCGGATGGTCGACCGATTGGGACCGAAAACACCACTGCTATTAGGACTCGTTGGCCTGGCCGTTGCAACGATGCTGTTTGCAACCGGGGGTCCGTACTGGCTGCTGTTGGTCGCCCGCCTCGCACAGGGTCTTGCCGGAGGAATGTCCTGGGTAGCAGCGCTTTCACTGATCGCCGCAACCACCCCGTTTGAGAAACGGGGTCAGGCAATGGGGATAGCAATGTCCACCATCACTCTCGGCGTGCTGATCGGCCCGCCCGTTGCCGGATTCCTGGTCGATCACTACGGCACCGCGGCACCGTTCCTCTTGGCGGCGGCGCTCGCACTTGCGGATGGCGTACTCAGGGTCGTTCTTATCGACGGCTCGCCCAAGGTTTCCGACGACCCCGGTGGCCCCGCTTCGGTCATGCGGGTTCCTGGTTCTCTCTCGATTGTGTTGGCCATCGTTGTCGGTGCGGGAGTGCTTTCCGGAATTGAGCCGGTCCTCCCAGTCCACCTAGGGGCCACTGCCCAGACAGTCGGTTTGCTTTTCGGGTTGGCGTCACTCACCGCCATGGTTGCGAATCCCGTTGTCGGCTATCTGGTTCCGAAGGTGTCCTCGAAGGTATTGGTCGGAGGCGGAGTCGTTGCCGCCGCAGCATCCTTGCTTGTCATTGGATGGGCAAGCGCACTGTGGGGGGTGTGCATTGGAATGGCACTTCTCGGAGCTTCTTCGGCGTTGCTGCTTGCACCTGCAACAACGCTAATTAGCGAGCAAGGGCTCCGTTCTGACCCTCCGACGCTTGGTGGTGCGTTCGCGCTCTACAACTTCGCTTATGCGGCGGGTCTGGCTGGCGGGCCCATGCTTACCGGGGTTGCCGTGCAACAGCTAGGGTTCTCGAGCGCGATGGCTGTGACCACGGGCGTGTTGGCAATCATCGGCTGCGCGAGCCTTTTCAAGCTGCCCAACCAGGGAGCCGGAACAATATCTCGAGACTGAAGGCCCGGCGCGATTTAACCGCCGAGCTTTGGGGAAAGAAAGTTGGTGCCCGTCAAACACCGTTGACCGTATCTAGTCCTCCTCGCCGGTCAGCTCGCGCAGCTTCGCGCGCACCGCGGAAGCCTCCGGGTTGGTTTCGTGGGTGCCGTCGGAGTACAGCACGGTCGGCACGACGCGGTTGCCGTCATTGACGCTCTCGATCCAGGCGTTGACATCGTCCATGCCCTCGGCCTCAACGTCGACCAGGTCGTACGGGGTCTCGGTGCGGTCGAGGCGCTCGCGCAGCTTGCGGCAGAAGGGGCACCAGTCCGCCGCGAAGATGGTCACGTGTGCGTCGGTGCTTGGGGGAGTAGGCGCAGTCATGCTTTCCTTTCAAAACGTTGGAACTTGTAGCGCAAGCCGGTAGTAGAGGTTTGCCATTCGCCGTCGGAGACGAGCTCGAACTCGTCGCCGATGCGTGGCGCGTAGACGGGAGTGGCGACGGCGGGTTCCAAGGTGGCGTCGATAAGCGTGCGTTCAATGACGTCGACCTCGTCGAGCGTTGCCTCGTAGAGCTGTCCGCCGCCGATGATCCACGCATCTGCCTCAAGGTCCGGCAAGTCGTGAGACACGTACGCGCCGTCAGACCACGCGCCGGGGGTGCGCGAGGAGAGCACGTGGTTCACGCGTCCTGGCAGCGGTTGAATCGGCAGGGCCTCCCACGTGCGGCGCCCCATGATGATGGGGTGGCCCATGGTGGTGTCTTTGAAGTGCTTGAGGTCTTCGGGCAGGTGCCAGGGCATGCCGACGCCGTCGCCGATCACTCCGTCGCGTGACTGCGCCCAGATCGAACCGAGTGTGGCCATTAGACGGAGACTTTCGCCGTAATGGTCGGGTGCGGGTCGTAGCCGGTGACCTCGATGTCCTCAAAGGTGTAGTCGAAAATCGAGTCGGCCTTGCGCAGTTTGAGCTGCGGGTAGGGCCGCGCCTCGCGAGAGAGCTGCTCTTTGACCTGTTCAACGTGGTCGTTGTAGATGTGGCAATCGCCGCCAGTCCAGATCAGCTCGCCCACCTTCAAGCCAGCCTGCTGCGCGAACATGTGGGTCAACAGCGCATAGGACGCGATGTTGAACGGCACGCCGAGGAACATGTCGGCGGAGCGCTGGTACACCTGCATGGACAAGGTGCCATCGGCAACGTAGAGCTGAAACAGCAAGTGGCAGGGCATAAGCGCCATCTTGTCCAGTTCGGCAACGTTCCACGCGGACACGAGGATGCGGCGCGAGTCCGGGTTGGCGCGCAGCATCTCCACGGCCTGTTCGATCTGGTCGACGTGCTGGCCGTTCGGGGTCGGCCAGGAGCGCCACTGCACGCCGTAGACCGGGCCGAGCTCGCCGTCCTCATCCGCCCACTCGTTCCAGATCCGGACGTTGTTCTCCTGCAGCCAGCGCACGTTGGAATCGCCGCGCAGGAACCACAGCAGCTCGCCGACGATCCCGTGGAAGTAGACCTTCTTCGTGGTCAGCAGCGGAAACGCCTCGGAGAGGTCGTAGCGGATCTGGCGGCCGAACACGCTCCTGGTGCCGGTGCCGGTGCGGTCGCCCTTCGGGGTGCCGTGCTTTAAGACGTCTGCAAGCAACTCCTCGTACGGGGTGGGCACACTCACTAGTTGGAAACTCCTTCGTAGCTGCCGTGCTCGTCGTGGTAGCGCGCGCAGGCGGCCAGGATGTCCTCGGCAAGCTCGGGGCGGCAGATCAGTAGATCAGGAATATAGGTGTCCTCGTTGTTGTAGCGCAATTCCGAGCCGTCCAGGCGCGAGCAGTGCAGACCCGCGGCCATTGAAACACCCACGGGAGCGGCCTGATCCCACTCATATTGACCACCGGCGTGAACGTACGCGTCGTAATCGCCGAGCAGCACGTGCATCGCCTTTGCGCCGGCGGAGCCGACCTGGGCAGTTTCAAAACCCAGCTCGCTTGCCACATACGCAGCGACAGCCGGGGGACGGTTGCGGCTCATCGCGATCTTGCCCGCGAACGGGCCGGAGACGTGGCGGACGTCGGAGGACTTGAACACCACCCCGAGGTCCGGCAGGCCCACAGCCGCGTGGGTGGGCACGCCGTCTTCCACCAACGCCACGTGCACAGCCCAGTCTTGGCGACCGGTGGCAAATTCCTTCGTGCCGTCAAGCGGGTCCACAATCCACACGCGATTGTTGCCCAAACGGCTGTGATCGTCCGCCGCTTCCTCGGAGAGGAATCCGTCGCCCGGACGGTGCTGCTCAAGCACGCGTGCAATCCAGTTTTGCGCGAGGTCGTCGCCAGCTTCACCGAGTTCACGGCCGCGCAGGAGGCCAACACCGCGGATGCCTTTGAGAATCTCGCCGGTGCCTTGGGCGATGAGGTTGGTCAGCCGGGAATCAGAGTACTGGGCGCTCATGGTTCCAGACTCTACCGGCTAAAGTATGCCCATGCCCCCTGAGAGTTCTTCCATCCTGAACCGGTTCCACCCGCAGGTGGCCACTTGGTTCGAGGAAGTCTTCCAGGCCCCGACCGCCGTGCAGGAGCAGGCGTGGCGCGCGATCTCGGAGGGAGAGAACTCTCTGGTGGTTGCGCCCACAGGCTCGGGCAAAACCCTCGCCGCGTTCTTGTGGTCGCTCAATTCGCTCGTGGAGCGCGCCGGCCAGCAGGCTTTGCCCATCGAGGGCTCAAGCTTATCGACGCACGGTGGAACGCGCGTCCTTTACATCTCTCCGCTCAAAGCACTCGGCGTCGACGTGGAGAATAACCTGCGCGCGCCTTTGTCCGGTATTGCACGCGTGGCGCGGCGCATGGATAAGGACATGCCGGATATCTCGGTGGCGGTGCGCTCCGGCGACACCCCCCAATCCGAGCGCAACCGGCAGCTGCGCAAGCCCCCGGACATCCTCATCACCACGCCCGAGTCCCTCTACCTCATGCTCACCTCCAAGGCGGCGGCCATTCTCAAGACCGTGGACACGGTGATTGTGGACGAGATCCACGCGCTCGCCGGCACGAAGCGCGGCGTGCACCTAGCGCTCTCCCTCGAGCGGCTGGAGCGTTTGGCAGGCAAGTTCCAACGCATCGGGTTGAGCGCGACCGTGCGCCCCTTGTCGACGGTGGCGAACTTCCTTGGGCCGCGCACCACCATCATCAACCCGCCTACGGAGAAGAAATGGGAGCTCACCGTCCGCGTACCGGTGGACGACATGAGCGACCTGCCCGTGCCAGAAGACGCCTCCACCATCGGCGAGGCGATCATCGACGACAAGCTGTTCCTTGACGGGTCTCCAGGTGACGGGGCTCCAGGTGACGGCGCAGGATCCGCCGCGGAGCCGATAGCGCCGCCGATCGGGGCGTCGAAAAGCATCTGGCCCCACATTGAGCAAGCCGTATACGAGGAGGTGATGGCGCACCGCTCGACGATTGTGTTTGTGAACTCGCGCCGGACCGCAGAGCGGCTGACCAGCCAGATCAACGAACTGTGGGCGAAGGAGCACGACCCGGAGGCGCTGAGCGCGCCGACCAGGCGGCCGCCAGCGCAGCTGATGAAGCCGGTGGATACAGCGGGGCACGCCGCGACTGTGATCGCGCGTGCGCACCACGGCAGCGTGTCCAAAGAAGAACGCCTGCAAACCGAAACGATGCTGAAAGAGGGCACGCTGAAGGCCGTGATCTCCACGTCTTCACTGGAGCTGGGCATCGACATGGGTGCCGTTGACCTGGTGATTCAAGTGGAGGCGCCGCCGAGCGTCGCATCCGGTCTGCAGCGCGTGGGCCGCGCCGGACACTCCGTGGGCGCGGTTTCTGAGGGCACGTTCTATCCGAAGCACCGCTCAGATCTAGTGCAGACCGCGGTGACCGTGCCGCGCATGCGCGCCGGGCTGATTGAGGAGCTGCACCCGCCGAAAAACCCGCTCGACGTGCTCGCGCAGCACACCGTGGCCGCGGTCGCGTTCGAGGACCTGGATGTGGACGAGTGGTACGAGACCGTCACCCGCGCTTGGCCGTACCGCGACCTGGCGCGAGATGTGTTCAACTCGGTGATCGACCTGGTCACCGGGGTCTACCCGTCGACGGACTTCGCAGAATTGCGCCCCCGCGCGATTCTGGAGGGCACCACCTTGAAGGCCCGACCCGGCGCACAGCGCGTCGCGGTGACCAACGCGGGCACCATCCCGGACCGCGGCATGTTCGGCGTGTTCCTCGTCGGCTCCGATGCGGAAGGCGGCGTACCCCGCCGCGTCGGCGAGCTGGACGAGGAGATGGTCTACGAGTCGCGCGTCGGCGACGTATTCACCCTCGGCGCGTCGAGCTGGCGCATCGAGAACATCACCCGCGACCAAGTGCAGGTTTCCCCCGCGCCGGGCCACACGGGGCGCTTGCCGTTCTGGACTGGTGACGCGCTTGGGAGGCCGTATGAGTTGGGGAAGGCGGTTGGGGAGTTTCGTCGACAAGCAAGCGAAGCCCTCGATCCTTCCTTAGACGAGCGGGCCCGCAACAACCTGCTGGCCTACCTGGCCGAACAGGAGGAAGCGACCGGAATCCTGCCGGACGACACGACGCTGGTGCTCGAGCGCTTCACCGACGAGTTGGGGGACTGGCGCGTGGTGCTGCACACCCCGTTTGGCAAGGGTGTGAACGCCGCGTGGGCGCTGGCGACCGGTTGGCGAGTGGCGCAGGAGACCGGCATGGACGCCCAGGCGGTGGCGGGCGACGACGGCATTGTGCTGCGCCTGCCGCAAGGCGACAAGGAGCCGGACGCGTCGGTGTTCCTGTTTGATGCGGACGAGATCGCCGACATTGTGACTGAGCAGGTGGGCAACTCAGCGCTGTTCGCGTCCCGGTTCCGCGAGTGCGCAGCGCGTGCGCTGCTCTTGCCGCGGCGCAATCCGGGCAAGCGCGCGCCGCTGTGGCAGCAGCGACAGCGCGCGGAGCAGCTCTTGGACGTGGCGCGCAACTATCCGTCGTTTCCGATCATCCTGGAGACGGTGCGCGAGTGTCTGCAGGATGTGTACGACCTGCCTGCGCTTACCGAGGTGATGCAGCACCTGAACACGCGGCGGGTGCGCATCGCGGAGGTGACGACGGATCAGCCGAGCCCGTTCGCGTCATCGCTGCTGTTCAACTACACCGGCGCGTTCATGTACGAGGGCGATACGCCACTGGCGGAAAAACGCGCGGCGGCGCTGTCTTTGGATCCTTCGCTGCTGGCGAAACTCTTGGGCACGGTGGAGCTGCGCGAGCTGCTCGACGCCGACGTGATCGCGGAGGTGGACCGCAACCTGCGGCGCGTGGGGCGCGCGGAGACATCCGAGCAGTTCGCGGACACGCTGCGCATCATCGGCCCGGTGCCGGTGGACGAGCTGGGGGAGTACACCTCCGTGCCGCTTGTCTCGCTCGAGCAATCACTCGGGCCCGCACGCATGATGCGGGTTCGCATCGGCGGCCGCGAGCACGTTGCGCAGGTGCTCGATGCGCCGTTGCTTCGCGACGCCCTTGGCGTGCCCATCCCGCCCGGCGTCCCCGCCCAGGTGGCCACGATCCCGGACGCCCTTGCCCAGTTAGTGGGCCGGTGGGTGCGCACCCGCGGGCCGTTTACGCTGCGCGATCTCGCCGAAGCGTTTGGTCTTGCGGTTGGTGGGGCGTTTGAGCCGTTGTCGCGCCTGGTCGAGTCGGACAAGGTCATCGAGGGCCGCTTCCGCCAGGGCGTGGACGAGCAGGAATACGTCGCGGCGGAGGTGCTGCGCACGATCCGAACGCGATCCTTGGCGGCGGCGCGGGCTCAGTCGCGGCCGGTGTCGCAGTCCGCGTTCGGCCGCTTCCTGCCCGCGTGGGCAAACGTGGCGCCCTCCGGGGTGGTGCCGGCACTGCGCGGGGCAGACGGGGTGTACTCGGTGCTGGAACAACTCGCCGGCGTACGCCTGCCGGCCAGTGCGTGGGAATCGCACATCTTGGCGTCACGCGTTGGGGATTACGCGCCGGAGATGCTCGACGAGCTCACCTCCGGCGGCGAGATCGCCATTGTCGGCGCCGGCAAGGCGGGTGCGCGCGACCCGTGGATCATGCTGCTACCCACCGACTACGCCGCCCAGCTCATGCCGCAGGTCGAACCGCCGGTGCTTTCACTGACGCAGCAGCAGGTGCTGGACCAAGTCGGCCGCGGCGGCGGGTACCTCTTCACGGACCTGTTGGCCGGACCCACTGGCCAACAGACCACCACCTCCGAAGAGCTGCGCGAGGCAATGTGGGACCTTGTCGAGGCCGGGTTCCTATCGCCCGACTCCTTCGCCCCGATCCGGGCGCGCTTGGCGGGCGGGAAGACGGCGCACCGGGCGCGCAGGAGACCGTCGAGAAGCAGGGTGCGCTCCGGCCGCACAAGTTTTGCCAACCTCACGCCCCCCGACATGGCTGGGCGCTGGGCTGCGACTCCCACTCCCGACGGCGACGCGACGCGGCGCTCGCTCGCGTTCGGCGAGGCCTGGCTGGACCGCTACGGCGTGGTCACGCGTGGCAGTGTCGTCGCCGAGGACGTGCTCGGCGGGTTCGCGCTGGCGTACAAGGTTCTTTCCGGGTTCGAGGAATCCGGCAAAGCGATGCGCGGATACCTCATCGAAGGCCTCGGTGCCTCGCAGTTCTCCACGCCCGCGACCATCGACCGGCTGCGCGGCTACCAGGATTCCGACGACGTGGTCGGCTGGCCATCCGGCACCCGCGAGCCGCTGGTCCACGTCCTCGCCGCTACCGACCCGGCCAACCCTTACGGCGCCGCGCTTCCCTGGCCGGAGCAGGGCCCCACTCGCTCGGCAGGGGCACTCGTCGTGCTTATCGACGGCTTGCTTGCCGCCCACATCACCCGCGGCGGCAAAACCATGACCACGTTCTTCGACCACTTCCCGGACGGTGTTGGCGACCCGATGCCGCTGGTGGTGCAGGCGCTGACCGACGCGGTGAACCGCGGCCGCATGTCGCCCCTGAGCGTGGAGAAACTCAACGGCGGCGGCGCGTTCGTTTTGCGCGACTACGGCGCGACGGTGACGCACAAGGGCGCGCGCATCGGCGGCAAGGTGCACGCCGCCCCGAAACGCCGCGGCCGCAGCGTCACCGAGGCCATCGAGGAGATGGAGGGGACCGCGCGGACGGCTGGGCTGGTTGATCTCGACGGCTTCGACGAGGAGCTCAGCTTCGACGATTGATGCCTAGCGGCGGATGGCATGAGGTGCCCGCTCTGTAAAAGATTGCCCGCGTCTTACAGAATGGAACGAGACGAGAGGGGTGTACCCTCGCACGCATGCCCGAAGGCGATTCCGTCTACCAGCTCTCCAAACGCCTGCAGTTCATGGCCGGCCGCGAGGTCACGCATACGTCGCTGCGCGTGCCGCGTTACGCCACCACCGACTTCACCGGCATGACCTGCACGCGGGTGTGGCCCTACGGCAAGCACCTGTTTATGGAGTTTGCCGCCGAGGGCTACGAGCCGCAGGTGCTGCACACCCACTTGAAGATGGAGGGCACCTGGGCGATGCACCGCGCCGGCGACCGGTGGCGCAAGCCCGGTTACACCGCGCGGGTAGTCCTGCGACTCGCGGACCCGCCGCATAAGGACATCGAGCTGGTCGGCCACGAGCTCGGCCTCGTTGAGGTTTGGCCCGCGCGCGACTACGACGAGCGGATGGGCTACCTCGGCCCGGACCTGCTCGCGGAGGACTTCGATTTCGAAGAAGCTTATCGACGCCTCGTGGAAGACCCCGATCGGGAAATCGGACGCGCCCTCTTGGATCAGTATCGGGTGGCGGGCATCGGTAACGAGTACCGCGCGGAGATCTGCTTCCTCGGAGGGGTGCACCCGAGTGCAAAGGTGGGGGACGTGGACGTCGATAAGCTCTTGGAGCTCTCGCGGCGCCTGATGTGGGCGAACAAGGACGAGCCTGTGCGGGTGACCACGGGTGTGAAGCGGGCGGGAGAGACGTCGTACGTGTTTGGGCGCAACAACAAGCCGTGCCGCCGGTGCACGACGCTGATCAAGAAAGGGTTCCTCGGTGGGGAGGGGGACTTGGAGCGGGTTATTTGGTGGTGTCCGGTGTGCCAGCCTGAGCCCAAGGATTAATTACTTCAACTCCCGTGTGCTCGAAGTCGCCCACGCTTCGGGTGGCCAGCGGGGCGCCGTGGCTCCGGCAGATAGCCGCGATCATTGCGTCTTGCGGTGAGATAGGTTTCCCCTCTGCCTTTCGCAATACCAACACTGTGGCGTACTCGACCGCGGCGAAATGGTCGAAAGGGAGAACCGAGCCGAGTTGCTCGAACTCGGAGAGTTGCGCGATTACAACCTCCGAAAGCTTTGTCTTGCGGTGCCCGTGCGGCATGGCACTCAAGCCTGCCCTCAACTCTGCCGCCGTAACCGCGGTGATCGAAGTTTCATCGTTGAGAGCCGCTAACCACCGCAGGACGGAAGAATGTGGCGACGGTTTAGTTACCTCGGAGAGCACATTCGTGTCCAGAACGATCATGAGAAATCGGCGTAACGCGCTTCGCCCTCTCTGGGTGGTAAGGGAAAGTCGTCGACAGCGTGCTCGCGGGTCGCTTCGTAGAGAGCCAACGCGATGTTGTGGGGGCGGGTTCCTTCTTCGATAAGTCTACGAGCTTCTGCTTCCATCGAGCGACCGTTTCTTTCGGCCTGCTGAACGAGCCTCTTCTTTACCGATTCGTCGAGGCCCCGAACAATTATCGATGTCATTACCCCACCTCCTACCGTTTGATAGCAATCATGCTATCACGCCTGAGCCTGGCCGCGCTCCTTGATTGCGCGGCGGATGAAGAAGATAAGGAAGCCCAGGATGATCAGGGCGAGGATCGCGTAGATCACATTGGAGTAGGTGTCCGCGTACTCGGTGGCCTTCTCCCAGTTATCGCCGAGGATGAAGCCGAGGTAAATGAGGATGGCGTTCCAGATGCCGGAGCCGAGGGTGGTCCATAGGCCGAAGGTGACCAGGTTCATCCGGTCGAGGCCGGCTGGGATCGAAATCAGTGAGCGTACACCTGGGATGAGGCGGCCGAAGAAGATCGACGGCTTACCGTACTTAGTGAAAAAGCTCATCGCGGCATCGACATCGGACGCCTTCACCAGCCACATCCAATCGGCGATCGCGCGCAGGCGGGCAAGGCCCAGCCACGCGCCGATACCGTACAAGACGTAGGCGCCGAGTACGGAACCGACCACCGACCAGATGAACACCGAGAGGAAGTTCAAGCTGCCCTGGGCGACGGTGAAGCCCGCCAGGGGCAGCACCACTTCCGAAGGAATCGGGGGGAAGAGGTTCTCTAAAAGAATGGCGATGCCGACACCAGGGGCACCGAGGACCTCCATGAGGTTCACAATCCAGTCAATGATGCTCTGCACAACCGGCTATTGTGCCCTACTCAACCTCGAGCGACCAAGTGTGCACCGGCGCGCCAGTGTTCTGATTCTTCAGGTACTGCCTGAGCAGACGCTCGAGTGCGTCCCGACGCTCGGCCGTCTCGGGGCGCGATGCGGGTGCGATCCGGTTGAGCGCGTTGAGCTGCCACATCGCGCCGTTCTGCCGGTTTCGCACGCGGCCCTCCATGATGGAGAGGTACTCGTCGGCACAGCTCGGGGAAACGTTGAGCGTTTTCAGCCCATCGGCCGCGATTTGCAGCAGATGGTGCTCAACGAGGTCAGTCACTGGAAGCGTGCCCAGAGTCGGCCACTCCAGGTTGGCAGTGAGTCCGTGGCGCGCGCCCTGACGGAAGTTTTCCCGCGCAGCTTCGAAGCTCAGCCGCGACCAGACCGGACGGGTCTGGTCGGCGAGAGTTTTCACGCAGCCGTAGTAGAACGCCGCATCAGCGATGATGTCTTTGACCGTGGGACCTGCGGGCAGGATGCGGTTTTCCACGCGGATGTGGCTGAGTTCCCCATTCGGATCATAAATCGGGCGGTTCCAGCGCCAGATGGTGCCGTTTTGCAGGTTGAGGTAGTGCAGGCCGGGGCTGTCGCCCAGCATCTCGGGCTTGCCTGCCTCCGCGCGGCCCTCCGGCAGAAGGGGAGAGAAGTAGCGGACGTTCTCCTCGAAGAGGTCGAACACCGAGGTGATCCAGCGCTCGCCGAACCACACGCGCGGGCGCACGCCCTGGTTGATCAGCTCCTTGGTGCGCGTGTCTATCGCCTGCTTGAACACGGGGATGCGCGACTCGTGCCACACGCGGTGCCCCAAAAACAGCGGGGAGTTGGCTGACAGAGCGACCTGGGCACCAGCAATGGCTTGCGAGGCGTTCCACGCGTTGGCAAACATGTCCGGTTTTACTTGCAGGTGCAACTGCATCGAGGTGCAGGCGGACTCCGGTGCGATGCTGTCGAAGTCGTGGCCGTAAGTCTCCTCGCGCCACAGATGCATCTCAACCAGCTCGCCGCGCGACTCCATGACAGAGCGGTTCAGCCCCGAGTAGCGGTTCTCCGGCGTCATCCACTCCGGATCCTCGAGGAAAGCCGTGCTCAGCGTGGGCAGGGTACCGATCATTGCAAGCTGCGACCCGACTTCGCCAGCTGCCCGACGCACGTGGTCAAGACGCTCCTGTAAGCCCTGCTCCAGTTTCGACAGGCCATCGCCCTCGATGGAAAGCGGCGGGTGATTGAGCTCCACGTTGAACTGGCCAACTTCTGCCTGGTACTCATCACTCAGCGTTTGAAGGACCTGCTGGTTCGTGGTGTGGGGCCGCATCCGATCGTCGACAAGGTTCAGCTCAAGCTCGAGCCCGATCGTGCCTTTGTCGATGAACTCTGCCTCTTGCAAGTGGCGGTCGAATGCTTCGAGTTCCTCCTCGAGCTGGCGGCGGTAGACCGTGCGCTGGCGAGGGGTGTATGAATCAACCGAGATTTGCTCGCCCATTAGCGGTTGCTCCGGTACCAGGAGATGAGAGCGTCGGTGGAGGAGTCGCCGGTGTTCGGGGTTTCCCTGCCTGCGACAGCGTCGGCTAGATCGTTGGCCTGCTGCTTGCCCAGCTCCACGCCCCACTGGTCAAACGAGTTGATGTCCCAGATGGTGCCTTCGGTGAACGTGATGTGCTCATAGAGCGCGATCAGGCTACCCAGCGCGTACGGGGTGAGCTCCTTGGCCAAGATTGTGGTGGTGGGACGGTTGCCCGGCATCACCTTGTGTGGGGCGAGTTCGCGTGAGATGCCTTCGTCTTCAATCTCTTGTTGGGTCTTGCCAAACGCTAGCACCTTGGTCTGGGCGAAGAAGTTGCCCATGAGCAGGTCGTGCATTGAGCCAGTGCCGTCGGCGGTGGGGAAGTCCTCCTTCGGGGTGGCAAACCCGATGAAGTCTGCGGGAATGAGCGATGTGCCCTGGTGAATGAGTTGGAAAAACGCGTGCTGGCCGTTGGTGCCCGGCTCGCCCCAGAAGATTTCACCGGTGTTGTAGGTCACGGCGGTGCCGTCGTGGCGCACAGACTTGCCGTTGGACTCCATGGTCAACTGCTGCAGGTATGCGGGGAAGCGGGAAAGGTCCTCGGAGTACGGCAGCACCGCGTGGGTCTGCGCGTCGAAGAAATTGCGGTACCAAATGTTGAGCAAGCCCATAAGCACCGGCACGTTCTGCTCGAACGGTGCGGTGCGGAAGTGCTCATCCATGGCGTGGAAGCCGTCGAGCATGCGCATGAAGTCCTGCGGGCCGATCACGGCCATCAGGCTCAGGCCGATCGCGGAGTCCATGGAGTAGCGCCCGCCGACCCAGTCCCAGAAGCCGAACATGTTGGAGGTGTCGATGCCGAACGCTGCAACCTTCTCCGCGTTCGTCGACACTGCGACGAAGTGCTTCGCAATCGCGGACTCGTCGCCGTCGAATTGCTCCAGCAGCCAACGTTTTGCCGCGTGCGCGTTGGCCAAGGTCTCCTGGGTGGTGAAGGTCTTCGAAGCGACGATGAACAGGGTCTCTTCCGCGTTGCAGCGGTCCAGCACAGCGGCCAGGTCAGCAGGATCGACGTTGGACACGAACTCCGCCGTAATCCCCGCGGTGGCGTATGCGCGCAGCGCCTTCGTCGACATTGCCGGGCCCAAATCGGAGCCACCAATGCCGATGTTCACCACCTTCTTGATCGTGTGCCCGGTGTGGCCTTGCCACTCGCCGGAGCGCAGGGCGGATGCGAAGTCGCGCATCCGGCCGAGCACCTCGTGCACATCGGCGGCAACATCCTGGCCGTCTACCTCCAGCTCCGCATCCACTGGCATGCGCAGCGCCGTGTGCAGAACCGCACGATCCTCCGTGTTGTTCAGGTGGGCGCCGGCAAACATCTCGTCGATACGCTCGCGCAAGCTCGCCTCTTCAGCAAGAGCAACAAGTTGCTTCACGACGTCCGCGTCAACCAGATTCTTCGAAAGATCAGCCCGCAGCCCGGCAGCCTCGAAAGTGAAGTGCTCCGCGCGGTTGCTATCTGCGACGAAATGATCGCGCAGTGTCGTCTCTGACTTTTCCGCGTGCAGTTTCTTCAGGTTGTTCCAGGCATCGGTCGTGGTGATGTCGCTCATTGTTCCTCCCAGGTGCGTGCTGGTATTCGTCGCCGGTAGTTGCTTTCCACGGTAATCAAAAACAGTTGTCGGGGCCGGGGGAACATTCTTCGGGCGGGGCATAATGGCGGGCATGAGCATTGTGAAAATCAACGCGATTACTGTCCCTGAAGGAGCCGGGGAGGAACTGGAGCGTCGCTTCCAAGCCCGCAAGCATGCTATCGATTCGCAGCCTGGGTTCGAAGGCTTCCAGTTGCTACGCCCGGTCAAGGGTGAAGAGCGCTACTTCGTAGTCACCCGCTGGGCCGACGAGGATGCATACAACGCATGGTGGGAGGGTGAAGGCCGTGCAGGCCATGCCCAGTCCGGCGATCCCGGCGAGGGCCACGGACACGATGAAGGTCACGCTGAGGGGCGCGGCGGCGAGCGCAAGCCAGTTTCCTCGAAGGCTGAGCTGCTTGAGTTCGAGGTTGTCCTCGACTCGCTCGAGCAGGACTAGAGCTCTCGCGGTTTCAGTCCCGTTACCCCAGTTTGCCGCGGCCGAGGCGCAGAAGAATCTGCGCTAGCCCTGGCCCTTCTTCGCCGAGCTCGTCGCGGAACTGGTTAATAATCGCCACCTCGCGGGTGTGCACGAGCTTGGTGCCTCCGGACCCCATGCGGGTTTTGCCAATGGCCTGCGAGATCTCGGTGCGGCGCTTCACTGCGTCCAGGATGACCCGATCTAGCCGATCAATCTCCTTGCGGTACTCCTGGATCTCCGCGTCGGACAACGGGTCGTCGGTACCGGAGGGCATGCGGATCTCAAGCTCGCTCATGGGAAATGATTATGCCTGACCGCCAGCGCCGACCTGTTGCTTTCCCCCCCTAGATAGACGACGTGACCAGCATCCCAGCCATGATGAACATAGTAATGGCCACCAGAACCTCGATGATCCGCCAGGCTCGGGGAGAGGAGAGTAGGGGAGCGAGCTGGTAGGCACCGAACCCGAGACCTGAGAACCACACGATGGAGCCCAACAGGGCACCGAGGCTGAAGAAAAAACCGTGATCCCCGTGCTGGTGCGCAACGCTGCCCAGCAAAATAACGGTGTCCAGGTAGACGTGCGGATTCAACCAGGTGAGAGAGAGTGTGGTCACCGCGACGCTGTGTAGCGTTGTCGCGTCCGCGTGCCCATTCGCCTGGTCCGGTGTAGAGACCTCGAGAGACTCTTCACTGCGAAGGTTCCGGAGAGACTGAAGCCCGATGTAAACGAGGTATGCGGCGCCGAGCCATTTCATCGCGGTGATCAACTTGGGCTGCTGGCTCAGAAACGCCCCGAGGCCGAAATAGCCAGCCATGATTAAGGTCGCGTCGGACACGATGCAGATCGCAACGACCGGCACAATGAACTCGCGCCGAATACCTTGGCGGAGCACGAACGCATTCTGCGCTCCGATTGCGGCGATGAGTCCGAGTCCCATCGCAAAACCGGTACCGAGGGCGCTTGCAGGCATGGTTCGAAAGATTACCGCGGTGCGTCTCCCGGAGTTCGAACACCCGCACGAGTCGTGTTGGAGGCGGTGGGTAGGGTTTAGCCCATGAGCAATCAGACCGATCTGACGCTGGGGCTGAACCCGCAGCAGCAGGCCGCCGTAGTGCACGAAGGTGGCCCGCTGCTCATCGTCGCGGGTGCGGGCTCGGGCAAAACTGCGGTGCTCACCCGCCGCATTGCGCACTTGCTGCAAGACAGGGGAGTGGCACCCTGGCAGATTCTCGCGATCACGTTTACCAATAAGGCCGCGGCTGAGATGCGCGAGCGCGTTGCGGCGTTAGTCGGGCAAACAGCTGAGCGCATGTGGGTGGCAACGTTCCACTCGGTGTGCGTGCGCATCTTGCGCCAGCAGGCCCAGCTCGTGCCGGGGTTGAACACCAACTTCACTATCTACGACGCGGATGATTCTCGCCGCTTGCTCGGCATGATCGCGAAGGACTTTAACCTCGATCTGAAGAAGTTCACGCCCCGCACGCTCGCCAACGCGATCTCAAACCTCAAGAACGAGCTCATCGGCCCTGAGCAGGCGCTCCCAGAGGCGGAGCGGACCCACAACCCGTTCGAGACCACGGTGGCGAAGGTCTATGCGGAATATCAACGCCGGTTGCGTCAGTCCAACGCTCTCGACTTTGACGACCTCATTGGTGAGGTGGTGCGCATTTTCAAGATGCACCCGCAGGTCACCGACTACTACCGTCGCCGCTTCCGCCATGTGCTGGTGGACGAGTATCAGGACACGAACCATGCCCAGTACGAGCTGATTCACACCCTGGTAGGCGATGGGCCAGACGCGCCAGAGCTCGCCGTCGTGGGCGACTCCGACCAGTCCATTTATGCGTTCCGTGGCGCGACCATCCGCAATATCGAGGAGTTTGAGCGCGACTACCCAAATGCCACCACGATCGTGCTGGAGCAGAACTACCGTTCGACGCAGAACATCCTCAGTGCTGCGAATTCGGTGATTGCCCAAAACGTTGACCGTCGCCCGAAGAAGCTCTGGACGGATCACGGGTCGGGCGAGAAGATTGTGGGCTACGTCGCCGACAATGAGCACGATGAGGCACGCTTCATCGCCGCCGAGATCGACGCACTGACCGACCAGGGCGTGCGGTACTCCGATATCGCGATCATGTACCGCACCAACAACGCCTCTCGTGCGATGGAGGACATCTTCATCCGTTCCGGCATCCCGTACAAGGTCGTTGGCGGCACCCGCTTCTACGAACGGCGAGAGATCCGCGATATCGTTGCGTACCTCAAGGTGCTAGATAATCCGGATGACACGGTGAGTCTGCGGCGCATCGTCAACGTGCCCAAGCGCGCCATCGGAGACAAAGCCCAGGCGATGGTTGCACTCCACGCCGACAATCACGGTCAGAGCTTTGGCCGCTCGCTTATCGACGCTTCGTTGGGCAACGTCGACATGCTCAACTCCCGCTCAACCAACGCCATCTCCGGGTTCGTGCAAATGATGGAGGGTATCCGTGAGGAAATGCCGCAGATGGTCAACGAGGTCACCGGCATGCCGGACCTCGGCCAGCTGGTAGCGCGAATTCTAGATGCCACCGGGTACAAATCGGAGCTCGAGGCATCGAACGATCCTCAAGATGCTGCGCGTCTCGACAACCTCAACGAGCTTGTTTCCGTCGCGCGCGAATTCTCCTCGGAGGCGGCCAACCAGCTCGCATACATGACGCAGGAAGACCTTGACGCAGCAATGGAAGAGGGGGAACCCGCCCCAGGATCACTTCAGGCCTTCTTAGAGAAGGTTTCGCTAGTCGCTGACGCGGATCAGCTGCCGGACAATGATCAGGGTGTGGTCACGATGATGACGCTGCACACCGCAAAGGGCCTGGAGTTTCCGGTGGTGTTTGTTACAGGCTGGGAAGACGGGCAGTTTCCCCACCTGCGCTCGCTCGGCGATCCGGAGGAACTTGCCGAGGAGCGCCGTTTGGCATATGTGGGCATCACCCGCGCCCGCGAGCGGCTGTACCTCACGCGCGCGATCCTGCGCGCTTCGTGGGGCGCTCCGGTAACTAATCCCGCCAGTCGCTTCCTCGCTGAGGTCCCGGAGGACCTCGTCGACTGGCGGAGGGTGGCACCTGAGCCGGAGTTCAACTCGAGCGCGTGGGGCACACCTGCTTCCGTTCCCGCACGGGCGAAACGTACACGGCGCGGTATTGCGGGCGATATGAAAGTGAATAAGAACCTCGAACTGGCCGTTGGTGATCGCGTCAACCACGCGAAGTACGGCCTCGGCACGGTGCTCACCGTAGAAGGTACCGGTGTGCGTGAGACGGTAACGGTGGACTTCGGTTCTTCTGGCACGGTCCGTCTCATGCTGATCGGTGGCGTGCCAATGGAGAAGCTTTAGCTCGGAATCGAGATGCCTCGGGCGTTGAACCACGCCACTGGATCAGCCTGGGTGACTCCATCCGGCTTGATTTCGAAGTGCAGGTGCGGGCCGGTGGACTGGCCTTCGTTGCCGATCTTGGCGATCTGCTCGCCGGCGGAGACACGCTGGCCGACGCTGACGTTGTAGTCGCGCATGTGGCCGTAGACGGAGACCTCGCCGTCATCGTGTCGAATGACGACCCAGTTGCCGAAGCCCTGGGCGGGACCCGCGTTAATGACGGTTCCGTCCATCACAGCGTAGATCGGGGTGCCAATCGAATTCGCGATGTCGATGCCGTTGTGCAGCGTTCCCCAACGCGAGCCGAAGCCAGAGGTAAATGTGCCCTCAGTGGGTGTGACAACTTTGCGGCCGTCAGAAGTGCTGCCCTCCTGGGAGGAAACCCAGTTTTCGGGCAACTCAGGTGCGAATGCCTCTGCTACCTCATCACCCAGTGAACGAGGGTCGTACACTACCGAATATCCGGCGTAGCTCAGGGTGGCACCGGAAGTCACGATCGTGTTTGCTGCGTCGGCCAGGGCCTTGAGCGTTTGCTGGCCGTTGTCGGTGGGAACTCCGTTGACGTGGAGGGTGACAGCACCAGCGTGCGGGGCGGCTGCGGCAGTTAGTACTAGCACCGCTGCGAGAGCGGTGGAAAGCAGACGACAGTTCATGGTGGAGCGAAACCTTTACGTTCGGTGGGTGATACCGCCGTAGAATGTAACGCCGTTACATCCCTTTGACAATGCGTTGACGTGCATGTTTGTCGAAAGAGTGTTTCAAACGCCAAAGAAATGCGCAGGTCAACAAAATGTTACTGGTGTGAAGATTGTTACGAATGTGATTATTGTTCGGGGGTAAAACCGGGGTTGCCCGAGCGCGAAAAACCCGCCACCTTGAGGGTGGCGGGTGCGTTGCTCTGCGCTAGTTAAGGCGATTGCGCGCGAGGGTTAGAGGGAGATGCCTCGCTCGGCAAACCATGCGGCCGGATCCACGGGAGTGTTGCCGTCCGGGTGGATCTCAAAGTGGAGGTGGGTGCCGGTGGAGAAGCCCATGTTGCCCATTCCGGCGATCTTCTGGCCCGCGGTCACGCGCTGGCCGGCGACCACATCAAGGCTCTCCATGTGGCCGTAGATGGAGAGTGAGCCGTCATCGTGCTTGATGCGGATCCAGTTGCCGTAGCCCTGGGCCGGGCCGGAATCGATCACGGTGCCGTCCATGACTGCGAGGATCGGGGTGCCGTTCGCGTTGGCGATGTCGACGCCGGAGTGGAATGCGCCCCAGCGCGGGCCGAAGCCGGAAGTGAAAGCGCCTTCGGCCGGCTTGACCACGTTCGGCATGCGGGCCTGCAGGTCGGCTGCCGCGACCTCGGCGGAGTGCTCGACGGCCTTCACCAGCTGATTGGACAGGTCTTCGACCGGCTTGTACTCGGTGATCGTGAGGATCTGCGGGGCGGCCTCTTCGATCACGCCTTCAGCTGCGGTATCGACAACGTCGAGCAGCTCCTCAGAGTCAGCGGCGAGCTCAAAGTCGAGGTTGGCTTCCGCCGTCTTGTTGGTGGTCAGTTCGCCTGCGGCGGCACCGGAGAAACCTGCAGTCGAGACCGCGCCGGTGGTAACTGCCACCATGGCAACGCGGCCCTTGTTCGGGGACTGCTTGCGGTGCTTACCACCTTTACGAGACGAGTTGTACATATACCCTCTTTGCGCAGATCCTTAGGTTACGTTTAAACCGCTCGTGCTCATCCGTAACCATCTCGTTATCTTGACGTTGCTACTGTAACGAATCGGTTTCGGTGGAGCAACCCAGTTCGCGAACAAAGTACGTCGTTTTGTTCTGAATTTCCGTTACGTCGTTACTTGAGCCACTTTAGTCACACGCGTTACCGTCGGTTGCCCCCATATGCGGACGAGTGTCCCTATCCAATCAGTGCCTTATGTAATGGCAAAGTAAGCGGGGATGAGTAACACACAGAGCACGCGCCCTACCGCCTCCCGTCGCCGGAGGCCGGTAAAAGGGCTCGTGACCGGGCAACAACGGGAGAAGCCTGAACCGAAAGCGCCCGAAACTTGGGCGCAGCGTCTGAAGCAATACGTGCCGTCCGCAGTTGCGCCGCTCGCTGTGCTCGCCCTCGCTACCGGCGTTACCTGCTTCGCAGTGATCTTGCTCTCAGATTGGGGCATGAAATACCTGCCCGCCGCAATCGGGCAGTCCTGGCTCACGTTGCACGGCGTGCCGCTGCGCATCGACGGAGTCGAGTTGTCGCTCGTGCCGCTGCTACCCGCAGTGGGGATCGTTGCGCTTGTCGCCTCCCGCATCCGCGCCGCAACGAAGACTCGCGTCAGCGTGTTGGACCTCGGAGCCATCTTTGTCCTCGTGACGGTGACGTCGCTCGTGCTAAGTGTGGTCTCCCTGTTCATGGTCGCGGATGCGTCCCATGTCTTTGCGATTGCTCCGCCCCATCCAGCGGCCGCGATCCTCATGCCGCTCGGCCTGCACCTCGCCGGCTTTGCGCTCGGCATCAGTCCTGTCGTTTGGCGGGTCATCGCGAAACGCTCCGGAATCCCACCTGAAACTGTCATCACTGCTGGTGCCGCGCTACGCGTCATGCGGGATCTCGTGCTCGCCGCGGCCGTGGTGTACCTGGTATTGCTCGCACTGAACTACCGCCACATCGCTGAGGCGGTCGGTGCATATCCGAACCTCGGTTGGTCCGGGGGACTCGCGCTCACGCTGCTGTGCCTCGGCTACCTTCCGAACGCGGCCGTGGCAACGCTTGCAGTGCTCCTAGGCGGCACGTTCGAATACGCAGGAGCGACGGTAAGCCTTTTCGATGCCACCTCGGTAGCACTGCCGCCACTGCCAATCTTCGCGGCCGTGCCGGCCAGCGCGCCCGTCTGGGTGCCTGCACTCATGCTCATCCCGGTCGCAGTCGTCTTGCGGTTTGCTCTTACCAGGAGCTTTTCGCTTATCGACGTCGCCGCCACCGCCACTTGGGCGGCAGTCCTGGGCCTTGTGGTGGCAAGCTATGCAAGCGGCACTGCGGGTGCCTACGGTCATGTCGGCCCCAACCCGTGGGCGTTCGCGGTCTTGATGTTCCTCTGGACCGCGTTGCCCGGCTTGATCGCGTGGCTGGTTTCTCTCGTTCGGGCGCGTTCCGCTGGCGAAGACAGCGGCCAAGACAGCGGCAAAGACGGCCAGGTCTAAACTCGACTGCTGTGACTACTTCGATCACCGTGCTGGTTTCTGGATCCGGCACGCTGTTGCAAGCGATTCTTGAGAACCAATCCGAGGCGTACCGCGTCGCACTCGTGGTCGCGGATAAACCGTGCCCGGCGCTCGAACGGGCCGAACGCGCCGGTGTGCCTACGCGCGTCGTTGCTTTGGGGGCAGACCGCGGCGCGTGGGACGAGAAACTCGCCCAGGCAGTCGCTGCTGGAAACCCGGACCTGGTGGTCTCCGCGGGGTTCATGCGGATCCTGGGGCAGGCGTTTCTGGACCGGTTCCAGGGCAAGACAGTGAACACGCATCCGTCGTTACTCCCGGCATTTCCCGGTGCGGACGCGGTCGGTGATGCGCTGGCTTATGGTGTAAAGGTCACTGGCTGCACCGTGCACTTCGTTGACGCGGGGGTAGATACGGGCGAGATCATTGCGCAACGTGCCATCCGCGTTGAAGACGGCGACACGAAGGACACACTTCACGAACGCATCAAGCAGGCTGAGCGCGAGCAAATTGTTGGGTTGCTCGCCTCGGCACGATTGGACAATGGAAAGGTGACCTTTTAAATGGGCATCGAGATCAAGCGCGCGCTTATCAGCGTGTACGACAAGACCGGGCTCGAGGAGCTCGCACGCACGCTGGGGGACGCGGGCGTTGAGATTGTCTCGACCGGATCGACCGCGAAGCGCATCGCTGATGCCGGGGTGAAGGTCACCGAGGTCGCAGAGCTCACTGGTTTCCCTGAGGTGCTCGATGGGCGCGTGAAAACGTTGCACCCGCGGGTTCACTCAGGCATCCTGGCCGACCTGCGCAAAGATGACCACGTCCGCCAGCTCGAGGAACTGGGCATCGAGGCGTTCCAGCTTGTCGTCGTGAATCTTTACCCGTTCCAGGAGACCGTGGCCTCCGGTGCCTCCTTCGACGAGTGTGTCGAGCAGATCGACATCGGCGGGCCATCCATGGTGCGAGCTGCAGCGAAGAATCACCCCTCCGTCGCAGTGGTCGTCAACCCGGAGCGCTACGCGGATGTGATCGCAGCGGTACAGAATGGCGGGTTCGACGAAGAGCAGCGTCGGGAGCTAGCGGCCGCGGCATTCGAACACACCGCGCACTACGACGCCGCGGTGTCCGCCTGGTTCAACGAGCAGTTGGGGCGCACAGGAGCCACAAGCGGGGAGACGACCAGCCTGCGCTACGGGGAGAACCCCCACCAGTCGGCCCGACTCGTGTCGTTTGGCACCGGTCTGGCCGCTGCGACCCAGCACGGCGGCAAGGAAATGAGCTACAACAACTACCAGGATGCCGACGCAGCGTGGCGCGCTGCCTGGGACCATGAGCGGGCATGCGTGGCCATTATCAAACACGCCAACCCCTGCGGCCTAGCCGTGTCCGACACCTCAATCGCCGACGCGCACAAGAAGGCCCACGCGTGCGACCCGGTATCCGCTTACGGGGGCGTGATCGCCTGCAATCGCGAGGTGACCCTCGAGCTGGCGGAGCAAATCGCGCCGATCTTTACCGAGGTCATCATCGCGCCGGGCTACGAGCCGGCGGCTTTGGAAAAGCTGCAGGAGAAAAAGAATCTGCGCATCCTGACTGCGGAGAAACCCGAGCGCGACGGTGAAGAGCACAAGCAGATCTCGGGTGGCTACCTGATCCAGGACCGCGACATCTACCAGGCGGAGGGCGACAACGCCGAGAACTGGACGCTCGCTGCGGGCGACGCAGTCGACGCGGAGACATTGGCCGATCTCGAGTTCGCGTGGCGCTCGGTGCGCTGCGTGAAGTCCAACGCTATCCTCATCGCCGCCGACGGAGCGTCAGTGGGCATCGGCATGGGCCAAGTCAACCGCGTCGACTCCGCGAAACTGGCAGTGGACCGCGCGAACACGCTTGACGACGGCAAGAACCGCACCAACGGCGCTGTCGCCGCTTCGGACGCGTTCTTCCCCTTCGCTGACGGTTTCCAAATTCTCGCTGATTCCGGTGTGAAGGCTGTCGTGCAGCCGGGTGGCTCGATCCGCGACGAAGAGGTCATCGCCGCGGCCGAGGAAGCCGGCGTGACTATGTACCTCACCGGCACCCGTCACTTCGCCCACTAAGGGTTTAAAGAGCAAGCCCATGTCTTCCCGCATAGCTGCCGCGCTGCTCGCCGCTGGCCTGGTGTGGCCGGCGATGCCCGCGTTGTACGACGTCCCAGTGCTCGGCCCTGCAATCGCGCAGGCCTACTACCAGCTGCCCAAGGAGATCCAGGGGCGCATCTCGCCCAACGTCCGCGCGCAGATTCTGCCTCCGGCGCTACCAGAACCCAACGCGGCAGGTCCGTCTTATCCTGGTGGCAACGATCACCGCGCGAACCAAGCGGTCCTGGATCAGTTGGTTGCCGAGGTGGGCGCGCGCCACTCGGGCAGCGTCGCGATCTCGGTCGCTGGCGTGCACGGGCAGTACACCGCTGGCGATGACCGGCCGGTGCTTGCATTTTCGACGATGAAGGTGCCGTTGGCGATTGTGGCACTGCGCCAGGATGCGGGTCTCTACCCGGACGCGGAAGCAGCGGTGACGCGCTCCGACAACGAGGCAACATGGCGGATGGAGGAGGTTGTTCCTGCCACCGCGGTTGCCGATGTCATCGCGCAGGCAGGCTCACGCACGACCAACTCGGCCGGATGGCGGATGGGCACGCAGTGGACAACCTCAGACCAGGCACAGTTCGCTTCCGGCCTGCGCTGCGTTGAAGGGCATGAGCCCGTGCTGGACATGATGGGCCGGATCGTGCCTGAGCAGCGCTGGGGTCTTGGGCGCATTGAGGGGGCACGGTTCAAGGGCGGTTGGAATTTCCACGAAGACGGCCACGTTGCTCGCCAATTCGGGTTGATTCCAGGGCCGAATGGAGACGTTGCAGTTGCGATCACGGCGTATAGCCCGGACGGGTACGTGGGCAGCTACCGCATGCTCGATGAGCTTGCCGACGGACTGGCGAAGCTCACTCCACAATTGCCCACGTCGCGCTGCTGAGCGCAGTAGCTGGGGCAGTGCGTTAAGGTGCGAGCATGACACACCCCTACGGCGAAAGTAGCTGGGACCAGTCGCCCAGCTACCCCAGCGGCGATGACGCCTTCTTCGGCCCGGCTTACTACGAGGAGGAGAAAGGCGGCACCAACGCGTGGCTTGTGGCGACTCTCGTGCTGCTGCTCGCCGCGCTTGTCGGCCTGCTGATCTACTTCTTCGGCAGTGGGTTTTTCGGATCCTCGAAGGGTGAGATCGAAGAGCCAACGTACGCACCGTCTACTGACAGTCCCACGACTTCGGCAAGCCCTGGGCCGGAGACGGTGACCACCACAGAGAAACCCCCGGTACGTGATTACTCTAACTTCGCACCCGACACTGATGTCACGTCGCAACAGTTTGCCGCAGAGGTATTCAAGGCGTTCCAGGAGGTTTCCCAGCGAGAAGGTCGGACAGATGTGAGCGTGTCCGCGTACAGTCCGGTGACCGGTGATAGCTACGCCATGACGTGCGGCGGTGACAAGGTTGTGTACTGCTCCGGCGGCAACAACGCCCGGGTGAAGATTTGGTAGGTCGACTCCACACTGTGGCCGCTGGATTTGGCCTTGCGGGAGTACTGATCTTTGCTCGCGGCTGCACGCTGCCGTTACGCGTCGAGGACCTCCCTGGGCCAGCTACTGCAACCACGCAGTCGCAATCTTCTGCTTCCGTGAACGTGACGGCGACCCCAGACACGGCGCAGCCGCAGGGTGGGGAAGAGGCCGGCGCACTTGCTGCGCTTGAATCCGTGATCGCAGACGTTGAGTTAACGTTTGGCGGGAAACTCGGCATCGCGACCGCCAGTTCACAGGGTGCGATCGCAGCAGGCTTCCAAGACGCGAGCCCGGCATGGTCCACCGTCAAGGTGCCGATAGCTATTGCCGCGCTGCGCACGCAACCACATCAGCTTGTCGACGCCGAACTGGCGATCACGGTCTCCGACAACGAAGCAGCGGAGCGCTTGTTCGCGGCCAGCGGAGCTGAGGCCGTGAACACGGTGCTCAAAGAAGCCGGGGTGGGCACCCCAGTCAATGACGTTGTGCTGCGTCCCGGTTTCAGCTCTTTCGGCCAGACGGCGCTCAGTGTTTCGGATGAGGCTGTGCTGGCAAGTAACCTCGCTTGCCTCGAAGGCGCGGACCCGGTGTTGGAGATGATGGGGCGCGTTGACCCGAGCCAGTCGTACGGGCTTGGGGCCATCGAGGGAGCACGCTTCAAAGGCGGGTGGGGGCCGGACGAAGCGGGTAGCTACCAGGTTTGCCAGTTTGGACTCGTACCGCGTAACGACGGCGCCTTCGCCCCGGTGGCCCTCAGTGCTTTCCCCCCCGGACGGAGCGTACGCGACTGGCCAGGCGATGCTCACACACGCTGCAATCACACTTGCGACGCAAGCGCAGTCCCTTCCCGTCGCAGAGTGCTGGTCGTGAACTAGCTCGTCGGCATTTCCGCGCTCACCCGGGAAACCAGTTCCAGTGTCCGTTCACCGCGTCGCTGTGGAATGTCGGCGTGAAGCACGTCGAGCACCGCATCAGCAATGGTGACCGACGGCGCGGGCAGTGCGTCGTCGACAAGCGGATAGGGCGCAATGCCAGTGTTATCGCGCATCTCGATGGCCGCGAGCGTCATATGGAACGGCAGCTCGATGCGGGGATCGTCTTCACCGACGATCTGTGCGGCAAGGTCGCGGTAAATGCCCTCGAGCTGGGCGCGGGCCGCATGGTACTCGGCGAACTCATCGTTGGTGAGCACCGGGAGCTGATAAAGCCTCCCGATGTTCCAGTTCGAGCTGAGCAAGATACGGGTCTCGGCCGCGACGAGCGCCCAGAGTTTGAGCGCCGGCGACTCGTCCGACTCTGCAAGATCGGACGCGAGATCCAACGCGGGCTGAATCGTGCTCATCAGCAACGTCATGAAGATGTCGTTCTTTGAAGGGAAGTGGTAGTACAGCGAAGCTTGTCGCATGCCGACGGCTTCCGCGATCTGGTGGGTCGAAGTAGTCGCAAAACCGTGGCGGGTGAACAGCTCGGACGAGGCGTCAAGGATCTCCTCGCGGGCGGTGCTACCGCGCCGTCGGGGACTCTGCTTGCGCGGGCGGCCGACCGTTCCTGCCATATGCGCCTCATCTCCATTCGTGGCTTCAAGATCGAACGACAACTCTAGACACGAAAACACCCGTCCTCAACCCTGGCGAAACAGGGGAGAACGGGTGGATCGAAGATGCTTACGCTGTTGTCAACCGATTCTTAGCGGCTGGTGAACGGCAGAAGAGCCATCTCGCGCGCGTTCTTCACGGCGGTGGCCACCTGACGCTGCTGCTGCGGGGTCAGGCCGGTCACGCGACGGGAACGGATCTTGTGACGGTCAGAGATGAACAGTCGCAGGGTCTCGATGTCTTTGTAATCGACGGTCTCGATGCCCTTTGCCTTCAGCGGGTTCTTCTTCGGGCGGCGGGACTGCTCCATGCGCGGCTTACGCTGGTTGTTGCGCTTCATTGGTAGTTGTCCTCCTTACCACGAAGACTTACGGACGCCAGGCAGCTCACCACGGTGAGCCATCTCGCGCATACGGACACGGGAAACACCGAACTTGCGGAGGTAGCCGCGGGGGCGGCCGTCACGCGAGTCACGGTTGCGCACGCGCACCGGGGAGGCGTCGCGCGGCTGACGGTTGAGCTCAAACTGAGCGTCGAGACGATCCTCGTCGGAAGTCTCCGGGTTGCGGATGATCGCCTTCAGCTCGTTACGGCGTTCTGCGTAGCGAGCGACGATCTCCTTGCGCTGTTCATTCTTCGCAATCTTGGACTTTTTCGCCATGGATTATCGCTCCTCGCGGAATTCGACGTGCTTGCGCACAATCGGGTCGTACTTCTTCAGCGAAATACGGTCCGGGTTGTTGCGCTTGTTCTTGCGGGTGACGTAGGTGAAGCCCGTGCCAGCGGTGGACTTGAGCTTGATGATCGGGCGGATATCGTTACGTGCCATTAGATCTTCTCACCTCGTGCGCGGATCTGTGCCACGACGGACTCGATGCCGTCGCGGTCGATGATCTTGAGACCCTTCGTGGAAACGTTCAGGGTAATCGTGCGGCCCTCGGAGGGCAGGTAGAACTTCCGCTTCTGCACGTTGGGGTTCCAACGGCGCGAGTGGCGGCGGTGCGAGTGGGACACGGTTTTGCCGAACGACGGCTGCTTCCCCGTGACCTGGCAATGTGCCGACATTGGTTACTTCCTTTACTTCTGCCGCCCACGCACTGATCACGTTGTGAGGAGGGCACCGAAAGGATGCATTGGAAAACGCATCGGTGCAGGTGTAATCGGTTGACGCAGGCGTTTACGTGTTCTTCGACAACAGCGAGTGACAACCTTACAGCTTTGCCGCGCGGATTCCTAATCGCTGATCGCGTTCCGCAATGCCCGCCCACGAGCATTTTCCACCGCACCGGTGCAGATGGTTCCCGTGCAGCGCAGGGTGATGGAAGACTGGCGCTCATGCTGCAAGGAGATCCTCGGCGGAATCCTGCTTTAGCTGCTCATGGTCATGATGGGTGTCGGCATCTTCACCCTCGCCGCGCGCCTCTACCGCGCCGGCTTGTTCCAGCCAGAGCAGGTTGCTTTACGACGCAAGATTGCACGGGTCGGTCTCGGCATCGGGCTTCCACTTGATTGGGGGTTGCGGCTTTTCGCAAGCGGGTCCTCCGGTGTCTTCACCCGGTACCTCAGCTCCACCATTGTTGCTTTTGGGGTCCTGGCGTTGATTGCTGGTTTCTACGTGAAACGCAACAACCGCCTCGGCGCTGCGGGCAGCGCCTTGGCGGCTGTGGGCAGGATGGCTGTGACGTGCTACATCCTGCAGAATCTATTGGCATCAATCGTGTTTTACGACTTCGGCCTTGGCGCGGCCCGGGTCACTGACGGTGAGTTGCAATGGTTGAGGGTCACGCTGATCTACATCGGCCTCTGTGCGGTGCTTATCGGGCTCAGTGTGTTCTAGCTACGAAAGTTTCCGCGGGGGCCGGTGGAGACCGTTATGCATTGGGTGTACGAGTCGCCTGGCCGGGCTGGCCAGGCTGGCCGGCGAGCAGGTCACGGATCTCAGTGAGCAGCTCGGTCTCGGTCGGGTCCTCAACCTCCGGGTCGATGCCCTTGCGGCGCTTCTGTGCCTCGTCAAGCTTGTTCATCGGCGCAACGATGATGAAGTAGACAACTGCGGCGATGAGCAGGAAGTTGATGAAGGCGGTGATCAGTGCGCCGAAGTCGATGAAGGTGGCCTCATTGCCAGGAAGGACGTGGATGCCTAAGGGGGAGAAGTCTGCGCCGCCGACCGCGGAGATCAGCGGGTTGATGATGTTGTCCGAGAACGCGGTGACAACGGCGGTGAATGCCGAACCGATGACGACACCGACAGCCAAATCGATGACGTTGCCGCGCATGATGAAATCTTTGAATCCTTGAAGCATGTGCTCTCCTAAATACAGGCCTAGTTGACGTGGATCGGGTGAAGAACTTATCTGACGCGCGGATTAAGTGCGAAACCAAAGCGGTTTACCGGAGTGTCGCGGGTGGACAAAGGTGGACGGGGGACTCGTCGATAAGCGAACCGCCCAATTATGAGAATGGGCGCCTGAGCTGTAAGCTTTTGCGAGTCCAATTTCGCACCCAACTCAGGCACGGCCGTACGCCTACGGAATCGACCTGATGTTCAACCCTGAGGGAGACGAATCCAACAATGAGGAATGACATTCACCCGGATTACCACCCGGTGATCTTCCAGGACGCAAACACGGGGCACAAGTTCCTGACGCGTTCCACCCTGACCTCCGACCGCACTGACCAGTGGGAAGACGGCAACGAGTACCCGCTCGTCGTCGTTGACGTGACTTCCGAGTCGCACCCGTTCTGGACCGGCGCCCAGCGTCTCATGGACACTGCTGGCCGCGTGGAGAAGTTCAACCAGCGTTTCGGTGGCATGGCTCGCCGCAAGAAGAAGTCCAACTAAGCGCACCCTGTAAGGAGGTACAACGATGGCAACCCCGAAGTTTCGTAAGTCCCGTGCAAACACCCGCATGCGTCGTTCGCAGTGGAAGGCTGACAATCCGGAGCTGACGACCGTCAAGATTGACGGCCAGGAAGTGCGCATCCCGCGCCGGTTGGTCAAGGCGGCAAAGGCTGGCCTGATCGATGTCGAGCAGTTCTAAACTGAACTCGGCGCGCCGGATCTCCCAACGCGTTTGGTAGGTCCGGTTTTTTCTGGTCAATTTACGGCTCAATTGGGTAATCAAGCGCAATTTGAGTTTGCTATACGTTAAGATTTATCACATGAAAATTTTGGTTGTGGATGACGAGCAAGCCGTCCGCGAATCACTGAAGCGGTCGTTGCGGTTCAACGGCTACGATGTGTTACTCGCGGAGGACGGCGAGGAAGCTCTTCAATTAATCCGTGAGCAGCGCCCGGATCTGACGATTCTTGATGTGATGATGCCGAAGCTCGATGGCCTCGGCGTGTGTCGAGTGCTGCGTGAGGAAGGGGATCACACCCCGATCCTGATGCTCACCGCGCGCGATGATGTTGCGGATCGAGTGGCCGGTTTGGATGCCGGTGCCGACGACTACCTACCGAAGCCGTTCGCGCTCGAGGAGTTGCTCGCCCGCGTTCGCTCACTGCTGCGTCGCACCCGGGAGACCCCAACGTCGGAGGAGACCATTGAACGTGCGGCGCTAACGTTCGGGGATTTGACGATGAATCCGGAGACCCGCGAGGTCACCCGCGCTGGCCGCCAGATCACGTTGACCCGAACCGAGTTCGCACTGCTGCTTCTTTTGATGAACAACGCACGCCGCGTGCTTACCCGGCAGCAGATCCTCGAGGAGGTCTGGGGCTACGACTTCCCGACGTCTGGCAACGCACTCGAGGTCTACATCGGCTACCTGCGGCGCAAGACCGAGGCCGAAGGTGAGTCAAGGCTGATCCACACCGTGCGCGGTGTTGGTTACGTCCTGCGGGAGAACGCTCCGTGATCCTCCGACAGTCCGCAGAAAACTACACCCGCGACAAACACGCGAGGCTAGACAATAGTAGTGACAACGCGGACGCTGAGTTCCACCCGGCGAGTTTCTTTGGGCTGGGACTGACCACCCGCCAGCAGTTAGCGTTCTTGGCGGGTGCAATGGTGGTGGTCACCGTGTTGCTGACCTTTACGGTGGGCACGTGGGCGGTTTCGTCTGCGCGCTTGAGCAGGTTGGATAGCGAGCTGAGCTCCAAAGCGTTTGTGGAGATGACTGAGCTGCGCGAGGACGGATTGGCCGACCCGGACGCGATCCGCCAAGAAGTGTGGCGGTTCAAGACCCATAACCCCTTCGTGCGCATTGCGGTTTCGCCCGCAGGGTCCGAGGGTTTCTACGGCGATCCGGTCCCGGTCGGTGGGGAGTTCGCGCCGCTGTCAAACGGCGACGAGCTGTCCACCCGCACCTTGGGTTCGGAGCGCGTAGTGGTGCGTCGTTCACAAGAAGGCGAGTACGTCGCGCTTTCCCAGATGATCGATCCTTATGGTCAGTTGGTGGGCAGCCTCGGGGCGGGATTGCTCATCATTTCCGGGCTTGGGGCGCTGTTGGCGTGGGGATTGGGCAACCTCGTCGTTGCCGCAGGCCTGCGACCCCTCCAACGCCTCCAGCGAGCGGCCGAGGGGGTCACGCGCACGGGAAAGCTGCGCATGCTGCCAGTCGATGGGGACGACGAATGGGCGCAGGTCAGCGCGTCGTACAACGACATGCTGCGCACCATTCAAGATTCCCGCACACGTCAGGCGCAGCTGGTTGCCGATGCCGGCCACGAACTGAAAACGCCACTTACCTCGATGCGCACCAACATCGAATTGCTGAACATGCTGTACTCCTCGGGGCGCCAGGACCAGATCTCGCAAGAAGATCTGGCTGACCTGCAGCACGACGTGATTGCCCAAATGGAAGAAATGTCTTCTCTGATCACGGACCTTGTCGATCTGGCGAGGGAAGACGCGCCTGGCACTGTGTCGGAAGAGTTCCGCTTGGATGAGGTCATCGAGGAAGCCCTGGAGCGTGGCCGGCGCCGCCGTCCTGACGTGCAGTTCCGATACCGCGCCGACCCGTGGATCATGCGAGGAGATCGTGCGGCCATGGTGCGTGCCCCGCTCAACATCATCGATAACGCGTTGAAGTGGTCGCCGCCAGGTGGCACTGTGCGCATTTCGCTGCGTGCCGCGACGCGGCGCGCAGTGCTCATCGTCGATGATTCCGGCCCGGGTATCCCGCCGGAGGAGCGCGACAAAGTGTTCCAGCGCTTCTACCGCGCGACGGAAACCCGCTCGACGCCGGGTTCTGGTCTGGGTCTTGCAATTACCCACCAGGTCCTCGAACGCCACAAGGCAAAGGTCTTCGTAGAAGAATCCGACGACGGTGGCGCACGCTTCCGCGTTGTCTTCCCCGGCCGCGTCCCGTCCGATCTGGAGCTGGCCGGAGGGGTTGACTCCGCTGCTGAGGTGCCGGACGCAAGCGTAGACCTGTAACGCTTCCCGCCATCAAGCTCTTTCACAGCCGGTGCCCAGGGTGCGGCTGGAGAATCTTTGGCAGGAAAGTTTTTCTTCGTTAGTGCAGTCACAGACGCATCGGGCATCATGGTGGGGTGAGTAACGCATATCCACCTCAGGGCCCGTACGAGCCAAACCAGAACTCCTCCTACGAGCCATCTACCTCGAACGCTGGTGTACAACCAGCGTTGAACGAACCTCAGTCAAATCCTGCCTCGCAGCCGAAGCGACGCTCTGGCGTCGGTGCGGCGATTGCGGTGGCAACAGTGACCTCGCTCCTCGTTGGCGGAGGCGCGGGCTATCTCGCGGGTTCCAACGCTACCCCGGAGCCGCGCGATTTCCAGAACAGCTTGAACCAGCCGGTGACCGACTTGGTGGAAGAAGCTCCAGACGGCTCCGTCGAAAAGGTCGCTGCCGCGGTGTTGCCGGCGGTTGTCTCCATCGAGGTGATCGGTCAGCGTTCCGCAGCTGAGGGGTCCGGCTCCATCGTCTCTTCTGACGGGTACGTGCTGACGAACCACCACGTCATCGAGTCTGCTGCGGACAACCACGGCGAAATCACCGTCACCTTGAATGACGGTTCCCGGCACCCAGCGACCTATGTCGCATCCGATGTGAATACTGACATCGGCGTTATCAAGATTGACGGCGTGGAAAACCTGCCGACTTTGGAGTTCGGCAATTCGAATGACCTCAGAGTGGGCCAGCAGGTCGTCGCTATCGGCTCGCCCCTTGGGCTTTCCGCAACCGTGACAAGCGGCATCGTTTCCGCCCTCAACCGTCCCGTTCGTGCGGGCCAGGGTGGGGGAGAGAGCTCGCTTATGGACGGCATCCAGACGGACGCAGCGATTAACCCCGGTAACTCGGGCGGCCCATTGGTCGACATGCAAGGTCGTCTCGTAGGCATGAACTCGGTCATCGCGTCGTTGTCGTCGGGTGGTCCAGGTGGACAGGGCGGAGGCTCGATCGGTCTCGGCTTTGCGATTCCGTCGAACTTCGCCCAGCGAGTCGCCAACCAGCTCATCGAATCCGGCGAGGCGAAGCAACCGATGCTGGGTGTGCAGGTCAATGTGATGGGAGACGCATCAGAAGGTGCCGTCATCGCCGACGTGCAACCGGGAAGCCCCGCGGAGCAGGCCGGGCTGAAACAAGGCGAAACGATTATCCGGCTGAATGACCGCCCGATCGAGTCCGCAGACGCATTGATCGCGGCAACGCGTTCGCGCGATTTCGGCGAGACGGTGACCCTCGAGGTGCGCGGTACCGACGGCGAACTCAGAACGGTAGAGGTGACGTTAAGTTCCGAGTAAAGTGCGATGCGTAGCTTCGTCAGATGAGCAGCAGAGGTAAAGGTGGAAAATCTATGACTACCGCGCAAGACTCGCTGGATTTCTTAGAACCGGATGAGGAGTTTCTCCGCGCCGCGGAACTTGAAACTGGCTCTCGGCCTGCACCCTGCGCGCTTGTGGTCTTAGTCGGCGACCGGCGCTTCGACAGCCCCGACGACAACACGCACTCGATGGTCGCTGAATTATTAACCGAAATCGGCCTCGAGGTTGATGCCGTTGTGCACACGAAGTCGAAGAAGTCGGAGATCCGCAAAGCGATTGAGACCGGTGTTGTCGGCGGCGTTGATCTGGTGTTGACAATCGGTGGCACTGGTGTTGGCCCGCGCGACAAGACACCAGAAGCGACGCGCGCCGTGATTGACAAAATGGTGCCCGGGGTCAGTCAGGCCATCCGCTCCTCCGGTCAGGCCTGCGGTGCGGTCGATGCCTGCACCTCGCGTGGGATCTGCGGCGTTTCGGGTTCTACCGTTGTGGTGAACCTCGCGCCGAGCCGCCAGGCGATCCGCGACGGCATCGCAACCATCGGTCCGCTGATCTCGCACCTGATCAGTGAACTCGACGAACACAGCGTCAGCTAAACGGATGGCTCGAGCACGCCGCCGCGCCAAGCGGACCGCGGATGTGGACTACGACCGCACGGCTGACGTGCCCCTGCAGTCAGCCGATACAACGTCTGACGACGAGCGCGTCGTCGAACTTGATGACAACGCGCCCGAGCTGCTGAGCGACCGGGAATTCTACGAGCACGAACGCCCACCCCACCACGGTGAATAACCCAGCTACCGCGCCGACTTCAACTGCGGAATCGCGGAGTACCCGCCGCCGCTGAGCACCACCGTAAGCGGGTCGACCAACGATGCGGCAGCAACGGCCGCAGCATGCGTCTTTCGCAGCAGCACCAATACCGTGCCTTCCTCTCCCACGGTGACGATCCGCCCACCCTCAGCGATCACTGCGGGGCCGTGGCCAATCACATCGACCCGTGCGCCGTGGTGCAGCATGGGCACGATGTCCGGCTCCGCGAGCGGCAACGGCACCATGGTGAAGTCCTCGCCGGGCGGCTCCTCGGCAACTAGCTGCGCAATCAGATCGGGGCCAACAAGCCGGGTGGTGGTGACCACCTCACCAGCCGATGCACCGGCAGCGAGGATCTGGCCTGTCGCCAACTCGCTTTCTTGAATCGCGTTCGCGGGCACCACGTTGCTGGGAAGGCGAGTGGTTGTCAGATCCTCTTCGGTGAGCACCGCCCCGGCTGCCACGGGCCGGGCAAAGATGAGCACTGAAGGGTCAGCCCGGTGGGCGTCGATAAGCATGCTCAGCCCCGCAACCACCACGAGCACGAGGGCGAGCACCCGCCGTATGACTGTGCTTCGGTGATGTCCGGGGTGCAGGAGGGCGTCAAAACGAGCGAGGTTCATAGGGATTAGACGCGCGCCGAGCCGCCGCCGTTCCCTAGAGCGGGAAGAACCCCGAGGGGGTGATCACCGCATCGACGGGCGCGTCATGCGCTTCGTGCGGCACGGCAGCGACAAACTCTGTGTCATATACCACCGCGGCCACGGGCACATCCAGCCCCACCAACGCTCGGTCGTAGTAGCCTGCGCCTTTGCCAAGTCGCAGGCCATGCTTATCGACGGCCATTGCCGGCGCGATCACCAGCGCGCACGCGCGCAGCACATTCGAGTTGAAGCGGGGCCCTTGCGGCTCGGTGATGCCGAGCGCGCCTTGGCGCTCGGCCTGCCCGTCTTGGGGTGTCGAGGCCCACGCGAGGACCCCTTCTGCCAGCGAAATCGGCAACCAAACGCTTTGAGCGTGGGCGTTGAGGCAGGCCGCGTAGTCCGCGGGGCCCGGCTCGGAAGGCAGGGGGTTATACGCTGCGATCGGCTGGTTCAAAGCGCCGAAGTGCGTCATTGCGGCGATGGAATACGTCACAATTTCGGCGTCCAGCTGAGCCTTGCGCTCGGGCATGCGTTTCAGGGAGCTTCTGCCCTCGGCGACCTCGCGTCGGAGCTGGTCTTTTTCGGTTCCTGGTTTGCTCCGTTGTATGGCCACCGGTATACCTTTCTGGTCGGGTCGGAAAGCGGAGAAGCCTCAATCACGGGTAGACTCCATGCCCATGCGGAATTCTAAAGAGGAGTCTCAGCAGGCGGCGCATGGCGGTGTGCGGACGGTGGTCGTACCCGCGGCAGGAATGGGTACTCGGTTCTTGCCGGCAACCAAGACGGTTCCGAAGGAACTGCTTCCAGTTGTGGACACTCCGGGCATTGAGCTGATCGCGGAAGAGGCTGCTGATTTGGGGGCGGAGCGCCTGGTCATCGTGGTAGCTCCACAGAAGCAGGAAATCATGGACCACTTCGGTGAGTTCAATGTGCTGCAAGAGCGGCTACTCAACCGCGGTAAGGAGGAACAGGCGGAGAAAGTCAGCCGCGCCAACGAACTGATTGACGCTGTCGCGGTGACCCAGGAGTCGCCGCTTGGTTTGGGCCATGCGGTTGGCTGTGCTGAGCCTGCACTTGACGCCGAGGAAGACGCCGTGGCCGTCATGCTGCCAGACGATTTGGTGCTGCCAATCGGTGTGATGGACAAGATGGTGCGCGTGCGCGAGGAGTTCGGCGGCTCCGTGCTGTGCGCATTCAACGTCACCCCGGATGAGGTGTACAACTACGGCGTGTTCGACGTCGAAGACGCTGAGCGCGATATTGAGGGCGTTGAGGTGAAAAAGGTCCGCGGCATGGTGGAAAAGCCTGCCAAGGAAGAAGCGCCGTCCACCCTCGTCGCAACCGGTCGCTACCTGCTGGACCGCGCGGTCTTTGACGCCCTGGGGCGCATCGAGCCGGGCAAGGGCGGCGAGTTGCAGCTCACTGACGCTATCGAGCTGATGATCCAGGAGGGGCATCCAGTGCACGTGGTGGTGCACCGCGGCAAGCGCCACGACCTGGGTAACCCTGGTGGTTACATCCCGGCAAACGTCGACTTCGGCCTTCGTGATGAGAAGTACGGACCTGCCCTCTACCCGGCACTCAAGGAAATCCTCGCTGAATTTGAGGCGGAGCACCCGGAGGTGCTCGAGCGGGGGCAGCAGGGTTAAGCGAGAAACCACGACCCAATGCGCAGCGTTGACGAGCAGCTTGAGATAGTGATCGATGCGGCGGTGACACCGGAACCGGTCCGCGTCGGGATTTCTGATGCGCTCGGACTGATGTGTGCCGAGGAGATCGCCGCGACAAAGTCGCTTCCTGGTTTCCACCAAGCTGCTGTCGACGGGTACGCGGTGCGTGCCGTGGATGTCGGCGGTTCCGCAGGGTTGCGCCGGCCGGAGCCGCGCGACGACGAGGGCGGTGCTGAAACCCCTTCGGCCTCGCGGGACCACACTCTGCCGGTGGTAGGCGAGGTAGCCGCAGGTTCGCAAAAGCCGCTCCGCCTCCAACCGAAGCAGGCAGTTCGCGTGGCCACCGGCGCGCCGCTGCCTACGTTGGCCGATGCTGTGCTGCCACTTGAGTGGTCGGACCGCGGGCGCAAACGCATGACGCCGACGCGTCCAGTTGGCTCCGGTGACTTCGTTCGCCGTCCGGGGGATGACATTCAGCCCGGAGACATCGCAGTGCGTCAAGGGGCTGTGCTCGGCCCCGCACAGATCGGCCTCGTCGCCGCCACCGGGCGGGACAAAGTGCTGGTCTACCCGCGCCCGCGCGTGACGGTCATGAGCTACGGGCTCGAACTTGTCGACGTCGAACGTGACCCCGGATTGGGCCAGGTCTACGACGTAGCTTCCTACGTGGTAGCGGCAGTCGCCGAAGAAGCCGGTGCCGATGTCAACCGCGTGGGCATCATCAACGCGGAACCGCGCCGCCTCGCTGAGGTGATCGCTGGCCACGTTTCGCGCAGCGAACTGGTCATCATTACCGGCGCGGTGGGCGGCTCAGGTTCGGACGCCGTGCAGGATGTGCTCCGCGAACTCGGTGAGGTGGATACCACGCGAGTGGCTATGCACCCCGGCTCCGTCCAAGGGTTCGGACTCTTGGGCGACGAGCGCATCCCGGCCTTTTTGCTGCCGTCGAACGCGGTTTCGGCGTTGATCATCGCAGAAACGATTATCCGTCCAGTGATCCGCGAGTCGCTGGGGAAGAAGGCGACCGGTCGACGCGCGGTGCGCGCACGTTCGCTGCGGGCGATTGACTCCATCGGCGGGCGCCGCGGGTACGTCCGAGCTCGCCTCATGCGCGACGCTGACACCGGGGACTACCTGGTAGAAAGCCTCGGCGGGGTAGGCGGGGCACCGGCGCACCTGCTCGCAGGTTTCGCCGAAGCCAACGCGATGATTCGACTGCCTGAAGGCGTGACTCAGGTGCGTCCGGGCGAGATCGTCGATGTCGAGTTCTTACAACAACGGTCATAGCGTGCGTTAATGCTCGACCGTTTCATCGCTCCTTTCCGCGCACCGACTCCAGGCTGGCCCGAAACCACGCCAGCGGTGCGCATTCGCGACGGTGCCAGCGTGCAGCTGCGGCCGCTGGCAAGCTCCGACGGCGAAGCCTGGAGCCACATGCGCCTGCATGATGAATCGTGGCTCAAACCCGTCGAGCCCACCACACACGGCACCTGGTGGGAGGCGCACTCCCACGCCTCCTGGCGCAACAACTGGCTGAACCTTCGGCGTCTGGCCTACGACGGCACAGTGGTGCCCATGGTCATCGAGGTGAACCGTGAGTTCGCCGGTCAGGTCACGTTGGGCAACATTCAGCACGGGGCCGTGGGGGAGTGCTGGATCGGCTACTGGGTGTTTTCGCCGTACATGGGCCGCGGCGTCGCAACTGCAGCCTGTGCTCTCGGCACCGACCACGCCATCCACCGCGTTGGCATGCACCGCGTCACCGCGACGTACCTGCCCTATAACCCAGCATCGGGCCGAGTGCTTCGATCCTGCGGATACCGGGAGGAAGGGTTCATGCGCCGCAACCTCCATATCAACGGTGAATGGCGTGACCACCACTTCGTCGCTCTTAATGCCGAGGATTACCCGACGACGGCGGTGGAGCGTCTCGCCGCCGCGGGCCGGATCCGCTAAAGCACGCATTATTCAGGCAATTCATGGGTTGTTAACCGGCGCGCCGGGTTCGTTGCCAAGCATGGCCCCGTTAGCGTTGGGCACAACTTTGATGAACTTTGTCGAGGAAAGGTGGCACGTCCTTATGGGCAGCCCGAGCCTGATCATTCTGCTGATCGTCGTCGTGTGGGTGATTGTTCTCGCCCCGCTCGCGTTCGGAAACAACAAGCCGATCCGCCGCTCCGGCCAGGGCTACGAGGAGACCCGCGTGCTCCACGAAGGCGGCACCATGCCAATGGTCGAGCGTCGCCGCCCCAAGCTCACGGCTGCTGATGTGCACCACTACGAGGCTTCGGAGGACGAGGACTACGAGCTTGTCGAGGCAGTTTCGGATGAGGAGCAAGTGCTTATCGACGACACCTCCGCGAGCATGAAGACCCTCATCTCCAGGACTGCCGGCGTGAGCCGGAAGCTCGCTCCCAATGTGATCGAGGCTGATGAGGTCGAGGAGGTCAAGGAAGCCGAGGCGGCCGAGGGTGCCGAGGGTGCCGAGGGCACTGTTGAATCCAACGAGGTCGAGGCTCCGGCGGCAGGTGGCTCCACTGCCTACTCGGTGCTGCAGGCGCAGGCGGAAGACTCGGACGAAGACGAAGACGAAGACGAAGCGCAGGCGGAGTACGAGCTGGCTGAGTCCTACCTTGCACCCGCTGACTTCGGATACGTCTCAGAAGAGGCATCGGCCGCGGCTGAGGATCAGGCTGTCGTGCTCGAACATGGAGAGACTGACACCGAGGACAACGCGGCGGATTCGGACATCGAGGTGGCTGCGGATGCCGATACTTCGAGCGTCGAACTCGAGGACGCCGACATTGCATTCGCCGAAGCTCGCAAGGGCCGCGGCGGCTACGATCCGCAGCGTGATGCGCTCACCCGCGCTGACCGGCTCAAGCGCCGCAAGATCACGTTCATCTCGCTCCTGGCGGCATCCGCGATCACGCTTATAGCGGCGCTCATCGTCGGTGGTTGGATGTGGGTGCTGCCTGCGATCACTGTCGGTCTGACGCTGTGGTTCATGGTCGCGCTGCGCCGCGTAGTCAAGCAAGAGCAGGAACTGCGCGCCCGCCGGATGCGCCAGCTGCGCCGCGCCCGCCTGGGTGTGGACACCGAGGACCGTCCTGCCATCGTGGAGCGGGAGCGCTACCGTGCCGGTGCCGTCATCATGGACCTTGATGATGAGAGCCCGGACTTCGACCACCTGCCGCGCTACCGTCAGGCCGAGCCGGAGTACGGCACCATCGAGCGCGAGCGCCGCGTGCCTGTTCGAGTCGGCGGCCGTTACGACGATTTTGGCGATGACGACAGTTACGACGACTACGAGAGCTACGGCGATTTCGGCGACCGCGCCAGCTAGGGCTACGTCGTTAGTCCAGCTCAGCCTGGCGATTTAACAGTTGCGTGGGAGGGGAGTAACCTCACTTCCCACACGGGGCTATAGCTCAGTTGGTAGAGCGTTGCGTTCGCAATGCAAAGGCCAGGGGTTCGATTCCCCTTAGCTCCACTTTGTCCTGAGTCGCGACATGCTTGACAGATGAGTCGCGACATGGTGGACAAACCGGTGCCTCGGTTTTTGGTTTTCTGGGGTGCCGGTTTTGTCATTGGTGGGGGTTGAGGGGTGGGTCTCCTGTTTTCCAGTAGGGCTTTTGGTAGTCGCGACTGGTGTCGATGTAGTGCTCTGTGATGACTTCGCCGGTGTCGGCCAATGACGTGATGATGTGTTTGTCGGTGATGACCATGAGGATTTTCTTGCTGGCGTATGCGCGTCCGATGCCGAGGTGGAAGAGTTTTCCGGCGTAGCGGACGGTGGTTTTGCCGTTAGTGCATACGGTGTCGTTTCTGATTCGCCATTCTTCTTTGGGGTTGTCGCGTGGGCTGGCTTTGGCCCCAGTGGTGTAGACCTGCGCTGGGGTACGTCTGCCGAGTGCGCGGTGGGGGCGTTGGGTGTTGTAGTAATCAGCGAATTCGTCGAGGAGGTGCTGCAGCTCGTTGATGGTGGGCGCTGGTGATCTGGCGGCGAGCCATTTCTTGAGTGTCTGGTGGAAGCGTTCGATTTTGCCTTGGGTTTGGGGATGTCCGGGGCGACCATTCTTTTGCTGGATACGGTTGGCGGTGAGCACTTTCTCGAAGGCGTTCCTGCCGCCTTTTCGCCCGGCCAAGCGGGCGGTGAAGACGAGCCCGTTGTCGGTCAGCGTTGATGCTGGCGGCCCGTATGTGCTGATGAGGCGGGTCAATTCGGCAGCGACTGCCGCCCCGCTGAAGGCCGCGGCGGCGGTGATTGACATCAGGTAGCGGGAGTGGTCGTCGATGAAGTCGAGGACTTCGACTCGGGTGCCGTCAGCGAGGAACACGTGGGTGATGTCGGCCTGCCAGATTTCGTTGCACAGCGCTGCCTCAAAGCGGATGTAGGAGCTTTTGGGGCGCTTCTTCGGCTCTGGGGTCACCAAACCGGCATCGGTGAGGATCCGTCTGATTGTTGAGGTTGACGGCACCCGTTTGTCCTGCGCGGCTAAGTGGTAGGCAATAGTTTCCGGTCCCGCATCAAGGCCATGGCGGGTGAGCTGTTTGCGCATATCGATGATGTCGTTGCGCAGTGCTTCTGGAACCGCTTGCGGGTGCGTGTGCGGGGCCCGAGATTTCGGGGCGACGGCGGCATCGCCGCCGGCATCGTAGTCGGCGAGGATTTGATACACACGCTGGCGGCTGACACCGAAGCGTTTCGCCACCGCGGCAACTTTTTGTTTCTGGTCGCGCACTGCGAGGGTGTCAGGAGTTTTGTGTGTGAGGCTCTGATCTGAAGGAGTTTCACCGATAATGACTACGGTGTCACCGAAGAAAAGCCATGACCCGGCCAGGGTCAATGAGATCAGCGAGAAGCTGATGGATAACCCCGAGCTCGCCAAGCTCATCGGGGAGCTGTCCACCTCCACCGACGATGCCAGCGAGCTGGTCAAGGGGCTTTTACAGGCCTCGATCAATGCCGGTCTACAGGCGGAGATGGATGCCCATTTGGGCTATGAGCACTCTGACCGCAAAGCCAAAGCTGAGGTTGACACCCGCGGTGAGGATAACCACCGCAACGGGTCGTATACCAAGACCGTCGACTCTGGCTACGGCCCGCTGGAAGTAACCATGCCAAGGGATCGGGCGGGGACGTTTGCCCCGCAGATGGTGCCAAAGGGGGCCCGCAGGCTCACTGAGCTTGATGACATGATCATTTCCCTGTATGCGGGCGGGATGACAGTGCGAGACATCCAGCACCACCTCGCAACCACCCTCGGGGTGGACATGAGCCCCGATACGATCAGCACGATCACCGACGCGGTACTCGATGAGGTGATGATGTGGCAGAACCGACAGCTCGAAGAGTTCTACCCGGTGATCTTTCTCGACGCATTGCGGATCAAGATCCGCGATGGTAACCGCGTGGTCAACAAGTCCTGCTACATGGCCGTTGGTGTCGACATGGACGGCATCAAACACATCCTTGGGTTGTGGATCGCCGGTAACGAAGGTGCCGCATTCTGGGCGTCCGTGTGCGCTGACCTTGCCAACCGTGGGGTCCAAGACGTGTTCATCGTCTGCTGCGACGGGCTCAAAGGCTTACCCGATGCGGTGGAGGCAACCTGGCCGAACTCGATGGTGCAAACCTGTATCGTGCACCTGATTCGGGCTGCGAACAGGTGGGTGTCCTACCAAGACCGCAAACCCGTATCGAGTGCGTTACGGGAGGTCTACACCGCACCGAACGAGGACACCGCCCGCGCCGCCCTGGACGCGTTCGAAGCCTCTGAGCTAGGGCGCCGCTACCCGCAGTCGGTGAAGGTGTGGCGTGATGCGTGGGAGCAGTTCGTGCCGTTTTTGCAGTTCCCGCCAGCGGCCCGGAGGGTGCTCTACACCACGAACGCGATCGAATCGCTCAATGCTGAACTGCGCAAAGCTACCCGCAACCGGGGCCAGTTCCCGAACGACACCGCGGCGCTGAAGACGCTGTGGTTGATGATTTGCAACATCGAAGACAAACGCGCCGCCCAGCGGGCGAAGAAGGCAAAACGGGCAATCGAATGCAACGGCTATATTGAAGGGGCGAAAGCCACCGGGTGGAAACAAGCCATCAACCAACTAGCCGTGGCATACCCCGACCGATTCGCGGACTACCTGTAAACCAAGCCCCCGCACACAAACAATCGGACACCCTCCGCACTGCACGAACGATGGCGAGATTGCGGTTGGGACTGTTCATCTGTCAAACATGTCCCGACTCACCTGTCAAGCATCACTCATCAAGTTAAGGTCGGCCTAAGTGTCAAGTATGTCTCGACTCACCTGTCAAGCATCAGGACCATCGCCGCTGGAACATGGTGTCAAATATGTCGTGAACCTAGACACCCTTAGCTCCACTTCTAGGATTTCAGCATCCGGGCAATCGCCTCGGATGCTTCCTTTATTTTGTGCTCAGCACCCTCGCCGCTGTTCACGGCCTCGGTGACGCAGTGCTTGAGGTGGTCCTGCAGTAGCGCCACAGCGACGTTCTCCAGCGCGGAGTTCACCGCGCTGATCTGCGTGAGGATGTCGATGCAGTACTTCTCTTCCTCGATCATTCGCTGCAAACCTCTGGTTTGGCCCTCAATGCGCTTGAGCCGGGCGAGGTAGCGGTCCTTGTCGCTGATGTAGCCGTAGTGTTCGGACGTAGATGACATGGTCTACCTATGCATTCTCGAGAAGCCGGGCGGTGCTGGCTTCGGGGTTGAGATCGAGGCGGCGCAGCAACTGGGCGTTCAGCGCCACAATCACCGTGGATGCGGACATGAGGATTGCTCCCACGCTCATCGGCATCACAAAGCCGATGGGTGCGAGCACACCAGCTGCGAGCGGCACAGCCGCGAGGTTGTAACCCGCTGCCCACCAGAGGTTCTGTTGCATCTTCTTGTAGGTTTCGCGGGACAAGTCGATGACGGACAGTACCGAGCGCGGATCCGAGGACGCCAGAATGACGCCTGCGGAGCCGATTGCCACATCGGTGCCCGCGCCGATGGCGATGCCGACGTCAGCTTGCGCCAGGGAGGGGGCATCGTTGACACCGTCGCCAACCATGGCCACCGTGCGCCCCTCGCGCTGCAGTTCCTCGACCTTCGCGGCCTTATCCTCCGGGCGAACACCCGCGTAGACGCGGTCGATGCCCAGTTCTGCTGCGACGCTCTCGGCGACAGCTTCAGCATCGCCGGTGATCATCACGACCTCGACGTCGGCGGCGTGGAGCGCCTTGACCGCGTCGAAGGACTCTTCCCGGATCTTGTCGGCGAGGCGCAGGGCGCCGATAACGTGGCCGTCGGCAAGCACATGCAAGATGATTGCCCCCTCCTCCCGCCAGGTGCTGGCGACCTTGAGTTCGTCGGCGCTGCGCTCCTCGACGAGGTACGGGCCGCCGACCTCGATGACGGTGCCGTCGACCGTGGCGCGCACGCCGACTGCTGGGGAGGAGGAGAAGTCGCTGGCGCGGGGAACCTCAAGCTGCTGTTCTTCGGCGGCGCTGACGATCGCGCGGGCCAGCGGGTGCTCACTGTCGGACTCAGCCGCGGCGGCGAGGGCGAGCAGTTCGTTGTCGCTGTAACCCTCGACGGGTTCAAGCGCGGTGACGGTGGGTTCGCCCTGCGTCAGGGTGCCGGTCTTGTCAAAGAGCACCGCGTCGACGTTTCGCATCGATTCGAGCGCGAGGCGGTCCTTGATCAGCACGCCGGCGCGGGCGGCACGCTCCGTCGCAATCGAGACAACCAGCGGGATGGCGAGGCCGAGCGCGTGCGGGCAGGCGATGACCATGACGGTGATGGTGCGCTCGACTGCCTCATCGGGCCGGCCGAGGAAACTCCACACCACTGCCGTGATCACGGCAGCGCCGATGGTGAACCAGAACAGCCAACCGGCAGCGGTATCAGCGAGGCGCTGGGCGCGTGACGACGACGCCTGCGCATCCGAGACCAGTTTTTGGATCCCTGCGAGCGCGGTGTCGTCGCCGGTGGCGGTGACCTCAACTCGCAATCCCGAATCGGTCGCGATCGTGCCCGCCACGACGTTTTCTCCGGTTTCGCGGCGCACGGTCTTCGACTCGCCGGTGACCATGGACTCATCCATCGCGGCGCTGCCTTCGACAATCACGCCGTCTGCTGGGATCGAGGAACCGGGCCGGACGATGACCATGTCGCCGACCTCAAGTTCTGCCGGGGCGACCTTGACCACCTCGTCGCCGTCGACCTTTTCCGCCTCGTCCGGGAGTAGCGCCGCGAGCGAGTCGAGCGCTGAGGTGGTCTGCGCGAGCGAGCGCATCTCGATCCAGTGCCCCAGCAGCATGATCACCACAAGCATGGCGAGTTCCCACCAGAAGTCCAAGGTGTGCGGCAGCACCCCGAGGCTGGACAGCCACGACGCCACGAAGGCGACGGTGATGGCCAGGCCGATCAGCAGCATCATGCCGGGTTGGCGCTGGCGGATCTCATCCACCGCGCCGGTGAGGAAGGGCCAGCCGCCCCAGAAGTAGATCACCGTACCGAGCAGAGGTGAGACCCACGGCACCCAGGAGGCTTCTGGGAGGGAGTAGCCGATCAGGTCGGCGAACATCGCGTTGAAGCCCACGACCGGGATAGAGAGCGCCAGCATGATCCAGAACAGGCGGCGGAATTGGGCGACGTGATCGCCGTGATCGCCGTGGCCAGCATGGCCGCTGTGGCCACCGTGACCGCCATGCCCCTCATGGTCCTCGTGATCGTGGTGTTGATTGTCGTCGTGGTGTTGGTGGTGGGCGTGCGTGTGTGCTTCGCGTGTGTCTTGGTCGTGCATGGTCTATGAATCCCTTGCTCGTTGACGTCTGTATCTGACACCGACCGTATACCCCTGGGGGGTATATCTCAAGGGTGTTTATCCTCACGATGGGGTAGCATGCGCACGCGTGTCTACTGAACGTATCCGCCGCGCCGTACTCATCGTCGCGCTGCTGAACCTGGCCTACTTTTTCGTCGAATTCGCCGCCGCGATCGCAATCGGTTCTGCGTCGCTGTTCGCCGACTCCGCCGACTTCCTCGAAGACACCGCGATTAACCTCCTCGTGTTCTTCGCGGTCGCGTGGCCCGCGCAGCGCCGCCGGAAGGTCGGTGCCTTCCTCGCCGTCCTTATCCTCATCCCGGCCGTTGCCGCGATCGCCACCGTCATCTACAAGTTGCTCAATCCGGTCCCTCCATCGCCGGAAGGGCTCACCGGCGTGGCACTCGGCGCGCTCGTGGTCAACCTCGCGTGCGCAGTCATCTTGCTGCGGGTTCGGGATGAGGGCTCAAGCTTGACGACGGGCGCCTGGCTCGCCGCCCGCAACGATGCTCTCGCCAACCTGCTCATCATCGCCGCTGGCCTCCTCACGTTCGTCTGGGCGACCGCCTGGTTCGACATCATCGTCGGCGCGATCATCGCCGCGGTCAACCTGTCTGCATCGAAGGAAGTGTGGGAAGAATCCCGCGAGGAGCACGACTCGGTGGAAGAAGCGTTCGCGGAGATGGACTGCGACTAAGCCTCCGATTACTCCTCTGCGCTGCCCTCAGGAGTGGCGTGATCTTGGATTTTGCAGTTGCGCGTCGCCCCCCTTTATCTGGAATTAGATAGATGATGCGGCGGATCTCTTAAAGGGAACGGTTTGCGTTGCCAATACGATCGCCGCAAGGCAGGCGAACGCGGCCCCGGTCCACATAGCGATGGCAGGGTCATTACCGGCGATACTCATGGTAAGCGCGCTGACGGCAGTTCCCAGTGTCACGCCCATTGTGATCACAGAGGTGTGGACGGTGCTAACCAGATTTCCGGTCCCGCCTACCTCGGCTACGCGTGTGACAAGAGCGGGGTTCATGGAGACACCTGCGAGTCCGACTAGAAGCACCATTGTTACCGTGAGCCAACCAGTGGTTGCGAACATGGCGATGATGCTGAGCGAAATGATTAAGACTGCGTGTCCTATGCGCAACACCGTTACTGCGTGACTGTCGGCGAACTTGCCCACCACAAGATTCCCGATGAACGAGAACAGTCCATACGTCAGCAAGACCACGGTCGTGGTGTTCGGGCTTAGTCCCGAATTCCGTTCCAGGAGAGGCGTGAAATAGGTGAATGAACCGTAGGCGGCGCCGATGGTCAGCAGGCTGACCAGATAGCGGGACCATAGGCGGAGGGAACGGAGGTTGCGTAGGTCTTGTTCGCTAGCTTCCTGCGATGCGGGATCCCGCGAAGGCAACGCAAATAGACTCGCAACAAACAAGCAGAGCGCTATAAGTGCCAGCAGATAGAAGCTGGTCTGCCAACTGAGTGCGCCAGCAACGTAGTGTGACAGCGGCAGCCCGAATACGGTGCCAACCATGATTCCACCCAGCACAATTGAAATTGCTTCCCCGATTTTCGTTGGACTTTCCGCCAATTGAGCTCCGAAGGTCACTGATAGGCCAAACGTGGCTCCCGACAAGCAACCGGTCAAGATTCGAAAAATGGCTACCCACCAGTACTCGTGGATCAGCGGAACTAGGGCCTCGAGAACCGCATACAAGCCGACGACAGACAGTAAAGCTAGTTTAGGTCGGATGTGGCGCAGCATGTAGGCAACAGCAGGACCTCCAAGCGCCATGCCGAGTGAATACATCGAAACGAGGAGTCCCACCCGGCTGACCGAAGTGTCTAAATCCGTTGCGATTGACGGCATCATTCCGGCCACCTGCAACTCGCTCATCGACACGACCATGATCATGGTCATCAACAGGTATAAATGCTTTTTCATTACGTCACTTTCTGTATAAGAGAGTACAAAATTAGGGCAAAGCCGGGTTGGCGCAGCGGTTTAAAGTTCTATGGCAAGAGAGCAGTCAGCCCAAGTGAAGTCATAGATCGCAAGTCCCCGGGAGACCGCCCAGCTTGAGCCATCACTCGTAGCCCTGCGACAAGTGACACAATCAGCTGCGCCGCGTTCTCGGGGGCAACATTCTTTGAGATTGAGCCATCGGCCTGGCCCTGACGAACCGCTAGTGATAGCGCGGACAGCTGATTGTTTAAACCTTGGTCCAGCAGACGTCTGATGCGATCGTCTCGCCTCGCAACGTCGGGTGTCATGCGAGTGCCGATCGCCATGCATCCGGCAGCGTGGCCATCTTCTGCTGCACACACTTCTTCTTCAATCATGAGGTCGAAGTAGGCGTGCAAGCGCTCGATGCCATTGAGCGATTCGTCACCCAGTACCTCTCTCTGGGCTGCCGACGTGGTTTCCAGGTAGTGCTGCAGTGCTCGTACAAACAACTCGTCCTTCGAAGTAAAAGTGTTGTACAACGTGCTCCGTCGAACGCCCGCTGCTTCACAGAGCTGCTCCGTCGAGGTGTCTGTAAAACCATGAACACGGAACTCGCTCACTGCAGCGTCAAGTACAGATTTCTCGTCAAACATCCTTGGGCGGCCCATGCGGGCGACTCTAGCATGGTTATGGATTCCGTAGTACATAAAAGGCCCGTGTCTAAATCGCTTCACATTTACAGGCGAAACCGAATTACGCCTCTGCGCTGCCTTCAGGGGTGGCGTGATCTTGGTCGACTTTGGCGTGGAGGAGGACGACGTGGCCGTCGTCAAGCTTTTGAAAAGCTCTCTCGATGGTGCCGGGAACCTCCTCGTTGCGCTCGACGGTTTCGGCCCATGCGCCCATGGAGCGGGCCCACTCGGCGAAATCCGGGTTGACCAGCTGGGTGCCTGAGACGCGTCCCGGGTAGGTCTTTTCCTGGTTGGCGCGGATAGTGCCGTACTGCTCGTTGTCCACTAGCACGACCAGCATCGGGGTGTTGTAGCGCACGGCGGTGACGAGTTCTTGACCGTTCATCATGAGCTCGCCGTCACCGGTGAACGCGACCACGGTGCGCTGCAGGGCTACACCGCTCGAGTTAGACCCAGACTCCGGACGCGCCGCGGCGCCAGGTGCCCACCAGGTTGGTGTCCACAATGCCCACCGACTCCATCAGTGCGTACATGGTCACCGGGCCGACAAACGTGAAGCCTCGTGATTTCAGGTCTTTGGCCAGCTGCTCGGATTCTGGGGAGCGGGTGGGCACCTCCTCAACCGTGCGCGGCGCCGGGGTTTCGGCGGGCTGATACGACCAGATGAACTCCGCTAAGTCGGTGCCTTCCTCGCGGAGGGCGACGGTGGCTTGAGCATTCGTCACCGCGGCAGCGAGTTTGCGCCGGTTGCGTATCACGGAGGCGTCGTCAAGCAAATGCTCTACCTCCATACCTGCGACCGTGTCTGGGTCGAAACCGTGGAACGCGCGGCGCAGTGCCTCGCGCTTGGTCAGGATGAGCCGCCATGACAGCCCTACCTGGAACCCCTCGAGGGCGAGGCGCTCGAACATGCCGGCTTCGTCGCGGATGGGCATGCCCCACTCGGTGTCGTAGTAGTCGCGCAGCAGCGGGTCGGTGGCGGCCCACGGCGGGCGGGTGAGGCCGTCGGGACCGGTGATTGGGTAAGTGTGCTCCATACTCATTCGACTCCCTGCGATGCGGTTTGGTTCCATGAGTAGTCTTAGTCGCATGAACCGGCCCGCTGTACGCGACTTTGCACTGCTGCTCTTGCGCCTCGTGCTTGGCGTGGTGTTTGTGGCGCGCGGGTACCAACGCTGGTTCGGTCTTGGCATGGCTCAGACTGCACGCGACTTCGCCGCCGCGGGTGTTCCGCAGCCGCAGATCAGCGCCTATGTGGTCGGCACGGTGGAGCTGCTCGGCGGGGTGTTCCTGCTCATCGGATTGCTCACGACCATTGCGGCGTCGGTGTTGGCGCTGATGGTGCTGGCGGCGGGCTACTTCGTGCACTTCGACCACGGCCTCTTCGTCGAAGATGGCGGGGTGGAGTACCCGCTGGTGCTTGCGGTGTCGCTGTTCATGGTCGTGGTGTTCGGCTCGGGTCGCGCCAGCTTAGATGGGGTGCTCACCCGCAATGATTAACCACGAGGACGTTCAGGCAGCCCTGTCTGCACGACTCGATGGGGAGCTATCAGCGCTTGACGACGAAGTGGTGGACGCCCACCTGGCCGCCTGCGCGGAGTGCTCTCGATTTTGGGAGCGCTCGCTGGTGCTGTCCAAGCAGCTGAGCAAGGTCGACGGTCAACGCGACATGGTGCCGCCGGATCTGTCCGACGTAATCATGGCGGAAGTACGCGATCCGTTCTTGAAGATGGAGCAGCGTCGCGCGCTGACTTTGGCGATCGGCCGGGTGGCGCTGGGCGTGATGGCAGTGGCGTGGGCGCTGTGGGCGGTGAAACTCGTGGCCACCGGTGGCGAACCGGATCCGGTGCTCGCGTCCTTTGCGGCGGTGCGATTCGGTGTTGCGCTCGCGCTCGGGTTGTGCGCGTGGCGTCCACAACAGGTCGCAGGCGTGCTGTTGATCGTGGGCACCATGTTCACGTTCACCGCAGGGTTCGCGGTGCGCGACGCGGTGCTGCAGACCGGGGAATTCCAACCTGCGCTGGTATTCATTCCGCTGCTGACGTCAGTCGCGCTGGTGTGGACCTGGGTCGCCGACCGTGGGGGAGAGCTGCGCCGGGCGTGGGCGCATTTGAACGCTGACCCGAAGTAGCGTTTGGACGCGCGGCGCTACTTCCAGCTCGGCAGCCACATGAGGGACTGGTAGTAGTCCTCCGGCACCATGAAGCCGTAGAGAATCGGCGACCAGTAGACGAACGCGGCACCGACCAGCGCCATGTAGCCCACCACGGCGAGCTGGCCGCTTCGCAGCTGCTGCCCGGCGAGTTTGCGCACCCACTTCCAGGTCACCGGTTTGCCCTTCTGGGCGAGGTTGCCAAGCGCAAGCGCAATGAGCACCGCGGTGAACGGCACGAGTGCGGTGGCGTAGAAGAAGTACATCTGGCGGTCGAACGCGGCTAGCCACGGCAAGAACCCGGCGGCGAAGGCGATGAACGGCACGATCACGCGGAAGTCCTGGCGTGTGAGCCAGCCCCACGCTGCCCAAAGCAGAATCGGCACGGTGAGCCACCAAATCGGAGGCGTGCCGAAGAGGAAGATCATCTCGCGGCACTCCCCGCCATTGCCGCACTCGATGCCGGTGGAGGAGTAATAGAGGATCGGACGCGCAGCGACCAACCACGCCCAGGGCTTGGAGTCCCACGGGTGGGAGTGTCCGCCAGAGGAGGTCAGCGAGCCGTGGAAGTCGAGCACTGAGAAGTGGTAGTACAGCCAGTTGCCCACCGACGGCGGCAGGAGGTTCAGCCACGGCCAGTCCGAATCGGCAACGGTGCCGTCCACGTTCGCGTGGCGGTAGACCGAGGTTTCGGATGCGAACCACGCGCGCCACGACCAGAGGTAGAGCACCGCAGGCAGCAGCACAATCGACGCCAGCGCGGAAGGCACGTCGCGCAGCAGGGTGCCCGCAACCGGCTTTTTTACGCCGTAGCGGTTGCGCAGCCACAGATCCCAGAACGAGCCGAGCAGACCGAAGAAGGCGATGTAGTACAGACCCGACCACTTCACGCTCAGCGCTAGGCCCAGCAGCACGCCGGTGGCAAAGCGCCACCAGCGAAAGCCCACGCGCGGGCCCAACGGACCAGCTGTCTGCACCTCTCCAGCCAGCCACGCATCGTGCCAACGTTGGTGCACCTGGCGCATATCCCCGGCCAGCGTCCACGATGCAATCACGATGAAGAGCACCTGGAAGATATCGAGCATTCCGAACTTCGAGGCGACTAATAAGACTCCGTCGAAAAGCGCAATGGCTCCAGCGAGGATGCCGATCGAGGTGGATTGGCTCAGTCTGCGTGCCAGAAGGAACACGAAGACGACCACGGCTGAGCCGAACAGTGCCGTCATGATGCGCCAGCCGAGTGGGCTGTAGCCGAAGAGCGTCTCACCCATGGCAAGCAGTTGTTTGCCAAGCGGAGGGTGCACGACCAGGCCGTAGCCCGGATTGGACTCGATGCCGCCGAGCACGGGGTTAAACGAGCTGCGCACCATGTCCCAGCCCTGGGGGACGTAGTGCTTCTCGTCGAAAATCGGCGTGCCGCCGCTGGTGGGCTGGGTCAACCCGAGGAAGCGGGTGAACAGCGCGAAGGCGGCGATGACGATGGTGGCTTGGGTGTCGTGCTTCGACCACGGGACCGTCACCGGCGCTTGGGGCGCGGGCCGCTTCGGGCGCACGGGCTTTGGCGCGGGCGTGGTGGGGTTTGGCGCGACGGTACTCACGCCGAAGGATTGTAGCTGGGCGCAGCTAAGATCAGGCCCTATGGTCCCTCCGGTCACAGACATGTCTTCGCCCACAACCGGCGTGGTGCTCGCGGCGACTCCGCTGGGCAACATCCAAGACGCGTCGGAGCGGCTGCGCGACGCGCTCACGCAGGCGGATGTGATCGCGGCGGAGGACACGCGCCGGGCGAAAGCGCTTGCTGCGGCGCTGGGGGTGGAGGCGCGCGGGCGATTCGTGTCCAATTTTGACCACAACGAGGACGCCCGCCGCGAGGAGCTGCTGCGGGAGGCGCGCACCGGGATGGTGCTAGTGGTTACGGACGCAGGCATGCCGATCGTGTCGGATCCGGGGCTTGCGCTGGTGGCCGCCGCGCACGATGCGCAGGTCCCAGTCACGTGCATTCCCGGCCCGTCCGCGGTCACCACGGCGCTTGCGCTCTCCGGGCTCAACGTGGGCCATTTCATTTTCGACGGCTTCGCCCCACGCAAGGCAGGTCCACGCGAGGCGTGGTTGGAGTCGCTGAAACTTGAGCGCCGGGCCGTGTGCTTCTTCGAGTCCCCCCACCGCATCGCTGCGACGCTTGCCGACGCTGCGCGGATCTTAGGCGAGGGCCGCCGCGCCGCCGTGTGCCGCGAGCTGACCAAAACGTATGAGGAGGTCCGCCGCGCGGGCCTCGGAGAGCTCGCGGAGTGGGCGGCCGACGGGGTGCGCGGCGAAATCACAGTCGTCATCGAAGGCGGCGAACCAGAAGCAGCAGAGCCCGGAGACCTCGTGGGGGAGGTCGCGCGCCGCGTCGATGGCGGCCAGCGCATGAAAGACGCCGTCAAGGAAGTCGCCAGGCTGCACCGAGTCAAGAGCAGTTCGCTTTACGACGCGGCGCTGCTGGCCCTCAGCGATTCCCAAGAGTGAACTCGCCTGCCACCTGAATCTCAGCTAACCTGCGTGGTGCTTTGATATTCCCAATTCGATTCAGGAGACGTGATGTCACAACGTGATGAGAAGCAAGAACATCAACCCGACCAGCTAGAAGCAACCGCGACCGGTGAGCTCGCGGCGTTGATCGCTGCCGACCAGCGCGGCGACCTTCCGGAAGTGACAACGCCGGAAAACCACGTCGAGATGCAGTCCGACGCCGAGAACGCTCCGGTGTCCTGGAGCATCGTCGCACCGCTGGCCGTGATCATCGTGGCCATCGTCGCATGGGCACTTGCGGCTGGCGATAGCTTCAACACGTTCGCCTCGGACGCCTTTGCCTGGGTGATGGATAATTTCGGCTGGGCCTTCATCTTTTTCGGCACCGTGTTCGTGGTGTTCATTCTGGTGATCGCGCTGTCGAAGTTCGGCTCGATCCGTCTCGGCGCCGACGACGAGCAGCCGGAGTTCCGCACCACGTCGTGGATCGCGATGATGTTCGCAGCCGGCATGGGCATCGGTTTGATGTTCTTCGGTGCCTCCGAGCCGCTCGCGATGTACCTCGACGGCGTGCCGGGCCACGAGCCGAACGAAGTGGGCACCGCCATGGCGCAGACCATGTTCCACTGGACGCTTCACCCGTGGGCTCTCTATGCAGTGGTAGGCCTGGCAATTGCCTACTCCACGTTCCGTCTGGGCCGTAAGCAATTGCTCTCATCGGCGTTCATCCCGCTCATCGGCCAAGAGCGCGCCGACGGTTGGCTGGGTAAGTTCATTGACGGCTTCGCGGTCTTCGCCACCATCTTCGGCACCGCCTGCTCGTTGGGCCTGGGTGCGCTGCAGATTTCTTCCGGTCTGGAGGCCTCCGGTTTTGTCAACAACGCCTCCACCACGCTTATTGTCGGCATCGTCGCCGTGCTCACCCTGGCGTTCCTGCTTTCGGCCATGTCCGGCGTGAGCAAGGGCATCCAGTGGCTGAGTAACTTCAACATGGTTATCGCGGTAGTGCTGGCCATCTTCGTGTTCGTGCTGGGCCCGACCGTGTCCATTTTGAACCTGCTGCCGACCGCGGTGGGCACCTACCTCTCCCAGTTCTTCGAGATGGCCGCGCGCTCCGCTGAGTCGGCCGATGGCACCGCCGGCGAATTCCTCTCCGGCTGGACCATCTTCTACTGGGCATGGTGGGCGTCCTGGACCCCGTTCGTGGGGACCTTCCTGGCGCGCATTTCCCGCGGCCGCACCGTCCGCGAGTTCTGCCTCGGCGTCTTGCTGGTGCCCTCTGGCGTGTCCACCGTCTGGTTCGCTATCTTCGGCGGCACCGCCATCAAGTTGGAGCAAATGGGCCAGTCGATCTCCGGCGAATCCAACGAGGAGCAGCTGTTCAACCTGCTGCACACCCTGCCCGGCGGCTTCTTCATGGGCATCTTCGCCGTAATCCTCCTGGGCACCTTCTTCATCACCTCCGCGGACTCTGCTTCCACCGTGATGGCATCCCTGTCCCAGAACGGCAAGACCAACGCCAGCCCGTGGCTGGCTGCAGTGTGGGGCCTGGCCACCGCTGGTGTTGGCCTGGTGATGCTCACCGCCGGTGGTTCCGACGCGCTGAACAACCTGCAGAACGTCACCATTGTGGCCGTCGCACCGTTCCTGATCATCCTGGTGGCGCTCATGTTCGCCATCGTGAAGGACATTTCGAACGACTCCATCTACTTGGCGCAGAAGGAGCAGGAGCGGTTCGCCCGCCAGCTGGCCATCGAACGTCGCGCGCTGCGCGACCAAGCCGAGTTTGAACAGCGTCGCAAGCAGGTGGCGGGCATGTTCAAGGGATCGTCGAAAAGCAAATAGCTCGAGTGCCTTAAGCTTTGAACCATGACTGACTCCCAGAATGTTCTTGTGTGCGTGGCGTGGCCGTACGCGAATGGGCCGCGCCACATCGGGCACGTTGCAGGTTTCGGCGTGCCCTCGGACGTGTTCGCCCGTTACCAGCGAATGCGCGGCAAGAACGTGCTGATGGTCTCCGGCACCGACGAGCACGGCACGCCGCTGCTCGTGCAGGCGGACAAAGAAGGCGTGACCGTTAAGGAGCTCGCGGACCGCTACAACCGCCAGATTGTGGAGGACCTGGCTGGGTTGGGTCTGTCGTACGACCTGTTCACCCGCACCACCACGCGTAACCACTACGCGGTGGTGCAGGAGCTCTTCCGCGGGCTATACGACAACGGCTACATGGTCAAAGAAACCACCCAGGGTGCGATCTCGCCGTCGACGGGGCGCACGCTGCCGGACCGCTACATCGAGGGCACCTGCCCGATCTGTGGGGCAACCGATGCGCGCGGCGACCAGTGCGACACCTGCGGCAACCAGCTCGACCCGGCGGATCTGATCAACCCGGTATCCAAAATCAACGGCGAAACGCCGGAGTTCGTGGAGACGGAGCACTTCTTGCTCGACCTGCCGGCGCTGCATGACGCGCTGGAGGAGTGGCTGCGTGGGCGCGAAGATTGGCGCCCGAACGTACTGAAGTTCTCCCTCAACCTGCTCGAGGACATGCGCCCGCGCGCCATGACCCGCGACATCGACTGGGGCATTCCGGTGCCGGTCGAAGGCTGGGAGGACAACCCGTCGAAGAAGCTCTATGTCTGGTTCGATGCGGTGGTGGGCTACCTTTCCGCCTCGATTGAGTGGGCGCACCGCTCCGGCGATCCGGAGGCGTGGAAGGCGTGGTGGCAGGACTCGGCTACCGAGGGCTACTACTTCATGGGCAAGGACAACATCACCTTCCACTCCCAGATCTGGCCTGCGGAGCTTCTGGGTTACGCCGGCCGCGGGGCGAAAGGTGGCATGGCAGGCGAGTTGGGCGAGCTCAACCTGCCGACGGAGGTCGTGTCTTCGGAGTTCCTCACCATGTCGGGCTCCAAGTTCTCCTCGTCCAAGGGCGTGGTGATCTACGTCAAGGACTTCCTGGCCGAGTTCGGCCCGGATCCGCTGCGCTACTTCATCGCCGTCGCCGGCCCGGAGAACAACGACACCGACTTCACCTGGGACGAGTTTGTCCGCCGCGTGAACAACGAGCTGGCCAACGGCTGGGGCAATTTGGTCAACCGCACTGTGTCCATGGCGCACAAGAACTTCGGCCAGGTGCCGGCACCGGGCCCGCTCACGGACGCGGATCAGCGCATCTTGAAGCTGGCCGAGGAAACCTTCGAGTCCGCAGGTGCGGACCTCCACCGCGCGCACTTCAAGGCCGCGATCACCAAGATCATGCACGTCGTCGGCGAGGCGAACGCTTACATCGCCGAGATGGAGCCCTGGAGGCTGGCCAAGGACGACGCACAGCGTGAGCGCCTGGCCACCGTGCTGTGGACCGCGCTGCAGGTGGTTTCCGACTGCAACGCCATGCTCACCCCGTTCCTGCCGCACACGGCGCAGCGGGTCCACGAGACCCTCGGCCGCACCGGCGTGTGGGCTGCAGAGCCGCGCGTGGAGGACGTGGTGGACGACGCCGAGCACACCGCCGACTACAACCTGGTCGGCGTCGGTCTGCCGGAGGAAGGCCAGACCTACCCGATCATCACCGGCGACTACACCGCCGAGCAGGCGGTGTGGGAGCGCGTGGAGGTCACCCCGGGCACGGAGCTGTCCAAGCCGCAGCCGCTCATTGCAAAGCTGGATCCGGAGCTCGGTGAGACCGGCCCGGAGTGGGCCCCGGTTCAGTAGCTCGCTGTTACCCAGCTCGCAGTCAGTCCAGCTGGTCAGCAAGCCACCGGCGTGCGGAAGCAAGCATTTGCTTGACGACGCCTATGTCAAACGCCCAGAGCTCAACCGCATGCGGGGCGCCCTCGATGATTTCCAGCTGCGCCGGCACGCCGGCTGCGCGCAGCCGCGCGGTGTAGTCGCAGATTTCTGGATAGAACAGTTCGATGTCCCCGGCGGAAAGCCATGCGGGCGGCAGCCCTCGCAAGTCGTCGCGTCGAGCCGGGACTGAGTACTGCGGGACTGTCTCTGCTCCCGGCGCTTGCCCCAGGTAAGACGCCCAGGCAAACCGGGTTTGCGCGTTGTTGGCCACCGGCCGGTCGCGCGGGAAGTCGCGGGAGCGATCAGCCGTGGGGCGATCATCAAGCATGGGGCAAAACAGCCATTGCGCACGCGGCAGCGGACCACCTTCATCAAGCAACCGCTGGCACGCTGCCGCGGCCAACCCGCCGCCGGCACTTTCGCCGCCGATGGCAAACGGTGCACCGAACTCGTCGGCGTGCGCGTGCATCCACGCCCACGCCTCCAGCGCGAAGTTGAGGCCGGTGGGAAAGGGGTGCGCGGGCGAGAGCGGGTAGCGCGGGGCCACAACGGTCACGCCCACCTCGGCAGCGGTATTAGCGCACATCGGCCCGTCCTGGCTGGGGTGGCCAATGATGTGGCCGCCCCCATGCAGCCACATCAAGGCGCCCTTGGGCTTGTGAGGTCGGAAAATCAGGTAGTGCCCGCGGCGGAGCACGTCAACTCCTTCGCGGCGCGGGGTGGGAAAGAGCAGTTGCCCGTTCGAGGTGACCCAGCGGGTTGTGCGGTACTGCACCGGTGGGTGCGGGATGAGCCTGGCACGACGGCGCAGCTCGGGCCGGACGTACGGCATGATCGTCGGCTCGCCGCTGTGCGGGGTGGTCACAGGAACTGCGCCAAAAACGTGGTCAGCTTACCGGGTTCGTCGTCGTCGAAGCGGGCATGCACCACGACAAGCGGCGCCATGTACTTCTCGTCGCCTGCGTCCGGGTTCACGACGACCAGATCGGTGCCGTAGTCGTCGTCAAGCAACTGCCACCTGTACCCCTCGCGAACCAGTGACTGGCCGAGTGCCGTGCCGTAGATGCGGGCGGTCTCGCCGCGCGGGTAGGCGCGCTGCACGTCGGCGGGGAGTGCGAGGAAGTCGGTGAGCTCGGCCTCGAAGCTGCCGACGATGTCCGTCGGCGAACCGTTGATGCCGCGGCCGGCGGCTTCGGCGAGGTCGGAGTCGATCTGGGTTTGGGTGGCGGGGTCGATGTCGCGGAATGCCATAGTCTTGGATTCTATGAGCAAGAAGCCACGCCCCACACCCGTGCCCGCCGAGCGAATCGACGGGCTGATCGACGCGCACACCCACCTCGCTTCGGCGAAGGCGCGCACCAAAGAAGAGGTCGATGCGATTGTCGCGCGCGCGGTCGAGGCGGGCGTCGAGCGCATTTGTACGGTGGGCGACGGGCTGGAGGAGGCGGAACTTGCCCTGCAGGCCGCGCATTTCAACGAGCGGGTGGTTGCGGCTTGTGCGATCCATCCGACAAGAGCTCAAGAGCTTGACGACGGCGCGCGGAGCCGCCTAACCGAAATGGCCGCTGACCCGCGCTGCGTGGCGGTCGGCGAGACCGGCATCGACACGTATTGGCTCGAGCACGACCCGGAGCGCACCGCGCCGCTGGAGGTCCAGGAGGAGGCGCTGCGCTGGCACATTGATCTAGCGGTGCAATCAGGTAAGGCCTTGATGATTCATAACCGGGAGGGTGATGCGGAGCTGATGCGGATTCTGGCCGATGCGCCGCGCCCGGAGCACGTGATTTTGCACTGCTTCTCTTCACCGATCGAGGTGGCGCGGGAGGCGTTGGACCGCGGCTACGTGCTGAGCTTTGCCGGCAACGTCACGTTCAAGCGCAATGACTTCCTTCGCGAGGCGGCGGCGCTGGCACCGGCGGGGCAGTACTTGGTTGAGACGGATGCGCCGTACATGACACCAGAGCCGTTCCGGGGCGCGCGCAACGAGCCGGCGTTCATCGGCCACACCGCGAAGGTCATTGCCGAAGCGCGCGGTGCGGATGTGACTCAAGTGGCCCAGGAGATAGGAGAGACGTTTTCGCAGGTCTACGGCGTGTGAATTCATACCAATTTCAGGTAATGGCTTGAAAGTAATGAAGCCGTTACCGTATTGTGACCTTGTATCGAAAAGCCTAAACCCCTAAGGATGCGTTCTTTCCTATGGCTGCTCACTCGGCAAAACGCTCGACTCGGCGACTGAATCCGGCGAACTCCGCACCCACGCGTGTGGCAGCAGGTGTCATTACAGGCGCCGTCGTGGTTGGCGGCGCCGGCACCGCGCTGGCTGCTCAGAAGGACATCGTCGTCGATGTCAACGGCGAAGCCACCAACGTGAAGACCTTCGCGGGTGACGTGGAAGGCACTCTTCAGGCTGCGGGGGTATCATTCGGGGCGCAAGATTTGGTCTACCCGGCGCTGACCGACAAGGTGGTCAATGGAGATACTGTGACTGTGCGAACGGCGAAGCCGGTCGCTGTGGTGGTTGACGGTGTGCAGCAGCAGCTCACCTCGACCGCCGAAACCGTGGGGGATCTGATGGCTGAGGCTGGTGTGGGTGTGGACGCCGCCACCGACATTGACCGATCCGAACCGGTTACCGAGGGATTGACCGTGGACGTTACCACTCCGAAAGTAGTTGCAATCACCGTTGCAGGGGACACCGTCCTCACCACCCAGGCCGCGAAGACCGTGGGCGAGCTGCTCTCGTCGCGCGGCGTGACCGTGGACTCCAACGACCGCCTGAACCATGCTTTGACCGACCCGATCACCCCGAACATGGAGATCGTGCTGGACCGCGTTGAGGTGCACCGCGGCTCCGAGATCATCAAGACCGACCTGCCGGCGAACTACATCGACGACCCGGAGCTTGAAGAGGGTGTCGAGGAGGTGCGCGTAGAGGGCAAGCCGAACGAGAAGATGGTCATCCGCCACACCGTGATCGTCAACGGCGAAATCGAGACCGACGAGATTCTTCGTGAGCGCGAAACCATCAAGGGCAAGCCGGCCACCATCGCGCGCGGCACGAAGCCGACCGGCGGCAACACTGGCGCTGCAGCACCGGCAGTGGCCAACGGCTCCGTGTGGGATTCCCTCGCACAGTGTGAATCCGGTGGCAACTGGTCCATCAACACCGGCAACGGTTACCACGGCGGCCTGCAGTTCTCCGCGTCCACCTGGGCTGCCTACGGCGGCACCCAGTACGCACCGACCGCGGACCAGGCAACCCGCGAGCAGCAGATCGCGGTTGCGCAGCGCACCCAGGCCTCCCAGGGTTGGGGCGCCTGGCCTGCATGCACCGCGAAACTGGGCATTCGCTAAACTCCATCCGGGATGAGCGATTCCCACCTGCTAGGCCCCGTTGAGATCCGCGAGCTTGCCGACGAGCTTGCGGTCACACCGACGAAAAAACTCGGCCAAAACTTCGTCCACGACCCGAACACCGTGCGCCGCATCGTCGCGGCGGCGGAACTTTCGCCTGCCGACGTGGTCGTCGAGGTGGGGCCCGGCCTCGGGTCGTTGACGCTTGGTCTGATCGATTCCGTCGCACATGTCATCGCGTTGGAGATCGACCCGCGCCTGGCGGGGCGTCTCCAACAAACCGTTGACACCCGCGCCCCGCAATTTTCGGAGCGACTCACCGTGATCAACACCGACGCGCTCAAGGTGCGCGCGGAAGACCTCGACCGCGAGCCCACCGCGCTGGTGGCGAACCTGCCATACAACGTCTCAGTGCCGGTGCTGCTGCACCTGCTGGCAGAATTCCCGTCCATCAAACGCGTACTTGTCATGGTGCAAAAGGAAGTCGCCGACCGCCTCGCCGCCGAGCCCGGGTCCAAGATCTACGGCGTGCCCAGCGTCAAGGCCGCGTTCTACGGCGACGTTTCGCGTGCAGGCACCATCGGCAAGAACGTTTTCTGGCCGGCGCCGAACATCGAATCTGGGCTGGTGCGTATCGACGTCTCCGATGAGCGCGACCGCTCACTTCGCGACGCGGTTTTCCCCCTGGTGGATGCAGCGTTTGCGCAGCGCCGCAAGACGCTGCGCTCCACGCTTGCGTCGGTCTACGGCTCGCCGGCCGCGGCGGAACACGCCCTGCGCGCCGCCGGTATCGACCCTGGGTTGCGCGGCGAGGCGCTCGGCGTGGAGGACTTTGTGCGTTTGGGGCAGCAGCGTGGTTAACCAGTTTGCGGCATCCGCGCCCGGCAAAGTGAACCTGCACCTCGGCGTCGGCGAAGCGCGCGCCGATGGCTACCACGACCTTGTTACCGTCTTTCAAGCCGTCGACCAGCGCGAAGTGGTGCGCCTGGTGGTCGAGGACGGTGTCGCCTCCGAGGGTGAAAGCGTCGTCGCCGGTATCACCACGCACTGGACGCTGGAGGGGGCACTCAGCGAGCAGATCGACACACCGTCGAACCTGGCGTGGCGCGCGGTCGATGCGGCAGTGGCTGCGCACCGCGCCGCATTTTTTCCGGTTGCGCTGCCGAAGGTGCGCATCGAGGTAGACAAGGCCGTCTTTGTCGCCGGCGGAATGGCGGGCGGTTCCGCCGACGCGGCTGCGGCACTAGTGGCCGCAAACGCCTACCTGGAACACTTCAGCGGCACCGCGCTCGACCAGAACCAGCTCGTCGCGCTGGCGAAAGACCTCGGCGCCGACGTGCCGTTCGCCCTCATGGGCGGCAACGCGCTGGGCACCGGCCGCGGCGACGACCTGGTGGAGATGCTCGGCCGCGGCGAATTCTGGTGGGTGTTTGTGAACCCGCGCGTGCCTATCAACACCGGCGAAGCCTTCGGCTTGCTGGACGACTTGCGCCACCACAACCCCTCGCTCGTACCCCACCTCGATACCACCGCAGTCGCGCAGGCGCTCACTTCGGGCGACCCGGAGGTGCTCGCGGTAGCGCTGCACAACGATCTCCAAGCTGCCGCGCTCGAGATGCGACCGCAGCTCAAGGAATTGATCCGCGCCGGGGAAGCAGAGGCGCTCGCCGCGATCGTGTCCGGCTCCGGCCCAACGGTGGCTGTGTTGTGCCGGGACAGCGGTCACGCCCAGGAGGTGCGCGACGCACTGGCAGGGCGTTTTCCGGGCTACGAGCTCATCACAACGCACGGCCCCGCAGCGGGCGCCTTGTTGTAGAACACGTGTACGATCTCAGGGCATGATGCTTCTCGACGCCCTGCGCTACCACCTCGACGGCGCTACATCCGGGGTCGATCCGCGCCTTGAGCTGCAGCCAGCCACAAGCGTCGCGGGGTCGGGAAAGCGGAAAGTGGGCAAGTACGTGCCGTCGTTAAGCGAATTGCTTTGCGACGAGTATGTGTGTGTGGATTTTGAGACCGCGAACCGGGTGGGTGGTGCTTCGGCGTGCCAGGTGGCTTTGGTGAAGGTGCGCGGATGTGAGGTGGTGGATGAGCTGTGCACGTTCCTGCGGCCGCCGGAGGAACACATCGCGTTCGAGTTCAGCCATATCCACGGGATTTACCGCGGCGACGTGGAGGACGCGCCGAGCTGGTTCGACATCGCGGACGCGGTGGTGGAGTTCGTCGGCGACGCACCGGTGTATGCGCACAACGCGACGTTTGATGCGTCCGTGTGGCGTGGGCTGGACCGGTACTACTTCACGGGCACGTTCCCGGAGCGGATGTACTGCACGGGTCGGTTGAGCCGCAGGATGCTGCCGGAACTTGTCGATCACCGCTTGCCGACGGTGGCGTCGTACTGCGCGCCGGGGTTTGTGCTCAACCACCACCGGGCGGATTCGGACGCGCTGGCGTGCGCGCACATTGTGGCGCATCTGCAGCGGGACCGGAGTCTGCACGCAATGCTCGCCCCGTAAGATGTTTTCGCGATGGCTAACCTGATCAATCTGGAAAACGTTTCCAAAACCTGGGGGCTGAAAACCCTGCTCGACGGCGTTTCGTTGGGTGTGCAGTCCGGCGACCGCATCGGCATCGTCGGTGTGAACGGCGGCGGCAAGACCACGCTGTTGGAGGTGCTCACCGGCATTGAGCAACCGGATGCGGGCCGCGTGTCGCACAACTCCTCGCTGCGCATGGCGGTGGTGACCCAGCGCTTCGAGCTGGATAGCACGGTGACCGTCGGTCAGGCCGTGGTTGAGCCGCTTGGTTTGCAGGTGTTTGAGTGGGCATCGAACGCCAAGGTGCGCGAGGTACTGCAGGGCACCGGCGTGGCTGATCTCGGGTTGGATACCCCGGTGGGGTCACTCTCGGGCGGCGAGCGCCGGCGCGTGAACCTCGCTGCGGCCCTGGTGCAGGACCTGGACCTGGTGGTGCTGGACGAGCCGACGAACCACCTCGATGTCGAAGGTGTGCAGTGGCTTGCCGACCACTTGCTCTCGCGCAAGCTCGCCGTAGTGGTGGTTACGCACGACCGCTGGTTCCTCGACACCGTGGCCAACCTGACGTGGGAAGTCCACGACGGCCAGGTCGACGTTTACGAGGGCGGGTACAACGACTGGACGTTCGCGCGTGCGGAGCGCGCCCGCCAGGCCGACGCAATCGAGCAGCGCCGCCGCAACCTCGCGCGCAAGGAGCTGGCGTGGCTGCGCCGCGGGGCGCCGGCTCGCACCTCGAAGCCGCGCTACCGCATCGAGGCCGCTGAGGCGCTGATCGCCGATGTGCCCGCGCCGCGCGACTCGGTCGAGCTCATGGCGTTTTCCAAGCAGCGCCAAGGCCGTGTGGTCATCGAGCTGGAGGACGCGCGCATCGATGCCCCCGACGGCCGCACCCTGGTGGACCATCTCACCTGGAGGCTCGCGCCGGGCGAGCGAATTGGCCTGGTGGGCGTCAACGGATCCGGCAAGACGACGCTGCTGCGGACGCTGGCGGGGGAGTACCCCTTGGCGGCCGGCAAGCGCATCGAGGGCCAGACCACCCGCATCGGCTGGCTGCGCCAGGAGCTCGATGACCTCGACCCCACCCGCCGCGTGATCGATGCTGTGGAGGACGTGGCCACCTACATCGAGCTGGGCAAGGGCCAGCTGTCCGCATCCCAGCTCGCGGAGCGCCTCGGATTCTCTCCGAAGCGCCAGCGCACCCCGGTCGGAGACCTGTCCGGTGGCGAGCGCCGCCGCCTGCAGCTCACCCGCGTGCTCATGAGCGAGCCGAACGTGCTGCTGCTCGACGAGCCCACGAACGACTTGGACATCGACACCCTCCAGGAGCTCGAGGACCTGCTAGACAACTGGGCGGGCACCCTTGTGGTGATCTCCCACGACCGCTACCTCATCGAACGCATCGCGGATTCCACCTACGCCCTCTTCGGCGACGGCAAGCTGACGAACCTGCCCGGCGGCATCCAGCAGTACCTGGATCGACGTGCCGCACAACAGGGCAGTGCTGGCGTGTTGGACTTGGGGGAGGCGCGTGCGGCGGAACAACATGCCGTCGATAAGCAAAAAGCTCTGTCCTCCCAAGAGGAACGCGAGCTGCGCAAGCGGATGAACGCGCTGGAGCGCAAGCTGGAGAAGGCCGACAAGGACGCGGCCGCGCTGGAGGCCGAGATTACCGAGTTGTCCGGCGGTGCCGCGCCTGATTTCGAGGCGATTGGCGCCAAGACAAAGGAGCTGGCGGCGCTGCGGGACGAGCGCGACGAGTTGGAGATGCAGTGGCTCGAACTCGGAGAGCAGATCGAGGCCTAATCGTCCACAATGGGTGCCATGCGCAACCCACTCGTCGCCCTCGTCCTCGCAGGCGGCCGCGGCAGCCGTCTCACGCCGCTCACCGACCACCAGCCGAAGCCCGCGGTGGCGTTCGCAGGGAGCTACAGGCTTATCGACATCACCCTGTCCAACCTCACCCACTCAGGCATCAAAAGCGTGTGGATTGCCGAGCAGTACCGCCCCAACTTCTTAAACCGGTACTTAGCGGGTGGGCGCCCCTGGGACTTGGACGGCACCTTGGCGGGCCTGCGCGTCCTCCCACCAGGCGAGGGTGACACCGAGGACGGCTTCAGTGAAGGCAACGGCCACGCCCTCTACCGGCATCTCGACGAGGTGGAGGCGGTGGGCGCCGAGACGCTGGTGGTCATGAGTGCCGACCACCTCTGCCAGCTGGATCTTCGTGCTGTTGTTTCCCAGCACGAACGCCTCGGCAGCGACGTCACCGTGGTGACCACCGAAATCGCCGAGGACCCCTCGCGCTACGGCGTCATCCAGCGTGACGGCGACCGGGTCACCGAGTACGCCTACAAACCTGGGTCGCCGAAGAGTCAAGTGATTGCCACCGAGGTCTTCGTCTTTCGCGTGCCTGCGCTGCGCGCCGCGTGCGACGCCCTGGTTGGTGACGACTCCGACGGTGCTGAGCTGGGCGATTACGGCGAAACCATCCTGCCGTACATGGTGGAAAACGCCACCGTGCACGCGTACCGTTCGGGCGGGTACTGGCGCGACGTCGGCACCGTTGACGCTTACTTTCAGGCGCACATGGAACTGATCGACGGCACCGGTTTCAACCTCTACGACCCCGACTGGCCCATCTTGAGCAACCTCTCGACTTCCACGCCGGCCCGGATCAGGCCGGAGGCAAAGGTCCACAACTCGCTCATCTGCCCGGGCGCTGACGTTGCGGGCGAGGTCACCCACAGCCTGATCGGCCCCGGTGTGCGTGTGGAGCGGGGGGCCACAGTGAACCGGTGCGTGCTCACAGCTGATGTGGTGGTGCCCAGCGGTGCGCACTTGGAATCCGTCATCGCGGACACTGGAGCGCAGGTAGGCGCCGGCCGAACCGGGGCGACGAAACCGGGCCCGGGCAACATCACCGTGCTGACCGCGGAGTTGTAGTCCTTCAACTCGCGGAGGCAACCCAAGTCCATCCGCCCGGGCGTTTGTCGATTACGTCATCGCGGAGCAGCTCGAGGGTTGAGCTAGTGCTTGTCGACGGCCAGGTCAACGCGGCCGATTTCCCACTCCTTATCCGCGAGCAGCGCGAGGACACCGGTGTCGTAGGGCAGGTGCGCGGCACCGAGGAGTACCAGCCCCGGAGTGTCGCGCAGGTGGGTATCCAGCGCGCTGGCCATCGCGGCGTTGCGTTTGAGCATGGTGTCCGAGCGCTGCTCTGCGTCACTGAGTAGGCGGAGGTCTTGGTTTGCGTAGCGGGTGAACATGTCGAAGATCTCGTTCGATTCCGCGCCGCGGAGTTTCGCGCCGTAGTCATCGAGAGCTGCGTCGAGGTCGCTATCAGCGTCGAAGTGCGCGAACTGGTCGGCGGATTGCTCGAGCCCGGTGACTGGGATGTCGCGTTCGGCGGCGACGGTAATGAAGTGGTTCTCCATCTCGAAGCGCGGTTCTTCAAACAGCGGGGAGCGCAGCTGCGTTGCCGTCTTGACGAGCTGGGTGAGCACACCGATGGAAAGCGTTGGAAACTGTTCGCTGAGTGGGTTGAGGACTGGGGAACCGGCTGCGAAATCGTAGAGCCGATCGAGTTGCCCCGGTGTGGCTGGCCCGGTCCCCTGCGGTCCGAGCGCGCTGAGCCCAGTCTCTTGCATCTGCGTCGTCAGCTCCATCATCTCTTCCGGAGCGATTTCGACGTAGAGGTGGCCGAGGCGAATGAGGTGCTCTTCAAGCACGGCGGTCGGCATCGTGATGTGCGAGGTATCGATGACGTGCACGGTGCCGGCAACCACTGAGGTCGCACCCTCGGGTGACTTCAGTGTCCAGAACAGGGAATCTGCGAATCGCTCGTTGGGATGCATGGGGCCGATGATAGGGAAAGTCGTGCCATGATCCGGAGGGCTAACTGGGCTGCGGGGGAAGTGTATACCTCTGACGGGGAGCGAAAATGTGATCCGCTACGGTTGTCCGCATGAGCGAAACGTCTGCCAGCAAACCGCCGAAGCTGTCCAAGAAGGCCTACGAGAAGGAGCTGCTGCGCCTGCAAGCAGAACTCGTCTCCATGCAGGAGTGGGTCGTGCAGACCGGCTCGCGCCTCGTGGTCATCATGGAGGGCCGCGACGCCGCCGGTAAAGGCTCTGCAATCAAGCGCATCACGCAGTACCTCAACCCGCGCACCTGCCGTATCGAGGCGTTGCCGAAGCCGACGGAGCGCGAGCAAGGGCAGTGGTACTTCCAGCGCTACGTCGAGAAGCTGCCGTCCGCCGGCGAGATCGTGATCTTCGACCGGTCTTGGTACAACCGCGCCGGCGTGGAGCGCGTGATGGGCTTTTGCACCTCGCAGGAGTACCGCCGTTTCCTGCACCAGGCGCCGATCTTTGAGCGGCTCTTGGTGGAAGACGGCATCATGCTGCGCAAGTACTGGTTCTCTGTGTCTGACGAGGAGCAGTACCGTCGCTTTGAATCGCGCCGCCAGGATCCGTTGCGCCAGTGGAAGCTCTCTCCGATGGACTTGGAATCAATCACCAAGTGGGAGGAGTACTCCCGCGCCAAGGACGAGATGTTCCTGCACACTGATATCCCGTCTGCGCCGTGGTACACGGTGGAGAGTGAGGACAAGAAGCGCTCGCGCATCAACGTGATCTCGCACCTGCTGTCTACGGTGCCCTACGAGCACCTCGAGCCGCAGCTGCCGGAGATCCCGGAGCGGCCCGAGCCGAGCGGTTACGAGCGCCCGCCGCGTGAGGAGTTCCGCTACGTGCCGGATGCTGCCGCGCAGCTGGAGGAGCGCAAGGTGGAGCCGAAGAAGGCGGCTAAGAAAGACGCTAAGAAGGGCAAGAAGAAGAAGGACTAGCGACCCTACAGCGCGGTCTTCGGATACCCGCGCGGGGTGGACACCGTGCGGTCGCCCGGGATCCAGAACCGCAGTGGCGCGTCGGCGTTCTTCGAGATCCCGATGCGTGGCCCAGCCACCCATTCCGGCTCGGCGTCGCGCATCGCCAGCTCGACCTTCGTACCGTTATCTTCAAGCCGCAGGCCCAGCGCTTGGCCGAGGTTGCCCGGCCCGCGCGCAAGGTTTTCAAATGGAATGAGTGCCCGATCCGGGCGCTGCCGGCGCTCGCGGGCGAGGTCTTCACCAGCGACCACCTCGCCGCCGCGCATGAGACACCCCTGCCCGTCGCCTTCGGGCGCGCACACGAGGTTGCCGTTGTGGTGGATGCCGTAAGAGAAGTACACGTACAGGCGCCCGGGTGGGCCGAACATCGTTGCGTTTCGCGCGGTCATGCCGTTGAACGTGTGGGCGGCGGCGTCGGCGGCACCGAGGTAGGCCTCCACCTCGGTGAGCCGAATGCTCACGCCGTTCATGGTGATCACACAGCCGAGCAGTTGCGGACCAACCACGTCGGCCGGTTGGGAGAAGTCGATCACGCCAGCCACTCCCGCAGCTTGGCCACGGCCCCTTCCTCCGCAACGGTCCCGCACACCTCGTCGGCGATCGCTTTCACGTCGTCGTGCGCGTTGCCCATCGCCACCGCATGGCCGGCTGCCTGCAGCATGCCCAGATCATTCAGGTAGTCGCCGAAGGCGGCGGTATCGGCGGCATTGATGCCAAGAGTCTCGGCGAGCGCCTCAAGCGCGCGGCCCTTGTCTGCGTCGGGGCGCATGATGTCGATCCAGTGCTTCGAGCTCAGCAGCACACGCAGCTCCGGGACGCGGCCCTTCACCCAGTCGAGCGCTTCCGTTTCAGCGTCGCCTTGGATGTACAGGGCGAGCTTCACCGTGGCGTTCAACGGGGCGTCGATAAGCGAAGCAAGCTCCTTCCGCGAGTGGTAGTAGTTGTTGATTTCTTCCGAGATTTCCGCTGGGAGATCCTCGCGGGTGAAGCAGACCTCTGGCGCGCACACCACTGCATAGGCGGTAAAAGGCGCGTCCTCCAACGCCTCAACCAGGCGGCGTACCGGGGCTTCAGGCATCGGAGTCGTCGAAACGATCTCGCCCCTGTGCCACACCACCGCGCCGTTCTCCGCGATGAAGGTATCCGGCGCATCCTGCGCGAACATGTCCCGCAACGTAGCTAGCTGGCGGCCGGACGCCGGCGCAATGGTCACGCCCTGCTCACGAGCCTCGGCCAGCACGGGCCAAAAGCTGTTCGGAATGTCACCCCCTGTGATGAGCAATGTGCCGTCCATATCCAGCGCTACAAGTCGGGGGGTGTGCATATCGGCCAGGGTACCGCCAATGCGGTGCGGCGCCGCGGTGTGATGTGGAACACTGGTCGCATGACTGCACCGAACGAAAACACTGACACCGAAGCCAAGGTTCTCACCGAGGTCCGCAACACCACCGGCGTGATCACGCTGAACCGCCCGAAGGGCCTGAACTCGCTGGACTATGACATGGTCAAGATCATCGACGCGGCGCTGCGCGAGTGGGCCGAGGACGACCAGGTCGAGCGCGTCGTGATTACCTCCAACTCCAAGCACTTCTGCTCGGGCGGCGACGTCAAGTACGCCCGGCAGGCGATCCTGGACGGCGACGAGGCCACCGTGGATCAGTTCTTCGCCGACGAGTACGACATGAACCTGCGCCTGGCCAACTTTGGCAAGCCCTACATCGCCCTGGCCAACGGCGTGATCATGGGCGGCGGCATGGGCGTGTCCGCGCACGGCTCGCATTTCGTGGTTACCGAGGACGCGTTCGCCTCCATGCCGGAGATGAACATCGGTTACATCACCGATGTCGGCATGAGCTTGACCTTGCAAAACCTGCCGAAGCGACCGTCGAAAAACCTCGGCAAATTCCTCGGCCTCACTGGCTACCGCATGACCCCGGACGACATGCTCGAGCTCGGCCTCGCCACCCACAAGGTCGCCTCGCTCGACGGTTTGCTCGATCGCATCGTGGAGGAGGGGGAGCTTTCGCTTGACGACGCCTCGGTAGCGCCGTCCTCAAGCACAATCGCGCAGTATTTCGACGATATTGAAGCGACCTTCGACGGCTCCTGGCCCGAGATCGAGGCGCGCCTTGAGGGCGCGTTCGGTGACTTTGTGCGCAGCCTGATCGCCAAAGCGTCGCCGTCGGCGCTGGTGGCTGCAGCCGAGCTGTTCGAGGCGAACGCGAAGCACGACCTCGCAGGTGCGCTCGAGAACGAGCGCGTGCTCGGCCAGGTCATCCGGCGCGAGCCCGACTTCGCAGAAGGCGTGCGCGCGGTACTGGTGGACAAGGACCAGGAGCCCAAGTTCGCCGAGCGGCCCGAGCCGGAGAAGTACCGCGCGGTGCTGAAGTAGCTAGAAACCGGCGCCGATGATGCCGAGCTGCCAAGCGCCGAAGCCGAGCGCCGCGAGGATAGCAAGCACCGCGGTGACGGCGATCGCGATGGCGCCAGTCTTCGATGAACCGTCTCCGGTGGAGCCGTTCTCCGCCGAGCCGTCCTTCGACGAACCATCCTTGGTGTCGGCGCCCGGTGTGATGTCTGGGCGAGCCTTGGAATGGTCCGAGGTCGAACCGAGCGGCAGGCAGTCGGCCAGCTCCTCGATGGTGTAGAACGCGGAACCATCTACCACCGGCATGCAGCCAGCGTGGAACGGGATCTCAGCCTCGTTGTACAGCATGCGAACCAGGGTGACACCTTGGTCATTCTGGAACGCATCCCACTGGATGTTCGCGCCCATCGGATCGACGGTGTCGCCGCGCCACTTGGAGTTCTCATACGTCATGAGCTCATCTGCCGGCACTCCCTTCTCGGAGCCCGGCAGCTTCAGCAATGCTGCGAGCGGAACAATGGCACCGGAGTGGCTGAACCGGTACTCGGCGGCGATCTCGCCGCCGGCCGCGCGGTCCTTGACACCTTGAATCATGTGGTCCAGCAGCGGAGCGTAGTTGTCGTACGCCACGGTCTCGCCTTCGTTGGCGGGGCCCTTCTGGTAGTAGTCCTCGACATCGAGGAGGTACGCGAAGGTGGGGCCGATTTCATCGTCCATGAACTCGTTGAAGATCCACCCTTCGGCGGGTTTCGCTGCCTCGCGATCCATCGCCGGGGCGATGATGTACAGGTTGTAGAACTGCAGCGCAGCGTCGGCAACGCCTTCCACGGTGTTCTTGCCGTTCTGGGCAGTGAAGGTGAGGGACCCGTCGTCGATGCCATCGACGAAGTCCTGCGTGAAAATCTTCAGCAGAAGCTTCTGCGACGCTTCACGGGAAGCTGGTTTCGCATAGGCCTCATCGATCTTCGCTTCAACGATCTCCCCGTCTTCCCACGCTGCGTACCGCTCGTAGCTGTCGAGAGATTTGTCACCGTGGGCCTTGAGCAGGTCGGTTCGAGCCTCGATCTTGACGTGGTCGTCTTCCATGCCGTCGATCAAGTGGCTGTCCAGTTCAGGCTTCGCCGCGAGCAAGCTGCGGCCGAACTCCCAGCCGGATTCCGTCGCGCGGTCTTCGCCGGACGACATGAACTTGACCTTTGCGTCAGACCCGACGATCGCGTTCAGCAGCTCGGTGTTTCGCTTTGCGTTCCGCTCGCCGATTCCTTGGAGTTCTTCGCGGCCGAACACGGTGAGGTTTCCGTAGCCGGTCTCTGGCCCGGTGAGCTCCTCGTTCGCCTTCGTCATCGCCTTGACCTGCGGGATAAGGCGCTTACCCAGGTCAGTAAGTTGGCCGCGCTTTTCCGCCTCAAGGAGCATCTGCAGCGCGAGGTCGTCGTACTTGAAACCGGAGAGTCCGCGCGATCCGTGGCGGTTCACGGTTGAGGTGTAGATCTGCTTGAAACCGGCAGGTGGCTGGCTGTAGCTAGAGATCGGAGCGGCGGGGGAATACGGCTGCTTGGTGGAGTAGTAGGTGGTCTGGTTCTCAGCCGCGAGCGCCGGAGTGGCCATAAGCGGCGCGGCGAGAGCGGCAGCAAGCGACATTGCGAGAGCGGTGCGGGTGGTTTTTGCGGACGCGGTCAGGGTGGTCAAAACAGGCTCCTCAGATTGGGTGGCGGGCGCGCCCACCAAGCTACCGCCGCGGAGTTACCGCGCGATGAATGGCGGGTGAATATCCGTCTTCCCTTACCGCGCCTGAATTTGGCTTGGACGTTAGTATGGGGGGACGGTTTGAGCAGAGTATGCCCCCAAAAACCACATACGTGATTGATTTCAATGACCGCTTAAGGAGCGACGTGACCGAGAACCAGGTGGACACCACCCCCCGCGACGACTGGAACCACAAGATTGAGCTCGCGCAGGAGATGCTGCCGCTGATCAGCCGTCTGCACCGCGAACACAACGCAGTGACCTCGATTCACGGCCGTCTGCTCATCGGCTTGACCGATATCGAAATCATCAAGGCGCACCGCTACGCACGTCGCATTGTGGAAAAGGAGCTGCCGCTGGATGAAACGCTGCCGATCCTGCGCGAACTCGTCGAGATGGACCTGGGCACCGCTTCGATCGACCTCGGCCACCTGGCGCACCTGTACAAGGAATCTGACCAGCAGGATCTGCGTGCGTTCCTGGAGGAGCAGCTCGCCGAGGTTGTCGGTACTTCCTCCGAACTCGAGGGTCGCGATGTCGTGCTCTACGGTTTCGGCCGCATCGGCCGCTTGCTTGCTCGCATCCTTATCGCCCGCGAGGCCACCTACGGTGGTGTCCGCCTGCGGGCCGTCGTGGTGCGCAAGAAGGGTGATGAGGACATCGTGAAGCGCGCGTCCCTGCTGCGCCGCGACTCGGTGCACGGTGCGTTCAACGGCACGATCACCGTGGACCGTGAGAATGACCTTATCTGGGCGAACGGCACTCCGATTCAGATGATCTACGCCGATTCCCCGTCTGAGATCGACTACACCCAGTACGGCATCGACAATGCCATCGTGGTGGACAACACCGGTGCATGGCGCGACCGCGATGGTCTGTCCCGCCACCTCGAATCCAAGGGCGTGGATCGCGTGCTGCTGACCGCACCGGGCAAGGGTGACATCCCGAACATCGTTTACGGCATTAACCAGGACATGATCGGGGACGACAAGATCCTCTCCGCCGCGTCCTGCACCACCAACGGCATCACTCCAGTACTCAAGGTGATCAACGACCGCTACGGTGTCGTCCACGGCCACGTGGAGACGGTGCACTCCTACACCAACGACCAGAACCTGGCCGACAACTTCCACAAGGGCCCGCGCCGCGGCCGGGCAGCTGGCCTGAACATGGTGCTCACCGAGACCGGTGCAGCGAAGGCCGTCTCGAAGGCGCTGCCGGAGTTCGCCGGCAAGCTCACCGGTAACGCAATCCGCGTGCCCACGCCGGACGTGTCCATGGCGGTGATCAACCTGGAGTTGGAGCAGCAGGTGGACAAGGACGAGGTAAACAACTTCCTGCGCCGCGTCTCCACCGATTCCGAGCTGCGTCAGCAGATCGACTACATCCACTCCCCGGAGGTGGTCTCCACCGACCTGCTAGGCTCCACTCACGCAGGTGTCGTCGACGGCCTGGCCACCATCGCCTCCGGCAATCACCTGGTGCTCTATGTCTGGTACGACAACGAGTACGGCTACTCCAACCAGGTTGTGCGTGTGGTTGAGGACATCGCAGGGGTGCGCCCGAAGATCTACCCGGCCCGCAAGGCGCCGGCTGAAATCCAGTAGCCGATTGCCGCACCCTTCAGCGGCTCGGCACGCTTAGCGATGTAGCGCGCGGCGTGCCGTGATCGCTTTTTTGTAGACCTCCACAACGGCCTCGGTGGAGGTGCGCCAGTTCCAGTGCTCTGCCTCGGCGCGTGCTGCTTGTGCCATTTGCGTGTGCAAGGGGGCGTCGATAAGCAACTGCTCGAGCTTTTCCGCCCACGCGGAATCGGGCAGGGAGGGCTCGACCAAGAACCCGGTGGTGCCGTCGTCGACGACGAAGGGTAAGCCGCCGGCCTTGGCGGCGACCACCGGCACGCCGGACGCGAATGCCTCGAGTGCCGCGAAGCCGAGCGTTTCTGTGGTGGAGGGGAAAAGCAGTGCGTCGCCGGACGCGTAGGCCGCGTGCAACTCCTCGCCGGAGAGGTAGCCGGTGAGTGTGATCCAGTCGCGGTCGAAGGCTTTGCTGATCTCGCGGAACTGGGGTCCATCGCCGATGACGGCGAAGCGGGTGCCGGGGACACGGGCGCGCAGTTCCTCCATAATCGGCAGGCAGCGTTCGACGGATTTCTCGGCGGAAACACGACCGACGAAGATCACCAGGGGAGCGTCGGGGTGGCCGCCAGTGAGACGGGCGCGCATGTCCACGGTGCGCTTCCCCGGCGCGAAGCTCACCGTGTCCACTGCCTTCGGCCACAGCTCAACGTTGGGGATGCCGTAGCTCGCCGCGCGCTCCATCATCGGCCCGGAGGTGACCAGGTTGTACTGCGCCTTGCCGTGGAAGGTGCGAAGCCCCCACTCAGCTGCCGGTTTCGCCCACGGAATGCCCAGCTTGAGGGTGTATTCGGGTACGTCGGTGTGGAAGGAGCCGACCAGCGGCAGGCCCTGGAAGCTCACGATCAGGCTCGACCAGCCGGCAGTCCAGATGGGGTTGATCGCATGCACGACATCGGGTTGAAATTGCGCGAGCCTGCGGGGAATCACCGGAGTGATCAGGCCGAACTGGATCTCGGGGTAAACGGGCCTAAAGCTTAACGACGGCACGTGCACCACGTCGAACCCCGCATACTCATCCGGAGCGTCGCCGGTGGCGAAAATGAGCACCTCATGGCCTAGCTCTGCAAGCTGCTCGAGGTGGCGGATGGTGCGGGTGACTACACCGTCGATCTTCGGCAGGAAGACCTCGGTGAGGATGGCGATGCGCACTGCGGTTACTTCTCGCCTTCCGGCACGCCTTCGTGCTGCTGCTTCGTCCACAGGGAACGCGCCGGGATCTTGCTGCGGTCGGCGCGGTCGGAGTACTTGCGCGCGACATCTTCGACTTCCTGGAGCAGGCCTTCGGCGAGGTAAGTCGGCTCGAGACCCAGGCCGATGAAGGTGTCGTTTGCCACGTGGAGCTCGTTTTCAGCGGACTCCTTGCGCGGGTTGGGCACCATCTGTACCTCGGCGCCGGAGATGTTGCTGATCAGTTCGGCGAGGTCGCGGACGCGGTGGGTCTCGGTCATCTGGTTGAAAATCTTCACGCGCTCGCCTTTGGCGGGCGGGTTCTCCACCGCGAGTTGGATGCACTTCGCCATGTCGCGGATGTGGATGAAGGCGCGGGTCTGCCCGCCGGTGCCGTGCACGGTGAGCGGGTAGCCGACGGCGGCCTGCATGAGGAAGCGGTTGAGCACAGTGCCGTAATCGCCGTCGTAATCGAAGCGGTTGATCAGACGCTCATCGCGCTCGGTCTGCGGCGTGTGGGTGCCCCAGATGATGCCCTGGTGCAGGTCCGTAATCCGCAGCTCATCGTTCTTGGCGTAGTACGCGAACAAGCTTTGATCCAGCACCTTGGTCATGTGGTAGACCGACCCCGGATTAGTGGGGTAGAGGATCTGCTGCTCCACAATGCCGTTCTCACCAGCGTCGACCTGGATGTCCAGGTAGCCCTCCGGGATCTGCATGCCCGCGGTGCCGTAACCGTAAACGCCCATCGTGCCCAGATGCACAACGTGGATGTCGAGACCGGATTCCACGATGGCGACGAGCAGGTTGTGGGTGGCGTTGACGTTGTTATCCACCGTGTAGCGCTTCGTGCGGTGGTTCTTCATCGAGTACGGCGCCGCACGCTGCTCAGCGAAGTGGATCACCGCATCCGGTTCGTAGGTGGTGATGAAGTCGTACAGGCCCTCGTAATCCTGGGCGACGTCGATGTTTTCAAAACCGATCTCTTTGCCGGTGACTTCCTTCCACGCGGCCAAGCGGTCGTCGATAGTGGCGATTGGTGTCAGCGACTGGGCGCCGAGCTCTTCATCGATTGCGCGGCGGGAGAGATTGTCCACAATCACCACGTCGTGTCCGATGTCCGACAGGTGCAGCGAAGCGGGCCAGCCACAGAATCCGTCCCCACCAAGTACTGCAATTTTCACGAAAGAGCTCCAAGCATGATTAGAAAAACAACTTCCCGGATACGTTACCCGGACACACGCAGGCGCGCCGGATGAAAAGGCTCGCTGTGCGATTGTCTTAATCCGGGTGCATAGGATCGCGGCCTTCGGCGATAGCGCGGTATTGCTCTGCCTCTCGGAGAAGCTCGTCACCGGGCTGGTCAGTCGCGTTCTTCAGTAACGAACGGGGTTGCTCGACCTCGCGCCACTGCTGCGGCACACGCTCGCGGTACCCATCAAAGAACTCGCTCGACCACGGGTACGTTCCGATGAACTTCCAGGCGCTTCCCTCCCACAACATTGCTTCGCCCATCGGCATCTGCGCGATGGCTTCAACCGGCACAATATTCGTCCGCTCAGTGTGCACGCTTTGAGTGTCGGAGTGGTAAACGTTATTGCTCCTCGACCAAAAGTCCGGACGGCTCGTGCCCGATGAGCTGGAAATAACTTGGCGGTCAAAATCTCCGGCGATCGCGCTAAAGGTACGAAGCGTCTGATCGTCGCGAATACCTGGCATCAAAATGGCGGACGGGAACATCCCCAAAAAGTTAATTCCTGGCCATGCCGCGCGTGCCTGGGAGAGATCCTGCAGCCCCACCGTTAGCGCAATGCCTTGCCCGCCGAACTGCGAGGCCCAAGTGTCTAAAGGCGGACGTGCCACGTGCGCTGCTTCATCCACCACGACGTTCAACCAGTCCAGGTCCTCACCCTCATTAGCAGCTCGTTTTCGCTCCCGGGTAATCGCCGACAAAAGCGCCATTATCAGACCTGCGGTCACGCTCTGCTCCTCCGGTGACGCTGCGATGTACAGCGTGTCAGACGTGCGTATGAATCGCGCAGGGTCGAAGTCCTCGCCTTTGTTGGACAGCACCGCGGCAGAGTTGTAAACCGAAGTTAGCCGACGCAGCGTGGAAGCGATTGATCCTCGCTCTTTATCCGGTGTGGCCCTGATCCCGCGCAACGTCGAAAGGGCTAAGTCTGCGTCAACGTCCTCTGGGTCGGTCCTGTGCTGCAGAATTGTGTTCTCAACCTGGTCCAATGCCCCCTCGGTTTCCCGGCACCAAGCAGCAAACGTCGGCAAAGAAACGTACTGGCCTGCAAAAAGGATGACTGCGAGCCACTCAGTCGCCGAATCAATCCAGTCACGGTTAGGCGAGCCCACCGCATATGGTGCCGTCCACTCGTTCGCGATCACACGGGCAGAGTCCCATCCAGAGACACTCCATGCTGGCGACCACCGTACGCGCAAAGCTCCATCGGGAATGCCGCTGCCCAGGTCGAGTGCCCAAATACGGCCTCGCTTCGAACGGGTCTGGTGGGTGTCATACAGCACCTCCCACTTCACCGATGTACTTACGACCGGCCCAGTAGCAATAGCCACAGTCGGTGCAATCACGCAGGAAGTCTTCCCTGAACCGGGCGGACCAAGGACAAGCGTCGCACCGCGGGGGTCGGTCACGTGCACATTGTTATCAAAGGTGCCCGCAAACGTACCCGACAGCATCGCAAAATCCGACAGCACTTCTGCCGTCACGGGTTTCGGAGCCCCCCTCCCTGTAACCTTGCGCAGCGCCCACTTACACACCAGGGCAGGCACCACTCGTACGAAGCCGGCTCCAAGACTGAGCCCGGTACCAACCGCTTCATCTTCTGCGTGCTCACTCCGCGTGCTCAGCGTGATGAGGAACCAGATCACGGCGATGAAGATGGCGAACGATTTGAAGAAATCGAAGCCAGTTTGGAAGAAGAGCACGAACAAGCCTGTGCCCCAGAATGGCAAAAAGAGAAATTCCGCCAACTTGTTAAACCAGTAAGTTCTCTCGAAATACTGATGCTGCGGTAATAGATGTGACATGGGCTAACTCTCTTTCTCTTCTACCTTGACTGGGTTACGGAGTTGGCTCTGAGTCCGTTCGGTGTCGGCCACGTCTCCCCCCGTGGTAGCTGAATTTCCTGCGCCTACAGAACGAGCATGAGAGCGCGAACCAGTGAATCCCACAGGCCGGTCACCGAGTAGGACAGATCCGTCAGGGATTGCCGCCAAGATCCGGGTATCCACTGGGCGGCCAAGTCACTGGCCGCGAAATCGCGCACATCCTGCGCGCCGGAGTGGAAGTTGTGGTGCAGCGTTGAACTCAGGGGTGTCATGCCAGCCAGGGTAGCGCTGACGCGGTGGGACGGTGTCTTAAAGCTCATAGTCTGCAAGGGCATCGGCGAAGTGCGGCCAGAATTGGAATTCGCTTCTCAGTAGGTCGAGCTGGCCTTCCCACTGGTAAAGGCCGTCGGTGGCCAGGTCAGGATCTTCGACCTGCATCAGCAACAGCTGGAGCTGCGCGATCCGGAGTGCAACGTGGGCGGCGCTATCGGGCGTTCGCGGCGGCGGCAATTCGGACGATGCTTGGGTAAGCCACAGGCGGAAGTAAGCGAAGAGGCGCCGCACCGCAGTCACTGGGTCGCGGGGCAGCTCGACGCCCACCGCCCAGGTGGCTGCAACAAAGGAGTCGACGCTGGAGGTTTCGATGGTAAGCAGGCCCTCTTCGTAGAGCGAGAACTCTGTCGCCGCCATGAGCTCGAAGGTGGCGTAGTCAGTGTCTCGGCCCAGTTCGGCGAGGGTGATCATAGTCTCGATGTAGGTTTGCTCCGGCGCGTCGAGGTAGGCGGCGAAAGTTGCGATCGACGGCTCGGCGAGGAATTGCTCGCGCAAAACGGCGTGGGTCTCTTTCGCACCGCCTGCTTCCGAATAATTGGGATCGAACCAATGCGGCATGGCAAGTCTGGTGAGCACTGGTTCGACCTGGGGGAGCTCCGCGCGCAACGCGTTGACGAGCTGAACGAGCTCGACCGCGGTCATCCTGTCGAGCGCGGCGTCGAGTAGCGGGTGCCCTCCCGGCTTGAGCTCGGCGGCGTGGACTGCGACCGCGATCGCATGCTTGCACCACTCGTCGCGCACCGAGCAGGTGCAGCTTGCACTGACTCCTTTCGCCGTCAGGCGGAGGGTGATCAGATACGGCTGCGTGCCAACAATCTGGGCTTGTAGTTCATCGTCTTGCACCTCGAGCAGGGCAATATAGTCACCCGGAATGTCTGTCGCACGCGCGATGGACACAGGCTTGGCTACCTGGTCAAGCTGCGTTGCGCTGAACTCGCGCAGTCTGGCGATGATGCGTTGCTCCTCCATGACCCGAACTCTAGGAAACAACCCCCACACGCCATCTGCCGGCTTCGAACGGGCATTTGGAAGCCAACGGAACCAAGGTCGTGTCGGCAACGTCGAATATGGTTAGGTCGGTGAGCACCTTGCCCCGCCCCGACGACCCCCGCTGGCTTTGGAAAACCCTGAACTCCCGGGCCCGCTTTTCGGTGCCCGCGGCACTCGGCATCACCACGATGATGGTCACCAACGCGTCCGCGCCCGTGATCGTCGGCCGCGCAATTGACACCGCCATCGCTACGCAAGACCTCGCCAGCCTAACCCGCTACATCGCCCTGCTCGCAATCGTCATGGCCATCGGCGCAGTTGGCGGATGGTTCGGTCGCAGCTGGCTCTCCAAAGCAGTCCTCACCGTCGGCCATGACCTGCGCATGGCAGTCACCGCGCGCATCCTCGACCCGCGCGGCATTGGCGGCGCCACCCGCTACACCCCAGGTGAGCTGCTGTCCATCGCATCCACCGACGTCAAACGCGTCTCCGAAGCGGTCTTCCTCATGGTCTTCCCGGTGGGCCACCTGCTCACCATCGCGTACGTCGCATACGTTGTCGGCTCAATCCACCTGCCGCTCGGCATTGCGATCCTCGCCGGCGGCCCACTCGTCGTATTTGGCACTATTGCCGCAGGCAAACCGCTCCAGAAACGGTCCGGCGAGCGCCAAAAAGCACTCGCAGATGCCGCCGCCACCGCCACCGATGTCGTGGAAGGCCTGCGGATCATCAAAGGCCTCGGCGCGGTGGACGTAGTCAGCGGCAGGTACAAGGAAGCGTCGATACGCGCTCGTCTCGCCACCATCCGGGCCAACGCGTCGCACGCCCGCCTCGACGCGACGACCGAATCACTCGGCACCCTCTACATCATCGCCGCCACCATCGCGGCCGCGATCTTCGCCGCCCGCGGGGTGATCAGCGTCGGCGATCTCATCACCATCCTCGGTGTCACCCAGTTCGTCATCACGCCAATGACCTTCCTGGGCAAGCACATCGCCGCGCGCCTCGCCCCAGCTCAGGCCAGCGCGCGCCGCATCACCCGGCTTTTACAAGAGCCTTCGCTTATCGACGCCCCGTTGCCCGCACCACAGTTCCCACCCGGCCTCACAGTCATCGACCGCACTCCACCCGCGGATTTGGCCCAGGTCGACCGCACTGAGGTGTTGGTCGCCCCACACGCGGCGCACTTGTTTGAGGGCACGGTGCTGGGCAACGTTGCCGATGACGCGGATGCCGCTCGCGCCGCACTCGTGGTCGCCGCAGGCCGCGACATCCTTGCCGCCGCAGAGCGCGAAGTAGGGGAGAACGGCGCGGGTCTGTCCGGCGGCCAGCGGCAGCGCGTCGCCCTTGCCCGTGCAATCGCCGTCGACCCAGACGTGCTCATTTTGCAGGATCCCACTACCGCGGTTGACTCCGTGACCGAACAAGCCATCGCCGCGAACGTCGCGCAAGCGCGCGCCGGCAAGACCACCGTGGTTTACTCCTCCTCGCCGGCGTGGAAGGCGGTGGCGGAATAGCATGCGTTTCCCAACAGCAACAGGCAGTGAAGTCCGCCAGGAAGTTTCCCGCCAACTCAGCCGGATCCCGCAGGCACGTGGACGTTTCTGGGCCTCGGTAGTTGTGCTCTCCATCGGTGCACTTGGCTCAATGGCGGTGCCGATTCTGCTCGGCCGCGTCGTCGACGTCGTGCTCGCGGGTGGCGCAGACATGGTCACGCGCATCCTTTGGATCGGAGCGGGCGTGTCCATCGCGGCGGTGGTCAGCGCAGGCCTCAACGCCGTCGGGTTCTACCTGCTGTCCACAGTCGCGGAGCGCGCGATCGGCAACCTGCGCGAGGACATGGTCGACACGGCCCTGCACCTGCCTACCCACCGCGTGGAGGAGGCCGGTTCCGGGGATTTGCTGTCGCGATCGACCGATGACGTCGCCGAGTTGTCGTCGTCAATCTCTCAAACCTTGCCCGATGTCACCTCCGCGATCTTTGTGCTCGGCGCAACCGCCATTGCCTTGATCGGCCTCGACCCGTACTACGCCGTCATTCCGCTGCTGGCTGGCCCCGCGTATTTCCTCAGCTTCCGCCAGTACCTGAAGAGTGCGCCGGAGCGCTACGCCAACGAGCGCGCGTCGATGGCCGAGCGCGCGCGGCGCATGCTCGAATCCATCCACGGGCTGGAAACGCTGCACGCGTTCTCGCGCGAGGACCGCGCGCAGGAGCGCATCGGGGAATCGTCGTGGCGAGTCGTGGGAAACGGCTACCGCGCGCGACGCACGATGATGGTGACGCAGGTGCAAATGACGATCATCGAGGCCGGCATGCTCATCGCCGGCCTTGTCATGAGCTATTTCGCCGTGCGCGGTGGTCAGCTCACCATCGGCCAGGTCACCGGCGCGATGATGATCATCATCCGCATCCGCCGGCCGATGATGGGCATCATCCACACCCTCGACACGGTCAATTCCGGCTACGCCTCGCTCGCACGCATCGTCGGAGTGGTGCACAACCCGCCCGCCCGGGTGCCGGATTGCGGCGCCCCCGCGCCTGCCGGCCGCGCGGAGCTGCGTGACGTCTGGTTCCGCTACGGCGACGACTGGGCTGTGCGCGACATCAACTTCAATCTCCAGCCAGGCGAAAAGGTCGCGCTCGTCGGCGCATCCGGCGCGGGTAAGTCGACGGTCGCAGCACTGCTTGCAGGTTTGCGCGTCCCCGACGAGGGATTGGTGCTTATCGACGACACCCCGGTCACCGCCCTTTCCGACTCCGAACGCGTCGCCCGCCTCGCGCTCGTCTCCCAGGAAGTGCACGTGTTTTCCGGCACTCTGCGCGAGGACCTCACTATTGCGAAACCTAACGCCACGGATGCGGAGCTGGAGCAAGCACTTGCCGACGTTGGCGCCGACTGGTTCGAAACGCTTTCCGATGGCCTAAACACCATCGTAGGCAGCCGCGGGATGCGCCTTGAACCCGTGCAGGCGCAGCAGCTCGCGCTCGCACGCATCCACCTGCTCGACCCGGCGATCGTGCTCATGGACGAAGCCACCGCCGAGGCCGGATCTGCCGGCGCAGGCGCACTCGAAGACGCAGCCCGAGTGGTTACCTCGGGCCGGTCCTCGGTGGTCATCGCGCACCGCTTGGACCAGGCGGCGGAAGCAGACCTCATCCTCGTGATGGACGCCGGCGAGGTCGTCGAGCGCGGCACCCACGCTGAACTCCTCGACCTCGGCGGCCGCTACGCGCAGCTCTGGACAGCGTGGTCTCGTGGCCGGGCCTAGCTTCGGCCGCGAACGCGAGGTCGGGGAATGCGTCTGCCATCCAAGTGCGAATCCAGGCGCGAAATCATCTGCGAGATTGTAGAAGGGTCGGGGTGCCGGGGGTATAAAACCGCAGGTCGGTTCGAGCGCGATTGCGTACCCTTCTACATCCACATTGTTGACTTGTGTAGTTGAAAGGAAAATCACATTGGAGTGAGTCTGAGACCTTATTAACGTGGGTGGTGAACCTTGAATATTTGAATATGGAGGAGGAACCACCGTGACTACAAAAGTCAACGGCGGCGCCGGTGGCGCCAGAGTGCCAGATGCCGACGCTAAGGCCGACGGCCAAATCGCCGCGGCGAAAGCGCCGAAGGCGCGCACCACCGGTCAGAACATCGCATTCGTCCTCGCATTCGTCGCCCTGATTGCGGTGCTGCTCATCCCGATTCCCGGCCTCGACGCCACTGGCCAGATTGCACTGGCAATGCTCGCATTCGCCGTCATCATGTGGGTCTCGGAGGCGGTGTCTTACCCCGTCAGTGCGGTGATGATCGTGGGCCTCATCTCGATTTTGCTGACGTTCGCACCCGACCCGGAGAACCCGGGGCAATTAGTGGGATCGAAGACGGCGCTGTCTACCGCAATGACGGGATTCTCGTCGTCGGCAGTGGCGCTGGTGGCCGCGGCCCTTGCGCTTGCCACCGCGATGCAGGCGACCGGGTTGCACCGTCGCCTAGCGCTTTACATCCTCAAAGTCTCGGGCGAGAAAGTCTCGAACATCGTCATCGGCGCGATCGTGATCTCGATTGTGCTCGCGTTCTTCGTGCCGTCGGCAACCGCGCGCGCCGGCGCCGTCGTACCGATCCTCATCGGTATGGTCGCCGCGTTCGGCCTGCCCACGGACTCGAAACTCGGCGCGCTGCTGGTAATCACTGCAACGCAGGCGGTCTCGATCTGGAATGTCGGCATTAAAACTGCCGCGGCGCAGAACCTTGTCGCCATCGGTTTCATCGAAGACCAGATGGGCCAATCCGTCTCTTGGGGACAATGGCTCATGTGGGCGGCACCGTGGTCCATCATCATGTCGATTGCCCTCTACTTCATTATGCGGTGGGCGATTAAGGCGGAAACGGATTCGATTACTGGCGGTAAAGAGCTCGTCGAAAAGCAAATTTCGGAGATGGGCCCGATGACTGGTGCCGAGAAGCGACTGACCGCAATCGCTGTGGCCCTGTTGCTGTTTTGGGCGACTGAAGATGTGCTGCACCCGATTAGCTCGGCGGTGATCACTATCGTTGCCGTGGGCATCATGCTGATGCCGGGGATCGGCGTGATGACCTGGAAGTATGCGCAAGAGAAGATCAACTGGGGCACGCTGGTCGTGTTCGCTGCCGGTATCTCACTGGGCACGTTCCTCCTGAACACCGGTGCGGCGACCTGGCTCTCCGAGGTGACGTTCGGTGCGCTGGGCCTGGCGGGGATGCCAATGCTGGCGACGATTGCGATTGTGTCGCTGTTCAACATCATCATCCACCTCGGCTTCGCCTCGGCGACCTCGCTGGCATCCGCGCTGATCCCGGTGTTCATTGCGCTCGCCGCGACCCTGGACGCGCCGAACGGCGGCCTGGGCTTCGTGATCATCCAGCAGTTCGTGATCTGCTTCGGCTTCCTGCTTCCGGTTTCCGCGCCGCAGAACATGCTGGCGTACGGTACTGGCGCCTTCACCCCGCAGCAGTTCCTGCGCACCGGTATTCCGCTGACGGTGGTCGGCTACCTGCTGATCCTGCTGCTGTCGGCGACCTACTGGAACTGGATCGGCCTGGTCTAAGCCGCGGACCCGCGGCAGCTACTGCAGCACGAGCCCCACGTGAATCGTGGTCAGCTCGTGCTCGCCCGGCCCCGCGGGGAGCGCTTGCAGCTCCGCAGCGGTGGCGGGGGAGACAGGAATGATCCACCCGTGGTTCGGGTCCAGTACCGGAGCGGACGCCGCGTTCGAAGGCACAAAGGTCACCGGGCGCTGGCCCTCGGCGGCAAGCTGCAGGGGCCCGCGAAGGGCACGTAGCTCCTCCAGCGCCTCCGGGGTCGTCGTGATAATCACCAGCTTCTCGTCGGTGTCAGGGGACAGGTTCGCAGTGTGCACGAGCAGTTGCTTAACGACGACGCGCTCATACCGCCTAGGCAACTCGACAAGGCCCGACGCAGTATCGCCGCCGCCGAAAACGTCCCGCACACGGTCCATAAAACCCATGGCCGAAAGTGTAGCGTTCGAAGCATGACTGACCCGAAGCTCGAGCGCGTCTTCGCCTACCCATTCGGCGACATTTACAACAACTACGTGGCCAAAGTTGAGCGCAAAGACCGCACCCGCGGCGAGCTCGATGACGTGCTCGGGTGGTTCACAGGGCTGGACCCGGATCAGCTCGCGGCGGCAGGGGAGCAGACGCTCCGCGAGTTCTTCGACCACACCGCGGAGCTGCCCGCCAGCACCGAGCTCATCACCGGCAGCGTCTGCGGGGTCAAGGTCCAAGAGGTCGACGACCCGCTGATGCGCAAGATCCGCATGATGGACAAGCTTGTCGACGAACTTGCGAAGGGCAAGGCCCTGAAGAAGGTGAAGCGGGGATGACGCAGGACGTCGATAAGCACGAGCTTGCTCAGGGAACCTCCCACCGTGCGCAAATGATCCTGCCGTATGGAACGGGGGAGCTGCGCGTGGCGCAGCCGCGCGAGGAGGAGCCGCTGCGGCGCGGCAACCGGCTTACGAAGCCGGGGTGGAAGTTGGTGCTGAAGCGCTGCCTGATCGACTGGGGCACCGACGCGATGGTGGACCGCGGGGCGACGCTGACGTATTACTCGGTGCTTTCGCTGGCGCCGATGCTGTTGGCGGCGTACTCCATCATCACTTTGTTGCTGCCGCGTGATGAGGCAGCAGCAGAGTCGTTGATGACGGGCTTGGTCAAGGAGTATGTCCCGGCCGAGCTGCAGGACCAGGCACTGGAACTTGTGCTGAACATCATCGGTACGCCGGCGCAGTCCACGATTGCGCTGACTATCTCGGTGATCATTTCGCTGTTGTCGGCGTCCGCGTACGTGCGCTCGTTCTCGCGAAACGCGAACCTGATCTACGGGCGTACGGAGGGCCGCAACATCGTGATCACGTGGCTGACCATGTGGTTGATCACGCTGGTGATGGTTGTTGGGGCAGTGCTGATCCTTATGGGCATGTTCCTCACCGAGTCCATCGTCACCGCCGTCCTTGGGCCGCTCGCCGCGCCTCTCAAGCTCGAGGACACGCTGGAGTACCTCACCTCGATCTTCCTCCCGGTGTGGGCGTACGCGCGCGTGCCTGTCATCATTGTCGCTGCAATCGCGCTGATTTCGGTGCTGTACTTCCTCGCTCCAAACGTCAAACCCGGGCGGTTCCGGTTGCTCACCGTTGGTTCGACGCTCGCTCTAATCGTCATCGCAACCATCTGGAGCCTGTTCAGCTGGTACCTCTCCGCGATCGGTGTGCGTTCGCCGTACGGTGCGTTCGGTACCGTCTTGGCTGTGCTCGGCCTGCTGTGGGTGATGAACATCGTGCTGCTCGAGGGGGTCAAGATCGACGCAGAGATCTTGCGCGCGAAGGAGCTCCAGGCCGGGCTCGATTCTGGGCACCTCATCCAGGCCCCGCCGCGTTCCAACGATGCGGCCAAGTGGCGGCTGCAGACGCTGGCGTGGGCGGACAAGACAGTGGCCGAAATTCAGGCCCGACGCCAAGATGAAGAACGCGAGTAGCCTGGCCGCTATGGCACTTATTGATCCCCGTACCAAGTACCCCTCCGAATTCGACAAGGAAGACCGCCAGAAGGATCCCGGTCTCGATGTGAAAATGACCACGGAGCCGGACCTTGGCCAGAGCACTTATAAGGGCTCTGGCAAGCTCCAGGGTCGCCGAGCACTGATCACCGGCGGCGACTCCGGCATTGGTGCCGCCACTGCAATTGCGTTTGCCCGCGAAGGCGCTGACGTGGCCATCGCGTACCTGCCGGAAGAGCAGGAAGACGCCGAGCGCATTCTTTCCGCCATCGAGGATGCCGGCCAGAAAGCCGTCGGCATTCCGGGCGACCTGCGCGAGCTCTCCGTGTGCGAGGAGACGGTGCAGAAGGCCGTCGACGAGCTTGGCGGGCTGGACATCTTGGTGAACAACGCGTCGCGCCAGGTGTGGAACGACGGCGTGCTCGAGATTTCCGACGAGGATTTCGACGCCACGATGAAGACCAACATCTACTCCGCATTCCGCGTGACCAAAGCGGCGGTGCCGCACATGCCGCCGGGATCGTCGATTATCTTCTCCACCTCGATCCAGGCGTACGACCCGTCGAAGGAACTGCTGGATTACGCAATGACCAAGGCGGCCTTCAACAACTTCGCCAAGGGACTGTCCGGTGAGCTGCTTCCGTCGAAGGGCATTCGCGTCAACGCGGTGGCACCGGGACCGATCTGGACCGTGATCCAGCCGGCCGAGGGTCAGCCGGAGGAAGTGGTGGACAACTTCGGCAAGGGCTCCGACATGGGTCGTCCGGGCCAGCCGGCGGAGCTCGCCGGGGCGTACGTGTTCCTCGCCTCCGAGGATGCGTCCTACGTATCGGGGGAGACGCTGGCAGTCACCGGCGGCGCACTTACGCCGTAGACGGAGCGAGCATTCCGTTTTTGTGCGAACAAGTTAATGTTCCTCACGGAACCAGCCCGGATCGGAACGAACGCTCTGTTTTTTAGCGGTTTATAGCTATACTGCGACGCAGGCTTGCCTAAACGGAGTGAGCGTTCCGATGGAAGTGAGTGGCTCGATATGGATGTGACGGAGCTGGGTGAGTTCGTCCGAATAAACCGCAAAGATAAGGGCCTGACGCAACAAGACCTTGCCGACCTCTCAGGTGTCTCAGACCGGTTTGTACGAGAAATGGAAAAAGGCAAACCTTCAGCCGAGATCGGCAAGGTGATCGCGGTGCTTACAACTCTTGGATTTGATCTCGAGCCCGTCATCCACCGGGGAGTCCTATTGTGATTGCAGCCGATGTCTATCGGAATGAGGAGCTCGTCGGCCACCTCGCAAAATCCGAGGGGGGCATTGTTGAATTTCGGTATCTCGAATCCGCCAAGAGCCCTGTTGCGACAACGTTGCCTCTCGACGGTGGACCCTACATCGGCGTGGCGGGAGCGCTTCCGGCGTTTTTCACCAACCTGCTTCCTGAGGGAAGGAGGCTATCTGCCCTCAAACGGCAGGTGAAAGCTTCGCTTGACGACGAACTGGCGCTGCTGATCGCCGTTGGCGCAGACACGATCGGCGACGTCCAGGTTATACCTCACGGGGAAGAGCCCATTGGTGCGCCAGCGATGATTGACCTGGGCGGCGAATTGGACTTCAGCAAAGCCCTGTCCGACTCCGGTATCCCTGATCCGGTGGCGGTTCCGGGTGTGCAGGATAAGGCCTCGGCGCGCATCATTGCGGCACCGGTGGCGGGAGCCGGAAATGAGTTCATACTTAAGGTCTCCCCGCCAGAGTTTCCGAAACTCGTTGAGAATGAGGCCGCGTGCTTCGACATTGCACGCGGGACAGGGTTTCCACTAGCCGAAACGCAACTGCTCCATGACGTGCATGGGCGCCCCGGTTTGCTAGTCACTCGCTTTGACCGGGAGGGAAAACGACGCCTCCACATGGAGGATGCTGCGCAGATCATGGGTCTTTACCCGAGTGCGAAGTATGACCCGCCCATGGAAGATGTCGTTGAGGCATTGAAATCGGTGAGTGCGTCGCCTGTGCTCACTGCGCGCTCCGTTGCATTCCAGGTTGCTTTGGCTTGGCTTACCGGCAACGGCGATCTTCACGCGAAGAATGTCTCGTTGATCTGGCACAACGGAGCAGCGGAACCCGCGCCGATCTACGACATTCCCTCGACTGTCCCGTATGGCGATACGACGATGGCTCTGGAGCTACAAGGGAGAAACGACAACATCAGCGCGAAAATCTTCCGTGCATTTTGTGCAGAGATTGGGCTACCACAAAGAGCTGCGGAACGCGTGATGGAGTTGGCTCTCAAGACGACCGAGGATGCGCCCGAGCGCATAATTAACGCCACAGAATTCGACCCGCGCCGGGTCCGCGACCTCCGTCGAATTCTGGATCGGCGTCGCCGCCTCTGGCTAGGATGATCACTTCTCCGCGCGGGCCACAACGCGTGCTCCGCGCAGCGCAACGGTGAGCCCGATAACAACCGGAACTAGACCGACAACGAGCAGGTAGGCGCGCTCGGATGACGGGTTCGTTGAATCGTAGAGCACCGATGCGGTACCTGCGAGCGATGTGCCGATTGCCATGGTGAGGAAGTACAAGGCCGCGAACCTCGTTCGGAACGCCGCCGGAGCGTGCGCTCCAGTAGAGGACATGCCGACAGGGCCGATGAACAGTTCGCCGAGCGACATGCACAGCACGCAGCCGGCAAGCGCGAGGAAGGGTGTGCTGGCTTCACCGCCGCCCACAAACGGCAGCAAAAGGAACATCCCAGCCCCGGCGAGCGCGAGCCCACCGCCCATGACGACATGACGTCTCGGCGCGAACCGGGCCATCGCAAACGCGATGGGCAGTGAGAACACCAGGATGTAGAACGGGTTGAGAGACTGCGTCCACGGCGCCGGGATGGTGAAATCGCCAATGGTGCGATCAAGGCGTTGATCTGAGTAAACCGCGAAGACACCTGCGGTTTGAGCGAAGAGACCCCAGTACGCAGTGGAGCAGATGAATAGCGGGATATACGAAAGCACCTTGGAGCGCTCCTCCTTTGTGGTCTCCGGGGAGGTCAGTGCCTGCACAAACAGACCGACTGCCGCGAGCACAGTGAGAGCAAGCAGACCCATCACGAGCCCGTCGGGCTGGAGGACATCCGTGGCCAACAGGGCCAAAATGAGCGCGACAAAGGCAGTTCCAGCGGCGACGATCGAAGCGGCGCGTTTCGAAGCAATCGGCTGCGCCGGGCGCCCGATTGCTTCCTGGCCGAGGACAGCGAGCACCTTTGGACGCAAGGCGAGGTACATCACGGCTCCGGCAACCATGAGCACCGCAGCGGCGCCGAAACCAACATGGAAGCCGTACTGCTGCGCCAACCACCCGGTCAAAAGTGGTCCGAAGAGCGCGCCCACATTAATTCCCAGGTAAAAGATCTGAAACGCCGCATCCCGCGAGCCAGCACGGTCCGGAAATGCAAGTCCCAGCAAGGTGATCGCGGCGGTTTTTAGCAGCCCCGAGCCAAGCGCAATCGCAAGCAGGCCCGCGGCAAGGCCGGCGTACCCGGGGATGAACGCCAGGCAAAGGTGCCCGGCAACCAACAAACCGCAACCGGTGAGCAGCGTGCGCTCGGGCCCGAAGACTCGATCGCCGAACCACCCGCCGACGTAGGCGAAGAGATACAGGCACGCACCGTACGCGCCGACAAGTGCGGTGGCCTGCGTTTCTGCCATCCCCAGCTCGCGGTAGAGGTAATAGACCAGGATGGCCTGCATCCCGTAAAAGCTGAAGCGCTCCCAGGCTTCCACGCCAGCAAGTGCAGCGACAACAGGGCCTTTGGAAGGGGTGCGGGCACGAGCGGTTGAACGGTGTTCAAGTTGAGTCACAAAGAGCAGTATGCACGCAGCTTTAGACTGCTAGGGTCGAATTCGGCAAAATTCTGAACACTGTTCAAAGGGACGTCATGAAGGGAGCAGAGGTGGGCCAGCAAATTGCACCGGAGCAAATTGCCGCGATCGATGCGGCGCACATCTGGCACCCTTACGCCGAGCCAGGACTTTTCACCTACCCCGTCGCATCAACGGGTGGTGCGTACCTCACGCTCGAAGATGGACGCACGCTTATCGACGCCATGAGTTCCTGGTGGGCCGCCATCCACGGGCATGGCCACCCTCGCCTGGTCGACGCGGCGAAGGCGCAGATCGACCGAATGAGCCACGTGATGTTCGGCGGGCTCACCCACGCACCTGCAGCCCGGCTCACGCAGCAGCTGCTCAAGCTCACCGGCGGTCACTTCAACCAAGTCTTCTATTCCGATTCTGGATCGGTCGCGGTCGAAGTTGCGATGAAGATGGCGCTTCAATACGCGCGCGGCACCGGTCATCCGGAACGCACGAAGTTCCTCACCTGGCGCTCGGGCTATCACGGCGACACGTTCGCCACCATGAGCGTGTGCGATCCCAACGGTGGCATGCACGCGTTTTGGGGCTCGGCGCTGCAATCACAGGTGTTCGCGCCGGCGCCGCCGGTCACGGGGGCGTCGACAAGCAAGCGAAGCTCCTACCTTGAGGAGTTCGCATCGCTGATCACCGACGAAATCGCGGCGGTGATCATCGAACCGGTCGTGCAGGGCGCAGGTGGCATGCGGTTCCACGACCCCGAGCTCGTGCAGGGGCTTCGCGAGCTTTGCGACGGCGCCGGGTTGCCGCTCATCGCCGATGAAATCGCGACCGGTTTCGGACGCACTGGGAAATTGTTCACCACGGTGTCGAATGGGGTTGTGCCCGATATTTTATGCGTGGGCAAGGCGCTGACCGGCGGGTTCACCACGCAGGCTGCAACCCTGGCTACGGAGAGGATTGCGGCGGGGATGCAGCCCCGAGCGCTCATGCATGGTCCGACATTCATGGCGAACCCGCTCGCGTGCGCGGTGGCGGCAGAGTCGCTCGCGATGATTGCAGAGGGCGAGTGGGAGCAGCAGGTAGCGGCGATCGAGCGGGGTCTCGAGCGGGGGCTGGGGCAGCTGCGCGGTGCGCCGGGGGTTGCCGATGTTCGTGTGCTCGGGGCGATCGGCGTTGTTGAAATGGACCGTGACGTGCCGATGCGCGAAACCACCGAGGCCGCGATGGCACGGGGCGTGTGGATCCGTCCTTTTGGGCGGCTGATTTACACCATGCCGCCGTATATCTGTACCGAGGATGAAGTAGCGAAGATTTGTGGCGGCATCGCGGCAGCGGTGGACGCAGCGGGAAGGGTTGAAGCATGATCATCTGCGTCACCGGAACGAACACCGATGTGGGAAAAACCATTGCCACTGCGGCGCTGGCCAACGTCATCGACCAGGCTGGCTACAACGTCATCGCGGCGAAACCCGTGCAAACCGGCACCACGACCGATCCAGGCGATGCTGCCACCGTGACCAGGCTAACCGGGTTGCCTACTGTGCAGGGATGGGGTTTCCCCGAGCCCCTGGCACCGAACCTTGCAGCGCGCCGAGCAGGGGAGCAGGCACCGTCGTTAAGGGAAGTCGTTCAGTGGGTGCGAGATCTCGATGCACCCGATCGCACGGTGCTCGTTGAAGGAGCCGGTGGTCTGCTGGTACGCATCGGGGATGATTACTCGCTTGCCGACGTCGCCGTGGAGCTCGACGCACCGCTAGTGGTGGTGACCTCGCTGGGGTTGGGCAGCTTGAACCTCGCGGAGCTTACGTGTGTGCATGCCCGTCAGCGAGGGCTGGATGTTCTGGGGTTGGTCGGCGGGGCAATGCCCGCTGAGCCCGACCTGGCCACCGCGCTCAATGTTGAAGAGCTGCCACGCGTGACCGGGGTGCCGTACCTCGGCTCACTTCCGGCAGGTGCGGGCAAACTTAGCCCTAAGGACTTTGCAGCGATGGCACAAGAGGTACTCGGACCACACGCCCGCAGGTTCACCCCGTAGCCCGATCACGCCCGCTTCGGCGGCAATGCCTGCGGCGTTCTGTTCTGGCCGGGGTAAGTGCGTTTTGGTACGAACTTCAACGGGTGCGACCAGGCATGGACCGAGCCCCCTCTGGTGAGGATGACGTAGTCGCCGATCCCAAATTCCGGTTCGAGTTCTTCGGTGATCCGGGAGAACGGCTCCGGTGCTCCCTCAAGCGGTTCAACGGTGACAATCCACGGGTAGGAATCCTCAATCGCCACGACAGTGTGGATGCCGCCGCCGTTGTCCTCCCCGGTAAGCCGCAATGATTGATGGACGAAGTCGTTCCACCTTTCCCATTCCCTCAGTCGGGCCTGCGGCCGCTCCATGAGCAGTAGCCCGAGGAAGAAGATGACTGTCGCAACTAAGACCAGCCACCACTCGCCGAACGAGACATACATGAGTGTGGTGCTGCCGATGAACGCCAGAGGTGCCCACGCCCACGCGTGCGGGGTTCGTTGTTGCAACATGCGTGCAAAGCCGAAGGCCACGAGGACTCCAGCGATTGCGGGAATGAGGCCGTAGACTCCTCCGCGCGGTTGATCTTCAGCTCCAAGTTCAGTGATCGCGCGAATGATCATGCATATGGCAAGGGCACTGCAGAGTGCGTAGTACCCAGCCGAGATCTGAAACCTGACGTCTTCAAGTAATTGCAGGTTCACCAGTTCCGAGCTGTGCGGCGAGGCTGACAAGTATGAGGCGTGCCGGCGCAGCTCAGGCAATTGCCCTTTGAGTTCTGTTGCGGTGGGGGAGTCGATGACCCGCTCGTGCAGCTCGCGCAGCGTCTCTTCAAGCTCCGCGATCTTCAGCAACGCGGCATTACGTCTCGCCCTCTCTTCAAGCCGCTCTACAGTCTCCGCTTCCCGCAGCACGCGTCGATAGATATCGTCTTCCCACGAGGACAGCTTGCGCTTACGTGCGTCGTCACGTTTGTACTGGCGCCGGGCCGTCTCGCATGCTTGCTTAATTTTGCGTTCTCTGAGCAAAAGTTCAATAGAGTACCAACTAGTGTCGCCAAACTTGTTTCCAAGCTCACGATTGTTGTCCACCGGCTCTACGCGGAATTCCGACGGAGACTCGAGCAAGTCGAAGTACGCGTCCCAGAATGCGGGGGTGCTGATCGGCGTTTCCCCCGTGCTCAGCTTCTCGACGATCGATGCAGCTACCGTGGCTGCATCGCCGCCAATTTGGCGCAGAGCGTCGAGCACCTGCTCGCGCCGTCGAGAAACTTCGTCAGCGGAGCGTTGCTGATCGAACTCCTTCGGTGTGGGGTACAAAAACATCCGGTGCAAACTGACGGTCACCACCTCATTGATCGCCCACGGCGCGGTATTGCCCGGCGACAGGGTCTGATCCACTCGACGGAGGTTCTCTAGCGCGTCTGGGTTGCTTTCAATCTCGCCGAGCAACGCTTCAAGCGTTTGGAGTTCAGTTAGCCAAAAACCCACAGGAGGTGTCCTTTCAATCTCAGCGGATGCCGCTGTCGGGCATGCGGCCCATAGCCCGCGCTCTGCAAGGAAAAGGGAACGTCAAGCGGCGCTAGCGCACGTCGCGAAGCACCTCGAATGCCCGCCGCACGAGGGCGCACCCTTCGTCAGGGTCCCGTGGCTGCGGGAGCGCAAGGTATGTCTTGACTGCTGTGGCGCCCGCGACACCGTACGCGCTGAGCAGCACCTCGGCGTCGAAACGTGTGGCGCCAGGGATGCGCCCGCGCATACTGGTAACCAGCGGCTCGGCCAGCTCGTTCATGGCCTCCTCCTTCGGGGGAGCCTTGGATTCGGAGCGGGTGCGGTCACCGATGAGCACCAGCGTGGAGGCGGAATAGAGCTCGAAGCCGTCTTCGTTGAGTGCGTCGATCAAGATGGCTTCCATCGCTTCCGCTGCGGAAAATTCCGCGGGCATCGCGGCGAGCTGGTCAGCAATGGTGACAAATACCTTGCGCAGGAACTCCACGAGCGCCTCGTCAATGTCCGCGAAGTAGTTGTGAAACGTGCGCGCGGACACACCCGCGCGCTCGGACACCCGCGCGACGGTGACCGCGTCCGTACCCTCCTCGATCAGCAGTGTCGCAGCCGCCTCCGAGATGGCGCAGCGGGTCGCAGCCTTCTTCTCTTCGCGCAGGCTCATGACCTATACCCTAACCGGCTGCTGTTCCTGCGAGTACACGCGGTGGAGCTTCTCGCCCTCGATATCCAGGTTCGGCAGCGCTTTGTCCAACCAGCGCGGGATCTTCCAGGCGCGGTCGCCGAGCAGGTACATCGCCGCCGGAATCAGGGTCATGCGGACCACGAAGGCGTCGATAAGCACACCTGCGGCGAGCGCGAAGCCCATGGCCTTAATGAACGGTTCGTCGATGAGCACGAACGCCGCAAACACCGAGATCATGATTAGCGCGGCCGCGGTGACCACGCGAGCACCGTGCTTGTAGCCGTTGGCAACGGCGTTGCCAGCGGTCTTGCCTCGGGAGACGTAGCCCTCGCGCATACGGGTGACCAGGAACACCTGGTAGTCCATGGCCAGACCGAAGGTGAGGCCTATGAGCATGATGGGCAGGAAGGATAGCAACGGCTGCGGATCCTCAATGAGTCCGAACATGCCCTCCTGGAAGATGGCCACGGTCACGCCGAAGGTCGCCGCCATGGACAGACCGAAGCCGAGCGCGGCGATCAGCGGCACCCAAATGGAACGGAACACCAGCATGAGCACGATGAACGCAAGTCCCAGCACGATGGCGATGTAAGGCACGAGCACGTCGGAGAGCATCTGCGAGATGTCGTCGAAGATCAGCGTGATGCCGGTGATGCCGAACGTGGCGCCGGTTTCGTCCTCGAACGGCTGCTTGAACTCGCGCAGGCGTTCCAGGGTGTCGGTGGTGGCCTGGTCGGTGGCACCAGAGTCCGGGGTGATCAGTACCTGGGCAGCGTCGAGGTTGTCGGTGGTCTGCACGATCTGGGCGTTGACCACGCCTTCAGTGCCAGCAAAGTCCTGCAGTAGCGACTGGTAGGCGCCCATTCGGTCCTGCTCCGCGACGTTGGCGGTATCCACATAGGCGATCATGGGGGCGTTGCGGCCGGGGCCGAAGGCGTCGTCGATAAGCTCATAGGCTTCGCGCTGCGGGGAGCCGAGCTTCGCGGTGCCGTCCGTCGGCATGGCCAGGCGCAGGTTGGCGGCGGGGATGGCGAGGATGCCGAGCAGTACCACCCCTGCGATGAGGTTGAGCCAGGGGCGGGAGCGGATCTGGCGCGCCCACAGAAGGCCCATGGTCGGTTTCTCGTCCTCCGGGTCCGGCACCTTCGGGCCGGGGATGCGGATCGCGAATGCGCGGGTGCCCAGCAGGCCGAGCAATGACGGCAGGAACGTCAAAGCCACCAGCACCGCTATGGCGACAGTCGCAGCTGCGGCGAGCGCCATGGTGGTGAGGAACGGGATACGGATAATTGACAGAGCAGCAAGCGCGATTAACACGGTCGTGCCTGCGAAGACGACAGATCCGCCAGCGGTGCCCAGCGCCAAGCCCATCGCGTGCGCGCGCTTAGCCTTGTCCATCTTCTTCAGTTCCTGCGCCAGCTCCTTCGGCGTTAGGTCATTGAGGCCAGACGAGGAGATCAGCTCGTTCCGGAAGCGCGCCACGATGAACAGGGAGTAGTCGATGCCCACTGCAAGACCGATCATGGATGCGAGCATCGGCGTCATGTCAGAAATCGAATCCGTGAACAGGGTGCCCAGTTGGATGCCGAGGATACCCACGCCGACACCGATAACGGCACTGATCAGTGGCAGGCCGGCCGCGACGAGGGAACCGAATGTCACCAACAGAACAAGTGCAGCGACGGCCAAGCCGATCAGTTCGGAGGTGCCGTCCATCTCTACTGCGCTGGTGAATGCGTTGCCGTTGTACTTCACCGTGAGGTCAGTGTTGTCGTAGCGTTCGAGGATGCTCTCCACCTCGTCGAGCGTCTCCGCCGGAATGTCCATTACGGTGTCATCGGTGAATGTGACACTGACGGTGCCGGTAGTTTCGTCCGGGCTCAGCGGCGACAGCGCCGCGAGGTCCGCCTCGATCTGCTCTTGCGGCATGCCCTGGGCAGCCTTGGCCTCGCCCATTTGTTGAGCCATCCCACCGGCGGCGAGCACCGGGTTGACAATCGCCTCGGGTTCACGGAAATCGCCGGTGGCCTTGAGCTCGTCGAGCATCGCATCAACCTCGGCCATCACCTCTGGGTCCTTCAGCGTTGTGCCCTCCGGCGCCTTGATCACGATGGTGCCGGAAGGCACGCTCATAGCGTCTTCGTCGGTGCCGAAGCGCTCATTCATCTCCTCCTGCGTGACAGTGGAGTCCATGTCAGGCATGGAAAATGTGGGGCTGGGGGATGTTGCAAAGTTCGCGGCGCCGAAACCGAGGGCACCCAAGAGGATGAGCCAGACGACTAAGAACGGCCAGACTTTTTTGTATGACCAGCTGCCTAGACGGTAGAGGAATTCAGACATGTTGCACAGTGTATGCAAAGTTGCAGACAGTGTGCAACATTTAAGCCTCCGCGGAACTCCGCGGCGGCGGCCGGAGCGGCATCTAGTCGGCGACCAGCGGCTCCATGGTCAGCTCGGGGTGCTCCTTCTCCACGAACGCGAGCTTCCACTTGTCGCCGAAGAGGGCAATGAGCTCGCCATCGGAGCGGGTGAAGATCTCCACGCCGCGCTGGCGGCCCAGCTCCGGCGCCGAGGCCTCGTCGGTGCGGCGTGCCACGGAGTAGGGGATTGCCTCCGTGACCGTCTCCACGTTGTACTCCAGCTCCATGCGCGCCTGCATGACCTCGAACTGCATCGGGCCGACCGCGGCCATGACCGGCACGGCATCACCGCGGGTGTCGTTGCGCAGAATCTGCACCACGCCCTCAGCGTCGAGCTGGTCAAGACCCTTGCGGAACTGCTTGTACTTGCCCAAGCTCTTCGCCCGCAGGGTGCGGAAGTGCTCCGGCGCGAACTGCGGCATCGGCGGGAATTGCACCTTCTTGCCGGCGTAGATCGTGTCGCCCGGCGCAAGCGCGCCCGCGTTGACTAGGCCGATGATGTCACCCGGGTAGGCCGTCTCCACTGTGTCGCGGGAGCGACCGAACACGGTCAGCGCGTATTTCGTCGAAAAGCTGCGGCCCGACTGCGCGTGCGTGACTTGCATGCCGCGGTCGAACTCGCCGGAGACCACTCGCATAAACGCCAGGGTGTCGCGGTGGTTGCGGTCCATACCCGCCTGCACTTTGAACACCACCCCAGAAAAGTCACTGTCCAGCGGTCGGTTCGCATCCATTGCGCTTGTCGACGCCTCGACTGCCGCCGGATCCGCCTCACGGCCCTCTGGTGCCGGCGCGATGGCGCACAGCGTGTCCAGGATCTGGTGCACGCCGAAGTTGAGCATCGCGGACGCGAAAATGATCGGCGAGGTCACGCACTGCTCGAACAGCGCCTGGTCGTGGACGGCCCCGTCTGCGGCGAGCAGCTCTGCTTCTTCAACTGCTGTCTCCCAGGCATCCCCTTCCTTTTCGGCCGCTTCAGTGGGCGAAAAGTGCTCCTCGGGCGCGATGGTGGAACCACCCGCGGTGCGCACGAAGTGGACGTAGTGGTCGACCTCGCCGTCGCCATTGACACGGGCGAGGCCGCGGAAGTCGCCCGCGTCGCCGACTGGCCAGTACAGCGGCGTGGGCTGCAGGTCGATCTCGGTAACAATCTCGTCGACTAGCTCGAGCGGCTCGCGGCCGATGCGGTCCCACTTGTTGATCACGGTGACAATCGGCAACCCGCGCGCCTTGCACACGCGGAACAGCTTCAGCGTCTGCGGCTCGAGGCCCTTTGCGGCGTCGATGAGCATCACCGCGGCGTCGACCGCCGAGAGCACGCGGTACGTGTCCTCGGAGAAGTCGGCGTGGCCAGGGGTGTCCACGAGGTTGATCACGAACGGCTCGCCCTCGTGAGACTCGGGTGCGTACTCGAACTGCAGCGCGGACGACGCGACCGAAATGCCGCGTTCTTTTTCCATCTCCATCCAGTCCGACACCGTCGACTTGCGGCCCGCCTTGCCGTGCACCGCGCCGGCCTCAGAAATCATGTGCGCATGCAGCGCCAAAGCCTCTGTCAGCGTCGACTTACCGGCGTCCGGGTGGGCGATAACGGCGAATGTGCGACGGCGAGCGGCTTCGGCGAGGGTGGCGGTCATAACTAGCAGATTCTAGGTACTATCTCCGCATGGCAACAATTGGCATCATCCTTGGTTCCGTCCGTGAAGGCCGCGCCGGCGAGCAGATCGCCCACTGGGTGCTCGAGAGCGCGCAGGCCCGCGGCGACCATGACTACCGGCTCATCGACCTCGCGGACTTCGACGTCCCCCACCTCGTGTCCACCACGCCGCCCGGAGCGGCGAACAAGCAGTACGACGATGAAGCGGTGACCCGCTGGTCTGAGGCCATCGACGCCTGCGACGGATACGTCTTCATCACCCCCGAGTACAACCGCTCGGTGCCCGGCACCATGAAAAACGCCTTCGATTCGCTCGGCCCGGAATGGCTGGGCAAGCCGGTCGGCTTCGTCGGCTACGGCTTCGACACCGGCATCCGCGCCGTCGAGCACTGGCGGGTCATCGTCTCCAACTTCTCCATGTTCGACATCCGCAATCAGGTTTCACTTTCGCTTATCGACGACATGTCGGACGCCACCTTTGCCCCACGCGAGCAGAAGCAAAACGACCTCGACCGGATGCTCAGCGACCTGGCGGGGCAGCTGGACTAGTCCGCGAGCGGAAGCTCGAACACGACCCCCGTGCACTCGATGCGACCGGTGTGCTTGCCGTTCCAGCTAGGGGAGAACCCGACTTCCTCTAGCGCTTCGAAGACCTCTCGGCCGATTTCTGCGTCCGACTCCGAGCCCGGATTGTCGAGCGAGCTGAAACCGAAGTAGAGCTCCCCGATGTGGATCACCGTATCCACGTCCTGCGAGGTGCAGTAGGCGTAGCCTTTGTGGCCTGCTTCCTGGGCCTTCTCAGCGCCGTCTTCGGCTGCTTCTTTCTTGTCGTATCCCTCGTCGAATGAAAAGGAGAGATCGCGCTTCGCGAGCGCTTCCCGCAGATTCTCCATACGCTGCGCGTCCTCTGACGCCTTCGGGATCACGCGGGCATACTCTTCTCGAACCTCCTCGACAAGTGCCTCTGGGTCGGAGATCGGCTCGTCATCGTCCTCAACCCACGTGGTGATCTCATCGATGCTCCACCCGTGGCAGAGCATCAGGGAAATACTGCTGGAGGTCTCCGCGGATTCGTAGAGGCCGTCCGCGGGAGGGAACTTGCTGTCGATCATGGCGTGGTAGGGCATAGCGACATGGTAACAAGACTAGGACTTTGCGTGGATGGTGTTCTGGGCGGCTTGCAATGAGTCGTCGATAAGCAAATGGACAGCTTCCGCTGCGAGCTGGAGCTGGGCCTCGATGTCCTCTTCGACTGGACCGAGGACCCAATCGGTGACTGCCGTGCTTTGGGGCGGGCGGCCGATGCCGACGCGAACCCGCAGGTAGTCGCGCGTACCGAGGGCTTCGGTGATGGACTTCAGCCCGTTGTGGCCGTTCTCGTTGCCGCCGAGTTTGACGCGGACTTTGCCGGCGGGGAGGTCGAGTTCGTCGTGGATGACGATGATGCGCTCCGGTGGGATGCCGAGTTTGGTTGCGAGGGGACCGACGGCCTCGCCGGAGGTGTTCATGTAGGTGGTGGAGCGGGCGTAGGCCGTGTTGTTCTGCACGTCGACGAGCGCTTTGAATCCGCGCGCTGGTTGAAGCTGCGCGCCGAGTTCGTCGAGCACCATGTAGCCGACGTTGTGGCGGGTTGCGGCGTACTTGTCCCCGGGATTGCCGAGGCCGACGACCAGCCAGTCAGCCGCGAGGTCGGCTACGAGATCCTGCGGTGACGCGGTCTTGGTGGGGGAGCTGGAGCGGGCGCGGAACATCGCGCGGATGAATGTGAGCACGACCCTCAGTGTAGGAAACGTGTGCGCTCGGTGAACGAGCGCACGGTAGGCGTCAAACGTACGATGACCGCATAGCACTGTGGCGCGGGTGATGATCGGAGGATCGGCGTGGTTGCAGAGTTAGTCTTCTTTGGGTTCGTCGTTGCTGTCATCGCGATCTCCTTCGGGGTAATTCTGCTGACCGAACTCCGCAAGCGGCGCACCCAAGCCGAGACCGACCGGCAGTATGCCGCGGATCACCGAGCGTTCGCCCAGAGTTGGGCCCGCGACGTGGACATTGCGCTTGCGCACTTGGCGGCATCACCCTTGGTTGCGGGGGCAATGCGGGCCGAGTGGGAGGCATTCAAACGTCGACTCGACTCCGAGCTGGAGTCGCGCGAAGTGTGTGATGGCATCCGCAATGCACGCCAGAACGCCATGTACCTGCAGGGCATCGAACAGGGGGACATGCAACTGAGGGTGCAGGCGGTGAACGAGCTTCGGGAGGAGGCGCACGCCTATGGCGCGCGTGATGCGGCCTTCTTATCGGACCAACTGCGTGCCAACGTGGGCTCGTCCACCTTCACGAACGAGTACATCCAGATCGCCGCGTTGCTTGGGCCGGTCACGCAGCGCTGGGTGGAGCGCGAGATGCGGGTGCTGCGCGGGATCGATGCGTTCTCCAGATCAGCCAAGTTTGAGGTGAAGCCTCCCTCCCTTTGGCACCGCGACTTCGTCCCGGGAGCGGGGTTCGGCGGGTTCATTCCCCGCTACAGCGCGTGGCGTCAGTGCGAACCGCACATCAACATCGGCGGAGAAAACAGCCGCGTGAATTACGAGAACGAGGCCATCTTGTTCACCCGATTCTTGCCGTCGGCGGAGGACGTGCGCTGATGTTCGCCACGATCGTCCTCGTATGCATTGTCCTGTTGTTCGCCTACGTGTATTTCCTGTTGCGCCGGTCCGAACACCGGGTTGCGGACTCGGACTACGCGTTGGATACCTTCGGCACCTATAAAACTGGCGGAAGGACCGAGTGGCGAAACGAAGAATATTACCGCCAAGCGTTAGCCTCCATTCCGCACACCGACCAGCTGGTTGCGCAATTGCGCTCGCCCCTTGCAGCCGGCATCGCGCAGCAGTGGTCGATCGCGAGCAGCGAGTTGCCCGCGCTTCCCAACTATGACCACGATGATCAAGTACGAGCAGCAATGCGCTGCGCGCAGCGTCTCATGCGCATTAACCGGGACTGCGCCACGCTGCTTTCCGCGGAGCAGGGGAACCCGGACGCGCGCCTGGCCATCGTGGCAACGCTCGACCGGGATCTTCGCTTCGCAGACACAAAGTGCCCGACACTGACCCTCGAACAGCTGCGCATCCGCGACGAGCTTCGCGCCATTGCGGATCGCGCCCGCGCGTTGAAAGGCACGGTCGAATCGCCCCGTTTCTTCGACGACTATCTCTCGCTGGTGCGCGACTACGCGGCGCTAGTCGTAAGGGCGCGGCCCGTGTGCTTCAAGCGCATGAAAGCAGACGCACCGTTTGAGCCCCCGCCCATCGGCAGCATCTTCTACGTCTTCGGCTGCACCCACGGTCTCGTGCCGTGGACGACAGCGTATTCCCTGGACAAGCACCGCGTCACGGAGTAGCCGACGAGCTTGGCCCGCATCTGTCGCGGTCACCCTGAGGCAGAATTACAATTCGCGCCGAAAGTAGCAGCGATCGCGGTGGTGAACTCAGAGGAGCAAAATGGCAAATCTCTTCACGTTCCTCGTAGGGGTGCTTATGTTCGCGGGTCTGATCGTGGCCATCGCTCGCACCGGCCGCGAGGAAAAGCGCGCTCAGGCTGAAGCCGATGCGGCGTACTGCGCCGAGCAACATCTCAATGCACAACGCTGCATTCGCGATGTCGATGCGATGCTGCAGCGCATTCCCAATTCTCCGTTGCTTACCGCTGAAGCACGGCGGGAGTGGGAAGTGCTCAAACACCGGTTCGCCACGGAGCCACCTGCCCGCGACGTGATCGAGCAGATCCGCGTGGCACCCCAAAACGCCGCCTACGTGCTGGGATTGGAGCAGGGCGATCCGCACCTTCGCGCTCAAGCGGTCATGGAGCTGTTTACAGAAGCCACGGCCTACGGTGCCCACGACGTAGCGGCACAGATCCTCCATCTACGGACGCGCCTGGGGTCAAACGCGTTCACCCACGAGTACGCCCACCTCGTCGGCAAGCTTGGGCCAATGGCCCGGCAACGGCTGGACGACGACCTCGCGTTTGCGAAGAAGTTTGAACCGTTCAGCCGGCCCAAAGAGCTGACACTCTCGCCGCCGTCGTTGGGGCACAGCGACTTCCTCCCCGGAGCAGGCATTGAAGGATTCATTCCCCGATACAGTGTCTGGCACCAGTGCAAACCTCAAATTGATCTCCACAGCGACAGCTGCGAGGTCACCTACAGGAGCACTGGACTGTTCTTCACCCGCTTCATTCCCTCGCTCCGGGAGATAGGCAGGCTGATTCCATGACATGGCTTACCGTCATCATTGCCGTCGCTGCTTTCTTCACCATTCTGGCGTTGGTAGACGACGTTCGGGTCCGCAGATTGGACACGCGCGGCAGGTACACATCCCCGTCGCACACTGAGCGTCGAGACGAAGAGCTGTACCAGCACGCGACCTCGCTCATTCCTGAAATTGACCGAATGGTTGCGCAGCTTCGCACACCGCTCGCTGCGGGAGTAACGGTGCAGTGGCAGGAAGCGCGCAACGAGATTGCCCCGATGCCGCGCTCCAAACGACGCCGCCAGGTCAACGCCGCCATGCGATCCGCTCGGCGATTGATTCGCATCCACGCCGATTGCCGCATCCTCGCCGCCTTCGAACAGGGCGATTTGCACGCGCGGCTCACTGTTCTAGAAAGCCTCGACCGCGACCTTCGATATGCGCAGAATGCCTGCCAGACCTCGTCACTCGCGCACCTGCAGCTGCGCGACGCGTTGGTAGAGCTCAGCCATCGAGTCAGAGCGCTGTATGGCGTCGTCGACTCGCGGCATTTCGAGGATCAATACCTTGGCACACTGAGGGATTACGGCGCGCTGCTGCAGGCTTACGCTACGGAGTCGTTCGGCCAAGGCGGAATCCCGCCGCTTGGGAGCTGGTTTTACGTGTTCGGCTGCGGCCACGGCCTTGAACCGTGGATGTCGGCAACCGAGGACGAGGCCTATTAAACTCGCGAGGCATGCAACTCCCACGCGTCCTTGCAGCCCCCATGGCCGGCGGGCCCACCACTCCTGCCCTAGTCAACGCGGTCAGCTTCGGCTTCCTCGCACTCGGCTCGTGCACCCCAGCGCAAGCCCGCGAGTGGCTTGCCGAGTGCCAGGCACCGTTCGGAGCCAACCTCTTCCTCCCTCAAGAAGAGCTCTTGCTTGACGACGCCCACGTTGTCGCCACCTCACTCAACACCACAGTCCCCGACGTGGACCTGACCAACGGCTTCGAAGCGAAGTTCGCGGCGGTGTGCGAAGCCGCACCCGCGATCGTCGCGTCGATGTTCGGGTGCTTCACCTCCGCGCAGATCGATCAGCTGCATGAGGCCGGTTCGGAGGCGTGGGCAACGGTGACCAACCCGCGCGACGCTCAAACTGCGAAAGAAAACGGCGTCGACGGGCTGATCGTGCAGGGTCCGTTGGCAGGCGGGCACCGCGGTACCTGGACCGTTACCGAGGACCCCGATGAGCGAAGCCTCGAGCAGCTGCTCGACGAGATCGTGCCGATGGGTTTGCCGGTGATCGCTGCTGGGGGAGTGCGGGTTAAAGGTGACGTCGATAAGCTTCTTGCCCTCGGTGCTGTGGCTGTGTCGTGCGGGACTGCTTTCCTGCTGGCGGACGAGGCTGGGACCTCTGAGCGCAACCGTGAGCTGCTGCGGGGTGACCGTGCAAGTGTGCTGAGCCGGGCGTTTTCGGGGCGGTGGGCGCGCGGGTTGGAGTCGGAGTTCACGCGGGAGCACCCGGACATGCCGCCGGTGTACCCGTATTTGCGGCCGATGACCAGCGATAACGACTACTGCCTCGTGGGCGCTGATCGGGGGGAACTCATGGAGGCGCCCGCGGGGGAGATCGAGCGGTTGTTAACGTCCGGGCCAGAGTCGGCGAAGGAATAGGTAGGTACACGAAAGAGAACCGGAGAGGAAGTCATGAAGAAGTTTTCGAAACTCGCCGTCGCCGCCGCAACCTCCGCAGCGCTTGCAACGGGCGCGTTCGCCCCAGCCGCTGCTGCTGCCGACGATGTTCCGCAAGGCGGCAGCGCGATGTGGCTCTACAGCACCCTGGTGAGCAACCTCCTGAACGGCCTCGATCAGCTCATCGGTGGTCCGGACATGCACCCGACGGAGAAGTTTGGCGGTGTCATGCTCAGCTCGGCACCGTTCATTGTCCTGCTGTTCCCGCTGCAGATGATCGCCGAGGCCGAGGTGCGCCTGCAGGCTATGCTCTCCTCGCAGTACCGCTAGCTCGTCGGGAGCACGCGCGTGGTGTTCTGGATGTGGCCTAGGCCCTCGATCTCCACGCGGACCGTGTCGCCGTCGGCAAGGTAGCGCCGCGGGTCGCGCGCGTGGCCCACGCCGTCCGGAGTGCCGGTGGCGATCACGTCGCCGGGCGCCAGCGGGTAGAGGTGCGAGATGAACTCCACCAGCTTCGCCGGTGAGAACACTAGATCGTCCGTGGGTGCGTGCTGCATGACCTCGCCGTTGACGGTGGTGGTCAGCGTCGGCCCCGGCCGCCAGTCGGTGTCCAGCCAAGGGCCGAACCCGGCTGTCTTCTCCAGCGACTTGCCCTGGTGCCACTGCTGGGTCCGCTTCTGGAAGTGGCGCTGCGTGTAATCGTTGATCACGGTGTAGCCCGCGATGTAGCGCTCCGCGTCGGCCTCGCGCACATGGCGCGCATGCTTGCCGACGACCACCGCCAACTCCCCCTCAAAGTCCAACGTGGCCGAGTTGAACTCGGGGATTTCCGCGTCATCGCGGGCACCGATCAATGCTTCCGGGTACTTGATAAACAGGGTGGGCACGTCGGGGCGGTCGTGCCCCATCTCGTCGATGTGCTTGGCGTAGTTCAACCCGACGCAGATGATCTTGCCCGGGCGGGGAATCACGGGCGCGAGGTCGTGCTCGGTGAAATCAAGTCGCCCGCCTTCGGCGTGCGCTGCAATGCGTGCCCACTCTGGCTCGTGGAGCAGCGCACCGACATCGGCGTAACCCTTGATTGCGGTCGCGGTGCCGTCGCCGTCGATCCGCGCTGCGGTGGTGGTGTCACCGTTTGCTGTGCTCATTCTGATCGTGGCAAGTCGCATGAAGCCAGGGTAGTCCTAATCGCGGCGACGGAATCCAAAGACGCGTTGCCGCGCACCTCCCTCACCCGACCCTTCTACAACGGTTGTAGAGGGGTCGGCACATCGAAGGCGAAAAGCCCAGGTGGCGGATACGCAAAAGACGGACCCCTCTACACTGGATGTAGAGGGGTTGGCACGCATGGGGAGAAGAGGTAGAGGGCCTGGGGCAGAGGCAGGGGCGCTGCCTGATCAGTTTATGGCGCGGAGGAGTTCGTCGGTGGCATCAGCGGCTGCGATTGAGAGATCGACTTGCTCCTTCGCGGAGAATGGATTGAGCACGTAGTCTGCCGGTGCCATGCGTCCGGGCGGGCGACCGATACCAACCGCGAGCTTGTTGTAGGGCTTGCCGCCGAGCGACTTGGTCACTGACTTCAGGCCGTTGTGCCCATGATCGCCGCCGCCGAGACGCAGCTTGACCTCGCCGAGTTCCAGATCCAATTCGTCGTACACCACATATAGATCAGCGGGTTGGACGCGGAAGTAATCGAGCAGCGCCTTGACTGGGCCACCCGAGAGGTTCATGAATGCGCGGGTGCGGGCGAGCACGACCTGGCGGCCGGGAGAGAGGCGGCCCGCCGCGAGCTCGGCGACCTCGGTGTTTGTACGCTTGTGCACCGAGAGTCGCGCAGCCATCGGGGTGGCGCGCTCGAGCAACTCCTCAATCACCGCTACGCCGGCGTTGTGGCGGGTGGATGCGTACTGCGGGCCGGGATTACCCAGGCCGACGATCAAGACGGGGGAGTCACTCACGCCGGCCAGTGTAGGCATCGGCGACTAGTTGCCCCAGAACCGGTCCTCTGCGTCGGGGTCGGAAGAGAACAGGTACACCTCGGCAATCCTGCCGTCGCGGACAATGAGCAGGTCAATGCCGGGCTGATCGAGCGACTGGCTGCCCTTAGTGCCGCTGAAGGAAAGTGGCACGGTTACGTGGTCCTCGTTGACCATCGCGGGGCCAGTCGGCGCGACGATAAAGGTGCCGCTGGTGTCGTCGGCCATTTGGCCAAGGATGGAGGCGACTGCACCGGGGCCTGTGTGCGTGCCAGAGAATTTGTTCGCGCCGGGCTGGTGCCAGATGACATCGTCGGCGAGCAGAGCGAGCGCTTCGGGGACGCGACCCTCGGCGAGGTTGGAGAAATAGGTGTTCACGGTGTTTAGCGCAGAGGACATGGTTGCTCCTTGGTGAGCCATAGAGGGTGATAGTTACAAAATGTAACTAATGGCGGATACTACTGCCCAGGGACTGAATGTCAAGGCCCGGCGATACACTGGGCCCGTGTCTGAGAAACAAGCCGGTGAGCAGCTCTGGGATGTCATGCTCGCCACCTGTCCTTCGCGATCCGCGCTGGTGACCATTGCGAACAAGTGGACAGTGCTCGTGGTCAACAGCTTGCAAGATGGGCCTCAGCGATTTGGCGATCTGCGGGGCGAGGTTGGTGGCATCAGCGCCAAAGTTCTTACTGAACAGCTTCGCGCCCTAGAGCGTGAAGGTATCGTTGCGCGCCAGTCCTACGCCGAATCCCCGCCGCGCGTCGAGTATGAACTCACCGAGCTCGGCCGCGGCTTGGTTGGACCGATGGTCTCGCTGCGGACGTGGGTGGAGGCAAACTTCGCCGATATTCAACAGCACCGGCAAACCTTCGACGCGCAGGACTAAAAACTTTCGCGCCGCCGTGTGGCGCTGAGCCCCAAAACGGCAAACGGCCGGGGGATACGGTTGTACACCGTTCCCGCCGGCCGTCGATAAGCGAAATGCTTACTCGGAAGCGCCCTCGTCGCCCTCGCCGCCATCGGCGATCTCGACGGTTGCGTCCGCATCGGCGCCAGCCTCTGCGCCGCCTTCCTCAGCCTCGGCAGCGGCTTCCTCGAGCTCCTCATCAACCTGCTCGAAGGTGACGTTGACAAGCAGGGTCTCCGGATCGGAGATGAGCTCTGCGCCTTCCGGCAGGGTGATGTCGGATGCGAAGATCTGGTCGCCGATCTCCTTGCCCTCGATGGAGATGGAGATCTCGTCCGGGATGTTCAGCGCGTCGATCTCGATCTCGACCTCGGTTGCCTCCTGCAGGACCACTGCGCCCGGAGCAGCCTCGCCCTCGGTGATGACCGGGACGGACACGACAACCTTCTCGCCGCGCTTAATGCCCAGCAGGTCGATGTGGTCGATCTCCAGGGTGAGCACGTTCTGGTCGATGTGCTTGACCATGGAGAGCAGCTTGGTGCCGTCGACATCAAGCTCCAGAATTGCGTTGGTACCGTTGTTGCGCACCAGCGCGGTGATCTCGATGCGGTCAACCGCAAAGTGGGTGTTTTCGATGCCGGCTTCGTAAAGAACGCCCGGGATCTTGCCGTCGCGGCGCAGGCGACGTGCAGCGCCCTTGCCAAACTCTTCGCGGCGCTCAGCCTTCACAATCGGCGGGGTAATAGCCATGGTGATGCTCCTTCTGTCTGAATGAGAAGGGCCGCGAGAAAACGAAACCGCGACCACTTCAACGGGTACGTGCTCGTCGAGTGATCGCAGGATAAGGATCGTATCGCGTCGATAACGGCTTCGTTCTTTCGCGGAATGTCAGCCCTCGCCGAGACCGCTACAGACTAGCAGGGCGCGGCTGCCACACAAAATGACCTTGGGACTGAATGTCCTCGTATTCGTGGCCGAGCGGGATGCCCTTGCGCTCGCGCATGATGATGGAAATGAACAGGCCGACCGTTGTCATCACCAGCAGGTAGATGGTAATCGCACGGTTGCCGCCGGTGGACTCGTACAGGCGGGCTGCGATGGTGGGGGCGAAGGCACCGCCCAGGATCGCGCCGAGCGCGTAGCTGATCGCCGTTCCGGAGGCGCGCACCGATGCCGGGAAGAACTCGGCGTACAGCGCCGCTACCTGTCCGTACGAGAGACCAATGCCCACTGCCAGGAAGATCAGCGCGCCGTAGATCTTCGCAATCTCGCCCGTGTCCACCAATGGGAACAGCACAGCTACGCCGATGAACTGCACCACGAAACCGATCGTGAGCGTGATGGTGCGGCCCAGGTAGTCCGACAGCCAGCCGGCGAACGCGGTACTGATCATCCAGGTCGCAGCCGATGCGGTCACGGCCCACAGGATGTCACCGCGCGGGATGGCAAGGCCATCCGGGTTGGTCACGTAGCTCTGCACGTAACCGCCGGTGGTCATGTAGCCCACCGCACTGTTCGCGGCGAACGCGAGCGCAGCGGTGATCACCAGCGGGAAGTGGTTGGCAAACAGCGTGCCCAGCGGGTTCTTCGCCTCGTGGGAGCGATCCTGCGCCATCTCCGCGTACACCGGGGATTCGTCCACACCGGTACGAATCCACCAACCCAGCAGCATCAAGACAAGGGAGAACAGGAACGGCACTCTCCAGCCCCACTCCACAAAGGCATCGCCCGGCGCAATCATGTTCATCAAAGCCAGAGCAGCCGAAGACAGCAGCAGGCCGGCGGGAGCACCGACCTGCGGGCCGGAGCCAAAGAGCCCTCGCTTATCGACGGGGGCGTGCTCGACAGACATCAGCACTGCCGAACTCCACTCGCCACCGGCAGAGATGCCCTGGATAATGCGCAGCATCACCAGGATCGCGGGCGCCAGCCATCCGATGGTGGCGTAGGTGGGCATCAGGCCGATCAGCGTCGTAGCCAGGCCCATGGCAAACAGGGTGACCATGAGCACCGCGCGGCGGCCGAACCGGTCTGCGAAGTAGCCCGCGAGAATCGCACCCAGCGGGCGGAACAGGAAGGACAGGCCGACGGTCATGAACGCCGCAATCGTTGCGGAGGCAGCACCAAGCGGAGCGAACATCGTCTGCTTGAACACCAAGCCGGCGACTGCCGCATACAGGAAGAAGTCGTACCACTCGATAGCGGTGCCGATCGTGGTGGCGGCAATGACCCGGCGGCGCTCCGCGGGCGTGGTGTGGGAAACGGTCATGGGGCCTCCGGGGCGTTCAAAAGATCGTCGATAAGCGAAAAGCTCAAAATGTAGCTCGCGTCCACTCTTCTATCGCTAAGTCAGCTTCCGACGTGACACGCCTGGGTGCTGATAAACCGGAAGGCGCGGATCGCAGGCGAAGGAGACGAAATGCTAACACGAAAAATCTACTGGATACTGTGTTGGCCAACCACACCGAGTACGGGCTCGCGTCCTACGTTCTTCTCCGAGAACCCGGACATGCTCTGGCGCGCCTTCGACAACCTCGAGGTCGGCGGCTTGAAGGCTTCCGGCCTGGGCCGCGAAGGCGTGAAGGAGGGCATGCTCGAGTACTCCGAGGCGAAGATGATCGGCGTTCGCGACCCGCACGCCAAGAGCGAGTTTGCTTATCGACGGCTCATAGCAACGCCTTCCCAGCCAGCAACGCAGCTTGGGATAGGGCACTATAGGCGGGACCGCGTCACTTTCTGGGGGACTGAGCTCATGCGCAAAATTGGTACGACTGTCTTGCTGCTCGCGCTGGCGTTAGCTGGCTGCACGGTAAGGGGGGACGGTCAGTTAGCCGAGCCGGCGTTCACTGAGGTTGCCACTGATTCGCCCGATGGAAATTCGCCCAACGAAACCGTGACCCCAGCGGCTGGCTCACCGCGCGCGTTTGTCTTTGAGAGCGGGGTGTTGGAGTTCGGGGACTTCGACCCCTACGCGCTCGGTGATGACCTCTTCGACCCCTGCACCGAGATCACGGAAGCGGAGTACGCGGAGGCGGGGTTTGAAAGGCTGCCGGAGTTCGACTCGATTAACGAGTTAAGTGGGTTGTCGTATTGCGAGATAGCGAGTGATTCCGATTTCGTAGTAAAGAGTTTTTCAAACGGCAGCCTTAACCGAAGGATGTTGGAAGAAGCAGCAGTAGTCCACCACCGATACACTTCGACGCTGCTCCCGGAGATAATCGTCTACGGCCCTAAAGATGGTGTAGAAGGGGATTGCTACACCCAGGTCGATACGCTGCGAGGCGGCGTGGGTGCGGCAGTTGGGGGAATGTCACGTCGGGTCTCCCAGGATGACATTTGCCGCATTGCAATCGACATGACGGAGCAGTTATTCATTGCACATGGTTCAGAGTGAATCGTCCACTTTAGTGCGCACTCCGGATCTAGTTATGGGCACTGATCCGATGTAGCGTTTGATATGACAGATTCAACGGGGATGAAAAAGCCAGCTCTATGGGGGAAATCGTGGGGAACCGAATTCGACTCGACGTGGAGTCTATTGAAAGGGCTGTAGAAGCTCTCAAAGTGGAATCAGCGAAGTTGCTGCGTTCGAAACGCAGCGCCCAAGATTCAAACTTGGACGGGTTTTCAACTGTCTCTGGCTTCAAACAGGCCGGACGCAAACTCGGAACTGTTTCAAACTTCTATTCACCGGAATCATTCGGAGCGCTTTCGGATCATCTCATGGATGCTGCGAAAATTGCTGAAACGAATGTCGCGAATGTGCAGCGCGCGGATGGTTCGTTCGCAGGGACCTTTGATTCCCTCCACGTGCCCAACGTCGACTTTCACGGAATCATGGGCCAATTCCTCGCCAACATGGAATCGGTTAATGCAAAAGCATCCCCTTTTGTACCGCAGGAGCATGTCGTACGACCGCAGCGAAGCCTGCCGCTTCTGCACAACCAGTTCATGGCAACGAACGTTGGTGCTCCGCATGCTGAGTCGGCCTTCTGGAACAGTGTCGCTACTCAAATCACCGACAGCGTGACTTCTCTTTATAGCGTCAAGAACCTTCTGGCGTCTTCAATGGAGACCGAGTGGGTTCGCAACGGCGATGCCCGCATCAACCAGATCCAGCGGGCCGGAGCGCAGTACGCGATGCACGCATCGCAGATGGCTGGACACAACATCGCACTCGCTGCAACGACTTCTGCTGAATCCACCATGGCTGCGGCGTCCTACGCGACGTACATGGCAATCCCAAAGCCGGAGCTGAAGCTCGCTTTTGAACGCGCAGTGATGGCCGCGTTCTCGCCGCGTGCGACGGCATCCCTGACGACAACTGTTCCGCGCTTCGACAAGCTGCTACCTGACCTGTCAACGATCTCGGGAGATCCTTTTTCCATCAACGAGATCACTGAGCCAAATGCACCTTCGTTCGATCGTTCGCCGCTTCCGTCTGTCGTGGCCGAGGCGCTGACGGCAAATGGATACGGTGATCTCGCCCGCGCGCAGACCCCGAGTGAGGTCATCAGCCAGTATGGTCAGCCGAACCCCGACACTTTGGCAGCTATCGCTGCCGGTGAAACCAGGACCCAGGCGGCATCGGTGGCGGCTCCGACAATGCCACCTTCGCTCACTCCCGGTTCTGCACTCGGCAACCTGGCGCAGAACACTGGTTCGCTCAACGGATTGGCGGGCAACGGGGCCGGCGGCATCTTTGGAGGTGGCACCGGTGGTCTTGGCCCTGCGGGTGGCATGATTGCACCGACGGGTGGCGCGGGTGCCGCAGGCGCGTTGGGAAGCGGTGCCGGTGGTCGCGTGGGTTATTCTCCACTGTCGCCTGGCACCACGAACGCAGTGACGACTGCACAGAGCCAGCGTGGTGGCGCGGCCGGTGGCGGCATTAACGGCCGAGGTGAGATTCCCGCCATGCAACCCCTGGCGGGCCAAGCTGGGGGACCGCGTCCTCCGCTGCCAGGCGCAGGCATCGGCGGTGCCGGGCAGGGCGGCGCGATTCCGCGCGGCGGAATGGGCGGCGGCATCGGCGGCGGAGCTGGCTTCGCGCCTACAAGCATGCCGCTCGGAGGCGCGATGGGTGGCGGGTTCGGTGCCGGAGCGGGTGCCGGCGCGGGCGCAGGAGCAACCGGTGGCGGACTCGGTGCCGGCGGACTTGCCCACGGTGCGAATGGCTCAGCTCATGGCAGTCAAGCCCATGCGAACCAGCAATCACGTGCCATGGCGGTCGGTGGCGCACCGATGGCAGGTGCCGCGGGCAACGGCAACAACGACCGCAAATCGTCGAAGGTCAAGGCGGTCACTTCTGCAGTCGAACGTGACGGCAACCTACGCGCGTTGCTCGGCGAGGCTCCGCTTGTCTTGCCGACGGTGATCGGTGACGACGTGCGCCGATAGCGGCAGCCGCTAGCGGCAGCTCCTAGCGGTAGTTACCTGCCACGGTCTCCCAGGCAGCAATGCACGCGTCGGTCTCGTGCGCGTTGGTCACGCTGATCCGGATGCCGTCGTCAAAGGCGCGCACGAGCACTCCGGCCTCGCTGAGGGCGGCTGCGAATTCTTTCGCAGCGACCGGCAGACCGTCCGCGGGGACCCACACAAAGTTGGTCTCCGTCGCCCGGGTGCCGTACTCGGCGAAGAACTCCACCAGGCGAGTCCGCTCGGTGCAGGTTTCGTCGATGCGGTCCGAAAGTTCGTCGTCAAGCGAAAGCGATGCGACAGCACCTGCTTGTGCTGGGGTGCTGACCGAGAATGGGACGGCAACCTTGTTCAGTGCCTCGATGATGGGGGCGGGGCCGAACGCGTAGCCGACGCGCGCCCCGGCGAGCCCGTAGGCCTTCGAGAACGTGCGTAGCCCCACCACGTTTGGGTACTTCGCAATTTCCTCGGTGGCGACGGGGGTGTCGTGTGCGCGGTTGTATTCGAAGTACGCCTCATCAAGCGCAACAAGGACGTCGGCGGGAACGCGTGACATGAATTCGGTGAACTCGGCGCAAGTGATCGTGGTGCCGGTCGGGTTGTTCGGGTTGCACACGAAGATCATGCTGGTGTTCTCGTTGATGGCGTCGGCCATCGCCGCGAGATCCATGCGGTAGTCCTCTGTGAGCGGCACGGGCACCGCAGTAGCGCCAGCGACCTGCACAAAGATGGGGTATGCCTCGAATGAGCGCCACGGGAAGATGACCTCGTCACCCGGCCCGGAGGTTGCGGTGACCAGCTGCTGGCACAGCGCGGATGACCCGGTGCCAACCGCGACCTGTTCGACAGTCACACCGAGGTGCGCGGCCAGCGCCTCGCGCAGTTCCACCGCGCCCATGTCGGGGTAGCGGTTCACCTGTGCGAGTGCATCCACCATTGCCTGGGTTACGCCGGGCAGCGGGGCCTCGGCGGACTCGTTGGAGGACAGCTTCACGGCGCGGTCGTTGCGCGCGCCGGGCACATAGGCAGCCAGGGATTCAAGGTCAGCACGAAACATGCGCCCCATTGTAGGAGGGGCGCATGGTGCTATTCGGGACCGGCTACTGCTACGCCTGGCCCTCGAAAAGGGTGGTCACCGAGCCGTTTTCGAAGATCTCGCGGATCGTCTTGGCCAGCAGCGGTGCGATGGAGAGCACGGTGAGGTTCTTCCAGCCCTCAGTGTTCTGCGGCAGGGTGTCGGTGGTGATGATTTCCTCAGCACCGCAGTCGTTGAGGCGCTCGCGGGCCGGGTCGGAAAACACACCGTGGGTACACGCGATGACCACGGATTTCGCACCGGCTTCCTTGAGCACGCCGACCGCGCCGGCGATGGTGCCGCCGGTATCGATCATGTCGTCCATGAGGATGCAGTCCTTGCCCTCAACCTCGCCAACTACGCGGTTGGACACGACCTTGTTGGCTGCGTCGATGTCGCGGGTCTTGTGCACGAAGGCCATCGGTGCGTCTCCAAGCGCGTTCGCCCACTTCTCTGCGGTCTTCACACGGCCAGCGTCCGGGGAGACCACGCAGAGGTTGTCCATCGAGTAGTTGGACTTGATGTAGTCCACCAGGATTGGCATGGCGTGCATGTGATCCACCGGACCGTCGAAGAAGCCCTGAATCTGATCAGTGTGCAGATCCACCGAGACAATGCGGTCCGCACCCGCGGCGGTGAGCAGGTCCGCGATCAGGCGAGCGGAAATCGGCTCGCGTCCGCGGTGCTTCTTGTCCTGGCGCGCGTAGGGGTAGAACGGCAGGATCGCGGTGATGCGCTTCGCGGAACCGCGCTTCAGCGCGTCGATCATGATGAGCTGCTCCATGATCTGCTTGTTCAGCGGCTTGTCGTGGGACTGCATGACAAAGCAGTCCGAGCCACGCACAGATTCCTCGAAGCGGATGAAAATCTCGCCGTTGGCAAAGTCGCGGGCGGTGGTGGGCACCAACTCGATACCGAGTTCCTTCGCCACAGCCTCGGCCAGCTCGGGATGGGCGCGGCCGGAGAAAACCTTGAGGTCCTTGTGGCTTTCGGTCGAGTAACCAGTCATAGCTTCAGATGCCGTCCTTTATTTCTCTCGTGCTTGTTTCGCGGCCTCGGCCGCATCGGTGCCCGGGCGGTTTTCTTCCACCCATCCTTCGATGTTGCGCTGGCGACCTTCCTTAATGGCAAGCGCGCCAGCCGGCACATCCTGCGTAACAACTGTACCCGCGCCGGTATATGCGCCATCACCCACGGTAACCGGTGCGACGAACATGGTGTCGGAGCCGGTGCGGCAGTAGTCGCCGATGGTGGTGTGGTGCTTCTTCACGCCGTCGTAGTTGGCGAACACGGAGGAAGCGCCGATGTTGGATTCCACGCCCACGGTTGCGTCGCCGATGTAGGTCAGGTGCGGCACCTTGGAACCCTCACCGATCTTGGCGTTCTTCGACTCGACGAAGCCGCCGAGCTTGCCGCGCGCGCCCAGCTCGGTGCCCGGGCGGATGTAGGTGAACGGGCCGACGGAGGCCTCCTCGCCGATCACGCCGAGCTCACCCTGGGTGCGCACGACCTTTGCGCGAGCGCCCACTTCCATATCGGTGAGCGTGGTGTCCGGGCCGATCACGGCACCGTCGCCGATCACGGTCGAGCCCCACAGCTGAGTGTTCGGGTGGATGATCACGTCGCGGCCGATCTCTACGTCCACACCGATCCAGGTGGTTGCCGGATCAATCACAGTTGCGCCGTCGCGCATCGCGCGCTCGACCAAACGGCGGTTGAGTTCCTTGCCAGCCTCGGCAAGCTGCACACGGTCGTTCACGCCAGCCAGCTCGCGCGCGTCAGGGGCGAGGAATGCGGCGACCTTCTTGCCGTCGCCACGCGCAATGCCCAGCACATCGGTGATGTAGAGCTCGCCCTGAGCGTTATCCGAAGTGATGCGGGTCAGCGCGTCGCGCAGCACCGCGCCGTCAAACGCGAAGACACCGGAGTTGACCTCTTTGACCTTGCGCTGCTCATCGTTGGCGTCTTTCTCCTCGACGATTTCGCGCACATCGCCAGTCTGGTCGCGGATAATGCGCCCATAACCGGTCGGGTTCTCAAACTCCAGAGACAGCACAGTCACCGCAGCAGCTTCACGCTCATGCTTATCGACGAGGGCCTCAATGGTCTCAGCCGTCAAGAGCGGAACATCACCGTTTGTCACCACGACAGTGCCATTGAATTCCGGAATGGCGGTAAGGCCAATCTGGACCGCGTGGCCGGTGCCGTTTTGCTCCTCCTGGATGGCCTGGCGGATTTCAACCTGCATCTGCTCGGCGATGTGCTCGACCTCCGGGGAGACCTGATCGCGCTGGTGCCCGACCACGGCCACGAGGTAGGTCGGGTGGACGCCTGCTGCCGCGTGCAGCGAGTGGGACAACAGGCTGCGCCCGCCGATCTCGTGCAGCGTCTTCTGGCGGTCAGATTTCATGCGGGTGCCGGCACCTGCCGCGAGGACGACTACGGCGCGTTCGGAGTGATTGGCCACTCGGGTTCTCCTTTGAAGTGAAGGGACAGTTCACGGGAACGCAGACCAGCTTAACGCCTAGCTGTTTTCAGCGTTTTGCGCGGAGACCTCTTTCAAACTGGATGCGCCGAACACGCCTGCAAAACCCACTACTGCCAGGAAGAGCAAGGTTGCCTGCGGGCCGAAGATGGACACCACGGAGGAGATCCCGCCGACGACAAGCAGCACCACGCCCATCACCGTGTTGGACGCGCCGGTGATCACGGTGCGGCGGTCACCTTCGGCCATGTCGACGAGGTAGGTCTTGCGGCTCACGCGCACCGCGGTGTGAGCCAAATTGACCAGGAAGAACCCGGCGGGGAAGACCCACGCGTTGACGCTGTCCGGCGCCAACCGTGCCGACGCGACCAGCGCGACCAAGACCGCGGAAGCGAAGCCAGCCGACCAGGCCATCGTGCGTTTCGACGACTTGTCCGACCACAACCCCGAGATCCGGCCACCAAGCAGCGATGCGCCGCCGGAGGCGATGATGAAGGCACCCAGCCCGCTGAGGTTGGCGCCCTGCTCGCTCGCGAGCACCACGATGAACGGGGTAGAGAGGGCGGTGACCAGCATGAGCGAACGCACGAGCAAGAAGCGCTGTAGGTCCGCGTCGCTTTTTACCAACTCCCACACCTGCCGCATGTCGGCGCCGTTGGAGCCGGATTTCTCCGGCTCCGGTTCCTCAATTCCGTGGAACACCAGCGAAGCGAAGGCCCAGGTCGACGCACCGAGCGCGAGCAGCGCTGCGAGCCCCCAGGCGGGCAGCTCATCTGGCAGGAACATGAGTATCAAACCGATCGCTAGCGTAAACGCGCCCGCGAGCGCTGTGGCCCGGCCCGTGATCAGCCCGCGGTTGCCCTTGGAGATAGTGCGGCCTTGCACATCCTTGCCAGCAATGGAACACAGCGCCCGGAAGAGCGCCAGGATGGCTAAGAGGATGACGACTGCGATGCCGAGCAGCCAGCCGTCGAAAAGCAAAGCACAAAGCGCAATGATCCCTGCGGCGATGGCTTGGCCCCATGAACCGATGAGCCACACGCGCTTGCGCGATTTGTGCGAGGTGACCCAGGGGGAAAGGAATGCCTGGGGGAGCATCGAGAGCGACTCGCGGGCCGGCACAAGCAGCGAGGTGAAAATGTGGGGCACGCCCGCGGCGGTGAACAGCCGCGGGAGGACGGTTTTGGGCGCGACGATCTGGTCGCCGATGTTTTGCAAACCGTTGGACCAGATGAAGCGTTTCGCGTTGCGTTCTTCGTTGGCGGGGGCGTGATCGCCGGGGGTGTCTGCCATAGTGCGGATAGTAGGGTCGAGTACGTAGAGGCGCAGAAATAAGTGTCGGCTAAGCAGGAGGTTTTGGTGAACGAGCGGTTTGGCAGGCGGACGTTTTTCAAGGGCACGCTGATTGCTGCCGGTGCGCTGCTCGCCGCGTGCACAGACATGGATGGGCCGGCAGGGCCCGGCGGTACGCGCTCTGACCAGGCGGTGCCGAAAGGCGTTGACGCGGAGGCGCGCCCGCTGCCCATCCCGCCGCTCGAGGAGGGAGAGTTGGACGGCACCACCCGCCGCTTCGAACTCACGGCGCAGGAGGGCGAGTTCGAGATCGTCCCGGGCACGACAACCAGAACCTGGGGCTTTAATGGCGCGTGGCTGGGCCCGACGCTGTACATGCGCCGCGGCGAGCGCATCGAGATGACGGTGCATAACGAAGTCTCGGAGCCGACCGTGGTCCACTGGCACGGCCTGCACTTGCCCGCGGCCGCCGACGGGGGACCGGCGCAGATGTTCGATCCCGGCGAGACCTGGGAGCCTGCCTGGGACGTCGACCAGCCGGCGGCGACGTGTTGGTACCACCCGCACCCGCACGAGGTTTCCGCGCTGCACGCCTACAGGGGTCTTGCCGGCGCCATCGTGATCGCGGACGAGGAGGCGGACGCCCTCGAGCTGCCCAACAACTACGGCGTTGACGACATCCCGGTGGTGATCACGGACGCGAAGTTCACCGAGGACGGCCAGCTGGACGAGATCATCGACTCCACCTACGGCCTCCTCGGCGACACGCCGCTGATCAACGGCATCACCAAACCCCGCTTCGAGGCGACCACCCGGCGTGTGCGCCTGCGCGTGCTCAACGGCGCGACGATGCGCTTCCACAACCTCATGTTGGGGAAGCCCGTGCATGTCATCGCCACCGACCAAGGGCTCCTCGAGGCGCCGGTGGAAGTCGACGCGGTGCTGCTCAGCCCCGGCGAGCGCGTCGAAATCATCGTGGACCTCGAGCCGGGGGAGGAGCTCACGCTGCGCTCCGGCGGCGTGGCAAAAGGCAAGACGGCGGACGGCTTCGGGCTCCATGACACGTTCGACCTGCTCGAGATCACCGGCCCACCGGAAGACGCCGCCGAGGCTCCGCAGTTGCCGCGCCGGCTCGTTGCCCATGGCGTCGATAAGCAAACTGCTCCTGAAACCGAGCGGGAGTTTCGCTTGAACGGCTTCCAGATCAACGAGCAATCGATGGACATGCACCGGGTTGATGTGGTGGTGGACCATGAGGGGCCGGAGCTGTGGCGGGTGACCAACGAGAACGACGATTGGCCGCACAACTTCCACATCCATAACGCGCGGTTCAAGGTTGCGGGGGTAGATGGCGGCGAGCTCGCGTTCACCCACGGGTGGCACGACACGATCAACATCCCGCCGCTGGCCACGGTGGAGCTGCTTGTCGAATTCGGCTACTACCCGGATCCCACGCTCGCCTACATGTTCCACTGCCACATGCTTTTCCACGAGGACGAGGGCATGATGGGCCAGTTCGTGGTGGTCGAGCCGGGCCAGTCCCCGCAGCTTGCAGGGCACTAGGGGCTTGTCGCTTAACGACGAAAAAGCAGCGCGGAAACCCAGAAACGCCGGTTCCAGGTTTCCGCGCCGCGGAAGAATTTCGGGCGCTTAGTTCGTCGAGGTGGCAGGTGCGTCCTCGGTGACCTCTTCGGTAGCGGTGTCCGGGTTCTCCTGCTCAGCTGCCGGGCTCTCTGCGGCGGTCGCGGTCGCGTCGGCGGTCGGAGAGATCGGCTGCTCGTCGGAGTCGTCGGAGCAGGAGCGGAAGCCCCAGATCAGCGCAAATGCCAGGATGACCAGGCCGATCCAGATGAGCCAGGACGGGAACTTCTTCTGGCCGGTTGGCATCTGCTCTTCGATCTCGCTCTGGTCCGGATCCGGCGAGGTCTCGGCGCGCTCGTTTGCAGCACGAGCTGCTGAGGTGTCCTTCGCGCGGTTCGGATCGTTCGGGTTCGGGGTTGCGGTGCTCATTTGTGGACGTTCCTCTCATCAGTGTGTCTGGGGAAACGGCGACACAGGTGATTGACAGTTCAAAGACCAAAAATAGTCACGGTCCCAAGTGTGGGCTTGGGGACACCCCTTTAGGGGTGGCTTAGGAACTTTGTGCTTCGTCCACGAGTTGCCCAATCAGCGCACACACTTCACCGCCGATGCGGTTCGCCTCGTCCCACCCTTCAGATGCCGCAGTGTGCTTCAGGCTGGTCAAAATCATGCCGATCCCGGCGGTGAGCGTCTCGGAGTTTCCCAGCGTCTCGGCGGTGGAGGTCATCTCCATCGTGTCAAGGTCGATTGTGATGGTGCGTGCCATCTGAATTCAGCCTTCCGCTTGCAGACGAAAAAAGCTTCCCCACCAGGACTCGAACCTAGAATGACGGTACCAAAAACCGTAGTGTTGCCAATTACACCATGGGGAAAGACAGTAGAAGAGTGTAGACCATCGCTCGGTGAACCCAAAGACGCGGGTAGCGCTGGAAGGACACCCTCCGTTCCGTCACCGTCTTGGACATCGGTTGGAGCATCGGTTTGGGCACCGGTGTGGACATCGGTTTGGGTTCAGACGGCTAGCGGGAAGCTGCCACTCCGTCCAAAGCTACGGTTCCGTAAACTGCATTCCATGGCTCGTCAACGGATGACCGGCACGCAGCGCCGGGATCAACTTATGAACGTGGGTCGCTGCGTGTTCGCCGAGCGCGGGTACGACGGCACTTCAGTCGAGGAGATCGCGAGCCGGGCCGGCGTCTCCAAGCCCGTTGTCTACGAGCACTTCGGCGGCAAAGAGGGGCTCTACCGCGCCGTGATCGAGCGGGAGATGGAACGCCTCCAGGCAGCCATCGTGGGCGCGATCCAGGAGGGCCGCTGGCGCGAGCGCATCGAGCGCGGCGTGCTCGCGCTGCTGACCTACGTTGAAGATGACACCGACGGGTTCATCATCCTCGCGCACGGTCAGGTGCCGGGGGAGGAAGGAACCTACTCCACTATCTTGAACCGGGTCACCGCGCAAGTGTCCTATTTGCTTGCGTTGGCGTTCAACCACCGGGGATTAGATGAGGACGCGGCGACGTTGTACGGTCAGGCTCTGGTTGGCACGGTCTCCAACACCGCCCTGTGGTGGTTGGATGAGCGCACGCCGGACAAACACTCGGTGGCCAGACACATTGCAAACCTGTGCTGGAACGGCCTGCGCGGGCTCGAGGCCCTGCCGCACGTCGCCCCCGATGATCAAGCAGACCCCGCATACCAAGCAGACCCCGCAGAACATTCCGAGAAGGACGAATGACCCCAGGCGATTCCCCGACACCGCAGACCGCTCCTCCGATGCTTGCGGGTGTGTTGACCTCCGCGCTTACCGACCCGAAGCTGCAAGGCGTCGGTGCGCGAGTCGGCGACGAGGCGCTGCACATCACCGCGATCGATCAAGCCCGCCCGTGGGTTGTTGGCGCGATCGCGCGTCAAGCTCCGACCCTGGTGGTCACCGCCACCGCGCACGAAGCTGAAGATCTCGCGGCGGAGCTCAAGGCGATCGTGGGGGAGGATCGCGTCGCCCACTTCCCGTCGTATGAGACCCTGCCGCACGAGCGGCTTTCACCCGCCGCGGACGTGGTGGGCCGCCGCGCCAAGGTGCTGCATGAGCTGCCCCGCGTCATTGTCGCCGCAGCTCGCGCCGTGTGTCAGCCCGCGCTGCCCGCACCTGCGCCGATCACTGTGGCGGTGGACACGGAACGCGATTTCACCGGGCTGGTCCGCGAGATCGAGCAGTTCGCCTACACGCACGTGGACATGGTCGCCAGCCGCGGTGAGTTCGCCACCCGCGGCGGCATCATCGATGTCTTTCCCACCACCGCACTCAACCCCGTGCGCATCGAGTTCTGGGGCGATGAGGTCACCGACATCCGCACCTTCGCGGTGGCCGACCAGCGCACCATCGAGGAAGCCCCTACCGTCGAGCTTTACCCGGCGAGACAGTTGCTTATCGACGACTCCGTCAAAACGCGGGCCGATGAACTCGCCCGCGCCTACCCGTCGAACCCCACGTTGGTGAGCCTGCTTGGCCGGCTGGCCGAGGGCACCCACGCCGATGGGGAAGAGGCGCTCCTGCCAGCGCTCACCGACCAGCCGTGGGCGGTCCTCCCGGAACTATTGCCTTCCGGCGCGGTTGTGCTGGTGACCAACCCGGAGAAGGTGCGTGCGCGCATCGAGGACCTGGCCGCCACCGACCGTGAATTCCTCGAAGCCGGGTGGGAAGCGGCCGCCATGGGCGCCGACGGACCGGTCGCGGTCGAAGGCGTTGATGTCTCGGCATCGTCCTACCGCTCGTTCGAATCCTTGGAGGTTTCCGCCCGCAAGGCCGGAAACGCGTGGTGGACATTCGCACCTCCCGGCATGTTCGTGGCCGACGACGCTGCGACGCTGCCACTTGAGTTCGATGCCGCTCCCGCGCCCAAGGGCGATCAAAAGGCCATAGAGCAGCTCTACGCCACGTTGAAGCTGCACGTGCAGGACAACCACGGCAAAGCCGCGTTTGTGGCCCCAGCCAAGGGCACGATTGAACGAACCGCGGAGCGCCTGCGCGAGCACGGCATCTCGGCGCGCATCGCCACGCCGGGCTTGGAACCCGTCGAAGGCGCGGTGACGCTGTACCAGGCCCTCAACCACGGAGGCCTCGTCTTCTCTGCTCAGAGCTCGACCCCCGGGCTAGTCATGGTGTCCGAAACCGACGTCACCGGCAACCGCGTCGGCGACATTGCGGGTGCCAAGCGCCGCGCGCCGCGCCGCCGCAACCGCGTTGATCCGCTTGCGCTGCAGCCGGGCGATTACGTCGTGCACGAAACCCACGGCATCGGCCGGTTCCTCAAGATGGCCGAGCGCACCATCAAAGCCGGCGACGAGGACTCGCGCCGCGAGTACATCGTGCTCGAATACCAGCCCGCCAAACGCGGCCAACCCGCTGATCAGTTGTGGGTGCCCATGGAGTCGCTTGACCTCCTGTCCAAGTACACCGGCGGCGAGCAACCGCACTTGAGCAAGATGGGTGGCTCCGACTGGAAGACCACCAAGCGCAAGGCCCGCGCCGCGGTCCGCGAGATCGCGGGCGAGCTCATTGAGCTCTACGCAAAGCGCCAAGCCGCGCCGGGCCACGCCTTCGCCCCAGACACGCCGTGGCAGCACGAGATGGAAGACGCGTTCCCGTTCGTCGAAACCGAGGACCAGCTCGCGGCGATCGAAGCGGTGAAAGAGGACATGGAAAAGCCCGTGCCGATGGACCGCGTCATCGTCGGCGATGTCGGCTTCGGCAAGACCGAAGTGGCAGTCCGCGCGGCGTTCAAGGCGGTCCAGGACGGTAAGCAGGTCGCGGTGCTGGTGCCCACGACGCTGCTAGCGCAACAGCACTTCACCACATTCTCCGAGCGGATGGACGGTTTCGGGGTCACCGTGCGTGAGCTGTCTCGCTTCACCTCAACCAAGGAAGCCAAAGAAATCAACGCTGGGCTTGCCGACGGCTCGGTCGACGTAGTCATCGGCACCCACCGCCTCCTGGCAACCGGTGTGCAGTGGAAGAACTTGGGCCTCATCGTGGTCGATGAGGAGCAGCGCTTCGGCGTGGAGCACAAGGAGCACATCAAGGCCTTAAAGTCCCACGTCGATGTGCTCACCATGACTGCGACGCCGATTCCGCGCACCCTCGAAATGAGCCTGACCGGCATCCGCGAGATGACGTCTATCACCACTCCACCCGAGGACCGCCACCCGGTGCTGACGTACGTCGGCCCGCACGAGGACAAACAGGTCGCGGCTGCAATCCGCCGCGAGCTGCTTCGCGACGGCCAGGTGTTCTACATCCACAACAAGGTCGCCGACATCGAGCGGGTGGCAAGCCAAGTGCGAGAACTCGTGCCCGAGGCGCGAGTCGTGGTCGCCCACGGGCAGATGAGCGAACAGGTGCTCGAGCAGACGGTGCAGGGGTTCTGGAACCGTGACTTCGATGTGCTGGTGTGCACCACGATTGTGGAGACCGGCCTCGACATCGCCAACGCGAACACGCTAATCGTCGAGAATGCGCAGAACATGGGCCTGAGCCAGCTGCACCAGCTGCGCGGTCGTGTAGGGCGCTCGCGTGAGCGTGCGTACGCCTACTTCTTGTACCCGAAGGAGTACACACTGACCGAGACGTCCTACGACCGCCTCGCCACCATCGCGCAGAACAACGATCTCGGCGCGGGCATTGCGGTGGCGCAGAAAGACCTGGAGATGCGCGGTGCCGGCAACGTGCTGGGTGCTGAGCAGTCCGGCCACATCGCCGGAGTCGGGTTCGACATGTACGTCCGCCTAGTCGGCGAGGCGGTGGAGACGTTCAAGGCGCTCATGCAGGGCGAAGTCGTCGACGCCACCGACCAGGGGCCGAAGGAAATCCGCGTCGACCTGCCTGTCGACGCGCATATCCCGGAGTCCTACATCAACTCCGAGCGCCTCCGCCTCGAGGTGTACCGCAAACTTGCCGAGGCCCGCAGCGAAGATGCGCTGCGCATCGTCGCGGATGAGATGGTGGACCGCTTCGGACCGCTGCCGACCGAAGTGGAATACCTCATGGCTGTTGCCCGGCTGCGCCACCAGGCCCGTGAGGTGGGTGTTGCCGACATCCTGACTCAGGGCACCCGGCTCAAACTTCACCCCGTTGATCTCCCGGATTCCAAGCAGGTGCGCCTCAAGCGTCTATATCCCGGTGCGAACTACCGCGCTGCGGCAAAGACGCTCCAGGTACCGATGCCACGCGAATCAAAGGCAATCAACAGCCCGAACCTGCGCGACACCGCGCTGTTGCAGTGGGTGTCCGACTTCCTGACCGAGATGTTCGATGCCCCCAAGGTATCTGTATCGGGCTCGAGCGCGGTAGACACCGACAACCTCACCGGCCAGCCGACCGGGGTGCTGTCCTTCCATGAGTAGCCAAGCGTGGGCGCTCAGCCGCCTCGGCTCTGACGAAACCGCGCGATCCCTTTGCAGATGGGATAACGCGCGGGTTGTCGTGAATCGTGCGGGTTACTTCACCGAGAAGATGATGATTTCGGTGTCGTCCGGCTTGCCGGAATAGCGGCCGTCATCGCCTGGGAAGTTGTTATCCAAAGCGGTGAGGTAGCGGCCGTCCTCGAGCTGGATGATGGTCTCTACGCTGCGCAATGCGAAGGAGAACGGGTCGGCAACGCCGTACGCGCCCTTGTCGGACACCATGCCGATCTTGCCTGGGTTCGCGATCCTGAGCAGGTCTGCGTGCTCTTCCTTCTTCAATTCACCGGCCGGGGTGGAATCGCCGAAGTTCTTCACTGCGTAGATCTTCTTCAGCTTTGCTTCCGCGCCGAGGGCATCGTCACGCTCGAGGACGAGCAGGGTGCCGTCCTTGGTCAGGAACGCGTCACCGATCAGCGAGTCGTCGTCTTCGGTGAGGTAGGTCCACGACTTGTCCGTGTACTGCTGCGTCTGCATGTCGAACTGGGAGATGACGCGCGCCTTCTTGTTCTGGGCATCGTCGATGTAGCCCTCGAAGATGGGGTAGAGGTAGCGGCCGTCGCTAGCCATAGCTTCGAAGCCCTTGGAGTTGCGCAGGTTCGCCGTCTCGCTGCCCAGGGTCGGGTTCGACGGGCTCTTCACACTCGGGTGCGCGTACGGTGCCTCGAGCAGGGTGCCGTCCTTGGCGAAGTGGAGGATGTACGGGCCGAACTCTTCACCGATCCAGAACGTGCCGTCCTCCGCAACCCAGAAAGATTCGAGGTCGAAATCGGCGCCCGTGAGCGGGCGGTTCGCATCGTCCTTGTTCACGATGTCCCACTGAATTTCGTTGTTCGGGTCCTTCAGCTGGATGAAGTTGAGTACCTCGATGCCGCCAACCTTCTCCGGGTTCGCGGCGTTGTCTGCGGTCTCCCAGGTTGGCTTCACCGTGTAGATGCGCAGCAGGAAGTCGGAGGAGTTCCCCTTCGCGCCGAAGCCGTTATCAGGCAGGCCGTAAAAGGTGCCGTCGCCGATCTCCTGCACGCCGGAGAAGCCCGGGATAACCTGGCCGTCGTACGGCGGGTTCTGGCCGTTCTTGGGGTCGGTGTCCTTGCCGGAGTTCGGGCCTTCGGCCAGATAGGTGGCGCTCAGCTTGGCGCGCGCCTCAAGCACCGCGTTGGACGCCTTCGGTTCCGGAGCAGACGAAGACGCGGAAGCAGACGGAGTGGCGGAGGCCGTGGCGGTGACGGTGCCGTTGCCACCGGAGTTTGAACCGTTGTTGCTCGAGCCGTCCGGGTTCGAGCTGCCACCGCCGATGAACGCGCCGAAGAGGCCGGTGGCGACGAGCAGGCCGACAATAACGGCAAGTACCTGCTGGAACTGGGGCGAATTGAGGAAGTGTTGCAACTGCGGAGGCAGCTTCATGGTGTTCTCCCGGAGTAGTGGTGTTTGGCAAAACCTCAGGCGCGCCTTATATCGCGCACAGTAATAATAGGTCTGCGGAAACAACCTCGCTGTGCGAGAGAAATCCGTTCAGCAACCGCCACAGAAGTGCTGTAACCAAGGCGGTTCTGAGGGGCCGGAAGCCGTGCCGTATGCTTCTTGTGCGATGCGTCGGACAAGGGTCCGTCGATAAGCACTGGCCCCTATAGCCCAATTGGCAGAGGCAGCGGACTTAAAATCCGCCAAGTGTCGGTTCGAGTCCGACTGGGGGCACTGACGGGGTGGGGGCTACTCCTCGCTGAGCCAATCGCTCATCTCTTTCGCCTGCTGGCGGGCGTGGTACACGACCATGCCGAGCTGGGTCTCGCGGGCGAAGATCGTGAGGACGAGGTGGCCGACCGCCGCATGATCGATCTTGACCAGCGAGACAAACTCGTTGTTCGGTCGGGAAATGGTGACGATGCCGGGCTGGGCATCACCCTGGTCCGGACGCTGCACTCGCCCCTGGGCTTCGGCGACTCCGAGCATAGAAGAACTCAGCGCGCTGATTTCAGAGGCGGCTTGCGAATCCGGGAGACCGAGCGAGCACACGTGCATACCGTCACCGGTGCCAAGGGCTACCGCGTAGAGGCCTGGAACACTCTCGCGCATCCGCGCCATTGCCGGCAGAGCCGCGGCGGCGAGCTCGTTGTTGTCGAAATCGTGACCGCGTACCTGGCGGTGGCGGCCGATCTCTTCCTTCCAGTCATCATTCAGGGTCGGGAAGTCCCGTTGCATGGGCTACAGAAACCTTTCAACTCGTTGCAGTGCCGATTCGACAATGGAAGCAACGTCTCCAGGATCACGCGGGTCCACCATGAGTGCGGGGATATCGCCGAGTTCCATCGAGTTCAGGATCTTGCGAACCGTTGGCAGCGGGTCCGGCTCGTCCTGGGAGACGAAATTCACTCCCACTACCGTACGGTGTAGCGCCCGCTTTTGGTCCAAAATGTCTACCCACAGCTCGAGCTGTTCGCGAAGCATGTGCTCGTAGCCGAAAAGCATCAGGGCAATGCCTGCCTCGGGGTTATGAGCGGGGGTACGAGATGAATGGAAACGGTCCTGACCCGCGGTGCCGAAAAGGGCTACCTGCGAACCGTCCGGGCGCTCCCACATGCCCATATCAATACCGACCGTGGTGGTTTTCTTCTCCTGGGCCACGAAGTCTTCACCGCTGACGGCTAGAACCTCCGAACTTACTGCAGGCACGGAGGAAAGCGTGCGTACTGCGGTGGTCTTGCCGATGCCGACCGGGCCGAGGAAAACTACCTCGAAATCTGAGTGTGAACCGATGATTGCGTCGTCCGGAATGATGAACGGAGCTGCGTTGTCGATGGGTGCTGACAAAGTGAGGGACATTAATTTTCTCCCAGAATTAGCAGATATTTTTCGCGTGTCGTTGAAGAAAATCTCTGGGAAAGCTAGTCTCGTTTTCGCCCGTAAAATCTAAACGTCGACCTTACCCTAAGATTTGGTAAGAACGAGACTAGCCGAAAGGTTTCAAATGACTCAGCAGGACACACTGAACAATTTCCTGAACTCTCTCGCAGAGGATCTCAACGGATTCATCGGTGCATCCATCGTTGACCTCGACACCGGTATGTCCCTTGCTTCCGTGTCCAAGTACCCGGACTTCGACCTCGATGTCGCAGCTGCGTACAACTCTGAGATGGTGAAGGCAAAGTTCAAGACCATGGACGCGCTGTCGATCAACGCGACCCTGGAGGATATGCTGCTCACCCTGACCGGCCAGCTTCACCTGATCAAGTTCCTGGACAAGGACACCTTCATCTACCTGGCAGTCAACTCCGCACAGAGCAACCTCGCCCTCATGCGTAAGGCCGTGATCACCAAGGTCCGCGAATACGACCTCGCATGAATAGCTGACAGCCCTCTCGTCGTTCGACCAACGTCTGCCAACGGCGCTGATACTGGTTTTAAGGTTGCGACCATCGCAGCTTCCGGCACCACTTCTAACGCCAGCGGCAACGGTGGTATCGGTGACAGCACCGCAGCCGACATCATGGCCGGCTACGTGGCCACTGTCTCCCGGTCCGATTCCAATTCGAAGCGTGAGCAGGAAGGCGAAGAGGACAAGGCCCTTGCGGCTTCCGGGGACCGCCCCGATGCTGGCAGTTCCGATGCTGACAGCGAAGACGATCGGAAAGATGAAAAGGTAGTGTCATCCTCTGCGGATGACACCCCGCCTCGAGCGGCCAGTCAAAATGCAAATGCAGACCCTGATAGTCGGGATGTGAGCCCGCTCCGTAGGTTCATGGAACGCACCCTGGGTTGGTCGCCGAACCCCGGCAGATAGCCGACGAAGAGTACGAGGATTGGTACTCCGAGTCGGCTTTTGTCATTTCTGCACGAAGACGCGTTCAGGGGAGGATCGCAAAGGACGCGTGTCGGTTACGCCTTCGAGTTGGGGGACCGACCGGCCAGCGGCGCCTGGAGCGCGCTCGGTGAGCGATCCCCGCGTAGCCGCTTCACCACATTTTCGGCAGAGATCAAGCACATCGGTACGCCCACGCCCGGCAGCGTCGTTGCACCGGCGTAGTACAGCCCGTCAAGCTTTTTCGACGCATTCGATCCGCGGAAGAACGCCGACTGGCGCAAAGTGTGCGCCGGTCCGATCGATCCGCCGCGCCACGCGTGGTAGCGCTCGGCAAAATCCGCGGGTCCGAGCGTTCTTTGCACAACAATGCGCTCACGCAGATCCGGAATCTCGCACCAAGACGCGAGCTGATCCACGGCAGCATCGGCAATCCGCGAAACAGCTTCCGAGCTTGCCTCGCGGTACATGTCGCCGTGCCCCAAATCCTCGTTCGCAGGCACAGGCACCAGCAGAAACAGGTTCTCGCAGCCCTCAGGCGCAGTCGAAGGATCCGTTGCAGACGGCATCGACACGTAGATCGAATGCGACGCACCGAGCGGTCGCGCCGACACCGGACCGTCGAATACTGCATCGAAGTCCGCCTCCCACGCCTCGCTGAACAAAAGGTTGTGGTGCTCGAGCTGCTCGAGCTTGCCCTTAACACCCAGCATCACCAGCACCGTGCCCAGCCCCGGGTCGCGCGGCGCGAAATAAGACTCGTCGTAGGTGCGCAACTTCTTTGGCAGCAGCCGCGTCTCTGTGTGGTGCAGGTCCGCGCACGACACCACGACATCCGCGCGCAGCTCCTCGCCTCCGATCAGTCGAACTCCGGTCGCTTCTCGTCTTTCGTACGTAATCGCAGCAACCTCCGCGCCCAACCGCACCTGGGTGCCGTGCTCGACCGCCAGCGTGTGCAGCGCATCCACCACCGCAGTGAACCCACCCTGCGGATACTGCACACCCTGCACCAAATCCGTGTGGCTCATCAAATGGTACATCGACGGCGTGCGGCGCGGGTGCGAGGACAAAAACACCGCCGGATACGTCAGCATCTGCCGCAGCCTCGTGTCTTTGAACCGCTTGGCCACAAAGCGGTCGAGCGGAACAGTCAAGAATTTCGCCAGGTCACCGTAGCGAGGGAGCATTCGCTTATCGACGAACCCTGCAAGCGAATCGAAGTTCGTATACAAGAACCTCTCAAGCGCCATGTCATACGTCTCGGCGGCTGAATCCAAGTAATCGTGGAGGGCGGCTCCCGCCCCGGGCTCGGTCGACTCGAACAACGCCTCGGCGTTGTTGCGGCCCGAATGCACGTCAATCGGTTCGTGACCTTCCGGGAAGAGACGGTACGCGGGTTGCAGTTCAACCAGGTCGAGCATGTCTTCGGTGAGTTTGCCGAACAGCGCGAAGAAGTGGTCGAAGGCGTCTGGCATGAGGTACCACGAGGGGCCGGTATCAAAGCGGAAACCGTCTACTGCTTCTTCACCCGAGCGTCCACCGAGTGAGTCGAGGCGCTCGACCACGGTGACCTGGTATCCGTCGCGGCCCAACAGTGCCGCCGTGGATAAGCCGGCGACACCAGCGCCGATCACGATCGCATGTCTTGGTATGTGGGTGAAGCTGGTCATGTTCGGTCTCGTTTCTGCAGCGGGGGTTTCTTCACGGGGCGCCTGGAACGGGCGACAGCGCGTGCGGTTATGAAGAGTTTGCGCCGGTTGGGCACGCTGATGCGGGTGTGCGCGAGCTCGCTCGCGGGCGTGGCGGCGACCATGTCGGTCAGCTCGCGAAACAGCGCCTCGGCCGCGGCAACCGCCGGGCGTGCCGAGGTGGGTAGGAGGGGGATCGTGGACTTTGCGTGGTCGAGCTCGCTGCGGATGTCGGCGATGAGGGCGCGCAAGGTGCCGTCGTCAAGCGAATGCCCCTTGAACTGCGGGAAGTAGTTGCGGCCGAGCGTGCCGAAGTCTTCGCCGAAGTCGCGCAGAAAGTTGATCTTTTGGAATGCTGAGCCCAGTGCGCGAGCACCGCACTCCAACTCTTCTCGATCAGCAGCGGTGATTGGGTAGTCAACGAGGAAAGCGCTCAGGCACAACAGGCCGATGACCTCTGCGGAGCCGTAGACGTAGTCAGAGAACTCCGTGTCGGTGTACGTGGTCTGCTTTAGGTCGCGGCGCATTGAGGCGAAGAAAGCCTGCACGAGCTCATCGCGGAAACCGCAGCGCCGTGCGCTCTGGGCGTAGGCGTGGATGACGGGGTCGGTGTGGAAGCGGATCTCGGGCGCGCTGCGGACCTGGGCCTCGTAGGCGTCGAGAAGCGTAGCTGGGTCAGTGCTGGCTTCAGCGGCGGTGCCGTCTACGATCTCGTCGGCAATGCGCACCATAGCGTAGAGGTTGCGGATGTCGCGCTTGAGGCCGGGGCCGAGAAAGCGGGTGGCCAGGGAGAAACTGGTGGAGTAGCGGGCGATGACCTGCGCGGCGGCGTGGTCACACATGTCGTCGTAGCGCGAAAGATACGACGCTACTGGGTTAGGCGCCATGTGGGGCCTGTTGTGCAGTAAACATTGCCACTTAGCATTCCCTTATTTTTGCAATCGTGCAAGTAATCGACGCGGCGAGGCTCTCTAACCACCTGCGCGCCGAAGTCGGTAGCAACAACCTGCGCGCTGTTGTCCGTTGAGCCGTTGTCCACCACGATCACGAACTCAGGCAGGCTGGATTGGGCGGCGAAGCTGTGCAGGCAGCGCTCGAGAAGCGCGGCGTCGTTCAAACAGGGAACAACAACGGCGACAGTAGGAATCACGACTCGGTGGCGGCCTTCATATCGTCGTATGCCGCGAGCGCCCGCTTGCGCGATTCTTTGATTTCCACCATCGGCTCCGGGTACATCGGCGTCAACGCCTCCGGCACCCATTTACTCACGTAGGCGCCGTTCGGATCGAACTTCTCGCGCTGCAGCTCCGGGTTGAACACGCGGAAGTACGGCGCTGCGTCATCACCGGAGCCGGCGACCCACTGCCAGTTGAAAGGGTTGGACGCCACGTCTGCATCTACCAGGGTGTCCCAGAACCATTCCTCGCCGTGGCGCCAATGGATGCCCAAGTTCTTGGTCAGCCACGAGCCCGCCACCATGCGCACCCGGTTGTGCATCGCACCCGTCGCCCACAACTCGCGCATCCCGGCATCCACCAATGGCACACCCGTTTCTCCGCGCTGCCACTGCGCAAGCTCGTCGAGGTGCTCCGTCTCAGGATCCATCGCCTGGTGAGCAAACGCGTGCTCGTCCGAACTCGGCACAGCGCGTTCGGTCCACGCCCAGTCAAAGTGGTCGAATTGGCCCCGCACGTTGCGGGTCTCCATCTTCGGCACGTGGTAATACCGGTGCCAGGCAAACTCGCGCCACACCACCTGCCGCAGGAACGCCCACGCGTGGGGTGCCGCTGCCGTGTACTCGTCGGCAAGCGCGGCAGTTTCGGCCCACACGTACCCGGGCGAGAGTTCGCCGAACCTTAAGTGCGGGCTCAGACCAGACGTCATTCCGCCAGCAAGGTCGTTGTTGTCGTAGCTCCCGCCGTCGCGCAGGCGCTCGAGGAACTCGTGGAACCGTGCCAACGCCGCGTCCTCGCCGGGGGTGTTGTGCGCTGCCAAGGTCTGACTCCACGCCGGTTCCTCGACCGAGTCCGCGTCCGACAGCGCAGCGACATCCACGTCGGCGGACTCGAACTGCGGGGCTTCGAGCGGGTGCGGGGGAGCGTCGATAAGCAATGCCTGAACCGCTTTGTAGAAGGGGGTGAAGACCTTGAATGGGGTGCCTGATCCCGTGACCACTTCCCACGGCTCGGTGAGCAGGAAACCGGGGTGCGAGGTCGCCCCAATGCGCTCTTTCACGGCCGCGTCGACGTCGGTGAGGTGGTAGCGGCGATTCCAGGTCACCTCCGCGCCCAGCGCCTGCGCGATGCGGGGGACTACCTCTCGCGGGTCACCCTTTGCTCGGATCAAGGGGAGCTTTTCGCTTATCGACGCCTCACTGTGGCGCCTCCACCAGCGCGCAGCCGCACCGAGCGGCCGACCTACCGTTTCGTCGACGGTGAGCCCGACCACTGGGCCGCGTTCGGCGGCCCAGTGCAGTGCGGTGTTGTCGGTCAGGCGCAGATCGTCGCGGAACCAGACGATAATTGGGCGGGTCATGGTGGCGCCGGGGCCTACTTGCGGTCGGCGACGTACTCTTTTGCGATCTGCGCGGGTTCTGCGCGTTCCTTGCCCACGTTGCGCAGGTTCATCGAGACTAGATCTTCCGTGGTCAGCGTTGCGTTGACGGAGTTGATCACGTCGAGCGCGCCGTCCGGCAGCTCGCCCGCGCGGTAGAGCGGAAGGATGTTTTGCGGCGGAATGAGGTTTTCCGGATCCTCCAGGGTCACCAGATCCGCTTCTTCACCGTCGTCGTTGAGGGCAGGCGAGGTGGTGTAGATGTTTGCGGCGTCCGCCTTGCCTTCCAATAGAGCGGCTACGGTGAGCGGCCCACCGCCATCGGAGATCGGCGTGACGGTGATTTTGGAAGCGTCGATGCCGTAGACGCCGGTCAGGCCCTCTGGGCCGTAGGGGCGCTCCGTGAACTCCGGGGGCGCTGCGATGGTGATGGTGTCGAGGTTGTCCAGGTCCCCGATGGTGACCAGGTTGAACTTCTCGGCCGTTTCTTTGGTCACGCGGTAGGCGTCCTTGGATTCGCCGGGGGCGAAGTCGCCTGCTTCTAGCTCCTCGGGGAGCGCAGATTTGAGGGCGTCGCGAACGGCGTCTTCGTCGGCGCCGGCCGGCAGGTCACCGAAGTACTGGGTGAGGTTGCCGGAGTACTCCGGCACGAGGTTGATCGAGCCTTCTTCCAGCGCGGTGATGTAGACCTCGCGCGAGCCGATGCCGGAGGTAACCTCCACGTCGAAACCTGCGTCGCGCAGCGCCTCAGCCCAGATTTGGCCGATGATCTCAGACTCGGGGAAGTTCGCGGTGCCGATCTTCACCGTGCCCTGTGCGCCTTCCGTGCCGGTGCCCGGGGCGGTTGTGGTGGCCGTCGGGTCTTCGTTCGCGCATGACGCCAAGGTGAGCGTGGCGATGGCGAGGACGGATGCGGTTTTGGTGATGCGTGCAGTCATACACATCGACTGTAGACAGAATCAGGCTTGAGGCGGTGAACCTGGCAACCGCCCAACACCGGTAGGGCGCACCGCTCGTTGCACTGCGGCGAGGAGGAGGTCAACGGCAAGCGCCAGTGCGATCACCACGACTGCTCCTGCGATCATGCGGGGATAGTCCTGTACCGCGAGGCCGTCGATAAGCAATCGCCCCAACCCCCCGAGACCAATGAAGGCGACCACTGTCGCTGTGGCGAGGACTTGCACCACGCAGGAGCGCAGGCCGCCGACAATCGTCGGAGCGGCCAGGGGAAGCTCGACGCGGGTGAGGATCTGGGTCTCGCTGTAGCCTGCGGCGCGGGCGGAGAGCACAACGTCGCGCTCGACGCTGTCGAAGCCGGCGACGATGCCGGCGACCAGAGGTGCAGACGCAAGCAGGACGAGCGTGAGCGTGGCGGGGATGAGCGGTACGGTGACCCCGCGCGGGAGGGTGACAGCGAAAAACGTGAGCATGCCGAGTGTCGGCAACGCGCGCATGGCGCCGGCGACCGCGAGCACTGCGCTCGCCCCCTTGCGGCTATGGCCGACGGCGACGCCGACTGGCACTGCAACCAGCGCTGCCAGGATGACCGCGAGCACGGTGTAGCCGAGGTGCTGTGCGATGCGTGCGGGAAACCCGCTTGGGCCGGACCAGTGCTCGGCCGCGGTGAGGTATTCGAAGGCCTGGAGGAGGAATTGCATTAGCCCACCCGGCTTGCCCATGGCATGGCTACTCGGCCGAGCAGTACCAACGCGACGTCGATAATGATTGCGAGGAGGATGGTGCCGATGATTCCTGCCATGATTTGGGTGGGGAAGCTGCGCTGGAAGCCCTCGGTGAAGAGCGTGCCCAGCGACGGGACGCCGATGAGCGCACCCACGGACACCAGACTGATGGTGGATGCAGCGACCACCCGGATGCCGGAGAGCAAGCCCGGTCCCGCGAGCGGCAGATCGACGGCGAACACCCGGCGCGCTGGCGCGTAGCCCGCGGCGGTTGCCGATTGCCGCACCGCGGACGGGACAGCGTCGAAGGCGTCGGCGGCGGCGCGCACCATGAGCGCGATGCCGTAGAGCGTGAGCGCAACCACCACGTTGAGCGGGGAGAGGATGGACGTGCCCAGCACCAAGGGCATCAAAATGAACATGGCTAGCGAGGGCACCACGAAGATGAGTCCGGTTGCAACCACCACCGCCTCTCGTGCGGCGGGGAAGCGGTGCGCGGCCCAACCCAGTGGCACAGCGATGAGAAACGCCAGCACGATCGCCGGCAGCGCAATCTTGAGGTGCATCCATGTGAGCTCGGCGATGCGACCGGAGTTCGCGCTCAGCCAGTGCCAGTTCACCGCAGCACACCCTTGATGTTGCCCATGGCGTCGACCACCAGGCGTTCCCCGTCGCGTTCGCGGACGGTCAGGCTGCGCGAATCCATCCCGATGAAATCGCGCACCGCGTCGTTGGCAGGATGCGCCACGATCGCCTCGGGGGCGCCTGCTTGTTCGATGCGGGCTTGAGGCCCGAGGAGCACCACCTCGGTGCCCAACAGAAACGCCTCGTCGATATCGTGCGTGACCATGAGAATTGTGGTGTGGATCCGTTCACGTAGCGCCAAAATTTCCTGCTGCAGGTTGCGCCGCACGACGGGGTCGACAGCGCCGAACGGTTCGTCCATGATCAAAATGTCCGGGTCAGCGACAAGCCCGCGGGCAACACCGACGCGCTGCGCCTGTCCGCCGGAAAGCTCGGCAGGGTAGCGCGTGCCCAGAACGGGGTCGAGATTGACCAGTTCCAGCAGCTCCGCGGCGCGGGCGCGGGCCTCGCGCTTTGAGGCGCCGCCAAGGCGCGCGATGTCGGCGATGTTTTCCGTCACCGTGCGATGCGGCATCAGCCCTGAGTGCTGCATGACGTAGCCGATGCTGCGGCGTAGCTGTACCGGGTCGACATCTTTCACGTCGACACCTCGTACGTGCACCGTGCCCTCGGTTGGCTCCACCATGCGGTTGACCATGCGCAGCAGCGTTGTCTTGCCGCATCCAGATGGGCCGACGAAGACAGTGGTGGCGCCTTCTTCAATGGTGTGGGAAAAGTCTGCAACGGCCGGGGTCTGCGAGCCGGGGTAGCGTTTCGAGACCCGCGAAAATTCAATCACGTCTATCCAACCTAGTTAGGTTCGCTCATCCACGACATGAATTGTCACCGGCGCAGACGAAAATCGGTACACCCCGGGGGCGGTGTCTAAGGTGGCGTTGAGCTCATGTATCAGCGACTTCGTGGCGGCCAGTTGGATGTGTTCCGCATCGGCTTCAAATGATCCCTCCGGGTGCAAGAACACCCAGGCACTCTCGCTTACCAGTGCGAACGAGTGTCCGTGGGGCAGCCGGTAGCGCGCCGCGCGAATCAGCGCCTGCGCCGCTCGCGCATCCATGTCGATGCGGCCGGTCGCATCAACACTCAGCAGTTTCGCGTGCACTGCGCTTATCGACGATCCCTCATCACGCATTCCTCGCTCCACCCGCCCACGCGCGTGAATGTCATTCAAGATGTCGTCGCGCGCCGGGTCGCTAATCCCGAGCGGGACGACGTCGCCAAGTACCCCGGTGAATCGCAGCGGATCCCAAGCGAGCGCGGCTTCGAGTTCGCGTGCGGTGAGCCCCACCGCGTAGGTGAAGCGCACGATGCCGGTAGGCGGGTCGATGACACCGAGGACCGGATCCGTGACAAAGGTGAACGCCTCAATTACGGCGTCGTCGGTGACGGGGGAGCGCATGCGCATGTGGTGGCCCGGAGCAATCTCATAGCCGGAGCGGCGGACGTTGCGCACCATTGTCGCGAGTTGGCGTGCTGGCCATTCATACGGCACCGGGGTATCGGCCGGGGTACGCAGTGTGAGTTCAGTTTGCGTTCCCGCGGCGGGCACTGCGGTGCGCACCCGGGAGAGGCCAAACGTGACGTACAGGGTGTGTGGGAGCGGAGTTTCCACGTGGTAGGCCAGGACTTCGAGCTCGTCGTAATGAAACACGAAGGGATCTTCGGCGCCAGTGAGCGCGGTGATGTGCTCGAGGATCGCATCGCCGCCGAGGCGAGGCCCACGCTTCACCCGCGAGGCGAACTCCGACAACCACCGCATGGGCACCAATCTACGCACCGCGCACAACCCGGCGAACGACGCGGGAACTAAAACACCGCTGGTGACGTTAAAGTTGATGAGTTGTCTTTGAAAAACCTGAGTTTTGACGAGTGGGGCAACTCACGCGATATGTCGTTTCCAGATATATTCGTGAGCGTCTTAAAACTTGAAGTATCAAGAGAATCTGAAAGGACTGGGGTACGTGAGCAGCAACAACCCTGTGTTAACAAACTTGCCTGGTGCGCAGAGCCAGAACGGCTATGGCTACCAGCAGCAGGGCTACGGCTACCAAGACGGCTATGGCGCAGGGGCGCCTCAGATGCCGCAGATGGGCGAGCAGCAGCGCCCGATGACCGTGGCGGACGTGACTGCCAAGACCGGCATCACGCTCGCCGTCATCATCGTAGCTGCGGTGGCGTCGTTCTTCCTGTGGGCTGCGGGGCTCCAACCGCTCGCGTCGATTCTGACCATCGTCGGTGCAATCGGTTCGTTCATCACCGTGCTGGTGCACTCTTTCGGGTCGAAGTTCGGCTCGCCGGTCATCACCCTGGTGTACGCAGTCTTCGAGGGATTGTTCCTCGGCGGCTTCTCCTTCATGATTGCTGGCCGGTTCACCGTTGCAGGTGCTGACGGTGGCGCACTCATCGGCCAGGCGATCATCGGCACGATCGGCGTGTTCATCGGCATGCTCTTCGTCTACCGCACCGGCGCGATCCAGGTGACCAACCGCTTCAACCGCGTCCTCACCGGCGCGATCTTCGGTGTCCTAATCATGGCGCTGGGCAATTTCCTGCTCGCTATTTTCACCGGTATGTCTCCGCTGCGCGACGGCGGTACCCTGTCCATCATCTTCGGTGTGGTGTGCGTGGTCCTCGCCGCACTGGCGTTTCTGCAGGACTTCGACATGGCGGACAAGCTGGTGCGCACCGGTGCACCGGAACGCGCTGCATGGGGTGTTGCGCTTGGCCTGGCAGTGACCCTGGTCTGGCTCTACACCGAGATCCTGCGCCTGCTGTCGTACTTCGCTGACCGCTAAGTACTGTGGCAGATTAACGCTCCGCATTGTTCAGCTCAGAGCTACGAGCAAACCTTGTGCCCGGTCGGCGTTTCGCCGGCCGGGCTTTTGTAATTTTCAGAGCCTGCCTCTGCGTTTGTAAATGGAGGAACCTTGACCTGACGAAGAGCGTCAAACTGGATCAAAATTGGATTGAAGGTTGATGAGCGTCATTTCGAGCCCCTTGTGGCAGCGATCCCAATCAGTAACATCCGGCACATGGTTACTTCAGCCAAGTCTTTAAGGAAACTGTCCATAGCGACCGCAGTCGTAGCCCTTGCGGGTGGCGTGCTCGGAGTCGGTGCAGCCGAGGCTCAGGAGCGACCTGCCACCTCCAGCATCGACCAGTTTGTGCAGATGAGCTCAGATCTCTTCCGCGACCGCGGGGGAAGCCCTGCACCGGCCCCCGATGCCCCAGTTGGCTCGGATCTGATCCGCCCCATCCCCGAGGAAAGTGATCAGCTGGAGGGTGAGCGGCTCGGGTCAGCACTGGACTCCACGCTGCGAGTCAAGAACAATCACGAGATCACGGTCGACTTCCGGGAGAACGGGTTGTTGAGTTACAACGACGGCTGCAACACGGGTACCGCCAACTACCAGATCGACAACACTGGTGCCCTCCGCATCAGCGACCTAGCGGAAACCAAGTTGGCCTGCGAGCCAGGCACCCAGAAGGATGCGGACGACCTGAAGTTGATCCTGCGCTCCAACCCGCAGCTCTACCAGCTCGATTCCACCACACTCTTCCTTTCCGGCCAGGGCCACGGTATCGACTTTGAGAAGATGCATGGCCGAGCGATCTAATTGAGGTGGGACACCCCGTCGACTTCTAGAAAAGGCTGATCGTACTTTCGATCAGCCTTTTCTCTTTTGTAGGGGTCTCGGTGAAACAGTGAAAAAGGTAGAAGTGTCGCCCCTCTCGAGAGACGCTCGGTGCGTCCAAAGCGTCGCCGTCAGTGTGGCGTAGATGACAATTAATGAATATGATCGCCTAGAGCACCGGCCTAGTTACTGGCTCTCTAAGGATCATGGAAATGACGCGCAGATTCTCAGTAGGTTTCTCTTCGGCGCTTCTTGTTCTGGCGCTTGTAGTTGTGTGGGGCATCTTTGCCCCGGGTGATGCAAGAGCGCAGCATGACAGCAGCGCTTCTGCCACGAGTTCTTCTCTATCCACACCACCCAGAAACGCCTCCGCGAGCGAGGCGACCGTAGAAAATAAGGCTGCGCTGGTGATCGATGCGTCAGGGTCGATGGCGGATGCGGATGTCGATGGTGGAACTCGCATGGATGCGGCCAAGCAAGCCTCCCGTGATCTTGTGAACTCCTTGCCAGAGACCGCGAACCTGGGGCTATTGGCGTACGGGATGAGAGAGTCGAGTGCGCCAGACAATCGTGAGCGCGGATGTCGCGACATCGAGACGCTGGTGCCGGTGGGCGAATTGGATAAGCAAGCGATGATCACAAAGATTGACGAGATGACGCCGAGTGGGTATACGCCGATCGGCAACGCGTTGAGGGCTGCAGCGAAAGAGCTTGGCAACGAGGGTGAGCGCACGATCATCTTGGTGTCCGACGGTATTGACACTTGTGCTCCACCGCCGGTATGCGAAGTGGCGAAGGAGCTGGCCAATGAAGGAATCGATCTGACAATCCATACGGTTGGTTTCAAGACGGACGAGGAAGCACGCAAAGAGCTCGAGTGCATTGCCGATGCTGCTGGTGGCATCTTTATGGAGGCGGACGACGCTGGATCCTTAGCTGATTCGTTGAAATTTCTCGCGCAGCGTGATGCCAGCTTGTACAAGACTGCCGGTACGGAGTTCGAGTATTCCGACACCCCGGAGAATGCCAAGTGGCTGGGGGAGGGGCGGTACCGCACAACAGTGACCGCCAAAGTTCGAGAGAACCCAAAGGACGCGGTGGAGCAGCGCTACTTTAAGATCGCTATTCCCAAAAACCACAATGCGATCATTTCAACCGCTGTAATCCCCAAGCGTTCCACCTCTGGATGGGCTCGCGATGTCGATGTTGAGGTGGGAAGAACCGAGCTCATTAACGCCAATGAATCTTGCGGCGGAGTGGCCGGTGGCGTTTGGTCCGGCGACGGGGGGAGGTCGCGGGGGAACGCGGACAACACCCCCGAAGCATACGTCCGACGAATCGAGCCGGTTCGCGAGGAGCGAGGTTGTGAACCGCACTGGACGGTAGCAGATGAGATCTTTCTCACCTACGGTGCGAGTGAGCTGACCTATGGGCCTCAGGGATCGGGGGAAGAAGCAGTCGATGTCGAAGTGGTGATCAACTTCGAGCCGATCCCCGACGAAGCAGAAGTTGCAGATTTTGCTGCACCTGAACAGCCGATGGATAGCGAGGACCAGCTCGATTTTAATGGCGCACAGGAGATCCACGGGGGCTCTAGTTTTGCCAACGCAGTTGAGGTGGAGCCGGGGGCATACAAAGACGCGATCGTTCCAGGTGAATACCGCTTCTACAAAATTCCGGTCGAATACGGCCAACGGCCAGTCATCAACTACCGGACGGGGGTAGCTGAACGAGAAACAGGCGAATCGTTGAACGCGAATCTTTATTCGCCGTTCCGCGCGACGTTAGACACGGATCTCGCCCTCTTTGCCACGAGTTATACAGCTGAAGGCGCGGTTGCGGGAGACACGGTTAACTTTCGCAATCGTGAGGATGGATCCACCGGCAAGCAGATTGCCAATGCCGGTTACTACTATGTGGGCCTTGCTATGGACCAAGGTGAGGGCGAGGAACTCATGGGCGTTGAGCAGCCCTTCGAGATCGCTTTCGCCGTAGACGGGCAGACCACTAATGGTCCGGAATGGCGTCCTACCGACGAGGACGGCCCGGAGCCCAGTGATACGCCGCCAAGTACGAGGAGCTCCGAGGAGCCCGAGGCTACAGAATCGGAAACCACCCAAGCCGAGTCGGAAGAGTCGGATACTCCTGAGACGGGTGACGGGGGTTCCGGCTCACGAGGCATGTTGACCGCCGCAATTGGCATCGGCATCGTGGTGTTGTTGGCAGCTATCGCAGTCGCCGTGGCAGTATTGCGGCGCCGGTAGGTTGACCCGTGGACGAGCGGACGCCGCTCGGAAGTTGCACCGCCAGCACGTTAGAAAGGTTGCAAGGAAAACGGGCTCAAGCAAGGATCCAAACCTTGTTTGAGCCCGTTCTACTCGGCATATGGCTAGATGCCGGACTCCGGGTTCTCCGGCTTGCCGTCGACAGTGATGGTGGTGAACACCAGCTCGCCATCAACAACCTGCGGGCCGCCGAGGGTAACGGTGGACCCCTCCATCACGCGCTCCGGATCAACCGTGATGCGAGTCGCGGTACCGGTAGCGCCGGTGGCGGTCCACTCGTCCCACACGATGTCCTCAAGGCGATCCTTGTTGCCCTTGCAATCAAGGTTCAGGCTAATCGGGCGCTCAACACCCGTGATATCGCAGTTGTTGAACCTCGGAAGCTCACCTGCTGCAGCGGTGGAGCTTGCACCCGCCGACTCGCGCACGGATTCAGCTGCAGTCACGTTGGTCACGGATGCCGCAGAAGTCTCACCCGCGAGGTCGGATCCAGCCAAAGAATCCGGGTTCTGACTTGTTGCGGTATCAACCTTGCCAGAGGCAGAGGGGTTCTCGTGCGGAGGGGAGCAAGCGGCGATGGCCAGTGCGGCGACGGCTGCAACTCCAGCGGCGACTTTACGTGCGGAGGTGGAGGTCACGGGTAGTCCTTAAAATGTCGTCTTGATTTTGGGGAACTGTGCGCTACTTTGCGCGCGGCGTGGAAGCCTTATCCGAATCATAAGGCTCTGCGGAGATAATCGTCACCGAAATCTCGCGGCCGTTCGGGGCGGTGTAGGAACGGGTCTCGCCTTCAGCCGCACCAACAACTGCAGCACCGAGCGGAGAGTTCTCGGAGTAGGTCTCCAGATCCTTGTTGCCGGTCGAGGCGGCGCGAGTACCGATCAGGAAGGTTTCCTTGTCGTTCTCGTCGCCGTCGTAGTACACGTGCACCACGCTTCCCACGTGAGCCACACCCTCGATGACGCCGGAACGCTCGGTTGTGGAGTTAGCGAGGAGCTCGGAGATCTGCTTGATGCGAGCCTCTTCCTGATCCTGCTGCTCGCGGGCGGCATCGTAGCCGGCGTTTTCCTTCAGGTCGCCCTCTTCGCGGCGCTCGTTGATTTCGGCAGCGATGACCGGGCGGTTGTCGATGAGCTGCTGGAGCTCGGACTCCAGCTTCGCTTTCATCTCGGGGGTGATGTACTGCTGCTGGGTCTCAGCCATGGGGTCTTTCAAACCTTCCCTCATACGTCAAACGAGCCCGCACGCCGTCGGCGAGCTGGGCATCGTCAGGTTGTCAAGCCGAAATCCTAACATAGCCGCAGTGCTCCCAGGCAGGAACCCCCAGGCTATCTGCGCCTATCGAGCGGCCTAGCGAGCGCCAAGGTAAGAGTTGGCCGTATCCATATAGAACGGCACGTCTTGCGAGCATCCGTAGATTCGGCCCGAGGACACCGGTGCACGGGTGGGCAGATCAACGGCGACGCTTTGCAGTTTTTCGCCTCCCGCGGGGATGAACACTTCGCGGCGGCCGACCTCCGCATGCTCATAATCGACGGCAAATACGACGCAGTAGGCGTCGACCGTGGTGTCTTTGCGGTCCACCTCGATCCAAAGGCGTGCGGTGGAGTCGTCGACACGCTCCTGCGTGATGAACTCCGCTGTCACCGGGCGCGACTGGGCCCTGATGAATGCTTGGCCGGCCATAACGACGACGAGAAGCACCATGGCCACCGCGAAAATTGCAATGACCTTACCGCTCACGCCCTTCCCAGCAGAGCCCTCCGCGTTTGGTGACCCGGTGCTGGAGCCGTAGCGGGCGCGCTGGCGCGGCTGCGGCGGAGTTGGCTTAGGCGGGCGGCGGGACACTATCGGACAACCTCGAAGAGAAATCGGTGGCGGAATCGAAGGATGGATTTTCCACTGATCGTACTAAGATAAGGCGGCGTTAACGTTTTACCCCCTACAAAAGTTGGAGAACGAGTGTCTGGCCTGCGCCTAATGGCAATCCACGCGCACCCCGATGATGAGTCTTCGAAGGGTGCCGCCACGATGGCGAAGTACGCGGCGGAAGGCCACCGGGTCAAAGTGGTGACCTGTACCGATGGTCGGCGCGGTGACATTCTGAATCCGGCAATGGATCGCCCTGGAGTGTTGGAAAACATCCTCGAGGTGCGAAAAGGGGAAATGGCTGAGGCGGTCAGCGCGCTCGGGATTGAGCACGAGTGGCTTGGCTACGAAGATTCCGGTCTGCCGCAGGGGGACCCGCTGCCGCCGTTGCCGGAAGGCTCGTTTGCCACCAAGCCGAAAGACGAGGTCGCAAAGCGGCTCGTACAATCGATCCGCGAGTTCCGCCCGCACGTGATCATCACTTACGACGAAAATGGCGGATACCCGCACCCAGACCACATCATGGTGCACGAAGCGTCCATGATCGCTTGGGAGAAGTCCGGGGATGCGAACTTTGCGCCCGAGGTCGGGGAACCGTGGACACCGCTGAAGCTCTACTACACCCACGGCTTCATCCTCCAGCGCATGGTGATGCTTCATGAGCTGCTTCTGGAGCGGGGGAGCAAAAGCCCATACGAACTCATGATCAAGCGGTGGAAAGAAAATGAGGGCGACGTCATGCACCGGGTAACCACCCAGGTGAACTGCGCGCCGTACTTTGATCGCCGCGCCCAGGCCTTGACCGCGCACGCCACGCAAATCGACCCGGCTGGCGCGTTCTTGGCGAGCCCGGTTGAGGACCAGCAACGGGTCTGGCCCACCGAGGAGTTCGAGCTCGCGCGCTCACGTGTGGATTCGCCGCTACCCGAAGACGACCTGTTTGCCGGTATCTCTCAGTCCGACGCAGAGGAGGCGGAGCAATAAATGGGGACTAAATTTAGCGACGCGATGACGGAGGCGACCTGGTTCGTTCTGGCCCAGCAGCCGGAGGTGCCGCGCGGGCCCGACTTTGGCAAAGCTTCACCGATCGGTCTGCTTCTGATCGTCGTGCTGCTCGTAGTCGTACTGTTCATCGGCTTCCGTTTCCACCGGCGCTACTCCAGGTTCCAGCGCCGCCGCGCGTTTGCTGAGATGCACGGGCTGGACCCGTTCGACGAGCAGGGGATCGACGAGGCTATGGCGGCCGCGGGTGTGCTCGACAGGCGGCAGAAGCGCTTCCTGTAGGCCACTTTCGCCGGGGTAGGATATCGAACTGTGTCAGTGCTCGATCCAGTTCTCTACCCGCTGTACGAAGCTCGCCTCATGCGCGAACTTCGCCACAAGCCGCGCCCAAAACACATCGCGGTAATGGCCGACGGCAACCGCAGGTGGGCGCGTGAATCCGGGTACGACGACATCTCCCACGGCCACCGCGCAGGCGGCGCGAAGATTGGCGAACTGGTGCGCTGGTCCGCGGAGATGGACGTCGAGGTGGTCACCATCTACCTGTTGTCCACCGAGAACCTCCAGCGCACTTCGGAGGAAGTCGAGCTGCTCTTCACCATCATCTCCGACGTGATTGATGATCTAGCCACCGAGCACTATTCGTGCCGCGTCAAGCTGGTCGGCCACCTCGACCTGTTGCCACCTGAGGTGGCGGGGCGGATGCAACGCTCCGCGGATGCCACCACAGAAAAGGCCGGGCTGACTGTCAATATCGCCGTCGGTTACGGCGGGCGGCAGGAGATTGTCGACGCAGTGCGCTCTCTCATTGCGGCAGAGGCGGATCATATCGACAGCATTGACGGGTTGTGTGAGCGGGTCACGGTGGATTCGCTCGGTGCACACCTCTACACCTCGGGCCAGCCGGATCCGGATCTGGTGATCCGCACTTCGGGCGAGCAGCGCCTCTCCGGGTTCTTAATCTGGCAGGCGGCGTATTCAGAGATCTGGTTCACGGACACGTACTGGCCCGCGTTTCGAAAGATCGACTTCCTTCGAGCGCTTCGGGACTATTCGCAGCGGTCGCGCCGATTCGGTAAGTAGGGGCCGTCGATAAGCGAAAGGCTCTAAATCTTGCGCATGCGCACTCGCTGTACCGTGTGGTCGTAGCCTTTGCGCAGGACGAGAGAGGCGCGCACGCGGGTGGGGAGAATGTTTTCTACCAGGTTGGGCAAGTTGATGGTCTGCCAAAGTTCGCGGGCGCGGAAGGTGGCTTGGGAGTCGTCGAGTTCAGCGAACCTGGCGAAGTGCGCACCCGGCTCGCGGAATGCGGTGGAGCGCAGTTTGAGGAAGCGTTCGATGTACCAGCGCTCGATGTCTTCGGTTTTGGCGTCAACGTAGATGGAGAAGTCGAACAGGTCCGAGACCATGAGGGTGGGGCCTGTTTGCAGGACGTTGAGGCCTTCGAGGATGAGGATGTCAGGCCGGCGCACCTCGATGTACTCGCCGGGCAGGATGTCGTAGGCGTTGTGTGAGTAGATCGGCGCGTTGACCAGGGGATAGCCGGACTTGACCTCGGTGACAAAGCGCAGCAGGTTGCGGCGGTCGTAGGACTCGGGAAAGCCCTTGCGGCTGAGCAGGTTGCGTTCACGCAGTACCTTGGTGGGCAGTAGGAAGCCGTCGGTGGTGATCAGGTCGACGCGCGGGTGCGACTCCCAGCGCTGCAGCAACACTTGGAGCACACGGGCGGTCGTGGACTTGCCGACGGCGACGGAGCCGGCGATGCCGATGACAAAGGGGACGTGGCCAGGGTCGTCGCCGAGGAAGCTCTCCGTCGCGGCGATGAGTTCTTGGCGGGCTTGAACCTGAAGATGGATCAGGCGCGAAATCGGTAGGTAAATGTCCTCGACTTCTTTCAGGTCGAGGTTTTCGCCGATACCGGAAAGTTCTTCGACCTCTGCCTCGGTGAGCACCTGCGGCATGGCCGCGCGACGCTGCTTCCAATCGTTGCGGTGGAAGTCAAGGTACGGGCTGGAGTCGAAGCCGCGCGAAGGTCGAGACATGCGCTCCATTGTCGCACCCGGGTTCACTCAGGTGACTTTCGGGGCGCGCGGTGGGCGGGTGCCTATACTGCAAAGAAACGACTGAGTTTGTTTTTCTCACCTCATTCCAAACACTCTCATTCCAAACCTTGAAAGGATTCGGTGGAAACGTCCGTGTCTGCGCCCGACAACCACTCTGAAGACCTCCGCTACCAGGACCTTGCAACCTACGACCCTGAAGTGCACGCCGCGATCGTGGGAGAGCTGGAGCGCCAGCGCACCACGCTGGAGATGATCGCGTCGGAGAACTTCGTGCCCCGCAGCGTGCTGCAGGCGCAGGGCTCCGTGTTCACCAACAAGTACGCCGAGGGGTACCCGGGCCGTCGCTACTACGGCGGCTGCGAGCACGCCGACGTGGTGGAAGATCTGGCCCGCGAACGCGCCAAGGAAGTGTTCGGGGCGAAGTTCGCGAACGTTCAACCGCACTCCGGCGCGCAGGCGAACGCGGCCGTGCTCATGGCGCTGGCTGAGCCGGGCGACACCATCCTCGGCCTGTCGCTGGCCCACGGCGGCCACCTCACCCACGGCATGAAGATCAACTTTTCCGGGCGTCTCTACAACGTCGCCGCCTACGAGGTGGAGGAAGACACCCACCTCATCGACATGGCGAAGCTGCGCGAGCAGGCGCGCGAGGTCAAGCCGAAGGTGATCATCGCGGGCTGGTCCGCGTACCCGCGCCACGAGGACTTCGCCGAGTTCCGCGCCATCGCGGACGAGGTCGGCGCGTACCTCTGGGTGGATATGGCGCACTTCGCTGGCCTGGTCGCCGCTGGCCTGCACCCGTCGCCGGTGCCGCACGCGCACGTGGTTTCCTCCACTGTGCACAAGACGCTGGGTGGTCCGCGCTCCGGCTTCATCCTGACCAACGATGAGGACCTGAACAAGAAGCTCAACTCCGCTGTCTTCCCTGGTCAGCAGGGTGGCCCGCTCATGCACGTCGTGGCTGCAAAGGCCACCGCGTTCAAGATCGCGGCTACCGAGGAGTTCAAGGATCGCCAGCAGCGCACCATGGACGGCGCCAGGATTCTCGCGGAGCGGTTGCTTGCCGACGACGCACGTGAAGCCGGTGTCAGCGTCATCTCCGGCGGCACCGACGTGCACCTCGTGCTCGTGGATCTGCGCAACTCCGAGATGGACGGCCAGCAGGCGGAGGATCTGCTCCACGAGGCGGGCATCACCGTCAACCGCAACGCCGTGCCGTTCGACCCGCGTCCGCCAGCCGTCACCTCCGGCCTGCGCATCGGCACCTCCGCGCTGGCGACCCGCGGCTTCGGCGAGGAGGACTTCCGCGAGGTTGCGGAGATCATCGCCGAGACGCTGATCAAGGGCAAGGGCGCCGATCTCGAGGCGCTCAAGGCGCGCTCCACCGCACTGGGTGAGAAGTACCCGCTCTACCCGGGCATCGAGGATTGGAAGATGCTCTAGCCCTCAGCAGCCTCAGCGTCAGAGTTTGCCGCCGGCCCGTGTTCCTGCCCGTGTTCCTCCGCGAAGGAGGCACGGGCCTTTTGCAGCCATTCGGGTTGGTCTTCAAGCAGCGCTTTGATCTGCGTGGTGGTCAACGGCTCGTCCATGTCGTTGTTCTTCAGCGCCGTAATGGAGATCCCGAGTTTGCGCGCCACCTCGGGGCGCGGGTGCGGCCCTTCGCGGCGCAGGGTAGCCAGCCACTCCGGCGGGTTGTTCTGCAGATCCCGCAGCTCAGCATGGGTAACTGCACCCTGCTGGAAGTCCTCGGGGGTAGCGGGGAGGTAGATGCCGAGCTTTTTCGCTGCGGTCGCTGGCTTCATCGCGGTGCCGGAAGGCTGCTGGTCACTCATGGCTCAAACGGTAGCATCGAAGCCTATGCTCACCATCGCGTTTGTCACGGGCACGGAGCCGGGGAAATGGTTTCGCCGCTACGAGGAGCTTTCGGGCAATCGCTTATCGACGGTCCCTTCAACCGATCCTTTCCGCCTCCTCGCCGCCGGCGAGGAGGACGAGACGGGGCAGGCAGACATCGCACTCATGCGTCTTCCCGATCCACGCGTGGGGGACGAGCACCACGTCGTGCGTCTTTACGACGAAGCCCCGGGCGTGGCGGTGCCGAAGGATTCCATCTTCGCGGAGCTGGGTGAGGCTGTGGCCGAGCGCGACCTCGACGGCGAGATCTGCAACTTCACCTACGTGCTGGGGGCGGACTCCGCCGCCAGTGTCGACGAGCTGCGGGCGGCGCTCCAGGTGGTCGCCGCCAATGTCGGTGTTGCGCGTGCACCGTTGCCGTTGCTCAAGGCGCTGAGCAAGAAACAGGTGGTGCCGCTTGAACTGAAAGGCGCTGCGGACGGGGAGACGCAGATCGGGCTGGTGTGGCGCAAGGAGCGAGATGCCGAGGACGTGCAGGACTTCGTTGGCGTTGCAAAGGGGAGAACGGTGCGTTCATCGCGGGGTAGGGGTTCGGAAGAGAAGCGCAGTTCTGCAAACTCACGCATTCGTGGTAAAGGGAAAGTCCATCGCGAGCATTCACGCAACCGGAAGCGGACTCGTCGCCCCCATTAAGGGGTGTCGGTCGGTTGTCTAACAATAGGTGTATGCATAATGGAATGCAGCTCGAAAATAGGAGAAAGGTATTATCAAGATGATGAACCGCAAGATCATTGTTTCCGTTGCCGCTCTGGGCCTTGCAACCGGCCTGGCCGCTTGCTCCAACGACGGCGACACCTCCACCACTGTGGAGGAGACCGCAACCGAGACCAACGTCTCCACCGAGACCGTCGCTGAGGAGACCGAGACCGTAAGCTCCGATGCATCCGAGTCTGCTGAGTCCGGCGCTGCTGCTGCAGATGGTGCTGAGGCAACCGAGGAGCTCGCACTGGCTAGCGGCGAGACCGCGCTGGTGCCGCAGGGCGTCATCGATGCCATCGACAAGCACGGCGAGGCGTCCTGGGGCGAGCCGATCGCTGCTGAGGAGACCGACGGCGGCTGGATCATCTCCTACGACGGTGAGCACTACGTGACCTGGAACGAGGCCACCGGTGGCGCACCGATCTGGGGCGAGATCGCAAACGTCTGGATCAACGACGTTGACGGTGCGCGCGAGCTCGGCTTCCCGACGATGCCGGAGACCCCGAACACCGATGAGACCGGCTGGAACCAGGAGTTCGAGAACGGCACCATCGAGTGGAAGCGCGAGGCTGGCTCCACCGACGCATTCGAGGCGCTGGTGACCAAGAAGTAGGGTTTGCCCTCTTTCACGTCGAAAGCCCCAACCGGAATCATCCGGTTGGGGCTTTTTCGTCGTCAAGCTAACTCAAGTCTTCCTTGAGTGGTTCCTCCTTGACTGGGAGCAAGATGACGAGCGCGAGCACAGCGAGCGGGACCATGAGCAAGAACACGGGGGTCAAACCGTCGTTGTAGCTGGAGAGCACGACCTCGCGCAGCGGCCCCGGGAGCTGAGAAACCAGCTCCGGGGTGAGGCTGTTTGCTGCGCCGTTGTTGAACTGTGCCGCCCATTTGGGGCCTTCCTCCGGGCCAAGCTCGGTGAGTGCCTGCGGGAGGCGGTCTTCGAGGTGGCTGCGCATGTTGTGGATGAACAGCGAACCGGACAGCGAGGCACCGATGGCGGATCCGATCTGGCGGAAGAAGTTGTTGGTGCTGGTGGCGGTGCCGACGGCAGAAAGGGGGAAGGAGTTCTGCACGATGAGCACGAGAACCTGCATGACCAGGCCCAGGCCGAAGCCGAAGACGAACATGTAGATCCCGAGCCGGGTGAGCGTCGTTTCCGTTTGCAACGTGGAGAAGAGGTACAGCCCCACCGTGGTCACGGCCATGCCCACGAGCGGGTAGATCTTGTAGCGGCCGGTCTTGGAGATGATGAAGCCGACGGCCATACCCGTCACGAGCATGCCGATGACCATGGGCAGCATCATCAGGCCCGCCTCGGTAGGAGTGAGCTCGTGCACCATCTGCAGGTAGGTGGGCAGGTACGCCAAAGCCGAAGTCATGGCGAAACCGAGCACCGTGCCTGCTGTCGTGGTGAGCACCATGTTGCGGTTGGTGAACAGGTCCAGTGGGATAAGCGGGTTGCTTGCGCGCAGCTCGACGAAGACGAACGCCACCGCAGCCACAAGCGCGATCGAAGCGGTGCTGATGATGGTGGGAGAGGCCCACTCATACTGGGTGCCGCCCCAGGTGGTTGTGAGAATGAGCGCGGTGGTGGCGACCACCATGAGCAAGGTGCCCAGCCAGTCAGCTTCTAGGTCTTTGATGGAACCGCGGCGTAGCTTCAGCACGATCGCTGAGATAGTCATTGCGAGGAGGCCAAGCGGGATGTTCATCCACAGTGCCCAGCGCCAGCCGGGGCCGTCGGTGAACCAGCCGCCGAGCACCGGGCCGAGGACGGATGCGACGCCGAAGACGGCGCCCATCACTCCCATGTACTTGCCGCGTTCGCGAGCCGGTACGACCTCGGCGATGATCGATTGGGAGTTGACCATCATCCCGCCTGCGCCGAGACCCTGCACGGCGCGGCCGAGGATGAGCAGTTCCATCGTGTGAGCGAACCCGCCGATGGCCGAACCGATGATGAACAGCGCAATGCCGCCGATGTAGAGCCACTTGCGGCCGAGGATGTCGCCGAGCTTGCCGTTGATCGGCATCGCGATGGTCATGGTAACCAGGAAGGAGGAGATGACCCAGCTCATGTGCTCTACGCCTCCGAGCTCGCCGACGATGGTCGGCAGCGCGGTGGAGAAGATCATTTGCCCCAGCGAGCTCATGAGCATCGTGGTCAGCAGGGCAGCAAAGACCCAGCCGACGTTTGGTTTCTGCTGTGGTTCATCCACCTCAGACGCCGAGGTGGTTGAGGTTTCTACCATTGAAGTTCCTTCGTATAAGTTGTGATGCGTTGCGCGGTGTGTCGGAGTCCTTCGAGGGGATCTTCGTGCGTGGATGGGTTCCAGAGGTAACGCGCCATGGCGGTGCTAAACAGGCCAACGATCATGTGCGTTTCCTCCTGAACCTCCCAATCGGTAACTCTGTCGGCAGGGAAGTGCTCGAGGTGATCGCCTACGGCGCGGCCGAGATCCGTCAACATCCCGCGCTTTCTCGCCGCTTCCGCGTGGAGGAGCTCCGGGTTGTTATCCAGCATTCGCTGGCGGGTTTCGTGGTTGGGGCCGTAAGCATCTTCCACCGTCTCCAAGCTGGTGACGATGAGATCGATCATGTTGCCCGTTGGTGTTGTTCGGATCCGCTCCAGAGATGCCGGTGTGAACACGAACGGAAACACCCCGAGGACGGCTTCGTCCTTCGAGTCCATGTAATTGAAAAACGTGCGACGTGAAATCTCCGCGGCCTGGCAAATATCTTCGACAGTGACGCTGCCGTAGCCGTTGGCTTGGACCAGCCTCACCGCTTCGTCGATAATGCGCCGCTTGGTTTCGCGCCGCTTCTTATCGCGGATTCCATCGTTTTGCACGGAGTGCAATATTACACTCGGTGCAAGCACCTGCAAATCGGCGCGTTTATCGCCCACCCAACTTTACGGAGGCAAAACAAACCTTCCATGTGGCACACTTGGGTGCAGCCCGGCCGCCCGGCCCGGGACACCCCGACCCACATCCGGAGGGAACCCCATGTCACAGTCCACCTTTTCGCAGGACTACCTCAAGATCTGGACCGAGCCCGACGCGCAGCAGCGCCGTGCAAACATTGAAAGCCTCTTCGCGCCCGAGGGCAAGATGGTCGTCTCTTCCATCGGCAAAACCCTTACCGGCATCGACGAGATCGACCAGCACATCTCCCGCGTGCGAGCGGACGTCATCGAGGACAAGGGCATGTCGTTCTCGTACGGACAGCAGGTCGACAACGCGGAGGCGACCTACCTGACCTCCCTCGTCTCCAACCCTGAGGGCGACGTGGTCGGCCGTGGCGCCGACGTCATCATTCGCGACGAAGATGGCCTCATCAGTGCCGTCTACATGTTCATGGGCCTCAACTGACCAGTGTGTCTGTGGTGGCGGTGAGGTCGCTTGGACCGATCTCGCCGCCCCGCAGACATTCACCCCGGTGGGACACACGCCCCCGCGCGCAACGCCTCTTTAACCAGGTAGGCCGATAGAAAGTGTGCCACCGGCGATAGGCTGGTTGTCCTCCAGGAACGTCATGTGTACTAGGCCTGCTTCGGATGCGTCAATCTCCCACGTGCCTGTGGTGCCCGGCGTAGTGATGCACGCTTGGGTGAGTGGGTGGTTGTCCAAGGATTCGTCGATAAGCACACTGCACCCTGAGTCTGGATAGGTGAGTGTGGCGCTGCCGCCTCCGAATGTGGCGACCGCGACCCACGACTGAGTTTCTGTGGCTGGGTCGAGTGAGTTGAACCTGCCGGAGTAGGTGCCGGCGGGGGCGAGCTCGTCCGGGGCTGTGGTTTGCTCGCTCGGCTGTGCGGTGACCGTGACGGTTGCTGGAAGCTGGTTCGGTTCTGCTTGGGGGCGAGCTGACCACCACGCTGCGGCGAGCGCGATCATTATCAGCGCAAAGGCGAGTGCGGAGACGCCGGCGGCGATCCACGGCTTGTTAGAGCCGCCGGCGCCGCGCAGCTCAGAAAACGAATCGGCCATTGAAAATCCCCAGCTCTGAATGCGGGTAGTGCTGGGAATCGATCTTAGCCAAGGGCTCTCGGCGTTCTGCTTACCCCAAGAAGATGGAGGAGCCAGGGCCGAGAGGAAGGTCGAACGTGTACCAAATGAACAGCAAGATCGCCCAGGCTGTCCAGAACGGGATGACGAAGACCACCAAGCGGGACATCAGCGTGCCCAGACCCGCCTTCGGTTCATAGCGGCGCAGCAGCGTCAAGATCACGATGATGTACGGGTTAAGCGGGGTAATGATCTGGGTAGCCGAGTCGCCCACGCGGAATGCCGCCTGGGTGAAGCTCGGCTCGAAACCGATGAGCGCAAACATGGGCACGAACACGGCGGCCATGAGCGTCCACATGGCGGATCCGGAGATGACGAGCAAGTTCAGCAGCGACGCCAGGATGATGAACGCCAGGATTGCGCCGAAGCCGGTGATGCCAGTCGACTCAAGGAACTCCGCACCCTTGACAGCGGAGAACGTGCCGATTCCGGACCAGTTGAACAGGGCGATGAAGTTGCCCAGGATGAACGCGAGCACCAGGAACCCGAGCAGGTCGCCCATTGCAGAGGTCATCATGTCGACGACGTCTTTCACACCCTTGATCGAGCCGACGACAGCGCCGTACACGACACCCATTGTGAGGAAGTACGTGAAGACGATGAACACGATCGACTGCAGCAGCGGCGACTTGGGCAGGAAGCCGCCCTCTTCGTTGCGCCACGGTGAGTCCGGAAGCAGAACGGCGAAAAGGATGATCGCGGTGACCACAACCATTGCGATGCCGGTGAAGACGAGGCCGCGGTTTTCTTCCTTGGTCAGCTGCGCAGAGATTGGGTTTCCGTCCGCGTCGGTGTCTACGTTGTCTCCGTCGGCGATCTCCTGTGGGACGTCGAGCTTGTGCATGCGCGGCTCGAGCACCTTGTCGGTGATGAAGCCGGCGATAACACCCAGTACGAGGGAAGCGACGATGTTGAAGTAGTAGTTCGAGACCGGGTTGACTTCCGTCGCGTCGAGGTTGGGCAGGGTCTGCATCACCGCGTTGGTGATGCCGGCGAACAAGGCGTCGAGGGAGGTGGGCACAAGCGCGGTTGAGTAACCGGCACCCACCGCCGCGAAACCGCCAAGCAGACCAGCGACAGGGTGGCGGCCGGCAGCCTTGAACACCATCGCCGCAAGCGGAGGAATCACGACGAAGGCAGCGTCCGCCATCACCGATGCGGTGACGCCGATGATGCCCACCGCATATGGCAGGACAGCGCGGTTCGCGGATCCGAAGAGCTTGCGGATGAGCGCGGAGAGCATCCCGGAACGCTCGGCCACGCCGACACCCAGCATGATTGTCAGCACCGTGACAAGCGGTGGGAAGCCGAGATAGTTCGGGCCAAGGTTCGTGGTGAACCAGGTCAGGCCTTCACCGGTGAAAAAGCCCTTGATCTTCACCGTCTCTTCTTCGCCCGGGATCTGCACTTCCGCGCCCATCGACGCCAGCACCGTCGAAATAACGGCGGTGATCAGGAAGAGGATGAGGAAGAGCGTGAACGGTTCGGGCAGCTTGTTGCCCACGTACTCGATTGCGCCGAGCACGCGGTCCATCGCTGTCTTATTCGCTGAGGAGGATGAAGACGAACTGGACGCAGAGCTGTCCGACCGCCCTGTGGTGTCAGCCGCTGCCTTTTTGGACTCGTGCGGAGCATCGGCCCCTGAGCCTGGTGTGATCTTCTTCGAACTCATGCCTCATTGTTCTACCAGTCACACTCTCCGGGCCGCTCGATTTTGCTAACCTCTGGAAGAAATATTCGATGGAAATCGATTTTTCTCCTCGATACCGCCTAAATCCGAGTAACTGAGCTTCAAATCATGAACCCACACCGCCACGCTCCCGATGAACCCACCACCCCTTCCGGTGCATTCTTGGACCAGATGGATGCCATTGTTCAGCACCGTCTGGAAACCGCAGATGCCACTTTCGAAGTTGAGTCCGGTTACTCCAACCGCGAGGCTGTGTGGGGTGAAGCGGAGGCGCGGGTGGAGAATGCGCGCGAAGATCTGGAATTCATCGTGCGGGATCTGCATGCCCACCCAGAAGAAGCGTTCCAAGAGCATCACGCGCAGACGGTGATCGCGGGCATTCTTGAACGCCACGGTTTCGATGTACAGCGGGGCGCGCACGAAGTGGAGACCGCGCTTCGAGCTGAATGGCAAAGTGAAGAGTTTGATGCAGCCACTCACCCCACGGTGGCAGTGCTTGCTGAGTACGACGCTCTTCCCGGAATCGGCCACGCATGTGGCCACAACGTGATCGCAGCAGCGGGCGTCGGGGCCTTCCTCGGAGCAGTTGGCAGCGGTTCAGGACGCATTGTGTTCTTGGGAACTCCGGCAGAGGAGGGGCACTCCGGCAAGGAGTACATGATCCGTGGCGGGATGTTGGACGGTATCGACTGCGCAGTGATGATCCACCCATTTTCCTACGACCTCGTGTCGCATGTCTGGGTTGGTCGCCGAACTCTCACGGCCACATTCACCGGTGTCGCCGCGCACGCATCGATGCAGCCGTACATGGGTCGCAACGCTCTGGATGCTGCGACGCTGGCATATCAAGGGTTCGGCTTGCTGCGGCAGCAGATGCCGCCCTCTGACCGCCTGCACGCCATCATTTCCGACGGAGGAGCGCGAGCCTCAATTATTCCGGAATCCACAACGCTCCAGATCTACGTTCGTTCGCTCTATACCGAAACGCTGATGGATCTGAGCAAGCGCGTTAACGACATCTTGTCCGGCGCGGCGCTGATGACGGGCACGGCGGTGGAAGTGGAGTGGGACAATCACCCGATGTCGCTTCCTGTTCGCAACAATGAGGCACTTGCCGCTCGTTGGGGTGCGACCCAGATTCGCCGCGGCCGTGGGGTGTTGCCAGGTGGCATTCTTCCCGATTCGCAGGCCGCGTCGACCGACTTCGGCAACGTTTCCTACCTCGTTCCCGGCATTCATCCAATGGTCAAGATCGCGGAGGAGGGGACGGCTCTGCACACATCAGACTTCGCTGAGGCGGCAATCTCGAGTGCCGCGTTGGATGGGGCGGTCGACGCAGCTGTGGGTCTCGCACAAGTTGTCGCTGACGTGCTAAATGATCCAGCGCTGCTGGAGGAGGCTCGGCGTGAGTTCGAGGCGGCTGGTGGCCCGGTTTCTGCTGCCGAGTTAGTGGAGCGAGCAAGCGAATAGACAGACTACGGAAAGCAAGCAGCCCCGGGATCCGAAAACCCCGGGGCTGCACCGTATCTCGGCTAATCGACTAGCCGAAACCTGTAGGACTAGTTGCGGTCGGTGTTGGCCATGTCGAGCACGTTGAGGCGCTTGTCCAGCTCTTCCTCGGTGAGCTTCTCGCCGTCGACAAAGCCGAGGTCGATTGTGGCCTGGCGGATGGTGATGCCCTCCTTGACCGCGTGCTTCGCAATCTTGGCTGCGTTCTCGTAGCCGATCGCAGAGTTCAGCGGGGTCACAATCGACGGAGAGGACTCAGCGAGGGTGCGCATACGCTCCTCGTTCGGCTCGATGCCGTCTACAAGGCGGGTCGCGAACTGGCGGGAGGTGTTGGCCAGCAGGCGAGCGGACTCGAGCACGTTGCGGGCCATTACCGGGATGAACACGTTGAGCTCGAACTGGCCCTGGGTGCCAGCGAAAGCAACCGCTGCGTCGTTGCCGATCACCTGAGCGGAAACCTGGGTGGCGGTCTCGCACAGCACAGGGTTGACCTTGCCGGGCATGATGGAGGAGCCCGGCTGCAGGTCCGGCAGGTGGATCTCGCCGATGCCTGCGAGCGGGCCGGAGCCCATCAGGCGGATGTCGTTGGCGATCTTGTACAGGGACACGGCCACGGAGCGCATTGCGCCCGAGAACTCGACGAGGCCGTCGCGGTTGGCCTGCGCCTCGAAGTGGTTCTTCGCCTCGGAGAGCTGCTCGACGCCGGTGAGCTTCTTCAGCTCCTCGGTGACCTTGCCGCCGAACTCGGCCGGGGTGTTGATGCCGGTGCCCACAGCGGTGCCGCCGATAGCCAGCTCGCCGAGGTGCACAAGCGTGTTCTCAACGCGCTCGATACCCAGCTCGATCTGGCGGGCGTAGCCGGAGAACTCCTGGCCCAGGGTGACCGGGGTGGCGTCCATAAGGTGGGTGCGGCCGGACTTGACCACGTCGTGCCATTCCTTGGCCTTCTTGTCCAGAGACTCGTGGAGCACCTTCAGCGCCGGGATGAGGTCCTCGACGGCAGCCTCGGTAGCGGCGACGTGGGTTGCAGTGGGGAAGGTGTCGTTGGAGGACTGGCCCATGTTCACGTGGTCGTTCGGGTGGACCTCAATACCGTTAGCCTTCGCAATAGAGGCGATGACCTCGTTGGTGTTCATGTTCGAGGAGGTGCCTGAACCGGTCTGGAACACGTCGATCGGGAACTGGTCATCGTGCTGGCCGTCCGCGATCTCCTTCGCGGCAGCGATAATGGCGTCAGCCCTCTCCGCGTCAAGGTTGCCCAGGTCCTTGTTCACCTGTGCACACGCCGCCTTGAGCAGGCCGAGCGCGCGGATCTGTTGAGCTTCCAGGCCGCGGCCCGAGATGGGGAAGTTCTCCACCGCGCGCTGGGTCTGTGCGCGCCACAGCGCGTCAACGGGGACCTTGACCTCGCCCATGGTGTCGTGCTCAATGCGGTATTCCTGATCAGCCATGATCATCCTTTTCGTGCTCGAATGTAGGGTGTAGTGCCGTTAGCGATTATGCCCGATTCTGAGACCCGAAGAGGCTTTAAGAAGCGACCATGACCCATCTCACGCCCCCGACGGCGAAGGACGCCCTCGTCGCAGTCGCCGCGAACACAGCAGTCTATGTGCTCCTGGGACTCCAGGGGCTCGCAATGATCAAATTGGAAATCCCGCGGACGGTGGTGGTGGTCGCCCTGTCGGTGGCTATTGTGGTCTCCCTCGTGGTTCCCACCTGGCTTTTGATCCGCTACATGCGCGGCCGCGGGCTCGAACTCGGGTTTACGCCCCTGGGACGGGACGGCTGGCACCTGCTGTGGCGCATCCCGGTGCTCATTCTCGCTGCCGGGATTGCCACTGGGGCGGTTGCGCCGTTGCTCGGCCTCCAGCCGGATCCGGACACTGCGACGGAGTCCATTGCCGGGGACGCCACGAACGCGTTGCCGATTGTGCTGGTGCTTGCCGGGTACCTGTTGCTGGGCCCGTTCATCGAGGAAATTGTGTTCCGGCGCGTGCTGCTGAACTACTTCGACACGCTGATGCCGGCGTGGGTGAGCATCGTGCTCTCTGCTCTGATCTTCGGGCTGGTGCACCTCGCGCCCCAGGCGATCATCTACACCTTCTTCTACGGCATTGGGTTGGCGTGGCTGGCGCGCTTGCACTGCGGGATCACCGGCAGCTTCATTGCGCACCTGGCGAACAACGCGGTGGCCAGCCTGGGCGTATTCGCCGCGTTGTTCGCGCTGTAGAGGGGCCCAGCATTCCGTAGCTATTTGCTCGGCTCGGAGTAGTCCACAACGGAGTACTCTTGCAGCTTCGCCAGCTTGTGAATGGACTCGACGTAGCGCACCGTGCCGGACTTTGAACGCATGACCAAAGAGCGGGTGGTCGCACCGTTCTTGCGGTAAGAAACACCTCGCAGCATGTCGCCGTTGGTCACGCCGGTGGCTGCGAAGTAGCAGTTGTCAGACGTCACTAGGTCGTCGAGCAGTAGCACGCGATCCAAGTCGTGGCCCGCCGCCAAGACCGCCTCGCGCTCCGCGTCGCTCTGTGGAGCCAGCTGGCCCTGAATCTCGCCGCCGAGGCACTTCATCGCACACGCCACGACGACACCCTCCGGGGTGCCGCCGACACCCATCGCAATATCGATGGAGTTGGTGTCCTGCGCCGCCGCAATTGCGCCGGCCACGTCGCCGTCCATAATGAAGCGGACCTTTGCGCCGGCCGCACGAATGTCGTCGACAAGCTGTTTGTGCCGCGGGCGATCCAGCACGACAACGGTGACATCGGCCGGCTTGATGCCCTTCGCGTTCGCGACCGCCTTGATGTTCTCCGCAACCGGGGCGGTGATGTCGATTGTGCCCTTCGCTTCTGCGCCGACGGCGATCTTGTTCATGTAGAACGCGTCGGTTGGCACGAACATGGAGCCGCGGTCCGCAGCGGCGATCACAGAAATCGCGTTCGGGCGGCCCTCAGCCATCAGACGAGTGCCATCGACCGGGTCAACCGCAAGGTCCACCTGCGCCCCCTGGCCGTTACCCACCTGCTCGCCGTTGAACAGCATGGGGGCCTCGTCCTTTTCGCCCTCGCCGATCACGATGACGCCGTCCATGTTCACCGAGTTGATCATCTTGCGCATCGCGTCCACCGCGGCGCCGTCGCCCTCGTTCTTCTTCCCGCGACCCACCCAGCGGCCAGAGGCGAGCGCTGCCGCCTCCGTCACGCGGACAAGCTCCATCGCAAGGTTGCGGTCCGGGAAGTATTCGCTCTGCGGGTCAGTCATTGAACAGGGCCTCCTGAAGGCGGGTTGCAGTTTTGTCGTACGACTTTGTGTCCGTGTGGCAAGCAGGCCACAGCACACCCCTCATTCTGGCACTTTCTGCCGCGCGAAAGCGGGGGTTTCACACCATAAAAGGGGAGGGGAAAGCAAGAGGCGCCGCCAGCAAACTTTTGCTTGACGACGCCTCCGTCGACCCCAAGGGGCCGAACTGGTAGGAATTACGTAGTGCTAGAACAGCGCAGGACGGATGTGCGTCCACGCATCCTCGAGCTCCACACGGAAGATCTCCCAGTTGTGGGTACCACGATCACGGTAAACCACCTTCTGGTGGCGCATGCCGGCCTTCTTCATGGCCTTGTCCAGCTTCTGGGTGCTCTCGTAAGCGAGGACCTCCATCATGGAGCCCATTGCCAGGCCACGGGTGGTGGCATCGGAGTAGTACTGGTTCAGGTAGAGGCCGCCAGTTGCTGCGACAAGGTAGACCGCCTGGTTACGCAGGCCGTACGGGTTGAGGGTGATGTCGTGGCGGCGCCACTCGGTGCTGCCGTACGGGCCCCACATGTTGTCCACGTTGGCGCCGCGCGAACCCGGAACGAACTGCATAGCCTGGCGCCCATTGGTGTCCATCGTGGAGTAGTAGCCGGACAGGCCGATAACTGCGTTGAACTTGTCCGGGTGGCGGTTTGCGATGTTCATCGCGCCGGTCGCGCCCATCGACAGACCCGCGATCGCGCGCTTGCCGTTGGAGTTGATGTCCGGCTGAGCGTCCAGCAGCGGCAGGAACTCCTGGGTGATGAAGGTCTCCCACTTCTGGCGGCCAAGAACCGGGTCGTCGTTGACCCAGTCGGTGTACCAGGTTGCCTCTGCGTCAAGCGGGAAGACGACGGTGACGTTCTCATTGCCGAGCACGCGGTCGAAATCGGTACCGCTCCACTCGCGCAGCCAGCCGGAGTAGGTCGGTGCCGGCAGACCGTCGAGCATGACCAGGGTCGGAGCCGGCTCACCGGTCGGCTGCGGCAGGCGGACATCGACGGTGATGTTGCGACCCATCGACGGCGACGCGACGGTCCAGCGCTCCAGGCGGCGCTCCTCTGAGCGTGGGTAGATCGTGGCGGGCTCGCGGGAGACCAGCGAGACAGAAGTGATAGAGGTGTCGATCGGGTACGGGAAGTTTGCCGGCGGCTCCTGGAAGTCCTTCAGAAGCTGAGTGCTCTGGCTCCCGAACACGCCACCGAGGATGCGCAGCAGGGTAAGAGAAATGAACGGCAGCTGGCTGAACTCGTACAGCAGGGTACGACCAATGTCAGCAGGCTGGGTGTTCGAGTTGTTGGAACGAGAGAAACGGGAACCGGAGGTGCGCTTCTCGGCGGTACGAGACTCCGAATTCTGCGAGCGAGTCGGCTTCGCTGCAGGGCTTGCTGCGGAAGGCTGGGCCGGTGCCGGCTGGGCCGCTTCGGGTTGTGCGGGTGCGGCGTCTGCTGGAGCAGCGTCGGCTGCTTCCGGCTGGATTGGTGCGCCTTCTTCCACGTCCAGCTGCGCTGCAGGCTGGGCAGGGGAGGCATCGACGTTCGGGGTGGCGGGTTCCTGGGCACTTACGGCGGGGACAGTGGCGAGGGGCAGCGAGAGTGAGGCGGCCGTGGCAAGCGCGACGAGCCGGCGACGAGAATTCTGCATGCGAGAATCTTATAACGAACTGAAAACAAATATGTAGTTACCTCAGTACATTTAAAACGTGCTGTGGATAACCGCTGTATATGCCCTGTATGGGCTGACTCCGTGGTCATGGCGCGTGACGCGTCCAACGGTGCGGCAACTGCCCAAATTGACCATCGTGCGATACTGGAGCGCGTGGCTCAGAACAGCAAACCGCGTGTGTTCCAAGACGGCCGTGACATGTTTTTCAATGTCACGGTCGTGGTCGTGCTGATGCTGATTGGGGTGGGTGCCACCGGGTTGTGCACTTACAATCCGGGACGGCCGGAACAAGGGCCGGTGCAAGAGGTCGACGCTAGAACTTTCCTTGAGCTGGAAGCTCGAGCGGTGGATTTTCCCGTCCGCTACCCGGAGATGCCCGAAGGATGGGTGACCAACTCCGCTCGGCGCAGCGTGGTTGATCAACAGCCGGCGCCAGTGGTGGGTTGGGTCACGCCCGACGGCGGATTTCTTCAGCTGACGCAGACCGGGGCTGACCTGGAGACAGCGATCGAGGCACAGGACAGCCAGCCTCGTCCGCATGAAAGCTCCGTGGACATCGAGGGTGTTACCGCGCGGGTCTTGCGCGGAGATGACTCGGACGTCCGGCCGATCTGGGCCGTTGATGCCGGAGATGCCCGGTGGGTGCTCACCGGGGCCGGCACGGACGATGAGTTTCGTGCGCTCATCGCTGCGACGCTCGCTGCGAACCCGATCAACGCTGAAGCTGCGCGGTAAGTTAAACCGTGCCGCCGGGGCGTGGGTTGGGAATTATTCGGCGTCCTCGGAGGTAGTCTGCGCTTCCTCGCGCTCACCGATCACGGCCTCAACGCGCTGGGCAGCGCCCTGCAACAATACTTCGCAGCGTTTGGCCAGCGCTTCGCCACGCTCCCAGTACTTGAGCGATTCGTCAAGGCTCATCTGCCCCAGTTCGAGGATCTTCACCGTCTCTACCAGCTCGGCGCGCGCCTGCTCGTAGCTCAGCGTCTCTGGGTCTGGAAATGCGTTTGCGCCAGCCTGGCCTGCGCCGAATGTGTTCTCTGCCATTTTCAATTTCTCCCTGGTTCAGTCAGTGTTTTTGCGAAAGTTTGTCGAAAAGTTGGTTGTGTGCGGCCTAGTCTGCGCGGCTGACACCCATCGACGCTGCGGAGATGGAGCCGTCCCCGACACGCACCCTCAGCTGCGAGCCAGGCGGGGACTGTTCGATGCTGGTCACTACCTCAGGTTCGCGACCATCGCGCGGCAGCACCTGGACGACTGCGTAACCCCGCGCCAACGTCGCTGACGGACCAAGAGTTGCCACCTGCGCGCGTAAGGATGCGACCAAGGCGCTTTGTTGCTGCACGGTCAGCGAGATCTCCCGACGCATTCGCTGGGTCTCCCGAGAGATTTCCTCGCTGCGCTGCGTGATCGCTGCAAGCGGGTTCGCAAGCGCGGGGCGTGAGCGCATGTTCTGCAGCCCGTGGGATTCGCGTTGGACCCAGCCGCGCAATGCGGCCGCACTGCGGTTTCGCATTTCCGCCACCCAGGCCAACTGCTCGGCGACATCCGGCACAACGCGTTTTGCCGCATCGGTTGGTGTGGCGGCGCGCACGTCGGCCACGTTGTCGAGCACCGGGTTGTCCGGTTCGTGCCCGATCGCTGACACCACCGGCGTGCCTGCTGATGCGACCGCCCGCTGCAATGCCTCCTCAGAGAATGGCAAAAGATCCTCTACTGAACCTCCGCCACGGGCGATGATGATGACATCTACCTCGGGATCGCGGTCCAACCGCTCCAGTGCCGCGATAACCTCAGGGACCGTGCGAGGGCCCTGGACGGCAGTGTTGATGACTTCGAACCTCACGCCGGGCCAACGCCCGCGCGCCACGCTCAGTACATCGCGTTCCGCAGCCGAGCCCTTGCCGGTGATCAAGCCGATCTTGTTCGGCAGGTAGGGGATAGGGCGCTTGCGTTCCGGCGCAAACAATCCCTCTGCAGCCAGTTTGCGGCGCAGTTCCTCAATGCGTGCGAGCAGCTCACCTGCGCCCACGTGTCGGATCTCGCTGACCCGCATAGAGAACGAACCGCGTTTAGTGAAGAAGTTCGGCTTGCCGTGCACTACCACGTGGTCACCGTCGCGTGGTGGGCTGGGCATCGAGGTGAGTAGGCGTGTGTCCGCGATAAGCTCCACGCTTGCTTCCGCCTGGGTGTCGCGCAGGGTGAGGTAGGAGAAACTCCACGTTGGTTTCGTGTTGACTTGGGTGAGCTGGCCCTCCACCCACAGCCAGCCGAGGCGCTCGATCCAGCCCTTCACGCTGGTGTTGAGCTTGGACACGCTCCAGGGTTGGTCCGCGGAACTCCTGGAGCCAGCAGGGTTGTCAGTCTGGTTGCTTGCCTGCGTCACCATCATCTCCTTCGCTGTGTCTTCCCACGCCATGTCACGCCTTCAAGAGTCTTCAACAATAGGCGAAAGTGCCGCGTCTGGGCGCTGCCGGTTTCTAGGGTTTTAGACGCAACTTCGGTAGGGTCGGTTCCATGACTGATCAGGGTAAGACTGTTCTTCTGGCCGCGCCGCGCGGCTACTGCGCTGGCGTTGACCGCGCGGTGGAGACCGTAGAAAAAGCTCTGGAAAAGTACGGTGCACCGATCTACGTTCGCAAGGAAATCGTGCACAACAAATACGTGGTGCGCACCTTGGAGGACCAGGGTGTCATTTTCGTGGAGGAGAACGAGGAGGTTCCGGAAGGATCCCATGTCGTGTTCTCGGCCCACGGTGTCTCTCCCGCGGTCCGCGAGTCTGCGGTGCAGCGAAACCTTTTGACCCTCGACGCCTCGTGCCCGTTGGTAACTAAGGTGCACAATGAGGCCAAACGCTTCGCTCGCGATGGCTACCAGATCCTTCTCATCGGCCATGAGGGCCACGAGGAAGTCGAGGGCACGTCCGGCGAAGCGCCGGAAGTAACCCACCTTGTCGACGGAGTTGAAGGCGTCGAGGCTCTGCCGGAGTTCGCGCCTGACCAGAAACTCGTTTGGCTCAGCCAAACGACGCTGAGTGTGGACGAGACGATGGAGATCGTCGCCAAACTGAAGGAGCGCTTCCCACACCTGCAGGATCCGCCGAGTGATGACATTTGCTACGCCACGCAAAACCGCCAGGCAGCGGTGAAGAACATCGCACCGCGCTGCGATCTCGTCATTGTGGTTGGATCGCAAAACTCGTCGAACTCAAAGCGCCTCGTCGAGGTGGCTCTTGAAGCGGGCGCCAAAGATTCCCACCTCGTGGATTACGCCCACCAGATCGATGAAGCCTGGCTCGAGGGTGTGGAAACCGTGGGGCTGACATCAGGCGCTTCAGTGCCGGAGATCCTCGTCCAGCAAGTTGTGGCACACCTTGATGAGCGTGGCTTTACCAACGTGGAGGAAGTTACCACCACCGTAGAGACCATCACGTTCGCTCTCCCGCGCGATCTGCGCGTGCCGGCAAAACCGTAGGGCGGAAACAGTAACTAGTCAGTGTAGAGGTCGTCGCCGAGGCGATTGACCACGCGCGTCGAGCCGCCGCCTCGTGAAGATCTCGCGCGGGAGCTGCGCTCTCGCTCTCGGCTGACAAGTTCTTGCACCGAAACCGAGCGTGAGCGCTCGCGTGCCCTGCGCCCCTCAATGTTGGTGCGGCGGTTGCTCTCCGACGTGCGGCTGCGCTCTGCGGTTTCGCGCTCAAGAAGAGCGTCGTTTTGCCGTTTGATCAGGCGAATGCGTACCCAGCCGATGAGGATCGCGCCGAGGGTGACCGCGGCCAAGACCGGAAACAGCTCGACGAGCGGGTAGACAACCAGGAGCTGGGCGGCTCGCGAAGATGTCCCTCCTGTAGCGAGCTGATCCCGCGACAGTAAGTAACCGACAGAGACCACTGCAACTACAAAGAGCGGGGGCGCAGTTGCCACGGTGAGGAAGATGCCGCGCGGGTTCACAACCGTTGTCGTGATGATCACGGCTGCGGCGAATAGCGCCAAGAGTGGCCAGCCGATGTAGCCGGCCCAAACGGCGATGAGGGCTCCGGTGAACAGGGCCGCGAAGTTAATGCCAATCGCCGAACCTGTCGGCAAACCAACGAACGTGGTCGTTGACGCGTGGCGGGTTCGGTTCGACGTTTGGGACACGCTGAAAGAGTTTACCCCTCAGCCAAGTCTCAACCACCGATTCAGCCAACATCCGCTTTTCGTGGAGTTGTCGAGACTGGTTGCAGGGTAGTGGAGGCACTGCGTTTGCCGGGCACCTCGAGGTCTTCGAGACGGCGCGCGGTCACCATGACCCGCGAGTCCACCGAGGCCAATGTGGCGTTGAAGGCTTCGACAGCTTTCTCGAGCGAGGAGCCAAGGCGGTTGTAGTGCTCACCCATGACCCCGAGGCGGTGGTGCAGCTCAGCGCCGAGACGCTGGATCTCCCGCGCCTTTTCGTTCAGTGCGTCCTGGCGCCAGCCGAGTGCGACGGTGCGAAGCAGCGCGAACAGGCTACTGGGTGTCGCAATCACGACGTCGCGGGAAAACGCGTAGTCGAGCAGCTCCGGGTCGATCGCCAGCCCCGCGTCGAGGAACGGGTCCGCCGGCACGAACATCACCACGAATTCCGGTGTGGGCTGGAAAGCCTCGATGTAGGGCTTCTTCGAGAGCGTGTCCACGTGCGCGCGCAGCAGGTGGGCATGGCGGCGCAGGTACGCCTGCTTCTCCTCTGGATCCTCCGTCGAGAGCGCGTCGAGGTAGGAGCTGAACGGCACCTTTGCATCGACGACGATCATGCGCCCCTGGGCAAGGCGGATGATCATGTCTGGGCGTACCCCCGAGGCGTCGATAAGCATGTGCTTTTGCACCTCGAAGTCGACGTGCTCGAGCATGCCTCCGAGCTCAACCACCCGCTGGAGTTGCATTTCTCCCCACCGCCCGCGGGTTTGGGGTGAGCGAAGGGCGTTGAGGAGCTGGTCGGTGCGATCGCCGAGCCGCGCGGAGGTGCGGCCGATGGCTTGGACTTGCCCGGCGAGCGCGGAGGCGGAGACGGCTTGGTCGCGCTCCATGGCGCCGAGCTGGTCCTGCATGCGCTCGAGGGAACGGACGATTGGACGCATGTCTGGTGCGGGCGCGCTCGGTGCAGGCTCTGGGGTGGAGCGGCGCAGCCACGCGAGCGCGGCGATTCCGCCGGCGATGATGCCGATCAACAGGCCGGTGAGGAAGATGAGCAGTCCGGTGGCGGTAGGCATACCGCTAGCTAATCAGACGCCTCCGACTTCGCGTCTTTGTTACGCACAGTTTTCTCGAACGTTTCTGCGATCCGCTTGCCGCCCTCGCGGCGAATCTTGGCGCTGCGCTTGCGCAGATTTGTCCAACTCGTGCTGCCGCGGCTTGTTGCTGCAGTCGGCTCGACGACTTCCTCGATCACGGGGGATGCGGACCAGTCGCGCTCGCCGCGCCACTCCTTGCGCTCGAAGACCGACTCGCGTTCTTCAATCTGGGCGATGGCCAGGCCCTCAGGAGTGAAGAAGTCGATCTCTTCGGCCTTGCGCTCGCCGGAGTGAATGCGCAGCATGTCCAGCATGTAGCGGTAGGCCACTGCGATCATCGCCGCGACCGGCACGGCCAGGAACGCGCCGACGAGGCCGAAGAGTCCGCCGCCGATGGTCACCGAGATCAGGACGATCACGGGGTGAAGGTTCATCGCGCGGGATTGCAGCATGGGGGAGAGGACGTTGCCCTCCAGTTGCTGCACGAGGATGACGATGCCGAGCACGATCAGTGCCTTGGTGAAGCCGAGGGATACGAGCGCGACGAGCACGGCCAAGGCGCCCGCCACCACAGCGCCGACGATCGGGATGAACCCGGCCATGAACGTGATCACCGACAGGGTGAACGCCATGGGCACGCCCACGAGCCAGATACCCACACCGATAAACAAGGCGTCGATAAGCGAAACAATTGCCTGTGCCCGAATGAACCCGGAGAGGGTGTTCCATGCGCGAGTGAGCAGCTCGGTGGCGTGCAGGCCGCTGCGACCGCCTGATGCAGAGCGCAGCCACGGCAAAAAGCGGTGGCCGTCCTTGAGAAAGAAGAAGGTGAGCACCATGATCACCACAAGGGTGACGGCTAGGCCCGCGGTCGTGCCGATGCCCGAGATCACGCCGCCGGCGATCGCGCCCGCCTGGTTCTGCACCCACTGCGCGATCTCATTAACAGCCTGGTTGAGGTCATCCGGGTTGAGATTCAGCGGATCGCCTTGCAGCCACAGCTGCAGGCGCTGAATGCCTTCCAAGGCTTGCAAGTACAACACCCGCGAGTGGGCCACGACGTCCGGAGCGATGAGCATGAAGATTGCGCCGATAATTGCAACGAAACCGAGCAGCGTGATCGCAGCTGCAATTCCGGACGGCACCTTCCTTCGGCGCATCCACGTGGCAATCGGCGCGAGCACCGTGCAGATGATCAGCGCCAGCACCAACGGCAAGATGCCGGCCCAGAATGCGCCGATGACCTGCGCGACGGCGTAGAGGAACACCGCGATGATGAGCATCCGCAGCGCGAACATCGCGGTGGACTTCACCCACTCATTGAGCACGACACCACGGTCAACGCGGTCGCCGTGGTCCTCCTCAGCGCCCCGAATCACCTGCTTGTCGTCGGCATCGTTTGTGGTTGTGCTCACCCGCACCATTGTGCACTACGGGCATTTGCTTTGCGACGATTGCTTTCCAAACCACCTGCACGGTCCTGACCTGCCGTGGGCTAGGATTGCGCAGCGTGAGCCTTACTCTTGGAATTGTCGGTCTGCCCAACGTTGGTAAATCCACCCTGTTCAATGCGCTGACGCGCAACGAGGTGCTGGCTGCCAACTACCCGTTTGCCACCATTGAGCCCAACGTCGGCCTGGTGGAGTTGCCGGACCCTCGCCTTGACCGCCTCGCGGAGATCTTTACCTCCGAGCGCATCCTGCCCGCGACCGTGTCCTTCGTGGACATCGCTGGCATTGTCAAAGGCGCGTCCGAGGGCGAGGGCATGGGCAACGCCTTCCTGGCCAACATCCGCGAGGCGGACGCAATCTGCCAGGTCGTGCGCGCGTTCAGCGACGACAACGTCATCCACGTCGACGGCCGCGTCGACCCCGCCAACGACATCGACGTGATCAACACCGAGCTGATCCTCGCGGACCTCCAGACCATTGAAAAGGCCCTGCCGCGTCTGGAGAAGGACGGCCGCAAGGATAAGGACATCGCCGCTCAAGCAGCCGAGGCCAAGAAGGCGCAGACAGTGCTTGAAGACGGTCGCACGCTCTTCGCCGCCTCCAAGGGCGGGGAAGTTGACCTCGGCTTGTTGCACCACCTGCACCTGATGACCGCGAAGCCGTTCCTCTACGTCTTCAACTCCGACGAGGCGGTGCTCACCGACGATGCCAAGAAGCAAGAGCTGCGTGACTTAGTCGCTCCGGCGGAGGCTGTATTCCTCGACGCCCAGACCGAGACGGAGCTGCTCGAGCTTGACGACGAAGACGCCGCCGAGCTCCTCGCCGCAGTCGGTCAAGAGGAACCGGGCTTACAGACTCTGGCCAAGGCTGGTTTTGACACGCTTGGCCTGCAGACGTACCTGACCGCGGGGCCGAAGGAGGCGCGTGCGTGGACCATCCGCCAGGGTGACACCGCGCCGAAGGCGGCCGGCGTGATTCACTCCGACTTTGAGAAGGGCTTCATCAAGGCGGAGATTGTGGCCTTCGATGACTTGGACGAGCTGGGCACCATGGCTGAGGCCCGTTCCAAGGGCAAGGTCCGCCAAGAGGGCAAGGACTACGTCATGCTCGACGGAGACGTCGTCGAGTTCAAGTTCAACGTGTAGTGCTTAACCTCTGCGATGAACTCTTTGATCCCGGGACGTGATGAGGACTGGGGCTATTGTGCTCCCCCGAACGCTACGGCCCGGGGGCACGAGGCTGTGTCGCAGGTGCAAGCGAGAGGACCAGGAGCGAAACACAGACCGCTGAGTCGACGCAGTCACGGTAAAGACGGAGCCGTCTAGGCGGTGCTCGAGGTTGCGCGAGATACGGTGACGCTGGGCGTCGGTAAGCGATGCGCATTCGGCGACATCGATGGAAAGCTGGACTTTGCCGTCCGTCGTGTTGACGCCCTGGCCGCCTGGAGTCGACGATTTCGCGAAACGCTCCGCGAGATCGGCGGCGATGACCGCACCGTCGGGGATCCCCGGGCCGGGCGCTATGGTCAGGTCGTTCATGCCGCCCAGCCTAGGTGCCCACAACCCTTTCTCGTCTCGGCGGAAGCGGAGACCGCGTCGCGACGGCCGGGATCCAGCCTCAGTATTATCCTCGTCACCGGTTGATTCGAACGCTTTTTGCTCCTCCTTCTCCCGTCGGGCTTCGATTTCAGCGGCCTCCGCAGGTGGCAGTGATCACTGGATCCGCTCGAACTACCGGTTCCGATCAGCGGTCGAAGGATTTTCGCAGAAGCCGGACCTGCGGCGCCGGTGCCGCCGCCGTAGCCTGACGAGCATCCCCGCCATGACGGCCATCACGACGGCGGTCCCGGCACCGATGATCCAGGGATTACCGAGGAGCCCACCGACGCCTGCGAGTGCTCCGCCCGCCGCGATGAACGGCAGGCCGCAGCAGAGCAGCGACGGAAGCGCGCAGCATGCCAGCAAGAGCAGCCCGGTCACAGCAGCGACGACGGGACCGGCGCGCCATTCGTCGCGGTCCTGATCGGCGCTCATCGTCTGCTTCAGGATGAGATCTCCCCGATTGCCTGCGTTGCCGTTCATGCGCAGCACGACAGCAGCGACGGGTCGGTGGTGAAGGCCTTCGCGGCGATCCGGATGCCCTCGGCCATGGTCAGGTAGGGGGCCCAGGCGTTGGCGACCTCGGCGACGGTCCTGCCGAGCACGTGGACGCCTGCGGCGGCGAGCTCCCCGGCGTCCTTGGCGACGGCGGTCAGGCCGAGGATCTCGTTCGTCTCGGCGTTCACGACGATCTTGATGAACCCGCGGGTGTCGCGGTTCACCAAGGCGCGGGGCACGTGGTGCAGGGGCAGGACGCGGCAGTCGCAGCGGATCCCCGCGGCGAGGACGTCCTTCTCGGTCATCCCGACCGCGCCGATCGCGGGCCCGGTGAACGTCACCCGCGGCAGGCGGGCGTAGTCGACGGACCGGTCGGCGTCGGCGAACGCGTTCTCGGCGACGAGGGTGCCGTGGTGGGCGGCGACGTAGACGAACTCGGGGTGCCCGGTCACGTCGCCCGCAGCCCAGACCCGCGGGTTCGAGGACTGCAGCCGGTCGGAGACGACCACCTCGCCGGAGTCTCCGGTATTCACCCCGACCGCATCGAGGTTCAGGCCATCGGTGACGGGACGGCGTCCGAGGGCGACCAGGACCTGGTCGGCGCGGAACTCCTGCGAGCCGCCGGACAAGGCGGCGGTCACGACGGCCTCGCCTCCCGTGCCGCGGGAGATCCGGGTGGGCACTGCGCGGCTGACGACGCGGATGCCCTCGTCGGCGAACACCTCCTGGAGCGCCTTCGACACCTCCGGCTCCTCCTTCGAGGCGAGCCGGGACCGCACGAGCAGCGTGACCTGCGAGCCGAGGCGGGCGAACAGCTGCGCCTGCTCCAGGGCGACGTAGCCGCCGCCGAGCACCAGCAGCGACTCGGGGACCTCCGTCAGCTCCATCGCCGTGGTCGAGGTCAGGTATCCGGTCTCCTCCAGGCCGTCGATCGGCGGTGCCCACGGGCGAGAACCAGTCGCGACCAGGTAGTGGTGGGCCTCGATGGTCTCGACGCTTCCGTCGGATCCGGCAACATCGAGAACCGGCGCATCAGGGGTGCCCACGAACGAGGCGTCGCCGCGGAGGACCTGCCAGCCGTAGGAGTCGGCGACGTCGGCGTACTTCTCGCCGCGCAGCGACTCCACCAACGCTTGCTTCCCAGCGATCAGCGCGGGCATGTCGACGGGATCCGCCGTCGTCGCGATCCCGGGGAACCGGGTTGCGGCGTCGACGGCGACGTGCCGCGCGCCGGCCGCGGCAATGAGCGCCTTCGACGGGACGCAGCCCGTGTTCACGCAGGTGCCGCCGAGCGTCCCGCGCTCGATCATCACCACCGACTTCCCGAGCGTGCTGGCGCGGATCGCAGCGGCGAACGCGCCGCCTCCCGATCCGATGATGGCGAGATCGTACTTCGTAGGCATCGCTGCTCCTGTCAACTCTTGGCTTTCTGCTCTGTCTCAGCCATACTGGACCTTCCAGTGCAGGGGAAGGTCAAGCGCGGCCACGGACGGAGACAGCAATGTGGATCGGAGAACTCGCCGAGAGGGCGGGCACTACCGCGAAGACCCTTCGCTTCTACGAGGAACAGGGCCTTCTGCCCCCGACCGAGCGCACGCCGTCCGGATACCGCGACTACGCGCCCGAGACGGTCGCTCGGATCGACTTCATCCACCGCGGCCAGGCCGCGGGCCTCACCCTCGCCCAGATCCGCCAGATCCTCGACATCCGCGACAGCGGCCATGCGCCCTGCGAGCACGTGCGCGACCTGCTTGACGTGCGCCTCGCTGAGATCGAGCAGCAGATCGCGCAGCTCTCCGTGCTGCGCGACACTATCGCGGACCTTAGCCAGGACGCCGCGCACCCGGATCCTGAAACGTGCAGCACCGATCAAGTGTGTAGGTACTTGTAGACGGCGGGAGTCAATGACTCAAACGCTACAACCCCGATATGCGCTAGCGCATGTCGATGCCGCCGGTGCCCACCTCGATGATTTTGGTGGTGGCCGCGATAGCACACAGCAGCGGCATCGGGGCGGAGGCCTGCAGCGCGAAGTGGTGGACTCGGAAGGACGCGTTGTTCACGCCGATTTCGTCCGCAGCCTGGGTGATCTCCAGATGAGTCTTGGCGATCTTTTCCGCAGATGGCCCGCACTAGCTGCCGAAGGCGTAATGCCCGAAGCTTAAGAAGCCGAACGCTTTCATTGGATAACACTCCTTTTGATGGTGTTAACGAGAGGGAGTAACTTTGCAACGACATACCGTGGAGTTCAAGTTCAACGTGTAGTGCTTAACCTCTGCGATGAACTCTTTGATCCCGGGACGTGATGAGGACTGGGGCTATTGTGCTCCCCCGAGCGCTACGGCCCGGGGGCACGAGGCTGTGTCCCCGCCCGACACGGTGCACACCACTGGCCCCAAGCGTTGAGGACGACGACCTCGCCTTCAAAATCAGACAGGCTGATCTCATCACCCGCCTCCTTCAGTGACGGGCCGGAGAAGTCCGGCAGCGGGGCACGTTCCTCCTCTGCGTAGATAATCTCGGTTTGGCCTCCTGGTGAGTGGAACTGGAAGGTGCCCCCGACGGCGACGGCGTTTCGGGCGCCGTCGCCTGAGAACAGGCCACCAGGGTCACGGCGGTGAGCACCGCGGCAACCGCGATGGCGGCTCTGCGGGGGTGTGCTCGGTATGGATTAGATCTCCTTATTCCGGGGCGGTGGGGAAGAAGACGGTGTTCTGCTTGTCCCGGAAGACCACAACACCGAGGGAGGTCATCGTGCTGCCCGGTGGGTGGTCTGCAGCGACTCTGCCCACCTCGGCACTCAACCCTGCTGTGGGGGGTTACTCGTAGCGAAGCGAGCTGAGCATCCCGGTTTCCATGTGATAGGCGTTGTGGCAGTGAAATGCCCACTCACCGGGGTTGTCAGCGATCAGGTCGGCGATCATGGTTTCACCGTGGCGGAGAAGGACGGTGTCCTTGCGTAGCCCGCCGCTGCCGGGCAGCGCCCATGTGTGGCCGTGGATGTGCATGGGATGGGGCATCATGGTCCTGTTGCGCATGACCATCCGCAGGCGCTGGCTCTCCTGCACGGTTGCGGAGGAGGATTGGCCGTCGGTGAGAATGCTCCATTCATACGGCATCATCTGCCCGCCCAGGTCGATGCTGACTTCTCGGTCTGGTGTGCCCTCGGGCAGGAGTGCACGGTCTGCTGGCTTTAGGGAGGACAGAAGCAGTCCGGTGGACGACAACTCGGGGAAGTCAACATCGGGGCGGGGGGCCTGGCCGCCTGCGGTGCGGATGACGGCGAAGGCGCGGTCGTCCTTACCCACCGCCAAAGCCGTGAGCGGGAATATGCCGTCGCCGAGGATGACCTCGACGTCGACACGCTCGCCCATCGACAGGTAGATCGATTCGGTCTCCCTGGGCTGGACAGGGAAGCCGTCGGTGTGGGTGACGGTCATGCGGTGACCACCGAGGGCCACCTTGAAGATGGTGTCACCGCCGGAGTTGATAAACCGCAGGCGGGCCTTGTCGCCCGGGTGAGCCTCGAAGGTCCGGTGAGCACGGGGGATACGTCCGTTGATGAGGTAGTGCGGATACATCACATCGCCGGCATCCCCGCCCAGTACCCGGTCCGGGGTGCCGTGCATCATCTGGCCGTGACCTCCCATTCCCATCCTCCCGTTATGGTCGCCCGAACCCATTCCGGTGAGCTTGTCGAGCTCATCGTCGGGAGTGCCCTGAATGCCATCGACCCAGTCGTCGAGCACGATGGTCCACTCGACGTCCTGGTCCTCAGCGTCTTGCGGGTCACGGATGATCAGTGGGGCGTGGAGGCCGCGATCAAGCTGCAGGCCGGTGTGGGAATGGTAGAAGTAGGTGCCACCGTGGGGGACTTCAAAAACATAGGAGAAAGACTCGCCAGGTTCAATGGGGTCCTGGGTCATGCCGGGCACACCGTCGGCTGCGTTGTGGAGTGCGATGCCATGCCAGTGGATGGAGGTGCTCTCAGGCAGTTCATTGGTGATATCGACCTGCAGGACGTCGCCGGCGGTGGCCTCAATGGCCGCATCCCCGGTGTCAGAGACGTATCCCCACGTGTTGGCTTCGATGCCGCCGATATCCAGGGAGAGGGGCCGGGCGGTCAATGTCCGGCGCACCGTCGGCTCACCGAGCGCAGTGGGGGCGGGAGTGGGGCGAAGGGAGGGACCTGGTGCCGAGGCAGCGGGTCCAGGGTCGCTGGTGCAGGCGGCCACGGCCCCGGTGCCGGCGAGGACGAGCCCGCCGAGCAGAAACTGTCGTCGGGAAAACGCGTTCGTCATGATTTAACCTTCCTGGTGTAAGTATTCAGTGACACGGGAGACAGGCGCAGGTGAGGACCCTGCTGAGCCATCACGTCAGGCGCAGGTCTGTGACACAGGTGGCACCGTCGTCGGTGGTGGAAAACTCCGTGGTGCCGGTACGCCCCTGGTAGCTGACCTCAATCAGGCCGGTGACATCATCGGGAAGCCAGAAGCCAATAAACCCGTTGTCGAAGGTGGTTGTCGCCTCGTCCACCAGCACCTCACCGGTCGCCTCATCGGTGATCGTGACCTGGATATCCTCATTGCTGAGTTCCCCCAGGCAGGTCGTGAGGCTGTGGTAAAAGCAGTCGTGGGTGGAGGTGAGATAGGGTGCGATCGAGACATACGTCTGATTGTCGGGAAGATCGACCACGACTTCCTGGTCACCGCTCGAGAGCAGCAGCTCATCGGCACGCACTGAGGCGATCAGATCCGTGGGACGCTCAGCGACCTTCTGCCGGTCGAGGTGATCAATGATCTCCACCGCGTCCATGTCGGCCAGGCCATGGGTAGTCAGGAATGTATCCTGGGACACCGTCCCGTCGGCCGTGGGTTCCGGGTCGGCGGCCGAACACCCCGTGAGGGCGAGGGCAAGGGCGGCGGCTGCGATCGCTGCTCGTTTCACGTCAATCTCCTTGGATCGTGGTAAGACCGTGAGAAGACACCGCCTCAAGGCCGATGTCATACCTTTATCTAGCACGGGTGCCTGACGGACTAGAAATCAAAAACCCTGCTCACAGCCTTATAGCAGGGCGAAAAGGGGGTGAATTCGGTGGGCTGGGTCACCACCGGGACACCACCCCACAGCCGTGGGCGATGTCCTTCTACCCGCCCCGGGTATGCGGTGCAGGCAGTGAAATCCCTGGTGGCGCCTGCTGAACCGACGAGGGGAGGCGATGCCGCCGGCCCGGGGTGGGGCACAGGGGTGACGGCGGTCGAAGGGTGATATTTGAAGATTTGATGAAGATTTCCCCGCCGGGTACTGAGCGAGGGTGGTATTCCCCCTGGACGGAGTGATACTGGGGTCTATGGCTGACCGCACACCGACCACCGCCACGCCCCCGGGGCGGGTGCTGGTCGTCGATGATGAACAACCCCTGGCTCAGATGGTGGCCTCCTACCTCATCCGGGCCGGCTTCGATACCCGCCAGGCGCACACCGGCACCCAGGCCGTGGACGAGGCCCGTCGCTTTTCCCCCGATGTTGTGGTGCTGGATCTGGGGCTGCCCGAACTCGACGGCCTGGAGGTGTGCCGACGGATCCGCACCTTCTCGGACTGCTACATCCTCATGCTCACCGCGCGTGGCAGCGAGGACGACAAGATCAGCGGTTTGACCCTGGGGGCGGATGACTACATCACCAAACCTTTTAGCATCCGGGAACTGGTGACCCGGGTGCATGCGGTGCTGCGCCGCCCGCGCACCAGCATCACCCCACCGCAGGTGACCACCCCCTTGATCGTTGGTGACCTCATCCTTGACCCCGTCGCCCATCAGGTGTGGGTGGGGGAGACGACCGTGGAGCTCACCCGCACGGAGTTCGAGCTGCTGGTTGCCCTGGCCCTGCGCCCCGGCCAAGTGTTGACCCGCCACGACCTGGTCACCGAGGTCTGGGACACCACCTGGGTCGGTGATGAACGCATCGTCGATGTCCACATCGGCAACTTGCGTCGCAAGCTCGGCACCGACACCCGGGGCCGGGGGTTTATCGACACCGTGCGTGGCGTGGGCTACCGGGTGGGGCAGCCATGAATCACGGACCCGGCCTGACCTTCCGCTTCCTGGCCGCCCAGGTGTTGGTCGTGGTGATTAGCCTGCTGGTGGCCGCGGCCGTGGCCACGATGGTGGGCCCGACCCTGTTCCATGATCATATGTTGATGACCGGCCCGGAGGACCCCTCGCTGGAGTTGTTCCATGCCGAGCAGGCCTACCGGGACGCCAACCTGATCACCCTGGCCGTCGCCCTGCCCTCCGCCTTGATCAGCGCCCTGCTGGCCAGCCTGTGGTTATCGCGTCGTCTGCGCACCCCCCTGCAGGATCTCACCCGCGCCGCTACCAGCCTGGCGGCCGGCAACTCCCGTATCCGCGTGCCCGCCGGAGAAGCAGGCCCCGAGGTCACCACCCTGGCGCATGCCTTCAACACCATGGCCGACCGGCTGGAACACACTGAACAGGTCCGCCGCCAGATGCTCTCTGATCTGGCCCACGAAATGGGCACCCCCTTATCGACGCTCACGGTCTACCTCGATGGTCTCCAGGACGGGGTCGTGGATTGGAATAATGCCACCCACACGATCATGGCTGACCAACTCACCCGCCTGACCCGGTTGATGGAAGACATCGACGATGTCTCCCGGGCCCAGGAACACCGGATCGATTTGGACCTGGCGGAGGAAGGGCTCGGGGATCTGCTCCATACCGCCGCTGCTGCCGCGGGGGAAGCTTATGCTGACAAAGGCGTCGATTTACAGGTCGAGACCATTACGGACACCGCCCGGGTGCTCGTGGACCGGCAACGCTTCGGCCAGGTGATGAGCAATCTCCTGTCGAACGCGCTACGGCACACCCCAGCCGGCGGGCTGGTCCGGATCAGCGTCCACCGACAGGGGGCGTCCACCGCGCTCATCCACGTCGCCGATGACGGCGAGGGCATCCCACCTGGCCAGCTCGAACACATCTTTGAACGCTTCTACCGGGGGGATGCCGCCCGCAGCCGGGACAACGGCGGGGCCGGTATCGGTCTGACCATCTCCAAGGCATTGATCGAGGCCCACGGCGGCACTCTCACCGCCACCTCCCCCGGACCCGGTCGCGGAGCGGTGTTTGCCCTCCGCCTCCCGCTGTCCCCTCCCGACAGTGAGGAGGCTGCTCGGTGACCACACCCTGCCCCGCGTGAGGGCCGTGCCCTGCACCCCTTGAAAATATACCCCCGGGGGGTATATGCTAGCGAGCGTTACCGCATCCCACCGACCCATAGGAGCTTTCCCATGATCACCTCCCCGCCCCGCCTCTTGCCGATGGCCTCCCACGGCTGCAGCTGTTGCGGACCTGCCTCACGTGCCGACACCGCCTCCATCCCTGCCGCCAGCGACTCGTCAGCAGGAGGATCCTCCCCGAGCTACCAGGTCACCGGCCTGACCTGCGGGCACTGCGTGAAAAGCGTGACCCAGGCCCTTCAGGCCCTCCCCCAGGTCGACGACGTCCAGGTTGATCTCGCTGCTGGTGGTGTTTCCACCGTCACGGTCACCGGTGTCGTACCTCCGGAGATGGTTCGCCGGGCCATCGAGGAGGCCGGCTACACCGTCTTATCCTGATCAGTTTTACCCATCATCTCGACCCCGACCGGGTTGAGCGAAAGGAACGTCATGAGCACTCCCCACCATTCCGGTGATCGCCATGGTGATCACCGCGCTCCGGAAACAGACCACACCCACCACCCGGATCATGCCAGCCACGAACACCACGCAGATGCCGACACCCACGGCCAGGCGATGCCCCACGATCACCCGCACTCCGCCCTGGACGAAGATCACCAAGTTCATGGTCACGGCGAACACGCCGGACACAGCACCGCAATGTTTCGGGACCGCTTCTGGTGGTCGCTGATTCTGTCTATTCCCGTCGTTATTTTCAGCCCCATGGTCGCCCAGCTGCTCGGCTACCACCTCCCGGCATTCCCCGGATCCACCTGGATCCCCCCGGTGCTGGGCACGATCATCTTCGTCTACGGCGGAACGCCTTTCCTCAAGGGTGGATGGAAAGAACTGAAATCCCGCCAACCCGGGATGATGCTCCTGATCGCCATGGCCATCACCGTGGCGTTTGTCGCCTCCTGGGTCACCACTCTGGGGCTGGGCGGTTTTGACCTGGACTTCTGGTGGGAGCTGGCTCTGCTGGTGACCATCATGCTGCTGGGCCACTGGCTGGAGATGCGCGCTCTCGGGGCCGCGTCCTCAGCGCTTGACGCGCTGGCTGCCCTGCTGCCGGATGAGGCCGAGAAAGTCATCGACGGGACCACCCGCACCGTCGCCATCTCCGAGCTGGTCGTCGACGACGTCGTGCTGGTGAGGGCCGGTGCCCGGGTGCCGGCCGACGGAACCATCCTCGACGGAGCCGCCGAATTCGATGAGGCGATGATCACCGGCGAATCCCGTCCCGTCTTCCGCGACACCGGTGACAAGGTGGTCGCCGGTACTGTGGCCACCGACAACACCGTCCGTATCCGGGTGGAGGCTACCGGCGGGGACACCGCCCTGGCCGGGATCCAACGCTTGGTTGCCGACGCCCAGGAGTCCTCCTCCCGGGCCCAGGCCCTGGCGGATCGGGCGGCGGCGTTGTTGTTCTGGTTCGCGCTGATCTCCGCTCTGATCACCGCGGTGGTGTGGACCATCATCGGCAGCCCGGACGATGCCGTGGCGCGCACGGTCACGGTGCTGGTCATCGCCTGCCCGCACGCCCTGGGCCTGGCGATTCCGCTGGTCATTGCGATCTCCACCGAGCGGGCCGCGAAATCCGGGGTGCTCATCAAGGACCGGATGGCGCTCGAGCGGATGCGCACCATCGACGTGATGCTCTTCGACAAAACCGGCACCCTGACCGAGGGTGCGCACGCGGTCACCGGTGTCGCGGCAGCTGTCGGCGTCACCGAGGGCGAGCTGCTGGCCCTGGCCGCCGCCGCGGAGGCCGACAGCGAGCACCCCGTGGCCCGCGCCATCGTGGCGGCCGCGGCCGCCCATCCCGAGGCCCCCCTTCGGCAAATCCGTGCAACTGGTTTCAGCGCCGCCTCCGGCCGGGGGGTCCGGGCCACTGTCGATGGCGCTGAGATCCTCGTGGGCGGGCCGAACATGCTGCGCGAGCTCAACCTCACCACCCCGGCCGAGCTCACCGACACCACCAGCGCCTGGACCGGGCGTGGGGCCGGTGTGCTGCATATTGTCCGCGACGGTCAGATCATCGGTGCGGTGGCCGTCGAGGACAAGATCCGCCCCGAATCCCACGCCGCCGTGAAAGCCCTGCAGGACCGCGGGGTGAAGGTCGCGATGATCACCGGTGACGCGCAGCAGGTGGCCCAGGCGGTTGGCCAGGACCTGGGGATCGATGAGGTCTTCGCCGAGGTCCTGCCCCAGGACAAGGACACCAAGGTCACCCAGTTACAGGAGCGTGGCCTGAGCGTGGCCATGGTCGGCGACGGTGTCAACGACGCCCCCGCTCTGACCCGCGCGGAGGTCGGTATCGCCATCGGGGCCGGCACGGATGTGGCCATGGAATCCGCCGGAGTGGTCCTGGCCAGTGATGACCCGCGGGCAGTGCTGTCGATGATTGAGCTCTCGCAGGCCAGCTACCGCAAGATGATCCAGAACCTCATCTGGGCCTCTGGCTACAACATCCTCGCCGTGCCGCTGGCCGCCGGCGTGCTCGCCCCGATCGGGTTCGTGCTGTCTCCGGCCGTGGGCGCGATCTTGATGTCTGCCTCGACCATCGTGGTGGCCCTGAACGCCCAGCTGTTGCGTCGCATTGATCTGGATCCGGCTCACCTGGCTCCGACCGAGTCGAAGGAAGAACACACCACGCCTACTCCGGCATCCACCGCCGTCCACTGATCCACTACTTCTCTCCACTGCCCCCCATATGACCCTGAAAGGCTCCACGATGAAGCGCACGCTTGTTCTTTCCGCTCTCGCCGTGGCCTCCACCCTGGCGCTGACCGCCTGCGGTGAGACCACCGAGTCAGGCAACACCGACGCCACCACCTCGGCCACCAGCACTGCGACGACTACCGCTGAGACGACCGAGACCACCACGGCGACGACTGAGGCGGACGGGGAGATCTCCGCCGATCACAACGACGCGGACATCATGTTTGCCCAGATGATGATCCCCCATCACCAGCAGGCCGTGGAGATGAGTGAGATGCTCCTGGCCAAGGAGGGTATCCCCGCCCAGGTCGTGGAGTTTGCCCAGGGGGTTATTGACGCCCAAGGACCGGAGATTGACCGGATGAACGCCATGCTCGAGGCCTGGGGCCAGCAGCCGGTCACCGACTCTGGGGGCATGGGGACCATGGACGAGATGGGTGGAATGGATCACGGCGAGATGGGTGGCATGAGCGGGATGATGAGCCAGGAGGACATGACAGCCCTTGAGAAAGCCCAGGGCACCGAGGCTGCCCGCCTCTACCTGGAGCAGATGACCGCCCACCACGAAGGTGCGGTCGACATGGCCCGTGACGAGGTTGCTGACGGCCAGAATCCCCATGCGATCACCCTGGCCGAACAAATCATCAACGACCAGGAAGCCGAGATCGCCCAGATGCAGCAGATGCTCGCTGACCTATGACAGGTCCCCGTCTTTTTCTGATCCCGAGGACAGGAATCTGAAAAAGAGGGATAACCGTGACGATTGCGACCTGCTGCGGGCGATGGGTCGTTGTCACCGCAGCGGGTGCACCGGGGTGGATGTTTCTTCTCCCTCTGGTCGCACCACTTCGGCTAGGCCTTCGACGTGCTCCGCCTCCTTGCGTGCGTCGCTGCGAATCTGCTCGGCGTCTTGCTCGGCCTTCTCACAGGCTTCCTGCAATACTCGGTCAGCAACTTTGCGGGCCTGCTCTTCGGCGTTCTGTTGGATACGCTGTGCCTTCTTGAGCTCGTCGGCGTCCTGTTTGCGATCACGTTGCGTCGCGTCCATGTCACGTTGCACGGAGCGTCGCTTCAGTTCGACTTCGCTCTCTCGGTTCGCGAGATCACGCTCCCAGTCTTGCTGCTCAGCGTAGCGGTCCGGGTTCAGTGACTCGTTGTGTCGTTCGGAGACTTCCAGCTCGACCGGGTAACCGAGCGAGTGCATTTGTTCGCGCAGGCCCTTTTGCGCCGTCAGCGTTTTATGTTGTCCAGTGATCTGCTTGCCCTTCTTCGGATCATCCTTGTACCTGTTCGACGGGTCGGTGTTGTACGCAATGCCGGGGCGGCAGCGTAGCTTGTCGGGATCATCGGGATTGGCGGAGAAGGTATCCGCTTGGAACTGGATGTGCAGGTAGCCCTGCACCATGAAAAATATGTACATTGAACGCGCATCCTTCCGTGCCCTGTTGCTTCCCGAGTTGCTAGATATTCCGGGAGCGATAGCGCCATGACCCCATCTTGCGGTACTTCTCTGGATTTACTTGCTGTCTTTAGCGGAAAGGTTTCTTTGCGCCGACACGCCGTGGAGTTCAAGTTCAACGTGTAGTTACGCTTCGGGGCTGCCCACGCAAAACTCGTTGCCTGGGGTGGAGTCGGCCATGACAAAGGCTCCGTAGTCGGTGACGATCTGGCATCCTGTTGCGGCGGATCAGAATTCGCCGAGCTTAGAGGGACCGTTACAGCCGAAATTTATCTGGCTGACAGCGGAGACTGTGTCACACATAGTTCGTATCGAACCTGTCTTCCGATTAGCCGAGAAGGTTCCGGTACTGCTTACGCGCCTTCATTGAATGGATGATTGTCTCCGTTCCGTCATCCCAAAGGAGAACGACGAGCTCAAGTAAGCGCATCGAAGTGTCGAATCCAAGACGGAGCTCTCGTTGAGGATTTTCATCGTCTAGCGGAGCGTGAAATGCGCAGCCTGAGGTCGCCGCGACTATGGAATCTTCGGGCTCAATGCCGTGCTTGGTCGCGCTCCGTCGGACTTCCATCTTTAGATTGCGTTCTTCAAAGCTTCACGGATCGCCTGCGACCGTGACCAACCGTGGGCAGCGGCATACTTGTCGAGGTTCGCAATCTCTTTGGGCGAGAGTCGGATAGAAATCACTTTTGCCGCGTCGTTGTTTCGCGGCTTCCGTCCTCGTCGGCGCAGCGTCTCCACATCGTAACCGTTTTCGGCTTCGGTTACCCACCTGTCAATTTGCGCCTCGCTCACCGGTTGGCCATTAATCGTTTTCATACAAACTAATCGTAATACGGAAATCATTGGAACTTCTAGAGGAAGACGGGTTTTGCCTGAAGTTCGGTGGAGCTCAAATTCAATGTGTGCTTCACCAATGGGCTAGCTGAATGCGGTAACCGACCAAACCCTCGTAACTTTGGCGAAGTTCCACCGAAATCACAGCTGGGGCTTACGCCTCGTCGACTTCAGCTCCGAGCGCCGCTTCTTCGCTTCGAGACGGCGCCGCACCGAGCCGCGCGTCGGCTTCGTTTTCCGCCGCGGAGGAGGCGGTGGGGCGAGCGCCTCCCGCAACAGGGCGGCCATTCGTTCCCGCGCCTCGGCACGGTTGCGGACCTGCGAGCGCTGCGTCGACGCGCTTATGGTGAGCACAGTGCCGTCTAGGCGGTGTTCGAGGTTGTGGAGGGCGCGGCGGCGTTGGGCGTCGGAAAGCGATGCGCATTCCGCGATGTCGATGGAGAGCTGCACCTTGCTGTCGGTGGTGTTGACGCCCTGGCCGCCCGGGCCTGACGCTTTCGCGAACCGCTCCGTCAGATCCGCGGCGACGACAACGAGGCCGCCGGGGATCCCCGGGCCGGGCGCGATGGTCAGGTCCTGCATGCCGTCCACACTACGTTCACCCTGGGGCCGAAGACGAGGCAGCTGGGAAAGGGCTGAGGCGGAGCCCGGCGCAAAACACTTGCGTTAGCGCCGCGGCAGCACGACCTCGGGGCACTTGCGCACGTAGCCGACCGCGCTGACGACGAGCGCCGCGAACACGCCGATGACTGTCTCCGCGGTGCGGGCGAGCAGCATCGGCCAGACGGGGGAGGCCTCGACCGTCTGCACCATCAGCAGGGCGGTCGGGGTGATGAAGCTGGCGGCGATGGTGTAGTTGCGGGTCACGTACATCTCGGTGAGGTACTGCAGAATCACAATCCACACGACGATCTGCCAGCCCTGCATTGGGTGGGACAGCAAAAAGCCGGCTACCGCGATGCCGGTGGGGGTGCCCAGGACGCGCTCGATGGCGCGGTAGTACTGCATCTTGAACCGGGAGTTAACCAGCGGCGCGACGGCGGCGACCATGGCCCAGTAGGAGTGGGTGAGGGGGTCGGAAATCGTCACGGAGATCAACCCCAGGATGCCGGCACGCCGGGCAGGACCCATCTCAAACAGCGGGCTGAAGTGGTGCAACAGGGAACCCCCATACGCGATCCGTGCTCGATTGTGGTTTTCCGCGGGCAGAGTCTAGCGCGGGCGCCGCGCCGGGGCTGATCGACCCGTGAACATATCAACAGACAGGCGTATGATGGCCCGGTTGTTGTAACCGCGAGAAGGAGTTTCGTCACAGTGTCACACGCGGGGGAGTACGCGTTCGCGTCAAGAAACCAACCCAACTACGCCTGGTGGAGGCCGCTCGCCGAAATCGTCGCGGTCGCCGTGCTCACTGTCGCGTTCGTCGCGGTGATTGATGTTTCCCTTGAAGCTGCGGGGGTGGATACGACGAGCGGCGCGGCGGACAAGTACTTCGGGTACGGCTCCGTGGTGGTGGAGATCCTGGCGGTGCTCGTCGCAGTCCGGTTCATCGGGCGCAGGCCGGTTGCGTCGGTGTTCACAGCGCGAACAGGAACGAAACCTTGGGTGCCGTTCGCCGCGTACGCGTTGGCGTTTGTGGTCATCGCCGCCGTCATGGGCGTGGTCGGCGTGGTCGGCTACGGCGCGTCCTGGGACCAAATCATCGGAGATATTCGGAGCGATCTTCCGTTAGAGCTCATCGCTATTCTGCTCGCGGCGCTCGCGGAGGAGATGGCGTTTCGTGGCGTGTTCTTCCAGGCGTTCACGGCGTGGACCAAGCACCCGGCTGTGGGCGCGGCGCTCGCCGCAATCCCGTTCGTGGCGATGCACCCGCAGGCGTACGGCTCACCGGTTCCCTTCGCCCATTATTTCCTTGACGCGCTGCTCTACGCGCTTTTGGTGTGGGCGTTCAACAGCCTCTGGGTCGCGGTTGCGGTGCACGCGGCGTGGAACACCTTCGGCTCGGTCCAAGCCCTGGGAATCCCGAATTCGGCTGCGAGCGTCGTGGCGGCATTCGCGGCTGCTGCGGCGGCTTCCGCCGTGGTGATTGCAGTGCTACCCCGCGCCGCGTCGGGTCACACGCGGGCACCTGCTCAGCGTGGCGCCGACCGCTAGCCTCACATCTTGTGCTTGAGGTATTACACGTATTCACCCGCCTTGGCCTAACGTCGTTTGGCGGACCGACGGCGCATTTGGGGTACTTCCGTGAGGGATTCGTCGAGAGGCGAAAGTGGCTCTCAGACGACGAATACGCGCACCTCGTCGCGTTATGCCAGTTCATGCCGGGCCCCGCATCGAGCCAGGTCGGCATGGCAATCGGCCTGAAGCGTGCGGGATACGGTGGCACGCTCGCGGCGTTTGTGGGTTTCACGCTGCCGAGCGTGGTCCTCATGGTCGCGTTCGCGCTCGGGGTGGCGCGCCTCGGCGACATCTCGGACGCCGGCTGGCTCGCGGGGTTCAAGGCGACGGCGGTCGCAGTCGTCGCGCTCGCCGCCTTCCTTATCGTGCTACTCGTGCCGCACCCCGCGGCCCAGGTCGGTATGATCGTTGCGGGCATGCTCGTGGCCACCTTCGCACTTTCGCCTATCGACGCCCCTTCGGCCCCCAGCCGCACCGTCGACGTGGGCGCGCTCGCTGTGTTCGCGGCCCTGCTGGCACTGCTGCCGCTGGTAGGACGCATGGGCACGAGCTGGGGCATCTTCGACAGGTTCTACCGCTCCGGCGCCCTGGTGTTCGGCGGTGGGCACGTGGTGCTGCCGCTGCTAGAGCAGGCCACGGTGCCGCCCAGGCGATGCCGGGCCCGCTGTTTACTTTCGCCTCCTTCCTGGGCGCCTCTGCGCAGGGCGTGCACTGGTTGTGGGGTGCGGCCCTGGCCACGGTGGCGATCTTCCTGCCGGCGGCGCTGCTGGTGCGTCGACACGCCGTCGAGTTCAAATTCAACGTATAGCGAGGCAACGGTTGTGGAGGGTAAGCTCGCGGAGACACAACTGGGTGGGCATTTGCCCGATGTGGTGATTACGGAGAGATGATCGATTGGCTGAGCATCACACGGCCATCGTCGTCGGTGGTGGCCAGTCCGGCCTAGCCACGGCATACTACCTGCGACGCTACGAAGTGGACTTCTTGATCTTGGACAACCAAGAGGAACCCGGCGGAGCGTGGTTGCACACGTGGCCTTCACTGACGCTTTTCTCCGCCGCGGAGTTTTCCAATCTGCCCGGCTGGCCGATGCCGCAGTACCCGGGGTACCCGCCGGCAAGCCATGTCATCGACTACCTCGAACGCTACGAACAACGGTACGACCTCCCGGTTAGGCGCCCAGTGCACGTTCGCAGCGTGTCCCATGAGGGAGGGGTGTTCCACTTAGATTCGACCGTTGGTCAATTCACAGCGGAGCACGTTGTCGCGGCCACAGGCACGTGGTCCGCGCCCTTCGTGCCCCACTATCCCGGTACCTTCCGCGGACACCAGTCGCATTCGGCGACCTACCCGGGCCCCGAACCATTCCGCGGCGCGAAGGTCGCGGTGGTCGGTGGGGCGAACTCGGGTGCCCAGATCGCCGCTGACCTCATCGAGACGTCGGAGGTCACATGGTTCACACGTGAGCGGCCGCGCTGGATGCCTGATGATGTCGATGGCCGCGATCTCTTTCTCCGCAGCCGCCGGCGAATTCTCGGTGGCGATTCCGGCCCGAACCTCGGGGACATTGTCGCGCTTCCTCATCTACGTGAGCTCCGCAACTCCGGTCAGCTCACCGCTACGCCCATCTTCGATAGCTTGAGCGAGCTCGACCATGACCACCTAATCTGGTGCACTGGTTTCCGTCCGGCCCTCGGCCCATTCCGCCATCTCATGCGCGGCCGCGAAACCACGGTGAAGAATCTGCATCTAGTCGGTTACGGCAACTGGACCGGCGACGGCTCGGCAACGCTGATGGGTGTGGGGCCCTTTGCCAAACACACTGCCCAGGTAATCGCGGGCCGTGTCGATGAAGCTCGGTAGCAAAAGTTTTGAGATGACGCTTGGTCCCTGAGCAGCTCGATCCTTCCAGGATCCGCGTTGGAGAGCCAGCGCGCTCGGTCCACGAATTCGAGTAGCGCTCCGGCCAGGCGACGAAGGGCCAAGCGGTCGAGTACGATCCCGATTCCGCGGAGGCGGACCGTGACTCGACTGACGTGTCTGGGCGAAGGTGTGTCTCAGCGCTTCGCTTGCGCAGCCCGCAGGCCGTTCAAAATCACGATGACTTCGGCGACCTCGTGAACCAACACGACGGCAGCCAGGCCCAGCACGCCGCTGATTGCCAGCGGCATCAACACGATGATGATGGCCAGAGACAGCACGATGTTTTGGTTAATGATCCTGCTGCCTCGGCGGGCGTGTTGCAGTGCCTGCGGGATCAGCCGGAGGTCGTGGCCGGTGAAGGCGACGTCAGCGGACTCGATCGCGGCGTCAGAGCCGGTCGCTCCCATCGCGATGCCCACCGTTGCGCCCGCCAGTGCCGGAGCGTCGTTGATGCCGTCGCCGATCATCGCCGTCGGCGTCTTGGAGGAAAGTTCTGCGACGATGCTTGCCTTGTCCTCTGGGCGCAGCTCGGCGCGCACGTCGTCGATTCCGGCGATTGCAGCCAGCGCCCGGGCGGTGCGAGTGTTGTCACCGGTTAGCATGCTCACTTCCACGCCGTTGGCGTGCAGGGTCTGTACGGCTTCGGGTACCTCGGGCCGCAGCTCGTCGCGGACCCCAATCGCCCCGGCGAGGGCGCCATCGACGGTGACCAGGACGCAGGTCTGGCCCTCGGACTCCATGCGCTCGACGTCTGCTTTCAACGGCCCGGCGTTGATCCACCGGGGGCTGCCCACCAGCACCCGTCGACCTTCGACGGTGCCGCTGATGCCGTGTCCGGCTTCCTCGCTGATGTCCAGGGCGGCGGGCGCTTCGGGCCCCGCTGCCGCGATCGCCGCGGCGAGGGGGTGCGTCGATTGCTGCTCAACTGCCGCCGCGAAGGCAAGCACCTGCGCCTGATCGAATCCCCCTGCCGGGACCACGCCGGTAACCTCGGGCTGGTTGCGGGTCAGGGTTCCGGTCTTGTCCACCGCCAAGTGACGGATGCCGCCGAGCCGCTCGAACGCCGCGCCGGACTTGATGACCACGCCAAACTGGCTGGCCGCGCCGATCGCGGCCACGACCGTCAGCGGCACGGAGATTGCCAGCGCGCACGGCGACGCTGCGACCAGAACCACCAACGCACGCGTGATCCACGTCTCGGGGTCGCCCAGCAGCGAGCCGATCACGCCGACCAGCACCGCCAGGATCATCACTCCGGGCACTAGGGGTTGGGCAATCCGGTCGGCGATCCGGGCGCGGTCGCCCTTTTCCGCTTGCGCCTGCTCGACCAGGTCCACGAGTGTGGTCAGTGAGTTGTCCGTTCCAGCTGCGGTCGTTTCGACCTCCAGCACACCGGCGGAGTTGATCGCTCCCGCGGGCACCTCGTCGCCGGGCGCGACCTCCTCCGGAATGGATTCTCCGGTGATCGCTGAGGTGTCAAGGCTGGAGCGCCCAGACCGAATGATGCCGTCCGTGGCGATCCGCTCCCCGGGGCGCACGAGCATCAGCTCGCCAGCCACGAGGTCCTTCGCTGCGACCTCGACCGCTGTGCCGTCGCGCAGCACCGTCGCGGTCTGCGGTACCAACTTCAACAGTGCCCGCAGTCCGCCCTGGGCCCGGTCCATCGCCTTGTCTTCCAGTGCCTCGGCGATCGAGTACAGGAACGCTAGCGCCGCGGCCTCTCCGACGTAACCGAGGATCACCGCGCCGACCGCGCTGATCGTCATCAGCAAGCCAATGCCGAGCTTGCGCTTCGTGACAAGGTTCCGTATTGCGCCGGGCGCGAAGGTATACGCCCCTAGCAGCAGGCCGACCCAGAACAGTACTGTTGCGGGTGTCTCCAGCCCGGTCCAGTCCAGCGCCAGGCCTATGCAGAGGGCTACGCCGGAGAAGATTGGCAGTAGCAACTCGGGGTCCTTCCACCATGGCCGATCGAGCTCTTCGATCTCCTTGGCGGGTTCGTGTTCGCACCCACACGCCGAGCTCATGCGTCCGCTCCCTTCTCGCCGCAGCCGGGCACGGAGCACTCAGGGTCGATGCAGGGGGCGTTTTCGTCGACAGCCAACGTCGCGTTCACCAGCGCGTCGAGCGCTGCCGCGAGGTGCGGATCGGCGATTTCGTAGCGGGTCTTGCGGCCCTCTGGCTCGGCGACGACGATGCCGCAGTCGCGCAGGCAGGTCAGGTGGTTCGAGACGTTCGAGCGGGTTAGGTCCAGGTCGCGCGAAAGCACGGCCGGGTAGCTCGGGCCATCAAGTAGGGTCATCAGGATTCTGGAACGCGTCGGATCCGCCATGGCCCGGCCGAGCCGGTTCATGACGTCGAGGCGTGAAGCAATAGTCAGCATGTGCTGAACTATACAGTAGTCACTGAACTATTCAAGATTGGCTGAACTGCCATGAACGCGAAGAGCCTGTGACCTGCAGGAACTAGCCGATGGGGTAGCCGGTGACTGGGCCTTCGCGGTTCGGCTGGCACCCCAAGGCGGGGGCGACGCGGGTGGCGAAGTTCTCCAGAATCTTCACGTTGGCGTCCACGCCCATCCCGCAAAACCTATGCGTGTTTCCGTGCGCCCCATATGTTCTCTGTGTAATGACGCAAATTACTGTTTTTTGATTGTTGCAGGCTAACGAGAAAGTAACTTTGCAACGACATACCGTGGAGTTCAAATTTAACGTGTAGCGTTATTGACGCTTCGCGTTATGGGGGTAGGGTGAAGCATGATCCAGTCGTTCGCTGATAAGGACACTGAACGTCTTTGGAACCGAGAACGGGTGCGTTCAATCGATTCGCGCATTCCTCGGTGGCATTGCGGAAGCTACGCCAGCTTGGGTACGTGCAGAGCCTCGACGAGCTGCGAATTCCCCCGGGGAACCGTCTCGAGGCCCTGAAAGGCGATCGGCGGGGTCAGTACAGTATTCGAATCAACGACCAGTGGCGGAACTGCTTCCGATGGACTGCAGCTGGGCCAGAGGAGGTTGAGACCGTTGACTACCACTGACAAGCTGCCCCCAGTGCACCCGGGGGAAATCCTGATGGCGGATTTCCTCAAGGAGATGGGCATTACCCAGCACAAGCTCGCGGTCTCCATTGGTGTTCCCCCTCGTCGGATTAACGAGATTGTTCATGGAAAGCGTGCGATCACCGCTGATACGGCGCTTCGTTTGGCGAAGTTTTTCGGGATGAGCCCGCAGTTCTGGCTTGGGTTGCAGGCCCAGTACGACCTGGACGTGGCAGAGGACAAGATCCTCACCGAGATCGAGAATATTCGGCCGCTCCAAAGTGTTTCGCGTAGCGGTGGAGTTCAAATCTAACGTGTAGCTAGGCTTCGGGGCTGCCCACGCAGAACTCGTTGCCTTCAGGATCCTGCATAACCGTCCATACGAGTCCCGGTGCCTTGTGAGTGCCGAGTTCCGTCGCACCCAGCCCCTTCAGGCGCTGAACGATCGCTTCGCGGTCGGCTCCACCGCCGTCGATATGCATGCGGTTTTTCCCTGGCGTGGGGTCCTCGACGCGCTGGAAGCCCAGCGCCGGAGTGGAGTCGACCATGACGAAGTCCCCGTAGTCGGCAGCGATCTCGCAGCCAGTTGCGGCGGACCAGAACTCAGCGAGCTTAGAGGGATCGTGGCAGTCGAAGGTGATCTGGCGGATGGCGAAGTCGGTATTGTTCATAGCCCCCATTCTGGGCGCGTGGCGCCGCACCTGCAATAGTCCGGCATTTGCGGCTACCGCGTTTTGGCCATCCAGACGTTCCAATCTGCCTCGAAGGTAGGCGGGATTATCAGCCGTAGATTTTGTCGTGTCGCCCTATCGAGAAGACCTCGATGGTTACAGTCTTGTCCTGGATCAGCGCCAGGATGCGGTAGGACCCAACACGGTATCGCCATTCGCCTGAACGATTCGCCGAGAGTCCTTTTCCAAATGCTCGCGGATCTGTACACCCATCCAGGTTGTTTTTGATCCAAGTGGCGAGGATACTCGCATCGAAACGATCCATCTTCTGCAGCTGCTTGCGCGCGTTACTGGTCAGTTCGACGCGATAGGTTCTCTGGTTACCTGAGTTCACTCAGAACCTCGTCGATACTGAACCGCTCGCCTGAGTCATCCGCGATCGCTTGCCGCAGCGCCTGCAGGTCATGGGTATCCTCAATCTTTTCGAGGATCGCGGATCGAGCGAAGGCGGAAATCGTCACCCCCTCGAAACTTGCGAATCTGCGTACAAGTTCCGCATCCTCGTCCGGCATTCGAATGGTCATTGTGGCCATGATTCCTCCCTACCCGTTCTGAATACAACGTATTCTGCCGGAGGTGTCTAGTGCAAGCGCATCGGCGCGAAGTGGAGTCCAACAAGCTTTCAGCGCTCACCGGGCCCGCCCCCACGACCCACTTGTCGCTGCTCGAGCCGATCGGGCAGTCATGCTTGTCGACGGCGTCGTGCGCGACAATCTGCCTCTAGACACCTACTCGGGGGACGACGACGGAGCACGGCTAAACCAGGTCAGCGAGTTGATGCACGCCCACGGGATTTAACGCCCCACGCCTTCAGTACCCAGGCGCCATCCGCTGGTTTCCAACTGACCGTGCCGATTGTCGCCGACGCCGACCACTGTGCCGTCGATAAGTACTCCGAGCGTGAAGGCACTGCCCGCAGCGACGGCGACGACCTGACGCCAATGGCTGACGTCGCATTGACCGTGATCGTTGTTGCCTGCGGCGAGGACTGTGCTTGCCGAGGTCAATCCCACCGTGTGGTAGCTTCCAGCTGCAACGGCGATGATGTTCTCCCAGTCCTGACAACCCTGCCAGTACGCACTGGCACCGGCGCCCAGCACCCGGCCCTCGGCGGTGAGCCCGACCGTGTGGAGATACGCTGCCGACACCGAGGTGAGGTTTTCCCAGCTGGAGACGTTGCATTGCCCGCGCGAGTTGTTACCAGCCGCGACCGCAGTCCCGTCGGTGCGACGGCCCACGATGTGCCAATCACCCGCCGCGACTTGGGCGATGTCGCTCCACTCTGTGAGCTCGGTTGGGTCAAACTTGCCGGCGCAGACTGTGGCTCCGTCCCGAGTAGCTCCAACGCTGAATCGCCAGCCTGCGGCGATGGAGATGATGTCATGCCAAGCATCGACATCGCATTGGTCGAAACGGTTCCAGCCAGCGGCGACTACTGTGCCATCGGTTTGCAACCCAAGCGTGTGCGAGTGCTTGGTGTTGCTTGCGAGGTGCACGGCATTCGCGCTCACCGATGCGATGTCGCACCACGTTGCGACATCGCTTTGCCCGTGGAAGTTCGCACCAGCGGCGACGACGTTACCGTCGGACAAGACTCCCACCGCGTGGCTGGCACCCGCCGCTACGAGATTACGGTCCAAGGGGTTCTAGATGCGCCGGGCCATGTCTGGATATGCGATGACCACGCCATCGTGGTCCACCTCGAGCTCGACGTCGACGCCTCTGGTGCCGCTTCGGTAGTGCACGGTGTCCTGGTCGATGGAGCCGTAGTACTGGTCTGAGGCGATGATCTGAAGCGAAGGCATGTCGATCCACGCCATGATCAGCTGTGTATCCGGCACGGAGTCGGTGAGCAGGTTCAGCCGCCGGATCGGCATGGTGTTGGTCATCGGGCAGAGGCCGAGGTCGCAGTCCAGCGCATCGCTGAGATCAACCCCGTCAACGATGCCAGGGGAGGGGAGATCAGCGGGTTGCTCGCCGGAGACGGTGGTGTCGCTTGACCACTCGCCGTCATCGTTTCGGGTGAGCTCCAGCGTCCGTGTCCAGCCGTTACCTTGCACTTCCACGGTAACGCGCCGGGTGATCCACCCATCGGCAGCGTCCAGGGTCCACGTTGCGCGGTACCCGTTGCCGTACTGCGTGCCGGTGGCGGTCAATCCGTCGTCAGTGAATGCGACCTCCGCGACGTTTCTGATGTTGGGGTCGTCCCAGTGCTCCCAGGTGTATGTCTGCGTCATGGGAACGAGACTAATGATTCAGAGACCAACGGCGCTGTCACAGGAAGCCGGAAGCGACGGCCACTCCCAACGCGATGACGGCGACGATGCCGCCCAGAGCACCGAAGATAATCCCGATCTTGCCGCCGGTGGATTGGTCTTTGTACTTCAGCGGAGCGTAGCGCTGCCCGCTCGCTTGCAACGCTTGGTTGATCTCGCGGTCGAGGTTGAACCCATCGATGCGGCGCTTGACCAACTGGCCCGTCTCGTCGCGCTCGAGTTCCCACGCGAAGCTGGCACCAGCGATGCGTCGCTGGAACCCGGACATGAAGTGGCTGACTTGCTCCCCGTCGGTCTCGACACCCTGGCTAGTCATGCGGTCTTCGCGAACGAACCCGTCCGGCTTCTCGTGCATGATCACGGTGTGGTGCTGATCGGAGACCGCCACGCGTTCCTCGTCGTTGCTCAGCTGATTGTCATCGTAAGACTGAATCACGACGCTCGTCGGGGTGGTGGACACGATGTACGGAGTGCCGCGCAGCCGCGATGCGAGTTCGCTTGCCAGTGCAACGACTCGGGGACCGCCCTGATTGAATTCGGGGCCGGCGACACCGGGATCGCTCGGTGGACGTTCGGTGACGTCGTTGGCGGACCCCAGGACGAAAAATCCCACGGCAACAACGACGGCGGCGACGACAAAGATGAGGAGGATGAACCCGTAAATCCATGCCATGGGATCAGATCGTAATCCGTGTACCGGCATTGCGAAGCGCAACGTTCGGACGGCAGCTCGCCAGCAACGTCCGTAAGGTAGCGGGCGTGTTTGAAGTCCTCGCCGTGTTTTTCCGCCTCGGTCTGACCTCGTTTGGCGGCCCGACCGCGCACCTCGGATACTTCCGCGACGAGTTTGTGGAGCGCAGGAAGTGGATGACCGAGGAGGAATACGCCGACCTCGTCGCCCTGTGCCAGTTCATGCCGGGACCCGCTTCCAGCCAGGTGGGCATGGCGATCGGACTCAAGCGCGCCGGGTATGCAGGCATGCTCGCGGCGTGGATCGGGTTCACCATGCCGTCGGTGATCCTCATGGTGGCGTTCGCACTCGGGGTCGCCCGCCTCGGCGACATCTCGGATGCCGGCTGGCTCGCAGGGCTCAAAGCAGCAGCGGTGGCCGTTGTCGCACAGGCAGTCATGGGCATGAGCAAGAGCATTATTATCGACGCCTGGCGCGCCGCCATCGCACTCGGTGCCTTCCTCGTGGTGCTCCTGGTGCCCAACCCGTTCACACAGGTAGGAGTGATTGCCGCAGGCATGGTTGCCGGCATGCTGTTGTTCGGCCGTAAGCGGAACAGCGAGGACGCCGCCGACGACGTGCCAGCGCCGACCGAGCCAGCGGTAACCCAAATCCGCGCCCAATCCAAAACTCAGTCCCGCACCGTGGGTGCCGCCGCGCTCGCAGCGTTCGGGGCGCTGCTCGTCTTCCTACCGATGATCGCGGGCGCAGCACGCAACACCAGCCTTGACATGTTCGACAGCTTCTACCGCGCCGGCGCGCTCGTCTTCGGCGGCGGCCACGTGGTCCTGCCACTGCTTGAGCAGGCCACAGTGCCCACCGGCTTGGTGGATCACGATTCTTTCCTCGCCGGCTACGGCGCCGCCCAAGCGGTGCCGGGCCCGCTGTTCACCTTTGCGTCCTACCTCGGCGCATCCGCAGAGGGTGTGCCGTGGCTCTGGGGCGCCACGATCGCAACGGTTGCGATCTTCCTGCCTGCTGCGCTGCTGGTCATCGGCATCATGCCGTTCTGGGACCGGCTGCGCCAGCACCCGATGGCCGCCTCCGCCCTCGCCGGCGCGAACGCCGCGGTGGTCGGCATCCTCGCCGCCGCGCTCTACAACCCCGTCTTCACCGCGGGCGTTACGGGCCCGGTGACGATGGCGATCGCAGCGTCAGCGTTTGTGGCGCTTCACATGTGGAAAGTGCCGCCGTGGGTCGTGGTCGTCGCCGCTGCCGTCGTCGGGGGAGTAGTGGCGTAATGGAGCCGCAGGAGCCCTAGCCCAGGAAGGCCTTATCCGAAAGCGTCGCGCCCTTGATCTTGGCCCCGGGAAATCGAACATGCGCACTAAAGGTGCAGTGTGGCGGTCACACCTCCCTGCGGGCGCGCTTCGAGCGCGAGTGATCCACCATGGGCTGCGGCGATGGCCTGCACAAGCGCGACGCCAAGGCCGTGGCCACCCTTGCTGTGGCCGCGCTGGCGAGCACGGGCGAATGGTTCGGTCAGGGTCGCAACCTCTGCGGGGTCGAGCACCTCGCCGCCGTTGGTCACGGTGAGCGCGGCACCGCCGTCGCCGGCGGCCCGGAGGCGCAGCGCTGCCGTGCCCGCCGCGCCGTGCTGCACGGCGTTGCGGGCGAGGTTGTCCACCGCGTGGCGTACAAGGTCGCGGTCCCCGGTGACGGTCACGTTCTCCGCGATGTCGGCAGGAATACCGCGTTCTTGCGCCACCGCGCTGCACAGCGCGGAGAGGTCTACCTGTTCCGCGGCGATCTTGGCACCGCCCTCGAGTTCCGCGAGGCTGAGCAGGGACGCAGTGGTGCGCGCGTTGCGGGAGTTCACCTCGCGGATGCGCGTGAGCCCCGCACGCAGGTCCGCGGCGCTCGCGTCCGGGTCGGCGAGGGCGACATCTGCCACCGTCTGGATGGTGGTGATTGGGGTGTTCAGCTCGTGTGATGCGTTGGCGGCGAAGCGGCGCTGCGCGGCGATGGAAGCAGCGAGGGTGTCCAACATGGTGTTTAGCGCGCTGGCCAGTTCGGCAGCCTCGTCGTCGGCTCCGGTGTGCTCGATGCGCCTGGTCAGGTCGCCGCGGGTGATGTCGCCCGCAGCGTCGGCAATGGTGCGTAATGGGCGGATGACGAGGCCTGCCACCCACCAGCCGATGAGTCCACTCAGCGCGGTGAGCACGGCGAGGCCGCCGAGAGAGCTGAGAAGCACCACGCGGAGGATCTCCCGCGTGATGGGCACGGCCGCGTCGATGACGGCGGTGCCGGGGGCGCCGTCGATCCCATTAGCGCCGAGCACTGCCTGGAACGGCACCGGGGTGAACCGCAGGTAGGCGTACACGATCCCGATCAGCGCGAGACCCACGCCGAGCACCGTGAGCACGAACATCACGGTGATGCGGGCGCGCAGGCTGAGTGTGCGCATCACTGGCCCTCGTCCGCCACGTAGTAGCCGGCGCCGGTCACGGTGTGCACAATCCACGGGTCGCCAAGTTTGCGGCGCAGGTGGGACACGGTCACGCGCGGGGAGTTGGTGAACGGATCAGCGTTGGCATCCCACGCTTCCGCGAGGAGTTCCTCGGCGGAGATGACACCGCCGTCGGCAGCCATGAGCACCTCGAGCACGGCGAATTCTTTCGGGGAGAGCGTGATTGGCTGCCCGCCGCGGGTGACCTGCTTGCGGAAGGTGTCTAGGCGCACGTCGCCGCAGCGGTAGACCTCGCCGCGCTGCGGGGCGTTGCGCCGCGCAAGCGCTTCGATGCGGGCTATAAGCTCGGGCAACTCGAAGGGTTTGGGCAAATAATCGTCGGCACCCAGCGAGAAGCCCTCCAGCCTGGCATCGAGCGTGCCCGACGCAGTCAGCATGATCACGCGCGTTGCCAGGTGCGTATCGACGATCTCCTGGCACACCGCATCGCCGTGCACCACCGGCAAGTCGCGGTCCAGCACCACAACGTCTGGGGCGAGCTCGAACACCTTATCCAGCGCCTCCTGGCCGTCGAACGCAAGCGAAACGTCCATGCCTGCGCGGGTCAGCGCCGTGCCGACTGCCTCGGCCAAATACTCCTCGTCGTCCACTACGAGCACACGGATTGTCATGGGAAAACATGGTATCGGCGGCGGTGTTGCAGCGCCGTTAACGCGATCGCAACATCGCCGGTTCTACTCTCGGCGCCATGCAGTCGCGAAACCCAAGCCGTATCACCGGCATCGACGTGGCCAGGGCAGTGGCGCTGATGGGGATGTTCTTTTCCCACCTCACATTTCCCGACGGCATCGCCGGCCAGCTGATCTACGGTTTCCCCTCGGCGCTGTTCGCCTTCGTGGCGGGCGTGTCCATGTCTCTCATGGCATCCAAGGGGGCCACCCCAGCGCACTTCATCGTGCGCGGCGTGGCGCTCAGCGCGCTGCACCCGCTGCTCGCTTTTGTGCCAACCAACATCTACATCGTGCTGGGCACTCTCGGTGTCTGCATGATCGTGCTCGCCTGGGCCCCGAAGTGGGACTCGCGGTGGCTTGCGGCGCTCACCGTGCCGCTGGCCGTCCTGTCCGCGTTCCAGGTGATCCCGGCGATGTACTCGCCGGCGATGTGGGCGGTGCTCATGATCGCCGGCATGCTGTTCCACCGCCACGTGATGGGTAACGTCGCGCGGCTCGCAGTCGGCGCAGTGACGGGCTTGGCGGCCATCGCCGGCGTGATCGCCGTGCGCTGGTACGTGCCGCTGCACTGGTTCTTCGACGCTGACGGCCACACGGGCGGTCTCGTGGACGTGGTGGGCAGCACTGCGGCATCGGTCGGCATCACTGCGTCGTGCTGCCTCATCGCGCAGCCCTGGCAGCGGGTGATGCCGCGGATGGGAGCGATGCCGCTCACGCTGTACTGCCTGCATGTCGTCACCTCCCCGTTCATCGGCATCTGGCCGACGCTCATCGGTTCCGCCGTAATGGCCACGCTGTGGCTGCAGTACTTCCCCCGCGGCCCGCTTGAGGAGGGCCTGAGGCGAGTTGTCGCATTCGGCGCAAGCGAGATCAACACCAAATTTTCAAAGGAGTCAATGTATGGACGCAAAGCAATCGACAGGCCTGACGCTCGCAGCGATGGTGCTGGTCGCGGTCGCAGCCCCCTCGGCGCTCGCGATGGAGAGCGACACCTTCGCGGGTGACACCGACGAGGCCGGCACCGTGGTCTCCGTGCGCGTCGAGGACAAGGACCCGGCCGACGGCGTGTGCACGGGCACCGCCATCGGCGAGCACTGGGTGATCACCGCCCGCCACTGCGTTGAGGCAGCGAAGAAGCTCGGCGGCTCCGTGCGTACCGGCCAGGGCGAGGAGCAGAAGGTTTACGACGTGGACCGCTGGGAAATCGCCCCGCGCGGCGACATCGCGCTCGCACACACGGTGCAGCCGATGCAGCTTAAGCACTTTGCCGAGGTTAGTGACACGGTGCCCTCCGGCGACGTGCACCTCTATGGCTGGTCCAGCGACGGCTCCGGCGGCTCCACCACGCTCCCGTCCGCAGACGGCAAGGTCGAGGGCGAGTCCCCGCTGGCGCTGTTCGAGGCGCCCTCCGCGCTGCAGGTGACTCTGCAAAACGGCGCGCGCATCCAGCCGGGCGATTCCGGCGGCGCGATCTTTGAGGGCGGCAAGGTCGCCGCCATCATGTCCGCGGGCCTTTTCGAGGACCCGGACAACCCGAAAGAGGAGGAGCTGACCAGCAACGGCGCTGTCGCCGTCGCGCCGGTGGCGGACCAGGTGGAGTGGATCCGCGAGACCATCGCGCAGGCGGAGGCCAACCCGGCCGACACCATGCGGCAGAACGGCGATAACGGCCTGTGGTGGAAGGTCGCCGCCGGCGCGGGTGTCCTCGTGCTGCTCGCAGCGCTCGCCATGGCCGCGGCGCGCTACCGGAAGGCGCCGCTCGACTAAGCGCGGTGTAATGGCAGGCGTGACACTGTTTTCCGGCATCGACCTCGCCGCCGACCCCGCCAAGACCGGCATCGCGTCGATCCACGTCCGTGGCGCAGGGCTCACGCTTACCGACGCTTCTTTAGGAGCCTCCGACACCGACGTAGCCCGCACGGTCGGGGTTGCGGAGCTCACCGGCATCGACATCCCCCTGGGGTGGCCGCGTGGGTTCCGGGAGGTCATCAACGCCCACGCGGCGGGTGCGTTGCCGCCGCCAGCCAGCACCGGCCCAGACTGGCGGCGCGGGCTAGCAAACCGTTTCACAGACCTGGAGGTGCGACGCATCGCTGGCGTCGTCCCGCTGTCCGTCGCCGCCGACAGGATCGCCCATCCCGCTTTGCGCTGGATGGGCATCGAGGCGCGCTTGCGTGCCGACGGTCTCCCCACGAACCGTGACGGATCTGGTCGCGTTGCCGAGGTCTACCCGGCGGCTGCGCTGAAGATGTGGGGGCTGCCGCACCGCGGCTACAAGGGGGATGACGCGGCGGGCAGGATCGCAATCATGGCGGGGCTCGCCAGCCGGTTCGACATTGACTGGGCGGGGTTTGCAACTACCGTCGAGAAAAGCGCGGACGTGCTCGACGCGGTGATTGCAGCGCTTGTCGCACACGAGGTGCGGGCTGGGCGCTGCTTGCCGATACCTGCGGATAACGCGGATCTTGTCGCCGAAGAGGGCTGGATCTGGGTCCCACGCGACACGGAGAAGAGTTAGAAAATCCCGTAGTTGAGTGGTGCCCGGGGGCCACGTCGTCCTTCCGCTGCTCGAGCAGGCCACCGTGCCCACCGGCATGGTGGACCACGATTCTTTCCTCGCTGGCTACGGCGCCGCCCAAGCGGTGCCGGGCCCGCTGTTCACCTTTGCGTCCTACCTCGGCGCATCCGCAGAGGGTGTGCCGTGGCTCTGGGGCGCCACGATCGCAACGGTTGCGATCTTCCTGCCTGCTGCGCTGCTGGTCATCGGCATCATGCCGTTCTGGGACCGGCTGCGCCAGCACCCGATGGCCGCCTCCGCCCTCGCCGGCGCGAACGCCGCGGTGGTCGGCATCCTCGCCGCCGCGCTCTACAACCCCGTCTTCACCGCGGGCATCCACGGCCCCGGCACCATGGGTGTCGCGGCCGCCGCGTTCGTCGCGCTGCAGTCGTTCAAACTGCCCGCGTGGGCTGTGGTGATCGCCGCTGCACTCGTCGGCGGGATCGCGCTATGATCCCTGTCTTCACGGCTGGCGAGGGCGACGGGGGAGTCGTCGCAAAGCTTCTGCGCAAATTCAACACGGAGTTCGACACTCCCGCGCCGCCGCAGGACATCCTCGCTCGTAGTTTTGAGGAGCTTTTGAAGCTTGACGACGTCATCGTCATCCTCGCCGGACACGATCGGGCTTCAGGATTCGCGTACCTGACGCTGCGCCCCACCCCGTATTTCGAGGGGCCGCTGGCCCAGCTCGAAGAGCTGTATGTGGCGCCTGAGCTGCGCGGTCAGGGGATTGGCACCGCGATGATAACGCGGATGGTGGAGCTGCTTCGCGAGCGCGGATGCGAAGAGATCCACATCAACGTCGACGAGCCGGACGTGGACGCGCGCAGGTTCTACGAGCGCCACGGGTTCTCGAACTTCGAGGCTGGGGAGGATTACCGCATGCTCTGCTACATTCGCGAGCTGGGCTAAGCGCTTAACCCAAGAACGCCTTGTCGGAAAGGGTGGCGCCCTTGATGTTGGCGAACTGAGCCAGCAGGTCGTGGACGGTGAGCTTGTTCTTGGTCGCGTCGTCTGCTTCCCAGACGATCTTGCCCTCGTGCATCATGATCAGCCGGTTGCCCACACGCAGCGCCTGTTCCATGTTGTGGGTGACCATCAGCGTGGTCAGCCCGCCGTCTTCCACGATGGAGCGGGTGAGGTCGGTGACCAGCGCCGCGCGCTCCGGGTCGAGTGCCGCGGTGTGCTCGTCCAGCAGCATCACCTTCGGCTGGGTGAAGCCAGCCATAAGCAGCGAGAGCGCTTGGCGCTGGCCGCCCGAGAGTAGGCCAACCTTGTGGGTGAGACGGTTCTCCAGGCCCAGGTCGAGGGACTTCAGCTGGTCGACGAAGATGTCGCGGCGCTGCTGGTTCAGCGCGCGGCCCAGGCTGCGGGACTTGCCGCGCAGGTAGGCCAACGAGAGGTTTTCCTCGATGGTGAGGTTCGGGGCAGTGCCGGTCAAGGGATCCTGGAAGACGCGGCCCACGTGGCGGGCGCGTTGGTGTTCCTTCATCTTCGTCATGTCGGTGCCGTCGATAAGCACCTTGCCCTCATCGGGCTTGAGCCGGCCGGCAACCATGTTGAGCAATGTGGACTTGCCGGCGCCGTTGGAGCCGATGATGGTGACGAAGTCGCCTTCGGCGAGCGTGAGGTCAACCCCTGCGAGTGCGACGCGCTCGTTGGCGGTGCCGGGGAAGAATGTTTTGCGGACACCGTGGATCTTAAGCATGGACCTTCTCCTTCTTGCCGCGGGAACCCGGGTTGCCGATGCCTTGGCCCAGGGACTGGAACTTCGGCAGCAGCAGCGCGATGACCACAAGCACTGCGGAAACCAGCTTCATGTCGTTCGGGTTCAGGCCGAGCTGGAGCGCGAGGAAGATGATCAGGCGGTAGACCACCGCGCCGACAACGACTGCGAATATGGCCTGGAGGAGCCGGCGCTGGCCGACGATTGCCTGGCCGACGATCACCGATGCCAAGCCGACGACGATCAGACCGATGCCCATCGAGATGTCGGCGAAGCCCTGGTACTGGGCGACAAGCGCGCCGGCGAGGCCGACAAGGCCGTTCGACAGAGCGAGGGTGAGGATCTTCGTGTTGTCGGTGGAAACGCCGAAGGAGGTGATCATCGGGCCGTTGTCGCCGGTTGCGCGAATGGACAGGCCGAGGTCTGTGGAGAGGAACCAGTAGACGATGAGCGCGAGTGCGCTCACACCAGCGAGCAGGATAGCCGGGCCGGCCCAGTTGCCCATGAGGCCGGTGTCGCGCATCGCGGTGAAGGCGGTATCTTCGCGCAGCAGCGGGAGGTTCGCCGAGCCCATGATGCGCAGGTTGATCGACCAAAATCCGATCTGGGTCAAGATACCGGCGAGCAGGCCGTCGATGCCACCTTTGGTGTGCAGCAGACCGGTGATGACTCCAGCGAGAAAGCCGATGACGAACCCGGCGAGCGTTGCCACGATCGGGTTGATGCCGTTGATGATCAGCATCGCGGCGGTACCGCCGCCCGCGGTGAAACTGCCGTCCACCGTGAGGTCAGCGAAGTTGAGGACGCGGAACGTCAGATACACGCCCAGCGCCATCACGCCGTAGAGAATGCCGAGTTCTAAAGCTCCGATCATGGCGGTGAGTCTAACCCCTTAGACTTTCTCGGCCTGATCCAGGATGGCCTGCGGAACCGTCAGGCCCTGGTTCTCAATCGCCTTTTCATTGATCACGTAGGAGAACTCGGAGGCGGTCTCCACTGGCATGTCGGCGGTGTCTTCGCCGTCGCGAAGCACGCGCAGCGCCATCTCGCCCGTCTGGTAGCCGAGCTTGTGGTAGTCGATGCCGATGGTGGCGGCAGCTCCGCCTTCGACGGCGCCGGCCTCAGCGCCGATCACCGGGATGCCCTTCTGCTCTGCGGCCTGCACCAGGGAGGCGATGCCGGAGACGACCATGTTGTCGGTGGGCACGTAGAACACGTCGACGTCGCCGAGCGCCTCAATGGCCTGCGGGATCTCGTTGACACTGGTGACGGTCTGGGTCTCGACGGTCCAGCCGCGGCCGTCCGCCTCTTCCTTGGCGTTGTCCACCTGAATCTGGGAGTTGATCTCGCCGGAGGCGTAGACGATGCCGACCTTGGTTGCGTCCGGGACGAGTTCGGAGATGAGGTCGAACTGGTCCTTGATCGGCGTCTCGTCCGAGGTGCCGGTGATGTTTCCGCCCGGCGCGTCCATGGAGTCCACCAGCTGTGCCTCGACCGGGTCGGTGACGGCGGTGAAGAACACCGGGGAGTCGGTGACGTTTTGCACCATGGCCTGCGCTGCCGGGGTGGCAACGGCCAGCACGGCATCGAGCTTCTGGCCTGCGAACTGCTGCGCGATGGTCAGCGCGGTGGCCTGCTCGCCGTTGGCGTTCTGCTCAGTCCAGTTGACCTCGACACCGGCGTCCTCGAACGCTTCCTTGAAACCTGCGGTCGCAGCGTCGAGCGCCGGGTGCTGCACCAGCTGGCTGATGCCGATGTTGTAGGACTCACCGGATGCTGCGGCATCTCCCTTGTCAGCGTCCGAGTCGGAGCTGGAGTCCTGCGAGCAGCCGGCGAGAACGAGTGCAGTAGCGCCAAGTGTGGCGGTAACGATGCGGGTGCGAGCGCCGAAGCGGCCGAAGGTGCGGTGTGACATGGGAATGCCTCCTGGATCTCTCAAAAGCTGCAACCAGGGTGGTTGCAGTGATAATCGGAGAGCATAGTTTATTTAGGCGCGCATATTATTGAGTTTCGCTAGTGAAGTGATTGTGCGCGCTAGTGCGTCGCGGTCGTCTGTTGGTAGACCGCCAGCCGCGGCTTGCCATCAACGTGGTGGTACACGCTGGTCATGATCGCTTCGAACGGCTCCTCGCCGTCGCGCCGCGCCACCGCGCGGTACACCAGGGCTGCGGCGTTGGTGCCCATCGGCACCAGACGCTCGTCGGAAAGCTCGTAGGAAGCCCACGCGGGCGCGCCGTTCAGCGACTCGACCACCGCGTCGCGGGTGAGGACAAACCCGTTGACGAGGACCATCAGCCCGTCGTCAAGCATGAGCTCCCCATAGAAAGCCCCGCCGCGAGATTCGCACAACGCGTCCCAGCCCATGCGCTCCAGCTCGAGCAGTGATTCCAGAGTCAAGTCAGCCATGCGGTGAATGCTACCGGCGCGGCAGGTCGACGGCAGGGAGCGCGAGCTTTGCGACGGTCCTCCGGGCCGGCGGTGTGGAGGATCCGTGGCTCGCCGTCGCAACATCGACTGATTTATGCTCGGCGCCATGCAGATGCAAACCACCACCCGGGTAGTCGGGGTGGACGTCGCTCGAGCGGTCGCCTTGATCGGCATGTTCGCCGCTCACCTGCTCTACCTCGAAGGGGTAGTGGGGGAGGTGGTCTACGGCTTCCCGTCGGCGCTGTTCGCGTTCGTCAGCGGCATTTCCATGGCGCTGATGGCGGAGCGCGGCGCCCGCCCGGCGCACTTTGTGGTGCGTGGAGCGCTGCTTCTCGTGCTGTTCGGGTTGCTCCTGCTCATCCCCACCGACATCATCATCGTCCTCGGCGTGCTCGGGGCCTCAATGATCTGCTTGGCCTCGGCGCTGCGCTTCGTCGCGCGGATCCTGCTGCCGGCTTCGGTGATCGCAATGGAGCGCGACACCTTCGCCGGTGACGCCTTGGAGGCGCTGCGGCGTCGCTGGATTAGGCGAGGATGCCGCCGCGCAGGAATGCCGGGATGAACCGCGAGATCAGGCCAAGCACCGAGGTCAGGCCAACGAGAGCGATGCGGGCGATGGTTAGCACCGGGTTTTCCTTGACCGGCTGGACGGTGTGCGACGGATCCTTCTTGTCGTCGTCCTTGTTGTCGTCGTCGGCGCCTGGGGTGGTGGTCGCCGCGCCAAGCTCGACCGGAACAACGGCTTCGGTGCCGGTGTCGGTGGTGATCTTCAGCTCCTGCGTGCCGGTCAGGCCTGCGGGCACGTCGAGCTCCACGGTTGCAACGCCGTACTCGTTCTTGGTTGCGCCGCCGGTGTCGGCGGTGATCGGTGCGGAGACGGTGGCGTCGCCAAGCGAGACGGTGACGGTGGATGCGGTCTCGCCATCGGCGTAGAGCAGGGAGCTGAGCTCGATGGTCGCCTTCTCGCCGGCCTTGAGCGACTTCGGGAGGTGGACACCGACGTTGGACTGGCTGGTGCGCGGGGTCGGGTTCTCGTTCGCGCCGAGGAACTCTACAAGCGCGTTGACATCGATGTAGCCCAGGTTGGCCTGCGCGCTGCCGCGGGTGAACGCCTCGAACTTGTCGCCACCGCTGAGCAGGAACTGTGAACCTGCGACGATGTAGGTTGCCTCCGGGTCGAGCGGTTCGCCGTCGATGGTCACGGAGGTGACCTTGGATCCGACCGGTGCAGTCGGGTCGTAGGTGTAGGTCACGTTGTCAGAGACGCCGAGCGGGAACATCGGGCGGTCCGGGTCCTCGCGCCACTGCTGCTCGAGCGCCGCGACGAAGTCGGAACCCTTGAGCTCGACGTAGGTGTTCTCGTTGCCGAACGGCTGGATCGCGAACGCCTCGGCGTAGGTCACCTCGCCCGGCTCGAGCTCCGCGCGCACGCCGCCCGCGTTCATCACAGCGATGTCGACCTTGACAGCAGAGTTGTTGGTCACGCCCTGGCGAGTCACCTCAGCGATGAAGTTGTTCAGCTGCGACTCCTGCGCACCGTTGCGGTAGAACTGGGTGTCCACCTTGCCGATCACACGGTTGCCCTCGACGCTTGCGGCATCGACTGCGGCGTTCACGATCGCCTCGACCTCCGGCTGCGGGGTGTCGCAGGCGCGGATCGCGTCAGCGTCGAGAAGCTCGACCTTGTCAAAGGTGATCTCGCCGGTGGCGCGGTCGAAGCTGATGTCGACGTTGGCGAGGTTCTTGCCGTACTCGCCGGCCTGGATGAGCACAGGGGAGTTATCCGGCTCGTTGATCACCTGGTGGGAGTGGCCCAGGAAGGCGATGTCGACGGAGTCGGAGAACTCGCTGGCTTTGATGCCACCTTCGTGAACGAGTGCGACCACGATGTCAGCTTTCTTCGAGTTCTTCAGCTCGTCGGCGAGAGTGTTGGTAACTGCAACCGGGTTGTTCCAGGTGATGCCTGCGATCGATGCGGGGTTGACCAGGTTCGGCATGTCGTCGGTAACCGTGCCAACGAACGCGACCTTGACGCCGTCGATCTCCTTGATCACGTAATCCTCGGTGCCGTCGACACTGTCAGCGTTGGCGGCGAGCCAGGTCCAGTTCGCGTCGGCGGCGACGCGGTTGGCGAAGTCCTCCGTGCCCTGGTCGAACTCGTGGTTGCCCACGGCAGACACCTCGAGGCCCATGAGGTTCAGGACATCGATCGTGGGTGCGTCATCCAGCAGCATCGACTCAAACGGGGAAGCGCCGATTAAGTCACCGGAGGAAGTGAAGATGTGGTTGCGGCCTTCGGCTGCGCGATCGACGGCGCACTTGAGGTGGGTTGCGCCCGGAACGCGCTGGGTGGTGTTCCAGTAGCCGTGGAAATCTGTGATGTTGGAGATCGTCAGCTGGGCGGTGCCAGCGTTCGTTGGTTGTGCAATGGCGACGGTGGTGCCGGAGACAGCAATCGCGGCGGCAGTTGCAGTCGCGGTGGTAACGGTGGCGAAGTTGAGGCGGAAGCGACGGGTACGCATTGTGTGCGGGGCCTTTCGAGCTCAGCAGATAACGGGGAAGAGGCAAAGTCAGCGGTGCGGGTATACCGCACGAACGCTGAGAAAAGTCTAAGACCGCGTCTTGGATCCCGCAGGGCAAGCTGTTTCTCCCGGTTGGTGCGCTCGGTCCCCGTTGTAGACCTCAGCGTTGTAGACCTCACCGGAATGCCGATCGCACAAGTCACTCCAGCCACAGCTGAACTGGGCTTTTATAGGGCGGAATTCTTGAGGTCTACAACCGGAGCCGGGGGGGAGGCGGCTAGAACCAGCCGCGCAAGTACTCACCGACCACGGCTCCGCCGAGCTCGTCTAAGTCCGGAGCCACGACGTTCGCGCCGGAGCGGTTTGCCATGGCGTCGAGAAGCGCGATGAGCCCCGGGTCGTCGGCCAGCCGGAAGAAGGTGATGCGCGCGCCGCGTTTCGTCACCGAGTCGAGCGCGTCAATGGTGCGGGCCAGCGTGATGCGGTCGGTCGGCCAGTTGAAGTGCGCCTCGCCCCATTCGGTGAGCATCGATGTCGGCTCGCCGTCGGTGACAATCAAAAGCGTCGGGTCGAGACCGGGGTGGCGGGTGAAGAACTGCTCCGCGAGCAATAGCGCGTGGTGCAGGTTCGTGCCTTTTTCTTGGATGGGCGGCAGGCCGGTGAGCTCCTCAATCGACAGCGTCTGAGCGTAGAGCCCGAAACCGATGAGGGTGAGTTCGTCGCCGCGGAACTGCGTGGACATCAGGTGGTGCAGCGCGAGCGCGGTTTGCTTCATGGGCATCCACCTGCCCTCCATCGCCATGGAGAACGAGGTGTCTACCAACAGCGCTACGGCGTTGCGAGTGCGTGCTTCGGTCTCCACGACCTCGATGTCGCCGACCTGGATGCGCACGCCGCCTGCGAGGTCGCCAGCAAAGTTGGCCGCGCTGCCGCCTTCGGCCACCGTGCGCTGGATCGCGTTCGTGATTGTGCGGGTGGTGTCCCACGGCTGCGTGTCGCCGAACTCCCAAGGCCGGGTCCCGCCCGTGGCTTCCCCGGTCTGCCCGGCCAAGCGCGTGTCGCGTTGGCCTTCGCGGGAAGACAGGTGCTGCGCGGCGTCGTCAAGCAATGCTTTGCCCAACATGCGCATTGCGCGAGGGGAAAGCTGCAGTGACCCGGATTCTCCCTTGTTCAGCAGGCCCGAGTCGCGAAGGGCGCGCTCGAGGTCTTTGAGCATCTGGGCGTTGGTGGCGGCGTCTTCGCCGAGGAGATCGGCGATATCGTCGAGGTCGATGTCACCGGGGCGCGCGCCGGAGAGCGTGTCGGCGAGCTGGTCCATGCGGCCGATGTCGCGCATGGCGCGCGAAGCGTCGCCGAGCCCCAGCGGATCGTCACCGGAAAACTGCTCACCGGAGGTCCAGTCGAGGTCTGGGCGGATCCCGCGCAGGTTCGCGTCCAGCTCGGAGACCAGGTTCATCAGCTCCTCGGAGCCGAAAGCCTGCGCGGCAAGCTCCATGAGTTCGCGGCGCTGCTCCTCCGTCATCGAATTCAGCATGCGCTGCGCGGCGGCCGAGCGCTGGGCGAGCAGCTCCGCCAGCTCGTCAATGTTCTTCGGGTTCTCCGGGAACTGGTGGCCGTGCTTCGCCATGAACTCCTCGAAGTCGGCATCAGCGGCCATGCCCGCGCGGTGCTTGCCCAGCAGCACGTTCAGATCGCGCAGCATCTCTGCCACGGCCGCGCGGTCCTCATCAGTCGCGTTCTCCAGCGCGCCCTTCATGCCGGCGAAGCGCTGGTCCAAGATCTCGCGACCGAGCAGGTCTTTGATCTGGTCGAACTTCTCGCGCGCCTCGCCGGATGCCCACTCGTACTCGCCGAGCTCGCTCACTGCAGCCGCTGGCGAATCCGGCAGGTTGTCCAAGGTCATCTCGCGCATGGAGCGGTCAAGATCGTCCATCTCCACGTCGCGCGCGAGCTGGCCGCGCTCCGCAAGCACAGCTTCATCGAGCAATTTCTGCACGTCGCGCAAGGTTCCGGTCAGGTTGTGCTGGGACAGCATTGCTTGTCGACGCTCTGCCAAACGCGCCATCAGATCGTCATAGCCTTCGAGGCCTTGACCGCCTCGCCGCAGATACTCCCGGAGCGCCTGCTGCGCCGAGTAGCCCGTCATCACATCGTTCGCGATCGCGCGCACCGCCTTGGTCAGATCCGGCGGCGGGGCCAGCGGGTCCGGCCCCGGCGTGTACGCGCGGTAGCGGGCTCCCCGCCTAGGCCCGCGCGAAGAGTAGGCGTTAGCCATAGATCGTTTCGCCCTCTCCGGAGTCCTTCGAGATCTTGCGCGTCAGGTAGAGCGCTTCCACACCCAGCTCGATCGCGGCGGCGCGTTCGCCGTCGCTGGAGGCGTCGAAGGCGTTCGACAGGTCGTCGTAAAGCGAAGAGCTCAGGCTGGGCAAACCTTCCAGGAACTCGCGGGCGGTGACCTGCTCGCCGGTGGTGATGAAGGTGTTGCCGTCGAGCGCTTCGATGAGCGGGCCGAAGTCGAGGCCGCGGATGCGCCCGCGCACGGCTTCGGCGACGGCGTTGCGCAGGAGGTATTCGAGGATTTCCCACTCGCGGCCCTCCTCGCCGTGCTCGAATTCGACCTTGCCGCCGAGGACATCGACGGCGGCTTCGAGGTCGACCAGGCGGGCAACGGCCTCGTCCTCGCCGCGCACGGCCGCGCGGCGCTGGGCTGCGGCGGCGACCGTCTCTGCACCCGCAATGGCGAAGCGGGCGGAAACGCCGGCGCGCTGGTTGACGGCGTCGGACTCGCGAAGCGCGCGGGTGAAGCGGGCGAGGATCTCCATGATCACGTCCGGCACCTGCGCCACCAGGTCGGCCTCCTGGCGGATCACGGCGATCTCCGCGTCCAGCTCAAGCGGGTAGTGGGTGCGCACCTCCGCGCCGAAACGGTCCTTCAGCGGGGTGATGATGCGGCCCCGGTTGGTGTAATCCTCCGGGTTCGCAGAGGCGACCACCAGCACGTCCAGCGGCAGGCGCAGCATGTAGCCGCGGATCTGGATGTCGGCCTCCTCCATGACGTTGAGCATGGCGACCTGGATGCGCTCGGCCAGATCCGGAAGCTCGTTGATGGCCACAATGCCGCGGTTGGAGCGGGGGATCAGGCCATAGTGGATGGTCTCCGGGTCGCCCAGGCGGCGGCCCTCGGCCACGCGCATCGGGTCCACGTCGCCGATCAGGTCCGCGACCGAGGTGTCCGGGGTAGCCAGCTTCTCCGAGTAGCGCTCGGAGCGGTGCAGCCAAGTGATCGGTGTGGCATCGCCGTCGGCCTCGATGCGGCGCTTCGCGGCGTCCGTGATCGGGTGCAGTGGGTGCTCGCGCAGCTCGGAGTCTTCGAGGACGGGAGTCCATTCGTCGAGAAGCAATGGCAGCGTGCGCAACAGGCGGGTCTTGCCCTGGCCGCGCTCGCCGAGCAGCACAATGTCGTGCCCCGCGAGGATTGCGCGCTCCACCTGCGGAATTACAGTGTTTTCGAGGCCATGCAGGCCCGGCCACGGGTCCTCGCCGGCACGCAGCTTGGCCAGCAGGTTGTCGCGCAGTTCTACGCGCACGGGTTTGTAGGTTGCCCCGGCGGCACGCAGCTCGCCGAGGGTGGACATGCTTGGAGCTTGGCTCATGGTCGACAGGGTACGCCCGTTCGCTGTGAGGCAGGCCCAGTTTCCAGGCGCTACCAGACGTACTCGGGGTAGGTTGCGCCGTTGAGTCGGTTGCCGAGCACTCCGATCAGGACCAGAACGGCCGCGGCAAGGAAAGCGAGAAGGACGAACGACCAGCCCACCGGAACGGCAACTCCGATGACCGCTGTGGCCGCGGCGGGCGAATGGGGCATGCGAAGCAGCATCATCGCTCCCAGGGCCAACCCGCCGGCTAGAGCTGCTAACCAGAGGGAGTCGCCCAGCGCTCCCACCGCGACACCGACGGTTGCGCTCACTGTTTGTCCGCCAATGACGTTGCGAGGTTGAGAGAGCGGCAACTTTGGTGCGCCCATGATCAGTGCCATCGATGCGGCCATTGGTGGAATGAGCCATTCGTAACCGGAAGTCGCAGTGAGCAGAGCGAGTGAAAGAAGAGCGGTGACACTCGACGCGGTAGCTACAAGGATGACGCTTCCAGCGGGTCTTGGCGGAGCTTTGGTTTGTGTGAGAGACATCTGCAGATCCTTTCTAATGGGTTTGGCATTAGCGAGGTTTAAATTTACCCAGATCGGCACTAACGTGAAAGGCATTAATTCATCCGGTTGTTGCTGTCTGAGGGAAGGGGGAGCGTTAGGTGAAAGCCCAATACACCGTGGACGGGGTGCTGGTTCGGCCTTTCGAGCCCATCTCCACGCAATTTCTGAGCAGTCGCTTCTACGACGGGCGCACGATTGTTGATGCCCTGGAAACTCCGGAGTTGGCCGAGCAATGGTTTGCAGTGATGACGCAGGAGTTGTCGAGACCGCCGGTTGCTCACGTGGATGCGGGTGCTCTGGACGCGCTACGGGGTCTGCGCGATGGGGTAGCGACGGTCTACGAGCACGCGCTCGGCAACAACCGAGATCAGATCGCAGATTCACTCAACGCGCTGGTTGGTTCCGTGGAAATCGCCCCAGCGATTCCCAAGCGAAAATCTCAAGCGCTGATCGACTTCGCTGGGCGTGGAAACCCTCTTGAAAGCTTCATGGCTGAGGTTGCTCTTTCCTGCGCTTTTACGGTTTCTGCCCCGCAGGTGGCCCAGCTCGAGAAGTGCGAAGGACCGAATTGCGTGCTCTACTACACGCGAATGCGCGACAGTCAACACTGGTGCAGTAACACCTGCGGAAACCGCGCACGCGTCGCCCGTCACGCGCGTAAGTAAGGATCCGTAGAATCGCGAACGGCTTCAGTGCTGGGAGTCAGTCGCAGTAAAAGGAGTGGGCCGTGGAGGGTTCAGAGAAAATAAGGGTGGATGAACTGTTGATCGACGGGCCTCCCGCTGATCTCGAAGTTGATTCGCTCAAACTCGGTCTGAAAGTTCCCAACTTCATGCCCACCACCATCCTCCTCATCCGCCACGGGCAAACGCCGACCACCGGCACCGTCCTGCCGGGCCGCGCGCCGGGCCTCCACCTCTCGGAAAAAGGCCAGGAGCAGGCACGCAAGGTCGCCGAGGGCATCGAGCGCGTCGACGCAATCTACTCCTCGCCACTCGAGCGCACCCAGGAAACCGCCGCGCCGCTCGCAGAAAAGTTCGGGAAAGAGCCTTTGCTTGACGACGCCTTCTTGGAAGCCGATTTCGGCACATGGACCGGAGAAAAACTCGCCGACCTGGCGAAACTGCCCGAATGGGAGACGGTGCAGAAAACCCCGAGCCAGTTCCGCTTCCCCGGTGGGGAGAGCTTCGTAGAGATGCAGGACCGCATCGTCGCGGGCCTTGAACGCATCGCGGCCGCGCACCCGGGCCAGACCGTCGCCTGCTTCTCCCACGCCGACCCGATCAAGGCCGCGCTGACTCACTTCGCCGGCAAACGCTTGGACGAGTTTCAAAAGGCCCAGGCGGAACCAGGGTCCGTCGCAAAGCTTGAGCTCTGATGGCCGTGAACTTTGAGGCCCAGCTGAACCTGCTGACCCACGGCGAGATGGCCTTTGTCGGGCAGCTCGCCGAGTCATCCAACGCGGCGTTTGTCGTGGAGCTTTCGCTTGACGACGACTACGCCTGGGCGATCTACAAACCCGAAGCGGGGGAGCAATACCTGCACGATTTCCTGCCGGGATTGTGGCGGCGCGAACGGGCGGCCTTTTTGCTCTCGCTGTGGCTGGGGTGGAATCAGGTGCCGCCGACGGTGGTGCGCGACGTAGAGCCGTTCGGGGTGGGGTCGCTGCAGTTTTACGTGGACAACGACGGGTCGCATTACTTCCCGCTGGTGGAGACGCGCGAGGATCTGCATGAGCAGTTCTTCAAGCTGGCGGTGTTTGATCTACTGGCGAACAACACCGACCGCAAGTCAGGGCACGTGCTGCTGGGCAGCATTGGTGAGAGCGGTGAGCGTGGCGAGCGTGTGTGGGGGATTGACCAGGGGTTGTGCTTCCACGAGGACCCGAAGTTGCGCACCGTGATTTGGGAGTTCGCGCACGTCCCGATTCCCGACGAGTGGCTGGCCGCGATCGAGCCGCTGATGGAGTCTGTGCCAGATCAGGTTGCGGAGCTGCTGACCGACGCCGAGGTGGAAGCGCTAAAGAGCCGCGCGGGCCGCCTTGTGCGCCTGCCGTGGCTGCCCGAGCCGCACTCGCAATACCAGTTCCCCTGGCCGCTGGTGTGAGGGGCGGGGTGGTTAGTCCAGGATTTCGTAGTCGCGCGCGTACTCAACGAATGGAGCGAGTTCTGGAAATGCCGGCTCATTCGAGAAGTGAAACAGGGTTTGATCGATGATCAAGCGAGCGTGCTTGCCAACGAGATCTGATGGGCTTCCGCCATCGATCGGTGTATCCGTCCTACCGAAGAACAGCCACTGCACTTTCTCGGTTCTGGTGCCGGGTCCTTGTTTGCCAGTTACCTGGGTGGGTTGGTCGAGCTTGAAAAACCGGTAGCGCGCGGCCGGATCCGCATCGAATACACCAACCTTGTTGATGGCTTCGCTTGCGCTGAGCTCAAGCATTGTCCCTTCGAGCGCCACCTCTCCAGGACCCGCGGCGAGCTTGCCCTGTCCGGAGGAAGGCTTCTTCGGTTTCGTTCCAGCAGCCGATCCGCCGGTGGTGGGTTGGCTGGATCGCAGGCCCGATTTGTCCGTGGTGGCGTACCACTTCACCTCGAGGTGGTCGGGAAGCTCGCTTTGGGAGGCGTACTCAACCTCGTCGCTGACCTTGGTTAACTTCGTCCTGCTGGGTTTGAACGTGGTGGAGTAGGCGTACTCCTGCACCGAGTGGTAGGTCACTTGGTGGATGCCGATGCCGCTCGCGGATGCGTCCACGCGAGCGCGGCTACCGCCGGCGGGAGAGGCCCCTTGGATCAACACATCTTGCGTGCCAATGGCCTTGCCGTCGCTGCCGATCGTGAATGCGAGCACCGGGCTGAAGTGCAAGCTATCGACCTGCAACAGCAGTTCTGGGGTGTTGTCACCGTTCGCCTCTACGAGCGCGTACGAATATGTTCCCTTCGGCTCGTAGTCGGCAGCGGCACTGACTGGGTAATCGCCGGGATGATCGAGTACGTACTCGTAGGCCTTGATCCAGGTGTCGGCCTTGTCATTGGTGGTTGCGGAAGCCTTGGTTTCCGATGTCTGGGAGGTGGGGGCGGTTGAGCTCGCCACGGAGGTGAAGTTGGGTTCTGCCGTGGTCTCGGCACCAGAGCTGCAGGCAGCGAGCGTGGGAAGTATAAGGGTGGCGACAGCAGCCGCAGCATAGACGCGAGAACGGGGTTGCATAGAAGTAAAGACTACTATGCGAACGCGCTTAATTCCCCAATTCCTTGCGACGCTTATCTGCGATGCGGAGGCGTTCCGCCCGCTCCTTCTCGCGCTCTTCCTGGATCTCCTCCAGCACTTCCATTTCTTTCCAGCTCAGGCCTGCACGGTCGTAGAGGACGTACGTCACCACCGCGAGCACAATGGCGACCGGCAGCATGATCCACATCAGGTCGACGTCGATGAACCTGTTCGCCAGGAACACGCCGCCTGCGCCAGCGAGCCAGAGCGCGATCGTCACCGCGTCGACACGCTTCTTGCTCTGCAACTTCTCTTCCAGCTCGGACTCAGCTGAGTCGACCGGAGTGGCCTGCTTGCTGTGACCTGCAGCGCTCGTTGCAGGCAGGTTCGTGGACGAGGTCGGACCCTGGGGGAGATCAGCGAATAGTGCGTCGAGCTCGCTGCGGGTGCTAGCGTCTGCCACCCGCGCCGTGCGATCTTCAAATTCGCCCAGGTTCAGGTATCCGTCCGCGAAGTGCGTCCCCAGTTTGTCTAGCGCGGCGTTGCGGTCTGCATGGCCAATGCGGATCTCGGGGGTCTCGGACAAGGCGGTATCAACTCCAAACGTCGTCTCAGCAATCGTCGCCGATCTTAGCGGAGCTAGAAGTATCTACTGTCCGCTAAGTTCTTTCCTGCGCTTTTCGGCTACCCGCAGGCGTGCTGCCCGCTCTTCGTCGCGTTCTTGTTGGATGGCTTCCAGCGCTTCCCATTCTTTGCCATTGAGGCCTGCGCGGGCGTTGAGTGCAAACGTCACCGCCAAAACCACTGCCGGGGTTGCCAGTGCGCCCCAAAGCGATCCCGCCTGCAACGCCAAAAACGCGGGGATGACAGCCGCGACCCATAACGCAATAGTGATCCCGTCAATGAGCTTCTTGCGCCGCAATTTCTGCTCGAGTTCCAACGCTTCCGGATCGACCCGCGCGATCTCCGTTGCCTGGGGTAGATCCGCAAACAGCGCATCAAGCTCGCTGCGGGTGTTGGCGTCCGCCACCCGCGCCGTGCGATCTTCAAATTCGCCCAGGTTCAAATACCCGTCCGCGAAGTGCGTACCCAGTTTGTCTAGCGCGGCGTTGCGGTCTGCATGGCCAATGCGGATCTCAGGGGTATCGGACACTGCGCTATCAACTCCAATTTTCTGCGCGACAAAACTGAGCAGTGGTCGACGATTTTAGCGAAGCCAGCGGTACCTACAGCTCGCCCAGTTCGCGCCGCCGCTCGATCACAATGCGCATCCGCTCCGCGCGTTGCTGGCCCTGTTCATGTTCGAGGTCGTTCAGCGCCCGGATTTCGTCGCCGCTCATGCCGTACGCGTTTGCAAGGATCACGTTCAGCACGCCGGCGATTGGGAATACGATCCACGCGAACTCCACGTCAAACACCACGCCGAGCATCAGGAACACACCCACGGTCACGCCCCAGAGTCCGCCGATCATCATGTCGACACGCTTTTTCCGCGCCAGTTTCTGCTGGACATCGACCTCGACCTCACGAATGTCCACGCCGTCTTCCGCGCGCAGCACTGGGGCGTTCGCGGTTTCGGAAGGCGCGTCGGGCAGGTCGTCGAAAAGCGAATCAAGCTCCCCGCGCGTGCGCGCACTGGCCGCGCGTGCCGTGCGATCCTCGAACTCGCCCAAGTCCAGATACCCGTCGGCGAAGTGGGTTCCCAGGCGCTCGAGCGCGGCGCTGCGATCCGCGTGGCCCACTCGGATTTCCGGGTTATCCTGCATGATCGCAAGCATATCGAACTTGCGCTTGACCTTGCCCCAACGGAAAGGATGACACTTCTGCACATGACCGAATCCAGTTGGTACAGCATCGGCGAAGCGGCAGAGGCGCTCGGAGTGACACCGAAAGCACTGCGGCATTGGGAGGAGCTCGGCCTGATCGAGCCCGCCCGCACGTGGAGCGACTACCGCGTCTACTCCGAGGCCGACCTCGAACGCGGCGCAGCGATCGCGCTTTACCGCAGCGTCGGCGTGCCGCTCGCGCAGGTCGCCGGTTTGCTCGAGGCATCGGAGCACATGCTTATCGACGCTTTGCGCCACCACCACGAAACGCTGTCGGCAAAGCGCGACGTGCTGGATCGCCAATTGGATGCGGTCATGACCTTGATTGACCAAACGAAGAAAGGAAGTGTCGATATGGACGCAATGAAGCGATACCTCGGCGAGGATATGCCGGCGTATCAGGAGGAAGCGGAGCAGCGCTGGGGCGACACCGCCGAGTGGTCGCAGTCCCAGGAGCGGCTGTCCGAGATGGGCGAAGAGGACTTCGCTCGGCTGCGACAGGAGCAGGACGCGTTCGCGGCTGACCTTATCGCCGCTCGCGACGGTGGGGTAGCGGCTGGCTCGACTGAGGCGGCAGCGCTGGTGCAGCGCCACCGCGAGATGATCGGCCAGTGGTACGAAGCAACGCCCGCGCGCCAGCTCATCCTCGCGCGCATGTACGTGGCCGACGAGCGTTTCCACGAGGCCTACGGCGGTGCGCAGGAGTATCTGCTCGAGCTGGTTGAAGCTCAGGCCGCCGCAGACGGTGTGGACACTGCCAACCCGCAGTGGGAGGGGTAAACGCCTTCCTTATGCCGGGCAGATGACGGGCACGCCGCTATCGTCGAGAATCCGGGCCCGGATGCCGTAGACCTTCTCCAGCAGGTCGGGTGTGAGCACTTCATGCGGAACGTCATGTGCCACAACCCGGCCTGCTTTGATCACCAGCAACTCGTCGCAAAAGCGGGCGGCGAGGTTCAGGTCGTGGATTGCCACGAGCGCAACCCGTTCTGTGCCCACGACCTCGTCGCGTACAAGCTGGAGCAGATGCACCTGGTGGTGCAGGTCGAGGGCGGACGTTGGTTCGTCGAGAAGCAAAATGCTTGGGGAGCGTACCAACATCTGCGCTACACCAACGAGCTGACGTTGGCCGCCCGACATGTCGGAGACCATGCGGTCCGCAAGGTAGGTGATACCGAGGCGCTCCATGATGTCCGCAGTTGCGCCGATCGGATCCCAGCCTGATTCCCCGCGGCGACGTGCCGAAACCATGATGGACTCGAATGCGGTGAGCGAAGCCGTGGTCAGCATGTCCTGCGGGACGTACCCGACGGCGATGGTGCGTGCCTTGCCGGTCACTTCGCTACCGTTCACCACGATCGAGACGCTGCCCGCGGTCGGTGTCTTAATACCGGCGATGGTCTTCACCAGGGTGGACTTGCCGGCGGCGTTGGGTCCAAGGAGGCCAACCACCTTGCCTGCTTCCAAGTGGTCGAAGGTCATGTCATCGATGATTGTGGTGCGGCCGTAGCCGACTGAGAGATTCTGCGCCGCGATCATGTCAGCTCCTCCGTTTTGCGCGGGTGAAGATGAGGAAGACGAAGAATGGCACGCCAACCAACGAAGTAATGATGCCGATCGGAATGGCAAGGCCGGGGATAATCGACAGGCTTACGGCGTACGCAAGGCTGAGCAACATTGCACCTGCGGCGGCTGCGCCAGGGAGGAAATACTTTTGATCCTCGCCGACGAGCATTCGCGCTACATGTGGTCCTACTAGACCAACGAAACCGATGATTCCCGTGAACGCGACGGCAGCCGCTGCGAGGAAAGACGCGACGAGCAGGGTAGTGATGCGCAAGCGTTTGACATCGATGCCGAGGGCGGCAGCGCGATCGTCGCCAAGCCTCAGAGCGGTGAGCCGCCACGAGTTGGCAATACAGAACGGGATCGCAGCTGCGACCACCACTGCGAGGATGATGTTCGCAGTCCAGTTTGCGCGCTGCATCGACCCCATTGTCCAGAACACGATTTGCTGCAGGGCTTCGATGTTTGCACCGTACTGCAGTAGCGAAAGCAGAGCTTGGAAGAAAAACGAGAGGGCGATGCCCAGCAGAATCATCGACTCTGCAGTGGCACCGCGCCACACTGACGCTCCAGCAACAATGGTCACCGCGATAAGCGCTGACAGCGCTGCCATCAGCGCGAGGTTGAACTGGGGATTGGCGATGACGGTCCAGCCCATCACGATAGATAATGCAGCTCCGAAAGCGGCAGCTGCGGAAATGCCCAGCGTGAAGGGCTCCGCCAGCGGATTATCCAAGATGGTTTGCATCTGGCCGCCAGCCAAACCGAGTGCGGCGCCGCATAGCACGGCCATCACTGCAGCTGGGAGGCGGAGCGTCTGGATCACCACTCGAGTTTGCTCGCCGACCAGTTCTGGGCGGAAGACGGCGTTGAATACGTCCGCGGGGGCGATATCGATTGGGCCTACCACCACGGCGAAGATGAAACTCGCGAACGCCGCGGCAATCAGCCCAGCAATGGAGATTGCTTTCTTGCGTCCGCGCCGACGGTAGCTTTCAATCGCCGCTTGGCGAGCATCGTCTGGCGCTTGCAGCGTCGGAGATACCTGAGTTGTCACGGTCTAGCTCTCGTCAGGGTTGGCCGGGTCGATGAAGAAGACGCCGCTGTAGTCGAAAGGCATCCAGTCCTCGTGGAATTGCTTGAAGTCTTCGGTCGGGTTGAGGTCGGAGAATTCCTCCGGGTGAATCCACTTGGCAAATGCCTCGAGTGCGAAGACGTTGAACGGGTTGTCGTAGAACTGGTGGTAGACAGCGAAGTAGTTACCGTTCTTCGGCCCGTCCAGAAGCTCCATACCGGCTTTGCTCAATGGGCCGTCGCAAGTCTCCAACGCTAGCTCCGGAGTGGACTGGTAGCCCAGCTCCACGTGGCGGAACGTGTCGGTCTTATTCGGGTCGCGTGCCCATTCGCCTCCGGTGACGATGATCTTTTCTGGGTTCAGCTCCACGAGTTTTTCCGGGGTGATGGTCTTGTTTTCCGGCCCAATGACCTCGGGGCCGAGGTTGTGACCACCCGCGGCGGTGACCAGGGTGCCTAGGTGGACGTCGCCTGCCACTGCGCAGCAATCGTTGTATCCCGCTGCGGTCCAAAGCAGCACATCTGGCTTGGTGGAGGTCTTAGCGGCCCGCTCGGTGATGTCTTTGACCTTCGCGTTGTAGAACTCGTTGTACTTCTCCGCGCGCTCACTCTGGCCCAGGAGGTCGCCGAGCAGGGTCATCGACACGGTGGTGTTTTCGAGCGGCTTTTGACGGAAATCGATGAAGGCGTAGGTGATGCCAGCCGAGTCCAGGTCCGTGATGAACCCGCTTTCCTCCACCGCTTTTTTCTGATCGAGGGTCATGATCACCACATCTGGATCCTGTGCCAGAAGGTTCTCGACGGTCACGTCTCCCTTTTGGATCGATCCGATCACAGGCATGTCTTTTGCCTCGGGTTGGAGCTCGAAGAGTTTCTCGCGGAAAGCTCCCGCTGCAGTCTCCAAATCCTGCCCGTACGCGACGATGTTGTCCAAAGGGTTCTCCTGCAATAGGGCGGTGGCGTACGCAGCGCGGCCCTCTGCAAGAACGATGCGATCGGGCATCTGCTCGAATTCGATCTTGCGCCCGGCAGCGTCGGTGACTGTGAGCGCGGCATCAGCAGTTCGCTCTGACGATGATGTCGATTGTGATTCTTGAGCTCCGGTGCTCGATGTCTGTGTCATATCCCCGGAAGAATCTGAGCAGGCGGTCACGCCAAGCGCCGTGGTGATAGCGATCGCCGCAGTGGCGACCTTGAGAGAAATCTTCAATTCAACCCCCTTGGGATTTAAGTAAGCCTAGGCTAATTCAGTCAGTAGCGAAGCATGGTAAGGCAAACCTAAAATCAGTGCAAGGGGTGGGTGGGTTAGGAGGGGAAAAATTGACGAGCATGAGGAAACGCCAGGGGTAGGGTGCCCCTGGCGTGGGTTGTTGTTTAGACCCTAGCTCGCGCGGTCGCCAGTGCCGTAGAACACGTACGCGGCGCGAATGTTCGTGGGGCGCGGTGTAAACGAAATTTTCCGTTTGGTCTTGTATGGAAAACAAACGCCGAAGGCCGAAACCCGATCTGCATCGAATCAGTAGGATGGCGAGAACTCTGACCAATGCACACGCCCGCCGAAGGAGCGCACCGTGAACGACAACTATGATCCGCAGCTCGACCCGCAGCAGACCCCGGGTGAGGTGCCGCCGCCGACACCGCTTCCGGATGAGGCTCCGTACGACCCGGAGCTCGACGGTCCGGAACCGGAGCCGCAGGGCCAGCCGGCGGTCGACGGCCAGCAGGCCGCATCAGGCCAGCCGGTGACCAACCAGGGCCAGCAGCAGGCTGAGGCTCAGAGTGGCGAGATGATCGGCGCGACCGGCGACGCGCAGGGCGACAGCACCCTGGAGAAGGACCCCTCCGACTGGGTTTCCGGCGACGACCCGATGACCGAATCCCAGAAGTCCTACCTGGACACCCTGGCCAAGCAGGCAGGGGAGCAGCTTCCGGCGAACATGACCAAGGCGGAAGCATCGCAGCACATCGACCGCCTCAAGGGCATCACCGGAATGTAAGCGGGAAGCCCGGCATCACGAGGGCCTATTCAGTGGTGAGCTCGAACTCCTCGGGCTCGCTTTCCATCCCGTTAACCACCACGGTGAGCGCCTGCGTGCCGGGGTAGTACGTCCGCGTGCCCGTCACGCGGAACACATGGTTCTTCTCCACCACGCGGGTTTCACCCGGCGCGAGCGTGAACTTTCCCAATCGGAACACGCTCGGACGCCGGGTGCCGTTCTTTTTCACGAAGTACACGCGGTACTCGCCAAGCACCTCCTGCGGCTCCGAGCTCGTGTTTGTCAGCGACACCGTGAGCACTGCGGTGTCGCCCACCGCAACAGCTTCGGGGAACTCGATGTCGCTAATTTGGATCGCGTCACCCGTCGCAAAGCCTGCGATGCCCAAAGCCTCCGGATAGCCCTGCTTGATCAGCCCGCGCAGGCCCCGCTCGACCACCCACGCCGCGTGCGGCGCATCGCTCGCCGCCCACCGACGCGCCGTCTCTAGCGCTAGATCAGGGTGCGTGCGCGTAATGTCGTTCAAGTTGTTCGCCACCGACTTGCGCACGAACAGCGACTCATCCGCGTACAGCCGGTTCAGCACCGGAATGATCGGGGAGGGGTCCGCAACAAACGGGGTGTGCACTTTCGCCCACGGCAGGCGAGGTCGAATCCCCTCGGAGGCCAGGCGGCGCACATTGTGGCTTTCCGAGCGCGACCACTCATCCACCCGAGCCAGCGTCAGCTCCGGATAGCGCTCGAGATACGGCCGCACCGCCCACTCACCGGTAAACGCGCGGGTCAGCGCCTCGATCGCATCCAGCGACTCCTCAGGGTGCTCGAGCCCGTACAGCTCGATGTAACGGCTCACCGGCCACAGGTGGAAGCCATGGTTGAAGTAGCCCTCGCCCTCTTGAAGCTCGGGCCCAAGCTTTTCGACGACCCCTTCTACCGCCTCGGCATAATCCTCCGGAAGCCGGTCGCGCAGTGCTTCCGCGAAGACGGTGACGCGGTCGAGGATCTCCAGTTCGCCCACGCGCGGGACGACGTAGGCGGCGTACTCGTCGCCGTCGATGCCCAGTTGGTCGCCGAGCGTCTTCGCCGCCTTCGCGTCGAAGTACTCCTTCATTTTCTTCGCCATTTACGCACTGCTCTTTTTCGTCGACTTCTTCTTGCCGCCGCGCTTGTCCAGCGACGCCTTGAGCGCCTCCATGAGGTCGACCACGTTGTCGTCGTCATCCTCATCGTCCGGCTGCTCGCCGAAGGTGGCTTCGGTGTCGATGGTGTCGCCTTGCTCGAACTTCGCGTCGATGAGCTTGCGCAGCTCAATCTGGTAGTCGTCCTCGAACTCTTCCGGCGTGAAGTCGGATGCGTAGGACTCCACCAGCTGCTGCGAGAGTTCGAGCTCCTTGCTCGACACCTTCGCGCGGGACTTCACGCCCTTGAACTCGCCATCGAAGTCGAGCTCGCGGATCTCGTCGGCCCACATCATGCCCTGCAGCACAATGACCTTGCCCACCACGCGCAGCACGCCAAGGCGCGTCTTCTGGCGCAACGCGAAGCGCACCACCGCGATCAGGTCGGTGTCTTCGAGCGTCTGGCGAAGCAGCAGGTACGACTTCGGCGTCTTGCCCTCAGGCGCGAGGTAGTAGGACTTCTCCAACATGATCGGGTCGATCTGATCCGCGGGCACGAACTGTACGACATCGATCTCGTCGTTGTCGGCCTCGGGTAGGGAAGCGAAGTCGTCGTCAGTGAGCACGACCGTATCCCCGTCTTCCTCGAAGGCCTTGTCGATGTGCTTGTACTCGACCTTCTCTCCGCAGACCTCGCAGCGGCGCTCGTATCGGATGCGCCCGCCGTCCTTGTCGTGCACCTGGTGGAAGGAGATGTCGTGGTCTTCCGTCGCGCCGAACGCTTTGACGGGAACATTGACAAGGCCGAACGTGATTGAGCCGGTCCAGATTGCGCGCATGTGCAAAAGTGTACGGAAACAGAAGGGAGGCGAGCGCGTGGCGCAGCAAAGCACAAAAGTGCGCGTTGACGGGCACGACCTAAAGGTCAGCAGCCTCGACAAGGTGCTCTACCCGGCCACAGGCACCACCAAGGCCGATGTCATGCGCTACTATCTCGAGGTCGCCGATGTCATGGTGCCCCAGATCGCGCGCCGGCCGGTGACTCGAAAACGCTGGCCAGATGGCGTCGATAAGCAAAGCTTCTTCCGAAAAGACCTGGAGGATTCTGCTCCGAGCTGGATCACCACCGGGGAGATCGAGCACAAGACCTCGACGAACACATATCCGCTTGTCGACGGCCCAGCCGTGCTTGCTTGGTTCGCCCAAGTTGCCGCTCTTGAGCTGCACACCCCGCAGTGGCGCTTCGGGAAGGGCGATTCGAAGCAGAACCCGGATCGGCTGGTGCTGGATCTTGACCCGGGCGAGGGCGTGACGCTCGCGGAGACTGCCGAGATCGCGCTCGCGTGCAACGAGGTGCTCGACGGCATGGGTCTGGTCAGCGTGCCGGTGACGTCCGGGTCGAAAGGCATTCACATCTACGCGGGGTTGGATGGGGAGACCGATGCGGCAGGCGTGAGCCAGGTGGCGAAGGCGCTTGCGCAGGCGCTGGAGGAGGAATACCCGGAGCGCGTGACGGCCGTGATGCGCAAGACGGAGCGCGCCGGGAAGATCTTCCTCGACTGGAGCCAGAACAACGGCAACAAGACGACGGTGAGTCCGTACTCGTTGCGCGGCCGGGAGCGGCCGACCGTGGCGGCGCCGCGGACGTGGGAAGAGATCGCGGAGCCGGGGCTGAAGCACCTCGTGTTCGAGGAGGTGATTGAGCGCGTTCAGGAGGGTCTAGATCCGATTGCTGCGCTCGGAGGTGGGGAGACGGCTGCTCCCGGGGGCGACCGCCTGACCACCTATCGCTCCATGCGAGACGCGACGAAGACCGGCGAGCCTGTGCCCGAGGCCGCGCCGCGTCCACGCGACGGGGTGCCGATCTTCGTGATCGGCGAGCACCACGCGCGCCGCCTGCACTGGGATTTCCGCCTTGAGCACGACGGGGTCCTCGTCTCCTGGGCCGTGCCAAAGGGCCCTCCGCTGGATCCGAAAGAGAACCGCCTCGCGGTGCAGACCGAGGACCACCCGATCGAGTACGCCTGGTTCGAAGGCACGATTCCGAAGGGCCAGTACGGCGCGGGGGATGTGAAGATCTGGGACATCGGCACCTGCGAGATCGAGAAGTGGCGCGACGACGAGATCATCGCCGTGCTCTTCGGCCGCGACGACGGCGGCCTCGGCGGGGTCCCGCGCCGCTTCGCGCTGATTCGCACCGATGCGGAGGAAAACCACTGGCTGCTGAAGTTCATGAAGCGCCAGCCTGACGAGGCCACGCCAGCGCCGGGCGAGCTTGAGGCGCCGGAGCCCGCACCGGCTGAGCCCGCGCCCGCCGACACGGCACCCGCCGACTTCGCGCCGGCCACGCCACCGAAACCCATGCTCGCCACCGCCGGCACCAAAGCCGATATCGACCTGGCCGTCAAAGACGGCGCCACCTTCGCGTTCGAAATGAAGTGGGACGGCTACCGCATCATCGCCGACACCCGCGCCGGCACCACCCGCCTGATCAGCCGAAACGGCAAGGACTACACCTCGCTCTTCCCCCACATCGAGGAGTTCGAGCAATTGCTTGTCGACGCCACCGTCGACGGCGAGCTCATCGCCCTCGACGAGGACGGACGCCCCAGTTTCTCTGCGCTGCACGGCGCGGATAAGCACGGCAGTACCGAGGGAGTCGAGCTGCGCTACATGGCCTTTGATCTTCTGCGTCTCGGGGAGCGCGACCTCACCGGTGAGCCGTACACGCAGCGTCACAAAGCTTTGGAAGCGCTGGGGGAGAGCGACCACATCGTGGTGCCTCCCGCCTATACGGGCAGCTTCAAATCTGCTTGGCGGGTGGCTGAGGAAATGGGGTTGGAAGGGGTCGTCGCAAAGCAAACAAGCTCTGTGTACGAGCCTGGGGAACGAAGCCGCGCGTGGCTGAAGATCAAGCGGGCGCTGCACCAAGCGGTGGTCGTTGTTGGGGTGCGTGAGGGCAAGTCGCTGCTGGTGGCGGTGCCGGATGAGGACGGCGAGCTGGCGTACGCCGGGCGGGTGGGCACCGGGTTTTCTGCCGGGCAGTTCGCCGAGATTGAGAAGAAGCTGCGGCGCAGCAAGCGAAAAACGCCCCCGGTGGACGTGCCGAAGTCTGATACCGAGGGCGTGTTCTGGGTGACGCCGAAGTACGTTGCCGAGGTCGCGCTTGCGGGCGCGACTGGGGGCAGGAAGGTACGCCAGGCGTCGTGGCGCGGGTGGCGCGAGGACCTCGACCCCAGCGAGGTGCGCTGGGAGGTCTAGCTGGTTAGCTGGTTTCGCGCGGGTGCTGGTTCAGCCGTTACTTGTCGTCGCGGATGGTCGGGTGCTCGCCGTCGTCGTCCTGGCTGATGTCGTAGGTGAGCTGCGCATCCTCGACAGAATCTTCTGCCTCCTGGCCGTAGCCCAAGGCCGAGCCGGTGTCCTGTGCGAACTGGTCATCATCGTGGTCGACCGGCTTATTCATGCTGCCTTCGGTGGTGTAGCCGGGCTTTGCTGGATCGTTCTGCATGTTTTCGTTCCTTTCACCAGTAAAACGTGGTGCATCCGATACTAGCGGGGGCGCCCTAACTGGAGTCTGCGACTGCCACACGCGCGGTCGAGCTGGCTAAGCTTCCAAGCGTGTCGCAACGATCGCCCGAGAACATCCTGCTTCGCCTCCCCAAGGAGGAAGAGGAGGCTGTCCGGGCGATTTACGCTGCCCTAGCGGAGCGTGGCTTCCCGCAGCAGCACCAGCGCCCGCACGTCTCGATCACCTTCGCGCCCACCATGGACACCCGGGTGGTGGGGGAAGCAGCAGAACTCCTCCCGGGGCTTTTGCCAGAAGCTTTACGACGAGCTGGCGTCGTCATCTTCGGCACTAAATCGAAGCAGACAGTGACGTGGTTGCTTGAGGCCCCGGATGAGCTCGAACGCGCAGCCCGGCGCTTAAGCGCGATGAACCCCGACGGGCGCGGCGAGCGGTGGGTACCCCACCTGACGATGGGCTTGCGCCTGCCGAAGGCCATCGTGCCGGACTACGTCGCGGCCTTGGGAGAGGTCACCTCGCCGCACTTCACCGAAATCACCGCGGAGCGCGCTGTGTTCTACCAGCCGCGACTGGGCACCGAGTTCGCTTTCTAGCGCCCACTTCGTAACGCCTGGCAGCTCAGTCGTGGCGTGGGGCGGCGCCCGCGATGCGGTCCGCCATCCAAGCTCCGTCGCGGTCGCTGCCGCGCCACGGCACCTCGCCGTTGAACGCGAGGGGTGCGTCCGACGCGGCAATCACGACGTTGCCGTAGGCGCGTCCGGCGAGCATCTCCTCCGGACCCGCCACAGCTACGTGCGCGAACACCTCCCGCAGCCCCGCGAGCTCCGCACGCGTCTCCTCCAACCCGGCGCGGTCGCCGACGTTCGCCACGTACAGCCCACCCGGCGTTAGCACCGAACGCACCGCCCGAAAGAACTCCACCGTGGTCAGCGCGCGGGGAGTGTCGGGTCCGGCGAAGACGTCGCGGGTGATTGCGTGCACAGGGGTCGGGGCGTTGGAAGGGGCGTCGATAAGCGAATCGATGAATGCCCGAGCCTCCGCAACCTGAATGGCAACCGGCGGGTCGAATGCCCACCGAACGAGCTCCGCAAGCTCGGCGTCGATCTCCACCGCGACCTGCTCGCCGCCGAAGCGATGAGCGAAATAGCTCGGCAGCGCGCACCCGGCCGCACCGAGATGCACCGCGCCCTCAGGGCGCAGCGCGTGCGACTCCGCAAATCCTGCGATCCAGCGCATGTAGTCGTACTCGAGCACCTCGGGCGCGCCGGGCACGACATACGACGACGGCACGCGGTTGACCTCGAGCACGTATCCGCCGTCGCGCGCCGGGTCCGCGACGATCGATGCCTCGCCAGTGTAAATCGGGTATGTGCCCGCGATGCGCTTCTTCGACGCCCGGGGCTTTCTCACTCGCTCCACGACTGCGTCCGGTGGAAGCAGCAGGCGAGCACCGCACCCGCCGCAATCACCGCGCCGGGCAGCCAGATGGTTGCGCTCATCGCCGCAGCAAAAGGTTCGTGGAGGGTTTCGGGGAGCGGTCCGCTTATCGACGCTCCGCCGCCCACCCGAGCAGCCGCATCCTCGCCCAGCTGGCGTGCCAGTTGGGCAGACATCATCGCGGCGATCGCGGCCGAGCCGATGACGGCGCCGATTTGGCGCATCGTGTTGTACACCGATGAGCCGGAGCCAGCGAGGTGGCGCTCCAGGTTGCGCGTGGCCACCATGGACAGCGGGCCCCACATCATCGAGTTGGCCACGCCGTAGAGCACCGAGATGGCGTACATCCAGCGCGCGTCGACGGCGGGGGTGGTGATCAGCGCCGCCGCACCGATCGAGATGGCGGCCATGGTGAGGCCCGCGATAGCGAACGGCTTCGGGTCGTGAGTATTGGTGAGCCTGCCGATAGCGGGGGAGAGGAAGAACGACACCGCACCCGACGGCAGGATGAGCAGCGCGGCGTGTGTAGGCGTGAACTCCTGGACGGTTTGGACGTAGATCATCCACGGGATCGCGAACGTAGACACCGCGAAGCCGACAGTGGCGATCACCCCGCCGGCGAGAGCGAAGTTGCGGTTGGCGAACAACTCCAGCGGCACGAGCGCGTCCGTCCCGCGGCTCGCCTGCCAGCGCACGAACAGCACCATGGCTACCGCACCGACTGCGAGGAGCGCCCACACGCGCCAATCCCAGCCAAAGTGCTGGGCCTCCTGAATGCCGTAGACCAGGCAGAACATGCCGATTGCGCTGAGTGCCATGCCGGCCCAGTCGAAGCGCCGGTTGGTCTGCTCCAGCTTCGGCACGAAAGTCATTGCCAGGATGAGGCCGACAACGCCGACTGGCACGTTGACCCAGAAGATCCACGGCCAGCCGCCGGCGTCGACAAGCACACCGCCTAGCAGCGGGCCGGTGACGGTGGCGAGGCCGGCGGTCGCGCCCCACACGCCCATCGCGCTGCCGCGCTGCTTCGGTGTGAAAGTGCGGATCATCACCGACATTGTCTGCGGGGTGACCAGCGCCCCGCCGAGGCCTTGGAACGCGCGGGCGGTGATCAGTGCGGCGGCTGAGCTAGCCAGCCCGCAGGCGAGCGAAGATGCGGTGAAGAGCGCGAGGCCGATGAGGTAGATCGTGCGCGGCCCGAATCGGTCCCCGAGGCGGCCAGTGATCAAAAGCGGCACCGCGTACGCCAAAAGGTACGCGCTATTGACCCAGATGACCTCGTTATACGTCGCGTCCAGGCCTGACGAGATCGCGGGGATTGCCACCGAGACGATGGTCGAATCCACCAGGATCATGAAAAACCCCAGCATCATCGACCACAGAGCGGGCCACGGTGATGCGGATGTGGCCGTTGCAGGGGTCGTCGACAAGCGAAAAGCTCCTAGAAAGGCAACATCTGCTGGACCTGAGGCGGCAGCAGCGGGCGCACGGTGGGCAACGCGACGGTGGCGACACCGCCAAGCACCGCGAGGATGCTCAGCACGATTACCGCGGTGGTTGCGGAATCGTTCGACTCAGAGGACAGGGTCATTCGCTGCGGCTTCTGCTCGACCAGAGAGTCCTCGGCCTGGGTCTCCGGGATGACCTGCGCGGCCGGGCGCTCCGTGACGGAGAGAGTCTCATCCGCAGGCAGCGCCGCAGAGTTGATGCCGAAGAACTTGTCCAAGCCCTTCACGTTGAACTGGGTGGACATGTAGCGGGCGTGGGTGTCGGTGTTCCATTGCGAGACCACGATGTCCATGTCCGCGATCGTCGAGCCTGGCACGATGTAGCCACCATACGGCTGGGAGAAATTGCCCGGGGTCTGCGCGTTGGACCAGGGGCCGTGCTTGGCCACCGTCGCCACCGGGACGTTCGCCCAATCCTGCGCGAGGGTGTCGGAGATGCGGACCTCGATTGCCAAGGTCGCCTCGTTGAACATCACCAGTACCCACTTGCCCTGGATGTAGCGCAGGTTCATTTCGCCGGCCTCGATGTTCGAGCCGCTAAGGATCGGTGCGCCCGAGTCGCCCCACTTACCCGAAGCCGGGTCGAAGAGCTGCCACTTCGAGCGGTCCGCGATGTCCTGCTCGCGGAAGCGCGACAGGTACACCGGGTCGTCGCGCTTAAACTGCGTGGACACGACGTAGATGTAGCCGTCTGGGCCCTTCTCCCAGGAGATGAGGTTGCCCATGCCGCTCATGTAGTCGGCGGAGGTGGTGCCGATCGAGCTCCACGACTTGCCGCCGTCGGTGGACTTGAAGATCTCGGTGTCGCGCACGTTGCCGATGCCGTGGTTCCACATCGCTTGCATGTACAGCGTGCCGTCGAGGTTGATCACGTCGGACGGAATCAGCGTGAGCTCATCCTCGTGCAGGTACCCGACGGTCTGCTCGACGCGCTCGCCGCGGTTGAGCGGGCGGATGATCTCGATGAAGCCATCTTCGTTCATGCGCGCGACGACGCCGACCGGGCTCATCCAGTCACCCTCGCCGAAGCGCTGGCCGCTGAAAGAGTCGCCGAAGATCATCGCGAACTCGCCGCCACCCAGCGGAGCCATCGTGCCCAGGTCAGTCGCTCCGAGGCCGACGTGGCGCGAGTGCTTGCCGGCAACATCGTCCATGATCTGCACCACGGTGCCGTCGGGCATGGTGTACGGCTGCGACGCTTGCTTCTGCGGCGGGGCGGAGTTGTCCACCGTTGGGCCGGAGGAGCTAGACAGTTCCGAACTCAAACCGGAGCTGGAGCTTGACTGCGCGAGCGCGTCGGGCACCACCGTTGCCGTAAGGATGAGTGCGGATGCGGTGGCGGCGCTCACGGCACCGGTAAGGCGGGGAAGGGGAGTGCGAGACATCGCGATAGCTACCTTTGGCTTGCGGGGCAAAACATCTCGAATGTAGCAAAAATGCGGCCCGCCCAGTAGGGCGAACCGCGTTTCACAGGTTGCGGGGGAGGCGGGTTACACGCCTGCGTCCTCGTGCGGGTCGTTGTCCGCGTCGTCCTTAGTCTCGTGGCGAGTCCCCGGCTCGTGCTCCGGCGGAGCGTAGATCGAGTACAGCTTCGCCGGCTTCTCGGACTCGTTGACAAAGTTGTGCCACTTGCCGGCCGGGACGAACGCCGCCCAGTCAGCGCCGACAACCTGGTCGACCTCGAGATCATCCTCGCTCGCGCCGATCATTGCGCGCAGCTCGCCCTCTTCGAGGCGCAGGAACTGGTCGTGGTCGTCGTGAATCTCGGCGCCGATCTCGCCGCCCGGCTGGATGGTCATCACCGTCAGCTGCAGGTTCTTGCCGGTCCACAAGGTGTCGCGGAACGCGTCGTTGGCCAGCGTCGCCTTTTCAATATCCACCACGTATGGGTTCGGGCCGTGGTCGTTGCTCATAATCGCTCCTTCGCTCGCCGGTTAGGTACAACTCCCACCGTAGCGAAGCTTTTCGCTTAACGACGGTGGCGCCCACCCCCTTCACGTTCTCGCTGCTTCCGCCGCAGCCTTACCTTTTCAACCTCGGAGAGGTTGGGGTCATCCAAGTCGATGAAGAACTCCTCGTCGTCTTGGTTTTCGGGTTCATGATCTGGCTCCAGCTCGGGTTCTGGCGCCAGCTTCGGAACGGATGCGGAAGCAAGGAGCGATTCCACCGAGAACTCCTGCGAGAAGTCTACTTGGGGCACGAACTCAGGTTCTGGGACCAGCTCTGTTTCGGGGGTGAACCCAATCTCGGGCTCGTCATCAGGCTCAGGTTCGGGCACGGCTTCCGTCTGCGAGGGCGATTCCGGTGCCGGTTCCTGCACCGCTTCCTCTGGCACAACATCTTCCGGCGCAGCGTCTTCCGGCGCAGTGTCTTCCGGCGCAGCGTCTTCCGGTGCCGAGTGTGTTCGCTCGACCGGCTCTGGGTGCTGCGGCTCCGGCACCGGTTGCGATACCGGTTGCGGCTGAGGCTGAGGCTTTGCAACCTGCACACGCTCGAACTCCTCTGTCGTAGGAGCGACGCTGTCCGGACGCTCAATCCCAGCGAGGGAGACGTACCGTGCAGTGTGCTTCGGGTGGAGGTAATCGCCAGGATCAGCAACGTGGTCACGCTCCACGCTGACGCCCCAGGTGTCGTCGGGGAACTCGATGAGTGACCACGGCTTTGCCAAACGCACGTCGGGTACTTTCAGCTGCTGCACCGGATATGCCGGGTTGTCCTCACTCGGCTCAGCTACATCGAGTGCGGCCATGCCCTGCAGTAGCACGGCGCGCGCGTATAACTGCGGAACCTGGGAATCAGTGTGGGTGGCCTGCATGTAGGAGATGAGTTGGGTCGCCTCGTCCCCACGGATCGCGCCCAGCAGTTTCGGTCCCAAGGTGATTGCAACCAGACTGCCGATGTGGTGGAGGGCTACCAGCCATTGGCCTGGCGAGCGGGCCGTGATTTCTTCTCGGGTGTATTCCCCCATCGAGGTGTCAACGACCAGCATTTCGCCCGAAGGCAGTGTCAGGGTGTCGTCCGGCGCGTCGTTACGCGGCACGGCGAGCAATGGGGGAGGCAGCAGCACGCGAACCGCGAACTGGCCTGCGGCCTCATCCCACGCAACAGTTGCGCTGGTTTTCGGCATCAGTAGTGACGCATCGACGCGCCGCATATCGGTGAAGCGCTCTCGATAGTAGGGATCAATCTCGCCGATCACTCGGCCTTGCGCGGTCTCCTGATCGTCGATACTCGCCCCGAGCAGACGCACCCGCCACGAGCCACTGAGCGGGTTGGGTTGAAGCAAAACCTCTTCATGCGCCATGCCAGCCATGCCGGCGAAGTCGTTGAACAGTGGTGCTTGTACGACGTTGTCAACCGGCAGCTCAACGCCTTCTCCCCAGGTCGCAGGCGCCAAAGGGTAAATCCTCGGACCCATGGTGCCTCCTTCAGCGAATCTCATCCCGCCCCGACCCACTCAGGTTCTTCATCATACGGCAGAGCCGAGACTAGGCAGTGCTTGCAGCCTCCCGGCCCGGAGCCGACTCGTCCCGTTCAGGCATGAACTTTTTCGCCAGTTGCACGATCGCGAGCACGATGAACCCGGTGATCAGGCCAAACACCAGCGAGACGCCGGTGTCAACGAGCCAACCGGAGAATCCACCGCCGACGGTTTCGGATAGACGCTCGATGAGGTCGTGTGGCCAGTGCCAGCCCACCACCTCGTGGAGACCCCGCACGATGAGGTGGCCGCCAACCCAGAGCATGGCGATGGTGCCGATGATGCCGATGGCGCTGAGCACGTACGGCATGCCCTTAACCAACGCGCGTCCTGTCTTGGGGGCGTTGCCGCGGCGAATCATGCCGTGGCCGATGTCATCAACCTTGACCAGAAGCGCAACCGCGCCGTAGACAGCGAGGGTGATGAAGATGCCCACCGCGACCAAAACTGCGGCCTGCATCCAAATCGATTCGTTCGCGATCTCATCGAGCGCGATAATCATGATCTCCGCGCTCAGGATGAGGTCGGTGGTGATCGCGCTCTTCACCAACGTGTCTTCGTCTTGCGGGGTCTTGTTGACGGCCCGCTCTTCCTCAGCATGCTTATCTGCGGCAAGCTTGTGCGCGATCTTTTCCGCACCCTCGAAACAGAGGTAGGTACCGCCGGCCATGAGCAGGGGAGTGAGTGCCCACGGCGCGAAAGCGTTCAGCAACAGCGCGATCGGCAGGATGATCACGAGCTTGTTGCGCAGCGAACCCTTTGTGATCTTCCAGATCATCGGCAGCTCGCGAGCCGGGGTGACATCGGAAACATACTGCGGGGTCACCGCGGCATCGTCGATGACAACGCCAGCAGCCTTGGCAGATGTTTTCGCTGAAAGAGCTGCGACATCGTCGACTGAAGATGCTGCAGTGCGTGCGATCAGCGCGACGTCGTCAAGCAAGGCGAGCAAGCCACCGGCCATGGGCGGGTCCTTTCAGTAGGCGTAAGATGCGAGTGCACAGCCTACCGTGACTTACTTCGACTTGTTCTCTACCGGCTCGTACTTCACACGGGTTCGATTGCGCTCAGCGTCCGGGTCCGGGATTGGGATCGCCGACAGCAGCGCTTGGGTATACGGGTGCTGCGGGTTGTCGAATACAGCGTCCGACTCACCAAACTCGACAAAGTCGCCTTTGTACATCACCGCGACGCGATCGGAGAGGTGGCGCACCACCGACAAATCGTGAGCGACAAACAAGTACGACAGCCCGAGCTCGCGCTTGAGTGACTCAAGCAAATTGATCACGCCCGCCTGAATGGAGACGTCGAGTGCCGAAACAGGCTCATCAAGCACGATCACGGCCGGGTTGGTAGCCAGTGCCCGGGCAAGGCCGATGCGCTGTCGCTGGCCACCGGAAAAGTGGCCGGGAAAGCGGTCAATCTGAGACTCGTCGAGTCCAACAGTGCGCATGAGCTCAGTAACCCGTGCATCCTTGTCACCTTCGTACCCAAGCGCATCGAGTGGCTCGCGAATGATCTCTTTCACCGTCATGCGAGGGTTGAGCGAACTCATTGGGTCTTGGAACACCATCTGGATGTTGCGGCGTGCCTTCTGCCGCGTAGCGGTGGTGAACTTCGACGCGTCCTCACCGCAGATCACAATGCGGCTGTCTGGTGCCGGGTCAAGGTTCATAATCTCCAGCAACGTGGTGGTTTTGCCGGACCCTGATTCGCCGACAATTGCCATGCACTCGCCAGCGCGTAAGTTGAACGAAACATCCTTCACTGCATGCACAGTGCCCACCCGCCGCTTCACCAGCGAGCCCTTGGTCAAGGGGAACTCCTTGTTCAAGTTCTCCACTTCGAGCGTGACCTCGCGTTGGTCGCGGGGGACACCGGCAAGCGAGTCGTCGGGAAGCTTCGGCGTGGGGTAAAGCGGCTTGCCGTTGAGCTTGCCGTCGTGGATTTCAGCGTGCCGGATGCAAGCGACTTCATGTGGCACGTGGCCACTGAGCGGGACCATCGGTGGTTCGCCGTCCAAACACTGCTCGATGGCGATGGGGCAGCGGGGCGCGAATTGACACCTGGGCTGCATGTTCACCAGTTTCGGTGGGGTGCCCTCAATGTAAGTTAGGGGCTCAGTTGACGGTTGATCCACACGAGGGGTCGAGCCGAGCAGACCAATCGAGTAGGGCATCTGCGGCTGGTGGAAAAGAGTATGCACATCAGTCTTTTCCACAGGCCGCCCACCATACATCACCAGTACATCATCGGCAGTCCCAGCGACGACGCCCATATCGTGCGTGATCATGATGCACGCGGCGCCAGTTTCGCGCTGAGCGACCTTGATCACGTCGAGGATCTGCGCCTGGATAGTGACATCGAGCGCAGTGGTGGGTTCGTCGGCAATGAGCACTTTCGGGTTGTTCGCGATTGCAATCGCAATGACAACTCGTTGGCGCATACCCCCGGAGAATTCGTGGGGGAACGACTTCAAGCGCTTTTGCGGTTCGGGGATACCAACGAGGTCGAGTAGCTCCGCCGCCCGGCTTAGTGCCGCCTTCTTTGAGATGTTGTTGTGTGCTTGGAGGGCTTCGACAAGTTGCGTGCCGATGTCGTATACCGGCGTGCGTGCTGAAAGCGGATCCTGGAAGATCATGCCGATTTCATTGCCGCGGATCTTGGACATCTGCCTGTCCGTTTTAGTCAGCAACTCCTCGCCGCCGTACATCACAGAGCCGGTGACTTTTGCATACTCAGGAAGTAAACCCATGATTGCCATCGAGGTCACGGACTTGCCTGAACCGGATTCACCCACGATGCCTAGAGTGCGGCCGCGGTAGAGATCAAAGTCAACGCCGCGTACCGCTGAGACCACACCTGCTTCTGACGGAAATGACACGTTGAGGTCGCGGACTGAGAGCACGACCTCGCTTGACGGGTCGGCGTTTGGCTTGTATCACCCGTTTTTCAAGATTAAAGTTCAGTCACATTCGGGCAAGAGCCAATGGAATGCCAAGCGACCGCCCACCGCAGGCACATGCTTCTGCTGGGACGGTCGAAGAAAACGTTTAAATAAGCCGCGCGGGCGCACCCCGCTGAAGCCAACAGCCCGCCGGCGCCAGCCCGGCGCTAGCCCACCGGCGCGAGCTCGACCTCCTCGGCCCAAGTCAGCTCGATGCCCAGGGCACGAAGCCACTCCATCGCGTCGTCGCCGTGGCGGGTGATGCCCTCGACGGCGTTCAGCGTGGCGTCGATAGCCTTTTCTGCTTCTTCCGCCGTGATCAAACCGGCCGATGTCGCCGCGGCAAGCTCGTCGATGTCCAGCACGTCAATCGGGTTGCCGGTGTTGGACACCAGGTCGACGTACAGGTCGCGGGTGGTCCAGACATCGCCCTCAACGTCGATGTCAGCAATGTCGAAATAGAAGTCCTGCTCCATTTGCACGCCTTCGCGGAAGTGGAAGATGTTTGCGCGCAGGCCCAGCGTCGGCAGCAACCAACTCTCCAGGTAGCCGAACCGCGGGTGGTTCGCACCGCGTGCCATGTACAGCCCGAACTCCGTCACCCGGAAAGTATCAACCTCGCGCAGGTAGCCCTTCGGGTCGATGTTGGTCTTCGACGTCGTGTCAAACGTCTCCTGCTTCACGGGATGAAGATCGGCGTTCATGTGCTCCTCATTCGTGGTGTGCATGGTTACCTCACGGAGAATGTTGCGACGGTCGGGGCGAAGTTACAGACGTTATCGGTGGTGCGGACACCGCCGTTAACCACCGCGAGCACCTGCCCGTGGCCAGTGTTCGCGGTCCCGGACAAGGTTGCCGGTCCTGAAGGATTTATCAGATTGTTATCAAGTGACGTTACACCGGTGCTGAACGTGTTCAGGTTTATCCAGTACACCTGCATCAAACCTTGCTGCTCGGCGGCGGCAGACGTGCCCAAGGCGGTGAACACAAACGTGGTCTGACCAGGCACGGCGCCGGGTGCCGGAGTCCGGGTGGGCCCTGGAATCGCGATCGCTGAGGCAGTAGAGTGCAGGCCAGGTCCGATGCAATTGCTCGACACGGTCGGCCAGAGGAATTGGGTGAACGGGGGAGCGTCGTCCGGAAGCGGGGGTCCGCCAATCTCGCCGGTGCCGGCGTAGAAGCTCACTGCGGTTCGCAACGCGTTGGCCGCGGGTTCAGGCACAAGCGGACTGTCGGCGAACTCGTGCACGCGGGCAACGGTGTAGTCCGTCGGTCGCCCGAGGCCGTCGATGTACTGGGAGGACTGGGCATGAGCCGCTGGGAGGGTCACGGAAGTCGCGCCCGCACAGAGGGCGGTTGCCAGCGCCGCGGCGCGCGCGAGTGATCGGGAAAAGCGCACAGCTCTCCTTACAAACATCTACAGTAACTCCCGTAACAATAGTCACTATATTCCCAACGTCAAGGTGAACTCAGAAAAAGAGCTTTCGCTTATCGACGCCTCGTTGCCACGCCTCGCAAGCCATTCAGCGCTTGGACCCCTCGCGCGGTAGTGTTTAACCGTTAATTCCGCCTATATATAAGGAGTAGCGGCTCAGTGACGCACCCTGAATTCCGCAATGTTGCCATCGTCGCCCACGTCGACCACGGCAAGACCACGTTGGTCAACGCCATGCTGGAGCAGTCCGGCGTGTTCGGCGACCACGGCGACCACGGCGACCGCGTGATGGACTCCGGCGAGCTCGAATCCGAGCGCGGCATCACCATCCTGGCGAAGAACACGGCGATCCGCCGCCAAGGCGCCGGCAAAGACGGCCGCGACCTGGTCATCAACGTCATCGACACCCCGGGCCACGCCGACTTCGGCGGCGAGGTCGAGCGTGGCCTGTCCATGGTCGACGGCGTCGTCCTGCTCATCGACGCTTCCGAGGGCCCGCTGCCGCAGACCCGCTTCGTCCTGGGCAAGGCGCTCGAGGCGAAGAAGCCGGTGATCATCTGCGTGAACAAGACCGACCGCCCGGACGCGCGCATCGACGAGGTCGTCGAAGAAGCGCAGGATCTCCTGCTCGAACTCGGTGCGGGCCTTGAAGACCCGGACGCTGCCGAGGCCGCCGAGAACCTGCTCGAGCTGCCCGTCCTCTACACCTCCGGCCGCGCCGGCCGCGCATCCCTGGAGAACCCGGGCAACGGCGAGCTGCCGGATAACGAGGATCTGCAGCCGCTTTTCGACGTCATCTACGACGTGCTCCCGGAGCCCTCCGCCGACATTGACGCGCCGTTCCAGGCGCAGGTGACCAACCTGGACTCGTCTTCGTTCCTGGGCCGTATTGCGCTGATCCGCGTGTACCGCGGCTCGGTGAAGAAGGGCCAGACGGTCGCGTGGGTGCACTACGACGCAGACGGCGAACAGCACATTAAAAACGTCAAGATCGCCGAGCTCCTTGTCACCGAGGGCCTCGACCGTGTGCCGGCGGCCGGCGAGGTCGTCGCAGGTGACATCGCCGCAGTCTCGGGCATCGACGAGATCATGATCGGCGACACCCTCTGCGACCCGGAGAACGTCGAGCCGCTCGAGCGCATCAAGATCGACGACCCGGCCATCTCCATGACCATCGGCGTGAACACCTCGCCGATGGCGGGCCGCAACGGCGGCGACAAGCTCACCGCCCGCATGGTCAAGGCCCGCCTGGACCAGGAGCTGATCGGCAACGTCTCGATCAAGGTGCTGCCGACCGAGCGCCCAGACGCCTGGGAAGTCCAGGGCCGTGGCGAGATGGCGCTGACCGTGCTCATCGAAACGATGCGTCGTGAAGGCTTCGAGCTCACCGTGGGCAAGCCGCAGGTGGTGACCAAGGAGATCGACGGCAAGATCTACGAGCCGTATGACCACGTCGTCATCGACGTGCCTTCCGAGCACCAGGGTGCCGTCACCCAGCTCATGGCCAACCGCAAGGGCAACATGACCTCGATGGGCAACACCGGCTCCGGCGACTGGGTGCGCATGGAGTTCGACATTCCGTCGCGCGGCCTCATCGGCTTCCGCACCACCTTCCTCACCGAGACCCGTGGTGCCGGCATCACCAACTCGTACTCCATCGAGCACCGTCCGTGGGCCGGCGAGATCAAGGGCCGCCCGACCGGATCGCTCGTTGCCGACCGCTCCGGCCAGGTCACCGCCTACGCGTTGCAGCAGCTCGCGGACCGCGGCGACTTCTTCGTCGAGCCGGGAGCAGAAACCTACGAAGGCATGGTCGTCGGTGCGAACTCGCGTGATGAGGACATGGACATCAACATCACCAAGGAAAAGAAGCTGACCAACATGCGTTCCGCCACTGCGGACGCGACGGTCACACTGCAGAAGGCGCGCACTCTCTCGCTCGACGAGGCCATCGAGTTCTGCGACGACGACGAGTGCGTCGAGGTCGCCCCCGAGGCAATGCGCGTGCGCAAGATCATTCTCAACGCCACCGAGCGTGGCCGCGCCCGCTCCCGCGCAAAGCAGCTCAACAAGTAGCTGCTCGCGCACCTGCAACCGGGCACGCAACCCACGCGAGCGCTGCGCGGGGAGGGGAGCTGGCGTGGATTACAATTCCCGTCGATGACTCGCTTCACACACCCCGCGCACAAAGGCTCGGCGCGGACGCGTCACCCGCGCACGCGCCTCGCGGCCACTGCGACCACTGCGACCACTGCGCTCACCGCGCTCGCCGGACTGACCGCGGCCACCGCGCTTACGGCCCTCTCCGGGTGCGCGGCGGATCCCGCGCCGCCCCCTTTGGTTACTGAAGGGGAAGCCGAGAAGGAGCTCGAGCGACTGGCGGAAACGACGGAAAGCGCGACGTCGACAAGCGAACGCCCCGCTCGAGTGGAGGTGAGCGTCGGAGTCGACCCGGTGCGCGCCGGCTTCAACCCGCACCTAGCCGCGGACGAGCAGGCCACGGTCCGCTCGATCGCTGACCTGGTGCTGCCCAGCGCCTTCGTCGACGGCGAGCGCAACCCCGATCTGCTGCTCGCCGCGACCCGCCTGCCCAGCTCGCCCAAAGCCGCGACCGTGCGCTACGTCATCGACCCCGAAGCGCAGTGGTCCGACGGCACCCCGATCAGCGGCGCCGACTTCATCTACCTCTGGCGCGCGATGCGCACGACACCCGGCACCATCAACGCCTACGGCTACGACGCCATCGCCGACATCCGCGTCTCCGGCCCCAGCGGCAAGACCGTCGACGTCGATTTCCGCACGCCGATCCGCGACATCCGCGGCCTGTTCACACACCTGCTGCCGTCGCACCTGCTCGCCGCTGACGCCTCCGACTTCGCCACCGCGCTGCACGATTCCATCCCCGCGTCCGCGGGCCGCTTCCTGTTCTCCGGCGTCGACCGCGGCCGCGGCACCATTACGCTGAACCGCAACGACCGCTTTTGGGGGCCGGCGCCTGCGCGCATCGACATCCTCAACCTGCAGCCCGCGCGCACCACCACGCAGACCGCGGACCAGCTACGCAGCGGCCAAATCGCGTTCGTGGACATGGCGCCCGATGAAACCACGCACCGCGTCCTCGAACTCGTACCCGACACGCAGGTCCTCACCACCGACGGCCCGCGCACACTCGGGGTCACCCTCACCGCGGGCGTCACTTTTGAGGCTCGGCAGGAGCTTGCTTCGCTTATCGACGCCCCCTTGCTCGCGTCCATCGCCACCAACCGCTCCACCGATCTGGCGCTTCCCTCCGAGGTAACCCCCGCCGGTGCTGCTCCAGCTGGCGCCGCTCCAGCTGCGCTCCCCTCAGACGCGTCCACTTCAGGCGCGTCCACTTCAGGCGCGTCCACCTCCAGTGAACCCACCTCTAGCGAGAGCGGAATCGCTGGGGGAGCGCTCGAGGCGTACATCGCAAAACAAGGTGCCCTGCGCGTCGCTGCTGACGCTGCCGACCCAGCAGCGGCCGCCGCCGGGAAGACCTTCGTCGACCAACTCAATGCAGCGGGTATCGAGGCGAAGTTCGTCGGCACCGACAACAACACCATCATGGGTAAATTGCTCCCGGCCGGCGCCATCGACGCAGTCTTTGGGTGGCGAGTATCCGATGCCGCCCTCGCCGCCAGCAAAGCGACCAACGCGACCAACGCGACCAGCGCGACCAACCCCAACGACACCTCGAGCTCCACCAGCACGAGTAGGGTCGCGAGCCCCGCCAACCCCGAGAGCATCACCGAGATCGCTGGCCGCGCCGCTTGCCCCGCGCACGCCTTCCGCGCCGCGAACCTATCCGGCTACTGCTCATCCGGTACCGAGCAGCTGGCCGCCGACGTCCTCGCAGGCACCACCAGCGTCCAAGACGCAGTCGCGATCTTTGCGCAGATCGAGGCGGCCGAAGCGCTCTGGGTGCCTATCGTCACCGAGACCCGCGTCGCCGCGCTCGGCCAGGGCATCGAAGGCCCCGACCCCAACCTGAAGAACTGGGACGGCGGGCTTGCCACCGCGCCGACATGGCGCGTCACCACCCCAGCCAACGCCGGCAAGAAGGAGCCACTCGCACAATGAACCTGACCCGCACCCGCCCCGAGCGCGATCTCGCAGGCTACCGCGTCGTCCTCGTCCACGCGCACCCCGACGACGAGGCAATTACCACCGGCGGCACCATCGCCACCCTCACCGCGCGTGGCGCCGACGTCCTCGTCGTCACGTGCACCCTCGGCGAGGAGGGCGAGGTCATCGGCGAGCCCTACCAACACCTGGTCGCCGACGAAGCGAACCAGCTGGGCGGTTTCCGCATCCACGAGTTGCGGGCCTCGCTCGCCGCGCTCGGCGCGCGCGGGACATTCCTCGGCGGCGCCGGCCGCTTCCGCGACTCCGGCATGGAGGGCTCGGCCGCGAGCCAGCACTCCCGCGCGTTCGTCAACTCCGGCGACACCGCCGTGGACGCGCTCGCTGCCATTTTCACCGCCGAGCGCCCCCACGTCGTGATCACCTACGGACCCGACGGCGGCTACGGCCACCCGGATCACATTCGCGCCCACGAAATCACCCACGCCGCCGCCAAACTCACCGACATCCCGCGCATCCTCTGGGCCGTCCGCCTCGAGCACGAAACCGCCGCGCTCATGCCCACCGAAGCCCCCGCAGGGTGGCGGCTCCCTCAGCCAGGTGAGCTCGATGGAGTCAGCTCGTCCGACTTGAGCATTTCGCTTAACGACGCCTCGTACTCAGCGAAAGTCCAATCCATGCGCGCCCACGCCACCCAGCTGTGGATCGCCGACGGCCAGGTCACCGACGTCAACCCGCACGCCGCCCTCCCCGCCACGGTCTCATCCGCCGTGCACGTATCCGCCACGCACTTATCCGCCACGGTCTCATCCGCCGCAGCGCAGCCCGTGGTCTACTACGCCCTGTCGAACCTCATCGTGCAGCCCATCCAGCGCGTCGAGCACTTCCAGCTCGGCGAAGGTGCGCCGCTCCCTACCGAGGACAATGGTGCCGTTGCGGGTGATGCGGCGGCGCTGTTCGCCGGCATCGACAAATAGATGACCTCCTCCGGCTACCGCGACGACTTCTACCGAGACTTTTCCCGCGGCGAGGTCATCCAGGCGTTCGTCTGGCTGTCCGTCTTCGCGGCCGTCGCGGTCATGCTGCAGGTCGGCTATTTTTGGGCGCCGCTGGGAATAGTATTCGCCGGATGGTTCAACGCGGTGCTCCGCAGAACCGCGAAGCTGTGGACGCAAAACCGCTGGATTCAGCTGGTGCCGCTGGGTGTCTGGGCCGTTGGGTTTTGGATGATGGTGGGCAAGGGGCCGTCGATAAGCGAAATGCTCCTGTTGTTGGTGGGGATAATTTGGCCCCTCGCCACTGTCAAGTGACATACTGAACGGTATGACTTATGTGATCGCCCAACCCTGCGTCGACGTGATGGACCGCGGCTGCGTGGAGGAGTGCCCCGTCGATTGCATCTACGAGGGCAAGCGCATGCTCTACATCCACCCCGACGAGTGCGTCGACTGCGGCGCATGCGAGCCGGCATGTCCCGTCGAGGCCATCTTCTACGAGGATGACACGCCCGACGAGTGGGCCGAGTACTACGACGCGAACGTCGGCTTCTTCGACGACCTTGGCTCGCCGGGCGGCGCCGCGAAGACTGGCCCACTGGACTTCGACCACCCAATGGTGGCGAAGCTGCCGCCGCAGAACCAGGAGTAGGCGATGATACAGCGCACGCCGCTGGGTGCTTCGCTGCCCGCTTTTCCGTGGGACACGATCGCCGATGTCAAAGCAACCGCCGCCGCGCACCCTGGCGGACTGATCGACCTGTCCGTGGGTGGGCCTGTCGACCCGGTCGCGCCGTCGATCCAGCTCGCGCTCACCGAACACGCCGCGGAGCCCGGCTACCCGCAGACCGCCGGCACCCCAGAGCTGCGCCGCACCATCGTCGACGCGCTCGAGCGCCGCTTCGGCATCGCGGGCCTGGACACTGAGTCGGTGCTGCCGGTCATCGGGCTGAAGGAGGCGATCGCGTGGCTTCCGACGCTGCTGGGCCTGCGCGGCCAGACCGTCGTCATCCCGGAGGTCGCGTACCCCACGTACGAGGTCGGCGCACTTATGGCTGGGTGCACGGTGCAGCGTTGCGACGACCCCGTGACCGCCCCGACAGACACCGCCCTGGTCTTCCTGAACTCGCCGTCGAATCCGACGGGGCGGGTGATGGGCACCGACGAGCTGCGCGCGTGGGTCGAGTTCGGCCGTGAGACCGGCGCCATCATCGCATCCGACGAGTGCTATCTGGGCCTCGGCTGGGCCACCCAGCCCGTGTCGCTGCTGCACCCCGAGGTCTCCGGCGGTGACAACACGGGTCTGCTCGCGCTGCACTCGTTATCGAAGACGTCGAACCTCGCGTCGTACCGCGCCGGCACGATCGCGGGCGACCGCGACCTGGTCCAGGAGCTGCTCCTGGTGCGCAAGCACGCCGGCCTCATCGTGCCGGGCCCCGTCCAGCATGCCATGGTGGCCGCGCTTGCCGACGACCTCCACGAACGCCTGCAAGCTTCCACCTACGCCATGCGCCGCGCCGCGTTGCTTAAGGCGCTCACCGGCGCGGGCTTCACTATCGACGACTCCGATGCCGGCCTTTACCTCTGGTGTCGCAAGGACGGGCTGAACTCCCGCGAGGCGCTGGACTGGTTCGCCGAGCGCGGCATCCTCGCAGCGCCAGGCGACTTTTACGGCCCCGCCGGCGCGGACCACGTCCGGGTCGCCCTGACCGCTTCCGACGAGCAGATCGCCGACGCCGTGCGCCGCCTCACCGCGCAGGAGACCACCGCCGGTGACGCCGGCCAGGAGACAACCGCGCAGTGACGGGAGCAGCACAACCACGCAGTGCCAACGCCGTCGCCACAGCTGGCGTAGGCACGTCGCGCGCTCACCGTTTGGCGGTGGGGCTGCGCGAGTTCGTGAAGTTCGGCATCGTCGGCGGGTCCGGGGTGCTGGTCAACCTTGCCGTGTTCTATGTGTGCAAGAAGCTGCTGGACTCCGGCATTGGCATTCACGAGACGGACGTGTTTTTCAACCTCTTCGGCACGCGTTTCAATGTGCGCTGGTACCATGTGCTGTCGACGGTCGCGTTCTTGGTCGCGAACACGTGGAACTACCAGCTGAACCGTTCGTGGACGTTCCGCCACGTGGAGCAGCGGTCGTGGCTGCGCGGTTACTTCCCGTTCCTGGCGACCGGTGTGGTGGCATTCGTAGTTTCGCTGACCTGCATGACACTGCTCATGAACTCGTCCTCGCCGATCGCGCTGCCGGACAGCGTGTTTGACGACTCGACCGGGCTGCGCACCAAGTCGTACTGGGCGCAGGCGATCTCCACGTTGGTGGCGATGCCGGTGAACTTCATCATCAATAAGTTCTGGACTTTCGGGAAGCCGAAAGTTGTCCCAGTAAACTGATCAGCCCTATCGTAGGCGCGCAAAATCGGTGTGCGAGCAAATTCGGTAGGTGTGCAAACCCGCTAGCCCGGGTAATTGCAGACGTCGATAATTGCAAGCTCGGCTAGCCGAATAGCAGGTGCATTGCTGCAAACGGGTGAAGCGTGTTGCGCACGTGATAGCCGCGCGGCGAACACCACGTCGGGGTTCCGCGCACCATTTCTATGCGGCCGCGTTTTCGACGCTGAGGGTCGTCGTCGTTGACCCGGTTGTGATATCGGCACAGTGGGGCAAGGTTGGCGATGTTGGTTTCGCCGCCGTGTTTCCACGCTTTGATGTGGTGGATTTCGCATGAGTCGGCGCCGTGTCGGCAACCGGGCACTGGACAAATTGGCATCGAGATCCTTGCGAGGTCTCGCTGCTTCTGGTTAGCCAGGCGCACCTCGCGGTAGAGGTTCACCGCACCGTCTTGCGCGGCGAATAGCGCAACTTCGAGCTCCGTGCCATAACGCGCCTTGAGGTATTCGACGCCAGTCATCGTGGTGCCGTCGGTGAGCCCGAGGCGGACGTCGTCGCCCTCGCCGCTAAGGATCTTGAGGTGAGTTTCCAGCGGCACGATGATGATCGGGCGCGGGTTGGCGTACGGCACGCGCGGCTGCGATGCCGGGCTGGTGGTGGCGGCGGGCGGGTCGGCGCAGTTTGGGGTGGCGGCGGGGTGCTCGCCGGAGTTGTCGGAGTTGTCGCCGGGGGCGGCGCTGCGGAGGAGATCGATGAAGGCGTCGAGCATCTGTGGCGACACCGGCTTCGACGGGTCGATATCGCGGGTGAGGCGGTGTTCTAAGTCGGCCATGTCGCGCTCGTCGGCGGTGACGCTCATGCGCCGCAGCCCTGCCTTGGACGCAGAGAAGGACATCTGTTTCTTCGGCGGCTTCTGCTCGGCGGGGATCAGTTGGCGGATGCGTCGCGCGAGGGCGTCATACGTGCACGGGCGGGAGAGGAGTTGGAGGCGCGTTGTCCACTGGGCGTCGATAAGCAAATGCGAAATGCGACGCTCGATGAGGACGAGCTGATCGATGGAGAACCCGCCGGCGCGCGCGAGGGCGACTGCTTCTTCCTGCTTGCGGGTGAATTTGGTCGGGCCGAAGTAGGCGCTGTGAACGAGGCCCCAGCTCCGCACCTTGGTGGGCTCGAGACCGGCGGCGAGAGCGGCGTCGCGGTCGAAGCCCACGAGCGAGTCCAGCGCGGCGCCGGACATCGCTTCGAGAAGTGCGGAGAAGGTCATGCCCGGCACAGTAAACGCAATCGAGAGTGCCGTAAAGGGCGCGGTGGCGGAGCTGTGGAGACCGAAAACGGCTATCCACAGGCGAATCGGGAAAATGCCTGGTCAGCGGCTACTGAAGAAAAATGGGGGTTGCAGGGAACCGGCAGCAGCGCAGCGACGGCTAAGCGTCGGTGGCGAGGCGCGCGTACAGCGCGTGGTCGACGAATTCGCCGCGCAGCAGCTCCGCACCGCGCAGCACGCCCTCGAACGCAAACCCGCACTGCTCGGCAACGTGGCGCGAGGCCGCGTTTTCCACGCTGGCGCGAATCACCAGCCGGTGGACACCGTGCGCAAACGCGTGGTCGGACACCAGCCGCACCGCGCGCGTAGTCAGCCCCCGGCCGCGCGCCCACTGCGCCGCGTTGTAACCGAACTCCGCGGCGCGGTGCTGCTCCGACACGAGCCGCAGCTCGGCGTTGCCGCTGTAGCGCCCGTCGATCACCAGCGCCCAGCGGAGCTCGTTCGCGGGCACCTCCAGGAAAGCCGCGGCGTGCTCCGCGGTGCACGGGTGCGGCACTTGCGTCCAGCGCACCATGCGCAGGTCGTTGCAGGATTCAATAAGGTCCTCGCGCACATTGCTTATCGACGCCACCTCGCCCCACGGCACAAGCCCCAGCTCGCCGTCGCGCAGTGGCGGGCAGGGGATGGGCCAGGAGAACGCCGCGGGCAAGGTTGCGGGCACGCTAGTTCGCGTGCAGCGCTTCGTTGAGCTCGATGCCCTTCGCCGGCACAACCTCGATGGCGCCGGACAGCGAGTTGCGACGGAACTGCAGCCCGTTCTTGCCCGACAACTCCAACGCCTTGACCTCCGCGCCGGCTTCCTTGCCCAACGCGTCCGCGACCTCGCTGGTCAGGACCACCTTGGAGGAGGCGGTGACGTACAGGCCGGCTTCGACCACGCAATCGTCGCCAAGCGAAATGCCCACACCCGCATTGGCGCCGAGCAGGCAGCGCTCGCCGAGGGTGATGGTCTCCTTGCCGCCGCCGGACAGCGTGCCCATAATCGACGCGCCGCCGCCGATGTCCGTGCCGTCGCCGACGACAACACCTGCGGAGATGCGGCCCTCGACCATCGATGCGCCAAGCGTGCCGGCATTGAAGTTCACAAATCCCTCGTGCATCACGGTCGTGCCCTCGGCCAGGTACGCACCCAGGCGCACGCGATCCGCGTCGCCGATACGCACACCCGACGGCACAATGTAGTCCACCATGCGCGGGAATTTGTCCACGGAGTACACCACGACCGGGCCTTCCTCCGCGAGGCGGCCGCGCACAGTCTGGAAATCGGCCACCGAGCACGGGCCGTGGTTCGTCCACACCACGTTCGACAGCAGCCCGAATACGCCGTCCATGTTCAGCTCGTGCGGGCGCACAATGCGGTGCGACAGCAGGTGCAGGCGCAGGTACACGTCGTAAGTGTCGGTCGCCGGCGCGGACAGGTCCGCAATCGAGGTTTCCACGGCCACTCGCTCAACGTTGCGCTTCTCGTCACGCCCAACAAGGTGCGCGAAGCGCGGGTCGGCTTCTTCCACACGGTGGGTTCCAGTTTCGGCCACTTGCTTATCGACGTTTGGCGCCGGGAACCAGACATCTAATACCGTGCCGTCTTGCGCCACAGTTGCCAGGCCGCGTCCAGATGCGAAGGAGACAGTCATGGCCCCCACCTTAGAGCACTGTCTTGGGGGTCTCAGCGTGGGCGCGCGTTGCGCTGTTGGCGGCGCTGTTGGCAGGCGCGAGCGGTGGGGTGTTTCGCGTGGTGAACGACAGTGCAATCAAGATCGCCGAGAGGACGCTGACTGCGATGACTTGGGAGCGCGACGAGTCGTCGAAAAGCATGAGCCCTGTCAGCCCAAGGAGGGCGACGAGGGTGACCCACGGTACCCACGACGCGCCGCGGACCTGGACTGCTGAGCCCTGGATCTCGGGGTGGAGCTTGATGTAGCTGAGCGTGATCATGATCCAGGTGACGATGAGACAACCGCCGGTGGCGGCCATGATGAAGTCGATCATGCCCGGCGGGTTCCACCACTGCAGGCCGACGGCGACGAAAGCGAAGAAGACCGAGACCAGGACCGAGTTGGTGGGCACGGCGTTGGCGTTGGTCTTGGCCATCCAGCGTGGGGCGTCGCCTTCGAGTGCCTGCTGGTAGGCGAGGCGGGAGGTGCCGTAGATCTGCGCGTTGAATGCGGACAACAGCGCGAGCACGATCACGGCCTCCATGAAGCCGGCGGCGCCGGGGATGTTCGCCATGTCGAGGACTTGGGTGAAGGGGGACTCGGCGGCGGTGTCGGCGCCGTCGATCTGCGCGAAGGGGAGCAGCAAGATGATGATGACGACGGAGCCGACGTAGAACAGGGCGATGCGCCAAATGATCGAGTTGACTGCGCGTTTGACCGACTCGGCGGGGTTCTCGGATTCGGCCGCCGCGATGGTGACCACTTCGATGCCGCCGAACGCGAAAGCGACGGCGAGCAGGCCCGCCGCGATGCCGGTGAGGCCGTTGGGGGCGAAGCCGGACTCGCGGACGTTGTCAAAGCCGACGAACCCGGAGGCGGGCAGGAGACCGAGCCAGAGGGCTGTGCCGATGACCAGGAAGGCGAGGATGACCACGATTTTGATCATGGCGAACCAGTACTCGAACTCGCCGAAGCCCTTGACCTGCGCGAGGTTGACGGCGGTGAGGATGGACACGACGATCAGCGCTGGCAGCCACTGCGGCACGTCGAACCAGCCGGCCATGATGGCGGAGGCGCCGGTGATCTCGGCGCCGCACGCCATGATTAGCAGGAACCAGTAGATCCAGCCGAGCAGGAAGCCCGCCCAGTGGCCGAACGCCTGGCGGCCGTAGGTGGCGAACGAGCCGGAGCTCGGGCGGGCGGCGGCCATCTCGCCGAGCATGCGCATCACGGAAATGACGATCGCGCCGGCGATCACGTACGCGATGAGGATCGCCGGGCCGGCGGCGCGGATGCCCACACCGACGCCGAGGAACAGGCCCGCGCCGACGGCAGTGCCCAGGCCCATGAGCGTGAGGTGGCGCGACTTCAGGCCGCTGCCGAGCTCAGAGGCAGCGTCGGCGCTGCCGTGAGTGTCGGCGCCGCCGTGGGTGGGTTGGTTGCTCGCAGGAGTGATGCTGCTGCCACTCATTGGTGGGTCCTTTCCGGCGTGGCGTTGCGCGCGAAGGTGTCGGTGCGGGTCCAGATCACGCCGGCGGCAGCGATCACGCCGACGACGATGGCAACGGCCATGACCTGGAAACGGCCGTCCGGGTTAGTGAGCATGAGCAGCACGATGCCGGCTGCGAGCGCAATGGTCGCCCACGGCAGCCAGCTCGGGGCCCACATGCGTACGTGGGTGATCTCGCCGCTTTCAACGAGCCGCGGGTGCAGCTTCAGGAACGAAAAGGCGATCGCGAACCAAATCACAATCAAGCAGCCACCGACTGCGTTGAGCAGGAACGCGAGCAGTCCCGGCGGGTTCCAATACTGCAGGGCCACCGCGCCGAAGCCGAAGATTACGGAGACGATCACGGCACGCATCGGCACGCCGCGCGAGTCGGTGGAGGCAAACGCCGGCGGGGCATCGCCGCGCACAGCCAAGTTGTGCAGGAACCGGGAAGAACCGTAGACCTGCGTATTGCACGCCGAGAGCAGCGCAATCACAATGACGGCCTCCATGATCCCCACCGCGCCGGGGATGTTCGCCATCGACAGCACGGCGGTGAACGGCGACTCGGATGCATCCGACGCGCCGCCGATTTGCTCGAACGGCAGCAACAGCACGATCAGCAGCACCGACCCGATGTAGAACACCGAGATGCGCCATATGATGGTGCGAATCGCCGAGTGCACCGCCACCTCCGGATCCTCGGACTCCGCCGCGGCAATCGTGACCAGCTCGATGCCGCCGAACGCGAACGCCACTGCCAGCAGTGCCGTCGCCACGCCGCCCCAACCGTTCGGCATGAACCCGACCTCTGCGACATTGGACAGCCCCACAAAAGATGTCCCCGGCAGCAACCCCAGCCACAGCAGCGTGCCCAGCACCAGGAACGCCACGATCACGAGCACCTTGATCAGCGCGAACCAGAACTCGAACTCGCCGTAGTTCTTCACCGCGGCGAAGTTGATCAGGGTGAAGCACACGATGGCAACAAGCGCCGGAATCCACGCGGAAATGCCAAACCACGCGGCGATGATCGCGGAGGCACCCGTGATCTCGACGGCCATGATCATGATCATCATGAACCAGTACAGCCACCCAATGGTGAACCCGGCAGACGGCCCGAATGCCATCTCGGCGTAAGTGGAGAACGTGCCCGACGACGGCCGTGCCGCCACCATCTCAGCCAGCATCTGCATGATGCACACGGTGATCGCTCCGGCAATCACATATGCCAGCAGCACGGCGGGCCCAGCCGCAGAGATGCCGACACCGGTGCCCAGGAACAACCCGGCACCGATCGCGGAGCCGAGCCCCATCATGGTCAGGTGGCGCGTCTTCAGGCCCCGCCCTAGCGAGGTCTCCGCGGTCGCGTTCGCGGGAGGCATAGATGACATGCTCCTCACTCTAAACCGCACCTCACCGGGCCCCACCACCGCGGGGGTCAGGCTCATCACAATGCTTATCGACGGCCCCGGTGCACCCGCCCAGGAAACTACAGCACGCGAAGATCGGTACTGCGCGGCGGACGCGTGCGCACCACCGGCGAGTTCGAGAACGGCTCGTGCGCAATCAGCAGATCGCTTTGGCCCGACAACTCGCGCGCCTTCACCTGCTCGCCAACGCGCGCGTCGAACACCACGGTCTCGGGCGCGAGCACGACGTTGAGACCGATCTCGCAGTTATCGCCAAGGTCAACACCGATGAGCCCCGCCGAATGGCGCAGCAAGCAGTCGCGTCCGATGCGCAGCGGTAGCCGGTTGCGTCCCTCGCCCTCGTTGGCCATCACGTTCGCGGACAGCGCGATCTTCGTGCCTTCGCCAACCATCACCGACGACGACATCCGCCCCTCAATCTTCGCCGGCCCCAACGACCCGGCGTTGTAGGACACGAACCCCTCACGCACCACAGACGTGCCCGGCGCCAGGTACGCCCCCAACCGCACGCGCTCGGCCTCCGCAATCGCCACGCCCGACGGCACGACGTAGTCCACCATTCGAGGCAGCGGCTCAATCGACCACACGTGAATCATCCCGCGCGAGCGCAGGTTCGTCCGGACGTACTCAAAGTTGTCCGACAGGCACGGCCCCTTATTCGTCCACACCACGTGCACGAGGTGTTCCAGGCAGTCGTGCATATTGATCTCGCCGGGGCGCACCAACCGGTGCGAAAGCAGGTGCAGCCGCAGGTACACGTCGTGCGCGTCCACCGGCGGCTCCGATAGGTCCCCAATCCGCGTCTGCACCGGCACCAGCTCCACGAGGCGGTCATGATCCATCCCGACCAAGTTCAAAAACCGGTCGGACAGGTCGCGCGCGGAGACGCGGTGGGTGCCAGAAGGGGCGTCCAACGGGCCGTCGATAAGCGAAGGGCTCGGGAACCATGTGTCCAGAACCGTGCCGTCGATCGCAATGTTCGCAATGCCTGTACCTTGAGCTCCTAGCGGCATGCACCCATAATAAGGGCTTGTGCTTAACGACGACCCGGTGGCCTTGACCGCCACCCTCATCGATATCGAGTCCCCGTCGCACCATGAGGCTGCGATCGCGGACGTGCTTGAGACTGCGCTGCGCGGGCTGGCCGACGTGGACGTGCAGCGCTTCGGCAACACGCTGGTGGCGCGCACGAATTTTGGCCGTGATCAGCGCGTCGTGCTGGCCGGGCATGTGGATACGGTGCCGCTGGCGGACAACACGCCGCACCGCATCGGACCCGACGCCGACGGCAACGAGACGCTGTTCGGCTGCGGCGCCGTGGATATGAAGTCCGGTCTCGCCTGCTATCTCAATGCGTTCGCGCGCCTGAGCCAGGACCCGGAGCGCGCGGCGTTCGACCTGACGCTGATCGCCTACGAGGGCGAGGAGGTGGCCACCGAGTTCAACGGCCTCTACCACCTCGAGCGCGATCACCCGGAGCTGCTCGCGGGCGACATCGCGCTGCTCGGCGAGCCCTCCGGCGGCATCATCGAGGCCGGCTGCCAGGGCACGATCCGCGTCTTCGTCGACGCGCACGGCACCCGCGCGCACTCCGCGCGCAGCTGGTTGGGGGAGAACGCCGCGCACAACCTCGCCGGGGTGCTCGCGCGCGTCGCGGCGTACGAGCCGCGCACCGTCACCATCGCCGGCTGCGAGTACCGCGAGGGCCTCAACGTCGTGGGCATGGAAGGCTTCGTGGCCACCAACACCATCCCGGATTTCGCGCGCCTGACCATCAATTTCCGGTACGCGCCGGATCGCTCCGTCGAGGAGGCCAAGGCTCATCTCGAGGAAGCACTTTCGCTTGACGACGGCCTGACGCTGACCTACGACGACGTCGCCCCTGCAGCTCTGCCCGGGTTGGACGACCCGGTCGCCGCGAACTTGGTCGCAGCCGTGGGCGGCAACTTCCGGGCCAAATACGGTTGGACGGACGTTGCGCGCTTCTCTAGTCTGGGTGTTCCGGCTGTCAACTTCGGGCCCGGCGACCCGGGGTACGCCCACAAGCGCGATGAACAGTGCCCAACGGCGCAGATCCGGCACGTGTCGGAGCAGCTGCTGCAGTACTTGACGCGATAGATCGCCAGCGCGATAACCAATACAAGGAGCACACCTACCTCCATGGCCCCTCACATCACCCCCAGGCCAGGCCGCGAACGCAAACTCCGCGGGCCGATCATGGTCCGCAGCGAGCAGGACCAGCAGGCGACCACCTACGACCAGCGGCTGCTGGAATCCATCGGCCACGCCGACCACGACTGGAAGCACGCTGACCCGTGGCGCGTCATGCGCATCCAGTCCGAGTTCGTCGCCGGCTTCGATGCGCTCAGCGAGCTGCCGAAGGCCGTCACCGTTTTCGGCTCGGCGCGCCTGGGCGAGGGGACTGAGGAGTACGAGCAGGCCCGCCAGGTTGGCAAGGCGCTGACCGAGGCCGGCTACGCCGTAATCACCGGTGGCGGCCCGGGCCTGATGGAGGGCCCGAACCGCGGCGCCCACGAGGCTGACGGCGTCTCCGTTGGCCTGGGCATCGAGCTGCCGTTCGAGCAGGGCCTGAATGACTGGGTCGATCTTGGCCTCAACTTCCGCTACTTCTTCGCCCGCAAGACCATGTTCCTGAAGTACTCGCAGGCGTTCATCTCGCTGCCGGGCGGCTTCGGCACGATGGACGAGGTCTTCGAAGTGCTGTGCATGGTGCAGACCGGCAAGGTCACCAATTTCCCGATCGTGCTCATGGGCACCGACTTCTGGTCCGGCCTGGTCGATTGGATGCGCAACCAGCAGCTCGCCCGCGGCCTGATCTCGCCGGGCGACGACGAGCTGTTCATTGTCACCGACTCCGTCGACGACGCCGTCCAGCACATCGTGGACGCCCACAAGGTGATGACGGATGGCCGCCTCCGCGAACAGCGGGGCGAGCAGCAGAACCGCTAGCCCGATGGCACCCCAGCTCGCCGCAGTCATGGCGATTGTGAACCGCACCCCCGACTCCTTCTACGACAAGGGCGCGACCTTCGCCGTCGAGAAAGCAGTCGAGCGCGCGAGCAGAGCCATTATCGACGGCGCGAGCATCATCGACATCGGCGGAGTCAAAGCAGGCCCCGGCGACAACGTCGACGAACGAGCAGAAATCGATCGGGTAGTGCCCGTCATCGCCGCTGTTCGCGCGGCCCATCCGGACGTGACCATCAGCGTGGACACCTGGCGCGCGAGCGTGGCCCAAGCCGCGATCGATGCCGGCGCAACGCTGGTCAACGACACCTGGGCGGGCTTCGACCCGGAGCTCGTCGAGGTCGCCGGCGCGAACAAGGTCGGTTACGTCTGCTCGCACACCGGGGGAGCGGTCCCTCGCACCAGGCCGCACCGCGTGCGTTACGACGACGTCGTGGCCGACGTCATCCGCGAAACCACCGCCCTCGCCGAACGCGCGGTCTCAGTTGGCGTGCCTGAAGATGCCGTGTTCATCGACCCGACGCACGACTTCGGCAAGAACACCTTCCACGGGTTGGAGATTCTGCGCCGCGTCGATGAGCTGGTGGCAACCGGCTGGCCGGTGCTCATGGCGCTGTCGAACAAGGACTTCGTCGGCGAAACTGTGGGCCGGGGTGTGGATGAGCGCGTCGCCGGCACGCTCGCCGCGACCGCTTGGGCCGCAGCCCACGGCGTGGCTGCGTTTCGCGTGCACCAGGTACGCGAGACCGTCGACGTGATCCGCATGACCGCCGCGATCCAAGGCACCGCAGCTCCGCTAGCGACCGTGAGGGGCCTCGCGTGACCCCGCCAGAATCCATGCCAGAGTCCGCGCCTGTACCTGCGGTGAGCGTGGTCATCCCCGCGCTCAACGAGGAGGCCACCGTCGCGCACGTGATCGCCGCCTGCCTCGCCTCGGAGGCTGTTTCCGGCGCAGCCGCAGGCGCGGGCGAGGTGCTGGTCATCGACTCCGACTCCACCGACGCCACCGCCCGCGTCGCCGCCGAGGCGGGCGCGAAGGTGGTCAACTGGCGCGACGTGGACCCGCGCGAGCCGGTGCCCGGCAAAGGCGAGGCACTGTGGCGCGGGGTGCGCGCGGCACGCGGGGACATCGTGGTGTTTGTAGACGCGGACGTCACCAACGTCGAGCCGTGGTGGATCGACGCTCTCGTCGCGCCCTTCGCAGACCCCAGAATCGAGCTGGTCAAGGCGACCTACACCCGCGACGAAGGCGAGCACGGGCGCGGCGGGGGTCGCGTCACCGAACTGACAGCCAAACCGCTGCTGCGCGCATTCTTTCCGGAACTTGGCCACATCGACCAACCGCTTGCAGGCGAGTACGCCATCCGTCGCAGTATGGCCCTCGAGCTGCCCTTTGTCGCGGGCTACGGGGTGGACGTCGGGTTGTTGATTGATGTGGCGGTCAAAGGGGCGTCAATAAGCACTGCCCAAACTGACCTGGGCCATCGCACCCACCGCAACCGACCGCTGGCTGAGCTGGCGCCGATGGCCGACGTGGTGGCGCGCACCATCCTGAATCGCGCGAGCCTTGGCGCCGAGGTGGACCAGCGACCGCCGTGGTCGGCCAGCTAGGATAAGCCCCATGCTTTCCTGGATCATGCTCATCATCGCGCTAATTGTGTTCAGCGTGCTCGGCCTGTGGCTGTTTTCCGCGGTGTTCGGCCGGGGTGAAGCGCTGCCGCCGATGATGGAAACCGCCGACGTGAAGGAGGCGAACCGCCGCGCGGTCGACGAGGGGCGGATCGACGACATCCAGCTCGAGGTCGTGCACCGCGGGTACCGCATGGACCAGGTGGACGCGCTCATTGCGCAGCTGACAGGAACCGGCGAAACGCCAGCTCAGCCAGTCGTAGAGCCTGCGACCCTGGCGGCGGCCGAAGATGGGGACGCGCAAAAGAGCGTAGACTCTTCGGAAGTAATGGTTAGACCTGAAGGAGAACCGACGCATGGCAGCAATGAAACCGCGCACCGGTAACGGCCCGATGGAGGCTGTGGAAGAAAGCCGCAAGATCGTAATGCGCATCCCGTCCGACGGCGGCGGCCGCCTCGTCGTAGAGATGAGCAAAGAAGAAGCCGCCGAACTGGGCCAGCTTCTGCTCGACGCTGCGGAGTAGCGCGTTTCAGCCGCGCAGAGGCTGCGCGGTACTATCAGCCCATGCTCAAAGATATCCTCGACGTGCTGGCTGACCCGGTCGACCTGTCCCCGCTGCGCGGTGCGGACGACTTTTCTCGCCTCGTGTCCGAGACCGGCCACTCGTACGACGTTGCCCGTCAGGGGTACGTCACTCTCGCCGGCGGCAAGGGGCTGAATCATGACGGCGACTCACCGGAGATGGTGCAGTCGCGCGAAGCTTTTCTGTCGCAGGGCTATTTCGCTCCGTTCGTCGAGGCAGTTACGGAGGCCGTCGAGGATGTGCTGGAGGTCTCGGCCCCCGATGTCGCTGAGCCGGTCATTTTGGAGGTCGGCGCTGGCACCGGCTACTACCTCTCGCACACGCTGGACACGGTGGACGGTTCGCGCGGCGTCGGCCTCGACATCTCGGTCCCGGCCGCGAAGCACCTCGCCAAGTCGCACCCGCGGGTCGGTGCGGTCGTCGCCGATGTCTGGGAGCGCATCCCGCTTATCGACGGTAGCGCCCACGCCATCACAGTCATCTTCGCTCCGCGCAACCCAGCGGAATTTCGCCGAGTGCTTGTCGACGGTGGCGAGGCAGTCATCCTAACGGCAGACCAGGGCCACCTCGACGAGCTTCGCGAGCCTCTGGGGATCCTGGGCGTGGAGGAAGGCAAGCTCGAGAGGATGCTTGAGCAGGCGCAGGGTTACCTGGAGCCAGTGGGGGACGCTGAGCTGATCGAGTTCCCGATGCAGCTCGAGCGCGAGGCGATCGCTGCGCAGGTAGGCATGAGCCCATCCGCCCGCCACGTGGACCCGGCGACGCTGCAGGAGCGCGTGGCCGCCTTGCCGGAGCGCCTTGAGGTCACCGCCCGCGCCCAGCTGATCCACCTGCGCAAGGCGTAGTAACTAACAAGGCGTAGGCGCGGGGTGGACTAGCAACTAGCGCAGCGCGGCGTAGCCGCGGCGCCACTCGCTGTAGATCTCGGCGTCGCCGTTGGTGCGCACGCGGATGCCGGAGCTTCCGCCTGTAGGCCAGAAGCGCGAGGACATGACAACGCTGCCGCCGCCGGCGTAGACCTCAAGCGTGGAGCCGTCGACGATGATGGTGATGTTGTCCTCGTCATCGTCGTGCAGCTGCGCCGTCTTCGGCTCCCCGTCGAAGCGGTCCAGCTCGATGTGGTCGCCGCTGTGGCGGATCCGCGCAGCTGGCTCGCCGGACGCGTCGAGCACCTCGGCGACAATCGCTGAGTCGGACGGGATGTCGCACAGCGCCGCCCACAGCAGCGCGCGCTCGGACGCATCGATCGCTTCCGGCAGTCCCGGCGCCGGCACCTGATAAAGGTGTCCGTGTTGCAGGGTGACGCGGCGTGGCAGCGTGAGCGCGTTGGCCCACCCCTCTGCGTCCCAGTTCGGCTCGCTGGTCGGGTCGCCTTTGCGGCCAGAGTTGGTCATGAAGCCGTAGAGGTACGCGCGGTCGTACCGCCCCAGCTCGTTTTCCACGTCGCGCGGGTAGTTGGTGTTGCGTGGGCGGGTGAAGTCGTGACCGTGGTCGAAGAGCTGACCCGGCGTGACCACGTGGAACACATTGCCCTCGAGCGTGCCAATGATGTAGCAGGCGATGTCCTTGCCGTCGCGCTCGATGGTGAGGAACAGGACGTCATAAATGTTGTCGTCCACCTCATCGCGCAGCCGCACCAGGCGCGGGGCGACAAGCGAATCGTCCAAGTCTAAGCCCGGATCGCCGTCGAACTCGAGCGGGCCGTCGAAGGTCCAAGCGCGACCGTCTGCGGAGTGCAGGACCACCGGCTTCGGGTGGTCGGTGGGGCCGGACACGGCGAGCATGAGCCAGCCTTCATGGCCCTCGTCGCGGTTGGCGGCGCTGTCCCAACCAGGAATGACGCACGGCGAGCGGAAGTTGCCGTACTCGCCGGCGTCATCGACCACGACTCCTAGGCGCTCGACGGCCGCGGAGACGCGTACGTCTTCGTCGAGGTCGTCGCACAGCGCGTCAATGTCATCGACGCGCGCGAGCTGAATCGTGTTGCCGGCGTCGGTGCGCGAGGTGAAGTAAAAATCCACACCGCCATCGTTGATTTCGCCGCCAACCACGGCACCGGCGCGCACGTGCGTCTCGTCGTCAATCGGCACGATCGCGTCGTTGCACTCGAACCAGCTGAACGGGTCGCCTTCGCTCATGTTGTGGCCCCAGCGGCTCGGCCCACCCGGCTCATCGGCGTACTGGTAGAACATGTGCCAAACCCGTTGCTCGGGCTTGCCAAGGCGGATCACCCCCGCCGGACCCTCGAGGACGCCGCTGTCCGCGGTGACGTGCAGTTCTGGTCGGTAAACAGTCATTAGCCTGGAGTTTTCCTAGATCAGTTGCTTGTAAATGTCCACGGTTTCTTGCGCAATGGTCGCCCACGAGAAGTCCGCCACGGCGCGCTGGCGGCCCGCCTCGCCCATCTGCGCAGCCTTGTCGGTGTTGCCAGCGACTGCGTTGACGGCCTCCGCCAGCCCACGCTCGAAGGTCTCCGGATCGGACTCGTCGTAATCCACCAGCGTGCCGGTCTCGCCGTCCACGACCACCTCGGGAATGCCGCCCACACGCGATGCGACGACGGCGGTTCCGCAGGCCATTGCCTCCAGGTTCACAATGCCCAGCGGCTCATAGATTGAGGGGCACACGAACACATCGGAGGTCGAGTACACCTCGCGGATGCGCTCCGACGGCAGCATCTCCTGCACCCAGAACACCCCGTCGCGCTCTGCACGAAGCTTTTCGACGAGAGCGTTTGTCTCCTCAGCGATCTCGGGAGTATCCGGCGCGCCTGCACAGAGGATGAGCTGCACGTCCTCATCGAAGTGCTGCGCCGCCTTCAGCAGGTGGGGCACACCTTTTTGCCGGGTGATGCGCCCGACGAAAGAGACGATTGGGCGGGAGGTGTCCACGCCCAACTCGTCGGCAATAGTGCCTTTCTCTGGGAACCATTTCTCCGGGTCGATGCCGTTGAGCACGACGTGAACCTTGGACTCGTCGATGCGCGGGTAGGCGCGCAGGATCGCGTCTTTCATGCCGGCGGAGACACCAATTACGGCGTCTGCGTACTCCATGGCGTTCTTTTCGCTCCAAGAGGAGATGTCGTAGCCGCCGCCGAGTTGCTCGCGCTTCCAAGGGCGGTCCGGCTCCAGTGAGTGGGCGGTGACCACGTGCGGAATGTCGTTGAGCAGGCCGGCGAGGTGGCCGCCGAGGCCGGAGTACCAGGTATGGGAGTGCACGACATCTAGCCCGCCGTTGACCTTGCCCACTGCATCCGCCATGCGAAGGCCGGTGGACAACGTTTTGATTGCGCCGTTGGCATCTTCCAGTTCAGGGTCAACCCCGTGGACGTAGACGTCCTTCTCGTCGCGGGGAGCTCCCATGCAATGCACGTCGACATCGACAATGTCGCGCATGAAACGGGTCAGTTCGGTGACGTGGACGCCTGCACCGCCGTAAATCTCCGGCGGATACTCTCTGGTCATCATTCCGACTCTCATGCCCGCCGAGCTTAGTTGCGTTTAAAACGTGCTGCACGGACGTCAGCTTGGCTCGCGCCGACGGCCACGCCGCCCAACTCGCCCGCCGCGTCGCGGGCTACCCCCGTGGGGCGGGATGCGGTGCCCGAATCGTCGTCAATGTCCTGCGCGATTCGGGCAGTTTCAATACCCTAAACAATATGAAGAGCCAGCCAAGAGTCCTCGCCATCGTCCTCGCTGGCGGTGAGGGAAAACGCCTGTTCCCGCTAACCGCCGACCGTGCAAAACCCGCTGTTCCCTTTGCCGGGACCTACCGTCTGATCGACTTCGTTTTGTCGAACCTCGTCAACGCCGGCTACATGCGTATCGCGGTCCTGACCCAATACAAGTCGCACTCGCTTGACCGCCACGTGGCCACCGCGTGGAACGTTTCCGGCCCGACCCCGCAGTACATCGCGTCGGTGCCTGCGCAGCAGCGCCGCGGCAAGCGTTGGTACACCGGTTCCGCGGACGCGATTGTGCAGTCGCTGAACCTGATTTATGACGATATGCCGGACTACGTCCTGGTCTTCGGTGCGGACCACGTCTATCGCATGGATCCGTCGCAAATGGTGGAAGACCACATTGCGTCCGGCAAGGACGCCACGGTAGCGGGCATCCGCGTCCCGCGCGCAGAGGCGACGGCCTTTGGCTGCATCCAGTCCACCGAGGACGGCACTATCACCGAGTTCCTGGAGAAGCCGGCCGACCCGCCGGGCACCCCGGACGACCCGGAGATGACCTACGCGTCGATGGGCAACTACGTGTTCACCACCGAGCCGCTGATCAAGGCGCTGCTGGAGGATGAGCAGAACGAGGATTCCTCCCACGACATGGGCGGCGACATCATCCCGTACTTCGTGTCCCAGGGGCAGGCCAACGTCTACGACTTTTCCTCCAACGAAGTTCCGGGCGCGACCGATCGCGACAAGGGCTATTGGCGCGACGTCGGCACCATCGACTCGTTCTACGACGCGCACATGGACTTGATCTCCTCGCACCCGATCTTCAACCTCTACAACAAGGCGTGGCCGATCCACTCGACGGAGGATTCGAACCTCCCGCCGGCGAAGTTCGTCATGGGCGGTATTGCGCAGGAGTCGATGGTGGCATCCGGCTCGATCATCTCCGGTGCGACGGTGCGCAACTCGGTGATCTCCACCGATGTCCGCGTGGAGGAGGGTGCGACGGTCGAGGGCTCCGTGCTGCTTCCGGGCGTGCGCATCGGCAAGGGTGCTGTCGTGCGCCGCGCGATCTTGGACAAGAACGTCTACGTCTCCGACGGTGAGATCATCGGCGTCGACTTGGAGCGCGACCGTTCCCGTTACACCGTCTCTGACAGCGACGTCGTGGTCGTCGGCAAGAGTGAAGTGGTTTAAAGGAAGGCCCGGCCTAACGTTTCGTGATCAGCGTCAGGCCCCCATCAAGGGGCAAGCGCGTGACGACGGCTGCGTTATCCACCCCAAGCGCAGCTGCATGAGCGTCAGCCTGTCGGGCGGCTTCTGTCTCGCGATCGCGCCGTGATGGGTCGGACAGTGTGCCGTCGAGAAGCGAATCGGCGATGATGAGGGTTCCGCCCTGGGTGAGCAATGGCCAGGCGTTGTCGATGAGCGGTGCCATCTCTAGGGGCGCGACATCGGCGTAGATGAGCTGATACGCGTCGGCGGCGAGCCGGCCCATAACGTCGAGCGGGCGCGCGGTCAGGAATCGCGCGCGGGAGGGGGAGTGGCCCCCGATGCGGAACGCTTCTTTCGCGCCTGCCTGCAGCGCTGCCTCCGGCTCGATGCAGGTGAGCGTCGCTTTATCCGGGAGTCCGCGCAGAATGTGCAGACCGACCACGCCTGCAGCTGGGGTGACGGCGACAGCGCCTTGGCCGGGCGAGCCGGCGCCGGCAGCGAGCGTTGTCAGGAGAGAACCCACGACGGCACTCGGCGCGCGCACGCCGTTTTCCTCCGCCTCGATGTACGCGTGGTTGAGGGCTTCGCGAAGCGCGTCGTCGCCTTCGCCGCCTTCGCCGTTGGCGCTGGCTTGCGCGTTGATGTAGGCGGTCATCTGGGTAAACGCAGTCTCACTCACGGGATTCATCATAGACGGCAGGTGGGAGCGGCCCGGGCATTGTGCGGTGAGATTTGCGCAGCTGACTCGCACAGCCGATTTGCACAGCGTTTTGTCAGTTCGTTCCCTGGGTGTAACCGGCGACACTCTGACACAATGGCACTCGTGACTTCCGATCCTGCCGCGCACCTTGAAACCGCTAGCGACGCTGAGTTGACGCAGCCGCTGACCGGGACCGCCGCGTTCGACGCTGGCCACGGGGAGATGCCGAGCTGGTCGGAGCTGGTCGCCGAGCACGCGGACAGCGTCTACCGTCTGGCGTTTCGTCTCTCCGGTAACCAGCATGACGCGGAAGACCTCACGCAAGAGACGTTCATGCGCGTGTTCCGCAACCTGAAGAACTACCAGCCGGGCACCTTTGAAGGCTGGCTGCACCGAATCACCACCAACCTGTTTCTGGACATGGTGCGCCACCGCTCGAAGATCCGGATGGAAGAGCTGCCGGACGACTACGAGCGTGTGCCCGGCACCGCGTTGACCCCAGAGCAGGCGTACTCCGCCACCAACCTCGACCCGGCACTGCAGCGGGCGCTGGATGAGTTGGGCCCGGACTTCCGCGTCGCAGTAGTGCTCTGTGACGTCGTGGGCATGAGCTATGAGGAAATCGCCGAAACCCTCGGCGTGAAGATGGGCACTGTTCGCTCCCGCATTCACCGCGGCCGTACACAGTTGCGCGAATCCCTAGAGGCTCAGGCAGTGCACGACACCGCCACGAAGGAGCTGCTGCGCACCCGCTAAGCCGTGTGCTCCGCTTCGCGAGTACCCTTTGAATGGCAATCGGAAAGGAGAGCGGCGACCATGGTCAAACGCGCAGATAAGCCCCGCTTTTCTTCCACCGATCATCTAAGCGCCGAGGCAGTTGCCGCGTTCGTTGACAACGAGCTTGGTCACTCCGCGCGCCGTCGGGCGATGGACCACATCGCGCAGTGCCAGGAGTGCCACGAGGAGATAGTCGCCCAGCGCGGGGCGGCGGAGCGCGTGCGCAGCTGCGGCGCTGACGGGGTGCGGGCCCCGGACTTCCTCGTCGAGCGCCTGGCCCGCATGTCCGAAGCAGACATCGCCGCAGAAGTAGGAGCCGCGGATGAGCACGCCCCGCGCTCCCCGCGTCGCTTTGCGCAGAATCTGCTTAACCGGGTGGTCAGCGTGCTGCGCGCAGTCAAACGCAAGCACTAAGTCGAAGCGCTGAAGAAGATTCGCACGAGGGTAGGGTGTGAGAGGTGTTATCGAACTTCGGATGGACTGAGTTCTTCTTCCTGCTGATCATCGGGCTGATCGTGATCGGCCCGGAGCGCCTGCCCAGCGTTGTCGAAGACGTCCGAGCCGCCATCTACGCTGCGCGCAAAGGCATCGCGAACGCGAAGCGTGAGCTCAATGGCGAGTTGGAAGGCTTCGAGGAGTTCCGCGAGCCGATTAACACCGTGTCCAAGTACGCCGCGATGGGTCCGCGCCGCGCGGTGTCGTCGCTGCTCTTCGAGGGCGATGAGGAGTACCTGGACGAATTCGACCCGCGCCGCGCACTCGCCGACGACGAACCACAACAGCCGGAGCATCCAGCGCAACCAGCACAGCCCAAGCAGGTCAACTCCGGGCCCCGCCCCAGCCCGCAAAACCAGACGCCGCCACCGGCGCCGGAGCAGCCTGGTGAGCCGAAGCGCACCGCGGGATTCTCCTGGGAGGACGTGGTTTAGGCTACTTCACCGTCGGGTTGAGGTTCTTGCCCGCCAGCGAGTTTCGTCGCACTTTAAGCTTCTCGACGATCCCCTGCACCGCCTTGGCTGCCGGAGCATCCGGGTCTGAGAGCACGACAGGGGTGCCGATGTCGCCATTTGCGCGCAGGGCAGGGTCGAGCGGGATCGAGCCGAGCAGTGGCACGTCGGAATCGGTGAGCGCCGTGAGGCGGTCTGCCACCTGCTGGCCGCCGCCTTCTCCGAAGACGTTGACAACGGAGCCGTCGTCAAGCAACAGCCCTGCCATATTTTCGATGACTCCCGCAATGGGCTGATCCGTCTGCTGCGAGATGGTGCCGGCGCGCTCGGCGACTTCGGCCGCGGCGGCCTGCGGGGTGGTGACGATGATGAGCTCGGCGGTGGGCACAAGCTGCGCGACTGTGATGGCGACGTCACCAGTGCCGGGCGGAAGGTCGAGGAAGAGGACGTCGAGGTCGCCCCAGTAGACGTCGGCGAGGAACTGCTGGATGGCGCGGGTGAGCATGGGCCCGCGCCAGACGATGGGCGCGTTGCCTTCCACGAACTGGCCGATGGAGATGTGGCGGACGTTGTGGCTGATCGGCGGCATGATCATGTCGTCGACAACCGTGGGACCCTTGTCCTGCGACCCCATGAGGCCTGGGATGGAGTGGCCGTAGATGTCGGCGTCGATGACGCCCACCGTGAGACCCTGGGCGGCCATGGCGGTGGCGAGGTTGACTGTCATCGAGGATTTGCCGACACCGCCCTTGCCGGAGGCAACCGCGAAGACGCGAGTGCGCGAATCCGGGTCGGCGAACGGGATGACCGGCCCGGTCTGTTCGCCGCGGAGCTTCTCTGAGAGGGCGCGGCGCTGCTCGTCGCTCATTGTATGGAGAGTGACGGTGACGGTGCCGACGCCGTCGAGTTCCTCGAGGACTGCGCGGACGTTGGATTCGATGGTGTCGCGCATCGGGCAGCCAGCGATGGTGAGGTAGATGCCGACATGAACGTCGGTGAGGCCGGCGGAGTCGGCGGGGGAGAGCTGGATCGACTCGACCATGCCGAGTTCGGTGATGGGTTTGCCGATCTCGGGGTCATCAACCCGCGCAAGCGCATCGCGGACTTGGGATTCTGAAGGTGCTGTAGCCATATCAAAAGGCAAGTATAGGCCCCGGGGAAATGCAAGGTCATCTGTATACTTCTTCACTATGACCAATCCCAATCGTCGTCAGCTCCAAATCCGTGAAGTGCCGTCCGGATGGCCGGTCGGCTCGTTTGACACCTACGCCGAAGCGCAGGAGGCCGTCGACAGCCTGTCGGATCGTGAGTTTCCCGTTGAGAAGCTCACCATCGTGGGTGTGGACCTTATGCAGGTGGAAAACATCACTGGCCGTCTGACTTGGGGCCGGGTGCTGGGCGGCGGTGCGCTGTCCGGGCTGTGGATGGGTATGTTCATCGGCTTGATCTTCGCGCTTTTCGCCATGCCGGGTACCGGGTGGTCAGTACTTGTTTGGTCCCTGCTGATTGGTGCCATGTTCGGCTTAGTTTTCGCCGCGATTGCTTACGCGTTCTCCGGCGGCCGGCGTGACTTTTCCTCGGCGACGGCCATTGTTGCCGGCCACTACGACGTGCTGTGCGAGGCGGACATGGCGCCGCAGGCGCGCGACTTGATCGCCGCGGGCGCACGGGGTCAGCGGCCGCCGGAGCGGCCGGCACAGCCGGAGCAGCCGAACAATGCTCCGCACTCCGACAACCCGGGTGGCCCGGGCAACGCGCAGTAGCGCGTCATTGGCGCGGTAGAGTCGTAGACCAGATTCACGATTCCCCGCCGAGAGCAAGGGAGGGCTTAACCATGGGAGTCAACCCGAAACGCTCGATCGCCGGCGCAGCGGCACTTGCCGCGGCGTCGGCGCTTCTTGTCGGGTGCTCAACTGCAGACAACGCGTTAGCCGCGTTCAGCGACACTCGGCCGGTGTCGATCGGGATTGATCCCGATTCCGCCGAGCAGGTCGTGCTGGGGGAGATCTACAGTGAGATCTTCAACTCCATGGGTTACGCCGTGGGAGTGATCAGCCTGTCCGATTTCGCGGAGCGCGACGCAGTACAGCTGCTACGCACTCAGGAGGTCGACCTGGTCATCAGTTGCACCGGGACGTTGCTGGACGCGCAGGATCACGCCGCCGCCCGCGCACTCGCGGCCTCCGGTGAAACCGGGGAGGCACTGTCCGTGGCTACGTACGACGCCATGCAAGGCACGTTCCCGGCTGACATCCGCACGGTCGATCCGTCGCCGGCCCAAGGCTGCGGCGCAGGATTCTCGGCAACTCAGCCGGCGACCCAGCCGGGCACCGCGCCGGCTGCCCAGCCGGGCACTGCGCCGGCGGGAAAGCCACAGCTGCCGCAGAACATCGTCCCGATCTTCACCGACTCGAAATTTGACCGTCGTACGGTGCAGCGAATCAACTTCATCACCCGCGTGATGGCCACCGAAGATATCGCCGAGGCCGCTGAGCGGGTCGAAGGCGGTGAACCGGTGCGCGCAGCCGTGTCCGAGTGGCTCATGGAGTACGCAAACATCACGATCGGACTCGCTCCCGAAAACTAGCTGCACCGCCTGTTTCGTAGCCTGTCCGCACAACAGCGCGATTGCGCGACTGCACAACAGCGCGATTGCGCGCAATCACGAAACCGGCCCGCGGGGATCATCTCCCTGCGGGCCGGTTCTTTGCCTAGACGGCTACGCGCCTAGAGCTGGGCGGGAACGTTTACTTGGCAAACGCCTCGTCGACAAGCGCCTGCTCCTCTTGCTGGTGCACCTTGGCCACACCGGTAGCGGTGGTGGACTGGGCGCGGCGGGACACGCGCACCATCTCCGGCATGTCCTCGATGAGGTCGCGCAGGTGTTCGTTGTAGAACGGCCACGGACCCTGGTTCGCCGGCTCGTCCTGCACGAAACGGATCTGCTTCGCGTTCGGGTAGTTCGCGAACGCGTCGCGCAGGCGGTTGAACGGGATCGGGTGGAGCATCTCGATGCGGATGATCGCCACGTCGTCGCGGCCGTCCTTCTCCTTGCGCTTTGCAAGCTCGTAGTAGATCTTGCCCGAGCACAGCAGGATGGTCTCCACGTTGTCAAAGTCCGCGCCGTTGACCTTCTTGTTGCCGCGGGAGACAAAGTTCGGGTCATCAATAACGGACTCGAAGCGGTCTGTCTCGATGAAGTCGGCCGGCTGGGAAACCGCGGCCTTGTTGCGCAGCATCGACTTCGGAGTGAAGACGATCAGCGGGCGACGCATCTCACCGAGCGCCTGGCGGCGCAGAAGGTGGAAGTGGTTCGCCGGGGTCGACGGCTGGGCAATGGTCATCGAGCCCTCAGCCACAAGCTGGAGGTAGCGCTCAATGCGTGCCGACGAGTGGTCGGGTCCCTGTCCCTCGTAACCGTGCGGCAGCAGCATGGTCAGGCTCGAAAGCTCGCCCCACTTGGTCTCGCCGGAGGAGATGTACTCGTCGATAATGGTCTGCGCACCGTTGGCGAAGTCGCCGAACTGCGCCTCCCAGGCCACTACGGCATCGCGGTTGGCAATGGTGTAGCCGTACTCGAAGCCCAGGCCTGCGAACTCGGTCAGGGCGGAGTTGTAGACCTCGAAGCGGCCGCCGTTTTCGGCCTCAACTGCGTTGTGATCCAGCGGATTGAACGCCTCGCCGTTGTCCGGGTTGTAGAGCACCGCGTGGCGCTGGGTGAAGGTACCGCGCTGGGAGTCCTCGCCGATGAGGCGGACGTACTTGCCCTCCTCGGCCAGGGAGCCGTAGGCGAGCAGCTCGCCCCAGCCCCAGTCGATGCCGCCGTTCTCCAGCGAACCGCCGCGGTTCTTCAGCACGTTCTTGAGGCGCTTGTTCGGAGTGAAGTCCTCCGGCAGGTTGGCGTAGGTCTCCGCCAGGCGCTTGAACTGCTCCTCGCTGATGGAGGTATCCAGGCCGCGAGTGAGCTCCTGCGCCTCGGTGATGCCGGTCTGCTCGCTCGGCTTACCCTCGGTGGACTTCACATCGGAGAAGACCGAGTCCAGCTGGTCCAGGAAATCCTGTGCTGCGATCTCTGCTTCTTCCTCGGTGATGTCGCCGCGGCCGATGAGGTCGTTGGTGTAACGGGTACGCACGGACGGGTGCGACTCAATGCGGTCGTACATGATCGGCTGGGTCACCGTCGGGTCGTCAGCCTCGTTGTGGCCGCGCAGGCGGTAGCAGATCAGGTCGATGAAGACGTCCTTGCCAAACTCGCGGCGGTACTCGGTGGCCAGCTGGGCAACCCATGCAGCGGCTTCCGGGTCGTCGCCGTTGACGTGGAAGACCGGGCAGTCGAAACCCTTTGCCAGATCGGTGGCGTAGAAGGAGGAACGGCCGGAGTCCGGGGTGGTGGTGAAACCGATCTGGTTGTTCACCACGACGTGGACGGTGCCGCCGACAGCGTAGCCCGGCAAGCGCGACAGGTTCAGGGTCTCCTGAACCACGCCCAGGCCGGTGAACGACGCGTCACCGTGCAGCATGATCGGCACAACCGGGTAGTCCTCGCGGCCTTGCTCGTGCTTGAGCAGGTCGGTCTTTGCGCGCGCCATGCCCACCAGGACCGGGTCGACGGCCTCGAGGTGGGACGGGTTGGCGGCCAGGGAGACCTTGATCTCGCCGTCGCCGAACATCTGAATGTGCTGGCCCTCGAAACCGAGGTGGTACTTCACGTCGCCGGAGCCACCCTGCTGAGCGGCCTTGAAGTTGCCCTCAAACTCGTTGAAGATGGTGGCAACCGGCTTGCCCACGATGTTGAACAGCACGTTCAGGCGCCCGCGGTGCGGCATGCCGATGACAACCTCGTCGAGGCCTTGGCCTGCGGCGGTGTCAATCACGGCATCCATGAGCGGGATCAAGGTCTCAGCGCCCTCAAGCGAGAAGCGCTTCTGGCCCAGGTACTTCGTCTGCAGGAAGTTCTCGAAGGCTTCAGCAGCGTTGAGCTTCTGCAGGATGTACTTCTGCTCGGCGTGGGTCGGCTTCGGCATGCCGGCCTCGATGCGGTCGAGCAGCCACTCGCGCTCGTCGCGGTCCATGATGTGGGTGAACTCCGCACCCACCTTCAAGGTGTACGCAGCGCGCAGGCGGGTGAGCACCTCGCGTAGCGTCATCTGCTCCTTGCCGCCGAAACCACCGACGTGGAAGGTGCGGTCGAGATCCCAGATGGTCAAACCGTGGGTCTCAATGAGCAGGTCACGCGAGTCCGGCTTCGGCAAACCTGGCTGGTGCCACTTCAGCGGGTTGGTGTCCGCAATCAGGTGGCCGCGGGAGCGGTAAGCCTGGATAAGCTGCATCACGCGGGTGTCTTTGTTCACACCCGTGTTCGGCAGGTCCTGCGCCCAGCGAAGCGGAGCGTAGGGGATCTCCATTGCTTCGAAGATCTCGTCCCAGAACTTGTCGTCGATAAGCAACTGGGAGATGTCGCGCAGGAACTCACCGGACTCCGCACCCTGGATGACGCGGTGGTCGTAGGTGGAGGTGAGGGTGACCAGCTTGCCCACGCCGAGCTCGGCGAGGCGGTCCTCGGAAGCGCCGGCGAACTCCGCCGGGTAGTCCATCGCGCCGACACCGACGATGGTGCCCTGGCCCTTGGTCAGGCGCGGAATGGAGTGTCGGGTGCCGATGCCGCCCGGGTTGGTCAGCTGGATGGTCACGCCGGAGAAGTCATCCATGGTGAGCTTGCCGTCGCGCGCGCGGTCCACGATGTCCTCGTAGGCGCGGACGAACTGCTCGAAGTTGAGGGTCTCGCACTCCTTGATGGCCGCAACGACCAGGGAGCGGGAGCCGTCCTTCTGCGGCAGGTCGATCGCCAGGCCGAGGTTGATGTGCTCCGGCTGGACGGCGAAGGACTTCTTCTCTTCCTCGCGGTAGTTTTCGTTCATGTCCGGGTGCAGCTTGGTGGCCTGGACAATCGCGTAACCGATGATGTGGGTAAACGAGATTTTTCCGCCGCGGGTGCGCTTGAGGTGGTCGTTGACCAGCGCGCGGTTTTCAAACATGAGCTTGACCGGCATGTCGCGCACGGTGGTCGCGGTCGGCACCTCGAGCGACTCGTTCATGTTCTTCGCAATCGCCTTTAACGCGCCCTTGAGCAGGGTCTCGCCCGGCTCGTAGGAGACGCTGGAGATGTTGTCCAGCGGCGACTTCTTCGGCTTCGGCAGCACCGAAGTCTTCTGCTTCGCGGCGGCCTTGGCGGCGGAGTCGACCTTGGTCTCGCGACCGTCCTGGCTCGGTGCGGCGGTGGTGCGAGCAACCTTTTCGTCGGTCTTCGCAGCGGCGGTCTTGCCGGTACCGGTGTCGGAAGCAGCTACCTGCTCAGCCTTGGGGCTAGCGGGACCACCCTTCGCCGTACTCGGTGCGCCCTGCTGCTCAAAAAGTTCGCGCCACTCCTGGTCCACGGAGCTCGGATCCTTCTGGAATTGCTGGAACATCTCGTCGACCAGCCAGCTGTTTTGGCCGAATGTGTTATCGCTGCTCACGGCAGGTGATCGCCTTCCTTGATCTATGAACGTTCGTCGTTTCAATGGTAATGAAACAACCACGACAACGGGACGATAGGTAGCAATAACTCACGATGAGGGGTTGTGGCTACCCCCGATGATGGTGGTTAGCGGTGTGCAGCCCACATTGCGGCGTACCTTCCGCCCGCATTCTTCAGCTGCTCGTGGGTGCCGTCTTCCACGATACGACCGCTGTCAATGACCACGATGCGGTCCGCTCGCGCAGCCGTCGCTAAGCGGTGCGCGACAATGACTGAAGTGCGCCCGGCGGTGGCGGAATCGGCGGCGTTGAGCACCGCGGCCTCGGTCGCCGGGTCGAGGGTAGCCGTCGCCTCATCCAGCAACACCACATCCGGCTCCAGCATCTCCGCGCGCGCCAACGCGATGATCTGCCGCTGCCCGGAGCTCAAGCCCCGGCCCCGCCCGCCGACGCGCGCGTTGAACCCGCCGGGAATCGCGGCGATCACATCCAAGGCCCCTATGCGCGCCACCGAGGCCTCAATCTCGGCCTCGCTCGCCCCCGGCACCCCGTACGCAATGTTCTCAGCCACCGTGCCCTCGAACAGGTAGGACTCTTGCGGCACCTGCGCCAGCGCCCGGCGCCACTCGGTCAAAGGAAACTCAGCCACACTCGTCCCCGAGGCAGTCACCTCACCATCGGTCGGGTCGTAGAACCTCGCAAGTAGCTTGACGACGCTCGATTTACCCGCCCCGGTGGGACCCACCAGCGCAACCGTCTCGCCGGGCGCGAGGGGTAAGCGCATGTCCTCAATCACGTTCTCGGTGCGGGTGCCGTCTGTGCGGTAGGCGAAGCTGACGTCCTCAAGCGAAAGAGCTCCCTTGGCTGCCTGCCGTGCCTGCGGCTTCGTGCCTGTATCCGGGACTGTGGTGCGCTCTGCGAGCAGTTCCGTGATGCGCTCGAAGCTGACCTGGGCTTGCTGCCACGAGTCGAAGATCTGGCCGAGCTGCTGGATTGGGCCGTAGAGCTGGCCGAGGTACATGGTGAACGCGACGAGCACGCCGACCGAGAGGTCGCCGTTGGCGACGCGGCCCGCGCCGACGCCGATGACGGCGGCCGTCATGATCTGGCTGATCGCTTGCATGCCGGGGAAGTAGAGTCCCATCAGCGTCACGGTGCGCATGCGTAAGCGGCGGTAGGTGTCGGACATCTCGTCGAAGCGGGCCTCTGCCGGGGCTTCGGCGCGGTGCATCTGGGTGACGCGGATGCCGCCGATGAGTTCGGCGAACTCGCCGTTGACGATGGAGATCTGCTGGCGTGCTTCAGTGTAGAAGCGTTTGGAGAAGCGCCGGAAGATCGCGGTTGCGGCGATGATGACCGGCACCGCGATGAGCGCAACGAGGGTGAGCTGCGTGTCGGTGGCGACGAGCATCACGGTGACGCCGACGAGGCTGCCCGCGGCGACGATGGCTTGGGCGAGGCCGGTTTGGAGAAACGACGACAGCGTGTCGATGTCCGTGGTCATGCGCGTGATGATCTTGCCGCTGAGGCGCGATTCGAAGTAGCTCAGGCCCAGTTGCTGCAGGTGGGCGTAGCTGCGCAGGCGTAAGCCGTAGAGGAGGCGCTCGCCGGCGCGGGCGGACAGGACAGTCATCGTCGCTTCGGCCGCCCAGGCGATGAGCACCACTGCGAGCGCGATCGCGCCCACGGTGATAAGGGCGTCGGAGTTGCGCGGCTCGATGCCGCCGTCGATGGCGGCGCGAATCAGGGTGGGGAATGCGAGGTCGGCGACGACGCCGACGATGAGCAGCGCGACCGTGGCGGCGATGAGGCCGCGCACCGCCTTGAAGAGGCTGGACACCTGGAACTCGCTCGACGGGGTGCGCAGGCGTGTGAGTGTGGCTTCGGCGAGGTCGGGGCGCTCGGTGGCGTTGGGCAGGGCATCGACGCGGGCGAGGAGTTCCGGGGTGGCGCTGATCGGGGCGTTGTGGCCGCCGCCGCCGCCGCCACCGCCGCCACCGCCGCCACCGCCGCCACCGCCGCCACCGCCGCCACCGCCGCCGTGGCCCTGGGGTGCGAGGACGTGGTGGGTCTCAGAGGTTTCGATGGCGGGCCAGAGAGCCTCATGGGTGGGGGCCGGTTGCACACCTGAGCTGGTTCTGATGTGCGAGGTCGCGTCCGGGTCCATGAGGTCGGTGTACGCGGGCGTTTCGACGATGGTGTCGCGAGGCCCGTCCGCCATGACGCGGCCGGCGTCCATGACCACGACCCGGTCGGCGAGGTCGACCGTGGACTGGCGGTGCGCCACCGCGATCACGGTGACGCCGTCGAGATGGGAGCGGAGGTTTGCGAGGATGACGGCTTCGGTTTCAGCGTCGATGGCTGAGGTCGCGTCGTCGAGCACGAGTACCGGGGGTTGCGAGATGAGTGCGCGGGCAAGGGCGAGGCGTTGGCGCTGGCCGCCGGAAAGTGTCAGTCCTCGTTCGCCGACCTCGGTCGCGTAGCCGTCGGGCAGGCGGTCGATGAACTCGTCCGCGCAGGCGAGGCGCGCTGCTTCGCGCACGGCGGCATCGAGCGCGTCTCCGGTGAGCTCGGGGTCGGCGCCGAGCGCGATGTTGTCGAAGACGGAGGCGGAGAAGAGGAACGCCTCGTCGAAGACACACGTGATCTTGCTACGGATGCCGGTTGGTGTCAGTTCGGGGTAGGGGATGCGGTTGGACGAGGCGTCGATAAGCGAAATGCTCCCGCGATCCGGGCTGTAGAACCCTCCGGCGAGCTGGACTGCCATGGTTTTGCCTGCGCCGGGCGGGCCGACGATGGCGACGGATTCGCCGGGGACGATGCCGAGGCTGAAGTTGTTGAGGACCTGATGGCCGTCGGTGGTGAAGTCGACCGAGTCGAAGGCGATGCCGGCAGGGCCGGTGGGCGCTTCGGCGGTGGCGGGGGAGTGCTCGGGGGCGAGGTGCAGGACATCGTCGAGGCGATCGATGGAGCTCATGCCCATGTGAATGCGCACGTACTGGTTGGTGAGCATTGCGAGCTGAGACGTCATCGACGTGAGGTACGCGGTGAACGCGACGAACGCGCCGATGCTGATGCCGCCTTGGATGGCGGTGATGCCGCCGGCGACGATGGTGACAACGAGGGCGACTTTTGGCAGCTGCGCGAGGAGCGGCTGGAAGCGGGCGGTGAGTTTCGCGGTGCGCATTTTGACCGCGTAGAGGTCACGGCCGAGGCGGTCGAGGGTGTCGATCTCGCGCTGTTCCTGTCCGAAGGCTTTGACAACGCGGACACCGGAGACGGTTTCTTCAACGTGTTGGGTGAGATCCGCGGCCGTTTGCTGGTTGACCCAGGTGGCGGCGTAAAGGAAGCGGCGCGAGCGGTTGGCTTCGAAGAGGATGAGCGGCAGCAGCGCCAGCGACATCAACGTGAGCGGGATGTCCATGGCGAACATGACCGCGAGAGTGAGGCCGAGTTGAAGCGCGCGTGTGAACAGCATCGGCGCAGATCCAAGCACCATGTGGAACTGGTTGAGGTCTGTGATCGAGCGCGAGACGATTTGGCCGGCGACGATGGTGTCCTGCGCGGGGCCATCGAGGCGGTGGAGGGTGCGCAGCAGCTCGACGCGCAGCCAGTGCTGCGAATTGGATGCGAGACGGCCGGAGGTGAAGCGCCGGACAAAGTTGAACGCGTACGTGGCCAAAGCGACGGCAACCATGAGCCACACGATGTGGGTGACATCGCCTGCGGATTCGCCGGTGGCGATGTCGATCGCGCGGCCGGTGAGCGCAGGCATGGACGTTTGCAGGATGGCGCTTAAGCCCGCGGCTGCAAACGCGGCGACGGCGGGGCCCGCGTTGGCTCTCAGTGCACGGGAGAGCAGTGTGCGCGGACCCCGCCGGGTAGGCGGATTACTCGGTGTCGGTGTCGTTTTCTTTCGCCCTCGCCTCGCTGTTGGCCTTGCTGTTGGCAAAGATGCGGCGCATCTTGCTGCGTTCTTCCTCGTCGCTGTCAAAGGTGTCGGTGTCCATCGACTTTTCCTTCTCTGCGATCTCGCGCTCGAGCTCAGGGTCGAGGCCGGAGTTCTTCTCGGTGGTCATGATGCATCTCCTTCAGTCCGCTATTTCTCATCGCGACGGTTTGACTTGTCCTCGTTTGTACCAGCGGAGCGCTTGCCGAGGCCGAGTATTCCCCGACGCTTCGAGTTGCCTTCGGCGGTCTCGGTGTCGGTGTCGGTGTCGGTGTCGGTGTCGCTGTTGGCGGTGTCATCGGCGTCACCGGTGTCGCGGTTGAACACCTGCATGATCCAGGCAGCGAACTCGCGCGGGTTGGTGGAGAGCTTTGCCTCTACCTCTTGCTCCTCGGCAGATTCCTCTTCCTTGGTGGGCAGCGGCTCAATGAACCGGGCAGGTGCTGGCCCGAGGGTGTCGGCGGTGTTGGAGAGCACGATGTCTGCAAGCTTGCGGTTCGCCGCGGTGCCGGCGATTGCTCCGATGCCCAGTGGCAGCAGCTTGCCAAACCAGGCGCGGCGCAGACCCCGGCCCATGGAGCGCATGGCGAATCGCGTCAGGATGCTGTTCGCTTCTTGCAGCGTCGGGCCAGAAAACCTCGCCAGCATGCTGCGGGAGGGCGCGTCCGAGGCTTCGTCTCCAAGCAATGTTTCAACGATGGCCAAGCCCTGCGTGCCCATGAGTGTGGTGAGCACAATCGCGCGGCGCTGTTCAGAATCCTTGACGTCGATGCCGCGCAGGTACGCGGAGGCGACGGTGTAGAACGCGGCGAGGTCGAGAAACAGCACCGACTCGCCGGCGATTGCCATGGAGCCGGTGACAATGCCGACGCCTGGCACTGCGGCCGCGGCCCCCGCACCAGCGCCGGTTCCGGTGACGGTGTTACGGAAGTGCTTCGCCATGATCTGCTGGATCTCCTCGGGCGAAGCATCCGGGTTCTGGCGGCGGAGCCAGTTCACGTAAGCCCGGATCGTGCCAGTCTGCAGATGCACAGCAGTATCGACGGCACTGATGAACGCCCGGCCGATCATGCCCGCTTCTTCCTGCAAACGTGCAGGATCGGAAGACAAAACGTCTGTGATGATTTCCTGCGGCGTTTCCTCGCGGGTATCGAGTGCAGCGTGGTCGCTATTGGTGTCGCCTTTGGAGCGTCCAAACATGTGCAGATTTCTCCTTAGATGGGGTGGCATCAGTGTACGGGGCATCGCGAACTCCTCAGCGGATGCACAGTCCGCCCCATTGCAGCAGAGATTGAATTGTAATCTTTAGAGCTACGCTATAGGGCATGTCTGATGCCCCCCACCTCGAAGTGCCCACCACCGCGGGCACCGTCGGCGGCATCATCCATTCTCGCACCGGGGTCCGTACGTGGCGTGGTGTGCCGTACGGCGCAACGACGGCGGGGGAGCACCGCTTTCGCGTCCCGCGTCCGGCGGAACCGTGGCAGGGAGTGCGTGACGCATCCAGGTTCGCTCCGCCCGCGATGCAGGGCGTGTTCAGTTGGCGCGACGCCGTCTACGGCACGGAAGACTGCCTCACCTTGGACATTGTGCGCCCCGACACTGACGACGAACTTCCGGTGGTGGTGTACTTCCACGGCGGCACGTTTGTCACCGGCGCAAGCAATGAGAAGGTGCTTCGCGGGCACTTTCTGGCGCAGGCGACCGACATTGTTTACGTTTCGGTGAACTTCCGCCTCGGCGTACTGGGCTATCTCGATTTCCGCTCGATCGGCGACGACTGCGTGGCAAACCCTGCGATCTGGGATCAGATCCAGTCGCTCGAGTGGGTGCGCGACAACATCGCCAACTTCGGTGGTGATCCGAACCGGGTGACCATCATGGGTGAATCTGCTGGTGGCGCAGCGGTGACCCACCTCATGTGCGCCCCGGCCGCGCGCGGGTTATTCCACGGCGGCATCGCGCAATCGCCGCCGAGCGCGTCGGTGCACTCGCGCGTCCAGGCATCGATGTGGGTGCGCCAGCTTCTCGACGGTATGGGGATGTCTCGGCTTTCCACCCTGGAGGACCTGCGTGCCGCCGATGCAGAGGACCTCGTGCGCACGGGGCAGTCAATGCTGCTCAACGGCAAAGAGCTGGTGCAGTTCAACACAAGCTTCATGCCGACCGTGGATAGTGTGACGCTGCCGCAGCATCCGATCGACATCTTCGAGAACGGCGATCAGGCGCCGGTGCCGCTGATCATCGGCACCAACTCGGACGAAGCCAGCTTTGCCAAGACGATGTATCAAACCACAGGTCAGCGTCAGCGCGCCGCGCGCCGGGCACTGGACGTGTACGACCCCGACAATGCTCACCAAGTGCTCGAGGCATACGGCTATGTGGGTGGCCGCGCGGACTTCGCTGACCTGATCGCCGATGCGGTGTTCTGGGCGCCGTCGGTGATGCTGGCAACCTCTCACCGCCGCGTCGCGCCGACCTGGATGTACCGCTTTGAATATGCGTCTGCCACGATGCGCAAGCTCGGCCTTGGCGCGATGCACACCTCCGATTTGGTCGCAGTGTTCGGTGATCCGAACTCCACCCGCGCGTCCAAGATCGATCGGTTCGGGTCGAAGGAGGGCTTCGAGGAAGTCAGCCGGATAATGCAGTATCACTGGGGCTCTTTCTTCCACTCCGGCCAACCGGGAGAGGGTTGGCCAGCCTACGGGTTCCGCGACGAGGAGCGGCCTGGGCGAGCCACCGTCGTCTTCGACAGCGAGCCGTACGTGGAGCTGGACCCAAAGGCGGATCAGCGGCGCGCTTGGGAAGGATTCGACATGCGGGAGTGGGGCAACAATCGCGCCGATCTCATGGAGCCGCTTGCCGAGTTTTTCGGCTTTGACGTGCTGGAAACGTTGACAGGCGACCGAGTCGGCGATTAAGCGTTGAGCATTTTTCCAGTTGGCACACCTGTCGCTGGTTTCCTGGCTAGGCTAGTTCAAGCCTGACGTAAAGTTCGTGGGTAAGCTGAGGAAGGAAGGCAGGGCAGACAATCATGAGCTTCTTTGAGGACATCGCCGCCGCCCTGGACCGCGAGGGTATTGAATCGCGCGTGCATGACGAGACCATGTTCGTTCCGATCACGGCCGACGTGGAGATCCAGTTTGTTGAGATCGACCCGCATCTTCCCGCGGCCAACGTCTACGTCGCGGCGGCTGATGTCGATGAAGATGACGACGAGTTCGAGGCTGTTTTGGTCTCTGTGGTCTTTTCCGCAGAGGATGCGGTCCAGACCGTCGCTGACCACATGGCAACCGACCAGGTGCTCACCGTCCTGCGCGACCTCCTCGAGGGCACCGACGAGCGCATTGTTGATCTCGAGTTCTTCCAGGACAGCGTCAACCCGCAGATGGTGCGTGCCGAAATCGGCGAGAACGCGGAGCTGCAGGTGCTCGTGGAGGTTGTCGATGGCGTGCCGTGCGCGAAGGTCGAGTTCGTCGCTCTGTCTGACTCCTACGAGGACATGATGGATGAGGCGATCGGCGAGCTGTGGGAGTCCGACGGCGACGCCGAGCTGACCGACGAGGACCGTGTCCGCCTGTTCCAGGCCATCCACAACGAAGTGGTGGATGATTCCGAGGTGCTGGACCTTGGTCAGTTCACGGACTTTGACCGCCTCTTCGAGGTTCTCTCGCTCGCCGCGGATCAGGCGGAGGATTGGGAATCGCAACTCCTCCCGATCGATGACGACTTCGACGAGCCCGACGTCTACGACATCTTCGGTCGCGATGACGATGACGACGAAGACGAGGACGATTACGAGGACGATAGCGAGGATGACGACCCCGAAACCGTCACCGCCGCCGACCCCGACCCCGACGCCGACGCTGACGACGCACGCGGCGCTGGCAGCCGGGTGATCACGGATTCCGAAGAAGCAAGCGCCGACGGTGTTGACGGGCCAACAGGCATTGACCCGGACGACGCCATCGATAACGAAGACGAGGTTTAGTAGACGAGGTTTAACTGCGCTAAGCCCCAACAGGGCTACGCAGCAACAGGGCTACGCGGCGACGAGTCCCTCGAACATTGACGACGGCGACTCGATTGGATTGAACTGCCCGTCCACCAGCCACACATAGTTGGCGGCTCGTGTCGCCGGCAGTTCGTGAACGGCTTCAATCGCCTCATCCGGCACCAGTGCGCGCACCCACGCCTCGGCGACCCGGCGATCGACCGGAAGCCCTGATGGGTCGGTGATGCGCAGCTCAATCAGGTAGGCGGGCACCTGCGTTTGCCCGTATCCGCGGATCCGGGCGCGTGCCCGAGGTCCAACTCGCCGGCGCGTAACCGCGGCGGTGAGCTGTTCGCTTCCGCCGGTGCGGGGGAGCGTCTTCACCGGCGGGCGCCAGGTGGCTGAAGGGCGGGACAGCGAACGCGGGTGGTGCATGATCGCGTGGAGTGCGTCGACGGTTTCGGGGGAGCGGGTCAAAATGTCGTTGGCAAGAGCGGTGGGCGTGGTGATTGGAGTGGTTGCTGAAGTGTTGAACATGCTCTGCATGCTAGAACGCAGGTTCGACAAGGTGGCGCAAAATATAGAACACGTGTTCTAATACTGCTCGAATCGGACGTTCGCCCCAGTTGGGACTACTGTGAACTGCGATATGACAACTGCACCTGCGCTCGCCGCCAAACCCGAGATCCCCCGCGCGATCTGGGTTTTGGTGGCTGCGGCGTTCATCATTGCGCTGGGATACGGCCTTATCGCCCCGGTACTCCCGCAGTTCGCCTCCAGCTTCAACGTGTCCATGGCCGCTGCCGGCGCGGTCATTTCCGCGTTCGCACTTGCGCGACTGCTCGGTGCGCCGGGCGCGGGCATTCTCATCGACAAACTCGGCTCGCGCCCGGTCTATCTCACCGGCCTCTTCATCGTCGCGGTGGCCACCTTCTTCGTGGCGTTTGCTCAGGCCTATTGGCACATTTTGCTCCTGCGCTTCATCGCCGGGTTTGGCTCCACCATGTTCACCCTGTCGGCGCAGGCACTGATTGTGCGCGTTACGCATCCGTCGATACGCGGGCGTGCGAACGCCCTCTACGCCACATCCTTCCTGTTGGGCAACATCTTCGGCCCCATCATCGGCGCGGCGCTGTCCTTTCTGGGGTACCGCATCCCGTTTGCCGTCTACGGCATCGGCGTGGGGCTCGCGGCGTTTGTGGTGTGGCTGTTTACCCACAGCCGCCACAGCGGCAAGACACTGCCGCCGAACAAACCGCCAATGCAGCTCGCCGCCGCGTGGCGGCAGCCCACGTACAAGGCCTTGCTCGCGACGTCGTTTAGCAATGGGTTTGTAAACATGGGTACGCGAGTGGCCATCCTGCCGCTGTTCGCTGCCGCGATCTTTGAGCAAGGTGCCGCCGAGTCCGGGCTGGCGCTCACGGCGTTCGCCCTCGGCATGGCGATCATGCTGCAGTTCTCCGGCCGCCTGTCAGACCAGCACGGCCGCCGCCCGATGATTCTCATCGGGCTTATCGTCTGCGCCGCGGCGACCGGCGTGTTCGGCATGGCCACCAGCTTCTGGCCGCTAATGATCCTATCGATGATCGCGGGCGTCGGCTCCGGGCTGATGGCCCCGTCGACGCAGGCGGCGCTGGCGGACATCATCGGCAACGAACGCTCTGGCGGCAAAGTGCTTTCCACGTTCCAAATGACGCAGGACGCGGGCCAAATCCTCGCCCCGATCCTGGTGGGCTGGGTCGCCGAGGTCGCTGGCTTCGGCGCCGCCTTTGGTCTCTGCGGCGCGCTGCTCGGCATCTCGCTTGTCACCTTCGCCATCCTGGGCAAAGAGACCGCGACCAACTCGACCAAAGGAGCGAAATGACCCGCGTCATCTTTGACTGCGACCCCGGCATCGACGACACCTACGCCTTGATCTACCTCGCCGCCGCCAACCACGCGGGCGAGCTCGAGCTGGATTGCGTTACTACCACCGCCGGCAACGTCGAGGCGGAGCAGTGCGCGCAAAACGCCGCCTTCGTGCTGGCCCAATGCGGCCTGACCACGGTGCCGATCGCTGCCGGTGTGCCGGGTCCGCTCGAGGTCGAGCTGACCACCACGCCCGAAACCCACGGAGAGACGGGCCTGGGCTACATCACCGCGCCGCAGCGCCACGTCGATACCGACTGGGACCTGCTCTGGATCGACGCCATCGAGCGCGGCACGGAGGACCTCCACCTCATCGTCACCGGGCCCATGACCAACCTCGCCGCCTTCGCTCGCCTGCACCCGCAGCACTTCCACGCGCTGCGGCACATCACGGCCATGGGCGGGGCGGTGAACTATCCCGGCAACACCACGCCCACCGCGGAGTGGAACTTCTGGGTCGACCCGCACGCCGCCGCCGAGGTCTTTAACATCGCGCGCACCCCGATCACCCTTTGCCCGCTCAACGCCACGGAACAGATGTTGCTTGAACCGAGGCGGTTGCAAGGGGTCGTCGATAAGCTTGGGCAAGCTCCGATTGCCGCAAACCTTGCGGAAATCACCCGGTTCTACTTCGAGTTTCACCAGGAGGTAGGGGAGGGCTACCGCGCACAGATCCACGACTTGCTCACCGTGCTCATCGCACTGGACAAGGTCGAGAGCACAGTTTGCTTAACGACGCTCGACGTCGAGCCCACCTCCGCACTCCTGCGAGGCACCGTGGCCGCCGACTTGCGGGGGATGTGGGAGCGCGAACCCAACGCGCGCGTGGTTGAGCAGGCCGACGTGGCGGGGGCGTGGGCGGAGTTCGAGCGCGCCTGCGAGATCCACGCACAATTCGCCGCCGGCGATGCCGGGTTGGCGGCCGGCTACCACCGCAAGGCGGAGGACTAGGCTTCGCGCTGCTACACTGCCAGATCAGTACGCCCGCGCGACCGAGGTGACATAGGCGCGTGGGTGCGTTGCTGTCGTTCCGATTCATCGCTACGGAGTTTTCATGTCACACATTTCCACCCCTGCAGGCGCTGTTGGTACTGCCGGCGCCGAATGGACCCCGGCCCGCCGTGTGCTTGTGCTCACCGGCGCAGCGGTGATCGCCGCTACCTGGCTCTACGTGGTGCTCGCTCGTCCGACCGAGTGGGAGAACGTCACTGATTCGACCCAGGGCCTCATCACCTTGGCCGGTTACGGCATCGGCACCGTGCTGTTGCTTATTGCCACCATCCCGGTGCTGCCCGCGCGCACGCTGGGTCTGATCCCGATTGCGATGATTTTCAACTCACTCATCGGCCAGATTGTCGGATCGATCGGCCTACCGCTGTACCTGGACACTATCGGTACCGTCATTGTCGCGGCCCTCGCCGGACCCGTGGCCGGCATGACCACCGGCGCGTTGAACAACGTTGTGTGGGGCCTGCTCACCCCGGCGGCGCTGCCGTTCGCCGCGGGTGCGGCGCTGGTTGGGTACCTGTCCGGGCTGTTCATTCACAAGTTCCACGCGTTCAAAAATGTCGGCACCGTGATCCTCTACGGCTTGATCCTGGGTCTTATCGGTGGCGCTGTGGCAGCGCCGGTCGCCGCGTTTGTGTACGGCGGCACCGCCGGTGTGGGTACGGGTGCGCTGGTGAGCCTGTTCCGTGAGATGGGCCAGTCCTTGATCGCGTCTGTAACCACCCAGGCGTTCATCTCTGACCCGATTGACAAGGTCATCGTGATGCTCATCGGTTACTTCACCGTGAAGGCACTGCCCAACAAAACTGTCAACGCCTTCGCCCCGCGCGAAGGTTTGGGTTCGAAGGGCGCCATCGCCGCCACTGGTTAAGTCCTCGAACTGCTGCCAGTGGTCAACCCGCTCACCGCGCTCGCCGTCGCGGCCTCCGGCTGGATCCTCGTAATGGGGATCAACACACCGGTGGCCTCGGCGGCGATCATTGTTACCGCGCTGGTGATCGGCACCGCGAAGACCCGCAACGCCTCCCTCATCATCGCCGTCGCTGCGCTTGCGGTTCCGGTACTGCTGTCGATGATGCTCATCCACGCCCCATACGGCGAACAGCGGATCGCCCCGCTGATCACCGCCGACGGACTGCTTGTCGCCGGTGAACTGGGTCTCCGATTCATCGCGCTGATGTCCTGCGTCCTCTCCGCAGGCACGTTCATCCGCATCACCGAGCTGACCAAAGCTCTGCAAATTCTGCGCAGCGGAAACCGATTGAGCTACCTGGCTGGTTCAACGCTGCAGCTGTTTCCTCAAGGCGCGCAGCGCGTCAGCATCACCCGCGACGCGAACGCACTCAAGGCTCGCCCGATCACCGTCAAGACGGTGGTGCCCAACCTGGCTATGCCGGTGCTCACCGAGCTGCTCACCCAGGCCGCATCACGCGGCCGCGCGCTGGAAACCGCAGGCTACAACCTTGAGGGCCGCCGCACCGTGCTGCGTCCCGTGCACGACTCCAAGCTCCAGCGCGCGATCCGCTGGCTGCTCCCAATCATCTGCATTGCGGTGGTCATATGGATCTAACTCCGCTCATCGAAGCCCTCGAGCGCCACGACACCGTCGAGATCATCGGCAACTCTGGCTCCGGCCTGACCACCTTGGCCAACCAGATTCACGAGACCTGGCCCCACGCCGCCGTGGTCGGCCAAGACCCCATCGCCCACATCACCTTCCTGCGCGACACCGTCATCGAAGAGGTCGCCATCGGCCTCGAGCAACACGGCGTGCCCCGCGAAGAAATGCAGGCACGCTGCGAAGCCATCCTCGCCGCCGCCGGCCTTGCCGAGCTCGCCGAGCACAACCCCACCAAACTCTCCGGCGGCCAAACCCGCCGCCTCGCCATCGCCGCCGTCGCCATCCTCGAGCCCGAAATCCTCGTACTCGACGACCCCTTCGCCGGTCTCGACCCGAACTCCGCCGCCCGCATCGCCACGCTCCTCAGGTCGCTTCCCTCCAAGCTGGTCCTGCTTGGCACCCGCCCCCGTATGGCAGGGGAGCAGTTCACGCTTATCGACGCCTCGTTGCAACCCCATACCCAACCCCCAACCGCACCGGTCTTGCCCGCTAAAGTCACGCCGCCGGTTCTTCCCGCGCTCGACCTCGGGGAGGTGGCCGCGACCCGCGGCGGTAAGAAGCGGAAGTGGTGGCAATTCCGCGGCGCGGAAGAACCGGTCTTCACCGCAGGCCCGATCCACCTAGTCGCGCGTCCCGGTGAGGTGGTGTGGCTCCGCGGTGCGAACGGCGCCGGCAAGACAACCCTGCTTCGCGCGCTCGCTGGCCTCGACGGCAATCCGGGCCTAGAGAAGACCCACGGCATCACCGTGTCGCTTGCGCTCCAACGTGCAGCCGACCAACTTGCGGAATCAACGGTGCGCGCCTTCGTCGATTCAGACGAAGCACTAGCGCGTCTCGCAGAACCGGCCGGCTCGCTTCCCGGCATCGCCTTTGATCCGGACTCCCACCCGATCGATCTGCCGGCCGCGCATTTGCGCCTCGTGCAGCTCGCCCAGGTCTTCGCCCAAGGCCGCCAGCTCGTACTCCTCGATGAGCCCAACGTCGGCCTCGACGCCCCCGGCCGCGAGCGTGCCCACGCCCTCATCGCCGACGCACTCGCAAACGGCCAGGCGATCATCATGACCTGCCACGACGAGACCTTCGCCGCGGAAGTGGGGGAGTTCGGGTCCGTTACCGCTCGGAAGCTACTGGCGCAGTCGTATCCGTAGCGAACAGCCTGTCGTGCACCGCGACCGAGACGTCCTTTATCTTGTTCGCGTAGTTGTCTCTCTGGGTAGTTTGTGCGCCTTTCACCCCATCGTTTGATGTGAGTTCTGCGATCGGCGCGTGGACATCTTGAGCAGTAGCAGGCATGGAGTGCATGTGTGGAACATGCCCGAGAAGGTACTCCGAGTCTTGCTGGCTCAGTGCTTGTCCGATTCGTAGAGCTTCATCACCGAATTTGTCACGGAATCGTTCAAAGGCGCCTACAAGCTGCTCTTGACCGTTTGCTTTTTTCTTGACGTACTCAAGTGTCGTGTAGCCCAGGTAGTTCAGCTGACTTCCTCCGTGACCCGGCAGCCGGAGATTTCGAGCTTTCTTCTCGTAACTCGGGCTGAATCTCCGCCACGCTTCGATGTTGCCTTCCGCCATTTCGGAGTACTCCGTTACCCAGGCATCGAACCATCGGGCAAGATTTCCAAAAGCGTGGTAGCTGAAAAGGTCAGTCGCAGTGGGTGTCACAAAAGCATCGCAACCCAGCAGCACCGTCCTGTTGAACGGTCCAAGGCTTGGGCCGACATCAAACATGATGATGTCGTACCGGTCTTTGTCCTCCATCGCAGTAACGAGTTGTCCCGCCCAGTGCACGCGCCGAAAGGCAGCAGTTTCTCGACTTAAGGCCATCTGCCAAGCCGCGGACATGACGTCTTCGATCTGAGAGAGAGACGTGTGCCCCGCAAGTACATCAATGTTGAAACGTTCTGAACGATAGATCGGAAGATTGTCGTCGATCTCAGGCTCGCCCTCACGCAGCGGAATAAAGAGACCGTAAACGGATTTGGAAAGAGATTCGCGCAGCGCCACCTCGGGATCGGTGCCGCCATCGTAGATCTCGCGGGTCTGTGCTTCACTAAGCAGCAGTTGTGTGGCATTGCACTGTGGATCGCAGTCTACAAAGAGAACCCGATAACCGCGTTTAGCAAAGTTATACGCAACGTTGGTAGATAGGGTGGTCTTGCCTACCCCGCCCTTGTTATTGAAGAAGCTCAGAGTCTTCATTCTGGACATAATTCCTCCCGTGAACTGCGGCCCGAAAAATATTACCGGACTAAAAGTCTCTATACCCTTTCAAGCCGCGGTGCAGGTCGAATACGTGGCGGATCCCGCCCGGTAAGTACGTTCCTCTTACAGGGCACTGGTTGTACTAAACCGCGCGGAGGAGCAACCACCCGTCGTGAAGCAAAAGCTCCTTAGTCTGTCAGCCCAGTGCTCTCGATGACCTCGCGCAGGGTGGAAGCGGACTTGTCAAACTTTGCGAACTCGTCCTCGGAGAGGCGCAGCTCGACAACGTTGCGCACGCCGTTGCGGTTGAGGACGGTCGGGGTGCCGATGTAGATGTCCTCGCGCGCGTACTCGCCCTGGAGCAGCGCGGAGATCGGCAGAGCGACATCCTCGTTGCGCAGGATCGCCTTGGTGATGCGGGCGAGTGCGGAGCCGATGCCGAAGGAGGTGTTGCCCTTGCGCTTGATGATGTCGTAGGCGGCGTCGCGGGTCTTCACGAACATCTCGTCGATTTCGTCGTAGATGCCCGGGTTGGTCTCGGCCTCCTTCTCCAGCATCGCGTGCAGCGGGACACCGGCGACGGTGCCGGTGGAGATGACCGGAAGCTCGGAGTCGCCGTGCTCGCCGATGATGTAGTTGTGCACCGCCGACGGCGCGAGGTCGAAGCGCTTGCCCAGGTTGTGGCGCCAGCGCGCGGTATCCAGCACGGTGCCGGAGCCGATGACCTGGCTCGACGGCAGACCGGTCTGCTTCCAGGTGACGTAGGTGAGCACGTCGACCGGGTTGGTTGCGACGAGGTAGATGCCGTTGAAGCCGTTGGCCATGACCTCGTTGTTGATGGACTCGAAAATCTTCACGTTGCGTGCCACCAGGTCGAGGCGGGTCTCACCCTCGCGCTGCGCAACACCAGCGCAGTTGACCACCATTGCGGCGTCGCGGCAGTCTTCGTAGGTGCCAACGGTGACATCGATGTTGTGGCCGGAGTACGGCACGGAGTGGGAGAGGTCCTCAGCCTGCGCCCAGGTGAGCTCCTCGTTCAGGTCGATGATCGCCAGGTGATCGGTCAGGCCCTGGTTCAGCAGAGCGTACGCGTACGCGATGCCGACAGCACCTGCGCCGATGAGGACGACCTTGGTGCCGGGGGTGACTGGGAGGTTGTTCGGATTTGCGTCGATGCCTGGCATGGCGAGATCCCTTCTGCGTTTTTCAATAGCGCTCGATGGCTTCTGACACCACCCATTGTCCCACTTTGGTCATACCTTCGCCGGGTAGCCGGGTGGTTCGTGATCGAGGTTACTTGCGGTCGTAGGGGGAGTGGGCTGAAGCAATTGCTTGAGGACGCCCTGACGCGTAGTAGAGCACCGTCATCACGGTCAAGAATCCGACACCGACAGCCAACGCGAGGTGGTAGCGCGGTTGCCAGACCATGATGCCGAAGGTGAAGAGGATGAATGCGATAGCGAAGTACTGCCCGTAGGGCCAGAAGGGTACGGGAAAACGCAGGGCCTGTACCTCGTTGGGGGTCATGTGGCGGCGGGAGGCGACGTGTGCGAGCAGGATCATTAGCCAGACGAAGACTGTAGCGAAGGTGGCCAAGGCTGCGATGGTCTCAAAGACGTTTGGGAAGATCGCGTTGAGCACGACCCCAACGATGAGCACGACGAGCAAACTGATCGTGGTCATCACCGGGATGTCGCGGACGGTCTTGGCCATCGCCTTCGGTGCGAGGCCCTCCTTGGCCAGACCAGTGAGCACTCGCCCGGTACCGAAGAGGTCAGCGTTGATCGCGGAAAGCGCTGCCGTGATGACGACGACGTTGAGGAGCCCCGCCGCCCAGCTCACGCCGAGCGTGCTGAAGATCTGGACGAAGGGGCTCTCTTCGCCGTCGATGGTGGGCCACGGGTTGAGCATGAGGATGATGAGGATGGCCAGCACGTAGAAGATGAGGATTCGTGCAGGCACGGTGTTCACTGCACGGGGGATTGAGCTGTCCGGGTCGTCGGCTTCCGTGCCGGCAACGCCAATGATCTCGGTGCCGCCGAATGCGAATAGTACGAGGATGAACGACGCGATCATCCCCTCGAAGCCATTGGGGAAGAAGCCGCCGTGGCTCCACAGGTTGCTGATGCCCGTCAACTCGGGGTTCTCGCCGAGGTTGAACGCCAGGATTGCTGCGCCGCCGACAATCATGCCGACAACGGCTGCGACCTTGATCAGGGTGAAGGCGAACTCGAGTTCACCGAACCACCGCACCGATGCGAGGTTGGCTGCGCCAATGATGAGCAGTGTCACGGAGATCCAGACCCACGCCGGCGTGGTGGGAAACCAGAACTTCATGTAGATGCCAATGGCGGTGAGGTCAGCGAGACACACAATCATCATTTCGAAGGCGAACATCCAGCCTGTGATGTAGCCGCCCAGACCCCCGAGGTGCTCGCGGCAGTACACCGCAAATGAGCCCCGCACGGGGTGGCGCACCGACATCTCGCCCAGGGCGCGGAGCATGAAGTACACGACCGCGCCGCCGAACAGGTACACCAGCAAAACGGACGGGCCAGCTGCTTGAATCGCCCCGGCGGACCCGTAGAACAGACCGGTACCAATCGCCGACCCCAGCGCGATGAAGTGAATATGTCGGTGGGACAGCCCCCGCCGTTGTGGGTGGGCGGCCGATTCAGCGGCCGACACTGCAGAACCTTCGGGCGGGGGAGTGGTCATTGCTTCCAAACCTTTGCTCTTTTACCTGTCCATCGATGTGAACCGCTTCGAGGATATCCCCCGTGACTCGGCCGTGAAAACAGTGTGGGGACTAGTGGAGCCACAACCTCCCGCGGGATATCAAGCGGTGCTCGTACACAGCGCCTGACCTACGCGGCAAATTGGTGCGCTCGGTTGGGGTTGGTGGGGGCGTTGGACGGGCCGTCGATAAGCGAAAAGCTCCTTTTAACAGGTTGGAGGGATGTTCACGTAGGGTTGGTGGGCAATGAACATTTCCGAAAACGCCACCGGCGGCGAGAACGAGCCGGACGTGAACATGTCGGAAAATCAGGAAACCCCGCAGGATGTCGTGGCCGAATCGGCCGCAGGTGAGGACACCAGGGATGCGGGAGATGCTGATGAGACCGGCGCTGCGGAGAAATTAGAAACCGCGGCCACCGAAACTGAAACTGAAGCAGCAGCTGAACCTGAGGCTGTGTACCCGTTCGCCGAGCTGGGCCTGCCCGAGCGCGTGGTGGACGCGGTGAAGCAAGTGGGCTTTGAGAAGCCGTCGCCGATTCAGGCACAGACGATTCCGCACCTGATGGAAGGCCGCGACGTGGTTGGCCTTGCGCAGACGGGTACGGGTAAGACGGCGGCGTTTGCGTTGCCGGTGCTCTCGCAAATCGACACCGGTGCGCGCCACCCGCAGGCGCTTGTGCTGGCGCCGACTCGTGAGCTGGCGCTGCAGGTGTCTGATTCTTTCCAGTCGTTTGCAGACCACCTGGGCGGGGTGTCGATCCTGCCGATCTACGGTGGCCAGGCGTACGGGATTCAGCTTTCTGGCCTGCGCCGCGGCGCGCAGGTGATCGTGGGTACGCCGGGCCGCGTGATCGACCACCTGGAGAAGGGCTCGCTGGACATTTCCAACCTGCGCTTCCTGGTGCTGGACGAGGCCGACGAGATGCTGAACATGGGCTTCCAGGAAGACGTGGAGCGCATCCTCGAGGACACGCCTGATGAGAAGCAGGTGGCGCTGTTCTCGGCGACGATGCCGAACGCGATCCGCCGCATCTCGCGCGACTACCTCAACGACCCGGTTGAGGTGACGGTGAAGAGCGAGACCCGCACCAACACCAACATCACGCAGCGTTACCTGTACACGGCGCACCGCAACAAGCTGGACGCGATCACGCGCATCCTTGAAGTCACCGACTTCGAGGCAATGATCGTGTTTGTGCGCACCAAGCACGAGACAGAAGAGGTTGCGGAGCAGCTGCGCGACCGCGGGTTCTCTGCCGCCGCGATCAACGGCGATATTCCGCAGGCGCAGCGTGAGCGCACAGTGGATCAGCTTCGCGACGGCCGGTTGGACATCTTGGTAGCTACCGACGTCGCCGCGCGTGGTTTGGATGTGGAGCGCATCAGCCACGTGCTGAACTACGACATTCCGAACGACACCGAGTCTTATGTGCACCGCATTGGCCGTACTGGTCGTGCTGGTCGTACTGGTGAGGCGATTCTGTTTGTCACCCCGCGTGAGCGTCGCATGCTGCGCTCTATTGAGCGCGTGACCAACGCGAAGATCGAAGAGATGGATCTGCCGACCGTCGATGAGGTCAACGAGGCGCGCAAGGGCAAGTTCATGGACTCGATTACGGGTTCACTTGAGGCGTCCCAGCTGGACGTGTTCAAGCAGATGGTGCGCGATTACTCTGCGGCCAACAACGTGGCGATGGACGACATCGCAGCCGCGCTGGCGATCCAGGCGCAGTCCGGCGACGAGTTCTTCATGAAGGAGCCGCCGAAAGACAAGCGCGATCGACGCGACCGTGAGCGCGGCGGGCGTGGGCGTGACCGCTTCGACCGCGAAGACCGTGGCGGGCGCAGACGTGACCGTGATGATCGCGGCGGACGCGGGCGTTTCGAGCACAGCGACAACGAGAACTTTGACACCTACCGCCTTGACGTGGGCAAGCGCCAGCACGTGCGCCCGGGTGCCATTGTCGGTGCGATTGCCAACGAGGGTGGTTTGAGCGCGAAGGACTTCGGTCGCATCACCATCGGCAGCGACTTCACGCTGGTAGAGCTGCCGAAGGGCTTGGACAAGGGCGTGCTGAATCGCCTCGAAGACACCCGCATTTCCGGTCAGCTGATCAACATTCAGCGCGACCACGGTGCGCCGCCGCGCGATCGGGGCGGACGTGGACGCGGTGATCGTGGCGGGTTCCGCGGCGGACGCGACCGCGACGATCGTGGTGGCCGCGGCGGCTACAACCGCGACCGTGATCGTGACCGTGATCGCGGCGGCCGAGGCGGGGACCGCGGCGGCCGTGGTGGCCGCTGGGACCGCGACTAAATCGCCTAGCCCTCGGCTTGTAGACCTCAGCCGGGGGTTGTAGACCTCAAAATGTAGACCTCAGCGGCGGCTCGGTCACAACCGTCTCATGAGCCACAGCTGAACTGGGGTTTTCTGAGACGATTTTCTTGAGGGCTACATTTCGGCCCGCTGCTTAGCCAGGTAGCTCGGGTTCACTTGACGCGGGTACCGAAACTCGTGGGTGCGAAAACACAAACGCTCCCTTCCAACGCTTAGTGCGTAGGAGGGGAGCGTTTCTTGCGCCTGCTAGCCGATTCCGCGGGGCCGAATTTCCGCGGGGCGGAATCGCGGGGCGCTACTGGGTAGCGGTAGTAGCTGCGGTGGTGGCGACGGTCTCAGACGCGGTGGTCGCCGAAGTGGTCGAATCTGAAGATGCGCCTGCATCCGGGCTCGGCAGGAACATCAGGATCAGGGTGAGGAACCACATCAGGTTGAAAATGCCCGCGCCGGCAGCGGCCTTCGCCTTGGACTTCTCGAAGTTGCCGGTCCTGTCAGCCGGGTCGGCGTCGGCCGGATCGAGCGCGCCGAGGGAGCCCATCATCTTGCGCTGCTGCGGGATGACCATGAAGAACAGGATCGCCCAGGCGATCACGGACAGGATGATTGCGGTGTGCAGCCAGTAGTTGCTGCTGTAGAGGTCCCAGTCAAACGCCATGACCACGCCGCCGAGCAGCGGCACGAGCGCGGAGAGCATGCCGTAGGTCTTGGTGATGCGGTGCAGCACCGATGCGCGACCGGTGGCCTCCTCGCCGCCGACGCGGGACTTATCCGCCTCGGCCGGGAACATCGAAGTGGCAACAACGACCGGGCCGAGCAGGACAATCGCCGCCGCGACGTGGAGGAAGATGAAGATTGTGTTCATGTGACATCACTGTACGTGACATGTGTGTGAACCTCAGAGTTCACGCGCCGAGACCAGCCCCCGCGCGCCTGAGCAGGACCGGCGCATGACTCGGTAGTCGTCGCGCGTGAGTGGCAGTCCGTATTTCTCCGCCACCGCGCCGAGTCTGCGCGAATAGGCACAGTGTGCCCGCCAGGCCGGAGGCATCCACTCGGCGGGAAGCATGTCGGACTTCGCCTGATTCGCCTTCGATGAGGTCACAATTAGGTTCAGCGGATCGTTGGCAAACGCCACTCGCTTTTCTTGGTTCCACGAGTGCGCGCCCATGTCCCATGCGGCGCTGAGCGGGTAGAGGTGGTCCAGCTCAACATCGGTGGGCAGCAGCGGATCGCCGGTATAGGGATCCGAGATCGGGGCGGCGTCCCAGTGTGCGTAGGGCATATCGCACTGGGCGCTCCAGGCGTCGGCCAACGCGAGTTCGCGCGAGGTGCATTGCGTACCAGCGACTGACACCCACGTGCCAAAATGCGCCTCCCGGTCGTAGCCGGTCACGGTGAAGCGAGTGGGTTGCAAGGGGGCGTCGATAAGCAAAAGCCCCAAGGGGAATGGGGCGATGGCAACTGTGGCGACCGTGAGCACCGCGAGGTAGAGGCGGAACCAATCCATGCAGATTTGACTCCGAAAGCGAGGTGCGGGTTCCGTCGTTGAGCTATGACTTTGCGGCCTGCTTCATCGACTGCTCGAACGTCGCCTCCGGGTGTGCCATGGCGTAGTCGGTGACGGCTACAGCGCGGTCAAACTCGGCCTCGACCCCCGGCTTCGGCTTCGTCATCAGCGAGACCGCCACCATCGCGATGGTGGCCAGGATGAAGCCCGGCACGAGCTCGTAGATGATGTCGCCGTAGAAGGTGCCCCAGATAAAGACGGTCACGGCTCCGACGATCATGCCGGTGATGGCACCGGGGGCGGTGAGGCGCCGCCAGTAAAGTGCGGCAAGTACCACCGGGCCGAAGGCCGCACCGAACCCTGCCCACGCGAAGCCGACCAGGCCCAGGATGGTGTCAGACGGGTTGAAGGCCATGAGCATGGCCACCACCGCAACGACCACGACCATGGTGCGCGAGAGCACCAGCAGGGTGGTCTGGCTCGGGGTCTTGTTGAAGATGCGGTAGAGGTCCTCAATCAGCGCCGTCGAGGTGATCAGCAGCTGCGACGACATAGTGGACATGATCGCGGCCAGCACGGCGGTGAGGATGATGCCGGCGATCAGCGGGTGGAACAGCAGGCGCGACAGGTCGAGGAAGATGGTTTCAAAGCCGGTTTGGTCGGTCACGCTCGCCTGCGTGGTGCCGAAGTACACGGTGGACACCAGCGCGGTAAAGATCCCGCCAAGGTAGCAAATCGCCACCCAGATCATTCCGGTGCGGCGGCCAGCTTTCGCCTCGGCGGGGGAGCGCAGCGCCATGAAACGGGTGACAATGTGAGGCTGACCGAAGTAGCCCAGACCCCACGCCAGGTTGCCGATGATGGTGGCCACCGACACCCCAGCGACCATGTTGAAGTAGGACGGGTTGCCCTCCGGCCACGGTCCGTACGGGTTCGAGGTGGCGTAGGAGAACAGCGAGCCGGGGTCGTCGACCGCGAAGAGCGCCATCACGGGCACGATGATCAGCGCGAGGAACATCAGCGCACCTTGCACCACGTCGGTATAGGACACAGCGAGGAACCCGCCGATGAAGGTGTAGAGCACTGTGATCGAGCCGACGATGAGCATGCCGGTCAGGTAGTCGCCGCCGAAGGTGGATTCGTAGTAGCGCCCGCCGGAGACCATGCCGGAGGAGACGTAGAAGGTGAAGAAGAAGATGATGATCACCGCGGCTGCTACGCGCAGCACACGCGAGGTGTCGTGGGTGCGGTTTTCAAAGAAGCTCGGCAGCGTAATCGAGTCGTTGGCCACCTCGGTGTACGCGCGCAGGCGCGGGGCGACCAATTTCCAGTTCGCCCAGGTGCCGATGAACAGGCCGACAACAATCCACAGCTCGCTCATGCCGGAGACGAACAGCGCGCCGGGCAGACCCATCAGCAGCCAGCCGGACATGTCCGAGGCGCCGGCAGACAACCCGGCCACCATGGGGTGCAGGCCGCGGTCGGCCAACACGTAATCGTCGTACTTCTTCGTTTGCAACCAGGAGTAGAACCCGATTGCGACCATGACGCCGAAGTACAGCACAATGGCCAGCACGAGCCAAAAGTTCTCGGACATCTTTTCCTCCTTCTACTTGCTTCTACTTGCGCAGATATCCATCTGGCCACACTGTAAACTACGCGCTGGCTGTGAACGTGCGTTTGGACTTTGAACACGATCATGTCGGGGGTGGGTGGTATAAGGAGGGGTATGCATAATTACCTGCTGCACGGCCTCTGGTTGCCAGAGTCCGGCCTCAACCTGTGGGTTGAGCAGGTCGAAGGCCACCGGATTCTCACATTGGAGAAGGTTCCGGAGGGGACCTTTCCACCGGTCGTCCATTCGCTTATCGACGGCTCACGTTTCCGCCACCGCAGCCGCATCACGCTCCAGACTCCGAAAGGGAAATCGGTGCAACTCACCGCGCCCACGGCGGCGCTCGCACCGGACGAAACAGTGCAATTCCTTTCGTCGCTCGCGTCCATCGACGCGCCCATCCCGGCGGCGACCCAGGAGCAGCGCGACGCGATCGCGCCGGATTTGAAGTGGCTGCTGCGGATGTTCCAAGGCCTTGGCCGGTTCGTTAAGGCGGGACGTGTGACCATTCACGTGCCGATGCGGGACCACCAGTGGTACGCGCAGTGGCAGCTGGGCACCGGGGTAGAAGAGCGCGGCTGGCTCGCTGAAATGACCGCCGCCGCGCCCGGCGTGCTCGTGGCCAACAACCCGGGCTTGAGCGAGGACATGGCCAAGACGCTGGTTCACTGGATCACCTCCTATCGCCTCCGAAACGCCGGCGCGGCCGATACCTCGCGGCCCTACGGGCGCCACGACTTCATCAACTCGCTGGTCAACGGAGAACCGCTGCGCCGCGGCAACGCCTCGCTGTCGCGCCGGGTGGCGGATTGGAACGGCTCCATCACCGCGGTGAACCTGCAACTGGTCTTTATCGCCGACGAGCCCGCCGACCCCGAAGCGTCGGCTGACCAGGATGGCAGCGACGCCCCGGTCGACGAAGACGCGGCGATCTGGCCCGTGCGCGTCAACGTCCGCTCCGGTTCCGACGCCCCGCGCCCGGTGCGCCAGCACGACTACGACGGCCAGACGGCGCAGAAGCTGCGCGAGGAGCTGTTCCGCGCCATCAACGCGACTTCGCTTGCCGACCCCTCGCGACACCCGCGCCCAAGCTCCGTGCCCCGCCCGTTCGATGAAGGTGACTGGGACCTGTACCTCACCACCGAAGAGATCGTGCGCTTCGCCGACACCGAGGCTGCCCGCCTGCGCAGCGCCGGTTTCGCGGTGATGCTGCCGCGCGCCTGGTCGCACGCCGAAACCACCGCGAAGCTGGCCGTCGCCGAGCACTCCAACCCGTACGACTCCTCGACCGTCACGCACCTCGGTTTCGGCACGCTACTGGAGTACAACTGGCGCCTCTCCGTCGGCGACATCGAGCTCACCGACGCCGAGATGGAGCAGTTGGTCAACTCCAAGACGGGCCTGGTCAAGCTACGCGACGAGTGGGTGCTCGCCGACACCACGCAGCTCGCCCGCACGCGCAAATACATGCAGAAACTCCAGGAGAAGTCGCTGGAGACAGCCAAGCGCGACGTTGAGGCGGCCGAATCGCGCGCCGCGCTCGCCGAAGCCGCCGGCAGCGATGACGCCCCAGTGCTCGCAGCCAAGGCCAAGGAGTTGCGCGAGGCATATGAGCAATTGCTTGACGACGAACTGGCGGGCGCCGCAGGTGTTACCGGCGCCGTCACGGCAGACGAGCTGCGCCAGCTTGCCCTGGAATCTGAAACGACCGATGCCGCCCCCATCGAGTTCACGGGTTCCACGTGGTTCACCTCGCTGGTCGGCGGCACCGACCGGCCGGCCCCGGAACGTGTGGACATTCCGAACACGGTGCAGGCGGATCTGCGCGAGTACCAGCGCCGCGGCGTGGACTGGCTGTTTTTCATGTCCCGCAACAACCTCGGCGCGGTGCTCGCCGATGACATGGGCCTGGGCAAGACGCTGCAGCTGCTCACCCTGCTGGCCGTCGAGGCGGAGCAGGGTGTGCGCACCGGCCCGACTTTGGTGGTTGCGCCGACCTCGGTGGTGGGTAACTGGGCGCGCGAGGCCGGCCGGTTCACCCCGGGTATGCAGGTCGTCGTGCACCACGGCCCAGGCCGCCTGCACGGGTTCGAGCTCATGCAGTCCTGCGAGGAGGCGGATCTGGTGGTCACGTCCTACGGCATCATCAACCGCGACCATAAAGACTTAGCCCACGTGCGCTGGGACCATGTGGTGCTGGATGAGGCGCAGGCGATTAAGAACGTTGGTACGCAGTCGTCGAAAAGCGTGCGAGCCTTGCCGGCCCGCCACCGCATTGCGCTGACCGGCACCCCGATTGAGAACAAGCTGTCTGAGCTGCGCAGCCTGCTGGACTTTGTGAACCCGGGGATGCTGGGCACGCAGGCGTTTTTCCGCAACCACTTTGCCAAGGCGATTGAGCGCGGCGGCCAGGATGCGTTGGCGGTGGAGATGAGTGAGCGCCTGCAGCGTCTCACCTCGCCATTTATTCTGCGCAGGTTGAAGTCGGATCCGGCGATTATCGACGATTTGCCGGACAAGGCCGAGCACGTCGTCGCCGTCGACATGACGCCGGAGCAGGCGGCGCTCTACACCGCGCTGGTGAAGGAGACCGAGGGCGAGCTGGAGCGCCGCCAAGGCATGGCGCGCAAGGGGCTGATTTTGGCGATGATCACGCGCATCAAGCAGGTGTGCAACCACCCCGCGCACTTTCTCGGCGATGCGTCGCCGGTGACCGTCAACGGCGTGCACCGTTCCGGCAAGGTGGAAAAGCTCGTAGAGATCCTCGACCAGGCGATTGCGACGGAGCGCCGCGTGCTCATCTTCACGCAGTACAAGGCGTTCGGCGACATTTTGCAGCCGTACCTGAGCCAACGCTACGGCGAGCAGATCCCGTTCCTGCACGGCGGGGTGGGCAAATCCGCGCGCGATGCGATGGTGGAGCGCTTCCAGCGTGACGACGGCCCGCCCGCGATGCTGCTCAGCCTCAAAGCCGGGGGCACCGGGTTGAACCTCACCGCGGCATCGATCGTGGTGCATATGGACCGCTGGTGGAACCCGGCGGTGGAAAATCAGGCAACGGATCGCGCGTTCCGCATCGGCCAGGACAAAGACGTCACGGTGTACAAGATGATCACCCGCGGCACGATGGAGGAGCGCATTCAGGATGTGCTCGACGGCAAGATGCACCTTGCCGGCACCGTTGTCGGCGAGGGCGAAGGGTGGATCACCGAGCTGGACAAGGAAGATCTCGCGCGTTTGATCAGTTACAGGGGGCAGGATGAGTAGCCAGCGACCAAAACGCCCCAGCGAAGACAACGTCATCTACGCCAACTTCGGCGCGCGCAAGCGCGTGGCCACCGCCGCAGAGACCGGCGGGCCGCAGACGGTGCCGCCGACGGTGAGCAAGTCCCAGGCCGCGATGCGGGTGCTCAACGCCGCGGTGCGCCGCACCGATATCGGCCGCGCCAAGCGGGGCCACCAGTATGCGCAGCAGCGCCACGTCACCGACTTGCGGGTGCGCCCCGGCGGGATGGAAGCCTCGGTGGTGGGCAGCCAGAACGAGCCGTTCTACACCGGGTTCACCCTGCCCATGCGCACGCCGCAGGAACTGCGCCGCGCGATGAGCGAGATGGCGCGCAGCGCCAGCGCCAGCAAGCGGGCCCGGGCCGGCGAATTCCCCGACTCCGTGCTCGATGTGCTGCTCGCGGCCACGCCGGAAGAGTTCAAGTTCTTCTGCGACTGCCCGGACAGCGCCGACGTGTGCAAGCACGCCGTGGCGCTCGCGGAGGAGGCGGCCAAGCAGATCGACGCCGACCCGGGCACCGTGTTCGCGATCCGGAGCCTGTCCATGGCGGTGTTCGAGGACTCTGTGCGCGACTCGGCGCACACCACCGCGCAGGAAAACGCGAGCGCGGGTTCGGAGTACTTCTGGTCCGGGCGCGAACTGCCGGCGCTGCCCACGCCGAAGATCGCCCCGATGATCGATGATTCAGACTCGGACCTGCTGCGCCACGCGATGGAAACCGTGTCGTTCACCAACATCGACCTCTTACACGCCGTCTCCGACATCGAAGACCTCTACGACATGCTGGTCGAGGAATAGACCAGGAATAGGCGAGGAGTACACCAAGGAGCACACCATGGTCACGTTCATCCACACCTCCGATTTCCAGATCGGCATGACGCGCAAGTTTTTGAGCGCCGAGGCGCAGTCGCGGTTCAGTGACGCGCGGCTCCGGGCCGTCGAAAAGCTCGGTGAGCTCGCGACCGAGCACGGTGCGGAGTTCATTGTGGTCGCCGGCGATGTCTTCGAGCACAACTCGCTGTCGAAGGAAACGCTCGGCCGCGCGCTGGAGACGCTGCGCAAACTCCCGGTGCCGGTCTACCTGCTGCCGGGCAACCATGACCCGCTGGTCGCCGACTCGATTTTCGCCCGCACCAAGGACATCGACAACGTCACGGTGCTCGACTGCGCGGGGCCGTTCACGGTGCGCGAAGGCGTCGAGATCGTCGCCGCCCCGCTGGTGACCAAGCACGCTAACGAGGACCTCTGCGCGCGGGCCATCCGCGACCTCGGGCCCACCGAGAACGTCCGGATCCTGGTTGGCCACGGCCAGGTCGAAGGCTACGGCGACGAGGACACCGAAGCACTCATCGACTTGGGCAAGCTGGAGCGTGCGCTTATCGACGGCACCTTGGACTACGTCGCCCTCGGCGACACGCACTCCACCCAAGCGCTTGGCTCGAGCGAGCGGGTCTGGTTCTCGGGTTCCCCGGAAACCACCGATTACTTCGACCGATCTCCCGGGGCTAAAGGGGGAGAGGTGGATTCGGGCAATGCGTTGGTCGTGAGCGTCGATAAGCAAAAGCTTGTTTCGACCGTACAGGTGGAGCGAGTGCCGACGGGGGCGTGGACCTTTGAAGCCCTGAGCTGGGATGTGGCTGATGAGGCGGATGTGGACCGGTTGGTGGAGGAGCTGAAGGCGTACCGGGATAAGGACCGGACGGTGATTAAGTACGCGATTGCCGGCACGCTGGGGTTGGAGGCGACGCAGAAGCTCGAGCGCGAGCTGGCTGAGCTGGAGCCGGTGTTCGCGGCGCTGTACCCGCACGAGCGGCTGACCAGCCTGCACTTGGCGCCGAATGATGCGGAGCTGGAGCAGCTGCCGCTAGCGGGTTATGCGCGCGACGCGATGCATGAACTGGTGGCGCAGGCAGCGAGCAACGGCGATGCGGCGGGCGATCCGACGGCGCGTGATGCGGTGAACTTGCTGTTCCGGCTGTCGAAGGAGGCGGAGTAGGCGATGCGGATTCATTCGGTGGTGATTGACAACTTCCGCGCAATCGAGCACCTGGAGATGGATGATCTGCCCGAGACGGGCGTGATCATCATCGAGGGCAACAATGAGGCGGGCAAGTCCACGATCCTCGACGCGATCACTCTGGTGTTGCGGTGGCCGGCGAAGAGTAAGCGCCAGGAGGTCAAGGCGTGCGCGCCGGCTGGTCGCGACGAGGGTCCGGAGGTCGCGCTGACGGCGACGGTGGGGCAGACGACGTTTCGGATTCGGAAGCGGTGGTTGAAAAAGCCTGTGTCCGAGTTGTCCGTGACTGCGCCGACGCGCGCGCAGTACACCGGCGAGGAAGCGGAGGCGCAGCTTGAGGCGATCTTGAGCGCGAACCTCGACCGGGAGCTTGCGGAGCTGCTGTTCTTGCGCCAGGGCGAACTTGAGGCGGGCGCGCAGGCGGCTGGTGTGAGCTCGATTTCGACGGCGCTGCAGGCGGCGTCTGGCTCTGAGGCGGTAGGCGAGGAAGACACCGAACTCATGGCCGCGGTGGAGAAGGAGTACAGGCGCTACTTCCAGCCGAAGACCGGCAAACCGAAGGCGGATTACCAGGCGTTGTTCGCCGCGGTGGAGGCTGCGCGCGAGGCCGCCGAGGGTGCGAGGCAGCAGGTCGGCGCGTTGGCTGGGTACGTCGACGAGCATGCCCGCAGGCAGGAGGAGATCCGCCGGGTGGATGCCGAGCTGCCGGGAGCGGAGGAAGAGGCCGTAGAGCTCGCCCGGGCGGCGGGTGAGGCCGCGCAGTTGCGGGACAAGGCGCAGCAGGCGGGCCAGCAGCTCGCGCAGGCGCGGGTGAACTTCGAGCGGGCGGAAAACGACCTTGAAGCGCGGGAGGCGCTGGTGGCGCGGGTTTCGGCCACCGAGGCCGAGGCGGAATCGCTGCGCGCCGATGCCGAGCAGGCGCGGGAGGCCCGCGATGCTGAGCAGGCGAGGGTTGCACAGCTCACCGAAGAGCGCGACGCCGCGAAACAGACGTTGGACAACGCGCGCGAGCGTGCCAAAGCAGCCGCGAAGGCGCTGGAGCTGATCCGCGCACGCCGCCACCTGCGCGAGCGTGATGAGCTGCTTGCCCGCGTCGAGGAGGCTGACGCGGCATACACCGCGCTGGTGGAATCCGTCCCGTCGCGTGTGGTTACGGACAGCGACATCAACGCCCTCGACGCAGCCGAGAGCGAGTTGAAGCTCCAGCGCACGCTGCGCGACACCGCCGCCGCCAAGCTGGACATCTCCGCCGATCGCGCGACGATCACTGTCGACGGCTCGCCGCTGGACATCAACGGCACCACCGCGGTCAACGTCTTCGAAGGCACCGAACTCCAACTCGGTGACTTTCACGTGGTTTACCGCGCGGCTCGGGGCACGACCGACTCCCACGAGGCGGTGGAGAGAGCGGAACGCGCGCTCCAGGAGTTGCTCGAGGCGGTGGGCTGCGGCACGGTCGCCGAGGCGCGCGCCACCCGCGACGCTCACAGGGACCACGCGGCGGAACTCGCCGCTGCCACGAGGCGTCGTGAAGACCTGCTCTCCGGCAGCGACCTCGCAACTCTGCGCGCCGAGCGCACCGCGTTGGCTCAGCGAGTCGAGCAGCTCACCGCGCACACTTCAACAGAGCTCTCGCTTGACGACGAATCCGTGGCTGCCCTAGCCGCCGCCGACGGCGACACCGCGGTGTCGCAGGCTGAAGCCGCGGCCGATGCTGCCGAGGCGAAGCTCAAGCCGTTTGCGGAGCGCCCTGCCCACGCGGCGCTGGTCGCGCTGGAAACGAAGGCGGAGGCCAAGGAACACGAGCTCGAAGCGGTGCGCGCTGAACGCGCTGCCGTCGAGGAGAAGCAGTCCACTGAGGAGCTGGCCCAGGCGCTCGAGGCGGCTCGCGCAGCGGTGGAGGAGGCAAAGGTAGTTGCCGACAGCCTCGCTGCCGATGCGGCGGCCGCGAATCCCGACATTGCCGAGCAGCTTGCGCGAGGTGCGGAGAACCGAGTGGCGACGTTGCAGGACCGTCGCGCGCAAGCGCAGAACCGTCTGATCGAGCTTGGCGGGCGCATCGAGATGGCCGAGGGTGCAGCGGAGCGGTTAGACCGCGCCGAGGCCGAGTTGGAGAAGGCGGAAAGCGATCTCGAACGCGCCACCCGCCGCGCAGATGCCGCACGCCTGCTACGGGAGACGATGGTGGCTCACCGTGACGCGGCGCGTGCGCGCTACACCGCGCCGTTCAACGATGCGGTGCGCAAGCATGCCAGCGTGATTTTCGGGCCTACTGTGGATTTCAACTTCGGTGATCAGCTCGAGGTCACTGCTCGCACCGTCGATGGGGTGACGGTGCCGCTCACGGACCTATCGGGTGGTACCAAGGAGCAGCTCGCGTTGCTGACGCGTTTCGCGATCGCGGATCTGGTGACCGGAAGCGGTGAAACCGCGCCCGTTCCAGTGGTGGTCGATGATGCGCTCGGCGCCACCGACCCCGACCGTCTGGGGCTGATGAACGTGCTCTTCGAGCAAGTGGGGCAGAAGGCACAGGTGCTGGTGCTCACCTGTTTTCCACAGCGCTTCGACCGTGTTAACGCCGCAAAGCGGCTAAGCATGGACGAATTGAAGCTCCGCAACGCGGGGAGTGCTTAAGCCCGTATTGCGGAACCGTTGATTTCGATGTCGATCTCGTTCGAAATCATGACACCGCCGGTCTTAATCGGCATGTTGAAGTCGATGCCGTAGGCCGCGCGGTCGATGGTGGTGGTTGCCTGGAAACCCAAGCGGACCGCACCGTACGCGTCCTCTTCGATGCCGAAGGTTTCTACTTCGAAGGTGACTGGCTGGGTCGTGCCCTTCAGCGTGAGCTCGCCGTCGACGGTGCCGGTGCCGTGCTCATCGACGTTGAATGCGGTGGAAGCGAAAGTCGCCTCGGGGTAGTTCTCGGTGTCGAAGAAGTCGGCATTTCGCACGTGTGCGTCGCGCTCGGAGTGCAGCGTATTGAGCGAAGCCATTTTGATTGCGGCCTGCGCGCGGGAGTTCTCGGGGTGTTCCTGGTCGAACTCGATCGTGGCGCTGTAGTCGGTGAACTTGCCGCGGAACTTGTTCACCATTGCGTAGCGAAGGACGAAATCGACGCTTGAGAATGTGGGGTCGAGGTTCCAGGTGCCGGAGAGCTGAGACATATTCGGATTCCTTAATTTTGTGGGGTCATTTTGTGGGGTCATTTTGTGGAGTCGCGGGTGTTAAAGAGGCAGGACTTCTGCCGCCTGCAGATGGTAACGGGGCCTTTGCGCTGACGCTGGCCCAGCAGTAGCGCTCGTCTTATCCCGCTGCGCTATCCCCGGTCCGGATTGCCGAGCCTTCAATTTCCACCTTGATCTCGTTGGAGATGAGCACACCGCCGGTTTCAATGGGCGCATCGAAATCCAGGCCGAAAGCGTGACGGTTAAACGTCGTTGCGGCTTCAAATCCCAAACGGGTGTTGCCCATCGGGTCGGGTTGAATGCCAAAGGTTGCCACGATGAGGATGATGGGCTTGGTGATGCCTTTGATGGTCATGTCGCCCTCAACAGTGCCGTTGCCCTTCTCATCGACGTGGAACATCGTTGAGACGAAGCTTGCCTCGGGGTACCTGTCGGCCTCGAAAAAGTCGTTTTTGCGCAGGTGGGTGTCGCGGTCTGCGTTACCCGTGTTAACCGAGGCGATTTGGATCAACGCATCGACGGAGGATGTTTCGGGTGCGTCCTGGTTGATATGCAGGGTTGCGTTGAAATCTTGGAACGATCCGCGGATCCTGGTCACCATCGCGTGCCGAGCGATGAAGTTAACGCTGGAATGGGTTGGGTCAAGGGTCCATGTACCGGACAGTTCGGTCATCGCGTGCCTCTAATCGTTGGAGTCAAGTATTGGGTGGAACCTGATAAAGGTATCTGAAAACGCAAAGCTTTACGACACCTTTGGGCCAAGTGTCGCCCTCGAAGCCCCAAGAGGGGGCGAAGTAGCGCAGCTCAAGTCGGCGTAGGTCAACTTCGGCCCGCGTAGGTCCCGCGTAGGTCTAGAAAGAATGCAACGTTTGCAAGATCTTGTTGGCACATGTCGTTTAATAGGGTTTTCGCTACCCATTACAAACCTTTGATGAGTCCGCCAAGTAGGCTGCGTCTTATGAGTTCGCCGACCCGATGGTTAAACGACGATGAACAGCACCTGTGGAGGCTGTTGCTGTCATCGCAGTGGAAGCTGTCACGCGCTATCGAAGAGTCGGTGCAGCAGACTTCGAACCTGTCGTATTCGGAGTTCGGGGTTCTGGTCGAGCTTTCGGAGGCGGAAAACCGCACGCTTCGGCTGCGCGATCTGTGCATGCATCTTGAATGGGATCGCTCCAGGGCTTCGCACCAAGTAACGCGCATGGAAAAACGCGGGCTGGTTACCAAAGAGCCGAGCCCGGGAGACGGCCGCGGCGTCCTGGTTACCCTTACCGATGAAGGATTTAGCCGCCTCGAAGCGGCGGTGCCAGAGCACGTCGAGGTAGTGCGGCGCATGGTGTTCGACCATATGAAGCCGTCCAGCGCGCCAGTGCTTGAAGAGTTCTTCTCCGGCATCATCGCCGTGCGCGAGGCATCTGCTCAGTCTGAGGTGGCTGACGCGGACGGCGATTAAGTGGAGCGAGATCAGGGTAAAACTCAGGGCAATCCCCGTTGCCGGGGGTCGCAGGCGCGAGTTCAATTGGGAGCTAGCAACAACTTCTCCGTTGAAAGGACCCGAAGATGACTTCTCCGTACATCAACTCCCCGTACATGGACCCTCAGGAGCCGAAGCGCCTTACCCGTTCTGTCACCCACAAGATGATCGGCGGCGTGTGCGCCGGCCTGGCCGAGTACCTCAACGTTGATCCGACGCTGGTCCGCCTGGTCTTCGTCTTCCTGTTCCTCGCAGGCATCTTCCCGGGCGTGCTCGCCTACATCATCTCGTGGATGGTGATCCCGCCGGAGTTTTAATCTCGTCGCCAAAAACGCCCTCCCACACACTGTGTGAGAGGGCGATTTTGCGCGCGCTTTACTGGTCGAAGTATCCGGGCTGGTCGACCGGGCCAAGTTCGCCGGTGCGCAGGTAGTTGACCACCTGGATGTCAACTGCATCGTTGCCGAACGCGACGTGGCCGTGGCCCGGGCCGTGGACGGTGACCAGGTGCGAGTTCATTGCGTTGGCAATGGTGTGGCGGCCCGCGTAGACGGTCTGTGGGTCACCGGTGCCGTTGAACTGCAGCGGACGGGTCTGCAGCTGGGAACCGTCCATCGGTGCCACACCCGCGACCGGGCCTGCGCCGGAGCAGTATGTGCCGGATGCGATGAAGGAGTACGGCAGGGTGAACAGGTTGCCGGTGGCCTGCGACCAGAACAGCTCCGGAAGCAGGGTATACACCGGCGGGGTCACGTTCTCGTTGCACAGCTGAGCACGCTGCAGGAGCTCAATACCCTGCATCTGCGCCTGTGCTTCCTCGATCTCCGCCGGGGTGAGCTCCCTGTCGCCATTCAGATCCTCGGGGGAGACAGTACCGTTGGTCAGACCCGCGATGACACCCCACATCTCCGGACGGGGCAGCATGCCAATGGTGTTCTGCAGAAGCGGCGAGTTGATCTGGTTTGAACCCGGGTTCAGGGTGCGGGAGATGATGCCCTCGCCCTCAACACGCGCCTTGCCGGTTGCGGTCATTGCATCCGCACCAGCCTGGCCGGTGAACTCCAGTCCCGGAGGCAGGTCGCCGATGCGCGCCGGCGGGGGAGTCACCGTCGGGTTAGTGCCAGCTTCCGCAGCGACCGCGTTGTACCAGTGCTGGTACGCCTTCAGCGGGGTATCACCCATGCCGAAGGTTGCTTCGTTCGCCGCGACCCACGCAAAGTAGTCGTGCAATGCGCGCTCGAAACCGCCGATCTGATCGGCGAGGAGCTGCTGCCACTGAGTGTTTGGATCAGCTGCAGAGTCCAGCACGACGCGGTCGGTGTGCTGCGGGTACATGGTGGCGTACGCGGAGCCGAGGATCGTGCCGTAGGACAGGCCGATGATGGAGATGCGCTCCTGGCCAAGGGCTTGGCGCACCATCTCCCAGTCGCGGGCGTGGTTCTCGGTGGTGATGGTTTCCGGATAGCCCGGCTTGTCGCCCTGGCAGATGGAGCGCATGAAACCGCCGTGCGAGAGGTTGGCATCAATCTGGAACTTCGCCACATCAATCGGGTTCTGCGGGGTCTCCACCTCGCACTCAAGCGGAGTGGAGTGCGGCAGGCCGCGCGACTGCACGGTCACAAGGTCCCACTCGTTGGTGATCTCTTCCGGCCACTCGAGGGCGGTGCCGAAGTACATGTAGGTGTCGCCACCAGGACCGCCCGGGTTGCCAAAGATGGTGCCGCGGCGCGCCGCCGGGTTTGCCGCCGAGCGCTTCAGGAAACCGACGGAAATCTTCTGCCCGTCCGGGTCGTCGTAACGCATCGGTACCTCGATGCGGCCGCACTGAGTGTTCGGCGCGCTGACGTGCACCGGGCATTGCTCCCAGGTGATCTCCGGCGCTTGCTGGGCGTTCGCCGTCGGGGTGGTCAGGGCAGCCGCCGCGATCGCGATGCCCGCGGCGGTTGCGCTCACCGTCTTTCGGATCGACTTTGCCGGTTTAACCTGGGACATCGAGCAACACCTCTTCAGCTAACGGTACGAATTCTTAAGCTCCGCATACATAATAGCTGTGCGCGCGCACTTGTTGCGGTGAGAGCAAGAGCTTTTGCTTATCGACGCCCCTGCTAACATCCTTCCGCTGATGAACGTTTCGGCATTTCGCCCTGTGCTGTTCGTGTTGATCGGCTCGCTGGGCATCCAATCTTCGGCCGTGATTTCCTCGACGCTGTTCGCGGAGCTCGGCACCGTCGCTGTCTCCACCTTCCGCCTCGCGGTTGCGGCGCTGCTGCTCTTTGCCGTCTTCCGGCCCTCGCTGCGTGTCATGACCCGCGAGCGCTGGATCAACGCCGCCGTCTACGGCATTGCCATGGCGGCGATGAACCAGTTCTTCTTCGCGGCCGTCGAGCGCCTCCCGCTCGGCGTCGCGGTCACGCTCGACTTCCTCGGTCCCTGCCTGGTCTCGTTCTTCGGCATCAAACACTGGCGCGGGCGCATCTGGGCGCTGGTCGGATTCGCCGGCGTCATGCTCATTGCCGGACCATCATCGGGCCTCGACCCCGTCGGCATCATGTTCGGCCTCCTCGCCGGCACGTTCTTCGCCACCTACACCGTCTTCGCCGAGCGCGTCGGCAAGGCAGAAGGTGGCTTGGGCGACCTCGTGATCTCCGTCGGTGTCGCCGCCATTGTCACCATGCCGCTCGCCGCGCCGAAACTGACCCACATCACCCTGAACGCCTGGCTCGTGCTCACCCTCGCAGCGGTCGTGGGTGTGGTGATCCCGTACATTGCGGACACCCTGGCGGCCAAGTATTCCTCCGCGCAGGTCGTCGGCACGCTCTTTGCCCTTGACCCGGTGGTCGGCTCGCTGCTGGGTTGGCTTTTTGCGGGCGATGCGCTCACCGCTCGCATGGTTGCGGGCATCGCCATGGTGACCATCGCCGGCGCAGTGATCACCTGGAGCTCTGCAAGAGAGTAGAACGGTGGCATGAAAATTCTCGCTCTTTCAACCAGCGCCCACCGTTACCAATCCTCGGGTTTGCGCACCGGCATGTGGCTCGGTGAGTTCACCCACTTCTACGACGTGCTCACCGAAGCCGGCCACGAGGTTGAACTCGCAAGCGTCGCCGGTGGCACCATCCCGATCGACCCGGTCAGCCTCAAAACCCCCGTCATCCAGATGGGTGGCACCAACAAGCGTTACGAGGACCCGGAATTCATGTCGCTGCTGGACGACACTCCGTCGATAAGCGATGTGGACCTTGATTCCTACGCCGGCATCTACCTGATCGGCGGCCATGGCACGATGTTCGACTTCACCACCGAGCCCGTGAAAGCGGCCGTCGCGCACTTCGCCGATGCGGGCAAGATCGTCTCCGGTGTGTGCCACGGGCCGGTCGGTTTGCTCGAGGTCACCCTCGCAGATGGCACATCGCTTCTCGACGGCCGACGTGTCACCGGCTACTCGTGGTCCGAGGAGAAACTGGCTCGGCGCGCCGATGAGGTTCCGTTCAGCCTGGAGGAAAAGCTCAGCGCGGAGGCGGGGGAGTACACGACCGCCGCGGTGCCGATGACGAAGCACGTGGTTGTGGACGGCAACCTGGTCACCGGCCAGAACCCGACCAGCGCGACCGGTGTGGGCGAGGCGGTGCTCGAGCTGCTTGGCTGATATCTACGTGCCGCCGGCGTAGTCAGTTGACCCCGCGCGGCGGCACCTTCTCGCGCAGAAACGCGACCTGTTCCTCGATGATGCGGCTGAACAGGGGCTGCACATAGGGGTCGAAGTGTCCTCCCTCATGCACGTGCACGGTAGCGTCGGGGACTTTCGCCGCGACCCTCAGGGCCACATCCGTGGGGGTGACGGCATCGTTCGACATGATGTGGAACAGCACCGGGCAGGAGATATTCGCGGCTTTTCGGCCGGGGGAGTAGAAGCCGACCCACGCAAGGATCCGGGCGGCGACAGTCTCCGGATATTCGCCGTGCTCCAGACCCGACGTTTCGAGCATCTTGTCTAGCCCCTCCATCGACCCGGACGCTGTCATGACGGCGGTATCGCCCGGGTAGCCGACGGAGTCGATGTAGCGCGGTGGCCGTCGCGTGAAGGAGCGGATGAGATCACTCGCGGCCCGTGGCGCCACTCTGAGCGCAGTGCGGAGCGAACGAAGTACCCCACGCAATGATCCGGTCCGGGTTAGTCCCGTCAAGCGAGCGTGCGTAAGCCAGCGCGCGGCGCCAATCGTCGAGTTGCTTAGCGGTGTCCAACAGCTGGCGCGGCTCGCCTTTGCTTTCCCCGAAGTGCCGGTAGTCGAAAACCACAACCGCATAGCCATTGCGGGCGAATTCTTCGGCGTACACGTAGAGGGCAACCGCTCGCGGGGTGCCGAAGCCGTGGGCCATGACGACTGCGGGAATCTCACCCGGCGCACCCTCGGGGCGGAATACTGTGGCGGCGCAGCGCAGCCCTTCGGACTCAAACCACTCGTCGCTGCGTGTGAAGCTGCCAGTCCCAGAACTTTCCATGTTGCCGTCCCAGAAACCCACACACTAAAAGTGCCGGTCGAATGAGTACCGATGGGCTTGACATTAGCAGCCTTAGGGGAGTGAAGCGGCACCAATAAAGCGGGAAATGCCTGGTCGGGGCTTTTGTGAAACTTTTTGGCCAGTTATATCAGGTCCACGGTTACACCCCAGTTACACCGGGTTTCGCCTCAGGTTACGCGACCTTAGTCGATTGGGCACCGTGAACAGGAGCCTCTTAGAACGCGGTGTCGGAAAATCCCGTGCCTGCTCGACAAGTTCGTCTAAACGCCTCGTCGTCGTCAAGCCATAACCGCATAGTGTCAACGACAACGCGACGATTATTCAGTTCCTTGATCTCAGCTGCCGAGGTCTCGGTTTCTACGAGAGTCTGGATCGCCCGGGGTCTTCGTCTTATAGCTATTGCAGTCCGCTCTGGTCGGCGACGATGCATGCGAAAACGCCATCGTCAACCCTTCCCGGTTCAAGACGACGACGTCATCGAGTTTCGGTCGTTCGGGTCTCTTCTTCGCGCCTGATAACGGACCTCGCCAACTATGCCAGGCTCGCGCACAACTTGGATCTCGAGCTGGCGACGCTGTTTCGCAACTTTGCCGGAATCTCTGCCACTTCCACTGTCTCCTGAGCAGCGCAAACGGCTACGTCACTACATCAGACTTGACGTGTTCAGCCCTCGCTGTATAGTTCAGTGCATGCTGACTATTGCTTCGCGTCTCGACGTGATGAACCGCCTGGGTCGTGCACTGGCCGACCCCACTCGATCCCGGATCATCTTGACTCTGCTCGACCATCCCGCTTACCCGGCAGAACTGGCTCGAGCTCTGGACCTGACACGCTCGAATGTGTCCAACCACCTGGCATGCCTGCGCGATTGTGGGATCGTCGTCTCCGAGCCCGAGGGTCGTCGGACACGATACGAGATCGCCGATCCGCACCTGGCGCAGGCACTGACGACACTGGTCGATGCCACCCTGGCAGTAGACGAAGACGCCCCGTGCATGGATCCCGCCTGCACGCTTCCCGGATGCGACGTAGCTGGGGAGGGCGCGTAATGCTCACCACGGTCTTGCAGGCGATAGGCCTGTTCGCAGCTACCAACATCGACGACATCATCGTGCTCTCCCTCTTCTTCGCGCGAGGGGCAGGCCAGAGCGGCACTACCGCCCGTATTTTGGCCGGCCAGTACCTCGGATTTGCCGGCATCCTCGTCGCCGCGATCCTTGTGACCATCGGCGCCGGAGCATTTCTGCCCCCGGCAGCCATTCCATACTTTGGTCTCATCCCTCTGGGCATCGGCCTCTGGGCCGCATGGGAGGCCTGGCGCGGAGACGATGACGACGATGACGACGAGGCCAAGGTTGCCGGCAAGAAGGTCGGCGTAGGGACAGTCGCAGGCGTCACTTTTGCCAATGGCGGCGACAACATCGGTGTCTACACCCCTGTCTTCCTCAGCGTGGAACCTCTCGCAGTAGTCGCCTACTGCGTTATCTTCCTCGCGCTCGTTGCGGTCTTGGTGGCCCTGGCAAAGTTCGTCGCCACCCGCCCCCCGATCGCGGAAGTGCTCGAACGCTTTGAGAACATCCTCTTTCCCATCGTTCTCATCGGCCTCGGCATCGTGATCCTCGTCAGCGGCGGAGCCTTCGGGCTCTGACGTAGCGGCAGTGTTCCAAACGGCCCCGACCGGGCGCACCCCTCTCGGTTCAGGCCCCAACAACTACCCGCAGCCAGTCCTGCGTGATCGCAGCAACAAGACCGCCATGGAGCGCTGCAAAAACCGCGCCACCAGTTGAACGAAGCCACAGCCTCTGAGTGCACGCGCGCATACTGGTTCGCCACGGGTTTAGTGGAGGGTGGGAATTTGGAAAAGTAACCCTACATACGCCCTCGAAGTACACCCCTGAGTTGAAGCAGCGCGCCATCGAAACTGGTGCAGCACGGGCAAGCTGACCCTCACACGTCTCGCGGTGCGATATCCTGCATCGCCGGCGCGTTCGGAACGAGTACGGAAACTCTTCCGCGGCTGGGTCCGCGCTCATAAACAATCCGGCGCGACAACCCGAGCGGGAACGGCGTTTTAGAAGAGAAAAATGACCCCTCCGAACGAGCGGAGCGGGTCATTTTTACGTTCTCGGCCAGTTTTCTTTGGCCGGCGGGAGGTTTCGTGAATAACTTTAAGAGGTTTGCTGAAAGCCCCATTTACAACGGGGTATTCAGTAAACTCCCCAACCTCTAGACTCGCCGCCACTTACACGGCGGCTTACACGTCTTCCGCCGCTTCCTTACACACTCCGCAACGACCCCCGACCCGGAAACCGAAGCGGAACCCCATCTCGGAACCCCGCACCGAGGAAGTCTCCTTCTTTGAACAACGACTACCGCGTCTTGCAGACTCGTCACGCTTACCGTTTCGACCCTCGTCCCGAACGCCCCGAAACGTACCTCGCATCGGAGATCCGAGCCGAACTCCGCAGCGAGCTCCGAACCGCCCCTCGCCACGCCCACCGTCCCGAAAGCCCCGAAACGCACCTCGCTACGGAAACCCCAAAGCGGACCTCGTACCGGAAGCCTCGGGGCGAGACCCGAACCGCCAAGCGCCACGTCCTGCGTCACGCTTACCGCCTCGAACACTCGCAGCGCCTACCGACTCCCGCCTCGGTGCCTGCCTCGTTTTCCGTCCCGAGTGGACGAGTCGAAACGGTGTGCGCCACGGCCGCCACCCCGGGGTGCGCCTCGGTGCCTGGTGGGGCTCGCTTCGAAGGCCCGTTGCGATATTCGACCCGGGTGCCGGGGCGGGTACTAATGTCGCTTCGGGGTGCGACACGTTAGCCGGAGCGGTTGTCGACGCGGGGCGGGGTACGGAGCGGGGACGTTGAACGTGCTGCGTGACCGTTGCATGTGAGCCAGAACCGCCGAAACCGCTTCGTACAATGACACCTATGTTCACCGCCTTGCACTCCGCCCTTGGAATAGCGCCCACCGACGAATTCACAAATGAGATGCTCGACCGGCTGGTCGAGGAGCGCATTGCGGAGCGGCAAGACCTCGACTTCAAAGAGAAGATCGACAGCAAGCCGACTCGGCCTGAGAGCGACGTGAAGAAGGACCTGTGCGCTATGGCGAACAGCGGCGGCGGGGTCATTGTCTACGGCGTGGGTGAGCTGCCCGACATGAAAGACCACGCCGGCAAAAGGGTCAGCGCCGGCGACTATTCCCCCGGCTTGGAGCAGTCCTACCGCTCTGTTGCCACCGCCTACATTTCACCGCCATTACGGGGCGTGGAGCTCCACCGGGTCGAGCACCCCGAACACGAAGCAGTCGTCGTCGTGGTGCCGGCGAGTCAGCAAGTGCCGCATATGTACTTCACCGAAAAGAAAAACGCCACGGTGCTCGCTGCTCCGACGCGTAACGGGAGTCACTCAGAGTGGTTGAGTGAGCCTGAGATTGCGAACCTGTACAGGCTGCGGTTTCAACGGGAAGAAGCCTCGTCCCGTGAAGTAGACGAGGTGTATAGCAAGGTGGCCGCGAAGCGGTCTAGTGACGGCTTTTGGGGTGTCGGTGTTGCGGTGCCGACGTACCCGGCAAGAAAGGACGACGTTACTGAGCGTGACGCGATTATGGCAAGGTTTGCCGCTTATGGCGACCCGCTGCGCCTGGAATACAACGGGGCGGTGTCTCCGGCGACTGCCTCGAATTACCGCAGGGGTTTGAAGTGTTGGACGTTTTCGGGAAAGCAGTACGACACGCAAGAATTGCTCGCGTATGTCGAGCTGCACGAAAACGGGGTTGTCACCGTCCTGTCGCGGCTGGACAGGGAGACGTTCTCGACGGGGGACCAGTAGTGCCCACGCATGCGTTTGCGTGCTTGGTGGGTGACCTCTTGGCACTCATTCGCCACTACGGAGGTGTCACCGGCAACACCGACTACACCGTGCGTTGCAACGTCGAGTGGGACCAAGACAAGCCGCTGGTGTTGTGGCAGCCGAAAGATCCGAGGTACTTCTCTGAAGACCCACTGCCGTTAGAGTCCTTTAGCCCGGTGGAGGCGGAGGTAAGTGTTACCGCGAACGCTCCGCTCATTGACACCGCGAGGTCGCTGGTGCGGGACTGCTTGAACCAGGCAGGAGTTGAGCAGCTTCCGGTGTGGAGAAAGCAGTAAAGCTTAAACGCCTGTCCGTGTCAGGCTACTAGAACTGCGGGTTCTTCTTCCGCTGGTAGGCGGCAGTGTCCACCGTTTCGAGCACCGAGCCGTCTGCCGTCACGACGCGCAATTCGGTGACCATTTCGCGTAGGTAGACGGACTGCTTATTCGTCCAGCCGAGCTCCGTGGCGTAGAAGTCGCCGAGCGAGTCGGAGTAGCCCTCGTTCAGTGAGTTCCAGGCGTTTAAGTCAACGAACTTCTCCGGCTCGATGGTCACCGTCAGGACGCCGTCGCTGTAGGCGACGCCGGTGACGACCTTGGCGCGGACAACGCCCGCTTCGGCACGCTCGTTCAGCCAGTCTCGAACAATGGTGTAGGGGGCGGGGAAAGACATTCTGTGCTCCTTGGTTGGGTTGTATCGGAAAGGGGCAACACCGAGGGTAGCGACGGGCCCGACGCGGGTACGGAAGTATCGACTACACGTTCTAATCGCTGGCGGTCACTGACAGGGTCGGTCTGCCGAAACCCGCCCCGGTGAGCGAGACGCTTACCGGGGCGGGTTTCTCTCTGCATTTCTACACGGGGTAGACCGTACGAATTGTCCTACTCAACTGCGCCGGCACACCCTCGTCTCGGAACGCCTGGGTTATACGACGAGCCGAGCTCGAACTAAGCGTTCCGGTGGATGGAAAGACCGTCACCGTAGTCAGAGTCGCATAAGGACTTTCCGCACCTGCTGGATGAGCAGAAGGAGCGCTTGGCGGGGAGAAAACCGTTTCGGACGGGATGCGTGTACTGGGAAATCAAACTTGCTTACAGACCCTCCTGCAAGATGACTAGCTGGGTTGAAGCTCACTTGCGCAGTGAGCCAATCAAGTGGGTCAACAGTGGACGGCGGGTTGTCTATGGCAAGTGGAACAAATGGAGGAATTGAGTTGAAGGAATCGGCAATTCCTTGAACTTCTTCTTCAGAAAGATCACGACCCAATCTTTGTTTTTCCTGAATGACGTGTTCCAAAAACCACTTGTCTCTGAATAACGGTGCTGCCCACATGAGCTGGCGTTTCGGCTCGTAGATTGGTGACCGTGTGCCACGAGAGATGCTCTCTTGGGACGCCGGGCGGTAGGGAGGGGCGTAGTATCCCACCAAACACCCGATGAAACCGTCTTCGATTATCGTAAAGAATGCGCTGGGTTCATTGGTGTTTTCGAGTAACTCTCCACTTCCTTGGCTCGTCCTGCTGGCGAAAGGGTCGGAAAGAACGCCGTCACTTGTCACCTCGTCGGGTCCGTAGTCTCGGTACATGATGACACCGAGCGGAGATTCTGCGTCTAAATCATCGAGGAATGTAACTAACTGTTTTGGCACGTCTGCACCACTGTCAACGATTCGGCAGCACATGTTTTTGACGTAATAACGCGCAAGGTGTCGGTTGTCGTAGTTCGTCTCTGCGAAAACTTCAGACCAGTCTATGTGCGTGACAGTTCGAAGCCGTTCACGGTTGGCCTTAGTCCAGCCCACAAAATGGTCGTAGGCTGCGTCGAACGGTTGCGACCTCGTTGAGTTGCAACGCTGGCACAGTGTCTTCCCGAACTTCACTGCCTGCGCGTCTGTACTTCGGAGAGTAGTTGGTCGAAACCCTGCGGCGAAGTACGTCAAGGGCCCTCCGCTGGAAGTTTCCGCTTCCAAACGTGAACGTTTAATTCGGTGCTCGCGTGATGAAGCGGGGTTAATACCGCACCACCAACAAATCTTTACATCTAGCCCGCCCAATAGCTTCCCTTCCCTGGCCGCCACAAGAAGGCGCATCGCCACGCCTCTGCTTCATCGTTTACATCGTTTACTAGAGTCTCGGCATCCGCTCCGTCACCGATCCGGCAAGCAGATCGGCCCACGAATCGGAAGAAGCAATGTCGTCCTCGTAAGCAATGAGGTAGCCCCAGGTCTGGTCCTCGTACTCCGGCATACCGACGAGCTGGCGCACCACGCGCTCGGCGGCCGCACGCTTGGCCTGGACGCGCTCGTCGTCGCGGCCGCGGTTCTCCTTGGCTTCGACAATCCAGTGGGTGCCGTCTTTGTCGTAAACCACGAAGTCTGGGACGTACGAGTTGTGCGGAGTGTAGGCCACCCGAGCGCCCTCGTGGGCGTAGATCCGCTTCCACCACACCACGTTCGGGTCGAGGTCGAGTATTGCTGCGAGGCGGTACTCGCCGGTAAACGAGTCGAAGCGCGCGGCCTCAAAAAGCCCCTTTTTCCAGGTGCCGTAGTACTCCGCGGTGCTAAAGCCTGCCTTACCCGCGCGCTTTTCCTGCCGGTCGAGCAGGTCGAGGATCTTCTTGTCGAGATCCAGAGAAAACGAGTCGTTAATCGGCAGGGTAACCGGGTGGATCGACACGGTCGTCCCGGTCTGCGCGTTCGCTTTCCTGGACTCTTCAATAACGAGTTCTCGCAAGTGTCGAGCCGCGGACTCCTTGGCCTTCTCCGTCCACTGCTCGATCTTCGTCGCTTCCATAAACGTTGGCACGATGCGGCGTTTGAGTTGACTGTTGTTTTCTACCGTCGCGGCAACCGCACCGGAACCCATGACGCGGCGGATGAGCTCCGCGGCGACTTGGGAAGGAGTCTGTTTGAAACTCGGTACAGCGAAGCGCTCGTCGTTGTCGAGTTCGATTTTGTTGCCCTCGTCTGCCACGCCGATCTTCGTGCGAGCCAAGTACTCGTCAGTGTCGGTGACCTTGTCTGCTCGCTCGACAATGACGGAGTTCGGAATGTCGACCAGCTCGAACTGTTTCTTCGTCTTCTTCATAGCCGAAGACGGGAAGTCGAACGTGGTACCAGCGAACTTCTCGTTGACGTGGACAACGACCGGCGTAAATATCTCAACGCCCTTCGCAACGTCGTCTTCGTCGGTGAGCGCTCGTGTGCCGACGGTGCGGTCAACTGCTGGGGTGTCAGGACCGTCACCAGAGGCGCGAGAGTCCTCGCCGGGTTGCACCGTGGTGCCAGTCTCTCCGGTGTCGCCCGTAACACCGGTGCCGTCCCCAGTACCAGTGCCAACCCGCGGCGGGTTGGTCGTGCCAGGCGGGGTGATGATCTTCTTGTTGTCGCCTTCTCGCACCGCGTTCTCGATGCCGAACTGCTTGAGCACGTTCTCACTTTCGAGCAGCTTGACGAAGGACTCGTGCGACAAAATGTCTAATTCGTCAATGGCAGGCACCTTAGTCAACGCCCCGAACGGCAGGCGAAGGCCTCGGCCCATGACCTGCTGGGTGAGCACCTCAGAGCCCATTGTGCGCAGCGTACACATCACGGCAATGCGCTTGGTGTCCCAACCTTCGCGCAGCTTGTTGACCGAAACGATCACCCGAACCGGGGAGTTGTCCGTGTCGAGATAACGCAAGAACGACTGGGTGGTGTTGTCGTTGTGCTCGTTGTCCACCTGAAGCACCGCAAGCGGGTCTCCAACGAAGCCTGGTCCGCGTAGGCGCTCGGCGATCTTGGTGGCATGCGACACATCAGAGCAGACTACGAACAGCAGCGGTTTGGTCTGCTTACCGTTCGGGTGGGTTGCCCTGTAGTTCGCGTACGCCTCTTCCTTGATAGCCAAAAGTGACAAAGCGTCTTGGAGCTGGCGGTCCTCCGAGGCGTAACCCGACTCGCGGTAGACCAGCACCGGCTGCTTGACGTAACCGTCCTGGATAGCACGCCACAGCGGGTAGTGGTAGACAATGTCGTCGCCCCTGTCCGGCGAGGCCGTAAGCCCCACAGTCACGGCGGGTTTCAGCGAAGTCAGCGACTTGCGGAACGTCTTCGCGGTGGAGCCGAACAGGTGGGACTCGTCGGCGATAATGACCAAGTCTTCCGTGTCGATCAACCGTTGCGCCAGCGCGCCGGAGTCCTCCTGGAACTTCCATGTCTTGCGGCGCGCCGCTTCGTCTCCCGTTGCGACGTTCTTCCCGCCCTCCTTAGGCGGGAAAAGTTGCTGGACATTGAAAACGTACAGCGTAGAGGCACCTTCGCCCACAAACAGGTCGGACGTGACGTTATCGACTCGCAGGTTCGACACGTCACCCGGAGTCACAAGCCGGGGCGGAACGTCGAAGCCGCCAATGTAGCGGTGCGAGCCTTCGGTGAAGTCGAGAACGGTCTTGTCCTGCACGACCTTCGTCGGCGTGACCACCATGACGTTGGGGTGTCCCTGGCGACGCAGGTACTCGATAAACGCGGCCATGACGTAGGTCTTGCCAGCACCTGTTGCGAGGTTGAGCACCAGCGGTTCCAAAGCGTCGTAGTTGCCCTCCTCGATTCGTATCACCAAGTCGGCAAGCGCTTCGGCGTTCGGGTCGCGGAGGTCGAACTTGTTCGAGAGTTCTGCAACCAGGTTTTCATCAAAGGAGAGGTTCAATTTCTGTGACATGGTTACTTCTCCTCTTCGGCAGCGTCGGAATACGGGAAGACTTCAAGCGGTACGTGAACGACTCGTGAGCCGTTCTTGAACGAACGGACATGCTCGCGGGCGAACTCGTCGACCACGGTGGCTGCGAACAAGACGGAGTGGCCTTCTGGGAGGTGGGACATAACCTCGTCAATCTTCTCCTCGTCAAGCACACCTTCGACAACGACCAAGTGCTCGCGGCCACGATTGCCGTCGAAGTGCAAGTCCTCAGGCGTGAGTGCAAAACGGAGCTGCGCTGCCACGGAGCGCACGAGTAGGTCGCCGGTGGCGTGCTCCGTAAGGGTGGTCAGAGCCACCTCGGGGTCGTAGTCGAAGCAGGCCGGCTCAAGGTGAGCAACTTGGAAGCCTCCGCCGCCTCGCCAGTTGACCAGGCCCTTGACCGGCTTGGTCTTGGTCATGGCCTTGAGTTGCTTGACCGCGGGGTTCTTCTTGAGCTCGTCAGCGTTCTTGATGGTCTTATTCAGCAGCGAGGTGAACTTCTGTGCTTCCTCGGGAGTAAGACCTTCCGGCAAACCGTCCTCGGTAGCGTCGGCGCGTTCTTCCTTCTGGAGGGTGATACCACCCTGGTCTTCGTTGTTGACAACCTTCTCCAGGCGCGGGCGGGTAAAGCGGTTGAACGTGTCCTCCACGAGCTCGCAGGTGACCCAGCGACGGCCCATTTTCTGGGCGACGGCCGCGGTGGTTCCCGAACCGGCGAACACGTCGAGGACAACGTCACCGGGATTCGTGGCGATGTGGATGATGCGTTCGAGGAGTCGCTCGGGCTTGGGGGTCTCGAAGATGCCTTCTGAGTCGGGGAACAGCGCGTCCTGCTCCTTTTCCGCAGCGTTGTTTACCGGGAACTCCTCGAAATTATCGTCCAGCCATAGTGTTGGGTAGGTAAGTCCGGCGCGAACGTTGGTCAAATAAGTTTTCTTTTTCGGACCAGATAGACCATTCCGTCCGAAAACAATTTCTCCACGCTCGATCTTTCCGGGGATGGATTCGCGGGGATACAGCCAGTTCCTGCCTTTAGCGGGCCAGTATTCTTTTCCCGTATTGGGGTTAACTATGGGGTAGAAAAGGTGGTCAACACCGCGACCGCCTTTTGCATTTGAGTCCATCGGGTGTTCTGCCCAGGGACCAAGTGGGTCATTATCCGTGTTGCGATAGCCGCCATGGCCATCTGGTCGTGGTCGGAGGTTAAACGAAGACTGACTGCCATAAACCACAATCGTGTCGTGGTTCGACCCTACGGCAACATCATTGGGCAGATTTGACCGCTTCTTCCACTGGATCTCGGCGACGAAGTTCCCGCTCCCAAACACTTCGTCCAATAGGGCGCGCATTCGGTGATTTTCAACTGCATCCAGGTGAACCCAGATCGAACCGTCGTCGCTCAGAAGGTCGCGCAGGTGCAGCAGTCGGTCGCGCATCATGGTCAGCCAAACCGAGTGTTCGAGGTTGTCCTCGTAGTTGGAGAAAGTTTGCGCGGTGTTGAACGGCGGGTCAATGTAGATGCACTTGACCTTGCCGACGTACTTCTTCGACCACTCCGGCACCCGCGTTAGTGCTTCGAGTACGTCGCCGGACTCGCCCAGAATGAGTAAGTTGTCTGTTTGCGGCTCAAGGTCGGCTCGCTCGGAGTAGGTGGTTCCTTCCTCTTTTTCCGACCTCGTCCCGGCCACCGTTTCGTCAACCGTCAACACCCTCGTCTCGCAATATCGCGGGTCGCGGGGGTCAACCCAGGTGTAGCCGTAACGGCCTTGCTCGGTAGGGATGAGTGCCTTGTCCTTGTTTGTCCAGGTCAGCTCAAGGCGTTGTTGTCTGCCCAACTGTGTCTCCTTCGCGCTAGTCGGGTGTGTTTTCGTCGCCTATCAGAGTAGCCGGGGGCACGACAGAGACCCGAGAAAATGGGCTTAGAGGGCGAACCTGCTTTCGAGCCGCACAACTCCGTTGCTTTCCTACCTCCGACACTTAAAGTAGACGTATGGCAACGACCCAGGTGTGCAGTGCCGAGGGCTGCGATGAGTCCGCGCTTTTTCGCACTCGAACAAAGCCGGCGTGGTGCGAAAAACACCTCGGCGAGATTTACGACCAGGCTGGCTTGCAGCTTCTCGAACCGTTTACAAAGCCCAAGGAGTATTTGCTTACCCGCTGCACCTCCTGTGGCTTCGAAGGTCACTACCGCTTCGAATACGTTTTGCAGACCGTCGGCCGGCACGAGAAGACTTGTCGGGCGTGCTACTGGCGAGGGTGGGCTCGTGACCAGCGCGCGCTACTAGACAAAGGCTCGTCGCGGGAGTCCATTGAGCTCGCTAAGGCCGCAGCGGAAGAGAACGGTTACATCTATCTCGGTCCACTCACAGAACCGTGCTTGGAAAACGACCCACACAAAGTGAAGTGCAAGCGCTGCGGGGTGATTACCGCCGAGCGGGTGGGTGACATTGGCTGGGGCTGCACCTGTGTGAAGTCCAACAAGACAGCAACGGCCGGTACTTCGAAGGCAGTGGGGTCCAACCTGGTCAAAAACGCCACAGACGAGTGTGTTTCCTGGTGGGACCACGAGAAGAACTCCGAGCAGTTGTGGCGTACGGCGAAGAAGGGCTCTCGAAAGACGGCGTGGTGGACTTGTTCTAACGGGCACACGTTTGAGAGCCGAATTGACGAGATGTTCAAACGCGGCAGTTGCAGGCAGTGCGACGAGGAGAAGTGGCGCAAGAAGAAGGCACAGGACGCTATCCACACTTTGGCCTGGCGGCTGGCTTACGCGTTTAGCTCCGTCGCGGACGTGCCAGAGCTCGCCGCTGCGTGGAACGAACCGGACATCGACCCGGCTGACGTTCCGGCGTTGTCGGAGCAGACGTTCATGTTCCGCTGCGAAAGGGGGCACACAATCCGCACATCGCCGCAGGGGGCGAGTCTCTACGAGTGCCGGAAGTGCATCGGGGTCAAGACTAGGGAGCGCAATCTTGCCGCCGCGAAAAGCGGTGAGGTGAAGTCCAGACTCACGCCGGAAATCACGTCCCAGTGGCACCCGACGAAAAACGACGGGCTACTGCTCGGGGCCATCCCACCGACGTCTACGCGCAATGTGTGGTGGCTCGACCCTGTGTGCGGGCACGAGTGGCAGGACGTAGTAGGAAACAGAGACAAGTACGAGCGCTACCGCTGCCCGTTCTGTGAGACCATCCTCGACTCACTCGCGTACCATTATCCGGATGTGGCCGCGCAGTGGTCAGAGCAAAACGACATCAGCCCGTGGCAGATCCGACTGTATACGACTCAACTCGCACAACCACCGCTGTGGGTGTGCCTCGACAACCCTGAGCACACATGGCGTGCCATGCCGTCGAGGCTGGTGAACGGCGCAAGTTGCCCCGACTGTAAGACTGTCGGCAAGTCTGCCGTGGAATGTCTCTACGCAAAGGCAGCGAAGAAGATCTGGGGAAATGCGGCGTCAGGGCAGTGGGTGTACTCCGACTCGTTTACGAACCACTCGTCATGGAGCGTGGACGTGCTCGTTGACCTCCCTGATGGAAAGCAGCTCGGCATTGAGTACGACGGGTCCTACTGGCACAAGGACAAAACCGAGACCGACCTAGTGAAGACTCTGGACTTGCTGAGGCATGGTCTCATTCTGTGCCGCGTTCGAGAGCACCCCCTTCCCGGACTCGACGTCGAAAATCAGAACTACTTCGAGATCACTGCGTACGCCGGCTCCAACGACCCGGAGCATGAACTGGCCGAATTCGCGGAGGTACTAACGCAACACATAGAACGCTCGAATCAAGTCAAACCTTGACGAATAAGCGAAACCGCATAACACCCCCGGAATGGGTCAATCAAACACCCCCGGACGGGGTCATCCGCGCGTGCAAACATGCACGCATTTCCACCACTCCTGTCGACGTCGTTCCGGCCACCCGCGTCGACACATCAAATCGGAACGACTTGCGCCTGCCAGGGGGTGTACTTTTGCGAGTGTGCGAGCGTTCTAGCTATGCGAAACAACAAAACTTTCACCAGCACACACCCGCAAGACTTACGGGTAGTCGTACCCGCCCTTCGACTTCAACCCCTTTCGCGACGGAGCTTTTTGGTACGGCCACATTGGCGTGTGAACCGCGGCTTCGACGGCAGCAACTGTGTCGGCAGACGGCCACACGTCACCTGTGACCCAGCGCGAGAGCACCGAGGGGTGCAGCCCGCACCTGCGGGCAAAGTCCGACCTGTTTTTAGCCCAGCCCTCGGCAACGTAGTACTCGACGGTTTTCACGAGGTTGTCCCGCAATGCCCAAGCCTTGCGGTAGACCTCCGGCACCGTCTCGACATCCAAGTCGGGCCACGTCTCGTATGCGCGTCGCGGTGGAGGGAACTGGGCCATGCCTGCCACGCTACAGCCCAAATGCAGCGAACCGTAGTGCAAACATGCAATGGGGGTACCGGCTTTGCCGTTGCAACTGGTTCCGCTTCGCACCCCGTCACGTTTACCCGTTGCGAGTTCCGCTTCGCCACCCGAGGCGGTGCAGCATGACACTGACCAACCAGCAGCGCGAAGAAGTTGTGCGCCGTATTGAAAACTACGTCCCCAACGGCACCGACGACGGCGCTTGGGAACACATTGCTCATTTCGTCCGTGAGACTGCGAAGAAGGCTACTGTCGAGTCGGAAACCGGGTCGAAGGCATTCGTTGCGGACCAGAAGTCGAGCGTCGACGTTCGTGGTGTACTGCGTGTGCTGACCCGAGCCTCCGCGAGGGCGTTCAACTCCGGGCGTGCGCTCACCGTTGACACGGTGCTCAGCGACGCGAACGTCTCAGCGATACTCGCAACCTTGAAGTCGAGGAACTCGGTTTCTCAAGAAGCCTACCTCTACCGGCTCGTGCGCGAGGCGCTCAACGGCCAGGAGTTGTCGTTGTACAACCGACGGGACATCGAAAAGCCGCCGGCACAGCCGTACGAGCCGAACGACTGGCAGCGCCTGCACCACTGGGTCGTTTCACAGTCCACCGAGCTTCGCCGGGAGCGGGCGGCCGTTATTGTCGGCCTCGGCTTAGGGGCCGGCATTGGCCAGGAGGTTGCTCTGGTCAAAGCCCGTGACGTCACCCTCGACTTAAACGGCGTGGTGTGGGTTGCGGTACCGCACCGTGTCGCTGAGGGCGCGGCGCCCGCCATTCCGGTGGCGGCGGCGCTTGCTCGAAGTGTGTGGGAAGTGGCGCAAAAGCGTGACCCCGACGAGTTGCTGCTCGGTGGCGCAGAGAGCGACGTTCGCGAAATTACGAAACGGTTGAACCTGAATCGTTCGTTCAGGGTCGAACTCGACAGGTTGCGTGCGACGTGGGTGCGTGAGGTGGTACGCCACTTGCCGCGTGAGACTGCGGCGGCCGCGGTGGGCACCGACATTCGCGACTTTCGCCGTTTTGAGAAAATTGCGCGTCTTGACCTGTCGAAGCCGGACTCGCTTGCCGACAGGCTCGACGTGTTGGCGGCCCCGCTTCGAGACTGGCCGGCGTTGAGTCTGTCGGAGGCGAAGCCGGTGGAAGACGTGGACTCCGACACGGGCACCGGCGCGGTGGTCGTGACGTTGCCGAAGCCGGTGGCAGGTGGCACCACGCGCGACGACGAGACCGAGACTGCGGCACCGGAACCAGGCCAGCAGGCCGCCGTCGCCGACCTCGACGCGCACCGCCCAATGCGGGCGCCCCGCTCAATTTCGAGCGAACTGCCTGCCCCCGAAGAGGGTCGTCTATTCGACTTCGCCCGCGGACCGAACCCCGGTACGGAACGTCGTGGGTGGTAGACATGTTGACCTGCGAAAGTGTAGTGTTTGTCCAGGCAGAACATTCGGGAACACGCCGTATTCGTGTGCATGTTTGCACGCTGTGAACCTTGACGTCGTGTGCAAATTTGCACACACTGGGGCTAACTCTTTCCACCATAGGAGTAGCCCACGCCACCACCACCTTGTGTGTGGGCGGACAAGGACAAGCGAATATGCCCACCACAACCACTCGCAATAACCCTCACCAGGTCATTGCGGCCTACACCCCGAAAGTTGTCGAACCCCACGAATGGGACGTTGTCGCACCGTTTGTGCGCGAGCACGTCGCTGCTGTCGCCAGTGCTGTCTGGTCGGCTGACCAGTGCCGAAACGCCCTTCGACTCGTGACCCGTCTCGCAGTGCATGTGTTCAACGCTGGGCGAGACGTCAGCGTTGCAGCCGTGTTCAGCGAGGGTGCTATCAACGCATTTTGCCACCAGGAGCTCGACACCGCGGCAACGCACGTCCGTGGCACGTCACGGGCGACGCTGCGCCGCATTGCCAAGCAGGTCAACCCGAACTTCGACGGACCGCGTCAGCGTCCCGAGTACGGCAACGAGTCGAAGGCCGCACCTTACACCGAAGCAGAAGTGCTTGGCGTAAAGACCTGGGCTGACGCTGAGCACACCGAGTCTCGCCGCCAGCAGGCGAACCTGCTGCTTGCACTTGCACTTGGCGCAGGACTTCGCTCCGGCGAGGTCGCAAACCTCACGGCCGGCGACATTGAGACCGACGCACAGGGCACCGTGGTCTACCCGTGGGGCTACCGCGGGGCGGACAAACGGTTCGTGCCTGTCGAGAGCGAGTGGGCAGGCGTTGTCGCTCAGGCCGTCGAGAACGCAGCAAGCCGTACAGAGTGGCTGTTTCGGCCAATGCGGACAACCGCCGACTCGGGCACCGTTGCGACGTTTACGAAACGCTCTCCGCACCGGGGCACCGTGCTCGACATGGCCCGGGCGCGGACGACGTGGCTTGTCAACCAAGTSAAAAAGGGCGTGCCGGAGACCGCGGTCGTTGAGGCAGCGGGGTTGACCGACTTGCAGCATTACCGGCAGTTCTTGGTCGAACCGACACACGTTTCGGCACGCGAGGCGAGAAGTCTGCTTTCCGGGACGTTGCACGAGACGCCGAAGCGAGGGCTGACGCTCATTCACGGCAGCGCGTAGGCGCTTTTCACACAAACTTTTAACCCCATAAAACACCTGGTCGCGACCCAGGGTGAGTTTTCTATTGCCAAAAACAGACCACTTGAAAAGGAGGTGACAACAATGTCGAAGGGACTTCGCACACGCAAATACGCACCCGCGAAGAAAGGCCACCGCCACAACATTCGCCTGGTGGAGGAGCGCCGCGTGTCCTACGCGAACATGCAGTTGGCCCAGCGCATTGTTGACACCTCCGGCGCGGTTGGTCTCGTGGACTCCTGGCGCGTCGCTGACGGGCTGAAAACCGACAAGGGCGGCCGCCCGCCTGAGGTGGACACCCGCGCGGCGCTGACGCTGTGGACCTACCAGGCAGTCACACAGTCGCCACAGCTCATTGCCCACATGGCAAAGGCCGTCGCCTTCGGTTTGGAAGGTAAGGGCTGGGAACTTCTGGGGCTCACCCCATTCGACTGGGACGAAGCCGACCCGAAGGCGCATTTCGACACCTACATGACGTGGTACAAGCGTATTGCAGCCTGCCTCGACCGCGTTCGCGCGACCATTGAGCCCTTCCCGGAGGTGAGCAAGAAGCGCCGCTACACCGTTGAGGAGTGGGTGCCGTTCATTGCCTACTACGACGAAAAGAAGGGCAAGAAGGAAGTCTTAGCCAAAGTCGAGGAACGCAAAGCCCGCGGCGTCGAACTCGTCAACCGCCTCGTGTGGGCGACTGTGGAACTCATGGACTCCGAGGCCTTCGCCAAGTGGAACGGCGACATTGCCGTGGACGGCACCATTATTCCGGTGTCGAAAAACGGCAACCCGAACAAGAAGGATATGCTCTCTGGCAAGACCAACAAGCACCGCCTTGTCGCCTCGACCCCGACACTTGGCTGGCACGCCAAGGAAGGCGACCACGACGGCGAGAACACGAAGAAGACCGCGACACACACCTGGGGGTTGGAAGCCACTGTTGTCGCCATGTGCGGTGAGGGTTTTGCCGAGCCGGGTGGCGCGCCGGGGCTCATTCTCGGGGTGACTGGCGGAGTACCTGCTGTGGCACCCTCGCAGCGCGTCTTCGAGTCGCTAAAGAACCTCACCGACCGTCCGGAACTCCCGCGCCGGCATTTCATTGCTGACCGCCTGTACTCGCCGGGTCAGAACCCGGTGAAGTTCCAAATGCCTATGCGCAAACTGGGCTACGGGTTCGTCGCTGACATGCGCCGTGACACCCGTGGTGTGCAGACTATTACGACGTCTGGTGCGCCCATTGTGGACGGTACTGCGTACTGTCCTGCAATTCTCAACATGCCGCGCCTGCTCGACCCGTACACCGCTTGGGAAAAGGGGCAACTGACCGACCAGCAGTTCTCAAACCTGCTTCAGGCTCGCAAGCGTCTCGCGCTCGCCCGTTATGGCACGAAGCCGAACAAGAAGGGCGACGTGCGCCTGGGCTGTCCTGCCCGCGCAGAGGGCGCGGAAATTACCTGTCCGCTGGTCCCGCCTGCCGAGGAAGGCAAGAAGAAGGCCGGCTTCCAAAAAGACGAGCTGACCGACTCCGAGGTGCCCTCGAAGGCTGCATGCCCCAAGGTGTGCCAACAGCGCACCGTGACGCTGAAGAACACCGCCGAGGACGGTGCGAAGTTCCTTCAACACGGTCCGGCTTTTATGACCGCCGAGTGGCGTAAAGAGTACGGCCGCCGCAACACCATTGAGTCGCGCAACGCCATGCTCAAGAACGGTTCCTACCAGGGTGCCGGCGACGTCACCACGCGCCTTATGCGTGGCTGGGCAGCGCAAATGCTGTGCATGGCCATGGCCGCGGTAGGGGTGAACCTCGCCATGCTCGACGCGGCTGCCTGGTCGCGTCCACACACGGGTCAGAAGCCGACTCCGCCTCCGCCGCGGGGCGGCCGCAAGCCTGACGCTGACGACATTGAGCAGTGGAAGTTGGGCGACAACGCGCCACCGAAGGCGGCGTAAGCCACAGGCCACCGGCAAAGACCTTGTGTTTTCCAAGGACTTCATGCCGAGTGGCCTAAAGGTCGTGCAGCAACACCAGTTTCAACACAAAAAACCGGCCGGCAAAGCCTTTTTCAGGCTCAAAACCGGCCGGTTTTCGCGTTGTCGGGGATAGTCTCTCCAAAAGTTACCGAATTTTGAAAACCCGGGTTAACCTGGAAGGAGTTTCCTGAATTGAACGGAAAAGTTAACCGAAACCCCCACAACACATGGTGTCCCCGACAGGATTCGAACCTGCGACCTTTGGTACCGGAAACCAATGCTCTAATCCACTGAGCTACGGAGACAATCGGTCTGCGCAACAATTGCGCTGACTGAGCAAGCCTAGCACCGCCCCCATTGGCCATTGAAATCGCCTGCACCCCTAACCGCGTAACGGGTTCCAGGCGGTTTCTAAGAAATGCATGAGGAACTTGCAGGAAATAACAATTCAATTACAAACGGTGCTCTGCCATACTGTTTCTTGCGCGATGAAAATCGTGGCACGGGAAACAATGACAGCGAAACGGCCGGATCCTCCTTTCGGAGGGCCGGCCGTTTCGTGGTGTTCGGGGTGTTACTTGATGATCATGACGATCAGGTCGCGCGGGCCGTGGACACCCTCCACTCGCACCAGCTCGATGTCGGAGGTTGCGGATCCGCCGGAGATCATCGTGGCGGGCTTCAGCGGGTCCAGACGAGCAATCATTTCGGGCACGCCGTAGACAACCGAGTCTGGGCGCACGAACACGACGTGGCGGTCGGGGACCAGCGACAGCGAACGGCGGCCGCAAACGCCGTCCGCCTCCAGCACGATGGTGCCGGTCTCGGCACACGTCACGTGGGAATCGGTCACGGCAACGACATCGCCGAGTTCGCGCGGGTCGCTCGCCGGGTCGTCGGCACGGGCGGTGCCATCGAAGTCGTCGAAAAGCTTCGAGTCGAGCTCCGGAGCGTAGACGATCTCCTTGGAGCCGCGCTCGGCGAGGATCTTGGCGATGTCCTTGCCAAGCTCGCCCTCGGTGGTCTGGACCACGGTGGCACCGTAGTCAACGAGGCGGTCAATGAGCAGCTCGCGCAGCTCCTCGGTGCCCATGTCGGAAGTGGTGCGGTATTCGCGGATTACCTCGACGCTTGACGGGGCGTTCGACAGCTTCTGCGCGTTACGAATGCGGGTTAGCATCTCCTGCTTCGCGTCAGCGTTGCGGCGCTCGTCGTCGCCGAAACCGCCCTTGGACGGGGTGCTAGCAGTAACTTTGTTCGTCATTACTTCTCGAACTCCTCCGGGGTGGTCAGGTAATCGTCGACGTCAGGGGTTCCCTCACGGCTCGGGATACCTTCCTCGCGCGCCTTTGCCAGCAGCTCCTGCGCCTCGTCGGTGTCCCACCACTGGCGGAACGACTTCTTCGGCGGCACCGCGACATCGCGGTACTCAGTCCAGCCGGAGATTGGCGGCGGCATGGTCTCGATCTCGCCGTTGAAACCGCCAAGCACGCGGCCGAGCGCGACCATGCGCACAGCGCGGTTCCACAACTTCGGCTTGCCCCACAGCAGGCTGATTGTGCCGAACGCCTTGGACTCAAGGAACGGGGTCTCGTTCTTGACCTTCTGGTGGCGCAGCTCGAGGAGAATGTCGGTGATCGGGATGCGCACCGGGCAAACCTCGTCACAACGGCCGCACAGCGAGGACGCGAACGGCAGGGTGCCGTTCGGGTCGTCGCCGGACTCGATGCCGGTGAGCTGCGGGGTCAGAATCGCGCCGATCGGGCCCGGGTAGGTCGAGCCGTAGGAGTGGCCGCCTGCGCGCTCGTAGACCGGGCAGACGTTCAGGCACGCGGAGCAGCGGATGCACTTGAGCGCCTCGCGGCCGATCTCGTTGCTCATCGCAGCGGTGCGGCCGTTGTCCAGGAGCACGATGTGGAAGTTCTTCGGGCCGTCGCCCTCGGTCACACCGGTCCAGAGCGAGGTATACGGGTTCATGCGCTCCGCGGTGGAGGAGCGCGGCAGCAGCTGCAGGAAGACACCGAAGTCCTCGTACTTCGGCAGCAGCTTCTCAATGCCCATGACGGTGATCAGGGTCTCCGGCAGGGTCAGGCACATACGGCCGTTGCCCTCGGACTCCACGATGGAGACGGTGCCCGTCTCCGCCACACCGAAGTTCACGCCGGAGATAGCGACCTTGGCCTTCATGAACTGCTCGCGCAGGTACACGCGTGCGGCCTCGGCGAGCTCCTGCGGATCATCCGTCAGCGTGTCATCCGTGTTCGGCATCTTCGCCACGAAGATGTCGCGGATCTCGGAGCGGTTGCGGTGGATGGCCGGCACGAGGATGTGGGAGGGGAAGTCCTCGCCGAGCTGGACGATGAGCTCAGCCAGGTCTGTCTCCTGTGCGTGGATGCCGCGCTTTTCCAGCTCCTCGTTCAGCGCGATTTCCTGGGTGGCCATCGACTTAATCTTGACCACGTTTTTCTCGCCGGTCTCTTCGACCAGACGGGCGATGATCTCGTTGGCTTCCTTGGAATCGCGTGCCCAGTGGACATGGCCGCCGCGAGCGGTGACGTTGCGCTCGAACTCCTCGAGCAGCTCCGGCATGCGGGCTGCGACGTCCTGCTTGATGGTGGAGCCTGCGGTGCGCAGATCCTGCCAGTCATCCAGCTCGTCGACTGCGCCCTGACGCTTCACGCGAATGGTCGTGGTGGCGTAGTTCAGGTTGCGGCGCTTGGTGACGTTGTCGAGCTCGTTGTGCGCGGCCTTCTGGAACTTCTCGGTGCCACGCAGGTGGTTCGGGCCGACTGCATGCGGCGGCATCGCGGGTTTGCCCAGTGCAACTTTCACAGCATTTTCTCCTTCGAGTACGCGGCCTTCGTCGGCGTCCACGGGTTTTCCTTGGTCGACGCCAGGATCTCAGCCATGTGCAGCGCACGAACACCATTGTGCTGGCGGCTCATGGCACCCGCAATGTTCATCAGGCAGGAGGAGTCACCGGCGGTGACGTACTCGGCCTTAGTTTCCTTGATGTGGCGAGCCTTGTCGGACACCATCGCCGCGGAAACTTCGCTCATCTTCACCGCGAAGGTGCCGCCGAAGCCGCAGCACTCTTCCTCGTTGGGAAGATCCACCAGCTCGAGGCCCTCGACCGCGCGCAGCAGGTCCTTCGGGCGCTCGCCGACCTTGATAAAGCGGCGGGAGTGGCAGGAGGAGTGGTAGGTCACGCGGTGCGGGAAGAAGGCTCCCACGTCGTAGGTGCCGGCGACGTCCACGATGAATTCGGACAGATCGTAGGTCTTCTTGGCGGTCTGCTCCGCGCCGTCGGCAAGCGCCTTGCTCCCGTAACGATCCGCGATGCGCACGTGCTGCTCGCGAACCGCACCCGTGCACGAACCGGAGGGGACGATCACGTAGTCGATCGAGGGATCGGAGAACGCGTCGACGTAGGACTCGATGATCGGCACGGCCTGCTCTTGGTAGCCGGTGTTGATGTGCATCTGGCCGCAGCAAGTTTGGCCTTCGGGGAAGACAACCTCGTAACCAAGACGCGAGAGCACAAGCGCGGAAGCTTTGTGCGCGTCGGGGAAGAGGGCATCACCGATACAAGTAGAAAACAGCGCTACTCGCATGTATGGACTCCTTGAATGGTGGTTTTAATGTGGGACACAGGCATGACCGTACTCTGTTACTGCACGACCGGCGCGAGTGCGGTGAGAATGTTGGTCTGTAGGAAGACCATCACGCAAACTGCGAGCAGGAAGACGAAGGACCACGGAAAGACCTTCTTGAAGATCTCGGACTCCTTGCCCTCCATGTTCACCGAGGTTGCGGCGATGGCGAGCGACTGCGGGGAGATCATCTTGCCCACGACACCACCGGTGGTGTTGGCCGCGAGCAAAAGATCCGGGTTAAGGCTCAGGCGGTCTGCCGCAGTGACCTGGAGGTTGGCAAACAGCGCGTTGGCGGAGGTGTCGGAGCCGGTGACGGCCACGCCGACCCAGCCAAGAACCGGGGCGAAGAACGCGAATGCCGGGCCGAGGTTGGCGAAGAACTCGCCGATAGTCACGGTCTGGCCGGAGTAGTTCATCACGAACGCGAGCGCGAGGACGAGGAAGATCGTCGCTGCAGACCAGCGCATGCGGTAGGCGGTGTCGCCGAACTCCTTGCCCACCTGGCCCCAGGTAAGCGGGTAGCGGCCGTCCTCGTCCCAGATCATGTAAATCACGGCCACGATCAGGCCGGAGATGATCAGCAGGGTGCCCGGGTTGTTGATGTAGGCAAACGAGTAGTCGGTCTTGACCTCGCCGCCGGTGGCGTTGAGCAGCTTGCCGGTCTCGATGCCCGGCCAGGCGAATTTGATCTGGAAGCTCTTCAGCCAGTTCGGGATGGTGGTGCCCAGGTTCGCGAGGCCGAAGATGACCACGACGATGGCGTAGGGTAGCAGCGCCATCCAGACGCGGTTCGCCGGCAGTTCGATTTCGTCGGAGGAGTGGCCGTCAACCTCGAGACCGAGGCGTTCGCGCAGCTCCGGCACACCCTTCGGGGTCCAGAATCGCAGCAGGACGAATGCCGCGCCGAGGGCGACGATGCAGGCCACCACGTCGGTGAGCTGGTACTGGAAGAAGTTGGAGGTCCACCACTGGGCGATACCGAAGGAAAGGCCGATGACGAAGGCCGCCGGGGCGGTCTCCTTGACGCCACGCCAACCGTCGACAAGGAACGCGATGATGAACGGCACGAAGAAGGCCAGGAACGGCGTCTGGTGGCCGACAATGGCGGCGATGTTCTCGGTCTGCTCGAGGCTGCGGCCGCCGACTTCGCCGGCGGTGGTGATCGGAATCGCCACGGCGCCGAAGGCCACCGGGGCGGTGTTGGCCAAAAGCACGATGGTGGCGGCCTTCAGCGGCGGGATGCCCAGGGTGAGGATCATGGTGGCGGTAATGGCCACCGGCGCGCCGAAGCCGGCGAGTGCCTCAAGCAGGCCACCGAAGCAGAAGGCGATAAGCATCGCCTGGATGCGCACGTCGCCGTTGCCCATCTTGTCAAAGACCAGGCGCAGGTCTTCGAAACGGCCGGAAGCCACGGTGATCTGGTAGAACCAGATCGCGCTGAGGATGGTGAAGACGATGGGGAAGAGGCCGTAGAGGCCGCCGCGCAGGGCGGAGGACAGGGCCATGGCCGTGGGCATGTTGAAGCCGAGGATTGCAACCAGGATGGCCACAACCAGTGCGACAAGTGCGGAAGTGTGAGCGCGGGCTTTGACGCCCAGCAGCATGATGAAGAACGTGATCAGCGGCAGGGTAGATACCAGTGCCGAGAGCCCGACGCTGCCTCCGACAGCGTCGGTGTACACCTGGAATTGGTCCATGTACAGACTCCTCGTTGTTAGGTGAGCGATAGTGACCTGTCGCACGAGATTGCGCAACGTGTGATCGAAGCGAATTATCGCACCTAGCGCATAGAACTCGTGCATGGAAGGCGCGCGGATTTCGCCGCCACCCACCAACCTGACAGTTGTCGCTGTACAGCCACTGTTTAGCGCCGCCACCGGGGGTAATTCAGAAGGCGGAGAGGGGGTAGTACGCGTGTATGTCGCGGGCGCTACACTTTCACCACATGACCCCAGCAGATCTTGCAACAACTGTCAGGCAAGTCACCGTCGATGTGCTGCGCGAGCGCGACCTTGACACCACCGCCGTCCCCGAGGCGGTCACCGTCGAGCGCCCCCGCAACCCCGAGCACGGCGACTACGCCACCAACGTTGCGCTGCAGGTGGCCAAGAAGGTCGGCATGAACCCGCGCGAGCTCGCGCAGTTGCTTGCGGACGTCCTGGCCAACCACCCCGCCATCGACACCGCCGAAATCGCGGGCCCCGGCTTCATCAATCTCCGCCTGGCCAGCGATGCGCAGGGCCAGCTCGTCGCCACCATCTTGGAGGCAGGGGAGCAGTTCGGGCACTCAGAGCTTTACGACGGCCAGGTGATCAACCTGGAGTTTGTCTCAGCGAACCCCACCGGGCCGATCCACCTGGGCGGCACCCGTTGGGCTGCAGTGGGTGACTCTCTCGGCCGCGTGCTTGAGGCGTCCGGCGCCAAGGTGACGCGGGAGTACTACTTCAACGACCACGGCGGTCAGATTGACCGCTTTGCCCGGTCCCTCGTCGCTGCTGCGAAGGGCGAGCCGACTCCGGAGGACGGCTACGGCGGCGGGTATATCTATGACATTGCTCAAGTGATCGTCGATAAGCACCCTGAAGCTCTTGAGGGGGATGCCGCAACGGTGCAGGAAACCTTCCGTGCGGAGGGTGTGGAGCTGATGTTTGCGCAGATCAAGCGCTCGCTGCATGAGTTCGGCGTGGATTTTGACGTGTACTTCCACGAAAACTCGCTGTTCGAGTCGGGGGCGGTGGACAAGGCCGTGCAGACGCTGAAAGACAACGGGAATCTGTATGAGGCGGAGGGCGCGTGGTGGTTGCGCTCGACGGACTTTGGCGATGACAAGGACCGTGTGGTGATTAAGTCGGACGGCGATGCTGCGTACATCGCCGGCGACATCGCGTACGTGGCGGACAAGTTCGACCGCGGCCACACGCTGGCGATTTACATGCTGGGCGCGGACCACCACGGCTACATCGCGCGTCTGCGTGCGGCGGCGCAGGCGCTGGGCTACGACGCGAACGCGGTCGAGGTGCTCATCGGCCAGATGGTGAACCTGGTGCGCGACGGCGAGGCCGTGAAGATGTCCAAGCGTGCGGGCACCGTGATCACGCTGGAGGACCTGGTGGAGGCGATCGGCGTGGACGGCGCGCGGTATTCGCTGGTGCGCTCCTCGGTGGACTCTTCGTTGGATATCGACCTGGATCTGTGGCAGAAGCAGTCCAGCGACAACCCGGTGTACTACGTGCAGTACGGCCATGCGCGGCTGTGCTCGATCGACCGAAAGGCCGCTGAAGCGGGCGTCAGCGTTGAAGGCGCCGACCTCTCGCTGCTCACGCACGAGAAGGAAGGCGACCTGATCCGCACGCTCGGCGAATTCCCGGCCGTGGTGAAGGCGGCCGCCGAGCTACGCGAGCCGCACCGCATCGCGCGCTACGCCGAGGAACTGGCCAGCGCCTTCCACAAGTTCTACGACTCGTGCCAGATCCTGCCCAAGGCCGCCGAGGACCCGCAGCCCATCCACGGCGCGCGCCTCGCGCTGGCGCAGGCGACCCGGCAGGTGCTGGCGAATGCGCTGGGCATGCTCGGTGTCAGTGCGCCGGAGCGGATGTAGGAGGCGCCACCGCATGGAAACTCGATCTGCGGCGCAGGCCGCTATTGACGCGTTCAACGAGCTGCCCGCGCACGTGTGGCCGCGCAACGCCCGCCGCCAGGAAGACGGGGTGGTCACCATCGCGGGCGTGCCCCTGACGGAGATCGCCGAAGAATACGGCACGCCGGTCCTGGTGGTGGATGAGGACGACTTCCGCTCCCGCTGCCGCGACATGGCCGACGCGTTCGGTGGGCCCGCCAACGTGCACTACGCCTCGAAGGCGTTTCTGACCCGCCACATCGCGCGCTGGGTTGAAGAAGAAGGCCTGGCGTTGGACGTAGCCAGCGAGAACGAGCTGCGCATCGCGCTCGCCGCGGACTTTCCGGCGGAGCGCATCACGGTGCACGGCAACAACAAGTCGGCGACTTTCTTGCAGCTGTGCCTAGATTCCCGGGTTGGCCACGTGGTCATCGACTCGCACCAGGAACTCGCGGAGCTCGAAGCGCTCGCGCGCGAAGCCGCTGTAACCCAGGACGTTTTCGTTCGCGTGAAGCCGGGTGTGGACGCGCACACGCACGAGTTCATCGCGACCAGCCACGAGGACCAGAAGTTCGGCCTCTCCCTGGCCTCCGGTTCCGCGTACAAGGCGGCGGTCGACGCGATCCGCTCGCCCCACCTTGAGCTGACCGGCCTACACGCCCACGTGGGCTCGCAGGTCTTCGACGCCGAAGGTTTCAAGCTCGCCGCCCAGCGCGTGCTCGCGCTCTACGCCCAGATCTTCAAAGAGACTGGAGTAGCCCTCGGCTACCTCGACCTCGGCGGTGGCTACGGCATCGCCTACACCACCGAGGAGCTGCCGCTGGACGTACGCGCTGTCGCCGCGGATCTGCTCAGCGAGGTCCAAGACGTCGCCGACGACCTCGGCATCGCCGCGCCGACCGTCGTCGTCGAGCCGGGCCGCGCGATCGCCGGCCCATCCACCGTCACGGTCTACGCCGCCGGCGTGGTCAAAGACGTCCACACCTCCTACACCACCACGCGCCGCTACATCGCCGTCGACGGCGGCATGAGCGACAACATTCGCCCCTCGCTGTACGCATCGCTTTACGACGGCCGCGTGGTCAACCGCTTCGCGGAAGGCGAGCCCACCCAGACCAGACTTGTCGGTTCCCACTGCGAATCGGGCGACATCCTGATCAACGATGCGATGTGGCCCGACGACATCGCGCGCGGCGACCTCATCGCACTGCCGGCCACCGGCGCCTACTGCTACGCCATGAGCTCGAACTACAACGCCTTCGGCCGCCCCGCGGTGGTCGCGGTGCGCGCCGGGCGGGTCAAGCCGATGGTGCGCCGCGAGACCGTCGAGGACATATTGGCCCGCGAATACTAGCTGCCTTTCGCGTCGGAACACCCAGTACACTGACTCCGGACTAATCCATCTTGATCCACTGAAGAACAACGAGGAGTGCACCACGCATGAGCGTCGTAAGCGCTGAGAGCAACGGCAATTACCCAGGCAAGGGCGTTGGCGAACCGGTTGGTGTCGCCATTCTGGGCAAGGGCACCGTGGGTACCGGCGTGCTGCGCCTGCTCTCGGAGTTCTCGCACAACCTCGAACAACGCATTGGTGGGCCGCTGGAGGTCCGAGGCGTCGCGGTATCGAACGTCGATAAGCATAAGGATGCTCCGGAAGCTGCGGGCCTGTACCTGACTGACAACGCACTCGAGCTGATCGAGCGAGACGATGTTGACGTGGTTGTCGAGGTCATCGGCGGCATTGATTATCCGCGTGAGCTGGTGCTGAAGGCGCTGCGTGCAGGCAAGTCCGTAGTCACGGCGAACAAGGCACTGGTGGCCGCGCACGGTTCGGAGCTTGCCGATGCCGCGAACGAGGCCGGCGTAGACCTCTACTACGAGGCTGCGGTGGCGGCGGCGATTCCGGTGGTGGGCATGCTGCGTCGCTCACTGGCCGGTGACCAGGTGCAGCGCATCTCGGGCATTGTCAACGGCACGACCAACTTCATCCTGGATGCGATGGCGTCGACCGGCGCGAGCTACGAGGACGCGCTGGCGGAAGCGACGCGACTGGGCTACGCCGAAGCTGACCCGACCGCGGACGTAGAGGGCCACGACGCGGCGTCGAAGGCCGCGATTCTCGCATCCATGGGCTTCCACACCCGCGTGACCTTTGATGATGTGTACTGCGAGGGCATCACCGGCATCACAGCCGAGGACATCGCGGCGGCGGCGAAGGCGAACCAGACCATCAAGCTGCTGGCGATCTGCGAGCGCCTGGTGAACGAGGACGGCACCACCCGTGCCGTGAACGCGCGCGTGCACCCGACGCTGGTGCCCAACGAGCACCCGCTGGCGAGCGTGGACAAGAGCTACAACGCGATCTTCGTCGAGGCCGAGGCCGCCGGGCGCCTCATGTTCTACGGCAACGGTGCCGGTGGCGCGCCAACCGCGTCCGCGGTGCTCGGCGACCTGGTCGGTGCCGCCCGCAACAAGATCCACGGTGGCCGCGCACCAGCGGAAAACCCGTACGCGAACTACGACGTCGTGGGATTTGAAGAAGTGGAAACCCGCTACCACGTGAATATGACGGTCAACGATCGCGTCGGCGTGCTCGCTGACTTGGCGCGAATGTTCTCCGAGGCCGACGTGTCGCTGTCCGCGGTACGCCAGGAGGAATCCGGCAACGAGGCCCACCTGATCGTGGTTACGCACAAGGCGCGCGAGAAGAACCTGCATGAGATCGTGCAGCGCTTGAGTGATCACGACGACGTGATCGCCGTGAACTCCGTGCTCCGTCTGCACGACTAGGGGAGAGGTTATGTCCGAACTTGCTGCCCTTCCCGTCGGCCTGAAGGCCAACGTCCGCGTGCCGGGTTCTTCCGCGAACTTGGGTCCCGGCTTTGACACCCTCGGCCTCGCGCTGGGAATCTACGACACCGTCGAAGTGGAGGTCACCGACTCCGGCTTGGAGATTGAGATCCACGGCGAAGGCGCCGACGACCTGCCGCGCGACGAGTCGCACCTGGTCGTGCGCGCCATACGCTCGGGTTTGGACGCCGCCGGCGTGACCGCGCCAGGTTTGCGCGTGGTGTGCCACAACACGATTCCGCAGTCCCGCGGCCTCGGCTCCTCGGCCGCCGCAGCAGTCGCCGGAGTCGTCGCCGCAAATACGCTGGCAGGTTCGCCGCTTGACGACGACGCGGTGGTGCAGCTTTCCTCCGAGTTCGAGGGCCATCCGGATAACGCCGGTGCCTCGGTCGTGGGCGGGGCCGTCGTCTCCTGGACCGACATTCCGGTCGACGGCCACTCGAAGCCGCAGTACCGAGCAGTGCGGATCCCGGTGGATCCGTCGATACGCGCTGTGGCTCTGGTGCCGAACTTCCATGCTTCGACTGAGGCCGTGCGCGAGGTGCTGCCCTCGCACGTCACGCACATCGACGCGCGCTTCAACGTTTCGCGTACCGCGGTCATGACCGCGGCGCTGCAGTCCCACCCCGAGCTGCTTTGGGAAGGCACCCGCGACCGCCTGCACCAGCCGTATCGCTCCGATGTCCTGCCGGTCACCGCCGAGTGGGTCAACCGCCTACGTAACCGGGGCTACGCCGCATACCTCTCCGGCGCCGGACCGACCGCAATGGTGCTGCTCACCGGCGAGGTTGACGAGACTTTGAGCAGTTTGCTTAACGACGCCCGCGCCGCCGGCCTCACAGTGCACGAGCTGGAAGTAGCGGGGCCGGCGACAGCCGAGCTCACCCGCCCCTAGCCTGGCTCCGCGCGTAGCCTGGCTCGGCGCGTAGCTCCGCTCCTGCTGAGGTCTACAACCGACGACCCCAGTTGTAGACCTCAGCCGGGGTGGGTGAAATCAGGGTCGATATCGGGGCAATCCCCGTTGTCCAACTGCACGTCTGAAGATTGACTTGAAAGTATGACCGCACCGCACGCTGACACTCTCGCCCGCGCTCCAAAGCGCACCCTGCCCACATCCGCGAAGGTGCGCTACCTCGCCCCTGATGTCGCACGCGGCGTGGCACTGCTGGGGATCGCAATGGCTAATGTGGTCACCGCCTGGCTTCCCGGGCACGCGAACTTCCCTTTTTACTACGGTGACGACCTCAGCGACCCGAGCGTGCTGGATAAGGTGCTCGTGGTCTTCCAGACGATGTTCGTGCACGTGCGCGGGCTACCCATGTTCTCGACGTTGCTCGGGGTGGGCATCGGCATGATCACTGCGAGCCAGCTCTCGAAGGGTAGGTCCGTGAAAGCCACTCGGCGGCTCCTGTGGCGCCGATACGCCTGGCTCATGGTTTTCGGCGTGCTCCATGCTGCGCTGCTGTTCTGGGGCGACATCATGACCGCGTACGGTGTGATCGGCCTGCTCATGGGCGTGCTCATCAGCCGAAGCGACAGATTCCTGAAAGCCACCGCGGTGGTGGTCTACATCGTGGCGTCGATAGCGATGCTTGTGGCTGGGTACTTCCTTACAGGCCATTTCAAAGCTGCAGTCTCCGAGGCTGACTTGATGCCGCCGGTTGAGACTGGGGTGCCGCAGTCGTGGGACGAGCTCGGGGAGAACCTGGTTGGCGCCGTGGTTGGAATTGCCGGGGGGCTCCTCGCCGCACTGGCGCTGCTCCCGATCGTCCTCGTGGGCTTCCTGTGGGGACGCAGTGGCGTGTTCGCCGACATCGATGCGCACCGGCGGATGCTGCTGCGCTGGGTGTGGGTTGCGGTCGCGGTGATCCTGCTGAACGGCCTGCCCGTCGGCCTTGCTGCCGTTGGTGTGTCGCCGGACGCGTGGTCTGAGCCACTCTTCATGCTGGTAGAGGTGGTGGGCGTGCTCACCGGGCCCGGCATCCTCGCGGCCATTGCGCTGCTGGTGCAGCCTGTGCAGCGCCAGGTGGCGGAAACCGGAATCCCGAGGTGGCTCTACCCGGTCAATGCATTGGGTAAGCGGTCGATGAGCGGCTACCTCATGCAGTCGGTGATCTTCGTGCTTGTGATCCAGTTCGTGTCGTACTCCTACCTCGAATGGATGAGCATTGCCGAGAAGATGCTGCTAGCTGTTGCGGTGTGGCTGGTCACCCTGGTGCTGGCGACGCTACTCGAGCTCGCGGGGCTGCCGGGCCCGTTCGAATGGGCGCACCGCCGCTTGAGCTACAGAGAGCCGAGGCGGAAGCGGAAGCAAAGGCGCGGTGTCGAGCAAGAGCAAGCTCCGGTACTTACGTCACCACAGCCGGCCGGGCCGCAGTAGGCGGATTGACATTCCGCGGCGCGGAATTCTGCCGCGCGGAAAATCGCTACGCCGATTCCGCCGCGCGGAATTTTGTGGAGCCCCAGACTCGTCGCGCGCGAAGCTAGGTTCTGAGTTTCAATGATCGCGTGCCCAAGACACGCGTGACCCAACACGCTGCCCACCAGGCATCGGTCAGCGCGCGCTACCTTGCTCCGGATGTAGCCCGCGGCCTCGCATTGCTCGGCATCATCATGGCAAACACCATGACCGGTTGGTTCAACATCTGGCCGGTGAAGTATTCCGCAGGTTCTGAGACGCCGGATCCTCTTGAACAGGCATGCATCGTCTTTGAAGCGGTGTTTCTACATAACCGCGGCCTGCCGATGTTCATAACGCTCTTCGGGGTAGGGGTGGCCTTCATCGTTCAACGGGAGCTGGCTCGCGGTAAGTCTGTGAGTCAGGTGCGGTGGCTTCTTGCACGCCGTTCCTTCTGGCTCATTGTGCTTGGGATTCTGCACGCATCGTTGCTTTACGAAGGCGACGTGATCCTCATCTACGGATCGATGACCTTCATCTTGATGTGGCTCATCACCCTGAGCGATAAATCACTCAGAACGGTGGTCTTTCTTCTGGTTGCACTGACCGGAGTGGTGTTCCTTCCAATGATCATTGGATCGTTCAGATCTACCCTGGTGGTCGGCTCAGGTGAGGTCATTCCTTCCCACGCGCTGCCCTGGAGCATCGAAAACTTCGGCTTCCGGTTGGAAGAAGCCCTTTGGGGAGTTTTGCTTACCCCGTTCGTGGCGGTGTTTTGGCTCCCACTCATGTTGATCGGTTTCATGTGGGGCAGGGCCGGGGTCTTCGCTGATGTTGACGCTCACCGCGGCATGCTTTCACACTGGGCTATCGCCGCCGCGGCAGTGATGATCTGCGTCGGTATTCCGGTTGGGTTCGAAGCCGCGGGCATCGTTTCGGCTGGATGGTTCCACTTCTTCCGCAACATCGACGGTGCACTCACGATTGTGCTTGGACCGGGCATTCTCGCGATGATCACGCTTGCGGTACAGCCGGTGCAACGCGCTGTAGCTACGCCCGGCATCCCATGGTGGCTAGTGCCGGTGGATGCATTGGGCAAGCGCTCTCTGAGCGGCTATCTCGTGCAACACATCATCATGGCGACGATCATCGAAACAGCACCGATGGGCACGCTAACTGCGCTCGAAAGGCCGCAGTTCCTGCTGCTTGCGTTCCTTATCTGGCTCGCCACGTTAACCATAGCGACACTGCTGGAACTTGCCCATCTCCCGGGTCCATTCGAATGGATCCACCGCCGGCTCACCTACGGTGCCGCCTGGAAGGAGCGCGGGCTGGTGACTACTGTGCCTCCCGCGAGCGGTTACCCGGACCGGGCAGGGCAATGATGTCGAACTCGTCGCGCGCGAGGTGTTTGCGCAGGTCCTTCTTGTCAAACTTGCCCACGGACGTCTTATCAATGGAGTCAACGAAGGTCCAGTACTCCGGCGCCATCCAACGCGGCAGCACGTCGGCAAGCGCTTCGCGAAGCCGCTTCGCGGTCTCCGAGGTCGGCTCGATCTCCGGCAGCAGCACCGTCACGGCCAGCGGCCGCTCACCCCACTTTTTATCCGGGATGCCGATCACCGCGCATTCGATGACCTCTTCCGACTCCATGATCAGGTTCTCTACCTGCGCGGAGTAGATCCACTCGCCGCCGGAACGAATCACGTCACGAGCACGGTCGTACAGGTTCATGAACCCGTCGTTGGTCACGGTGCCCACGTCGCCCGTGCGAAGCCAGCCGTCGGCAGTGAAATGCTCCTGCTCATCGGTGACTTGCTCGCCTCGAAACTCCGAAGCAAGCTGCCCGGCCTCCTGCGAAGGGGAGTGGTAGTAACTCGAAGCGACCAGATTGCCGCGCACCTGGATCTCGCCCTGGGTGAGGTCGTTGGAGTGCATCACGCGCCCGTCGTTGACCACCCGGTACTCCAACCACGGCGCGAAGCGGCCCTGCGAGATACGGTACGCCCAGCGTGCCTCGCCAGCAGCGCCCGATGGCGGCCGAGCCACGGTACCCACGGTCGAGGTCTCCGTCATACCCCACACGTGCACCACGTCAACGCCGTAGCGCTCCTCCCACACCTTGATCAGCGTCGGCGGCGCAGGGGAGCCACCGACGTAGAGCTCCTGCAAACTCATGCGCTCCGGCGGATTGTGCAGGTAGTGCACCATCAACTGAATCCACAGCGTCGGCACACCGTGCGCCACACGCGGGTGTGTGCCCGCGATCAGCTTCGCCAGCGTCGGCGCGGAAACGTCCGCATCCGGCAGCACGAGGGGAGTGCCGGCCAGAAACGCCGCAAGCGGAACTCCCCAGCTCAGCACGTGGTAAATCGGGATGCAGCACAAGAAGGACTCACCGTGCGTCACCGCGAGCGAGTCCGTCGCCCGCAAGCTCATCGCCTCCAGCCAAATGGAGCGGTGCGAGTACGCCACACCCTTCGGCGCACCGGTGGTCGCGGTCGAATACACCAGTGCCGCAGCCGTCGTCTCGGGCAAGGTCGGCCAGTTGAATACGGTCGACCGGCCGTCGAGAAGCATCTCGTAGCTATGCTTTTCGACGCCCTCTGGAAGCGCCTCGGCCAATTCCCCGACGGGTTCTAGACCGGTGAAGACGACCGCGCGAACTAGCGGGCACTGCTTGAGGATGCGGCCGAGCTTCTCCGCGAGGCGCGGATCGGCGACGATGACTTCTGCCTCGGAGTGGTTGACGATGTAGGCGATCTGATCTTCCATCAGCTGCACATTGAGCGGGTTGAACACCGCGCCCTTCGCCGCGACGGCGAACATCACTTCGAGGTGCTCCGCGCAGTTGTAGAGCATTGTGGCCACGCGCTGGTCCGAATCAATGCCCAAGTCATCGTGCAAGGCGTTCGCGAATGCGCCGGCGCGCGCACCGATCTGAGCGAAGGTGGTTTCTTCCGCCGTGCCCGTCCGCCACGTGGTGCATTTAGTGGAGCCGTGCAAGGTGGATCCGTACTCGAGGATGCGAGCAACGGAAAACGGAACTTCCTGCATCGTGGAAAGCATGTGTCTCACTCTAGCTTGGGTGGGAAACAGAGCCGGGATATGGAATCGCGGGGCATGCGCTATACTTCCGGGAAGGATCGCCGCACCTAAGCCGCGGAAGTTCGCGGGGATAGCTGGTAAGCGCCCCGGAACGTGACCTCAATTCCATCATTGGAAGGCAGCGAGGCCTGATCCGCCCCCTAGAGTTTTACCTGGCGCTGGCGCGCGGTTTTCAACCCTGCGTAGTGGTGTCACCTGGGGTTTGACGCGCAGTTGCTGCGCGAAACGTGAACGACATAACTTGCACACGAAAGCACCCGGTGTGTCCGCGGGAGTCCCGTTCTACTCCGCACGCACAGGCCGCCGGCAATGCGACGAAAGGACATCCGTGACCGAATCGGGTAATACGGCTGCAGGCCAAGACCTTGCCTCGCTGAAGCTCCCCGAGCTCCGCAAGATTGCGTCTGAGCAGGGACTGAAAGGCATCTCTGGTTTGCGAAAAGGTGAGCTGATCCAGGCCATCACTACCGGCCGAGTGCCGGCGAAAGCGGCGAACGAGCAAGCTCAAGGGGGCACCCAGGACGGTCACCGCAGTGACCGCAACGAGCGCAGTGAGCGCGACGAGCGCAACGAACACACTGAGCGCAACGAACACACTGAGCGCGATGAGCGTCCGGCACGTGAGACCGCTGTCTCGGACGACGAGCAGCACGAATCCCGCTCCACGCCACGGCGTGCGCGCCGCAGCCGCTCCCGCGACGAGCAGAGCGAGCACGGTGAAAGCGGAGCGACTGCTGACAACAATTCGGGCCAGAATTCCGATTCGAACGACCGCGGTGGCAACGAAGACCGCCGTGACAATGAGGACCGGGGCGGGAACAACCGCCAACGGGATAACCGCGACAACCGCGACAACCGCGACAACAACAACCGCCGCGACGGGGGCCAAAACCGCGACGACAACGACGGCGGCGGCCGCCGTGGGCGCCGAGGACGTCGAAACCGGAACCGCAACCGGGACAATCGTGACAACCGCGATAACGGCAACAACCAGGGCGGCAACCGCGACAACCAGCACGACAACAACCAGCACTTCGAGCCGGAAGAGCTGCAGGAAGTCGCCGGCATCGTCGACGTGGTTGACAACAACACCGCGTTCATCCGCACCACCGGCTACCGCCACAACCAGGCAGACGTGTTCATCAACAACAAGCTTGTGCGCCAGAACGGTCTGCGTTCCGGCGACGCCGTGATCGGCCAGGTGCGTGCGAACGGCCAGGGCCACCAGCACGGCAACGGCCGCAACCGCCAGCGCTACAACCAGCTCGTGCGCGTCGATTCCATCAACGGCATGACCCCGGATGAGGCAAAGGGGCGCAAGGAGTTTCACAAGCTCACGCCGCTGTACCCAAACAAGCGCCTGCGCTTGGAGACGGAGCCGAACATCCTTACCACCCGCGTGATCGACTTGGTTATGCCGATCGGCAAGGGCCAGCGCGCGCTGATCGTCTCCCCGCCGAAGGCCGGTAAAACGACGATCCTGCAGAACATCGCCAACGCGATCGCCACGAACAACCCGGAGTGCTACCTCATGGTTGTGCTTGTCGACGAGCGCCCGGAAGAAGTCACCGACATGCAGCGCAGCGTGCGCGGCGAGGTCATTGCTTCCACCTTCGACCGCCCGCCGTCAGAGCACACAGCCGTGGCGGAGCTGGCCATCGAGCGCGCGAAGCGCCTCGTGGAGATGGGCCAGGACGTCGTCGTCCTGCTCGACTCGATCACCCGCCTGGGCCGCGCGTATAACAACTCCTCGCCGGCATCGGGCCGTATCCTGTCCGGTGGCGTGGACTCCAACGCGCTCTACCCGCCGAAGCGCTTCCTGGGTGCCGCCCGCAACATCGAAGAAGGCGGCTCGCTGACCATCATCGCCACCGCGATGGTGGAGACGGGTTCCGCCGGCGACACCGTGATCTTCGAGGAGTTCAAGGGCACCGGCAACGCCGAGCTCAAGCTGGACCGCAAGATCGCCGAGCGCCGCGTCTTCCCGGCGGTGGACGTCAACCCGTCCGGCACCCGTAAAGATGAGCTGCTCATGGCTCCGGACGAGGCCCGCGTCATGCACAAGCTGCGCCGCATCCTCTCCGCGCTGGATCCGCAGCAGTCCATCGACATGCTGATCAAGCAGCTGAAGAAGACCAAGACCAACGGCGAGTTCCTCATGGGCGTGGCCAACTCCGCACCCATGGCAGCCGATCAGACCGAGGAGGAATACGTCTAATGGCAGGCAATTCGCATGTCTCGCTTGTCGACGACTACGTCTCGGAATACGAAGGCATCCAGGCCCAGATGGGCGATCCAGATGTCGCGGCGGATCAAGACCAGTTCCGCAAACTGTCCAAGCGCTACGCCGAGCTGCAGCCGATTATCAAGGTCAACACCGAGCTGACCCAGGCCCGCGAGGACCATGAGGCCGCGCTTGAGATGGCCAATGAGGACAAGGAGTTCGCCGAGGAAGCGACCCGCCTTGAAGGCGAGATCGTGCGCCTCGAGGAGGAGTTGGCCGACCTGCTCGCCCCGCGCGACGAGCACGACGGCGACGACATCATCATGGAGCTCAAGGCCGGTGCCGGCGGCGAAGAAGCCGCGCTGTTCGCAGGCGACCTGGCGCGCATGTACCAGAAGTTCTGCGAGAAGAACGGTCTGACCTGGGAAGTTCTCGACGTTGCGGAGTCTGACCTCGGCGGTGTCAAAGACATGACCGTGGCTGTGAAGGCGAAGAACCCGTCTCGCGACGGCGCCTGGTCCAAGCTGAAGTTCGAGGGCGGCGTGCACCGTGTGCAGCGCATCCCCGTGACCGAGTCCCAGGGCCGCATCCAGACCTCGGCCGCCGGCGTCTACGTCTTCCCGGAGGCCGACGAGGTCCAAAGCGTGGACATCGACGAGAAAGACATCCGCGTCGATGTTTACCGTTCCTCCGGCAAGGGCGGCCAGGGCGTGAACACCACCGACTCGGCGGTGCGCATCACCCACCTGCCGACTGGCATCGTCGTGACCTGCCAGAACGAGCGCTCCCAGATCCAGAACCGCGCTCGCGCCATGCAGGTGCTCCAAGCCCGCCTGGACCAGCTCGAGCGCGAGAAGGCCGAGGCCGCCGAGGCTGAGGGCCGCGCCAGCCAGGTGCGCACCATGGACCGCTCCGAGCGCATCCGCACCTACAACTGGCCGGAGAACCGCATCTCGGATCACCGCATCAACTACAAGGCCAACAACCTTGATTCGGTGCTCGACGGCAACATGGATGAGCTGATCACCGCGCTGCAAACTCACGAGCGCCAGGAACGCCTTGAGGCCGAGTAGTCCGGGGAGCACAACCCACCCGGACCTGCGTGAGCTCGTGCGCGAGGCGACCTGGGCACTCGCGCACGCCGGCATCGACTCCGCAGCCAACGACGCGCGCCTCATCGCCGCACACCTCCTCGGCATCGGGCCACTCCAGCTCACCTTCGCCGAGGCCACTGAAGGCTTCGAGTCCGAGTTTGCCGCAGCCATCGCCCGCCGCGCCGCCCGCGAGCCACTCCAGCACATCACGGGCATCGCCCAGTTCGGCCCGCACGAGCTCGCCGTCGGCTCAGGAGTCTTCATTCCCCGGCCGGAGACAGAGGTCCTCGCAGAGTGGGGGGCTTCATTGCTTGACGACGGTCGCGTTTCGGCGCCCACCGTCATCGATTTCGGCACCGGCTCCGGCGCCCTGGCGATCTACATCGCTGCGCGGCACCCGAACGCCCGCGTCATCGCTGTGGAAGCGTCGCCGGTCGCGCGCGGGTACGCGGAGCGGAATGCGGGGACCAATGGGGCGTCGATAAGCATTGTGCCTGGCGATATGACCGACCGTGAGCTTTTGTGCGAGCTTGACGGCCAGGTGGACCTGATTGTGGCGAACCCGCCGTACGTGCCGGAGACTGGGGAGCTTGACCCCGAGGTTTACCGCGACCCGCACGAGGCGGTGTTTTCTGGTGCCGACGGGATGGATGCAATCCGGGGGCTGGTGCCGGTGGCCGCGCGGCTGCTGAAACCTGGCGGCCAGATCGGCATCGAGCACGACGACACAACATCGCAGGCGGTGCTGGACGTAGTGGGGGCATCGGGCCAGTTCACCGACGCGCGCAGGTTGCTGGACCTGACCGGTCGGGCGCGGTTTGTCACGGCGAGTAAGCTACCCCTATGCCCGCCACCACCTACAACTGCCTAGACCCCGACGAGCGCGCCCAGGGTGTCGCCGCTGCCGCCGACGCGATCCGCTCCGGCGACCTTGTGGTCTTGCCGACGGACACCGTCTACGGCATCGGCGCGGATGCGTTCAACAACGCGGCCGTGGAAAAGCTGTTGGCTACGAAGCGCCGCGGCCCTGATATGCCGGTGCCGGTGCTCGTGGGCTCGTGGCTGACCATTCAGGGGCTGGTGCGCGAGTTCACCGACACGGCGGCGACCTTGGTGGAGGCGTTTTGGCCTGGCGGTCTGTCCATCATCGTGCCCGAGGCGCCGAGCCTGCCGTGGAACCTTGGTGATACCCGCGGCACCGTGCTGCTGCGCATGCCGAACCAGCCGCTCGCGCTCGAGCTTCTGCGCGAGGTGGGGCCGATGGCGGTGTCATCGGCGAACATCTCCGGCAACGCGCCAGCGACGAAGATCCACCAGGCGCGTCAACAGTTTGGCTCTGCCGTTCCGGTGTATTTGGACGGGGGAGAGGCTGAGATTGGGGAGCCGTCGACCATCATCGACATCTCCTCCGGCCACCCAGTGATCTTGCGCGAGGGCGCGATTACCCCGGAGCGGATCGGTGAAGTCTTAGGCGTTGACCCAGAATCAATGCGGAGGAAGTAGATGACCGGGGCCGGCGTACCCTTGCGCGAGCTTGGGCTCGTGCTGCTTGTCGCCACCGCGATCACCTACCTGGTCACCGGGGTGGTGCGCTCGGTACTGGTGCGCACCGGCCGGGTCGCGGAGGTTCGCCAGCGCGACGTGCACACCCAGCCAACGCCCTCAGTGGGTGGCGTGGCCATGTTCACTGGCCTCGTGTGCGCGGTGCTGCTTGCCGCGCAGCTGCCGGCCCTGACCCGCGGGTTCGCGCCCGTGACCCCGGAGATGACGGCGGTGATCGCGGGCGCGTTCGCGATCGTGGTCGTCGGCATTGTCGACGACCTTTACGAACTCGGCGCATTAGCCAAGCTAGCGGGGCAGTTCTTTGCCGCGCTGCTCATGGCGTTCATGGGGATCGTGTTCACTGTGTTCTACGTGCCGTTTGCCGGCGGCACCACGCTCATCCTCGACCAAGTCCAGGGTGTGGCCTTGAGCGCGATCTTCACCGTGCTGCTGATTAACGCGGTGAACTTTGTCGACGGCATCGACGGGCTTGCCGCGGGACTCGGCATGATCGCGGGGTCGGCGATTCTCGTGTTTGCGCTTACCGTGCTGCACGACCAAGGCGGGGCGGTTTCCGCGTACCCTCCGGCCATCATCTGCGCTGCGCTAGTGGGCATCTGCGCGGGGTTTTTACCGCACAATTTCGAGCCGGCGCGCATCTTCATGGGGGACTCCGGCTCGATGCTCATTGGGCTGCTGCTCTCCGCAGCCAGTGTCTCGGCATCGGGCAAGATCAACATGTCGCTGTACGGGGCTGCTGACTTGGTGGCACTGGTTAGCCCGATCATTGTCGTGATTGCTGCGATCGCGCTGCCGGTGTTGGACCTGGTGTGGGCGGTGGTGCGGCGTACCGCGCGAGGGGAGAGCCCGTTCAAGGCCGACGCCGGACACATTCACCACCGCTTGCTGCGCCTTGGGCATACGCACCGGCGCACAGTGCTGGTGCTCTACATGTGGGTCTCCGCGGTCGCGTTCGGGGCCGTGAGCTTCTCCATCGTTCCGGTCCGCTACGCCGCGGCGTTCACTGCGATCGCTCTGGTGCTGGCCTTCGTCGCCACGTTGGTGCCTTGGGCTAAGGGCAAGATTGGACCGCAGCGGAGCGTCGATAAGCAAACTGCCCTTCTGTAGGATCAGTGCGCGTGAGTACTCCCGAAGCCCGCGAACCTGACCTGACCGTGCGCGATGCGGACGAGTTTGTCGACCACCGGCGGCCGCTAATCCGCGCGCTGAAGGCGGGTGGCTGGGCCCTGGTGGTGCTGACGGTGATCTCGCTGATGGCGTGGGGTGCCACCCGTGACCTGCCCGGGATTTGGGGAGTGCTGCTCGGGGTGGCGATTGGCGGCGGCTTTGTGCTCGCGACGGCGGCGAGTGTGCTTGCAACCGCGAATACCTCGATCACAACGACGGCCGCGGTGATATTCGGCGGGTGGCTGATCAAGATCGTCGTGGTGCTGATGCTTTTGCTGTGGCTACGCGGGTTCGACTTTTACGACACGGCGGCTTTCGGCGTGACGACGATTGCAGCGCTTGTGGTCGCTCTTGTCGCGGAAACCTGGGGCGTGCTCACGGTGCGCACGGCGTACGTTACCCCGTAGTTTTCATGCTGTGACTGACTTAACAGTTAGGTGAAAACTATCTGTACCCAGCTCAATTTGGGACGTGAGTCACAAGGGGGTGGGGGATGGTGGGTGCAGCCCACCCCTGTCACGTGAAAACCCCTCGCCACCTGTTAGAGTAGCCGCTGGGTTTGCTTGAGGTAGGGGACGGCCCGCATGCCGGGCTGCGCCACGCCTTCGAGGTCCATCCCCTGTTCCGCGGTAGCAGATGTGCGACGGAGTCCGCCGCGGAATCAGTTGTCTTTCAAGACGTCCATCGCACCGCATTCTTCCTGGATGCGGCCCGAGAACGGGAGAGAACGCTGAGCGTTACAACTTTGGCCATGAAGGGCAGCTTCCACGCACCCGAACTTGGTCCAGAATTTTTCCCGGGGCACGAGTTCGGCCACATGGTCGGCGAAGATTTCGCCGGTGGGTGGTTCGCGCTGGATCGCATCATGGTCGTTCGTCTGCTTGTGGCGGCGATCCTGGTGCTTCTCTTTGTTATCGCCTTTAGGAAGCCGCAGCTGGTTCCCAAAGGCCTGCAGAACCTCGCCGAGTTAGGCGTGGACTTCGTTCGCGTCAACATCGCTGAGGACACACTGGGTAAGAAGGATGGCAAGCGGTTCCTTCCGGTGATCGCCTCCATCTTCTTCACAATCCTGTTCATGAATGCCGCCACGATCATTCCTGGCCTGAACATCTCGCCTAACTCGCGCATTGGTATGCCGATCGTTTTGGCGCTGGTGGCTTACGTCGCGATGATCTACGCGGGTGTGCAGCGCTACGGCGCCGCGTACTTCAAGCACTCGGTTGTGATTCCGGGGTTGCCCCCGGCACTCCACCTCCTGGTGGTGCCCATCGAGATTTTCTCGACCTTCATTCTGCGACCGGTCACCCTGGCGCTTCGTCTCATGGCGAACTTCCTAGCCGGCCACATCATTCTCGTCCTGCTGTACTCCGCCACGAACTTCTTCTTCTGGCAGTTGAACGCATGGACGGCAGTGAGCGGCCTGACCATCGTCGCAGCGATCCTGTTCACCCTGTACGAGTTGATCATTATCTTCCTGCAGGCGTACATCTTCGCCCTTCTGACGGCGGTGTACATCGAGCTGTCGCTGCACGCAGATGCGCACTAACAAAGCGCGAACTACCGGCCAAACTGAATAACCCCACACATTGTCACTCGCGCCGATCGCGGTACACCTCAAGGCGGCGGCGCACCTAGAAAGGGAACGACTTTCACATGAACGAGATCATCCTTGCTCAGGCAGCAGACGCTACGACCTACAACGGTCTCGGCACCATCGGCTACGGCCTCGCTACCATCGGCCCGGGCCTCGGCATCGGCATCCTCGTGGGCAAGACCGTCGAGGGCATGGCTCGTCAGCCGGAGATGGCTGGCCAGCTCCGCACCACCATGTTCCTGGGTATCGCCTTCGTTGAGGCGCTCGCCCTCATCGGCCTCGTTGCCGGCTTCCTGTTCTAAAAAGCACCACGCGTTTTCACCCCGTAACACTTTTTAGATCAGGAGCACCCAATGACTAACGTCATCGAATTCCTCGTCGCCGCTGAAGGCGCCGAGACGCTGCCGCTGGAGCACACGGACAACATGCCGTCCATCCTCCTGCCGGCACCGTACGATGTGGTCTGGTCGCTCGTTGTCTTCATCATCGTGTTCCTGCTCTTCTGGAAGTACGTGCTTCCGAAGTTCCAGGAAGTGCTGGCGGAGCGCGAGGACCGGATCAAGGGCGGCATCGAGCGTGCTGAGGTCGCCCAGAAGGAAGCCAAGGCTGCTCTGGAGAAGAACAACGCTGAACTCGCTGAGGCACGTGCCGAGGCGGCCGAGATCCGCGAAGCTGCGCGTGCGCGCGGCAAGGAGATCGAGGCCGAGTCCCGTCTGCGTGCTGAGGAAGAGTCCCGTCGCATTGTCGAAGCTGGCGAGAAGCAGCTGCAAGCATCCCGCGAGCAGGTTGTTTCCGAGCTTCGCAACGAGATGGGCCAGAACTCGATCAACCTCGCCGAGCGTCTGCTGGGCACCGAGCTGTCGGATTCCACCCGCCGCTCGAACACGATCGATGACTTCCTCTCTGAGCTCGACAACGTGTCGACGAGGAAGTAGGCGAGATGAAGGCAGCTAGTCGCGAAGCAAAGACGCACGTGGAAGGTCAGCTCGATTCGCTGATCCGCAACTCCGACAACGCCGTCGCCGTTGCCGCACAGGTTGGCACCGAGCTCTTCCTGATTGTGGATCAGCTTGACGCCGAGCGCTCGCTGCGCGTCGCTGTCGCGGACACCTCGCTCGAGCCGTCTCAACGTGAAGGCATCATCAGCGAGGTCTTCGGCGACAAGATCGCGGAGCCCACCAAAGAGATCCTCACGTCTGCTACGTCGCAGGAATGGTCCACCCCGCGCGAATTCCGCACTGGGCTGATCGCCTTTGGCCGCCGTGCACTCATGCTCGGCGCTGAGGCTCAGGGCCAGCTCGAGCAGGTTGAGGATGAGCTGTACCAGCTCTCCGTCCTGCTGGAAAGGGAGAGTGAGCTCACCCAGCTCCTGTCCGATCGCACTGCGACCCCAGCCCAGAAGCGCGGCCTGATGGCCAGCGTGATCTACGGCAAGGTCACCATGTTCACCGAGGCGCTCGCGCTGCAGGTGATCGGTCGCTCCGAACACAACCCGGTTGACGACTTGGCAGCACTTGCCGAGCAGGTTGCCGAACTGCGGGGCAAGTCGGTGGCACGCGTCGTCGCTGCAGAGGAACTTTCCTCTACCCAGCGCGAAGCCTTGGCGCAGAAGCTTGAGAACATCTACGGTCGCGAGATGGCCGTCCATGCCGAGGTTGACCCCAGCCTCCTCGGCGGGATGATCATCCGGGTTGGCGACGAGGAAATTGACGGTTCGACGCGCGGCAAGTTGACGCGCCTTCGTACCGACCTCGCAGCGAGCACGACCCTTTACTAAAAACACATGCTGGAAGAATCTACCGAGAGCAGGAAGAACATGGCGGAGCTGACGATCTCCTCCGATGAGATCCGTAGCGCGATAGCGAACTACACCTCGAGCTACTCCGCGGAGGCCTCCCGTGAGGAGGTCGGCGTGGTGACTTCGGCTGCAGATGGTATTGCCCAGGTTTCCGGGCTGCCAGGCTGCATGACGAACGAGCTGCTCGAGTTCCCCAACGGCGTCATCGGCGTCGCACAGAACCTTGACACCGACACGATCGGCGTTGTGGTGCTGGGTAACTTCGAGTCCCTCCACGAGGGCGACAAAGTCCAGAGGACCGGCGAGGTCCTGTCCGTACCGGTTGGGGAGGACTTCCTCGGCCGCGTGATCAACCCACTGGGCCAGCCGATTGACGGCTTGGGCCCGATCGAGTCCAACGAAGAGCGCGCCCTGGAGCTGCAGGCTGCTGGCGTTCTCGACCGCCAGCCGGTCGAGGAGCCGATGCAGACAGGCCTCAAGGCGATCGACGCGATGACCCCGATCGGCCGTGGCCAGCGCCAGCTGATCATTGGTGACCGCAAGACCGGTAAGACCGCGGTCTGCATCGACACCATCTTGAACCAGAAGGCGTTCTGGGAGACCGGTGACCCGTCGAAGCAGGTTCGCTGCATCTACGTCGCGGTCGGCCAGAAGGGCTCCACCATCGCTGGCGTGCGCCAGACCCTCGAGGAGGCTGGTGCACTCGAGTACACCACCATCGTGGCAGCTCCGGCATCTGACTCCGCCGGCTTCAAGTGGCTCGCGCCGTTCACCGGTGCCGCCCTTGGCCAGCACTGGATGTACCAGGGCAAGCACGTTCTGGTGATCTACGATGACCTAACCAAGCAGGCAGAGGCATACCGCGCCATCTCGCTGCTGCTACGCCGCCCGCCGGGCCGCGAGGCATACCCGGGCGACGTGTTCTACCTGCACTCCCGCCTGCTGGAGCGCGCCGCCAAGCTCAACGACGAGCTCGGTGCAGGCTCGCTCACCGCGCTGCCGATCATCGAGACCAAGGCAAATGACGTCGGCGCGTTCATTCCGACCAACGTCATTTCCATTACTGACGGCCAGTGCTTCCTCCAGTCCGACCTGTTCAACCAGGGTGTGCGTCCGGCTATCGACGTGGGTATCTCCGTCTCCCGTGTCGGTGGTGCCGCACAGACTAAGGGCATGAAGAAGGTCGCCGGTAACCTGCGTCTGGACCTCGCTGCATACCGCGACCTGGAGTCCTTCGCTGCCTTCGCGTCCGACCTCGACGCCGCTTCCAAGAAGCAGCTCGAGCGCGGTCAGCGTCTGGTTGAGCTGCTGAAGCAGTCCGAGAACTCGCCGCAGCCGGTTGAGTTCCAGATCGTGTCGATCTGGGCCGCCAACCAGGGTGTCTTCGATCCCGTTCCCGTCGAGGATGTCCGTCGCTACGAGTTCGAGCTGCAGGAGCAGATCCGTGCATCCGCTCCGGAGGTCTACGAGCAGATCGCCGGTGGTGCACAGCTGAGCGATGAGTCCCAGCAGGCCATCCTCCGTGTCAACGAGCAGTTCGCCCGCACCTTCCAGGCATCTTCCGGCGAGCGCATCGTGCGCGAGGCCGAGGCTGAGGCTCTGGAATCGTCGCAGGTGTCCAAGAACCAGCTCAACGTCAGCCGTTCCAAGTAGCCAGCAAGTGCTACTGCAGGATTACTAATTACAGGAAGGGAGGAAGTACACCATGGCAACACTTCGCGAATTGCGTGACCGCATCCGGTCCGTCAACTCTACGAAGAAGATCACCAAGGCTCAGGAGCTGATCGCGACCTCGCAGATCACCAAGGCCCAGCAGCGCGTTGCCGCTGCGAAGCCCTACGCCGATGAGCTAAAGGAAGTCATGGAGCGCCTCGCGGCTGCGAGCTCCCTCGACCATCCCATGCTCCACGAGCGTGAGAACGGTCGAGTCGCAGCGATCCTCGTGGTCAGCTCTGACCGCGGCATGGCTGGCGGTTACAACCACAACGTTCTCAAGAAAGCAGCGCAGCTTGAGCGCATGCTTAAGGACGCGGGCTATGACGTGGTTCGCTTCGTCACCGGTAACAAGGGCGTGACCCACTACCGGTTCCGCGGGATGGACGTTGCGGGCGCGTGGACCGGTTGGTCCCAGCAGCCGTCGTGGGACGCAACCCACGATGTGCGTCACCACATGGTCGGAGGCTTCATGGCCGGCTCCGAAGGCACCGTCAAATGGCGCGAAGGCGTCGACGGTGCCGAGGGCGAGTCGGTGCGGGGCTTTGACCAGGTGCACGTGGTCTACACCGAGTTTGTCTCCATGCTTTCGCAGGAGGCTACAGTGCACCAGCTGCTCCCGATTGAGCCGGTGCTGTCCGAGTCCAAATACGAGTACGAGCACATGCTCGCTGAGAACGAAGGCGTCGGCCCGGACATGGAGTTCGAGCCGGACCCGGACACTCTGATGGCTGAGCTACTGCCCGTGTACGTCTCTCGTGCGCTGTTCTCGATCTTCTTGGAGGCCTCGGCGTCGGAGTCCGCTTCGCGCCGTACCGCCATGAAGAACGCGACCGACAACGCGACGGATCTGGCTAACCAGCTGTCTCGTGAGGCAAACCAGCTCCGCCAGGCAAAAATCACCCAGGAAATCACCGAGATTATCGGCGGCGCTGGCGCGCTGTCCGGCAGTGGAGAAAGTGACTAAATCATGACTACTGCTCATAGCTTCAATGAGCGCAACGACGAGGTTGCGGCCGACGCCATGACCCTGGGTGATGACCAGGGTGAGGCTCGTGCGGCAGCTCGTGAGGAGCACACTCAGAACCCGCGTGGTTCTGAGAACGGCCGCGTCGTTCGCGTGATCGGTGCAGTCGTCGACGTGGAGTTCCCACGCGGCGAGCTGCCTGAGCTCTACAACGCACTCGAGGTCAGCATCGACTTCGGTGAGATGTCCCGCGACATCATCCTCGAGGTTGCCCAGTTCTTGGGCGACAACCTCGTGCGCACCATCGCCATGGCGCCGACGGACGGCCTCGTCCGCGGCGCGCAGGTGAAGGATTCCGGTAACCCGATCTCCGTGCCGGTTGGCGACCAGGTCAAGGGCCACGTGTTCAACGCGCTTGGCGGGTGCCTGGACGACCCGTCGGTGGGCAAGGATGGCGAGCGCTGGGGCATCCACCGCGAGCCGCCTGCCTTCAAGGACCTCGAGGGTAAGACCGAGATCCTGGAAACCGGCATTAAGGTCATCGACCTGCTGACCCCGTACGTGAAGGGTGGCAAGATCGGCCTCTTCGGTGGTGCAGGTGTGGGCAAGACCGTGCTCATCCAGGAGATGATCACCCGTATCGCCCGCGAGTTCTCCGGTACCTCCGTCTTCGCAGGTGTCGGTGAGCGCACCCGTGAGGGTACGGACCTCTTCCTCGAGATGGAGGACATGGGCGTGTTGCCTGATACCGCCCTTGTCTTCGGCCAGATGGATGAGCCGCCAGGAGTTCGTATGCGCGTGGCGCTGTCCGGCCTGACCATGGCGGAGTACTTCCGCGATGTGCAGAACCAGGACGTGCTGCTGTTCATTGACAACATCTTCCGTTTCACCCAGGCTGGTTCCGAGGTGTCGACCCTTTTGGGCCGCATGCCTTCCGCCGTGGGTTATCAGCCGACGCTGGCTGACGAGATGGGCGTGCTGCAGGAGCGCATTACCTCCACCAAGGGCCGTTCCATTACCTCTCTGCAGGCCGTCTACGTGCCGGCGGATGACTACACCGACCCGGCTCCGGCAACCACCTTCGCTCACCTGGATGCAACCACCGAGCTTTCGCGTTCCATCGCTTCGAAGGGTATTTACCCGGCAGTGGACCCGCTGACCTCGACTTCCCGCATCCTCGAGCCGGGCATTGTCGGCGAGCGCCACTACAGCGTTGCGCAGAAGGTTATCGGTATTCTGCAGAAGAACAAGGAGCTGCAGGACATCATCGCCATCCTTGGTATGGACGAGCTTTCTGAGGAAGACAAGATCACCGTGCAGCGCGCACGTAAGATCCAGCGCTTCCTGGGCCAGAACTTCTTCGTTGCGAAGAAGTTCACCGGCGACGAAGGTTCCTATGTGCCGCTGGAAGAGACCATCGACGCGTTCGACAAGCTGGCTGAGGGCGAATTCGACCACTACCCGGAGCAGGCGTTCAACAACCTCGGCGGTTTGGACGACGTCGAGGCGCAGTACAAGAAGCTGCAGGAAGCGTAGGGGATTGGACATGGCTGAACTTACCGCTCAACTGGTCGCGGTGGACCGCATGCTCTGGCAGGGCCAGGCAAGCATCCTCACCGCCCAGACCACCGAAGGTGAGATCGGCATCCTGCCTGGTCACGAACCGTTCTTGGGGCAGCTCAAGAACAACGGTGTGGTGACCATTAGCCCGGTTGACGGCGAGCGCATTGTGGCCGCTGTGCAGGGCGGGTTCCTCTCCGTACAGCGCGACCGCGTGACCGTCCTCGCGGACTTCGCGGTCTTCTCCAGCGAAGTCGACTCGGCTGAAGCCGAGGCTGGCCTCCAGGATGAAGATGAGCTGACCAAGGCCCGCTCCGAAGCGGAGCTGGCCGCGGTGCGCCGCGCATCCAAGTAGGAAGGCAGACGCCAACCTCAACGCCTGAAAAGACCCGCACGTTCCACGAGTTCAGACTCGCGGAGGGTGCGGGTTTTTCGCGTTCGAAAACACGGGGCGTGGAGGGGTTGATTGCTTCGCGCGCGGGACTATGATTGTCCGAAACGTTGTAAATAACGTAAAGAATGCGAAGAAAACACACGGAAAGTTCGGTGCGTATGGAGATCCTCGGCTACATCGTGGCGTTGATCTTCGTGTTTGCTGCGATCGCCGTCGCTTGGCGATTCATGATGTTCCGAAATTCGGGTGCCCAGGGGCTGATCAGGTCTTTGCCTGCCGACGGGGTTCACGGCTGGCGCCACGGCGTCGTGCGCTACGTGGGTGAGGAAGCACGGTTCTACAAGCTGCGGTCTTTGTCGTTCAACTACGACATGTCGATTGACCGCCGCGACGTGACGTTCAATGGGGTGCGCGACCTCACCGATGACGAGCGCGACATCATGCCCCAGGTAGAGAAAGTGCTTTCGTTGTCTGGGCCGATGGGGCAGTTCGAGTTCGCGGGCCAGCGCCACGCAGAGATGGCGCTGATTTCCTGGGTGGAGTCTGCGCCCGATTCGCGCGCACAGCGCGAGGATATGAATGCGCTCGCACAGCGGGCGAACCGCGGTCGTCGGTAGTGGACGTGAGCCGTCGATAAGCAATTTCTAGCTCCTACTGACTCGCCGGTACGCTAGCACCCATGCGTCTTGTCATCGCCCGTTGCTCCGTGGACTACGTCGGCCGCCTGGATGCCCACCTGCCGGAAGCGCTGCGCCTGATCATGGTGAAGGCGGACGGATCGGTGTCGATCCACGCCGACGACCGCGCGTACAAGCCGCTGAACTGGATGACGCCTCCATGCACGTTGAAGGAAGAGCGCGTGGTGGACCTCGACGGCGAAGACACCGGCGAGCAACTGTGGATTGTGGAGAATCCGAAGGGAGAGCAGCTGCGCATTACTATCGCCGAGGTGATCGCCGATACTTCCGTGGAGCTCGGTGAGGATCCGGGTTTGGTGAAAGACGGCGTGGAGGCGCACCTGCAAGAGCTGCTGGCAGAGCACATCACGACCCTTGGCTCGGGCTATACGCTGGTGCGCCGCGAGTACCCAACGGCGATTGGACCGGTGGACATTCTTGCGCGCGATCGCGATGGGGCGACCGTGGCGGTGGAGGTGAAGCGCCGCGGCGGGATCGACGGGGTGGAACAGCTCACCCGCTACGTGGAGCTGCTGAACCGCGACGAGCTGCTGCGGCCGGTCACCGGCGTGTTTGCCGCGCAGGAGATCAAGCCGCAGGCGCGCACGCTTGCCGAAGACCGCGGTTTCCGCTGCGTGACCCTGGATTACGCGGAGCTGCGCGGCATCGAATCTGACGAGCTGCGGCTGTTCTAGCGCAGGTAGGGTAGGCGTCATGCCGCGCAAGAACCGCAGGATGAACGTAAGCCCCAGCTACGTGCTGCCCAGAGACGGCTCGACGTTCATCGGCACCCAGGAGGTCGATGGGCCGAGCTGGACGCACGGGGAACCGTACTGCGTTCGCCAAATCGGCTCAGTGGCGGCGACGAAGTTCTATATTTGCCCCGGTTGCAACCAGAACATCCCACCCGGTGTCGCGCACGTGGTGGCGTGGCCGAAGGAGACCGGCCGCGGGGTGGATGATCGGCGGCACTGGCACCGGCACTGCTGGGATCGTCGGTAGCTGTCAGGCAGAGAGCCACTGCCCAAGGCGCGTAAGGTGGGGCGCATGATTGCAGCTTTCTCGGTCGCCCCAGCGGTGACGGATAACCCGAACGGGGAGATGTCTGAGGCGGTAGCGAGGGCGGTGCGCGTGGTGCGCGAGTCCGGGCTGCCGCACGAGACCACCTCGATGTTCACCACGATCGAGGGGGAGTGGGACGAGGTGATGGACGTGATCAAACGCGCCACCGCCGCCGTCGAGGAAGTCTCGCCGCGGGTGTCGCTGGTGATCAAGGCGGACATCCGTCGCGGCTACACCGACATGCTGCACCAGAAAATGGATTCGCTGAACCAGCACTTCGAAGGGGAGGCCCACTAATGGCTGATTTCCAGGAACCGCAGTTCACCGGCGGCGCCGTCGACCTCGGTGCGCTCGCGCAGCAGGCGGAGGCGCGCAAGGAAATGGAAAGCTCGGCGTTCCAGCCGTTCATCACGGTCACTGAGCGCGACATCGAGGCGCAGGCGTTCCAGCGCTCGCTGCAGATCCCGGTGGTGCTGATGATCGGCACCAGCCGCTCCCCGGACTCAGAGTCGCTCAAGGCGACCCTCCGGGAGCTCGCGGCCGGTCAGCGCGGCTATCTTGTGGCCTACGTCGACGCCGACGCCACCCCCGAGGTCGCCCAGATGCTCGGCGTGCGCGCGCTGCCCACGGTGGTCGCACTTGCCGCCGGCCGCCCGGTCGCAGAGTTTGAGGGCAACCAGCCGCGCGAGCAGCTCATCCAGTGGGTCGACTCGCTGGTTAGCAACATCGGACCCCAGCTCCAGGGACTCAGCGAAGAACCGCAGGCAGGGGAGGAAGAACAAGAAGACCCTCGGCTCGCGGCAGCCACCGATGCGCTCAACGTCGGCTCGTTCGACGCAGCCATCGCGCTTTACGACGAAATCCTGGCCGACGACCCTACCAACAAGGAGATCGCCCAGGCCAAAGCAACGGTCGGAGTGCTGAAGCGGCTGGATCCGCAGAATCGGGAGACCGACCCGATCCAAGACGCCGAAACTGACCCGGAAAACCTGCAGAAGCAGCTCGATGCCGCCGACGCCGAGGTTGTCGCAGGCGTGCCGGAGCGCGCCTTCGAACGGCTGCTCGCGCTGGTGAAAACGCAGCCGGAGGCGAAGACTCGCCTCCTCGAGCTGTTTGGCCTCTTCGACGCAGCGGACCCGCGGGTCATCGAGGCTCGTACGAAGTTGGCGAGTGCGCTGTTCTAGGCGTCGATAAGCGAAAAGCTCTTAACGAACCAGCTTGTACCACTGGGCGCTAAGCGCGGGGACGTGGAGCTGAACCGACTGCTCGAAGTTGTCCCAGCCGACCGCCTCGGTGTGGATTGCTTCCGGTAGGTCGTTGCCGGCGCCGCCGTAGATGGCCTGGTCGGTGTTGATCAGCAGCTCCCAGGTACCTGCCTCCGGCATGCCCAGGCGGTAATCCGTATGCGAGGCGCCGGAGAGGTTGACCACGGCCATGATCGGCTGGCCGTCCGCGCCCCAACGCACGTAGGCGAGGAGGTTGTGGGCGGCGTCGTCGCCCTTGAGCCACTGGAAGCCCATCGGCGAATTGTCCTGGCTGAACAGCGCGGCGTTGTCGCGGTAGACAAAGTTCAGGTCGCGCACGAGGCGGGCGATGCCGCGGTGGTACTCGTGGCCCCAGTTATCCGCGAGGTTGTCCCAGTTGATGGAGTTCGCCTCGTCCCACTCGGTGGTTTGGCCCCACTCGCAGCCCATGAACAACAGCTGCTTGCCGGGGTGGGAGAACATGTAGCCGAACAGGGCGCGCAGGCCAGCGGCCTTGTTCCAGTCGTCGCCGGGCATGCGCTCCCAGAGCGACCCCTTGCCGTGGACCACTTCATCGTGGCTGAACGGCAGGACGTACTTCTCCGAGAATGCGTAGACCAGGGAGAACGTGATCTCGTTGTGGTGGTAGGAGCGGTGAATCGGGTCGAGCGAAAAGTACTCGAGGGTGTCGTTCATCCAGCCCATGTTCCACTTCAGCGAGAAGCCCAGGCCATCGACTTCGGTCTGGGCGGTCACGCCCGGCCAGGCGGTGGATTCCTCGGCGATGGTGAGCACACCCGGGTGCGTGCGGTGCACCGTGGCGTTCATCTCCTGGAGGAACTGCACCGCGTCCCAGTGCTCGCGGCCGCCGAACTGGTTGGGCAGCCACTCACCGGGTTCGCGGGAGTAGTCGAGGTAGAGCATGGAGGCCACAGCATCGACGCGCAGGCCGTCCAAGTGGAACTCCTCGAACCAGTACAGGGCGTTGGCAACAAGGAAGTTGCGCACCTCGTTGCGGCCGAAGTCGAAGACGTAGGTGCCCCAGTCCTTTTGCTCGCCGCGGCGCCAGTCCGGGTGCTCGTAGAGCGCGGTGCCGTCGAAGCGGGCGAGCGCCCAGGCGTCCTTCGGGAAGTGCGCGGGGACCCAGTCCACGATCACGCCGATGCCGGCTTGGTGGCAGGCGTCAACTAATTCGCGGAACTCGTCCGGGCTGCCCCAGCGCGCGGTCGGCGCGTAGTAGCCGGTGACCTGGTAGCCCCAGGAGCCGCCGAAGGGGTGCTCGGCCACCGGCAAAAACTCCACGTGTGTGAAGCCGTTCTCTACCAGGTAGGGGACGAGTTCTTCCTTCATGGTGGCGTAGGTCGCGCCCTGTTTCCAGGAGCCAATGTGGCACTCGTAGACGCTCATCGCCGCGTTGGTGGCGTCCAGCCCGACGCGGCGGGCCATCCAGTCTTCGTCGCCCCACTCGTAGGAGTCGTTCGGCGCGACGATGGAAACCGTCTCCGGCGGGGCCAGGGTCTGGCGCGCCATCGGGTCGGCCTTGTCGATGCGGTCGCCGTGAACGGTCTGCACGGCGAATTTGTACGCCGTACCCGCGCGCAGCCCCGGAATGAAGATCTCCCACACGCCGGTGGAGCCGAGCGTGCGCATCGGGTACTGGTTCGGGTTCCAGCCGCAGAACTCGCCGACAACCGCCACGCCTTGCGCGTTCGGTGCCCACACCGCAAAGGAGGTGCCGGAGACCTCGCCGAGCGCGGTGGTGTAGCTGCGCTCGTTCGCGCCGAGCACCTCCCACAGCCGCTCGTGGCGGCCCTCGGAGATGAGGTGCAGGTCAAGCGAGCCGAGCGTGGGCAGGAAGTGGTACGGGTCGGCTATGATCTGCGTTTCGCCGAACGGGTAAGTGACCTTGAAACGGTAGTCCGGCGCACGGTCATCTTCCAGGCCCACGACCCAGATGTCGTCGCCGGTGTGGTGCATCGGCAGCTCCTCGTTGTGCACGATCAGCTGCACGTCCTCCGCGCCGAGGAGACGGGTGCGAATCACCGAGCCGCTCTTGGCCGCGTGCCAGCCGTAAAAATCGTGCGGGGCGTGGTGCTTGCATTCGAGCAGGCGCGCGCGGTCACCTTCCGGGATAAGCAGCTGCGGGTCAATCTCCTGGGCAGTCATAGGGGGTCCTTCATGTTGGTAATTCTATTCATTGGTAGGTGGTTACCCACCGTAGCGGTTTACGGGCGGTAATCGTGGTCGGAGATTCGTCGATAAGCAAGAGCTTGTCGACGGCTCTTAGGCACCTGTGGGAGCCGGAACACGTGCGCGACATTGACCTGCGGCGCAAGGCGGACGTAGTTCTCAGTGCCCCACGTGTAGGTTTCGCCCGTGATCATGTCGTGAACCTCGAACGGCTCGCCAGGGTTGAGGCCCAGCTCGGTCACATCGAGGCGCAGCGTGCCTTCCTGGGTGAAGTAAGGATCGAGGTTCACCACCACGAGCACGGCGTTGCCGGTGACCGCGTCGACCTTTGAGTAGGCGATGACGTTGTCGTTGGCGATGTCGTGGAAGCGGATGTTGCGCAGCTGCTGTAGCGCCGGGTTGTCGCGGCGGATCTGGTTGAGCAGCGCGAGGTAGGGCTCGAGGGATTCGCCGCGCTTCAGTGCCGCGTCGAAGTCGCGCGGACGCAGCTGGTACTTCTCGCTGTCCAGGTACTCCTCCGAGCCGTCGGCTACCGGTTCGTGCTCGTAGAGCTCGTAGCCGGAGTACACGCCCCATAGCGGGCTCATCGTTGCGGCCAGGGTGGCGCGCAGCGCGAACGTGGCAGGGCCGCCCTTCTGCAGGGACTCGTGGAGGATGTCGGGGGTGTTGACGAAGAGGTTGGGGCGGCTCACGTCTGCGACGTCGATGAGCAGCTGCGCGAAGTCGGTGAGCTCCGCTTTCGTCGTCTTCCAGGTGAAGTGGGTGTAGGACTGGCTGAATCCTGCCTTGGACAGGCCGTACATGCGCGGAGGACGGGTGAATGCCTCGGCCAGAAAGATCACGTCCGGGTCCGTCTCATGAACCTTGGAGATGAGCCAGTGCCAGAAATTCACTGGCTTGGTGTGCGGGTTGTCAACGCGGAAGGTGGTGATGCCCAAATCCACCCAGTACATGACCACGCGGTAGATCTCGTCGTAAATCGTCTCCGGGGCGTTGTCGAAGTTGATCGGGTAGATGTCCTGGTACTTCTTCGGCGGGTTCTCGGCGTAGGCGATGGTGCCGTCCGCGAGCACGGTAAAGAACTCCGGGTGCGCTTTCGCCCACGGGTGGTCGGGCGCGGCCTGCAGCGCGAGGTCGAGCGCGATCTCCAGACCCAGGTCAGTCGCGTGGTCGAGCATTTCGAGGAACTCTGCTTCGCCACCAAGTTCGGGGTGGAACGCGTCGTGGCCGCCGTCCTTGGAACCGATCGCCCAGGGCGAGCCCACGTCGTGCTCCTCCGGGGTCAGCGTGTTGTTGCGGCCTTTGCGGTTGATCTCACCGATCGGGTGGATCGGCGGGAAGTACACGGTGTCAAAGCCCATCGCGGCGACGCGATCGAGCGCCGCCGCGGTGGTGGCCCAGGTGCCGTGGACGGGGTTGCCGGCCTCGTCCACGCCGCCGGTGGATCGGGGAAAGAGTTCGTACCAGGAGTTGACCAGAGCTTCGCGGCGCTCCACCAGGATGTCGCAGATCGGGCCGTGGGAGATCAGCTCGCGCAACGGGAAGGCTTCGAGCGCTTCAAGCACCTCATCGGACAGGCCGGCTTCGACTCGGGTGCGCAGGTCCAAGGTGCCGTCGGCAAGCACCTTGCGTGCGTGCTCGAGTACCTCCCGCTCGGTGCGGGCTGCCTGCTCTGCCGCTTTGTCGAACAGGAGGATGCCGTGAGCGAGGTCATTGGCCATTTCTGCCTCGGTCTGGCCGGCGAGGAGCTTCTTGGACACCGCGTTGCGCCAGGTGGCCATGACGTCGCTCCACGCGTCGACGCGGAAGCGCCACAGCCCCTGCTCATCCGGCACGAAAATGGCGTGAACGTAGTCGGGGCGGTAAACCTCCTGCTCCATGGGTACGGAGTACTGCTCGCCGCTCGGTGCGGTGAGCTGGAGCGTAGCGCCGACGGCATCGTGCCCTTCGCGCCACACCAGCGCGGAAACCGGAACGACTTCCCCCACAACCGCCTTCGCGGGCAGCGTGCGACCTGAAACCTGGGGGCGGACATCATCAATACCGAAGCGGGCGACCATGGCGTTATCCTTCGTACTTGCTTATTGCTTGCGTTTTCCGCGCGTGCACGTTCAGGCCAAGCGTAGCGAAGCAGCAGGGTTTTGACCGGTTAACTCCCGCGCCACTTTCCACACAACCGCGCCCAAATAGGCCAAAATAGGACAGGTGAGTACGGAAACGACGCAAACAGCTCAGACGCAACCCACCACGGATGAGGATCTGCTCATCGACTTCCAGAACGTCTCCTTCGTCCGCGGAGGAAAGACGCTCGTGGGACCGGTGGATTGGCAGGTCGAGCTGGATGAGCGCTGGGTGGTCGTCGGCCCGAACGGCGCAGGCAAAACCACGCTGATCCGAATGGCATCGGCGCAGGAGTTTCCGTCCTCGGGCGTGGCCTTTGTGCTCGGGGAGCAGCTGGGCAAGACCGACATGCGCGATCTGCGTGCGGCGATCGGCATCACCTCGTCCGCCATCGCCCAGCGTGTTCCTGACGACGAGAAGGTCGGCGACTTAGTGGTCTCCGCCGGCTACGCGATCATGGGCCGCTGGCGCGAAGAGTACGAAGGCATGGACTACGAACAGGCGCTTGAGGTGCTCGAGCAGGTCGGTGCGATGCACCTGATCGACCGGACGTGGGGGACGCTTTCGGACGGCGAGCGTAAGCGCGTCCTGGTCGCGCGCGCAGTGATGACCAACCCGGAGCTTCTGATCCTGGACGAGCCGGCGGCCGGCATGGACTTGGGCGGGCGCGAAGATCTCATCGGCTACCTCGGCGATCTCGCGCTCGACCCGGACGCCCCGGCGATTGTGATGATCACCCACCACCTCGAGGAAATCCCTTTCGGTTTCACACACGCCATGCTTCTCGACGAAGGGTCGGTGGTCGCCCAAGGCTTAATCGAGGACGTTCTCACCTCCGAGAATGTCTCGAAGGCGTACCACCAGCCGATCGAGGTGACGTACGACGATGGCCGCTACTTCGCGCGCCGGGCACGCAAAGGCCGCGGGGGCGCGCACCGCGCTTAAACGCTGCGCGTCGCCGCACACGGCACCCAGGCTCGGCTGAGCCGGTATGAGTAGTGGTGGCACCACAAATGGAGCCGCGGATGAATGCGTAGGGAGGTGATGGTCGATGGAAAGGGCGGAAAAGCGCCGAACCGGTGCCGTGTCCACGGACGCCGGTGACACCATCGACGTCACCGAAACCAGCGGCTTCGGCGGCGCGCGACTATCCGCCACGGTGATCCTCATGCGCGATCGCACCGAAGGCTTCGAAGTCTGGGTCCAAGAGCGCGTGCTCAGCATGCCGAACTACCCAGGCATCACCGTCTTTCCCGGCGGCGGTGTGGACACGCGCGACTTCCCCGGGCGCTCCTGGGACGACGGCGAGCTATGGACCGGGCGCTCCGCCATCTCGCTCGCCCGCCAGCTCGGCTTGACCAAGTACAAGGCGCACGCGGTGATGTTCGCCGCGGTGCGCGAGCTCTTCGAAGAAACCGGCATTTTCCTCGCCGTCGACCACTACGGCAACCTGCTCGAGGACGCGAGCATCTTCCACGAGCACCGCAACGCGCTGGAAGAGCACACCATCTCCCTCACCGACGTGCTCCAACACAACGACCTGCGGGTCAACGGCGACCTGCTCACTCCGTACGCGCGCTGGATCGGCAAGTCCGAACGCGGCAACTGGTTCGACACCTTCTCATTCCTCGCCGTGAACCCAGAGGGCCAGGAGCCCGACGGCAACACAGGCGAGGCCGACGACGCCAACTGGTTCCCGCCGCAATTGCTTGTCGACGGCTGGCGCGCCGGCCTCGTCCGCTTTGCCCCCTCCACCTGGATGCACCTGCTCGACCTTGCCAAGTTCGAAAGCGTCGCAGAGGTCCTCGCGGCGAAGCAGAACGCCACCATCACCCCGATCGTGGATGAGCAGCACGTAGACCACGAGGGCATGAAGGAGTTTCTCCACCGCGCACCGAAAGATCGGATCGGGCGGCGCATTGAGTTTTAGCCTTGAAGAGGTCGCGTTCCTCGCGGCCAACGCGCAGCGCATCGAGACCATCGCGCCTGAAATCGCGCTGACGAAGCAGTCCGTCTTCGCCGACCGTGCCGTGCTCGACCGCGAATTCGGCGACTACGCGCGCGCGGTGAGTGTGCTCATTTACGCCCAGCGCGCGGCCGTCGGCAAGCTCCCTGCTCACTGGTTGACTGATTACGATGCGGCGCAGCAGGCCACCCCGCGTGCTGTGGCCGATGTGCGTGCCGGGCACGTGCGCGAGGCGGGTGCGACGCTGGTCCACGATGTGACCTGTTCCGTTGGCTCCGAGGCCCCCGCGTTCGCCGACGCCGGCCTCGCCTGGCTGGGCTCCGACCTCGACCGCTCCCGCATTGCTATGGCCCGCCACAACCTCGGAGACTTAGCGTGGCTCGCCGTGGCGGACGCGCTTGCGCCCGCGAGCCGCGCCGATGTGGTGGTCGCCGACCCTGCCCGGCGCGCGGACGGCAAGCGCATCACCGACCCCGCCAAGCTGATCCCGCCGCTGCCTGACCTCCTCGGCGCGCACGCCGGGCGCGAGCTGGCCGTGAAATGCGCGCCGGGCATCGACTACTCCGAGTGGGACGGCCTGGTCAGCGTCGTCTCCGTCGACGGCGGCGTCAAGGAAGCCTGCCTGTACACCCCAGGCTTCGGCCGCGGGCGCGAGGCGGTCGTGCTCAAGGAAGGCTTCGAAGAACGATGCTTATCGACGGCCCCTTCAACCGCCCCAGTCGAACCACCAGGCGCCTTCATCATCGAGCCGGATGGAGCCGTGATCCGCGCCGGGCTGGTTTCGCACTGGGCGACGCGGCACGGGCTGTGGATGCTGGATGAGCACATCGCGTTCTTGTCCGGCGACACCATCCCGTCCGGCTACTCGGGCTTTCCGTTCATCGAGGCAGTGCCGCTGAAAAAGCTGCGCACCGCGCTCGCCGCGCATGGGGCCTCGAGCGTGGAGATCCTCGTGCGCGGCGTCGACGTGGACCCCGACCAGCTCCGCGCGAAGCTCAAACTCAAGGGCGGTAAAGGCGGCAAGGCCGGCAAGGGCGGCGCGAAACTCAGCGGCGGCGCGGCACCGATGGCGGTGGTCATCGCGCGCATCGGCGACTCTGCGGTCGCCCACATCTGCGGCCCCCGCGTCCATGCTTAACCCCAACTTTTCAGCACCAAGTTGGTGTTCTTGGCGGAGTTAAACACCAACTTGGTGCTCAAGAGTTGGTGCTAAAGAGTTGGTGCTCAAGCGTTGGGGTTGGACGCCGCCGGCCACTGACAGACGGATCTCGGGACGGAAGGTGCGAGGTCTAGGCTGGGGTGCCATGACCTACCTCGACTACGCGGCGACGAGTCCGATGCGCCAGTGCGCGATCGACGCTTGGCGCGAGCACGCGGGCGCGCTCAACCCTGGCAGCCAGTACGCCTCCGGGCGCAAGGCGAACGCGGTGCTCCAAGAGGCCCGCGAGCAGATCGCTGAGCTGCTCGGCGCGGATCCGGTCGAGGTGGTCTTCACCGGCTCGGGCACCGAGGCGAACAACATTGGGGTGCGCGGGCTCTACGCCGCCAGCCGAGCCCGCGCCGGTGACGCTGCACCGAACCGCGTGGTCGCGAGCACCATCGAGCACCCCGCAGTGCTCGAGTCGGTGCGTGCGCTCGAAGCCGCAGGCGCCGACGTCGCGTGGCTATCGGCAGGCCGAGACGGCCACGTCACCGACCTCACCCCGCTAGATACCCCGGCGGCGGTGGCGACCCTGATGTGGGCGAACAACGAATCCGGCGCGATCCAGCCAGTACAGGAGGCCGCCGAACGTGCCGCCGCCCACCACACGCCGCTGCACGTCGACGCAGTCCAGGTGGTTGGCAAGCTCCCCGTGGACTTTCACGCCCTCGGCGCCACGACGCTCGCGGCCAGCGCCCACAAGTTCGGTGGCCCGCGCGGCACGGGCATCCTCCTGGCCAAGCGCTCTCCTGCACCGCAGCCGGTCATCGTCGGCGGGGGACAGGAGCGCGGCATCCGCTCCGGCACCGTCGATGTCGCCTCCGCCGCAGCCACCGCGGCAGCGCTCGCCGAGGCCACCCGAGAGATGGAGCAGGAACAGACCAGGATCGCAACGCTTCGCGACGACTTCGCCAACCGCGTCCTCCGCCAAATCCCCGCCGCGGTCCTAACCACGCAAGAGCCCGCGCTCCCAGGCCACGCGCACTTCCTGTTCCCGGGCGCGAACGCGGACGCGATGATCATGTTGCTGGATTCGCGCGGGATCGAAGTCTCCACCGGCTCCGCCTGCGCGGCAGGTGTGACGCGTTTTAGTCACGTTGTCGAGGCGATGGGCTACACCGAGGCCGAAGGTGGCGGTGCCCTTCGCGTCACGCTGGGGGAGGGGACGGTGCAAGGGGACGTCGATAAGCTCTTGCTCGAACTTCCCGAGGTGGTGCGACGCGCGCGCGATGTGGGACTGCTGTGAATCGTGTGTCTTTTGTGACTAAAGGGGCGAATCGGCGTTACACTCGCGCCCATGTATGCGCGCAGTCGAACCAACCATGCCCTCACCGCCGCAGTGCTCGCGGTGGTCATGGCCTTCACCTCTTTGCTTGCTCCCGCGACCGCTCAGGCGCAGACGCTGCCGGGTCTGGTCTCCGGCGTGGATGTCGCCGGGCACCAGCGTCCGGGCGGTGCGCCGATCAACTGGCGGCAGGTCTCCGGCCCCGGCGGGCAGCAATTCGCGTTTGTGAAGGCGTCGGAGGGCAGCGACTGGAAGAACGACTTCTACGACGAGGACGCCCAGGCCGCAGCCGATGCCGGCATGCAGGTCGGCGCTTACCACTACGCGCGCCCCGCGGGCGATCCGCTCGCGCAGGCCCGCTTCTTCGCCTCCGTGATCAACGATGGCCCGGCCACCCAGCTACCGCCGGTGCTTGACCTCGAGGTCGACGAGGGCCTCGGCCCGCTACAGCTCGCGGCCTGGACCAGCATCTTCCTCAAGGAAGTCGAAGCCCAGACCGGCACTAAGCCGATGATCTACACCTACCGCTACTTCTGGTACGAGCACATGAACAACACCGACGCGTTCACGGACTACCCGCTGTGGCTCGCGGCGTACCAGAACCAGCCGCCGCGTCCCGTCGGTGGGTGGGACAAGCTGAGCTTTTGGCAGCGCAGCGATTCGGGCCGCGTCGCCGGCATCAACACCCCGGTGGACATGAACCTGTTCAACGGCACCAACTCCCAGCTCGGCCAGTTCGCCGGCGGCAACTACAGCGCAGGCGGCGGCGTGCTGGAGGCGTTCCAGGTGCCGGATTCCGACGAGCTGCGCGTGCTCGAGCAGGACAACACCAAGCTTGTCCTGGCCATCCTTGCGCTCGCGGGCGGCGCGTTCGGCATCAGCCAGCTCACCGAGGCTGCGGACCAGGCCGGCTTCGGCGCCACCGATGCCCGCAACATCGCCGGCCACGTGCAGAAGTTGGCCAACGAGGGCGAGCTCCCGCTCGACGACCTGGCCAAGATGGTCATCGGCGAGTACCAGATCGGCGACCTGCTCATCCTTCTCGATAACGCCGCGAAATAGAGCTTTTTCGCTTATCGACGACTCCCCGGGGCGCTAGACCCCGGGGCCTTCTGTGTCCGGCTTGCAATCCTCCGGGTCGCGGCGAGCGACTCCCTGCGCAGCCAGTGAGCGTGCCCACGCCTCATCCTTGAACTGCGCCGGCACCGCGCCCATGAGCAGGTTGCGCGTGAGCTCTGGGGTCGCCTCAACTGGCTGATTCGCACCGATGAGCACGATGTTGCCGTAGCGCCGGCCCTTGAGCATCGGCGGGTCCGCGATCGCTGCGACGTGCGGCCACACCTCCACCATGCCGGCCAGCTCATCTTTCGCTTCCTTCAAGTCCGCGTGCGAGCCGCAGTTCGCCAGGTACACACCACGCTCGCTTAACGACGCCCGCGCCGCCCCGTAAAACTCCACGGTGGTCAAGTTCCGGGGAGTCGTGGCCGACGTGAAGACGTCGCGGATAATCACATCGCGCGTCGCCGGTTTGAAGCCGTCAGTTTCTTCGCGCGCTTCGCCCACGCGGATCTTGACCGCGGGGGCGCGGGGGACGTCGAAAAGCTCGCGGGCGAGCACCGCGAGCTCCGAGTCGATTTCGACGACCGTGTTGCGCGAGCCTTTCCAGGCGTGTGCAAAGTACCGCGGCATGGTGCAAGCTGCACCGCCGAGGTGGGTGAGCCGGGCTTTGTCTTTGGGGCCAGCGGCGTATACGTCATCGATGAAGTCAACCATCCAGCGCATGTACTCAAAGTCGAGCCGCTCGGGGTCCCCGGGCACGATGTGCGAGCTAGGAACCCCGTTGACCAGGAGCACCATGGAGCCGTCGGGTTCGTGGAGTACCTCGGCGATTCCGGTGTCGATCTCGTAGAACTCGCTTTTCTCTGCCATGGTGCGAGGGTACCCGCCCGTCCCACTCGCCCTGCTTACAGGCGGGCATCGGCGCGCCGCAGATACACCACGGACGCGAACCACCCGACGATGATCATGAGCGCCGATGCCGCGACGACGGTGAAGACGGTGCTGGCTGTCAAAGCACCTGCGTCGGCAACCGCCGAGCTGCCGAGCCATAACGTGTCCGAGAGCAGGGCAGGAGGCAGGAAGAACTTCACACCAGGAGCACCAGAGGCGAGTGCTCCGAACGACACGATGGCAACAACCAGACCGATCGCGATTGGTGCCGCGAAGTTGCGGATCACCATGGACAGCAGCGATTGCCATGAGGCCACCGCTGTCGCCGGCGCTAACGCGAGCAGCGCGGATGCAAGGAACTCCCGCGGGATGTTGCCCGGGATGCCCAGCAGCCAACCGCCCACGAGCGCGAGGAGGATCAGCACACCGTGCATTGCCGCGATCGCGATGGTCGTCGATGCGACCTTCGATGCCACGAGGCTGCCCTCCGAACAAGTAGAGGTGAGCATGGTGAGCCAGTTGTGGCCGCGGTGTTCGACTCGCCATGCGGCTGCAGCGAGGATGGCGACACCGGCCGTCATGAAGATCAGCCCGTAGAAGAGCATGATCTGGGAGAGGTAGCTGTCCCAGCCCGCGCTGAGCATCTCCGTGTTCACGGTGTAGTTACCTGCGCCGATGGCGACGGCGATGAGCGGGACGAGCAAAATGACGGCCCAGATGTGTGAACGGCGGAACTTCAGCAGGTCGTTTCGAATCAAGTTCACGGCCTAGATCTCCTTTCGATCCAACACTTTGGTGCCGGCGCCGAAGAGCGCAGAAACAATCACGAGGTAGCCAGCCCACAGCGGCCAGTGCGCCTGCACCGCTTCGACACCAGATTCGGCGAAGTTGAACGGGGTGAGCACGGCGAAGTAGCCGAACGGGTTTATCGCGGCCAACCAGGTGGGGGAGAGCAGCGCGGCGATGCCCAAGAACCCGCCGACGACTCCGACGGCAAGGACCACAATCTGCGAGTCAACGATCGCGGCGAGGAAGAGCATCACGGCAAGCAGGGCAAGGCTGGTGCCGGTTGCCCCAAGGCCGAAACTAAACCACGTCCCAAGCATTTCGCCGTCCGGCGCCGGCGCACCGAGCGCAATCGGCAGCCCCAGCACTGCCGCGAACTCGATGGCTTTCAGCACGGCCACAATCAGCCCGGCGACGCCGAACTTGCGCACCAGCAACGCACCGGGTCTCGTGCCCGCGACGGCGTTCAACCGCCAGCCGCCGCTTGCGTGCTCCGCGTCCACAACTCGGCTGGCGATCAGGGCCAGCTGCAACGGCGCGAGAAACGCCTGCGCCATGGAAAAGCCGACGAGGTAGCCACCCCAGGACGAGTGTGGGTCGGCCATGAACTGTTCGATCTGCCCGCCGGCGAAGAGGTTCATGCTGGCGAACAAGATGATGCCGGCCGAAAGCACCAGCCCAAGCAGCAAGGTCTTGGTGCGGCGAAGTTTCGCGATCTCGATCATCATGCGCTCAGCGCCTCCCGTCCGGTCAAGCCGATGAACACTTCCTCCAGGCTGCGGCGCTTGCGCACCACCTGGTGCAGCGGGATTCCGTGGGACACCAGCTGCGCACAGACTTCGGCGACTTGCTCGTCGGTCAGGCCGGAGAGCTCCAACCCGCCGTCGGCGGGCGCAGGATGCAAACCGCGCAGCACCTCAGCCGCAATCGAGGCGGCCGGGGTTTGGATGAAGACGTCGGGCAACTGGGCGTCGTAAAGCTCCTGCTGCGAACCCTGAAAGACGCACCGACCTTGATTGATGATGGTGAGGTGCGAGGCCATCTTTTCAATCTCCGAGAGCAAGTGGCTGGAGACGAGCACCGTGCGGCCCTGCTCGCGCGCGAGGCTGACGATGAGCTCGCGGATCTCTTCGATGCCGGCCGGGTCGAGGCCGTTGGTGGGCTCGTCGAGGATGAGCAGCTGCGGGTCGCGCGCGAGCGCCATGGCGATGCCCAGGCGCTGTTTCATGCCCAGCGAGTAGTTCTTCACCAGCTTGTCCATCTGGTTTTCCAGCCGGACCAGCTCGATCGCTTGCTGCGTGTGCGCGGGATCGGCGTTGAGCAGGCGGGTGGCAATGCGCATGTTTTCCCCGCCGGTGAGGTGCGGGTACGCGGAGGGCGCCTCGATGAGCGAACCGACGCCGGTGAGCACCTGGGTGCGGGTAGCAGCGGTCATCGGCTGGCCGAGCATCGTGATTTCGCCGCTCGTCGGAGCGATAAGGCCCAGCAACATCTTCATCGTGGTGGATTTGCCGGAACCGTTGGGCCCGAGCAGACCGTGCACCACGCCGGGCGCGACCTCCAGGTTGAGGTTGTTCACCACGGGCGTGTTGCCGTAGGTCTTGGTCAGACCCCGCGTTGCAATGATTGGTTGTGTGTCCATGGGTCCCAGGTTTCCGCAGATCAGGGGCTCGGCACATCGGCGCCGGGCACGATTTCGGCGGTGATACCCGGGTATGACGTGACCGGGCTTAAGAATCCAGCAAGTCCGCGCGCTCGACCAGCCCGGTCCGGTACGCGAACAGCGCCGCGTGCACCCGGTCCCGCGAGCCCGTCTTCGCCAGCACGCGCCCCACGTGCGTCTTCACCGTCGGCATCGAGATGAACATCCGCTCGGCGATCTCGGTGTTCGTCCACCCTCGCCCCATCGCCACCAGCACCTCGCGCTCGCGTTCGGTCAGCTCGTCCAGCGCGAGCCGGTCAGCAGGGGAAAGGGTCAAGGTCTGCTCGGGAGCTTCATTGAGCTTTGCGACGACCCGGTTAGTCGCCTTGGGAGAAATCACCGCGTCCCCGGCGGCGACCGTGCGAATCGCGTCGAGGAGTGCCTCCGGCTCGGCGTCTTTGAGGAGGAACCCGCTCGCGCCGGCTGCCAGTCCGCCGAGCACGTAATCCTCGTCGTCGAAGGTGGTCAAGATGATGACCTTCGTGTCCGGGTGGCGCTGGGTGAGTTGGCGCGTCGCGGCAATGCCGTCGAGGACCGGCATCTGCACGTCCATGAGCACGATGTCGATTGGCTGTTCCGCGGCGTTAGTCAGCGCCTCCTCGCCGTTAGCAGCGAGCCAACGGACTTCCAAGTCTGGCTGGGAATCGATCACGCCGCGGATGCCGTGGAGGAACAGAGCCTGGTCGTCGGCGAGGCCGATGGTGTGGGTGTTCACTGGGCCACCTCCCGCGGAGCATCGGTTCTGCGCAGCGGAATCGTCGCCTCTGTCACCCAGGTGTTGGTCTCGGTAGGGGCGGCGGTGACGAAGCCGTCGATAAGCGATGCTCTCTCCTGCATGCCTTGCAAACCGGTGCCGGGTGAGGGGAGAGTTCCGCGCGGCGGAATCGGGTTGGTTGTACGGACTATGACGTTGTCCTCGTTCCAGTCGACAGTGAGCTGGGCGGTGCCGGTGCCGTGTTTGAGTGCGTTGGTGAGCGATTCCTGGATGATGCGTTGCACCGCGAGCGTGGTGGCGGGGGCGAGGCCCGCGGGTGGTTGGCCGTGGGTGGTGCAGTCGACGTCGAGTCCGCCGGCGCGGCTGGTGGCGACGAGCTGGTCGATGTCGAGGTTTTCGACGAGCGGGGTGACGGGGCGCTGCTCTGCACCCCGGAGCAGGCCAACGACGCCGCGCATTTGCTTCAGGGAATCGCGGCCGACCTTGGCAATAGTGCGCAGAGCTTCGTCTTTGGTTTCGGTGCGAGCGGCGTTGTCGGGTGCGCCGGCGTAGAGTGCGCCGTCGGCCTGCGCGACGATAACGGTGAGCGAGTGGGTGACAATGTCGTGGATCTCGCGGGCAAGGTGGGCGCGCTGTTCCTCGGATGCGCGCTCGAATTCTTCCCGCTGGCGTTCCAGCCGTGCCTGGAGCTCTTTTTCTGCGGTCTCTTCGGCGCGGCGGCGCAGTTCACCGAAGAGGCTCGCGGCGGTGAGGAGCGTAACGCTCCAGGCGATATACGGGGCTCGCTCTGCCAGTGTCAGCGCGGTGAGCGTCGGTGAAATGAGAGTCAGTGCGACGATGTCGCCGACAAACAGGGCGGCGGTAATCAGGTCGCGGTGCGGCGAGGGCAGGTGGCGGCGGGCGACGTAGGCGGCAAAGGGTGCGAGCGCGACCGAGCCGGTGGGCAACGTTGGCCTGAACGCGCAGACTGCGAGCGCTGCGGTGATAGTTGCGACGGTGAGTAGCGGCCACCGCCCGCGCGTGAACGGAGCTGCGAAAGCGCAGAGCAGGAGCACCACATCTAGCGTGATGTGGCCTGAGGGTTGGAATCCGCCGAGCAAGCATGCAAACGCGAGTCCTGCGGCGAGAGCCAGGTCTCGGTATCGGGGCCAGCGAAGCGACGTTTGCTCATGCATGCCATCCCACGCTAGTCACCGCTCAGGCCGATCACGTCATACTCCAGTATCATCTCGCGCTGTCGTGTAGTGTACCTGTGACCCGATTGGCTCTGAGTGGCTGCTTCAGCCATGAAACGTGAAAGTAGCCCCGAACTTGGAAGTTCGAGGCTACTTCTTCGTAGGTCCCTGAGGGAGGTGTTACCACCCACGATCCTCAGCGGCTCTGTGCTACATAGGCTACATGGCCGAAGCCTCAAATTCAATCAGTACTGAAGACGCGTGGCGAATTCGATCGGTGTTGAGTCCACCCCGGCTCAGCACCTATGAGCCTCCATCAGTCACTGCTAAACCTGGCGAGACCTCGGTCCAGGCCGCTGTTCGACTTTATCAGTGGAACGCGGAGGTTAGTGCGGCGTTCTGGCCAGTCATCAACGTATTTGAGGTCGCAGTCAGAAACGCCATCTCGACAGTAATCAGTCAAGTACACGGTCAAGACTGGGCCCATGATCCGAGTTTCATTAATAAGCTTCCTAATCCTACGGGGCCGGTTTACAACCCCCGCAAGGATCTGAAAAGGATGGCTGATCTCCACAAAACGACCGGCAAGGTTATCCCTGAGCTGAAAATGAGCTTCTGGGAGAAAATGTTAACTAAACGCCACGACGGGGACTTCTGGAGCCTCTACATGAACGTAGGTTTTCCCTACCTTCCTCCCGGATCCCATCAAGCCCATCGAAATGAGCTCCGCAGTAGGTACGAACGGGTGCGAAAGATGAGAAACCGGCTTGGCCATCACGAGGCCATTTTCGATTCGACTCGCTTTAGTCTTCACGCGATCTTCTTCGACATGGTCCAAGTTCTTGAGTGGCGTGAACCTGAAGTGAGCGATTGGGTGATGCAATTCGAGTTAGTTCAACAGACGCTCACGAAAAGACCAACGTAGTTTGGCCCAAACGCGGATTTTTGGGGACTTGAAGTTGGCTGACTACACTGCCGCACCATGCGAGTACTGGCAGCAATGAGCGGGGGCGTGGACTCCTCCGTCGCTGCCGCGCGCCTTGTCGAGGCGGGGCACGACGTTATCGGCGTCCACCTCGCGCTGAGCAAAGATGCGCAACAGACACGCGAGTCGGCCCGCGGTTGCTGCTCCCTAGAAGATTCCGCCGATGCGCGCCGGGTCTGCGACAAACTCGGCATCCCGTTTTATGTGTGGGATTTCTCGGACCGCTTCAAAGCGGACGTTATCGACGATTTCGTCGATTCCTACGCCCGCGGCGAGACCCCCAACCCGTGCCTGCGCTGCAACGAGAAGATCAAGTTCGCTGCCTTGCTCGACCGCGCGGTCACGCTCGGTTTCGACGCCATCGCGACCGGCCACTACGCCATCATCGACAGCGACGGCAACCTCCGCCGTTCCGCTGACCCGCTGAAGGACCAGTCCTACGTGCTCGGCGTGCTCACCCGCGACGAGCTTGACCGCTGCATCTTCCCGGTCGGCGACACCGAGAAGCCGCAGATCCGCGAGGAAGCCGCTCGCCACGGCTTCTCCACCGCGTCGAAACCGGACTCCTACGACATCTGCTTCATCCCCGACGGCAACACGCAGGCTTTCCTCGGCCGCTCCATCGGCATGCGACCTGGCATGATCAAGGACACCGACGGCAACGAGCTCAAGGAGCACGACGGCGCGTTCCAGTACACGATCGGCCAGCGCAAAGGCCTGAACATCCGCGTGCCGGCCGCCGACGGCAAGCCGCGTTACGTCACTGATGTCGACGCCGCGACCGGCACCGTCACCGTTGGCCCGCGCGAGGCGCTGAAGGTCAGCGAAATCACCGCGGACCGTCTCAAGGTCCTCCACCCCGCAATGGAAGGCGAGTTCGAGGCCCTCGTTCAGATTCGCGCGCACGGGGGAGTCGTCGGGTGCAGGGCGCGTATCGACGGCTCGTCGATGACGCTCACACTCCACGAACCGCTCGAAGGTGTTGCCCGCGGTCAGGCCGCAGTGTTGTACCTGCCGGATCCGGACGGGCAGGGCGACATTGTGCTTGGCTCAGGCACGATCTGCGGCACCGCTTCAACCGCCTAGACTCAGCATCTGTGAACGAACATCTCGTCTGGACCAACCCGCTCGCACCCAAGTGGCGCTGGGGGCTGATCGGGCTTGTGGTGCTTGCGGTCCTCGGCGTGCTGGCGGCCATGGCCACGCAGCGTTTGAATACCTGGATAGGCATCGCCATCATGCTCGCTTTCGCCGTGCTGATTAACCTCATCCACCGCATCGGCACCTTCCTCATGGTGGATGCGGACGGTCTGCACTTCGGGATGTTCCCGCGTCCAAATGACGTTATTCCGCTCCAGCAAGTCAAGGAGGCACGTCTCGAGGAGTTGCCGGCCCACCACCGCGTGAAGCGCCCGTTCGGCTCGTTCGCGGATCCCGACAAACCAACCGTCAGCGTCGTAGACGCGAACTCGTCCACCCGTGCAGTGGTCCTGAAGACTCGCGACGGACGCACCATCAAAGTCGGCGTCGGCGACAACGGCCCAGCAGCAGAGACGTTCGTAGAATCCCTGCGCCAGCAGCGGCGGGGGATCCGTGGCTAACCAGCTTCCCTCCGCCCCGACCGCGTTCGGGCTCGGCCCGCTACCCGGCACCGACCTGGTGAACGCCGCCGACATCGTCATCTCCGAAACCCCACTGCCGCACATCCCGCAACTGCCTGACCGTGGCATCGGCTCCGACGCGATCGGGCGCACCGCAGCACTGCTCGACATCCCCGTCGAACCCGGCCCACGCGGCTGGCGTGTCGCCCCGCGCCCGCGCACCCAAACCCAATTCCGGGACCAGATGGAGCGTGACCTTGACGTTCTCGAGGAACTCTGGGCGGGCAAAGTCGATCAGCTCAAAGTGCAGCTTGTCGGCCCCTGGACGCTCGCGGCCGAAATCGAAATGGCCAACGGCCACCGAATGATCACCGACCCCGGCGCCCTTCGCGACATCACCGATGCGCTTGCCGGAGCGGTGGATCAGCATAAAAGTGCCGTCGATAAGCGAATTGCTTCAACCGTCCTGCAACTCGACGAGCCGCGACTCGTCGACATTGCTGTGGGCAACCTCAAGGGAGCGACCGATTACGAGGAGATCCGCGCGTACCCCGAGCCCTTCGAGCGGCTCGCAGGTTTCGGGGAGTTTTTGCTCAATGCACCATTGCTTATCGACGCCCCCTGGCAGACTGCAGACCTGAAGTCGCTGACCTTGGCTGGGCAGCGCGATCGGGTCGCGGGGTTGTTGGAAAGCGGGGCGCGGTTGGCAATTGCGCCTATCGAGCCGTCCTGGCTTTGGCGCTACTTTGACGAGCTGCAGCTGGATCCGGCTGAAGCGGCGCTCGATGTGTACGCGGCTGGTGGCGGTACTTTGGCAGACTCCGCTGCGAACTACCGCGCCGCGAGGGAGATGGCGGAAGGTTTGCGGTAACGCTTCGAAGCCAGCGGGGAGTATGCGATAGTTATCGCATGAAGAAAACTGCACATTCTATGATTCTTGCGCTGGCCGTTGCGGTCGCCGCCATTGTTGTTCCAGCTCACGCCGCTGAAAGTGACGCTCCTTCGATCCAAAAAGAGGCCACAACCCAGACTGACGCATCAGAAAGTCCGTCTGCTGAACCGGCTGAGGAGACTGCTGGTGCAGCCGGCACCACCGAAGCGTCCGAGTCGGCAAGCGAGGCTGCCGCGACGACGAGCACGACGGCCACGTCCCCCGCAACCACCACCACGCCAGCGCCCGCGACGACGCCCGCGACGACGCCGACCTCGGCTCCGGTGGCAGTTCCGGCTCCAACTGAGCGTGACGGTTCGTCGACCGGCGCGATCGTCGGTGGCGTTGTGGTCACCCTCGGCGTACTCGCGGCGGCAGCCGGTGGAGCGTGCTGGGCGATGCAACAGGGCATTATCCCGAACCCGCTGCCGGGCATCATCCCGTGCCACCCGCCGGCGCCGCCGGCCCCTCCGGCACCGGCGCCCGCTCCCGAACCTGCTCCGGCTCCGGCCCCAGAGCCGGCACCCGCACCGGCTCCAGCTCCTGCACCCGCTCCGCAGCCTGCCCCGGCACCTGCGCCGAGGCCAGCAGCGACCAAGCAGTACAAGAACTGCACGGCGGTGTGGAACGACCTCGGGCGTCCGATCCGTCGCGGTGAGCCCGGCTACGGATCGCACCTTGACCGCGACGGTGACGGCGTCGGCTGCGAGCGCCGCCCGAAGTAACTAGCAGTAACTAGCCCTTCATCGGCCAAGCCAGCGAAAAGTCGGAGGTGTCACGGCCCTTCGACTGGAAGTGGCGGCGGAGGTTCTCCTGGCAGTTGTAGTACTCCACTGCCTGGTACTCCATAAGTGAATCGGCGTCCATGTCGGCGAGTTCTGGCCAGATCTTGCGGACCTGCTTCCATGCAATACGTGCCGCGGCCATTGCGTCCGAGGTGGCTTCATGCGCGTTGTCTAGACGCACTCCATAGAACTCCGAAAGCGCAGTCAGGTTGCGGCTGCCCTTGCGGTAGCGGTCCCGGGCGCGGTCGATCACCAGCGGATCGAAGACGGGGCCGGTGACTGTGAAATCGCCGGTGAGGTTGCGCAGCACGGTGAGGTCGTATGGCGCGTTGAACACGATCAACGTTAGCCCGTCCTCCCAAGCCTGCTTGATCGCGTCAACCGTTTCGCGCAGCACCTCGTCGTGGTCGCGCCCTTCGGCGCGGGCCTTCTCCGTCGTGATGCCGTGCACGGCGGCGGCTGCCTCCGGAATTTCCACACCAGGGTCGGCAAGTGCTTCCGTGGCGGTGACCTCGGAGCCGTCGATACGCACGAGCGCACTGGTGACAATGCGAGCTTCCTGCGGGTTTGCCGACGTTGTTTCGAGGTCGAACGAGAGCATCCGCGACGCATCGAAGCCTGGTGGGGTTGCCATGCGGATTATTCTAACGGGCACCCCGACGCGCCAGCTCGAGTCTTTCGGAGCTCGCTTAAAGCTAGGGCAGTCCGAGGCTCACGCTGGTAGTTTCCGGGCAGGCTGCGACCCTCAAGCTGCATGGAATCAAGGGTTGATTTCCATGTCCGATCGCCCAGCTCCGCGACATCACGAGCAGCGGTCTTCCCAACGTCCATGTCTCCTCCTTCGTCAGAACGCTGACCCACTTGGAGCTGAATTTAAAAGTTGCCCCGTGAATAGGCGGGATCAATAGTCAAACGCATGTCGAGTCTAAGCGAGTTCCAACAGCAGGTCCTGAATGCGACCCGCATCGACCTTACGCACCAGGTGCACGCGGAGATCCCGCGCTTCCCGGCGTTCGAGCCGATGCGAGAGCGCACCGTGAACACGATCGCGGAACACCGATTCTGGGCGAAGGAGTACACATTCGCCACACCTTATGGAACGCACATTGATGCGCCTGGCCACTTCGCAGACGGCAAGAGACTCGTTGATGCCATCGGCGTCGACGAACTCATCCTCCCGTTGTACGTGCTGCACTTGGAAGACGAGGTGGCAAAGAACCCAGACTATGAGGTCACGGTAGACGCTATTACCGCGTTCGAGTCAGAGTATGGGGCGATCCCATCGGGAAGCTTCGTGGCCTTCTCGAGCGGGTGGCACGAACGCTGGGAAGACCCGGTAGCGTTCCGCAATCTCGACGACGACGGTGTGCAGCACACCCCGGGTTGGTCTCTCGAGGCATTGAAGTACCTGGTGGAAGAGCGAAACGTTGCCGCGATTGGACATGAGACACTCGATACGGACGCAGGTGTGACTGCCGCCCGAGAGGGTTTCCTTTACGGCGAGCTCTACATCCTCGAGCAGAACATCTACCAGGTCGAAGTCATGACCAACCTGGACCAGGTGCCTGCCACCGGGGCCGTGATTGTGGTCGGTCCGGCGAACATCAAGGGCGCGCCGTCGATCACGTCCCGCGTCTACGCGCTGCACGAGTAGCAGGCGACCTAGACTTGGGCGCTATGACTGACACCGCGCCCGAACTACAGGACCTCCACCGCCAGTGGGATGAGCTGGCCGAGCAGGTCCGCCACCACCGCGACCTGTACTACAACGGTCAGCCGGAAATTTCGGACGCCGAGTTCGACAAGATCTTCCGCGAGCTCCAGGCGTTCGAGGAAGCTCACCCGGAGTTCGCTGTCCCGGAGTCGCCGACCATGGAGGTCGGCGCCGCGCCAACGAGCGACGCCTTCGCCGATGTCGTCCACCTCGAGCGCATGCTCAGCCTGGACAACGTGTTCTCACCCGAGGAACTCACCGAGTGGCTGGAAAAGACACCCGGACCGTACGTCACCGAGCTGAAAATCGACGGGCTTTCCATCGATCTGGTCTACGAAAACGGCAAGCTCACCCGCGCCGCAACGCGTGGCGACGGCCGCGTCGGCGAGGACATCACCGCCAACGCGCGCGTCATCCCAGACATCCCACACGAGCTCACCGGCGACTTCCCGTCGCTGGTAGAGGTTCGCGGTGAGGTGTTCATCCGCCCAGAAGACTTCCCGGAACTCAACGAGCAGCGCATCGCGGAAGGCGGGAAGCCGTTTGCCAATCCGCGCAATACCGCAGCCGGAGGCCTGCGCCAGAAGAACCCGGAGGACGTGAAAAAGCGCAAGCTCCGCATGATCTGCCACGGCTTTGGCGCACGCGAAGGGTTCAACCCGCAAACCCAGTTCGAGGCTTACGAAAAACTTTCCGAATGGGGCCTGCCCGTCTCCGAGTACACCAAGCAGGCCGAGAAGCCGGAGGAGATTCTCGGCATCGTCGAGTACTGGGGCGAGCACCGCCACGACGCAATCCACGAGATCGACGGCCTCGTGATCAAGGTCGATCCGATTGCCACTCAGCGCCAGCTCGGCAACACCTCACGCGCCCCGCGCTGGGCAGTCGCCTACAAGTATCCGCCGGAAGAAGTGACCACGAAGCTCAACGACATCGCGGTTTCGATCGGCCGCACCGGCCGCGCCACACCGTTTGCTGTGCTCGAGCCCGTATTCGTCTCCGGTTCCACCGTCTCCATGGCCACCCTGCACAACCAACACGAGGTCAAACGCAAGGGCGTACTCATCGGCGACACCGTCGTCGTCCGCAAGGCCGGCGAGATCATCCCGGAGGTGCTCGGCCCGGTCGCCGATCTCCGCGACGGGACGGAGCGCGAGTTCGTTTTCCCCAAAGACTGCCCCGTCTGCGGCACCGAGCTCGCGCCCGCCAAGGAGGGCGATGCCGACTGGCGCTGCCCGAACACTCGCTCCTGCCCCGCGCAGCTCGGTGCCCGCCTGGAGTACATTGCCTCGCGCGGCGCGTTCGACATCGAGGCACTCGGCGAGAAGGGCGCCCAGGACCTCATCGCCTCCGGCGTGCTCGAAGACGAAGCCTGCCTTTTCGACCTCACCGAGGAAGACCTGCAAAAATCCCAGGCCTACACTCGCAAGGACGGCCAGATCAACGCCTCCGGCAAAAAGCTCCTCGCCAACCTCGAGCAGGCTAAAGGGGTCGAACTCTGGCGCGTCCTGGTGGGCTTGAGCATCAGGTATGTCGGTCCGACGGCAGCACGCGCGCTTGCGGCTCGTTTCAAGAGCATGGAGGCGCTTGTCGACGCCTCGGTCAACGAGCTTGCCGACACCGATGGCGTGGGCCAGATCATCGCCGAATCGTTCAAAGCGTGGTTCGAAGTGGACTGGCACCGTGAGATCGTGCGCCGGTGGGCCGACGCGGGCGTGCGCATGGAGGACGAAGCCGGCGAAGAGATCGAGCAAACCCTCGAGGGGCTTACCGTCGTAGCCACGGGTTCGCTCGAAGGCTTCACCCGCGACGAGGTCAAGGAGGCGATCATGTCCCGCGGCGGCAAGGCCGCCGGCAGTGTGTCGAAGAAGACCGACTACGTCGTGGTCGGGGAGAACGCCGGCTCAAAGGCCGCCAAAGCGGAGGAGCTCGGCGTCCCGATGCTCACCGAGGCGCAGTTTGTGCAGATGCTCGAGGGCGGTCCTTCGGCGCTGGACGGCGCGGGGGAGTAGCTGCCTGCCGGCCTACACTTCGTCCGGGTTCGCCGCGTAACGGTAACGGTAGATCTCTCGGGTTGTGTAGGCCGGATTGGTGCCGTTCCAGCGAAGCGTTCCCATGACGCGCAGACCCTTGTCGCGGGGTGGGAGATCCTGGGCCACAATTTCTGCGGCGCGGAAACAGGCCGGAATCGCAGAATGAATCGGCTCGCCGTCCACCGCCGCCAAGCACTTTGGCCCTAGCTTCCGAACGTCATCGTATCGCCGCTCGCGCAACGCGCATTCGAGGTCCCAAGAAAGGCTTCTGTCAGTGCGATCGAGTTCTGAAACCGGGAGGCGGTCCAGGTTCTCTGCCGTCACATCCGCGAGAAGGGCGTCGAGATCCACCGGGTCGAGTGCTGTGGTGACCAGGTCGATGATGGGGAAGTAGTTCGCGGTGATTTTGAGATAGACCCGATTCCCGCGGTTCGGGCCACGCACTCCGCGGCGAGCTGCACTGACGTGCTGCAGCCGCTGAAGGCGACGCTCGAGCTTAGTTTGCGCAGCGATCTCGGGTGCGCCGTTGAACTCGTCGAACTCGCCAAGAAGCTCCAGGAACCAGACGAAACGGGATACGCTGAGCGCCCGCGGATCTATGCTCTCGATCGCTTGGGGTATCAACGATATTTCACGAAGCGCAAAGTACTGTTCGCCCGGCAGGTCGTGCTGCTCGGCCATGTACGTCATCTCATCGCGCTCATCCAACCATGCCGACACGCCGTTCTTCGAATGGTCAACGTTCCGCTCAGCGATGACGCGTTGAATGTTTGGTGGGATCAGGTGAGCATGGGGTTTCGCCACCTGCTCTACCATTTCGTACATCAAATCAACGATGTCGTACTGCGTCAGATGCTCAAATATGCGCTCCGCAACAGGTTCGTACGGGTTTTGTTCGCGGCTGGTCATGACAACGTTTCGCTTTCTGCGCGTCCCTTCTGTACAACGGCGAAAATCCTGGCGGTGTAGATGCCAAGAAGCGCTGCTGTCCACACGGCAACGAACCACCAGAGGGGGAGTGGGAGGGTGCCGTTCCAATCAAGGCCTGAGGCTATTACCAACACAACGACCGTGAGGATTAGCATCCCGAACAATCCAGTCCGCGGCCTATCCTTCTTGCGGAATACCTTGTTGGTCTCCCACGCCAGCATCGCGACCACGAAGATGATGAGGATGGCGTCCATCATGAGATCACCTCAAGCAGTCCGACGCCTAAATCGTCCACCGGTTTGAAACTGTCTCCGGACACGTAGGCCGCCCTGTGGGGATCTTCACGATCCCAAACCAGCATGGAACTAAACCCAAACGTGCCGCCGTTATGGAACGTGTACGTGGGATCGTCGGCTTCAGTGATCCAGCCGTACTCCGGCCTCCCGTGCTCTGCCACCCACTCGACGTATTTCGCCATGTCGTACGGTGTCGAACGGATCGCACCCGCTGGTGCCCACCCGTCCATGTCCCACGGCTCAATAGGCAAACCAGTGGACCACAGGCCCCGCCGAAGGCCGCCGGCCCGCCCAGGTGTGGACAAAAACGTCTCAGTCATACCGGCGGGTTCGAAGATTCGGGTCCGAAGCAACTCCTCATATTCCACACCGGTGCGTGCTGCGAGCAGCTGCCCGAGCAAGGCATGCCCGTAGTTTGAGTAGTTCTCCTCGCCGCGACCGTCCAACTTTGCGTTGCCGGCGGCGTCGAGAATGTCTTGTGCGCTCTGCCTGCGGTAGGGGTTTCCTCCGTCGCGAATGTCGGAAAGCAATGCCTCGTACCAGCTGATGCTTTCAAGACGCTTGAGCCCGGAAGTGTGGTTAAGAAGCTCCTCCAAGGTGACGTCGTCAACCTCGCCGCCGGTGTTTCCGATGATGTCGGCGACGGTGGTTTCGAGTGTGATTGATCCCTCTTCGATGAGCTGGCGCACAAGCTCTGCGTTGAACGTCTTTGTCACTGAACCGATCTCAAACTCGGTGTGCTCGTCAGCACCGAGACCGCCGAAGGTGACCTCGCCGTTGTCGTAAATGAATCCTGCGAGCTGGTGGTGGCCCTTCTCCGCGTGATCAGCGAAAAAGGAGGCGATGCGTGCATCTCCGGTGCGGTCGCTGGCGAGAGGGATGTTGCGGGGGCCGAAGGCGATAAGCAGTGCTGCGGCGAGAACGCCGACACCGGCGCCGGCCAGGATGGAGGTGGTGGTGAGGTTGCGCATTAGTGGGCCCCCGAGGCGATCATGATTGTCATCAGCGGAATCACGCGTGCTGGGGGGATCTCGTAGGCGCCGGCGGTTTTTGATACCCATCCGGCGGACTGGAGTTCCTTCAAGTGGTGGTAGGCGGTGCCGGTGGAGGAGACGATTTCTGCTTCGACGAGATCGGCAGCGGTGGCTGGTTTATTGAGCAAGTGGCGCAGCATTTCGCCGCGGACGGGATGGGCGAGTGCTGCGATGCGTTCGATCTGGTCGTCCCATGGATCGTCCGTGATCCAGCGAGTTGGCCGGGCCCATTGGTATTCGTAATCACCTGTGCCGAGCGTGACAGAGCCATGCAGCGTCACGCCCCCGTCAACGGTGGAGTTGTAGTCAATGGGCACCTCGCCGGGGGAGCCGGGAAAGTGTGCTTCGAGTGCGGCAACGCGCGCCTCAAGCGCTTCGATGCGCTGTATGGCGTCTGAATTCATGAATTCTAGAATTCCAGAGAAGTGAAAACACGGCAACCTTGCGCCACACCTAAACCTCGGACCAAGCGCATCGGATCCGCGCCAGTTTTGCACTTTCCAGCGCATATCCAGGACATATGATCCGGGGTTTGCGTCGGGGGAGGAGCGCCGAACTAGATGATGCGCCGCTGCCGCGCCGTATCCACCGCAGCAGTGCGGTTGTCCACGCCCAACTTGGAGTAAATGTGAATCAGGTGCGTCTTCACCGTCGCCTGCGAGATGAACAACCGCTGCGCAATCTCCCGATTCGACGCACCCGTCTGCAGAGCCTGCAGTAGCTCGATCTCACGCTCGGATAGCGCTCCGTCGGGGCGCATCACCCGCTCCGCCAACACATTTGCCACCTGCGGCGACAGCGCGCGTTCGCGCCGGGCGGCACGCACCACAGCGTCGTGTAGTTCGTCCTCGGGCGCGTCTTTGAGTAGGTAACCCATCGCCCCGGCTTCCACAGCGGCGACCACGTCTGCCTGCGTGTCGTAGGTGGTCAGGATGAGCACCGGCGGTCCGCCCTCTGCCACCAGGCGGCGTGTCAAGGCGATGCCGTCGGCCTTGGGCATTTGAATGTCGCTGACTACCACGTCTACACCCGCAGGCACCTCGGCGGTCCCGTCGGCGGCCTCGGCCACCACTTCGATGTCGCCGAACGAGTTCAAAACGGCTCGCAAGCCTGCACGGACGACAGGGTGATCGTCGATAAGCATGACCTGCAACTTCTCTGAACCCTGCACTATCGTCCTTCCTTTTGCCCACTGAGCGGCAACGTCGCTGCGAGCACGTTGCCCTCAACCGTGAGCTCCCCGCCAGCCTCCTCCACCCGCGCGCGCAGCCCCTTCAGACCGAAACCTTCCGGGCCGGTGATGCCGCGGCCATTGTCGTAAATATCGACGGTTGCTTGGGCACCAAGCTTATCGACGGTCACAACAGCGACGTTGGCCCCAGCGTGACGCACAACATTGCTCAAGCCTTCGCGCACGATGCGTTCGGTGACCGATGCCGCCGGTTCCGGAAGGTCAACAGCGTTAACGCGGACATCCAACGGTGTGCCCAGCGCGCGCTGGCGGGCCTCCGCGCCCCGGGCGAGCCGCTCGATGCGCGCGGTCAGCGGCTCGGGGGCGGGCGCGTCACCTACTGCTCCGGCCGCGTTGCCGGAGACGAAGCGGCGGGCTTCCGAGAGGTTATCGGCGGCGGTCTCTCGAATGACGGTGAGCGTGTCGTGGGCGGACGTGGGGGCGTCGATAAGCGAAAGCTCTTTGTCTAGAGCTCGGCCGAGCAACACGATGGAGCTCAAGCCCTGAGCCATGGTGTCGTGGACCTCGCGGGAGAGGCGCGAGCGCTCCTCGGCGACTCCGGCCGCGTGCTCGGCGGCGGCGAGCTCGAGTTGGGCGGCCTGCAGATCCGCGGCGAGCTGGCGGTAGTGCTCCGCGTCGGCGCGAAGCACCTGGTAAGCGTGCACGATGCCGACGGCCAAAATCGTGCCAATCGTGGGGCCAATGAGGCCGCCGATGCCGCTTCCTGGGACGGTGACCGTGAGGGTGTAGGCCAACAGGCCTGCGGTGACGGCGAGCCCCCACCCGGTGGGCAAGACGAAACACGCAACCATGACCAGCGGGAACTCCAGCCAGACGAAGGTGGGGGAGAGTGCGGCGAGGATGATCCAGAGCACGATGACCGCGGTGAGCCATACAGCCGCCTGGCCGTGTGTGTAGGCGCGACCGCGGTTCTGGTGCACCGTGCCGAAGAGGTAGATGGCGGCGAACGCGGTGACTACGCACATCGTGAGCCACGAGCGGGTGCCGATCAGTCCCACCACCAACAGGACGGCGACGAGCACGTGCAGGCTCACGCGCAGTGTGGCCAAGATCCGGTTCGAGCTCATGCGCGCAACACTAGCGCGCAGCACCTACAGCTAGGGGGACGGCGAATCAACCGATCGGTTGATTCCGATTTCAACCGGCTTCCCGATGTCTCAATGCCCTGGTCAGCGCCACAATCGGAGCCATGTTCGTAGCAATTCGAGAAATCAAGAAAGCGAAGGGGCGCTTCGGGCTGATCGTTGGCACCGTCGCGTTGATCACCCTTCTCGTTGTTGTCCTTACCGGCCTGACCTCGGGTCTGGGCAAGCAGAACACGTCTGCGCTGGAGGCACTCGCGCCAGAAGCTGTGGTGTTTGAGGACCCGGAGAATCCGTCCTTCACCACTTCCCGCGTAGACGCAAAGGACGGCACCGTGCCGCTGGGCACCGGCCAAACCCTGATGCAGGCCGCCGACGGCGAAGAGGACTCCGTCGCCGTCCTCGCGTTGCCGAGCGGCACCGAGCTACCTGGCGGTGAAGTGCTGGGCAGCGGCGCTGTCGCGTCGGAGTCGATCGGGCTTGCCGCTGGCGAGTCGGTGCGTATCGGCCCGGCCGAGACGACCGTCGACACGGTCACAGGTGACTTGCAGTTCTCCCACACTCCGGTGATCTGGGTGCCCACCGAGATCTGGCAGCAGGCGTTCCACACCGACGCGGACGGCACCGTGCTGCTTTCTCAGGACGCGCACATTGAGGGCGGCGTGAGCCTGAAGGAGTCCTTCCAGGGTCTGGCGGCATACGGCTCCGAGCGGGGATCGTTGATGCTCATCCAAGGCTTCCTCTACGCCATCGCGGCGCTGGTGATCATCGCGTTCCTCACCGTGTGGACCATGCAGCGCACTCGAGACCTGGCAATCCTCAAGGCCATCGGCGCATCGAACAAGTACCTGATGAAGGACGCGCTCGGCCAGTCCGCAGTACTGCTCGCACTCGGTGTCCTGGTCGGCGGCCTCGGCGCCTTCGGCATCGGCATGGCCATGGCCGGCGTCGCGCCCTTCACGCTTTCCGCGCCTGTGATCGCCGCGCCGCCGGTCGCCGTGTGGGTGCTCGGCATGGCCGGTGCACTCCTGGCAACCCGCTCCATCACCAAAATCAACCCGCAAAGCGCACTTGGAGGTGTCGCGTAATGTCAAACGCCAATCTCGAGCTCAACAACGTCACAGTCACCTTCCAAGACGGCCAGGAGCGCCTCACCGTACTCGACAACTTGGACTTCACAGCAGAACCCGGCCAGCTCACCTTCGTCGTTGGCGAATCCGGCTCCGGCAAGTCCACACTGCTCTCAGTCGCAGCCGGCCTGATTCAGCCCGATTCCGGCACCGCCACGCTCGGCGGGGTAGAGATCAATGACGAGGTGCGCCGCGACAAGATCGGCATGATCTTCCAGCAAGCTAACCTCATCTCCGCCCTCAACGTCCGCGACCAGCTCCTGGTCACCGACCACTTGCGAGGCATGAAGCCCCGCAAGAATAGGGCCGATGAGCTGCTCGCCGCCGTCGGCCTCGAGGACTTGGGCGACCGCGACATGAAGGCGCTCTCCGGCGGGCAGCGCCAGCGCGTCGGCATCGCTCGAGCGCTCATGGGGGAGCCGGAGCTAGTGCTTGCCGACGAACCCACCGCCGCACTGGACCACGAGCGTTCCGAGGACATTGTCGCGTTGCTTCGCTGGCTGGTAGAAGATCGCGGCATTGCCTGCGGATTCGTGACCCACGACCGCTCGCTGATTACGGAGGGCGATGCCGTCTTCGAGATGGATAAGCGCGCAGCAGCGCTGGTCTAAACGGTCTGCATGCGCTGGGTTAGCGCAGCATCGCGCCGATGATCGCGCCAAGGTCGCCGATATGGGTGACCTCTGACGCCAAATAATCCGGCCCACCCACGCGGCCGACTACAAGGACGAGGTCGGTCCCGGTCAACGGTGCGACCGCAAGGGCTGTGTCCAACAGGCCCCACCCCTCCGGTACCCACGGCTCAGACTCGGCGTCCAGCACCCGCGGTCCGTCGAGTTCGATCACCGGAGGCCGGGAGCCGTCGTCGCCTGGAGCCGCGTCCGAGGCGGCCACGCGCTCCATACCGTCGCCAACACTTTGCAGCACCACAGCCCAAGACGAAGTCATGGTCCGCGGCATCAAGTCCACAAGCTCATTCAGCGCGCCTTCGCGGCTTCTCGCTTCCTGCGCAACACGGGCCAGCATCTGTACTTGTCCCCGACGGTCAACGCGACCGGTAAACGGGCGGATCGAATCGACCTCGACCCCCTCCACCTCGGCGGACGCGGTAATCACCGCGTCGATCATGGTCCCGGTGGGAAGTTCCACGACGATGTCGTCCGTGACCATCCCGTCGGGACTCGTGTGCACAATGTCGACGGACTTGATGTTCGCGCCTGCTAACCCGAAGGCCTCGGCGAGCTCGCCTAGGCTGCCGGGGACGTCCGGAATGGACACGCGAATGAGGTAGGCCATGGCTCCTTTTATAACACCCGGCGCGTTCGCTGCGGGTGCTGGTTCCCGCCGTCCGTCGGCTGCAGACGGTGCCGTAAGATGAAGCCGTTGATTGCAAAACCACGCGACTTGAAGGAATCAGTAGTGGCTGAGATTTCACGCGACGAGGTGTCGCGCATCGCTCGTTTGGCGCGTATCGCGCTGAACGACGACGAGCTTGACCAGATCGCCGGGCAGTTGGACACCATCATCGAGGCCGTTTCTGCGGTGCAGCAGGTAGATACTGACGGTGTCATCCCGATGAGCCACCCGCACTCGGTGGAGGCGGAGATGCGCGAGGATATCCAGCGCACCACGCTGACTCAGGAACAAGCATTGGATCAAGCACCCGCAGTTGAAGATGACCGCTTCGTGGTTCCGCAGATTCTCGGCGAGGGGGAGTAACACAGCATGACTACATACACGCTGCCAACTGAGGGCTTGGTGTCCAAGCCGGCACACGAGCTCGCCGCGATGATTCAGGCCGGTGAGATCACCTCCCGCGAGGTCACGCAGGCCTTCCTGGACCGCATTGCGGAGACCGACGGCGAGATTGGCGCGTTCCTCCACGTCGGTCCTGAGGAAGCGCTCGCAGCTGCCGATGCCGTGGACGCACAAGTAAATGAGGGCGGTACACCCGCCTCCGCGCTCGCAGGTGTGCCACTGGCACTGAAAGACCTGTTGGTGACCACCGATGCGCCGACCACTGCGGCGTCGAAAATGCTCGAGGGCTACATGAGCCCGTACGACGCGACCGTCGTGAAGAAGCTGCGCGAGGCTGGCATTCCGATCCTGGGCAAGACGAACTTGGACGAGTTCGCAATGGGCTCTTCGACCGAGAACTCCGCGTACAAGAAGACGAAGAACCCGCACGACCTTGAGCGCGTACCGGGTGGTTCCGGTGGCGGCACCGCGGCGGCACTCGCCGCTGGTCAGGCCCCGCTCGGCATCGGTACGGACACCGGCGGCTCCATCCGCCAGCCGGCGTCGCTTACCGGCACCGTGGGAGTCAAGCCCACGTACGGCGGCGTGAGCCGCTACGGCGTTATCGCTTGTGCCTCCTCGCTCGACCAGGTGGGCCCGTGCGCGAATACCGTGCTCGATACTGCGCTGTTGCACGAGATCATCGGCGGGCACGACGAGTTCGACGCCACGAGCGTCGATAAGCAAATGCCCTCTCTGGCTGATGCCGCGCGAGAGGGTGCCAAGGGTGATTTGAGCGGCGTGAAGATCGGCCGGATCAAGCAGTTCAACCGCCCGGGCACCCAGGATGGTGTACGCGAGCGCATTGATGCAGCCTACGAGCAGCTTGCGGCCCAGGGCGCGGAAATCGTCGAGGTCGACTGCCCGAGCTTCGACGACGTCATGGGCGCGTACTACATCATCCAGATGTCCGAGGTGAGCTCGAACCTCGCTCGTTTCGACGGCATGCGCTACGGCCTGCGCACCGGCGACGACGGCACCCACTCCGCCGAAGAGGTCATGGCGATCACCCGCGGCGAGGGTTTCGGTTCCGAGGTCAAGCGCCGCATCATCCTGGGCACCTACGCGCTCTCGGTCGGTTACTACGACGCTTACTACCTGCAGGCTCAGCGCGTGCGTACCCTTATCGCCCAGGATTTCGAGAGGGCTTTTGAGCTTTGCGACGTCATCGCTGGTCCCGCTGTTCCGTCGACGGCTTTCAAGCTCGGCGAGAAGGTCGACGATCCGCTGGCGATGTACAACTTCGACCTGTTCACCCTGCCGCTGAACCTGGCTGGGCTGCCGGGCATGTCGGTGCCGGTGGGCATGGCCAGCGATACTGGTCTGCCGGTCGGCCTGCAGCTGATTGCGCCGGCGTTTGCCGATGACCGGATCTACCGGGTAGGCGCAGCAGTTGAGGCTGGTCTCGCGGCAAGTGAGAACTAACCACTGGAGTACCCTCGCGGCCCTTTCCGCTGGGTACTTTCTAGTCCTCTTCGACCAGGGCTTTATGCCGGTGGTCACCCCGCTCTTACCATTCGAGGTCACCAACTCTGTGTGGCTGACCAGCATGTTCCTGCTGTTCTCTGTCGCGCCGATGCCGGCCGCGGGACGGTTAGGTGACGCTTTTGGTCACAGGCGGATGTTCCTTCTTGGGCTTGCAATTACGGCGGCCGGCCTGCTGCTGGCAGGTTCATCCTGGTCCTTTGCGGCGCTCGTGGTGGGCCGTGCGGCCCAGGGCCTCGGCGTGGCCATCTTCCTGCCGCAGGCGTTCGCGGTCCTGCCGAAGGTGTTCCCGGAGCAGCTTCAAGGCCGCGCGTTCGCAGCCTGGGGTGTCATCGGCTCCGTAGCGTCGCTGCTTGGCCCGATTGTCGGTGGCGCGATCGCGCAGTCGCAGGGGTGGCGCGCGGCGTTCTTCGTCCAAGCGGCGCTGTGCGCTGTGGCGCTGCTGGCTGCGGCGATCTGGGTTCCGCAACTTCCGAAGGCGCAGGTACGCGTGCCCGTGTTGGGTGTGCTGTTGTCCTTCGGCGGCCTCGGCTCGCTGGTGTACGGCATTCAGTACGGCGGCTGGCTCAGCATCCTCTTCGGTGTGCTCTGCTTAGCACTGCTGGTCCTGGCCGCTCGCAACGGCCAGGACCAGGGCTTTCTGCCGCTGTACCTGCTGCGAGATCGCACCTTCGCGTTTGGCACTGTCGCCATCTTCGCCATGGGTTTCTCGGTAGCCTCGATGTTTATCCCGATGATGTACTGGCTGCAAACTGTCGCCGGCGCAAGCCCAACGATGTCGGGGTTCATCACTGCGCCGATGTCGGTGGTTGCATTCGTGGCAACTCCGGTCGCCGGCTATCTCACGGACAAGCGCGACCCGCGCCGTCTCTGCGTCGCCGGGTTCGCCGTGCAGGCGGTAGCTATTGCTCTGGCTATCGCGTTGATCCTGGGCTCTGCGGAGCCGGCGTGGTTCGGTCTCACGACAGCGCTCCTTGGGTTGGGCAGCGCATTCGTGTGGGCTCCGAACGCAGCGTTGACCATGCGCGGCATTCCAGAGGCTGACGCCGGTGCAGCTTCCGGCTTGTACAACACCTCCCGCCAGGTGGGCAGCGTGCTTGGCGTGGCGCTCGTTGGCGCGGTACTTGCCACCGGAGAGATCGCCGACACCGCAGCTCCAGCGATGGCACTGCCGCTTGTCGCGTTCCTCGTTGGCGTGGTCAGCGCACTGCTGCTCAGTCGCACCGTGGCGAATCCCCCGCGCACTGCCAGCGCTCTGGCTTCGCGCTAGGCTGGCAGCCATGCGACTTGCCACTTTGACATCCGGCGGCGACTGCCCGGGCCTGAATGCCGTAATCCGCGGGATTGTGCGCACGGCCAACACGGAGTACTCGTCCACAGTGGTGGGCTACCTGGACGGGTGGGTCGGCTTGATGGAAGATCGCCGAGTTGACCTGTACGACGACGCCTACATCGACTCCATCCTGTTGCGCGGCGGCACCATCTTAGGCACCGGCCGCCTCCACCCGGATAAGTTCAAAGCGGGCATCGACACGATTAAGGCGAACTTGGACGACGCCGGCATCGACGCGCTGATCGCCATCGGCGGCGAGGGCACGCTCAAGGGTGCCAAGTGGCTCTCCGACAACGGCATCCCGGTCGTCGGTGTGCCCAAGACCATCGACAACGACGTCGCGGCGACGGATTACACCTTCGGCTTCGATACCGCCGTTTCAGTCGCCACCGACGCCATCGATCGTCTCCATACCACCGCAGAATCCCACAACCGCATCCTCATCGTGGAGGTCATGGGCCGCCACGTCGGTTGGATCGCGCTGCACGCCGGCATGGCTGGAGGTGCGCACTACACGGTCATCCCGGAAGAGCCGTTCGACATCGCCGACATTTGCAAGGCGATGGAGCGCCGCTTCCAGATGGGGGAGAAGTACGGCATCATCGTCGTCGCCGAGGGCGCGATCCCTAAGGAAGGCACCATGGATGCCGGCCTGGGCGAAGAAGACGAGTTCGGCCATAAGACGTTTACCGGAATGGGCCAGATCATCGCCGACGAGATCAAGGAGCGCCTGGGCTACGACGTGCGCACCACCGTCCTCGGCCACATCCAGCGTGGCGGTACCCCGACTGCGTATGACCGCGTGCTGGCCACCCGCTACGGCGTGCATGCCGCACGCGCCGCGCACGAGGGCCACTTCGATACTTGTGTCGCGCTCCACGGCGAGGACATTGAGCTGGTCCCGCTCGAAACGGCCGTCGCGCATCTCAAGCAGGTCCCGGAGGGCCGTTACCAAACCGCGAAGAGCATGTTCGGCTAAATGCACGATCGCAATCTCGCGGACGCGCGGTTGTGGGTGGTTGGCATCAACCCGGGCGGGCGTTCAGAGGCCGTCGATGCCCCCTTTGCACACCCCGGCAACCGTTTCTGGCCAGCCATGTACGCAGCGGGCATAACCCCGTATCTTGTGGATGCCCGGAACGGCTTGTCTGTCGAAGATTCCGACATGCTCGCAGCTCAAGGCATCGGATTTACAAACCTTGCCGATCGTTTCACCGCGAAGGCGAGCGAGCTGTCCGACGATGAGCTCCGCCACGGGGGAGAGGCCCTCGTCCGCAAGGTTGAGCAATTCCAACCGGCAGGGCTCATGGTTGCAGGTATTGGAGCTTTTCGGATTGCTTTTCGACGGCCGCGTGCATCCCGTGGTCTCCAACCAGACCCAATCGGATCTGCGGAAGTCTGGGTCGTCGGAAATCCCAGTGGCTTGAATGCCCACGAAACGGTGGACTCACTCGCCGCAAGTTATCGCGAGGTCTACGAAGCCGTAATGGGGGATGATTGACCACCTGGCTTGATCCCGGTGTGTCCCTTCCGGTGATAAGCGGCAAGGTCACGGGTTAGCCTAGGCCCGCTCGCGCTCCGGCGGCTTTCAGCCTGCTATCCGCAATCGTCTTCTGTATTCGTGCTTTTCGAAACATATAAGGAACGGTTGCGCGGTTGCTCAATCAGCGAGGGTTGGGGCATGCCTCACTTTTCGGTGGATTTGAATTCATTGGGTTGGATGCCCGCTTAGTTCTCTGTGGCCCGGTTGGCTGGGTGGCAGCATTCGGCTTTGCCAAATCGTGATATGAACGTTATAAAAATTCTGTTAGTATGCAATGGTCGAACGTCGAAATCCGACCAAGGACTAACTCATGACTTCTGTGCATGCCCACGCGAAGGGGGGTTCCTCGATGGAGAACGATGAAACCATCTCGGGACCCCAAGAAGTCGGCCCAGACCGTGACGGAAACGAAAAGGAGCCAATCTACGGCACGTCGACAACTAAGATCCGCCGGGTCGCGCATCGCACCGTCCCTAAACGCAACGTTCGTCTCACTCTCTACATAACGCAAGCGGTGGACCTCACCGCCTTGCTTGTTTCCTGGTTTGCGGCTCGATTGATCTTGGGTGATTACTGGCCCAGCTGGGTTGTCACGCCCGACGCAACGCAAACAACGCGGGTCAGCATTATCTCGGCGGTGCCCTTTGTCGCCCTTTACGTGATCGCATTGTGGATCAACAAGTCCTACCGCTGGCACACGCGTCTGGATGTGCATCGCTCGACGCGTCTTGTAGTGCGATCGTGTGTGTACGCCGCGTCATTTCTTTTCGCCATCGGCGTGATGTTTCACGGTTACCTGTTGACCATCACGCTTCCGCTCGCTAGCTCGCTCGCCGTCGTCTTCCTTTTGATCGGACGAGGCATCTCCGCTGCGGTTTGTCGCCGGGTGCTGGAGCGCAACCCGGTCAAGCTTCTTGTGGTTGGCACAGCCTCCGGTGTTTCTCACGTGCTCGGTGATGACCTTGAAGCACGCTTCCCGTTGCACGAGATCGCAGGCGTGATGATCTCAGACGGGATCAACGCCCCGCTCCTACGAGAAGAAAAGGAGGTTCCAGTCACGACCTACTCCACCGTCGTTGATATCGCGGACAAGGTGCTTGACGGCGACTTTGATGCTGTCTGGCTCGCCAGCCTGGATGATCTGCGCGACCGGGATATCAGGAGAGTGATGTGGCTGCTGGAGGGGACCGACGTTCGCGTATACGTCGACCCGATGATCGGCGGCATCGAAGGGCACCGAGTTAAGCACGAGCGTGTGGGCACCCGCACCGCAATCCAGCTCAGGAAGCCGAAGTTCAATCGCGTTAACGGGTTCGTCAAGCGCGCAATGGACATCATCGGCTCGGCCGTTATTTTGACGCTGATTTCACCGATCCTGCTCATTACCGCGATCGCAATCAAGCTTGATGACGGCGGCCCGATCTTCTACAAAAGCACCCGCGTTGGTCTCCGCGGCGAGCCGTTCCAGATGTGGAAGTTCCGCAGCATGCGAGTCGATGCCGATCAAATTCGCGAGAAACTGGCGAAAGAGCAGGGGCAGAGTGCTTTCTTGTTCAAAATGAAAGATGACCCCCGTGTCACCCGTGTGGGCAAATTCATCCGCAAGACCTCCATCGACGAACTCCCGCAGTTCTTCAACACTTTCAATGGCACGATGAGCATCGTTGGCCCTCGTCCAGCGTTGGCGAACGAAGTTGACATGTATAGCCCCGATATGCGCATGCGCCTCGAGGTCAAACCGGGTATCACGGGCCTGTGGCAGGTCAACGGTCGATCTGACCTGAGTGCAGAGGAGGCAGAAAACCTGGATCTCTACTACGTCGACAACTGGACCATCTGGATGGATTTCACTATTTTCTTCAAGACCTTCAGCGCAGTGCTGCTTTCTCGAGGTGCGTACTAAAGAAATGGCGAAAGAGAACACTGATTCCGTTATCCGCGTCCTACATATCACCGAGGCGTTCGGCGGGGGAGCTCGAACCGCGATTCAAGGGTATGCGGCACTCGACATGTCGGTTGAGCATAATCTGTTGTGGAACGAGCGGCGCCAGATCAACGCGGCCACCGGTCCGGACGAAGGATTGTTTGTGTACACCGCTGCGCTCCCCGAAAGCCATGTCGCAGCATTGAAGACGGTGGTCGCTACCATCCGTGAATTGGAGCCAGACGTAGTACACGCACACTCGAGCTTTGCAGGGGTTTATGGGCGGCTTGCGGCAGCATTGACCCGCACCCCGGTGGTATACACTCCGCACGGTTTGTCGACCGAGCGCAAGGACATCTCCAAGTGGAAGCGCAAGGTTTTCCACACCGCAGAGCGGGCGCTGTCACCACTGACTACCGTTTTCGCTGGATGCTCCACCCATGAGGGTTCCTTGCTGAGAGAGTTGAATCCGCGCGTTCCCAACCAAGTCGTTCCAAATGCCTTGCCCGACGCTAAAGTGGCAGAGCTACCGCGCTGGGCCGATACCGAGCGAGCGTCTACCCCGACGCTGTGTTTTGTTGGTCGGATTACTTCGCCTCGCTACCCGGAGATGGCGTGTGAAATTGCCGAGGCGCTCGAACCTGAAGGAATCAGGTGCATCTGGGCGGGGGACGGCGAGCCGGAATTGCGGGAAATGGTAGAGAGTAGCGGCATCGAGGTATTAGGGTGGCTTGATCGCGAGGCGCTATTTGACAGAGTTGCTTCTTCACATGTGGCTGTCCATACTTCTCGTTGGGATGGTTTTCCTATGAGTGTGCTAGAGTTTCGTGCGATCGGTATCCCCACCGTCGTTTCCGACATTCCAGCTCTAGCCGAGTGCCCGGATGAGGCGAGGTTTGACAGCGCCACATCGGCAGTCAAGGCAATTCACACCGCGCTAGAGAACCCGGGATCTGTCGACTGGTCAACGGTTGAACAAACGTACACGGAAGAACAGCAGCGGGATTCGCTTCTGTCGGCTTACGAATCTGCGAGGAGAAGGCGCAAGCGGTAATGACTCTCGTAGACGTTGGCACGAAAGCTCCCGAGGATGTGAATCCGCAAGCGAAACATGCCGACGAGCAGCCAGCGACCAGGTGGGCGCAGTTCAAGCACCTGTTTTTCAAAGTCAAACAATTCCAATGGCCGCTGTGGGCCACGGTGTTGTGGGTGCTTTTCGGTACCGCGATCGCAGCATATATCTCCATTAACCGAGAATGGCTGCTCAGCAGCAACTTTGGAAACGACGCGGAGCTGATCCTCAAGTTTGCCCGCATGGAGACTGACGAGGGCGGATCCTATAGAACTATCGCCAACGTCTATACCGCTCTCGGTTTGGTAGAGAAGCCGATTGCGGCTGGATTGGTTGGCGTATTCATCGCTGCCGCCGGTGCAGCGTTCGCCCTTGTTCCCTCAAAAGGTCTAAGAGGAGTGTTTGCGCCTGTCGCGCTGTTTGGCTACCTGGTGCTATCCGGAGCGTTTGTCGGAACGTACACCAAGGAACTCATCGTTGTTTCAATCGTCGCCCTGATCTGCGTTCTTCTCTCCGCGCCAAGTCACTGGTCGGGTGACCTCCTCATCGTTGCCTCAATCATGTTGGTGGCAGGGACGTTCCGTCCATACTGGATTTTCTTGGCGATGGCCTACATCGCGCTCAGGATAGTGCCGCTGAAGCGGTTGACCGTGATTACCTTGCCGGCTCTCCTCATTGCTGGGAACCTCGCATGCTCGATCGCGATCTTTGTCTTGCTCGGCCAATCACCCGACTTCTTCCGAACCTCGGTGAATGTCGACCGCGGTGCCGCAGAGGCCGGGACAATGATTACCCGGTTCGTGGACGGTTCCGCTGAACCGTTTGCGGGTGCGCTGAACAACCTGCTGGTGATGCTAACGATGGTGTTTCCCGTTCCGATGCTGCTTCTCGGGAGCTTGTACTACCTTGTTAACACGGTTCTGTTCATTTCACTGTGGGGATTCGCTTTTCTGAGGTTGTTCTTGCGCAAGTTCGAACGCCCTGTGCTCGCACACCGGTTGATTGCGCTATTGTCCGGCTTCCTCGTCTCGCAGGGCCTGTTCGAGCCTGACTATGGTTCAGCGCTGCGCCACCTCACTCCATTCATCCCGCTCATCCTCGCGCTCTGGATGATCAACTTTGGGAATCCGAGAGAGCTGAAATCCAATGGGACGGATTTCGCGGTGCCGTCCTTCATTGTGCCAGGCGAAATGAAGGCGCTCGAGGCGGGCCCGTCGGCGACAAGTACCGAGCTGGGTACGACGGAAGAACTCGATCGCATTGCGCAGCCTTTGGCACTGCTGAACATGATCCGGCTTGCCGAGTTGGAACGTAGAGGTAACTCGGAAGCCGCCGCAGAAGTGGATCCCGTGCTGGTTACTGCGGTGGCTACCAAAGCACAGGAAGGCGCAGCGCAAGACGATAGAGAGGCTCAGCCCGCGAAGGGTGGATCCTCCAAGATCGAGCCGGACGACGCTGCTGCGACCGCGCCAGAGAAACCAAGTGGCGCTGTCGTACAGGAGACAACCGAGGTACCTGGCTCGCGGCCTGTCGAGGACGAGGTCGAGAGCAGGGGATCGTCGATAATCCCTCAGCCTGCTGACGAGAAAAGCGAACTTAAGGATAGTGAGGCCGCTGATGAAGAGACTGACATCGAAGCCGATGTGATTGTGGCTGAGCCGATCGAAGAAGTTGAGGTTGAGGCTGTCATTGAGGAGGACGAGGCCATCGCGATCGACGACCACGGGGCGCAACCGCAAAAGGCTGAGTTGGTGCGGCAAAGTCTCATGGTCTCTGGTGCCGCCACGACGGTCTCGAACCAGCTCGCACGGGCGATTAGTGCTGCGAAGGCGAATCTGCGACCAGACGTGCGCTGGGTTACCTCCCTGCCGCCGCTCATCGTTGAGACGGTGGAAGACCACCGAGGACGCGAGATTCGTTGAAGGGGCTGAAGGACCTGCAATCGCTGCGGTCGGTGAGCAGCGCGACGATTGGGCAGGGTCTAAATTTCCTCGCGATGCTTCTGCCTGTGTTCGCGCAGCGCGGCGACCAGCTTGCGTATCTCCTCGTTCCACTCTCGCTAGCTACGGTCTTGCATAAAGTTGGGTTCCTCTGCTTCAACGTGCGCTACCTGGGCATTCGGCGAGAGCAGGAGGGGATTGCGACCGCAACCTCTTTCTGGGGGCTAGTCGGGGCGACTGTTGTGATGTTGGCGTTAGCCGGAGTCATTGCGCTGTGGAGCTCCAGATGGGCGATCGTTGCTCTCGCAGCGAGTTTCCTCATCATCAGCCACGGCCTGTACTTCATGGCGGTGACCATCCTTATTGCGGAGAACAAGCTCGGCGCGTACGGGACTGGGCGTCTCATATACGGGGTGTTGAACATTGGGCTCACAGCAGCGGCGGTATACTTCGTTCCCAGCCGTGCAGGCTTGATCTACGTTGCTTTCGTGCTCACATCAGTTATTGGGGTGTGGATGCTGAGCCGAGCGGATAACAAAGTGCACGGCTTTGTGAGGAGCCATTCGCGTCAAGCCTTCGGCCCCGAGGGCATTGCGTATGTGAAGGAGAGCTCCCCAGTCGTGGGCTCCACGGTCGTGGCCGAGATGGGCTTTCAAATCAACGGGTTCTTCACCCCGCTGATGGGACACCTGCAAGAGATGTGGGCAATCGTGGTTCGCATTGCTGGCGGATTCGCCACCGTCGGCTCACAGGTTCTCGCGCCTGTCTTTGAGTCGAAGGTTTCTTTTGCTTTGCGGAATTCGCAGCTCGATGAAGCATTTGTCTGGGTGAAACGCAGCCAGTTGGCCGGCATCGGTTTCGCTTTGGCAACCGGGTTGTTCCAGACGCTGCTCATCTACGTGCTGTACGGTAGCGAGTACAGCTGGTTGATCATCGTGAGCGGCAGCCTCTATTCGGCAGCGTTCTTGTCCTCCACCGTGCCCGGGAAGATGCCGTTCCTCATGGGCCGGAATAAGACGATCTTGGTGTGGTCGCTGCTGCGCGTTGGCTGCCACATCCCTCTGTTCGCGATGCGCGACGAGAAGCTTTTCATCGCTGTATGCGCGGTGCAACTCATCTTTGCGATTTGGCTGATTGGCATCACGTATTTGCCGCCGAAGCGTTCCCAGGTTGATGCCGCAGCTCAGGTCTCCGAAGAAGAGGACGAGGCGGCCGAGCAGGTCACCGACGGAGTCTCTGGCTCGGCGCTTACTGCGCCTCCCGCCGGCACTCAAAGTCGGGCTGACGGCAACGGTGACGAGAATGCACCCACGAACTTGTCAGCGGCGTTGAAGGCTACACCAGCGCCAGAAGTGGTTTGGGAGAGAACTCTCCCGCCGTTTGCCACACGCGACGGGGTGAATGCTCCACAGAACCAGCGGCGCGACCGCAGGGACTGAACCTACTAACCCTCGCGGATGAGTTCAGCGAGCTGCGCCCACGTTTGCGAGGTGCGTAGCTGCTCTACTGCTGCAGCACTCAGGCCGTCGTAAATCTCCGGCTGCAGTACACTGCGCATCGCTTCAGCGACAGCCAAGGGGCTGGTCTCGGTGGCGACGGCACCGAGACCATCCGCTTGGCTTGGCAATGCGCCTACTGGTGTAACCACGCATGGAATGGCATTCGCTTTTGCCAAGGTTATCGGTCCAGACTGGCTCGCCGAGGTGTAAGGCAGGATCATCGCGTCGAAGCTGTTGACCAGCGAGTCGACTTCGTCTTCTGGGATCCAACGGATGTCCCATTCAGCCTGGTTCCCCAACGGCGAGACCTTGAGGTGTTCTTCTGGGCCGAACCCGATGATTCGCACTTGAAACTCAGGCACTTGCGGGTCTGAGCGAAGGATCTCTGCTGCCTGGAGAAGGAGTTCCACGCCCTTGTACTTCTGCAGCCGGCCAAACATCCCGAAAATGAACGGCCTGCCAGTGGGGAACTGGCGAGCAGGAACCCCATCTGTTCGGTGGCCAAACGGTGGGTGCGAACCGACGGTGATCTTTTTTTGCGACTGCTGTTTCAGTACCTCTCGCACTGCGGGAGAGAAAGTCGCGAGCCGGTCTGCGAACTTCAGTTCAATGATCCGTCCCAGGCGCTGCACAAAGTTGGATTCGCCGGGATGGTGCTCCCCATCGTGGATGCAGGCGACGTACTCCACCGAGCGGGGCACAAGCAGCGGCAGTGCCAGGGACTGGTATACGCTCTCCATCACGCCCACGACGCGCTTGACGTTGTGTGCACGGAGCCAGCGACGCATCCGGAGTGCGTTGAACGCCAAGCGGGGGAGTCCCAGGATGACTCCAAGGTTGGAGTTATATGTCGGAATCGCAATGGAAGGTACTGGCAAAGTCTCTAGCCGCGGTGCGATTTCGGCGTCCGGGTTGTAGCTCAGCAGGGTTGCCCCGGTGTTGAGAAGATCTCCCTCGATCAGTTCAAGAAGGAAGCGTGGACCGCCGCCGGTCCTTCCCCAATGCACCCAGCAAGTGCTCGCACTCGCGTCAAGTGCGGTTGTCTTGAGATCTGATAATTTCTGCACGGCAACATCATAGGTAGTCGTTGAAAACTCACCATAGTCGGGGTGGGGTCTTTGGTCTAGTGCTTTCGTCCTGGCTAGTGGAGGTGGGACCTTTACTTCGCGGGGACTGGGAGAAGTAGTCCGCGACTTGTGCGAACTCTATTGACAGGATCGCATTCTAGACGCGTAGGGGTGCCGTTTGCGTAGACATTTGCGGTGCCCTCCGGACTACTACTACGCGCCGGCGGCACGAACCCTGAAGCTTCCTGAAGGAGGTGTCCTAGCCGGCAAGTGTGCCGACCGGCTCTTGACGACGGCCGATCTTGCGTGAGCGGATATACAGCCAGATGACGAGAATCCATTGAAGCGCCGTGGCACCGACCAGTGCGAGGCCCTGGGCATCTGGGTTGAAAGATGCTACGAACGCGGGGAGGGCGTTGTATGCGGCGTGAACGGCATAGCCCAAAGCGAACCACGTCACTAGCTTCCTGACTCGCCAGCCAAGGTCTTTATCCGTGCGAGAAATAAAACATCCAATGCCCCATGCCAGGATGCCCGCATACATGCTGTGGCTGAATGGACAGGCCAACGCACGCCCGAGGTAACCCGTGAGGGCACCATCCACGTCCGAAGTAAGCGATTGGAGTGCGGTTTGGGTTATGTAGCTGATGTTTTCCATGATCGAGAATCCGCCACCGACAACAATTCCGAGCACGGTGGCCTCAATCGGCCTGCGGACCTTGACACACCCGATCGCTACAAACAACACCGCGAGCCCCTTCGCAGTTTCTTCCGCGGAAGGAGTCAGAAGCGCAGCTACCCACTCGGGCCAATCAAATGCGGACTGCAAAGACGAAATTGCCCCGTTTGAGGGGATCGCGATCCCGCCGGCCATTCCGGCGATGAGCCCCGCCCACCAGAACCAGCGGTTTGCTGGACGACCAGGATGGCGTCGCACAGCGAGCCAAATGAAGAGCGCCTGTAGCGCAGCCCAGGCGAGGGCCATGCCCCAGGCGGCGTTGCTTGCCGGCGCATGTGTCAGCGACCGAGTGCTGACAAAGAGCCCGACTGGTATGAAGACAATCAGGAAAATTCGCGCGAGGTTCTTAGCGGACATTGGCATCCTCCTGGCTGCGAATATCGTCGATGAGCGGTTGCGCCAGCGCGTCAGGATCACCACCGGCAAACGTGAAATACACGCTGGAGCTTTCTTCCTGGGGGACCGAGACTGCCACGAGCCGACCCTTCGGCCGATCAGCTCGCTTGAGGCGTGCGTCCCCGCCGAGGTCTTCCACGTCGCTGGTATCTGGTTCGCGGTCGAGAAGCTGCATGCGTACGTAGCGCGCCAACGCGAGATCCGGATCGTCGGTGGTTCCTCCGGACTTCGCCGTCACCACGGTTTCCCCGCATGTCCACCGCTGTACAGAGTCGTTGTAACTCGTGCGGCTGCGGCACACCAAGTCGCCGCCATCGCGTCCCGGCACCGTGATGCCCGCCAGCGAAACTGGTTTCTTTGCCGTTTCCCTGGCGACGTCATCGTCACCGGGATGACTGCGAGCGACGAGTATGGGAGCCCCCATTGCAACAGCTGCAAGGAGCACCGCGGCCACCAAAGTAACGAGTGTTGAGCGCTGCTCTTCAACCGGAATAACTCTATCAGCGTCAATAACATCTATAGGTGAAGTCACTCGGGTTATGCTAGGCCACCCCGAATCTCCCGGGCGTACCTGGTCCGAGTTTGAGAGAACCGGTCATCACTTACCTGGCGAGACCTGCGCTGCCGCGTCCCGACGGCCGATTGCACGGGAACGCCGGTAGAGCCAGATGAGAAGCATCCACTCCACAACCGTCACTGTGACCATTGCAATAAGGCCGGCGATTCCGGGGATTACGCGGGAAGCGTTGAACGTGCCATGGAGCGCTGTGGCGAGGAGAAACCAGACGGCGAAATGAGCCAGGCGCCAATCAAGTGGCTGGTCAGTGTGGCAGAGGAATACGCCGAGGCCCCATGCGGCTAAACCGGTATACACCGCGTGCGAGAAGGGGCCCAAGACGAAAAGCGCCGTCATTGTGCCCACCCCATTGAAATAGTCGGACTGCAGGTCCATTGATGCGGCAATCAACGAATTGTTGACGACTTCTGCGACGGTGAAGCCGGCACCGACTGCCATACCAACAACCGCGGCCTCTATCGGGCGGCGAATTGGGACGAGTGCCGCGATCAACGCGAAGACCGCGAGGAACTTCGCCGTTTCCTCTGGAAAGGAGGAAAATAGGCTCATCACCGCTTCCGGCAGGCTCGCTGCAGCTTGGAGGTAAGCGGTATTTGCCGGTGCAATTGCTACGGATATCCCCACCCCACCAAGAAAGCCGGCGGGCAGCCACCACGGATTCCCAGGGCGTCCCGGGTGCTTGCGCAACAGAAGTGAGACGACAGTGACAGCGACGATGACGAATCCTGCCAGGATGCCGGCGAACACAGAAGTCCAGGGCACCAGCGTGAGACGATAGACATACAGGGTGGCCAAACCGAGAATTGCAATCCCGCAAAGTGCCTGCGCCACGAGTTGCTTGCGCACTAGCGCACCTCCTCTTGCACGAATTGGTTGACGATCTCGCGGCCTCTGTCGTCGGCCGCGGCGACGTAGATAGTGATGTCACCGCGCTCGACAGCGGCAAGTGAGACTCCGTTGCGGTACAGCTCGTACACGTTAGGTGCGGGGTGCTCGAGCTCATTGGGGCTGACGGACTCCCCGCTGGTGATTTGCCAATAGAACCTCGCGACGGTCTTCGTCCGCTCCGCTTCAACATCTGCTGTGTAGTCGGTGCGTATCTCGATCGAAGTGTCATCGCAGTCCCACCTCCACCGGCCGGTCACGCCATCGCTGCTGTTCGCCGATTTCTGTGCGCACTGCAGAGGGGCCCCATTGGTGTCGCGCAGGGTGGCACCACCCGCAGAGACTTCGGTGAGTTCAGGTTCGGCATTGCTCGTTACCGCCTGAGCGACGAACGGGGCCGAGAGAATGAGTGTGCCGACGGCCACGATGGCGAGTGTGCCCGAGCGGGTGCCACTGTCAGAAAAGTCGGGGTACTTCATCATGAAGAGGATAGGATATACCGCTCAATCGCTCTCAAGCCGCCCGGACGGTGAAAACCTCGGCCGAAGAATTAGGGTAATTGCCCATGGATATTGATCGCGAGAACTTTTTCGCAGCCCCGACGCTGGCAAATGAATGGGTCACCCTCGAGCCACTTAGCGGCGAGCACGCGGATGCGCTCGCCGCCGCTGTCGGTGACCTTCACGAATTGTGGTATCAGGACCACATTCCGTCGATAAGCGAAGTCCCCGAGTACATCGAGCGACTGCTCGGGGAGGACAACCGCGTCGCGTGGACGATCGTCAACCCTGACGGCACCCCGGTCGGGGTGACAACGTACCTCCACCTCGACCCGGTAAATCGCAATCTCGAGATCGGCTCCACCTGGATCGGCGCCGACTTTCAGGGAGGTGCGCTCAATCCCGCAGCGAAGTTGCTCTTGTTGCAGCGCGCCTTCGAGGACCTTCGCTGCTTGCGAGTAGAAATTCGCACCCACTACATGAACCGCCAGTCGCGTGCGGCCATCGAAAAGGTCGGCGCGAAGCTTGACGGAGTGCTCCGGCGGCACAAGATCCTAAAGTCCGGCCTCGTGCGTGATACCTGCGTGTACTCCATCCTTGACACTGAGTGGCCCGAGGTGAAAACCGGCCTGCAGGCGCGACTAGACTGAACGCCATGACTGCGTACGACCTGATGGATTTTGACGAGGTGCTGGAGAAGTACGACCCGGTCATGGGTCTTGAGGTGCACGTCGAGCTCGCGACGGAAACAAAGATGTTCTCCACCTCCTCTGCTCACTTTGGTGCGGAGCCTAACACCAACATCGACCCCGTCTCGCTGGGTCTTCCGGGCGCATTGCCCGTGGTCAACGCGAAGGGGGTGGAGTGGGCCATCAAAATCGGCCTTGCACTGAACTGCAAGATCGCCGAATCGTCCCGCTTCGCTCGGAAAAACTACTTCTACCCGGACCAGCCGAAGAACTACCAGATCTCGCAGTACGACGAGCCAATCGCTTACGACGGCTACTTGGACGTGGTTTTGGAGGATGGCACTGAGTGGCGCGTGGAGATCGAGCGCGCGCACATGGAGGAAGACACCGGCAAGCTCACACACCTGGGTTCCGCATCCGGGCGCATTACCGGTGCGACCGCCTCGCTGGTGGACTGCAACCGTGCCGGCATTCCGCTGATTGAGATCGTGACCAAGCCCATCGAGGGCGCGGGCGAGCGCGCGCCCGAGGTCGCCAAGGCGTACGTCGGCGCGCTTCGCGAGCTGGTCAAGGCGCTCGGGGTTTCCGACGCGCGCATGGATCAAGGTTCGATGCGCTGCGACGCCAACGTGTCGCTGCGCCCGATTGGCCAGGAAAAGTTTGGCACCCGCACCGAAACGAAGAACATCAACTCGCTGAAGTCGGTCGAACAGGCGGTGCGTTTCGAGATGCAGCGTCAAGCCGCCGTGCTAGACAACGGCGAGGAAATCATCCAGGAGACCCGCCACTACCAGGAGAAGGACGGCACCACATCCAAAGGCCGCCCCAAGGAGGAGGCGAGCGACTACCGCTACTTCAACGACCCGGATCTGCCGCCGGTGATCGCCAAACCGCAGTGGGTTGAGGAGATCCGCGCGACTTTGCCGGAACTGCCGTGGGTGCGTCGCGCCCGCATCCAGGAGGAGTGGCAGTTGCCGGAGAAGGAGTTCCGCGATCTGGTCAACGCCGGTGCACTCGACCTCATCGTGGACACGGTGGAGGCCGGCGCTACTCCGGACGAGGCCCGCGCGTGGTGGGTCAGCTACATCAACGGCAAAGCGAACGAGGCCGGAAAGGATCTCGACGCGCTTGGTGTCACCCCGCAGGACGTTGCCCGCGTTGTCGAGCTGGTCAAGGACGGCAAACTGACCACCAAGCTTGGGCGCCAAGCTATCGATGGTGTGATCGAGGGCGATGGCAGCGTCGACGAAGTCGTCGCCAAGCGTGGGCTCGAAGTGGTGCGTGACGACGGTGCGATTGAGGCTGCCGTAGACGAGGCTCTGGCCGCAAACCCGGACATCGTGGAGAAATACCGCGCCGGTAACACCAAGGTCACCGGCGCCATTGTTGGTGCTGTAATGAAGGCAACACAGGGCAAGGCCGACCCAGGCCAAGTCAACAAGCTCATCGCGGCCAAGCTCGCAGACTAGGCGAGCGGGCGGCTACTTTGCCTGCGGCGGCTTAGTAGCCGGGAACTCGCCGGTCTTGTACATCTCGTCGTAGGCGTGCCAGTGGATCTCCTCGCCCGGGGTGTCAGGGGCGCCATCGTAGGCGTTCGATTCCGGGTCGAGGGCGGGAACGTCCTTGAGATCGAAATTGCTTGAATCGTCCGCGTGGAGGTCGGCCGCGACCTCCTCCTGCACCGACTGCCACAATTCCTGATCGGCAACGTTCGAATCGGACGCCAGTTCCTCCACCTCAGCGCGCTCCGCCTTCGTGAGATCGGCAGAATCTGGGTTGAGTTGCGTCTCCGCGAGCTCTGCGAGACGCTCGCGCCGCTCGGTCTCGTCCTTGATGTTCTGGCGGTCACGGAACCAAGCGGTGCCCATAACCACGGCCAGAATCAAGCCGAGGTATCCGAGCACGGGGTAGACCCAGCCAACCAGGTCTGCGAAGCCGATAAAGGAAAGCGCGAATCCGACCGCCACCACGGCGAAGTAGTAGGGGCGGAACTTCTCTGCCTTGTCGTGCGACAGTCGACGGCCTAGGGCGTAGAACATGCCGACAGCCGTGTTGTAGATCATCAGATAAATCACGATGGAAACCGCAGTTCCCACTGCCGGGTGCATGGAATCGAACACCATCAGCAGCGGGAAGTCCGCGCCGCTGACGTGGTCCATGTTGCAGAACAGGATGAACACCAAAATCATCAGCAGGACTGAGAACATGATGCCGCCGAGAAGGCCGCCCCGGCCCGCCTGGGTGGGGTTCATGTGGGAACCGGCAAACACCAGCATCATGGAGGTGTCCATGATCAGAACCAGCGTCGCGTAGTTCACCGCGGTAACCAGCCAGTTGTCGAACGTCCCGGACGCGTTCTGGTTTGTCTGCGCGAGTTCGTTCAGCCCGTCGAAGCTGCTCGGCATCTGCGTCAAGGTGATCACAAACGCAGCGAGAACGCAGACGATCAGGAGGGGAGTGATCATGGAGATGACATTGGAGAGCTTGTCAATGTCTAGGAAACCGGACAACAGTAGCAGCACTGTCATGATCGCGGAGCCGACCCAGGTGGCCGTGCCGAACTGCTGCCCCAGATTCGAGCCAGCGCCGGCGACCATGACAAAACCGATGCAGAACAGCGTGAACATTGTTGCCACGTCCATGTAGCGGGCCACCCATGGGCGGGACACGCTTCGAAAGACGGCACTGTGGTCATCGGCGAGGTAGTAGGACCCAAGCTGGTAGACCCAGCCGCTGAATACGGCGATGATCAGGCCAGCGACGGCGGCACCGATAACTCCCCAGTACCCAAAGGCGAGAAAGTATTGCAGGATTTCTTGGCCGGAGGCAAAGCCAGCGCCGACCGTAAGGCCAACGAGGGCGAGTGCCACCTTCAGTGTTTTGCTCACGCGAGTTGCGCTCCTTCCGAATGGTCATGACACAAACCGCTCGATGGTAACACCGCGTGAGCGTGAGCTCCGAACTAACTTCGTGGCAACCCGTGGGTGTTCGCGAGAATCTTGCGCATAATCGCGTTCAGCTGAATCGCCTCATCAACGGTGACAGCCTCAAAGATGGATTCCCGTAGCTGGTGAATCATCGTCGGAGTTGCTCTCACCATAAAGTCCGCTCCTTCCGGTGTCAGAGAAGCGATGGTGGAGCGGCGGTCCTCTGTGCTGCGGGTGCGCGTGGTTAAGCCCTTGTCTTCAAGCCGATCCATCACGTGGGAAAGGCGCGATGCCGACGTCCGCGTCGTCCGTGCCAGCTGAGACATGGTGATCTGCTGGTCTTTAGCCTGGGCAATTGCCAACATCGCCAGGTAGTCAATCAGTGACATCTGCTCGGAGCGCTTAAGGTGCTCATCCAAACTCGCGGGCACCCATGTCACAAACGCCCAGAGTGTGGCCCACAAGTCGGCATCATGCGGGTCGAGCCAGTGAAACCGGTCCATATCCGAACTGTAACCCACTCTGCCCACGCATTACGCTTCTGGTCTATGACTATAATTCGCCGCGCCCGCGATACCGACGTCCCCGAGATCTTCGCCATGATCAACGAGCTTGCGGAGTATGAGAAGCAGCCCCAGGACGTCACGTCCACCGAGCAGGACGTCCGCGAGCACCTTTTCGGCGACAACCCGAAGGTCTTCGCCCACATCGCAGAGGTCGACGGCAAGGTTCAAGGCATGGCGCTGTGGTTTCTGAACTATTCCACGTGGCAGGGTCGCCACGGCATTTGGCTCGAGGACCTCTATGTCCGCGAGGCAGCCCGCGGTCAGGGCCTTGGTTCGGCACTGCTCAAAGAGCTCGCCCGCACCGCGGTGGCCAACGACTACCGCCGCGTCGAGTGGTCCGTGCTGAAGTGGAACACGCCTTCGATCGGTTTCTACACTGCTCTCGGCGCCAACGACATGGGGGATTGGTCCACGATGCGGCTCGACGGCGAAGCCCTCCAGGTTCTCGGTTCTTAGGAGTTTCTTGCTTATCGACGGCACCTTTGAACCTCTTCCCAGCCACGCCGACCGAGCTCCCTGACCTGCGCGGTTCCATCGCATAGATTCTGCATCATGTCATCCCATAACACCCGCGATGTGACCCCCGACGACTTCGGCCCTGACGATGTGCCCTCATACAGCTCCCGCCATTCAAGGGCAGAGGCGAATACCGAGGCGTTCCCGAGCGCGATGAGCCCGAATGAACCTACCGAGCAGTTCCTGCGGGCAGATCCCGCCCCGGACGAGCTGCTGGCGCAGACCGAGCACATCTCCGAGGCGTCTTACGCCACCCCCGAGCCGACCGTGTCCTACAGTTCGGTCTCCCACGAGACCGCCGCGATTGACCGCGAGCCAGCGTACATCGCCCCGGCCGACCCGCTGTACGAAGAGACCACCGTGGTCTCCGCGCCGGTTGCTGCGGTTGAGCCGGTTGCGGAGGCCGAGTCGGCGACGCCAGTTGGACGCGGCACCATGGACTTCGGTCTTTTGTTGCTGCGTCTAGTCTTCGGCGGCTACCTCGTGCTGAGCTCGTTGATGACGTTCTTCCGCCTCGGCAACTCGGCCGGCATCGGGGGGCTCGAGTCCGAGTTCGCCAACTACCCGTTCGGCAACGGGCTCGCCATCGTTATCCCTACCTTGGAGCTCGCCGCGGGCGTGTTCCTTATCCTCGGCCTGATCACTCCGGTGGCTGCAGCGGTTGCGGTGGCGGTCACCGGGTTCACGGCTCTGCACACGATCACGGCTTCGGGGCTGGGGTGGAACCCGCTGTACTGGGATGCATCTATCTGGCTCCCAATCGTGCTCTTCGCAGTCGCGTTGACGGTGCAGTTCACCGGGCCAGGGTTCTACGGGGTCGATGCTGGCCGCACGTGGGCGCGTCGCCCGCTCGCCTCATCCTGGATCTGGCTCCTTGTCGGCCTTGCCGCAGCCGTGGCGATGTGGTGGTTCGGCACCGAGCTGAACCCGTTCACCTCAGAGTCCCTACCGACCCCAACCACCTCGTAAATCCCCATTCCAACCCGCGACCCCCAGCCGGCCGGACCGAGCCTGCCAGATCTAATCCACCTGGCGGACGGCGCCCTTGTCGGCGCTGGTCGCCATTTTGGCGTAGGCCTTCAGCGCTTTCGACACCTCGCGAGCGCGGTTCGGCGTCCAGGGGCGGTCCGACGCCTCCATCTCCGCGCGGCGCTTCGCCAGCACCTCATCATCGACATCGAGCGTCAGTTCGCGATTCGCAACAGAGATGGTGATGGTGTCTCCGTCTTCGACCAGCCCGATCAGACCGCCGTGCGCTGCTTCGGGGGAGATGTGGCCGATCGAGAGGCCGGAGGTGCCGCCCGAGAAGCGGCCGTCGGTAATCAGCGCGCATTTCTTGCCCAGGCCAGCGCCTTTGAGGAACGAGGTGGGGTGCAGCATTTCCTGCATGCCCGGTCCGCCGGCAGGGCCCTCGTAGCGGATCACAATGACCTCACCTTCGAGCACCTCGCGGGCAAGAATCATCGATACCGCCTGTTCCTGCGAGTCGACGACCCGTGCGGGGCCGGAGAACTCCCAGAGGCCTTCCTCCACACCGGCGGTCTTCAAAATCGCCCCGTCCGGTGCCAGGTTGCCGCGCAACACGACGAGGCCGCCGTCAGATGTGATCGGGTGCTCGACATCGTGGATAACGCCGTTGGCCGCATCCGTGTCCAACGACTCCCAGCGGGCAGACTGGGAGAACGCCTCGGTGGTGCGCTGACCGCCAGGCGCGGCGTGGTAGAGCTCCACGGCTTCGTCGATCGTGGACCCGCCGCGGATATCCCAGTCAGACAGCCACGAGTCCAGTGAGTCGTATGCGACCGTGTGCACATCGTCGTGAAGCAATCCGCCCCGGTGCAGCTCGCCGAGGATGGCTGGGATGCCGCCAGCACGGTGCACGTCCTCAACGTGTGCTTCGCCATTCGGTGCCACCTTGGACAGGCAGGGGATTTGGTGGGAAAGATCGTCGATGTCGCTGAGATCGAAGTCCACCTCGCCCTCTTGGGCAGCGGCGAGGATGTGCAAGATGGTGTTTGTGGAACCACCCATAGCCATATCCAGGGCCATCGCGTTGCGGAACGCGTGCTCGGTGGCAATCGCGCGCGGAAGCACCGACTCATCGCCATCGCCGTAGTAGCGCTTGCACAGCTCCACGATCCGGGAGCCGGCCGACTCGAAGAGCGCGCGGCGCGCCGTGTGCGTGGCCAAGGTCGTGCCGTTGCCCGGCAGCGACAGCCCGAGTGCCTCGGTGAGGCAGTTCATGGAGTTGGCGGTGAACATGCCGGAGCAGGACCCACAGGTGGGGCAGGCGCTGTTGGCAATCTGGTCGAGTTCCGTGTCGGATACCGCGTCGTTCGCAGAAAGCGCGATTGCGTCGATCAGGTCGGACTTCGGCTTGGTTACGCCACCCGCAGAGATCGCCTTGCCAGCCTCCATCGGACCGCCGGAAACAAACACGGCCGGAATGTTTAAGCGCATCGCCGCGTTGAGCATGCCCGGGGTGATCTTGTCGCAGTTGGAGATGCACACCATGGCGTCAACGGTGTGCGCGTTGCACATGTACTCCACCGAGTCGGCGATGATCTCGCGGCTGGGCAGCGAGTACAGCATGCCGGCATGCCCCATGGCGATGCCGTCGTCCACCGCAATAGTGTTGAACTCCTTCGGCACGCCACCTGCTGCACGCACTGCCTCGGCCACGACGTCGCCGACGTTCTTCAGGTGCACGTGCCCGGGAACGAACTGGGTGTAGGAGTTGACGATCGCCACGATCGGCTTGCCAAACTCCGACTCTTCGGTGCCGGTAGCGCGCCACAGTGCGCGGGCTCCGGCCGCCTGGCGGCCGACAGTGGTGACGCGTGAACGAAGCGGGATCACAGGGGTTTCTCCTCAGTATTAGTTGGTTGAGCTGGCCGTGGCCCCGGAATGTCCGGGTGCTCTTTGAGGTACTCATCGTATTCCTCGCGGGTGAGCAGCACGCCGTAGCCGTCCTGATCAATAATCTCGTATTTGCCGTCGGCGGCTTCCTCGGCCTCGGTAATCACGTCGGTAATCCGCCCGCGTGACGCCTCGGCCAGGTCCGGCAGCGAATTGAAGGTCACACCGGGCATCGGATACTCCTGCCCAGCATTTGTTGTCGCGAGCGCCCGTGACCGCTTGAAGCCGACACCGGCCAGCTCATCCCAGCTCACGCGCTGGTTCTTGCGAAACAGGTAGTTCAGCGCGATCCCATCGTCGCCGACAGTGGTGGACACCCGAAAGATCCATACCAGCGCAAGAATCGGGAAAATCAGCACCCACGCGAGGTACTTCGGGGCCCAGCCGATACCGATCAGCGCGATGCCCATCATCATCACAATCGCGATCACGTGCTCTCGCGAAGGGCGGAACACCTTCGGCTCGTTCGGCTCGGCACCAGTCATGCGTGCCATGCTAGTCACCGGAGCTTTTCGCTTATCGACGGCCCCTTTAACCCGCCACGGCCCCTTCCTCCACATCCGTGGGTGCCGCGGTCGGGGACGCGGGTGCCGATTCCTCAGCTGTGGCAGACAACTCTGTGGGCGAAGCGTCCGCCGACTGCTCGGTAGGCGCGGGGGCCGGGGCAGGTTCTGCGGACTGCTGCGTCGGGGCCGCGGTGGTGCCCGCGGAGTCAGAAACACCAGGCGAGCCGGTGGAGTCAGAAACTTCAGGCGAGCCGGTGGTGGCGGTGGGAACAGTTTCCTGCGTGTTTTCATCCGCCGCTGGGGGTTGGGGTGATGACGCGGTCGTGCGCGGCGGAGGTGCGAGTACGCCACCGACATCTCCGTCGGGATTGAGCGTCAACCCGCGAATGATCAGCGCGGCGATGAATGCCACAATCAGCCACAGTGTGCTGGCCCGCATCAGGTTGTTTAGCACGGTCTTCGGGGCGTCGTCTTCTGCCGCAATATCTGCGGCAAGATCCCCAGTGCCCGCGGGTGCGGCATCTTCAGCGGCTGGGTCGACCGCCGCGCTTTCTGGGGCGGGGTCGAACGGACTCACTGGTGCCATGTGCTCGGTCGGGGGATAGGCCTCCGGATCAAGCTTGTCTCGCTCGTCGAACTCAGCGGGGGAGCGTTGCTGGTCCTGGTGGGGCGCGTGCAACGAGGCGTCGTGAAGCGAAAAAAGCTCCGGAGTCTTGCCGTACTCGTCCCAGAACTCGTCGAGCACCTCGATACGGATAGCGCGTTCAATCATCCACTGGGTCAACGGCTCGGCGCGAACCATGAACCGCATATCCACGGTCCACGGTTGGCCCGCTGCGGTGGGTGCGCCGACATCGACAGCGGGGTGGATCATCAGCTCGCCTCGGAGCTTGTCATGGATATCCGGTCGCGCAAGAGCGCGACGAGCCGCCCGTTCGGAACGCGAAATCGCGTGCTCGGCCGAATTCGATCCCTCTAGCGGCACCGGTATGACAACCACCGCGTTGACCCAGTAGTTCGACTGGTTGATGTAAATCCGCGCCGCGGAGTTCGGAATGGTCACCGTAGCCTGATTCAGGGTGCGGATCGTGGTGGCGCGCATGGTGATTTGAATGACGTCACCGGCGACATTCACGCCGTTGCCTTCGAAGGAAACGTTGTCACCCACGCCGTACTGCTTTTCAGTGAGGATGAAGAACCCGGCGAGAAAGTCCGCGATGATGTTTTGGGCGCCGAAACCAATCGCGGCCGAGACAACGGTGGCGGGGATCGCCGCGCCAGCGAGTGAGAAGCCGAGTTGTTGAAGGAGGAAGACGAGAATGAGGAAAAAAGCGATGACCTGGACGGTGTAGACGACCACGCCGGCAACTGCGAGTTGGCTCTTCTCCTCGTCCTGGGTGCGCGATTCCTGCACCTTGCGGGCGAAGGTGCGTTTGGCAAAGCGGCCAGCGCGGGGGACAAGCAGGGCCAGAATGAGCAAGAGGACGATGTTGATGCCGGTGGAGGCGAACCAGCGCCACAGTTCCTGGAAAATGAACGCAAAGGGCATAGTGCATAAAGCTAGTGCATAAAACTCAATCCCCGTTTCCCCGCGGTGGCCGGGGACTGTGTATGATCCAACACATGATCACGACGCGACTAGCTGTAGTAGTAATTCCGGTGCGGCGCTTGCCGTAGCGGACAGCACTTCTGTCTAGCCGCTCAAACAAGCGCCCTCGAGAGCTCACAGCTCGCTCGGGGGCTTTTGTTTTTGTGGTCGTCACCTTCTCAATACCTTTCCTCGTCTGACCTCTTGAAATAAGGAGCATTGCATCGTGGCTACCCCACAACAGACCGCGAATAACGATGCCGATTCAGCCAGCGCCGCCGATGCCCCGCGCGCTGGCGGCCCTGAAATCCTCACCGGCGCCGCAGCCGTCGTACGCAGCTTGGAAGAGCTTGGCGTAGATATCGTCTTCGGGCTTCCCGGCGGTGCGGTGCTACCGCTGTACGACGCGCTCGCGCACGCTGCGAAACTGCGCCACGTGCTGGTTCGCCACGAACAGGGCGCGGGCCACGCGGCCGAGGGCTACGCCTTAGCTTCCGGCGAGGTTGGTGTGTGCTTGGCCACCTCTGGCCCGGGCGCAACCAATCTAGTGACCGCATTGGCAGATGCGTACCTCGACTCGGTACCGATTGTCGCGATCACCGGTCAGGTCGGCTCCCCGTTAATTGGTACCGATGCTTTCCAAGAGGCAGACATCCGAGGCATCACCATGCCGATTACCAAGCACAACATCATGGTCACCGATGCCGAGGACATTCCGCGCGCGCTTTACGCGGCGTACCACATTGCATCAACGGGCCGTCCCGGGCCCGTGCTGGTGGACATTCCGAAGGACGTCCAAAACGCCGAATTCGAGTTCGCCTGGCCGCCGCACGTTGATCTGCCGGGCTACAAGCCGAACACGAAGCCGCACAACCGCCAGATTTCCCAGGCCGCGAAGATGATCTCGGAGTCCAAGCGTCCGGTTCTGTACATCGGTGGTGGCGTGGTGAAGGCGGATGCACACGAGCAGCTCCTCGAGTTCGCCGAACTCACCGGTATCCCGGTGGTGAACACGCTGATGGCACTTGGTGTGTTCCCGCAGAATCACCCGTTGTACATGGGTATGCCGGGCATGCACGGTTCGGTGCCCGCGGTTGGTGCTCTGCAGGAGGCTGACCTGTTGATCGCGATCGGAACTCGTTTCGACGATCGCGTGACCGGCGACACCGCATCGTTCGCTCCGCACGCGAAGACCATCCACGCCGATATCGACCCGGCCGAGGTGGGCAAGATCCGCGAGGTGGACGTGCCGATTGTGGGCGACGCGAAGCGGGTGCTTGCGCAGCTGACCGATGCATTCCGTGACGCCAAGCGCAATGCTGTCCCTGAGATCGATGCGTGGATCGGGCGCCTCGGCGGCCTCAAGGAGCGCTTCCCGCGCGGGTACGACGAGCAATCAGACGGGTCGCTCTCGCCGCAGTTTGTCATCGAGACGCTTTCCCAAACCGTTGGAACGGATGCCATCTACGTCGCTGGCGTGGGGCAGCACCAGATGTGGTCTGCGCAGTTCCTCGACTTCGACAAACCGCGCCACTGGCTCAACTCGGGTGGCCTGGGCACGATGGGCTACGCCATCCCGGCGGCGCTCGGTGCAAAAGCCGCGTGCCCTGACAAAGAAGTGTGGGCGGTTGACGGCGACGGCTGCTTCCAGATGACCAACCAGGAAATCACCACCGCGGCGATGGAGGGTTTTCCCTTCAAAGTGGCTCTGATCAACAACGGAAATCTGGGCATGGTGCGCCAGTGGCAGACGCTGTTCTATGACGGGACCTACTCTCACACCAAACTCGGCGGCGAGACCGCATACGTTCCGGACTTCGTGAAGTTGTCCGAGGCGCTGGGCGCGGAGGCGATCCGCGTAACCACCAAGGAAGAGGTCATCCCGGCGATCGAGCGTGCCCGCGCAATCAACGACCGCCCCGTGGTGGTGGAGTTCATTGTGGGCGAGGATGCGCAGGTGTGGCCGATGATTGCCGCTGGCGCTTCAAACTCCGACATGCAGTACGCGCTGGGCATGCGCCCCTTCTTCGACATGGAGGAGTCCGCGGGTGAAACCCCGGAGGCGATCAACGAAACAATGGACGCAGTCAACGACGCCCAAGAGGAGAACTAGCGATGGCATCCGCAGACGAGCAAACCCGCAATATCATCTCCGTTCTGGTGCAGGACGTCGACGGCATCATCACGCGCGTAACCGCACTGTTCACCCGCCGCGGGTACAACCTGGTGTCGCTGGTCTCGGCGAAGACGGAGACCGAAGGTATCAACCGACTCACCGTGGTGGTTGACGCATCCGAGTACGCCATCGAGCAGATCACCAAGCAGCTCAACAAGCTCATCCAGGTGATCAAAGTGCTTCGGCTTGAAGACGACACGACCATCGCACGGTCGCTCATGCTGGTAAAGGTCAACGCCACCAACCAAAACCGCCCACAGGTGGTGGAGACAGCGAACATCTTCCGCGCCCGCGTGGTCGACGTTGCGCCGGAGTCCGTGGTCATCGAGGTCACAGGTACGCCCGAAAAGCTCCAGGCGTTCCTCGATGTCATCGAAACCTTCGGTGTCCGTGAGCTGATCCGCTCCGGCCAGGTGGCTTTGACCCGGGGGTCGAAGACCATGGCACCGTCGAAAAAGAACGGCTAGCTCCGCCCAGACGCGCCCGCACGGTGTGTCATAATATGAAACGATCATCCCAAAATATAGGAAAGGTAAGTGTTCCACTCATGGCAATTGAAGTTCTGTACGACAACGACGCAGACCTGACCATCATCCAAGGCAAGAAGGTCGCCATCATCGGCTACGGCTCCCAGGGTCACGCCCACGCACAGAACCTGCGCGAGTCCGGCGTCGAGGTTGTCATCGGCCTGCGCGAGGGCTCCAAGTCTGCAGCCAAGGCCAAGGAGGCCGGCTTCGAGGTCAAGTCCAACGCCGATGCAGCCGCTTGGGCCGACGTCATCATGCTGCTCGCCCCGGACACCTCACAGGCAGAGATCTTCAAGAACGACATTGAGCCGAACCTGAACGAAGGCGACGCGCTGTTCTTCGGCCACGGACTGAACATCCACTTCAAGCTCATCGAGCCGGCTGAGAACATCACCGTGGCCATGGTTGCCCCAAAGGGCCCGGGCCACCTGGTGCGCCGCACGTACACCGACGGCAAGGGCGTGCCGACCCTGATCGCCGTGGAGCAGGACCCGCAGGGAAACGGCCGTGACCTCGCTCTGTCCTACGCTGCGGCGATCGGCGGCGCCCGCGCGGGTGTAATTCCGACCACCTTCGAGGCTGAGACCGTCACCGACCTCTTTGGTGAGCAGGCCGTGCTCTGCGGTGGCCTCGAGGACTTGATCATGAAGGGCTTCGAGGTGCTGACCGAGGCCGGCTACGAGCCGGAGATGGCGTACTTCGAGTGCCTGCACGAGATGAAGCTCATCGTTGACTTGGTGTACGAAGGTGGCCTGGCCAACATGAACTACTCCATCTCGGACACTGCGGAGTTTGGCGGCTACCTCTCCGGCCCGCGCGTGATCGACGAGGGCGCAAAGGACCGCATGCGCGACATCCTGAAGGACATCCAGGACGGCTCCTTCACTAAGCGCCTCGTTGCCAACGTCGAAGGTGGCAACAAGGAGCTTGAGGGTCTGCGCCAGAAGATCAACGAGCACCCGATCGAAAAGACCGGTGCTCAGCTGCGCGACATGATGAGCTGGGTGAAGAACCCGCTCAACGAGACTGCGTAACCACGGTCCGTCGATAGGCCAAAGCATCCGCCTCAGCAGAACGAACTCTGCTGAGGCGGATGCATTTTTTGTTTGGGGGATGAGGAAACGCCCCGCTCCCAGTAGGAAACGAGGCGTTGCTTTCGCAATGCGTTACGTGACGCGACGTAACGCGCGCGATGCTAGTTCGTTGCCGGAGCAGCGGTGTCCTCAGCCGGTGCGTCGGTTGCGTCGACGACGTCGGTCTCGGTCACGGTTGCGTCAGCCGAAGCGTCTGCGTCAGCGGACTCAGTCGCGGTGCCTTCCTCGACGGTGGTGGTCTCTTCAACGACCTCGGTTGCGTTGGTGGTCGTAGTGTTCGGGGTGTCGGCCTCGTCATCGTTGCCGGAGAACAGGGACCACAGCAGCCAGGCCAGCAGAAGAGCAACCAGGATACCCAGCAGCCACTTCCACCAGCCGCCGCCACCGTTGTTGTCCTCGGTGGTCACAGCGGTGGAGCCGGAGGTGGCCGGGGTACGCTCGGTGGAGACGCGCTCCCCGGTCACGTGGTCGCCAGCCGGAGTGGACTCAACGCGGCGTGCGGTGGTCTCGTCGGTAAGCTTCTCCGGATCCAGGTCGCGGTTCTTCGGATCGATGTTCTTCGGGTCGTTCGGGTTCGGAGTAGTCATGAGAATGTCCTTTCGTCAAAAGCCAACAGTTCACCACCGTATCAAAACTCTTGGCAAGTCCAAGTATTGCTATGCCCGACGCGTTTTCCACTTGGGTTGTATGGTGCAGGTCAGGAGCTTGATACCTGTGCTACATCCATTTTCAATAAGTTGTCATTAAGCCCAATTGTCGCTAAAGTGCACCGCATGGACGGTCGTTTTTCGCAGTCATCGCATTCTCGGGTGCACATGCATCATGGCCACAACGACACCCACAACCACACGCACCACCACAAACACAGCCACGCCCCGACGAGCGCCCCGCTCCGCGCTCTTCTCACCGCACTTGCGATTACCTCGGTCGTCTTCCTCGCCGAAATTGTCGGTGGTTGGCTCACCGGCTCGGTGGCCCTCCTCGCGGACGCTATGCACATGCTCTCCGACGCCGCGGGGCTAATCATCGCCGCACTCGCGGTCATTGCTGGCCAGCGCGCAGCGTCTGACCGCGCTACTTTCGGACACCGCAGAGTCGAGGTCCTTGCCGCGGCACTGAACGCGGCTACGGTGCTCGCCATTTCCATTTTTATCTGCATCGAGGCGATCAGGCGGCTCAAGAGCCCGACTGAAATTGCGAGCAGCACGATGATGCTCATCGCCCTCATCGGGCTGGTTGCCAATGCCGTCTCGGCGTGGGTGCTATCCCGCCACTCCGAGGACTCAATCAACGTTCGCGGCGCTTATCTTCATGTTCTCGTCGACATGCTGGGCTCGCTTGCAGTTATCGCCGCGGGCGCCGTGATCCACTTCACGGGCCTGGTCGTGGCGGATGTCGTCGCTTCGTTGCTAATCGCCGCCTTGGTGTTTCCGCGAGCGTGGCAGCTGCTGCGCAACTCAACCCGCGTCTTGCTAGAGCAGGTGCCGGAGGATTTCGAAGTTGAGCGCGTCCTTCCGGCGTTGCGAGCGATCGACGGGGTAGCAGAGGTGCACGATTTGCACCTCTGGTCTCTCGACGGCGTGTCGGTCCTTGCTACTGCGCATCTGCCCCTGCACGGCCAACACACGACCGCGCAGGACTTTTCCCGTGTGCTCGATGAGGCCCAGGCCGAGCTACGTGCGCTGGGCGTCGACCACGCGACGATACAGGTGGAATTGCCCGAGCACATTCATCACGAGAGCATTTGTGAAAACTGATCTACAGTTTGAAGGCATGGGGTTCACCACGCCGAGTTACTCACTTATCGATCTCTTCACACGGGCAGAGCGCGGCGAGTTGCAGCTGCCGGATTTTCAGCGCGAATACATCTGGAACACCGACCGCGTTCGCACACTCATCACGTCTGTACTGCGCGGATACCCGATCGGGTCATTCTTGGCACTCGACACCCGCAACTCCCCAGTACGGTTTCGCCCACGGCCGCTTGCAGGGCTGCAGGTTGAGGGGGTTGAGCCGGGGCTATTGCTTCTCGACGGCCAACAGCGACTGACCTCCCTGTACCACGCATTCAAGGGCGAGGGAGTCATCCCAACCGTGGACTACCTTGGGGAGCCGATCGCACGCCGTTTCTTCGTCGATGTCCGTGGCGCGGTCGCCTCCGATCCGATGCCAGTTGAATCGGTGTTCTCCGTTGACCTCGACGGCAACGTGCGCTCCCACTTCGGTCCGGAGATCGAGGGCGGGATCAACAGCCGTGAGGACATGCTGCGCCACGGCGTGATTCCCGTGTCCCTGTTGATGTGGAAAGAGGGAAATGACCTCCTGATTGACATGGCCGCCTGTACCGAGGATGAGGGCATGCGTGCGGCTGTGAAGCGCTTCCAAAATGAGGTGCTGCGCTGGCTTCCGGCTTACGACGTACCCGTGATCCGCGTAGATCGCAACACTTCCCAGGTTGGCGTTGGCCAGATTTTCGCGCACGCGAATTCCGCCGGGCTCCAGATGGACGTCTTCGAGCTGTTGACGGCGATGTTCGCGAACCAGGATCCCGGCTTCAAGTTGGCGGAGCACTGGGCGGGCGTCGAAAAGCAACTTCGGCAGTACCCCGCACTTGATCGAGTTGGGCGCATTGAATACCTGCGATCGCTCGCGCTGTTGATCACTGCCCGCAAGGGACAGGCGACCGGACACCGCGGCGACATTCTGACAATCTCTTTGGACGACTACCGCGCACATTCCGACGAGGTGACGCGCGCGTATTTGCAGGCTGCCGAGTTCCTGGCGGATCGGCGGATCCTCTCCGTTGACCAAGTTCCGTACTCGTCCCAGCTCGTGCCGCTGGCGACGATCCTCGCTCGCTTAGCCGAGCACCCTGGGGCATTGGACGAGGACCGTGCGCGGGATCGCTTGAACCGCTGGTTCTGGTCTGGTGTGTTCGGCGAGCTCTACGGCGCCCATGCGCCGACGATTCGCGCAGGTCTTGACGTGCAGGAGGTCACTCCGTGGGTGCTCGGGCACACCGATGAAGAGCCTCGAACTGTCGCCGACGCCGAGTTCAAGGAGTCCCGTCTCCTGAACGCGACTGAGGAAAGCGGCGTATTCCGCGGACTATTCAGCCTGCTTATGGCTCGCGGGGCGCGCGACTGGCGCACCGGAAAAGAGTTCAGTCGGGAGACTTTCGAGGAACTGCAACCCAGCTTCCACACAGTCTTCTCGCCGGCGTTCTGCGCGGGGATCGGTGCCGAGGGCGCGCTTGCACATTCGGCGCTCAACCGCACGCCGATGGGACGACGCACCGAAGTCGTGATCGAAGAAAACGAGCCGAAACGGTACCTGCCAAGGCTGCAGTCGAAGTCGCTTCTCGACGACCACGAGTTCGACGCGGTCATCGAAGGCCACGAGATTAGCCCGCAGCATCTCCTTAGCTCGAACTGGGACGCGTTCCTTGAGGACCGCCGTGAAAGGTTCGTCGCGCTCATCGAATACTCTATGGGCAAACCGGTGATTCGAGACGTCGTCGGCGCTCTTGGGCAGCCAACTGGGAGCCAGCGCGGACATGCCACCATGGCGGATCCAGTCGACGTTTCCGAGCACACAGAGCACACCGAGCACACCGAACACGCTGACCAGGACACGGACCATTCAGAAGACTAACGCCCGATTGAGAATCCGCCGCGCTGCGCTCGCGGCGGTGGTTGTGGCTTGGCTGGGCTTGCAGGTTGCGGGGTGTGCTGACTCCGACGACCGCTCCCCGCTGGATCAAGCGATCGCGGTCAATCAATCACGTCACGTCGCGGAGACGTTCGAAGAACACCCGGTGGTGATTGACGACACCAAGGGCCTTTCAAGTCTGCGTTTGTTCTTTCCTCGGTCCGAGATCCTTGTGGTGAGCGATTCCACTGTCGAGGCCCAGTTGCGCGCCGCGTCGATTGCCGTCTACGCCCATGCGCCGATGATTGTGTATGACTCCGCGTGGCACCAGGAAATCTCCCAGGAGATTGAGCGGTTGAAGACGCACACGGTGTTGACCGTGGGGGAGGTGAACGTGGCACGCACTACGGGTCGGGTCAACGTTCACCGCGACCCCGGTGGCCTGGACGGGGTTGGTCAGATGCTTTCTGTGCAGTTCCGCGAGAAAGTGATCGCAGATCCTGCGGATGCCGCAGAGGTCGTCGCCGTTCTCGACGCAAAGGAGCCGGTGCTGTTGCGCGCCGCGTGGGACACTCCGAAGGTCATGCCTGGAGCGGAAGCGGAACCGTTCCCCATCTCGTCGCGACGAGACGCCGATATGGCTCCCGTGGTGGTAGCAACAAAAGATTCGTCCATTGTGTCAATTGCAAACGCCCGCAGTTTTGGGGCGGCGGTCACCCTGGTGGACAACCCTGATCCGCGGGAGTCGCGATACACACTTTTCACCATGGCAGGTCTGGCTGAGCGACCCCTGCTCGCACTCGGCGCTCAGTTTGGCGACGACGAAACGCTCGCGGAAAAAATTATGCAAGCGGAAGAATTTTATAGGTCTGCTGAGAGCGACACTGAACAGGCGGGGAACTAAAGTACTCCGGGTAACTGTTCACCCCTTTACCCGTTCTGCAGGAGAAGTGAAGTCCCGTGGCTAAACCGGTCGTCCTCATCGCTGACAAGCTTGCTCAATCCACAGTTGAAGCACTCGGAGACTCGGTGGAGGTGCGCTGGGTAGACGGCCCGAACCGAGAGGAGCTGCTGGCCGCCGTTCCGGAGGCGGATGCACTGCTGGTCCGCTCGGCGACAACGGTGGACCGCGAGGTCATTGAAGCTGCACCGAACCTGAAGATCATCGGCCGCGCCGGTGTCGGCCTCGACAACGTCGACATCCCGGCAGCCACCGAACGCGGCGTGATGGTGGCGAACGCCCCGACCTCGAATATCCACTCCGCATGCGAGCATGCGATCGCACTGCTGCTGTCTACCGCCCGCCAGATTCCGTCCGCCGACCAGACGTTGCGCAACGCTGAGTGGAAGCGTTCCGCGTTCAAAGGCGTCGAAATCTTCGGTAAGACCGTCGGCATTGTCGGTTTCGGACACATCGGCCAACTGTTCGCGCAGCGACTGAGCGCGTTCGAAACCACCATCATCGCGTACGACCCGTACGCCAACCCGGCCCGCGCCGCGCAGCTCGGTGTCGAGTTGGTCGAGCTTGAAGAGCTCATGGCCCGCGCTGACTTCGTGACCATCCACCTTCCGAAGACCAAAGAGACCGCCGGCATGTTCAATGCCGAGCTGTTGGCCAAAGCGAAGGAGGGCCAGATCATCATCAACGCGGCCCGCGGTGGCCTGGTCGACGAGCAGGCACTCGCCGACGCGATCAAGAAAGGCCGCATCCGCGGCGCCGGTTTCGACGTCTACGCGACCGAACCGTGCACCGATTCGCCGCTGTTCGGCCTCGAGGAGGTCGTGGTCACCCCACACCTCGGCGCGTCGACGGTCGAGGCGCAGGACCGCGCCGGCACCGATGTCGCCGACTCCGTGCTGAAGGCGCTCGCCGGCGAGTTCGTCGCGGACGCCGTGAACATCACCGGTGGCAAAGTGGACGAGGAGGTCGCTCGTTGGCTCGACCTTGCTCGCAAGCTTGGGCTTCTTGCGGGCAAGTTGCTTGACGACGCCCCGGTTGCTCTCAACGTCACCGCTCGCGGAGAGCTATCGACCGAAAACGTCGAGTCGCTGGGGTTGTCGGCAGTTCGCGGCCTGTTCTCTGGGATCGTGTCCGAGCCGGTGACCTTCGTCAACGCGCCGTCGATCGCCGAGTCACGCGGGCTGGATTACTCGGTCGCCACCGAGACGGAGGCGCGTGCGCACCGCAGCGCGCTTGAGGTCAAGGCGGTTGCCGCTAACGGCACAACAGCGACGGTGGTTGGTGCGCTCACGGGACTCGAAGCCGTGGAGAAAATCGTTCGTATCAACGGTCGCGGCATGGACATGCGCGCGGCTGGTCGCAACCTCTTCCTGCGATACACGGATGCTCCGGGTGCGCTGGGCAAGGTCGGCGGCCAACTGGGTGACGCTGGCATCAACATCGAGGCTGCCGCGCTGACCCAAGCAGCTAAGGGCGACGGGGCGGTGCTGGTTCTGCGCGTCGAGTCGGAGGTTCCGGAAGCGCTGGAAGCTTCGATCGAAGAGTCGATTGGCGCGCAGTCGTTCCAGGTTGATCTGGACTAAAGCTCAGCCCTAACCGGCTACATCAACGAGCGGGAGTAGACAGCGAAAATGGGTAGGCGAGGCTGATAGTCTCTCCTCAACAGCGAGAGTTTGGCCGGACAGGAAAGGCGACCTAACCATGAAGATTGCAGTGATTGCGGGTGACGGCATCGGCACCGAGGTGATGGCAGAGGGGCTCAAAGTGCTCCACGCCGTGCGTGATGACGTTGAAACCACGGATTACGATCTCGGTGCTCGCCGCTACCTTCGCAACGGTGAGCTGCTCACAGACGACGATCTGGCCAGCCTCAAACAGCACAACGCAATCCTGCTTGGGGCGGTCGGCGACCCTGAGCGTGTCCCGGCCGGCGTGCTCGAGCGTGGTCTGCTGCTGCCGCTCCGCTTCAAACTGGATCACTACGTGAACCTCCGCCCATCGCGGCTGTACCCGACGTCGATAAGCCCGCTCGCGAACCCGGGTGACATCGACTTCGTGGTCGTGCGGGAAGGCACCGAGGGACTATACGCGGGCAACGGCGGTGTGCTGCGCCAGGGCACTGACCAAGAAATCGCTTCCGAGGTCTCTCAGAACACCTACTACGGCGTGGAGCGCGTCGTGCGGTACGCGTTCGAACTGGCCATGACCCGCCGTAACAAGCTCACCCTCGTGCACAAAACAAACGTGCTGGTCAATGCAGGCGGCTTGTGGCAGCGCGTCGTGGATGAGATAGCTCCGGAATTTCCTGAGGTCGAGGTCGACTACAACCACATCGATGCGGCGACGATCTACATGGTCACTGATCCGCAGCGCTACGACGTGATTGTCACCGATAATCTTTTCGGCGACATCTTGACGGACCTTGCAGGCGCCGTCGCCGGTGGTGTCGGCCAGGCGTGCTCCGGAAACATCAACGCGGCGCGCGAGATGCCGTCGATGTTTGAACCGGTCCACGGTTCGGCGCCGGATATCGCGGGCCAGGGTATCGCCGATCCGACCGCGATGATTCTGTCCGTTGCCATGATGCTGCGGTTCTTGGGCGACGAAGACAATGCTTTGCGCATCGAATCCGCTGTGGAGGCGGATGTCGCGTCTCGGGACGCCACCGCCGTGAAGACGGCGGAGGTTGGTGACCGCATCGCGGCTGCGCTGCAATAGCTCGAGTAGGGTGGTGCAGCAACCCTTAGGAAGGATCCCGTTTTATGACCTACCGCCGTTTCCCCGTTAGTGCCGCTGCGATCATTACGGTCGCGACGTTTACGCTAGCCGCCTGTGGCGAGAGCGGTGACGTGGGCCAGGCGGGCAGCGGTGGCAACGTCGGCGGTGCGGATTCTCAGGATTCGGCGAAGTTGGACATGGATGGGGCGGAGGTTCTTCAGGACGGCAGCGGCAGTGGCGCCGACGTCTCGAAGCGGCTGTTCGAGTCAGCCGAGACCGTGGTCGTGGCGGAACCGAACCAAGCTGATCAAATGCAGGCTGCAGCGGTGGCAATTTCCTTCGGCGCGCCAATGCTTGTGCGGCACCCAGAGGCTGTCGACGAGGTAGATGAAGAGATTGCGCGTCTCGGTGCGGACCGTGTGATCGAAGTGCCCGGCGACGCCGACGAGGAAGACATCCAGGCGATCGCCGACACCGAGCCGATTGCTCCCGCCGAAGGCGAAAGCGACATCGAAGCCATCGCCGGTCAAGCAGCTGCGCAACCCCTCCCGATACAACTTCCGCCAGTGCTTGCCACCGATGAGACCTCTCGCGCCGCGGTTGCGTCGGCGATCTCGGCGGGTGCCGACGTCCAGGTGCTGGGGATCGCGGATCCACGGGAGACGTCGGAAAGCATGCGTTTGGTGACCGAACAGGACACGCTGGCGCTCGGCCAGCAGTGGGGCTCGAACGACGACTACCGTGCCCGTGTCTCACTGGCGAGTAACGGTGAGCTGCCCGGTGGCGGTGGACTCGTGTTCCCCGGTCGGCGCATGATTGCGCTGTACGGCCACCCGTACGGCCCCGAACTCGGCGTGATGGGGGAGCAGCCGCCTGCTGAAGCTGCGACGCTGGCTCAGGAGTACGCGTCCTGGTACGAGGGCCTCGATGAGCAGCCGATTATCCCGGCCTTCGAGGTCATTGTGACCGTTGCCTCCGAGTACCCCGGTGACGACGGCAACTACTCCAACGAGACTCCGGCCGAAGATATCGTGCCGTACGTCGACGCGATCCTAGACGCCGGCGGATATGCAGTGCTTGATCTCCAGCCCGGTCAAGGCAGCTTCCTTGAGCAAGTCAAGATTTACGAGGAGCTGCTGAAGCGACCGAATGTTGGTCTTGCGCTTGATGCAGAGTGGAAGCTGAACCCGGGAGAGGCGCCGCTTTCGCGCATCGGGAGTGCGTCTGCCGCAGAAATCAACGAGGTTGCTGATTGGCTCGCCGCGCTCGTGCGGGACAACAACTTGCCGCAGAAGGCGCTGATTCTGCACCAGTTCCAAGCGATGATGTACCCGGACCGCGAGAACATCGTGACTGGTCAGCCGGAGCTTGCATGGGTGCTGCACGCGGACGGTCACGGTGTGCCGGAGCAGAAATTCGACACATGGAACGTGCTGCGCGAAGACCTCGACCCAGAGTTCTTCATGGCGTGGAAGAACTTCATCGACGAGGACACGCCGATGTTCACTCCCGAGCAGACCTACGCGGATGTCAACCCGCGTCCATGGTTTGTCAGCTACCAGTAAACAGGATGCGCTAAACCGCCTCGGCACCGCCGACCTGCACGCTAATGTGTGTCTATGTCGGTTGAATTGGATGAGGTCTACAACTTCATCGCGTCGCACGAGCCGTTCTCACATCTGCCCGAGGAGACACTTGCGGCGCTCCCGGCGCAGATGGGCATCACCTATGTCCGTCGCGGCGAAGTCATCGTCCAGCCTGGACAGCGCAACAACACTCTCCACATCATCCGCTCTGGGGCAATTGACATCGTTGGGCAGGACAATCTGCTGCTGGACCGGCGCGAAGCCGGCCTGAACTTTGGCTACTCAACCCTTGTCGGGGAACCCGAATCGCGCTACTACATGGTGGCGGTAGAAGACAGCGTGTTGTACCTGTTGCCGCGGTCCGCGTTCGAGGCGCTGCTGGCCGAATACCCAGATCTCGACCGGTTCTTTCAAACCGCGTCCAAGCGCGTGCGGCTGGCCGCAGAGGAAGTACAGGACACCGCTGCTGCCGATGCGCTGCGTACACCGTTGGCGCAGCTGGTGGCTGGCCGGGAGTTGGTCACCTGCGAGCCGGACGCGTCCATCGCGCAAGCCGCCCAAACGATGGATGAGCACAAGATCACTTGCCTCGTGATCTCCGCAACAGAGCCTGGCATCCTCACCGACCGTGACCTGCGCTCGCGGGTGGTTGCCAAACGTGTCGACCCAGATTTGCCGGTCTCGCAGGTGATGACGTCACCGGTGCGCACAATCGATCAAGGCGCGATGGTGTTTGAGGCAATGCTGTTGATGAGTGAATACGGCTTCCACCACCTGCCCATCGCAGGGCCGAACGGGATCGCCGGTGTGGTCACCTCCTCCGACATCATGCGCCTATTGCAGGCGGATCCGATCTACCTTTCCGCAGAGGTGGACACCGCCACCCTCGAGGAGCTAGACGGCGCCTACAAGCGCGCCGCACAGGTCGGGGTGCGGTTCTTTGAGCGCGGCGCCTCGGCTGCCGAAACGCAACGCCTGCTCACGATGATTGCGGACTCGGTGGCCAGGAGGCTGTTTGTCCTGGCCGTCGATAAGCTGGGGCCTCCTCCTGTGCCTTTTGCTTTTGTGGCTGTGGGCTCGCAGGCGCGCGGTGAGATGGGGCCGGCCTCCGACCAGGACAACGCGCTCGTGCTGTCAAACGACTACGACGCGGCCGCGCACGGAGAGTACTTTGCTGAGCTCGCGGAGTTCGTCTGCCAGGGCCTTGCTTGCGCAGGCCAGGCGTTGTGCCCAGGGGACATGATGGCCTCGAACGCTGCGTGGCGGATGACGGAATCGCAGTGGGATTCCACTTTCCACGGTTGGGTCACAGCGCCCGACGGCGAAGCGCTCCTGCACGCGCAGGTCTTCTTCGACTTCCGTCCGATCTTCGGCGGGGGAGAGGGCTGGGAGGAAATGGCCGCCCGTGTGCACGACTCGGCGATGGTTTCCGCGCACGGTTCGCGCCGCCTGCACACTCACCTGGCCGCGCTGGCGACGTTCCGCGAACCCCCGATCGGTTTTTTCCGCGGCCTTGTCGTCGAGCGCTCCGGTGAATATGCCGACACCTTAGACATCAAGCGTGGCGGCACCGCGGCGGTGGTGCAAATGGCGCGCCTGTACTCGATTACCGCAGGTACGGGCGAGGTTGACACGATCTCACGCCTCAAGAAGTCGGCCGGCTCGACGGTGTCCGAGAAGGGCGCTGGCGATCTCCTCGGCGCCTACGAGTACCTGTCCAATTTGGCCATGCGCCACCAAGCCGCGCAGGTTAGAGCAGGGGAGCGCCCCAACTACCACATCGACCCGAAGTCTCTGCCCGGGCGCGACCGTGCTGCGCTGCGCGACGCGTTCGGCGTGATCAAGTCGCTCCAAAACGCGCTGAGCAGCAAGTACCCAACCCGGGCGGTATGAAATGCTCACACGGATCTTACGGCCCAAGGGCAGGACGCTTGACGACGGCGCCTTGTTAGCCGTGGATGTCGAAACCACCGGTTTGAAGCCAGGCGTGGATCAGATGGTGTCCATCGGGTGGGTGCCGGTCGACGGCAACGTCATCGACCTGTCCGCGGCAGAGTATTTCGTGCTTGCTGGCGTGGAGATCGGGGATTCGGCGACCATCCACGGTGTCACAGATGACGATGTCGCCCGCTTCGGGAAGGATCCGGCCGAGGTCCTCGCGGCGTTCGAGCGCGCATTTGAGCGTCGGAAATTGCTCGCGCACTTCGCGCAGATGGAAACAGGATTCATCGGGCAACTGTTTTCCGACGTGCGCCGCGAGCGCTGGCGTCTGCGCGAGGACGAAGTCGTGGACACCATGACCATGGAGCGACGCCACATGGAGCGCATGGGAACCTACCCGCGGGGTGAGGATCTTCGGCTTGCCCGTGTGCGTCACCGCTACAATCTGCCGCACTACAGTAACCACAACGCGCTCACCGACGCGATCGCTTGCGCCGAGCTCTACCTGGCAATCGACGCGAGCCGGCGGCGCTGAGCTGAATGCCTCAAGCCTAAAGTGTGCGCATGTATGCTCAAGCCCATGCGTTTTGGACGAATTGCAACACCCGAGGGCATGACTTTCGCCGTTATCAACGACGAAGGCACTACCGCGAAAGCTATCGCAGGCACCCCGTTCACGGAGCCGGAGTACACCGGCAAGGAGTACGCGCTTGAGGACGTACGCTTGCTGGCCCCGACGCTGCCCAGCAAGATCGTCGCCGTGGGCCGCAACTACGCCGACCACGTCGCCGAGGTGTTCAAGCAATCTTCCGAGCACCTGCCACCGACAATTTTTATCAAGCCGTCTACGGCTGTGATCGGTCCGGGTGCGCCGATCAAGATTCCGGACTTTGCCACAAACGTGGAATTCGAGGGTGAACTGGCGATCGTCTACGGCGTGCCGTGCAAGAACGTTAAAGCAAGCGAGTGGAAGTCCGTCGTGCGCGGCGTGACCATTATCAACGACGTCTCCTCCCGCGACCTGCAATTTGCCGACGGCCAGTGGGCGCGCGCGAAAGGCATCGACAGCTTCGGACCGCTCGGCCCGTGGATTGAGACCGACCTGGACAAGTTCGACTTCACCAACCTGCCGATCAAGGCGCACCTCACGCGCGACGGCAAGACGGAGACGAAGCAGGACTCCAACTCCAACCAGATGATCATGAGCATCGGGGAGATGGTCGAGTGGGTCACCGCCTCCTTCACCATGCTGCCCGGCGACGTGCAGGCCACCGGCTCACCCGCCGGTACCGCCGCGATGGTTCCGGGCGACTACATCGAGGTGGAAATTCCGGGCATCGGCCGCTTGGGTAACCCGGTCGAGCGTGCGTAGTTCGCTCTCAACTACAGGCTGAGCGCGCGCGAGATCGTGCGCAACTTGGCGGTGGTCTCATCCAGCTCCGATTGGGGGTCGGAGCTCGCGACCAGCCCACCGCCGGCCCACGCGCGGGCCTGGTTTCCTGCGCCATTGACCTCAGCGCAGCGGATCGCCACCATGTACTCACCGTCGCCGCTTGCGTCGGTGTATCCAACCGCGCCCGCGTAGAAACCGCGATCCGATTCCGTCTGCAGGATCATTTTCGCTGCGGCATCCTGCGGCGTTCCGCACACTGCGGGAGTGGGGTAGAGCATCTCTGCGAGCTCAAGCGCGCTCGGCGCTGGCGTGGTCGGAGATTCTCGCAGGATTCCCGCGATCGGGGTGGCGAGGTGCCACATCTCGTTCGTCTTCTCCAAGATGGGACGCGCCGGCACGGTGAGCTCGGTGCAGAAGGGGGCGAGAATGTCGCGGATGTGCTCAACCACGAACCGGTGCTCTTCGAGGTCTTTCGCTGAGGAAGCGAGCCGCTCGCCGGCTGCCGCGTCCGCAACGGGATCGTCGATTTTCCGCGCCGCGGAACCCGCCAGCGGGTAGGAACTCACGCGCACACCCTGGCGCTTGACCAGCACCTCAGGGGAAGACCCCACGAGGAAGTGCCCGTCTCGCCCAGCGGGTGAGAGGTCTGCAATGAACCCGTCGCCTGAAGCAGCCAGGTCGATCAGTCTGGCGGCAACCAACCGGGGATCGACGGGGGGATCAAACGCGATATCAACCGCGCGAGCCAGTACTACCTTTTCAAGGGCCGTGCGGCGGATCTCGTCCACAGCAAGAGCCACGCGGCGCAGATGCTCATCTGGGGACGGATCGAATCCAGCCACCCGGGCGTGGAGGACTGCACCGGGGCCCTCGCGGTAATAAGGGTGCGGGTTCAGGATCCCTGGTTCCCGGATGATCGAGGCTGGGACTGTGAGCGCCGCTGGCTCTGCTTTGTTGAACGGAAGCGCGCCGACCACCATCTCGACCTCGCCCCGGGTGAGCGCGGCGGACGCTTCGCGCACATCGGTGAACGTGCGCTCTACGCCCTGCGTCCGGACGGATCCAGAAGTACGCGACAGCAGGAAGTCTGGTGCGGAGGACGGGCGCGACGGCAGCCGGGAAGATGGCATGGGGACACAGTGTATCGCTCCGCGAATTTGGCGCGATCATGGGAGTGAAGCCCTGGTTGTCCCGACGTTGGCCCCGTATTAATGTTCTAGTTTCTGTGGTTGTCGCAGTGACGCATGCGGCGCATTCTGTGGAAGGTAAATGCAGTGTTCAAACATGTGAAGCGCCGTGTGTTGGCCACCGGAGCGGCGATCGCGGTGGCGGTAGGGATCGCCGTAGGCCCACAAGCAGGCGCCCAGGACCTCTCGTCGCAGATCCAGCGCGATATTGCCTCCGCCGTCGATCAAGCCGCGACCGAGTGGGACAATTTCGTGCGGATGGCAACCGAGTCTCTGGGGAACGGGTCCTCGCTGCCAGTCTTACCCAACGGCCCAGTTGCCAACGGCCAAAACAGGGAACTCTCTATAAACGGACGTTCTTACCTGGTCTGGGTTCCGGCGAACTACAACCCTTCGCGCCCGATGCCTGTTGTGGTGGGATACTCAGCCTTGGGCAACTCGACAGAAGACTTCCGCGACTACTCCCGGCTGCGCGAATCCACCGCGGGCCGCGAGGCCATCATCGTCTACCCGCGCGCTATCGGAGCCTCTTGGGAGGGTCAGGCGACCGCGGCAACCGGACCCGGCGAAGACATCGCGTTCGTGCGCGCCATGATCGATGATCTCGGCCGCCACTACAACATCGACCGAAACCGCATCTACGCCACCGGAATGTCCGCCGGTGGCGGTATGGCAGCAGTGTCTGCTTGCCACATGGCCGATCTCTTTGCTGGTGTCGCCAGCGTGTCCGGGGCCTTTTACACTCCGGTGAACATGAACTGCCAAAACCGGCCGATCGCTTTCTATGCGATCCACGGCATGAACGATCAGGTCATTCCGTACTACGGCGGTGAGCGCAGGGGTGCCCGCGTGCTCAACTTCCAGGAGGTCTTCTCCTCTTACGAACGCCGCAACCTCTGCGCCGGCGGCATCGACGTTTCGCCCGCCGCGGTCAATGCTTCCCGTGTCTCTGCCCGCGGCTGCGCCAAGCCAGTGCAGGTTGTCAAGGTCGAAGGCGGGGGCCACGAGTGGTTCGCGTATCCAAACGCTGCCGAGGAAGTATGGGCTTTCTTGTCTAAGCAGTCCAAATAGGCCGTCGATAAGCATCGTGCTTCTCGGCCTGTAGGGGGCGACCTGTAGCATGAACCGCATGACTGAAGCCTCGAAAATGCGCGTTCGTTTCTGCCCGTCTCCGACCGGTACTCCGCACGTCGGCATGGTGCGTACCGCCCTGTTCAACTGGGCGCAAGCGCGGCACGATGGCGGCACGTTCGTCTTTCGCATCGAGGACACGGACGCCGCGCGCGACTCGGAGGATTCGTACCAGGCGATCATTGATTCGCTGAACTGGCTGGGTATGTCGTGGGACGAGGGAGTGGTCACCGGTGGGCCGCACGAGCCGTACCGCCAGTCGCAGCGCATGGACATCTATAAGGATGTGCTGGACAAGCTCATCGCTGCCGGTGAGGTCTACCCGGCGTACTCCACCAACGAAGAGGTCGTTGAGCGCCATAAGGCGGCCGGCCGCGACCCGCAGCTGGGCTACGACAACTTCGACCGCGACCTCACCCCGGAGCAGATAGAGGCGTACGAGGCGGAAGGTCGCAAACCCGTCTGGCGTCTGCGCATGCCGGAGCAGGACTGGACCTGGAACGACCTGGTGCGCGGCGAGGTGACCTTCAAGGCGGAAACACAGCCGGACTTCGTGGTGGCGCGTTCCAACGGCGCGCCGCTGTACACGCTGGTTAACCCGGTCGACGACGCGTTGATGGGCATTACCCACGTGCTGCGCGGCGAGGATCTACTGTCCTCCACCCCGCGTCAGATGGCGCTGTACGAGGCGCTCAAGCGCATCGGCATCACCGACTTCACCCCGCAGTTCGGCCACCTGCCGTTTGTGATGGGCCAGGGCAACAAGAAGCTGTCCAAGCGCGACCCGGAATCGAACCTGTTCAACCACCGCGACAACGGCATCATCCCAGAGGGCATGATCAACTACCTTGCACTGCTGGGCTGGTCGCTGTCGTCGGACCAGGACATCTTCACCGTCGATGAGTTCATCAATGCCTTCGACGTCTCCGACGTGCTGGGCAACCCGGCCCGCTTCGACCAGAAGAAGCTGGAAGCGATCAACGCGGACCACATCCGCATGCTCGAGCTGGCAGACTTCACGCAGCGCCTGCGCGACTACCTCACCGAGTACACCGACTTCCCGGCCGACTACCCGGAGGAGAAGTTCGCTGTTGCGGCCGAGCTGGTGCAGACGCGCATCAAGGTGCTTTCCGACGCGTACGGGCTGCTGAAGTTCCTGGTCACCGCCGACGAGGAACTCGTGTTGGAGGAGAAGGCTGCGAAGAAGAACCTCAAAGAGACCGCAGTCGAGCCGCTTGACGCAGGCATCGCTGCGCTTGAAGCGCTCGGTGAAGGGGAGTGGACCACGCCCAACATTGAAGTCGCTCTGAACAAGGCGCTTATCGACGACCTCGGGTTGAAGCCGCGCGTCGCCTTCGGCGCGCTTCGTGTCGGCGTCTCCGGTGAGGCGATTTCCCCACCCCTGTTCGAGTCCATGGAGCTGCTGGGCCGCGATTCCACGCTGGCGCGTCTACGAGCTGCCCGCGCGGTCACACCGTACGAGGCTGCGCCAGCTCAGTAGCTTCGCTTCGAAGAATCGCACCAGTGTGATTCTCTCGCCGAATTTGGCGCTTAAGCTGGCGATTTGGTGCGAATCGAGGCCGGTGGTTATAGTAATCAACGTTGTTCAGCGCCCCACGGGCCTGGAAAACGAATGGCCTATGGTGTAATTGGCAACACTACGGTTTCTGGTACCGTCATTCTAGGTTCGAGTCCTGGTAGGCCAGCTGCAGAGCTTTACTGAAGTTCTGTGTCCTATGCCCCGTTCGTCTAGCGGCCTAGGACGTCGCCCTCTCACGGCGGTAACACGGGTTCAAATCCCGTACGGGGTACAACGAAGCTCCCAGTCTGGTCCGACCAGCTGGGAGTTTTTCCCATCCCGCACCTGGGTGTGGTGCCTGCGGGGTAAGTTGTTTGCATGTCGAAATTTCCCCGCGTCTTGGCAACGGCGATCTGCGCCGCCGCAGTGTCGTCCACCTTCGTCGCCCCGGTGACTGCCGGTGCCAGCAGCGGGAGTTCTGTCGCCGACACACTCTCCGCAGTGAACCCGCTGTCATCGCTGCTCACAGGCAACCCCACCGACACCGGCTCAAGCGTGTACGACGCCTCCAGCATCCCATTTGCAGGACTCAGCCTGTCGTCGAACTTTCCACTGTTTGCAGTCCCAGCCCTAATCCTCGCCACACTCGGCGGAGGTTTGCTGGGTTCGCAGATGTATCAGCGACTCGGCAGCTCCAACGCGTCGCTCAGCTCTGGCTGGACAGATGCGGCAGACACGTTCCCGGACGAAGACGCACAGCCAGCCGAGTTCCGCAGGATCTCGCACGTTGAGAACGACATCTACGAGGTCGTCGTGTGGTCGCACGCCATGGGCCGTGAGGTGAAAAACGAAGTCATCCTGCCCGGTGGGCCCGACAACACCGAACCCCGCCCCACCTTCTACCTCATGATGGGCGCAGATGGCGCTGCTGGCGGATGGTCCTGGCGCAACTCCTCCAACTACCAAGAATTCTTCGCCGACAAGCTCGTCAACGTGGTCACCCCCATCGGCTCCGTCTCGTCCATGCAGGCGGATTGGTACATCGACGACCCGGCAACCGGCACGAACAAATGGTTGACGTACTTGACCAAGGAGCTCCCTCCGCTTATCGACGAAATGTTCTCGGGCACCGGACGCGATGGCATCGCCGGAATCTCTATGTCCGGAGGACCTGCGATCTCTATCGCCTCCTATGACCCCGATCGTTTTGTCGCAGCAGCGTCCTACTCGGGGTGCCCTTCGACAACGGGTGTGGTTGGCGGGCTCTACACCTCCTCGGCGGTGAAGATGAACGGCGGTGACCCGGTGAGGATGTGGGGCTACCCCGGCGACGAGGCGTGGGCTGCCCACTCGCCAGTCCTACACCTCGACGCGCTGCGTGATACCGAATTGTTCATCGCCGCTGCCCAGGGAGTCCCGGGTGAAATCGACGGAATCAAGCATTCTTCGGAACGCCTTGGCCCGCCGGCGATGATCGAGGCCGCTTCGTACGCGTGCTCGAAATACTTCGTGGATTCCGCGCGTGCTGCCGGCCTGGACGTGAGCTGGTACCCGCTTGTCGAAGGCACGCACAGCTGGGGGCTGTTTGAGGACTCCATGCGCGAAAGCTGGCGCCGCCTCGGCCCAGCGATGGGCGTGCAGCCCTATCACCGCGCAACTCCGATCACGTCCGAGCCGCCAACATCTGAGGCCCCGCAGCCGCTGGATCGCGAAAACAGCAGCGCAAGCAGCCGCTAATCCGCATGCCACCCGGTAGCATTTGCGCATGAACACACGTTACGGGGGGAAATTTTAGGAGGAAGTGCATGCTTAACCGCCGCATCGCTGGAGCAGTATTCGCTGCATCGCTGACGCTCGGTGCTGCCACTGCACCATCGGCCACTGCAGTGCCCGATGCTCCGGGCCCGCTTAACGACGGGCGGAGTAGCTTGAGCAGCTCGCCGATCGCAGCCGGGCCAGCGATGGTGATGGGCAGCCTGATGGGCGGTGTGTTGGGCGGTGTGTTGGGCAAGGCGCTGTTCGGGGGATCGTCGATAAGCAACAATGCCCAACCGGTGACTCCCAATACTGACGGGCCGATCGGTGAGCTGCGCGGCGTTGAGCAGATCTCGACAACGGTGTGGCGGGTGACCGTGTACTCGCCGTCGATGGACAAGGAGATTGTCAATGAGGTGATTGCGCCGGTCGGCGGCCCGGACAACCTCACACCGCGGCCGACCTACTACCTGCTTGGCGGCGCGGGCGGTACGCCGTGGACTGATTACGACGGGACGGTGGAGTTCTTCGCAGACAAGAACGTCAACGTCGTCTCGCCGCGGGGCACTCGCGGCACCATGGTCACCGACTGGAATGAGCCGCACGGCGAATTTGGGACGCTGAAGTGGGCGACGTATCTGTCTCACGAGCTGCCGCCGGTGATCGACGAGGTGTTCCACGGAACCGGGCGCGACGCGATCGCCGGCGCCTCAGCACATGGCGGGCCGGCGCTGATGATCGCGACGATGTCGGACCGGTTCGTTGCAGCAGGAACATTCTCGTCGTGCCCGTCGACATCCGGGTTGGTGGGGAAGTCCTTCGCGCGACTCGGTGTGCGCTTCTACAACGGTGATCCCTCAAAGATGTGGGGCGGCCCTTTCAGCTCCGGGTGGGAAGCGAACTCTGCGGTGAACAACCTTGACGCGCTGCGTGGAAAGCAGCTGTTCCTCACTGCGTCTCGCGGCATTCACTCGGAACACGACGACCGCATGACCGACTCTCCCGACTTCCTCCTCGTACCTGACGAGCAGGTGGCGTACGTATGCTCGCGACACTTCATGGCGCGCGCGGATGCCAAGGATGTCGACTACGACTGGTATGAGCTCACCGAAGGCACGCACAACATGGGCACGTTTAAGCGGCAGTTGCCGCTCACGTGGGAAACTGTCGGGCCGGCCCTCGGCGTGGAGTGACACCGCTAGCGCTGCGGGGAAGCCCCGGATAAAGGGTCTTTACTTCGCGTGTTTTTGTTGTCCGGCGCGGGTGAACTCCCAGTGCTATGGTTGGCGCGATCTTAAGCGAAGCTAAGGAGACGCATTGTTTACCGCACGAAAGACCTCGCCCGTCATTGCCTTTCTGGGTGCCACCGCTATCGCTCTTGCCGGTTGCTCGGAGCCGCCAGAAGAAACTCCCGAAACTACTGCGGCGGACAACGGCACCGCCACCTCCGCGGCTCGCGAAGGCGATGGAGCCGGTGCTGGCGAAGCTGCATCTTTGACCCTTTACACCTCCGAGCCGGAGGAAAAGGTTGATGAGATCATCAAGGCATTCAACGAGGAGCACCCCGACATTGATGTGCAGGTCCACCGCGCGGGCACCGGCGAGCTGAAGGCTCGAATTGAGGCTGAGCGCAGCTCCGGCGCGGTCGAGGCGGACTTGATCTGGGCCGCCGACGCTCCGACGTTTGAGGAGTTCAAGTCGAACGACCTTCTGGCCAAGTTTGAGAATGTGGACTCCGACGATGTCCTTGAAGATGCGGTTGACCCGGATTCCTTTTACGTGGGAACCCGCCTCATCCCGACAGTAATCGCATATAACACCCAGGTCATCGACGAGGCAGATGCTCCGCAGTCGTGGACGGACCTCACGGACGAACGCTTCCTGGACAAGATCGTGCTGCCGGACCCGGCCGTGTCTGGTGCGGCCGCATACAACGCGACCGTGTGGATGAACGACTCTCAGCTCGGCGAGGAGTGGATCACCGCGCTCGGCGAGAACAACCCGATGATCGCCGCCTCAAACGGCCCGACCTCGCAGGAGATTGCGGGCGGCGGTCACCCGGTCGGCATCGTCGTGGATTACCTCGTGCGTGACTTGGCCGACAAGGGCTCTCCGATCAAGGAGGTCTACGCCTCCGAGGGCTCGCCGTACATCACTGAGCCGATCGCGGTGTTCAAGGATTCCCAGAACCAGAAGGCTGCGGAGCTCTTCATCAACTTCATCCTGTCCCAGAAGGGCCAGGAGTTAGCGGTCGAGCAGAACTACCTCCCGGTGATCGACGGAGTCGGCACCCCGGGTGACGCGCCTGAGCTCAAGGACATCAAGCTGATGGAAGCTGACCTGGAGACGCTGACCGATGACCGGACTCGCTCGGTCGAGTTCTTCCAGAACGCGCTGCAGTAGGTAACGGGGCAGTGGCACGGGGCAAAGAAGGACTCACCTTCGGGCTCCGCTTGGCGCACCTTGGGGTGTGGCTTGTCGCAATCGGGGTGTTCGCTGCTCCCTTGGCATTGGTTATCTCGCTCGCGCTGGGAGGCAACCAGCTTCCTGTCCTCATTGAGCAAGGGCTAGGCCGAGCGACCTGGAATTCGCTCTACACCACGGTCTTGTCCTCCGTTGGCGCTGTGGTAGTCGGCGGGACGGTCGCAATCCTGCTGGAGCGAACCGACGTGGGCGGAACCTCTGGCCTGCGCCTTTTCCTCCTCTCTCCGTTGCTTGTTCCGCCGTTCGTCGGCGCCATCTCCTGGTTGCAACTTTTCGGACGGAACCAGGGGCTCAACGCGGTGTTCGACCGCCCGATCTGGGACCTCTACGGTGCCGACGGCATCGTCTTCCTGATGACGCTGCACTCTTACCCGGTCGTGTACGTCATCGTCTCTGCGGCGCTTCGTTCAATCCCATCCGATTTGGAGCTCGCCGCAAGGGTAGGAGGCGCATCCAGCGGCACCGCCCTTCGCACCGTCACCATCCCTCTTCTCGGGCCAGCGTTTCTCAGTGCGTTCACCTTGACCGCCGTGTCCAACTTGGCGGACTTCGGCATCCCTTCGATTCTCGGTTCGCCGGTGCGGTTCGAAACCTTGGCCACCATGGTGTACCGGATGATGGAATCCGGGACCGTCTCAAACCCGCTGCAGGTTGTCTCCACCGTCGGTGCTGTGCTCATGCTGCTCGGCGTCGCGGCGGTCGTTGCCGATTACGTTATCTCGCGGCACGAGACATCCACCGTGACCGGCGGTGGCACGATGAAGCTCGCCCTCGGTACTGCCAAACTCCCAGTCACCATCGTGACTTGGGTACTCGCACTCGCCATCACCGTCGGGCCGCTGCTCGGCTTGACCTACCGCGCACTCCTTCCCGCTCCTGGTGTGCCGTTTAATGCCGAAAACATCTCCTTCGACAACTTCTCGAAAACGTTGGGTAACCCCCGGGTAGTCGACGGGTTCACCAACTCCGTCATCCTCGCCGGCGGGGCCGCCCTGCTGTGCGGACTACTCGGATGGGCAATCGGCATCTTGGTCACCCGCACCCGCTCGCGGATGAACACGCCGCTTTCCCTGCTCACGCTGCTCCCTGCAGCGCTGCCAGGCCTGATCATCGGCGTCGGCTGGGTCATCTTCGGCCGCTACACCGGCATTTACAACACGCGCTGGGTGATTTTGCTCGCCTATGTCTGCGCATTCACCGCCATGGTGCTGCAGGCCGTGCGCGCGCCGCTGGCGAAGACCCCGGACGCGGTCGAGGAAGCAGCGCAGATCTCAGGCGCTGGCCGGCTGCGCGCGATCTGGGACACCAGTGGACGCATGGCTCTGCCTGCTGTGTTCTCCGGCGCCGTGCTAGTGGCTGTGACCGCAGTGCGCGAGCTCACTGTCTCCATTTTGCTCGTCGCACCTGGCACCACAACTATCGGCGTGCAACTGTTCAACCTGCAGCAATCCGGCAATTACAACCAGGCCTCCGCCCTCGCTTTGATGTTCGCGATCATCGGCATTGTCGCGCTGGCGCTGACGGTTCGGGGTCCCTCCAAGGAGTCTTAGATGAGCGATATCGCAATCGACAACCTCTCCGTCGTGTTCCCCGATGGCACCGTCGGCCTCGACGAAGTGAGCCTCACCGTCAACAGCGGAGAGTTCGTTGCCCTCGTCGGTCCGTCGGGGTCCGGCAAGACGACGCTCTTGCGATCGGTAGCTGGTTTCATCGAGCCGTCGTCAGGCTCAATTGCTCTCGACGGCACCGACGTCTCCTCGACCCCTCCGGAAAAGCGCGACATGGGCATGGTGTTCCAGCAGCACGCAGTCTGGCCGCACATGAGCGTCGCGCAAAACGTGGCCTACCCGCTACAGCGCCGCGGGGTGGGGAAGCAGGAGCAGCGACAGCGAGTTGAGGCCACGCTCGAGCAGGTTGGCCTTGCGGGCTACGGCAAGCGCCGGCCGTCGACGCTCTCCGGCGGCCAGCGCCAGCGGGTCGCCCTCGCGCGTGCGATCGTCTCCACCCCGAAAGTCTTGCTTCTCGACGAAGCGCTGTCCGCCCTCGACGAGCCGTTGCGCGACTCGCTGCGCCGGGAGCTGGTGACCCTCACGCGCGAATCCGACCTCACCACCGTGCACGTCACGCACGACCGCAAGGAAGCCATCGCCATCGCCGACCGCATCGCACTCCTCCGCGACGGCCAACTTGAACAGTTCGACACCCCGCACACGATTGTCACCCGCCCAGCCACACCTTGGGTCGCATCGTTCATCGCGGATGCCACGCTTCTCGACGGTCGCGTGGACCGCGGCCAGGTGATCACGGAGGACCCGGCCTTCGCCTGGGATCTGAGCGAAGTCGAAGTCATCGGCGAACCGACGCCGCAAGTCAGAGTCGCGGTGTTGCCGGAGGCAGTAACGGTCGATTCAGAACCGGGCCCGCAGTCCCGGCGCGGCGAAATTACCTCTGTGCTCTTCGAGGTCACCGGCTACTCGGTCAGTGTGCAGGTTGGCAGCGTGGTGTTCCGCGCCCGCACCTCGACCGCGATGCGACCTGAAGTGGGCCAAGCAGTGGCGGTTTCTATCGCCCGCCCGCTCGTCTACCCGATGTAGCGAAGTCGTCGCCAGCTGGGGATTTGTCGTTGGGCTGATCAATCTTTTATGATTACCAAGTCGCAAACGCGTACGCGCCCCGTTCGTCTAGCGGCCTAGGACGTCGCCCTCTCACGGCGGTAACACGGGTTCAAATCCCGTACGGGGTACAACTTTGAAATAATAGGTGCAGCCCAGCTTTGACATAAGCTGGGCTGCATGCCTTTAACTGAAAAGTTTCCCGCGTCACCCGATTACCTTCCAGGTGGGTTGCTCAGCGCCATCGGGAACACCCCGCTCGTGGATTTGTCCGCGGGCTTTAGCCATTCCGCCACCGACGTCGTTGAGGTGTGGGGCAAGCTCGAATCCTTCAACCCCGGAGGCAGCGCCAAGGATCGCACTGCGCGCGCACTGGTCGCCGACGCGACCGAGAAGGGCATTCTCTACCCAGGCGCCATCGCCGTCGAGTCGAGCAGCGGCAACCTCGGTGTGGCTCTGGCCCGCGAGGCTGTCACGGGTGGGTGGGAGTTCCACTGCGTGGTGGACCAGCGCACCAACGCCGCCACCGTCGCAATGATCAAAGCACTCGGTGCGACCTTGCACCCGGTCACGGGACCGGACCCGGACACCGGTGACTGGCTCGCTGCACGCCGCAAGAAGGTCGCGGAGCTCAAAGCAGAACTTGGCGCTGTGAACCTGGACCAATACTCCAACCGAGCAGCGTTCGACGCCCACGATTTCGGCACGATGGCGGAGATCGTTGACCAGCTCGGCCACGCGCCGGAGGTCCTCGTGGTTTCGGTCAGCACCACCGGCACCGTCGGCGGGTGCCTGCGCCACATCCGCGAGCACAACTACGCCACTGAGGTCGTCGCAGTCGACGCGGAGGGCTCCGTGCTTTTCGACGGCACCCGCGGCGAACGCATCCTCCCGGGCTACGGCGCCGGGGTGGTGCCCGAGCTCTCGAACGAAGTTGAACCGGACCGCGTGATCCGTGTCGCCGCCAAGGACGCGATCGCAGCCGCGCGCAGTTTGGCACGCTCCACTGGCTTTGCGCCGGGGGCTTCGGGCGGGGCGGTTGCCCATGCCGTCGATAAGCTTGCGCGCGAAGGCGCGCGCGAGATCGCCGCGATTTTCCACGACGACGGCCGCGCGTACCTCGATACCGTCTACAACGATGAGTGGGTGCAGCAATGCGTGTAGCGATTATCGGTGCTGGTCCGCGCGGGCTCTGGGCCGCTGAAGCACTCATGGAACGCGCGCGCCAACGCGGCGCCGCCATCGAGCTCGCGGTGTTCAACGACGGTCCCATCGACACGGCGTCCGGCAACGGCGCGTTCCAGGAATCCCTGCCTGACGAGTGGTTGCTCAACGTGCCCGCCCACGTCATCGAGACCCAGCTCGGCAGCTTCAACGATTGGCGCGGCGCCACCGACCCCTTCCCGCCGCGCAACACCGTCGGCAGGTTCCTCCAGGCCTCGTGGCGCGCGCTCGAACAGCACCTTCCGCCGCGCTGCTCGCTTGAATTCAGGTCAGAGCAGGTCAGGGAGCTTTCGCTTGACGACGCCCACGTGCTCCTCGAAGGCGAGCCTTTCGAGGAAGTCCTGCTCACCACCGGCCACGCGCAACACTGGCCCGGGTCGTTGGCAGGTGCAGAGATTGCCGGACTGCCCGTGATTGCGCCGGCGTACCCCGCGTCGCAGCTCGACTCGGTGGGGGAGGATGACATCGCTTTGGTGCGCGGCGCCGCGCTCACGTTCATCGACGTGACCCGCTACGTCAAAGCTAAGGTGTTCTACCCGGTCACGCGCACGGGACGGTTCATGGAGGTCAAGGCATACCCGGATGATGCGACGTCGCACGAACTCGCACCGGTGATTGCATCTTCGTCCGAGGAGATTCTGGAGTGCGACAACTTCGATGAGTTCGTTGCCATCCTCGCCGACTGCGCCACCCAGGTGCTCAGCATCGTGGGCGGCGAGGGCAGCGAGTCGGACATCAACGCTGTGCTGACCGGAGAGGACTTCTCCGGTGATCCGGTGGCAGAACTCCGCACCTCTCTTGCCGCGGCAGAAGGCGAGCGGCCGTGGACCCCGGCGCTTGCGGTGGCGCTCGCGTTCCGCGATACGTACCCGGCCATCGTTGAGCGCGCCTCCTTCGGCGGGCGTGAAACCCTTGGCGGGCAGCGTTTCGACGCGCTGACCCGCACCCTTGAGCGCGTCGCGTTCGGACCGCCGCCGGCATCCGCCCGCGATCTGCTCGCGATGCTCGATGCCGGCCGGATCCGCACCGACATTTTCAGCCGCGGCGACGAGGACTTGGCCGCCCTGGCTAAGGAGGTCGGCGCGACCGTGGTCATCGACTCGGTGAACGCGCCCGCAGGCGTCGTCGAAGACACGCTGGTCGGCGATCTTGTCGAGCGCGGCATCGGCACCCGCTACGCCGACACAGATGCGCTGCACATCGAGCGCGATGGCACCCTGGTCGGCCAGACCCGCATCGCAGCGGCCGGCCGCATGAACGAGGGTCTCATCCTCGGCCACGACACACTGCGCCGCGACAAGCACGACGTGATCGAGCGCTGGGCGGATCGCGTCAGCGCGGCCGCGATGGACAACCCCGACCGCGTTCACGGCCTGCCCCCGCTCGTACCGCGCAGCTACGACTGGTCGGAAGCGCTGCTCGCCGACCCGGAAGAAGCGCAGCGCCTCATCGATGCCTTCGGCAGCCCGGTGAACGTGCTCAACCCGGGCCCAATGGAGGCGAACATCGCCGAGCTCGTCGCAGCCGGCGAGAACATGGGCGTGGAGACGAAGATCTTCTACGCCCGCAAGGCGAATAAGGCCCTTGTCTTCGCAGACACCGTGCGCGATACGGACCACGGCGTTGACGTCGCCAGCGAGAACGAGCTGCGCCAGGTCCTCGAGCACGGCATGCCGGGCGACCGCATCATCTGCTCCGCCGCGATCAAGCCGGACCCGATGCTGCAGCTCGCGATCGACAACGGCGTCGTCATCTCCGTGGACACCCGCGCAGAGTACGACCGCATCCGCGCCCTCGCCGAGGCCGCCGGCACGCAGGCCAAGGTCGCCCCGCGCCTCGCGCCCGACCCGGACACCATGCCACCGACGCGCTTTGGTGAGCGCCTGCGGGATTGGGATCGGCATTTGCAAGAGCCGTCGACAAGCGTGCGTGTAGTCGGGGTACATGCCCACCTGCACGGGTACGCTGCGGCCGACCGCTCGAGCGCACTGCGCGAGTGCATGGAGCTGATCGACCGGCTGCGCGACGCCGGGCACGCGCCAGAATTCATCGACATCGGCGGCGGCGTGCCCATGCGCTACCTGGAGCACGAGTCGCAGTGGCGTGACTATCAGGCGGCGATCGCCGCGCAGCGCGAGGGTTACGCCGCGCCGTTCACCTGGAAATCCGACCCGCTGCGCAACACCTACCCCTACTGGCAAGAACCGACGCGCGGCGCGTGGCTCGAGCAGGTGCTCGGCGATAGCGTCGCGGAGGCCATGCAGGCACGCGGCTTGCGGTTGCATCTCGAGCCGGGCCGTTCGCTTCTCGACGGCTGCGGCGTCATCCTCGCCCAGGTGGCCTTTGTCAAGACACGCTCGGACGGGCTTCCCCTCGTTGGGCTGGCGATGAACCGCACCCAGTGCCGCACCACGTCGGACGACTACCTCACCGACCCGATCCTGCTCAAACGCGGCGCAGATTCGGAACCGATGGAGGCGTTCTTGGTCGGCGCGTACTGCATCGAGGACGAGGTGATTCTGCGGCGCAGAATCCGCTTCCCCCGCGGCGTGGCGGCGGGCGACATCATCGCGATCCCGAACGCGGCCGGCTACTTCATGCACATTCTGGAAAGCGCGTCGCACCAGATCCCGCTGGCGAAAAACGTCGTCTACCCGCCGGGCGAACTCGACGCGATCGACCAGCGCTAGTCCAGCGCTAATTCTGTTATGTCCATAGAGTTTTTGGACGCGGAGTCCGGGGACTTTTTGGACGCGGAGTCCGGGGACTTTTTGGACGTGCCTAGCTGATCATCGTTGTGGTCTACGTTTTGGGCGGGGCTTGGACAGGTTCGGTTTGAGCTGTGGCGGTTGGCGGTGCTTCATCCCTTCGACGAGGTTGATGTTGATCTGCCCGCCGGGTGGCCTGTGACTCAGCGTGATCGGCAGCGGCACGCTGAAGAGGAATTCACCGTCGTGGGCTGTGAAAAACTCAGCGACGTTGTCCGCTGTGACCGTGGTGTAGAGCAGACGGTTTTTGAATCTCAGGCCGATGTAGAGGCCGTGGGCGAGCACGCGGACGACCCCGTCTTTGCTTACTCGGAGTTCGTCTGGGATGCCCCAACTGTTTGTTGATCGTGTCGTTGGCATCGTTAGGGTGGGGGTATCGGTGGGAGGTATGCCTTGCTGAGCTGCCATGTCATCGGTGCTGGCCTCGGGTGAAGTTGCCGCTTGCCCGGGGCCGTTTGTCGCTATGAGTGCTGCTTGCGGGTTGTGCGCTTGGTTGAAAGTGACCACGCGGGCCCAAACATTTTCAGGATCAAGCGGATGCGTGGGTGGTGCTGCCTTGGGGAAGGTGTCGAAAGCTTGGCGTGGGGTGATATGCATTTTGCCCACCAGCAGCGATTGGTGGCGTCGTCGCTCGTTGTACACCTGGCGGTATTCAACGAGGTACGAGTTGACCTCAGCAAGGCTGACCGGGTGGCGCGCGTCTAGGAACTGAATCAGGGTGCGGTGGGAGCGCTCGTCTTTTCCCTGGGTTGTGGGAGCAAACCCAGCAATAGCCAGTACTCCTTCGCTGGCAAGCCACACTTCAGTAGCGGAGAGATGTCCACGGTGGTAGGTGGCGAACGCCTCGCCGTTATCGGAGAGGATCTCTTGGGGTTTGCCGTAGACAGCAAATGCCTCGGCTAATGCAGCGCGCGCATCAGTACCGTTTTCCGGCAAAGCGAATGCTTTAGTACCTACATCGAATCTGCTGGCGTCGTCGATGACCTGGTAGATCGTCACGTGAGTGTGGGCGTGGTCGAACAGCCGGTAGACCAGACCGTCGATCTGCCATAGCTCACCAACGAAATCGCGGGCGAATCGTTTATAGGAGCTGCGTGGGCGTTTACGGGCATTGGCTTCTACAAAACCCAACTCATGAAGCCACAACGCGATGGTGGAACGCGACGGGGTGCGATCAGGACCAACGGAATCGAACAAGGAGTAATAGATCGACCACGGGCCGTAATCCAACCCCTGTTCCATCAGATGTTGCCGAGCGTTGACGACTGCGATTTTGTCGGCTTCATCGAATCTTCTGGCCGGGTTCTTCGGAGCGGTCGAATCCGGCAGAATGCCCGATCGACCCTTCTGGGCAACCCGCTTTTTGATGTTGGTGTAGGTCTGACGCGAGATGCCCAATTCTTTGCAAAACTGTGTGATCGTTTTGCCGTCGCGGACCGGGTCAAAATCAGCGACCTTTCTGCGCTTGTGCAATGGAATAGCCATCGGGCTATTCCACCGCCGCAAATGTCCAAAAAGCCTCTAGACATCACGTCCAAAAACTTCCTGGACTCCATGCCCAAGAAGTCCCAAGACATCACAGTCCAGCGCTAATTCGGCGCTAAGCCAGTGCTGCGGACAGCTCCTCGGCGGCGGCCGTGAGCGCCTTGCCCACCTTCGCAGCGGGGCTCGGTCCGAGACGCTCCGCGGGGCCGGACACCGAGAGCACAGCGACGACGCGTCCGTCTGCGTCGAAGATCGGTGAAGAGGCGGAGGCGAGGCCGACCTCGCGTTCCGCGACGGATTCTGCGAGGCGGAATTTCTTCACGTCGGCGAGTTCTTCGGGGCGGAAGGGGGAGGCGTCGATAAGCGAAAATGCCCCGAAAACCCGAGCGGCGGAGCCTGCGGCGAGGGTGAGATGGGAGCCGACGGGGACGGTGTAGGTGAGGCCGGACTCGGGCTCTTCGGAGGCGATGCAGGTGCGGGTGTCGCCGGTGAGCTCGTAAAGCTGGACCGATTCGCCGGTAGTTTCGACGAGCTGGCGCATGATTGGGCCGGCAGCGGTGATGAGCCTCGGCGGAGTGCCGGAGGCAAAGTGGGCGAGTGCCGGGCCGATGGTCCACGCACCTTCGGCGGTGCGCGCGAGGATGTGGTGGACCTCGAGGGCCGTGGCGATGCGATGGGTGGTGGCGCGCGGCAAACCGGTATCCTGGCTGAGGCTGGCCAGCGACTTGTCGCCCCTGGCAACGGAACGCACGATGGCAACGGATCGGTCGAGGACCTTGATCCCGGAGTCTTCGCTATACTGTCTCACGGCATGGATACTATCATCTCGCATTCTGGAACCAAGGAGGAGTTGCTGTGGCTGATCAACCCTTAACGCTGGCGGAGAAGGTGTGGCGCGACCACGTCATCACCAAAGGCGAGAACGGTGAGCCGGATCTGATCTACATCGACTTCCAGCTTCTCCACGAGGTGACCTCGCCGCAGGCGTTCGACGGTCTGCGCATGGCCGGCCGCGCGATGCGCCACCCCGAGCTGCACCTGGCTACCGAAGACCACAACGTGCCGACCGAAGGCATCGTGAGCGGCAATCTGCTAGAAATCGCCGAGCCGACCTCGCGCACCCAGGTGGAAACCCTGCGCAAGAACTGCGAGGAGTTCGGCGTGCGCCTGCACCCGATGGGCGATGTGAAGCAGGGCATCGTGCACACCGTGGGCCCGCAGCTGGGCATCACCCAGCCGGGCATGACTATTGTCTGCGGCGACAGCCACACCTCAACGCACGGCGCGTTCGGCTCGATCGCGTTCGGTATCGGCACCTCCGAGGTCGAGCACGTCATGGCGACCCAGACGCTCAGCCTCAAGCCGTTCAAGACCATGGCTATCGAGGTCTCCGGCGAGCTGCAGCCGGGCGTGACCGCAAAGGACTTGATCCTGGCCATCATCGCGAAGATCGGCACCGGCGGCGGCCAAGGCTACGTCATTGAGTACCGCGGCGAAGCCATTGAGAAGCTGTCGATGGAAGCGCGCATGACCATCTGCAACATGTCCATTGAGGCGGGTGCGCGCGCCGGCATGGTCGCGCCGGACCAGAAGACCTTTGACTACGTCGAGGGTCGCGAGTACGCGCCGAAGGGCTCCGATTGGGACGACGCGGTTGCCTATTGGATGACGCTGCCTACTGACGACGGAGCGCAGTTCGACGCAGTCGTGGAGATCGACGGCTCCGCGCTCACCCCGTTTGTCACCTGGGGCACCAACCCCGGCCAGGGCCTGCCGCTCAGCGAAAACGTGCCAGACCCGGAGGACTTTACCGGCGACGCCGCCAAGCAGGCCGCGGAGAAGGCCATCAAGTACATGGACCTCACCCCGGGCACCCCGCTGCGCGACATCAAGATCGACACTGTGTTCCTCGGCTCCTGCACCAACGCCCGCATCGAGGACCTTCGTGCCGCCGCCGAGGTGGTCAAGGGCAAGCACATTGCCGACGGCACCCGGATGCTGGTCGTCCCATCCTCAACCATGGTGAAACAGCAGGCGGAAGAAGAAGGCCTGGACAAGGTCTTCACCGACTTCGGCGCCGAGTGGCGCACTGCAGGCTGCTCCATGTGCCTTGGTATGAACCCGGACCAGCTGGCGCCAGGGGAGCGTTCGGCGTCCACCAGTAACCGCAACTTCGAAGGCCGCCAGGGCCCGGGTGGGCGCACCCACCTGGTTTCCCCGCTGGTCGCCGCCGCGACCGCAATCACCGGCCACCTCGCAAGCCCCGCCGACCTCTAAAGGAGCAACCATGGAGAAGTTCACCACCCACACTGGTGTCGGCGTGCCGCTGACCCGTACGAACGTGGACACCGACCAGATCATCCCCGCGCGCTACCTGAAGCGCGTCTCCCGCACCGGCTTCGAGGACGGCTTGTTCTCCAACTGGCGCGAGACCGAGCCCGGCTTCGTGCTGAACCAGGAAGCATTCAAGAACGGCTCGGTGCTGTTCGCTGGCACCGACTTCGGCACCGGATCCTCCCGCGAACACGCTGTGTGGGCACTCATGGACTACGGCTTCCGCGCTGTGTTCAGCCCCCGCTTCGCCGACATCTTTCGCGGCAACTCCGGCAAGGCCGGTCTGCTGGCCGGAATCATGGAGGAAGCCGACATCGAACTGATCTGGAAGCTGCTTGAGCAGGAACCGGGCCAGGAAGTCACCGTCTCGCTCGAGGACCGCACCGTGCGGGTGGGGGAGAACGTCTTCACTTTCGACATCGACGACTACACCCGCTGGCGGCTCATGGAGGGTTTGGACGACATCGGGCTCACGCTTCGCGACGAGGGCGCGATCACCGAGTTCGAGGCGCAGAGGCCTGCGTTTAAGCCGGCTGTCTCCTAGACGCTTAGCATTGCGGTATGGCTGAAGACCCGCGCGTCGTGAGGCTCGAGGAGCAATTACTTCTCGAGCGCGTCCGCCACCACGAGGCGATGAACCGCGCGCAGGAGGAGATACAACGGCTTGAGGGGGAGGTGCGGGATTTTCGCATCGAATCCAACAATGCGACGCGCGAGTTGACCGAGGTGCGGCGCGAATTGCTCGAGCTACGCAATCAGCCCCCGATCCGCAACGTCCAACTGGAGCGCGAGGAACTTGAGTCGAAACTCAAGAACGAGCGCATGGAAGCGACCACCGCCCGCGACGAAGCGAGACGGCTCCGGGAGGCGAATCGCCTCCTTGAGAACGAACTCCTCCTGCTTGCCACCGATCCGGACGCCGCCCGAGATTCCGGGCAAGAGACCTTCATCGCAGAGCCGGGTGCTGGCCGGGAGAACACCATCCACCGGGTCGGGATGATCGACCGGGAATCGGCGCAAGCGCTCACCGGCGCCCCGATCGCAGGCCAAGGCCCGTACCCCGTGCTCGCTCATGTGCTCAACGGGCAAGCGATTCGCCTGCTGGTGGACATGACACACGGAATCGAAGGCGTCACCGTACCCGTGGATAAGTTTGCAAAGCTCAGCAAACTTGAGGAGTCACGCAAGGTCGACGAACGGGTGCGAACGCAATCAGTTCGAGGACTCGTGGCAGCACTCCAAGAGGCCACCGAGCGGCTTCGGCGCTACGAAAACGCCGAAGTGGCACACACGATCACCGAGGGAGTGCCGGAGGCGAACCCCGATGAGAAGAACCCAGATGGGTTCTACCGAATTGGCGCGGTCGGTACCGATGTCGAGGTGATCATCAGCGATACCGCGGAGATCCCGACGCTTAACACGGTCGAACACACCGGCAAAGGCGGGTTCGTGGACACCAACTACGGCATGACCATCACCGGAATCGATGGTGGCATCCACCCGATCTACGGCGAGTTCAAGGACGGCTTCTTGTTCCGCGTGCTGATTGACCTCACCGAGGACTTCCGCCGCGACGGCCTACTCAGCGATTAACCGAGCTCCTGGTCGATCTGTTGCAGGACCTCGGGGGCGAACTCGCCGAGGAAATCGCGCGACGCGTTCACCACGCCCTCGATGCCGGAGCTGATGTGCGCCTCGAACTGCTCGTCCGAGTAATCCCAGCTGCGTGGGAGTGAGTAATTCACGCCGAGGATGGCGCGGTTGAACTCCGGATCCTCCAGCGCGGTAGCACTGGGGTACGCGTTGAAGTTGTTGTAGCTCTCCACCCATAGCAGGAGATCGTCGAAGCGGTCGAGACCCACGGAATCTATCGCCACGGTGCTCACGATCACCAGCGCGGGTTTAAACGTCCGGATCTGCATGCCGATGCCGGAAAACCCGGTGGCCAGCGTTTTGCCGCCGTCGAGGATGCTGTAGCGCCATCCGTGCTTGTCAAAGAGTTCCTGCACACGCTCGATGGAAAGTGGTTTCAGTTCTGGGGTGATCATGGGTTACGCCTCCAACTCGTCCACAATGTGCGGCAGGTGCCCACGCATTTGCTCAGCGACGTGGTGGATGCCGGAGAAGTAGAAGTTGAGCATCTGGCGCAACTGCTGATCGGTCACCCCGACAGTGGTGAAAAACGGTGCCTCGATCAGCAGCACCGCGGTGCCGTCTGCGCGAACAACCGGGTGAAGCCTAATCCGCATCATCATCTGGTTCAGGGTGTTGGACTCAAGGCGCAACGTCTGAATGTCCTCAGCGCTGCGCGCGGTGGCCAGCCAGCGGGTGGAAACCTTGAATCCGAAGTCCTCGATCTGGAAGAACACCACAAGGCCCGGAAACGCGGTGCGCGTCGTACCGTCTTCACCGCGGAAGTGCTTCAGGTCGAACTCATCTAACACCGTCTCGATGCGTTCTTGGTCGACTGGGGCAAAAGTTTGGGTCATCGTCGGTCCTTTCGTCGTCAAGCGAAAAAGCTCTCTTGCTCGGCTACTGAACGGGCAGCGCTGTGGGGATGTAGTCCGCGCCGGTGAGCTGGCCCTCGCGGAAGTGCAGCACCCACACCGAGCCCTTCTTGGCGTTGATATCGGTGTCGATCGGGAGCGTCCCCTGCGAGGACAGCCACGCGACCATGTGTGGGATGATGTCGCCCTGCGCGCAGATGACGCTGACCCCGCCGAGAGCGACCACATCCATGAACGCCTGCTGGGCCTCGACCATGTTTTCCAACCAGGCGTGATCACCGAAGCGGGCATCGACGGTCACATCCAGGTTCAGCTCGTCCGCAAGCGGGGCGACCGTGGCCTGGCAGCGGTCCGGCTCAGCCGAGAAGATGCGCGTTGGCGCGAAGGGAGCGAGCATCGGCACGAGCATCTCGGACTGGCGCAGGCCCTTTTTGTCCAGCGGGCGCAGGTTGTCGTCCCCGGTCCACTTCTCGCGGTCGTGCGCGCGGGCGTGGCGCACGTAGAGCACCCGCGCGTCCGCCGGTGTGTTGAAGCGCTTCTGCGCCTTCGCCAGCACCTCGCGGTCCAGGTCGTAGCTGAGCAGCTCCTTGGCCTCGTCGATAGGCAGCCAGCGGATTTCGTCGACCTCGTCGTTGGGTGCGAACTCGCCGCCGGTGACCTCGCCCGTCCAGTAGTAGACCACCTTCGTGGTGTTCTTGACCGGGTACACCGTCTTGCCAATCAGCTTGCCCAGCCGGATCGTGTAACCGGTTTCCTCTGCAATCTCACGCACTGCAGCCACCACGAGGGACTCGCCCGGATCGAGCTTGCCTTTCGCTAGCGACCAGTCGTCGTAATGCGGGCGGTGGATGACCGCCACCTCCAGGGACTCCGGAGCGCTCAGGTCACCGCGCCACAGCACAGCGCCTGCAGCGAGAGTCGTACGCGGGAACTCATTTTGCGGTTTGACGGGCACTTCCTGGTGCCGGCCAGTGACGAACATCTCGCCGGACGTGTCTTTGTCTTGCTCGTGGAGCTCGGAAGTAGCCATGGGTTCTATTGTGTCGTAGAGCTTCGCGCACTGCATCCTCCCACGCGCCAGCAGATGCCAGATGTTAGCGTTGTCGCATGGTTAACGTGGCAGTCATGGGTGCTGGTTCGTGGGGCACCACCTTGGCAAAGGTCTTCGCCGACGGCGGCAACGCAGTGCAACTGTGGGCCCGCCGCAAGGAGTTGGCAGACACTATGGCGACCACGCGAGAAAACCCGGATTACCTGGCAGGCATCGAGCTGCCGGAGGCGATCACCCCGACATCGGACGCCGAACAAGCGCTCGGGGCAGCAGACATCGCGATCTTCGCCGTGCCCAGTCAAACGATGCGCGAAAACCTCACCCACTGGACGCCGCTGCTGCGCTCGGACACCACGCTGCTCTCCATCTCCAAAGGCATCGAGACCGGCACCCACATGCGCATGAGCGAGATCATCGCCGAAGTCACCGGCGCCGACCCCAGCCGCATCGCCGTGCTCTCCGGGCCCAACCTCTCGCGCGAGATCGCCGAGGAGCAGCCGGCAGCTACGGTCATCGCCTGCGAGGACGAAAACCGCGCGAAGCTGGTTCAGGCCGCCTGCGCAACGAACTACCTGCGCCCCTACACCAACACCGACGTCATCGGTTGCGAGATCGGCGGCGCCACCAAGAACGTCATCGCGCTCGCCTGCGGCATGGCGGCCGGCCAGGGCCTGGGCGAGAACACCATCGCCACCCTGATCACGCGCGGCCTCGCCGAGATCACCCGCCTGGGCCTCTCGCTCGGCGCCGACGCCCGCACCTTCGCCGGCCTCGCAGGCATGGGTGACCTGGTCGCCACCTGCTCCTCGCCGCTCTCGCGCAACCGCACGTTCGGCTCGGCCCTCGGCGCGGGCGCCACCATGGACGAGGCGAAAGCCGCCACCAAGGGCCAGGTCGCCGAGGGCGTCATCTCCTCGCGCAGCATCTTCCAGCTCGCGGAATCCCAGGGCGTCGACATGCCGATCACAGCGGCCGTCCACGCCGTATGCCACGGAGATTTCAAGGTCAGCGACACCGTCGCCGCGCTCATGGGCCGTTCCAAGAAGGCTGAGTAGCCCCGGGTACGCTCGACGTGTGATTCGCATTGCCGTGATTTACGGTGGCCAGTCCACCGAACATTCGATTTCCTGCATCTCCGCCGGCGCCATCATCGCCGAGCTCCCCAAAGACACCTACCAGGTCTATCCGGTCGGCATCACCCGCGACGGCACCTGGGTCGAAGGCTCACTCGACCCAGTCGGGGGTGCAGCTTTGCCCGAGGTCGCCGCAGGCAGAGCCATTAGCTTATCGACGGCACCTTCAACCCGCGGCACCTTCACCGACGCCGCAACCGGCGAGGCGGTTGCAGAAGTGGACGTGATCTTTCCCGTGCTGCACGGCAAGTACGGCGAGGACGGCACAATCCAGGGCATGTTCGAGCTCTCCGGGATCCCGTATGTCGGCCCCGGCGTGCTCGCTTCCGCGTGCGGAATGGACAAGGAGTACACGAAGAAACTCGTCGCCGCAGAGGGCATCGCAGTGGCTCGGTGCGCCATTGTGCGCGAGCCCGGCGCCACAGTCAGCGACGCGGACAAGCAGCGCCTCGGGCTGCCGGCGTTCGTGAAGCCGGCCAACGGTGGCTCCTCCATCGGCGTTTCCAAGGTCGAGCGCTGGGAGGATTTGGATGCCGCACTCGAGCTCGCCTTCGAGCAGGACGGGAAGGTGCTTGTCGAGGGCGCGCTGATCGGCGACGAAGTCGAACTCGGCGTCCTCGAACACCCCGACGGCAGGCTCGAGGCGTCCCTACCCGCCAAGCTCAACGGCACCGAGGATTCAGACGAGGGCTTCTACGGGTTCGAAACGAAGTACCTCGACAACCACGTCACCGCCACCATCCCCGCGCCGTATGACGACGCAACGGTGTCGACCCTGCAGTCCATGGCCATCACCGCGTTTCAGGCGCTGGACTGCAAGTCGCTCGCACGCGTGGACTTCTTCATGACGGATGCCGGGCCGGTGCTCAACGAGATCAACACCATGCCCGGCTTCACCCCGATCTCGATGTACCCGCAGGTCTGGCTCGCCAGCGGGGTTTCCTACGGCGAGCTGCTCGACGTGCTCGTTACCGCCGCTATTGCGCGGGCACAGTCTCAGCGATGAAGTCGGAGAGGTTGGTGATGATCTCGTTCGACCCGGTGATCGGGAACGTCGCCGCCACGTCCGTGGCTCGTCCCAGGGCGTAGTACACCCCTGCTTCCTCGTCCTGGAACCAGGGGATCTCGTTGACCTGGGTCAGCGCGGCACCAGCTTCGTAGCCGGGAGGAGGTGCGACACCGCAGCGCAGGACGACCGGCTCGTAGCCCGGCTTAATCCACACCAGGGTGTCCTCGCGGTCAACGTGGACGTTTACGAAACCGTCAGCGATCTCCACCGGCGCGGCCTGCTCCAGGTCGCCGCACACGGCGGTGTCGCCCTCGGCAAGCGTGGACGTTGGTGCCGGCGCCGGCTGCGCGTCGCTTTGCGGCAGCGAGGCCGCGTCAATCTCCATCACCGGCGGCTCGTCGATAAGCTCAGTGTCCGCGGTGACGGCCAAAACAGGGGAGCGGTCGACCGTGAACCAGGTGGCCATCGTGGAAACCGGATCGTTGACCTGCAGCCATTTCACCCCGTCAAGCTCCATGATCATGAATTCCTCGGCGTACTCGTTGTACTGCAACGGCAGGTCGACGCCGCAACGCAGGGTGACGCGCTCGGTCGAAGACTTCTGCCACGCGGCGGCCCCGGGCGGAGCCGGTTCCGCCAGCTCTGCTCGGGGATAGGTGGCGATCTTGGACGGGAGGCCGTCGACAAGCTGAGTGCACTCCGGCGAATCAGCCATGGGTGCGGGGACTGGGGCCATGGCTACCGGCTGCAGCGCGACCTTGTTGAAGAAGTACCGAGAGCCGAACAGGACTCCGACGACCAACGCGAGGGCGAGCCCCAGGATGATGTAGATGGGTGTCCGGTTAATCTTGTTCGTGTCCTGCGCTGTGGAGCTCATAGCGGTTCAGTCTATTTGAAAGGCCCTGGCACATCGTGATTCACACCGGATTCCCGGAAACCGGGCCGTCCTTGGGGGAGGTGGGGGAAGCCGGCGTGATTCAGGCGATCGTTACCGCCGCGCCCTCCACCATCAACGGCGACGACGCTGCGGTGCTGACCCCGTCCACGCCGAACTCGCGCGTGGTAGCCAGTACGGACATGCTGGTGGATGGCCGCCACTTCAGCGCCGACTACACCACGCCGTACCTCGTCGGGCGCAAGGCAGTCGTGCAGAACTACGCCGACATCGAAGCGATGGGGGCGCGCCCGCTAGCTGCGCTGCTGGCCATCTCTGCGCCGCCGGAAACCCCGGTGGCCGTGGTAGAGGAGCTCGCGCGCGGGCTCGGCTCGATGACGCAGGAGTGGGCCTCCGAGCTAGTCGGCGGCGATGTGACCTCCGGCGAGAGACTGGTGATCTCCGTGACCGCGATCGGCTCGCTCGGCGGCAACCTCGACGCGCTGCGCCTCAACCGGGCCAGGCCGGGGCAGCGGGTGGTGGCGCACGGCCATCTGGGATACTCCGCCGCCGGGCTCGCGCTGCTGGAGTCGGGGGTGCGCATCCCGGCTTCGCTCGAACCGTTGGTGCAGGCACACCAGGTGCCGGAGATCACCCCGGGCCGCGGCGTGGTGGCGCGCTCCGCAGGTGCGACCGCGATGACGGACAACTCCGACGGCCTGATCCGCGACCTGTCCACCATGGCGCGGATGTCCGGCGTGGGCATCGACCTGTCTTCCGTGGCCATCAAACCGGACCGCCTGCTCGAAGACGCCGGGCTGCTCCTAGGCATCGACCCCTGGGAGTGGGTGCTCACCGGTGGAGAGGACCATGCGCTCATCGGCACCTGCGACGGCTCTGCGCCCGTCGGTTTCCGCTCCATCGGCACAGTGAGCCGCCAGCAGGGCGTGCGGATTGACGGCAAGGAGCCGGCCTACACCGGCGGATGGGAGAGCTTCGCATGAGCCTGCCGGTGCACGAATCCTGGATGGGCGCGCTCGGGCCCGTCGAAAAGCACATCCACGACATGGGTGACTTCCTGCGAGCGCAAGACGCGTACCTGCCGCGGGGCAACGACATCCTGCGCGCGTTTCAGCAACCCTTCGACGAGGTGCGGGTGCTCATCGTCGGCCAAGACCCGTACCCCACGCCGGGTCACCCCATGGGGCTGGCGTTTTCGACGCAGCCAGGGGTCGCGCCGCCGCGCTCGTTGGTCAACATCTACAAAGAGCTTTACGACGACTTGGGCATCCCGCCCCGGCAAGACGGCGACTTGTCCGCTTGGTCGAACCAAGGGATCCTGCTGCTGAACCGCGTGCTCACGGTGCGCCCTGGTGCAGCGGGTTCGCACCGCGGCAAGGGCTGGGAGGCCGTGACCGAGGCGGCGATCCGGGCGCTCGCGGAACGAGGCAAGCCGCTGGTAGCGATCCTGTGGGGCCGCGACGCGCAATCCGCGAAGGCGTTTTTGGGGGAGACGCCGGTGATCACCTCGCCGCACCCGTCGCCGCTGTCGGCTTCAAGGGGGTTCTTCGGCTCGCGACCATTCTCCCAGGCGAACGAGGCGCTGATCGCCCAAGGCGCGGAACCTGTCGACTGGTCGTTGTAAACTACACGCCCATGGCCACACCTTCCGCTTTCGATGGTGCGCAGCTCATGGCGTGGGCGCGCCGCGCAGCTGATGAGCTGAACCGTCGGCGGATGGAAATCAACAAGCTCAACGTGTTCCCGGTTCCGGATGCGGACACCGGATCGAACATGGCGCACACCATGGCAGCAGCGGTGGAAGAGGCGGAGCAGCTTGGCAGCGACGCTGATGTACGCCAGGTGGCAGAGGCCCTTGCTGTAGGCGCTGTCAAAGGCGCCCGCGGAAACTCCGGCGTCGTGTTGTCGCAGGTCATGCGTGGCATCGCTCAGACCGTTTCAGAGGACACCCCCGGCGGCGCGGTAATCGCGGATTCGCTCGCCGCGGCCGTGACTTTCGTCGACCGCGCAATCGCGGACCCCGTCGAGGGCACCGTCATCACAGTGCTGCGCGCTGCCTCAGTCGCAGCCGCTGAGGCCGTGGCGTCTGCCGCCGATCCGTCCAACCCAGGTATCGAGGAGGTGGCCCAAGCTGTCGCCGAAGCCGCCCGCGTTGCGCTTGCCAACACCCCCTCCCAGCTCGAGGTACTGCGCGAGGCAGGGGTGGTCGACGCGGGCGGCACCGGCCTCGTGGTCTTGCTCGAGGCATTGCTTGGCGACGCCACCGTGCAACCAACCGAACCCTTCGACCTCGAACCGGACGCAACGGTTGCCCACGGCACCACCGGCAACCTCGAAGTGATGTTCATGTTCGCCGGTAACGTCGACGTGCTTGAACGCGAACTCAGTGTGATGGGCGACAGCCTGGTCATCGCGCGTCTCGAAGACGCCGCGAAGGTCCATATCCACTCGCACGACGCCGGCGCTGTGATCGAGCGTGCCTACGCTCTCGGTGAGGTCAGCGACCTGCGGCTGGAGATCTTGCCCGCTGATCCCACCACCCACGTCCCGGAGCGCGTCATCGTCGCCGTCACACCTCCCGGCGCGCTCACAAGGCTCTACGAACTCGCCGGTGCGGTCGCAGTGCAGCCTGGCGAAGACGTGGTCGCGCAAATCCTCGCCACCATCCGCCGCTCCGAAGCCAGCGAGGTCATCCTCCTGCCAAACGGCCTGCTGAACAACCGCAACCTCGCAGCCGTCGAAAAGGCGGCGCACGCCTTCGAGCAGACGGTCACGCTGCTGCCCACCGTCCGCCTCGTCTCCGGCATCGCGGCGCTGACGGTTCACGACCCGTCCCAGCCGCTCGCCACTGCCGCGTTCACCATGTCCGAGGCCGCCGGCGAAATGCGCACCGCCGTCGCCCACCGCGCCCCCCGCGCTGGCCTTATCCAGGGCGGGCCGGTGGCAAAGGGAGATGTCGTGGTCACCTCGCACGGCGAGACCGTGCTCATCGCGGACGACCCGATCACCGCCGTCGAGCGCACCTGCAAGCGTTTCCTCGCCCACGGCGGCGAGCAAGTGGCCATACTCTTCGATCCGGAGCAGTTCGACCGCGCCGAGCTCGACGCCCTCGAAGACACCCTCGGGGTCGCGATCATGTCCTACCCGGCAGACAACCTGGGCGCGATCGCGGAAATCGGAGTGGAGTAAGCCGATGCTCGGGTTCGACGACACGCGCCCGCTCAACCTTGTGGTGCCGCTGAAACAAGCCAGGGCGATCTCGAAACACTTAGAGATCGAGACCTGCGGCGAACTCCTGCGCTACTACCCGCGCCGCTACCTGCACTACGGCACCGGCGAAGACCTCACCGGGCTCAAGGACGGCGACACCGTCACCGTCATGGGCACCGTCACCGGCTCGCGCAGCATCCCAAACCGGAAGCAACCAAAACGACCCATCTACAAGGTCGACATCTTCGACGGCCGAACCACCTTCACCGCCACCTTTTTCGGCTCCGCGTACGCCTCCCGGGTGCTCAAAGAAGGTCGCCGCGCCATGTTCACCGGCAAGGTCTCATGGTTCAACGGTGCGGCCCAGCTTCAGCACCCGGACTTTGTGCTTGTCGACGGCCCCACCGACGCGACCGGATCACTCCGCCAACTCTCACACTTCGGCGACCTGGAGGAAATCCTTTCCGGGCGCGAATGGCTGCCCATCTATCCCGCCACCAAAATGGTGAGCACCTGGACCATCATGGGCGCCGTGCACGCGGTGCTTAAGACGCTCCCTCCGATTGAGGAACCACTCGGGTTCACCCCAATTGGATTCCTGCCGCTCAACTCCGCCGTCCGACAGATCCACGAACCCGGATCGAAGGGCCCGGAAGCCGCACTCGAGCGTCTGAAATACGACGAGGCGCTCTCGGTCGCGCTGGCCATGGGAGTCCGTCGCGCGGACGCCGCGCACCACACCGCCCCGGCACTGCCACGCGTCGAAGGGCGCGACCAGGACACAATGCTTCGCCACCTCCCGTTCCCTCTGACCAAGGGCCAAAACGAGGTGCTCACGGAGATCAGCGCAGACATGAGCTCCACGCAGCCGATGAGTCGGCTGCTCCAGGGCGAGGTTGGTTCCGGCAAGACGATCGTTGCACTGCTCGCCATGCTGCAGGCGGTGGACAACGGCGCGCAGTGCGCCTTCCTCGCACCAACCGAAGTGCTGGTGATGCAGCACGCCCGTTCGCTAACCAACACACTCTTGCGCGCTGGTGTACCGGTGCGTGTGGTGGCCCTGACCGGGTCGATGGGGGCCGTCGCAAAGCAAGAGGCCCTGTTGAAGATTGTCTCGGGCGAGGCGGACATTGTGGTGGGCACCCATGCCTTGATCCAGGAAGGGGTGGAATTTTTCCGCCTCGGCATGGTTGTCGTGGACGAGCAACACCGGTTCGGCGTCGAGCAGCGCGACCAGCTGCGGGCGAAGGCGGGGGAGACCACCCCGCACCTGCTGGTGATGACGGCGACGCCGATTCCACGCACAATCGCTATCACCGTCTTCGGCGATCTCTCCGTGTCCACGCTGAAAGAGCTGCCGGGCGGGCGGAAACCCATCCAGTCCTCGGTCGTGCCCGAATTCAAGCCGAAGTGGGTGGCGCGCGCGTGGGAGAAAATCCGCGAAGAGGTCGGCGCCGGCCATCAGGTCTACATCGTCTGCCCGCGCATTGAGGGCGACGGGGGAGTCACCGAAACCGCCGCCGCTCTGGCGCAGGACGAACTCAAGGGCCTCAAGATCGCCGTCCTCCACGGGCGCATGAAGGGCGAGGAAAAGGACGAAGTGATGGGCGCTTTCGCCGCCGGCGCCACCGACGTGCTCGTCTCCACGACCGTCATCGAGGTCGGTGTCGACGTCCCGAACGCAACGGTGATGATGGTGCGCGAGTCCGAGCATTTCGGCATCTCCCAGCTGCACCAGCTGCGCGGGCGCGTCGGCCGCGGCGGCAACCAGTCGCTGTGCCTCTTCCACACCTACGCCGAGGAGGGCACGCCCGCCTTCGAGCGCGTCAGCCAGGTCGCCGCTACGCTCGACGGCTTTGCGCTGGCGGAGCTCGACCTACTCAACCGCCGCGAAGGCGACGTGTTGGGCAAGGAGCAATCCGGCATTGGCCGCACGCTGCGCCTAGTCAACCTGGTCGACGATTACGCGGTAGTGAAGCGCGCCTACGACGACGCGGCGAATATTGTTGCCAATAACCTCGAGTTCGCCCGCGCCGCGACGGCCAACTTCGCGCCGGAGGACTTCGAATACCTGGACAAGAGCTAGATAGGACTGGGACCGACATGTCACTGACCCGCATCATCGCCGGCGAGGCCCGGGGCCGAAAGATCAAGGTCCCGCCAGAGGGCACGCGCCCCACCTCCGACCGCGCCCGCGAAGGACTCTTCTCCTCGCTCCAGGTCCGCTTTGGTTTCGCTGGCCAGCGGGTCCTGGACCTCTTCGCCGGTTCGGGCGCGCTCGGTCTCGAGGCCGCCTCCCGCGGCGCGGAAGAAATCGTCCTCGTCGAAAACGACCCGAAAGCCGTCCAGATCATCGAGCACAACGCCTCTGTGGTCGGCCACCCGAACGTGCGCGTCGAGCCGGTCAAGGCTTCCGCCTACGTTGCTCGCGCCCCCCGCAAGCACTTTTCCATGGTGCTCGCCGACCCACCCTACGACCTCGCGGACGAGGCAGTCGCGGAAATGGTCGAAGCACTCAAACCATTGCTTGTCGACGGCGCCGTGGTCGTGGTCGAGCGACATCGCGAGAGCCCCGAAACCGCTTGGCCCCCGGAGTTCACCCCAACCGGCCAGAAGTTGAAGAAGCGGCTGTACGGTATCGCCAGGATGGATATGGCCGTCTACTCGGATCCGGATGAAGGAGATGACTAAGTGACTACCGCAGTGTGCCCCGGTTCGTTCGATCCGATCACGAACGGCCACCTTGACATCGTCACCCGCGCCACCCGCCACTTCGACGAGGTCATCGTGCTGGTCACCGGCAACCCCACCAAAACCTCGGGGCTTTTCACTATCGACGAGCGCGTGGACCTGATCCGCGAAGTCACCGCCGACAACCCCAAGGTTCGGGTTGACCATTGGGGTGGCCTGCTTGTCGATTACACCACAGCGCACCACATCACCGCGCTGGTCAAGGGGCTGCGGTCCTCGTTGGACTACGAGTACGAGCTTCCGATGGCGCAGATGAACCGCCGCCTCAGTGGCGTGGACACGTACTTCCTGCTTACGGACGAGAAGTACGGCTACATTTCGTCCTCGCTCACCAAAGAGGTAGCGAAGTACGGCGGGGACATCACAGGCCTGGTTCCCGACATCGTTCGCGAGGCGATTGCGAAGAAGTTCGGGTGACCTTGATCCTCGTCGGCGTCGGCGCGTCAGTCGCGCTCGGCGCCGCACTGCAACGCATCTCCGGCATGGGCATGGGGCTCATCGCCGCGCCCATCCTCGCGCTCCTACTCGGGCCTATTGACGGAGTGTTGGTGGTCAACGTCATCGCCGTCATCAACGCTGCTCTGAACACCCGCAGCATGCGTGCGGACATCGACTGGAAGAAGTTCGCACCGATCGCAGCAGCTTTGATCCTCGGCGTGATTCCGGGCGCCTGGGTGATCCCACGTGTGTCCACCGACGCACTCCAAGTGCTCATCGGTGTACTTCTGATCATCGCGCTGAGCGTCGTCACCCTTGGCAAGCGCAAGGTGCCGAACGTCGAGGGCGTGGTTCCGTCGGCTATCGCCGGCGCGGTCGGCGGATTCATGAACACCCTGTCCGGCGTGGCCGGGCCCGCGATCACCGTCTACGCCCAGGCCGCGCGGTGGGATCAACGCATGTACGCGGCGACGCTGCAACCGATCTTCTTGGTCGCCGGGTCGCTGTCTTTCGCAGGCAAGGAAATCTCTGGCGCCGCCGATATCGGTACTATCGACCCCGCCATCTGGGTCGGTACGATCGCTGGCCTTGTGGTTGGCGTAATCGTCGGCAAGCAATTGGCTCCGAGGGTGCCGAAAGAGCGAGCCCGCTGGATAGCGCTCAGCTTGGCGTTCCTCGGCGGGCTTACCGCGCTGGTGCGCGGCGTCATCGGGCTGGCTGGCTAGTTAGAACAGCGTCGAGAGGAACGCTTGCGTGCGCTCGTGCTGCGGGTTGTCCAGCACCTCGGCGGGAGCGCCTTGCTCGACGATGTGGCCGTCCGCCATGAACACCACGTGGTCCGCCACCTCGTGGGCGAACGCCATCTCGTGGGTGACCACCAACATGGTCATGCCCTGAGCTGCGAGGTCCTTCATCACCCGCAGAACTTCCCCGACAAGCTCGGGGTCGAGGGCGGACGTGGGTTCGTCGAAAAGCATGAGCTTCGGGTCCATAGCAACCGCACGAGCGATTGCCACGCGCTGCTGCTGACCGCCTGAAAGCTGGATCGGGTACGCATCCGCCTTCGACTCGAGTCCGACCATGGCCAGCAACTCCATCGCGCGCTCCTTGGCCTGCGCCACCGGCTGTCCCTTGACGTGCACGGGGGCCTCGATGATGTTCTCCAACACGGTGCGATGGCCAAACAGGTTGAAGTTCTGGAACACCATGCCGATGTCGCGGCGCTGCTTGGCGGCGTCTTTCTCACTGATCTCGTGGAGGATGCCGTCGCGTTCGCGGTAGCCGATCAGCTCACCATCGACGTAGAGGCGGCCCGCGGTGACCTTCTCGAGGTGGTTGACGCAGCGCAAGAACGTGGACTTGCCCGAGCCGGACGGGCCGATGATGCAGGTCACTGTGCCGGGCATGACCTCGAGGTCGATGCCTTTGAGCACGTCGAGGTTGCCGAAGGACTTCCAGACGTCGACCGCCTGAACCATGGGGGTGTGCTTCACAGTCATGTTCCTAGAGTCCTTTCTGCTGGGGCTCATCGACAATCTGCACGTTCTGGGGGATCGTGCCTTCCGCGTCCGCGAGGCTGGCCAGCTGGCGCCTGGTGAGCTGGCGAGTCGCGCCCTTTTCAAAGTGCTGTTCTAGGTAGTGCTGGCCCACCATCAGGAGCGAGGTGATGGCCAGGTACCAGGTCGCGGCGACCAGCAACATCGGCACCGGCTCGAAGAGTGCGGCGGCGATGTCCATGGAGCGGCCGTACAGCTCCAGGGAGTATGGCACGGCGACGACAAGCGATGAGGTCTTCAGCAGCGAGATGAACTCGTTGCCGGTGGGCGGGATGATGATGCGCATCGCCTGCGGCAACACCGTGCGGCGCATGGTCTGGGACCAGCTCATGCCCAGTGCCTTCGACGCCTCTACCTGGCCTTCCGGCACCGACGAGATGCCCGAGCGCACAATCTCTGCCATGTACGCCGCCTCGTTCAGGCCGAGGCCCACAACGGCGAGCATGAACGCCGACGACGTGAACGGCTCGAGCGAAACTTCGGCGAAACCCAGGTTGATCGAGTCGTAGATCGCGCCGAGCAGACCCCAGAACATCAGCTGCACGTACACCGGTGTGCCGCGGAAGACCCAGAGGAAGATCCAGGCGATGGACTTGAACACCGGGTTCGGGCTCATGCGCATGACAGCCAAGATCACGCCGCCGATCAGGCCGATGATCATCGCGAGAACGGTGATTGCGATCGTGTGGCCGGCGGCCGTTGCGATGCGGGTGTCAAACAGGTACTGGAAGTAGGTGTCCCACCCGTACGCCTCGTTTCGGGCGGCGCCGATGACGAACCAAACCGCCAGTGCGATCAGCACTGTGGCGAGGATCCAGCGACCGGGGTGGCGCAGCGGCTTAGCCTCGATGCGCTCGGGGCGTGTGCGGGTACTCATTGCGTTGCCTCCCTGTACGGCTGCTCATTGATCATGGCCTCGTCGAGGAGGCCGCTTTCTACGTTCCATTGGTCCAAGATTCGCTGGTACTCCCCGGTGTCGATAAGGTGTTGCATCGCCGCCGCCATCGCTTCGGCGAGGCCGGAGTCTTTCTGCACCGCGAAGCCATACGGTGCGGCATCGAACATTTCCCCAACCAGCTCTAGCTCACCGTCGGAGCGCTGCGCAGCCCACGCCGTCGCGGGAGAGTCGGCGCTCAACGCATCGGCGCGTCCCACAAGCGCGGCCAGCGCAGCGTTGTCAGACGTGTCGAAAGACAACACGGTGAGCGGCTCCTCGCCGCGCGCGATGCACTCATCGTTCTTCGGGCGGACATCGTCGGTTTCCGAGACAGTGGTGCGCTGCACTGCAACAATCAACCCGCACGGATTCTCGGGGTCAACCCCGCTTCCTGGTTGCGAGGCCCACTGGATACCGGCGTAAAGGAAGTTGACAAAGTCGAAGCTCTCGCGGCGCTCCTCGGAGTCGGTGAACCCTGACATCCCCGCGTCAATGCTGCCCGCCTGCACGGCTGGCATAATCATCGCAAAATCCATCTCAGAAGGCTGGAACTCCAAGCCCATCACGCTCGCCAGAGCGCGCCCAAGGTCCATTTCCAGTCCGATCAGAGCACCCTGCGAGTCCTTGAACTCAAACGGAGCGAACGGCGGATTCGTCCCCGCGGTCAGGGTTCCCTTCGCCGCGACTTCAGGCGGAACCATGGCAACGATCTCCGGCACGGCATCAGGAGTGACTGGTTCCCAGCCATCAGGATTTCCGCCCTCCGCGTTGGTCACACACCCAGAAAGCAGCACAGCGGCAGCGACACACACCGCAGCCATTCGCCGCCGAGGGGAGCCAAAAGATAACTGCATATTTTTCTCTCGAGTCAATAATTTCGCTTTCTCGCATCGTAAACCCCAGGAGGGAAGTCAGAAAACTCGCCATTGCTTAACGACGAATTCCGCGCCGCAGAATCACCCCTTCCCGAACCCTATAACGCTTCGCCAATGGTTCGAACAAGAGTGCGAATGTTTGTTCGGACGTTCCGGGGTCATGTTGGAGCCGCGTTCTAAACTCACGGCAAGTTCAACTTATTTGGGGGAAATCTGCCGTCATGACCACCACCGTTGCCAGCCCACCTAATTCCCAGGGCCGCCTGATCGTTGCGCAAATCAAGCACAACCACAGGAAATCGAACACGGTTCGCGCTGAACTGCTCGACCTGATCGCCGACTTCGATGAGTTGAACCTAGCGAGGTCCTTCGGCGCGAGCAGCACGGCCAGTTGGCTGGAGCGCGAGCTGAGGTATCCCACCTCCACCGCCTACGAGTACGTTTCGGTTGCTCGCAAACTACGGGTCTACCGGGCTCTATTCCACTTCTTCCGCGCTGGAGCCATTGACTACACCACGGTCCGGTTTCTCCTGCGGTACATCAACCACGAGAACCAGGACCAGCTGATCGAGCTAGCCACCACTCTCTGCTTCGCAGAACTCGAGAAGGCACTGGCCGGAGGAGATACCGATAAAGACAAGCCCGATGCTCCGTACTTCAATGCACGGAAACGAAAGGATGGGTGCCTTGAAGGCGACTTCCTGTTACCGCCCGTCATTGGTGAGGCGCTGCTCGCAGCATTGAAAATCGCGCAGCTGGCCGCAGAAGGCATCACGGAAGGTGGTGAGGCTTTCGATAATGAGGCATTTATCGCAGAACTCGTCGACGCGCTGAGCGGTTCGGAATCCAGCGGTAGAGATACAGACGCTGAGGAGCCAGATGAAGACGCCTACCTCGACTTCGACGACGGTCTCGGTGATACCGAACCCAACGGCGATGGCGGTGACGATGACAGCTGGACCGAAGAGGTCAACCTTGGCCCCGGCCCCGACATTGAGGAAGCGTGTCCCGGTGAGCAGACAAAACGCTCTAGCGAAATCTCACTGCGTACGATTCGCGGGCTGCCGTCGCGCTACGGCCCGCCTGTCAAAGCTGATATGTATGACGCGTTCGTCACCATGATCAACATGGTGCGCACTTTCCCGCATCCGGCAACCAGGGCGCCGGGTGCGCAAGTGACGGTGATGCTCACCGAGGATGGCAAGGCGTGGATGCCGTCAAACCCGCAGACCCCGTCGAAAGCGATAGAGAGTTACGTCGCCAATGCGATGGTGCGCGGCCACCTGTTGGACTCAAGGGGTCTGACAATGCACTTTGGACGAGCTCGCCGGTTTGCTAGCGACGGTCAGATCCACGCCCTGCTGTCGGTCTGGGGACATCAATGTGCAATGCCGGGGTGTACCCATTCCAGATTCCTCGAGATCCACCACATTCGCGAGTGGTCGGAGGGCGGCAAGACCGATATCGGCAACTTGATTCCACTGTGCTCGAGTTGTCACTCCAAGGTGAGCCACGGTATTGCCAGGATCGTTGAGAACGGGCCGGAACTTGAGTTCAGCTTCCTCGATGGCTCGAGGTTCATCTCCAGGAACCGGGTTTTGCCCGAAGTGGCTTCATTCGAACTCGTTGAGCATCGCGACGACCCCTCGTTCGCCTAGAGGGAATAGACGGATTCCGCGAGGCAGAAAAATTCCGCGGCGCAGAAAATTCCGCGAGGCGGAATAGGATTCCGGAGGGCAGGCTAGCGCTGAACGGTTCGGAGGCCGCGCATGAGCAGCTCGATGAGCTGGCCAACGACCATAGAGCCGATTGCGATCGTCAGGATGACTGATGTTGCCTGGCTCGAGCCGCGAGAGCTCTGGGCCCAGTCACCCTCAGCGAGACCGTTGAACATCATCGAGGAGCCTTGCAGTTCTTGCTTGCTCAGTTCAATCGGGTTGGCCGTGTTCGGGATCGACGACCCGCGCGCCCAAGCGAGAGCAGCGTCGCGCGCCGGACCCGGCTCCATGCCCCTGGCGAGGTCAAGGAACATCTCGGAGCTGTTTACCGACTGCAGTGGGTTCTCTGCTGGGTTGATGTAGAGCGGATCGTTCGCGGGATCCAACTTCAAGTCTGCCGAAGAGGACGCGTCCTTGTTCTGTGCCGAGGCCATTGGCAGGGCAGTGGCAGAGGAGGCAACGAGTGCCGCGGCGACGATGCTGGAAACGAAAGATTTGCGCATAGCCGAGATGATATCCGGCGGTATCGAAAAGCGCTCAATCCCTCAGCACCTAGCTGTGATCTTGGAGCGTGATGCTGAGGGAAGAGCGGGCGATAAGCGCGGCTTAGAAATTCAATCGCGCGGTGGCCTGCGACATTGCGTCGCGAATCGGCTGCGGGAGCGGCAGGGACGCAGAGTTGAACCAAACGACGCTGAGCATGCCGCCGATCGCCGCCAGGATCGCTGCCAGAACTCCGATGCCCAGAGCGACGGAGGAACCAACCGAAGCGCTTCCGTTGCGAGCATCGTGCTTGCCGGATCCGTCGGCACTCTTGTCGCCACCCTTCTCGCTGCTCTTGTCGCGGTCCTTGTCGTCCGGCGTCGAGGCCGACTCGCACTTAGTGCCGCGCGGAGCCGGAGTGCCGTCCGCCTTGAAGTAGATCTCCTGCACGTCGTCGTAGACGCGGCGCTCGACCTTGACCAGGTCGTAGTTCGAGTCAAGGACAGGGAAGAGGTAGACGGGTGAGGTGGTGAGCTTCGCGGTGATGTTCCCGTCGCAAAGCACTGGCTCGAAGTCCATCTCGAGGTGACCGTAGTGCTTGCCGCCGTCCTTGAGCTGGCGGACGCCGCTCTCGTCGTCGACCCACATTTCCGGCTCGTCGGATTGGGCCATCCACTCGCGGTAGGTGTTGAACTCGATGGGGACGACATTGCCGTCTTCGTCCGTGACACGGTAGTCGCCGCGCAGGCCGTCAGCTGCTACGCCGACGTCGAAGTTGTGGAAGCCGATACCGTCGCCGTCGGTGTCGATCCAGGAGCGCTCGAACATCTCGTCGTGACCCGAGATCACAGCAGCGACGCCGTACTTCTCAAACATCGGGGTGTAGATGCGCATCGGGGTGCCCGGCTGATCATCGGGGTGCTCGGACGCGGTCGCCGTGCCGTGAACACCGGAGGAGTACGGCGAGTGGTGGAACTGGACGATGATGATCTGGCCTTGCTCGCGGGCGTCGGCAAGCTGCTTCTCGGCCCACACCCATTGTTCGGAGCCTTCGCTAAACGACGGCTGGTCCGTGTTGCCTGCCTCGCGGATTCCCTCCAGGGTGTACGCGGTGTTGGTGTCGGTGCCCCAATCGCCCTTCTTGTCGAAGAACTCCTTGTCGTTGCCGGCGATGGCCTTCCCCTTCTCGGCGTCCTTGTCCTCGTCGGGCTGACCGTTGGTGGAGTCGAGGGTGATGATGGTGACTGGGCCGTGGTCGACGCGGTAGTAGGAGTCCTCGTGTGCGGGGTTGTCCGAGCCGAACGTGTCGAAGTAGGTCTGGTAGGCCTTGCGGCCCTTGTGGGAACCGAACGCAACGCCGTCGGTGTTGTAGCCGCCGTTGAGCGCGCCGAAGGTCTCCCAGTTGCCGATGGCGGTGAGCATCGGGGACGACGCGGCGAGGTCGCCGTGCTCGCCGGAGACGTAGCCCCAGAACTCATCCCAACCCGGCTGGTAGCCGGAGCCTTGCGCGAGGTCGCCGGTCACCATGAAGAGGTCAGGGTTGCGCTTCGCGATTGCATCCATGTTGTAGAGCATCGCCTCGTCCTGAGTGAGCGGGTAGCGCGGCTCCAGGATGCCTTGGCGCTTGTCGCTGCCGAACTTCTCGAACCACTTTGAACCCTCGCCCGGGCGGTCCAGAGAACCCTCGGCGAAGGTGCGGTTGCGCTCCCACTCGCGCGCACCGTCGACCTTCGGACGACCGGCGGGTTCGGTCTCGGTGTCCGAGAACGCGATGATGCGGGTGCCGTCCCAGTTGTCCTTGGACGGGGCGGTGGTAAACGAGTTCTTGTAGGTGACGCCATCCAGGGTGACTGCGTAGTCGTACTTGGTACCCGGCGTGAGGTCGGAGAAGGTCACCGAGTACTTGTAGTTGTTGTTGGAGCGCAGCCAGTTCTCGCCCTCGAGGCCCTTGATCTTCTCCTCGTCGCGCTGGGCAACTTCAAGATCGGTGTAGCCGAGGTGCGGCTGGTTCTCGCCGGAGACCTCTGCGGTGCTCAGGGTGTTGCCGCCCTGGGAGAGGGTCACGGTGGCAGTGGTACCCATTTCGCCGAAGAAGTTCACTGACATCGTGGTTCTAGCCGGCTTCTGCAGGTACGGCTTGACGCGGAAACCGGGCTTCGGGTCGGTTGGGTGCTCGGCGACGTAGTTGAACGGGGCGACCGGTGCTCCTGCCGATTCCTGTGCCTGTGCCTGTGCCATGGGGGTGAAGACGATGGAGGAGGCGACTGCTGCAGAAAGTGCTACTGCAGTCACTCGCTTGGATGTGCGCATCATCTGGGATGACCTTTCACTGAGAAGGAACTGTGAACGGTTTTAGTTAAGGCTGGCAACGTTACAAACCCGTGGCCTGAGACTGAATTGTCGGTGAACCTCGGTTCCCTACGCCGTTTGCAGGCGATTACGCGGGTCTGAGACGCTGCGCTACACTCATTTGCCATGCCCCAGTAGCCCAATTGGCAGAGGCAACGGATTCAAAACCCGTCCAGTGTGAGTTCGAGTCTCACCTGGGGCACGAATTTTTTTCTCCCCCTACCGCCCACGTGTTCATCGTGGTTGACTTTCAGTGGCCGAGTGGTGCCGGACACACAGAATTGGAGAGGCGGGGAGCCATGACAGTCACAGGAACGAAACGCCGCGAGCTTCAAGCCGGTCAGGTCGAGCGCACGTACATCGTCGCGGACCGCGGCGAGCGTCCGGTGACGCGCGGGTGGTTCCACGTCGGTGCTGCAATGGCCTTTGCTCTCGCCTCGGCCGTGCTCATCACGTTCTCGTGGATGACGCTGCGGTGGCCGGAGGCGCTAGGCGTCACCATCTACGGCGCAGGCATCATCACGCTTTTCGGGGTCTCCGGCATGTACCACCGCTGGCCGTGGCGTTCAGCGTCCACTGTGCAGTGGTGGCGTCGCGCCGACCATGCGACCATCGCCGTCTTCATCGCGGCCACCTACACACCGCTGTGCGTGATCGCTTTCGAGCCGCGCACGGCAGGAATCATGCTCGCCGTCGCTTGGGGCGGAGCGATCCTCGGCGCGATCCTCAACTTGGTGTGGATCAATCATCCGCGCTGGCTGGACCTCGTTGTGTACATCGGCCTCGGCTGGATCATCGTCCCGCTCGTGCCCACCTTGTGGGCTGGAACCGGCCCGGTGGTTGTCACCCTCATCTTCCTCGGCGGCGTGATCTACACCCTCGGCGCGCTGGTCTACGGCTTCAAATGGCCGGGCCGCGACGCGCGCTACTACGGCTACCACGAGCACTTTCACACCGCGACCATCGTCGCCGCGATCTTGCATCTTGTCGCTGTCTGGATGGTGGTTGTCGCGGCAGGCAACTAGCTAGACTGGTCGGCCATGACCACCAAGCGCCTCCTGCTTATCGACGGCCACTCGATGGCCTTCCGAGCCTTTTACGCCCTGCCGGTGGAAAACTTCTCCACCTCGGGCGGCCAGCACACGAACGCCGTTTACGGCTTCCTTTCCATGCTGGCCAACATCCTCGCGGAGGAGCAGCCGACCCACATGGCGGTTGCCTTCGACGTCGGGCGCAAAACCTTCCGCACCGAGAAGTTTCCCGAGTACAAAGCCCAGCGCGAGGCCGCACCACCCGAGTTCAAGGGCCAGGTGCCGATTATCGAGGACCTGCTCGGCAACCTCGGCATCGTCACGCTCAGCAAAGAGAACTACGAAGCCGACGACATCCTCGCCACCCTCACGACAGAAGCCAAGCAGGAGGGGGATTTCGAAGTCATCATCGTCACCGGAGACAGGGATTATCTCCAGCTTGTCGACGGCTCGACCACCGTGCTTTACCCAACCCGCGGCGTGTCTACCATCACCCGCTTCACGCCGGACGAGGTTGAGAAGAAGTACGGCCTGACGCCCGCGCAGTACCCGGACTACGCCGCGCTGCGCGGTGATCCGTCGGATAACCTGCCCGGCATCCCGAAGGTGGGGGAGAAGACCGCGGCGAAGTGGATCACGCAGTACGAGACCCTCGACCGCCTCATCGAGCACGCGGACGAGATCAAGGGCATGGCCGGAGATAACTTCCGCGAACGCATCGACCAGGTGCGCTTGAACCGCGAGCTGACCCAGATGGAGACCGACGTCGAGCTGCCGGTCGGGCCGAACGAGCTGCAGATGAAGCCGGCGGAGGTCGGGGTGGTCGCGGAGGCATTCGACAACCTCGAGTTCGGCACCAACCTGCGCGAGCGCGTGCTGGCATCCGTCGAGACGACCGGCGAGGAGTCCGAGAACGCTGACACCGTTGAGCTGCCGGACGTGGTTGTGGAGGACGCCCCGCTCGACGAGTGGCTCGCTGCCCGGGAGGGCGAAGGACTCGCTCTGTATCTCTCCGGCACTCCGGCGCCGGGGCAGGGTGATGTCGTGGCGCTCGCGATCGTCGATAAGCAACGAAAAGCTCTGCAGCGAGATGCGAGCGACCTTTCCCCGAGCGAGGATGCGGCGCTGAAGGCGTGGGCGGAGTCGGATGCGCCGAAGTTCCTGCACGAGGCGAAGGCGGCGTTCCACATGCTGCAAGGGCGTGGGATTACGCTGCGCGGCATTGCGCACGACACGACGATTGCGGCGTATTTGCTGCGGCCGGGCCAGCGCACGTACGCGCTTGAGGATGTGTACCAGCGGCACCTGAAGAAGCAGCTTGTCATCGGCGGCGACCAGCTCAGTCTGCTTGGCGATACCTCTTTGACTGATGCCGCGGCCGCAGTGATGGAGCTCTCCGCGGCGCTGGCTGAGCAGCTGCGCGAGATCGATTCTTACGAGCTCTACTCCGACCTGGAGCTGCCGCTGATCAGCATTCTTGCGGGGATGGAGCACGCTGGCATCGCGGTCAATCTCGAGGTGCTCGAGGGGTTGCACAAGGACTATGTGCACAAGGTTGCGCAGGTCGAAGAAGATGCTCGTTTGCTTGTCGACGAGCCCACGTTGAACCTCTCCAGCCCCAAGCAGCTCTCGGTGGTGTTGTTTGATAAGCTCGACCTTCCGAAGACGAAGAAGACCAAGACCGGGTACTCGACGGCCGCGGGCGAGATCGAAGCGCTGGCCGAGAAACACCCGCATCCGTTCTTGGACCACCTGTTGGCGCACCGCGAGTACCAGAAGATGAAGTCCACGATTGAGGGGCTGATCAAGACGGTGCAGCCGGACGGGCGCATCCACACCACGTTCAACCAGACTGTCGCCTCCACCGGGCGCTTAAGCTCCGCCGAGCCGAACCTGCAGAACATTCCGGTGCGCACGGAGGCGGGTCGGATGATCCGCTCGGCCTTTGAGGTTGGCGAGGGCTACGAGTGCCTGCTGACGGCCGACTACAGCCAGATTGAAATGCGCGTGATGGCGCACCTGAGCCAGGACACGGGGCTGATCGAGGCGTACCGAGCGGGGGAGGACCTGCACAACTTCGTCGGTTCGCGCGTGTTCGACGTGCCGATTGATCAGGTGACGCCGGAGCTGCGTCGTCGCGTGAAGGCGATGTCCTACGGCCTGGTGTACGGGTTGTCGGCGTTTGGTTTGTCCAACCAGCTGAACATCCCTGCGGGCGAGGCGAAGCAGATCATGGAGGCTTACTTTGAGCGTTTCGGTGGAGTGAAGCGCTACCTGGACGAGGTGGTGGAGCAGGCGCGTCGAGACGGATACACCTCGACCGTGTTTGGCCGCCGGCGCTACCTACCGGAGCTCACCTCGGACAATCGAATTGCGAGAGAGAACGCGGAGCGCGCCGCGTTGAACGCGCCGATTCAGGGTACGGCGGCGGACATTATCAAGGTGGCGATGATCCGGGTGGACAAGGCGCTGCGTGAGTATGAGTCGCGGGTGCTGCTCCAGGTGCACGACGAGCTGGTCGTTGAAGTTGCGCCCGGGGAGTTGGATGAGGTGCAGACGATTGTCGAGCGCGAGATGGACGGGGCCATTGAACTGCTCGTGCCGCTAGAGGTCTCTGCCGGCACCGGGTCGAACTGGGACGAGGCGGCGCACTAGACGACGCGCGCTGGCTGCGTTGTGAAATGTTTCGAGGCGGGTAGTGGCGGCCCCCATTCCCGCACTACCCGCCTCGAATGCGGCCACCCACCCAGATGCCGCACCCCCGGTACTACCTATTCTCTTTTCCCTCAGGCCCCCCTCCCGAGGCGGCTCCGGACCCGCGCGGTGTACGGACGCTGAGCCTTAGATTTCAGCTCCTTGCTCCCGTGTTTCCGAAGCTAGCTTGAATGCTAAATAAACCCTAAGAATCTGTCTATCGGAAGCTGAGTAAGATTCCCTGGCCGGCGGGGAAAGGCGCACCGGAGAGTTATGAATTAGCAGGGGAAACGTAACCGTTTCGTGATGTTACGAGGGGGTAGACAGCGGGGGGTTTAGCCTGACTTGAAGGTGACGAAGATTGCGGTGCCCGGGAAGAGCGCGCCGCGCTCGGGCGACCATTGGCCCCAGGTCTCGGTGAGTTCAGCGGGCCACTGCGGCTCGATGACGTCGGCCAGCCAGAACCCGGCCATTCCGAGCGCGCGAACCCAGTCGCCGAACGTGCGGTGGTACTCCGCATATGTGAGCTCGCCATCCTCGTCGCGCTCCTCGTAGACGCGGTCGAAGTAGCTGATCTCGGCTGTCAGCGAGGTGGGATCGTCGGGAAAGATCCAACGCATCGGGTGGGTGACGGAGAAGACGAAGCGCCCGCCGGGGCGCAGGACCCGGGACACCTCCGCAAGGGCCGTTTGGATGTCGGGCACAAATGGCAGGGCGCCGAACGCCGAGAACGCGACGTCGAAGGCGGCGTCGCGAAACGGCATGTGCAGCACGTCCGCTTGGACGAGGGCGGGGCCGGTGTTGGCTCGGCGGAGCATCTCGCCTGAGATGTCGAACGCCGCGACGAATCCGACGCCGTCCCGGGCAAGCCACGAAGCGCAGGGGGCGGAACCGCAGCCGATTTCAAGGACTGCGGCGGAAGAGACGTCGCCAAGCAAGCGGAGCTCCTGCTCGCTGAGCATTTCTGGCGACCAGTAGAAGCTACTGAGATACTCTGAGTGCTCGGCGTGGTAGCGCTCGGCGTCGGAGTCCCAGAACGTGCGATTCGCCTGCGACGGTGAGCGACCGAAACTGCTGCTTGGCTCGGGCATCGGCGGGCCGAATCTCCTTCGAACTTGTTTTGCTTTAGCTGGGGAAAGTCATTAGGGTTTCAGGGGCGTATCTATGCGTCGGGGTGGCTAAAGCCGTAATAGGAGGGCTTTGCCGTTCCAGTCGTGAGATCGTATCCCGAGGTCAAGCTTAGGTTCGAGAGATGCGCTTCTGTCAATCACGATCTCCTATTTCTTCGGAGCACATACACTTATGCGCACATCCAACGCACCCCAGGTAGCTATCAACGACATCGGTGGCCCTGAGGAATTTCTCGCCGCAGTTGACGCGACCATCAAGTACTTCAATGATGGCGACATCGTCACCGGCACCGTTGTCAAGGTGGACCACGACGAGGTGCTGCTCGACATCGGTTACAAAACCGAGGGCGTCATCCTCACCCGTGAACTTTCGATCAAGCACGACGTCGACCCGGATGAGGTCGTTGAAGTCGGCGACGAGATCGACGCACTTGTCCTGACCAAGGAGGACAAGGAAGGCCGCCTCATGCTGTCCAAGAAGCGTGCGCAGTACGAGCGCGCGTGGGGCACCATCGAGGAGCTGCAGGCCAACGACCAGCCGGTTACCGGTACCGTCATCGAGGTTGTCAAGGGCGGCCTCATCCTGGACATCGGCCTGCGCGGCTTCCTGCCGGCATCGCTGGTGGAAATGCGCCGCGTGCGCGACCTGGATCCGTACATCGGCCAGGAACTCGAGGCGAAGATCATCGAACTGGACAAGCACCGCAACAACGTGGTCCTGTCTCGCCGTGCCTACCTGGAGGAGACCCAGTCTGCGGTCCGCTCCGACTTCCTGCACCAGCTGCAGAAGGGCCAGGTCCGCAAGGGCGTCGTGTCCTCCATCGTCAACTTCGGTGCCTTCGTGGACCTTGGCGGTGTTGACGGCCTGGTGCACGTCTCCGAGCTGTCCTGGAAGCACATCGACCACCCGTCCGAGGTTGTCACGGTTGGCGACGAGGTCACTGTCGAGGTGCTCGACGTCGATCTCGACCGCGAGCGCGTGTCCCTGTCGCTGAAGGCGACCCAGGAGGATCCGTGGCGCGTCTTCGCCCGCACCCACGCTGTGGGCCAGATCGTGCCGGGCAAAGTCACCAAGCTCGTGCCGTTCGGTGCGTTTGTGCGCGTCGAAGAGGGCATCGAGGGTCTCGTCCACATCTCCGAGCTGGCGCAGCGCCACGTTGAGGTGCCGGACCAGGTTGTCAACGTCAACGAAGAGGTCATGGTCAAGGTCATCGACATCGACCTTGAGCGTCGCCGCATCTCCCTGTCGCTCAAGCAGGCGGACGAGGACTACAACGAAGAGTTCGATCCGTCCCGCTACGGCATGGCAGACTCCTACGACGAGCAGGGCAACTACATCTTCCCGGAGGGCTTCGACCCGGAGACCAACGAGTGGATGGAAGGCTTCGAGGAAGCTCGCCAGGAGTGGGAGGCACGCTACGCCGAGGCAGAGCGTCGCCACCAGGCCCACACCGCGCAGATCGAGCGTCACCGTGCCGCTGCCGCAGAAGCAGCAGAGCAGGGTAGTGCAGCAGAGCCGACCGAGTACTCCTCTGAGACCGAGTACTCCTCCGAGGCCGGTGCCGCAGCTCCGTCGGCATCCGGCGCGGGCGACGATGCTGCACAGAGCGGCTCGCTCGCTTCCGACGAGCAGCTCGCCGCACTTCGTGAGAAGCTCGCAGGCAACTAGAGCTTTCGCTTGACGACGGCCCGAGTCCCCGCAGTGGGGCGCGGGCCGTTTGCCTTTGCTAGCGTGGCCGGCATGAAGCGAATCGGACTCACGGGCGGCATCGGCAGCGGCAAATCAACGGTGGCAGGAATGCTGGCAGACGCAGGGTTTACCATCGTGGACGCAGACCAGATCGGACGCGACATCATGGCCCCCGGCTCGCCAGTGCTCGCGCAAGTTGCGGACGAGTTCGGCCACGATCTGCTTGACGCCGATGGCGTGTTAGATCGTGCCGAGCTTGCCCGCCGAGCGTTCGGGTCGGAAGAAGCGACGCAGCGGCTCAACTCGATTACGCACCCCGCTATCCGGGAGGAAGCGCAGCGGCAGTTTGTCACTGCGGAGGCGCGCGGAGATGAGGCAGCGGTGTACGACATGCCCTTGCTGGTGGAGCAGGGGCTGCACGAGCTTATGGATCTCACCGTCGTAGTAGATGTCGATCCGGAAGAACGCGTACGCCGTCTCGTTGCTTCTCGCGGACTCGACGAGGCGGACGCACGTGCGCGCATCTCGCGCCAGATCGACGACGCCACGCGGCGCGCCGCCGCGGACGTGGTCATCGACAACAACGGTCCGAAGGACGCGCTTGCTCCGCAGGTCGAGGCGTTGATCGCGCAGGCCCGTGCAGAATGAGCAAAAGCTGGATTGCAAACAATAGTTTGCAACCTGAAGTGTTTGTTTTGGACCAACGACATTTACCGGAGCTTTAAGTTCTATTCACTTCCGGGTTCTACAGTCCCCGCCTATGGGAACGTGGGACACCGGACCGTTTGATAACGACCCCGCTGCTGAGGCCGTCGCAAAGCTTGCAGACGGCACGTTCCGCATGGACCAGTTCCGATTCGAGTGCGGCCGCGGTCCGCTGGGCACAGATGAGGCGGAGTCTGTCATCGCGCTTGCGGCGGTGCTGAATGGCCACATTCCGGCTGAAGATGCGGCCGGTGCGCTCGACTTCCCGTTCTCGGTCGACGACCGCCGCTGGATTCGGCGCCACGCCGCGAAGGTCACGTCCCCGGGCGGCTCTGAGCTCTACGAGCTGTGGGCCGAAGCCGGCGAGCTTGACGAGTGGCTGGAGGCCACTCGCAAGTACGCCAGCTAGTTTTTCTGATCACGTTGTTCTCCTAGACTGAGCTGCATGGCTTTTGCTGCAGAACACCCCGTGCTCGCGCATTCAGAGTTCCGCCCGGTCGGCGAGATCGAACGGCGCGAGAAACGGTTCGAGGTCATCTCCGAGTACGCACCGTCGGGGGACCAGCCGGCGGCCATCAAAGAGCTCGACGCGCGCTTGCGCCGCGGTGAGGAAGATGTCGTGCTTATGGGTGCCACCGGTACCGGTAAGTCCGCGACCGCGGCGTGGCTGATCGAGCAACAGCAGCGCCCGACCCTGGTGATGGCGCCGAACAAGACCCTCGCCGCGCAGCTGGCCAACGAGCTGCGGCAGCTACTGCCCAACAACGCCGTCGAGTACTTCGTCAGCTACTACGACTACTACCAACCCGAGGCCTACATCGCGCAGACCGATACCTACATCGAGAAGGACTCGAGCATTAACGACGACGTCGAGCGCCTCCGCCACTCCGCGACGTCAGCGCTGCTCAGCCGCCGCGATGTCGTGGTGGTTGCCTCAGTCTCGTGCATCTACGGCCTGGGCACCCCGCAGAGCTACCTCGATCGCTCCATTGTGCTTCGGGTCGGCGAGGAGGTTGAGCGGGACAGGTTTTTGCGCTTGCTTGTCGACGTCCAGTACGAACGCAATGACATTGACTTCAAACGCGGTGCGTTCCGTGTCAAAGGCGACACCGTCGACATCATTCCCGCGTACGAAGAGGTTGCGGTGCGTGTGGAGTTCTTCGGCGATGAAGTGGATTCCCTGTATTACATCCACCCGCTGACGGGCGACGTCATCAGCCAGGAGGATGAGGTCCGTATCTTCCCGGCGACGCACTACGTAGCCACCGACGACCGCATGGAGCGCGCCATCGAAGACATCAAACTCGAGCTGGCGGACCGTCTAGAAGAGCTGGAGAACCGCGGCAAGCTGCTCGAGGCGCAGCGCCTCCGCATGCGCACCGAGTACGACCTCGAAATGATCCAGCAGGTCGGCTTCTGCTCCGGCATTGAGAACTACTCGCGCCACATGGATGGACGCCCGGCGGGCTCGGCACCGGCAACGCTCATCGACTACTTCCCGGAAGACTTCCTCACCATTATCGACGAGTCCCACGTGACGGTTCCCCAGATCGGCGGCATGTATGAAGGCGACATGTCCCGCAAGCGCAACCTCGTCGAGTTTGGCTTCCGCCTGCCAAGCGCCGTAGACAACCGGCCGCTCACCTTCGACGAGTTCGAGGCGCGCGTGGGTCAGACCGTCTACATGTCCGCGACCCCGGGTGACTACGAACTCGAGGCCTCCGGAGGCGAGTTCGTCGAGCAGGTGATCCGCCCAACCGGTCTGGTGGACCCGAAGGTCTCGGTGCGCCCGACGAAGGGCCAGATCGACGATCTGATTCACGAGATCCGCGAGCGAGTGGAGCGCGACGAGCGCGTCCTGGTCACTACCTTGACCAAGCGCATGGCCGAGGATCTCACCGACTACTTCTTGGATAACGGGATCAAGGTCCGCTACCTGCACTCCGACATCGATACCCTCCAGCGCGTCGAGCTCCTGCGTCAGCTGCGCCTTGGCGAGTTCGACGTGCTCGTGGGCATCAACCTGCTCCGCGAGGGCCTCGACCTGCCGGAGGTCTCGCTGGTGGCGATCCTCGACGCGGACAAGGAAGGCTTCCTACGTTCCACGAAGTCGCTGATCCAGACGATCGGCCGCGCCGCACGTAACGTGTCCGGCGAGGTCATCATGTACGCCGACAGCGTCACCGAGTCGATGCAGGAAGCGATCGACGAGACGGAGCGCCGCCGCGAGAAACAGCTGGCGTACAACAAGGAGCACGGCATCGATCCGCAGCCGCTGCGCAAGGCCATCGCGGACATCTTGGACCAGGTCTACGAGTTCGAGGGTGGCGAAGCCGACGCCAAGGCTGGGGGAGATGGCGCTGAACGGATCGTCGAAAAGCGAGACGCTTCGAACATGGCTTCCGACGAGGTGCAGAAGCTTATCGACGACCTGACTAACCAGATGGCTGCTGCCGCCCGCGAGCTGAAGTTCGAGCTTGCGGGGCGGCTGCGCGACGAGATCGCGGACCTGCGCAAGGAACTGCGTGGTATGAAAGAAACTGGCAACTAAAACGCAGGAAAGCTGGTGTTCTCATGCACTCTTACACATCGATCGCCGTAGGCACGGACGGCTCGGAAACCTCGCTGGTGGCGGTGCAGACGGCGGCAAGCCTAGCGCGGGTTTACGGTGCGACGTTGACCATTATCTGCGCGTATTATTCCGCGTCTGGCTCGATGCTCAACTCCACCAACGCGGAGATCACCCAGATTGACACCGTGTCCGAGGCGGGCGCGCGGGAGATTCTGGCCCGCGCGAGGGAGATCGCCGAGCAGGAGCAGGCGCCGAGCATCAAGCTGGATGCGAAGGCTGGTCAGCCGGCGAACGTCCTCGTGGAATCTGTAGCGGAGCACGAGGTTGACTTGCTGGTGGTTGGTAACCGGGGCATGCGCTCCCTTGCGGGCCGTGTGTTCGGCAACGTTCCTGGCAACGTGGCCAAGAAAGCCCCGGTTGACGTGATGCTGGTGGATACCAGGGTGGAGGGACACAACTAACCCCGACGGACTACACTCAGATTCGTCCTTAGTACATATTCACTACCCGGAAAGGTCTTTGACGACATGGGTTCTTACTACAACACCATCGTGGTCGGTTCGGACGGCTCCAAGTCCTCGTTCCTCGCCGTCGAGCGTGCCGCCAAGATGGCCGAGGCGTTTGGTGCCACGCTGGTGATCGGCACCGCGTACTACCGCTCCGAGGAGGACGCGTCGAAGTCCCTGCGACAGGACTCCGTGACCATCCTGGGCGATGACGAGGCGCTGAAGAACCTCGAGGCCGCTGCTGACCACGCCCGTGCCGCTGGTGCGAAGGAGGTGGAGACCGCAACCCGCCCGGGCACCCCGGTCGAGGCGCTTATGGCGATTGTGAACGACAACAACGCTGAACTGCTCGTGGTGGGTAACCGCGGCATCAACTCCCTGACCGGCCGCCTGCTCGGCTCCGTGCCGGCCGATGTCGCACGTCAGTCCGACTGCGACGTGATGATCGTCCACACGGTTACGGAGTAAGCTCCCCAATCACCGACAGGGTCTGTGTGGCCCGGGTGACTGCAACGTAGAGGTCTTGCCACCCTTGTGGCGAGGCCTCAACGATTTTCTGAGGGTCGACCACAATCACGTGGTCGAACTCGAGGCCCTTCATTTCCGCGACATTCTCCGCCGAAATAATCGCGGTCAGTCGGCCATCCAGGCCCGCACGCACAGTCTCTGGGTCGGTTCCAAGGGGGAAGTGGGCCACAGGAACGCCAGTAGAGCGGATGCTTATCGACGAGCTCTTGGCAGCGCCACTTTGTTCCAGCACCGCATCGGCGTACTCCATGATCTCCGCGGGGGTGCGGTAGTTCACCGTGAGTTCGTGGAGCCGGTAGCGTTGCGCCACGAAGGGCTCGAGGGTGGTGCCCCAATCGTCGGTACCGGCAGGCGACGAGGTCTGGGCGATGTCGCCGACCAACGTCATCCAGCGCGACGGGCAGCGCCGGAAGACCATCCGCCACTCCATCGGCGAGAGTTCTTGGGCCTCGTCCACGATCACATGACCGTACGCCCACGTCTGATCTTCGCGTGCGCGCTGCGCCGTGGAGCGGATGTCGCGCACCCGCTGGCGCGATGCGAGCGTCTCAGCGTCGATCACGTCTGCTGCCGAGAGAATCTCGGCCTCGAACTGGTCGTCATCGTTGTCGGTTGCTTCTGAGGACGCGAGAATGTCCAGCGCGTCCTCCGCCTCGGCGACCTGACGGCGCCATTCCTCTTCCTCGCGGCGGCGCGTTTCCTCCGCGTCGTCGATACCGATGAGCACCGCGAGCTCATCGATGAGGGCCGTGTCCGAAGGGGCGAAAGGCTCGCCGGGCGCGCGGTAGAGCGCGTTTTGCGTGTAGTCGTCGTAGTCACCCGCGGCCTCGACGATCCGGTCGTGATCGGTGAGTAGCGAATCGAGCACTTGGGTTGGGGAGAGCAGTGGGAAGTGGTCGTCGATAAGCACTTGCACCTGCGGGTGCTCTGTTAGGTCGTCGTGCAGCTGGTCGACGTCAGCGGCGGACAACAGGTTTGCGCCGCCAAGCGGGTCTTCGCCGATGCGAACAGCGAGGGCTTCGGCCAAGAGCTGGGTGAGTTCCTCCGCGAACACCGCGCGAGCAGGATTGTGCGGTTTGCGCGAGCGGCGCGCACGGGTGCGGGCGGCCTTGACCATGGCGGGCGTGGCTTCGATTCTGACGCCGTCGATATCGAGGGGCACCGGGTGCTGCGGAACCGTCTGGTACGCCTGCACGGAGCGCTTGAGAATGGTCACCATCTCCGCAGACCCCTTCACCTCGCGGGCGGCGGCGGACTCCGCGCTCCGCAGCGCGCGCGGGGTGAAGCCAGGCACGAGGTTTTCCAGTGTCGAGAGCACGACGCCGGTCTCACCGAGTTCAGGCAAAACCCTGGAAATGTAGTCCAAGAACGTGTTGTTGGGGCCGATAATGAGGACGCCCGTGCGTGAGAGCTGTTCGCGCCACGTGTAGAGCAGGTACGCGACGCGGTGCAGGGCGACCGCAGTCTTGCCGGTGCCGGGCCCGCCTTGGACCACCATCACGCCGCGGGTGGAGTCGCGGATGATTTCGTCCTGCTCGCGCTGGATAGTCTCCACAATGGATTGCATGTGACCTGTGCGAGCCTGGTTCATCGCGCGGCGGAGCGCAGCCTCGGAGCCGACGTTGGTCTCGAGCGGTTCAGTACCGTCACCAGAGAGCACCTCGTCGTCGACCGCAGTGACGGCGCGCCCGCGCATCCGGATGTTGCGGCGGGTTTCCACACCTTCAGGGTTCGCGGTCGTGGCGAGGTAGAACGGGCGAGCCTGCGGCGCGCGCCAGTCCAGGAGTAGGGTGCGGTAGTTGTCGGCGCGGTCATCGATGCCCATCCGGCCGACGTATCGCCGGTCGAGGTCGACCCGGTCTGGAACTGGGTTGGAAGGATCCTTATCCGCGACATCGACGCGGCCGAACACAAGCCCGATCTCGGCAATACCGAGCTGGTCGAGTTTCGCGTTCAAGGAGTGGTACTCCGTCTCGCGCCGCACAAGCGCATCCGCGTCGGGGTTATCGGGGTCTACGTCGGCCTGCACCGCAGCGAGTTTTGCGCGGGCAGACTCGACCTCGGCGCGGAGGTGATCGAAGAGCACGTCGACGTAGGCCTGTTCTTGCTCTACCGGATTCGTCATCTCATGCTCCTTACTTCGTCAGCCGGATCTTCCACCGTACTCATGCGAAACGGCCCCGTCCGCTGGGGTATTCCCAGGGGCGAGGCCGTCGGTGTGCCGCGAGGCGAACCCGGCGCTTAACCGAGCTTCTTCTGTGCCTTCTTCACTGCCTTCTTGGCCTTGCGCTCAGCCTTGTTGACCTTGCGCTTCCACTTGCGGCGCTGGTACCAGCTGGGGGACGCGTCGAGCTTGTCCCAAGCGTGCTGGAGGTTATCCACTGCATCTTGTGCGTTGCCCTGGACCTTGGAGGTCGCCTTGTTCACCTTGCGCTTCGCCTTGAACTTGTCCAGGCCGGACGGGCCAAGATCGTCGAGGGTGTCCTGCAGATCGCCCACGACGGAGTTGACCTGGCGCTTCGCCTTGAACTTCTGCACGCGGGACGGGGTGATCTCGTCCCACGCATCGGAAGCCCAGTCGCGTAGATCGTCGGCTGCACCGGATGCCTTGCGCTTTGCCTTGAACTGGTCCAGCTTGCTCGGCTTCAGGTCGTCGTAGGAGTCCTGCAGCTCACCCGTTGCATCGTCGAGCCAGTCGCCAGCGTTGGACAGGAACTTCGAAGTCTGCTTGCGTGCGTCGCCGATGAAGTCCTGGGCGGCGCCGCCAGCCTTGGTAGCAGCCTTCTTCCAGTCACCCTTGTTGTCGTCGATGTACTCGCCGACCTGGTCGGTGGTGTCAGAGAACCAGCCGCCTGCCTTGGACAGGGCCTTCTCGGTCTCGGACTGGGTCGGCAGCGCCTGCTGAACGTTCTTGCGCGCGACCTTTGCGGCGTTCTGTGCGCGCCACTTCATATCCGGCTTACCAGCGGTATCGACGGTTGCCAGCAGCACGCCACCGGTCAGGGCGAGGTCGGTCAGTGCGCCGGCCTGACGGCGAGCCTTCTCATCTGCGTCATCGGTGTCCCAGAAGGCGTTGCGGCCTGCAAGGGAAGCAACGGAGGTTGCGGTGAGCAGCGCTGCCGCGGTGCGCGGGGCCTTGCCCAGGGCGAACAGGGAGCCGGCACCAGCCTTCACACCGCCGATGATCTGCGCCGCGGTCTCCGGATCCTTCGGGATGAAGGCGCGGTACTGGCGGGGCAGCGCAGCGCGAACCTGGGTGAGCACGCTTTCGGCACTCTCTTTCTGGCCAGCGGGGTTGAGCACCGTGCTCACGCCGTCGATGATGAACACCGACGCGAGCATCGGGCGCGCGATCTTGCGAATCATTCTCTAACCAATCCTTTTCATCGAAACGTGGCAGTTTTGAAAAGCCACTACGCCGTCCACTGTAGACATTTCCTTCTGTCATCGTGGGAAGAGTTGCGCCGGGATGTGTTACCAGCGGCGCTCCCACCACTCATCGAGGTGTGGCCGCTCGGCGCCAATCGTGGTCGGCTTTCCGTGGCCGGGGCGAACGACGGTTTCGTCCGGGAAGCGGTCGAAGAGCTTTTCTTTCACATCAGTGAAAAGCCGGACGAAGTCACCTTCGGAAGAGGTCTTGCCGAGCCCACCCGGGAACAGCGAGTCGCCGACGAAGAGGTTCGGCTCGCCGTCGATGAGCGCGGCAACGCACGCACCCCCCGGAGTATGGCCCCGCAAGATGGCTACTGGCAGCCGCTCACCGGCGAAGGCGATGTAATCGTCGTCCTTGAGCTCGTGGTCAACCGGGGCTGGAAGTGCCGGTGCGTCGAGGTGAGATGCCCAGTGCGTTGCGTTGGTCGCCGCGAGGACCTCCTCGAGAGCCCTCGTGTGGTCGTGGTGGCGATGCGTGGTCAAGACGTCTGTAATGGTGACACCGTTGTCGGCCGCGAGTGACAGAAGTGCTGGGGCGTCGTCCGCGGCGTCGATAAGCAATCCTTGCTCTCCCGAGATGAGGAGGTAGCAGTTGTTGTCCATGCTGGAAACCGCGACGTGGGCCATCTGGAAGCTGGGGGGAGAGGTCTTCATGCAGCCCACGTTAGTCACGCGGAATACCTCGGGGGCGGGCCACGTTGGTAGGTTCATTGGGGGCGAACATGGGATGAACTGACAAGTAAGGACGTAAACCTTCGTGGCTGAGCGGCTCACAGTGCGCGGTGCGCGCCAACACAACCTCAAAGGCATCGACGTTGACCTGCCTCGCGACAAAATGGCCGTGTTCACGGGCCTGTCCGGCTCCGGCAAGTCATCCCTGGCTTTTGACACCATCTTTGCGGAGGGCCAGCGACGCTACGTTGAGTCCCTGTCGTCGTACGCGCGCATGTTTCTCGGCCAGATGGACAAGCCCGATGTGGATTACATCGACGGGTTGTCGCCGGCGGTGTCGATCGATCAGAAGTCGACGAACCGCAACCCGCGCTCGACGGTGGGCACGATTACGGAGATCTACGATTACCTTCGTTTGCTGTATTCGCGCGCCGGCACGCCGCACTGCCCGGTGTGCGACGCGGTGATTGACCGTCAAACGCCGCAGCAGATTGTGGATCAGGTGCTAGAGCTTGAGGAGCGCACGAAGTTTCAAGTGCTCGCGCCGATCGTGCGCAAGCGCAAAGGCGAGTTCGCCGACCTGTTCAAAGACCTTGCGGCGCAGGGGTACTCGCGTGTCAACGTCGACGGTGAGACCTACCAGCTCACCGAACCGCCGAGGTTGGAAAAGCAGGTCAAGCACAATATCGACGTGGTGATCGACCGCCTCACCGTGAAGGCGAGCCAGAAGCAGCGCCTGACCGATTCCGTGGAGACGGCACTCAAGCTTGCCGACGGCCTCGTGGGCTTCGATTTTGTCGACCTCGATGCCGATGATCCGGATCGCGTGCAGATTTTCTCCGAGAAGATGGCCTGCCCGAACGGCCACAAGTTGGACGTGGAGGAGTACGAGCCCCGTGCGTTCTCCTTTAACTCTCCGTTCGGCGCCTGTCCGGCGTGCGACGGGCTCGGCGTGCGCAAGGAAGTGGACATCGACCTGGTGATCCCGGATCCGGATGCGCCGGCAGTCGACGCGTTTCAAATCTGGAACTCCAGTCCGAACAAGGGCTACTTTGCCAAGCTCATCGAAGCGCTGGCCAAGGAGGAGGGCTTCGACGCCAAGGCGCCATTCAGCTCCTTGACCAAGACGCAGCAGAAGCACCTGGTGTACGGCTCGACCACGAAGGTGAGCGTTCGCTACAAGAACCGCTATGGCCGCCAGCGTTCGTTCACTGCGGCGTACGAGGGTGTGATTGGCTACCTCGAGCGCAAGATGGAGCAGGCTGAATCCGATGCGCAGAAGGAACGCCTGCTGGCGTACACCCGCGAGATCCCGTGCCCGACGTGCAAGGGCGCGCGTCTGAAGCCCGAGATCCTGGCGGTGCGGTTGGATTCCACCACGCACGGGGAAAAGTCCATCGCTGGGTTGACGGAGCTTTCGATCGAGGACGCTTCCGACTACCTGGACAACTTGGTCCTGGGTTACCGCGAGGAAATGATCGCCGGGGCGGTGCTGCGCGAAATTCAGGCACGCTTGCGTTTCCTTCTGGACGTCGGGCTGAATTACCTCACGCTCGCGCGCTCCGCGGGCACGCTCTCAGGCGGCGAGGCGCAGCGCATCCGCCTGGCGACCCAGATCGGTTCAGGCCTGGCTGGCGTGCTTTACGTGCTTGACGAGCCGTCAATCGGCCTCCACCAGCGCGACAATCAGCGCCTCATCGCGACGTTGAAGAAGCTGCGCGACTTGGGCAACACCCTTGTGGTGGTGGAACACGACGAGGACACCATCCGCGAGGCGGACTGGCTCATTGACATTGGACCGCGCGCCGGCGAGTACGGCGGGGAAGTGGTCTACCAGGGTGAGCCGGCTGGGATCGAGAAGGCGAAGAACTCGCTGACCGGGGATTACTTGTCTGGCCGGAAGAGGATTGAGGTTCCCGAGGAACGACGTGCCGTCGATAGGCAACGAGTGCTCCGTGTAGTCGGCGCACGAGAGAACAACCTAGACAATGTGAGCGTGGATATTCCGCTCGGCGTGCTGGCGGCGGTGACTGGTGTGTCTGGCTCGGGAAAGTCCACCCTGGTGAACCAGATTCTGGCGAAGAGCCTGCAGAACCAGCTCAACGGCGCGCGCCAGGTGCCGGGCCGGGTGAAGAAGATCGAGGGCTTGGAGCACCTGGACAAGCTGGTGCAGGTGGACCAGAGCCCGATTGGCCGTACGCCGCGCTCGAACCCGGCGACGTATACGGGCGTCTTTGACAAGATCCGCAACCTTTTTGCCGAGACGCAGGAGGCGAAGGTGCGCGGCTACAAGGCCGGGCGCTTCTCCTTCAACGTCAAGGGCGGGCGCTGCGAGGCGTGCCGCGGCGACGGCACCATCAAGATTGAGATGAACTTCCTGCCGGACGTCTACGTTCCGTGTGAGGTCTGCCACGGCGCGCGCTACAACCGCGAAACGCTCGAGGTGCGCTACAAGGGCAAGAACATCGCTGAGGTGCTGGACATGCCGATCTCGGAGGCGGCGGAGTTCTTCGAGCCGATCACGTCGATCCACCGCTATCTGCAGACGCTTGTCGACGTCGGCTTGGGCTACGTCCGCCTCGGACAGTCCGCAACCACGCTGTCCGGCGGTGAGGCGCAGCGTGTGAAGCTCGCGGCTGAGCTGCAGAAGCGCTCCAACGGCCGCACGATCTACATCCTCGACGAGCCGACCACCGGCCTCCACTTCGAGGACATTCGCAAGCTCATGCTCGTGCTCAACGGCCTCGTTGAAAAGGGCAACACCGTGCTGGTCATCGAGCACAACCTTGACGTGATCAAGTCCGCAGACTGGATCATCGACATGGGCCCGGAGGGTGGATCCGGCGGAGGCACGGTCGTGGCGCAGGGCACCCCGGAGGAAGTTTCGCTTGTCGACGGATCCTTTACCGGCCAATTCCTGGCGGAGGTACTGGCCCGGTAGGTGGCGGCATCGGCGTCGTGGCTCGGCTGCGCGCCCGCAGCACAGAGACTGCGATAAGTAACAGGCCGGAAACGATGAACGCGAGCACGCGCGGGATGCCGCCGAGTGTGGAGAGGTCGAAGAGGACGAGCTTCAACGTGGCCGCGATTGCCAAGATGAGGCCGACAAGGAGATCTCCGTTTTCCCCGAAGAAGTCGCGGTGGGAAAGGAGAATCCACGCCGCGAGAGCAATCCACGTGATGGAAATCAGGGCGTGTCCGGCGTAGAACCCGGTTGTGGCCGCTTCCGGATTCTGGGGAGCAAGGATGCTCGCGGTATAGCTGGTCAGCGGGACTACCACCATCATGGAAAGTGGCAGGAGAGCGAGCGCCGCGGCGACGGTGAGCGGTTGGTTGAACCGCTTGATCTGGTTCCGCTGCAATAGGCACAGTCCCATAACTGCTGCGACGATGAGCGCTTGGACGGCATACGTCCAGTGTTCGAGGAATCGACGGTTGGCACCGGTCGATGCAGCGAGGAGTCCAGCAGAGGCGACAAAAGTGCCGTACACCCACACCGTGAACACGATGCCGTCGTTACGTGGACGGCGGCTAAGCATGAAGGAGACGGCGACGAAAGCAACCGCATAGGCGGCGAGGATTGAGAGCATCCGAATGAGCGCTTGGTCGGCAATGAACTGCATCGTCTGGCGCATATCAAGGATGCTGAGCGCGAGGGCGATCATCCACACCGCGCGAAGCGGGTCGACAACGGCGTGCGGGGCGCGGCGTGCGGGCGCACACTCGTACACCGCCCAAAGTATTGCAACGCACGCGGGTGTAAACCATCGCGCCCATCCGTCGAAGATAGACATTGAGACGTCGACGATGACGAGCGGAGCGATCAGGCCACAGAACCAGTAAGACACCTTTGCCCAGCTGGAAATCTGCTGCTCTTGACAAGGGTAGAACGCCTCGCCAACAACGAAAGCCGCAGCGGCAAAGACAAAAAGGAGTGCGCGGAGGTGCTGGAACGGGTCGTCGACGAAGTAGGTCAACAACGTCCACCCAATCGCGTACACACAGATATTCAGCGCACCGAGCGCACGTATTGTCGCGGCGTCGCGTGGGTGGCGGGCGATGGGAAAGAACCAGGTGAGGCACGCCGCCGTGACCGGCGCGAGGAGAGTGAGGATGCCTGTGGGCAAGGGTGGGCCGAGAAAAGCCCAGTGGTAGGGCAGGATGACCACGAGCATGATCTTGAGCAGGTTTGGGATGCGGTGCCAGACGGCGATACCTGCAAAGGTGGCGAAGATCGCCTCAACTGCAAATTCGGTGACTAGGTCGTCTGCGAACCACTCCAGCGGTGGATTGGATGCGTAGAAGGTCACGATCGTAGCGGTGATGAACCCGGTTGCGTATAGCGCGGTCACGCCGGCGGTGGCAGGTTGACGGTGGAACGCGAAGTAGCCGAGCGCGGTAAGGCCGACCGCGAGGATGTATCCCAACACCGCGATGCCCGCAGGACCAAGCAGCCCCGACTGGTAGGCAAGAGCGACTGCGAGGCTGACACCGATCACCGTAATGAGGGATCCAAGCACAGCGACCGTGCGCAGGATATTGCGCTCGCGTTGCTCCGGACGTGCGGGTGGTTTTGCAACCGGCTGCATGTTCTGGGGGGCCGGTTGGGCCGGCCGCGGCCCGGGTTGCGGTTCGGGTGGCGGCGGAGGAGCCGCCTCCCGCAGGGAGCGTTCGGTGAAATAGATGCGGTAGCGAAGGTCGTCGATACGCGATTGCAGCTCGCTGTAGGATCGTTGCAAGTCGCCCAGCTCGCGCCGCGCACTGACGAGCCACTCTTCCTGGGGATTGCGTTCCGCCATACGGCAATTTAATCGCACCCCGGCCGATTGTGTGGGCTGATTTGGTTCAGCGAGGCAAGTGCGGTACCTTTAAATGCACTACCGCCCAGTGCACCTCCTCCAGGTGTGCGGGCTGCAAGTGGAGTTCATCCCACCCCACGCCGCCACCCGGCACAGTCCGAGTGGTTGGATACGGGTAAAGGTAGGGGGCGTAATCGTCGTCAAGCGAAAAGCCCCCTGTTTTTCGGAGAGCTCCCGCCGTGCGCATAGCGCGAGCGGGATTTTTTCGTGGGGTGAGACACCGTGAGTGGCCTGGTAGCTCAACTACAACCCTCAGAATCTTTTAGGAGTGTCTCATCAGCGCTGAAGCTCGGATCAACGAACGTATCCGTGTCCCGGAAGTTCGTCTTGTCGGCCCGTCCGGCGAGCAGGTGGGCATTGTCCGCACGGACGATGCTCGCAAACTGGCGTACGAAGCAGATCTCGATCTAGTCGAGGTCGCCCCGAACGCGAAGCCGCCCGTGTGCAAGATCATGGATTACGGCAAATTCAAGTACGAGCAGGATCAGAAGGCCCGCGAGGCCCGCAAGAACCAACAGCAGACCGTGGTCAAGGAGCAGAAGTTTCGCCCCAAGATCGATGAGCACGACTACCAGACGAAGAAGGCCAATGTTGAGCGCTTCCTGGAGAAGGGCAACAAGGTCAAGGTCACGATCATGTTCCGCGGCCGTGAGCAGTCTCGTCCGGAGCTTGGCTACCGCCTCCTTGAGCGTCTCGCAGACGACATCGGGGAGCTCGGCGTAGTGGAGTCCCGTCCGAAGCAGGACGGTCGCAACATGACCATGGTTTTCGGGCCGGCTCGCAAGGGCAAGAAGTAGCACGTACACAAACTGAAGGGCTTTTACCATGAAGCAGAAGACCCACAAGGGCACCGCAAAGCGCATCAAGGTCAACGGCAACGGCAAGCTGCGCCGCGAGCAGGCCGGTAAGCGCCATCTCAACGAGAAGCTGTCCTCCAAGCGTCGCCGTAAGCTCTCCGGCACCACCGACGTCGCAGCATCTGACGTCAAGCGCGCAAAGCGCCTCCTCGGCATGTCCTAAGCACTGCCCTGAACTATTCACCCCTCTGAAGCAAAGGAAGTAATGACTCATGGCACGTGTTAAGCGTTCAGTCAACGCCAAGAAGAAGCGCCGCGCGATTCTGAAGTCCGCGAAGGGCTACCGCGGCCAGCGCTCTCGCCTGTACCGCAAGGCCAAGGAGCAGTGGCTGCACTCCGAGACCTACGCGTACCGCGACCGCCGCAAGCGCAAGAGCGAGTTCCGCAAGCTGTGGATCCAGCGCATCAACGCCGCTGCCCGCATGAACGACATCACTTACAACCGTCTCATCCACGGCTTGAAGCTGGCTGAGGTCGAGGTGGACCGCAAGATCCTCGCCGATCTGGCTGTGAACGACTTCGCTGCGTTCTCCGCCCTGTGCGAGGTTGCAAAGAACGCGCTTCCGGAGGATGTTAACGCTCCGGTCGCTGCCGCCTAAGAGCTTTTTGCTTATCGACGCCCCGCCGCCCCGGTTGTTTGCCGGGTTGGTGGGGCGTTTTGCGTTGCTAGGCTGGCAGGCGTGACGCAGGCGGTAGAGCTTTTCTTTCCGTTTACAGGCTGGTGGCGTGCCCGCAATAGTCCGGCGCGACGGGTGCCTAGCCACGGCTCGCACATGCTCGGGACCACGTATTCGATCGACTTCATCGGGTTGTCTGGCGAGAAGCGGACCGCGCCGTGGAGTTGGTCGACGGCATTCGGTCTGGAGGACCCGGCTGCGTTCCCGTCCTTTGGGCGCGAGATCCTTGCCCCGGTGGATGGGGTAGTGGTGCAGGCGTGGGACGGGATTGCTGACCACGAGGCGCGGAGGTCGCAGCTCCAACTCGTGCCCTACATGCTGGGCCAGCAACGCCGGTTGCGGGAGGGCGGGGTGCGCGCGATCACCGGCAACGCGGTGGTGATTCAGTGCTCGGCAACTGCCGCGTTTGTAGCGCTCGTGCATCTGAAGCGGGACAGTGTGCGAGTGGCGACGGGAGATACCGTGCGGGTTGGGGACGTGGTGGGGGAGTGCGGCAACTCCGGCAATAGCACCCAGCCGCACGTGCACGTGCAGGTGACGGACTCGCAGGATTGGGAACAATGCACTGGGCTGCCGATGCTGTTTCGCTCCCGTATGGACGAGTCGACCTGGATGCCGAAAGAGAATGAAGTTTTCTACGTGGAAGACCCCGTGAATTAATAGCGAGGCCAAAAGCCAGGTAATATCTGCACAGCTCCCATAAGAGGACTGAACAATTGCGGAAACGGGCGGACGGATATGGCACAACGGTATGGCAAGCGAGCTCCGGCGGGGGCCGGCTGGGATTTACTCGCAGAGTCGTTGCAGGATGCGCTTACCGAACCTCAGCAGAAACCCGTTCCGAGCCCGCAAAGTCAGTCCCGCCTGCCCGTCGTCAGCGTGATCCTGGCGATCATCTTGGTCGTCACGTTCCCAATCACCATGGTCGTCGTTAACAGCTGGCTTGGTCAGTTCGCGTTAATCATGTGGATCGCCTTCATTCTTGGCGTCGTGGCGCTGGCTACTGTGCAGTTGGTCATCCGCCGCCGTGAGGACCGCCCGCGCAGCAGTTCGACAGGCGAGGACCGCGATACGGCACAAGCCAAGACACAATCCAAGGTCCGCAAGCTTATCGACGACGCAAAGCGCGGCGACTTCTCTGGCTTCAGTTCCATTCCAGAGGCGCGCCCGATCGCAGCCGAGTGCTACGCCAAGCAGCAGGTTGGTCTCGCGATGGATGCGGATCTGCCTAACGCGATCCAGACGGCGCACGATGTGGCGGTTTGCGTCTCCGAGAGCGGCGCCGAGATCGTCCGTGCTTCCAAAGAGCAGGCAGTCGAGACTTTGACGAGCACGTTGACGAGTACTGTCTCCACCCGGTTTGCTGATGCCCTGGCGTCACGGCTCCGCGCCCGAAACAGCGACACTATTGACCACATGGTGGCCACCTCAGCCGGTGTCATTGTTGCGGCCACGCACCATTGGCCCGGCACGCTCAGCCTCGACGACGAGGGCCGATTCAGCGCGGGCCCGAACCACCCCGCCAATGAGTACCGGCAGGCATCCGTATCCGCACTCGCCGCGATGGCCGACGAGGTATGCAATGGCGAGGTCGCGTTAATCCTGCTGATCATTGCCGACGGCTTCGTCCTCGGCAGCGGTGTCGAGACCGAGGTCAACGGACACCGCATCATCGCCATTGAGCGCGAGCACGCAGTGGACTTCATCGCCCACGTCCACGCACAAGGCACCCTCGCCCAGGTTCCGGATTTGCGGCTTATCGACGAAAGGTCGCCCCAGCTCACCATGTAGGCTCGGGGGCCATGGCCCTCGACTTTGCACAACCCTTTACCGAACGCACACCCCGCGTGGTCAATGCGGCGAAGTTAAAGCGTTCGGCGGGGCGTCGAAAAGCAAAAGCTTTTCTTGCCGAGGGTGAGAATGCTGTGGAAGCTGCTGTGGCTACGGGGGCGGCGACGGACTTGTTTGTGACTGCCGAGGCCGCGGAGCGCTACGAGGAGATCGTGCGTGCCGCCGGGTATACGGACGTGTACGTCCATGCGATCACAGACAAGGCAGCCGAGCACCTCGCGGATGCGGTGACTCATACCGGCATCTTCGCCGTGTGCAGGCCCGTGCTGTGGACCGTGCCCGCGATTTTGAAAGGCAAGCCGAAGTTGGTCGCGGTGTGCGTGGAGACGAGCGATCCCGGTAACGCCGGCACCATTATCCGGATCGCGGATGCAGTGGGTGCCGATGCGGTGATCTTCGCCGGCGACACCGTGGATCCGGAGGCACCCAAGGTGGTGCGTTCCACTGCAGGCTCCCTGTTCCACATTCCGGTGGCGCGCGACCGCGAGGTGCGGCGGGTCGTCGGTCAGCTCGAGGGAGCAGGCTTAGCGACGCTTGCGACCACCATGTCTGGCGAGTTGAACCTTGCAGAGCCCGGGGATGGGCTGGCGCGGCCGACGGCGTGGCTCTTCGGCAACGAGGCGCATGGGCTGGACCCAGAGGAGCTGGACGCAGCTACCGCGCGAGTGTCCATTCCCATCCACGGCAATGCGGAGTCTTTGAACCTCGCTACCGCCGCGGCGATCTGCCTCTGGGAATCGTCGAAGGCCCTCGGAGACTGCTAACCTTCCGGGGTGAACTTGGCCCCTCCGAGGGTATCGGTGTCGGGGAAGTCTTCGCTGGGAGTGGGAAGGACGTGGCTAGAGACCGTCCTTCCTGAGCGCGGATAGGCGGTCGGGTAGTCCGCGCTCAAGCAGTCCTCGACGGTTCTTTCCTCGGTGGCGCGTTTGAGGAAGAGGCCGTTGGCGTCGGCAAGCGACTGTGCCAGACGTTCTTCTTCGGGGCCGAGGCCGAAGAAGAGGACATCGCAGCCGCCGCGCAGCGTGATTAGAATGCCGCGGCTTTCGATGTAAAGGTTTGTCGTGTGCGGCCCCTCGTTGAGCAGCGTGCGGCGGACGAGATTGTCGATGTCCTTGACGTCGCTGGAGTGGGTGCCGTCGTCTTCAATAACCGTCGGAGGGTATTCATTGCGGCCGCCCTTGCCTGGCGCGATGCGCACGTGATCGGCCCAGGTGTACAGGAGTACCAGCACCACCAACGCGTAGCGGTCGATGAACCTCGGGAGATAGTGCTCTTCCAGGTAGGCGTCGAGGTCCAAGAACGACTCCGCCATCACCCGGTGGGGGACGTAGGAAATGGCGTGGGAGGTTGGCTCGCAGAGCAGACGGTCGATGGCATCCATCTGTTCTTCCGTAAGACGGTTCTTGGGCACTTTGTATGCTCCTTCTGCCTGTTGAAGCGTTCGGCCACACCATACAGGTCACATACCCGACGTGAAGATGAGCGGTATCGTCGGCCGGCATACTGACAGTATGTTGTCGGCCAATGCGGTGATCTTCGCCGGTGACACCGTGGATCCGTCGGCACCCAAGGTTGTGCGTTCCACTGCAAGCTCCCTGTTCCACATTCCGGTGGCGCGCGACCGCGAGGTGCGGCGGGTCATCGGTCAGCTCGAGGGAGCAGGCTTAGCTGGACTCAGAGGTGTTGGACGCAGCTACCGCGCGAGTGTCCATTCCCATCCAAGATGAACGCGCAACATTGCCCACAAACGGGTGGGAGCTTAACACGACGGTGCTGGCGCGATTCTGCCAATTTTTGAGGCGAAAAATCTATCGCGAATTGCTATGACCTCCCGGTCCGGTACGGAAGCTTATGAAACACTCAGGAACGTGTAAGTAACACATTGGGAGTATCAAATTCCGACGAGATCTTTTGCTTATGCTTCCGCCACCGTTTCGCTACAAGCGGGCGGTAGGCGGTGAAAGCGATAACTAGCACCGGGCGGTGCATGAGGGATCGGCCGCTGTGGAAGCCGAAAAACCGACTGAAGGAAGGCCAATGAAACACAGAAGAACAGTGGCCATGATGGCCATACCTGTGAGCTTCGCGCTCGCAGTTTCTGCGCAGTTGCCTGTGGCCGCAGCGCAGGATGGCGAAGTCGCTAAAGCCCCGAGGATTGATGAGCGGGTAGTCGAGGACGATGCCCCGACCCGCTTCATCGTGAAGTTCACCGACAGCCCCGACACCGTCACTGCGGAGGAGCGCACCCAGATTCTGAATGGTGTAGCGGATGACCCGCTGCCTGACACCACAGAGGTCCGTGACCGCGAAGATGGCACGAGTATCTTTGAATCTGAAAAGCGCATGAACGATGAAGAGATTCAGCAGTTCATTCGCAATGCTGAGGCGAGCGGGAGAATCGAGTACATCGAGGAAGACGTTCGCATGTACCCGATGACGGTCAATGATCCGCAGTTCAGCCAGCAGTGGGCACTGAATGGTTCCGCTGGCCCCAGCATTGAAACCGCTTGGGCCAATGCTCCGAAGCGTGGTGACGGGCAGACCATTGCGGTCCTTGACACCGGTATCACCGCGCACCCAGACTTGGATCAGAATGTCCGAGGAGGATACGACTTTATCTCGGACCAAAAGGCCGGCCGCGATGGCGATGGATGGGATGAGAATCCGCGCGATGAAGGGGACTGGGAAGAATCTGGCCAGTGCGGCGGTAACGGACGGTCCTCATCCTGGCACGGTACGCACGTAGCCGGAATTTCCGCAGCTGTGGCTGATAATGGCGAAGGCGTGGCCAGCGTCGCGCCACGCGCGGCGATTCAGCCTGTTCGCATTATGGGGCCGTGCGGCGGCTACAGCTCCGACATTATCGATGCAATGGACTGGGCCTCTGGTGGCGAGGTCAGGGGTGCCAGCCAGAATCCGAACCCAGCCAAGATCATCAACATGTCGCTTGGCGGTCAGGGCCAGTGCTCCCGCTCCTACCAGGAAGCAGTGGATAGGGCACGTAGCCGAGGCACGGTGGTTGTCGTCGCCGCTGGTAACGAAAACCAGAACGCTGAAAACGTCCAGCCGGCCAGCTGCCGTGGTGTGATCACCGTGGCGGCCTCCGGCCCGCGCGACCAAAAGTCGAGCTATTCCAACTACGGCGCATCCGTGGATGTCACTGCTCCCGGCGGTGACGACCGCCAGGGCGGCGGAATCCTGGCGACCTACAACTCGGGAAGCAAAGGCCCTGGACAGCCGAGCTACTCGTCGCTGCAGGGTACTTCCATGGCTTCGCCGTACGTTGCCGGTGTAGTTGCGCTGATGCTCGCGGAAAACCCGGGCATGAACCCGGATCAGGTGGCGGCCCGCTTGCGCGAAACGGCCCGTCCGCTGGAGGGCTCGTGCAACGGATGCGGTACCGGAATCGTTGACCCTGCCGCGGCCGTTGGCGAGCGCAGCGGTGACCAGGAGCCACCGGCTCTGTGGCCTCCAGCTCCACAGCCGCCGAGAAATCCTGGCTGGGACGATTGGGATGATGGGGATCCATGGCTGAATGGCCGTGGCGATTCATGATTGCGCCTACCGTTCCCCGGTAAGTCACTGACGGCCCTCTCGCTGTATGAACCGCAGGAGGGCCGTTTGTCTTTCTCGGTTGGCCTTTACGACGTCATATTTGACAGTATACTGTCAAATATGACGAAACGTATCGCGGTTTACGCGACTGACACAATGGCCGATTGGGAATTCGCTTACTTGACCACCCACGCAGCACGTGCGCGGCAGGCGAAACCGGAAAGCTGTGAGCTTCAATTTGTCGGAGATGCAATGGGAAGCGTGCGCACTTTGGGTGGGGTGCCCATCGAATCGGATGTAGATCTGCAGAATCTGGAGCTGGAGGGTCTGAGCATTCTGGTCATTCCTGGCGGCGACACGTATGACGCGGGCCACGATAGGCTCCTTGAAACTGTGCGCGAATGCGAAAAGCGAGGTATCCCGGTAGCGGCGATCTGCGGAGGCACGCTTGCGCTTGCCCGGGCAGGCCTCCTCGACTGTCACGAGCACACCTCCAACGCGCCAGAGATGCTCGAGACCACCGGTTACCAGGGTCAACACCTCTACCAAGACGCGCCCGCAGTCAGCGACGCGGGGGTAGTTACCGCCTCCGGAATCTTTTCGGTGCAGTTCACGGCGGCGGTACTGCGGGAGATCGATCTGTTCCCTGACGAATTCACGGACGCGTGGGAAGAGCTCTACCTGGGTAACTCAGGCGCATACCCGCGGCTCATGGAGACCCTTGATGCCTGGCAGAACTCCTGAGGGTGATGCGCTGACCAACCTCGTCATGCCCGTTTTCGAGCTGGCGGCGGCACTGGACAATGCCGCGAGCTCAATCACCGAGGGTTCACAGATCACCCCTGCATTGTGGCAGGTGCTCGGTTTGCTTATCGACGAGCCCTTGACGGTCGCCGTGATTGCCCGACGTCTCGGCCGCGCGAGGCAGAGTGTTCAGCGTTTGGCAAATGTTGCCGTTGAGACGGGTATCGCCGAGTGGCGTGAGAACCCGGAGCACAAGCGCTCTCAACTACTTGCGCTTACCTCGCACGGATACGCGGAACTCGCTTCGCTGAGACCCCGTCAGCATCAGTGGGCCAATGAGGTGGCGGCGAAGCTAGGAGACCAGGACCTGCTACACCTTTCGCAGCTGGTGAAAGAACTCACCGAAGCCATCCGCGACGAAGCGGACTGAGCCGAGTTACTGACTCGGAGGAGTCGGCATGTCGGCTGGCGGACGACCGCCCGGTCCACCCGGCCCGGAGCTTTCACCTGGCCCACCACCTATGTTCGGTGCGGCGCCGCCACCACTGTTCGATGTGGTGGTGTCGATGGGGGCATTGAGCTTCGCACTGTAGCCAGCGAGGGTGTCTCCGCTCATTTCGGGTGTTTGCTGTTCCCATCCATCCGAGAAGACGTTGTCGGTCTCGAGCGTGATATGCGAGAACGGTACAACCGAGTCGGCGTAGTTGTCGGTCTCGTACACCTCGCTGCAGACCGCTGCAGGAAGCGCAATCTGTGAGGTCAGGATCGCATTCGAGGCATCGGTAATGTCGTCGACCGAGGAAAACACCTCGAAGTGGATGTGTGGCCAACGACCTTCGTAGCAGCCTGGGATGATCGTGGTGAAGTCCACCGATCCGTCCTCGTCGGTGACCTGCACGCCGCGAAGGTACGTCTCGTCCTCGAGACCGGACGAGTACATGGAGTAGCCGCCGGATGCGTCGCAGTGCCAGATGTACACCGCGGCCCCGGACATGGGTGCATTGCCGTTAACCATGTCGATGATGTTCATCTTCAGCTTCAGCGGTATGCCGCTTGCGGTCGCGCCACCGCCGATTGAGGAACGGATGTCACTGCGTTCAACCCCGACTTGCTCGAGAACGTCCGGGCCGTTCGAACCGTCGCCCGGGTACGGACCTGCGGTTTCGGTGTTCATCTCCGTGAGCGTGTTGCTTGTCGCCTCAGTAGACGAGGTAGAGCTTGAAGCTGGGGCAGCGGAGCTCGCTTGGGAGGAGCTTGCGGTACTGGGCCCGGTAGGTGCATTCGGGGCGCACGCAGCGAGCGCGACGGAGCCCGCGCCGATGCCGAACATGCCGAGTAGCTTGCGGCGGGAGATCCGATTCTCGATTGTTGTGAGGTCGAATGTGAGTCCCTGATCCTCCGGATCTTCGTTTTGATTGGGAAGAATGCGGCCTTCGAACGACTTGAGTTCGGATCGGTTGCTCGATGTTTGGTTATAAGGAGTGCCCACTATCTTTCCTGTTCTGTCTTGGGCGGTGCCGGGAATGTCTCGTCCCTTCCGGGACACCGGCGAGCAAGTACTCTAAATCAATTTGCCAATGGATCAATGCTGGTAGACCGCCAAATACGTGGGAAACGAGAGCTATCAATCTGAAAGGTGACTGTACGTCCGCTGTACCTGCTGCGATTGGTAAGAGGTCCGACAGGTCGCAGGACCATCGCGTGGGGGTGGGTAAGCTAGGTACCGTTTTGACTGGACGGGGTTCAACAACCCGATTGGGTAAAGGTTTGACGTGACTGACACAGACAAGAACGCTCACAATGAATCGGCGATGACCGTCGAACTGACGGAGGAAGCACTCGATTCTGCGGCGCAGAATGCGATCGCAGCTTTTGATGCCGCTGCGGATCTGCCGGCACTGGAAGAGGCATACCGTGCCCACCTCGGTGAGAAGTCGCCGATCTCCTTAGCACGCCGTTCGCTTGGCACGCTGCCGAAGGATCAGCGCAAGGATGCCGGCCGCTTCGTCAACGTGGCCCGCGGCAAGGCGGAGAAGCACTACGCAGCTGTACATCAGGTGCGCGAAGCTGAGTACCGCGAGCAGCAGCTGCGTGAGGAGAAGGTCGACGTCACCTTGGCCACCGGTCGTACCCAGCCGGGCGCGATGCACCCGATTACCACGCTGAGTGAGCAGATCGCCGACATTTTCATCGGCATGGGGTGGGAAGTCGCCGAAGGTCCCGAGGTAGAGGCGGAGTACTTTAACTTCGACGCGCTGAACTTCATTCCGGATCACCCTGCGCGCACCCTGCAGGACACCTTCTACATCGGCGAGGAAGGCTCGCGCCAGGTGTTGCGTACCCACACCTCGCCGGTGCAGGTGCGCACTCTGCTCGAGCGTGATGTGCCGGTCTACATCGCTTGCCCGGGTCGCGTGTTCCGCACCGATGAGCTCGATGCCACGCACACCCCGGTGTTTCACCAGGTGGAGGGGCTCGCGGTGGACAAGGGCCTGACCATGGCGCACCTCAAGGGCACGCTTGACCATCTCGCGCAGAGCCTGTTCGGCCCGGAGACCACTACGCGCATGCGCACCAACTACTTCCCGTTCACCGAGCCGTCCGCCGAAGTGGACGTTTGGTTCCCCAATAAGAAGGGCGGTGCCGGCTGGATCGAGTGGGGCGGCTGCGGCATGGTCAACCCGAATGTGCTGCGCGCGGTGGGCATTGACCCGGAGGTCTACACCGGCTTCGCATTCGGCATGGGACTCGAGCGCACGCTGCAGTTCCGCAACGGCCTAACCGACATGCGAGACATGGTCGAAGGCGACGTGCGATTCACCATCCCGTTCGGCGTGCAGGCATAAGGAGTAGATCATGCTGATTTCCAAGAACTGGATCACCCGCCTGCTGGACAATGCGGGCAACGACGGCTTCAACCCGACCGATGAGGAACTCGACGCAGGCTTCGTCCGGGTCGGCTTTGAAACTGAAGGATACGAGGCAGTTCCGGAAACCACCGGGCCGCTCGTAATTGGCAAGGTCCTCGAAATCGAGGAACTCACCGGGTTCAAGAAGCCGATTCGCTACTGCCAGGTCGACGTTGGTGACGCCAACGGCACCGGCGAGCCGCAGGGCATCATCTGCGGCGCGCGCAACTTCGCGGAAGGGGACACGGTCGTCGTGTCGCTGCCGGGCGCAGTGTTGCCCGGTGGTTTCGAGATCGCCGCGCGCGAGACCTATGACCACATCTCCAACGGCATGATGGCTTCCGCGGCAGAGCTCGGCCTCACCGCAAAGAGCGAGGGCATCATCACGCTTGACGACGCCACCGTGGAGCGGTTCAACCTCATCCCGGGCCAGGACGCGCGCGAGGTTGTCGGCCTCGCCGACACGGTCTTTGAGGTCAACATCACGCCGGACCGCGGCTACGCTCTGTCCGCGCGTGGGCTGACCCGCGAGATCGCTTCGGCCTTTGATCTGCGCTTCGGCGACGTGTCGCAGGATCCGGCTGTGGCTGGGGTGGACGTGTCCAAGGTGCCGTCGATAAGCGAAAAGCTGATTGAGATCGACCTGGAGCCTGCGACGAAGGCGAAGCGATTCGGCCTGCGACTGGTGGAGGGAATTGACCCGCACGCGCAGGCACCGTTTTGGATGCAGCGCGAGCTGATGCTGGCGGGGATTCGCTCGGTGAACGCGGCGACGGACGTGACCAACTACGTCATGCTGCTGACCGGGCAGCCGATGCACGCGTTTGACGCGGACAAGGTGGCTGGCGGGCTGCGGGTGCATAACGCGGCCGGCGGCGAGGAGTTTGAAACCCTCGACCACACGAAGCGGACGCTGTTGCCGACGGACGTGGTGATTTCGGACGACAACGGGATTCAGTCGCTCGCTGCGGTGATGGGTGGAACCTCCTCGGAGATTTCCGATGAGACAGTGAACGTGTACTTCGAGGCGGCGAGCTGGGACGAGCTCACCGTGGCGAAGACTGCGCGGCACCACAAGTTGTCCTCGGAAGCCTCGCGTCGTTTCGAGCGTGGCGTGGATCCGGCGATCATCGAGATCTCGCTGGATATCGCGTGCGCGCTGTTGGTGGAGTGTGCTGGGGGCACGATCTCTGAGCGCGGCACGATCGTGGGCGAGGTGCCGACGCGCGAGCCGATCACCATGGGTCTGGGTCGCCCGAGTGAGCTGATCGGCGTGGAGTACGCGCCGGAGACTGTGGTGCGGCGGCTGGAAGAAGTGGGCTGTGTCGTTGAGGTGCACGGCGATGAGGCGACTGTTACTCCGCCGACGTGGCGCGGCGACCTCACGGTGCCTGTCGAGCTGATCGAAGAGGTCGTGCGCCTTGAGGGTCTTGACGACGTGCCGTCGATCCTGCCGACCCCGGTCGGTGGCCGAGGGCTGTCTCCGCTGCAACGCCGCCGCCGCGCGGTGACGCACGCGCTGGCGTACTCCGGCTACGCCGAGATCATCCCGACCCCGTTCATGAAGAACGATGCCTTTGACGTGTGGGGGCTCGACGCGGACGATCCGCGCCGAAACGTGGTCAAGGTGCAAAACCCGCTGGACGCCGACTATGGCGTGCTCGGCTCGACCCTGCTGCCGTCCATGCTTGAGGCGATCGGCCGCAACGTGGCGCGCGGGCGCAACGACGTGGCGGTGTTCTCGGTGGCACAGACCTCGGTGAAGCGTGCAGATGTCTCGCCGATGCCGTCGGTTGCGGCGCGCCCGGATGAAGACGTTTTGCGGGAGCTGGTCGATTCCTTGCCGGATCAGCGCCTGCACGCTGCCACCGTGGCGGTGGGCAAGCAGGAGATCGCCGGACCGCTGGGCGCGGCTCGTGACTACACCTGGGCTGATGCGATCCAGGCTGCGCGGGTGGCCGCTGCAGCTGCCGGTGTGGTGCTAGAGGTGGAGGCCGCGGAGCACTTGCCGTGGCACCCGGGTCGCTGCGCGGCGCTGACCGTCGCCTCCGTCGACGGCCAGGATCGCCGAATTGTTGGTTATGCAGGTGAGCTACACCCGCAGATTCTTGAAGCGCTCGAGCTGCCGGCGCGCACGTGCGCGATGGAGCTCGACCTCACCGCGCTGCCGCTGGATGAGGTGCTGCCGGCTCCAGTGCTTTCCGCATTCCCTGCGGTGAACCAAGACATCGCGCTGGTAGTGGACGAGGAATTACCGGCGGAATCAGTGCGGCGCACTGTTGAGGAGGCCGCGGGCGAGCTCGTCGAGAGCGTGCGCCTGTTCGATGTTTACCGCTCTGAGCAGCTCGGCGAGGGCAAGAAGTCGCTGGCGTTCGGGCTTGTATTCAGGGCGGGGGACCGCACCCTGACTGAGGACGAGGCTTCCGAGGCACGTTTGCGTGCTGCGAAGGCAGCTGAGGAGCAGCACGGTGCGGCGATGCGCGGCTAGGCCGGTACGATCGCATAGTTTGCAGCCAACTGCATAATTCGCTACTGTGACGGCATGAGCTTCTCTGTCGCAGTTGCGGGTGCCACCGGGTACGCCGGTGGCGAAATCCTTCGCCTCTTGCTTGCCCACCCCGCCTACCTTTCGGGGGAGCTGGAGATCGGCGCACTGACCGGCAATTCGAATGCCGGCCAGCCGGTGGAGGAGCAGATGCCGCACTTACCGCAGCTCGCAGGCAGGGTGATCGAAGAGACCTCCATCGCCGTCCTCAGCGGCCACGACGTGGTGTTCCTGGGCCTGCCGCACGGGTTCTCCGCCGAGATCGGCGCGAACCTTCCCGAGGAAACCGTGGCGATCGACTGCGCGGCGGACTTCCGGCTCCGCGACGCGGAAGCCTGGGCGCGCTACTACGGTTCCAAGCACGCTGGCCACTGGCCCTACGGCATCCCGGAGATGCCTGGCCACCGTGAGGAGCTCCAGGGGGCCAAGCGCATCGCGGTGCCCGGTTGCTTCCCGACGGGGGCGACCTTGGCGGCACTACCGGCAGTCAAAGCTGGGATCTGCGAGCCGGACCTGCGCGTAGTTTCCATCACCGGTGTTTCCGGGGCAGGAAAGAAAGCTGCCGTGCCCATGCTCGGCGCGGAGACGATGGGTTCGCTCAAGGCCTACAACACCGCGGGCAATCACCGCCACACGCCGGAGATTGCCCAAAACCTCGCTGAGGTAACAGACGCGCCAGTCACGGTCAGTTTCACCCCGGTGCTTGCGCCGCTGCCGCGCGGCATTCTCACCACCGTGACCGCCCCTTTGGTCGAGGGTGTCACCTCCGAGTCCGCCCGACAGGCGTACGAGGACTTCTACGCCTCCGAGCCGTTTGTGTGGGTGGTGCCGGAAGGCACACAACCGCAAACCCAGCACGTCGTTGGGTCGAATATGTGCCACGTGCAAGTCGAGGTCGACGCGGAGGCGGGTGTGGTGCTCATGACCTCGGCGATCGATAACTTGACCAAGGGTACTGCAGGCGCCGCGGTCCAGTGCATGAACCTCGCTTTGGGGTTGGAGGAAGCCGCAGGGCTTCCGCGCCAGGGCGTTGCACCCTAGATGCACATCCCAACCATCCACACACCACTGATCGAAGGGGAACCGATGACTGCAGGAGCAGTGACCACACCCAAGGGGTTCAGCGCCGCCGCGACGACGGCAGGCATCAAGCCTTCGGGCAACCCGGACATGGCACTCGTGGTCAATGAAGGTCCGGAGTTCACCGCTGCCGCGGTGTTCACCCGCAACAAGGTGTTCGCTTCGCCGGTGAAAATTAGCCGCGAAGTGCTCGCAGACGGCCAGTGCAAAGCGGTGCTTTTCAACTCCGGAAACGCGAACGCCTGCAACGGAGCGCAGGGAGACGCTGACGCGCGCGAGGCGCAGGAGCTCGCGGCAGAGCGGCTGGGTCTCGAGGCGAACGATGTCGCAGTGTGTTCCACGGGTTTGATCGGTGAACTGCTGCCGATGGACAAGGTGCGCGCGGGCATCGACACTCTTGCACGGGGCCTAGGCTCGGACGCAGCGCACGGATCCGCGGCGGCGGAAGCCATCATGACGACTGACACGGTCACAAAGGAAGCGCTCGTAGAGCGCGACGGCTGGGCAGTTGGCGCCATCGGCAAAGGCGTGGGCATGATGGCGCCGAGCTTGGCGACGATGCTGGTTGCGGTGACCACGGATGCGTCGATAAGCAATGAAGCCCTGGAAGAAGCCTTGCGCAAGGCGACCGCGGTGACATTCAACACCCTGGATATTGATGGTGCGACCTCGACGAACGACACCGTGATCGTGATGGCGAACGGGGCGAGTGGCATCACCCCGAGCCAGGATGAGGTCGACGAGGCGTTGCTTTCCATTTGCGAATCGCTGGCGAAGCAGATGCAGACTGATGCGGAAGGCGTGACCAAGCGGGTGACCATTTCCGTGCGCGGCACCGCCGATGATGCCCAGGCGCTGGAGGCGGCGCGCACGATCGGGCGCGACAACTTGTTCAAGTGCGCCATGTTCGGTTCCGACCCCAACTGGGGCCGCGTGCTGGCCGCCGTCGGTATGGCGGACGCCGAGATGAACCCGGAGAAGATCTCGGTGCGCTTCAACGGCCAGCCGGTGTGCGTGGACTCCGCCGGTGCGCCTGGCGCGCGCGAGGTGGATCTGTCTGGTGTGGACATTGACGTCGACGTAGATCTCGGCGCGGGAGGGCCCGGTGTGGCCACGGTGCGCACGACCGACCTGAGCCACGCGTACGTGGAGATCAACTCCGCATACAGCAGTTAGGAAGGCCCTCCAATGGATTTTGAAGCAATGAGTGCGGACTTGAGCAATGAGGCGCGCGCACACGTCCTCGCAGAGGCGCTGCCGTGGCTGCAGCACTTCCGCGACAAGATCGTGGTGGTGAAGTACGGCGGCAACGCCATGATCGATGAGGAGCTGAAGGCAGCTTTCGCCGCCGACATGGTGTTCTTGCGCACCGTCGGGGCGAAGCCCGTCGTGGTGCACGGCGGCGGTCCGCAGATCACGGCGATGATGCAGCGGTTGAACCTGGACGGCGGGGAGTTCGTCGGCGGCTTCCGCGTGACCACGCCGGAGATCCTCGACGTGGTGCGTATGGTGCTCTTCGGTCAGGTGGGCCGGGATCTGCTGGGCAAGATCAACTCCCACGGCCCGTACGCGGTGGGCACCTCCGGCGAGGATGCTGGGCTGTTCACGGCGGAGAAGCGCTATGTGGATGTCGACGGCGAACCGGCCGACATCGGCCTGGTCGGCACTATCACCAGCGTCAACCCGTCTGCGCTCATGGACATCATCGAGGCTGGGCGCATCCCGGTGGTCTCCGGCATCGCGCCAGGCGAAGACGGCGATGTGTACAACATCAACGCCGACGAAGCTGCCGGCGCGCTTGCTGCGGCCATCGGGGCTGAGCGACTCGTGGTGCTCACCAACGTCGAGGGCCTCTACACCGACTGGCCGAACAAAGACTCGCTGCTGTCAAAGATCAACGTGGGCGACCTCGAGCAGATGATGCCGTCGCTGGATTCGGGCATGATCCCGAAGATGGAGGCGTGCCTCACAGCAGTGCGCGGCGGGGTGCGCGCGGCCCACGTGATCGACGGCCGCATTGCCCACTCGGTCCTGCTTGAGCTGCTCACCAGCGGCGGTATCGGCACCATGGTGCTGCCGGACACATACGACGAGGCGCACTACCCGGAGGCCACCGTGTCCAAGGTGTTCAGGAAGGACGAGGCAAAGTGAGCGAAATCCTCACCGGCTGGCAAACCGGGTTGATGAACAACTACGGAACCCCACCCATCGCGCTGGTCAAGGGCGAGGGTGCCACGCTTATCGACGACTCGGGCAACACCTACATCGACCTTCTCGCCGGGATTGCGGTCAACGCGCTCGGCCACGCCCACCCTGCAGTGGTGCAAGCGGTCACCGAGCAGATCAACACCCTCGGCCACGTTTCCAACCTCTTTGCCACTGAACCGGCGGTGAAGGTCGCGGGCGAGCTCGTGCGCCGCTTCGGCGATCCGGATGCGCGGGTGTTCTTCTGCAACTCCGGTGCGGAGGCGAACGAGGCCGCATTCAAGCTTGCACGGTTGACCGGCAAGCGCCGTATCCTTGCCGCCCAGCACGGTTTCCACGGCCGCACCATGGGTGCGCTCGCGCTGACCGGCCAGCCCGACAAGCGCAAGGCCTTCGAGCCAGTGCCGTCTGGCGTCGAGTACTACCCATACGGCGACCTCGACTACCTGCGCAAGCTCGTCGAGGTCAACCCCGCCGACGTCGCCGCGATCTTCCTCGAACCCATCCAGGGGGAAACCGGAGTCATCCCAGCTCCGGAAGGATTCATGGAGGGCATTCGAAAGCTTTGCGACGACCACGCCATCCTCATGGTCGCCGATGAAGTGCAAACCGGCGTCGGCCGCACCGGCGATTTCTTTGCCTTTGAGCACGACCTGCCGGCCGGTGTGCGCCCCGATGTGGTCACCATGGCGAAGGGCCTCGGCGGAGGGCTGCCGATTGGCGCAGTCATCGCGACTGAAGAGGTAGCCAAGACCTTTACGCCGGGTTCGCACGGCACGACATTCGGCGGCAACCCGATTGCGTGTGCGGCAGCGTCCACAGTCCTCGATACCGTCGACGACGCGTTTCTCAGCGAGGTCGTTCGAAAGGGCAAAATTTTCGCCGAAGAACTCCGCGATCTTGACGGGGTGGAGGAAGTGCGCGGCCGGGGGCTGATGCTCGGTGCGGTGCTCAAACGTCCCGTCGCAAAGCAAGCGGTGCCTGCAGGCCTGAAGCACGGGCTGGTGCTGAATGCTCCGAGCGATGCGGTGGTGCGATTCACCCCGCCGCTGGTGATTAGCGACGATGAGCTTGCTGAGGCTGTCCAGCGCCTCGACGCGCTGCTGAATGAGTTGAACAACTCCGAGGAGGAGAATTAGATGCCACGACATTTCTTGGCCGATGACGATCTGGCCCCAGCAGAGCAGGCCGAGGTGCTTGCGCTTGCCGCGGAGATGAAGCGTGAGCCGTACAAGTACCGCCCGCTTGAGGGGCCGCAGTCGGTGGCGGTGCTGTTTGACAAGACGTCGACGCGCACGAGGTTCTCCTTCGCCGCGGGCATCGCGCAGCTCGGTGGGCACGCGATTGTCGCGGAGACCGGCAACTCGCAGATGGGCAAGGGAGAGACCTACCAGGACACCGGTGCGGTGCTGTCGCGTTACGTTTCGGCGATTGTGTGGCGTACCTACGCGCATCAGAACTTGCTGGACATGGCGGAGACTGCGACGGTGCCGCTGGTGAACGCGCTGTCCGACGACCTGCACCCATGCCAGATCCTCGCCGACCTGCAGACCGTGGTAGAGAACCTGTGCCCGGATGAGGGGGCCGCGGGGCTGAAGGGCAAGAAGGCCGTCTACCTCGGTGACGGCGACAACAACATGGCCAACAGCTACCTGCTGGGCTTTGCCACCGCCGGTATGGACATCACCGTCATCGGCCCGGAGGGGTTCCTGCCGCGCCAGGAATTCGTTGAGCGTGCTCAAGCGCGCGCGGCGGAGACGGGTGCAGCGGTGGCGGTGACCTCTGACCTGTCTGCTGTCGAGGGCGCCGGTGTGGTGATTACCGATACTTGGGTGTCCATGGGCATGGAGGACGACGGCAAGGACCGCCGCACTCCGTTTATGCCGTACCAAGTCACCCAGGACGTGATGGACGCGGCAGGCGAGGGCGCGATCTTTTTGCACTGTCTGCCGGCGTACCGCGGTAGCGAAGTCACTGCAGAGGTAATCGATGGCCCCGCCTCGCGCGTGTTTGACGAGGCCGAAAATCGCCTGCACGCACAGAAGGCGCTGCTGACCTGGCTCCTGGAGCACCAGCCGTGACTCAGCCAGTTTCCCGCACGGCGCGCCAGGCCCGCATCCTGGAGCTGCTCTCCAACACACGCGTGTACTCGCAAGGCCAGCTGTCGCAGCTGCTCTTCGACGACGGCATCGATATCACTCAGGCGACACTGTCGCGCGATCTCGACGAGCTGGGGGCGAAGAAGATCCGCCCGCTCGCAGGTGGCCGCGCGTTCTACGCGGTCGGGGATGAGGCCGACGCACTCGAGGACGTAGCCACCGGCCCGCGCGACAAGCTCAACCGCATGATCGATGAGCTGGTGGTCTCGGTGGACTACTCTCACTCAACCGCGGTGCTGCGCACCCCGCCCGGCGCGGCGCAGTACCTCGCCAGCTACATCGACCGCGTCGGCCTCGACCAAGTGGTCGGCTGCATCGCCGGCGACGACACCATCTTCGTGCTGGCCCGCGAACCGCTGAGCGGCCGCGATCTTGCGGAGCAGCTCTTTGCCGGTGCGCCCCGTAAGCACGAGTAACCTAGCAATTCGACACGTTTCTGTAAAACACTTTCTGTGAATCTCAGAATAGAACTCAAAAGGAGCCCATATTCATGACCAACCGCGTCGTTCTCGCGTACTCCGGCGGCCTGGACACCTCCGTCGCCATCCCGTACCTCGCCGAGATGACCGGCGGCGAGGTTATCGCCGTCTCGCTCGACCTCGGCCAGGGCGGTGAGGACATGGAGTCCGTGCGCCAGCGCGCGCTGGACTGCGGTGCCGTCGAATCCATCGTGGTCGACGCCAAGGACGAGTTCGCCGAGGAGTACTGCCTGCCCACCATCAAGGCGAACGGCATGTACATGGGGCAGTACCCTCTGGTCTCCGCGATCTCGCGCCCGCTGATTGTGAAGCACCTCGTTGAGGCAGGCCACCAGTTCGGCGGCACCCACGTGGCCCACGGCTGCACCGGCAAGGGCAACGACCAGGTTCGCTTCGAGGTCGGATTCCTCAACCAGGACCCCAACCTGGAGATTATCGCCCCGGCACGCGACTACGCTTGGACCCGCGACAAGGCGATCGAGTACGCAGAGGGCAAGAACCTGCCGATTGAGCAGTCCGCCGCATCCCCGTTCTCCATCGACCAGAATGTCTGGGGCCGCGCGGTTGAGACCGGCTTCCTTGAGGATTTGTGGAACGCGCCGACGAAGGACCTCTACGCCTACACCGAGGACCCGGCAATGGGCAACGCTCCGGATGAGGTCATCATCTCTTTCGAGGGCGGTAAGCCGGTGGCAATCGACGGCCGCAGCGTCTCCGTGCTCGAGGCAATCGAGGAGCTCAACCGCCGTGCCGGAGCGCAGGGCATCGGCCGCTTGGACATGGTGGAGGATCGCCTGGTGGGCATCAAGTCCCGCGAGATCTACGAGGCCCCGGGCGCAGTCGCACTCATCACCGCGCACAAAGCGCTTGAGGACGTCACCGTCGAGCGCGAGCTCGCCCGCTACAAGCGTCTGGTGGATGCCCGCTGGTCCGAGGAGGTGTACGACGGTCTCTGGTTCGGCCCGCTGAAGCGCTCCCTCGACGCTTTCATCGATTCCACCCAGCAGTACGTCACGGGTGACATCCGGATGGAGCTCCACGCGGGCAAGGCCACGGTCAACGGCCGCCGCTCGAACCACTCTCTCTACGACTTCAACCTGGCCACCTACGACACCGGCGATACCTTTGACCAGACCCTGGCGAAGGGCTTCGTGCGCCTGCACGGCCTGAGCTCCCAGATCGCCAACAAGCGCGACCGCGAGGCGGCTGGGAAGTAAATGGAGCAGCACAAGACCAACGAGGGCGCGCTGTGGGGCGGCCGCTTTTCCGGCGGCCCCAGCGAAGCCATGTTCGCGCTGTCCGTCTCTACCCACTTCGACTGGGTCCTCGCACCATACGATGTGCTTGCATCAAAGGCTCACGCAAAGGTGCTCAACAGGGCAGGTTTGCTTGACGACGATGCGTTGTCCACCATGCTCGCGGGCCTGGACCAACTGGGCGAGGACGTTGCCAACGGCTCCTTCGGGCCGCTCCCGACGGACGAAGACGTCCACGGCGCCATGGAGCGCGGCCTTATCGACCGCGTCGGCCCCGAAATCGGCGGCCGGCTACGTGCCGGACGCTCCCGCAACGATCAGGTCGCTGCGATGTTCCGCATGTGGCTGCGCGATGCCATCCGCGGTGTCGCGCAAGATGTGTCGGACCTGATCGACGCCATCATCGCTCAGGCGAAGGCGCACCCGGATGCAATCATGCCGGGCAAGACCCACTTCCAGGCCGCGCAGCCGATTCTGCTGGCGCACTCCCTGCTCGCTCACGCGCAGCCGCTGTTGAGGGATTTGGAGCGCATCCAGGATTTGGACAAACGCCTCGCCGTTTCGCCGTACGGATCTGGCGCGCTCGCAGGGTCGTCGCTGCAGCTCGACCCGGAGGCCATTGCGGAAGAACTTGGTTTCGCATCCTCCGCCGACAACTCGCTCGACGGCACGGCCTCACGCGATTTCGCAGCAGAAGCGGCGTACGTGCTTGCCCAGATCGCGGTTGACCTCTCGCGTTTCGCCGAGGAGATTATCGCCTGGTGCACCCCGGAGTTCGGCTACGTCACGTTGGACGACGCCTGGTCGACCGGCTCATCGATCATGCCGCAGAAGAAGAACCCGGATGTCGCCGAGCTTGCGCGTGGCAAGTCTGGCCGGCTCATTGGCAACCTCGCCGGTCTTATGGCGACGCTGAAAGCACAACCGCTGGCGTACAACCGCGACCTGCAGGAAGACAAGGAACCGGTTATCGATTCGGTGACGCAGCTGCGCGTGCTGCTGCCGGCGTTCACCGGTCTCGTTGGCACTCTGACGTTCCACGAGGATCGGATGCGCGAACTTGCACCTGCGGGCTACACGCTGGCGACTGACCTCGCGGAGTGGATGGTGCGCCAAGGCGTGCCGTTCCGCGAAGCGCACGAGGCTTCCGGGGCGTGCGTGCGGATCGCTGAGAGCCGAGGCGTTGGCCTTGACGAGCTCAGTGATGAGGAGCTCGCAAGCGTCGACAAGCGACTGCAACCTGAGGTCCGTGAGGTGCTGACTGTCGATGGTGCGGTTGCTTCGCGCGCGACTCGCGGCGGGACCGCGAAGGTGCGCGTGGAGGAACAGCGGGACCGCGTGGTAGAAGCGAACGCGCAGTTCCGTGCGTGGGCCACACGGCCGGTGCGGGGAGAGAAGCCCCAGTAACTGCCCAAGAAACACAGCGCACGTGTGACGTGCACTCTACGATAAAGCCATGAGTGTTCCGAGCAGTGCGGGTAGTGCGGACACCAAGCGCGGCGGACGCGTTCTTACCGTCGTACTTGGTGTCCTTCTCGTTGTTGTGGTGGCAGCGGCGATCATTCTTGGCCGTGGCGGGGGACTGCTTGGAAGGGGAAACAAGGACACCGGAAGCTCCGGCTTTGGGGACCGCGGCGGCGTGACGCAAGTGCATGGCGTGGTGGGTTCTGAAAAACGCTTGTACTTTGAAGACCCGGATGTGGTCAATCGGTTGCGTGAGCTCGGCTACGAAGTGAGTTTCTCGACGGCGGGCTCGCGAACCATTGCGACGCGGACCGATCTGTCTTCGCTGGACTTCGTGTCCCCGTCGTCGGCGCCCGCGACGCAGAAGGTGCGCGAGCAAAACAACGGCTACACGGTGGAGTACCCGTTCTTCACGCCGATGGCGGTGGCGAGCTGGCAGCCGATTGCGGACATTCTTGAAGCTGAAGGAGTGGTGCGCAAGGAAAACGGCGGGTACGTCCTCGACATTGCCAAGTACGTCGACTTGGCGCAGTCGGGTAAACGTTGGCGCGATTTCGGCGACACGTTCCCTTCGCCACGCACCGTGCAGATCCGCACCACCGACATCCGCACCTCGAATTCGGCCGCGATGTATCTCTCGGTGCTTGCGTGGGAGTTCGCGGAGCGGGAGCCGAACCGCGACAACGACATCGGCTACCTGGTGGACAAGATCACGCCGTTCTTTACGGGGCAGGGTTACTCGGAGTCGTCGTCTGCTGGCCCGTTTGCCGAATATTTGAGCCAAGGAATGGGCGCGGCACCAATGGTGATGATTTACGAGGCGCAGTTCATCGGTGAGCAAATGCGTCCGAACTCGCGCATCCGCAACGATATGGTGCTGTTCCACCTCAGCCCGACGGTGCTGGCGAACCACGGCGTGGTTGGCATCACCCCGGAGGGCCAGGAGCTGGCACGTCTCTTGGCTAACGACCCGGAGCTACAGCAGCTCGCTGCGCGGCACGGGTTCCGCCCGGCTAACCACGGTTCGCTCGCTGATGAGATGTCCAAGCAGGGTTTGAATCCGCCATCGGATTACGTCAATTCGGTGGACCCGCCACAGTATGATCGCCTGGAACAGCTTATCGACGGTGTGGGCACCCGCTATGGCACCCTTTCCCCTCCGCCGCCGGAAGATGGAGACGAACAGCAATGAAAAAGCTCTGGATTTTGATCCTCGCGCTGCTGAGCTCAATGGCGCTGGCCGCGTGTGCCGATGACGGTGCGAGCGAAGGCGGCGGGGGTTCTAGCGGTGGGCAGCGCAGCGGCTCGCAGGATGCCCTCACGATCGTGGCGGCTACCGAACTTATGGACCTGGAGCCCGTTGTGCAGCGAGCGTCGGACGACCTCGGGTTCGACATTGAGCTCCAGTTCCCAGCCGGCACTCTCGAGAATTCCGAGAACCTGAAGCTGGGTAACTTCGACAGCACGGTCGACGCGACCTGGTTTGCCACCAACCGTTACGTCAACCTCATCGGCGCGTCCGACAAGCTGGCGGATGAGACCAAGATTGCAACGAGCCCAGTGGCGTTCGGCGTGTGGGACGAAGCGGCGAAGCGTCTCGGCTGGGACACGAATCAGCCGACCTGGGCAGACTTTGCCAAAGCGGCGCAAGCCGGGGATTTCACCTTCGGTATGACCAACCCGGCAGCGTCCAACTCAGGCTTTTCGGCGTTGGTGTCGGTGTCCACCGCCCTCGCAGACACCGGTGCGGCGATCACCCCCCAGGACCTCGATCGCGTGGCATCGACTCTGGAAGAGCTCTTCCAGGCGCAAACGCTGGTGTCCGGTTCCTCCGGCTGGCTCGCCGACGCGTTCGTCGCCGACCCAGAAAAGGCCGACGCGATCGTGAACTACGAGTCCACGCTGCATCAGCTGCGCGCCGAGGGTCTGCCGATCCAGGTGATTGTGCCGCGTGACGGTGTCGTCTCCGCCGACTACCCGCTGTCGACCCTCGCGCAACCGGCGAACCCGAATGCGTCTGAACAAGTGCGTCAGTTGGCCGACTGGCTGCTCGAACACCAGGAAGACATCGCGCAGACCTTCCGCCGACCGGTGGAGCAAGTCTCGAATATGCCTGCCGAGCTGGCTAGCCAGCAGGCGATTGAGCTGCCGTTCCCGGCGAACCAAAGCGTGGTCGACGAGCTGCTCTTCGCCTACAACAACCAGTATCGTCAGCCCGGAACCACCATGTTCATCCTGGATGCCTCCGGATCTATGGAGGGCGATCGCATCCAGGCACTCAAGGACACCATGAATTCGCTTATCGACGGCTCCGCCGCGAATCTAGTCGGCGATGTGTCCCTCCGCGACCGCGAAACTGTGACCCTGCTGTCCTTCGACGATCAGCCGAACCCGCCGGTGACGGTCGAGTACAACCGCGACAACGAGGCATCGGTGGATCAACTCAGTGCGTACGTCGACGGAATCGTGGCAAGCGGTGGCACTGCAATGTACCCGGCGTTGCTGGAAGCCCTGAATGGGATCGATACCTCGAACGGCATTCCGTCGATAGTCCTGCTCAGCGACGGCGAGGCCAACTTCGGCCCCGACTTCCGCGGGTTCACCGAAATCTACAACGGGCTCCCGGAGGACAAGCGCAGCGTGCCGATTTTCATCATCTTGTACGGCGAGGCGAACGTCGCGGAGATGAATCAACTGGCAGAACTGACGGGAGGGGCGGTGTTCGACGCGTTGAACGGCGACCTCGAGGCAGCATTTAAGGAGATTCGTGGTTTCCAGTAGTTCGAGCGGTACCCCAGGTGGCTTTCAAAGCTTCCTCGTCTCGAGGAGGAACCAGGTTGGCCTGCTTTTGGCCATTTTGGTGGTAACCCTGCACATTGCACTCGGCCTAGGCTTCCTGTGGCCGGTTGCCGCTGCTGCGGCCTACGGTGCAGGAGTGGCTCTGACCCCGCCTGCGAAACCGAAGGAGCTGCCGCCTCCACCGATCACGCCGACCCCGATCGTGCTCGAGGATGCAATGCGCGAAACTTCCGGCCGGCTCTTTAAGGCAGGTCCACCGAGCGCGGTCGTGAACCAGGTCAAGGAGCTCGAGGCGAACATCCGCTTTGTGCTCAAGGAATGGGACCATCTGCAACCCACACCTGAGCACCGACAGACGATGTGGAACGTGGTCAAGGTCTACTACCCGGAGGTGATCAGCACCTACCTCGACGTGCCACAGTTCCGTGATGAGGCAGCAGTCAGCGTCGTGGTGGATTCGCTGACCACACTTACCAATGCGGTCGCTCGGATCAAGAAGGGCATCCTGGACGACAACCTGCGGGCCATGGATTCGCAGGCCCAGTTCCTTCGCGGTGAATTCGGCGCACTGCCGGGGTTGGACGACGACCTGTCTGGGTCAGCCGGGTACGATAAACAGCCATGAGCCTCGACCCCCAGCTGTTAGACATTCTTGTGTGCCCCCAAGACAAGGGGCCACTGAGATACAGCGAAGAGGAACAGTTGCTTATCAACGAGCGGCTCGGAATCGCGTACCGCATCGACGAGGGCATTCCCGTTTTGCTTATCGACGAAGCGCAGCCCCATCCAGCCGCGTCGAACTAACCCCTTGCCGCATTTCCGCCAACGAATATGCAACGAAAGAGTGTGATCTGTTCATGACAACTCCCGCCAACATCGTCGATGAGATCGAATGGCGCGGCCTGATTAACCAGTCAACCGACCTGGATGCGCTGCGGGAGACGACGAAGAACTCAATCACGTTGTACTGCGGCTTCGACCCGACAGGGCCCTCACTCCACGCCGGGCACTTGGTTCCGCTTCTGATGCTTCGGCGCTTCCAGATGGCGGGGCACCGCCCGGTCGTTCTCGCGGGCGGTGCGACAGGCATGATCGGCGACCCTCGTGACGTGGGGGAGCGGACGCTGAACTCCGAGGACACTGTGAAAGAGTGGGCTGACCGCATTGCCGGCCAGCTTTCCCGTTTTGTCTCTTTCGAGGGAGAGAACGCAGCGTTGTTGGTCAACAACAACGACTGGACGCAGGACCTGTCAGTGATTGAGTTCCTGCGTGACATTGGAAAGCACTTTTCCCTCTCCACCATGCTTGGTCGCGAGACGGTGAAGCGCCGCCTTGAGTCTGATGGCATCTCCTACACCGAGTTCTCGTACATGCTGCTGCAGGCGAATGACTTCGTGCAGCTGCGTCGCGAGTACGACTGTGTGCTGCAGGTCGGTGGCGGAGATCAGTGGGGCAACCTCGTCGCCGGCGTCGACTTGAACCGAAGGATGGATGGCGAGTCTGTGCACGCGCTGACCGTTCCGCTGGTCACTGACTCGGAGGGCAAGAAGTTTGGCAAGTCCACCGGCGGTGGTTCGCTGTGGCTCGATCCAGAGATGACGAGCCCGTACACCTGGTACCAGTACTTCTTGAACACCGCGGACGCGGATGTGATTCGTTACTTGCGCTGGTTCACCTTCGTTGATCAGGAGGAGCTGAGCCGTCTCGAGGATGAGGTCACCGAACGCCCGTTCAAGCGGGAAGCGCAGCGGCGCCTCGCCCAGGAGATGACAGACCTGGTGCATGGGGAGCAGGCACGCCGTGGCGCCGAACTCGCTGCACAGGCGTTGTTCGGGAAGGCGGAGCTGGCCGATCTGGACGAGAGCACTCTCGCAGCCGCGGTCTCCGAGACTGGCGTTTACGAAACCCGGGCAGCGGAGAGCGAAAACATTGTTGACTTGCTAGTGGGCACCGGACTCGCTGATTCGAAGGGAGCGGCGCGTCGTTCCATCAAGGAGGGTGGCGTCTACGTGAATAACCAGCGAGTTGAAGCCGAGGAATGGACACCGCAGGTCAGTGACTTTCTGCATGGTTCGTGGCTGGTTCTGCGTCGCGGAAAGAAGAACTTCGCGGGTGTCAAACTCGTTGAAACGGCATAAATGAGCGTTGTGCTGCGGGTTTGTGCTTTCTAGCCGCACCTGGCTATTGTTTCTTCTCGCCGCCAAGGAGCAAAGCATAGCGATGCAAAGCTTGGTGGTCGACATAAGGGAAGAAATTCGAACAACGAAGAGTTGACTTGAATGGATTCCATAAGTAATGTTGTATAAGCCGCTTTCGCAGGCAGATCGAATGATCTAGTCGGCGGGGTGTGCGTGTGTTGTTTGAGAACTCGATAGTGTGCCAATGCATTTTTTGTTTGTGAACTTTTGCGTTGTGTGGTGTGTTTGTGGTTGGTGCTTGCTGCCCCTAGCTGTTTGTGTGGGGTGGTTGGTGTGTGCCGGTCATCATGGCCTTGAACCAATGATTGGGGCTTGTGGTGTGCTGGTGAAAAGCTACACAGCATCATGCGTGTGATGGTTTCACGAGTAGTTTTTTTAAAACTGTGTTGTTTGTTGGTTTTTCCTCGTCGGATACAACAAGCAGACACGAAGGTAATTTTTGGATAGCCAGTCCAGCACGGTTTTGTGTTGGGTGGTTTGTTTTGGTTGGGTATTGGGCTTTTCACGGCCTGTTTCTTCTGAAACACGCACTGGGCAGTTATTGTTTGGTGTTTTTGTGGAGAGTTTGATCCTGGCTCAGGATGAACGCTGGCGGCGTGCTTAACACATGCAAGTCGAACGGAAAGGCCGAAGCTTGCTTTGGTACTCGAGTGGCGAACGGGTGAGTAACACGTGGGTGATCTGCCCTGCACTTTGGGATAAGCCTGGGAAACTGGGTCTAATACCGGATAGGACCACGGTGTGGTGATCGTGGTGGAAAGTTTTTTCGGTGTGGGATGAGCTCGCGGCCTATCAGCTTGTTGGTGGGGTAATGGCCTACCAAGGCGTCGACGGGTAGCCGGCCTGAGAGGGTGTACGGCCACATTGGGACTGAGATACGGCCCAGACTCCTACGGGAGGCAGCAGTGGGGAATATTGCACAATGGGCGCAAGCCTGATGCAGCGACGCCGCGTGGGGGATGACGGCCTTCGGGTTGTAAACTCCTTTCGCCAAAGACGAATTTTGACGGTATTTGGAGAAGAAGCACCGGCTAACTACGTGCCAGCAGCCGCGGTAATACGTAGGGTGCGAGCGTTGTCCGGAATTACTGGGCGTAAAGAGCTCGTAGGTGGTTTGTCGCGTCGTTTGTGGAATACCGGGGCTTAACTTCGGGGTTGCATACGATACGGGCATAACTTGAGTGCTGTAGGGGAGACTGGAATTCCTGGTGTAGCGGTGAAATGCGCAGATATCAGGAGGAACACCGATGGCGAAGGCAGGTCTCTGGGCAGTAACTGACGCTGAGGAGCGAAAGCATGGGGAGCGAACAGGATTAGATACCCTGGTAGTCCATGCCGTAAACGGTGGGCGCTAGGTGTGAGTCCCTTCCACGGGGTTCGTGCCGTAGCTAACGCATTAAGCGCCCCGCCTGGGGAGTACGGCCGCAAGGCTAAAACTCAAAGGAATTGACGGGGGCCCGCACAAGCGGCGGAGCATGTGGATTAATTCGATGCAACGCGAAGAACCTTACCTGGGCTTGACATACACCAGATCGCCGCAGAGATGTGGTTTCCCTTGTGGTTGGTGTACAGGTGGTGCATGGTTGTCGTCAGCTCGTGTCGTGAGATGTTGGGTTAAGTCCCGCAACGAGCGCAACCCTTGTCTTATGTTGCCAGCATGTTGTGGTGGGGACTCATGAGAGACTGCCGGGGTTAACTCGGAGGAAGGTGGGGATGACGTCAAATCATCATGCCCCTTATGTCCAGGGCTTCACACATGCTACAATGGTCGGTACAACGCGCTTGCGAGCCTGTGAGGGTGAGCGAATCGCTCTAAAGCCGGTCGTAGTTCGGATTGGGGTCTGCAACTCGACCCCATGAAGTCGGAGTCGCTAGTAATCGCAGATCAGCAACGCTGCGGTGAATACGTTCCCGGGCCTTGTACACACCGCCCGTCACGTCATGAAAGTTGGTAACACCCGAAGCCAGTGGCCTGTCAAAAGGAGCTGTCGAAGGTGGGATCGGCGATTGGGACGAAGTCGTAACAAGGTAGCCGTACCGGAAGGTGCGGCTGGATCACCTCCTTTCTAAGGAGCAGTACTTTAAACAAACCCTGCAGTTGCAGGGTGTGGTGGTTGAGGTTGCCGTGGGTGCGCCTGCCACCGAATACATTTGCAAAATATCCGGGTGGTCACATACCGGCGGGTGGCTTCAGAAACGTCGCCCGCGTTGGAGATGTCACGAGTGCACCGATGTATCAACGGGGGTTCATAAACATACGCGTTGGCATGCTGTTGGGTGTCTGGAACAACACACCGTTTGTGTGCACTGTGTGTGCATGGTGTGGTGTTCTTGTGGCCCGCATAGTCCTGGACGCAGCCGGTGGTTGTGTGTGGGGTGTGTGGGTGTGGTGTGTGAGAACTGGAGAGTGGACGCGAGCATGAACCAATCAATTGCCTGGCTCCTTGTGTGGGGTTGGGGTTGGTTGGGTAGTGTTTTTTTCTTTCTTTTTTGTGTGTTGCCCGCGCATATTCTGCTGTCACCTTTTGTTGTGGTGGTGGGGTGTGTGTGGGTGTTGTTTAGTGTGTTTTGTTTTAAGGGCGTACGGTGGATGCCTTGGCATGCTGGGCCGATGAAGGACGTGTGAGGCTGCGTTATGCCTCGGGGAGTTGCCAACTAAGCGTTGATCCGAGGATGTCCGAATGGGGAAACCCAGCCGTCGTTGTGGGCGGTTACCTGCAGGTGAATGCATAGCCTGTGTGGGGGTTGACGCGGGGAAGTGAAACATCTCAGTACCCGTAGGAGAAGAAAACAAGTGTGATTCCGTGTGTAGTGGCGAGCGATAGCGGATGAGGCTAAACCATGTGTGTGTGAGACCTGGCAGGGGTTGCATGCGTGGGGTTGTGGGGTATGACCGTGGCAGGCTGTCAACTGTCGCATCATGTGTTGTGTGTTAGCGGAAGTGTCTGGGATGGCACACCGGAGTAGGTGATGAGTCCTGTACGTGAAGGCGCACATGCGTGGTGTGGTCATTTTGCCCCGAGTAGCAGCGGGCTCGTGGAATCTGCTGTGAATCTACCGGGACCACCCGGTAAGCCTAAATACTCAGTGTGACCGATAGCGGATGAAGTACCGTGAGGGAATGGTGAAAAGTACCCCGGGAGGGGAGTGAAAGAGTTCCTGAAACCGTGCGCTGACAATCCGTCAGAGCACCTCTTGTGTGTGATGGCGTGCCTTTTGAAGAATGAGCCTGCGAGTTAGCGGCATGTCGCGAGATTAACCAGTTGGTTGGGGAGTCGTAGCGAAAGCGAATCCGAAATGGGTGCCTTTTAGTGGCATGTCCTAGACCCGAAGCGGGGTGATCTACCCATGGCCAGTGTGAAGCAGCTGTAAGAGGTTGTGGAGGCGCGAACCCACTTAGGTTGAAAACTGAGGGGATGAGTTGTGGGTAGGGGTGAAAGGCCAATCAAACTCCGTGATAGCTGGTTCTCCCCGAAATGCATTTAGGTGCAGCGTTGTGTGTGTTTGCCGGAGGTAGAGCTACTGGTTGGTTGAGCGGGACTATCATCTTAGCAATGTCAGCCAAACTCCGAATGCCGGTGAAACCTAGCACGGCAGTGAGACTGTGGGGGATAAGCTTCATAGTCGAGAGGGAAACAGCCCAGATCGCCGGTTAAGGCCCCTAAGGGTGTACTAAGTGGAAAAGGATGTGGGATCGCGAAGACAGCCAGGAGGTTGGCTTAGAAGCAGCCATCCTTGAAAGAGTGCGTAATAGCTCACTGGTCGAGTGGTTTCGCGCCGACAATTTAGTGGGGCTCAAGTACACCGCCGAAGCCGCGGCAACGTTTTTGCGTTGGGTAGGGGAGCGTCGTGCATGGGGTGAAGCTGTACTGGAAGGGGCAGTGGACTGTGTGCGAGTGAGAATGCAGGCATGAGTAACGAATGGCAAGTGAGAATCTTGCCCGCCGAATGACGAAGGGTTCCTGGGTCAAGTTCGTCTTCCCAGGGTGAGTCGGGTCCTAAGGCGAGGCCGACAGGCGTAGTCGATGGTCAACGGGTTGATATTCCCGTACCCGTGTATCCGCGCCCAGTATCGAAGCGGTGAGACTAACCACCCAGAGCCGTACTGACAGCATCCTTGTGGGTGCCTGTGGTGTGGTGATGCGTGGGGCCTGATCCGTGGTAGGTCAGTGATGGGGTGACGCAGAGTGGTAGCCAAGCCACGTATTTGGATTGTGGTGCAAGCGTGCAGCACGACGGCTTGTCAAATGCGGCCGTCAGAAGGTGTGAGGCGTGATGCGTAGCCCAAAAGGGGTGATGTTGGTGATCCTGTGCTGCCGAGAAAAGCCTCTAGCGATGTGGATAGACGGCCCGTACCCGAAACCGACACAGGTTGTCAGGTAGAGCATACTCAGGCGAGCGGGTGAACTGTGGTTAAGGAACTCGGCAAAATGCCCCCGTAACTTCGGGAGAAGGGGGACCACACCTGGTGCGAAACACATGCGGTTTCAAGCTGGTGGTGGTCGCAGAGAAGAGAGGGGAGCGACTGTTTATCAAAAACACAGGTCCGTGCGAAGACGATGAAGTTGATGTATACGGACTGACGCCTGCCCGGTGCTGGAAGGTTAAGAGGACCTGTTAGGTGAGTTTCACCGAAGCGGAGAATTTAAGCCCCAGTAAACGGCGGTGGTAACTATAACCATCCTAAGGTAGCGAAATTCCTTGTCGGGTAAGTTCCGACCTGCACGAATGGCGTAACGACTCCCCTGCTGTCTCAACCACAGGCCCGGTGAAATTGCACTACGAGTAAAGATGCTCGTTACGCGCGGCAGGACGAAAAGACCCCGGGACCTTCACTACAGCTTGGTATTGGTGTTCGGTGCGGTTTGTGTAGGATAGGTGGGAGACTGTGAAGTAGCCACGCCAGTGGCCCGTGGAGTCGTTGTTGAAATACCACTCTGACCGTAGTGGATACCTGAACCTTGGCCCATGATCTGGGTTGGGGACAGTGCCTGGTGGGTAGTTTAACTGGGGCGGTTGCCTCCCAAAATGTAACGGAGGCGCCCAAAGGTTCCCTCAGCCTGGTTGGCAATCAGGTGCAAGAGTGTAAGTGCACAAGGGAGCTTGACTGCGAGACTTACCAGTCGAGCAGGGACGAAAGTCGGGACTAGTGATCCGGCACCTACTTGTGGATGTGGTGTCGCTCAACGGATAAAAGGTACCCCGGGGATAACAGGCTGATCTTCCCCAAGAGTCCATATCGACGGGATGGTTTGGCACCTCGATGTCGGCTCGTCGCATCCTGGGGCTGGAGTAGGTCCCAAGGGTTGGGCTGTTCGCCCATTAAAGCGGCACGCGAGCTGGGTTCAGAACGTCGTGAGACAGTTCGGTCTCTATCCGCCGCGCGCGTTGAAACTTGAAAAAGGCTGTCCCTAGTACGAGAGGACCGGGACGGACGTACCTCTGGTGTGCCAGTTGTTCCGCCAGGAGCAGCGCTGGTTAGCTACGTACGGAAAGGATAACCGCTGAAAGCATCTAAGCGGGAAGCCTGTTTTAAGATGAGGTTTCATAGGTTCCCCAAAGACGATGGGGTTGATAGGCCGGAACTGTACCCACAGTAATGTGGTCAGGCGACCGGTACTAATACACCAAAACCAAAACACCAACACAAACCAGCAGAACAAACCTGCACCGCACCGCGTCCATTCTCCGGTATCTGACACACCACACCACCCCAACCAACAGGGGGGACCCCAACCAAGGGGACACAACAGTGTGGGGCCAACAACCACAAATGTGTCGGTAGTTGATAGCGGCGGGGAAACGCCCGGACCCATTCCGAACCCGGAAGCTAAGCCCGCCCGCGCCGATGGTACTGCACCCGGGAGGGTGTGGGAGAGTAGGTTACCGCCGACCCAACAACTTCACAACAACCACCTGCGACCGGTCACCCGCCAACACCACGGCGAGCGACCGGTCGCAGGCATTTCTAACGCCGAGGCTGCCCGTGGGGAGCTGACTCCTTGCGCGCCCTCTTCACAGTAGATGTCGCCTGCACTTCTATAATGAGTTGAAATCTACGGAAAGGTCTCTCAATGTCGGAACCGGATAGCCGTCCCGCGGGCCAGTCGGATAACGGAGGTGGCCGACCCCAGCGGGGTGAAGGACAGCGTCGCAATCGCGAGGGCCAGGGTGGCGGTGGGCGTGAGAACCGCCGGCCGAATCGGAGTGGCAAGAACCGAGGTCGCGACGACCGGGTTCGGCACAACCGCTCTAACCCCGTCAGACAGGGCTATCGGGAAGACCGCATGGCGCAGCGGCTATCCGAACCTGATCTCCCTGAAGGCCTTGATATCAGCGAGCTCGATCCATCGGTAATCCAGGACTTGCGTGTTCTGTCGAAGGACAATGCGGATCGCGTGGCAAAGCACATGCTGATGGCGGCGGAGCTGCTTGAGGATGAGCCTCAGCTCGCGCTGCGACACGCAAGGGCCGCCAAGAATCGTGCTGGGCGCGTGGGCGTCGTCCGCGAGACAAACGGAGTGGTTGCGTACCACGCCGGTGAGTGGAAGGAAGCGCTTTCCGAGCTGAGAGCAGCGCGGCGTATGTCCGGTGGCCCCGGATTGCTTGCAGTGATGGCGGATGCCGAGCGTGGTCTCGGACGCCCGGAGAAGGCGTTGGAACTCGGCCGATCCCCTGAGGCTTCCGAACTGGGAGTTGAGGATCGAATTGAGCTTGCCATCGTGCTTGCGGGCGCCCGCCATGATCTCGGTCAGCACGAGTCGGCACTAGCAACACTGGAACGTTTCCGACCTTCGCTTGATTCTGAGGGTGAAACGCAAGCCCGTCTTTCGTATGCGTACGCGGAGGCGCTCCTGGCGCTCGATCGGAAATCAGAGGCGAAAACGTGGTTCGAGCACGTTGCCCGCATCGATGAAGAAGGGCTAACCGATGCCGACGAGCGCGTTGCTGAACTAAGCTAGGGTCAAGATCATGGCTTTGGTTGATAACCATGACGCGATCTTCCTTGACCTCGATGGGACGGTGTGGGAAGGCGGGAACGCGCTGCCCCATGCCGTTGAGGCAATCAACGCTGTTTCGGCACCTGCTCTCTACATCACCAACAACGCTTCGCGGAGCGCAGAGCAAGTTGCGGTGATGCTTCGCGAGATTGGGCTTCGTGCAGAGTCTGCCGACGTGCTTACCTCAGCTCAGGCGGCGTTGCAGTTGGCGGCATCCCACCTCGATCCCGGCGATAGTGTCCTTGTCTTGGGGGCGGAATCTTTCCGGGATCTCGTGGTTGCCGCAGGCTACCACGCTGTGGATTCGGCGGATGAAGAGCCGAAGGTCGTTCTTCAAGGACACAACCCAGACACGGGCTGGCGGCAGCTGTCCGAAGCAGCACTCGCGATCCGAAACGGTGCGACTTACCTTGCGTCGAACTTGGATACTTCGCTGCCCTCAGAGCGCGGGCTGATGGTGGGTAACGGCTCGATGGTCGCGGCCGTCACCTCCGCGACCGGTGTGGTCCCACAAGCTGCTGGGAAGCCAGAACCAGCTATGTTCCTGCAGGCAGCCAACTCGGTCGGTGCCACGCGCCCGCTTGCAGTCGGTGACCGGCTGGATACAGACATCGCCGGAGCCGTGGCTGCGGGCATCCCGGTGTTGCATGTAGCCACGGGAGTCTCCGGGCCCATCGCTCTTCTGGAGGCGCCAAAAGAATTGCGTCCTACGTACGTCGCAGAGGATCTCCGCTCGTTGCACGCTGAGGCTGAGGATCTACGACCGGGACGGCAGGGCGGGTTCAGTGCCCGAGTTGATGGCAATGACATCATTCTGAGCCACGGCAAGGAAGGCGCGACCGGTATGCAGGCGCTGCGCACCGTCCTCGAAGTCGCTTGGTTGATGGAGACTCCTCCTGAACTCGTCCGCCCAAACTCCGAGGCTGCTGAAGCAGCGACGGCCAACTGGTGGTGACCACCGTGACCGCACCCAAGCCCCACGATCCACGTGCTCCCCGCGTCTCCGTCGAGGATCTCAGAGAGCAAGTACGCGAAGTCCTGTCGGAACCTACAGAGGACCTTGCCGCAGAGTTAGAGCAACTTTCTAAGACACATGCGCTGCTGCACAACGCCTTGCAGAATGACTAAGGTCGCAACCCCCAAGCACTCGACAGGATTGGAGGGCCAAGCATGGCTCCAGGACGACGCCGCCTCGATGCAGAGTTGGTGCGGCGCAAGATCGCGCGTTCTCGGGAACAGGCGCAGACCTGGATCAAGGAAGGCCGCGTCGAGGTTGCCGGTTTCATCGCCACGAAGCCGGCAACCGTGGTTGAAGCAGAGGACTCGATCAAGGTCGCGCTCACCGAGGAAGACGATTGGGCGTCACGCGGAGCGCACAAGCTCCTGGGAGCGCTTGAGGTGTTTGAGCGGATGGGGTTAGGCGTCGATAAGCGAAAAGCTCTTGATGCTGGAGCCTCAACTGGTGGGTTTACCGACGTACTGCTGTCGCGGGGTGCGAGTGAAGTGGTGGCGGTCGACGTGGGCTACGGCCAGCTTGTGTGGCGGCTGCAGAATGACGAACGTGTCCGGGTGCTGGACAGGACGAATATTCGCAACCTCACCCCTGAGATGATGGGCGGGCCGGCCGATGTGATGGTGGGGGACCTCTCGTTCATCTCGCTGAAGCTGGTCCTACCCGCGATTGTGGAGTGCCTGGCGGACGGTGCCGACCTGCTACCGATGGTGAAGCCGCAATTTGAGGTTGGCAAGGACCGACTTGGCAGCGGGGGTGTGGTGCGCTCTCCTGACCTGCGAGCTGAGGTGACTGCCGACGTTGCGTTGTTCGCACAAACGCTGGGGCTGAGTCTGAGGGCGGTGACGGCCTCGCCACTTCCGGGGCCGAGCGGCAACGTAGAATACTTCCTGTGGTTGGTGAAAGATGCGGGTGTGACCGCGCTTTCGCCGGAAGCGGTGGCCGAGATGGTTGCTGCTGCAGTGAAGGAAGGACCGCAGTAGATGGCTGACGCGATGACGGACCGCGAAATCCTGCTCGTTCCGCATTTCTATCGTCCGGACAACATTGCAAGCGCCTCAAAGGCAGCGAGTTTGCTGGAAGATGCCGGCATCCGCGTGCGCTTGCTGGACCAAGGGGAGCCGGGCTCGGAGCAGCCGATTGACAAGGATCCGGTGCTGAACCAGCTTGAGCGCGTGGCACCAGATTCGCAGGCAGCGGCAGGGTGCGAGCTGGTGCTGGTGCTTGGCGGCGACGGGACGTTCCTGCGGGCGGCTGCGGTGGCCCGCGAGCAGGATCTGCCGGTGCTCGGTATCAACCTGGGGCATGTGGGCTTCCTTGCGGAGGGTGAAGCCGAAAGCTTGGAAACCGCGATTGCCCATGTCATCGACCGGACTTATTTTGTTGAGGACAGGATGACTATCGACGTCCAAGTGCTCGACGCCGAAGGCAAACCAATTGAAACCAGCTGGGCGCTGAACGAATGCAGCGTGGAAAACACTGACCGCACGAGGGTGCTCGATGCAATTCTGGAGGTCGACTTCCGGCCGGTGTCCTCGTTCGGGTGCGACGGTGTGCTGATTTCGACACCAACGGGTTCCACCGCGTATGCATTCTCCGCTGGGGGGCCGGTGATGTGGCCTGCGCTCGACGCGATTCTGGTGGTGCCAAACAACGCGCACGCGCTGTTTGCCAAGCCTATGGTTGTCTCGCCACGCTCGACCGTGGCGGTGGAGTCCGAACCGACTACCGGGCGCGCTGTTGCAGTAATGGACGGGTTCCGCCGCATTGAGATGCCGCCGGGGTCCCGAGTCGAGGTGATTCGTGGCCATCGCCCGGTGAAGTGGGTGCGCCTGGACAAGCGTCCGTTCACCGACCGGCTGGTGCGGAAGTTCCAGCTGCCGGTCTCGGGTTGGCGCGGACCTAGGTACAAGTAGATGCTCGCAGAAATTTCAATTCGCAACCTCGGAGTCATCCCGGCTGCGTCGGCGGAGCTTTCGCCGGGGCTGACTGTGCTTACCGGCGAAACCGGCGCCGGTAAAACCATGGTGGTGACCGGGCTACGGCTCCTCACCGGTGGGCGCGCGGACGCGTCGCGCGTGCGAACCGGTTCCGAGGAAGCAGTGGTGGAGGGCGCGTTTGCTCTTAACGGTCTTCCGGAGGGCGACCAGACCGCCGTTGAGGCGATTGCCAACGAGGCAGGTTCGACCGCGGATGAGAACGGCGAGTTCGTGGTGTCTCGTTCGGTCAAGGCAAGCGGTCGGTCGAAGGCGCATCTCGGCGGCCGCACGGTGCCCGCGGCTACGCTCAGTGAGTTCACCTCGCATCTGCTCACTATCCATGGGCAAAACGATCAGCTTCGACTGATGGCACCCGAAAAGCAGCTTGTCGCCCTCGATCGGGTCGATCCGGGGATCGCGCCGCTGCTTGCCGCATACCGCGAAACTTACAACGCATGGCGGGCCGCGGCGAAGGACCTCAAGGAGCGCACCGAGAAAAAGCTCGAGCTCGCGCAAGAAGTCGATCGTCTGCGCTTTGCCATCGACGAGATTGACGCGATCGCGCCGCAAGAATCGGAAGACGATGAGCTGGTTGAGGCGATTAACCGGCTCCAAGATGTCGACGCGCTGCGCGAAGCAGCTACCGAAGCCCTGGCAGCCATCGACGGGCCGGAGGCGGCTGGCGGATATGGCGGTGGGGAGGACGCCGCCGCCTCCACCCTGGTCGGTCAAGCCGCGAGCGCGCTCGACGGCGCCTCAGACACTGCGCTCAAGGAGCTCGGCACCCGGTTGCGCGAAGTGAGCAGTGTGCTTGCCGACGTCTCCGTAGAACTGGGCAGCTACATTGCGGACCTTCCAAGCGACCCCGGAGAGCTGGAGCGTCTCTTGCAGCGCCAGCAGGAGCTCAAAGGCCTGACCCGGAAGTACGCGCCAGATATTGCCGGTGTGCTCGCGTGGCGCGCGAAGGCGGCGAAACGGTTGGGGAAAATCGATACGTCTGAAGAGGCCGTCGATAAGCTGCAAAAGCTTGTAACCGAACTTGAGAGTGAGCTTGCGACGCGGGCTGGGAAACTGAGCGCGGCGCGTGAGGCGGCGGCAGCGCGGCTCGGGGAACAAGTGACGGCGGAGCTGCAGGGCCTGGCGATGCCGAAGGCGCGGCTGCACGTGCATGTTGAGCGAGCGCCGTACGGGCGCGACGGCGCAGACTCGGTGGAGTTTCGGCTTGCACCGAACGCGGCGCAGGATCCGAAGCCGTTGGCGACGAGTGCCTCGGGCGGTGAGTTGTCGCGTGTGATGCTGGCGTTGGAGGTGGTGCTGGCTGGTTCTTCGAGCGGCGCGACGCTGGTGTTCGACGAGGTTGACGCTGGTGTGGGCGGGCGCGCGGCGGTGGAGATCGGGCGCCGGCTTGCGCGGTTGGCCACAAACAACCAGGTCATCGTGGTGACACACCTGCCGCAGGTGGCGGCGTACGCCGATACGCATCTGCACGTGTCCAAGCACGTCGGCGACGAGGCCGTGACCTCCGGCGTAGGCAGCTTGAGTGAGGACGACCGGGTGGAGGAGCTGGCGCGGATGATGGCGGGCCTGGACGATTCGGACACTGGGCGCGCGCACGCGGCCGAGCTGCTCGCGCAGGCGCAGCGGGAAGTCGCCAAACTTCGGGCCTAAACACATCACAGGATTCTCCCGCGCGCCTCCCTGGTAGGCGCAGGTCAGTGTGCACAATACGGGGTATGACTGTCTCTACCTCTCGCACCGGATCCGCAGCACCGACGATCCAGGGCACCGTACGCGACTGCACCCCGCAGGGCAAGGGCTTGGGCCGGATGAGCGCCGACGACATCGTGATCGTGGATGCGCCGGACATGACCCGTCGCCTCGCGGAATCGCTTGTGGCAGCGCGCCCGTCTGCGGTGGTGAACCTCGCGCACTTTTCCACCGGCGCGATCCCGAACTACGGTCCCCACTTGCTGCTCGATGCCGGGATTCCGTTGTACGAGGCGGCGGGCGCGGAGGTGCGTTCGGCAATCCGGGACGGCAAGAAGGGCAGCGTCGACGCTGACGGCGAGATCATGGTGGGCAAGAAGCTTGTCGGCCACGCGTCGCCGGTCACGCGCGAGGCGGTCGACGCGACGTTCGACGACTCTCAACGCAGCCTCGTGGAGAACATGGAAGCCTACTTCGGTAACACCATCCAGTTCATCCACTCAGAAGCACCAATGCTTATCGACGGCATCGGCGCGCCCGAAGTCGGCGACGCCATGACGGGCCGCAAGGTGCTGATTGTTGCCCCGACGCCGGACACCCGCGAGCGGCTGCAGGGTCTGCGGAACTTTATTCGCGAGTTTTCACCGGTGATCGTCGGTGTGGGCCAGGCTGCGAACACGCTGGCGGACATGGGCTACGACCCGGACTTCATCGTGGCCGACCCGACCGAGGTTGCTGCTGAGAACCTGCGCAGCGACGCCAAGGTGATTTTGCCGGCCGAGACGGACGGCTACGCGCCTGGACTTGAGCGCATTCAGGATCTTGGTGTCGGCGCTATGACCTTCCCGGCCGCGACTGACTCTGCGCTGGATCTGGCGATTTTGCTCGCGGTGTTCCACGATGCAGAGACCATTGTGACGGTAAGCCAGCCGGTTGAGCTTGACCGCATTTTTGCGCAAGCCGAGACTTCGGAACCAGCCGCGCTACTCACGCGCCTGAAGGCCGGCCGCAAGCTGGTGGACTCCAGCGTGATTGAGAATCTGTACACATCGAATACCGGCGGTGGAGGCGTCGCCTGGGCGTGGGCGATCCTGGGCTTGCTCGTCGCGGCGGCCACCGTTGTCCTGATCGTTGGACTCGGTGGAGATGGGGAGTTCACCGAAAACCTGATCAACACTTGGAACGCGATCGCTGTGGCCGTTCAAGACTGGATTCAGTAACACGCACGCGACGTCAAGGAGGTAACGCATCATGTCGAATGGAACTCGCACTTCGGGACTCCTCGCAGCGGGCCTCGGTTGGGGAGCTGCGATCGGGGTCGCAATCGGCATGCTGCTCATCGCTCCAGCGATGAACGGCACCCTGGGTCCCGCTAAAGCGTCGGCGAGCAGCGCTGGCACCGGACCGGAAAGCGCTGGCGGCGATATCGGCGCGAATAGCACAGACAGTGCCGGCAGCGGTGACAGCGGAGACGCATTCCGTGCCGAGGGCCAAGCTGATGCGGCAAACGCGCTGCTCGCCGCAGAAGCAGAGACGATTCTCGCGGAAAAGTTGGTTGACGTTCCGGTAACGATTATCCGCACCGCGGGCGCGCACGACGAAGACATCGCGGCACTGCGAGGATTCGAGGAGACAGCGGGTGCCACAGACGCCGGCGAGGTAGTCCTCACAGACAAATTCTTCCAGCGCGACGCAGCGGACGAGTTGTCCAACATCATCGTGAACACGTTGCCCTCTGGAGCTCAGCTCTCCGTAGATAATCGCTCGCCTGGCACCCACGCTGGCGAGTCTCTGGCCGCCGCCCTCGCCGTGAACCCTGACACGGGCGAGGCTTACGCCACCGATGATGACCGGGCACTGGTGCTTGATGCCCTTTCCGAAGCTGGATTCATTGAGCGCTCCGACGGGATTGTCCCCGCCGGTGTCCTGCTGGTGGTTACCGGCGAGCTGGCGCCAAACGAGAGCGGCGCGAACTTCGCTCACCAGTTGCTCAACGATTTTGCGGATGCGCTTGGGTCGAAATCTCGCGTAGTGCTGGCCACACCTGGGGGCGAGCAAGACGCAAAGCATGCCCATCCGGTCGGCCACGTCGACACTGACGCGGGTCGCATTGGTGCGGTCTTAGCAGCCGGTGACCTGGTAGCCGGTCAGCAGTAGGGTAGTGGGCATGAGCCATAATTTCGAGGTCACGCAGTCAGAACTGCTTGTCGACGCTCCGGTGATTGCCCTCCGCCGAGACACGTTGGTCATGCCGGGCGGCGGCGCAGCAGATCGCGAGGTGGTCGAGCATTTCGGTGCCGTGGCTGTGGTTGCGTTGGACGCCGACAATCGCGTCGCGCTCGTGGAGCAGTACCGCCCCAGCGTGCGTCGCCGTCTCCGTGAACTGCCAGCAGGCATCCTTGATTTCCACGAAGAAGACGAGCTAACTGCAGCAAAGCGCGAACTCCAGGAGGAAGCCGGCCTTGCCGCTTCCGATTGGGGAGTGCTCATTGACGTAGTCACCTCTCCCGGATTCGCTGAGGAGGCCGTGCGAATCTACCTCGCACGCGGTCTCAACGAGGTCGAGAAGCCCGAAGCTGAAGATGAGGAGGCGGATATGGGCTTCTCCTGGCTCTCTCTGGAAGAGGCCCGGGCAGCAGTCATGCGTGGAGAGTTCTTGAACTCCATCGCCATCACCGGCATCCTCGCAGCCAGTGAAGTCCACTCCGGTCGCGCTGAGCTGCGCGACGTTGCCGAGCCGTTCGAGATCCGGCCGACATCCATGGCCACGCGTCGTGCCGCAGCGGGCATCCTGCCCGACATGAAGCGCATCTAAACCCCTCCATGCCGACCGTTTCGCCTGCGCAGCTCGCCCACAAGTGGCACGTGCACTTAGTGGTCGAACGTGGGCTTTCAGACCATACGATCAGCAACTATGACCGCGACCTCAACCGCTATGTGGCATGGCTGGAGGCCGCCGGCATCAATGATCTGACCACGGTGACCGCCAACCACCTCGAGTCCTATGTGGCGGATCTGCGCCGCGGCAGCGAGACTACAAAGCCGTTGGCCGCCTCGTCCGCCGCCCGGGCGCTGGTGGTAGCGCGTGGCTTGCACAAGTTCGGAGTTGCAGAGGGGCTTTTGCTTGCCGACGTCTCGGCTGACGTGTCTCCGCCAGCAGCCGGCGAAAAGCTTCCGGACACGCTTTCAATCGATGAGGTCGCCGCCCTGCTCGATGCCTGCCCGACAGACACCGCGACCGGGTTGCGCGATAAGGCGCTGTTGGAGACCCTATACGCAACCGGTGCGCGCGTGTCGGAGGTGCTCGCGCTCGCCCTCGACGACATCACCGCCAGTGACGGGGTAGTGGCAGTTACCGGCAAGGGGAATAAGCAGCGTCTAGTACCCATTGGTTCCCACGCGCAGGAGGCGCTGAACGCGTACTTGATCCGTGCCCGCCCGTCGCTCGCGACAGGCAAGTCTCACGCGCTCTTCCTTAACGCCCGCGGAACCGCTTTGTCGCGCCAGAGCGCGTGGACCGTCATCAAGCAAGCGGCACAGCGCGCTGGGTTGGACAAGGACATCTCGCCGCATACCCTGCGGCACTCGTTTGCGACTCACTTGCTGGAGGGCGGTGCCGATGTGCGAACCGTCCAGGAACTCCTTGGGCACGCCTCGGTGACCACCACCCAGATCTACACGCACATCACTGCGGAAAGTCTGCGCGAGGTGTGGGCAGGGGCGCACCCGCGCGCGTGACCGCGGTCTGTAGAGTTGGCTTAATTATGAGATATACAACCGTTGTATCGGCCTGCGCGGCAGCCGCCATAGGCGTGCTGAGTCTCGTACCGGCACCGGCGGCGGCACAGATGCCCAATGGGCTCGACCCGGCCGTCGTCCAGCAAATGCTTCCTGCTGAAATCACTGTGCCTGCCGGGCAAACGACCACCGTCGATGTGGGCGTGCCGGTGAGCGCGAGCTACGAAGCGGATGGGTGGGCGGTGTCATCAAGCGGGACGGTAATCACTGTCACCGCCCCAGATACGCCGGGCGCGACAGCACCAGTCACCGCGAGTGCCGCAGGCTACTCCGCGACCGTGACGCTAGTCGCGGTGGGAGATGTGCCGTCGCCGGCTCCCGCCGCGCCCGAACCCGCGAAAACTGCGGAACCCGCGGAATCTGCGGAAGGGCCGGAAGAGTCGGCGGGAACTGCCGTTGAGGGTGCAGCGACGCAACCCAGGTCGGCTGCGTCCCCAGTGGACACCTCACAAGCGAAGCGTTTCTCATTCGATGCCGAGATTCACGGGAACCAGATCGTGGTGAAGGTGCCGCTTTCCCGGGCCGGCGATCTGCTCCCGTATGCCAACACAGATCAAAGCAACGCGAAAGTTCGGTACCTCGACATCAACGGGCAGGTTATCGAAGGGGTGAGCCGAGATATTGACGTTGCTGGGCGCACCCTGACGTTGACATACCCAGAAGGTGAAACACCGGACAACCCGTTCATTATCGAAGTGGTGCGCGACGATGCGCGCGCTGAATTCATCGCTGTCCTCACGGCGACCAACGCGCCCGTCGCGCAAGCAATGGCCGGCGAATCCGGCCCATACTCCGCGGCCGCTTCTGAAGGTCAAGGGAATAACCCTGACTCATTCACCGGCTGGCCCGTCGTCTTGATCTCTGCGGGATGCGTTGCAGCCATTATTGGCATGCTCTTGATTAGGCGGGGCCGGAAAAAGCGTCGCTTAGAATTTCCTGCGGAAACACGCCGGCGGCGCACCCAGTAGGTTCGCCCCTGCCGAAATGCCACCGTTGTAAGATGAGGAACGTCAAGGACGTCGGCATGATTCTGCGTCGGCGCGAATGAACCGCGAGAAGACAACGCGAAAAACACCGTGAAACACCGTGAGAAAGGACTGGCGATGGCGGACATGGCTAGCTCGACTGACACGACTGGTGGCGACGCGCTGTTCGATGCGGAGGAGGAGAAGACGTTCCTCACCGGGCGCCCGCAGCGGAAGTTCGCCACGCCGAAGCCGCTTGACCGCCACGGTCCGGCGACGATCATCTCTATGGTGAACCAAAAGGGCGGGGTCGGAAAGACCACCTCCACGATCAACCTTGGTGCCTCGCTGGTTGAGCAGGGTAGGAAAGTGCTCCTCGTCGATCTTGACCCCCAGGGCGCGTTGTCCGCTGGCCTGGGCACCGCACACGACGACGATCAGCTCACCGTCTACGACCTGCTCTTCGACAACACTGCGAGCGTGCACGCAGCGATTCGGCATTCCAAGGTCTCGGGCCTCGACCTCGTGCCCGCCAACATCGACCTCTCTGCCGCGGAGATTCAGCTGGTCAACGAGGTCGGCCGCGAGCAGACGCTGGCCCGCGCCCTGCGGCCGGTGCGCAACGAATACGACTTCATCTTCATCGACTGCGGCCCATCACTGGGGTTGCTCACGGTCAACGCGCTCGCCGCGTCGCACGGCGTGATCATCCCGATGGAAGGCGAGTATTACTCGCTGCGTGGCCTTGCGCTTCTCACCGATACCGTGGAGAAGGTTCGGGACCGCATCAATTTCGACCTCGACATCGTGGGCATTTTGGTGACCATGTTTGACCGGCGTACAACCCACGCACGCGAGGTGATGGAGCGGGTCGTTGAGGTCTTCGGTGACCGCGTCTTTGACACGGTCATCACCCGTACTGTCCGGTTCCCGGAAACGTCGGTGGCGGGCGAGCCGATTACGACGTGGGCACCGAACTCCCAGGGGGCCGAGCAGTACCGAAATCTCGCGCTCGAGGTGATGGAGAGGACCGAGCGCTAACGTGGTGCAGCCGGAAATCACCGGCTTCACGCTGGTGCTCAACAATTTTGAGGGACCCTTCGACCTTCTCCTGAACCTCATCAACTCGAAGAAGCTGGATGTCACTGAGGTGGCGCTGGCCGAGGTCACCGACGAGTTCATCGCCTACACCCGGGCGCTTGGAGAGACCGCGGAGCTCGATGAGGTGACTGAGTTTCTGCTCATCGCCGCAACGCTGTTGGACTTGAAAGCAGCTCGCCTTCTACCGCGCGGTGAGTCCGACGAGATCGAAGATCTGGAGCTGTTGGAATCGCGGGATCTCCTTTTTGCGCGCTTGCTTCAGTACCGGGCCTACCAGCAGGTAGCCGACGAGTTCGCGCAGTGGCAGCTGGATGCGAAGCGTCGTTACCCGCGGGCGGTGGCGATGGAGGAGCGATTCGCCGATCTGCTGCCGCCAGTGGAACTGGGGCACACTCCTGCGAGCTTCGCGCAACTGGCCGCCAGTGTGTTTCGGCCGAAGCCGCCGGAGGAAGTTCGTGTGGATCACCTGCACGAAGTACAAGTGTCTGTCCCCGAGCAGGCCGGCCGCATCCTGGACACCCTGCGGCATCGGGGGCCGGAGGAGTGGATGTCGTTTGTCGCATTGACCCGTGACTGCACCCGCTCGATGGAAGTGGTCGGGCGTTTCCTTGCGCTGCTGGAGTTGTACAAAGCTCGTGCTGTTGACACGCGGCAGGAAGAAGCACTGGGTCCGTTGGATATTGCGTGGACCGGTGTTGAGGTCGACCCGGCCGTGGTTGCTGCGGGGAACTGGGAATAGCGTGCGAAGAGGAGATGTCGGATGAGTTTGCCGGACCATTCGCTGCCGATGGTGTCGCAGCTGCGATCGCGGATCGAGTCAATCCTGCTCGTGGTTGAAACGCCGGTGATGGTGGCAGAGTTGGCGGAGGTGCTGGGCGCGTCGCCAAGTGACGTCGATAAGCAATTGCTCGAATGGGCGAATGAGCTTGATGCGCGAGGAAGCGGCATCGAGCTGCGCGAGACTGCGGAGGGGTGGCGGCTGTACACGCGGCCGGAGAACGCGGAGGCAGTGGAGTCGTTCGTACTTGATGGGGCGCAAACAAAGCTTTCGCGAGCGGCGATGGAGACTTTGGCGGTGATTGCGTACCGCCAGCCGGTGACGCGCGCGCAGGTGGCTGGGGTGCGTGGTGTAAACGTCGACGGCGTGATGCGGACGCTGACGCTGCGAGGTCTGATCGCGGAGGTCGACCCGGATGAGGCGACTGGTGCGCACCGCTACGTCACCACCGAGCTGTTCTTAGAGTTGCTGGGCATTGATTCGCTAGATCGGCTGCCAGATTTGGCGCCGCTGCTGCCTGAGGTCGACGCAATTGAGGATGCCTGGTAACCGCATTCAAGCTGCTAGACTGGCCGCGTCCCAAGACGATTGAATAACTACAGACAACCTCAAGCAAAGGATGCACTCCGATGACTCCACCCGCTCGCCGAGACGGCACACCGGACAGAGAAAAGGACGACAAGTTCTACATCTCCAACGCGAAGCCAGCGAGAAAGCAGCACGTACGGCCCGAAAAGCGCCGCGATAACCCCGACTACGAAGAGCCCCACCCGTTGGCGGACAACTGGTGGGATGCGGATGAGAACAATCGCTCGAAGGGCGGTGCTGAAGGCGTGCGCTTGCAGAAGGTGCTCGCGCAGGCGGGCGTAGCTTCGCGCCGCCACGCCGAGGTCATGATCGACCAGGGCCGCGTGACGGTCAACGGGGAAAAGGTCACCCAGCAGGGCGTGCGCGTCAACCCGAACGTGGATGTCATCCGTGTCGACGGCGCGCGCATCAACGTGAACGAAGAGCTGGAGTACTTCGCGTTCAACAAACCGCGCGGCATGCAGACCACGATGAGCGACGAGTTTGACCGCGCGTCGGTGGGCGACGTGCTCTCCGAGCGCACAGCCTCTGGCCAGCGGCTCTTCCACGTCGGCCGCCTCGACGCCGACACCGAGGGCCTACTCATCCTCACCAACGACGGCGAGTTGGCCAACCGCCTCACGCACCCAAAGTACGAGGTGCCCAAGACCTACCTGGCCACGGTGCTCGGGGAAGCCAAGCCAGAGCTGGTCAAGCAGCTCAAGCAGGGCATTGAGCTTGACGACGGGGTGGCCAAGGCGGACTTCGCGCAGATTGTCGATGTGCACAACGGTCAGTCATTGGTGCGCGTCGAGCTTCACGAGGGACGCAAGCACATCGTCCGACGGATGCTCAAGGCCGCCGGTTTCCCTGTGCAGCGCCTCGTGCGCACCAAGGTGCACACGGTCCAGCTCGGAGACATGAAACCTGGCTCAATGCGGGCGCTGAACTCGGCGGAGCTCGCCTCACTGTACAAGGCGGTGGAGATGTAAATGGCTACCTACAACCACTTAGCAAATATGCCCGACGGCGGGTTGATCCTTGCTGTGGACGGTCCCAGTGGCACCGGAAAATCCACGACCTGCCGCGCGCTGGCGAAGCAGCTTGACGCAAAATACATCGACACCGGTGCGATGTATCGCGTGGCCACCCTCGCGGTCTTGCGTGCTGGGGTGGATCCGCGAGACACTCCGGCCGTGATCGAGACGACGGCGGAGTTGCCCCTGACAGTGTCGGACGACCCTGATTCCACGGAAGTGCTGCTCGGCGGCGAGGATGTCTCCGGTGAGATCCGCGGCGCGGAAGTCACCCGCAACGTCTCTGCGGTGTCAGCTATCCCCGAGGTGCGCGAAAACCTCGTTGCGCTACAGCGCAAACTCACGATGGATGCGCACCGCGCGATCGTGGAAGGTCGCGACATCGGCACGGTCGTGCTTGTCGACGCCCCCGCGAAGGCGTTCATGACTGCGTCCGCCAACGTACGTGCGCAGCGCCGCTACGAACAAGACATCGCAGCCGGCCGCGATGCCGATTTCGACACCGTGCTTGCAGATGTGCAGCGCCGCGACGAGCTGGATTCGTCGCGCGCGACCAGCCCACTGCGGCCCGCAGATGATGCCGAGATCATTGACACCTCCGACATGACGCGAGACGAGGTTCTGGCCTCCCTGATTCAGGTGATCGAAAGGAGCGCGAAGTGAGCAACAAGTTTGATCCGAACGAAGCGGAAGAGACGCAGTTCTTCCAGCCGGGTATCGACGCTTCTGGGCTCGATGACGTCGAGTACTACCTCGACGAAGACGATTTCGACGACGCGGACTTCGCAGAGGCCGACTACGGCGATAAGGAGTACACCGACGAGGACTGGGAGGCGCTCGAGCGCGAGTACGGCATCCTGCGCCCCGATGTGGTTGAGGAAGCGCTGCCGACCGTGGCGATTGTCGGCCGCCCGAACGTGGGCAAGTCGTCGCTAGTGAACCGCTTCCTTGGCCGCCGCGAGGCTGTGGTGGAGGACCACCCGGGTGTCACGCGCGACCGTGTGAGCTACCTGGCTGACTGGGGCGGACGACGCTTCTGGGTGCAAGACACCGGCGGTTGGGATCCGGACGCCAAGGGCATCCATGCCGCAATCGCTCGGCAGTCCGAGGTGGCAATGGAAACCGCCGACGTAATCGTCATGGTGGTGGATTCGCACACCGGCATCACAGAGACGGACGCGGTGATGGCGCGCAACCTCCAACGCTCCGAAGTCCCCGTGATCCTGGTGGCCAACAAGTTCGAATCCGAGTCCCAGTGGGGCGATGTCGCGGAGTTCTACTCCCTGGGCCTGGATGACCCGTGGCCGGTCTCCGCGCTGCACGGCCGCGGTGGCGCCGACGTGCTTGATGAGATCCTGCGTCTCTTCCCGGAGGTTCCCCGCGCAGCGAACTCCATCACCGAGGGACCGCGCCGCGTCGCACTCGTCGGGCGGCCGAACGTCGGCAAGTCCAGTCTGCTGAACAAGCTGAGCAAGAAGGACCGCTCGGTGGTGGACAACGTCGCCGGCACGACCGTCGACCCGGTCGACGAACTCATCGAACTGGACGAGAAGATCTGGAAGTTCATCGACACCGCAGGCCTGCGCAAGAAAGTCAAGAACGCGCAAGGCCACGAGTATTACGCCTCGCTGCGCACCCGCGGCACGATCGAGGCTGCCGAGGTTTGCGTGGTGGTCATCGACGCCTCCCAGGAGATCTCGGAGCAGGACCAGCGTGTCATCTCGATGGTGCTCGACGCTGGTAAGGCCATGGTTATCTGCTTCAACAAGTGGGATCTCATGGACGAAGATCGCCGCTACGACTTCGACCGCGAATTCGAGCAAAACATCGGCCACCTGAACTGGGTGACCAAGCTCAACATTTCCGCTGACACCGGCCGTGGCTTGCACCGACTTGAACCGGCAATGGACCAAGCATTGGAGAGCTGGGACAAGCGCATCTCGACTGGCCAGCTGAACAACTGGCTGCGCGAGGCGATCGCCGCGAACCCGCCGCCGATGAAGAACAACCGTCTGCCGAAGGTGCTCTTCGCTACGATGGCCACCACGCGCCCGCCGACCATCATCTTGTTCACCACCGGGTTCCTCGACGCCGGCTACCGCCGCTACCTGGAGCGCAAGTTCCGTGAGCAGTTCGGCTACCACGGCAGCCCGATACGCATCGCGGTTCGCGTGCGCGAGCGAAACCCGAAGAAGCGGAAGTAGAGGAAAACCACCCGCATGGACCCGAGCTGCCACGTCAGTATCCCGGAAGGCCTCAATGGCCCCGCACCACTCCTGCTCGCGTTGCACGGCAAAGGCGACAACGGCAACGACTTCCTCGAAGGCACCGGGCTCGGCCGAGCTCGAGCCATCGTCGCCGCCCCCACAGGCAGCGGCTTGGCATGGGCGCCGGCACCGTACGCTCGCACCAGCTTCGAGGAGGACAAGGAGCGTATCGACGGCATCTTGGACGACCTCATCACCACCCACGACGTGGATACCACGCGGATCTATGCCGTGGGATTCTCAAACGGTGGCGGATTGGCAGTGGAGCTGTCGCTGCACTCAGATCGCTTCGCCGGTGTGGCCACCGTGTCCGCGGCGGTGCGGGCTAGCGCCGAGCAGATCGCGCAGGCTCCAAACCCGGTGGACTACCTGAACATTCACGGCACTTACGACGACGTGGTGCCGTACGAGGGCGAGCAGCGCTCGCCATACAGCGGTGTGGAGGACGACGTGATTCAGTCGGCTTCGGATGTGGTCGCTGGCTTTGAGCGCCGCAACGGCGACGCTGCGCGCACCGAGCACCGCCGCGTGGAGAAGATGGGGCACGAGTGGCCGACGGGTGCCTGGGCGCGCAACATCGACGTGACCGAAGAGATCTTCGACTTCTTCGGGCTTCAGCGTTCGTAGACGAACGCGTCGGTGCGATACGGCAAGGGGAGAAGCTGGCCCGATTCGAAACCGAGCCGCTCGAACAGGTACCACCGCAGATTGGCAGTGACTTTCGCGCGGGTGGCCTCGCTCGCGCGCAGCCAGTAGGAGCGGGTGCGTGCGAGCGCGAACAGGTCATCAGTGGTCGCGGGCTGGATCCACTTCATACGCAACTCGTCGGCGAGCCGCCAGGGCGAGGCGACTTCGGGGTAGAACCCTTCGCGGTGCACGTCGCCGGAGTGGCTGATGCGCGACAGGCGCAGCACCCACGGATGCGTCACATCTAATGTGTTCCAGCACAGCAGGAGTTTTCCGCCCGGGGCGAGAACGCGGTCTGCTTCACGGCTCGCTTTTGCTACGTCGACCCAGTGCCACGTTTGGGCGCAGGTGTAGGCGTCAAACGAGGCGTCGATAAGCGGAAGCTCTTCGGCTGTGCCAAGCATGACCTGTGCCTGGGGGACCTGCTGGCTGCAGACGCGTGCCATGTCTGCCGAAGGATCGAGCGCAACCACCTGGCGGCCCGGAGCAACGAGGGTTGCGGTGAGCTTGCCGGTGCCCGCACCAACGTCGAGGACGCGCTGTGCGCTGCTGATCATCGCGGCGACCTGGGAGGGGTAGGAGGGGCGCACGTCGTTGTACTCCCGGCATCCGCTGGCAAACGCCCCCGCAGAGAACGCGCGGGCGGCATCGTCGCGAAACCCCGGCGCGTCCTTCGCACTCGGCTTGAAATTGCGCGGGGCTGGACGGTCAGCGGGTTGGTCGGACATGGTAGGCCAATCTACCGCTGAGCCGAGAACGCGATGCGTTACGCTAGCCAGTCGTGTTGGTAGGCAGGATCGCATGAGTCGGTTTAGACCCGCAGCCGCGGCTGCCATGGTGTCGTCGTTGCTAGCGTTCTGTGTCAGCGCGTGCGACGAGCCGGGGTCGGACACGGGCACGTTGACAACGTTGCCCACAGAGCCCGCGGTGGGGGAGGTGGAAGCCGGAGAGGACGCACCCACCCTGCTCAAGCCGTGGGCGCCCCCGATGATGCACAGTCGCACCGTGGAGGTCGAGGGAACTAACCGCAATTACGTCTTGTCTCTGCCGGCGGGTGCGCGTCAGCGCGAAGGGTTGCCGGTGATCTTCGCGTTCCACGGCTTGGGCGAAGAAGCGGTGACGATGCAGCGCCACACCAACCTCGACGTGGCAGACGCCATAGTCGTTTACATGCAGGGCGTGGAGAAGGCGTGGTCGCCGGCTCCCTACGCGAAGACCACTGCGGACCAGGATCTCGCGTATGTCGACGCGGTACGTACTCAGCTCATCGGGGAATTCGACATCGACCAGTCGAGGGTATTTGCTGCCGGATTCTCCAACGGCGGTGGTTTTGCGGCGTTCCTCGGTTGCCGTCGACCCCAGGACTTTACCGCGGTGGCGACCGTGGCCGCGGCGCAGTACGAGAAGGTCTTTGAAGGCTGTTCTTCGATTCCGATGAAGCAAATCGACTTCCACGGTACCGACGATGAAGTCATCCAATACAACGGCGGATTCCGCCACGGCAGTTCCTATGACTCGATTGAAGAGAGCACAGACGGCGCCGCCGCTCGCAACCGGTGCGCGGCTGAGCCGGAAGAAACCAAGGTTTTAGACACCGTGGTGGAAGAGCGCTGGGTGGACTGCGATGCCGGGCTCGAGCACTACCGCATCGAAGGCGGGCACCATGTCTGGCCTGGTGGTGAGACCGATCGCTCCGGCATTCCGAAGGACTTTGCAACGCACCGGCTGCTTAAGTTCTTCGGCATCGGGCTGCGATAGCGGCGCGGCCACTGCAGTCGGGACTACACTCGGGCGCACCCTTGAGAATGAAAGGACACGAGCCGATGGGCATCGTCGAAGAGGTTGGCAGCGCTGTCACCAACCTCAAACCCGGCGACCGCGTCGTTGGGCGTACTCGACCTGAAAACCCACACCGCGCCGCTCGACGTAGCCCCCGCCATGTACGAGAAGTTCCAGAAGAAGCAGGACGGCTGCATCAAGGTCGTCCTCAAGCCGTAGTAGAGGGCCGAAACTCTCCAAAAAATGGTCGGACTGACAGGATTTGAACCTGCGACCCCCACACCCCCAGTGTGGTGCGCTACCAAACTGCGCCACAGCCCGATCGTTCCCGCTGAAGCGGCAACTTGCACAGATTACACCACTGTCACCAGGGCACTGAAATCCGCTGGACAGTGCTTCACAGACTAACGGAGGGTTCCGTCGACGTAGACCCACCGCCCAGCGCGCCGCTCGAAACGAGAGCGCTCGCGCTGCACGCCTCCAGGGTGGTGGGCCTCGAACTCCACCACACCTTCAGGATCAAAGGGGCCGCCGCCCTGCTTATCGACGATCACGAGACGCGTGAATGGTTCCCCACTCTCGTCGAGGTCCAGCGCCAACGGGCGCGTCTCCTCCGCCCACGTTTGCAAGAGGTAATTGGCGTCACCCACAACGAATGCGCTGTACCGTGAGCGCATGAGCGTTTCCGCGGTAGGTGTCGGCTTGCCCTGGTGGTAGGGCTGGCAGCACTGTTCGAACGGCATTCCCGATCCGCAGGGGCACATCAGCGTCGCTTCGCTGCGCTCATGTGCGCCGTGCCGGAGGCCTTGTTCGCTGCGCGGCGCTCTGCCACTGTGGCGGTGCGCACGGTGGTGTCAATGTCGCCCTTGGCCACGTAGCCGTCGACTGTCGAGGCAGCGCCGGCAGCACGCAGTTGCTCGGCTTCCGCATCCGTCAGATCCCCGTACAAGGTGATCTCGCGGGTGAAAGTGCCATCTCCGCGGTGGGAGACTTCCACGCGGACGTCGTCAAGCTTCATGCCCTTGGCTGCCTCCCTGACGGCCTGCGAGCAGCTGACGGCGAGGGCCGACATGTAGAGACCTGTCGAGGTGACACCCTGACCCTTGCCGCCGGCGTTTTTGGCGCGGTCGGTGGTGATGGCCCGGTCGGAGGTGCGCACGACATCGCCGTACTTCGTGCCGCGGGCGGTGTATGAAATCGCGTTGGTGTCGCCGGTGGCCTCGGGCGCAAACTCCGGCTCGATGTACTGCTGGGCCCAGGAAGCGATGATGTCGGCGGCGCGCTGCGCGCTACCGGAGCGGGTGAGCAAGTGATCCGCTTTATCCAAGGCCATGAGCGACTTGGGGTAGCGGGTGAGCTGGAAGATGGTCTGTGCGTTGTCGATGCCCACGGTGACATCGATAGGCGAGTGGAGCAGCAGCAGCGGCTTGCGCAGTTTCGGCAAATACGTCTCCGGGTTGGTGTCGGCTAAGTCCTCGAGGAACTCGCGCGAGATGACGAGCTCGCGCCCGCCGAGCACAACCGGCACGGACCCGTTGGCATCTGCCTCGCCGATCTTGTCCGCGTAGTGCAGCACCGAGTGCGCCGGGTCAAAGGGCGCTCCGACGGTGGCCACCGCCTTGATCATTTTCTTCAGCTCCGGCCGCGTCGCTGCCTGCAGTGTCGCGGCACCGCCGAGGGAGTGGCCCATGATGAGCTGCGGGGCGGTGAAGTTCTCCTGCATCCAGAGCGCGGCTGCGACGATGTCGTCGACATTCTGCGTGAAGCTGGTCTCGGCGAACTCGCCCTCAGACTGGCCGAGGCCGGGGAAGTCGAAGCGCAGGGTGGCGATGCCGTGCTCCGTGAGCCGTTTGGAGATGCGGGATGCGCCCGGAGTGTGACGGGAGCCGGCGAAGCAGTGCGCGAAGATTGCATAGGCTTGCGCGGGCGCGTCGGGCCGGTCGATGGTTCCGGCCATCATTTTGCCGGTGGACGAGGGCACCTGGACGTTCAAAGACAGCAACTACAAGCCTCCTAGACATTGCATACGCGGCATACGCGGCATACGCGTTGCGCGGAACGCCACCAACACTAGAGCACATTGCGGTTTCGGTGCCGGTCGCACCTACGATAGGAGAAGTTTGCTAGCAATCCACGCGACAGGGCACTGAGGGCACTGAGGGCATTGAGGGCATTGAGGAAGGACGGCAGCACACATGGGCGCATTCGACTGGTTCTGGAAGGCCATGGGCTCTTCAGCCGAGCGCAACAACAAGAAGTCCAAAGGCATCGTGGCGGCAGCAGAGGAGCTCATCCCAGAGCTTGCAAAGCTTGACGACGCTGCGTTGGCGGCCGAAGTCCGCGGCACCGTCGCCGCAGGTGCGATCGGGGATAAGCCGCGATTTCTGGCGGGGCTTTCCGTCGCCTCGCAGCGAACTCTTGGGATGACGCCGTTTACCGTGCAGAACCAAGCAGTGCTGCGATTGCTCGAAGGTGATGTGATCCAGATGGCCACCGGCGAGGGGAAGACGCTGGTCGGTGCGATGGCGGCTACGGGTTACGCCTTGACTGGCAAGCGCGTGCACCTGATCACCGTGAACAACTACCTCGCCGCCCGCGACGCGGAGTGGATGCGCCCGCTCGTGGAATTCTTTGGACTCACTGTCGCTGCGGTGACTGAATCATCTTCGCGGGAGGAGCGCGTCGCGGGCTACCGCTGCGACGTGATCTACGCGCCGGTGACGGAGATCGGCTTCGACCACCTGCGCGACAATCAAATCACCCACCGCGACCAAACGGTTCAGGTTCCCGCGGACGTCGCGCTGGTCGACGAGTCGGACAGTGTGCTTGTCGACGAAGCCCTGGTGCCGCTCGTTCTCGCCGGTTCCGAGGGTTCACAGCAGGCGACCGGGCAGATCACTGCGGCGGTTGCGCAGCTGGAGGAGGGCGAGGACTACGCCATCGACGCCGAGGGACGCAACGTCTTCCTCACCGACGGCGGCGCCTCCAAGATCGAGCGCCTCCTCGGCATCGATTCTCTGTACTCGGACGAGCACATCGGCACCACGCTCGTGCGCGTCAACCTCGCGCTGCACGCCAAGGCGCTACTGGTGCGCGACGTGCACTACATCGTCTCCGAGGGCAAGGTCGCGCTTGTCGACGCCTCGCGCGGCCGCGTCGCCGAACTCCAGCGCTGGCCTGACGGTCTGCAGGCAGCCGTGGAGGCGAAAGAAGGCCTCGATGTCTCCGAAGGCGGGCGGATCCTGGATTCCATAACCCTGCAGGCGCTCATGCGCCGCTACCCAATTGTGTGCGGCATGACCGGCACCGCGGTCGAAGCGACTGACCAGCTGCGTTCGTTCTACGGTTTGCACGTGTCCGTCATTGACCGGGCGAACGAGCTGGCGCGTTTCGACGAAGCGGATCGGATCTACGCGACTATGGAGGAGAAGAACGCCGCCATCGTCGACGAGATCGCGCATATCAACGCCACCGGCCAGCCGGTGCTCGTCGGTACGCACGACGTCGCAGAATCCGAGGCGCTCGCAGACGCGCTGCAGGCGCGCGGCATTGAGGTCAACGTGCTCAACGCGAAGAACGACGCGGAAGAGGCCCGGATTATCGCCGAGGCGGGCGACACCGGGCGCGTGACGGTTTCCACCCAGATGGCCGGACGCGGCACCGACATCCGTCTCGGCGGGGCCGACGAACGCGACCACGACGAAGTTGCCCAGCTCGGCGGCCTCGCAGTGATTGGCACTGCCCGCCACCGCACCGCACGCTTGGACAACCAGCTGCGCGGACGCGCTGGCCGGCAGGGCGACCCCGGGTTGAGCCTGTTCTTCGTGTCGCTGGAGGATGACATCGTCAAGGTCGGCGGTGCCGATGAACAGGTCACCGCGCAGCCGGATGCCACTGGCCGGATAGATTCGAACCGCATTCAGCAGTTCATTGAACACTGCCAGCGTGTTACCGAAGGTCAGCTACTGGAGATCCATTCCCAGACCTGGAAGTACAACAAGCTGCTCGCGGATCACCGCGATATCCTCGACGAGCGCCGCACGGCGCTGCTTGATACCGACGCTGCATGGCGCGAGCTTGCAAGCCGCCACCCGCAGCGGGCGGCGGAACTGGAGCACCTCCCTGATGGCGTCAAGGTGCAGGCGGCCCGGGAGATCATGCTGTTCCACCTCGACGACGAGTGGTCCGAGCACCTCGCCATGATGGACGACGTCCGCGAATCTATCCACCTGCGTGCGATCGCCCGGGAGACGCCGATCGACGAGTACCACCGCATTGCCGTACGGGAGTTCAAGGATCTTGCAAATCGGGCCGTGGACAAGGCAGCTGAGACGTTCGAGACCGTCGAAATCGACGAGGGCGGCGCACACCTTGCCGACGCGGGGTGGAAGCGCCCCAGCTCGACGTGGACCTACATGGTCTCGGACAATCCGTTGGCAGGTTCGGGCAATTCGGTGCTCTCCGGCATCGGCAATCTGTTCCGCTGATGGCCAACCCCGCACTTGGGTGGCAAAACCCACCGCAGCAGTCACGAGCCGGTAATATAGCGAGCGATTAAGTTTTGTTGAGCTACTTGGAGGGTCTCATGAGCGAAAACACGGGCACACCACAGAACCAGGTGGAAACCACCTCGGTCTTCCGCGCTGATCTGTTGAAGGAGATGGAATCTGGCGCGGCAGCTTCCCCGGATTCGACCTCCGGCGCAGAGAACCTCCCCGAGGGCGCGGCGCTGCTCGTCGTTAAGCGTGGCCCGAACGCAGGTGCTCGCTTCCTCCTAGACCAAGACTCCACCACCGCCGGTCGCCATCCAGAAGCAGATATCTTCCTCGACGATGTGACCGTGTCACGCCGCCACGCCGAGTTCCGCCGAAAGGATGACTCTTACGAGGTGGTTGACGTGGGCTCGTTGAACGGCACCTATGTGAACCGCGAGCCGCGTAACTCCGAGCTGCTCTCCGACGGTGACGAGATCCAGATCGGCAAGTTCCGTCTCGTTTTCATCTCCAACGGTAAGTAACTTCTAATGCGCGCCCTGGCCATTGGGCTTTGGGCGGTGCAAAGAAACAGGCCCTAACCTTCAACCTCGACGAAAGATTGAGCAGATACCCGTGAGCGCTATCCGTAAGACCTCGCCGCAGGCCGTCAAACGGCCGTCCGCGAAAACGATGTCCATCGGAGTAGTACTTGAACAGTTGCGCGGCGAGTTTCCGGACGTGACGGTGTCCAAGATCCGGTTTCTGGAGTCAGAGGGGCTGATTACCCCGCAGCGCACGGCATCCGGGTATCGCCGCTTCACAGACGAGGACGTGGAGCGCCTGCGCTACATCCTGGTCACGCAGCGAGATAACTACCTTCCGCTCAAAGTTATCCGCGAGCAGCTCGAGGCGATGGATGCGGGCAAAGTCACTGCGGTGCTGAGTTCGGCAGACTCAGAGCCGATGATCTCGCCGGATTCGTTTCGAGTCGACGCGAACGCATACCTGACGGATGCCGACCTGGCGACCCAGACGGGCGCGGAGGAAAACACGGTTGCTGAGCTGATAAAGGCCGGATTGCTCGTCCCGGATTCTGCCGGGTTGTTCTGCGCAGATGACGTGCGCATTGTGTCGACAGCTATGCAATTGCGCGAGTTCGGCTTCGACGTGCGTCACCTCAAAACACTGCGCACCGCGGCCTCGCGCCAAGCAGACCTGATTGCGCAAGTCGCGGAGCCAGTGGCTAAGTCTGGGAAAACCGCTGCACGCCAGCAGGCGGATGAACTCGCTCAGCAGGTGTCCGCGCTTGTAGTTTCGCTGCACGCCTCGCTGGTCAAGCGAGAGCTGCGCGACCAGCGTCCGTAAGCTGCGCGAAGGGCACGCGAAATGACTCCTATCCATCTTCTCGGAGTGTTTCCAATCGGACCGGAAAACTTCATGTGCGCGCTGTTCGAGTGGGAGGAAAGCAGCCGGTATCTGCCTGTCTGGTTGCCGCCAATCGAAGGAGCACTGCTCGCGGCGCGCCTTGAAGACTGGGCACCGCGCAGGCCTGGTGTGCACGATGTGCTAGCCGACGTGATCGACCAGACCTCGGCCGAGGTGAACGCAATCGAGTTGTCTAGCTACCACGAAGGTGTCTTTGTTGCGACACTGACATTGGACAACGGCGCCGAGATTGACATGCGCACCTCGGACGCACTGCTGCTGGGACTCGTTATGGATGTCCAGATCGAAGCGGATGAGACGGTGCTGCAGCACGCCTCGATACACATCAACGGACGTGACGCTGCAGAGTACTTCGGCATTGAGATCGAGGACAACTCAGATGTCGACGAAATCCCGCCCGAAACACTCGATACGGACGGGCTCGACGCCGCAGCGTTTGAGGCGTTCATGCGAGAGTTAGGTGTAGATGCGGCAGACTTTCCCGACATGGGGGAGGACGATCCTGATACCGGGCCCAAACCCTCAAGTTGAGGTTGAGACTTTCGGCGTGTTGCTGAGGTAAGGCTTGACCGAACCTCTAAGCTGGCTTTTAATATGCATTAGGCCTACAGGCAAACACCATGGGAGTAATTACGTGACTACGAACACTACCGACACCCCTGTCGAGGATTACGTGGCACCGGTACAGGAGTCGCTGTTCGACATCGGCCCGTCCGACGAGGTCGGCTACCGTGTGCCAATCGCGTGCCAAGTCGCCGGCATCACCTACCGCCAGCTCGACTACTGGGCTCGCACCAACCTGGTGCGCCCGTCGATCCGCGGTGCAAAGGGCTCCGGCTCCCAGCGCCTGTACTCCTTCAAGGACATCCTGGTTCTGAAGATCGTCAAGGGTCTCTTGGACACCGGCATTTCGCTCCAGAACATCCGCTTGGCAGTTGACAAGCTGCGGGACCGCGGTGTCAATGACATCGCTGAGATCACGCTGGTTTCCGATGGTGTCACGGTGTACGAGTGTCGTAGCAACGAGGAGATCATCGACCTCCTCAACGGCGGCCAGGGTGTCTTCGGCATTGCTGTTCCGCAGATCATGAAGGAACTCACCGGGACCATCTCTGCGTTCCCGTCCGAGCGCGTTATTGAGGACGCTGAGCCGGAAAACGTTGTCGGGATCGACGAGCTGGCTGCCCGCCGTCGCCGCAAGACGTCGTAAAGCAAACTACTTTTACTCCCACCGCTCCCGCACTGCTTCGTGCGGGAGCTTTTTGTCCTAAGAGCGGGTGCCGGTCGCTGCGACGATCGCCGCTTCGAGTTCGGCTGCTGAACCCACCTGCTGACGCGATGCGGCGACTGCTTCGAGAGCCTTGTCGTGCGGCGCGCTGCCGACATGCACGACCGCGATCGAGGTGCCGCTGTCGGCACCGGCTTGAATCGCCTTGGTGAAGACGGCGTCGTCCTCGCCGTCTGCAGTACCGGTGGTGATTACTACGATCCGCACCGGGCTTGGGAACGAGCCCACCGCCGCAGTCACGGCCTCGCGGGTTTGCGGAACGCCGCCAGTAGTCAGGGGGGCAACCGCATTCTTCACCGCGGACGGGCTCGAGGTCATGGCCACGTTGTCGCGGTACCCATTCGTCACACCGACGCTGAGCGGGGAGGAGTAGTTCCACAGTGCAACGTTGTGTCCAGCGGCTGTGACCTCATCGGCGGCGCGCTCCACACCACGCTTCGCAGACTCGAGATAGGGCTCCATGGCGCCGGAGGTATCTAGCAGGAACACCGTGTTGCCCACTTGCCCGTCGGCGGCGACGGCGGCATCGTTGGCGTTGGTGGGGGAGTTGCCGTCGGCGGTCAGCGCCGCTCCTCCGGTGGGCATTGCCGCGGCCCAGACCATCTCGGCGATGACCGGTTGCTTCGGGGTTTCCGCATCGAAACTCTGCGCACCGAAGCGGGCGAAGTCCTGGCCGGCACGGGCTTGGTTCTCATCCACTGTGGCCCCGGAATTCAGTGGGATGGCGGTGTAGATCACCGAAGCATCGAGTGGGTAGAACCCAGCGTGGGGCAGGGAGTTTGCTTTCGAGGTGGCCACCCACATCCCCGGCGTCAAGGTAATCCCGTCGACGCTGTCGATTTGTTGATCGGTGAGCACGTTAACCGCCGTGCTATCGCTGTCCGCGAGCAGCGACGCGACCACCGCGGAGGATGCTGGCATCTGGGTAGGGAAGACCACCTTCTGCAACGGGACATTGGGACCGGGGTTATCTTGGCCGCTCAACCCCACTACGTCCGCGAAGACCTGCTCAGGGTCTGCAACAGCCGCGGTGCGGCCAGAACGGGCAAGTTCCTGGTGCGCAATCGGAGTATTCGGCGCGATGTAGACCGCGGCGTCGCTCAGCGTCTCCACCAGCTGCGGGCGGATGCAGTAGTCGCGTACCACGGGGTTGCTTGCCGCGTAAGCGTCGACAAGCTCTTTGCCCACAACCGCGTTCGAGGACGCGACCGGCAGCGTAATTTCGCCAGAGACGCACGAATCGTTGGTGCCGCTTCCATCGCCCTGGGCTGCGGTTGATTCAGAAGCCCCGCGTTGCCACACAACAAACCAAATCAGGCCGGCGACCAGCGCTAACGCAACAACCAGCGCGGCGATAGCGCGGCCAGAAAGCCTGTAGTTGTTTTGCCCGCTCGAATGCCTACCCATCTTCGCCTTACCGCCTCCGATTGTGCTCGCGTTGCGCGAGCCGTCCATCCGACCGCAGTCTAGTCGCTCAACAGCTGATCCAGCAGGGCGACAAGCTGGGAACGCAGGGGAATTGCCTCCTCCGAGAGTTGCCGCTGCCGGGTGACATATTCAGCTTTACCCTCGTTTGTCTCAACCGCAACCACGTCGAAACCTAGGCTGCGGCAATCGTAGGGCGAAGCCTCCATATCGAGTTGTCGCGCCCGCGCAGCAAGCTCAAAAGCATCAAGCAAGAGCTCCCCGGGCACCACCGGCCCAAGCTTTGCCGCCCACTTGTACAAGTCCATCGTCACATGCACGCAGCCGGGCTGGTCCTGCGCAATCTGATCTTCGCGCTCAAGCACGGTGAGGTTGAGCGGGCGCGCGGCAGGAGCGAAGAAGCGGTAAGCGTCGAAATGGCTGCACTTAAGCTGGTGCGACTCCACCACAGCGTCGGTGCCGGCGGCGCCGAGGCGGAGTGGCAGATCGTGGCGCGGACGCTCCGTGCGATACACCATTGCCCACTCATGCATGCCAAAGCAGTCAAAGTGGGCGGGCCGGTCCTGCGTGGCCCGAAGCAGCTCGCGGATGCGCACCATCTCGGCGCGCCGTTTTGCGAGGAAAGACTCGGGGTTGAACCGCACAGTGCCATCCTCCAGCGTTTCGTAGTGGGGATAGCGCGCGTGCGGTGTGGCGGAGGCGTCGACAAGCAAAGCCCCAAGCCCCGGGTGCCAGGTACGTAACTGGCTTGCCCTGAAGGGGTAGTAGTCAAAGAGGAAATCCCACACGGGGTGCGCGATCCCGCGGGTGCGCCGCTCGAGGTGCGGCTCAGTGAAGGCTCGTGCCCGGAGCTCGTGCTTATCGACGGCCTCTTTATACGCCGTCGGTGTATACACCCTCTCGCTATTCCTCTTCATGTGTCCAGTCCGACACGGTGCCCACGTACTCCTCGATGATGTCTTCGAGCGCGGCCACCCCGACCAGCTCGCCGTTGTCGCGCACCTGCGCCATGTGCGCAGAACGGCGGTGCATGGCGGTCAGAGCGTCGTCGAGGGACTGTGCGCCGTCGACAATGCTCAGTGCACGAATGCGGGAGACCGGCATGACCGGGTCCTCTTCCTCGGACTCCATGAGGTCGAGGCAGTCCTTCACGTGGATGTAGCCGACAAGGACGCCGGGCGCGCGCTCCACGGGGAAGCGTGAGTAGCCGGTCTCGCGCACCGCCTGCTCAATCTCGGAAAGGCGGGTGCCGCGTGGACGGTAGGGAAGGGTCACTAGGTCCCCGAGCGGGATCATGATCTCGCTGAGGCTGCGCGACTCCGTGCGCAGCGCGTTGGCGAGGCGGCGAGTTTCCTCTGCGTCTAGCAGACCTTCTTCGCTCGATTCCTTGATCATGGTGGCCAGCTGCTCCTGGTCCACAGTGGATTCGAGCTCGTCGCGCTGTTCGATGCCGAAGGCGCGCAGCGTGCGGCGGGCGACCCAGTTTAGGCCTTCGATGATCGGTCGGGTGGCCCGCATCCAGACGGTGAACGCCGGAGTGAGCAGCATCGCGGTGGTTTCGGGGCCCGCGATGGCGATGTTCTTGGGCACCATTTCACCCAGCAGAATGTGCAGGTAGGAAATGATGATGAGCGCGATGACGAAGGAGATCGGGTGAAGCAGCTCCCCAGGCAACCCCAGCGCCTCGAAGGGGACTTCGATGTAGTGGGCGATAGCGGGTTCTGCGACCTTTCCCAGGATGAGCGAGGCCACGGTGATGCCAAACTGAGCACCGGCCAGGTAGATCGACAGGTGCTCGATTGCGTGGATAACACCTTTGGCTTCGCTCTTGCCCTGAGCAAGCAGCGACTCGAGGCGGTCGCGACGCGAGGACACTAGCGCGAACTCGGTGGCGACGAAAAAGGCGTTGACGGCGAGCAACACCGCGATGAGCAGAATGGCGGCAAAGATGTTCATCGAGCACCTCCGTTCGAGGCTTGTCGAGACTCCTGCGCCTGCTTCGCCTGTTCAGCTTGCTCCGGGGTGATGGGACTCAAGATTGTGCGGTCCACACGACGCTCATCCATCACCGTCACCCGAGCGAGCCAGTGCCCCTCGGCACCGGACTCCAGTTCCTCCTGGAAGCTGGTCACTGCGTTCCGTGGCAGTACGATGCGGTCACCGACCCGCGGAACCCGTCCGAGCGTGGCCATGATCAGCCCGCCTAAAGTCTCGTATGGCCCATCCGGGGCGGTATACCCAGTCCTTTCTTCCAGCTCGTCGAGGCGGACAAGGCCGGCGACCTCCCAGGAAGTGCCGAATCGTTGGAAATCGCGCATCGACTCCCTGTCGTCGTACTCGTCGTAAACCTCGCCGAGAATCTCCTCAACGACGTCTTCGATAGTGACCAAGCCCTGCGTGCCGCCGTATTCGTCTGCGATCAGCACCACCTGGGAGCCGGCGGAGCGCACGCGGTTGAGCACCGCGTCGCCGTCGAGCGTGCCCGGCACGAACGGCACCGGGCGGGCGAGGGGGGCGAGCTTGGTGGTGGCGCGCTCCTCCCTTGGAACGGAGAAGGCGTCCTTGATGTGCACGAAGCCAATCGTGTCGTCGAGGTCGCCGCGTCGCACCGGGAAGCGGGAATGGCCCGACTCGCGAGCCAGCGAGATGAGATCCGCAACCGTGTCTTCGGCATCCAGCGAGTCAATGGTGGAGCGCGGAGTCATCACCTCTTCTGCCGTGGTTTCACCGAAGCGCAGCGAGCGATCGATCACCGCCGCGGTTTCCGCATCCAGACCGCCAGCTTCCGCGGAGTTTCGCACCATGGCGCCGAGTTCCTGTCCGGAGCGTGCCGAGGCAAGCTCGTCGGCCGGCTCGATGCCCATGCGCCGCACAATCCAGTTCGCGGATCGGTTCAGCGACTTGATGAACCAGGCGAACACCGTATTGAACGCGTTGACCGGCGGCACCACGAAGCGCGCGGTGGCCAACGGCTCCGTAATCGCAATGTTCTTCGGTACCAGCTCGCCGAACACCATGGAGAGGAACGTCGCAACGATAAGCGCGATTATCAGTGCGACAGCCCTGGACGCCGATGCGTCGAGCCCCGCCAATTCCAGCAAAGGCGTGAAGTACTGGCCCAACACCGGCTCGGCCAAAAAGCCCGCTGCCAGGGTGGTCACGGTGATGCCGAGTTGCGCGCCCGAGAGCACAAAGGAGAGGTTCGCGTGATCGCGTGCAACTGCGCGAGCGGCAGCATCGCCTTTGTCGCGGACATGCGCCTCGATGGTGGAGCGTTCAAGTCCCGTCATCGCGAACTCAATAGCCACGAACAGGCCTGTCGAGGCGGTGAGCAGGATGAACCCGAGGAGCGAAAGGATGGAGATGAATATGTCCATGTGCGTGGTGCGTTAGTGCCTTTGCTTGCCGCCTCCGCCTCGCCGGCGGCGCGAGCGCGGTTGCTGCCCTCCGGACGCCCTAGCGGACGAGGATTTCGCCGGTTGCTGACCCGGGGGCGGCAGCGGTGCTCCCTCGGGTTTACGTGCGCCAGTAATGTTAACCAATTCTTCCGACATCGGGGTAACACGCACAGTTGGTGCGTCCACTCCGGCCTTCTTGAGTAACTGGTCGACTTCCTTGCGCTGCTCATCCATCACCAGGGTCACAACCGTGCCGGAGGTGCCAGCGCGTGCGGTGCGCCCCGCCCGGTGCAGGTACGCCTTGTGCTCGGCGGGCGGATCCACGTGAACAACAAGCGACACGTCGTTGATGTCGATCCCGCGCGCGGCAATATCGGTTGCCACTAGCACGGGAGTGGTGCCGTCGGAAAAGCCTTCGATCGCACGAGTGCGCGCGCCCTGACCTTTATCCCCGTGCAGACCCATCGCGTTCACGCCGACACGGCGCAGCTTCTTCACTTGGCGATCCACACCGTGCTTGGTGCGCATGAACATGATGGTCTTGCCGTTTCGCGCGCCGATCTGCAGCACGATCTCGTTGCGGGTGTCGCGGTCGCCGACCAGCAGCTGGTAGTGCTCCATCGTGTCCACCGCCGCCTCGACAGGGGCAGTCGAGTGGGTCACCGGATCGTGCATGTAGCGAGCAATGAGCTTTTCGACGTCACCGTCAAGCGTCGCAGAGAACAGCAGCCGTTGACCGTCTGGCGGCGTCCGGTCGAGCAGCTTGCGTACCTGCGGCAAAAAACCCATATCAGCCATCTGGTCTGCTTCGTCGATGGCGGTAACGCGCACGTCGTCAAGCGAAAGCTTGCCCTGACTGATGAGGTCCTCGGCGCGACCTGGGGTTGCTACGAGTAGGTCAACCGGAGCGGCGAGCGCGCGGATGTGGTGGTTGATGTTCACTCCGCCGACCACGTCGAGGACGCGCAGCCCGAGCGCGGCCGCGGGATCTTCGAGCCGCTCGCGGATCTGCGCTGCAAGCTCGCGCGTGGGGGCGAGCACCAGACCGCGCGGGCGACCAGGCTTGGACGGTGCTCCTGCCAACCGGGCGAGCATCGGAAGACCAAAGGTGAACGTCTTGCCGGAGCCGGTGGGTCCGCGTCCGAGAACATCGCGGCCAGCCAGCGCATCGGGAATCGCGGCCTCTTGGATAGGGAAGGGCTCCTCGATGCCCTGCTTGTTCAGGACGCGGACGATCTCGTGGGGCAGCCCTAGGTCGGCGAAAGAAGTCATTCGTGCGATCTTAGTAGCTCAGCTCCTCACGATCGCCCGACCAGGCGGTGTGGAACGTGCCCTCCATGTCGACGCGGCGGTAGGTGTGCGCGCCGAAGAAATCGCGCTGCCCCTGGATCAGGGCAGCTGGCAGGCGCTTGGCGCGCAGCGAGTCGTAGTAGGAGAGGGAAGAAGCGAACACCGGCACCGGCAGTCCTAGCTGCGTTGCGGTGACCACGACGCGGCGCCACGAATCCACCAGTCCCTTTTCCAGTTCCGCCTTGAAGTACGGGTCCAGCAGCAGCGACGGTAGCTCCGGATCGCGTTCGTAGGCCTCGGTGATGCGGTTGAGGAACTTCGCGCGGATAATGCAGCCGCCACGCCAGATGCGGGCAAGGTCACCCGGCTGCACGCCCCAACCATATTCTTGCGAACCCGCATTGATCTCGTCGAAGCCCTGCGCGTACGCCACCAGTTTGGAGGCGTAAAGCGCGCGGCGGACATCCTCAACAAACGCGTCCCGCTCAATCCCCAGAGCCTCAAGTGTGGTGGTGTCGCCCGCCGGCAAACCGATGTTTTGCGCAGCTTCGCGCTGCGCAAGTGCCGAGGACAACGCGCGGGCGAAGACCGCCTCGCCGATGCCGGTGACCGGCACGCCAAGGTCAAGCGCCTCCTTCACCGTCCAGCGACCCGTGCCTTTCTGTCCAGCAGCATCCACAATCACGTCGATGAACGGCTGTCCTGTGCGCGCGTCCTTCTGGCGTAGGACCTCCGCAGTGATCTCGATGAGGTAGGAATCGAGGTCGCCTTCGTTCCACTCACTGAAGATGTCCGCGAGCTCGGCCGGCTCGATGCCCGCCGCGTAGCGCAGCAGGTGGTACGCCTCGCCGATGACCTGCATGTCGGCGTACTCGATGCCGTTGTGCACCATCTTCACAAAGTGGCCGGCGCCGTCTGGACCGATGTGGGTCACGCAAGGTTCACCGTCGACCTTTGCCGAAATATCCTCCAGGAGGGGACCCAAAGTCTCCCAAGATTCCGCAGGGCCACCAGGCATAATCGACGGCCCGTTCAGCGCGCCTTCCTCGCCGCCGGAAATGCCGGCGCCGACAAAGTGGCGTCCGCGAGCAGCCACGTCGCGCTCGCGGCGAATGGTGTCGGTGAACAGGGCGTTGCCGCCGTCGATAATGATGTCCCCTTCATCCATCGCCGCCGCGAGCTGATCGATGACCGCATCTGTGGCGGGGCCCGCCTGAACCATGATGATGGCCTTGCGGGGGCGTTCCAGCGATGCCACGAAATCTTCGATGGTTTCCGATGGAATGAACGCGCCTTCGTGGCCGTGCTGCTCCATGACCGCCCGGGTCTTTTCGGGTGAGCGGTTGTAAATGGCCACGGTGTGGCCCTTTGACACGAAGTTGCGCGCGAGGTTCGAGCCCATCACCGCCATACCGACGACACCGATCTGGGCGAGGCTGTCTGCGTGCTCGGGGGAGGGGGTTTCGGGAGAGTTCGCGGGTTGAGTCATGACCAAAACTCTACGCCGGACGTGCGCGTCAGGAGCATCGTAGAGTGAGTTCATGACACTGCGTGACCTGAATCAACCGGTGGGACCCGAGCCGCTCAACGATGCAGAACTTGCCGCTTTGAATGCGGAAAATACCGGATTTGCGCAGCACATCGGCATGGTGATCACGTACTGCTCCAGCGAGAGACTGGAGTGCTACGTGGATGTTGAGCCACACCACCTGCAGGCCGCAGGCATTGTCAACGGTGGTGTCTACGCCTCCATTGGTGAGACGCTGGGCTCTGCCGCTGCGATTGTGACCAGCGGAAAGCTGGTGGTGGGGATGAGCAACAACACCGACCTGCTCAGCAGTGTGACACAGGGGCGGATCGAGGCGGTGGCCACTCCGGTGCACGTTGGGCGCAGCACCCACCTGTGGCGCATTGAAATGCGCAACGGGGACAAGCTGGTCGCCGTGACAAACCTCAAGCTTATGATCCTGAGCTAGCTTTGCGTTTTAGAGCCAGTGGTTACGGCGGAACCACCAGAACATCGCCGCCATGACCCCGAACATGATGATCAGGACGACCGTGTACCCGTACTTCCATCCGAGCTCCGGCATGTACTCGAAGTTCATGCCGTAGATGCCGGCGATCATGGTCGGCGCGGCCGCCATGCCGACCACGGCCGAGATGGTGCGCATGTCCGCGTTCTGCTGCATGCTCACTTTGGCAACAGAAGCGTCGAGCAGGGACGACAGTCGCTCGTCGAATCCGGAGATGCGGTCAGATGCGATCGTGGCGTTGTCCTGCACGTCTCGGAAATAGGACCGCAGAGGCTTGCGCAGGAGATCCTTGTGGTTGATCATCCCTGAGCGCAGTGCTGGGCTGAGCGGGTCAATCGCGTGGCGCATCTCCAAGATCTCGCGCTTGTAGTTGTAGATCTTGTCGATGTTGATCTGGCGTTTCGGGGTGAAGACCTCGTTCTCTAGCTCATCGACGTCCTGGCTCAGGTATTCCGCGACGCGGAGGTAAGCGTCTACCAGGTGGTTGGCAACGACCCAGGACACAGCGACGGGCCCGACCTGCGCGACCTCTTCCTCCTCTTCCAGAGATGCGGTGAGATCAGGCATGGGGGCGTTGTGGCGAATCGTGATCGCGAACTTCGGCCCGGTCACGACCTGTACCTCGCCCGTGGAAATGATCTCGCGGGCGTCAGCGACTTCTTCGTCGTCGCGGTAGTGGACGGAGCGCACCACCATGAAAAGCTGTTCGTCGTAGCGCTCGATCTTGGGGCGCTGGTGTGCATCCACGATGTCATCAACGATCAGGTCATGGATGTCAAAGAGCTCCGCGAGGCGCTCCATCTGTTCGATGTTTGGAGCCTTGAGCGACAGCCATACAAACGCATTCTCGTGCTGGTTCACCAATTCGATGGCTTCCGCGACGCGGAAGTTTTGGGGCAACCCGGTGCCATCGACGAAGACGCGGCAAAAATCGATCGAGCGTTCAATCGGCACCGGGATGGGCTTGCGGGCCGGGGGCTGAGATTTCTTCGGCCGTGGGCGGGTGAGTGGGATGCGTGGTGGCATGGGCGTTCAGCCCCCTTTCACTCGTGCGAGGGGCGTGTGTGGCCCTTACGGCGCGGGCCCCTGTGCGGCTTTAGATTGCGCACCCGGGGCGCGCTCGACGTAGGTGATACTACGCGGTGGGTGACGGTTAGAAAACCGTCAGGCCACGCGAGCGAAAGACTGAACGCACATGCTCGACAGACTCCGCGGATGGGGGAGTCACGTCCTTCAGCTCGTAGTCAAGGCCGATCTTCTCCCATTTGTCCGCGCCCATGTTGTGGAACGGCAGTACCTCGACACGTTCCACGGTGCCCTTCCACCGCGCAACAATGTCGGCAACTTGCTGCACGTTGTCCTCTGCATCGGTCAAACCGGGAACGAGGACGAATCGGACCCACGCCTTCTTGCCCTTGGCGTGGAGCCGGTCGCCGAAGTCGATCGTCGGCTGCAACTGGCGGGCGGTGACGTGTTCGTATGTATCTGGGTCGCCCGACTTCACGTCGAGCAGGAAGAGGTCGATGTTGTCCAGATCCTCATCCGTCAAGCGCGAACCGAGGAACCCCGAGGTATCAACGGTGGTGTGCACGCCGGCGTCGTGAACCGCCTTCAACAGCCGACGCGTAAACGCGATCTGGAACAGCGGCTCACCTCCGGAAAGCGTGAGACCGCCACCAGAAGCGTTGAACACGGGCTTGTAGCGCAGGATCCGCTTCACCACGTCGTCGATGTGTTCGAGCGTGCCTTCCTTCATTTCCATGGTGTCCGGGTTGTGGCAGAACTTGCACCGCAGCGGGCAACCAGAAAGAAAGAGGGTCATGCGGGTGCCTGGGCCGTCGACAGCAGTGACCAGCTCCCAGGAGTGGATGAGACCAATGTCGCCAGTCCGCCGAGCGTCGAGAAGCTCTGGACGGGTGATCTCGAGATCATCGGTAGAAAGTCCGCCTAAACCGGCGGCGACGCCGCGCACGCGTTCACCCTGTTCAGGCTGAAGCGTGACGACGCCGCTCGTTCCGTCGTTCGCCATAGGCTTAGGCACCCTGGTGGAAGGTACGGGAAATGACGTCGCGCTGCTGCTCCTTCGTCAGCTTGACAAAGTTCACGGCGTAGCCGGACACGCGCACGGTCAGGTTCGGGTAGTTTTCCGGGTGCTCCATAGCGTCTTCGAGCGTGGACTCATCCAGCACGTTGATGTTGGCGTGGTAGAGGCCGGACTCCATGTTGTTGGCCGCGCGGGATGCGCGCATGCTCTCGAGACGCTGGTCAAAGGTAGGGGTGGACATGTTGGGTGTACTCCTTCTTGAGTGGGTAGGTGGATGGGAAAACTTGGGTTAGGCCGGCTGAATGGTGGTGTCGGCGTTCTCCATGATGAAGCCCGCGTCGAGGACACCGACCAGGTTAGCTACCTGCTCGTCCTTGTTGCGGCCAAGGCCAGCCGGGGTGATGGTGTTGGTCAGCGAAATGCCGTCGAGCGCGTCGTTGTAGTCGAGCTTGCCCACGGACAGCATGGAGGCGACCATGCCGTGGTTGTCGGCGCCGTTCTCCGGGTTCGCACCAGGTGCGAACGGGGTGCCGGCCTTGTGACCAGAGGGGAACGAGCCGGTGGCCTTGCCGTAGACCACGTTGGACGTAATCGTCAGCACCGACTGCGTCGGGATCGCGTCGCGGTACATCGGGATGGACTTAATCTTCTGCATCACCGTGTGCACCACGGTTGCAGCGATGTCGTCCGCGCGGTCGTCGTCGTTGCCGTAGAACGGGAACTCACCCTCAGTGACGTAGTCGACAACCAGGCCGGTCTCGTCGCGCACCGGGAACACCTTGGCGTACTTGATGGCGCTGAGCGAGTCGGCCACGATCGAAAGACCCGCAATGCCGCAGCCCATGGTGCGGATGATGTCGGAGTCGTGCAGCGCCATCTCGATGGACTCGTAGGCGTAGCGGTCGTGGCAGTAGTGGATGATGTTCAACGCTTCAACGTAGGTGCCAACGACCCAGTCGAGCATCTCCTCATACTTCTGCCAGACCTCGTCGAAGTCCAGTGGGCCGTCGCCCTCGATCGGGGTGTGGTTGCCGTCGGTAATCTGCTTGCCACTGACTTCGTCGCGGCCACCGTTAATGGCGTACAGCAGCGCCTTCGCGGCGTTCACGCGAGCGCCGAAGAACTGCATCTGCTTGCCCACCTTCATCGGCGAGACACAGCAGGCGATCGCAGCGTCGTCGCCCCACATGTCGCGAATCTGCTTGTCAGACTCGTACTGCAGCGACGAGGTTTCAATCGAGATCGCGGCGCAGAACTCCTTGTAGCCCTCCGGAAGGGACGGATCCCAGAAGATGGTGATGTTCGGTTCCGGAGCCGGACCCAGGTTGCGCAGTGTTTGCAGCAAACGGAACGCGGTCTTGGTCACCTGGTGGCGTCCGTCTTCGGAGAAGCCAGCATCGGACCAGGTTGCCCAGTATGGGTCGCCGGAGAAGATCTGGTCGTAGTCTTCGGTGCGCAGGAAGCGCACTATGCGCAGCTTGATCACCAGGGCATCGATGATCTCCTGAGCCTCAACCTCAGTGAGCGTGCCGTTCGCAAGGTCGCGCTCGAAGTACGCGTCCAGGAAAGGGGAGAGGCGGCCGATGGACATTGCCGCGCCGTCCTGGCTCTTGACCGAGGCGAGGTAGCCGAAGTAGGTCCACTGGACGGCTTCCTTGGCGTTGGTCGCAGGCCCCGAGATGTCGAAGCCGTAGTCTGCGGCCATCTTCTTGAGCTTCTTTAGCGCCTTGATTTGCTCGGAGTGCTCCTCGCGGTAGCGCGCCCAGTGCTCGGAGAAGCCGTTCTGCATGGAAGCATCCTTGGCACGGAGCTTGTCCTCGATGAGCTTGTCGACGCCGTAGAGCGCCACCCGTCGGTAGTCGCCAATGATGCGGCCGCGGCCGTATGCATCCGGCAAGCCGGTCACGATGTGCGAGGAACGCGCGGCACGGATGCGCGGGGTGTAAATGTCGAAGACCGCGTCGTTGTGGGTCTTGCGGTACTGGGTGAAGATCTTCTTCACATCCGGGTTGACCTCTTTGCCGGCCTCGTTGATAGCCTGCTCGACCATGCGCCAGCCACCGTTCGGCATCATGGCGCGCTTGGTCGGGGTGTCCGTCTGCAGGCCGACGATGACATCGTCGTCCTCGGAGATGTAGCCGGGCTCGAACGCGTCAATGTCAGCCGGGGTCTCGGTGTCTACGTCGTATACACGTCGCTCGCGCTCGACGGCCAGGTAGTTCTTGTCCAGGTGGTCCCAGAGGCGCAGCGTTTTTTCAGTTGCGCCTTCGAGGAACGAAGCGTCCCCGTCGTAGGGGGTGTAGTTGCGTTGGATGAAATCGCGAACGTCAATCTCTTCCATCCACGGACCAGGTGTGAAGCCTTCCCACGCCTGGTTCTGAGTTTGCGGCTCTGTAGCGATAGTCACAGTTGCACGGTCCTTCACGTTGTTGATCTTGTGTGCTCCGGCGGCTGCGCTTACCCATACGTATTTTCATTTTTTAAAGCGCTCGCCGCTTATGAATCAGTGTAGGTGAGTGACATTCTCTTTGGTGCTACTTAACAAGTGACTTTAGGCACACAAGAAACCGCCCGGTGTCAGGCTCTGGGCCGGTCACCGGGCGGTCGGTGGGGAAAGGAGCTATTGCTTATCGACGCTTGCGTTGCCCCGCGCTAGGCGCTGCTCCAACTGGCCATTGGTGGTGACCAGGTTGTAGCGCCGCGGGTTAACAGCGTTCAGCAGCCAGGTGAACGAGGCCACAACGCGGTTGCGCAGGCCCTGGAGGAACTGCACGTGCACGAAGAGCCACATCAGCCAGCCAATGAAACCGGTGAACTCAACCTTGCCCATCTTCACCACTGCATTGAAGCGGGAGATGATGGCCATCGAGCCCTTGTCGAAGTAGGAGAACGGCTCGCGATCCTGGGGAGCAACGTCGTGTTCGACCTGCTCCTTGATGATGCGCGCTGCGTACTCGCCGGACTGGATGGCAACCTGAGCCACACCCGGCAGCTTGTCCAGCTGCATCATGTCGCCGACAACGAAAACGTTGCGCAGCTCGCCCACGGTGCAGTCCGGGTTCACCGGTACCTTGCCGTTACGCGGTACCTCAACGCCAGCCTGCTCCCCGATGATGCGGCCGAGCGGGGAGGCCTCTACACCCGCGGACCAGATCTTGGTCTCGGCCTCGACAGTCGTCTCTTCCTCGGTCTTCGTGTTCTTGTAGGTGACGGACTTCTCGTCGACGTTGGTGACCATCGAGTTGAGCACGATGGTCACGCCCTCGCGTTCGAGCTGGCGCTGAGCCTTTTTGCCCAGGCGTTTGCCGAACGGCGGCAGAACCTGCGCCATGCCGTCGATGAGGACGATCTTCGCGGAATCGGGGCTGAACGAGTACTCACCCTTCTTAAACGAGCGGTGGGCAAGCTCCGCGATCTGACCAGCCATCTCGACACCGGTCGGGCCGGCACCGACGATGACGAAGGTGAGCAGCCGCTCGCGCTCTTCTGCGGAGTCAGTGAGCTCGGCACGCTCGAAGGCGTCCATGATGCGGGCACGGATCTCAAACGCGTCATCGAGCGTCTTCAAACCCGGCGCGAACTCGGCGAAGTGGTCGTTGCCAAAGTAGGACTGCCCGGCACCAGCGGCGATGATCAGAGAGTCGTACTCGTAGCGGTACTCATTATCCTCATCCACAGCGACGACGACCTGTGCCGAAGAGTCGATGTCCTGCACATCGCCGCGCACCACTCGGAGATTCTTCTGACCGCGAGTGAGCTGGCGAAGCGACACACCGATCTCGCCGGAGGAAAGCAGGCCGGTGGCCACCTGGTAGAGCAAAGGCGGGAACAGGTGGTGGTCGGTGCGGTTGATCAACGTGATGTCCACGTCTGCGTCCGCGAGCTCGCGAGCAGCGTAGAGGCCGCCGAAGCCGGCACCGACAATCACAACGTGGTGGCGGTTACCAGCAGGGCGAAATGGCTTGTCTGCCATGGTTTTGGATCTCCTTGGAAACAACGAATCAAAATACCCTCGTCGATAGTACGCCCCTGAGTGGGATTCGCCACAGGCGCCCTCGACGTGGCTAAACGGTGTCACCGTGCGTGGGCGCTAGCATGAGCCGCGTGACAGGCAGAGCGCGACCGGGAGATCATCTAGCTACCATCGACCCCGATCGATGGCCTGGGATTGCCACTCTTCCGGACGTTGCGACGACCACAATGCGCGCGCGGCGGGCCGAGTCGACGTTCGCGCGGGCGGTCAGCGCCGCGGGCCTCACCTTCGACGGGAACAATGCCGATCTCATCGTCGACTATGCGGAGCTCTTCTCCCGCATTGCGGTTAACGGTTGGGTCGGGCTTGCGGAAGGCTACCTGGCAGGAGAGTGGCGCACCGCCTCCTCGCATAAGCTTGTCGACGTCTTGGCAGCGCTCATTACCGCCAACTACCGCCCTAAAACCATCCGTCTCAAACCGTCGAGTGGGGCCAGTAGCGGGGAGCCTCCAGCGTCGCTCGTCGCGCACTACTCGGGTGACGGCATGAGTCCGTTCCAGGGGCATTTCGCCACCGGTGTCCCGACCACTGAGCGCGTCATAGTGAAATCGTGGGCGCGCGGGGCAGGCAAGCGGAGTGAACCCGCGCGCCACTACGTGGACATCACTGAGTTCGGCGCCCCGCTGAATACGATGCGGCAGGACCTTGCTGACGCCCAGACAAGAAGTGCGGAAATGCTCCTGGAGGCGGCTCATACGCAGTCAGGCACGCATCTGCTTGTGTCTCCTGTACCGGGTGGAGCGCTACCACTCGCCGCAATACGGCTCGGTGCCACCGTTGATTGCGTGGTGTCCGAGACAGGCGACGCACGGACGCTAAAGGAGTTACTCGTATTTGCCGGCGCAGCCGACGCGGTGCGAGTCATGAGCCCGGATGAACTCAACTCGACCGTTGGCGCATTCGATGCGATCATCTCGGCCGAGTATCTGGAGACGTTGTCGCCCCGGAGCAAGGCCAGCTACTTGGCCGGTATCGACGCTGTGCTCGCACCCGGTGGGCGAGTGGCCATGCAAACCATTGTCCGCACCGAAACAATGACCCCGGCGGCGAACGCCGCCCTTGAAAGCCTGCGCGCGTACATCTGGCCCGGCTTAAGCTTCGCCACGCCGGAGGAGTTGGCGAGGCTCGTCGACCGCCATACTGGTTTGCGTGTGATCTCCGAGACGCGCGCGCCCGAGCACCTCGTGGCGTCGCTGTCGCTGCAGCGCACGACCTTCGACGGCAGAGCTCGTGATGCCGCCGCCGACGGCTTCGACCCCGTGTACCGCAGGCTGTGGACCTGGCAGTTCGCGCTGCGCGAAGCGCTGGCACGCCTTGGCATGCTCAACCTCACGCAGCTGACATTGGTCCCGCGGAGTCGAAGGGGCCGTCGATAAGCAATTGCTGGCTAGGCGAGAGAGGTTTGCGGACGCGACGCGCGCTCGAGCACGGCGGCGATGGACTCGGAGGCAGGCCACCCTCCGAGTTAGTTGACATAATGTACATTATCGGACAAATATCCGTATTGAACCATGTGCCGGCATGGCCCGCAGTAAGGCTGTAATTACGTCAAGTGACGTTAATAGAGATTTATTTACCCATGTTGATGCGGATGTTGATCTCGCCTTCCTCGGCGATGGTCGCCGCGACGAAATCCGGCGTTTCCACCCCGTAGTCCAGGCGGTTGACGTGGATGTCGCCGGCTACGAGCAACCGATCGCCGGAACGAGCCACATCAAACGTCTCGGTGATCTCGTTCGTCTCGTCCATGATCGTGAGATCTCCGGTGAGCTCAACCTGTGCGACTGAGCCATCCGCAGGCACGCCCGAGAGATCCGCCGGCTCGGACACCTGGAACGTTGCGTTCGGATATTGGTCCGTAAGAAAGATCTTGCGACGCACGTTGTTATCGCGCACATCGCTATCTGAGGTGATCGTCGTCATGTCCACCTCGATTTCGCCTGCGGTAAGCGTTCCGCCCTCGATAGTCACCGTGCCGCTGACGCCCTTCGTCGATCCCGATGTCGTGCGTCGCTCGCCGGGCAGCACTTCGTCGAAGGTAAATCCAGCCGATGAGTGATTCGTTCCCGGTCGGTTGGTTACCGTCCACTCGCCGTCGATGTCTGTGCTCGCGGGCTTCACGGATTGGGCGTCAATCCCTTCGGTCTTCACGCCGCCGCCTCCAAACAGGTTGAGCATCAATGGCACCATTGCGACGAGCACGGCGACCACGATGAAGATTGAACCGGCGACCACAAGTGCCGTGGTTTTCCGTGACCGTGCATTCGGCTTCGCTGCCATGAACCATCTACCTCAGTTTCTCGATCTGGAGTGCCATTTCGACTAATTCGTCACACAAGTGACGAATTTCAGCGGCATCCGCGTCCTCTTCCGCTGCCGTGCGGATATCTTCTGCAGCGCACCGGAGTTCATACAACTCATCACGCAGTGCCGCAACGCGCTCGGGCCGCAAGATTACGGATCCCTCCGCGACACTGGTACCCGCAATGTTGTGGCGCTGCTCGTAGGCGCGCTGCTTGCAGGAAGGCCCACAGAACTTTCGGCGCCGACCTCTCCCCTGCTGTTCAGCAAGTTCTTTGCCGCACCACTGGCACACTGGAGCGGGCCGACCAGAAGTATTCGCGTAACCCGCCATGCCCGAGAAGTCTAATACACCGTTTCAGAAAAGCCCCATCTCAGGGAACAAAGCCTGACCGAGCATCGTTATACTGTATCGACCGCACTTTTCGTGTACCGAGGGAAGGAAGAGCAGACAGCATGGCTGATCGGGTTTTGCGCGGAAGCCGCATGGGCGCAGTGAGCTACGAGACGGACCGCGACCACGACCTCGCACCGCGCCAGATGGCGAAGTACCGGACTCCCAACGGCGAGGTGTTCGAGGTACCTTTCGCAGACGACGCGGAGATTCCCGAAGAGTGGATGTGCAAGAACGGTCAGGTTGGCACCCTCATGGAGGGTGAAGGCGTTGAGGCAAAACCAGCCAAGCCGCCGCGGACCCACTGGGACATGTTGCGCGAGCGTCGCACCATCGAGGAACTCGACGTTCTTCTCGAAGAGCGCCTCGAGCAGCTTCGCAAGCGCCGCCGCAACGCTGCGCGCATTGCCAAGGAGCAGCAAGAACAGCAGGCTGCAGAGGGTTCGAACGCCTAGTAGGCACCCTGAGCACCTGGAAAAGCCAGCGCCCGATAAAGGCGCTGGCTTTTTGTATGCGGCGTTCTGCTAGCGCCTATTGCCGAATAGTCGGGAGTTCTGCATCTCGTGCTTCGCCAGCTTCGAGAACTCGGAAACCATGTTCACCACAGCCTCCGGCACCTCGCTGATCCGCTGTCCTAGCTTTGGCAGGCCGGAGTAGTCGTACTCGTACCGAGCGAGACCGCTCATTTGCTTCGCCATCTCGGCAATCTTGCTGGCCTTGTCTGCGACGCCCCACTTGGTGACCTCCGTGAGTGAGGCAGCGGCGAAGCTCGCGTCCAGCTTGGACTTGCCCAGCTTGCGATCCTCAAAAGTGACGGGAACTTCACGCACATCGAAGCCCGCATTGATCGCCCGGTACGCCAGTTCGGCCTGGAAGATGTAGCCCTTGGATGACAGCGCGTCGAGGTCAATCCCTTCAAGCACCTCGCGGCGCATCGCGCGGTACCCGGCGGTCATATCCAGCACATCCTCACCCAGCGACAAAGCAATGTAGCGGTTGCCGAACTTGGACAGCAGGAGGCGGCGCTGCGGCCAGTTCTTCACTTCCCCACCCTCGACGTAGCGGGAGCCGATGACCAGGTCGGCGCCGGCCGCGATTTCGTCGAGAAGCAACTCGAGCTCCTCTGGCGCGTGCGAGCCATCCGCATCCATCTGGCAGATGACTTCGTACTCGCGCTCCAGACCCCAGCGGAAGCCAGCGCGGTACGCGGCCAGGAGACCCTCTTTTCCTCCGCGGTGCAGCACGTGCACTTCCGGGTGGGCGTTCGCAAGCTCGTCCGCCTTCTCACCCGTGCCGTCCGGGGAGTTGTCGTCCACAACGAGCACGTCAACTTCGGGGGTGGCATCCAGAACACGGCCGACGATCAGGGGCAGGTTCTCGACCTCGTTGTACGTCGGAATGATTACCAGGGTCGTCGACACGGTGTGGACTCCTTATTGTTCTTCGACTTAGCCTTCAAGCAGCATACCCGCGACGGGAAGCAATGATCGCCCCAACCATGGTTGCAATGCCGAGCGCGACAAGCACCCATTCAAGGGGCGCGCCGATTTTGACTGCGGGTGTGATGCGATCCCGCAGTGGCAGGTCCTCGACCAGACGCGCTGGTTGGAAGATTTCCGAGTGTTGGGACACCGTGCCGTCTGGGTGCACGATGGCGGAGACACCGGAGGTCGCCGCGACGATAACGGCGCGATCCAGTTCAATCGCGCGCATTCGGCTCATCGCCAACTGTTGGTAGGTCATGTCCGTGAACCCGAAGGTGGCGTTGTTGGTCGGGGTTGCCAGCAGTTGCGCACCGTTTCGCACGGCCAGGCGGTAGGCGGGGTCCTCCGCAACTTCGTAGCAAGTGGCAACGCCCACCATGACATTGCCCATGCGCACCACTCCCGGACCATCGCCAGGTTTGAAATCGCCGGCAAGGTCAACGAGATCCGAGAAGTTGCGGAAGAAATCGCGCATCGGCATGTATTCTCCGAACGGCTGCAAGAAGCGCTTGTGGTGGTAGTCCCCTGGCCCGGTCTCCGGGTCGAAAACGACCATAGTGTTGCGGGCGCCGACCTCATCGCGGGTCAGGGTGCCGACGAGCAGCGGTGCGTTGATAGCGCTCACTGCTTCGTCGATAAGCGCTGCGGCGTCGGAATCCATGAAGGGGTTGACATCCGAGGCGTTCTCCGGCCAGATCACGAGATCTAGCGGGGTCCCCGCTGCGCGAGCTTCCTCGCCAAGCTGGATGGTCTGGTTGACGTGGTTTGCCAGCACGGCGCGGCGTTGCGCGTTAAAGTCCAGGCCCATTCGCGGGACATTGCCCTGCACCGCTGCGGCGCGAACTTCGCCCGTGGTGTGCGAATCAAGGTTCACACCGGCTCCTGCAGCGAGGCCGAGAAGCAGAGGGAGCGCAACGCACGCCGCGGCGGTGAGGCGCTGCGCTCCGCGAGTGACGACAAGCGCTACCACGCCCACCCCGACAAGTACCGCCGCCAAGGTAACCAACACTGGCCCACCCCAGGCCGCAAGGTTGGCCAGTGGGCCGTCGATCTGGCCCCACGCCAACCGCACCCACGAAAATCCGCCGAACGGGAACGACGAACGGAGGAACTCAACTGCGACGTACACCAACGAGAACGCAACGAATCCGTAGCGCCACCTGGCCACCAGCACGCCGAAGACACCGGTGATGATCCCGTAGAGCGCCAGCGTGATCGAGAGCGCGACATAGGGCATCGCCCCGACAAACTCACCGATCCACGGCAGCAGGAACAGGTAACAGAACACGGTGTGCGTGAACCCGAGCAGCGCGCCGAAGCGGCCGGTGGGACGCTCCTGGGCCTCGCCCGCCATACCAAGCGCACGGGTCGCCGAGCGCGGCCACGGCATGAGCACGAAATAGAACAGCGCGATGCCGAGCAGCGCTGCCCACCAATAGCCGATCGGCTCGTACGAGAGGTATACCAGCCAGCCGGAAATGGCGGCGAGCCCGAAGCGTAGAAACGCGGTCATGCTCTAACCCTCGCGGTGCCCGTCGCCGCGCTCATCGCGGTGTCCATTACGTGGGTCGTCGTTTGGCTTCGGACGCTCGTTGCTGTCCATGCGGTACCAGCGCTCGAGCTCGTCCGCATCGATCACCTCGTGGTCGGGCTGCGATTCGCGCTGTGCGGCACCGGACGGCTCGCTGGCGGTGTTGCTGGGCTGGGTGAACGTCCCGTAGCTCGTGCGCCGCTGCGACATTGGCGAGGATTCGTAGAGACGCACGCTGAAGTTCTCCATCGATTGCTGGACGCTGGCGTTCAAACTGCGTCGCATCAGCGCACGAGTGGGTGGGAAGATCATGAGCAGACCAATTGCCGTGCTGACGAAACCGGGCAGCACACACAACACCCACCCCACCAGCAGGATCGCCGAGTCCCCCGCAAGCTTGCCGACGGATGATCGCCCACGCGCCGCAGAGGCAAACGTGGAGCGCAGCGAAAGGTTCGCAGCCAAGATCCCGAACACCATCAGGGCGAATAGCGCGAGAAAGGCCCACCCGACACCGATGAGTTTGGCGACACCGATGAACGCTAGGACTTCAACGGCAAAGTACGCGAAGAGAAGCAGCGGCATGCGGCTCAGACTACCCGGCGAGGTGACGCACAAGCCATTTCGCATCACCCGCGAGGTGCGTGAAGTACGGCCCAAAATGGCTCAACCCGGTGCGGCCCAGCACCCGCGGGAAGTTCCTGGCCTGCAGCGGCACATTCCAGGCGCGAGCCAAATCCTGCACGGTGGAAAACGGCACAAGGTCGTCGTGCTTTGACGCCCACAGCCGGATCGGAATTCGCAGCGGAGCGCGCAGCCCCAGCGTTGCAGCGTCGAGGTAGGCGGAGGTGGCCGGCAGGTCGTCGAGAAGCTCGGCCATCGGCACCCCGCTGGTCGTCCAATCGCTAGTCGACGCCCAGGGGCGGTGCAGCACCGCTCCGACAGCGCACATGCTCGCCTCGGCGAGCACCGCTTCCACGCCCTTAGCGCTCAGGTGCGGCGCAAGCTCAGCCGCAATGCGAGAATCCGCAGCCATCATTCCGGCGACCGCATACAGGATCACCACGGAAGCTAACGCGCCGTAGACGTGCTTGAGCATGGCCGTCAGATCGGCCGGTGGGGCACCAACCACCGCCGCAAGCGGCTGCAGTTCGGGGGCGTACTCCGGCTCCTCCAGCCACGCACCGACCGCACCGCCGCCCTGGGAGAATCCCCACAGGCCGAGGTTGTCCGTGCCAATCCCCAACTCACGGGCCGCAAGCACCGCGTCCGCAAGCGCACGCGCTGAGGAGACATGGTCGCAATACATCTGCACGTTGCCCTCCGGATCGCGCGGGTGATCGCTCACGACCACGTTGGCACCCGAGGCCAACAGCAGATTGATTGCCGGTTGCTCGTAGGCGGCGATGAGATCTACCGGGCGGCTGCGCACCGCAACCCCCACGGTGCAGGTGTAGGAGGGATCGCAGCGCGGCGCTACTCCTTGGGTGGATGGGGCGAACGCCACCGTCGGCCGCGGCCCGGCCCCTTTCCACGGCGTGCGCGACCGCAACACGACACCGGTCGCGGTAAGGATGCGGCTGCGCCGATCGGATGTGGCGTAAGAAATCCGCCACGCGTCTGCAGGGTTTACCAGCGTCCTCAACCCGACCGGCTCCACCCGAGTCGCGTCCAGCAGCGTGCCCGGTCGCAGGCCAGTAAGCCACGTCGCCACCTCGAACTCGGGATCGGTTACGGGACGCTCATGCACAAGCCCCAGCACGAATCCGGCGCATGTCCGCGCCACTGGTCCAAACATCGCACCTACCGCGGCATGTGCCGCCAGATCGGACGCGGCACAAGCCGCATCACCATCGCCAGCACTGCTAACGGGCGTGGGATCCACACGGTTACACTTCGACCGCGCGCCGTGGCTCGCCCGGCAGCCTCCACTACCGAGTCAGCGACCTGGTCAGGGGTCACCGACATCACCGCCGGCTTCATGCCCGCGGTCATCGAACCAATGACAAACCCGGGTCGAGCCGTAATCAAATGTAGCGCGCTGCCGTGCAAGCGATCCGCCAACCCCTGGCAGAACGCGTCGAGGCCAGCCTTCGTCGATCCATAAACATAGTTTGCGCGCCGAGCCCGCCACCCAGCGATCGAGGAAAACGCAAAGATCTCGCCGCGCTCCATGGCGTCGGCAAGCACTGTGAGCATCGAGACCTGCGCGAGGTAGTCCACCTCGGCGATGCGCACCGCCTCACCCTCGTTCTGCTCCGCACGGGCCTGGTCGCCCAAAATCCCGAACGCCACGATCGCAGTGGTCAGGTACTCTACGGACTCTACGAGCGCACGGTGTGAGGCGAGGTCGGTCGCCTCAAACTCCACCACCCGCACGGATCGGGCTCCAGCATCGATCAATCGCTTTTCGACGGCACCTTGAACCGCCACATTCCGCAGCGCGGCGACCACATCCCGGCCAGCGCACAGGCGTGTGGCCACTTCCCCGCCGATGTCGCTTGTCGCACCGAGCAGCAGGATGGTGCCGTCGCTCATTTCGCGCCGAGCCCTACCCATGCGCAACCTCCCTCGGCTGGTGGTTCAGCGGGACCGCTGCAGCGGCGCCAAGCTGGACGATGTCTTCGATGCGCATACCCCACCTGCCAGGGACGTAGATGCCCGGCTCGATCGAGAAGACCATGCCTTCTTCGAGCACTACGTCGCTGCCGTCGATGATGAATGGTGCCTCGTGCACCGCAAGCCCAATGCCGTGACCGAGACGGTGGGTGAAAAACCTGCCGTAACCACCCTGCGTGATGATGTCGCGAGCAACCGCATCGAGTTCACCGGCGGTCATCCCCGGCCGGGCTGCCTCCACCGCGGCCTGCTGGGCGCGGTGCAGCACCTCGTACGCGGTGAGGAACTCTGGATCTACCTCGCCATCTGCCCCATCTGACCCATCTACGCCACGCACCACGTACGTGCGGGTGCAGTCGGAGTGATAGCCCGAGTCCAAGGTGCCGCCGATATCCACCACCACCGGATCTCCAGACTCCAGCACCCGATCCGAAAAGTCGTGGTGCGGGTTCGCCCCGTTGGGCCCGGAGCCCACAATGACGAAGTCAGCGCGAACATGCTGAGCTTCGATGAGTTCGCGGAGCTGGTCTGCTACTGCGATCTCAGTCGCGCCGGGCACGAGCAGCTCTGGCACGCGGGCGTGCACCGCGTCGATTGCCTCGCCCGCACGCGTCAATTCGGCGACCTCACCGGCGTCCTTCACCAAGAAGCAGGAACGCACTCCGGGAGAAAGCGCACGAGTTGGCACCCGCGCCTGGAGTTCGAAAACGTGGTCCGCAGTCAGCGACGCACCGAGCTCGACGACACCGTCGCCCACCCACGACTTCACCAAGGCGTACGGGTTGTCCCCATCGCGCCACCCAACGACTTCAACCCCATCCAGCGCGGCCTCATGGCACAGCGTCGCCACGTCCGTCATCGGTGCCACCACCCGGAATCCGCCCGGTCCCGCCACAAACGCAGTCAGCCGCTCGTGCGAGTGCATCGCCGAGCCGGTCAGGTACTCGAACTCCGCGCCGGTGCCCAACACCACTCCGCCAATCCCTGCGGCTGCAACTGCTTCGGCAAGCGCTCGGCGGCGTGTCTCATATACGCCATTGTCGAAATACGGCATGGATTCATCGTAGGTGGATAGACTGCTCTCCGTGCTCCTCTCCCCCGCTCACATCGCCAAGCTCGCCGGCTCCGGCGGATACTGCACTGGCACATTGATCGGGTCCCAATCGGTGCTCACCTGCGCGCACTACTTCAGGTCCAGGGAAGACACCCTCTCGTCCGTTACCTGTTTTGTCGCAGGTCAGCGCCGCCGAATTGCGCAGCTCGACCGCCTTCCCGGCACCGACATCGCCGTCGTGAAGCTCAGCAAACCTATTCGCGGCATCGACGAGTTCCCCACCTTCGGGCCGCCTCCGGGCCCGCTCGCCCCGACCGTCACCCTCGGTTTCGGCGGAGCCGCAGCGCAGCCCGCGGGCCGCGTAGGCCGCTACATCACCTCACTGCCGATCGCCGCGTCGCGCTCGCTCGCCACCATCGTGCGACCGGCAGGGATCATCCTTAACTCTCCGCGGGCAGTCAAGGGTGACTCAGGGGGCCCAGTGCTTGTCGACGGCCACGTCGTCGCCGTCCAATCACTCATCCTGGAACTCTTCGGCGTGAACCTCGGGATGGCAACGGTGTCGTTGGTGGATGCTGAGGCGGTGCAACGGATCGTCGATAAGCATTGAGCTCTGGCGAACTCTAGTTGCCGATGGCGACGACACCGCGGCGAATCGCGTCGATGGCGCGGTTGGCGTTGCGGCGGATCTCGTCCGAGTAGCCCGTGTTGTGCACCTGCTCGAGCAAGTCGATGACCTGACGGCACCAGCGCACAAAGTCGCCAGCGGTGAGTTCGGCGCCCGACTCCGCTGCGGCTGCGAGAGCATAGCCCAGCGGCGCGCCGGCCGTCCACTGGTGGATGGAGAGCGCGAATCCGGCGTCCGGCATGCGGGTGATCGGCAGTTGGTGGCGCTGCTCGTCGGAGACCAGCTCGTTGTAGATGCGCATGGTCTCATTCATGGCGTCCGCCATCGCCTCAGTCGCGACTTCCGGGGAGCCGCCTGTGGCCTTGCGGTTCTCAAACACCACCATGGAGGCAACCCCGGCAAGCTCGGCGGGGTCGAGAGCATCCCAGATACCCCGCTTGAGACATTGCGCGACGAGCAGGTCGGAGACGTTGTGGATGCGTGCAAGGCGTTCGCCCTCTTCGGTCACCTGCGGCTCGCCGTCGATGACCTCGACGTAGTCCATCTCGGTGAGCAGGCCGATGATGCGTTCGAACGTGCGACCCAACGTGTCGGTCGACGCGTCGACGCGGCGCGAGAGCTTTGCCAGCTTGCGCTCCTCGCGCACCAGCTCCTCGCCGACGCGGGCGAGCATCTCGCGGTCCGTGGCTGGCCAGTGGTGCACGGGGTGGTTGCGGATCGCCTCACGCAGCGCGAGCACCTGCTTGTTCGGGCGAGTGCGGGCCTGCGTGCGCATTTTCTTCGGGGCTTTGAAGTTGCCTCGGCGCAGCATGTCGACCACCTTGCGGGTGTGGCGGCGCGGCTGGTCTTGCATGTGTCGCGGTACCTTGATGCGGCCGACCGGGATTGGCGGGTTCTTGAACGCGTCGGCGCTGATGCGGCCCGACCAGCCCCGCTCCGTGGTCACCCACGGGCGCGGGTCCTCGGGTTTGCCCGCCGGTTGGACGACGGCGGCGAGCTCCGGATACTTCTTGCCCGGAATGGCGATGACTTCGCCGACCTGCAGGCGCGCAAGAATCTTTCGAGTCTCTACCTGGCGGTCCTCCACCGATTCACGGCGGGATTCCTTTTCCGCCTCGGTGAGATCTCGGCGGAGTTCGAGGTACTCCACCAGCTCGTCGGCGGGGTTCTCGCCCGGGCTTGAAGGCGGTGCGAAGGAAGCGATGTCACGCTCGAGCTGCGTGCGAAGCTTTGCCACCTTTGATTCAAGACGTTCGATGTCGCGCACCTCGCCGACCACCGAGCGGTCGGTTTGGAACTGCGCGAAGGACTGCTCAATGAGGCGGATTGAATCGTCGAAGCCATTCATGCCCAGCATGTTGATGGCCATGTTGTATCCCGGCGTGAACGGTGAAATCAGCGGGTACGTGCGGGTGGAGGCAAGACCCGCAACCTCTCGCGGATCCATTGCTGGCGCCCACTGCACTACGGCGTTGCCTATTGTGTCGATCCCGCGCCTGCCCGCGCGCCCGGTGAGCTGGGTGTACTGCCCGGGTGTGAGGTCAACGTGGGCTTCGCCGTTGAACTTGATCAGCTTCTCCAGCACCACGGTGCGTGCCGGCATGTTGATGCCCAGCGCCAACGTTTCGGTGGCGAAGACCACCTTCACCAGGCCGCGGACAAACAGCTCCTCCACGATGTGCTTGAATGCTGGCAACATGCCGGCGTGGTGGGCGGCAAAACCCCGGGTCCACGCGGTGCGCAGCTGACGGTAGTTGAGGACATCGAGATCCTCGGCGGGGATGTCTTCCACGCCGTCGTCGATAATGCTCTTGATCTCTTCTTGCTCATCGGGAGTGGTGAGCTCCTTGCGGGAGCGCAGGCACTGGAACAGCGCTCCGTCGCATCCAGCGCGCGAGAAAATGAAGATGATGGCGGGCAGCATATCGCGCGCTTGGAGCGTCTGAACCACCTCGGGGCGGCCAACTGGGCGGATCCGGTCCTGGCCGCGCTCGTGCCCGGAACGCCGCCCGGCGGCACGGGAGCGGAAACCCCTGCCTTCCTCGAAGTCGCGGCGCCCCTCGTCGGCACTGCCTGCCTCTATGCGCGCGATGGCGTGCTCGAGCTCGCGGTTGACGCGCCCGTCGGTGCCCGGCTCGAAGAGCGGGAACACTTTGCGTCCGACCATCATGTACTGGCTCAGCGGCACCGGGCGGTGGTCGGAGACAATCACGGCGGTGTCGCCGCGCACCGTGGCCAGCCACTCGCCGAACTCTTCCGAGTTGGACACCGTCGCGGAGAGCCCGATGATGTTCACCGAGTCGTCGAGGTTGAGGATGATCTCCTCCCACACCGCGCCGCGGTCGAGGTCCGCGAGGTAGTGGATTTCATCCATCACCACGTGGCTGAGCCGGTCGAGCTGGCGGGACTCGGCGTAGATCATGTTGCGCAAGACCTCGGTGGTCATCACGACGATCTCGGCGGAGCCATTGATGCTCACGTCGCCGGTGAGCAGCCCCACTGCGTCCTCGCCGTGCGCGGCAACGAGGTCGTGGTACTTCTGGTTGCTCAGCGCCTTAATCGGCGTGGTGTAGAAACACTTCGTGCCTCGCGACAGTGCGAGTGCGACTGCGAACTCCCCCACCACGGTCTTGCCGGAACCGGTCGGGGCGCACACCAGCACGCCTCGGTCCGCCTCCACGGCCTCGCAGGCTTCGATCTGAAACTGGTCGAGCTGGAAGCTTTTCGACGCCGCGTACTCTGCCAAGAAGGGAGTTGACATGCTCCCTAGAGTACGTCGTCGAACTGGCCGCCGTACCGGGAGGCCGTGCGCCACTCATCTGCCGGGCGCTTGGATGCGCTGACCGGCTGCGGCGCGGACACCGGCTCGACACCGATCTTCGACGACGGCCCAAGATCTGCTGCGGAGGACGCGCCGACGGGTGCCGCGGGCTCAATCGAACCGGATGCACCGATCGGACCAGAGGCGCTCACCGGTCCAGATGCTTCTTCGTCGTCCACGTCCATCCAGTCCGGGCGCTCGCGGTTCTTGCGCTTGTCGTTAAAGCGGCAGAACTGGAAGGCGATCTCGACCAGCAGGCACATAGACGCGCCAAGCACCACCATCGAGAACGGCTCCTGGCCCGGGGTCATAAACGCGGCGAAGACGAACAGCCCAACGCAGATGATCCGGCGCTTGCCCCGCACGTGCTCGTACTGCAGGAGGCCCGCGATGTTGAGCATGATGATGATCAACGGCAGCTCGAAGCTCACGCCGAACACGATGATCAGGCCGAGCAAGAAGTTGTAATAGCTCTGACCCGTCAGGGCGCTGACCTGCACCTCAGAGCCCATGGTCATGAGCACGTACAAGCCCTGATCGAGAATGAAGTAAGCCAGGATTGCGCCCGCAACAAAGAGGAACACCGCGAAGAACACGAAGGAGAACGTGTAGCGCTTCTCGTTCTTGTGCAGGCCCGGGGTGATGAAGTTCCAGATCTGCAGCAGCCACACTGGCGACGACAGGACAAGACCCGCGAGCGCGCCCACTTTGAGGCGCAGCATGAACATCTCGAACGGCCCGGTTGCAAGCAGGCGGCACTTCTCGTCACCGGTGAAGTCTGCACGCAGCTCTTGCGGCAGGTTGCAGTACGGACGGCGAATGATCTCGCCCAGAGGCATCATGCCCGGAGGGGAGTTCTGGTACCAGATAAAGCCGATGATGGTGCCGATGACCACCGCAATCAGCGAGATGACAACGCGTCGGCGCAGCTCCTGAAGGTGCTCGACGAGCGTCATCTCCCCTTGCGGGTTCTTCTTACGCTTACGCTGCTTCTTGACGCGGCCCGGCTTCCCAGGTGTGGCAGCGCGCGCTGTGGTGGGAGCGTCCTGGCGCGCCATGGATTATCGACGCGGCTGGCTTTCCGGGCGATCCCAGAAGGACTCAGGCTGAGCCTGGTTCTGCACGGTGCTGCGGGTCTCCTGGGAGTACGATGCCGGCGGCAGCTCAGACGGGCGAACCGGTTCCGGGCGCACGTCGTCCGCGCCCATTGCAGCGTCTTCCATATCTTCCTTGCGCATCTCCTTCACCTCAGACTTGAAGATGCGGGCGGAACGGCCCATCGATCGCGCGAGCTCAGGCAGCTTGTTCGCACCGAAAAGCAGCAGCACAATCGCAAGAATAATCAGAATTTCAGTAGGCCCGAGATTCGGCATTTGGCTTCCCTTCCTCAGCTTTGGATGCCGGTCGAATTATCCTAACACGCGCAAAGCGGAGCCTGCTCGGTGAAGGAGAGCATCTGCGAGCTCTTCCGGCTGTTCAAGCACAACCCGATCGGCTTGCCCCAAACAGAAGCGAATCAGCCAGTCTCCACTGCCGTATGGCAGCGTTGCCCGTACCCACTGCACGCTCGGATCCGCGAGCTCATCGGCGTCGAGATCCAGATCCCAGTAGTCGGCGAGCCACGTTGCATCGCGCCGGATGCGCAAGTGCGCCAGCTGGCTGCCGAAGCCTCCGAATGGGTCAGCCGGATCGAGCGTTGGCGCTTGCGGGTGCTGCGTGGCCAAGGGGGCGTCGATAAGCAATGCCTGCCTGATCCGATCGAACCGGAAGAATTTGAGGGTGCCGCTATCCCAGGCGCGCAGGTAGGTCTGGCCATCGTGATGGAACGTGTCCACCGGGTCGACCTCGAGGGTGCGCGTCTCGTCGGAAGTGAGCGAGTAGTAGGTCAGCTCGAGCTGCTCACGTTCGGTAACGGCTTGCTTGATCAGGCCGGCGGTGGACGCGTCGCCGGTGTGGCGGGCATCGTCGACCGCGCCGCCGGTGGTGACGGCGCGAATTTTCCGCGCCGCGGAATCGACCGTGGCGGTGTCGACGAGTCCGGGCATGGTTTCGAGGGACTCCAGGAGGAGCAGCAACGCGTTTGCTTCGGTGGGGGTGAGACGCAGCGGCTTGTCCAGGCCCTGATTATCGATGACGCGCACACTCGTCCAGTCGTGGTTGAGGTCGATCATCTGGCCGCCGTGCTTGCCCACTCCGGAAAGGTGCAGCATGTCCAGGTCGTCTCGAATCTGACCCGGCTCCAGGCCGAGGTCGCGCGCCATTTCCATGGTGGTCGAGTTTGGGTGCTTCTCCACGTAGGCCAGTAGGTTGAGCAGGCGCACCACGCGCTCGCGGCGCTGCTGCTTGGCGGGTGGGGTCATGCTTCCTCCTCCCCTGCCGCGCGTTTGAGCAGGGCGATGACATCTGCGCGCACGTCGGCCGGCTCGATGGCGCGCACGTCGGCGGCCAAACTCGCTACGGTGCGCACGAGCCAGTCCCGCTCCGCACCCTCGAGGCGGATCACGTTGCCGTCGCGGGTGCCGCGGGCAGCTAGTTCGTCTCCTGCGCCGTTGGCCACAGTGATCTGCGCATCCACCACAGCGCCGCGCAGTTGCTTCTCGACGATCTCCTGTAGATCCCCGGTCGGCGGATGGAAATCATCGGCCGCGATCTTGGCCACGTTTTCAATCCGGCTGACCCGGAAGACGCGTTCGGCAGCCCGGTCCACATCCCAGCCAACGAGGTACGCGCGGTTGTTCAACGGCACGATGCCCCATGGGTCGATCGTGCGCCGCTGCGCTTCCGCACCCGGGCCGCGTTGGTAGGTGAAGCTGAGCCTTGCGCGTTGGCGCACGCCAAGAAGCAGTCGACGAAGGGTTTCCGGATCTAGGCGGGTGATGTCGTTGGACACCGCCGCGATCGGAGGGCCGTCAAACGTGCGAGTTGCGCCGGAGGCGGCGAGTTTCGTCCACCCGGAGCGGGCTAACGCACCGAGGTTCGCGCCCTGGGCGAGGTCGACGGCGAGTCCGATAACCGACGCTTCCGCCTCTGTGAGCTCAACAGGCTCGAGCGTGTAGTGCTCTTTGTTCAGACGCACTTGGCCGTCGGTGAAGTGGATCGGCACCCACATCGCGCGAAGCTCATCGACGTCGCGCTTGATCACGACATGCAGGGCGTCGGGCGAGCGCCCTTCGTAGCCGTCGACGTTCGCGCCGATCCATTCCGCACTGCGGGGCGCATCGGAGCCCAGCAGTGCAAAGGTTAGGTTGACCTGGCGGCGAACGGCATCTGCATCAGCCACGATCGTTGTCTCCTGTGGTGTTGGCCTGCTCAGTGTGCTCCCAGATCGCCGCTATGAGCGCTTCCAGCTCCGCGCTCTCAGTTTCGAACGGATCCGGCAGTTTGAGGTGGTCCGAGATGGGCTTGTTCACGCGCATCCCGTCCCACGTCACGCTGAAATCGGCACCGGCCGCGCGAGCCTGTTCCAGGAAGTGGCCACGCAGCGCGGCGCGTGTGGTTTGCGGCGCCTGCTCGGCGGCCTCACGGATCGCCTCGTCCGTGGTCCAGCGTGCGGCCAAACCCTTGCGCTCCAGCAGGTAGAACAACCCGCGATTGTGGTCGATGTCGTGGTAGGTCAGGTCGATCTGCGCGAGCTTGGGGTGATCCCAGTCCGCGTCGAGCCTGTCTTTGACCTGACCGAGCAGCTTGCGCTTGATCACCCAATCGATCTCGGTGTCGACGCTGGAGAAGTCCTGCGAAGCGATTGCGTCGAGCACCCGCTCCCACAGTTCGACGATGCGCGCCATCTCCTCGTTCGGGGTGCCCTCGTCGGGACGGGATTCCAGCCACCGCTTGGCTGCGTCCAAGGTTGCGCGCTGCACCTCAAGGGCTGTGGTGGTCCCGCCGCTCTTGAGCGCCAACTCAGTCTGGCCGGTTGGGTCCACTGCAATATCCCGGATGGATGCAATCGGATCCTCAAGCTCGAAGTCCGGCAATCCGATCCCCGCTTCCAGCACCTCGAGCACAAGCAGCGTCGAGCCGATCTTTAGCGCGAACGTCGGCTCCGACATGTTCGAGTCCCCTACGATCACGTGCATGCGGCGGAACCGGTTGGAATCGGCGTGCGCCTCATCGCGGGTATTAATGATCGGGCGTGTCCGCGTCGTCGCCGAGGACACCGCTTCCCACACCTGATCGGCGCGCTGGGAGACCACGAACTGCCCGTCCCGGATCAGGCCCGCACCGCAGATCAGCTGCCGCGTCACCATGAACGGCAGCAGCTGCTTCGCAAACGGTTTGAGCACCAGCTCGCGGCTGATCAGGTAGTTCTCGTGGGCACCGTAGGAGTTGCCGCGGGAATCCACGTTGTTTTTGAACAGATAAACCGTGCCGCCGATGCGGTCGCCAGCCAGCGCCTCATTCGCCGCTTCGACCAGCTCGTTGTAGATCACCTCACCCGACTTGTCGTAGTTGAGCAGCTGGGTGACCGAGTCGCACTCAGCGGTCGCGAATTCCGGGTGCGCCCCGACATCCAAGTACAGCCGCGATGCATTGTCAGTGAACACGTTCGAGCTGCGGTACTTCGCGGCAATCGGCCGGAATAGGTAGCGCGAGATGTGGTCGGGTGACAGCACAGCCTCGCCGTCGCGGAACGCCGCGACGGCAAACTCCGTCTCCACGCCCATAATCCGGCGCGGGTACACGGGGGCCGCCATCTCGCTTACTGCCCGCCCTTTTGCACGAAGGAGCGGACGAACTCCTCAGCGTTGGAGTCCAGCAGCGCATCGATCTCATCGAGCAGGTCATCAGTGCCCGTTGCGTCGATCTGCGCTTGACCTGCGTTGAACGCGTCGTCTCCCAGGTTGTCCCCGTCGCCCGCGCCGCCGCCTTGGAACTGTTGCTGCTTAGCCATGCTGCAAGCCTAACGCGCGAAGCAGGTCGCGGGCGCTATCTGCCGCGTCAATCGCGGCTCCAACCTCCGCGCGCGTAAACGAGTCGATCGTGTCCATCCGGACCATCACCGGCAGCTCGTCCACACGGAACAGCACCGACTGCCAGTTCGCAGCAGCGATCTCCTCACCGAGCTTGTCCGCAACCTTGCCGCGGAAGTACGCCCGCGAGTCCTCCGGCGGGTTCTGCACCGCACGCAGAATTTCCTCCTCGGAGACCATCGTGCGCATCCGCCCCTTGCGCACCAGCGCGTGGTACAGCGACTTCGCCGGGTCAATATCCGCATACTGAATGTCGATCAGCTGCAGCTTCGGGTCCTGGATGTCCACTCCCCGATCCACATACCCCTTGATCAGCGCCCACTTCGCGGTCCAATCCAGCCGGTCGGCAGTCGAGAGCGGGTCGCGCTCAAGGTCATCAAGGATCACACCCCACAGCTCAAGCACTTGCTTATCGACGGCCCCTCCACCCGCGATTTCCGCACACCGCTCGCGATACACGCGCAGGATCTGGATGGCGGTGGCCAAGGTGCCGTCGATAAGCGAAAGCTTATGGGTGCACGAGGGGTCGTGCGAGACTGCCTTGATCTCCCGGACTGGGTCGGCGAGGGTGACGTCGGAGAAGTCGACGCCGGCTTCGATGGCGTCGATGACAAGCGAGGTCATGCCGAGTTTGAGGAAGTTGGAGAACTGGCTCATGTTCGCATCGCCGACGATGACGTGGAGGCGGCGGAATCGATCGGCATCGACGTGCGGCTCGTCGCGGGTGTTCATAATGCCCCGGTTCAGCGTGGTTTCCAGCGAGATCTCCTGTTCGAAGAAGTCCGCACGCTGCGAGATCTGGAAACCGGCGCGCTCGGATTTCTGACCGATACCTACGCGGCCCGCGCCGATGATGACCTGGCGGGTGACGAAGAACGGGATGAGCGCCTGGGTGAGTTGGCCAAAGTCGGTTTCGCGCGAATAGAGGTAGTTCTCGTGGCTGCCGTAGGACTGGCCTTTGCCGTCCACGTTGTTCTTGTAGAACTTCAGCGGCGGGCACGGCTCATGGTTGCGCAGCACGCTGACCTGTTCGCTCCACAGTTGCTGAATGTCTGCGGCGGCCTGGTTGAGGTAGTAGTCGCCCGCTGCGTCGTAGATCATCGCGTCGAGCGCGTTCGACGTCTCCGGTGCGGAGTACTCGGGGTGGCCGTGGTCGACATAGAAGCGTGCGCCGTTGACGGTGACGACGTTAGCCACGCCGAGCGCATTCGGGTCGACGACGGGAACCGTGCGGTAGCGCTGCAGGTCGAAGCCGCGGATGTCGTTGAGCGGCGCCTCCTCCGCGTAGTCCCAGCGCGAGCGCGCCGCCGTGTGCATCGCGGCGTACGCCACCACCGCATGGGTCGAGGTGAGCAGAGGGCTTATCGACGGATTGTCTGGAGTCGTAATCCCGTACTCAGTCTCAGTACCCATGAAGCGTGCCATGAGCACCGATGGTAGCTGGTGGAGTGTGGCGGTTTACCAGCCGCGCTCCGCCAGGCGGTGCGGCGCCGGAAGGTCGGCGACGTTGATGCCGACCATCGCCTCGCCGAGACCGCGGGAAGCGTCGGTGACTGCTTCGATGTCCTGCCAGTTCTGGGTCGCCTTCACCACGGCCTTGGCGCGAGCCTCCGGGTTGCCCGACTTGAAGATGCCAGAGCCAACGAACACACCGTCCGCGCCGAGGAGCATCATCTGCGCGGCATCGGCCGGGGTGGAGACGCCGCCGGCGACCAGCAACGGCACCGGGAGCTTGCCGTCTTGTGCGACCTTGGCGACCAGGTCGTAGGGCGCCTGCAGCTCCTTGGCGGCGACGTAAAGCTCATCGCGGTTGCCGTTGTAAATCGCCTGAAGGCCGGCGATCTCCGCCGTGATCTTGCGGATGTGCTTGGTCGCCTCGGAGACGTCGCCGGTGCCGGCTTCGCCCTTCGAGCGAATCATTGCTGCGCCTTCGTTGATGCGGCGGAGAGCCTCACCGAGGTTGGTGGCACCACAGACGAACGGGACGCCGAAGGCGCGCTTGTCGATGTGGTTGCCGTAGTCGGCGGGGCTTAGAACCTCGGACTCGTCGATGTAGTCCACGCCGAGGTGCTCAAGGATCCGCGCCTCCATGGTGTGGCCGATGCGCGCCTTCGCCATCACTGGGATGTCGACTGCGTCGATGATGCCCTCGATCAGGTCCGGGTCGCTCATACGGGCAACGCCGCCCTGGGCGCGGATGTCCGCTGGCACGCGCTCGAGCGCCATCACGGCGACTGCGCCGGCGTCCTCGGCGATCTTCGCCTGCTCAGGGGTGACAACGTCCATGATGACGCCACCGAGGAACTGCTTGTTCAACTCTGAAGATTTGACCATGCAGACCAGGCTGCGCCAACCACTGGTAGATTCCTAGATCCAGTTGGCAATTGATTCTCTGGACCAGTTGGGCTCATGCTTTACGACGTCTCCCCTCGCAACCCTTTACCCCTCCCCGCGCAAATCGCCGCTGCGGTGCGCACCGCGGTGGCTGACGGTTTGCTACAACCCGGCGACGCGGTGCCGTCCACCCGCGTCGCGGCTCAGCAAGCGGGAGTGTCACGCGGCACCGTCGTCGCCGCTTACGACCAGCTGATAAGCGAGGGCTACTTGCTCGCGTCCCAAGGGGCGCCGACGCGGATAAACCCGGAGCTGCAGGTCACGGATCCGGGGCCTCGGGCGGTGCGGGTGAAACGAAGCGTCGACAAGCACCCGCCCCTTATCTCCCTGAAACCGGGCGCGGGCGGTGCCGGAGCGATCAGCCCTGCTGCCTGGCGGCGTGCGTGGCGGGAGGCGGCGGCCGAGCCTGCAACCGCCGGACAACGTGCTGATCCGGCTGGCGAGCCAGAGCTGCGGGAAGCAATCGCCGAGCACCTCCGCCTTGCCCGCGGGGTGACCGTGGATCCGGCGCACGTCGTGGTTACCGGCGGCTCGCGCGAAGGACTGCTGTTGATCCTCATGTCCCTGGGGAAAGGGCTGCGGGTCGGCGTGGAAGACCCGGGGCACCCCGGCCTGCGAAAGGTCATCCCGCTCGCCGGGCATGAAGTGGAGGCGTGCCGCTCTGACGCCGGCGGTGTGGTGGTGTCCGAGCTTGACCCGGGTTTGAACGCGCTCCTGGTCACACCAGCGCACCTCTACCCCTTCGGAGGCACGATGCCCGCCCCGCGTCGAGCGCAGTTGATCGAGTGGGCGGCCCGAACGAACACCGTAGTGATCGAGGACGATTTCAGTGCGGAACTGCGCTATCGCATCACCCCTCACCCCCCGCTGGCAGCGCTCGGAGGCAACGCGGAGGTGATTACGTTGGGCACGTTCTCGACGCTGCTTTCCAAGGAGGTATCGGCGGGATACGTTGTCGCATCTGGGCTATCGGGGGAGGCTCTGCTCGATGTCCGTAAGGTGCTCGGCATGCCTGTCAGCACCGTCACGCAACGGGCGGTGGCAGAGCTGCTTCGCAGCGGTGCCGTGAGGCGCGTTACGCGTGTAACCCATTCCCGGGTCGCGCAGCGCAGGGCCGTAATCGAGTCCTCTGCGCTGACCACCCTGCAATCACTGCCAGGCGCGACGGTGCGGCTTTCCGACGCGGGAGCCGAGGTTCAGTTGCTTTTCGACGATCCCTTGCACCACGACAGTTTCAACCGCACCCTTCGAGCCGAGGGGTTCGAGTGCGCTGTCGTCCAGCCACTCCCGTCCGGCGGGGGCGGTGTAGTGATGGCTTTTGCACATCTCGCCGATCACGAGTTCAACGATGCGGTGCGGGCTGTTCGGCGTGCATGTGGAGTTGCTGGTGGGTCTGGTGGAGTTGCTGGTGGGTCTGATGATGTTGTCGGTGGGTCTGGTGGTGCAGGAGAAACGAGCGCATTGTGATCTAGCTCTCACTTTAGACCATTATGTCTTACTTTGTGGACATAAAGCCCATTCGTGTCGGGAGCGGTTTGTAGGGTGATGCCCAACTTCGAAAAATCGTTCGCTTGAAGGGAGGGTTCATGGCTACCGAACTGGGGAAACATGTCGACACGATCGGCAATGCACTGCTGCAGATTCGAGACACATTCGCCGATCCCTCCCGGTTGAAGTTCGACGACGTCCATAAGGACATGGAGCGGCTTGAGGCCTTCTTCAACGCAAAGCCGCTCATCGACGCCAGCTTCGCCTACATCTGCGAACGCGATGACGCCGGGCGCCTGGCGGGTGCCAAATACCCGAACGCCTACCTTAAAGAATTCATGGGGCTCAGCCCCAAAGAGGCCTTCGACCGCCTTGCTCGCGGCAAAGATCTTTTCGCTGAGCCAGAGATCCCTGAGCCGGAACCGGAGCCTGAGTCCGAGAATGAAGCTGATACCGATGCAGGTGACTTGTTGGACTTCGGTGAAACCGAAGAAGAGCGCCTTGCCCGCGAGGCCGAAGAGCGGCGGCGGCGCGAGCAGGAGCGTCGGAAGGCCGAAGATGCTGCCCGCAAGAAGCAAGAGGAAGCTCGTAAGCATGCGGAGAAGGTGAGCACAGCGAAGCAAGAAGCGATCCGGCAGGAGCTGGACAAGCTCCTCGACGCGGCGAAGGGCGAGCGCGCTCGGTTGCTCGCCAGCGCGCTTGCTGAGGCCGACTGCCGCGACGTCAAAGACCTGCGCGCCACCGTGCGCCGCTGGGTGGACGCCGAAAACCGGAAGCACCGCAAACCTCAACACCCAAACGCGGGGATGGAAAAGCGCTCTCTGCGAATCGGGCAGCCGGGTGCCGACGGCATGGTGGACATTCAGATGAAGGCCACCCGCGGCGACGCGGCCCTCATCAAAGCGCTGGCCGATAAGGGGTTAGTTGCCAACTCCAACCTGCCCGAAGGCATTGAGGATTACCGGTCACCGCAGCAGCGCAGGTACGACCAGTGCATTGCAATTCTCAAGCACTTCGACGACTGTGAGAAGCCGAGGAACGGCGGCGCCGCCTCCCTAGTCATCTCAGTGACAGCCGACGACATCGCGGACGCAGACTCGACAACGCTCTTTTCCACGAACACCGGTATCGAGGTAGACATCTTCGACATCGTCCGCTTGGGCACCGAGGGTGCAGCTGAGTATCTGCTGACCATCGACGGCGCTACCCAAGTGCCCTTGAACCTCTACCGCACGCGCCGAACGGCCTCAATCGGGCAGCGGATCGCGTTGCTTGCAGTTCAGGGTGTGTGCTCTTGGGCAGGATGCTCTGCACCGCTCACCGAGTGCGAGGCACACCATATTCTTGCCTGGATCAGGGGCGGCGACACCAACATCGCGAACCTTACCGGGCTTTGCAGAGAGCATCACCGGCGAAACAACGACGACTGTGACAACTCTTTTAACACCAGTCATATGGAGTATGACGCTGAAGCAGGTCGCGCCGGTTTGCGCAGACCAACCGGCGACCTAGAGTTCAACGACAGCGACGGCGCCCGGAATTGTGCAGTAAGTAAGCTTCGGCGGCGAAAGAAACACCCGCGCCCGACCAGCGCCCCACCGCACTGTGAACCGCCACCCAGCGAACGACCGCACAGCGATCCACCGCGCCCAAGCAGCGGAGATTCCGGCCCGCTGGCAGGAGCCGCACCCTTGCGCCTCCCCGCGGAATTCCCCTTCGGACCAGATGGCCCTCCGTTCTAGTGATTCGCTACGACGTTGCCTGTGTCTCGGCCGGGTGCGTCGCGCGCTGGGCCATTGTCAACCTGCGGGGCATCTTTCTCCGTCGGGCGCCCGCGCACCAACGAGGCGTAGACCGCACCAGTGATGTTGTGCAGCACCGCCGCGACCGCGCCAGGCAGGGCGGCTTCCGGCGCGAAGAACTTGCCCGCCATGCCGCTCGAAAGTCCTGCGGACTGGGTGCCAACCTCGATGGCCACGGTACGCCGGTAGCTCTCCGGCTGGCCGCACAATTTCGAGGTGTAGTAACCAAGGATGTAGCCCAGCACGTTGTGCGCCAGCACCGCAAGAAAGACGATGAGTCCAACCTCAACGAGCGCGTCCTTATTCTTGGCCACCGTCGGAAACACGACGCCGCCGATACCGAGGATGGAGATCCACGGCAGCACCGGAGAGATCTTCTCCATCCACGCGTCCAGCAGGTAGCGCAAAAGAATGCCGCCGATGACCGGGATCAGGACGGTTTGCGCGAGCGACTTCGCCATGCCAGCCGCGTCAACCTGGATCTCGGCCCCGGCGAGCAGCAGCATCAGAATCGGGGTCATGATTGGCGCAACCAAGGTGGACACACTGGTCATGGCCACAGAAAGCGCGACGTCCCCCTTGGAGAGGTATGCGATCACGTTCGAGGAAGTGCCGCCCGGCACCGAGCCAAGCATGAGCAAACCCACCGCAAGCATCGGGTTGAGGTTGAAAAGCTTGGCGACGAGCACCGCTGCCAACGGCATGATGACGAACTGGGCAATCACCCCGATTAGGACAGGGATCGGACGGCGCGCGATCTCCTTGAAGTCCGGGATGGTCAGGGTGAGACCCATTCCGAACATGATGATCATCAGGAAGTACGTGATGTACTGCGTGAGTGGAAGGAACGGGCCTGGAGCGAAGAATGCAATCGCCGAGCCGATCAAGATGAATACCGGAAATGCCGCGACGGCGAAAGCGGCAGACCTGTCCTTCTCGGTGGTGAATTCGTATTCAACTGGCGCGCTCATGTGCCCTCCTGTCCAAAGCGTGGAACGGTGAGTTCCGTTTCGTGGGATAGGAGGCACTGTACGCTACGTCACATTCCTCCGCGCAATGTTTTGCGCAATAAACCCCCTACACACTGGCAGTGCGCGGCTTCTCGCCGGCAAGCACCTCGGCGGCCACGATGCGCTTGCCCTGGCGACCCGATATGCGAGCCCACTCGTCCGGGTTCGCGGTGTTGGGCATATCTTCGCTTTCGTCCTGCTCGGTGCGCACGGCCTCCCGGAGGTGCGCGGCGGTCACACCGGTAGCGTTCGTGCCCGCGATGTGGTCCTTGATGGCCAGCTTCTTGGCCCGGTCCACCACGTTGGCGATCATGGCTCCGGAGACAAAGTCGTGGTAGTGAAGCGTTTCAAAGGTGCCGTCGACAAGCTGCAGGCGCACGAAGGGGCGAGGGGCGAAGAGTTCCTCGACCGCTGCCTCGATGAGTGTTTCCGGCGAATCAGCGAGCGGGATGTCCGCGGTGATGTAGCGGGCGAAGATGTCCGCGGCCTCCTCGCGGTTCGGGCGCGAGACGCGGATCTTGATGTCCAAGCGACCGGGGCGCAGGATCGCCGGGTCGATGAGTTCTTCGCGGTTGGTCGCGCCAATCACGATGACGTTCGCGATGTCCTCCACACCGTCGATTTCGGTGAGCAGCTGCGGCACGACGGTGGTCTCCATGTCGGAAGAGACACCAGAGCCGCGGGTGCGGAAGATGGACTCCATCTCGTCGAAGAACACGATGACGGGACGGCCGTCGGAGGCGAGTTCGCGGGCGCGCTCGAAGATGAGGCGGATGCGGCGTTCCGTCTCGCCGACGAACTTGTTCAAAAGCTCCGGGCCTTTGACGTTAATGAAGTGCGCCTGTCCCCCGTCGCCAATGCGCTGCGACAGCGAATTCGCCACCGCCTTGGCAATCAGGGTCTTGCCGCAACCCGGAGGGCCGTAGAGCAGCAGGCCCTTTGGCGGCGCGAGGCGGTACTGGCGGTAGAGCTCCGGGTAGGCAAACGGCAGCTCGACGGAGTCCTTGATCGTCTCGATCTGGCTCGAAAGGCCGCCGATATCGGCGTAGGTCACATCCGGGACTTCTTCGAGCGAGAGCTGGTTGACCTCGGTCTTGGGGATGCGCTCGAAGGCGTAGCCAGCCTTCGGATCGATCAGCATCGTATCGCCGGCACGAGCCGCTTCCTGCAGCGGATCGGTGAGGTGCACCAGGTGCTCCGTGCCCTGCTGATCCGCCACCACTGCCCGGTTGCCGTCGATCTTTTCCACCAGCATCGCAAGCTGGCCGGTGGATTCGTAACCGCAGGCCTCGACGATCACGGTGCCGTCGCCAAGCCTGACGAGTGTGCCAGGGGCGAGCGAGGTGGGCTCGACCGTCGGTGCGACTTTGACCCGCATCCTGCGCCCGGAGGTGAAGACCTCTGCTTCCATGCCGCGCGGCGAATCCTCAAGGAAGATGCCGTAGGTCGAGGCGGGTTCGCCGAGCGCCTCAACTTGGGCGTAGAGCAGGTTGAGCTTGTCGCGGCTCGACTTGAGTAGCTCGGCGAGCTTGGTGTTGCGCTCGCTCATTGCGCGGTTCTCGCGTTTTAGCTCTCGCAGTTCGGGCCCGAAAGCATCGTCTTCAATCATGCTGTCTAGCTTAACGGCCTAGCTTATCGACGGGCCCTGCGCTGCGGCCTCGGCGGCACCACCCCATCGGCGAGGCGGCGGGTCCAGACTAGGAACGCGGTGTGCGCGTTCATACGGTGCTCTGGACGGGTGGCCAGGCCTTCCACCTTCCACTCGCGCAGCAGCGTTTCCCAGGCGCGAGGTTCGGTGAAGCACTTCGCCTCCCGGATCGCCTCCATGATGTTCATCAGCTGCGGCACGGTGGCCACGTACGTCATGAACACGCCACCGGGAATGAGCACGTCTTTCACCGTGTCGATGAAGTGCCAGGGCTCGACCATGTCCAAGATCACGCGGTCGACGGGACCGTCGAGATCCTCGCGGGTGATCTCGCCGAAGTCACCTAGACGCGGCGACCACCACTCGGGGTGCGAGCCGAAATACTCGGCGACGTTGTCTTTCGCGAAAGCGAGGTGGTCGTCGCGGATCTCGTAGGAGAACACCCGGCCTTCCGGGCCGACTGCGCGCAGCAGCGACATGGTCAGGGCGCCTGAGCCGGCACCTGCCTCAAGCACGCGCGCGCCCATAAAGATGTCGCCTTCGACGAGGATCTGCGCAGCGTCCTTCGGGTAGATCACCGCCGCGCCGCGCGGCATCGACAGCACGTGGTCCACCAGCAGGTGGCGGAAGCACAGGTAGTCCGCGCCTAGCGTCGACTCCACTACCGAACCCTCGTCGGCGCCGATGATGTCGTCGTGCTCGACGATGCCCTTGTGCGAGTGGAACTGCCCGCCTGGCACCAGCTCAATGGTGAAGTGCCGACGCTTGGCGTCGGTGAGCTGAACTTTGTCGCCTGGCTGAAACGGGCCTGAATACATGGACTTCCTCTGGTGTTGCTAACGAGCTGGGTGTTATGCGCCGCTCAAGTATGCCGTAAGCGCCTGCTCGAACCACAGCTGGTCCTGAACACCGGCCAGCTCGCGCGCCGAGTGCATGGACAGAAGCGGGATGCCGACATCCACGGTCGGGATGCCTAGCCTCGTCGAGGAAATTGGCCCGATCGTGGACCCGCACGGCACCTCGTTGTGGCCCACAAAGAACTGCACCGGCACGCCCGCAGCGTCGGCGGCACTGCGCCAGATCGCCTGCGTCTCCGCGTTCGTCGCGTAGCGTTGGTTCGCGTTGACCTTCAGCACCGGCCCGCGGTTCATCATCGGGCGGTGCGTCGGGTCGTGCTTGTGGCCATAGTTCGGGTGCACCGCGTGCGCCGCGTCGGCAGAGATTATTGACGACGCCGCATACACACCCAGCGGGTCACCCATCTCAGGCACTTCCGCAACCAGTTTGGCCAGCACGCGTTCCAAGAGCGGCCCGCCGGCACCCTCAGTAGTCGAGGAGCCAATCTCCTCGTGATTGAACGCGGCGAGCACCAGCACGTCGCCCGACTCTGGACCGTTTTCTACCGCGGCCAGCATCGCGTTGAGCGACGCGTGCACGCTGGAGAGATTGTCCAGGCGGCCTGCCGCCAACAGGTCGCCGAACACCTCGGGACGTTGCGCGTCAGCGGAGATCAGCTCGTGGGCGACGATGCGCTGCGCGTCCACGCCCGCTGCCTCGGCCACGATCTCGCGCAGCGGCCGATCTTCGGCCAGCACCGGTTGCAGGTGCGTTTGCCGGTTCAGCTCCGGCGGGTTGCCGCGGTAGAGGTGAATGGCCAAGTGCGGGACACGGGCGACTGGGCCGGTGGAAACCAGGCGCACCGAGCCGTCGTCAAGCGAGATGCGCCCTGCGAAGGTGAGCTCTCGATCGAACCATGCCTCGACCACTGCCCCTCCGTAGACTTCGACGGCGACCTGGCGGAATCCTTCCCCCTCGAAGTCCATGCCTGGCTTGACAACGAGCCCGGGCGAGTCGGTGTGCGAGCCGATGATGCGAAAGCGCGGCTGCGCGTTCTCGGGCACCCACCAGGCCATGACCGCCCCGCCTTGCACCATGACGTGCCCGCCAGGCGTGGTCGCGGTGTCCTCCGCGAACCCCGCGGCGACAAGCGCGTCGCGGACGTTCGCGGCCGCGTGGTAGGCGCTGGGAGAATCGGCAATGAACTCAGCGAGGTGTTGCGTCATGCAACCCACCCTAGCGATACCCTGTGAACACGATGACTACACCTAAACCGCTCGCGCTCTCCCCGTCGCGTGCCAGCGATTACCGGCAATGCCCGCTGCTCTACCGCCTGCGCACCATCGACCGGCTGCCCGAGCCGAAGACCATTCAGCAGGTTCGAGGCACGCTCGTGCACGCGGTGTTGGAGGAAATGTTCGACTGGCCGCGCGAGGAACGCACCTACCCCGCCGCGGTCAAGCGGCTGAAGCCGGCGTGGGCGCGCATGCAGCAAAAGGAGCCGGACTGCGCCGCGGCAGTTGAGGATGAGCTTCAATTGCTTATCGACGCCCGCGCCCTGCTCAAAGGCTACTTCCACATGGAATCGCCGGTTGGGTTTGATCCGCAGGCCCAGGAGATGTTCGTGGACGCGGTGTTACCCAACGGCGTGCCGGTGCGCGGGTTTATCGACCGCGTGGATGTGGCGCCGAGCGGCGAAGTGCGCGTGGTCGACTACAAGACGGGCAAGATGCCTTCCGCACGGTTTGCCGACGGCGCGCTCGCGCAGATGCGGTTCTACGGCCTGGTGTACTGGCGCCTCTTCGGCGTGATTCCGACCCAGCTCAAGCTGATGTATCTGGGTGTGATGGATTCGCTGATGATCTCGCCGTCGCGCGAGGAGCTGGAGTATTTCGAGCGCGACCTCGGCGACCTTTGGGCGAAGATTGTTGCCGACGGTGTTGAGGGGCGGTTCCGCCCGCGCAAGACGGCGCTGTGCCCGTGGTGCCCCCACCAGGCGTTGTGCCCGGAGTTCGGCGGTACTCCCCCGCCGTATCCGGGGTGGCCCGGTTCGGCGGCGGATGCCGCGGAGGGCGCCACGGAACAGGCGGACTAGAACAGGCCGGTAATCCTGCCGTCGTCGTCGATGTCGATGGTGTTGGCGGCGGGGGTTTTCGGCAGGCCAGGCATGGTCATGACATCGCCGGTGAGCGCCACGACGAATCCGGCGCCGGTGCGTGGGATCAGCTTGCGCACGTGCAGGGTGTGGCCGGTCGGCGCACCGAGCTGGGCCGGATCGTCCGAGAACGAGTACTGCGTCTTCGAGATGCACACCGGCAGCGTGTCGAAGCCGTTGTCCTTCAACACCTTCAGATCGCGCTTCGCGTTCGCGGAGTACTGTACGTTGTCTGCCCGGTAAATCTCGCGCGCAATCGTCTCAATGGCGTTCTCGATGCCGTCGGCCGGATCGTACAGCGGTGCCAACGATTCCTCGGAGAGGTTGTCCAAGAGAAGCTGCGCCAACTCTTCCGCGCCTTCCCCACCGCGCGCCCAGACATCGGCCTCACCGAGCGCGACGCCGAGCTCATCCGCCCATTCGCGGATGAAGGCGCGCTCCGCGTCCGTGTCCGTGGCGAAGAGGTTCAGCGCCACGATCGGGGTCACGCCGAACTTCCGCACGTTTTCGACGTGGCGCTCGAGGTTCACGATGCCGTCGCGCAGCGCGTCGAGGTTCTCAGTCTTCAGGTCATCCTTGGCGACGCCCGCGTTGTGCTTGATGGAGCGAATCGTCACTACGATGACCGCCGCGGCGACATCCAACTCGCCCGCACGCGCCTTGATATCGAAGAACTTCTCCGCGCCGAGGTCGGAGCCGAAACCGGCCTCAGTGAGCACGATGTCGGCGTAGCTCAGCGCCGTGCGCGTCGCGATCAAGGTGTTGCAACCGTGTGCGATGTTGGCGAACGGGCCGCCGTGGATGAACGCCGGGGTCCCGCCCAGGGTCTGCACGAGGTTCGGGTTGATCGCCTCCTTGAGCAGCGCCGCCATTGCGCCTTCTGCGTGGAGCTGACCTGCGGTGACGGGGTTGCCGTCGAAGTCCAGGCCGATGGTGATTGCTGCGAGGCGGCGCTTGAGATCTTCCAGGTCGCCGGCGAGACCGAGGATCGCCATGATCTCAGAGGCCGCAGTGATGGTGAACCCGGTTTCGGCGGGCACGCCGCTGGTTGGACCACCTAGACCGGTGACCACGTTGCGCAGCGCGCGGTCGTTCACGTCCAGGCAGCGCTGCCATGTGACGCGACGCGGGTCAATGCGCAGCTCGTTACCCTGCTGGATGTGGTTGTCGATCATCGCTGCCAGCGTGTTGTTGGCGCTGGTGATCGCGTGGAAATCCCCGGTGAAATGGAGGTTGATGTTCTCCATTGGGACGACCTGGGAGTAGCCACCGCCGGCGGCGCCGCCTTTGATACCCATGACGGGGCCGAGCGAAGGCTCGCGAAGCGCCACCATCGCTTTCTTGCCGAGCCGGGTCAGCGCGTCGGTAAGCCCGATGAGGACGGTGGACTTACCCTCGCCCGCCGGTGTCGGCGAAACACCGGTGACCAGCACCAGCTTTCCCGGCTCCGAGTCCGACACCTGGGTGACGTCCACCTTGGCCATGTACTTGCCGTACGGCACCAACGCCTCGTCCGCGACCCCGGCACGGGCGGCGATCTCGGTGATCGGCTCGAGCTTGTGGGCCTGTGCGATCTCGACGTCGGTCTTGGGCTGGGTTTCCTGCGTGTGCTGGGCTGTCATAGGCCTCAGAGTACCGCAGCGCCGATGGCGTACCCCAGGGCTACGGCGATCGCGATGCAGATCACTCCAGGGATAAGGAATGGGTGGTCAAAGACGTATTTCCCGATGCGTGTGGAGCCTGTGTCGTCCATTTCGACAGCCGCGAGCAACGTCGGGTAAGTCGGCAGTACGAACAGTGCTGACACTGCCGGAAAAGCGGCCACCGCGGTCAGTGGGCTAACGCCGATCGCCAATGCAGCGGGCATGAGTGCCTTCGCCGTTGCAGCTTGCGAGTACAACAGGCACGCCGCGAAGAACAGCACGACGGCGAGCAACCACGGTTGCGCCTGCAGCACGTCCCCGGCAATGCTCTGAATGTCTTCGAGGTAGTGGTTGATGAATGTCGTGCCCAGCCACGCAACACCCAAAACGCACACGCTGGCGGACATGCCAGACTTAAATACTTGGGTGTTCAGCACCTCTGCCGCTTGGGACCGGCTCGTCAGAAGAATGACAGCAGCGGCAGCGAGCATGATGGCCATGATGGCCTCGTTGCGCGGGATAGCGGGGTCTTGGATCAAACCGATCTGGTCCGAAATTAGCGTGGCGTAAACCATCACAAGCACAATGGCAATAAGGAAGATCGCCACCGAGGTTTTCGCCCCTTGCTTGACGACGGCAGCTTCGCGCCCATTCGGCGGGGCGACGAGCCCGTCGCGGAGGCGCTGCTGGTACACGAAGTCGTCGTCAAGCTCTTTGCCCATTCTGTTAGCAACCCAAGCTGTGGGGAAGATTGCGAGGAATGTGGCGGGGAGCATGACCGCGAGCAGCTGCAGATACCCCACGCCGAGGGGCTCCAGAATGGAAGCCATGAACACCACGGCCGCAGAGATGGGCGACGCGACAATTGCCATCTGGGATGCGATGACCGCGACCGACAGTGGGCGCGACGGGCGGACCCTGCCTTCCTTCGCGACCTCGACGATCACCGGAAGGGTGGAGAATGCGGTGTGTCCGGTGCCGGCGAGCACCGTCATCAGCCAGGTGACTATCGGCGCGTAGAGCGTGACGCGCTTTGGATTCCTGCGGAGGAACCGTTCGGCAAGTTGAACGAGGTAGTCCATACCACCAGCGAGCTGCATCGCAGCGATGGCTGCAATGACGCACATGATGATGCCGATCACGTCGAACGGGATGGCATCTGCGCTGACTGGGACACCGGTCAGACCAAGTACGAGGACCCCGAGGCCACCGGCGAAGCCGATAGCTACGGAGCCCATACGCGCGCCGAGGACGATGGCGCCGAAAAGGATGATGAGTCGCGCGAGGAGGAGCACGTTTACGGTCTTTCGATAGGAATGTTCAAGTACTCCCATTATCGGCCGGAAGGTAGCACCTAAGCGGTCAAAACCACTGTGATGTCCGCTACCTGCCCCGCTCGGTCCGGTGCGGGGTTAGTCCTCGTCGATGTAGAGCTTGCCGCGGTACTCAGGGTGCATGAGGTTCTCCTTGCTCAATGCTTTGTCCAGCTCATCTTGGGTCATGAGCTGCTTCTCCAGCACGAGGTCGTAGACGCTGCGCCCGGTCTCCGCTGCCTCGCGGCCGATGACGTCGCCGGCGTGGTGGCCAATCACCGGGTTGAGGTAGGTGATGATGCCGATGGAGCGGGTGACGTAGGACTCGCAGATTTCCTTGTTCGCGGTGATGCCGGTGACGCACTTCTCGCGCAGGGTGCGGGCGGCGTTTGTGAGGAGGCGGATGGACTCGAACAGCGACTGCGCGATCACCGGCTCCATCACGTTGAGCTGGAGCTGACCAGCCTCGGCGGCCATGGAGACCGTGACGTCGTTGCCGAAGACCTTGAAGCAAACCTGGTTGACCACTTCCGGGATCACCGGGTTGACCTTCGCCGGCATGATCGAGGAACCGGCCTGGCGCTCCGGCAAGTTGATCTCGTTCAGGCCAGCGCGCGGACCAGAGGAGAGCAGGCGCAGGTCGTTACAGGTCTTGGAGAGCTTCATCGCGGCGCGCTTAATGGCGGAGTGCATCATGACGTAGGCACCGGTGTCCGAAGTTGCCTCGATGAGGTCCGGCGAGGCCTGGATGTCCAACCCCGTGACCTCGCGAAGCGCCGCAACGACCTGGTCGCGGTAACCCGTCGGGGTGTTGATGCCGGTGCCGATCGCGGTCGCGCCCAGGTTGACCTCGAGCAGGGACTCAGCGGAATTGCACAGGGTGCGCTGCTCCTCGGCCAGGTTCGATCCAAAGGCGGAGAACTCCTGGCCAAGGGTCATCGGGACCGCGTCCTGAAGCTGGGTGCGGCCCATCTTCAAAATGTCGGCGAACTCGTCGCCCTTCTCGCGGAATGCCTTCTGCAGCTGGTCGAACTCCTCGATCAGGCTCCGCACCGCGTAGTACACGCCAAGGCGGAACCCGGTCGGGTACGCGTCGTTCGTGGACTGGGACATGTTGACGTCGTCGTTCGGGTTGAGGTGGTCGTAGGAGCCCTTTTCGTGTCCCATGATCTCCAGCGCAACGTTGGCAACGACCTCGTTGGTATTCATGTTTACCGAGGTGCCGGCGCCGCCCTGGAAAACGTCGGAGGGCCACTGGTCCATGCAGAAGCCCTCGTCGAGAATCTTGTCGCATGCGGCGACGATTGCCTCAGCCTTATCCTTCGGCAGGGTGTGGAGGCGGCGGTTGGCAACTGCGGTGGCCTTCTTCACCTGCACCATGCCGCGGATGAACTCCGGGAACTCGTTGACGGTAGTGCGGGAGATCTGGAAGTTGTCCACCGCGCGAAGCGTGTGGATGCCGTAGTACACGTCCCCCGGCACTTCCATGGTGCCGAGCAAGTCTTCTTCAATGCGTTGGGTCATGCCCGTCACTATAGGCGGGCAATGCGCAGCTCGGTGGCCAAAATGCCCTCCGCGCCGATTGAAGCGAGCTGGTCCATCACCTGGTTAGCCTGCGACTTTCGAACCATGGCGCGTACCGCAACCCAGCCATCGCGAGACAGCGGGGACACCGTTGGGCCGGTAATACCGGGGGTGAGTGCCGTGGCTTGATCGAGGTGGTCTCGGCTGACGTTGTAGTCAATCATCAGGTAGTTGTGGGCGGTCAAAATGCCGGTGATGCGGTTGAGCACCCGGGTGTGATCCTCGCTCAGCTCGAAGCCCTGTCGCTTCACGACGACAGCCTCGCTGGCCAAGATCGGGTCCCCGAACGGGGCCAAGCCCTGCTGGCGCAGTGTCGCGCCCGTGGAGACGACATCTGCGATCACGTCGGCGACGCCGAGTTTGATTGAAATTTCCACAGCGCCGTCGAGGCGAATCACCGCACCCGGAGCGATGCCGCGCGCGGCGAGGTAGTCCTCCACCAGGTGCGGGTACGAGGTAGCGATGCGCTTGCCCTCGAGCGCTTCCACCGTCCAGGTTTCGCCCTGCGGCGCAGCGAAGCGGAAGGTCGAGGCGCCGAAGCCGAGCTCGAGCACCTCATCCACATTCGCACGCGAATCCGCAGCCAGATCGCGGCCGGTAATGCCCAAGTCGAGGTGTCCCTGCGCGACGTAGATCGCGATGTCTTTCGGGCGCAGGAAGAAGAACTCAACGCCGTTGGCCTCATCGACAACGTTGAGCGCCTTAGTCATGCCCCGGCCCTTGTACCCCGCCTCCTTCAGCACGCCGAGCGCGTGTTCAGAGAGGGCACCCTTGTTCGGGACAGCAATCTTGATCATGGCGTGGGATTCCTTAGGGGCAAGTCTTCGGTGCAGGTTGCAGTAGTTAGAGGTACTTGTACACGTCGTCTGGGTTCAGACCGCGCTTGAGCATCATCACCTGAGTCCAGTACAGTAGCTGGCTCATCTCCTCAGCGAGCTCAGCATCCGACTGGTACTCGGCGGCGATCCACACCTCACCGGCTTCTTCAATGATCTTTTTGCCGATGAAGTGCTCGCCCTTATCCAGCGCCTCAACCGTCCCGGAGCCGGACGGGCGTTCAGAAGCCTTGGTAGAAAGTTCGGCGAAGAGCTCATCGAAGTTTTTCACGGTGAGAAAGTCTAACCCACTACCTCATGCAGACGCCGCTTGCGTAAACCAGGCATCGACGTCGCTCGCGTCTGCTCCGACAAACCGCGCCGGGTCGAACACCGTAACCCCATCGGGCACCTCAGACGCCAGGCCGAGCACGACGCACCCGGCGGCTGCTCCAGCGCTCATCCCGTTCCAGGAATCTTCGAAGACGAGGCAGTCGCTCGGGTCAGCACCCACCCGTCGTGCCGCTTCCACGTACATGTCCGGGTGCGGCTTCGCACGCGCCACCTCATCGCCGGTGATTGTGTCCACGAAGAACTCCCGACCAATCACGTCAATGCACGCGTCCGCCAGCACACGCTCGGTATTGGTGCACACCAGCATCGGGGTGCCGCGCTTCTTCAGCGCCGCCAGCAGCGGCCCCACACCGGGATTGACCTCCACGCCCTGGGATAGCAGCTCCCGCATCCGGGCGTACATCCATGCCTTATAGCGTTCAACATCGCCGTCGACAAGCGAATGCCCTGCCCACTCCGCGACGATCCGCAAGGTGGACTCGAAGCTTCCTCCGACGGTGCGCTCGCGCACCTCGGCGGTCAGCGGGCGGGCGAGGAGTTCACCGAGTTCGTACGTTGCGATGCCCCACTGCGGTTCGGTGTCAATGAGGGTGCCGTCCATGTCCCAGAACACGGCGGCAGGCGCGCTACTCAATTTCGGGCAGCTCCTGCAACGCCTCGTCGGTCGCTCCGGTTGCGGCCGCCGCGCGGAACACCAGCGATTCGATGTCCGCCTTCTCCTCCGGCTCCAGCACCGCGTTGGCGTACTTGTCGTTGAAGTCGCTCAAGTTCTCGTAGAACGGCTTGGTCACCTGTGCGAGCTGGGGGCCCTCCGGATCGTCGCCGAGCAGATCCAGCGCGTCGAGGTACATCTCAATCAGCGCCTTGAGCTCAGGCAGAACCTCCGGGTCGAAGGGCTCGTCCCACAGCGCCTTGTCGTCGTCGTTGAGGTAGGAACCTGTAGCAAAAGTGCGCAGGTCATCGATGAATTCGTCTACATCATCCTGGAACTGGGCGCGGATGGACATCTCCGGAGCGGTCATAGCGTTTATCTTCGCGGATTACGCGGCGACGCGCACGCCGAGCAGGCCATCAATTGCCGCGGCAAGCATGCCGTCATGGTCACCCGGGGCTTCGTCGAGAAGCTTCAGGGCAGCGGGAGTATCCAGATCGTTGGCGAGAGCCTCACGAAGCTTATCGACGACCCCTTGCACCCGCTCTGCCTCCACCTCCTGCGCAAGGTTCGTACGCCAGAGCGCGAGTCGGCGCTCCGCATCCTCGAGGATGTCTTGCGAGAAATCCCGGTCCTTGCGGTAGTGGCCGGCGAATACCGCGAGGCGGATCGCGGACGGATCGTGTCCGGCCTCGGTGAGCTTGTGCACGAAAACGAGATTGCCCAGTGACTTCGACATCTTGACGCCGTCGAGGGAGATCATGCCCGCGTGCACGTAGTGGCCCGCCATGCGCGGGACATCGTAAGCGGCCTCGGCGTGGGCGGCAGAGAACTCGTGGTGCGGGAAGGCGAGGTCGGAGCCGCCGCCCTGGATGGAGAACTGCTTGCCAAGACGGTTCGTGGCGATTGCCGAGCACTCGATGTGCCAACCCGGCCGGCCCGCGCCGAACGGGGACTCCCAGGCGGGTTCGCTTTCGCGGTGGCCTCCCCACAGCAGCGCATCGAGCGGGTCGCGCTTGCCCGGGCGCTCCGGATCGCCGCCGCGCTCTGCGAAGTACTCCTCCATGGTGGCGCGGTCCAAGTTGGACTCGTAGCCGAACTGCAGCGTCGCGTCGATGGGTGCGTAGATGTCGGTGACGCCGGTTTCTGGGTCGGTGAGCTCGTACGCGGCGCCGGTATCGAGGAGGCGCTGCACCATTGCAATGACTTCGCCGATGGCCTCCATGGCGCCGATGTAGTCGCGGGGCGGGATGACGCTGAGCTCTTCCATGTCGCTGCGGAAGAGATCGGTCTGGCTGTCTCCGAGTTCGCGCCAGTCGACGCCGTCGCGCTCCGCGCGCTCGAAGAGCGGGTCGTCCACATCGGTGACGTTTTGCACGTACCGCACCTTGTGCCCGTTCGCCAGGAGCTGGCGGTAGACAAGATCGAAGGTTAGGTACGTTGCCGCGTGGCCGAGGTGGGTCGAGTCGTATGGGGTGATCCCGCAGACGTACATGCCCACTTCGCCGTTCGCGTCTGGAGTGACATCGACGGGTTTGACTCGTTGATCAGCAGTGTCGTGGAGCTGCAACGGGACTGGGTCACCGGCGACGGCGGTAATGGACGGGGTCGGCCAAGCATGCATGCGCACCACACTACTCGCGACTGCGACATACCCCACAGGCGCGGCAAATCCCCTAATAAGGCTGCATGACTCCGGTTGCCAGAAGGATCATGACGATGATTCCCAGCGGAATGCGGTACGCGGCGAACCAGGCGAACGAGTGGTGGGAAACGAACTTGAGCAACCACGCAATCGAGATGTAGCCGAGCACAAACCCGATGCCCGATCCGACCAGCAACTGCAACCCTGAGGCGGATTGGCCGGCCTGCGGGTCGAAGGCATCGGGAAGCGAGAACAGGCCCGACGCGAGCACCGCAGGGATGGCCAGCAGGAAGGAGAACCTGGTTGCCACTTCGCGATCGAGGTTCAGGAACAAACCGCCGGAGATCGTGCCGCCGGAGCGCGACACGCCCGGGATCAGCGCAAGACACTGCCACAGGCCCATAAGGATTGCGTCCTTCATGGTCAGTTCCTCGAACCCGCGGGTCTTGCGCCCCTTGCGTTCCGCAAGGATGAAGACGAAGGAGAACAGGATCAGCACCGTGGCGGTGATCCAGAGGTTGCGGAAGTTTTCCCGGATGAGGTCTTTGAGCAGCACACCCGCGAGCCCCACCGGGATCGTGCCGACGATGACCATCCAGCCCATGCGGTAATCGAATCCGCGCTTCGTCTTGTCCAGCACTCCGGCAAACCACGCCGTGAGGATGCGCCAGATGTCCTTGGCAAAGAAGACCAGCACCGCGAGTTCGGTGCCCAACTGGATCACGGCCGTGAAGCTGGCGCCCGCGTCTTGGCCCCAGAACAGCTCGGACACAATGCGGAGGTGGCCGGAGGAGGACACGGGGAGGAACTCGGTTAAGCCCTGCACAATGGACAAAACGATGACTTGAAGCCACGTCATGGACTCGGTCATAACTTGCGCGTCGGGTTGAATCACGGTGTGCAACCCTACTCCACCGCAGCTGAAGAACCGTGAAGGCTGGTTGCTAGTGTTGAGGGCTGTGAAGAAACTCCGCGCTTTCGAGGCCGCCGCGGCAGTCCTTGCCGTTGCACTTGGCACAGCGGCGCTCACCGCGTGCAGTCGCCCGACCGAGCTTGCCGACGAGCTCGCGGTGAACATGGGCAATGCCTCCCCTATTGAGTCTCCATCCGCGACAGACCCAGACGGCGAGGTCCACGAGTATGAGCCCGTGCTGGATCTTGACACTACCGATGGGCTGATCGCGGTGCGCACTGCGGACGCCATCACGGTCGGTGCTCTCGACGAAATCCTCGATGAGACCGCGGAGTCCTGGCCCCTTGAAGCTGAATGCGGCGATGTTTCCGCCAACGCTGGCGTGTTCGCTGTCGGCTGCGGCACGACGGTGCGCACGTTCACAGCGTCAGGCGCCGATGAACTTCCGGTTGAGCACCCGGCCACGTCCGCTACGGTGACCTCGAGCGGCGAGATTCTCGCAGGCAGCAGCGAAGAACGTGACGTCTGGGTGTACCGCGACGGCGAGTTGGTCAAGACGATCCCCGTGGCCCGCGAAACCGACTCCATTCAGGCGGTGCCCGTCGACGGCCAACCGGACACAGTGGTGCGCACCAACAGCTTCGACACCACGATCCAGGACCTCGATTGGAACGGCGGCCGTCAAGGCGGCACGCTGCGCGTCGGCCTCGGCGTTGGCAAGACGGCCGGAGGCGAGCAGGGACTGGTCCTCGCTGCGGACACCACCGGAAACCAGCTGTTGGTCTACACCTCCGACGACATCATCCGCCTCCACCAGATGGCACCCGTGCCCGAAAGCCCGTGGGACGTCTCGTGGGATCCGGCCAATCGCCTCGTGTGGGTCGCATCCACCTCCCAGAACCTGGTCACCGGGTACGACATCTCGCGCGGCGTGCCACTCCAGCGGGCCCAGTTGCGCACCGTCGCCAATGCGCAGAGCATCATTTCGCTTGACGACGGCACGCTGGTCCTCGCCTCCGCTACCGGCGACGGCATCCAAATCATCACCCCAGCGCAAAAAGACCTGCGGGATCTCCCCACCTCCGATCGTTAAACACAACGCAAAGGAACACACTGATGAAGCTCTACGACGCCGCACTCAAAGCCATGTTCCTTCTTCCGCCGGAGCGCATCCACGGTGTCATGAGCACCGCGCTGCACTTGCTGCACTTAGCGCGACCGGTAAACCGCGCCATGGAGCGCGTGGTGCGGGTCCACGATCCGGCACTGGAGCAGGAACTCTTTGGCGTGCGCTTCCCGGCACCCTTGGGTTTGGCTGCTGGTTTCGATAAGAACGCCACCGCCGTGGACGCATGGGGCGCCATCGGATTTGGTTACGCCGAGCTAGGCACCGTCACGCCGAAGCCGCAGCCGGGCAACCCTGCGCCGCGCCTGTTCCGCCTGCCCAAGGACAAGGCGATCTTGAACCGCATGGGATTCAACAACGAGGGCGCACTCGATGCGGCGCAGCGTCTCAAAGCCAAGCGCTCGGATGACGTCATTGGCATCAACATCGGCAAGAACAAGACTCAACAGGACGCAGTGGCCGACTACCGCGCCGGCGCGACGGTGCTGGGTCCGCTCGCTGATTACTTGGTCGTGAACGTATCCTCACCGAACACACCGGGACTTCGCGACCTCCAAGCGGTCGAGGAATTGCGTCCGATTCTGCAGGTGGTCGTTGAGGCCACGGACACCCCAGTGCTGGTCAAAATCGCACCGGATCTTTCCGACGAGGACGTCGATGCGGTGTCAGACCTCGCCCTGGATCTCGGCCTTGCCGGCATCGTCGCAACCAACACCACCATTTCCCGCGACGGCCTTTCGACACCCTCCGATGAGGTCGAGGCGATGGGGGCCGGCGGCATTTCCGGCGCGCCGCTCGCGGACCGCGCGCTTGAGGTGCTGGCCCGCCTGCACAACCGCGTGGGCGATCAGCTGGTGCTCATCAGCGTCGGCGGCATCATGACGCCCGAGCAGGCGTGGGAGCGAATCACCGCGGGGGCAAGTCTGCTACAGGGCTACACGCCGTTCATCTACGGCGGTCCGGGGTGGATCCGAGGCGTGCACCAGGGCGTCGTTAAGCAACTGAAGCTCCATGGCCTCAGCCATATCTCTGAGGCTGTAGGCAGCGGCCTTACATGGACAGACGGCGCAGAATAAGGGCGCAGAGCAGCGCGCCGACGCCCCACATCGCGAGCCAGAACGTTGGGGTGAGGGCGAGCACGGTGTTCGGCACGATGATGCCGATGCCGATCAGGAGCACCGCAATCGCGAGCGCGATGACCTGCTTGCGGGAGCCCGCCTGGGTTTTGTCCGTGGTGGCGAATGCACCGAAGATGATCGCGGCGATCACCGTGAGCAGAAACTGCGGCGTGAGCGCGTAGACCTGCTCACCGCGCATGAAGGCGAGGAAGGCAAAAATAAACAGCACGACGGCGAGAGCTAGGAAAGCGCCGCCGGCGCGCAGTTGAATGGGGACCATGGGCCGGATGTTACCGGGCCGGTCTACTTGTTCTCGTACCAACCCCAGAGGATGGCGCGGCCGAGCGTGTGAAAGTAGAGGTTGAAGCCAAGCTGGGTCGGGTTCGCGATCTCCGCCGGATCGAACTCCGTATCTACAGCGTGGACGGCGAAGAGGTAGCGGTGAGGTCCGTGACCCTCCGGCGGGTTAGCGCCGTAGTAGCCCTTGATGCCGGAGTCGCCGGTCAACACCGTCGCACCCACGCCAAGCCCGTCTTCCGAGCCTGCACCGGCCGGAAGCTCGGTGACATCGGCAGGAATGTTGAAAGCGGACCAGTGCCAGAACCCCGAGGCGGTCGGCGCGTCCGGGTCGAAGCAGGTCACAGCAATGGACTTCGTGCCCTCAGGCAGGCCCGACCATGCGAGCTGCGGGCTCACCGCGTCATCGCCAGCGTGCTTGTCGGGCAGCTCTTCGCCGTCATGGAAGTCGGTGGAGGTGAGCTCGAAGCCGGGCACGTCCTTGAGCGGGGCGTACGGATCGGGGCCGGGGAAACGATCAGAAATGTAGGAAGCCATGGCTCCATTCGTACCGATTTCTAGTGATCGCTGCCATAGCATGCCGCAAAGAGTTGCGCATCTCTCTTCAATGCGACGCGTCGGGGCGGAAACAACAGCCCGCAAAGCCAGCAGATTCTGACCCGATACCGGCGGTGCGCTGGCGATTTGGCGATGTCGGAGCCCCGCCCTATAGTTATCGAAGTGCCCAGCCGAGAGGCTGAACAAACACCCTATGCCCGGGTGGCGGAATGGCAGACGCGCTAGCTTGAGGTGCTAGTGTCCTATTAACGGACGTGGGGGTTCAAGTCCCCCCTCGGGCACAAAAATACCGGCCCTGTGAACAGCAAACACACTGTCCAGAGCCGGTTTTCTTATTCAATAGCGACGGGAGGGATCGTGCCGACACTCTCCCCGCGACGCATCTTTCTCCTCGCCCTCGCCGCCGCTCTATTCATCGTTGCTTGGGCGCTTCTCGACGTCCCGCCGCTCGCCGTCCTGCGCCAATGGGCGGATGAGACCGGCCCCTGGTTTCCAGTGTTGTTTTGGCTGCTCTACGTTGCTGTCACCCAGTTCCCCATCCCGCGAACCATCATGACGGTGTCCTCCGGCATCCTGCTCGGCAGCGCGCTGGGCATTACCGTCGCGGTGACCGCCACAATGGTCTCCGCCGTTGTCTCGCTGCTCATAGTGCGCTTCCTCTTGCGGGATTGGGTCGCGCCGCGGCTTACGCACCCCTCGATCGAGACCATCAACCAGCGCCTTGAGGCTCGCGGTTGGCTCGCCGTCGCCAGCCTGCGCATGATTGCGTTCGTCCCCTTCTCCATCCTTAACTACACCGCGGCACTCACCCGTGTACCGGTCCTGCCGTTCGCGGTAGGGACGTTCGTGGGCTCACTGCCAGGCACTATCGTCACCGTTCTCTTCGGAGATACCCTCACCGGGGAGGCGTCGCCAGTGGTCGTCGTCGCCACAATCGTCCTGTGTGTCGTGGGTTTCGCCGGTTTGCTTGCCGACGCCCTCTTGCCCGCATCGGTTACCTCCAGTAAAGCCTCAGAGGTAGACGCGTAGACTTAGCCACCATGATTGGCGTCCATGCACGGTACCGGGGCCGCGATAAGCGGCGCGCTGACGTGGTTGCGCGATCCGCCGAGGCGCTGGCGACGCTGCCTGGCGTTTCCCCGTTCGAGATGGTGAGCGTCGAAGACATCCGCACCGACGTGGATTCGTCGGAAGCAGCGCTCAACCTCGTGATGGCCCTGCTGTCCGACGGCAACTGGGCGATCGGGTTGGGCATCACGCAGAACGGACGCGGGGTCTATGCGGCCTCAGATGCCGTCGGCACGCGCCCTGCTCAGGTGAAAGTCGGCGTGGATACCCGGCGCCCCGGCACCGCTGCCGAGGACATCGCGGCGGTGTTCGCCCTTCTTGGCCATGTGCTGCATAAGCGGACCCTTGAGGGCCGCGAAGCGACATCGCTTGTGCGCAGCGGCATGAACCAAAATGAAGCGGCCCGCGAGCTGGGCATCTCCAAGCAGGCGATGAGCCAGCGTCTGCAGGCCGCTGGGTGGCAGGCGGAGCAGTCCGGGTGGAAGCTCGCCCTGCACTTAATTACTCGGGCCGAGGCTGATCAACCCACTGGCCCGGCTGGCCCTGCTGCGGAGGCATAGGCGGGCGCTGGAACTGGCCGTAATCTTCCGGCCGCAGCTCTGAAGGCTGCACCGATTCGCGCTGCGCCTCCTGGCGAGGTTGCGCCTCCACCGTCGGGCTCGCCGGCTCGCCAGCACGAACTCGCGACGCGATGCCGCTGCTCGATTCGATTTCCCGCTGAGACGACTCGCGTGATTCCGCCGGGGCAGGATTCTGCGTCGGGTCCGGTTCGTCGACGTGCTTGTTGGCCACAGCGCGGGCCTCGGCGAGCGCCTTGGCAAGCTCCGGGTCGGTGGAGGTGTCGAACCACTTGTCCGTGTCGTCCTGGCCGGCCATCTCGCGGGTCGCGTCGTCGACGCGCTCCGCCTCGTAGCGGAACACGCCGTCGTCGTCCTTGTCCGCAAACGCGCGGGCAAATTGCTCCAGCGAGTTGCCGAACTGCGACGGGATCATCCACATCGTCGCCGCCTCGTTGTTGGCAATCTTCGGCAGCTTGTCCAGGTACTGGTACGCAAGAAGTTCAGGCGTGACACCCGCCGACTTGATCGCGGCGTTCACCTTTTGGATCGCGCGCGCCTCACCCTGTGCCTCGAGGAACTTCGCCGCACGCTCACCTTCGGCGCGCAGGATCACAGCCTGACGCTCCGCCTCCGCGTTCAAAATGGCCGCGTGCTTTTCACCCTCGGCGGAAAGGATGCGCGCCTGCTTCTCGCCCTCGGCCGTCTTAATGTCGGACTCGCGCTTACCCTCGGCGGTAAGAATCATCGCGCGCTTCTCGCGATCCGCCTTCATCTGCATCTCCATCGACTGCTGGATCGACGGCGGCGGATCAATCGCCTTCAGCTCGACTCGGCTGATGCGCAGACCCCACTTCGCGGTCGCGGCATCGAGCTCGCCGCGCAGACGACGGTTGATGGTCTCGCGCGAAGTCAGGGTCTCCTCAAGCGTCATGCCGCCGACCACATCGCGAAGCGTCGCCACCGAGATCTGCTCAACACCGACGAGGTAGTTGTCCACGCCGTAAATGGCCTTCGCAGGGTCGTTGATCTGGAAGGTGACCACCGTGTCAATTGCAACGGTCAGGTTGTCCTGGGTAATCACCGCCTGCGGCGGGAAGGACACGACGCGTTCACGGGTGTCAACGCGGGCACGAATGCGGTCCACGTACGGCACCAGCAGGGTGAGACCACCGGACACGGTGCGGGTGTAGCGGCCGAGGCGCTCGATGACGGCAGCCTCGCCCTGCGGGATCAGTTTCACGGATGCGAACAGCAGCGACGCCACCAAAACGATGATGACGATAAAAGCGATAAGCGCGCCCATTAACGCACTACTCCTTCCAGACGACCGCTACGGGGCCGTCGATTGCGGAAACGGTCACGAGCTGGCCGGCAGGAATCGTTTCCGCCGGATCCAGAGCGCGGGCAGACCAGATGGAACCATCGAAACGCACTTGCCCCGTAGTCGGGGTGATCGCCTCGACGACTTCCGCACGCGAGCCCACCAGGGCGCGCGGGGATTCGTCGTAAAGCATTGGTGTGTCGAGGCGCTTGCGCAGGTATGGGCGCAAAAAGAACCAGAACCCCGCGGAGGAGACGGCGAACATGGCCACCTCCGCCCAAAGCGGGACACCGAGCAGCGAAATGCCGGCGGTTGCTAACGCTCCAGCTGCGAGCATTAGCAGCGTCATCTCCCCGACCAGCAGCTCAAGCCCTGCGAGGATGCCGGCTGCAATGAACCAGATCAAAGCACCCATGGATTCGAGACTACACGGCACGCCCTGCTACACGTCAGCCTTAGAAAGCTCCGGATTGGTCACGAAATCCACCAGACGCTCCACCGCTCCGATCAGCGTGTGGTCCATGTCGCGGAATGTCGAAACCGAATCGTAGACGCGATGCCAGCCTTCCTTCGGGTCCGACCACCCGAGCCGCTGGCACACGCCCGTCTTCCAATCCTCGCCGCGCGGCACGTCCGGCCACGCACGAATCCCCACGCTGGCTGGCTTCACCGCCGCCCAGATGTCGATGTACGGGTGGCCGGTGACCAGCACGTGTTCGCCGACGTTTTCAACAAGGCGGGATTCCTTCGTGCCCTCAATCAGGTGGTCTGCAAGCACACCGATCCGCCGACCTGGCCCCGGCTGAAACTCGGCGAGACGCTCCGGCAGGTTGTCCAGGCCCTCGAGGTATTCCACCACCACGCCCTCGACGCGCAGGTCGTGGCCCCACACCTTCTCTACAATCGCTGCGTCATGGATGCCCTCCACCCAGATGCGGCTCGGCATGGCCACCTTCGCTTTGACTCCCTGCACCTTGCGCGAGCCGGAGTTCGAATGCGTGGGTGCGCTTTGTTGCCGCGCCACGTAGCGCCTCAACGTCACTCGCTGCCCTTCGAGCAGAAACGCGCCGGGAAGCAGCTTGAACAGGCGCTGCGTGCCACGGCGGTCTTCCAGACGCACGAAATCGCCGTCGTAGGTGCGCTCGGCTCCTACAACAGCGCCAACGAAGTCGTCGCCAACCACCTCGACCACCATCCCCGGCTCGGCCGGTACCTGGGGATACGTCGGTTTCCGCGTCCGTGCATGGCCTTTGAGGATGTCGTCCCCGTAACGGTCATCGTGCCTCGAAGTGCTCATAGTGGCAGGGATTGTATCCGTTAAAATCGCTGCCGTGCATACCCGCGCCGAAGTCTATTCCCCGCTCCAAAACACCGCCGTCTGGCTCGCGGCCTGGCTCTACGGAGTCGAGTCCACCGACGACACCATCGATGCACTCACAGACCTCGGAGACACCCACAGTTACGGTGGTCAGGGGCTTTCGCAGTTGCTTGCCGACGCCCGGTTGGAAGCCGCCCTTGACTCCCCCGAACCCGTCATCCGCTTGGTGCTGTGGGGACCCGGACAGGCTCCAGGTCTTAGGGCCGGAACCCCTGCGATGCAGGCGCTGACCCCTGCCGGCGCGATCGTGATTCGCGGTGAGGGATCCCGTTCCCACATTCTGGTTCCGTCCTACGACTCCAGCGGCCCCCGGCCGGGCGTTTCCTGGCGCTGGTTCGAAGACGACGAGCGCCTCCCAGAGCCGGAATGGCTCTCACCCGGCGAGGCCGACGCGCTGCTTTCCCAGGCAACGAATGACGCAGCCGCGCTCATCGAAGCCGCCGGCGGCACGCGGGCTGAGCTGCCGAATCCGCGGTTGGCCGTGGGCACGCTGGCCGATTTCTACGACACACCAGGGCTTCCCGCTGGTGTTACCCCACGGGCGGCGAAACTCTTTTCACGAGCGGATCGCGTCGCGGCCACCATCGAGACCGTGACTGACCGACTCGGCGACCACAGTTTCGACCCGCAGCTGTTCGCGCTGTGGCGACACATCCGCTCCGCGCGCATGGCAGGAGTTGCGGATGCGGTGATGGACTATCGCCGGGAATGGGCGTCGTAAAGCGAAAAGCTTTTAACGACGGACCGGTGCGCAACACTCAGGCGCACAGGGCGCACCGTTGACCGTGCAACCCTGGACCGTGACTGTCGAGAGGGTCTGCGGCTCGATGCCCTGAGCGACGCACTCAGCGATGTCGACCACCATGCCCGCGAACTCCTGCTCGAGGCCGACGGTGGGAACGCGATTGAGCGTCATGCCGCGGGCCTCGCACGCCTCCTTGAGCTCGGTGTCCAGATCCCAGACAACCTCCATGTGGTCCGTGATGAAACCGACCGGGACGGCGACGATGTGCGAAGTTCCCGCAGTCTCGTTGAGCTCCTCGGCACGATCGACGATGTCAGGCTCAAGCCACGGGGTCGCGGGGTTACCCGAGCGCGACTGCCACACGACCTCGTAATCATCGACGCCTGCCGCCTCAGCGATCAAGCGCGATGCTTCCCCCACCTGGCGGGAGTACAGATTCGCGTCGCCCGGGCCACCGGCGGCATCGTCGGCAGCGTTGGGCACGCTGTGGGCGGTGAAGAGCACCTTGGTGCCAGATTCCGGAGCACGCCCGAGCGCCTCGCGGGTGCGCTGCGCCATGAGATTCACAAACGACGGGTTGCCGTAGAACTGCCAGAGCTTGGTGTACTCGATTTCCGGCGTGATATCGCGGAGGCGTTGGATGTCCTCGTCGTACTGGCGGCAGGCGGAGTACCCGCCCCACGCGCTGGTAGCAAAGACCAGCACGTTGCGGTGACCGTCTTCGGCGATCTGCTTGGCCGTGTCCTCTGCGAACGGGTGCCAGTTCCGGTTGCCGAAGTACACCGGGAGGCTGTGGTCGCGCTCGGCGAGGGCCTGCTCAATGTGGCTGATCAGCTCGCGGTTCTGCGCGGTAATCGGGCTCACCCCGCCGAAGTGGAAGTAGTGCTCACCGACTTCAGCCAACCGCTCGCGGGGAATGCCGCGGCCACGCGTGACATTCTCCAAAAAGGGAATGACCTCGTCCTCACCTTCGGGGCCGCCGAAAGAAAGGACGAGGAGTGCATCGTAGTCAGAAAGCGCCATAGGAGCCATCGTAGTGAAACGAGACCACCCACCGGCGCATCTTGCTGCACCTATTAGAGACCTATTAAAGGAGACGCACCGCGTGCTCCGACATATTCGACCAACGCACCGGAACGATGGAGACGTTCTGACCGGATTGCGGAGCCTCGATCATCATGCCGTCGCCGAGGTAGATCGCGACGTGCTGGCTTCCACCCGGCCCCCAGAACAGCAGGTCGCCGCGCTGCGCCTGGCTCGGGTCAATCTTAGTGCCGCGCTGGTACTGGTATCCGGTGTAGTGCGGAAGGGAGATGCCTGCCGCGGCAAAGGCGTAGAGCACGAGGCCGGAGCAGTCGAACCCCTTCACCGACCCACCGTTGAGGCCGGTGGTTGGGCCGTTGGCGTCGCCGCCGCCCCACACGTACGGCGTGCCCACCATGGCCTCCGCGCGGGCGATGACGGTTTCGACCTGCGCGGCGTTCGCGGTCGATGCCACCTTGGCGACGACCTCTTTCACGTCCTCCGTCTTGGATTCCGGAGTTTCCACCTCCGGAAGGACGGACACGACCGACGGGGACACCTCTACTACCTCGGCTGCGTCGGCCGCTTCGGCTGCCTGGGTCGTAGCGGGAGTTTCAACGCGCGACGGTGAGGCGCTCTGCTCATTCCGGGATCGGTCGGAGAGTTGGGCTTGCACATTCGCCAACGCGTCGGCGGGCGATTCGGACGCGAGGCCCATGCCGTTTTGCAGACCGCCCGCGAAAGCGGTGACGATCTCACCCGTGCTGTAGTTCTCCGAAACGCCGCGGGAGGTGCTACGGGTAGCGCCGCGGTCAGACGAACCCACGCCGGTGAGCGGGCTGGCATACGGGTCTTCGAAAGTCGCGTGCGGCAGCTGCGATGCGCCAACGAGCACGGTGGCGGCAACGATGCTGGCTGCCTGCGCGATGATGTGCTCGGGGATCTCGAGGCCTGGGGTCGCACCCTCTGCGGCGTATGCGGTGGCAATTGCTTCGGCCACGGTCTCTTCGTCAGCAGCAGGAGCTTCAGGAGCCAACTCGGCTACTCGGTCGGTGACTTCCTCGATGACGTCCTGCTCGATCGACGCGGGGTCGATGGTCACCGGGGCGGTCTCAACGGTTTCCTCATCGACGATCTCTTTGTCGACGATCTCTTTGTCGCCGGTCTCTTTATCAACGGCCTCCTCAACGGGAGCGCTCTCAGGCCTCACTTCAGCGAGAGAAGCTTCTGCGTTGTAAAGAGCGGTCTCCGCAGTTTCAAGCTCAGTGGAGCGTTGCCCGAGTGCCTCCGACGAGCTGTCGAGCAGGGAGCGCGCATCTGTCTCAGCGCGAACTGCAGCCTCTGCGGCAGCCTCGGCGAGCTCCAGCGCTTCGCGCGCGGTCGATTCCTCGTTTGCGGCTTCGGTGCGGGCGCGTTCAACTTCCTCAAGAGCTGCGCGCTTCTCCGCCATCCCACTGCGGATGTACTGGGCGCGATCAAGGGCGTCCTTTTGGGATGCGTCGTCTGCAAGCGCGGAGATCCGTGCGGAGCCTGAACCTCGGTACTGCGATCGAGAAAACGACTCGAGATCTGCACGAGCGGCGTCAACGGCCTCTTGGGCTGCCTTCAACCGCTCTGCGGCGGCGTCGGCGCCGCGGCGTGCTTGCTCAGCACGCGCCTGAGCGTCGCGCAGGTCAACGAATGCGCGGTTCACTCTCTCTTGAAGGGCACCCATGTCGAGCTGCAACGCGTCGACATCGGCCTGAGCTTTCGCGACCGCCGACGCGAGTGCGGCGGCGGACGGAGTTTCGTCGCCGCCCGCTACCGGAGTGAACAGCGACGAGGACAGAACGATGGTTGTCGAGCAGGCGACGGCGCCGGCCGTGAGGCGCAGCCGAGGGCGGCGCGCATCCCGAAACAGGTTGACCACGGAGGTACTCCTCACACCGCGCATCGCGGCCACAAAGCCGCAGGAGTGAACGTGCATGACTAGGGCACATCCGGCGACGCTGTGACAAGACCTAGGCCTTGACGCACGGCAATATCGATTGACTACTGATGTTGGCGCATCAACTGACAGTGGCACGATCCTTCACCCGATCCAGTGCGCAGAACTTGGCGTGCTTCCCCACATGCCCGATCTGTCCGCGTTCCCAGCTTGACTAGGGCTGGAAACATTGCAACGGAACTTGAAAGTTTCTTGCTTCTGTCAACTCACGAGCCGACACGAGAACCATACGTCACGTAACAAGTCTGTTTCACAATCTTTACCAATAATCACATTGGTCAAGTTTGTTCCCGTTACCATTCACCCGCCTCATGCAGGTGTTATGGCGCGCCAAATTCGTGTAGTGACGTTCGTCACACGCGGGAATATGGTTGGCTAGGATTCTTAGCCGGCGCGAGAGTAAAGGCTAGGCACCTGACGCGCCCGAGGGGTGGGCAGGTTATGTTCGACTGATTAGGCCACGCGCGGAGACGAGGAGGAACGGATCGCGAACCACGTTGCCGCGACCACCAGACTCACCGCAATGAACATTGCCGCGGCGATACCTGGCCACGGCAACGACAGTCCGTCTGCCGCCTCGAAGAACGCGCGGACCCCGTCTGCATAATCTGGCTGGCCCGCCATCGCGCGTTGCCCCTGTTCGATTTGGGCGCGGGTCAGTTCATCGCTTACGCCAGCCACTGCATGGGGAGTACGGATAAGCACAGTCTCGACGCCGGTTTCGAGCTGGAGATCCTGCGCGAGATCACGGAGCTGCGGCACGTGATCAGGCGTCTGCTCAAGCACGACAATGCTGACTTGATCGGCAGCTGGCCCACCGGATGCGGCGACGTCGGCAAGCGCCTGCACCAAGTCCGACTCGAGCACGGGATTCACCGGGTTCTCGGTGCCGAAAGCGATACCGTCCTCGCGTAGCTGCGCGACAAGGCCAGCAATATCGGCGGTCTCAGAGAAGTGGGCGGTCGACATGGTGTCCGGGTGGCAAGCTTTCGCGCTAGGAAATGGAACGTTTGGTTATGGGATGGCGCTTTCAAGATACCGTCGATAAGCAAAAGCTCCCGACAACTGGGCGGCAAACCCAAAAACATTACGCCCGTACTGTTAGTATCAACTCAGAACTGTGGCGGCTCGCTTAAGATTGAGGGTTGACCGCCATGGGTCACATACCCAAAAACGACGAGAAATGGAGCTCACTGTGGCTGAAAGCAAGAACTCCTTCAACGCCAAGAAGACGCTCGAGGTCGGCGACAAGTCTTACGACTACTTCGCACTCGACGCCGTCGAAGGCATGGAGAAGCTTCCCTACTCCCTGAAGGTGCTTGGCGAGAACCTGCTGCGCACCGAGGACGGCAAGAACGTCACCGAAGACCACATCAACGCGATCGCAAACTGGGACCCGTCGGCTGAGCCGTCCATCGAGATCCAGTTCACCCCGGCTCGTGTGCTGATGCAGGACTTCACCGGTGTGCCGTGTGTGGTCGACCTGGCCACCATGCGTGAGGCAGTCAGCGCTCTCGGCGGCTCCCCGGAGCAGGTCAACCCGCTGAACCCGGCTGAGATGGTCATCGACCACTCCGTGATCATCGAGGCATTCGGCTCCTCCGACGCGCTGGATAAGAACGTCGAGATTGAGTATGAGCGCAACGAGGAGCGCTACCAGTTCCTGCGCTGGGGTGCTGAGAACTTCTCCAACTTCCGCGTCGTGCCGCCGGGAACCGGCATCGTCCACCAGGTCAACATCGAGTACCTCTCCCGCGTTGTGTTCGACAACGAGGGCGTTGCATACCCGGACACCTGCATCGGTACGGACTCCCACACCACCATGCAGAACGGCCTGGGCATCCTGGGCTGGGGCGTGGGCGGCATCGAGGCTGAGGCTGCAATGCTGGGCCAGCCGGTCTCCATGCTCATCCCGCGCGTGGTCGGCTTCAAGCTCACCGGCGAGATCCCTGCCGGCGTGACCGCGACCGACGTCGTGCTCACCATCACCGAGATGCTGCGCGAGCACGGTGTGGTGCAGAAGTTCGTCGAGTTCTACGGCAACGGTGTCAAGCAGATTCCGCTGGCAAACCGCGCCACCATCGGCAACATGAGCCCGGAGTTCGGCTCCACCTGTGCGATCTTCCCGATCGACGAGGAGACCATCAACTACCTCCACCTCACCGGCCGCTCCCAGGAGGACATCGACCGCGTCGAGGCATACGCCAAGGCACAGGGCATGTGGCTGGAGCAGGACGCTGCCGAGGCTGAGTACTCCGAGTACCTCGAGCTGGACCTGTCCACCGTCGTGCCGTCTATCGCTGGCCCGAAGCGCCCGCAGGACCGTATCCTGCTCTCCGATTCCAAGCAGACCTTCCGCAACCAGCTGCCGGACTACAACACCGCTGGCGACGAGACCTTCGAGCCGGTTCGTGCTGAGAAGGTTGAGACCGTCTCTTACAACGAGTCCTGGCCGGGCAACGGCGAGTCCGCAGCTGAAGGCGCTGAGGGCCGCGCGTCCAAGCCGGTCATCGTGGAGTCCCCGCAGGGCGGCGAGTACACCCTCGACCACGGCGCGGTTGCGATTGCCGCCATTACCTCCTGCACCAACACCTCCAACCCGTCCGTCATGGTCGGTGCGGCGCTGCTGGCACGCAAGGCTGCGGAGAAGGGCCTGAAGGCTAAGCCGTGGGTCAAGACCATCATGGCTCCGGGTTCCCAGGTTGTCGACGGCTACTACGAGCGCGCTGACCTGTGGAAGGACCTCGAGGCTGTCGGTTTCTACCTCTCCGGCTTCGGCTGCGCATCCTGCATCGGTAACTCCGGCCCGCTGCCGAATGAAGTTTCCGAGGCGATCAACGAGTACGACCTGACCGCCACCGCGGTGCTCTCCGGCAACCGTAACTTCGAAGGCCGCATCTCCCCCGACGTGAAGATGAACTACCTCGCGTCCCCGCTGCTGGTCATCGCATACTCCATCGCCGGCACCATGGACTTCGACTTCGAGACCCAGCCACTGGGCCAGGACCAGGACGGCAACGACGTCTTCCTGCGCGACGTGTGGCCGTCCACCGAGGAGATCGAGTCCACCATCGCTTCCACTATCTCCCGCGAGATGTACGAGGCGGACTACGCCGACGTGTTCAAGGGCGACGAGCAGTGGCAGGGCCTCGACGTTCCGGAGGACGAGACCTTCCAGTGGAACGAGGACTCCACCTACATCCGCAAGGCACCGTACTTCGACGGCATGCCGGAAGAGCCGGAAGATGTCACCGACATCGAGGGCGCTCGCGTGCTGGCCAAGCTGGGCGACTCGGTGACCACCGACCACATCTCCCCCGCTTCCTCCATCAAGCCGGGCACCCCGGCTGCGGACTACCTCGACTCCCACGGTGTTGAGCGCCAGGACTACAACTCCTTCGGCTCCCGCCGCGGTAACCACGAGGTCATGGTTCGCGGCACCTTCGCCAACATCCGCCTGCGCAATGAGCTGGTGGATGAGCAGGGCGGCTACACCCGCGACTTCACCAAGGAAGACGCGCCGCAGGACTTCATCTACAACGCCGCGATGAACTACGAGGCCGCGGGCATCCCGCTCGTCGTGCTCGCAGGCAAGGAGTACGGCACCGGTTCCTCCCGTGACTGGGCTGCGAAGGGCACCAACCTGCTCGGCGTGCGTGCCGTCATCGCGGAGTCCTTCGAGCGCATTCACCGCTCCAACCTGATCGGTATGGGCGTGCTGCCGCTCCAGTTCCCGGAGGGTGAGTCCCACGGCTCGCTCGGCCTGGACGGCACCGAGACCTTCACCATCTCCGGCATCACCGCCTTCAACGAAGGCGACGAGATCCCCAAGACGGTTCACGTGAAGGCCGAGAAGGACGGCGCTGACGCCATCGAGTTCGACGCGGTCGTGCGCGTGGATACCCCGGGTGAGGCGGAGTACTACCGCCACGGCGGAATCCTGCAGTACGTGCTGCGCCAGATGGTCAAGAGCTAAATAGCACCACTCGGAGGGGCTGCTCGGTTGTGTGCCGGGCGGCCCTTTCGTCGTAAAGCAAGAAAGCCCCTCATGCCGATTATCAGTGACCTCGAACTCTCCCGCCGCCGCCAAGGCATCATCGATGCTGCTCGCGCATGCTTTGCGCGCTACGGCTTTGAGGGGGCGACCGTGGCGCGGCTGGAAGAGGCCACCGGCAAGACGCGCGGGGCGATCTTCCACCACTTCAACGACAAAGAGGCGCTATTCCTCGCCATCGTCAGCGAGGACGCGAAGCGCCAGGCGGAGGTGGTCAGCCAGCGCGGCCTGGTCGAGGTGATGCGCGACATGCTGCACAACCCCGACGAGCACGACTGGATGGTCACCCGAGCCGAGATCGTGCGGAAGCTCCGCACCGACCCCGAGTTCGAGCTGCGCTGGAGGGAGCATCAAGAAGTGCTTGACGACGCAGTGTTAGCCCGACTTCGCGCCAATACCCAAATGCGCGACGATGTTCCGGTTGAAGTGGTTCAAACGTATTTGGAGACGGTGCTCGAGGGCTTCATTACGAAGCTGGCTGCCGGTGAGACGCCGGAGCGGCTCGAGGCGATGCTTGACGTTGTAGAGCAGTCGGTCCGCGGCTGACGCCAGCGCGATTCAGTCTTAGTAGACCAAGCGGTATAGACTTGCCGGTATGTCCAAGCTCCTTTTCCTCTCCTTGCGAACCGGTGAGATCGGTCCCGACGTGGCCCGCGCCGAGTACCACGACGCGCTCACAGCGGCTGGGATGGACGAGGTGGGTATGGAGCTTCGGATCATCGACTCTGCTGATGCGGCGGTGGGGCCGCTAACCGGCGTCGACGGGGTAATCGTCGGCGGGAGCTCGCTGAACGTGACAAACGCAGAGACAGACGCCGGCTACGACGACTATCAGCGCCACGTGCACGCGCTGCTCGCGGACTTGGTTGAGTCGGGCGTGCCGGTGTTCTTCGTGTGTTTCGGGTTGTCGTGGCTCGTGCACTACTGCGGTGGCGCCGTTGGCCGCGACCGGCCAGAGGACTCTGGGCCGACCCAGGTGCGCCCGATCGAAGCTGGCCGTCTGGATCCGCTGTTGGCCGGGTCGCCGGAGGAGTTCACCGCCCTGACCGGGCACACCGAGAACCCGCAGGGGGTGCCGGAGGGCCTAGAGCTGCTCGCTGAAGGGCCGGACGGGCTGGTGCAGATGGTGCGATATGGCGAGCACGTGTGGGCAACGCAGTTCCACGCCGAGATGGACGCAGACGCCATGCGCACGCGCATGGACTTCTACTACGATTACGGCTACTTCCCCGCCGAGGAATACGCCCGCATCGTGGCCGATCTGCCGAACCACGACGTTGCCTACGCCAACGGGCTTGTCCGCGCATTCGCGCAGTACTGCGCCGCTCAGGCGCGGTAGCCGGGCTAGCCGGGCAACTTAATCGAGATCGGAAACTGCGGCGTCGCCGTCTTCGAACTCGAGCGGGTTGTCCGCGAACGGCTCGCCGCGGTTGACGGCCTCGACGATGACGTCAGCGACGAGTTCGCGTGAGGTTTCGGAGCCTTCCGCCCTTTCGCTGGTGAGCAGGGAGATGCCGTTCGACGGGCCGTCGGTAAGCAATGTGGGCCCCAAGATTTGGTGCGAGAGCTGCGAGCCGAGCAAACGGCGATCGACTGCTTTCTTGCTTTCGACGTAGGCGTACCAGGACGAGCCATCGTCATCGGTGGTGGCGTCCTGCGCGCCGGCGTATGAGACGTTGATGAGGAACGGCGCGAAGTCTTCGAGCTGCTCGAGCGCGTCGATCATGGTCAGGGCCGCGTCGCGGTCGACGGCGAAAGTCTTTTCCGGGCTGCCGCCGCCGGCACCTGCGGACCACACGACGACGTCGAACGGGGTGAGCAAGCGCGCCCATGCCTCGACGTCGAGCTCGGTGAGGTCCTGGACGATGACAGTTGCGCCGGCGTCCTTAAGATCCGCAGCGTGGTCGGGGTTGCGGACAAGCGCCGTGACGTGGTGGCCTTCGTCGACAAGCTTTGGGACGGTGTGCTTGGAGACGTTGCCGCCGGCGCCGAGAACGAGGACGTAGGCGGTGTCGGACGGGGTGTCGGACATGGTTGCGGGATCGATGTCAGTCATGAGTCCCACGGTAGTGAAACTGTGCTGGCGGTGGTGTGGCCGTGTGGCGGCTGGGATACCCTTATCCACCATGCACGCAATCATCACCACCACTGGCCAAGACCGAGTTGGCATCATCGCGGGTGTGGCTCAGGCAGCCGCGGAGCGAGACCTGAATATCGTGGACCTGTCGCAGACACTCATGGAGAACTTCTTCACCATGATCATGCGCGTCGAGGTGCCGGCGGGAGCGGATATGGGCGCGCTCCAGGAGCACCTGACTGCTGCGGGCGACAAGCTCGGCGTGGTCGTGCGCATTCAGGCCGAAGACCTATTCACCGCGATGAATGAGATCTAGCCATGGCAACTGATTTGGACTTCAAGTCGCACCGCATCCTCGACGTCATCCAGATGATCGAGGACTACCGCCTGGACATCCGCACGGTGACCATGGGGATCTCGCTCATCGGCTGCACCCGCCCCACGATGGAGGCGACCGCGCAGGCGGTTTACGACCGCGTCACCGAACGCGCCGCGCAACTCGTGCCGGTGTGCGAGGGCATCGAGCGCGAGCTGGGCATCCCGATTGTGAACAAACGCATCTCGGTCTCCCCCATCTCGCTCGTGGCCGCGGGTGTGGAGGGCAACCCGGTCGAGATTGCGCGCGCCCTGGACCGCGCCGCAGCCCAGCTCGGCATCAACTTTGTGGGCGGCTACTCGGCCCTGGTTGAAAAGGGTGCAACGGAGGCGGATTCCCGGCTTATTCGGTCGATTCCGGAAGCGTTGGCGTCGACAAGCAATGTTTGTGGCTCCGTGAATGTGGCGACCTCGCGCGCGGGCATCAACATGGATGCGGTGGCTGTGATGGGCCGGGTGATCAAGGAAGCGGCCGAGCTGACTGCCGACGAGTCTTCAATTGCCTGCGCGAAGCTGGTGGTATTCGCGAACGCGGTGGGCGACAACCCGTTCATGGCTGGGGCGTTCCACGGCATCGAGGAGCCCGACACCGTGGTGTCTGTGGGCGTGTCCGGGCCGGGTGTGGTGGATAACGCGATCGGCTCGCTCGAGGGAGCGTCGCTGAACGAGGTGGCCGAGGAGATTAAGAAGGCCGCGTTCAAGATCACGCGCGCCGGGCAGCTGGTGGGCAATATGGCATCGGAACGCCTCGGCGTGCCGTTTGGCATCGTGGACCTCTCGCTCGCGCCGACCGCGGAGATGGGCGACTCGGTCGCGCACATTTTGGAGCACATGGGGCTTGATCAGGTAGGCACGCACGGCACGACGGCGGCTTTGGCGTTGTTGAACGATGCGGTGAAGAAGGGCGGCATGATGGCCTGCTCGCGTGTGGGCGGGTTGTCCGGCTCCTTCATCCCGGTCTCGGAGGACCAGGGCATGATTGACGCTGTGCGCGCAGGCTCCATCACCATGGACAAGCTCGAGGCGATGACGTCGATCTGCTCAGTGGGCTTCGACATGATTGCGATTCCGGGCGACACCTCCGCCGAGCTCATCGCGGGCATGATCGCGGACGAGGCCGCGATCGGCGTGATGAACCACAAGACCACCGCCGCACGCCTCATTCCGGTGCCGGGCACCAAGCCCGGTGACGAGGTGAACTTCGGCGGTCTGCTCGGCTACGCGCCGGTGATTCCTGTGACTGCTGTTGGCAACGACGCTTTCATCCGCCGCGGCGGTTTCATTCCGGCGCCGGTGCACGGGTTCCGGAACTAGGTATTTTGGCCGGGTTCCGCACCGGGGCTTGACCCTCACGCGACGTCATAGTTCACACTGACGTCATGAGAATCTCCGACGTCGCGCGCGCCGCCGGCTGCTCCGTGCGCGCCATCCGCCACCTCCACGAGACCGGCGCCGTCCCCGAACCGGCCCGCACCAGCGGCAACTACCGCGACTACTCAGCCTCTGATCTGGTCGCGGTGCTTCGCGCCCGGGCACTCATCGATGCGGGAGTCGCGGTCGCAGACACCCACTCACCCGATGCGGTGGAGCGATCCATTTCGCTTATCGACGCCCGGTTGGCCCTGCTCTCCCAACAGCGAGCGCGCCTCATCGCGCTGCGGGAGAGCCCGGTAGGCATGCCCGCCGATGTGCGGGAGCGCCTGCTTGAGGTACTGGGTGACTCTGCTTACGCGCGTTCGGAGGTCGACGCGTTCGACTTGATGGCGGTAGCTGGCGTTGCTACTCCGGCAACGTGGGAGACGCTGCGTGCGAACCTCAGTGACGACGGCTGCGTTGTGGCGTCGCGGGAGCTCGCGGATATCTGGGAAGAGCTGGGGCGGATGCGGGAGCGGGATGGGCGGGTTGGAGGGGCCGTCGATAAGCTCAAGGCCCTGTATCCGCAGACTGTGATGCGGGGTGTGGCTGCGACTTTGAGCCCGGGTGACCTGCCGCTGGAGTTTGGGGACTTGGAGGTTCAGGGGGCGCAGGGGGTTGCGGTACGAGCTTTGGCAGGCGAGTTCGATGCGTAAGGTGTGGGGTTTGATTGAGCGGCATCCGGCCGTGCGGATGTGGCGGTATGAAATGGGGTTGTACCGGGATCTCTTGCGGTGGGTTCGCGGACGGGTCGTGGTTCCTGAGGGTGCGACCGTGCTGCCGCATCAGCCGGGGAGGTTGCAGATGGTTGGGTTTCTTACCGCGGTCATGTTGATCGAGATTGTGGTGGTGCACTTTCTGCTGCCTGCAGGGGTGGTGCGGGTTGTGGCGCTGGTGCTTTCGGTGTGGGGGCTGGTGTTTGTGTGGTCGATGATTGCCGGGGAGCGTGTGCACCCTGGGTACGTGGATGATCGCGAGCTGGTGCTGCGGCGTGGGAAGAAAGTGTTTGCGGTTGTGCCGCTGGCTGATGTTTCGGTTGTGCGTCGTGACCGGACCTTTGAGGCGGAGGTTGCTGTTGGTGGCGGCGAGCTTGTGGTTGGCGGGCCGGTCGGGACTGATGCGGTGGTGGAGCTATTGTCTCCTGTTGCGGCCGCGCGAGACGGTTACCCCTGGCAGAAGCCGATTTGGGAGGATGTGGATCGGGTGCGGTTTTATTCGGGCGGTGATGCTGGGGTGTTGGGGCGATTGGGCGCTGCGCAGCTCGATGTCCACTGAAGTGTGCGTTCAGGCTCTTCCATTGTGTCGGTCTTGTTTTGTATATTCGAGATGAATTGACCCGCACATCTGTTTGAAGGGAGGGATCATGGTTACGGAGCTGGAACGCAATGTCGACGTCGTCGGCAATGCCCTATTCCAGATCCGGGACATGTTTGAAGACCCCTCCGAAGTGGCGTTTGACGATGTGCGTGAATCGATGGAGAAGCTCGAGGCGATCTTCAATGCCAAGGCCCTGATTGATGCCGCCTTCGCGCACATCTGTGAACGCGATGAGGCTGGGCGGCGCGTTGGCGCGAAACATCCGAATGCGTATCTGAAGCAGTGTTTGGGACTGTCGCCTAAGGAGGCGTATGACCGGCTCGCGCGGGGCAAGGACCTGTTCGCGGAGCCGTCTGTGGCAGGCCCAGGCGAACATGGGAACGACATTGATTCGGACCAGGACGCCGCTGCGCGTGAAGCCGAGGAACGAGAGCGTTCGGAGCGGGAGCGCCTCGCGAGAGAAGAACAACAGCGAGCGAGGCAGCGGGCCCGCGAGAACCAGCGGAAGGCCCGTGGTCAGGCCGGCCAGGTGAGTGGGGAGAAACAAGCGGCTATCCGCCAGGAGTTGGACAACCTCCTCGAGGCTGCGCAGGGTGAACGGCAGCGCTTGCTTGCCGACGCCATGCGCGAGGCCCTCACCCGCGACGTTGCGGACCTGCGGGCCACCGTGCGGCGCTGGGTGGACGAGGTCAACCGCAAGCACCGTCGGCCGGAGAACCCAAACGCCGGGATGGAAAAGCGTGGTGTGTTCGTCGGCCAGCGGAAGGCGGACGGTACCTTCGACATCCGCATCACCGGTGTTGCTGGCGACACAGCGCTGATGAAAGCGCTGCTGGATAAGGGCACCGCGCCGAATTCGAACCTCCCGGAGGGTGTGGAGGACTACCGCTCCCCTTCCCAACGCCGCTACGACCAGCTTATGCAGATACTCAAGCACTACGACACCTGCAAGCAGCAGCGAGACGCGCACGGTTGCGCTTCGGTGGTGGTCAGCGTGACTCTCGACGACCTTGCAGACGCCGACGCAACCACGCGGTTCAGCACCAACACGGGCATCGACCTCGACTGTTTCGACCTCGTCCGCCTCGGCATGGACGGCACCGCCGACTTCGTGCTTACGGTTGAAGGAACGACTGGGGTGCCGCTGAATCTGCAGCGCTCCACGAGGATCGCTTCGATTGCGCAACGGGTCGCGCTACTGGCCGTTGATGGAGTGTGTGCCTGGGCCGGCTGCAGCGTTCCGCTGAGTGAGTGCGAGGCACACCATGTCCTTGCTTGGATCCGGGGAGGGAACACGGACATCGCCAACCTCACCCCGATGTGCCGAGAGCATCACCGGCAGAACAACGACCACTGGGACCACAGGTTTAACAAGAGCCACATGGAGTACGACCCTGGCGAAGGCCGAGCGGGCTTACGAAGAAGGGGTCGGAAAGATCTCGAGTTCAACCATTCCGACGGAGCACGGCACTCTGCGGTGCGGAGACTGCGAACCCGCGGCCAACCAGCGAACCCCGCACGAACTAGTGATCCCGGGGAGCCGAGGAAGCCTGCGCAGCCTGTGCAGGCGGAGCTGCTGCTAGTGCCGCAGGCCCAAGACCCTGACCCGCCGTTCTAACCACACACTGCCCTGCCCTTACACGGCTGGGCAGTGACGCCGCGTCAACGTTTCTTACCTGCAGCGAAGTAACTCACCCAGCCAAGAATGTCGACGAAGGTGATCAATGGCGCCCACGCCCATTTCGGGCCGCGCACCCTTCGCTTGTTCGCGCGCGCCAGGTCTGCGAGGGCGATCGCCTTGGCGGTGCTGTCGACCACAAGCACAGCACCGAGGGCTCGACGCTGGCCGCGCGACAACGAGTTCCAGCCCTCCCGCAAAGCGGCGAGTAGGTGGTCGGCGAGTTCGGCAAGCGGATTCTTTTCCATGCTCCTGACCCTACCTCGGAACCCGTGCACTAAGTTTGGGGAAATGACCGTCGATCGCCCCTTCCTGCTCCTCAGCACACGGCCGGAGGACGCAGCCGCCAACGAAGAGCGCCTCTCCTTCCAGACGAAGATGCGCATCCCTGAGGACGCGATTGAACAGCGCCGCGTTGAGCAGGGGCCGCTTGGAGACGTCGACCTCGATGCGTATTCGGGGGTCCTCCTTGGAGGGAGCCCGTTCAACCACACTGAGCCGTCGAAAAGCGAACTGCAACTGCGTGTTGAGCGTGAGATTGGGACCCTTGTCAACGAAATCATTGACCGCGATTTTCCGCTCATGGGTGCGTGCTACGGCATCGGCACGGTTGGCAGCGCGATCGGGGCGCGGCTCGGCGACGAGTTCGCGGAGGAGGCCGGCATGGTTGAGCTTTTGCTTACCGACGACGCAGTGGACGACCCACTCCTAGACGGCTTTCCGCCATCCTTCCCCACTCTGGTCGGGCACAAGGAGGCGATCAGCGAGCTTCCCGAGTCCGCGACGCTCTTGTTGACCGGCATCGGATGCCCCACCCAAATGTTTCGCGTGAAGACGAATGTCTACGCGACGCAGTTCCACCCCGAACTCACCGCTGAGACCCTCGAGGCGCGGCTGCGGCTATATGCGCACCTCGGGTATTTCCGCCTCGACGTGTTTGACGACATCTTGGAGACGGCGCACGCGCACGATTACAGCTACTCGAACCGGATTCTGGCGAACTTCGCTGAGCGCTACCGTCGTTTCTAGTTCGCGGCGCGCGGGCGCGCGGGCTGGGATGTCCATTTAAGTGGGCATTTGCTCCCGAAAGCTGGCCTGGATGATCTTTCGTGAGTTACGTTCATTATGCCGACGAACGAATCTATCAAATCCACCTGCGGGTGGTGCAACGAAAGGCTCCAGCAATGTACGACGACTATCCCACCCACCCTGACTACCCCGATTACCCCAGTGATTACAGGCGCCCAATTAGGGCCACCAATCGCATCGACGTCGTTTTCGAGCGTGACGATGATGGCTGTGAACACGGTTTGACGATCGAGGCCACCGCCGATGGGCCCGAAATCATCGCCGGCGTACTCGAGGCCGTCTCGCTTCACGACATCACTACCGCCGACGCTGCCCAAGGAGCACGGGAAGTGCTTGCTCGGTGCAAGAGTTCCTTGGAACACATTGCGTTGTTCCACGGACCCGGCGACCCGCCACCGGACGATTACCTGGGTTCCAGCCCCGAGGTGAGGTCGAGGAAGTCTTTCGACGACCCGGTCGTGTGGTACCTGCGGCTCGATTTCGCGGGTGGGGAGATTGCGATCAAGCACTCCGACGGGCCGGCGGTCTTGCGTGGGCCGTTCGACGCCGCGATTGCGAAGCAGCTCGGCACGACATTTTTTACTGAGCTCACCGAGGCCCTCGAGCACCTCGCGCCGACGGCGGCGTCCGGCAACGTGCGTATCATCCATGAGCGTGATGGGGACAAGATTTCTGGAACCACCGTGCACATCCCGATGAACGGAACCGATGCGCTGAGCGGCGTCCTCGGCTGGATTAAGGACACCGACCGCTACATCGTGGCGGAGCCCGCGCAGGCCACGAGCGGCATTGTGCAGGCGTGCCGCGGGATCGATCCGGTGGTCGTTCCGTTCCGCCTCGAGGACGACGAGCATTCGGAGGACAGCTTGCCGTTTAGCAACGACTGCCCGATCGTGGTCGTCGATTGCGTTGAGAAGCTCATCAGGCTCCACGCCGCCGATGGCACCATCGAAGCCCAACAGAAACTGCACAAGACCGGCGCTGCACAGATCCGTCGTGCGCTGCACCAACAGTTCCGCGAGCGCGGGGTGTCGATTGCCCCCGACTACCACAATCGGTACGGGTGGCAGCGCGATCTGGCCATGGCGGCCCCGTTCTAAGACGCAAGGTTGCGGGGTGGCCCGCCGAGGTTGCCCAGAGAACCTGCTGCCGCTAGGCCAGCTCGACGATCTCCATGTATTCGTCGCTCCAGAGGTCCTCATCGCCCTCCGGCATGATGATGACGCGCTCCGGCTCTAGGGCGCGCACCGCTCCGGGATCGTGGGTGACCAGCACGACCGCACCGGTGTAGGTCTTGAGCGCGTCGAGGACCTGCTCGCGGGACTGTGGGTCGAGGTTGTTGGTCGGCTCGTCGAGGAGCAGCACGTTCGCGCGGGAGGAGACGAGCGTCGCCAGTGCGAGGCGCGTCTTTTCGCCGCCGGAGAGAGTGCCTGCCGGCTGCTCGAGCTTGTCACCGGAGAACATGAACGCGCCCAAGAGCCCGCGAAGGTCCTGCTGGCCGGCATCGGGGCATGCCTCGATGGTGTTCTCCCATACGGTCTTGTCGCCGTCGATGGTGTCGTGTTCCTGGGCGAAGTAGCCGATCTTCAGGCCGTGGCCGGTGACAAGGCCGCCTTCGCCGTCGGTGCGCTCCACACCTGCAAGCAGCTTGAGCAAGGTGGTCTTGCCGGCGCCGTTGGTGCCCAGCACCACCACGCGCGAGCCCTTGTCAATCGCCAGATCCACGCCTGCGAAGACTTCGAGCGAACCGTACATCTTGGTCAGCCCCTTGCCGTACAGCGGCGTTTTGCCGCATGGGGCGGGCTCCGGGAACGAGATGGCGGCGAACTTGTCAGCGACGCGGACGTCGTCAAGCTCGCTCATCATGCGCTCCGCACGAGCGAGCATCTGCTTCGATGCGGCGGCCTTGGTTGCTTTCGCCCCGAGCTTCGCCGCCTGCTTCTGCAGCGCCGAGGCCTTCTTCTCGGCGTTGGCGCGCTCGCGGCGGCGCCGTGCTTCGTCCTCGGCGCGGGCCTTCTGGTACTTGGAAAAGCCCATGTTGTACACATCGGCCTCCGCGCGGACGGCGTCGAGGAACCAGATCTTGTTGCAGACGTCGTCGAGGAGCTCGACATCGTGGGAGATCATGATCAGCCCGCCGTCATGCTTGGACAGGAATCCGCGGAGCCAGGTGATCGAGTCGGCGTCGAGGTGGTTCGTGGGCTCGTCGAGAAGCAGCGTGGTGGCTGACTTCCCCGACCCGGAGCGGGAGGCGAAGAGGATCTGTGCAAGTTCGACGCGGCGGCGCTGGCCGCCCGACAAGGTCTTGAGCGGCTGGTCAAGGATCCGCTCAGGCAGACCCAGGTTGTCGCAGATCTGCGCCGCTTCGGCGTTCGCCTCGTAGCCGCCGAGTGCATGGTAGCGCTCCTCCAGCCGCGAGTATTTGGCGATCGCCTTGTCGCGCTCCGCCCCGTCGGCGGTCTCCATGAGCGCCTGCTGCTTCGCCATCGAGCGCTGAATCTCGTCCAGCCCGCGCGCCGAGAGCACCCGGTCACGGGCGGTCTGCTCGATGTCGCCCTCCTTCGAGTCCTGCGGCAGGTAGCCGATCTCGCCGGATCGAGTCACCGAACCGCCGTACGGCTCCGTCTCCCCCGACAGGATGCGCATCGTGGTGGTTTTGCCGGCGCCGTTGCGGCCCACCAGGCCGATGCGGTCGCCGGGCTGGACACGGAGGTGTTGCCCCGGGGCGTCGAGAAGCGTGCGCGCGCCGACGCGCACCTCGAGATCATTGGTGACAATCACGCCGTACCACCTTACGCTGGCGCGGCGAAAGCGCTAAACCAACGGTAAGCAGCGAAACTACACCGCGAACCCGAGCGCGCGGAGCTGCTCTCGGCCCTCTTCGGTGATCATGTGCGGTCCCCACGGCGGCATCCAAACCCAGTTCAGGGCGATCTCATCCACGGCGGTGTTCTCCACCACCGAGATGCGCGCCTGCTCTTCGATCACGTCGGTGAGCGGGCAGGCCGGCGACGTCAGCGTCATGTTGATGACCGCGACCGTGGGTTTCGTGGAGCCGTCTTCGGCGGTTCCACCCTCGATCCAGATGTCGTAGACCAATCCGAGGTCAATGACATTGATACCCAGCTCCGGGTCGATCACGTCGCGCATGAACTCTTCGACGTCGCCGACCAGCTTGAGCTGTTCCTCGGTCTGGGTCGGGCGCTCGCCCGCACCGCCGAAGTTGGATGCAGTCTTTTCTTCCTTCTGTTCCATTTCCCTATCCCTCCGTCTCGTTGCCGTTAGCCGTATCAGTTCCGGCAGCCTCAACCGCCTCAGCGGTCGCCGCCTCGAACGCTTTCCAGCCCAGCAGCGCGCACTTCACGCGGGCGGGGAATTTGGCCACTCCGGCGAACGCGACGCCGTCGCCAATCAGCTCCGCGTCGCCTTCGATCGTGCCCCGTGAGGTCACCATCTCCTCGAACGCCGCGAGTTTCTTCCAGGCTTCGCCCACCGACAACCCAATGAGCTCCTCGGCCATCACCGAAGTCGACGCCTGCGAGATCGAGCAGCCTTCCGCGTCGTAGGAGACATCCTCGACCGTGTCGCCGTCCGCGGACAGGTGCACCCGCAGCGTCAGCTCGTCGCCGCACGACGGGTTGACGTGGTGCACCTCCGCCTCGTACGGCTCGCGCAGGCCCGCATGCTGCGGGTTCTTGTAGTGGTCCAGGATCACTTCCTGGTACATCGCTTCCAGGTTCATCGTGTGAAGAACTCCTTCGCTTTGCTTATCGACGACACCAACGCGTCAACCTCATCAAGCGTGTTGTAGAGGTAGAAGCTCGCCCGGGAGGTGGACTGCAGGTCGAGCCCTCGGTGGGCAGGCCACGCGCAGTGGTGGCCGGTGCGGATTGCCACGCCCTCGGAGTCGAGCACCTGCCCAAGGTCGTGCGGGTGCACGCCCTCGACCGTAAAGGCAATCGCGCCGCCACGCTTCTCGGCTGTCAAAGGACCGGCGATGCGCAGACCGTCGATAAGCTGCATCTGCTCGAGAGCATAAGCCGTGAGCTCGTGCTCGTGCCGGGCAATGTTTTCCATGCCGACCTCTTCGAGGAACTCGACCGCCGCGCCGAGCCCGACGACCTGCGACGTCATCTGCGTCCCGGCCTCGAAGCGCTGCGGTGCCGGGGCGTAGGTGGAGCCTTCCATCCGCACCACCTCGATCATGGAGCCGCCGGTGAGAAATGGCGGGAGGTCGTTGAGGTGCGGCGAGTACACCGCGCCGACGCCGTTCGGGCCGCACATCTTGTGGCCGGAGAACGCAGCGAAGTCGACGCCGAGCTCGCGGAAGTTGACCGGCATGTGCGGCACCGACTGGCACGCGTCGAGCACCGTGAGCGCACCGACGGCTTTCGCGCGGCGCACCATCTCGGGCACATCGGCGTGCGCGCCGGTGACGTTGGACTGGTGGGTAAACGCCACTATCTTGACGGAGTCGTCGAGCTCAAGCGAGTCGAGGTCGATGCGCCCGTCCTGGGTCATCGTGTACCACTTCAGCGTGGCACCCGTGCGCCGCGCCAGCTCCTGCCACGGCACGAGGTTGGCGTGGTGCTCGAGCTCGGTGATCACGATGGTGTCGTGCTCGGTGACTTGGAAATCGCCGGCGCGCTCGTCACCGAGCACATACGCGACGAGGTTGAGTGCCTCGGTGGCGTTCTTCGTGAAGGCGAGCTCATGCTCCTCCGCACCCACGAAGCGGGCGATCCGGTCGCGGGCCGTCTCGTATGCGTCGGTGGCTTCCTCCGCGAGCTGGTACGAGCCGCGGTGCACGGGGGCGTTGCAGCCCATTACAAAGTCGCGCTCCGCGTCCCACACCCGCTGCGGGCGCTGCGAGGTCGCGCCGGAGTCCAGATAGACCAACGGCTTCCCGTCGCGAACCGTGCGCGAGAGGATCGGGAACTCCGCGCGGATTGCTTCGACATCAAGTGCCATTAGATGAACTTCTCGTACCCTTCGGCCTCAAGCTGATCTGCGAGCTCCGGACCACCGGTTTCGACGATCTTGCCGTCCGCAAACACGTGGATGAAGTCCGGCTGCACGTAGTTCAGGATGCGCTTGTAGTGGGTGATCATGAGCACGCCGCCGCCGGTCTCGTCCTGGTAGCGGTTGATGCCCTCGGAAACCACGCGCAGCGCGTCGACGTCGAGGCCGGAGTCGGTCTCGTCCATCACGGCAAACTTGGGCTTCATCAGCATCAGCTGCATCACTTCGTGGCGCTTCTTCTCGCCGCCGGAGAATCCTTCGTTCACGGAGCGCTCGCTAAACGACGCATCCATCGACAGCGCATCGCGCGCCGCGTTGAGCTCACCTACCCACTCGCGCAGCTTCGGCGCCTCGCCGCGCACCGCGGTCACCGCAGAGCGCATGAAGTTGGAGGAGGACACGCCCGGCACCTCGACCGGGTACTGCATGGCCAGGAAAAGGCCGGCGCGGGCGCGCTCGTCGATCTCCATGTCGAGGATGTTCTCGCCGTCGAGCAGCACCTCACCCTCGGTAACCTCGTACTTCGGGTGGCCGGAGAGGGTGTAGGCAAGGGTGGACTTGCCGGAGCCGTTCGGGCCCATGATCGCGTGCGTCTCACCGCCGTTGATGGTGAGGTTCACGCCCTTGAGGATCGGAGTAGGCTCCTGGCCCTCCTCCGTCGGCAGGACGTTGGCGTGCAGGTTCTTGATTTCAAGCGTTGACATTGGGTTCCTTGTACGTGTTGGGCCGTTAGTTGTTGTTCTGCTCGAGCTCGCCTGCAACGCGGGCGATGAGTTCGTCGCGGACCGATTCCACCGGGATGTGGTTGAGCACCTCGTTGAAGAAGCCGCGGATGATCAGTCGCGTCGCTTCTCCCTCCGGGATACCGCGGGAGCGCAGGTAGAACAGCTGCTCCTCGTCGAAGCGGCCGACGGTCGCGGCGTGGCCGGCACCGGCGATCTCACCGGTCTCGATCTCCAGGTTCGGCACTGCGTCGGCGCGGGCACCGTCGGTAAGCACGAGGTTGCGGTTCGTCTCGTAGGTGTCGGTGCCGGTTGCTGCGGCGCGGATGAGCACGTCGCCGACCCAGCAGGTGCGCGCCTCCGGCAGGCCGGAGTTCTTGTCGCCTTGGAGCGCACCCTTGTACAGCACGTTGGAGCGGCAGTTGGGTACCGAGTGATCCACCAGCATGCGGTTCTCGATGTACTGGCCGGCGTCGGCGAAGTACACGCCGCTGAGCTCAACATCGCCGCCCGGGGCTGCGAAAGTCACGCGCGGAGTGAGGCGCACGATCTCACCGCCGAACGCCGCGACGGTGTGGCGCAGCGTCGCGTCGCGCTCAACGCGGATCGACTGCTGGCCTACGTGCACGGTGTCGCGTGCCCACTCGGTGTCCACCACCGCGTTCACGTGGGAGCCCTCGCCGATGTTCCAGTTCACGTTGTCGGCGTGGGTGCCGGAGCCTTCGTAGCGCACGATGACGGTGGCTTGGGAGTGCGCGCCGGTTTCAACGAGAATCGTCGCGAACGTGGTCGCGTCCAAGCCGGCACCGGTCACGGTGACCACGATCGGCGCATCGAGCACTGCATCGGCAGGCACCGTGATGATGGTGCCGTGCTCTGCTGCGCTCCACGCCTGGGCGGCCACGCGGTCGACGGGGCCGCCGGCGACCCGTAGGCGCTCATCCGAGGCGGGGACTTGCTCGACGATGACGTTGGACGGGCCGTCGATACGCACCTGCGCTGGGGCCTGCTGGGCGAACTCTCCGGTGTGCAACCCGCGGAGCCTACGCAGCGAGACGAAGCGCCAGACCTCGTCGCGGCCGGAGGGAACCGGGAAATCCGCGACGTCGAAAGACTGGAACAGGTCGCCCTTGTTGTTGTGCGTGGTTGCGTTGCCAACTGGGGTTACTGGGGTGACAGGAGTGGTCAATCTAGCCCACCGATCCTTCCATTTGCAGCTCGATGAGGCGGTTGAGCTCGAGGGCGTATTCCATCGGCAGCTCCTTGGCAATCGGCTCGACGAAGCCACGCACGATCATCGCCATCGCCTCTTCCTCCGGGATGCCGCGCGACATGAGGTAAAACAGCTGCTCCTCGCTGACCTTGGACACCTTCGCCTCGTGGCCGAGGGTGACGCGGTCATTGCGGATGTCGTTGTACGGGTAGGTGTCGGAGCGGGAAATGTCGTCCACCAGAAGCGCGTCGCACTCAACATTGGACACGGAGTTGGAAGCGTTCGCGTTGACCTGGATCAGGCCGCGGTAGGCGGATCGGCCACCGCCGCGAGCGACGGACTTCGACACCACGGACGACGACGTGCGCGGTGCAAGGTGCACCATCTTCGCACCGGTGTCCTGGAACTGACCCTCGCCGGCGAACGCGACGGAGAGCACCTCGCCGCGGGCGTGCTCACCGGTCATCCACACGGCCGGGTACTTCATGGTCACCTTGGAGCCGATGTTGCCGTCGACCCACTCCATAGTCGCGCCTTCCTCGGCGCGGGCGCGCTTGGTCACCAGGTTGTAAACGTTGTTCGACCAGTTCTGGATGGTGGTGTAGCGGCAGCGGCCGCCCTTCTTCACAATGATCTCGACCACAGCGGAGTGCAGCGAGTCCGACTTGTAGATCGGTGCGGTGCAGCCCTCGACGTAGTGCACGTAGGCGTCTTCGTCGACAATGATCAGAGTGCGCTCGAACTGGCCCATGTTTTCCGTGTTGATGCGGAAGTAGGCCTGGAGCGGAATGTCCACGTGGACCCCCGGCGGCACGTAGATGAAGGAACCGCCAGACCACACCGCCGAGTTCAGCGCGGAGAACTTGTTGTCGCCGGCCGGAATGACGGAACCGAAGTACTCCTGGAACAGCTCCGGGTGCTCGCGCAGGCCAGAGTCCGTGTCCACGAAGATAACGCCCTTCTCTTCCAGGTCCTCGCGGATCTGGTGGTAAACCACCTCGGACTCATACTGGGCAGCCACACCCGCAACCAGGCGCTGCTTCTCAGCTTCGGGGATGCCCAGCTTGTCGTAAGTGTTCTTGATGTCCTCGGGCAGGTCGTCCCAGGTGGTGGCCTGTTCCTCGGTGGAGCGCACGTAGTACTTGATGTTGTCGAAGTCGATGTCGCTCAAATCGGCGCCCCAAGTGGGCATCGGCTTCTTCTCGAAGATCTCGAGCGCCTTGAGGCGCTGGTTGAGCATCCACTCCGGCTCGTTCTTGATGCCGGAGATGTCGCGGACGACATCCTCGCTCAAACCGCGCCGGGCAGAAGCGCCCGCCACGTCGGAGTCGTGCCATCCGTAGTTGTAGGCACCGATGGACTCGATGATCTGATCATCATTCATCGGGGTTTCAAGGCCGGGTGCTGGGTTAGCTTTCGTCATTGTTGCCGCTCCTTTCATAATTGTCTCCTGCCGCAGAAGCGGGTGCGGCGAGAGGGATGTTGGTCGTGCAAATGCCGTGCCCGTTCGCAATGAGCGCGAGTGGCTGAACGTGCCGACCCACGAGTTGAGAAATGGCCTCATGCTCTACGTCGCACAGCTCCGGGTGCTTCGCCGCAACCGCGGAAACTGGGCAGTGGTGCTGGCAGATTTGGATCCCGCCGCCGGCGCGGGTCACCGAAGTCGCGTAACCGTGCTCCTCGAGCGCGGCGGCAACCTCGGCGACTATCGCCTCAACGTCATCGGCGCTATCAGCGTCAGTAACGCCATCAACATCCGCAGCACCGGCACTTTCAGCACCGTTCGACACCTCGCCCCGCACGCCGCGCAGAATCTTCGCGATCCGCCCCTGGGCAAAGGCGCGCACCGCGTCGTCGCCCCCGAGCGATTCGATGAGATCTACGGCGTCGAGCGCGAGCTCGTCGTACGTATCGCCGAAGTGGCTTCGCCCCTGGTCAGTCAGCCGGAAATACTTCGCCGGGCGCCCGCGCCCGACTTCCGCGCCCGCCACGGAGTTCGCCTCGCAGGTTTCTACGAGTGCATCCGCGATCAGGGCATCAAGGTGACGGCGCACACCTGCGGGGGTGAGCCCCAGCTCCGCGCCAAGCTCGGTGGCGGTGACGGGTCCGCGCTTGAGCAGCTGCGACATAATCTTTCGCCGCGTATCGCCGCCGACACTGCGCGTAGTCGCCATCGTCTCCACCTCACTTCCCTCGAGTTCCGGCGCAACCAAGTGCTTCGCCTTTTCACAACACTAGTGTGCGTTAATTCATTTCGCCCCTAAGGGTCGCCTTGCTCAAAGGGGGCATTTCGCTTGACGACGGTCCCCCGCGCCCCCGCCCAACCGCGCCAAATAGAATCTGCCGGTGTGAACCTCCGCCGCCGTACAGCACGCCCAGCCCGCAAGGGTGCTTCGAGCTTGTCCGTGCGCAACGCGCTGCCTCGGATGGGTAATCCGGGGTCTCGATCAAGCTCGCTGCATGACAGTTCGGGGGTGGGAACGGGCGCGGGTGAGGCGTCGATAAGCGAAAAGAAGCTGCTTTTCTTGCTGCGATGGCTGGGTGCGGTGGGTGCCCTGCTGATGGGGCTGGGTGGCTTGGGCGGCGGCGCGCTGCCGGTGGTGGACAACCCGTGGTTTGGGCTGCCTGGTGGCGCTCTTATGGGGCGGATGATGCTTGCGTCGTCCTCGGTTGTGTTGGTCGGGGTGGGGCTGATGGTGGCTGCGTGGCTCATGATGGCACCGCTGATTGGGGTTGGCCGGAGCCCCGCGCGGGTGCCGGCGCGGGTGATGGTGGGGACGTTTATCGCGTGGACCGCACCCTTGCTGATCACTGCTCCCCTGTTCACGCAGGACATTTACTCGTATCTTGCCCAGGGGTCGATTGTGCGACAGGGTATCGACCCGTACTCTGCGGGTCCGGTGGAATTGCTCGGCGCCGAGCATCACCTCGCACGCTCGGTGCCGTTCATTTGGGCGGAGTCCCCGAGCCCGTACGGCCCGGTCGCATTGGGGATCGCGGCGGGGATCTCGGCGTTGACGAACGACGACATCTTCGCCGGTGTGCTCACCCACCGGGCGATATCGTTTTTCTTTGTCTTGATCGCGGCGTGGGCAACGGTTGCGCTGGCGAAGCGATGCAACGTGCACCCAACGACTGCGCTGTGGCTCGGGGTGTGCAATCCCCTGACCATCCTGCACCTGATCGGTGGCATCCATAACGAAGCGATTATGGCTGCGTTCATGCTGGTCGGCCTCGAGGTGGCGTTCCGTGGCCTGGAGCGGTTGGACCGCCACGGACTCGGCGATGCCGCGGGCTGGGCACTGTTCGTGCTGTCAGGTGCGCTGCTGACCTGCGGTGGCTTGGTGAAAGTGACCGGGTTTGTCGCACTCGGGTTTACAGGGATGGCGCTCGCGCGGGTGCTCCGGGCGCGCATGAATTCGCGCATGAATTCGCGCAGGGGAATGCGCGGGCGTGCGCGGGCGCTGGTGGCTGCCGCGATCGCAGCCGCCGTGGGGCTGCAGGCGGCGGTCCTTGCCGCGACTGCCGTGGTTTCGTCCTGGGTCAGCGGCATCGGATTTGGCTGGGTGACAGGCCAGGGCGGGGCTGCCGAGATTCGCAGCTGGATGTCGGTAACTACTGACATTGGGATCGCTGCCAGCCAGATGGCGATGCGGCTGGGCTTGGGCGACCATTCCGATGCGATGCTCTTGGTCACCCGCGGCGCCGGGCTTTTGGTGGCGGGTGCCTTCATGATCCGCATGCTGTGGGCGACGTTTACCGGCGGGATTCACCCGATCGGCGGGCTCGGCGTTTCCATGCTTGTGCTGGTTGCACTGTTTCCGGTCGTGCACCCGTGGTACCCGCTCTGGGCACTGCTGCCGCTTGCGGCGTGGGCGAACCGGCCAGCCTTCCGCACCGCGGTGGCGGTGATCAGTGCCACCTTCTGCTTCCTCGTGCTGTCACGCGGCCTCGCGCTGCCGCCCGACGCTGTGGCCACCATCTACACCACCGCTGCGGCGTGCTTCTCAGTACTCGCCTTGTGTGTCTGGATCTGGTGGCAGCGGCGCGGGCGCCTCGCGCTACGATAACCAGCCATGGACCACGCGCTTGTTGTCGATTCCGTGGTGAAGCGCTTCGGCGACACCACCGCCGTCGACGGCATGACATTTTCGGCCGCCCGCGGAGAGATCCTTGCGCTGCTCGGCCCGAACGGCGCCGGTAAGTCGACGCTGATCGACATGTGCACCGGGTTCGCCTCCCCTACCGACGGGTCAATTCGGGTACTTGGGATCGACCCGGCTACCCACCCGCAAAGGGTCCGCGACCGAATCGGGATCATGCTTCAAGAGGGCGGCGGCTACTCCGCAGCGTCCGTTAACCAGATGCTCAAGTTGGCGACCGCCTACCACCTCAATCCGCATGACCCGCAGTGGTTGTTGGAGCTGCTCGGCCTTGAGGGTGTTGCCAACACGTCGTACCGCCGGCTCTCAGGTGGCCAGCGACAGCGGCTCTCGCTGGCGTTAGCGATCATCGGCAGGCCCGAGCTTGTCTTCCTCGACGAGCCGACAGCTGGACTGGATGCGCAATCGCGCCACGCCGTGTGGGAAATCGTCGAGGCGCTCAAACGCGACGGCACGACCGTGGTGGTGACCACCCACCTCATGGATGAGGCGGAGGCGCTCGCGGACCAGGTGGTCATCGTGGATCGTGGGCGAGTCGTGGCAAAGGGCACCCCCGCGCAGCTCATTGCCCAGGAGGAAGCCAGAGCCGACGCGGCGACTATCACCATTGAGACAGCCACGGCGCTCGACCTGGCGGCGTTAAATGAAGTACTCGCCCCCTTTAGCCTGGCGGCGGAATCGCTTCGCCACCTGCGCTACCTGATCCACGGCGCAGGGACTCCCGAGGTCCTTGCAGCCCTTGCTGCCGAGGCGGCGCGCCAAGGCGTGCTCATCCGCGACCTCGCTGTCGCCCACCACAGCCTCGAAGATGTCTTCTTGTCCCTCACCGGCCGAGAGCTGCGGAGCTAACCCAGCGAAACCGCCGAACCCACCTAACCCAGCGAACTCACCGAAAGGAGAATCCGCATGACGCACGCCGACGCCCCAGCAAGCCGCCGCATTGCCCCAGGCACATTCACTCCGGATCCGCACCCCGCGCCCCTCCGCTCCATGGCCGCTGCCCAAGGCCGCCTCGAGGCCCGCCTCATGCTGATGCACGGCGAGCAGCTCCTGCTCAACATCATCATCCCCGCAGCCCTCCTCGTTGGCACCGTCATCATGCCTGTCTTCGGCGACATCGGTTTCGGCGTCATCGTGCCCATGGTGTTCGCGGCGGCGGCGACCTCGGTGGGCTTCACTGGCCAGGCAATCGCGCTTGCCTTCGACCGTCGTTACGGCGCGCTCAAGCGAGCCGGGGCGTCAGGCGCGCCGCCCTGGGTGATCATCAGCGGCAAAATCATCGGAGTCCTGGCCGTGGTGGCGGTGCAGATCCTCATTCTCGGTGCCCTCGCGCTCGCGCTCGGGTGGCGCGTCAGCGCGGGCGGGGCCATTGCCGGCCTGGCCACCCTCCTCGTCGGCGTCGCTGTGTTCACCTCGCTCGGGCTCTACCTCGGTGGCTCTTGGTCGCCCGAAGTCGTGCTCGCGGTGGCCAACCTGATCTGGATTGTGCTCATGGGCACGCTCGGCTGGGTGGTCTACTCCTTCGACATCACCGACGCTGGGTGGTGGTACTTGGTGCCATCGGTCGCGCTCACCGGCGCGCTGATTGACGCGTTCCAGCTCGCTTTCAACGCGCCAGCGTGGCTCGCGCTCATCGGTTGGGGCATCGCAGGAGCCTTGGCGGCGGCGCGCTGGTTCCGGTTCGACGCCTAAGCGGATGGGTGGATCTGGGCAGCTGTCAGTTAAGCTAAGCCCCGAAGGCACTCATACCAAAGTTGGAGAGGAAGGGAGCGTCCGTGAGCACCACGCACGCGAGTACGGCTGGGGCGGATAAAGGGGCCGTCGATAAGCGAAAAAGCTCCGGGCCGAGCGTGAAGCTCCAGCGAACTTTGGCAATGATCCTGCTGCTGTGCCAGGGCGGCATCACCGTGACCGGCTCGCTGGTGCGAGTCACCGGATCGGGCCTGGGCTGCAATACCTGGCCCCTGTGCCACGAGGGCTCGCTTGTGCCGGTGGCCGGTGCCGCGCCGTGGATCCATCAGGCGATCGAATTTGGCAATCGTCTGCTCGCTTTCGTGGTGGCCGCGGCCGCTGTCGCGGTCCTGGTCGCGGTGTACCGTGCGTCGCGCCGCTCCGAGATCAAGAACCTCGCCATCGCCTCCCTTGCTGGCGTGGCGCTGCAGGCGATCATCGGCGGCATTTCCGTGCTGCTGGATCTGCGGTGGTGGTCTGTGGCGGTGCACTTCCTACCGTCGATGGTGCTGGTGTTCATCGCCGCCGTGCTCTACATGCGCATCGCTGAGCCGGACGATGCCGCTCCGACCACCCGCTACCCAAACGCCGTGCGGACCTGGGTGATCGCAGCCGCCGTCGCCGTGTGCTTCGTGCTGGTCACCGGCACGATGGTGACCGGTTCCGGGCCGCACTCGGGCGACTCGGGAGTGGGCATGGAGGGCCGCCTCCAGCTGGACACACAGCTGCTCGCCTACGTCCACGCCGCCTGCATGTACATCTACCTCGGCGCGACCCTGGCCAGCGTCTACCTGCTGCGCCGCCACCACGCGCCGAAGGACGCGTTCAACACCGCGCTGGTGCTCGTCGGCATGATCGTCGTGCAGTGGGCAATCGGGGTCGCACAGTTCTACCTCGGCGTGCCGCGTTGGACGGTGCCGATGCACATCGCGATGAGCTCCGTCGTGGTGGCGTTCTCCGCATTCCTCTACGCGCACGGCAAGCGCCGCCTGCCGCTGCTCACTGAACGCTCCGCCAAAGTCTAAGTACGGTGGGATGGTATGAAAGCCATCCAAGTCTCAGAACACGGCGGGCCTGAGGTCCTCCGCTACACCGATGTCGACGCACCGCAGCCTTCAGAGGAGCAATTGCTTATCGACGTCTCCTTTACCGGCGTCAACTACATCGACACCTACTTTCGCTCGGGAACGTACCCGCAGGAGGTGCCGTACATCCCCGGCACTGAGGGGTCTGGCCGCGTCGTCCACGACCCGAAGGGCGAGATCTCCGAGGGCACACTTGTGGCGTTCAACGAGGCGGTGGGTACCTATGCAGAACAGACCGTAGTGAACCGAAACCGCGTGGTCGCAGTGCCGGAGGGAGTCGCCCCTGAGGTGGCCGCGTCGATGCTGTTGCAGGGCATGACGGCGCACTACCTCACCGAGGGTGTGTGGCACGTGGACGCGGACACGTCGCTGGTAGTCACCGCAGGTGCGGGCGGCGTTGGGTTGATTCTTACCCAGATGGCGGCGGCGAAGGGGGCACGGATCTTCTCTGTGGTGTCTACCGAGGAGAAGGCCGTGCTAGCTCGCGCAGCGGGCGCTACCGAGGTGTTCACCTACTCCGACGACTTGGCTGATCGCATCAAGGCGGCCAACGGCGGCGAGGGTGTCGACGTGGTCTACGACGGCGTGGGCAAAGACACCTTCGACTTCGCACTCGACGTCACCCGGCGCCGCGGGATGGTGTGCTCCTTCGGCTCCGCCTCCGGCGACGTTGAGCCGTTTGAGATCCAGCGCCTCAACCGCGACGGCTCGCTGTTTCTCACCCGCCCGAAGCTCGGGGACTACACCGCAACTGACGACGAGTTCCGGCTCCGCGCCCAGGCCGTCGCCCGCGGCGTGGAAGACGGCACGCTGTCCTTCCGCATCCACCCGCCGTATGCACTCGAGGACGCGCGCCAAGCGCACGAGGATTTGCAGGCGCGTAAGACGACGGGATCTGTGGTCTTGCGGGTGGGTTAGAGGCCGAACACCGTCGGTAGGCCCAACACCGCGTCCACCGATAGGCCGAGGAAGAGCGCGGCGAGGTAGTTGTTCGACAAAATGAACAGCTTCAGCGGCTTCACCTCGGCACCAGCCTTGATGCCGTTGTGCAGCCGGGTGGCCATGATGAGGAATGCTGTGCCCGACGCCACCGCGACGGCCAGGTAAATCCAAGACGCCGCCGGCACAAGCAGCAGCGACGTCGCCACCGTGAGCCAGGAGTACAGCAGGATCTGCCTGGTGGTTTCCTCTGGAGAGGCGACCACGGGCAGCATTGGCACGTTGGCGCGGGCGTAGTCGTCCTTGTACTTCATGGCCAGCGCCCACGTGTGCGGCGGTGTCCAGAAGAAGATGATCATGAACATCACGATCGCCTGCCACCAGCGATCCGGGGAGCCGTCGTGGACGTTGTCGCGGATCACGGCCCAGCCGACCAGCACGGGCATGCATCCAGCTGCTCCGCCCCAGATCACGTTCTGCCAGGTCCGGCGCTTGAGCCACTTCGTATACACGAAGATGTAGAACACGTTTGTCAGCACGATGAACAGCGCCGCGAGCCACGAGTTGCAGACGAAGCCTAGGAACAACACGGACGCGACCAGCAGCGTCCAGGCGAATACCGCGGCCTTCTGCTTAGTCACCCGTTCACGCACCAGCGGGCGCGCACGTGTTCGGCCCATGAGTTGGTCGATATCGTAGTCTGCGACCATGTTGAAAGTGTTGGCTGCGGCCGCGCCCATCCAGCCGCCGAGGAGCGTGCCCAGAATCAGCCACAGGTGCACCTCGCCGCGGTGGGCCTGGAGCATCGCGGGTATTGCGGCGACGAGGAGGAGCTCGATGACCCTCGGCTTCGTCAACGCGAAATACGCCTTGATGGTCTCCAATACGTCTCCTTCACCACAGTTGCCGGTGGCTTCGACGATCCTTTGTCGGCCCCGGCATCATTCCTTTGGTTGATACTAGTCTCCGGGTTGCAGGGGCAGCGAATCGCCGGGCTTGAATTTGGTGCACGCTTGTCGACGGCCCTTTCAACGGCCCCAGTGCAACCGTTGCACAACCCACCCCCACCCCGTACCTGGCGCGGTAGAATCCCTGGTGCACCAAACACATCTACAAAGTGAGGAAACTGTGCCAGAGTCAACGCTGCCCCCCGAACTTCAGGCCATGGCCGTCCGTAACTACCCGGGCGACTGGACGGAGACCGATACAAGGGCAGTGGACACCGCGCGCGTCCTCGCTGCCGATGCCGTTGAGAACTGCGGTTCCGGTCACCCGGGCACGGCAATGTCGCTGGCACCGTTGGCTTACACGCTGTTCCAGCGCGTCATGGGCATCGACCCGGCCGACCCGAAGTGGCTCGGCCGCGACCGCTTCGTGCTGTCTAACGGCCACTCTTCACTGACCCAGTACATCCAGCTGTACCTCGGCGGCATGGGCCTAGAGATGGAGGATCTGAAGGCGCTGCGCACCTGGGCCTCGAAGACGCCGGGCCACCCGGAGTACAACCACACCGATCACATCGAGATCACCACCGGCCCACTCGGCCAGGGTCTCGCCTCCGCGGTCGGCATGGCGATGGCGGCGCGCTACGAGCGCGGCCTTCTCGACCCGGACGCTGCTCCCGGTGAGAGCCCGTTCGACCACTACATCTACGTGATCGCCGGCGACGGCTGCCTCCAGGAGGGCGTCACCTCCGAGGCATCGTCGCTCGCAGGCACCCAAAAGCTGGGCAACCTCATCCTGTTCTGGGACGACAACCGCATCTCCATCGAAGACGACACGCAGATCGCCTTCACCGAGGACGTGCTCGCACGCTTTGAGGCGTACGGTTGGCAGACGCTAACCGTGGAGTCCGGCGAGGACGTCGCCGCCATCGAGGCCGCCGTCGCAGAGGCGAAGGCTGAGACCTCCCGGCCGACCATCATCCGCGTCAAGACGGTGATCGGCTACCCGGCCCCGACGCTGATGAACACCGGCGCGATCCACGGCGCGGCACTTGGCGCAGACGAGGTCGCCCGCGTCAAGGAGGCGCTCGGCTTCGACACCGACGTGCACTTCCCCGAAGAGGCCGAGGTCATCGAACACACCCGCAAGCTGCGCGACCGCGGAGCTGAGAAGCACGCCGCTTGGCAGGAGCGTTTCGACGCCTGGGCCGAGGCGAACCCGGAGGCGAAGGCGCTGCTCGATCGCATGCGAAACCGCGGCCTGCCGGAGAACTGGGCAAACGAGTTCCCAACCTGGGAGCCGGACGCGAAAGGCCTGGCCACCCGCAAGGCATCCGAGGCCGCCATTCAGGCCGCCGCAGCAGCACTTCCGGAGCTCTGGGGCGGCTCGGCCGACCTCGCCGGTTCCAACAACACGCTGATCAAGGGCGCTGCCTCCTTCGGCCCGGAGGAGATCTCCACCGAGATGTTCACGGCACACCCGTACGGCCGCAACCTGCACTTCGGCATCCGCGAACACGCCATGGGCGCCGTGATGAACGGCATTAACCTGCATGGACCGACCCGCGTCTATGGCGGCACCTTCCTGATCTTCTCGGAGTACCTCTACCCCGCCATCCGCGTCGCGGCGCTGTCCGGCATCGACGGCTACTACGTGTTCACCCACGACTCGATCGGTCTCGGCGAGGACGGCCCGACCCACCAGCCGGTGGAGACCCTCGCTGCCCTGCGCGCCATCCCGGACCTCGCCGTGATCCGCCCGGCGGACGCCAACGAGACTTCCGCCGCGTGGCGCGCGGCGCTCGAGGCAAAGCCGCAGCCGAAAGCGCTCGCGCTCTCGCGCCAGAACCTGCCGGTGCTCGAAGGCACCAAGGAGAAGGCCTACGAAGGCATGAAGCGCGGCGGCTACGTCCTAGTGCAGGAGTCAGGCGACAAAGCGGATCTTGTGCTTATCGCAACCGGCTCCGAGGTTCAGTACGCCGTCGAGGCAGCTAATCAGCTCGAGGCCGATGGCGTTTCCACCCGCGTGGTCTCGATGCCGTGCATGGAGTGGTTCATGGAGCAGGACGATGCCTACATCGACGAAGTCCTGCCGCGCGACGTGCAGGCGCGCGTCACCGTCGAGGCCGGTGTCTCCATGCCGTGGTTCCGCTTCCTCGGCGAGCACGGCCGCGCCGTCTCGCTGGAGCACTTCGGTGCCTCGGCACCGGGTTCGGAGCTGTTCGAGCGCTTTGGCTTTACGACGGACAACGTGGTCCGCGTCGCCCGCGAAACCCTCGAGTGCGTCGCAAACAATCACACGGTGCCCGTCAGCGAGCGCGTCGGCGAGACCGAATCTGAACCCACCCGCGGCGACGGCAAGTAATCCACTCCCCACGTAAGGATGCAAAGCTATGACTGCAATCGATGACCTGTTCAACGTTGGTACCTCGACCTGGCTTGACGACCTCTCCCGCGAGCGCATCACCTCGGGCAACCTCGACGAGATCAAGGCGCAGAAATCCATCGTGGGCGTGACCACGAACCCAGCGATCTTCGCCAAGGCGATGAGCGCCGGCGATGCGTACAGCGAGCAGCTTGCTGAACTGCGCGCCGCAAGTTCGCTTGCCGACGCCGCCGTGTACGCCATGAGCGTCAAAGATGTCCAAGACGCGTGCGACCTGTTCATGGACACCTACGAGGCCACCGGCGGTAAAGACGGCCGCGTCTCCATCGAGGTAGATCCGCGCTATGCCGCCGACGAGGAGAAGACCGTTGCGCAAGCCGCCGAGCTGTGGAAGCTGGTCGGGCGCGAGAACGTGATGATCAAAATCCCAGCGACCGATGAGTCCATGCCGGCCATCACCGCCTCGCTGGCAGAGGGAATCTCGGTGAACGTGACCCTAATCTTCTCCGTTGACCGTTACCGCGAGGTCATCGCAGCGTACAAGGAGGGTATCCGCCAAGCCGCTGCGAACGGCAAGGACGTTTCAAAGATTCACTCCGTCGCGTCGTTCTTCGTCTCTCGCATGGACACCGAAGTCGATAACCGTCTGGAGCAGATCGGCTCCGAGGAGGCACTCGCGCTGCGTGGGAAGGCGGGCATCGCTAATGCGCGGCTGGCCTACCAGCTCTTCGAAACCGAGTTTGCCGACATGTCTGATCTCCCTGCGGGCGCGAACAAACAGCGTCCGTTGTGGGCGTCGACAGGCGTGAAGAACCCGGACTACCCAGCGGACATGTACGTGGTAGAGCTCGCTGGCCCCGACACGGTGAATACCATGCCCGAGGCCACCATCGACGCGGCGATCGCGGGCGACAACGTGCGCGGCGACACCCTTACCGGCGCTGCGGCGGTATCCGAGGAGACCTTTGCCAAGCTCGTCGAGGTGGGCATTGACCTGGAAGATGTTTACGCTGTACTCGAGCGTGAGGGCGTCGAAAAGTTCGTGGACGCATGGCAAGAGCTGCTCGACTCCATGGAAGCTAACCTCAAGTGACCAATCCGCTCCGCGCCTCCGACGACACCCGCCTGCCGCGGATTGCCGGTCCGTCCGGCATGGTCATCTTCGGTGTGACGGGTGACCTGGCACGCAAGAAACTCCTGCCGGCCGTCTACGACCTCGCGAGCCGCGGTCTGCTGCCCGCCGGGTTCACCCTGGTCGGTTTTGGGCGCCGCGAATGGTCGAAGCAGGACTTCGAAGACTACGTCCGCGACGCCGTCACCTCGTCTGCGCGCACTGAATTCGACGAGAACGTGTGGAACCGGCTCGCCGAGGGCATGCACTTTGTCACGGGCGCCTTCAACGACGATGCCGCCTTCGACCGCCTCGCTGCGCTGCTGTCTGAGATGGATACCACCCGTGGCACCGGCGGCAACTGGGCGTTTTACCTCTCGGTGCCGCCGGAGCATTTCGCGGGCGTCGTCCACCAGCTCGATCGCTGCGGCATGGCGGCGCAACACAGTGCCGACGGAGCGCATCGCTGGCGCCGCGTGATCATTGAGAAGCCATTCGGCCACGACTTGGAGTCAGCCAAGGAGCTCAACGCGGTAGTCAACTCCGTCTTTCCGGAGAACGCGGTCTTCCGCATCGACCACTACCTGGGCAAGGAAACGGTGCAGAACATCATGGCGCTGCGCTTTTCCAACCAGATGTTTGAGCCTGTGTGGAACTCGCACTACATCGACCACGTCCAAATCACCATGGCTGAGGACATCGGCCTTGGCGGGCGCGCCGGGTACTACGACGGCATCGGTGCCGCCCGCGACGTGATCCAAAACCACCTGATCCAGCTGCTCGCCCTGGTGGCGATGGAGGAGCCGACTTCGTTTTCACCGAAGCGTCTCAAAGCGGAAAAGCTCAAGGTCCTGCGAGCGACCTCCGCCATCGAACCTTTCGACGAGACCACCGCACGCGGACAGTACACCGAGGGCTGGCAAGGCTCCGAGCACGTGGTGGGGCTGCGCGAAGAGGAAGGCTTCGACCCGGAATCGACCACCGAGACCTACGCGGCGTGCACACTGCAGATCAACTCCCGCCGCTGGGCCGGCGTGCCGTTCTATTTGCGCACCGGCAAGCGCCTCGGGCGGCGCGTCACCGAAATCGCCTTGGTGTTCAAACGCCCGCCGTACCAGCCGTTCACCGAGGGTCAAACCAACCTGCTGACCAACAACGCAGTGGTGATCCGGATCCAGCCGGACGAGGGTGTACTCATGCGCTTCGGTTCGAAGGTGCCGGGTTCCGCTTTCGAGGTGCGCGACGTGAACATGGACTTTTCCTACTCCGAGGCGTTCACGGAGCAATCGCCGGAGGCCTACGAGCGCCTCATCCTCGACGCCCTCTTGGACGAGTCCAGCCTCTTCCCCACCAACGACGAGGTGGAGCAGAGCTGGGAAATCCTCGACCCGGTGCTGGAGTACTGGGCCGCGAACGGCCGCCCCGACGAGTATGCGGCGGGCACCTGGGGACCGGAATCCGCCCACCGCATGCTGGCGAAAGACGGCCGCGAATGGAGGCGCCCGTAATGATCATCTCCCTGCCCGACACCACCACCCGCCAGATCGCCGCCACCCTGATTAATGCGCGCGAGAACTACTCGCTGGCCACCGGGCGTGTGCTCACGCTGATTGCTGCACTGAAGGCGCGCGACGACGTGAACCAGATTCTGTCGACGCTGCGCGACGCGACGCGCGAGCACCCCGCACGCGTGCTGGTGCTTATCCTCGGGGACGAGAACCACCCGACTTCCCTCGACGCGGAGCTAGTGCTCGCGGCCGACGCCGGCGCCTCCGAAATGGTGGTCATGCACCTGTACGGCGAGCTGACTCGCCACCTGGATGCAGTGGTCACTCCCCTGCTGCTGCCCGACACTCCGATTGTGGCCTGGTGGCCGACACACGCGCCGGCGCGTCCGGCCGAGGCCCCGCTGGGCAACATCGCGCAGCGCCGCATCGCCAACACGCACAACAACGTCACCGGCAACGCCCTGCTGCGCGCTAGCACCGGCTACACGCCGGGAGACTCGGACATGATGTGGTCTCGGATTACCCCGTGGCGCGGTGTGGTCGCCTCCGCGCTGGACCGCTGCCCCGATGCCACCATCACGGCTGCGGAGGTCACCGGCGCGCCGCAGGATCCGAGCGTCGATATCGCGGCCGGCTGGCTTGCAAGCGCCCTGGGCACCACCGTCACGCGCCACACTTCCAGCCAAAACGCCGCTGTCGGCGCACCGATTGACCTGCTCACGCTGCACGCAGACATCGGCGACATCACTGTCGAGGTCGTCGACCAGCACACAGTCAAGGTCGCGGTCCCCGACCGCGCCGACACCTTCGTGGCGCTTACCGCTCGCTCGGATGCAGAATGCCTCGCCGAGGAGCTGCGCCACCTTCACGCCGATGCCACTTACGCCCGCGCACTCGCAGGCCTCGCTCACGTACAGGCGGTATGACATGGAAATCCAACGCTTCCCGGAGCTCGATTCGCTTATCGACGGCTCCTCCCAACGCCTCACCGACACCCTCCTCTCCATCCAGAGCGAACCCGAGGGTGTCGCCCGGGTAGTACTCACCGGCGGCACCGCCGGGATTGCGCTGCTCCGCCGCATGGCGGAGCCCGATCGCGCTAGCGGGATTGACTGGTCCCGCGTGCACGTGTTCTTCGGCGATGAGCGCAACGTGCCCGTCGACCACCCAGATTCGAACGAGGGCCAGGCACGCGAAGCGCTGCTTGACCATGTGCCCATTCCCGAGGAGAACATCCACGGATACGGTTTGACCGGCGGCGAGATGGACGAGGCGGTGGACGCATACCGGCGCATCATCGTCGAATTCGCCCCCAATGGTTTCGACGTGCACCTGCTTGGCATGGGCGGCGAAGGCCACATCAACTCCCTATTCCCCCACACCGATGCGGTGCGGGAGGACCAGGAGCTGGTGGTTGCAGTGACGGACTCCCCGAAACCTCCCGCAGAGCGGGCCACACTGACCCTGCCCACGGTGCGGAGCGCTCGTCGCGTTTGGTTCTTGGTTTCGGGCGAGGAGAAGGCGGAGGCCGCTGCCCACCTTGCCGCAGGTGCCGACCCACTTGACTGGCCCGCGGCTGGAGCCCATGGGACGGATGAAACCGTGCTGTTTGTCACCGAGGACGCCGCAGCCCAGATCCGCCAGTAGATCCGTAATCGCTTACCCAGCGGCCACAGCCACGCATGAAAAAACCGCGCCGAAGCGCGGTCATTTTCATGTTGCCTATCGGCGTTTAAGCCGGCACCGGGCCCGGATTCCCGGAGTAGGTGTTGATCAGGTTCAGCGCGATGATGCAGGCGATCCAGATCAGACCAAGCAGGATAGTCACGCGGTCCAGGTTCTTCTCCACCTGGGTGGAACCGGAGAGGTTCGCCTGGACGCCGCCGCCAAACAGGCTCGACAGGCCGCCGCCCTTGCCCCTGTGGAGCAGGACGAAAATCACCATGAGGATCGAGGTGATGACCAGCACGATCTCAAGCGCCAGTGTCATACGGGGTGCGCACCTTCCGCTGTAGAGGATGTTTCACAAGCTCGCGAGAGCTAACCTGCCATAGCGTACACCATGCCGTGCCCAGTTCCGGAACCGGACACCGCTGCGGCGCGCGCTCTTTGTCAGCTGGGTTAGCGCACTGCGTTCGCAGCCGCAGCCGCGAGCTTCGCAAAGTCCTGCCCGTCCAAAGACGCGCCGCCGACGAGGCCACCGTCGACGTCGGCCTCACCGATGATCTCTGCGATGGTGTCGGCCTTCACGGATCCGCCGTAGAGAATGCGGATGGAGTCGGCGACGGCGTCGTCGGCAAGCTCTCGAATGAGCTCCCGAATCGCGTGGCAAACTTCCTGCGCGTCGGCGGCAGAAGCTACCTTGCCGGTGCCGATCGCCCATACCGGCTCGTACGCGATGACAGCGTTCGCAAGATCGACGCCCTCAAGCGACGCCCGGGTCTGCTTCACCACGTAGTCGACGTGGTCGCCTGCTTCGCGGACCTCGAGCGGCTCGCCGACGCACACGATCGGGGTCATGTTGTGCGCCTGGGCCTTGGCAGCCTTCTGCGCGACGAGCTCGTCGGACTCGGAGTGGTACTCGCGGCGTTCGGAGTGGCCGACGACGACCCAGGTGCAGCCCAGCTTCTCCAGCATGGTCGCGGAGATCTCGCCGGTGTATGCGCCGTTGTCGTGTGCGGAAACATCTTGCGCGCCGTAGGTGATCTCGAGCTTGTCGCCCTCGACCAGGGTCTGGATCGAGCGCAGGTCCGTGAACGGGACCATCAGGGCGATGTCGACGTACTCGTAGCCGTCCTTCGGAAACGCGAACGCGAGCTTCTGGGCCGAGGAGATGGCCTCGAGGTGGTCGTGGTTCATCTTCCAGTTGCCGGCAATCAATGGGGTTCGTGCCATTGTGATAACTCCTTGTGTGTTACGCGGGCTGTTACGCGGACAAGACCGATACGCCCGGCAGGTCCTTGCCCTCGATGAGCTCGAGGGAAGCGCCGCCGCCGGTGGAGATGTGCGAGAAGCCGTCCTCGTCGAGGCCGAGGGTGCGCACCGATGCAGCGGAGTCGCCGCCGCCGACCACGGTGAAGGAATCGTTGTCGCGGGTGGCCGCGATCATCGCTTCGGCTACCGCCTTGGTGCCGTCGGCGAAGTTCGGGAACTCGAAGACACCCATCGGGCCGTTCCAGAACACGGTCTTGGAGTTCTTGATCGCTTCGGCGTACTTCTCGGCGGTCTCGGGTCCGATGTCCAGACCCATCCAGCCCTCCGGGATCTCGTCGAGGCCGACGATCTTCTTCTCGGCATCCTTGTCAAACTCCGGAGCCGCAGCCACGTCAACCGGAAGCAGCAGCTTCTCGCCGTACTTCTCCATCAGCTCCTTGCAGGTGTCAACCATGTCCTCCTGCAGCAGCGAGTTCTGTACGTTGTGGCCCTGAGCTGCGAGGAAGGTGTAGCACATGCCGCCGCCGATGATCACGCGGTCGGCCTTCTCCGCCAGCGCCTCGATCACGCCGAGCTTGTCGGACACCTTCGAACCACCGAGTACAACCACGTACGGGTGCTCCGGCGCGTCCTTTACGCGCGAGAGGGTCTCCACTTCCTTGTCCACAAGGAAGCCGGCGTATGCAGGCAGCTTCTTCGCCACGTCGTAGACCGAGGTCTGCGCGCGGTGCACCACGCCGAAGCCGTCGGAGACGAACGCGCCGTTGTCTGCCGCGAGCGCAGCCAACTCAGCAGCGAACTCCTCGCGCTCAGCCTCGTCCTTCGAGGTCTCGCGCGGATCGAAGCGCACGTTCTCGACGAGCATGATTTCGCCCTCGGTCAGGCCATTGGCGCGCTCATGCGCATCCTCACCCGAAACATCACCGGCGAGCGCCACGAACTGGCCCAGGCGCTCCGACAACGCTTCCGCCACCGGCGCGAGCGAGTACTTCGGGTTCACCTCACCCTTCGGCCGGCCGAGGTGGGCCATCACGATGACCTTGGCGCCGCCGTCGATAAGTGCCTGCAACGTAGGCAGCGATGCGTCGATGCGGCCGGCGTCGGTGATGTTGCCGTCGTCGTCGAGCGGAACGTTGAAGTCGGAGCGAACTAGGATGTGGCGGCCGTCGACGCCTTCGTCGAGAAGCTCTTGCAAATTCTTCGTAGCCATGTTTCTAAAAGTCCTTTGATCGAGTTGTAACGGGGTTTAGCTGCGACGAGAGGCCCGGCAGCGTGCTGCGGTGCACACACGCCGGGCCTCGGGCTGCGGATACGGGTTAGAGGTTATCCGCGACGTGCTTGGTCATGCGCACGTACTGGGAGGTGTAGGACCACTCGTTGTCGTACCAGGAGATGATCTTGACCATGTTGTTGTCAATGACGCGGGTCATGCCGGCGTCGAAGATCGCGCCGTGGGAGTTGCCGATGATGTCGGAGGAGACGATCTCATCCTCGGTGTACTCAAGCGCGCGGCCGAGAACCTCGTCCTGCACGGCGTTCTTCACCGCGTTGTTGACCTCCTCGACGGTGACGTCCTTACCAACGGTCACGGTCAGGTCGGTGGCGGAACCGGTGATCGTCGGCACGCGCATTGCGAAGCCGTCGAGCTTGCCCTCGAGGTTCGGCAGCACCAGGGACACGGCCTTGGCGGCACCGGTGGTGGTCGGCACGATGTTCTGCGCAGCGGCGCGTGCACGGCGCAGGTCCTTGTGCGGTGCGTCCTGGATGCGCTGGTCGCCGGTGTAAGCGTGGATGGTGGTCATCAGGCCGCGCTCGATGCTGAACGCCTCGTCGAGCACCTTTGCAACCGGTGCCAGCGAGTTGGTGGTGCAGGATGCGGCGGAGATGACGTTCTGCTCGTTGCTGTAATCGGTGTGGTTCACGCCCCACACGTAGGTGCCGTCGACGTTCTTGCCCGGTGCGGAGATGATGACCTTCTTCGCGCCAGCGTCGAGGTGAGCCTTCGCATCCTCACCGTTGGTGAAGCGGCCGGTGCAGTCGAGCACGATGTCCACGCCAGCGTCGCCCCATGCGAGGTTGGCCGGATCCTTCTCAGCGGTGACCTCGATACGGTGGCCGTCGACAGTGATGGACTCATCGTCGAAGGTGACCTCGTGGCCGAGCTGGCCGTAGGCGGTGTCGTACTTCAGCAGGTGTGCCAGGGTCTTGTTGTCGGTCAGGTCGTTGACCTTCACAACCTCGAGCTCGCCTGCGTACTCATTCAGCATGATGCGGAATGCGGAGCGGCCGATGCGGCCGAAACCGTTGATGCCGATGCGGGTAGCCATGAATTTTACTCCTCGTCGTAGCGGTAGTAGTGATTCGTTAGTGACTCACCGGACCATTTCGGCCCGTCGAAAACCAGTGTAGCTACCTGCGAAAAGCGCTGCAGAGGGCAAAAAATCCCGCCCCAGCAAACGGTCATCGTGTGTGCACCAGATGTCCGATTCCGTCCGGTTCGAGAAAGGTTCCAGGGCTTTTGCTTATCGACGGCACCCCCAACCCGCCCCCCTGAACCTCATTCCGGAACAGTTTGACAAACGTGTGAAATACGTCACTCCTCGCCGGCGGTGTCGTCTTCCTCAAGCGACGCATGCGTGTCGTCGATCCCAAGCTCCGCCGCACGCTTATCTGCCAGCGAGAGAAGGCGGCGGATTCGGCCCGCCACGGCGTCCTTAGTCATCTGCGGGTCTGCGAGCCGGCCAAGCTCCTCGAGCGAAGCGTGGCGGTGCTCGACGCGGAGGTACCCGGCCTCGGCGAGGTGCTCGGGCACATCGTCACCGAGAATCTCCAGCGCGCGCTCGACGCGCAGCGCCGCGGTGGCCGCAGCCTGTGCGGATCGGCGGGTGTTCGCGTCGTCGAAGGTCGCGAGGCGCTGCCCGGTCTTCATGCCGAACTGCTTGGACTGACGCTTCTCGTCCCACTCCAGGCGGGTTCGCGGCGCGCCCATGCGGCTGAGCAGGATGCCGATGGTCTCGCCTTCGCGGATGTAGACGCGTTCGACGCCGCGGGTTTCACGCGTCTTCGCCGCGACACCCAGCCTGCGAGCGAGGCCGACCAGTGCAAGAGCCGCCTCTTGGCCGGGCGAGGCGACCTCGAGCGCGGAAGTCCGGCCAGGCTCGGTGAGTGTGCCGCGGGCGAGAAATGCCCCGCTCCACGCGGCCTCTACCGCGGCGATCGTGCCGGAGATGACTTGCCGAGGCATGCCCACCACCGGGTGGCCGGACGGGGTGACCAGCTTGAGCCGGCGGATCACCTCTTCGGCACCATCCTCGACGGTGACCTGGTAGCGGGTCTCCTTGCTTGCGCTCCCCGGCTCGATGGTGTCGACGGCGACCTTGATCTCGCAGATGTCCTCGAGCATGTCCGCCAAACGCTGCGCGACCCGCTGTTCGGCGAAGTCGCAGACGATCGCAATCCCCCGCGACGTCTGGGCGAACGCACCGGCGAACCGGATCATCGCGGTCGCTTCGGCGGCCCGTGCCTCCGCACTCGTCCTGCGCACAGTGAGCAGTTCGTCTTTCACCTTCGCCGTCAGTGACACCGTCGTAGGTCCTTTCGTGGAGGCGTATCTGTAGACATCTTCTTTTCAGCTAGCTCAGTCTAACTGGTGCGCAAAAGATCAAGGAGCACGGCTGCCAGCTTGGCTGGATCATGCCGCGTCGACACCTCGCCGCTGCGTGGCGCCTCGCGCACATCCCGGAACTCCATCGCCGCGCCCACACCAGATGCCGCGCGCCGCAAATGGGTGCGTTCGCCCTCCGTAGGGCCTTTGACGCTGTCTGCGAGGAAGTAGTCGACGCGCAGCTCCGGGGCATGTTGGCCGAAGACATGAATGTGGCGCTCGGTGCTGAACCCGTGAGTCTCCCCTGCCTCCGGCGAGAGATTCAAGATCACCACCACCTTCGCCTCGGTCGCATTCAACGCTTGGACGATGTCCGGCACCAGCAAGTGCGGAATCACCGACGAGAACCACGATCCAGGACCGATTGTGACCAGGTCGGCAGCCATGATCGCTTCCACCGCCTGCGGCGTCGCGTCCGGCGCGGTGGGCAACAGCCGCACACGGCGGACCGCGCCGGGTGTCGTGGCGACCGCAACCTGGCCGCGAACCGAACGCAGCACCCGCGGGTCGTCGTCAAGCCCTGCGACATCCGCCTCGATCTCGAGTGGCTGCTGGCACACCGGGATGACCCGGCCCACTGACCCGCTCCAGCGGGCGACCGTGTCGAGGGCGAGCTGCATGTCCCCCAGCTCCTCGGCGAGACCGGCCAGGATGAGGTTGCCCACTGCGTGCCCGGCCATCGCGCCGTTGCCGCCGAAGCGGTGCTGGAGCGTGCTGCGCCACAGCACACCCTCGTCGGAATCCTCGGTCAGTGCGGACAGTGCCATCCGCAAGTCTCCCGGAGGAATCATGGAAAGCTCGCGGCGCAGGCGGCCGGACGAGCCGCCGTCGTCGGCGACAGTGACCACCGCATTGATGTCACCTGCCCCGGCCGCGCGGGCTGCGCGAAGCGTTTGGTACAGGCCATGACCTCCGCCGAGACAAGTGAACACCGGCGCATTCTCAAGGTTGTAGGTCACGTGAACCGCCTTTCTACTGCGGGCAAAGTCCCTGCTGCGGCGCGTGCGGCAGCAAACATAACGCGCGCGGGTGCACCGCGGCGACTCGGGCTAGATGCGATCTAGTTTCGATCGAGGTCTCGGTGCATGACGTTAACGTCTACTCTGCCATCCTCTCGCAAACGCCTCCCGATTTCCTCCGACACCGCCACCGAACGGTGGTGTCCGCCGGTGCAACCAATGCCCACGGTGATGAAGTCTTTGCCCTCGTGGCGGTACCCAGCCAAGGTCGCGTTCAAAAGCTGCAGGAAATTATCGACGAACTCTTGAGCGCCAGGCTGAGACAACACGTAATCCGACACCGGCTCGTCAACACCGCGGAAGTTTCGCAGCCCCTCGATCCAATACGGGTTCGGCAGGAAGCGCACATCGAGCACGAGATCCGCGTCCGGCGGCGAGCCGTGCTTGAAGCCGAAAGACTCAACGGTGACGTGCTGCTTGCCGTTCGGCAGCTCACCCACCGTAGCCTCGATGGCGCGGCGCAGGTCGTGCACCGAGAGGTTCGACGTATCGATGATTACGTCGGCCATCGCGCGCACCTTCCGCAGCGCCTCGCGCTCTCGGTTGATGCCGTCCTGAAGCGTCTCGCCGTCTTGCAGCGGGTGGGTGCGACGCACCGAGTCGAAGCGGCGAATCAGCACATCATCTCGCGATTCCAGGAACAGGACGAACGGGGTGATGCCGCGCTCCTTGATCTGGTTGATCGTCTCCTCGAGCGAGCCGTTGAACATGCGGGCGCGGACGTCGGTGACCACCGCGATCTGATCAACCGGGGAATTCTCCGCCGCGGCCATGTCGATCAGGTCAAGGATGAGCCTCGCCGGCAAATTCTGGGAAACGAAGAATCCCTTGTCCTCAAAGATTTTCGCCGCGGTGGACAAACCACCGCCGGAGAAACCGGTGATGATGACGGGGCGGAGCTCTTCAAGTCGATCCGCACCCGTTGCTGCCTCGTCCTGCGCGCCCATACGCTGCTCAGTCATGGGGTAAATCTTAACGAAGCAAATCGCTTCTGGAGGTGTTACGCGTCCTCGGCGTGCAAGTGATCGAAGATTGTTTGCGCCAACTTCGGGCCGACGCCCTTGACCGCCTGAATCTCCTCCACCGACGCTTCCTTGATCTTCTTCACGCTGCCGAAATGCTTGACCAGGTCGGTACGACGCGCGGGCCCGAGGCCGGGCACCGCGTCGAGCGCGGAGGCGCGCATGCGTTTGGAGCGTTGCTGGCGGTGGTACGTGATGGCGAAGCGGTGCGCCTCGTCGCGTATCTGCTGGAGTAGGTACATGCCTTCGGAGTTACGCGGCAAGATCACCGGCTCATCATCGTCGGGCACCCAGACCTCCTCGAGGCGCTTTGCCAAGCCGATGAGTTGGACGTCGACAATGCCCAGCTCCTCGAAGACTGCCTGGGCGGCGTTGACCTGCGGCTTACCTCCATCCACGATGAAAAGTTGCGGCGGGTAGGCGAAGCGCTTGTTGCCGGTGGACTCCACGTCGGCAGATTCATCTGCAAACATTAGCTCCGCGGCTTCCTCGTCCGGATTCGCCAGCTTGTCCTCGTTGTAGCGCTTGAAGCGGCGTCGCGTTACCTCGGCGATTGAGCCGACGTCGTCGGAGCGGCCGTCGCCAGCCGCCTCCTTGATGCGGTAGCGGCGGTAATCGTTCTTTTTCGGCAATCCGTCTTCAAAAACTACGAGCGACGCCACCACGTCGGTGCCCTGGATGTGGGAGATGTCAGTGCACTCGATGCGCAGCGGCGCCTCGTCCATGCCCAGCGCATCCTGGATATCTTGCAGTGCCTGCGATCGGGCGGTGAGATCACCGACCCGCTTCAGCTTGTGCTGGTGCAAGGCGTCGGCGGCATTCTTTTGCACCGTCTCCATCAATGCCCGCTTGTCGCCGCGCTGCGGCACGCGGATGTCCACCGGCCCGTCGCGCAATTCCGTGAGCAGCGCAGTGACATCCTCGAATTCATCCGGCAGCGTCTCAACCAGAATCTCCCGCGGCACCGGCATCGGCGGCTTCACCTGGGCGCGCGATTCCTGGTCCACGCCGCGACGGCGGACCTTCTGGGCCTCGATGCGCTTGTCCTCCTCCTCTTCTTGGCGCACCCGCTCCACCGCGTCGGAGTAGTACTGCACCAGAAAATTCTGCACAAGCGTCGGCAGTGCCGGGTCGGCTTGCCCCTCATCCAAGCGCTCCATGCTGCCGGGTTCGTCGCCGGTTTTTTCCACTACCCAGCCCCGTTGCGAACGGATGCGACCGTCGCGCACGGTGAAGATCTGCACCGCGGCTTCCAGTTCATCGGTTGCAAACGCGATGACATCCGCGTCAGTGTCCGTGGAGAGCACCACAGTTTGGCGTTCCATGACCTTGTTCACAGCACCCAGGTCGTCGCGAAGCCTTGCGGCCTTTTCAAACTCCAAGTTTTCGGCCGCTGCCTCCATCTGCTGGGTGATGCCACGCACCAGCGCATCCGTGCGCCCAGACATGAAGCCCATGAAGCCTTGGACGATTTCGTCGTACTCTTCCTCGTTCACACGACCCACGCACGGTGCCGAGCACTTGTCGATGTAACCGAGCAAGCACGGCCGCCCGAGCTGCTCATGGCGGTTGTACACACCGTTCGAGCAGGTGCGGATCGGAAACACCCGCGTGAGCAGGTCGAGCGTCTCACGCACCGCCCACGCGTGGCTAAACGGTCCGAAGTAGCGCACACCCTTTCGCTTCGGGCCACGGTAGAAGAACGCGCGCGGATACTTCTCTTTTACGCTGACGGCAAGCAGCGGGTAGGTCTTGTCGTCGCGGTACATGACGTTGAACCACGGATCGAAGCGCTTGATCCAGGTGTATTCCAGCTGCAGCGCCTCAACTTCGCTGGCGACCACGGTCCACTCCACCGACGCCGCGGTGAACACCATCTGGCGGGTGCGCGGGTGCAGTGTTCGGGGAGGCTGGAAATAGTTGTTCAGCCGCGAGCGCAGGTTCTTCGCCTTGCCGACGTACACGACGCGCCCGTTCGCGTCGCGGAATTTGTACACGCCCGGCTCGGTCGGGATGGTCCCCGGTGCCGGGCGGTAGTCCTTGGGGTTGGCCACAGTTAAGCGAAGGCCTCCTAATCTTCCGGCATGTATTGCGCTTCAAGCACACGGAACTTATCGACGGCCTGGAGTGCGCGTTCCTTATCCCCAATGTGAATCGCCCACAGCGGCACATACTCGAAATCGGGGAGCTCGAGGCGAGCCATCCGGGAGCCCTGCGGGAAATTGAGTCCGTAGATGACTGCCCACGGGTAAAAGCGGGTGCCGATGATGTTGGTCACCTGCACGCCGTCTTCGTTCGCGCGCACACGCGGCCGGCTCAGTGCGATCCAGGACAGCACCGAGATGATCAATCCGATGCCGATGAAGGCGAACTTGTCGATGCCTGTAATCGCTACGCCAGTGAACTCGACGTCAACCACCGCGGCCATGAAGAAGTGCACCGCCATGACGACAAGGATCCATACCACCGCCACGCGCCGCAGGTACACTGAGCGCACTTCGAACTCCCACGGCTTTGTCGTGGTCGCGGCGTGGGGGTCGGTGGCGGTGAGGTACGCAAGCTCGCTGTCGCTCAACCTGGGTTGGGATTTCTCGTGGTCGCTCACTGCGCTCAAAATACTCCGCTCAGAAGACTCCGGTCGAATGCATGATCAATCTTTTGATTGAGTCTAACCCTTGACCCGCAAGGATTGGACTTTGCGCAGCTCAACAGCGGTGCTGAGTGCGGCGCGCAGGGCGTCAGCGCCTTTGTCCTCGACTGCCCCCTCACCGCCGGCACGCTCACGCGCTTGGGCATCATTGTCGACGGTCAGCACTCCATTGCCCACTGGAGTTTCCTCATCGAGTGCGATGCGAGTCAGCCCTTGGGTGACGGAATCGCAAACATAGTCAAAGTGGGCAGTTTGGCCGCGAATCACGCACCCTAGTGCCACCACTGCGTCGTACCGCCTGGCGCACGCCTGCACCACAACCGGGAGCTCCAATGCGCCGTCCACCCGATAGGTATCAGCTTTGACTCCCAATTCGCGCGCCGTTGCCAATGCCCGTTCCAAGAGGTCGTCGACAATTGCCTGGTTCCAACGCGCGGCCACCACGGCAACTGTGAGTCCCTCTGCGCGCAGCTGCTGATGTTGCGGCAACCCTTTCGCAACCATGTCTATCTGCCCCCTTCGGCGTTCGCATTCGGCCCTCTTGTTCGGCCGTCCGATTCGGATGTGTCATATTCCGGATGAGCCGCCAGCCAGGTCCCGATCGCGGTGAGGTCGTGACCGAGACGGTCACGCTTCGTGCGCAGGTAGTCAATGTTGTCATGCGAAGGGGCTATTTCAATCCTGGTGCGCCCCAGCACTTTAGGACCAAAGCCACTCAGCGCTTCCACCTTTTCCGGGTTATTCGACAAGGCGGTGAATGCACTCACGCCGAGATCCGCAAGGATCTGACCCGCGACAGAGTACTCACGAGCGTCGATAGGTAATCCCTGCTCCAAATTCGCGTCGACAGTATCCATCCCCTCGTCCTGGAGCCGGTACGCCGCAAGCTTTGCGACGAGTCCGATACCGCGCCCTTCGTGCCCCCGCACGTACACCACTACCCCGCGCCCAGCTTCTTGCACCCGCCGCATTGATTCGTGCAGCTGGGGGCCGCAATCGCAACGGCGCGAAGCGAACACGTCGCCGGTGAGGCATTCCGAGTGCACCCGCACGAGCACGCCTTCGCCGCCGGTGACGTCCCCGGCGACGAGCGCGATGTGCTCTGAGCCGTCGATCTCATTGTGATACCCGTATGCAGTGAACTCGCCGAATTCCGTTGGCAGGCGCGTCTGGGTCTCGCGGTGCACAAAACGCTGTTCACGCCGCACGTGCGCGATGAGTTGCTCAATGGAGATCAACTTGAGGTGATGAGTATCGGCAAACCGGCGCAGCTCGTCGAAGCGGGCCATCTCGCTCGGATCGTCTTCCGAGACAATCTCGCAGAGCACCCCAGCGGGTCGCAGACCCGCCAACCGCGCGAGGTCAACCGCTGCTTCTGTGTGCCCGTCGCGGGCCAGCACGCCGCCGCGACGCGCGCGCAGCGGCACCACGTGGCCAGGCCGGGTGAAATCCCCCGGTTGCGCAGCTGCGCTGGCAAGCCGAGTGATGGTTTCGGCGCGCGATCGAGCCGAGATCCCGGTGGTGCCGGTAGCTGCATCAACGGTCACGGCGTAGGCGGTGCCGCGCGCATCCTCGTTGTGCGCCACCATTGGGGGTAGGCCGAGCCTTGTCGCGTCCGCGTCCTCCAGCGACACGCAGATGAAGCCGGAGGTGTGGCGCACCATGAACGCCACCAGCTCCGGGGTGGCCAGCTCGGCTGCGAAGATAAGGTCCCCTTCGTTCTCACGGTCTTCGCTGTCCACCACCACTACCGCCTCTCCGCGGGCGATTGCCGCAATGGCGTCCTCCACCGAGTCCAAGCTGGCAGCGTGATCGCGCGAGTCTGAGGGGGTATTCATGTGGGCTTACTCTAGCCCTGCACCATTTTCTCCACGTACTTGGCCACAATGTCCACTTCAAGGTTCACTGGTTGGCCCACCAAGAGGTCCCCGGCCGTGGTGTCTCGCAACGTGGTGGGAATCAAGGACACCTCGAACCACGGTTGGGTTTGGTCGGTCGCACCAGAGTCGTTGGACGCAACAGTCGCACTGGAAACTGCCGACACTGTCAACGAGGTGCCGTTGACGGCGATCGACCCCTTTTCCACGACGTATCGCGACAGCTCTGAAGGCACGCTGAAGCGAAACACCTCCCAGTGCTGCGACGGCTCGCGCGCGAGCAACGTGCCGACACCGTCGACATGGCCTTGGACGATGTGGCCGCCAAAGCGCGCGCTGGCCGCCAGCGCCCGTTCAAGGTTGACTTTGGACCCGGGCTCATAGGTTGCTAACCGGGAACGGATCAGCGTTTCGCGCATCACATCGGCGGTGAAAACGCCAGCGTTGACGTCGATCACCGTGAGACAGACGCCGTCGACTGCGATCGAGTCACCCGGTGTCGCGTCCGAGGTTGCTTTGGGCGCCCGCACCGCGATGCGCACTGCGTCGTCAAGCTTGCGAAGCTCCTCAACCGTGCCGATTTCTTCAACGAGTCCGGTGAACATCTCTCTCCATTTCAATGAGCACATCTTCGCCCACGCCGCGAACGTCGGTAATGCGGAAACGATGAGCTTCGGTGATGGTGTCTGCAATTGCGCGATCCACTACCCCGCGGCCAGCACCGAGAAGCGCCGGGGCAATATACGCCTGCACCGCATCGACGAGGTCGAGCTCGAGGAAACTGGCATTAAGCTTCGCTCCGCCCTCGACAAGTGCGTCGCGTGCCCCGGCTTCCCAGAGCGCATTCAGGGCCTCCTGGGGCGTGGGGTACTGCTCAAACCCAAGCCTTGTCAGGTTGCCCTCGGGCACACATCGCTTGCCGACGACCACGCGACGCGGCTGATGCTCACGCAACGAGCCGTCCGGGTAGCGCCCACTCAGCGATGGGTTATCCGCGATTACAGTGCCGGTACCAACGATAATGGCGTCGCGTTTCGTGCGATCTTGGTGCACATGCTCACGCGCCTCGCTGCCGGTGATCCATTTGCTCGTTCCATCCGCTGCCGCAGTGAACCCATCGAGTGTGGAGGCGAATTTAAGCGTCACGCTGGGCCGGCCGAGGCGCACTGATCGCAACCACGGCTGGAGCGCCGCGACCCGCATAGGCTGAAACACCACTTCAATGCCGTTGGCGCGCAGGTGCTCCGCCCCACCCGCGGCCGGCGCGAACGGGTCCGCGGTAAGGTAGACCACCCGCGCGATGCCTGCTTCGACCAGTGCACGCGAGCACGGGCCGGTGCGGCCAGTGTGGTTGCACGGCTCCAGGGTAACCACGGCCGTCGCACCGTGGGCGCGTGCTCCTGCTGAGGTTAAGGCGTTGATCTCTGCGTGCGGGCCGCCGGCAGGCGCTGTGGAGCCGGTGGCGATGAGCTCGCCGGTGGCACCGACGATTGCGCACCCCACTGGCGGATTCGGCGATGTTGTGCCGCGCACGACCTCACCTACACGGATCGCTGCTGAAATGGCAGCAGTAAGGCCTGTGAGGTCAGTGAGGTCGGTGAGGTCTTGGTTCACGCTTGCCGCGCTTCGCCTGCCAGCGCCCGCAAGCGATCCACCGCTTCCGCCGGGTTTTCGGCGCCGAACACGGCGCTACCTGCTACAAACGCATCCACACCAGCCTCGGCAGCCTGCGCAATGGTCTCCACGCCGATGCCGCCATCGATGCCAATGAGAGTGTCCAGTCCCTGCGCGGAGATCGCATCGCGCAGCGTCATCACCTTGCCCAGCACCTCCGGCATGAACTTCTGCCCGCCGAAACCGGGTTCAACGCTCATCACCATCACCTGGTCGAAGTGCTCTAAAGAGTCCAGGTAAGGCTCGATAGGAGTGCCAGGTTTGATCGCAAACCCGGATTGCACACCCAGCTCGCGGCACTGCTTTGCGGCCGCCACGTGATCATCCACCGCCTCTACGTGGAACACCAGCCGGTCGCCGCCGGCGTTGACGTAGGTCTCGAACCACCGCTGCGGCTCCTCAATCATCAGGTGCATGTCGAGGAACTGGTCAGTCACCCCGTCCACAGCCTTAGTCACGTCGGGGCCGAAGGACAGATTAGGCACGAAGTGGCCGTCCATGATGTCGACGTGGATGAGGTCGGCGTTTGCGACCTTGCGCACGTCGTCGCCAAGCGCGGCGTAGTCAGCGGCCAAGATCGAAGGCGCAATGTAAATCATGCGTCCAAGGGTAGCTTTCGCAGCACAGCCAAGAACATCGCGTCGGTGCCATGCCGGTGCGGCCACATCTGCGCACTCGGATGCTCGCCCACATCGTCCATCCCATTCAAAAACTCGCGCGCGTCAAGTTCCTCAATGCCCCCAAGAGCTTTTTGCTTATCGACGACTCCCCTGGTCTCCCTCATATCAGGAGAACACGTCGAATACACGACCACACCGCCGGGTTTCACGAGGTTGACCGCAGAAGCCAACAGCTCGGATTGGAGCGTATTCAGCTCGGCGATGTCTTCCTCGGTCTTCGTCCAGCGCGCCTCTGGGCGGCGGCGCAGGGCGCCGAGACCGGAGCACGGGGCGTCGACAAGCACTCGATCGAAACTGCCTGCCTCGAGACCTGGATCCCGACCGTCGGCGACTTTGACTGTCACCGGCAGCTCGCCGACTGCCTTGCGGATCAGCTCGGCGCGGTGCGGGGCGATTTCGATGGCGGTGACGTCGGCGGCATCGATGGCTGCCAGGGAGCCGACGAGTGCGGCCTTTCCGCCGGGGCCCGCGCAGAGATCGAGCCAGCGCCCCTGATCGTCGTCGACCGGTACCTCCGTGAGAGCGCGGGCAATGAGCTGCGAGCCCTCGTCCTGCACCCCGGCTAGTCCGTCGCGGACTTCTTGGAGCTGGCCCGGGTCGCCTTCTGGCAGGTAGACGGCGTAAGGCGAGTACTTGCCCTCTTCCCCGCCGGTGGTCAGCGCGAGTTCCTCGGCGCTGATCTCGCCAGGGCGGGCCACAAGATGCACGATGGGGCGCTCCGAGTCGGCGGCCAGTGCGGCGTCGAGTTCGGCCTCGGCGCGGTCACCGAGGGCCGTCGCAAAGCTGCGGGAGATCCACTCGGGGTGCGCATGGTGGGTGTCGTGCTGGGCCAGCCACTTCTCCGCCGGGGTGCGCGAGATCGAGCGGAGCACGCCGTTGGCGAAGCCCTTGGCCTTCTCCTGGTTCGCGGCCTCGACGAGACGCACCGAGGTGTCCACCGCCGCGTGATCCTCGACGCGGGTGTAGAGGAGCTGGTACGCGCCGAGTCGCACGGCTGCGAGCACCTCCGGCGCGATCTGCTCTAGCGGGCGCGAGGCGTTTTCGGCGATGACGGCGTCGAGCACGCCCATGGTGCGCAGCGTGCCGTACGTCAGCTCGGTGGCGAACGCCGCGTCACGGCCCTTGATCTTGCGCTCCTTGAGCAGGCCGGGCAGCGTGAGGTTGGCGAATGCCCCGTCGCGGGTGACGCGCAGGATGACCTCGAAAGCTGCCTCGCGGGGAGCGTCGCCGATTGAGGCAGGACGCGACTTCACGCTGTAGCGCTGCTTCCCTTGCTCTTGCTTCGCCTGCCGCTGCGTTTGCTGCTTCGGCTGCTCGCGCCGGCCCGCAGCACGGGAACGGAATCCGCCACTCATTCGAACACCACCTTGTTCTCTGCGTTCCCTGGGTTTGCGAAGTATCCACGCGCCCAGTCGGCTGCATTCATCATCTTCTTGCCGGGCGGCTGAATGCGGCTCAGAACCACATCGCTTGTACCAGTGCCGACGCGCACCTCCTTCTTGGTAGCTACGACCTCACCCGGGGCCAAGTCGGCCGTGTCCGTAGGCCGCACGGGCTCCACCTTGACGCGCTCCCCACCCAGCGTGGTCCATGCACCCGGCGCCGCGGTGTAGGCGCGGATCGCGCGGTCGACGACCTCCACCGGCTGCGTCCAATCGATCCGGGCGTCCTCGACGGCGATCTTCGGTGCGTAGGTGCCGTCCTCCGGTTGGGGCTTGGGCACGATGGCGCCATCTTCGAGCCCGTCCATGGTCTCCACGAGGGTCGCCGCACCTTGAGACGCAAGGCGCGCGAGCAATGCATCAGCAGTGTCGTCGGAGCCGATTGGCTCGGGCATGACGTTGAGCACGTCACCGGTGTCCAGGCCTTCGTCGATGCGGAACACGGTGGCCGCGGTCTCGGTGTCTCCGTTGAGGATCGCGTGCTGCACCGGCGCCGCCCCGCGCCATTGCGGAAGCAACGAGAAGTGGAGGTTCACCCAGCCGTGGGTCGGGATGTCGAGCATGTCGGCCGGGATCAGGTTGCCGTAGGCCACCACCGGGATGCAGTCCGGAGCCAGCTCGCGCAGCCGGGCGCGGATCTCCTCGTTGTTTTTCAGCGTTTCCGGCGTGAGCACCTCAATGCCGTGCTCGAGCGCGAGCTCCTTGACCGGCGAGGGGTGCAGCGTGCGGCCACGACCCTTGCGGGCGTCTGGGCGGCTGAGCACGCCAACGACCTCGTGGCGCGATGCGATGAGCTGCCGCAGCGGCTCGACGGCCGGCTCGGGGGTGCCTGCGAACACTAGGCGCATGAAGGTGTGTCCTCCTTAGTTGTTGAACCAGTCAGCTGCGCGAATCTCCGCCATCGCGGCCTTGCGGTCAGCTGGTTCCATCCGTGACAGGAACAGTACCCCGTCCAGGTGGTCGGTTTCGTGCTGGATGCAGCGCGCCAGCAACCCGTTCGCCCGCAGCGTCACCGGCCTGCCATACATGTCGTACCCTGTCGCCACCACCGCCGCGTGTCGGGTGACTTCCGCGCGAATGCCGGGGATGGACAAGCACCCTTCCCCTCCGGTCTGCATCGCATCTCCCAGCGGGTGCCAGACAGGGTTGATCAGGTGGCCGCGCATGCCCAGGCAGGCATACACGAACACCCGCTGGGTCACTCCGATTTGGTTGGCAGCGAGCCCCACGCCCCCGGCGGCGTCCATGGTGGCCTCCATGTCCCGCACCAGCACCCTCAGCCCGTCGTCGAACCGTTCGACAGGTGAGGCTGCGGTGGTAAGCACTGGGTCGCCGAAGTAGCGGAGGGGTCGTTGGGCCATGCCGGACAAGTCTAGTGACCCGCAGTCGATCAACTCACCCGATGTCGATCGGGTTGACCTGGATGCGCAGTGGCAGCTCCTGTTTGCGCGCCCCGCGGTTCACCGCACCCGCGCGCAGCGCTTTGCCCAGCGCCGTGCGGCTCGCCAATGGCACCCGCACCAGCATGCGTTGCGCCGGCCCATGCTCCCTCGTGTCCCACTCCCCCGGCAGGTGCGTGCCCCCCGGCAGATCGACCGGGCCGAGCAGTTCGGCGTGCTCGGGCAGATCGACGTGCGCAAAGAAGTCGGTAAGCGCGTCGGACGGGGCGTCGATAAGCGCAATGTGCACCGCTGGAGGGAAGCGAGCGTCGCGACGCTGCGCAAGCTCAAGCTCGGCAAACCCCGGCATGTCCCAGCGGATCAGGTGCTGCACGGCCGGGGCCGCAGGGTCGGCGACTATCACCACCTCCCCGCCCGCAGCATGGGGCTCGACCAGGGTCGCGGCGGCAGCCCATTTCGCAAACGCATCCTCTACCGCGCGCAGGTCCGGCCGCCCCACAAGCGCCCAGGTATCCAGCAGTATCGCCGCGCCGTAGCTTTGCTTATCGACGCCCCCTTCTACCCGCGGTTCCGCTCCCGGAGTCGCCACCACGATGGCGGGCGCAGCCGGAACGGTGTCGCGGACCTTTTCACCCCAGGACGTGATCACGCGGTGTTTCGGGAACGCGCGGCCGAGTTCCTCCGCGGTGCGCTCGGTACCCAGCACCACGGCGCGGACTTTGCGGGAGCCGCAGACCGGGCACACGTGCTGCGCGTCCATGCGGCCACACCAGCGGCAGGTTGGCGCGGCGGCCTCGCCGCCCTCCGGGAGGCCGAGCGGGCCATTGCACCAGCGGCACCGCGACGGGGCACGGCAGTTCCCGCAGGCCAGCGTTTGGATGTAGCCGGTGCGCGGCACATGGAAGAGCACGGGCTTGCCGCGCTCGAGCGCCTTTGTCGCCGCCTGGAACGCCACCGACGGCAGGCGAGCCTGGCGGGCGCGGGGGTCGCGCTCCAGCTCGAAGTCGGAGTCGCCCGCGGCGTGGATGTGGGGCGCGCGGGTACGCAGCGTCTCGCGAGGGGCGGTCAGGCTGTGCATCCACCCCGATTCGACGAGCAGCTGCGCCTCGGCGGTGCGGGTGTGGCCGCCAATGATCAGCGAAGTCTGCTCGAGCGCGGCGCGGGTAGTAGCCACCTCGCGGGCGTGGAAATAGGGCTCGCGCGGGTCGACGAGGTTGTCGTCGCCGTCGAACATCACCGCAATGAGGCGGAGATCGACGAGCGGTGCAAATGCGGCCGAGCGGGTGCCGACCACGATGCGCGCTTGGCCGTGCAGCACGGACAGGTAGCGCGAGTAGCGCGCTTGGGGGCCTTGGGAGGCGGTGAGCGTGGTTATCTGTTTCGCGCCGACACTGTCTCGCAGTGCTGCTGCAACGCGATCCACGTCGCGTTGGTCTGGCACAACGATCAGGGCGCTTCCGCCCTCGATGGCTACCTTCGCGGCCAGCGCCGATAGCGCCGCCGCCCAGTCGTCGCCAGGCGCGACCTGCCAGGCGGCGCGGGCGACCTTGCCGGCGAGCACCGCGTCCACGAAGGACTCCCCATAGGAGTACGCACTCCACGCGGAGAGATCAGGCTCTTGGGTTTCGCTAAGGTCGCTCCACGGCGTGTTGGTGTCGGTTTCCTCTGCCTTGGCGTGGCGCGCGGGAATCGCTGCCCGGTAGAGGTCGGATCGGGTGCCGGCGTAGCGGTTGGCCAGGTCGTCGATAAGCATGCGGAGCTGCTCCGGCGCGACGACTTCCGGGGAGATGACTCTCTCGATGAACCTGAGCTTGCCCTGGTGGGCGGTGGCTGAGGCGCGTTCGAGCACGAGCGCGTCGACGAGGCGACCGGCAAAGCGGATGCGAACCTTCACCCCGGGCTGAGCCGCGCTGGAGTCGGCTTCGGTGACGAGGTAGTCGAAGGGGCGGTCGAGGTGTGCGAGCCCAAGCAGCGGCAGTACCCGCACCACGGGTAACGAAGCAGCCTGAGCATTGGACATGGAGGTTGATCCTAGTGCAGCGGCGACACTGGGCCTGTGCCGTATTGAGTACTCTAGTTAATGCTGGGTTGAGTGCAGGAATAACTAGACCTTAAGATAAGCTGCCTATGCACTGTATGTTGGCCGTCACGCGCGGCGACTAGTTTCTACATTTATAAGGACAACTATGAATTTCTTGCAGCCGGTGTTTGCCACTCTGGCAGCCCTTGCCCTATTGCTGGGCATTCCAGGCCAAAGCTCGTCGTCTTCGTCGTCTCGACCGGCTCCGGCGCCTACGACCACTGCTACCTCGGCGCCATCTACGGAGCCGTCCTCGGCACCATCTACGGAGCCGTCTTCAGAGCCATCTTCGGAGCCGTCGACCGAGCCCGCAGCTCCAGCACCCACCCCGGCCGCCGACTGCAGCAACTGCGTCGCCCTGACCTACGACGACGGCCCGATGCCCGGCACCACCGATGCAATCCTGGACATCTACGCCAGCCGCGGTGTCAAGGCAAGCTTCTTCATGATTGGCCAGAACGTGGCTGAGCACCCGGAGCTGGCTCGCCGAGTGAAGGACGAAGGCCACACCGTGGGCAACCACAGCTACAACCACCTGCGCCTTCCGGAGCACCCGGACAAGAAGATCTGGAACGAGCTCTTCGCCACCAACTGGGAGATCCAGGAGCAGACCGGCGTTGAAGCGAAGTGGATGCGCCCGCCGTACACCGACTACGACGGCCGCGTCACCGAGGCGTCTCGCGACGCAGGCCTGTCCGTGACCGCATGGGATGTGGACACCGCCGACTGGGAGCACAAGAACCCGGAGCGCACCTGCAAGACCGTGCTCGACCAGGCCAAGGGCGGCTCCATCGTGGTCATGCACGACGTTCACAAGGAAACCGTAGCGTCGACCGAGTGCATCATTGACGGCCTCCTTGCGAAGGGCCTCGTTCCAGTCACCCTGGACCAGCTCGTGCCGAACCCGACCCCGGGCACCGTCTACCGCACCCGCACCGACTTCGACGCCTTCAGCAACTAGATTTCACTAGAAGCCGAGCCGAGTTCACCGCTCAGCCGCCGTGGCGCTTTCCGTCGCGGCGGCTTTCGCCTTCGCTGTTCCCGGTCGCTTTCTCTCCAGCCACCGCCCAACCGGCAGACCTACTGCCGAATCTCACCACGGGCCGCGCGTATGCGCAACGTCCGTAAACTCTCAAGGCATGAGCGAGAATTCGACATTTGACATCGACAAGCCGTCTGAACGCCGCGGCTGGCAGCATGCCACGCCATACCTCATGTTCGCGGCGTACGTGCTCGGCCCTCTCATCCTCATCCCCACATTCGGCGGGCAGCGGGCCGTCGTCCCAGTGCTCATCCTCATCTTCGCAACCGCGGCGATCGCCGGGTTCGTCGACGGCTTGACGTACCGCTTCACCTGGTCGCTGCCCATTCTCACGGGCTTCGGGTTCGGCGTCGCCAGGTGGCTGTACTTCAACGACGAGACCTTCATCTACGCCCTGGGGTGCACGGTGGTTGCGGCCGCCGCGGCAGCCGTAGGCCAGCAGGTAGCAGCACACCGCTTGTCGACGAAAGGCTGACCGACGTGGAAACCTGGAATCTTCAACACCCAGAGCACGGGCGCATCGAAATCCGCACCGGCTTCGACAACGAGTTCCTCGCCGAGGACCCTTCGTGGCCGGAGCAGCTGCCTGAGCGCTTTGCCAAGGATCCCGATGCGATCACGCCGGTGCCAGCCTACGGCTCGCCGTGGCAGCGTGTGCGGGCGCTAAAGAATAAGCCCCCGACGCGCGTCGAGGTGCGCGTCGACGACAAGGTGCAAAACCAATACGCAGACCTCGACTCCGGGCGCGTCCCGCTGTTCGGCACGGGACCGGGTGAGACCCTCCCGCCGATGATGCACATTGGCATCGACCGCGCTAAGCCGCACCTGAAACTGGTGGTAAGCCCATTCAAGGAGCTGCTGCAGGTGGAGTTCCGCGAAGGCGACCGAGTTGTCGAGTTTGACCCGCCGGAGGGTACCCGCGGCGAGAAGCGGCGCGACGCGATGCAGTCGAGCTCGTTCAAGCGCACCGTCATCCCGATGCTAGAGGGGTTGGGTAAGGGTGCGTGGGCGGTCATCGTGCTGCTGCTCGCACCTGTGATCTCCCGCTTCTTCGACTGGCTAGGCCAATACCTCCCCGACTGGCAGATGCCAGACATCACGCTGCCTCACCTCGACCTGCCGATACCGAACTTGCCGCAGCTTGACCTGCCTAGCCCGAACTGGCCCGGTCTCAACCTCCCGGATCGTCCCGAGATGCCCATGTGGATCGAGTGGCTGGTCGAGTATTCGGGCATCTGGGGGCCGGTGGCGTTGGGCATCGTGGTCGGCATCCTGGCACTTCGCAATCACCGCAAGTCGGAGGCCGAAAAGGCGCGGTGGGACCAAGCACGCGCAGAGGCCACGCGCAATGAAGCAGCCGCTGCCGATGCGGCGCCGGAGGAGGAAACGACGTCGCACGGGCCGTCGTAAAGCGAACTGCTTTTAGGCCCCGGCTGCTGCCTTGAGATCCTCGACCTTGTTGAGCTGCTCCCAAGGCAGGTCTAGATCGGTGCGGCCGAAATGGCCGTAGGTCGCGGTCTGGGCGTAGATGGGGCGCAGCAGGTCGAGCTCGCGGATGATCGCGTCGGGGCGCAGGTCGAAGACCTTGTCCACGGCCTGCTGGATGGACTCGTTGGTCTGGCCCTCGGCGGCGGTGCCGAAGGACTCAACGTAGAGCCCGACCGGGTTCGCGCGGCCGATGGCGTAGGCGACCTGCACCTCGACGCGGTCTGCAAGACCCGCTGCGACAATGTTCTTGGCCACCCAACGCATGGCGTACGCGGCGGAGCGGTCCACCTTTGATGGGTCCTTGCCGGAGAACGCGCCGCCGCCGTGGCGGGCCATGCCGCCGTAGGTGTCCACGATGATCTTGCGGCCGGTGAGTCCTGCATCGCCCATCGGGCCGCCGAGCACGAACGAACCGGACGGATTGACCAGCAGCTTCGTCTCTTCCGAGTAGAACTGCTCCAAGCCCGCGTCCTTGATCACCCACTCGAGGACGTGGGTGCGCATTGCATCGGCGAGTGCCGTACCGGTGAAGTCTGGGTCGTGCTGCGTAGAGATGACCACGGTGTCCAAGTAAACGGGGCGCTCGCCGTCGTAGGCGAAGGTGACCTGGGTCTTGCCGTCCGGGCGCAGACCGCTGACGATGCCCTCATGGCGCACCTGGCTCAGGCGGCGCGACAGGCGGTGCGCCGTGGCGATCGGCAGCGGCATGTACTCCGGGGTCTCGTTCGTGGCGTAGCCGAACATGAGACCCTGGTCGCCGGCGCCGGACTGGGCGAGCTCTTCAGCGTCACCGAACTCGCGCACCTCCTGCGAGGTGGTCACGCCTGCGGCGATCTCCTCGGACTGGTCGCCGATGGCCACGTTCACGCCGCAGGTGTGGCCGTCGAAACCCACCTCGGAAGAGGTGAACCCGATCTCTACGAGCCGCTCGCGCACAATGCGGGCGATGTTGGAGTACGCGGAAGTGCGCACCTCCCCCACCACGTGCACCTGACCGGTGGTCACCAGCGTCTCCACCGCGACGCGCGAGCTCGGGTCCTGCGAGAGCATGTCGTCGAGGATGGCATCCGAGATCGAGTCGCAGATCTTGTCCGGGTGGCCCTCGGTCACGGACTCGGAGGTGAACAGGCGGTAGAACTCGCCTGTGGTGCTTGCGGCGCTAGTTGCAGACAAAGCAGTCTCACACTTTCAAAACGATGGGGTCTACGAAGAGATTTCGTTGCCGGCCTCGAAGCGGGCCGAATGCAATCACGATAGACCAAGCTGTCTAACTCTGCAAAGTAGAGTCCCAGTAGCGCTCCACCGCGTCTAAGATCTGCACGGCGACGACTTGCTTCGACCCATCCTGCACCGGGGTCTCCGACCCGTCCGCCCCAAGGATCCAACCACTATTGCGCTCCTCCCCGAACACCTTCCCGCCGGCGACCGAGTTCACCATCAACAGGTCCGCACCCTTGCGCTCCAGCTTCGCGCGGCCGTACTCCAGCGGGTTGTCCGTCTCCGCAGCAAAGCCCACAATCACGGTGTCAGCGCCAGAAGCATTTCGCTTATCGACGAGTCCTTTGAGAATGTCAGGGTTTTCCACCAAACGAATCGTCGAGAGCGCATCATCAGCGCTCCCCTTCTTCAGCTTCGAATCCGCCTCGTGCTCTGGGCGATAGTCCGCGACGGCTGCGGTCATGATGATCAGGTCCGCATCGTCCGCGCGTTCTTGCATCGCTGCCTCCATCTCGCGGGTGGAGCGCACGCGCACGATCTCGGCTCCCGCCGGGGTGTTTAGCTCGGCGGTGTTGCCAGCGACGATCGTGACTTCGGCGCCGCGCTGCGCGGCCACTTCTGCAAGCGCGAACCCCTGCTTGCCCGACGAGCGATTGCCGATGTAGCGCACCGGGTCGATGTTCTCCTGCGTGCCACCGGCGCTGATGAGAACGCGCTTCCCTGCCAGGCTGCGCGTAATCCTTCCGGTGGCTGCCACGGTGCGCGCGAGCTCCGCGATCTGGGCTGGTTCGAGCATGCGTCCCGGGCCGGTGTCTTTTCCGGTGAGCCGGCCATGGGCCGGGTCGAGCACCGTGTAGCCGAACGTGCGGAGAGTATCCACGTTCATTTGAGTCGCGGGCTTGAGCCACATCTCCGTATGCATTGCCGGGGCGATGACCACGGGGCACATTGCCACCAGAATCGTCGAGGTGAGCAGATCGTCAGCACGTCCGGCCGCGATGCGCGCCATCAAGTCCGCGGTCGCGGGAGCAACGACGATCAGATCCGCCTCTTGCCCCACGCGCACATGCTGCACCTCGTCAACTCGGGTGAATACACCGGTATCGACCGGGTTGCCGGATAACGCCTCGAATGTGGCCGCACCGACGAATTCCAATGCGTTCTCGGTCGGCACCAACCGCACATTCGCGCCCGATTCGGTGAACTCGCGGACGAGGTGGCACGCCTTGTAGGCGGCAATACCGCCTGCAACGCCGATCACCACGTTCATGGGTCGCTGGGCAGCCACGCCATCTCCAACCTCGTTAGTCTGGCTCATCTCACTCATGCTGGCTAAGTCTACGCAGCAGCGCACCGGCAGCCCGTTTGAAACGCACTCGCCATATTTCGGGTATGCGGCGGCTCTAGCTGCGTTAAACTTCGCCTACCAAACTGCCTTCACACTTCGTGCTTCAGGAGCAACACGTTGACGACCACTGATTTCCTCGCCCTCATCGGAGTCTTTGCCGCTGCGGTGGCGGTACCAGGCCCCGACGTTGTCCAGATCATTCGCTTCAGCGTGAAATCACGGGCATCCGGAATCGCTTGCGCCACTGGGATTATGGTTGGCTACGCAATCTGGATCGCAACCTCACTTCTGGGATTGAGCGCTCTTATGCAAGCAGCCCCTAACCTGTTGGCCGGATTGCAGCTGGTCGGTGGAGCGTATCTGCTGTACATGGGTATCAGTGCGGTGAGGAGCGGTTACTCGGCTTGGCGAAATGGAACCAAGGTCACTCTCCCCGGCAACGGCCACAGCCAGACGCTTGTAACCCGCACGGCTTTCGGCGTGGGTTTGGCGACGAATCTCTCTAACCCCAAGTCGGTCCTCTTCTTCGGAGCGGTTTTCGCTCAATTCATAACTCCGGGCATGGGGTGGGAATGGATGACGATCATCCTCATCACCCTTTTCGTGATCGGGCTGGTGATGTCAGTCGGGTTCGCGCTGCTAGTCGATCTTTTCGCAGGTCTACTCGCCCGGTGCGGGCACGTCGTCGACATGGTCACCGGTTCCATCTTCGTCGGTTTGGGCGCTTGGATGATGGCCGAAGGCGCCGTGAGCGTGAAGAGCAATCGCTGACTTCTGGCCGTTCACCGCTTTCTTCCTATCCCGCTTGGTGCAAAACGTCAAAGAGCCGACCCCAAAAGGGTCGGCTCTACGCGCATCACATTCCGCGGCGCGGAAAATCTGGGGGCTTACTGGCCCTCTTCGTGCTCGAGGAGACCAGCTTCAATCTCACGCAGCGCGATGGAGAGCGGCTTCTCGCCCGGTTCCGGGTTGACCAGGGGGCCGATGAACTCGAACACGCCCTCGTCGGAGTTCTGGTAGAAGCTGTTGATCTGGCGAGCACGCTTGGCCGCGAAGATGACCAGTGCGTACTTGGACGAAACCTTAGTCAGCAGCTCATCGATCGGGGGCTCGGTGATGCCCTCCGGGGTGTCATACACCAGGTCCTGCTCCGCGGTTGCGGACTGGGACGAGGTCTGCGACAGATCGTCGGTTACGTTGCTCACTTAAACCTTCTCGCTAATGTTCGCTATCCGTGGTGTCAGAGACACCAGTATCGGCGATGTTGTGTGTGTCAGTCAAAATTGCCGCAATCGCGGCAACAGCGCGTTCCACGTCGTCGTTTACCACGACGGAGTCGAACTCGCCTTGGGCGCCAAGTTCTTCACGCGCAGTCTGCAGACGGCGCTGAATCACGTCCTCGGTCTCCGTACCGCGGCCAGTAAGGCGCTCGACAAGCACCTCCCACGACGGCGGGGCGAGAAACACAGTGGCAGCTTCCGGCTTCAAGCGCTTGATCTCACGCGCACCTGCCAAATCCACTTCCGCGAGGACGGGACGTCCCGCCGCCAGCGCCTCTTCAACCGGACCAGCTGGGGTGCCGGACCGCTGAAGACCGCCGTGAATGTCCGCCCACTCAAGCATCTCTCCGGAATCAATCCGCTCCTGGAAATGTGCCGGGCTGACAAAGAAGTAGTCTTGGCCGTCGACTTCACCTGGGCGGGGTGCCCGAGTGGTCATCGACACGGAGAAGTAAAGGTTCGGCACATCGGTGATCAGCCGGTGGACCACCGTGGATTTTCCAACAGCGGACGGGCCGGCCAGAACGACCAGCTTGCCACGCGGTGTGCCTTCTGCCACGGGTCTTACGCCTCGTAACCGAAGCGCTCCAGGAGGGCGCGACGCTGGCGCTCGCCCAGGCCGCGCAGGCGGCGGGTCTGAGCGATCTCGAGCTCTTCCATGATCTCGCGGGCCTTGACCTTGCCCACCTTCGGCATTGCCTCGAGGAGTGCGGAGACCTTGGTCTTACCCACGATCTCGTCGGTGTCAGCCTTGTCCAGGACGTCCTTGAGCGTGGTCTCGCCGCGCTTCAGGGATGCCTTCAGCTCAGCGCGCTGCTTGCGAGCTTCCGCTGCCTTCTCCAGGGCTGCCTTGCGCTGCTCATCGGTCAACTGTGGAAGTGCCACGGGTTCCTCCAAATGTGTAGTCAGTATGTTGTGGTCCAGTCTCATCAACCGAACCCGGCCAAGTGCCATGGTGCACTGTATTCGGTGGGACCCGAATTGCACCGTTGCAACTCGCCAGCTTCGGCCAAGTGTAGCACTGCGGTTGTGCAACCACGTTTCCGCCACCTGCGTTTAGGCACGTCAACGCGTCGACGCACCTAAACTACCAGGCTTTTTGCCACACGAAAATTAGACCCTCTTTAATCACCGCGCCGACCTGCAATCTTCACGTGTTTCCGCAGCTCAGCAGCATCTGGACCAAACCGCAGAATCGAGCGCGAAACACTGGGAAATACCAGCACCGGATCAATCCCAGCCACTCGTTCCGCATCCTCGTAGGTCGCACCCTGCGCCCCCACCCCAGGCATCAGCACACACCCATTCAGGTACTCAAGGACAGGAGGCTTGACGACGGTTGCGCCCACCACAACACCGACATCCCCCACTCCATCCGCAGCACCTTCGGTGCCGGGGTTGTTTGCGTCGTGGTTGTAGGCCGCGCACTCGTCGACCATGAACTGCGCCACCGTGACCTCGCCGTCACCGACGCCCAGTGACGCAGCCTGAAAGGCCTCCGCCTCCGGGTTGGAGTTCGCCGCCATGACAAACACGCCCTTGCCGTGCGCCTGCGCCAGCTCGATCGCCGGCGCGAGGGAACCCACGCCCAGGTAAGGAGTGAGCGTCACCGCGTCCGCCTCGAGTGGCGAGCCGGGTTCCAGCCACGCGGACGCGTAGCCGGCCATCGTGGAGCCAATGTCGCCGCGCTTCGCGTCCGCGATCACCAACGTCCCAGTCTCCCGCAGCCCCGCAAGCGCCTCTTCGAGCACCGCGAACCCACGGGAGCCGAAGCGCTCGAAGAACGCCACCTGCGGTTTCACCAGCGCGGCAGCGTCCGCAAACGCTTCCACGCAAGTGAGCGCGAAGGTGCGCAGCCCGTCCGCCGAGTCGGGCAACCCCCACTGCTCCAAGAGAGCCGCGTGTGGGTCGATGCCGACGCAGAGTCGGCCCCGTTCACGCCCGGCGTCGACAAGCTTCTGCCCGAACCCCACTACTGCTCACCACCGGCGAGGTGGTCGAGCTCCTGCAGGCTGGTGACGGTGATCTCGTTGCCGCGCAGCGCCTCGATGCCCTGCACCGCGGCGGTCACGCCCTGGACCGTCGTCATGATCGGCACACCTGCGACCACCGCAGCCGCGCGGATGTCATAGCCGTCGTGGCGGGCGCCGGCCGAACCAGCCGGGGTGTTGAGCACGAGGTCGATCTCACCATCGAGCAGGCGATCGACGATCGACTCGCCGTCCGCGCCGTCGCGCACGTCGGAGGCCTTGAGCACGGTCTCGCACTCGATGCCGTTGCGGCGCAGCATCTGGGCAGTGCCAGCGGTGGCAAGCACCTTGAAGCCCATGGTGTACAGGCGCTGGATCGGAAAGATCAGCGTGCGCTTATCGCGGTTGGCCACCGAGACGAACACCGTGCCCTGGGTCGGCAGCTCGCCGAACGCCGCTGCTTCTGCCTTAGCGAAAGCCACGCCGAAGGACGGCGCGAGCCCCATGACCTCGCCGGTGGACTTCATCTCCGGACCGAGAATCGTGTCCAGCACCGAGCCGTCCGGGCGGCGGAAGCGGCTGAACGGGAGCACCGCCTCCTTGACGGCGATGGGGTGCTCGAGCGGCAGCGACCCACCGTCGTAGCTCGACGGAATCAAGCCCTCGGACTTGAGCTGCGCGATAGAGGCACCCATCATGATGCGGCTCGCGGCCTTGGCAAGGTGCACGCCGGTCGCCTTGGAGACGAACGGAACCGTGCGTGAGGCGCGCGGGTTGGCCTCGATGACGTAGAGGATGTCGTCCTTGAGCGCGAACTGCACATTCATCAGGCCTTTGACGCCGATGCCGTGCGCGAGCGCTTCAGCGGAGCGGCGAACGGTGTCGATGTCGTCCGGGCCGAGCGTCATCGGCGGAAGCGCACACGCCGAGTCGCCGGAGTGGATGCCGGCTTCCTCGATGTGCTCCATAACGCCGCCGAGGTAGACGTCGGTGCCGTCGCAAAGCACGTCCACGTCGATCTCGATGGCGGAGTCGAGGAAGCGGTCCACCAGCACCGGGTGGTCCGGCGAGAGCTCCGTGGCCCGGTTGATGTAGTCCTCCAGGCTCGCCTCGTCGTAGACGATCTCCATGCCGCGCCCGCCGAGCACGTAGGAGGGGCGTACGAGCACGGGGTAGCCGATGCCGGCAGCCACCTTGCGTGCCTCTTCGAAAGTGGTCGCGGTGCCGTACGCCGGCGCAGGCAGGCCAGCTTCTTCGAGCACCTTGCCGAACTCGCCGCGGTCCTCGGCCAGGTCAATCGCCTCGGGCGTGGTACCCACCACCGGCACACCAGCATCGGCGAGGCGCTGTGCCAGGCCCAGCGGGGTCTGGCCGCCGAGCTGGACGATCACGCCGGCGACGGTGCCGAGCGCAGCCTCCGCGCGGTAGATCTCCATGACGTCTTCAAACGTCAGCGGCTCGAAGTAGAGGCGGTCTGCGGTGTCGTAATCGGTGGAAACCGTCTCCGGGTTGCAGTTGACCATCACGGTTTCGTAGCCCACGCGCGAGAGCTCGAGCGTTGCGTGCACGCAGGAGTAGTCGAACTCGATGCCCTGGCCGATGCGGTTCGGGCCGGAGCCGAGGATGATGACCTTCTCCTTCGACCCGTCGCTGGTCAAGCCCTCTTCGCTCTCCGCCTGCGGGTCCAGCTCGTACGCGGAGTACAGGTACGGCGTCTTCGCCTCGTATTCGCCGGCGCAGGTATCCACCGTCTTGTAGACGGGGTGGATGGCGAGCGACCAGCGCAGAGCGCGCACGCCGTCCTCGCCCGCCAGCTCCGGGCGAAGCGCGGCGATCTGCGCGTCGGAAAGGCCGTACGCCTTTGCCTCTCGGAGCAGATCGGCGTCGAGCACGGGGGCGTCGATAAGCACTTGGCGAAACTCAACGAGTGCCGCAAGCTCGGCGATGAACCATGGATCGATGCCACTGGCCTCGTGGAGTTCTTCGGTGGTGGCGCCGAGTCGCAGGGCGAGCTCGACGTCGTAGAGACGCTTGTCGGTGGGCACCTTGAGGTCCTCGAGGACCGCTGCCTTGTCGGTGGCGCGCTCGCCGGCGAAGTACTCGTCCGGCTTGGTCCAGAAGCCGTTGGGCTTATCTTCCATCGAGCGCATGACCTTGTTCAGGCCCTGGATGTAGTTGCGGCCGATGCCCATGGCCTCGCCAACGGCCTTCATGGAAGTGCCGAGGGTCTCGTCGGAGCCGGGGAATTTCTCGAAGGCGAAGCGCGGCATTTTCACGATGACGTAATCGAGCGTCGGCTCGGTCAGTGCCGTGAGGGCGCCGCCGGTGATGTCGTTGGCAATCTCGTCGAGCGTGTATCCGATGGCCAGGCGGACCGCCACCTTCGCGATCGGGTAGCCGGTGGCCTTGGAGGCCAGCGCCGAGGAGCGCGAGACGCGCGGGTTCATCTCGATGACGATCATGCGGCCGTTGTCCGGGTGCAGGGCGAACTGCAGGTTGCAGCCGCCGGTCTTCACACCGACCTCGCGGATGATCGCCTTGCCCAGCTCGATCATCTTGGTCACTTCTGGCTCAGTCATCGTGAGCGCCGGCGCGACCGTGACGGAGTCGCCAGTGTGCACGCCCATTGCGTCGACGTTCTCGATCGTGGCGATAGTGATGCAGTTGTCATCCTTGTCGCGGATGAGCTCGAGCTCCATTTCCTTCCAGCCGAGAATGGACTCTTCGATCAACACGTTGGCCTCGGGCGAGGCGGCCAAGCCGTCGCCGGCGATACGGTGCAGATCATCCATGTTGTAGGCGAGGCCGGAGCCGAGACCACCCATGGTGAACGACGGGCGCACCACGCACGGGAAGCCAAGTTCTGCGACGGTCTCCTCGATCTCTTCCATGGTGTAGCAAACCCGGGAGCGGGCGGACTCGCCGCCGACCTTCTCAACGATGTCCTTGAACTTCTGGCGGTCCTCGCCGCGCTCGATCGCGTCGATGTCCGCACCGATGAGCTCAACGTCGTGCTTACCCAGGATGCCGAGGCGGTCGAGCTGAATGGCGGCGTTCAGCGCGGTCTGGCCACCGAGAGTGGGCAGGATCGCGTCGACTGGGCGGCCCAGCTCTGCCTCCTTGGCCAGGATCATGTCGATGTAGCCGGGCTCGATTGGCTCGACGTAGGTGGCGTCGGCGAACTCCGGGTCTGTCATGATGGTTGCCGGGTTGGAGTTGACCAGGGTGACGCGCAGGCCCTCGTCCTTGAGCACGCGGCAGGCCTGGGTGCCGGAGTAGTCGAACTCGCAGGCCTGGCCGATCACGATCGGCCCGGAGCCGATCACCATGACGTGGTTGAGATCTTCGCGCTTCATTTACTTGGCCTCCTCGCTGGCTTCGACGGTGATGGTGGCCTGCTGCGGGCCGGTCTTGGACAGGTGGCGCACGAGCTTGCGGGTGTCCACGCCGCGGATGCCAGTCACGCCCTGGTTTTGCAGCTCGTCTTCCAGCGAGCGCTCCGAGCGGAAGTTCGACGGGATGCGCGAGACGTCGCGAACTACCACGGCCGCGGCAGTGATGGAACCGTCGCCGGACTCGGCCACGTCCTCGCTGTTCCATCCCACGTTGCCGATCTGCGGGGTAGCGAAAACGAGGATCTCCCCGCTGCGGGCGGGATCCGTCAGCTCGCGCTGGTAGGCGAACATGTCAGTGGTGAAAGTGCAGTTGCCCTGGATTGCCTGGGCGGCATCTGGCGCATCACCGAAGAGAAAACCGGGGAAGGTGGCGCCGTCATCAAGCACCAGCTTCGCGTTAACGCGATGAGTCATTGTGTGGTTACTCCTTATCCAGTGCGTACGTTTGGGTGCCGCGCAGCCAGGTGGCCACGACTTTGGCGTTGAAGTCCATGCCTTCGTATGGGGTGTTGCTCGCCTTCGAGGCCATCGCCTCGCCGCTCGCGGTCCAGGCGTGCTCGGGATCGACCAGAGTGAGGTTGGCAGGCTCCCCGACGGCAATCGGGCGGCCCTGGTCTTCCAGCTGCATGATCTCTGCGGGTCGCTCGCTCATCACCTTTGCGACGAAGCGCCAGTCGGCAAGACCCGGCTCGACGAAGACTTGGTGCACGACCGCAAGCGACGTCTCAAGGCCCAGCATGCCGGGCTTCGCGTGCTCGAACTCCACGCACTTGTCCTCGGAACCGTGCGGGGCGTGGTCGGTGGCGACGACGTCGATCGTGCCGTCGAGAAGCGCCTCGCGCAGCGCAACCGTGTCGCGGTCCTCGCGCAGCGGCGGATTCACGCGGAAGTTGCCGTCGTAGGTGACCAACTTCTCGTCGGTAAGCAACAAGTGGTGAGGGGTGACCTCGGCACTTGCCGCAATCCCCTGCTCCTTCGCCCAGCGCAGGAGCTGGACGGTGCCCTCGGTGGAGGCGTGGCAGAGGTGGTAGCGCCCGCCGTAGTCGCGCGTCATGATCAGGTCGCGGGCGACGATCGACTCTTCGGCAACGCGCGGCCAGCCACGCAGCCCAAGACGAGCAGCGTTTTCGCCCTCGTGCGCGACTGCGCCGGCGGTCATGCGGTGGTCCTCGGCGTGCTGGGCAAGTACTACATTGTGCGCTTTCGCGTACTCGATCGCGCGGCGCATGAGCTGCGGATCGTTGACGCACTTGCCGTCGTCGGAGAACATCCGCACGTGGTTGCGCGCGAGAAGCCCGATCTCAGTGAGCTCCTCGCCCTCGAGCCCCTTGGTGATGGAGCCGACCGGGTAGACGTCGCACTTGCCGTACGTCTGCCCCTTTTCCCACACCGCCTCGGCCAGGAAGGGTTGGTCGATCACCGGCTGGGTGTTCGCCATGGTGAACACGGCGGTGAATCCGCCCTTCGCCGCGGCGTCCGAGCCGGTGGCGATGGTCTCGGTGTCCTCGCGGCCCGGCTCGCGCAGGTGCACGTGCATGTCCACCAATCCAGGCAGCAGTACGTGACCTTCGCAGTCGACCACCTCGTCGGCCTCGAACGGGCCGCTGTTGATCGCCTCGATAACCCCGGACTCAAGGTCGATGAGCAGGTTCGTCGCATCCTCGCCGTAGGGGCGGACGTTGTTCAGCGCAAGCGTTTTCGGCGTGCTCACAGCTGCACTCCTTCCTGGCCGTCGCGGCCACTCGCCAACAGGGTGAACAGGACGGCCATGCGGGTGTAGACGCCGTTGGACACCTGGCCAAGCACCACGGCATTGTCGCGGTCCGCCACCGCATAGTTAATCTCCATGCCCCGCAGCATCGGCCCCGGGTGCATGATGAGGGCATTTGCTTGAAGACGGTCCGCCCGCTGCCCCGACAGACCATAAAGCGTCGCGTATTCGCGGTGCGAGGGAAAGAACCCGCCCTGCATACGCTCGGCCTGGACACGCAGCATCATGACGACGTCTGGCTTAGTACCGGATTCGCCGCCGTCGATTTCCGCGTCGAAGTCGTAGCTCACTGTCGCAGGCCAGTGCTCTACCCCGGTTGGGAGCAGCGTCGGTGGCGCAACCAACACGACCTCGGCGCCGAGCGTGGAAAGCAGATCGACGTTGGAGCGGGCCACGCGCGAGTGCAGAATGTCGCCGACGATGAGGACCTTCTTACCGGCTACATCCCCGATGTGCTGGCGCATGGTCACCGCGTCCAGCAGCGCCTGGGTGGGGTGCTGGTGCTGACCGTCACCGGCGTTGATGATCGAGGTCTCCGGCAACCACTGGGTCAGAAGCTGCGCCGCGCCTGAGGCCGGGTGGCGCATGATGATTGCGTCGGCACCCACCGCCGCCAGCGTCGCGGCGGTGTCTTTGAGCGATTCACCCTTCTTCACACTCGACGAAGAAGCCGACACGTTGATCACGTCCGCGCTCATCCACTTACCCGCGGTCTCGAAAGAGGAACGGGTGCGCGTCGAGTTCTCGTAGAACAGGGTGAAGATGGTGCGCCCGCGCAAGGTCGGGAGCTTCTTGATCTCGCGGCCGTCCAGCGCCTCGCGGAACCGGTCGGCTTCGTCCATCAACCCGATGATTTCGTCGCGGGTGAGGTCTCCGATGTCAATGAGGTGTTTCATCTAGTTCGCCTCCCGGGTCAGGGTCACGCCGTCGGTGCCGTCGATAGGCGTCAAGCTCACGGTGACATCCTCCGTCTTCGCGGTAGGGATGTTCTTGCCCACGTAATCGGCGCGGATCGGCAGCTCGCGGTGACCGCGATCGACCAACACCGCGAGTTGAATGGCTCGCGGGCGACCGATATCGCGAAGCGAATCCAGGGCGGCGCGGATGGTGCGGCCTGAATACAAAACGTCGTCGACCAGAATGACCAGCGATCCATCGACCTCGGCCGGGATGTGGGTGGGGCGCAGCGCGCGGTGCGGCTTGTCGCGCAAGTCGTCGCGGTAGAGCGTCACGTCGAGGGAACCGACGGGCACCGCCACCCCCGAGAATTCTTCAACCGCTGCAGCGATGCGCTGTGCGAGCGGGACTCCACCTGATGGGATGCCCAGCAGCATCACCCCAGGCTGGCTGGCCTCACCTGCGTCATCGAGCGCAGTCTTTTCAATGATTTGGTGCGCGATGCGTGCAATCGTGCGCGAAACGTCTTGGGCTGATAACAGCTCGACCGTTTCGCGTGTGTTTTCACTCATCGGACCTCCTTCCCCGCCTCACAGTGCGGAATTTAAAGGATGTCGAACGGAAAGTTTCTCTACTGTCGGAAATGACGTTGAGACACAATGAAACTTTAGCGCACAAGGAACTCTCATGGGCATTACTGCTTCCCACCTCGTACCCGCCGATCGCGACCGAGTCTGGGACTGGCACACGCGCAAAGGTGCCGTCGTCAGGCTCACTCCCCCATTCCCCCCAATGACACCGGTGAAGCAGGCCGAAAGCCTGCGCAGCGGCACGACCGTCTTCTCCCTCCCTGCAGGTGTGAAGTGGGAGGCGCGCCACCTCGTGGATCAGTACCGCGCTGGCGAACAGTTCGCGGACCAGGCGGTGAACCAGCCGATCAAGACCATCACCGGCTGGACCCACACCCACCAGTTCGCCGATGCCACCACTAACGACGGCTCGCCCGCCACCGGCATCACGGACACGGTTGAAGCAAACGTCCCCGAGTTCGCACTGCGCTCTGCGTTCGCGTATCGGCAGCACCAACTGATCGAGGATTTCAAGTTCATCAACTCGCTGCCCGCCACGGAGCCGCTCACCATCGCCATGACTGGCGCGTCCGGGTTGGTTGGGTCCCACCTGAGCGCTCAGCTGACCACTGCTGGACATTCGGTGGTCTCGCTGACCCGCAGCGACCCGGGTGAGGACGAGCGTAAGTGGGATCCGGACAATCCCGCTTCAGACCTCCTCGAGGGTGTGGATGCGGTGGTACATCTCGCGGGCGAATCCATCATGGGCCGCTTCACCGAGGAGAAGAAGCGCAAAATCCGCGACTCGCGCATTGGGCCAACCCGGAAGCTGGCGAAGCTCGCCGCGGATTCCGGAGTGGAGACTTTCGTGTGCGCGTCCGCAGTCGGCTACTACGGCACTGACGCCGGAGATCGTCCCCACACCGAAGCTGACGGCCCAGGCAAAGGATTCCTCGCAGAGGTCTGTGCTGAGTGGGAAGATGCGGCGCAGGTCGACGGCGTGCGCGCGGTGAACATCCGCACTGGACTGGCGCTCTCCGGCGCCGGCGGCCTGCTGCCGGTGCTCAAGGCATCCGTTTCCGCGGGCCTGGGTGCGCGCTTCGGCGACGGCGACTTCTGGATGTCCTGGGTCGCCCTCGACGACCTCACCGACATCTACGTGCGCGCGCTGGTGGACGATTCACTGCACGGACCGATCAACGCCACCGCGCCGAACCCGGTCACCAACGCGGAAATGTCAGCGACTCTGGCTCGCATGTTGCACCGCCCCGATTTCTTCCCCATCCCCGAATTCGGACCGAAGATCCTGCTTGGCCACGAAGGCGCACACGAGCTCGCGCTCGCGGACCAGCGCGTCGCCCCTACCGTCGCCAAGCAAGCGGGAATGGCCTTCCGCTACCCCACCTTGGAAGCTGCACTTGCTCACGAGCTCGGCAAAGAGCAACTCCTCGAGGGCGAAGGGCGCGGTGTCGGCAGGGCAAGCCGGTAGGCTCGATGCGGTGAGCACTGAGCAAGAAGCACCTAACGTTGTCGAGCCCGTGACGGCCGAGTCGGTGGCGGCGATTTTCACGGAAGAAAATCTCGAGCACCGCATCGAGGGCGATGTCGTCCGCTCCGGGTTCGTTAACGCGGCCATCGTTGTCGCCGTTGACGGCTCCACCCTCGTATTTGAGACGCTGTGGCGCGGCATGGCACCGAAAGAGTTGGCGAACCACCTGCTGCTAGCGGTCAACGAGCACAACCAGACGCGCTTTGCGCCCACCCTGCGCATGCTCGAGGGCCAGGGCGAGCAGCTCGCGGTATCAGCAATCCGCTCCTTCGATATCGCGCATGGGGCGTCGTTCAACCAGCTCGGAGCATTCATCGTGAACTCCATCGAGGCCACCCTGCAGGCATTCAACTTCCTCGAGAACTCGTTCCCCACCCTCGTGACCTGGAAGGATCCGCACAGTGAACACTAACCCAGAGCAGGTCACCATCGACCGGGTCATCGCCGCCGCCGCCGAGTTGGGCTTTTCGCTTGACGACGACCTGTCGGGACGTGCAGCCCACGCCCACGTAAGCGGGTTCGACGTTCTCGTCGTCTTGCTCGACACCGTGTTAATCGTGCGAGCCGACGCAGCCACGGATATCCCGTCAGATTCCACCGACGCGACGCTGTACTTTGCCGCTAACCAGGTCAACTCCACCTTTGTCGACGCCCGCGCGTTGGTGGTCAACTGCACCGAGACGCTCATCGTGCGCACCGAGGCGGAGATCAACGTCGCCGCAGGTTTGAACGACGCGCAGCTGCAAAACGCCTTGAAGGTCGCCTTCGATGGGATCATCCAGACGCAAGACGCCATGGTTGCGCTCAGCGAGACCCTGCAAGCCGCAACCGAGGAATAAGGCGAAGCGACTACCGGATCTCGGTGAGCCTCCAAACTCCGGCTTCTTTGGTGAACACCAGCGTTTCCCTTGGTTGGAGCTCACGTACACCGTACGAATGACCGCTGCCTCTGCACACTTCGACCCTGGTGTGACTGAGTTCCTCGGCGATGAATGCGCCGTCGGTGGACTTCCATGCAAGCCAATCCACCGCGTCGGACGAGGTCATATGGCCTGTAAAAACGGTTTCACCGAAGAACTCGTTAGCGTACTTCCCGCTATACGGGCACACAATGGCGGTTTGCTTCGACTCAGGCAGCAAATCTGCAACCATAACACTTGCCGACGACCCGCTCTGGTATTCAAGCCATAGATCGAGGGATTCGACATGCTCAAACGCGTTGCAGCCGGCCAGCACTCGGGCGGACACGAGGGTGCAGAAGAACCAGCCGCGGCGAAAGCTACTCATAGTGCACAATTTGCTCTAGGACTGCGCGAGACGCGCCAGTTCCATTTCAGGATCGAAGTCTGCCTTGGGCCATTCCAGCTGCAGCGACTGCAGCGCTTCCAGCATTAGGGTCTTCACCACCGTGCGGCAGTACTTCTTGTTGTCGGACGGAACGCAGTACCACGGTGCAACATCGGTCGACGTGCGCGTCATCGCGATCTGGTACGCAGCCATGTACTGCGACCACAGCTTGCGGTCGTCGATATCGCCCGGGTTGTACTTCCAGTGCTTCTCCGGGTTCTCGATGCGCTCTTTGAGGTTTTCGGCTTGGTACTCGCGGGAGATATGCGGCATCACTTTGATGATGCGCGTGCCGCGCGCCGCCAGCTCGTTTTCGAACTCCACGATCGCGCCGTAGCGCCGCTCGATCTCTTCCGGCGGTGCCAACTGCTTGACCCGCTGCACCAGCACATCCTCGTAGTGGGAACGGTCGAACACCGAAATCTGGCCAGGCTCCGGCAGGTGGGGCCCGAAGCGCCAAAGGAAGTCGTGCGCAGCTTCCTCTTCCGTCGGCCGGCCAAAGGCCTTCACATGCACACCCTGCAGGTCCATGGTTTTGCCGATGACGTGGCGGATGATGCCGCCCTTGCCAGCCGTATCCATGCCCTGCAGCACCAAGAGCACCGAACCGGCGTTCTCATTGCCCGCCCGACCGTTGGCGTAGAGCTTCTCCTGCTCCTCATCGAGGGCGTCATCGAGATCATTGAAAGCCTCGTCAACACTGCTCTTGCCGGAAAGCCCGGGAGTAGATGAAGGGTCGACATCTGCGAGCTGAAAGTTCGGGCCAACCTTGAGCTCGTAAGCTTCCTCGACGGTCAGTTTCGCCATCTAGCTTTCTTTCTCTTCCTCGCCAGTGAGAGGTTCTGCGGCAGCGGGTGCCTCGGCTCCCGCCTCGACATCCTGGGTCACGACCCCCTCAGCCACAGCCGGGGCGTTGGGCGAGATCGACTGCGCGATGCCGTCGAGCATGGCGTGGATGTACGGAGGTGCCTGGTTGCCGGAGTACTCCGTGGCCATCTCGAGCGCGTTGGCGATGGCGATCGCGGTGGGGACCTCGTCGTTGAACATGATCTCCCACGTGCCCACGCGCAGAATCTGGCGATCGACGGCCGGCAGGCGGTGTAGTTCCCAATCACGGTCGAGGAAACGCTCGATAGCGTCATCGAGATCGTCGAGCTTCTCGGCAACCCCCGTGATGATCTCACGGGTGAAGTCCGCAATCGGAGCGACCGCGTTCTGCGGATCCTTGGCCAGCTCCGTGCGGTCGTCGAGAACCGCTACCGGGTCAATATCGCGAGTCTCAGCCTCGAAGAGGATGTCAACTGCACGGCGCCGGGCACGGTAGCGGGCGCCGTGACGCTTGTAGTCAGGCATTAGTTGTTCACGCGGGAGAGGTACTCACCCGTGCGGGTATCCACCTTGACCACGTTGCCGGTCTCCAAGAACAGCGGAACCTGGATCTCTGCGCCGGTTTCCAGGGTTGCCGGCTTGGTTCCGCCGGTGGAGCGGTCGCCCTGCAGGCCCGGCTCGGTGTGGTCGATCTTCAGGTCCACAGAGATCGGCAGCTCGCCGAAGAGCGCCTCACCCTCGTGGAAAGAGACCTGCACGCGCATGTTCTCCAGCAAGAAGCGGCCGGCGTCGCCGAAAGCCTCGGTCGGCAGCTCGTACTGTTCGTAGGTCTTGTCATCCATCACGACGAAGTTGGTGCCGTCGTTGTAGAGGTAGGTCATGTCGCGGCGGTCAACGGTCGCGGTCTCCACCTTCACGCCAGCGTTCCAGGTCTTGTCCACGGTCTTGCCGGAGACGACGTCCTTGAGCTTGGTGCGGACGAATGCTGGGCCCTTGCCCGGCTTCACGTGCTGGAACTCGATGATCTGCTGGAGTTTGCCGTCAACCTTCAGCACCAGGCCGTTCTTGAAATCGGCGGTAGTTGCCACGGAAATACCTTCCCTTATCTCTCGTTCAAAGCTCGCGTGTGCGCAGCTTACAGGCGTTCAAACATGCTCATGCTACAGCACGATCAATTCTTTCGGGTACTGGGTGATCACGCGCGGCGCGCTCGACGTAATTAACAACGTGTCTTCGATGCGCACCCCGCCGCGGCCCGGTACGTAGATGCCCGGCTCGATCGTGAGCGTCATGTGCTCTTCCAACTTGCCCGTGCCGGTCTGCGACGCGGAAGGTGCCTCGTGCACCTCAAGCCCGATGCCGTGGCCGGTCGAGTGGACGAAGTAGTCGCCGTAGCCGGCTTCAACAATCACCTCGCGGGCTGCGGCGTCGACGTCCACCAGCTCCGTACCCGGAGTCGCTGCTTTCACACCGGCGAGCTGCGCGGCAAGGGTGACCTCGTAGATCTCGCGCAAGAAAGCATCGGGCTCGCCGATGGCAAAGGTGCGCGTCATATCTGAGTTGAAGCCGAGGCGGTGCATGCCGAAATCGATCGTCACCAGGTCGCCGTCGACAAGCACTCGCTCCCCTGCACCGTGGTGCGGCATGGCTGAGTTCGGCCCGGACGCGACAATGGAGTCGAAGCTGGGCCGCTCCGCACCCAGCAGCCGCATGCGGTGCTCGAGGTCGGCTGCGATGTCGCGTTCGGTGCGGCCCGCGCGCACCCCGCCGGCTTCGATGAGCTCGGTGAGTGCTTGCACGGAAAGCTCCGCGGCCTCGGTGAGGCGGGTGCGCTCGAGGTTGTCCTTGGTCAGGCGGATGCCTTCGATTACCCCGGTGACCGGCACCAACGTGACCCCGTCCGGAAGGGCCGCCTTCAGCTTGTCCAGCTGCGCGACGGACACATAGTCCGCTTCGAACCCAACGCGGCGGCCTTCGACGACTCCTCCCAGCAGCTCTGAGGTGAGCTGGCGCGTAATCGTCGCCGGGATATCCGGAACCTCCGCGGCGAGTTGGGTGGTGTAGCGGCCGTCGGTGGCAATCTTCGCGGTGCGGTCCTTCGACACCAGCAGCGCGCCGTTGGAACCGGTAAAGCCGGACAGATAGCGCACATGCAGGATGTGGGTGACCAGCATGTCGTCGATGCGCTTCGCAGCGAGCTCGGAGGCGAGCTTGCGGCGTCGGGTTTCAAACCTGGTGTCTGCCATGCCCATGGGCCTTATCCTTCCTGCAGGGTGTTGACGATGGAATCCAGCGCCAGCAGGTAGCCGTAGGTGCCAAGCCCGGCGATGACACCGCGTGCGATCGGCGACAGGTACGAATGCGCCCGGAACGGTTCGCGCGCGTGCACGTTGGAGATGTGCACCTCGATAAAACCAGCACCGTCCGCAACCTCCGCCAGCGCGTCGCGCAGCGCCACCGACGTGTGCGTAAACCCGCCAGGGTTGATGATCACGGGCCAACCATGGTCGGCAGCCTCGTGCACCCAGTCGATCAACTCACCCTCGTGGTTCGATTGCCGGAAGTACAGGTCAATCCCCAGCTCACCGGCTCGCTCGAGCAATTGCTTTTCGACGTCTGCCAACGTGGTTGTCCCATACACCTCTGGTTGGCGCTTGCCGAGGCGGTTCAGATTGGGACCGTTGAGAACCATGATTGAGGTCGGTGAATTCGTCATCGCTGCCCCCCTATTCCGAAATCGCTTCGTAGGCGGCGCGCATCTCGTCGACGGTCGCGTCCTCGAGTCGGGTGCAGGACCCGAGACCGTCGAGGACGACGAAGCGGATGCGGCCGTCGCGGTTCTTCTTGTCACGCGTCATGCCGGCGTACAGCTCGTCGAACGCGCCCGCCTCGTAGCGGGTCGGCAACCCGACTGTGGAGATGATTTCGTGGTGGAGCGCTAACAAGGAGTCGTCGATAAGCTTGCGCCCGTGCGCAAGGTGGGCTGCGAACATCATGCCGACAGCCACCGCATTGCCGTGGCGCCAGCAGTAATCTTCGCGCAGTTCGATGGCGTGGCCGAGCGTGTGGCCGTAGTTGAGGATTTCGCGCAGGCCGGATTCTTTGAGGTCCTGGCCGACGACCTTGGCTTTGACTGCGACGGAGCGCTGGACGAGTTCTTCGATGTGCTTGTCCGCGCCATCGCGGTAGAGCTCAAGGATGCGGGGATCGGCAATGAACCCGGTCTTGATCAGCTCCGCTGAGCCGGAGACCAGCTCTTCTTCCGGCAGTGTGTAGAGACGCTCGAGGTCGATGACCACGGCGCTCGGCTCGTGGAACGCGCCGACGAGGTTCTTGCCGGTGGCGGTGTTGATGCCGGTCTTGCCGCCGACGGCCGCGTCCACCATTGCGAGCAACGTGGTGGGCACCTGGAAGACCTTGATGCCGCGCATCCACGTGGCGGCGACGAAGCCGGCGAGGTCGGTTGCCGCACCGCCGCCGAGGCCGATCACCGCGTCCTGGCGGGCGAAGCCTGCTTCACCGAGCTCGTCCCACAGGCGGCCGGCGACGGCTAGGTCTTTGCCGTCTTCGGCATCAGGCACGGAGGTGAGCATTGGGGTCACGCCGGAGGCATCGAGGTCGGCTGCGATGCTGCGTGCCACCGCGCCGAGCGCCGGCTGGTGAATAATCGCCGCTTGGCGTGCGCCGGATGCTTTGACTAGTCCTGCGACCTCTTTGGTGATGTCGTAGCCGATGTGGATCTCGTACGGCGACGGCCCGGTGACCTCAATCGTTGCCATGGTGAACCTCCAGCCAGCCTATTCGGAATCGATGATGTTGAGCACTTCAGCCACGACGCGCTGCGGCGGGCGCGAATCGGTGCGCACCCGGTGGTCTGCCACCTCGCGGTAGTACGGCTCGCGGGTGGTGAGCAGGGTGCGGTAGTGCTCTGCGGGGTCGTCCGCGGCGAGCACCGGCCGAGAGGTATCGCCCGCGGTGCGGCGAATGCCTTCCTCGGCGGTCACGTCGATCCACACCACGTTGTGGTGCTGCAGGAGTTTGCGGGTGGATTCGGTGAGCACTGCTCCCCCGCCCAGGCTCACGACACCGCCAGTTGCCAGCGCGCGTGCAACGTATCCCGCCTCGATCTTGCGAAACTCCTCTTCACCCAACTCAGCGAACAGGTCGCCGCAGCGCTTACCTTCGCCTTCCTCGATGAGCTTGTCCGAATCCACCAACGGCAAGCTCAGTGCTCGGGACAAACGTCGGCCGATCGTCGACTTGCCGGCGCCAGGCGGGCCGACGAGGACAACGCGGGGGGCGTCGTTGACCATCTGCGAACCCGACGGCTGCGCCACCGCATCAGCATCGGCTTCGTCGAAGATGTCGTCTGTCACGTCGTTGACAATGCCGCCGACCAGATCTTCTGCATCGTGCACGAAGTTCACCTTTCCCTGTAATTGCTCAGGCATCGAACGACAGACGTTCCCGGACGTAGTCGTTATAAGACTCAATGTTGCGCTTGACCTCATCGAGGCTGTCGCCGCCGAACTTCTCGGTCACGGCACGCGCGAGCACGAGCGCCACCATCGCCTCGGCCACGACACCGCCGGCCGGCACCGCACACACGTCGGAGCGCTGGTGGATACCGGTCGCCGCGTCACCGGTCGCCATGTCCACCGTTTGCAGCGCGCGCGGCACAGTCGAAATCGGCTTCATTGCCGCACGCACCCGCAGTTGCTCGCCATTGGTCATGCCGCCCTCCAGACCACCCGCACGGTTGGTCAAGCGGTGCAGGCCAGCCTCGTCGCGCACCATTTCGTCGTGAGCTTCGGAGCCGCGTCGGCGCGCCTCGGCGAAGCCGTCGCCAATCTCCACCCCCTTGACGGACTGGATGCCCATCAGCGCCGCTGCCAGCTGCGCGTCGAGGCGGTGCTCGCCAGAGATGTGCGAGCCGAGACCGATCGGCAGCCCGTCCACAATCACCTCAACGATGCCGCCGAGCGTGTCGCCGGACTTCTTCGCCGCCTCAATGCAGGCAACCATGTCAGCCTCGGCATCAGCATCGTAGGCACGCACCGGGGAGGCATCGATTGTGGCAAGGTCTCCAAAGCTTGGCGACGGTCCCTCGTACGGCGCCGACTCCCCAATCGAAATGACGTGGGAAAACACCTCTACACCGAGCGTCTCGCGCAGGAACGCGCGTGCCACCGATGCGGCGGCCACGCGTGCGGCGGTCTCGCGGGCAGACGAACGCTCCAGCACCGGACGCGCCGAGTCGAATCCGTACTTGATCATTCCAGCGAAATCGGCGTGGCCTGGACGCGGGCGCGTCAATGTTGCGCCGCGGCCAGACGCCATCGCCTTGGCTACCTCGGGGTCATCCATGTCAACCGGATCCGGAGACATGATCGTGGTCCACTTCGGCCACTCGGTGTTGCCGATCATGATGGCGATGGGACTTCCGATGGTGCGCCCGTGCAGGATGCCGGTGAGCAGGGTCAGTTCGTCGGCCTCGAACTTCATCCGGGCGCCGCGTCCGTATCCGAGGCGGCGGCGGGCGAGCTGGTCGCTGATCTCTTCTTGAGTGATCGGCACGCCAGCCGGCATGTTCTCGACAAGCGCCACGAGCGCTTGCCCATGGGATTCCCCAGAGGTGGTCCAACGAAGCATGCGTGCATTGTCTCACACCGCCTCTCGCCTGGGCTGCGTTAGGAGCCGAACGGGTGGGGCCACAGCACACCCACGATCACCACTACCCATGCGGCAGCGAGCATCGAGGGGCCGTGCGGCAGCGGTCGAGCGTCGAGCAGCCACGACAAAAGGACGGTGAGCAGGCCAGACAGTCCTACAGCGGAGATGACCCCAGCGAGCCCCGCAACCCAGGCGACGGCGACGCCGAGCGGGACGGCGAGCTTGATATCACCGCCCCCGATCCCACGTCCGATAACGAGGTAACCCGCCGGCCACACCCACCCCCACAACGCGAGCGGGTGAAAGGCGCACGTCACAAGCGCAAGCGCACCCGCCGGCAGGGTCAGGGTGTTGGGAAGGCGTCTGAAATGGACGTCGAAAAGCGCGAGCGCGATGCTCCATAACCCGCATACCGCAACGAGTGTGACTCCCCCAAGCCCCATGCCCACGCAGTGTAGCGGGCGCGGGAACCTGAGTGCTGCCCTAATGCTGGGAGGCGACGTGCGCGAAGAGCGCCTCGCGCATCGCTTCGCGCGGGGCAGGCACGCCTGTGAACTGCTCGAACTGCGAGTACGACTGGCCGGCGAGCATGACCAGACCGCCGACCGTGTTATAGCCGTGGGAGGCGGCGCGCACTGCGAGGGGCGTGGGCCACGGGTTGTAGATCACGTCGAGGACCGGTGCGTGGGCGAGGTCGTTGACGTAAGCCTCGATGGCTTGCGACGGCACCGTAGACACCACGACGTCCGCGGCAACGGTGGCCGCGGCGATGTCGGTGTCGAAAGTGGAGAAGGTGACATCGATGCTATCGGTGAGGTCAGCGAGCTCTGCGGCGCGGTCAGAGCGGTTAAGCACGTGGATGCGCACCGCGCCGAGCTGGGCCAGCGCCCACAGGGCGGGCCGCGCGGTGCCTCCCGCGCCAACCACAACTGCGCTGCGGATGGGCTCACCGCGGGTGAGCTCGTCGAGCGCTGCGAGCAGGCCTTCGCAGTCGGTGTTGTCGGCGCGCCAACCGGCGCTTGGCTTGTCCGGGTCAATGCGCACCAACGTGTTCGCGGAGCCGATTGCCCGAGCACGTTCGGTGACTTCGTCGGCGAACTCCAGCGCGGCGAACTTCGCCGGCATGGTGACGGAGAACCCGCGGAACTCGGGCCCGGCCTCGCCGACGATTCGCGGTAGATCGTCTGCCGTGCATTCGATGCGGCTATAGCTCCAGTCGGCCAATCCCGCCGCCAGATATCCGGAATTGTGCAGCACCGGGGAAAGCGAGTGCGCAATCGGCGAGCCAAGGACTGCGGCGCGATACCCCGGGTTAGCGTGGCCGGGGTCGACGGAGGCGTCGTTAAGCATGAAGCTCCTAGCGCTGCGAATCCAAGATGCCGGAGTCAACTGCGCGCTGGGTGTCGCGCAGGTGATCCTCGAAGGTGCTGTTGAACACGGTGGTGCCGTCCTGGTCCACGGTGACGAAGAAGAGCCAGTCGCCGTCCGCCGGATTCTCCATAGCGTCAATCGCCTCCATCGACGGGGATGCGATCGGAGTCTGGGGCAGGCCGTCCATGGCGTAAGTGTTCCACGGGGTGACCGCCGCGCGGTCCTCGTCGGTGGTGGCTACCTCGACGTCGGTGAGGCCGTAGTTGACCGTGGAGTCGAACTCCAGGCGCATCGGAACGTCGAGGCGGTTCAGAATCACGCGGGCGACCTTGTCGAACTCTCCAGCCGGCGCCTCACGCTCCACCAGGGATGCCGCGACTAGCAGCTCGTACGGGCTCAGCCCGATCGCGTTCGCGCGCTCGACGATCCCGGTGTCGTTGTACTGCTTCGCGGAACGGGTCACCAGATCGGTGATGATCTCCTGGGCCGAGGCGTCCGGGTCGATGATGTACTCACCGGGTGCGATGAGGCCTTCGAGGCGCTTCGGATCGCCCGCGCGGGCGGCCACGGTTTCGACGGCCCACTCCGGCACGCCGAGCTCCTTCGGGTCCGCGTTCGCGGCCACGTCCTGCAGCTGCTCAGCGTCGACACAGTCTTGCGTGTTCGAGCCGCGGCAGGTGACCTCTTGAATCATGGAGTAGATGCCGTAGCGGGTCTGGCCGCCGAGTACGTTCACGTCCATCAGGGTCGCGCCGCCGTAGACCTTCACCGGGGTAATGCGGTTTTCCTCACTCAGCAGTGCATCCACCGCGGCCTTCGCGCTCATCTGCCCCTCGAGGAGGTAGTAGCCCGGGTGGATGTTGTCGGCGTCCGGGTGGTTCGCAGCCGCGGTTTGGAACGCGCCGTTGGAGGCAACGATGTCGCGCTTCTCCAGCTCAGGCCCGAGCTGGGAGATAGTGGAGCCCTCAGGGATCTCCACAATCTCCTCGACTCCGTTGCCGGCGCCCTCGTAGTCCTTCGGCGCGGCACCGTTGCGCGCCACCGCGATCCAAGCGATCAAGCCGACGATCAGCAGAATTGAGGCGATGAGCACGGCGGTGCTGCGGGTTCGCCCCTGAGCGTGTGATCGGGTGGTCACGATTCGTTCTCCTTGAGGTTGGTCTTGCGGCCATCGAGCCACGACTGCAGAATCTCTACTGCCGCGGCCTGGTCGATGAACTTTCGGCCTTGCTTCTCCGAGGTGCCGGCAGCCCGCATCGCGTTCGTTGCCACCACGGTAGTCAACCGCTCGTCCGCCATCCGCACCGGCACATTGGTGCGGCGGTGGATGCGGAATGCGATCTCCTTCGCGTGCTTTACGCTTGCGGAGCCGTTGCCTTGTAGATCCCGCGGCAAACCAACGACTACTTCGACCACGTCATAGTCGGTAACCAGTTGCACCAGCCGATCGATGTCTGCACCGTCGCGGTCTTTGAACCCGGTGACCCGGTCCACGGTTTCAGCCGGTGTCGCCAGCCGCGCGTCCCGATCCGAGATCGCAACGCCGATGCGCACAGTGCCCACGTCAACGCCTAAGCGCCGCCCCGGACCCGGGTCGTCCACACCGGGGGTGTCTGGCTCAACTTTCATGGTGGTTGTCTTTCGGTCGCAGGTCGCGCAAGTCACGGCCGTCAGTTCGACGCTATCGCTTATCGACGATTCTCCCAGGCCGCCCTACCGGCGTGTCACGTAATCGATTCGTTACCTAAGCTAGCGCGTCACGGATCGCGGCGAGGCCGGCATCAATGCCGGCCGGGTTAGCGCCGGAACCCTGCGCCAGATCCGGCTTGCCGCCGCCCTTGCCGTCAACGTAGGTGCCGAACGTTTTCACCAGCTCGCCGGCCTTCACACCGGATTCGACTGCGGCCGGGGTCGCGGCGACTGCGAACGCTGCCTTGCCGTTGTCCGCGGACGCCAGAACCACAACCGCGTCCTCACCTGTGAGCTTGCCGCGGACATCGCTGACCATGGTGCGTAGGTCGCCGGTGTTGATTCCGTCGGGCAGATGGACGGCGACGAGCTTGTGTGCTCCAACTGTTTCTGCCTTCGCCGCGAGATCGCCGGTGCCGGCAAGCAGCTGCTGGCGGTGGAGGTTCTCGATTTCCTTCTCCGCCGCGCGCAGACGCTCAGTCAGCTGCGCGATGCGCTCCGGCAGCTGCTCGGACGGGGTCTTCAGCTCGGAAGCCAACCCGGAAGCCAGCGCCGCCTCCTTGGAGAAATAGCGGAAGGACTCCAAACCGGAGTACGCCTCGATGCGGCGCGCGCCGGAGCCCACGGAAGACTCACCGAGCACGGCCACCGGGCCGATCTGCGACGAGTGCTCTACGTGCGTGCCGCCGCACAGCTCAATCGAGAACGGCCCACCGATCTCAACAACGCGTACGCGGTCGCCGTAGTTCTCGCCGAAGAGAGCCATCGCGCCCATCGCCTTCGCCTCCTCGAGGGAAGTTTCGATCGTGTTCACCGCAAAGTCCGCGTCGACAGCCTGGTTGGTGATTGTGGCGATCTCCTCCAGCTGCGCATCCGAGAGCTGATCGGTGTAGTTGAAGTCGAAGCGCAGGTAACCCGGCTTGTTCAACGAACCCGCCTGCACCGCGGTCGGGCCGAGCACCTGGCGCAGCGCCGCGTGAATGAGGTGGGTGGCGGTGTGCGCCTGGCGCGCACCGTGACGCCACGCGCCGTCGACCTCGGCGGTCACAGTGGAGCCCAGATCGAGCCCGCCGTTTTGGACCGTCGCCTTGTGCACCCAAAGCTTCTTGCCGATGCGCTGCACGTCGCCGACGTTGAGCACCGTCTCCCCCATTACCAGGCGTCCGCGGTCCGCCATCTGGCCGCCGGCCTCGGCGTACATCGGAGTGACGTCGAGGATGACCTCGACCTCGTCGCCCTGGTTGACCTCGGTGACCTTCTCGCCGTCCTTGACCAGGCCGATCACGTTCGCGTCGTGAGTGAGCTGGTCGTAGCCGACGAACTCGGTTGGGTGCGCGTCCACCCACTCGCGGTACAGCGAGTCGTCGCGGTTGCCCATCTTCTTGGCCTTGTTGTCGGCCTTCGCACGGTTGCGCTGCTCCTCCATGGCGGCGTTAAACGCATCCATGTCGACCTCCAAGCCCGCCTCCTGCGCCATCTCCATGGTCAGATCGATCGGGAAGCCGTAGGTGTCGTGCAGCTCGAAGGCCTGCTCGCCGCTGAGCGTGGTCACGCCGGACGCCTTGAGCGTCTCGGCGGCTTCATCGAAGCGGTGCGTGCCGGATTCCAGCGTCTTGGAAAACGCCCGCTCCTCCGCCAGCGCCACGCGCAGGATGCGATCGCGGTTGTCGGCGATCTCCGGGAAGGACGGCGTCATCGTGTCCATGATGGTGTTGATCAACGGTTCCATCACTTCGCCAGTCGCACCGAGCAGACGCGCGGAGCGGATGATGCGGCGCAGCAGGCGACGCAGGATGTAACCGCGGCCCTCGTTCGACGGGGTGACACCGTCCAGGATGATCATCATGGAGGTGCGCGAGTGGTCCGCAATCACACGGAAGCGGACGTCATCGGCTGGGCTACCGGCGTCGTACTGAGTACCGGTCAGCTCCTGCGCCACGTCGATCACCGGGCGCAGCAGGTCGGTCTCGTAAACATTGTCGACGCCCTGCAGGATGCAAGCCACGCGCTCCACGCCGAGGCCGGTATCGATGTTCTTGTTCGGCAGCTCGCCGAGAATCTCGAAGCCGCCCTTCTTGTCGCCGGCGCCGCGGATGGACTCCATGAACACGAGGTTCCAGATCTCCATGTAGCGGTTGTCGTCCGCGATCGGGCCGCCCTCTTGACCGTACTCCGGGCCACGGTCGTAATAGATCTCGGAGCACGGGCCACACGGGCCAGGCACGCCCATAGACCAGAAGTTGTCTTCCATGCCCATGCGCTGGATGCGCTCGACCGGCACGCCGATCTTGTGCTCCCAGATCTCGGCGGCCTCATCGTCGTCGGTGTAGACCGTGACCCAGAGGCGTTCCGGGTCCAGGCCAAGACCGCCCTCCTCAACCGGACCGGTCAAAAGCGTCCAGGCGTGCGTAATCGCACCCTCTTTGAAGTACTGGCCGAAGGAGAAGTTTCCGGCCATCTGGAAGAAGGTGTTGTGGCGGGTCGTAATGCCCACCTCTTCGATATCCAGGGTGCGCACACACTTCTGGATCGAAGTAGCCAGACCGTTTTCAAACGGCGGGGTCTGCTGGCCCAAGAAGTACGGCTTGAACGGCACCATGCCCGCGTTGACAAACAGCAGGGTCGGGTCGTCGAGAATCAGCGAGGCGCTGGGCACCTCGGTGTGCCCGGTTTCGACGAAGTGGTTGGTAAACCGCTCCCGGATTTCGTGTGTCTGCACGGGGTGTACGTCCTTTCGCTGGCGCGTGTACTGGCCTTGGGTCAATCCCGCACCATGTTACTCCGGCCCGTGTAGGCCCCCGCACCCTACCGTCCGCGCACGATCGCGCGCAGCCGGCTGAAGTAGTCGCGGATCCGCTTCTCCGCGCCGTGGTCCGTCGGCTGGTAGTACTCGCGGTCCTCCAGGCAGTCGGGAATGTACTGCTGCTCCACCACCCCGCGCGGGTCGTCGTGCGGGTAGAGGTAGCCCACCGCATTGCCCAGCTTCTTCGCACCCTCGTAGTGCCCGTCGCGCAAATGCGGCGGCACGGTGCCAACATGACCCGCGCGAATGTCCGCCTGCGCGGCGTTGATCGCCTGGTACACCGACGCCGACTTCGGAGCGGTGGCCAGGTGAATCGTCGCCTGCGCAAGCGCGAGACGCCCCTCTGGCATGCCGATGAACTGGACCGCCTGCGCCGCAGCCGTCGCGGTCTGGAGCGCGGTCGGATCCGCCATCCCCACATCCTCAGATGCATGGATGACCAGGCGCCGCGCAATGAACCGCGGGTCCTCCCCCGCCTCAATCATCCGAGCCAAATAGTGCAGCGCCGCATCCACGTCCGAACCGCGAATCGACTTGATGAACGCGCTGACCACGTCGTAGTGTTGGTCGCCGTCACGGTCGTAGCGCACCACCGCGCGGTTGACGTTGTCGCGCACCACCTCCAGCGTCACCGTGCCACCCTCCGGCACCGCGTCTGCCGCGGCCTCGAGGTACGTCAGGGCACGGCGCGCGTCGCCTCCAGCAAGGAGGATGAGCTGGTCACACGCATCGTCGTCAAGCGAAATGCTCCCTTGAAGCCCCCGCTCGTCGCGCACGGCACGGGTAAGCACCTCGCGGACATCGTCGTCCGAGAGCGACTCGAGCTTGAGCAGCAGCGAGCGGCTGAGTAGCGGCGCAACCACCGAGAAGCTGGGGTTCTCCGTGGTCGCGGCGACGAGTAGGACCGTGCGGTTCTCCACCGCCGCGAGCAGCGCATCTTGCTGGGTTTTGGAAAACCGGTGCACCTCGTCGATGAACAGCACCGTCTTCTCGCCGCGGACCAGGTCGCGCCGCGCGGCATCAATCACGGCGCGCACCTCCTTCACCCCGGAGCTCAGCGCCGAAAGCCCCACGAAGTTCTGCCCCATGGTCTGTGCGATCAGCGACGCAATCGTCGTCTTGCCCGTCCCCGGCGGGCCGTACAAGATCACGCTCGCCGCGCCCGAGCCTTCCACCAGCCGGCGCAGGGGCTTGCCTTCGGAAAGCAGGTGTTGCTGCCCCGCAATCTCGTCCAGCGAGCGCGGGCGCATCCGCGCAGCCAGCGGTGCGTCGCGGCCAGCTTCAAAAAAGCTCGCCCCGCGGGCCGGGGCAGTTTCGCCTATCGACGCCCCCTTCACCACCTCCCCGTCCCCAAACAGACCTTCCTGCGTCACGGCTTCGTCCTTTACTGGAACCGGTCGGCGACGCGGTTGGCGAAGTCGGCGATGACGAGGTACGCCGTGTCGCGGCCTGTGCCGGCGTAGCTCGCGAGCGCCAGGAACGTCTCGCGGAGATCGGCGCGCACGAGAGTTTCGGACGGGTCGAAGGGGCCGCTTTCAGAGGGGCGCAGCACATCCTCGCCGTCGTCGAGATCGAAGTCCTCCACATCGCCCTCTGGGTCGATGCCGGCGCGCTCGAACTCTTCCGCCAGCTCCGCGTCGTTGGCCACCAGATCGGTCACACCGACTGGGTTCAGCACGGAGACGCTAGACAGCGCCCAGCCGATCATCGCACCGGTAATGCGTGCCTGGAGGGTGTCTTCGTGGTTGAGCAGCGGCCAGGTGCCGCGGACTTCGTGGAGCCAGGCGTCGATGAAGGCGTGGCACGCTTCCTCGTTGTACGGCCGCGGGGACAGGTAGAGCGGAAAGCCAGCGACGACGAAGGCGACGTCGAAGCTCGCGTCGCGAAAGCCCGCCCACTCGTAGTCCAAGAATTGGGTGCCGCCGGCGGTGTAGATCACGTTGTCTGGTGAGAGATCGAAGGGCGTGAACGCGCGCACGCCACCGCGCAGGAGCCGCGACTGCAGGTTCGCGGCGCTTACCGTGACCTCGTTGGGCACCTCGATACCGGCTTGCACCAGCATCTCCAGTCCAAGACGGATGCGGTGCGCAAGAAGGCGGTCGCGCAACTGCTGGATCTTCTCCGCACCGGTGCGCGACCTGGTCATGCGGTTGAACAGCACGTTGAAGGAATCTTCCTTGTCTGCAGTGCCCGCATGCAGTCGCCCGAGTGCGCTGCCGAGGTTGCGCAGAATCTGCACGTGCTGTTCCTCATCGGCTCGCTCCAGCATGGCGGCGAGCGTGTCGCCGTCGCCAGCATCCGAAAGGATGATCATCCGCGCGTCCGTGTCATACGCCAGCAACACTGGGCCCGGACGAATCTCGCTGGAGAGCGAGGTTGTGAATTGGTAGGCGACGATTTCGCGGAGAAACGCTGCGTCGTCAAGCGCGTAGCCGGTCTCTGGGGCGTGCTTCACCACCACCGAGCGGTGCTGCAGAAACGGGTTGGTGGCCACTTTGACGCGGTAGACCCCAGCGAGACCGGAGCCGGACAGCCGGGTGACCTCACTGAGTTTCTGTGTCCCTCCGTAGCGGCGGGTGAGGATGTCTTCGGCTGCGGCGATGATGGAATCCTGCTGCATGGTGTTCCTCTCCTCGGCGTTGCGGGCCGATGCGAATCAATCCCTATTTTCGCACAGGCCAGTTCCCGGCCCCCTGGGCATTGACTGTTAGCTCTGTCAGGGTTCCGGGAATCTTGAGCGCGTGCTTGTGCCGCTTACTTGGTCTCTCCTGCGCCGGCAGCTTCTGCCTCGTTGTCCGCCGCCTCGTTGTCCAGGCGGACCTCGTTGTGACGCTCACCGGCTGCGGCCATGTCGTCCTGCTTCTTCGGCTTGAAGTCGACGCCGGTTTCCGCGCGCTGGGCTGCCGGGATTGGCGCGGGCGCGTCGGTGAGCGGATCGACGCCGCCGCCGGACTTCGGGAATGCAATCACGTCGCGGATCGAGTCGAAGCCGCCGAGTAGGCTGACAATGCGGTCCCAACCGAACGCGATGCCGCCGTGCGGCGGAGCACCGAATGCGAAGGCGTCGAGGAGGAAGCCGAACTTCTCCTGGGCCTCTTCCTCGGTGATGCCCATGACCTCGAAGACACGCTCCTGCACGTCGCGCTGGTGGATACGGATCGAACCGCCGCCGATCTCGTTGCCGTTGCAGACGATGTCGTACGCGTACGCCAGCGCTTCGCCCGGCTCCTGATCGAAGTTGTCCAGGTACTCAGGCTTCGGCGAGGTGAACGCGTGGTGCACGGCGGTCCACTTCGAGTTGCCCAGCGCCACGTCGCCGGACGCGGTGGCGTCGGCTGCGGGCTCAAACATCGGGGCGTCGACAACCCAGGTGAATGCCCAGGCGTCGTCGTCGATGAGGTCGAGCTTGCGGGCAATCTCACCGCGGGCTGCGCCGAGCAGCGCACGCGAAGCCTTCGTGTCGCCTGCGGCGAAGAAGATCGCGTCGCCCGGCTGGGCACCGACGTGGGAGACGATGCCGGCCTTTTCCTCGTCGGTGATGTTCTTTGCCACCGGGCCGGTGAGCTCGCCGTCGTCCTGAACCAGGATGTATGCCAAACCCTTCGCGCCGCGCTGCTTCGCCCACTCCTGCCATGCATCGAGCTGGCGACGCGGCTGGGATGCGCCGCCCGCCATGACCACAGCGCCGACGTACTCGGCCTGGAAGACACGGAACGGGGTGTCTTTGAAGAACTCGGTGCATTCCACCAGCGGGATGTCGAAGCGCAGATCCGGCTTGTCGGAGCCGTACTTTTCCATCGCCTCGGCGTAGGTCATGCGCGGGATCGGTGTCTGGATCTCGTAGCCAATGAGCTTCCACAGCTCCACGAGGATCTCTTCGGCGAGCGAGATCACGTCGTCCTGGTCGACGAACGACGCCTCGACGTCGAGCTGGGTGAACTCCGGCTGGCGGTCCGCGCGGAAGTCCTCGTCGCGGTAGCAGCGAGCGATCTGGTAGTAGCGCTCCATGCCGGCGACCATGAGCAGCTGCTTGAACAGCTGCGGCGACTGCGGCAGCGCGTACCAGGAACCCGGCTTCAAACGCGCCGGCACCAGGAAGTCGCGGGCACCTTCCGGGGTCGAGCGGGTGAGCGTCGGGGTCTCGATCTCGACGAAGTCGTGGTTGTCCAGCACCCGGCGTGCCGCCTGGTTTGCTTGCGCGCGCAGGCGCATCGCGTTGGCTTGGCGGTCGCGGCGCAGGTCGAGGTAACGGTACTTCAGACGGGTCTCCTCGCCCACCTCGCTCGACGATGCGTCCTCGATCTGGAACGGCAGTGCGGCCGCCTTATTCAGCACAGTCAGCTCGGTGGCGTTGACCTCGATCTCGCCCGAGGCAAGGTTCGGGTTCGCGGAGCCCTCCGGACGCGGCTCGACAACGCCGGTGACCTGCACAACGAACTCGCTGCGCAGATCGTGGGCGGCCTCGGCCACCTCCGACTCACGGAAGACGACCTGGGCAAGTCCAGAGCGGTCGCGCAGGTCGATGAAGATCACACCGCCGTGGTCGCGGCGCCTGGCCACCCAACCGGTCAGGGTGACGGTCTGACCGTCGAGGTCTTTGTTGAGGTTCCCAGCGAGGTGTGTGCGCAGCACGGTGTCTTCCACGTCCTTCTTTATGTGGCGAAGTGAGGGCTGAATCTATCGGGCAAGAGTTTACCGCGCGGGTTTTTCGCCCGCCCACGCACCCAGATACCTGCCGTGGCGTTGGACACATTTTTGAGTTCTTTGGCACAATGCTTGCCATGACCTTCAGAGGAAACGCCAGCCGGGGCGCGAACCAGCGAGTCCAAACCAGCACAGGCGCTGGCCGCCAGCCTCAAGGCGGCGGCGCCGGCGGTTTACTCGCTCTGCCCCTGCTGCTCGGCGGCGGTGGCGGCGGCACGATCCTGGTGATCCTGTTGCTGTGGTTCCTGTTCAGCGGCGGCCTTGGCGGCGGTGGCGGCCAGCAAAGCCAGACGCAGGGTCAGTACCAGTCCCAGGGTGACTACAACCTGGAGCACTGCGACACCGAAGGCGCAGCGAACGAGCACGTGGACTGCCGCGCCGCCGCAACTGTCATTTCCGTCGACGATGTGTGGTCGCGGGTGCTGCCTGAGCAGGCCAACGTTGATTACCGCCAACCCGGCATGCACATCTTCCAGGGCGACGTCACTACCGGCTGCGGCTACGCCACCGCCGCGACGGGTCCGTTCTACTGCCCACGCGATGAGACCGCGTACCTTGACGTGACCTTCTTCGACGAGTTGCACAAGCTCGGCGGCAGCTCCGGCCCGCTGGCGCAGATGTACGCCACCGCGCACGAGATGGGCCACCACATCCAGCAGCTCGAGGGCACGCTGGGTCTAAGCGACTACAAGAACCCCGGCGAGGACTCTGCAGCTGTAGCCATCGAGCTGCAGGCGGACTGCTACGCCGGCCTGTGGGCACATTACGCAGAGCAAGACGGCGCGCTCGAGCCGATCACCCAGCAGCAGCTTGACGACGCAATCCAGACGGCGCAGGCCATCGGCGACGACAACATTCAGCGCCGCTCCGGCGGCGAGGTCGACCCAGACGCCTGGACCCACGGTTCCTCCGAGCAGCGCGGCCAAGCGTTCTTGTCCGGCTACGAAACCGGCAAGATGTCCGCCTGCGACACGCTCAACCGCGGCGTCTACAACGGCTAGTGGCTACCCAGGAAGCCCCCAACCGGGCCGTCGAGTTCCTCGCAGCGTTCAACGACATTGAGGCGTTCTTGCGCACTGAACTCGACGCGAAGAAATCCGATTCCTTCAAATGGATGGCCACCCAGGCAGCCAAGCGCGGCGTCATCAGCCGCGATCAAGCCGATGACCTAAAAGAGTTCGCGGAGCTGCGCAACGCGATCAGCCACGGCGAGTATCGGGACTTCCGCCCAATCGCGGAACCGCTCCAGGAAACGGTCGACGAGATCAAGCACATCCGCGATGTGCTCCTCGAACCAACCCTCGCCGTCGACGTCGTCGGCTACGACCAGAGCATCATCACCTTGAGCCCCGACGACGCCATCGGCGACGCACTGCGCGCCATCCGCGAATCAGGCCACACCCAGTTCCCGATTTACGACGACGGCACCTGCGTCGGCCTCCTCACCACCAACGCCATCGCCCGCTGGGTTGCCGAGGAGCTCGAGACCGCAGACAGCATCGACGCAGACACCATGGCAAACACGACCGTCGCCGATGCACTTGAGCTCTCCGGCCAGCACGACAAAGCGGTATTTCTCCCCCGCACCGCCACCGCAGCAGCAGCCGTCGACGCGCTCACCACGCCCCTTCCATCCGGCGCGCTGCCCCGCCTCGGCATCATCACCGAGCACGGCAACACCGACCAACGTCCAATCGCAGTGGTGAACGCCACCGACATCCCACACCTCGCGGAGGCCTCATGACATCCAGCCACCCAGTCAGCGTCATCGACCTGTTCTCCATCGGCATCGGCCCGTCCTCTTCACACACCGTCGGCCCGATGCGCGCCGCCGAACTCTTCGTCGAGTCACTCGGCCAGCTACCGCACACCGTCGCCATTGAGCTGCGCGGCTCACTCGCCGCCACCGGCATCGGGCACGGCACCGACCGCGCAGTCCTCCTCGGCCTCGTGGGCTACACCCCCACCACCACAACCGCGGACACCGCCCCACTGCCCGGCGAACTCATTCCCGCAAGTGGCACCATCGAAGGCCCGTCCGGCACCGTCAACTACGAGATCAAGTACAACCCCCAGCCGGTCCCCGAGCACCCAAACTGCGTCATCTTCAGCGCTTGGGACGAGCACGGCACAGCGCTCGCCACCGGCCGCGAGTACTTCTCCGGGGGCGGCGGCTTCATCCTCGACCGCGCCGGCCTCGACGGTTTCGAAGGCGTCGGCACAGAGGAAGATTCCAGCATCACGGTCCCCTTCCCGTTCCGCACCGCGCAGGAGCTCCTTTCGCTTATCGACGAACACTCCCTGACGATCTCCCAACTCGTCCGCGCCAACGAAGAAGCGCTGCACGACCGCGAGGTTGTCGATGCCCACCTCGACGCCGTGTGGGACGTGATGCAAGAATGCGTCGCCCGCGGGCTGAAATCCGAAGGCACCCTGCCAGGCGGACTGAACGTGAAACGCCGTGCGAACCGCATGTATCGCATGCTCACCGCGGAGGCGGAGGCTGAGACATCCCGCGGCCTCGACGCGATGATGTGGGTCAACCTCTACGCCCTCGCCGTCAATGAGGAGAACGCCGCCCACGGTCAGGTGGTGACCGCCCCGACCAACGGCGCCGCAGGCATCATCCCGGCAGTGATGCATTACTGCCTGGACTTCACGGATGACTTCACCACGGAGCGGGCGCGCGAGTTTTTGCTCACCGCTGCCGCGATCGGCGCGATCATCAAGACCAACGCGTCGATCTCGGGCGCCGAGGTGGGGTGTCAGGGCGAAGTCGGTTCGGCGTCAGCGATGGCTGCTGCCGGTATGTGCGCAATCCTTGGCGGGACACCGCAGCAGGTGGAAAACGCCGCCGAGATCGCGTTGGAGCACAATCTTGGCCTCACCTGCGACCCGGTCGGCGGCCTCGTGCAGGTACCCTGCATCGAGCGCAACGCCATCGGCGCGGTGAAAGCCATCAACGCGGCGCGCCTGGCCAGGTTCGGCGACGGCACCAACATTGTCACGCTCGACGACGTGGTGGAGACTATGGCGTCTACCGGCCGCGACATGATGACCAAGTACAAAGAGACGTCCATGGGCGGCCTCGCGGTGCAGCTCGGCCTGCCCGTGAACATCACGGAGTGTTAGCGGCGTTTATTCCTCATCTTCGGGGATGAAGATCGCGTCGATCACCGCGGCGAGATCCAGCGGCACCGTGCGCTGGGTTTGGGTTTCAAGGTTCTTCACCGTCACCTCGCCGGTCTCGAGCTCGCGGTCTCCGAGCACCAGCGCGGTGTGAGCGCCGGAGCGGTCTGCGCCCTTCATCGCGCCCTTGAGTCCGCGGCCGCCGTAGGACATGTCGGCGGAAATGCCGTTGGCACGAAGTTCGTCGATAAGCAATGCCATGCCTGACTGTGCCTGATCGCCGATGGCGACGCCGAACACATCAACCCTTGACTCGACTCCGTCGAGCGTGACGCCTTCTGCTTCGAGTGCGAGCACGGTGCGGTCGACGCCGAGGCCGAAACCGATGCCGGAGAGGTCCTGCCCGCCGATCTGGGCCATGAGGCCGTCGTAGCGCCCGCCGCCGCCGATGCCGGACTGCGCGCCGAGGCCGTCGTGGACGAACTCGAAAGTGGTCTTGGTGTAGTAGTCCAGGCCGCGGACCATGCGCGCATTGATCACGTAGGTCACGCCCATTGCCTCGAGCGTGCCGGTGACCGTCTCGAAGTGAGTACGGCAGTTTTCGCAGAGGTGGTCGAGCATGAGCGGCGCGTTCTCGGTCATGGCGCGGACGTCCTCGCGCTTGTCGTCGAGCACGCGCAGCGGGTTGATCTCGGCACGGTGGCGGGTTTCCTCATCCAGCGGAAGGTCGAAGAGGAACGCCTGCAGCTTCTCGCGGTAGGCCGGGCGGCATTCGGCGCAGCCCAAGCTGGTGAGCTCGAGGCGGAATCCGGTCAGCCCCACGGAGCGGTAGCAGCGGTCGGCGAGCGCGATGATCTCCGCGTCCAGCAGCGGGTCGTCGACACCGATTGCCTCCACACCGACCTGCTGGAGCTGGCGGTAGCGGCCCGCCTGGGGGCGCTCGTAGCGGAAAAACGGACCGTAGTAGCTGAGCTTCACCGGCAGGTAGCCGCGATCAAGGTTGTGCTCGATGACAGCGCGCATCACGCCGGCGGTGCCCTCGGGACGAAGCGTGACGGAGCGGTCGCCGCGATCGGCGAAGGTGTACATCTCCTTGCTCACGACATCGGTGGATTCGCCGACGCCGCGCGCGAAGAGTGCGGTGTCCTCGAAAACCGGCAGCTCGATGTGTTGGTATCCGGCGATGCGCGCCTGGTTGGCGAATTCGTCGCGCACGGCGATGAACGTCGCCGACGTCGGCGGCACGTAGTCGGGCACGCCCTTCGGGGCGGACAGGGCCTGAAACTTCTGCTCACTCACGTTCAACGAGTTTAGCCCGCGGGGTTTTACGCGCCGCTGTGGATCCTGTCGGCGTTCGCCTCGCGCAGAAACGGGTTGGTCGCGCGTTCAGCGCGCATGGTGGTGGTTGGCCCATGCCCCGGGAGCACCGCCAGCGAATCATCGAGGTCCCATACCGGGCCGCGCAGCGACTCGGTCATGGCCTCTGGGTCGGAGTAGGCCAGGTCAGTGCGCCCGATGGAGCCTCGGAACAGGACGTCGCCGCTGAAGACGAGCTCGTCCGCGACCAGCAGCACACTACCCGGCGAATGCCCAGGGGCGTGCTGAACGGTGAACTCGTAACCGGCCAATTCAATAGTTTCGCCGTGGTGGAGGTGCGTGATGGTTTCCGGGGCGGCCATGGACGAGGCGTCGAAAAGCAATCTTGAATGCTCCGGGAGGCCTCCACCTGCATCGAGCATGAAGGCATCATCCGGGTGGATGAATACCTCGACCCCGAGCTCTGCGGCGTCGCGAATATGGTCGAGGTGGCCGTGGGTGAGCACCACCGCGCTCAATCTCGCGTGATGCTGGGCGAAGAGCTCACGGACCTGCGGAGCCGCCCCCATGCCGGGATCGACCACGAAGCCTTCGCCTGCTTCCGGGTTGATCACCGCGTAGCAGTTGGTCTGATACGGGCCTACGACAAATCCAGCAAGCTGCATGCCTCAGATATTAGGGCCGCGGTGCGCTGCTGCTAGGCTTTGACCGTTCATACACCCCTTGCGGTGCGCGGTTGAGTTTGGCTGCCCAAGCCCTCGCGCGCACCGCCGACGCGAGAAGTGAGGTCCGGTCACGGTGGCAAGCAACGAGCAGCGCGGCAAGGAAGCCCTGTCCAACTTGGAGAAGGAGCTGGCTGCGCGCGACCGCAAGCAGAAAACGCGACCGTGGGTCACTGCGCTTGCATCCGTCGCGGTGATCGGCGTACTCGGCGGCGGCATTTACTACTTTGCGACCCAGGACGGCGGGGAAGATCTCGCTGCTGAAGAGACCACGGCTACGGAGACAACGGCTGAAACGGCTACGGAAGAGCCGAACTACGAGCCGATTGCGACTGAACGCGCGGTCGCCCTGCCGCCGACCGTGAGCTGCGCATACAACGAAGCCGGCGACAACGCGAACTTCGTTGGCCTGCCCCCGCAGGAAGACGTGTCTACCGAAGGCACCGTCACCATCGACCTCGAGACCTCGGCTGGCCCGATCGGCATGGAGCTGGATCGCTCGGTGTCCCCGTGCACCGTGAACGCAATTGAGTACCTGGCGGCGGAGGGCTACTACAACGACACGGTTTGCCACCGCCTGACTACTTCTGAGGGCCTGAAGGTGCTGCAGTGCGGCGACCCAACCGGTACCGGTGCTGGCGGCCCAGGATTCCAATTCGCGAACGAGTTCCCTACGGACGAGGCGCTTGAGAACGTAGATCTCTCCGCGCTCGGCTTACCGGAAGACCTCAGTGAGGAGGAGAAACAGGGGTACGCGTCCCAGCTACTGGAATTCGAGAAGTACGAACGCGGCACGATCGCGATGGCGAACTCAGGCATCGACACCAACGGCTCCCAGTTCTTCTTGAACTACGGTGATGGCTTCCTCACGCCGACGTACACCTACTTCGGACAGATCGACGAGGCGGGATTGGCCACCCTTGACGCCATTGCGGAGAAAGGCGTGAAGGAAGACCCGAGTATTGGGGGCCCAAGCAATGATGGCGAGCCCGTCGAGGAAGTCAGGATTACGACCGCCACCGTTCGGTAGTCTCTCCTGGACATTTCCTGTGAAGCTGAGTATTCAATTGGCCTTGCGTAGTTGAGATCAAAACGTTATGCTGACCACCGTCGTCTGACGTCCTCTAAAGATTGGATATATCCCATGCAGTTCCGTAAGGGTCTCATCGCTGCAGCTACCGCTGCTGCTGTCATGACCACCGGCGCGACCGTCGTCTCCGCGCAGACCACCCCGACCGTGCAGGCTTCCACGAACACTACCCAGCCCACTCCGGTCACCGTCACCGTGACCGCAACGCCGGAGCCCACTGAGGAGAAGTCCTCCATCAAGAACGCAGACACGAAGGAAATCCTCAACTGGATCTCCGTGATCACCGCGATCTTCGGTCTGTTCGGCACCATCGCTACCTTCGCCGACAAGTACCTGATCAAGTAAGTTCTTGATGCGGGTTCGCCCGAACCGCTTGGCCACTGAATGGTCAAGCGGTTTTTTCATGCGGCAGCGAAAAGCCACCGCATACCCCTACTTGCAAGGGGCGAGCGGTGGCTCGGCGCGTGTGGTCTAGCGGAAGTTCGCAATCGGGCCGAAGATGGCGTCAATCTGCGGTGCGAAGAACAGAAGAATCAGGCTACCGAGGCCAAGCACACCGAGCAGTGCCGCGAGGATTCCACCCGCGTTCACCGAGCTGCCCTGCTTGTCCTGCTTCGCAGCGCCAACCGAGACTGGCATCGAGACATCGGTTCCAGCGTCTGTGGTGATTTGCAGCGTCTGCTCGCCGGTAATGCCTGCCGGCAGGTCGATGGTGACGGTGGCACGGCCCTGCTCACCCAGCCCCTTGTCCGCGTCGGTGACGGCGTTATCAACGTCAGCGGTCGCAGTCGCGTCACCGATCTTGACGGTGACCTTCTCCGCCTTCGGCTCGCCCTCGGAGGAGTAGCTCAAAGAGGTCAGCTGGATCTGGTTCGCACCAGACTTCAGGCCACCTTCCGGCAGAACCACGCCGACGTCCTTCTGGCCTTTGCGAACCTTGGCTTCGCCGCTCTTGAGGTAGTCGACGAATGCCTGCAGGTCGTTGTAGCCGACATCGTTGCGATTCTTCACCTGGGACTTGTCGATGAAGTCATCGCCGCCTTCAAGCAGGAAGGAGGACGCTGCAACGGTGTAGTCCTTCTCCGGGTCGAGGTTCTCGCCGTTGATGGTGACGTTGAGGATGCGCTCGCCGCGGAGTGCCTGCGGGTTGTAGGTGTACGACACGTTGTCGGACAGGCCCATGTCCAAACGCGGGCGGCCGGAGGACGCAGTCTTCTCCTCGGTTTGCCACTGGTTCTCCAGCATCTCCTTGATGGTCGCACCGGACAGGGTTGCCAGCGAAATGTCGTTGCCGAACGGCTGGACGGTGAAGGCATCCTTGTAGGACACCTCGCCCGCCGAGAGGTCGGCGCGAACGCCACCGGCGTTCATGATGCCGAAGTCAATGTCCTGGTTGAGGAATTTGCCAAGAGCGGCAACCGCAGACTGAGCGATCATGTTGTTTGCGGTGGACTCGGTACCGCGGTTCGAACCCGGGTCGCCACCTGGGTTGGAGCCGCGCTTGTAATCGGCGTCAATCGTTGCGACAACCTCAGCACCGAGGACGTCAGCCTGCTTCTTCGCCTCGTCGACAATCGCGGCGACCTTCTCATCCGGCTTGATGTCGAGGGTGGCCAGGCTCGTCGCGTCGTGCTGCTCAACGGAGTTGATGGTGAACTCGCCGGTGGACTTGTTGTAGGAGAAGTCCAAGTCGGTCACCGTCTTGCCGTACTCCCACGACTGGGCGTAGGGGACGTCCGCTTCGGTGTCTAGCGCCAGCACGTGGGAATCGCCGCCGAAGAGGAAGTCGACGTACTCGCTGTCCAGCTTCGGCGCGCGCTCGGCGGCGTCGTCGTGGATGAGCGCAATGACAACGTCAGCCTTCTTGTCGTCCTTGAGCTTCTTCGCCTCAATGTTGACCCACTCAGCGGAGTCCTTGATGTCAACGTCGGCAACATTCGCCGGGCTCGACTTGGCGACCGTGAGGTTCGAGGTGGTGCCAATGAGCGCAACCTTGACGCCGTCAACCTCAACGACCTCGTACGGTTTCACGTCGCGCTCACCGTTGTCCTTGCGGAAGATGTTGGCGCCGAGCTGTTTGTTCTTGGTGCCTGGGTTAATGCGATCGACCAGATCCTTGTAACCCTGGTCGAACTCGTGGTTGCCGACGGCGGTGCCGTTGGTACCGATCGCGTTGACGAACTCCATCGTGTGCTTGTCGTCCGAGATCGCCGAGACAAACGCGGAGCCACCCTGGTTGTCGCCAGAGTTGGTCACCAGCGTGTTCGGGTTCTCTTTGCGGATGTAGTTGATGATGCCGGCGACGTTCGCCGCGCCCATCTCATCACCCTGCTTCGGCGTGACGGCCTTGGTTTCTTTGTTCTTGGTGAGGTTTGCCTCGAGACGACCGTGGAAATCGGTGATGTTGGCGACGCGAATGTTGACGACGTTGCCGTTCTCGTCGGCGATTGCGACGGTGGTGCCGGAAAGCACCAGAGCGGTGGTAGCGGTTGCAGCAATCAGGCTGCCTGCGCGACGGAAGTTGAACACGTGAAGCTCCTAGTGAGGTGGAAACAAGTTCATCCGCCTTTGTATCCACAATCACGCCACTGTGCAGGTCATTATGAGGTGCTCCACAGCTTACGCTGGCTCGCTAACCTGCCCGTTACTAAGAATTCATTTTGCATCCACTCAGCGTTGCGCAAGACGTCACCTCAAAGAGGGTGCAGCGGTTACGACATGACGCGATAAATGTCGAAAACCCCTTCGACGTTTCGAATCTGGTTCATGATCTGGCCGAGTTGTTTCGTGTCAGACACTTCGAGGGTCACCCGGACGGTAGCGATCCGGTCCTCGCTTGCGTGCGATGACAACGAAATGATCGGCAACTTCTGCTCCGCGAGAACGCTCGTCATTTCGGCAAGGAGCCCGTTGCGGTCAAGCGCCTCAACTTCGAGGGTCGCGATGGAGGCGCTGCCAGCACCCGAGGCGTTAGCCCAGGCGACGTCGATAAGCCTTTCTGGCTCCTCTTTGAGCTTGGTGGCATTGGTGCAGTCCGCGCGGTGCACCGACACTCCCCCGCCTCGGGTGACAAAACCGAAGATCTCGTCCCCCGGTACGGGCTGGCAGCATTTCGCGAGCTTGGCCATAACGTCGGGGCTGCCCTGGACGAGGATGCCTGGGCCGTCGTGACGCGACGCTTGGTGGACGAGGTCGGCGATGGGTGTGCGGGCGGCGAGTGCTGCCACGGCGTCGTCCTCGTTGCCGAACATCTCGACGAGCAACTTGCTCACATGCTGGGCGGACACGTTGCCTGCGCCGATTGCGGTGTAGAGCGCGTCGACGTCCGGGTAGTGGAGCTGGGTGGCCACCCGGCGCATCGATTCCGCCGTGAAGAGGCGGTGCATGGGCAGCCCACCGCGCTGAACCTCGGCGGCGAGCGCGTCGCGGCCAGCCTCGAGGTGCTCCTCGCGGCGCTCCTTGGCAAACCACTGGCGGATCTTCGACTTCGCACGAGGCGAGACGACGAAGTCCTGCCAATCGCGCGATGGGCCGGCGTTCTGGTCCTTCGAGGTGAAGATTTCGATGCGGTCGCCCGATTTGAGCTCGGACTCGAGCGCCACGAGCTTGCCGTTGACCTTCGCGCCGATGCAACGGTGCCCCACCTCCGTGTGCACGGCATAGGCGAAGTCCACCGGGGTCGAACCCGCCGGCAGGTTCACCACATCACCCTTTGGAGTGAAGACGAAGATCTGCTGGCTGGTGAGGTCGTAGCGCAGCGAGTCGAGGAACTCGTTGGGGTCTGCTGCTTCCTTCTGCCAGTCGAGCAACTGGCGCATCCAGGCCATCTGGTCAACCTCGGCCTGATCGCCCTTGTGCGAGCCCTTGGTTTCCTTGTAGCGCCAGTGGGCAGCCACGCCGTACTCGGCGTTGTAGTGCATCTCGTGGGTGCGCACCTGCACCTCGAGGGGGCGACCGGTGTCCGTCATCACCGTCGTGTGCAGCGACTGGTACACCCCGAAGCGCGGGTTGGAAACGTAGTCCTTGAAACGCCCCGGCATCGGTGAGTAGAGCGCGTGCACCACACCGATTGCGGCGTAGCAGTCGTGCACACTGTCCACGAGCACGCGGATGCCAACCAGGTCGAAGATCTCGTTAAAGTCGTGGCCGCGCACCACCATCTTCTGGTAGATCGACCAGTAGTGCTTGGGTCGCCCCATGACTTCAGCGTTAATGCCGTTTGCGCGCAGCTCAGCTTGCAACTCGGTTGTGATCTCGTTGAGCGCCCGGTCCCTGGAAGGTGCGCGGTCCGCGACAAGGCGGACGATCTCTTCATACTTCTTCGGATACAGAATCGCGAACGCGAGGTCTTCGAGTTCCCACTTCACACTCGCCATGCCGAGGCGGTGCGCGAGCGGCGCGATCACGTCGAGCGTCTCTCGAGCCTTCTTCGCTTGCTTCTCCGGTGGGAGGAAGCGCATCGTGCGCATGTTGTGCAAGCGGTCCGCCACCTTGATCACCAGCACACGCGGATCCTCCGACATGGCCACGATCATCTTGCGGATAGTCTCCGCCTCCGCAGCTGCACCGAGGGCGACCTTGTCCAGCTTGGTCACGCCATCAACCAAGCGCGCGACCTCGGGTCCGAATTCTTCGGTGAGCTGCTCGAGGCCATACTCGGTGTCCTCGACAGTGTCGTGCAGCAGCGCCGCGACCAGCGTCGTGGTGTCCATGCCAAGCTCACCGCAAATAGTCGCCACCGCGAGCGGGTGCGTGATGTAGGGATCCCCGGACTTGCGGTATACGCCCTCGTGAAGTCGCTCGGCGGTCTCGTAAGCGCGGTTGAGCTGTTCCGCGTCGGCCTTGGGGTGGTACCGGCGGTGGATCGACAGCAGTGGATCCAGCACCGGGTTGGTTTTCGCGCGCCCGCCTCCGGTCAGCGATCGGGCAAGGCGCGCGGAGACGCTGCGCACGCTCGGTCCTGACCGCTTGGCTGGTTTGTCGTGCGTCACCGCGGGCCTCCGATCAAGCGTGATGATTCAGCGCGTAGAAACAGTAATACTACTGTGCCCCCGCGCGTTACTGGTCGAGCACCCTGAGCTTGCCGTCGGCAAGCTTCTCACGACCTCCCAGCCCCTCAACCTCCAGCACCACGACATAGCCCGAGACAATCCCACCCGCGCGCTCGATCAGATCCGTCGCGGCAACGAGGGTGCCGCCGGTGGCCAGCACATCATCCACCAGCACGACCCGCTTGCCCTCAAGGTCCATGCCGTTGGCGGGGATCTCCAGTGCCGCGGTGCTGTACTCGGTCGAGTACTCCTGGGTGATCACCGGCGGCGGCAGCTTCCCCTTCTTGCGAATGGCCAAGATGCCCAGCCCCATCTCGTAGGCCACGGCAGATCCCAAAAGGAACCCGCGCGCGTCAAGGCCGCCGATAACGTCTGCGCCGAGTTCCTCGCTCACCCGAGCCATCTCGGCAACGACAACGTGGAGCGCGTCAGGATCTGCAAGCACCGGGGTGAGGTCTTCGAACAGCACACCCTCTTCGGGGAAGTCCGGCACGCGCCGGATCTTTTGCTTAAGGGCCTGTTTTGCGGAGGAGTATTTGGGCTCGGTCAGAGGCATGGAAGTGACGTCCTTTTGCAGGCGAATGGGGTTACTTGGGCTCAGTGGATTCTTCGGGCGCTTCAGCGCCGGGGTCGAGATACCAACGGTTCATGTTCCAGCCGATGCCAGACAGGCCCGTATATGGCACTACGTTACTCACGTTCCGATCGATCGCGAACGTCGCCGGTTGCGCCGCCAGCGGCAGAGACGGCAGCTCCTGCCACAGCGTCTTCTCCTGAGCGCGCAGCAACCCGATCTCTTGGCTCCGGTTCGTGGTAGCTGGATACTCGCGCATGGGATCGATCGCGTGCAGGATCACGTCGACTTCGCCCTCGGTCCAGATCTCTTGGCCCCACTCCCCGTATTCGATTCGGGGCAGATCGGCGAGGGTCTTCCCGTCACCCGTGACGTCGATAATGGTGATGCCTGCCGGTTCACATGACTGCCTGATGGATTCAACCATGGCTGCGTAACGCTCGTTCGGGTACGCATACCCGATGCGCACCTCCGTGCCCGCGAGCTCGCTGGCACGGGAAATATCGACGTCGAGATTCGGCCCAGCCTCACCCATCAGGCGCTTCGCCAGCGGATCTCCGTGCTGCACGATGTGCAGCGGCGTGACGGGGACCTCGATTCCTGCAACCGATGACGACGCCTCGGCGACGCGTCGCGGATCAACGCACTTCGACAGCGCTTGCCGGTTCGCCGGCTGCGACCAGGTCCCCACCTCGGGGAACATAAGCGCCTCAGTCAACTCTCCCACCATGGTCTCAACGGTGAGCCGGTTGATCTCAGCATTCGGGTCGTACCAGTCCGGCGTGAGGTCGCGCAGGTCACCCACGACTAGCCCGCCAGTTTCAGCCAGGTGCGCCGAATCCGCCGAACCCGGCCAGACAACCAGCTCAGGCTCCTGCGGCGCGTCCCCGTAATAGAATTCATTCGCCCGCAGCACCACCTCGCCCTGCTCACCCACCCTGGCCACCGCGTACGGCCCGAAGGACACCTGCAGCTCAGGGTTGAAGTTTCGCAGGTCGAACCCTTCGCGCCACACCTGAGCAATCGGTTGCAGGTCGGTCAGGTTCTCAGAGAGTAAGTCTTGGTGCAGCTCATCAAGGGGGATTTGCAGTTGCTTAGCGACGGCATGCGCTGGCAGCACAGTGCCCGCCTCGAACAACCCACGCCACCGCGCTCCCCTCCCTTCCTTGAAGATCAAGGTGAAGTCTTTGCTCCCGGGGGCGCAGGTGAGTTTGGCGGTGTCCTCAAACAGCGGCATGTGGGAGCCGAAGATCCCCGGGTTCGTCCCGGCAGTGAACGCGAGGAGGTAATCCGAACAGGTAACGGGAGTGCCGTCAGAGAACACGGCGCTGTCAGAGAGCGTGTAGTTGACGCGGCGAACCGGCCCAGGGATCTCCTGCATCCGGACCAGGTCGGTGTTCGGGATCATCTGCCCCTGCGGTCCGGGTACGTAGACACCCGGATAGAGACTGCCGGAGAGGGCCTGCGCCGCAGTGGAGACGCCTTCCAACGACCCAGCGTTTGTTGTCCGCAGCTCACTCGCAACTTGGTAACCGAAAGCAGGGTGTTCTTCGTCCGCATCTTCCTGGTTGTCAGGTTGCGTGCATGCGGAGGCGAAGGCGACCGAGGCAGCGGCGATCGCCCTAAGGATTCGCTTCATGCGAAGCGAACGGGAGTGACGGGTCACGCAATCACGCTCCTTACCGCGCGTTCGGCCTCCACGTGGCGGTGCCGGTACCCTCGCGGGGTGCAATCTCATCGTTCGAATCAGCGACGTGGTACGCCGCTGGGGTGGTTACGGTGCGCTTCGTCGCCTCCACCTCGTCGTCGCCGACCAGCTCGCTGCCCTGGCCATCGCGGTAGGCGGCGACCTGCTCGTTGTGGCGCCGGTACTTCTTCTGACGCTCAACCAGGCTAACCAGCAGCGGGGTAGCCAAGAAGAGCGAGGAGAAGATGCCCTCGATCACGCCGATGAGCTGAATCAAAGCGAGGTCGCGCAGCGTACCCACGCCGAGCATCCACACTGCGACGATCATCAGCGCGATGATCGGCAGGGCGGAAATCACCGACGTCGAGATGGAACGCATCACCGTCTGGTTCAGCGCCAGGTTGGCTTCCTCGGCGTAGGTGGAGCGGCGCGATTCGAGCACACCCGAGGTGTTCTCCTTCACCTTGTCGAACACGATGACCGTGTCGTAGATGGAGAAGGTCAACACTGTGAGCAGACCGATGATCATCGCCGGGGTGACCTCGAGGCCGAACAGTGCGTAGATGCCCATAATCACGACACCGTCAACCAGCAGTGCGACCATCGCGGCGACAGCCATTTCGCGCTGCAGGCGCAGGGCCACGTACACCGCAGCAGCGATGAGGAAGGCGGCCATTGCGAGCAGCATGCGCTGCGTGATGGTGTCGCCCCAGGATTCGGAAACGGTGGAGTCACCGATGGCATCGGGGCTCGGCACGCCCTCCTGATCCAGCGGCTGGTGCTTATCGAAGATTGACTGGCGCGCCTGATCGATTTGCTCCTGAGTGAGGTGCTGGGAGTTGATCTCCAGGGTGCGCGCGTCGCCGGCGCCCACGATCTGGGTCAGTTCCGGCGTGACACCCGTCGCGTCGATGAAGGTTTCCTCAACCTGCTCTGCAACCAGGTCGCCGGCCGGCATCGACATCTTTGTACCGCCCTCAAAGTCGATGCCGAGGTTGAACCCACGCAGGAGCATCGCCACGATGGAAATCGCGACAAACGCCAGCGTGATCAGGTACCAAATCTTGCGACGTCCGACGAAGTCGATGGCGCCTTCGCGGGTGTAGATGCGTTCCCAGCCACGGACGTCGCCCGCGACGTCATCGGAAGCTACCGGTGCGGCTGGAGCAGAAATCTTTGTGCTCGACATGGTGCTACTTCTCCTCCTCCGCGTCCGCAGAAGCGGGCGCGCTCGGCGACGTCACGGTGCGTTTGGTCGATCCGGAAGTGTGAACGGGGGCAAGCTCGTTTTCTGCGTCGACGCGGGATTCGGTCGCGGACTCAGCGTCAGCGCGCACGGCTGCCGGCTCCGCCGAGCGGCTGGAGCGTCGGTTCCGGTCTCCCACGGCGAATGCCTTGGTCATGCCGTTGACCGACGGCTTGGACCAGAACCCGCTGCGCGAAGCCACAACGAGCAGCGGAGCGGTGATCAGGAAGGTCACCAAAAGGTCGAAGACGGTGGTCAGCCCCATGGTGAAGGCGAAGCCCTTCACGTCGCCAACGGCGAGGAAGTAAATGATCACCGCGCCGATGAGCGTCACCATGTTGCCTGTCACGATCGTGTCCTTCGCTCGGTCCCAGCCGGAAGCCGTGGCGGAGCGGAACGTCTTGCCCTTGCGCACCTCGTCCTTGATGCGCTCGTAGATCACGACGAAGGAGTCGGCGGTGGTACCGATACCGATAACCAGACCGGCGATGCCGGACAGGTCAAGCGAGTACCCGATCCAGCGGCCCAGAAGCACCAGGGCACCGTAGACCAGCAGGCCCGCAGCGAACAGTGTGAACAGCGAGATCAGGCCGTAGAGGCGGTAGTAGGCGAAGACGAAGATGGCTACCAACAGCAAGCCGACCAAGCCGGCGTAAATGCCCGCCTGCAGCGAGGCCAGACCCAGAGACGGCGGCACGGTGATCGCGGTGCCACCCGGCTCGCCGTTCTCACCGGCGAAGGACAGCGGCAGCGCACCGTAGCGCAGGTTGTTCGCCAGTGCCTCGGCTTCCTCCTGCGTGAACTGGCCGGTGATCGACGTTGCCGAACCCACCGGGGTCGCACCCTGGATTACCGGTGCGGAGATCACCTGAGAGTCCAGGGTGATCGCGATCTGCTGGCCAATCATCTCGCTGGTGAGCGTGGCCCACGTCTGCGAGCCGTTGTGCTCGCCGTTCTGGCTGAATGCGAAGCTGATCTCCATCTGGCTGGTTTGCAGGTTCGGACCACCAGTGATCGGGCGACCCGTGTCAATCTGCTGGCCGGTCAGGCGCGGGCCTGCTGGATCCTCGACGCCTGCGAGCAACGGCACCTCGTCGAGAAGCAATGTCTGGCCGGTGGAGGGATCGCAGGCGACGAGCGGCAGCGTCTCGTCGTCAGTGCCGGCGAGCGGATCGGTCGGCTGGTCCAGGCAGCGCTCGGCGAGCAGCACGAACGAAGCGAACTGCTGGGTGGGATCCGTGGACTGGCGGGTCTCGCGCAGCATGTCGGTCGTATCCTGGCGGCGCTGGGACGCCTCGACCGGGCCGGTCGGGTCAGGCAGCGGAGAAGCCGTCACCTTCGGCGCGTCCACCTCGGGCGCCGCGTCGGCTTCGGCCTCAGCAGCCTCGCCCTCAGCAGCAACCTCGCCCTCGGCGCCCTCAGCGTTCTCCAGCGCTTCCTCCTGCTGGGCCTGCATCTCAAAGACCTGGTCAATCGCGGTCTGCGCCTGCTCCTGCGTCAGCACACCGTACTCCACCCAGGAGTTGGCGGTGCTCAGGATGACCTCTTCCATCTTCTCGAAGTCCGGCATCGGCAGGTTCAGCACCGGGCGGAACAGCAGCTGCGAGGTCTGGCCGATGTTGCGGATCTCCGAGGTGTCATCGCCGGCCGCGGTGATCACCAGAGTGTTGCCGTCTACCACGACCGAAGCGCCGGAAACACCCATGCCGTTCACACGGTTTTCCAGAATGTTGCGCGCGTCCTCGAGCTGCTCCCGGGTCGGCTCCGCACCCTGCGGGACCAGGGTTACGCGGGTGCCGCCCTGCAGGTCAATGCCCAGCTTGGGAGACGCAGCGCGATCCCCGGTAAAGAATACGAGGGAATACACGCCAATCACTATGAGCGCGAAAAGCGCCATAGCGCGCACCGGCCATTGGCGCGACGCTTCCCTGGATCGCCGAGTGCTTGTTGACACTGAGCTTTCTCCTTGAATTTGCGAACTGAATCTCTACGCCCCGCGCACGCTGGCGTGCACGATCGGGGCATGCACATCGGAACATGCTACGGCATGCGCCCGAAAAGTCTTAAGCCCGGCCACCGTGTCCGGCGAGCTCGGGCCATTGCTTATCGACGGTTGCGCCGTACCCCCTACCGCGATTCTTCAACTTTCTTCATTACCCCTCCAGTGTCCATCGTCACTACCACGCCAGGTGCAATCTCGACCTCAATCGCTTCGCCGGTATTGGCCACCACGGTGCCGTGCAGCCCAGAGACGGTAATAATGCGGTCGCCGGATGCAATCGACGCCCGCATCTGCGAAACCTCCTGCGCGCGCTTGCGCTGACTGCGCATGAGCAACATCGGCGGGACGAGGAAGAGTAGCAGGATAACGAGGAGCGGAAGGGCTTCCATCACGGTTCCTTTCAGTTCGCGAACAGATCGATCTGGCCTGGGGCATCCGGCGGCGGGGTCATGCCTAAGTGGTGCCACGCCGCGGCGGTGGCGACGCGGCCGCGGCCGGTGCGCGACATCAGCCCCGCGCGCACGAGGTAGGGCTCGCAGACTTCCTCGACAGTGCCGGGTTCTTCACCCACAGCGATTGCCAACGTGTTCACGCCGACCGGCCCACCGCCGTGGCCCCGAATCAATGAGTCCAGCACCGCACGGTCCAAGCGGTCGAGGCCGAGTTCATCGACGTCGAACACTGCGAGCGCGGCGCGCGCGGAGTCCAGATCAACGTGCCCGTCGCCGTTCACGTCGGCCCAGTCGCGCACGCGCCTCAGCAGGCGGTTGGCAATACGCGGGGTGCCGCGGGAGCGGGAGGCGATCTCCACCGCGGCGTCGTCGTCGATGTTCACGCCCAGAATCGTCGCCGCGCGCGTGACCACCTTGGTCAGGTCGTCGGTGTCGTAGAACTCCATCTGCGCGGTGAACCCGAAGCGGTCGCGCAGAGGCCCGGTGAGCATACCGGCACGCGTCGTTGCTCCCACGAGCGTAAACGGCGGGATCTCCAACGGGATCGAGGTCGCACCTGGGCCTTTGCCCACGATCACGTCGATGCGGAAATCCTCCATCGCCATGTACAGCATTTCCTCGGCCGGGCGCGCGATGCGGTGGATCTCATCGATGAAAAGCACATCGCCTTCCATCAGGTTCGACAGCATCGCGGCCAGATCACCGGCGCGCTCCAGCGCAGGACCCGAGGTCATCCGCAGCGAGGTGCCGAGCTCTTGGGCGATGATCATCGCCATCGTCGTCTTGCCCAGTCCGGGCGGGCCGGAAAGCAGAATGTGGTCGGGCGTGACGCCGCGGCGTTTCGCACCGGTCAGAACCAGCCCGAGCTGCTCGCGCACTTTCGGCTGGCCGATGAACTCGGTGAGCGACTTGGGGCGAAGCGTCTTCTCTACGTCGCGCTCGTCCGGTTGCGCTTCGACGCTGACCACGGAGTCGTCGTCAAGCGAAAAGCCCTCAGGGAGCGTGAACTCGGTCTTTTCAACATCCGACATGTGCCCGAGCCTACTTCGTGCCCAACTGCGTCAACGCCGCGCGAAGCAGCGCCGATGTGGCCTCGTCCGGGTTTTCGGCAACAAGCTTATCGACGACCGGGCGCGCCACCTTCTCCCCAAATCCGAGTCCCACCAGCGCCTCAATCACCTGCTCGGCCGCGAAGGACGCACCGGCCGGAGCTGCAGGCGCGCTCGCGGTTGCATCGGCGGCGACCACGTAGAGGCCTTCGAGCTTGTCCTTGAGCTCGAGAACGATGCGGTCTGCCATCTTCTTGCCCACGCCCGGGATAGACTGCACGGCCTTGGCGTCGGAGGCGGAGATTCGCGCGGCAAGCTCACCCGGCTCGAACACGGCGAGTGCGGCGAGCGCCAGCTTCGGACCGAGCCCGGTGACAGTCTGGAGCTTGTGGAACATGGTGCGCTCGTCGGCATCGCCGAAACCGTAAAGCGTCACGCCGTCATCTTTGACCACCATGGAGGTGAGCACCCGTCGGTTCTCTCCGCGGGTGAGCCGCCCGAGCGTCGGCGGGGTTGCGAGGAAGCGGTAGCCGACACCCGCGCATTCGATCACCGCGTGGTCGAGGCCGATGGAGAGCACTTCGCCGTTGAGGGAGTCAATCATGCCGTGGCGGTCCTTTCATGAGCGCGGGTGGTGCGGGCGATCAGCGGGGCGCGCCAGCAGTGGCACACTGCGATAGCGAGCGCGTCCGCGGCGTCGGCGGGCTTCGGGGCTTCGCTCAGCCCCAGGATGCGGGTGATCATGTTGGTCATCTGCTTCTTGTCCGCGCGGCCGTTGCCGGATATCGCCTTCTTCACCTCTGACGGGGTGTATTGGTACACCGGGATCCCGCGCTCTGCGGCCGCCAGCACCATCACGCCGAAAGCGTGGGCTGTGTGCATGACGGTGGAGACGTTGCCGCGCTCGAAGATTCGCTCCATGGCCACCATGTCAGGACGGTACTCATCCATCCATTCCCCGACTGCTGCCGAGAGGCGCAGGAGACGCTCGGGCAGTTCCGCTGTGGAGGGCGTGCGCACCACGCCGACGGCCACCGGCAGGATCTGGCGGCCGCGGCCGGCCTGAACCACGGACAGCCCGCAGCGGGTCAGCCCCGGGTCGATCCCCATGACACGGAGCCCTTCAAGAGTAGTCACACACATGTTCTACCACAGGGCTCCAACGCGGCCAGGCGGCGCGCCTGCCGCGTTGCGCAGCGGGTGCGACTAGTCGTCGAGCTGCTCGGCGACCTCGTCGGAGATGCTCATGTTGGTGTAGACGTTCTGCACGTCGTCAGACTCTTCGAGCGCATCGATGAGGCGCATCATCTTCTTCGCGCCATCAACATCGAGCTCAACTTCGACATCTGCGCGGAACTCCTGCTCGGAATCCTCCACCTCGATGTCCTCTGCTGCGAGGGCTTCCTTGACCGCCGGAAGGTCCGTCGGCTGGCAGATGATCTCGAACTCCTCGCCGAGGTCGTTGACCTCTTCGGCGCCGGCGTCGAGCACGGCCATGAGGACATCGTCCTCGCTCAGCTCGCCCTTTTGGATGGTGACCACGCCGGTGCGCTCGAACATGTAGCCGACGGAGCCGGACTCGCCGAGGTTGCCGCCGTTCTTGGTCATCGCGGTGCGCACCTCGGTTGCGGCACGGTTGCGGTTATCCGTCAGGCACTCGATGAGCACGGCCACACCGTTGGCGCCGTAGCCCTCATACATCACGGTCTCCCAGTTGGAGCCGCCCGCGATCTCGCCGGAGCCGCGCTTGCGGGCGCGCTCGATGTTGTCGCCCGGCACGGAGGCCTTCTTGGCCTTCTTGATCATGTCGTCCAGGGTCGGGTTGCCAGCCGGATCGCCACCACCGGTGCGGGCGGCGACCTCAATATCCTTGATCAACTTCGCCCACAGTTTGGAACGCTTCGCGTCGTTCGCGGCCTTTTTGTGCTTGGTAGTAGCCCACTTTGAGTGGCCAGCCATCTCGCACCCCTCTTCTTCGTTGAACGTTATTCGCCGTGCGAATCTTCTAAATTCTGTTTAGCGAGTATACGCGGGGCGCTACGAGCGCCGAACCGGCACCTGGGTCTCCCCCGTCTGCAACTCGCGGGTCAAGCCTTCTTGCGCCACGAGAGCGACGAGGTTGCCCGAGGCGTCGAAAAGCCGCCCCTGAACAAGCGACCGGCCGGAGGTAGCTGAGGGCGAGGACTGGTGGTAGAGCAACCACTCGTTCACCCGCACGGGCCGGAAGAACCACACGGTGTGGTCGAGGGAAGCGAGCTGCGCCTCATACTCCGGGTGCGCCGCAAGCGCGGAAAACAACAGGGTCATGTCGGACATGTAGACCAGCGCGCAAGCGTGGAACGCGTCTTCATCGGGCAACTCGTATTTGTACCTGAACCAGATTGAACGCCCGCTGACGGTGCTCGCCGCGTCCGGCGTTGGGCCGTCGGCGGCGATGCGAATGTCCCACTCGCGGTAATCCCTCTCCGCTCCAGTCACCCCGCTCGGGATTGTGCTTGGTATCTCCAACGTTTCCGGCGCGGGCAAGTCCGGCATGGGCTCGGCGTGCTCCGGGCCGGCGTCGTTCGCGTGGTGGAAGCTGGCGATCATGGAGTAACACAACGCTTCGTCCTGCCACGCCTCTACCCGTCGTGTGCTGAAGCTGCGGCCGTCTTTGAGCCGCGTCACCGTGTAAGTGGTGTCGTCATCCGCCTTACACGGACGCAGGAAGTAGCTATGCAGCGAGTGCACCCGCTTGTCGTCCTCAATCGTGGCGGTGGCCGCGGCGATCGCCTGGGCGGCGGTGTGGCCGCCGAAGGTGCGCACAAACACGTCGCTGTCCATCGCGGGGCCGCGGAAGGTGTCGTCTCCCATCGGTTCAAGGTCCAGCACGCGGTGCAGCTCATGAGATTCGTGCATGGATGCTCACCCTACCAACGGGCACGCGAGTGCACCCGCCTACTCGGCTTGCAGCGGCAGCTGTTCGAGTACGGCGTAGTCAGGCAGCGCGGCGGTGCCACCCAGGCGCAGCGCGCGCACCGCCGGCACCAGGCGCAGCGCGCGGGTGTCTGTCACCGCGTCGTTGTAGAACCGCAGGGCAAGCATTACTCGGGTGTCGGCGTCCTTCAGCGCCTGGCGCACGCTTTCCGCCACCGCGCCCAAGTCGTGCATCTGGTGCACCAGCGCTTCGTTCAGCAGATGCTCCTGCGCCAGCCGGGAACCCAGATCGAGCGGGGTCAGCCGCACCTCTTCGGTGGCGTGCGCTTGCACGGCTAGCTCGGGCACGGTCGCGGCGATCACCGCGCAGCGCCGGTCGAGCGCAGCCTGCAGCGCGTCGCGGGAGCGGTCGAGGCGGATGTGCAGCCGGTCGAGGCGCTGCGCGGTCGAGACCGCCCACGCGATGACCAGCGTCACCAGGACCGCCACCAGCACCAGCATCAGGGTCGTCGCGCTCACCTGATCAACCCCACTTTCTCGCCGGTGGCAACCGCCTCGTAGACCGCCATGACTTGGTCGGCCACCCGTGACCAGTCGTATTCGCGCGCCCGGGCAGTGCCGGCATCGATGAGGGCATTGCGTTTGCCGGGGTCGTCGATAAGCATTTGCAAGCTGGAGGCGAGTGCATCGCTGTTGCCGACCTCGAAGAGTAAACCCGCCGGCGTTGCGGACTCGGCGTCGCACACCGCGGCGAAGGCTTCGATGTCGCTAGCCACCACCGCGCAGCCCGCAGCCATCGCCTCCACCAACACGATGCCGAAGGACTCCCCGCCTAGATTCGGCGCCACATAGATGTCGGCCCGGCCCAAAATGCGCGCCTTCTCCGCCTCACTCACCTGCCCCACAAAACGCACGCCGGGCGCGCTGCGGGCTCGACCACCACCGACCACAGTCACTCGCGCAGGTCGGGCAAGCTTATCGACGGCTTCGAGCAACACGTCCAGCCCTTTTCGCGGCTCATCCCTGCGCCCGAGGAAAACGATCTCGACTTCGCTCGAGTAGTTCCGCGGACCGCGCGCCGCCGCAAAATGCGCGGTGTCGATGCCGTTCGGGATCACGATCGGGTTGGTGCCCACTTGTTCCACCTGCCAGCGGCGTGCGACCTCTGACACTGCGATGCCCGCCCGGATCTTCTCCAGGTTGCCGCGCAACACCGGCAGCGCCAACTGCAACACCAACGAGGCTGTCGCGGAGGTGTGATAGGTGGCCACGATCGGGCCTTGCGCGATTCGCAGGGCAGCCAGCGAGAAACTCGTCGCGTTCGGTTCGTGAATGTGGAGTACGTCGAAATCGCCGCGGAGGATGAACTCGCGGGCATAGCGCGTGACATGCGGGCCCACCGCAATCCGGGCGATCGAGCCGTTGAACGGCACCGGCAGTGATGCACCGCCGCGGGTGACGTAGTCCGGGAGGTCCATGTTGGCGTCGGCCGGGCCGAGCACGCCCACGTAGTGCCCCCGGGCGGTGAACTCCGCCGCGAGGTCACGGATGTGGGCCTGAACCCCGCCGGGCGCGTCGAAGGAGTAAGGGCACACCACGCCGATACGCACGCGAGAACCCCTTACCGATCCCCTGCTTTGCCTGGGCTAGCGTTGCCTGGGCGGCGTTTGCGTTTCCGGCGATCCGCCGGCCACAGCGGCTGGAGCATGTGCCAGTCCGCGGGGTGAGCGGCGATGTTGGCGGCGAACTGGTCTGCGACTCGCTGGGTCGTCTCCTCCAAGGTGGTCACCTCGGTGGGTGGGTTGGCTTTCAGCCCCCAGCCGGGGCCGCGCGCGTCCTCGGTGAACCACGTGTGCACCACCAGCAGTGCCGCGCCGGTATCCAGCGCGAGTTTCGCGGGGCCAGCGGGGAACGTCGTTTCCTCGCCGAAGAAGGTCACCGGCACGCCGTGGCCGCCCAGATCGCGTTCGCCGAGCAGGCACACGATGCCGTTGGCTTCCAGCACCTCTTTGAGCCGCGCGTACGGGGGTGTCTCACCGCCGCTGTGTGCGAGCACCTCGAACCCGAGGGACTCGCGGTAGTCCACGAAGGCGTCGAAAAGCACCTCCGGTTTGAGCCGCTCAGCGACGGTGGCAAAGCTGGCGTAGTTCTTCACCAGCCACAGGCCGGCGAAGTCCCAGTTGCCGGTGTGCGGCAGGGTGAGGATCACGCCTTTGCCCTTCGCCAAGCCCGCTTCGAGGTGTTCGATGCCCTCGACGCCTTCGGTGAAGCGGGCAAGCGCCGCCTCGTCGTCTGCAATGCGCGGCAGCCGGAATGCCTCGAGCCAGTAGCGCGCGTAGGAGCGCATTGAATCGCGTACGAGTTCACGCGTGACGTTTTCGGCTCCCACCACGCGCGTGAGGTTGCGGCGCAGCATCTCCATGCCGGCCCCGTCACCGGACACGCGATCTGCACCGCGGCGAAACAGGGGTGCGGTGATGGCCGGCGGCAAAGCTCCGATGACCTTCCACCCGGCGATGTAGCCGAACGCGACGAGCGAATCTTTCATGGTCACGCTCCCGGGGGTGGCGCGAGCTGCACGTTCGCCCGCGGGTCGCGCGCCGCGTACGCCAGGCGCTGAATCACGGTGATCACCGAGCCGACCAGCAGCAGCCAGATCGCCACCTCCACAGCATGCGGCACTCCGAAGCCCTGCAGCCCCAGCCCGACAAGGGCGACAATCAAGCGCTCAGGCCGCTCCACCAAACCGCCCACAATCTTGAGCCCGCCAGCCTCACCGCGGGCCTTGATGTAACTGATCGCCTGCGACAGCACCAGCACGATCAGGCACGCCGCGACGTGCACACGTGGGGTCTGATCGACGTACACCATCCAGATCACGATCGCGCCGAACAGCGCCCCGTCGGTCAGCCGGTCGCAGCTCGCGTCCAGCGTTGCCCCGTAGGCGGTACCGCCGCCACTGAGGCGCGCCATCGTCCCGTCCACCATGTCGAAGGCGGAGAAGATCCCAATCAGAATCGCGGCCGCGACAAGCCAGTTCGCCGGGATGAGCACCACCGCGAGCAGGATCGACACCGCCGTGCCGATCAAGGTGGTCACGTTCGGGGTCAGCCCGGCGCGCAGCAGCGCCTTTGCCACCGGCTCCGCGACGCGCTTCGCGGGTTTGCGCCCGTGCACGCTAAGCATCGTCGCCACCCTCCGCGTCGCGGGCTTGGGAGGTGGTCGCTTCGACTTCACGCCAGCCGTCAGCAAGCAATGCCCGAGTTTCCCGCAACAGTTGGGGCAAGACCTTCGTGCCGCCGATCACCGTCATGAAGTTCGAATCCCCTGCCCAGCGCGGCACAACGTGCAGGTGCAAGTGGTCGCTGACCGACCCGCCTGCGGCCTTGCCCAGGTTCAACCCGACGTTGATGGCCTCTGGTTTGGACACGTGCTTCAGCGTGCGCACCGCGTGCTTGGCAAACACGGCCATCTCCGCGGTCTCGGCATCGGTGAGCTGCTCAAGCTCGGCGACCTTGCGGTACGGCACCACCATCAGGTGCCCCGCGTTGTACGGGTACAGGTTCAGCACCGCGTACACCGACTCGCCCCGCGCGATGACCAGGCCGTCCTCATCACTCATCGCAGGAATTGCAAGGAAAGGGTCGGAGCTTTCCCCGCTTGTCGACGGCATGTTGGCAATGTAGTTCGACCGATACGGCGCCCACAGGCGCGCGAGGCGGTCCTCATCGCCGACACCGGTATCGACGTAGTCGGTCTTATGCCCGCCGGGAAGCAATGGAGTCCTCGCTCGGCTGCGCATTGTTCTTCTCCGCCACCCAGTTGGTGATCAGTGCGACCGCCTCGTCCACCGGGACGCCGTTGACCTGGGAGCCGTCGAGGAATCGGAAGCTCACCGCGTTGGCCTCCACATCGCGCTCGCCGGCGAGCAGCATGAACGGCACCTTGGAGGTGGTGTGGGTGCGGATCTTCTTCTGCATGCGGTCGTCGGAGTGGTCGACTTCCGCGCGGATGCCCTGTGCGCGAAGCTGGTTGATCACGCCGTCGAGGTGGTCGGCGAACGCGTCAGCGACCGGGATGCCCACCACCTGGTGCGGGGCGAGCCAGGCCGGGAACGCGCCGGCGTAGTGCTCGAGCAGCACGCCGAAGAAGCGCTCGATGGAGCCGAAGAGCGCGCGGTGGATCATCACCGGGCGCTGCTTCGTGCCGTCCGGGGAGGTGTACTGCAGGTCGAAGCGCTCCGGCAGGTTGAAGTCGAGCTGCACGGTGGACATCTGCCAGGTACGGCCGATCGCATCGCGCGCCTGCACGGAGATCTTCGGGCCGTAGAACGCGGCGCCTGCAGGGTCCGGCACCAGCTCAAGGCCGGACTTGGTGGCCACGGATTCCAGGATGTTGGTGGAACGCTCCCAGATGTCATCGTCGCCGATGTACTTCTCCGGATCCTTGGTGGACAGCTCGAGGTAGAAGTCGTCGAGGCCGTAGTCCTTGAGCAGCGAGATGATGAACTCGAGCACGCTGGTCAGCTCTTCTTCGAGCTGGTCTTCGGTGCAGTAGATGTGCGCGTCATCTTGGGTGAAGCCGCGGGCGCGGGTCAGGCCGTGCACCACGCCCGACTTTTCGTAGCGGTAGACGGTACCGAACTCGAACAGGCGCAGCGGCAGCTCGCGGTAGGAACGCCCGCGCGAATCGAAGATGAGGTTGTGCATCGGGCAGTTCATCGGCTTGACGTAGTAGTCCACCGCCTGTTTAGTCACGTTGCCCTTGTCGTCCACTTCGCCGTCAAGCTTCATCGGCGGGAACATGCCGTCGGCGTACCAGTCGAGGTGGCCGGACTTTTGGAACAGCTCGCCCTTGGTCACGTGCGGAGTGTTCACAAACGAGTAGCCGGCTGCCACGTGGCGCTCGCGCGAGTGCTGCTCCATGACCATGCGCACGATGCCGCCGTCCGGGTGGAAGACGGGCAGGCCAGAGCCGACCTCCTCCGGGAACGAGAACAAATCCATCTCGTTGCCCAGGCGGCGGTGGTCACGCTTCTCCGCTTCCTCGAGCATGGTGAGATACTCGTCGAGCTTCTCCTTCGACTCCCACGCGGTGCCGTAGACGCGCTGTAGGCCGGCGTTGGACTGGTCACCGCGCCAGTACGCCGCGGACGAGCGGGTCAAGGAGAACGCCGGGATGTACTTGGTCGTGGGCACGTGCGGGCCGCGGCACAGATCGCTCCACTCCACCTCGTCGGTGCGCGGGTTCAGGTTGTCGTAGTGGGTGAGCTCGCCGGCGCCAACCTCGGTCGCCTCGTCTGAGTTCGGATCGACGTTGCCCTTGTCGTTGATCAGCTCGAGCTTGTACGGCTCGTCCTTGAGGTCCTCGGCCGCTTCCTCCACCGAGGCGTAGACACCGCGCGCGAACTTCTGACCCTGTTTGATGATTTTCTTCATCCGCTTTTCCAGCGTCTTCAGATCCTCTGGGGTGAACGGTTCGGCGACATCGAAGTCGTAGTAAAAGCCGTCGTTAATCGCCGGGCCGATGCCGAGCTTTGTGCCCGGGAACTCGGCCTGCACCGCCTGGGCGAGCACGTGCGCGCAGGAGTGGCGGATGACGGAGCGCCCCAGTTCCGTGTTCGCAGCAATCGGCATGAACGTAGCGGTCTGATCCGGCACATGGGAAAGGTCCTTGAGGTTGCCCTCTTCGTCCTGGACCACCACGATTGCCTGCTCGCCCTTGTTGGGCAAGTCCAGCTCCCGCATCGCCGCGCCCACCGGGGTACCGGCGGGAACCTCGAACGGCTCAAAGGTGAGGATTTGGGGTGCTTCGGTCTCTGCCATGGTCAGCTGCGCTCCTTTGCGCGTCATGGACACGCGTCATACCTGGACGCGGCCCGGGGTCAATGCGTTTGCAAAGTCTACCCCGGTACGTAGGCCCAGACCGACTCAGCGTGAGCCGGAGAGCACCGCTTCGCCCCAGAACGTATCACCGCTGCCGTCAGTGCTCGTGCCCGGCGGCAGCCAGTACACCGCGGAGCCGATGTGGGTGATCCACTCGTTCAACCGGTCCGCTTCATCCAGCCGCTTGAGCACCGGGGTGAGCTGCACGTCCGGGTCCTTTTGGTACGCGAAGAAGATCTGGCCGGCGTTGGAAAGCTCCCCCGAACCCGGCTCAGGCGGCAGGTTGTAGTTGTACGGCCGACGCTTGAACCGCTGCTCAGGGTGGTCGGCCGGAGGCATCGCCCGGGCCATGTGCGAGTTGCGGTCGATCACGGGCAAGCCGTAGTCGTCGATCGCCTCCATGTCAGGCTCTGAGAATTCCTCGCCGCCGCTCAACGGCGCGCCGTCGTCAAGCGTTCGCCCCACTGCTTCCTCCCTTGAGGCTCGATCGAGCATCTCCCACTCATCGAGATGCATCGCAATGCGCCGCACCACCAGCGAGGTCGAACCGGCGAAGCCCTCCGGCCCCTCGATCCACACCTGCTCGGCGTACTCGTCCTCCTCGTACGGGTTGACGGTTCCGTCCACCTGGCCGAAGAGGTTGCGCGGGGTCTGCCCCTGCGGGATGGCGCCGTAGGCGTTCATGAACCCCTGCTGCACCCAGGCGGTGGACACGTAGTCGGTGCCCGCGCGCGTCATGTGCCGCATCGCCCACGCGCACATGATCGGATCGTCGGCGCAGATCTGCAGTGCTAGATCGGTCTGGCCCCACTCTTCGCGCAGTTCGTCGCGATTCATCGCGGGGATGTCGTGCAGCCACTCCGGCTTCTTCCCCGGCGCGGCGATGTCAAAGATGCGCGGGCCGAAGCCGACAGTGATGGTGAGGTTCGCGGGCCACTCGTTCATCTCCGGCTCGAGGCTGCCGAGCGGGGTCTCCCCGGCCGTCAGTGCGCGGGCGTCCTCGGTCCACAATCGCATCAGGCGGGTGATGCCGTCCGCATCCACCCCATCTCTGAGGTTGAAGCCGATCAAGTTCAGGCTGGCCTGGGTCTCCGTGGCAATTCCCGCCTGGTGCGCTCCGTCGAACGACACAACCGAGCTCTTGAGCGGCTCGTTGTCGGGTTCAGAGTTGCTCGGCACGCCCGCCGGAGCGTCCGGGTCCCTCGAGCAAGAGGCAAGCATGCCTGTCGACGCCACCATCGCCGACGTCCCCGCCAGAAACCCCCGCCTAGAAACCTGCACTACCTATTTACTCTTTCTCCCCCAAGTCGCCCTCGAGGTCTTCGGTCTTCTTACGGCGGGCCAGCGCCGCGAAAGCCGCACCGGCAACCGCAACCACACCGAGCACCGCGAGAATGAGGTTCATGTTGGACTGCGTTTCATCGTCGAGGTTCTCCGGCTGCACAATGCTCTCCCCGCTCTCCCCCGCAGTCTCGGAATCAACCGGCGAAACCTCGCTGCCGGCCGGAGCGTAGGTGAAGTTGGTCATGCCCTTTGTGGCGTGCCCGTCGGAGGAAACGATCTGGAAACCGATGCGGTAATCCCCCGGCTTAGTGTCCAGCCCGCTCGGAACATCGAGCGACACCCACTGGCCGTCGAGTTCCGGCTCACCGGAGTAAAGCACTTCCGGCTGGCCGTCGGAGACTCGGGACAAGGCGAAAGTGTTGAAACCGTCTTGCGGCACGCCCGAGAACTCTAGCGACAACGTCGACGGGAACTCCTCGAGTACTTCACCGTTAGCAGGTGAACCACCGATGACCGCATCGTGGGCGAGCGCGTTAGGAGCGGCGATTAGCGCAACGGACGCGGCGGCGACGATGACTCCGCTCGTACGAATCCGATCTAGCCTTCTCACTACTCGCTCCCCTCAGCGGCTCTTGCGGTATCACCATCCACTGTAGCGGCCATGGGCGCAGCAACCCCAGTGGGTATTACGCTGGGCCGTTAGTGGCCGGAATGCCCCGTTTGCTCTGCGTGGTCTGCGTTCTCACCCGTACCGTGCTGGTGCCCCTGCAGGTCGCCGTCTTCGCCGTACTCTTCGTGGCCGGCGCCCATAGTGCGCACCGCGACATCCGGGATGACCACCTCGGAACCGTCTGCAAGCTGCAGGGTCAGCTCAACGGTGTCGCCGGCCGCGATCTCCGGTGCGTAATCCATGATCATCAGGTGGTCGCCGCCTGGTTTGAACTCGTGGGAGCCGCCGGCCGGAATCGTCACGCCGCCTTCCTTCTGTCGCATTGTGCCGTCCACAACCTCGTGAATCTCGTAGGCCGAATCTCCCAAGGAGGTGGTGAAACCAACCAGCTCCACGTCCTCACCGGAGCCGTTGTGCACGGTGCCAAAGATTGCCGTCATGTCAGAGCCGTCCGGGGTGTCGGCTGCAGCCTTCGCTCGGATCGTCGCGTCCTGAAGGTGAAGCTGATCGTCGCCATGGTCTTCCCCATGCGCCGCAGCGCTCGATTCCGTCGCGGCGGCCGAGGCCGCTTCCGCCGTAGTTGCCTCGCTCGCGCTGCCGGAGGTGTCGTCATTGCCGCATCCTGCCAAGGAGACAGTGAAGGCTACCGTTGCAGCGCCTGCAACGAAGCGTCGATAAGCGGTGCGTCGCATAGATTCGTCCTTTCCTTCTGCGCCCGCAATAAGCTCGGGCGCACATATATAAGTAGTCGTGCCACGGCGTCAGATAGTTCCCGGGTCAAAGCAAGCGTCCACATACGACAAGAACCCCAAGCTTTAAAACCTGGGGTTCTGCGTTGCAATTGTGGTCCTAGCTGGGATCGAACCAGCGACCTTTCCGGTGTGAACGGAACGCTCTTCCACTGAGCCATAGGACCGAACGGGAAATACTTTACACAGGCCTATCGTTTCCACCGAATCGCCAGCTCACCTCGTTAGACGCTGGCGAATCACATCGATGTCATCCAGCCGCCAGCCCCACCCACCGTTTGCGCCACCAGACGCACCCCCTCCTAACTGGCGATTTGGCACTCCGGCCACGAAACGGATAATGTTCTTTCTCGCATAACAGCAAGCAGTGCTCGCGATCAGGTGCACAGTTTGCAGCATGCGGATGTAGCGCAGTTGGTAGCGCATCACCTTGCCAAGGTGAGGGTCGCGAGTTCGAGTCTCGTCATCCGCTCCAAGCCCCCTAGCGGGGCTTTGCCCGCGCGATTAGCTCAGCGGGAGAGCGCTTCCCTGACACGGAAGAGGTCACTGGTTCAATCCCAGTATCGCGCACGGAGTCCCCAGAGGCCTCCGGTTGCAAGCTTCAAAGCCTGCAACCTGCGGATGTAGCGCAGTTGGTAGCGCATCACCTTGCCAAGGTGAGGGTCGCGAGTTCGAGTCTCGTCATCCGCTCAAGTACTTTCCACGTACTTCGGGGCAATCCCGCCCCAACCACGGTGGATTGGTCGAGTGGTTAGGCAACGGTCTGCAAAACCGTGTACACGGGTTCGATTCCCGTATCCACCTCCACTTCTTAACCAACCCACCCTTCGCGCGTTTAGCTCAGCGGGAGAGCGCTTCCCTGACACGGAAGAGGTCACTGGTTCAATCCCAGTATCGCGCACGCGGATGTAGCGCAGTTGGTAGCGCATCACCTTGCCAAGGTGAGGGTCGCGAGTTCGAGTCTCGTCATCCGCTCCACGTATCGTCATCGGCATGCTGCATGCCACCGACATCCCCTCCCTCATCGGCCCCACGCTCGCCCAAGGTGAGCGCGAAGTCCGCGCCGTAGCCATCAATGCGCTCTTCGGCGCCTTCGGCCGCAGCGGAACATCCGGCCCGCTCGGCAACGACACCGACGCATCCCTCATCGCGGGCCTGCGCGACTGGGCGGATGTCATCCTCGTCGGCGCGGGCACCGTCACCGCCGAGGATTACGGCCCCGCCGACACACCCATGGCTGTCCTCAGCACCTCACTCAAGCTCGACACAGGGCTCGGCATATTCAACAGTCCCCGTTTGCTCATTCTCACCCCGAAGCATTCGCTTATCGACGCCTCGTTTGAACCGCATCGATCAACCCCCACCGCCAAAGGCGCCGAACTGATCAGCACCGGCAGCGGCTCCATCACTGAGGCTGTCGAAGCGCTGCACGACCTCGGTTTCAACCGCATCCTGTGCGAAGGCGGCCCAAGCGTCTACGCCGCCGCAATCTCAGCCGACCTCATCGACGTACTGCACCTGACCGTGGATCCTTCCACGAGCGCAAGCGACGACACCCACGGCCTCGACACCACGGGAGACGACATCCGTCGGTTCCAGCTCGAACACGTTGGTGTGGACGACGATTCCATGATGTTCTGCCGCTACCGGCGGGTGCCGGCCCAAGACCGCCCTTAGCCCCGGTACGGTAATTCGCGTGACTTCCACGCGCTGGCAGCGCCTCGACGCTGCATGGACCTCCCCCGCCGCCCCGGGCGGCCAGCGCGCCACCCGCGCCGGCAATGCGATCGCCTGGCCGCTCGCGGTGCTGCTCATCCTGCACCGGCTCCTGGTGCTCGCGCGCACCGGCTCGATCACCGACGACTTCACCACCGTGTGGTCCGCCACCCGGCGCTTCATTGAACGCGTGCCGGTGTACAACGAGGTCTACCACCACGTCAACCCGCACTACCTCTACAACCCCGGGGCCACACTGCTGCTCAGCCCCCTCGGGCTGATTCCGAGCGTTGATGCAGCGCGGCCCTGGTTCATACTGCTGAATGCACTGGCGATCATTGCCGCGATCGCGTGGCTGGCCAGGCTGTCCGGTTATTCGCTTTCCCACCCACTCTTCCCTGCCGCGCTCGCGCTCGCCTTCGCTACCGAGGCCGTCACCAACACCCTGGTGTTCTCCAACATCAACGGCATGTTGCTTCTGACACTCGTGGCGTTTCTCGCATGCATGCGATCGCGTCGCGAGCTGGTGGCTGGGGTGGTGATCGGGCTCGCAATCGTCGTCAAGCCAATGTTCCTGCCTTTGCTGGTGCTTCCCTTGATGAAGCTGCGGTGGGTGACCCTGGCTGCGGGAGTGGCGGTGCCGGTGCTGCTGAACGTGGCTGCGTGGCCGCTAACTCCGGGCGCGAGTGACTACCTGGACAAGCTGGTGCCGTATTTGGGAATCACGCGCGACTATGCGAACTCCTCGCTCGCCGGTTTCGCGGTGTACTTCGGCATGCCCGGGTGGCTGCACGCGGTATTGTTCGTGCTTTTCGCGGTCGCTGTCGCAGTGGCGGTGCTCGGGCTGGCGCGCTGGCGCCATTCCGACGAGTGGCTCTGGCTCACAGCGACGACTGGGGTGTTGATTGCTGGAGTGTGCCTGCTTTCATCCCTTGGCCAGGCGTATTACTCCATGATGCTGTTTCCGGCATTGTTCACCGTCGTGCACCGGGTCTCGCCGATGCACACGTGGACGGCATGGCTCGGTGCCGCGCTGTGCTTAAGCCCGCTTGACTGGACCAGCCCCCACTGGCCTGCACTCGGCGGCTGGCTGAACACGTTCCTCCCCACCGCCGGGTGGGCGGTGTTCATCGTCGCGGTGGCGGCATGGGTAGTCTCGGTGCAAACCAGTACCCAGATGAAAGGCGTACGCAATGAACCAGCCGAACAACCCCGACTTCGCAAACTGGACCGAGGAGCAGTGGCGGGAGAAACTCAGCCCTGAGGAGTTCTACGTGCTGCGCCAGGCAGGCACTGAACCTCCGGGGGTCGGCGAGTACACCGACACCACCACCGAGGGCACCTACCGCTGCCGCGCTTGCGGGGAGGAATTGTTCCGCTCGACTGAGAAGTTCGATTCGCACTGCGGGTGGCCGTCGTTCTTCTCCCCGGCGGACAGTGACAAGATCATCGAGCGCGAAGATCGCTCGCTCGGCATGGTGCGCACCGAGGTGCTTTGCGCGAACTGCGGCTCTCATCTCGGCCACGTGTTTGCCGGCGAGGGCTACGCAACGCCAACGGATCTGCGCTACTGCATCAACTCCATCTCGATGACGCTTGATCAGCGCGAGGTTTAAGGCAGGATCTCGATCACCTCGCTGATGTCCGCGACGCGGCGGCCGGTCTGGAACGGGATCTCCTCGCGCACATGCAGGCGCGCCTCGGTGTAGCGCATCTTGTGCATGAGTTCCTCGATGCGGGTGAGCGTCGGCGCTTCGAAGGCGAGCATCCACTCGTAATCGCCGAGCGTGAACGCCTCAACGGTGTTGGCGCGCACGTCTGCGAAATCGCGGGCAGCCATCCCGTGCTCGGCGAGAATACGGCGGCGTTCAGTGGGTTCGAGTAGGTACCAGTCGTAGGAACGAACGAACGGGTAGACCGTGATCCAGTCTTGTGGGTCCTCCCCCATGATGAAGCTGGGCAGGTGGGACTTGTTGAACTCGGCCGGGCGGTGCAAGCCGTTACCGATCCAGCTCACCTCGACGAGTTGGCCCAAGGCGGTGGTTCGGCGGAAATCTGCGAACGCCTTCTGCAGCTGCTCGAACTCCTCCGCGTGCCACCAGATCATGAAATCGGCGTCCGCGCGGATGCCCGTGTTGTCGTAAATGCCGCGGACGGTGACCACGCCTTCGTCGTCAAGCTTTGTGAAGAATGCGCGAGCTTCATTGATGATCTCTGTCCGCTCCGAGCCCAGTGCGCCGGGGATTGCGCGAAAGACCGCGAACTGGAGGTAGCGCTGTACGGAGTTCAGAGCCTCATAATCGAGCTTGGCCATGGAACCGAGAGTCCTTTCTGCCCGCGAAGGCACATCAATCAAAAGTCTGATACGAGTCTACCCCCGGCCGCCGGTGGATCCTCCGCCACGGTGGCTGGACGGCGCGCCTCCCACCAAACTGACAGCCGTCTCGATACCTTTGGGTGCTGTGAAGCATTCGGACACCTCTCCCGCCCCGACCGTCAGCGCCGTCGGCGGTGCCGGCAACGGTGGAAACGGCAGCGACGCTGCGGCAACGCAGGCTGCGACACCCGCCGAATTCTCGGCAGCAGTGGAATCCATGCACGCTGCCAAGCTGCGCCCAGAGATCACCCTGGGCACCATCCGCCCGCCCCAGCGTCCGGCACCGTACAGCCACGCTATTGGCTTGGAAGTTGACCTTGGCGAAGAAGCCCACGGACACGTCCCCATCGACTCCGAAGGAGATGCATTCGGGCGTCTGATTCTGCTACATTCCCCCGATGCCGAAGAGGCGTGGGAGGGCTCCATGCGCCTGGTGGCCTACATCCAGGCGGACATGGATGACGCGGTGGCTTCCGACCCCCTCCTGCCCGACGTAGCTTGGCAGTGGCTCAACGAATCGCTGGCGGAGACCGGTGCCGGGTTTACCAACCTGGGCGGTACCGTCACCTCTACCGCATCTGTTCGATTCGGAGAGATCGGCGGGCCGCCGCGCGCGTACCAGTTGGAGATGCGTGCCTCTTGGACCGCTGAGGGGCTGGATTTGTCCTCCCACGTCGAGGCATTTGCTGCGGTGCTCGCGCTTGTTGCCGGGCTCCCACCGGAAGGCGTCACTGAGTTGGGCAGGCAGTAGCCGGGCCACCCTGTACACTTTCCCGTTGTGGAACATCGCCTGGAATACGAGCTTGTAGCCACCCCAAATGGGTTTTCCCAGGCGGCACGTGCCCTGGCCTCTGGCCGCGGCCCGTTCGCGATTGACACCGAGCGTGCTTCTGCGTTCCGCTACGACGACCGGGCATTTCTGATTCAGATCCACCGGCGCGATGCAGGTACGTTCCTGTTCGCACCGGAAGGCCACCGAGAGGAACTCACCGCGCAGCTCGGTCCGGTAGTAAACGGTGCAGATTGGATCGTGCACGCTGCCGGTGAGGATCTCGCGAGCCTGGCGCTGCTCGGATTACACCCAGGAAGGTTGTTCGACACCGAGTTGGCCGCACGGTTCGCTGGTTTTGAACGACCCAACCTGGGCGCGATGGTGCAAGTGTTTACCGGTGTCGAGTTGGAAAAGGGGCACGGCCGCGAAGACTGGTCGACCCTGCCGCTTCCCCGGGATTGGCTCGACTACGCCGCGCTCGATGTCGTTTACCTCCATGACCTCGCTGACGCCTTAACTGAGCAGCTTGAGCAACGCGGTTTCCTCTCCTTTGCCGAAGAGGAGTTCGCGCACCTTGTCAAGTCTCGCTCGCTTACCCCTATGGAACCGAAGACGTGGCGCGACCTCAAAGGGCTTTCCGCGGTGCGCACGCAGGCGGGCCTCCAGATCGCAAAGGAACTGTGGCACGAACGCGACGCTATAGCACTCGAGCGCGATGTCTCTCCCGGCGTCGTGCTTCCAAACCGCGTCATTATTGAGATCGGGAAAGCCGTCCCAATTACCCCGAGCGAACTGGCCCGTGTGCACGGGTTTCCTGGCCGTCAGAGACGGGCTACGGCGCAATGGTTCGGCTACATCGAAACGGCACTTGCCCACCCCCGAGACCAGTGGCCGGAACGCGCGCCTCGTGACCCGATGACTCCGCCCTCGAAGGGGAACTGGGAACGAAACCATCCTGAGTCGTGGCAGTTTTACGTAGAGGCGCGCGAACTCATTGCCGCGCGGGCTTCAAAGATGGGCATAAGCCCGGAACACTTACTCGCGCCGTCCACGCTGCGCGACGTGATCTGGCAGGCTGCCGCTGAACGAGCGGAAGCAGACGAGGCGAAATGGGAAGTGATGATCCGCGGCACAGATTTTGCGGTGCGCCGCCTGTGCGCCGCTGGGGCCAGGCAGTGGCAGGCCGAAATCGTTGCCCCGATGCTCGCGGCAGCGTTCCTCTCGGTTCGCAGTGGCGCTGCTTGGTACAGCACCCGCCAGCTAGGCGGGTGGGATTGCCGAAAAACTAACGGAACTCGTTGACCACATGCAGCGACGTGTTTCCCGCACCGCCGTCAGTGCCACTGGCGTCACTGGTGCCACTGGCGTCACTGGCGTCACTGTCGTCTCGGTCAGCAAGTCCCAGCGCCCACTCGCGCACCTGTTGCGCGGCCGAAACAGCGTCTAGGCCATACATCGCCAAAATCTCGCCGCGCGAGGCGTGAGGCGGGAAAACGTCCGGGAACGCAAGCTGGCGCACCGGCACGTCGATCTCAGCGGCAGAGAGGGCCTCGGCGACTGCGGAACCGACGCCACCCCGGATGATGCCGTCTTCGTAGACCACTACCAGATCCGACTGCACTGCAAGCTCCGCGATGTCTTTCGACACCGGAATCACCCAGCGGGGGTCGACAACCGTGCACCGGATGCCGTCCGTCTCGACCGCCTCGGCGACCTCGAGAGCGGCTTCGGCAAAGGTGCCAACGGCAACGATGAGGACCTCGAGCGTCTCGTCCGCGTCCGCGCTCTCTGCGAGCTCCTCCGGAACCCGGAGGACATCTACACCGTTGTCGAGTCGTTCGATTGCCTCAATGTCGCCCGCGACGGCGCCTTTGGGGAAACGGACAACGGTCGGACCGTCGTCAATCGCAATGGCCTCACTGAATTCCTCCCGCAACCTGGCTGGATCGCGGGGTGCCGCGATACGGCTGCCCGGCACGATCGAGGAGATCGCCATGTCCCACACGCCGTTGTGGCTGGCCCCGTCTGAACCTGTAACTCCGGCGCGGTCCAGCACAAACGTCACCGGCTGGCCGAGCAACCCGACGTCCATCAGCATCTGGTCGAATGCGCGGTTCAAGAACGTGGAGTACACCGCCACTACCGGGTGCATGCCGCCAAGCGCGAGACCTGCCGCAGAGGCCACCGCATGTTGCTCTGCAATGCCCACGTCAAAAAAGCGGTCCGGGAACTGCTCCGCAAACGGCACTAGCCCGGTCGGGCCAGCCATCGCGGCGGTAATGGCCACAATATCTTTGCGCTCATGGCCGGCTTTCAGCAGCTCCTCGGTGAATACGGCGGTCCACCCTGGCGGGGTCGCAGCCAACGCCTCACCCGTCACCGGGTCGATAGCGCCGGTGGAATGCATCTGGTCGGCCTCGTCGTTCACCGCGGGAGCGAAACCGTGGCCCTTTTCCGTCGCCACGTGAATGATCAGCGGGCCCTCGTATTGCCACGCGTACTGGAACGCGTTGGTCAGTGCCTTCAGGTCGTGCCCCTCGACCGGGCCGACGTATTTCATGCCCAGCTCGGAGAACATTTCCGTTGGCACCACCTGATGCTTCACGCCCGCCTTCAGTGCCTGTAGCGCCTCAAACGTGCGCTCCCCGACCCACCCCAGCGACTTAAGCGTCTTCTTGCCGGACTGCATCACCTCGTCGTAGCCGGGCTGGATCCGGATCTGCGCGAACTGGTCGCGCAGGCGCGTCAGGTTGCGGGCAAACCCGCCGATGGTCGGTGCGTAGGAGCGGCCGTTGTCGTTGACCACGATCACGACGTTGCGCTCGCCCGCCGCAATGTTATTCAGCGCTTCCCAGCACATGCCGCCGGTCAGTGCGCCGTCGCCGACCACGGCGACAACGTGGTCTGAACCGTTGCCGCTGAGCTGCTTCGCCTTCGCCAACCCGTCGGCATACGACAGCGCCGCAGACGCGTGCGAAGACTCCGTCCAGTCATGCTCCGACTCGGCCCGCGAAGTGTAGCCGGACAGCCCGTCCTTCTTCCGCAGCGTGTCAAACTGGTCCGCGCGCCCGGTGAGAATCTTGTGCACGTAGGACTGGTGCGAGGTGTCAAAAATAATCGGGTCATTCGGCGAGTTGAACACGCTATGCAGCGCGATCGTCAGCTCCACCACACCGAGGTTCGGCCCGAGGTGGCCGCCTGTTGCTGAGACTTTCTCAATCAGCAACTGCCGAATTTCGTCCGCGAGCTGGCCCAACTCTTCCTGCGACAGCTTCTTCAAGTCTGCCGGGGAAGCAATTGCGTCTAGCAGTCTCACAGTAGAAATGCGCTCCTTGACCGAAGTTCCGTACTTCCCCGCAATCTTACACGCGGGCCTCTGTCATTCGTTAACGCTTTGGTGCCCGCGGCTCGAGCAACACCAGCGTCTCAAAGTGATGCGTCGCCGGGAAGGCGTCGACAAGCATCATGCGCGACACCGCATAGCCCCCACGGCCCCATGCCGCGAGGTCGCGCGCCAGCGTCGCCGGGTCGCACCCGATATGGATGACCCGCTCTGGCGACGCAGCAGCCACAGCCGAAACGACCGTTTCCCCAGCACCTGCACGCGGCGGGTCCAACACCACAAGTCCAGGGGCTTCAAGCTTATCGACGGCCCCTTCAACCCGCCTTTGATGCACCTCAACCGACATCCCTGCAAGCGCGTCCTGGGTCTCCGAGGTCGCCGCTGCCGAGCTGTCCACGGTGTGGATGCGCGAACCTCCGGTCGCAGCGTGAATGGCAGGCACGAACGCGCCGACCCCGCCGTAGAGGTCCCACGCCGTCTCTCGCGAGTAGTTAGCCGCGCCCCATTCGCGGATCACATCGGCGTAGTGCTGCGGCGCAGCTTTATGGGCCTGCCAAAACGCGGTCGCAGGGAAGCGAAACGCATGATGTCCCGCCGGGCTCTCGAGGTGTTCGACGACCTCGCCAGAGCCCCCCTTCACCGTGGTCACGCTCTCCGCGCGGCGACCACGCGGGCTGCGCGCAATCTCCACGACGTGGCGGGCAGCCTCGGAGTCGCGAACCGCGACCACTTCGCTTCCCGGGGTGAATCGTTGCTCCCCCACCAGCCCATCGAGTAATCCTTCCACCGGCTGGGTGCACTGTTCCGATGCAACGACATCGTTCGAGCGCGCGCGCCGAACCCCGGCCCGCCCCTCGGCGTCGACACCAAGGCGCACGCGCGTGCGCCACCCTTGGTGTGGTTGCAGCCCGATCGTCTCAATAGCGGATTGAATGCCGGGGGCAAATACGGTGCCGTCGAACACCGTCGACCCCTTCGCAAGCGATCGCAACTGGCCGGCCAGCACCTCGAGCTTTAACCCGAGTTGAGCTGCGGGGTCGATGTGACTGTAGTCGCAGCATCCGGCCCCCGCCGCAGCCGCGGGGCACGCATGGGGGACGCGGAGATCGGACACCGAAACTATCTCGTCGAGCTCCGCGCGAGCCCAGCGCTTCTTCGCTTGAGTCACGTGAGCGAGGACGGTGTCTCCCGGCACGGCACCTCTGACGAAGACCACCCTGCCATCGGCATCGGTGCCGATGCCGTCACCGCCGTGCGCGATTCGGTCAATTTTGAGGGTGGGCAGTGGTGAGGTCGAGGGCATTACTGGCGGTTCGGGTTTTCCGGGTTGTTGTATTCCATGATCTGGCGAAGCGCATCTTGCAGCGCGTTTGGGTTCCCGCCAGCCGGTACTTGCCCCTCAGCGCCGTCCTGCTGCGCTGCGCGCGCCTGCACCGCCTGCTGCACCTGCTGCGCCAGCTGTGTCGGCAGCGTCACGGGTAGCGAGTTGCCGGCGAGGATTGCATCCTGCCCTCGGTAAACGAAGGAGCGCGCCACGGTCTCGCGCGCGAGTTCCGTCATGCCTTCCTCCCGGCCAGCGGGTGCAGCGGCGGTGACACGGTACAGCCAACGCGGACCATCCACACCGATGATGCGGATGGCACCGTTCGTACCAGTGCCCACAACTTCCCTGCCCCACGGGCCCATCTCGAAGCTGACCGGCATGCCCTCGGAGCGCATCCCGTCGGCAATCTCTTCGATCGACTCTTCCCAGAGCCCTCCCTTATTCGGAGCGGCAAAAGCAACGGGGGTCAAACGGCCGTACTGGGTGACAATGTGAATCATCTTCGGGCCTTGCTCGCCCATCTCCACCTGCACCTGCGAGCCCTTCGGCAGCGGCACCTGCATTGAGCCAAGGTTTAGCGTGACTTCGGAGAAGTCGGTGAAGTCAAAGTCCTCGATCTCCACCGAGTCGCCGTCGAAGGGGCCCGTCGAGCCGTTCACCGGGTCATAGTCCTCGAGCAAAGGCGCTCCGCTCAGCTCCGTATCCGCGTCACCGGCTAATGTTTCCGCCTGGGCCTGTCCGGCCGAGTCACTCTCAGGCTCCGTAACAACCTCCTCTGGGTGCACCGCTGCATCCTGCGGCTCGTTTGCGTCAGGCCCAGTGTTGCTTCCGGTGTTCTTCTTGCCGAACGGCCACAATGCCATTGCGTACTCGCTTTCTGTATCGGGGTTTAAAACGGTACTTCGTCGCGTTTCTGCGTGTTGCTTTACGTATTCCGAGCCTAATCGCCGATCTCTCAGGATGCGGAGGCCCTGGAAGTGGGCCTAGTAGGCCTTGCGCGTCTAGTGCGTACCCGTTGAGCCGTAGCCGGCCGCGCCGCGGGCCGTAGCATCGAGCTCGTCAACCTCTTCGAACTCGACCAGTTCAACACGTTGAACCACCAGTTGCGCAATACGCATCCCGCGGGTGACCTCGAAGGGCTGGGAGGCATCGGTGTTCAAGAGGCACACCTTCAGCTCGCCGCGGTACTCGGCATCAACGGTTCCCGGTGCGTTCACGATGGTCAGGCCGTGCTTTGCAGCAAGCCCGGAGCGGGGATGGATTAACCCGACGGTCCCCAGCGGCAGCGCGATGGCGATGCCGGTGCCCACGAGCGCGCGCTGCCCCGGTTGCAGTGTCACGTCTTCCGCGGCGTGCAGATCGGCACCAGCGTCTCCAAGATGAGCGCGCTTGGGCAGGGGCAGCTCAGCATCGAGCCGCTTCACACGAATTGGCGGCAGGGTCGGCGGCAGGGTCGTAAACGCATCAGCAGAGTCTGGAGTCGTCACGTAGCACAGGGTACGGCAGCACCCGCTCCGCAGCTTCGACCAGCCCGGGTGTGGGCGGCTCTGACCCTCAACTAAAGTTTGAAACCGTGACCGACAACAACGTTTCGAAGTCTGGAGCCGTCTCTGGCGCCGCAGCCTCGGCACCCCAGGTGCTTTACTCGGAGCGGCAGTGGGTTCCGTGGTACTGGTGGGCGGCAGGTCTCGGTCTGACCCTGCTGCTTTCTGCCCAGTTCGCTTTGAACCGCAATGTGTGGTGGTTCGTCGTCCCGCTCATTGTGGTCGGCGCACTGATCGGTTGGTTCCTTACGTGGCTTTCCAGCACAGTGGTGCGCGTAGAGGCGGATCCAGACGGCACCCGCTGGCTCACGGTCGACGGCGCCAACCTGCCAGACTCGGTTGTCACGCGGTCAATGGTGGTCCCGCTTTCCGCGCGGCAGAATGCGCTCGGGCGGCAGCTCGATCCAGCGGCATTCCTCGTCTCACACGCTTGGGTCCCTGAGCACGTGCTGCTCGTGCTCGATGATCCAAACGACCCCACCCCGTATTGGATGGTGTCTGCCCGCAACCCCGAAGCGGTTCTTGCAGCGTTCGTTCCGGAACAGCAAACGACTAACGGCTGACTAACGGCTAAACCCGACTGGACCTACTCGCAGTCGAGGCAGATCATCGAGCCGTCCGGCTCAACGCGCGCGAGACGCTTACGGTTTTGCACTAGGAAGCACGATGCGCAGGTGAACTCGTCTTCCTGGCGCGGCTTCACCTCGACGTTGAGCTCCTCGCCGGAGAGATCCTGGGAGGGCAGCTCGAACGGCTCCACGATTTCGCCATCGTCATCCATGCTGCTTCCAGCAACCTCGGCGGCCTTCAGGCCCTCGAGCGAATCAGTCTCGATGTCGTCGTCCATGCGACGACGCGGCGCATCGTAGTCGGTAGCCATGACGCGAAATCCTCCAGCTAAAGCAGTGCCTTTTTCACGCGCTGTCCAGCGCGCTTTCAGCGGAATACTAAAACACCGGGGTGCGTCTGTCATCCCTCCTGCTCAATAGGGGTAGCGGGGGAGGAATCACGCTTCAAGCGCGTTTGTAGCACCCGCCGTTTCAAGCAGCTCGTAGAGGCTGTCCCACAACCCTGGTGCGGCAGCGATGAGCGGCGCGCCAATCTCAGCTCTATCGGCCAACCCCGGGTGCCGCACGGTCGCGCCTGCTTCGGCGGCAATCACGGCGCCCGCTGCGTAATCCCACGGATGGGTGGCGTGCTCGTAGTACGCATCGACCCTGCCTTCAGCCACGTGGCAGAGATCAAGCGCGGCAGACCCTAAGCGGCGAATATCGCGCACGTTCGGCAGGATCTTACGCAGCATCTCTGCCTGCTTGCCGCGCCAGTTCGCGTTGTAGGAGAAACCGGTAGCCACCAGCGCGGTTTCCGTGTCCTGCGCCCGCGAGGCGCGCAGTGCCGTGCGCTTTTCCTGCCGCTCCACAAAGGCACCGCATCCCACCGCGGCGGCATACACATCTCCGTTTGCGACGTTGATCACCGCCCCTGCGGTAAGTTCACCGTTCACCGCAACCCCAAGCGAAACCGCGTACACCGGCAGCCCGTAAAGGAAGTTCACGGTGCCATCGATTGGGTCTACCACCCAGTCGATTCCTGTGGTTCCAGCGATGTTTGCGCCTTCTTCGCCCACAATCCCGTCATCCGGGCGCGCCTCGCGCAGCCGTTCAGTGATCCGCTGCTCCGCAGCTTTATCCACCGCCGTCACCGGGTCGACGGCAGATGTCTTCGTGCTGGTGACTTGGGCGATCGACCCGTGCTTGGACAGGAAGTCACGCTGGTTGGCAATCAGGTCAGCGGCATCGGCAGCAATGTCGAGGGCAAGGTCGCGCAGTGCCTCAGCGGTGGCAACGTTGGGATTCGATTCGTGCATGCTCTCCATCGTGCCCCGGCATCGGGGGTTTTGTACACTGCCTGGCATGACCAAGGTGGCAGTGGGAAACAATCTCGGCGCAGGTGTCGACGTCGGAGGATCAGGCATCAAGGGCGCGATCGTGGACCTCGATACCGGCGAGTTCGTCTCGGAACGGGTCAAGATCACCACGCCGAAACCCGCGACACCGGAAGCTGTCGCAGAGACGGTCGCGGAAGTCCTCCGTCAGCTCGAATGGGACGGCCCGGTGGGAATCGCGCTTCCGTCCGTGATCAAGCACCAGGTGGCCATGACCGCAGCGAACATCGACCCCTCATGGATCGGCACCAACGTGCACGAACTGCTCACCCACCAGCTTGGCGGCCGCGAGATCGCAGTGCTCAACGACGCGGACGCCGCAGGTCTCGCCGAGGTCGCTTTCGGCGAAGCCGACGCCAAGCAAGGCGCCGTCATCTTCCTCACCTTCGGCACAGGCATCGGCTCGGCCTTCTTCGCTGAAGGCAAGCTGTTCCCCAACACAGAACTGGGACATTTGCTTATCGACGGCACGGAGTGCGAGCACATGGCTTCCTCCGCCGTCAAGGACGCAGAAGACCTGAGCTACAAAAAGTGGGCCAAGCGCGTCGATCTCGTGCTGAAAGAATACGACCGACTGTTCAACCCCACTGCGTTCATTGTGGGCGGCGGAATTTCCCGTAAGGCGGAGAAATGGGTCCCGGAGCTCACCGTTCACGTGCCGGTGATTGCTGCCAGGCTTCGCAACCGGGCGGGCATCGTGGGCGCAGCTATGGCAGCGCACGAGCATGTTGCTCCGTAACTCTAGGCGGATCAAAGGTGCGTCGATAAGCAAACTGCTCTTCTGGCCGAGCTACGGTGGGGCACGGGAATAGAATCCGGCAAACTATTGCTATTATGGGCGTTCTGAAATATAGGGCGTAAGCCCGTACCCTGGTTGGCTAGCACCCATCCAGGGGGCGCGCCATGGCGAAGACCGTGAGAGCGCGGGAAGTATCCGACAGTCGAAAGGGCGTACGTGGTAGCCAGCGAAGCTTCAGGCAACAACCCCGTCGATCAGGCGGCGGTGAACGTGTCCGACGGCGCAGCGGAGGCAGCCGGGGCACCGGCGAAGAAAACGGCGAAAAAGACCGCCAAGAAATCCGCCAAGAAAGCGGTGAAGAAGACGGCGAAGAAGACGGCGAAAAAAGCCGCAAAGAAGAAGGCCACCAAGAAGACCGCGAAAAAGACGGTGAAGAAGTCAGCCAAGATGGCGGCCTCTACCGAAGCGCTCGATGGTGGGGACGACGCGCTGGTGGACACCTCCGTTGAGGATGTCGACGGTTTGGACGACGCTGACGGCATCGAAGACTCCGAGGAGTCCGGTGACATCGATTACGACCCCGAGCTAATCGACGACGAGGAAGAGGACGACTTCGACGACCCGCTCAGCGACGACCTGGGTGACGACGAGTTGGGCGACGACGAAGCTGAGTCCGACGATGATGAGGACGACGAAGATGGCTCCGAGGAGGATGCCGGAGCTTCCGTCTGGGACATCGAGGAATCGGCGGCACTGCGCCAGGCACGTAAGGACGCGCAGCTCACCGCCTCCGCCGACTCCGTACGTGCGTACCTGAAGCAGATCGGCAAGGTCGCGCTGCTCGATGCCGAGCAGGAGGTCTCCCTGGCGAAGCGCATCGAGGCTGGCCTGTACGCCCAGTACCGGCTTGATGAGATGCAACGCGCAACCGAAGATGGCGACAAGGAAGCGAAACTCACGCCGGCGCTGAAGCGTGACTTGCGCGCGGTGGCACGTGATGGCCGCAAGGCAAAGAACCACCTCTTGGAGGCAAACCTGCGTCTAGTGGTGTCGTTGGCAAAGCGCTACACCGGCCGCGGTATGGCGTTCCTGGACTTGATCCAGGAAGGCAACCTGGGCCTGATCCGCGCGGTGGAGAAGTTCGACTACTCAAAGGGCTACAAGTTCTCCACCTACGCCACCTGGTGGATCCGCCAGGCGATTACCCGTGCAATGGCGGACCAGGCACGCACCATCCGCATTCCGGTGCACATGGTCGAGGTGATCAACAAGCTTGGCCGCATCCAGCGCGAGCTGCTGCAGGACCTGGGGCGCGAACCGACGCCGCTGGAGCTGGCCAAGGAAATGGACATCACCGAGGAGAAGGTCCTCGAGATCCAGCAGTACGCTCGCGAGCCGATCTCCCTCGACCAGACGATCGGCGATGAGGGCGACAGCCAGCTCGGCGACTTCATCGAGGACTCGGAAGCAGTCGTCGCGGTCGATGCCGTGTCGTTCACGCTCCTCCAGGATCAGCTGCAGGATGTGCTGCACACGCTCTCCGAGCGCGAGGCAGGCGTTGTGCGTTTGCGCTTCGGGCTTACCGACGGCATGCCGCGGACGCTGGACGAGATCGGCCAGGTCTACGGCGTGACCCGTGAACGCATTCGCCAGATTGAATCGAAGACGATGTCGAAGCTGCGCCACCCGTCTCGCTCGCAGGTGCTGCGCGACTACCTGGACTAGGCAGCAGGCCTGCGGTAGCTACATCAAAGGGCCCCGGTGTCAAACCGGGGCCCTTTCGAAACTTCTACTTCGGGAAGTTGGGGTTATTCTCCAGCTCTCGCTCCAGACATTCTTCCAACGCCTTATTGTCTCCGACGTACTGCTCGCAGGCCTCGACGACTCCGCTGTCCACCAGATCCTGCGCAATCTTCACGCCTAAGACCATGAGGATGACGGAAACCACGGTCGCAATGATGCCCGTCACCAGACCGCCGATGGCGAAACCCCGGCGCGAAGTCTGCACCCCGTACTGGTTTGTTTCTTCGATCGCCTTAGCCCGTCGCATGCCCATCACGCCGAGCACGATGGCCACCAATCCGAGCACGATAGCTAGCGGGAAGAACAGCACAATGAAGACGAGGCCGATAATGCCGACGATGAGCGAGGCAAGCGCCAGGTTGTTGTCCTGCTGCGGCACCGCCTGTCCACCGAAGGCGCCAGGCTGGCCGTATGACTGCTCGCCGTGGTAAGGCTGCCCGTAGTCGGCCTGGTCGAACCCGGACTGGCCCGAATCGTAGGCCGAGTACCCCTCCGGATGGTTGAACCCGGAAGGATCCGGCCCGTCGTTGCGACCGCCGTTCGGGTTATACGTCATAGCGAACCTCTCTTGTTGTTTGTAAAAAGTGTGCCCCATCGTACATGTGGAGGCACCGAGCCCCGTTCACCAGTCGCGGAGGTAGGCGATGCGCTCGCGCAGCTGCTCGGCGTTACACAGGGCAGTCGGCGGACCACCGCACGCTTTGCGGGCCTCGGTATGAATCGCACCGTGGGGCCTGCCAGTCTTGCCTGCAACGATAGCTACCCGGGCGTTGAGTTCCTTGCGCAGTTGAGGAATCTCCTCGCCAGCACTCACTGGAGCGGCGCCCCCTGCGCTGGCGGAGGCGAGGATGTCTCCATTCGATCCAGCGGCTTGACCGGGTGCCGGCTCCCCCAGCACCTTGGCCCTCTCCCGAGCTTCGCGTTCAGCGGCCTTCCGGGCACGCTCCTCGGCCTCCCGGGCATCGAGCTGATCGCTCTGGCGCTTGCGCAACAGCGTCTTCACCTGCTCCGCGTCTAACAACCCAGGCAGACCAAGGAAATCCTGTTCCTCCTCCGAGCCGGCCACTGTCGGGGTGCCGTAAGTCGAGCCGTCGAAAATCAGCGAATCGAGCTCTGCCGACGCACCGATGGCTTGGTAATTCGGCTCCTCATCGGGCTCGTTCTGGGTGCGGTTCGCTTGCTCGAGCAGCTCATCCGACCAGCCCGATTCGCGGTGTGGTTTGCCCAGCACGTGGTCGCGGGAGACCTCCATGTCCTCTGCGAGGCGGAGCAGCACCGGCACCGACGGCAGGAACACGGACGCTGACTCGCCCGGCAGGCGCGAACGAACGAAGCGTCCGATCGCCTGGGCGAAGAACAGCGGTGTGGACGCGGAGGTGGCGTACACCCCCACGGCAAGGCGCGGCACGTCCACACCTTCGGAGACCATGCGCACCGCCACCATCCATTCGGACGTGGATTGGGAGAACTCGTCGATTCGCTCCGAGGCGCCAGCTTCGTCGGAAAGCACCACAGTGACCGGAGTCGAACTTAAACGTTCGAGGATGCGCGCATAGGCACGCGCCGTGGTCTTGTTGGTGGCAATCACCAGCCCGCCTGCATCGGGCATGTTTGTGCGAACCTTTTGCAGGCGGGTGTGCGCGGCGGTGAGCACCGCGGCGATCCAATCACCTTTCGGGTCGAGCGCGGTGCGCCACGCCTTCGCAGTCTGCTCCGGGTTCAGGGGCTCGCCGAGGCGCGCGGAGTATTCCTCGCCGGCGGAGTCGCGCCACTGAGCTTCGCCGGAGTAAGCCAGGAACACCACCGGGCGCACGACACCGTCACGCAGCGCTTCGGCGTAGCCGTAGGTGTAGTCCGACTGGGACACCAGATGGCCTTCGCCGTCCTCGTCGTAGCGCACAAACGGGATCTGCGAATCGTCCGAGCGAAACGGAGTACCCGTGAGTGCGAGGCGATGCTCCACGTCGTTGTACGCCTCGTAGACACCGTCGCCCCAGCTCTTGGAGTCGCCTGCGTGGTGGATCTCATCCAAGATGACCAGGGTGCGCCGCGCCGATGCCACCGCGTGGTGCTTGAACGGATGCATGCTCACCTGCGCGTAGGTGACCACGATGCCGTCGTAGGCAGCATTCACCGCGGAGGAATTGGTGAAGTTCGGATCCAGGGAGAGCCCGAAGCGCTTGGCCGCGTCAGACCACTGGTGCTTCAGGTGCTCCGTCGGCACCACCACGATCACGCGCTGGACAGCCTTGGTTTCCACCAACCGGCTGGCAAGGGTCAAGGCAAACGTCGTCTTACCCGCGCCCGGGGTCGCCACTGCGAGGAAGTCTCGCGGCATCTCCGCCAAAAATGCGTCGAGGGCCTCCTGCTGCCACGCACGCAGCTGAGGCCCTGCACTGGGCACAGTCACCGCCGGCGCAACCCCTTGTAAATGCGCTCGCACTCGGCGCACACCGGTGAACCCGGTTTCGCCTGCTTCTTCACCGGAAACGTTTCCCCGCACAGTGCGACGACCATCTTGCCCGAGATAGCGGAATCCACGATCTGATCCTTCTTCACGTAGTGGAAGAACTTCGGGGTTCCGTCGTCGGTGGTTGACGCTGAATCTTCCCGTAGGTCGGTACGCTCAAGAGTCTTCGTCGTCGTTTTCACGCCTCCCATCATGCACCACAACTCGCCGGAACTTAAGCCGGAGGGCTACCCTCGGAGACCATGAGCGCTGCGGATGGGCATTTCGACGACCCGAACACGGTCGACGTGGATGCGGAACTGCCCGCGTCGCGCAAAACCCGCCGCAGGCGAACCCAGCGCGCATTGATCACTGACGCGCAGCACACCCCAGAGCAGAACCGCCGCAGCCGTGAAATGCAGTACGCAATCCTGCAGGGTCTGCGCTTGCCGTTCATTGCCCTGGCGCTGCTTTCCGGGTTCGTGTTCGACAACTGGTGGATCGCTGCAGTTCTGTTCACTATCTCGGTGCCGCTGCCGTGGATTTCCGTCATGATCGCCAACGGCCAGGGCGAGGTCCGCGATTCACGCCAGAAGAACGTCTACAAGCCCGCGGCCGCACGCGAGGCCATGCGCCTTGAAGCTGCCCGCCAGGCGCAGCTCGAAGCGGATGGGCCTGCAGACCGCCCCACTATCATCGACCACGACGATTTGCCTTAATCCCTGGCCAGAAGGATCCGCCTTGTCTCATCCCACCCCGAAACCGCAGGTCATGCGGGATCTCGTCGATATCCTCACCGCAGCCAACTTCACGGCGGACGGCATCGCCGCTCATCTCGGACCGGATGCCACCGAGGCCCTTTACCGCGGCGAACCAGGCGTCGTCCTCGCCGCCACCCACGCCGGCACGCAGCTTGACGGGCTCATCCGCTTCTTCCTCCTGCGTCGCCCACTGCCAGGAGACCAGGTTGCAGATCTGCTCGGCTCAAGGCTTGCACTTTCGCTTATCGACGACTCTTTGATCCGCGACACCCCCTCCGGCGATCTGGAGGTGGCGTTCGACGTGCGTCCCCACGTCGTTGCCGGCCACGACCGCATCGTCGTCTCGGACTGCGATGCCTCTGTGACCGACCTCGTTCCGGGCCACGACCATGTGCTCGGCGTCGGCGCCGCGTCGCTTTCTCTATTGGCCGCTACCCCACTGTCCCCTGTCGAAACTGTCCTCGACCTGGGCACCGGTTCCGGGGTACAGGCGCTCGCGCAGGCGGATGCCGCGGAGCGCGTGGTGGCGACCGACATTCACCAGCGAGCGCTTGAACTCGCGAAAGTGAATCTGGCGGCTAACGGCATACGAAACGTCGAACTTCGACAGGGGGCATGGTTCGAGCCCGTGGCCGATGAGCGTTTCGACCGGATCGTGGCCAACCCGCCGTTCGTCGTCGGTCTGCCGGAGGTGGGCCACGTCTACCGCGATTCCGGGCTCTCACTTGACGGCGCAACTGAGCTCGTCGTCGGAGAGGCGTGCAACCATCTCGCGGTTGATGGAACCGCATGCATCCTCGGTGCGTGGGTGCACACCTTGGACGAGCCATGGCAGTCCCGAGTCGCCGGCTGGATTCCTTCCACCGGAGTGAGCGCGTGGGTCCTGCAGCGTGATGTAGTGGACCCCGGGATGTACGTGTCCACTTGGTTGAAGGACGAATCGCTCGACCCGCGCTCGCGCGAGGCTATAAAGCGCACCGATGCTTGGCTTTCTCATTTCGATGAGCATCACGTGCACGCCGTCGGCTTCGGCTGGGTCTTTATCCGGGACATCGGCGATGCGCCGTCCGAGGTCACCGCCGAGGAATTGCGTCAGCCGTTCAGCGACCCACTGGGACCGGAAGTGGAGGAATACTTCCTGCGAGCTGGGTGGTTGCGCGGCCGAAGCGCTGACGAGCTGCTCGACTCCACCTTTGTAGTACGCCCTGGAGTCGCCCTCGAAGAAGTAAGCCTTGCGGATACCTCGGCGGGGATCGGATTCACACGCGAAGTCACCCGAGTCAGCCGAACCGACGGCCCGAGGTTCTCCCATGAAATTGACGCCGGAGTGCGCGCGGTGCTCGCAGGACTCCACCCTCAGGGGCTATCGCTTCGAGATGTCGTCGGCCTCTTCGCCGCGTCCCGTTCCATGACATCGGAGAACCAGATGCAGGGACTCGAGACCACTGCGGCGGCAGCCATCGTGGATTTGATCAGACATGGCATCGTGGTCCCTGCGGAGATCGCCGAGGTGATTTCTCCGACAACCCAGCGGAAGGAATAGAAGATGAAGGCGGTACTCACACGAGTTTCACGCGCGTCGGTAACCGTAGATGGCGAGACGGTTGGGGCTATCGAGTGTCCGGAGACTGGCGGCGTGCTCGCCCTCGTCGGTGTAGGGGCGGATGACGACGCTTCCTCCTGGGAGACCATGGCGCGCAAGATAGCTGAGCTACGCATTCTTGAAGGCGAGCGCTCCGTTGTCGACGCCGGCGCGCCAGTACTTTTGGTCAGCCAGTTCACGCTCATGGGGCGCACAGCGAAGGGCCGGCGACCATCGTGGGCAGATGCCGCAGCCGGCGAGGTAGCCGAACCCGTGATAGCAAAGATCGCAGAGGAGCTCCGCTCTCGTGGTATCCATATCGAGGAAGGGCGGTTTGGAGCCAAGATGAAGGTGGAAAGCGTGAATGAGGGTCCCTTTACCGTCGTCGTTGAATCGTGATTAAGCTCACATTTCGCCTCTAGCAGGACTTATATCAGAACGGGTGCGAATCTGAACGCACAACTCACCCGGGGATGTAACACCGGGAACAAATTCGGGACGCAGGGCGTTTATTGGGTGGATTCAAAAACTCAGTGATCAATTCAGTGATCGAGGAGGCAACGCCACATGACTCAACCGGATCATGCCAACGCCACGGAGACCGAAGAGGTCGACCGCGGCAGTCGCCGAAATCAGACGAACGACAACCCATCTGCGGATCTGGTTCGTGTCTATCTGAACGGTATTGGCAAAACTGCGCTTCTCGATGCTGAGGAAGAGGTTGAGCTCGCCCAGCAGATCGAGGTCGGCCTGTACGCCCAGCACTTATTGGATGATCCGGACGTGGAGCTCACCCGCGCCATGAAGCGCGATTTGAAGATCCTGGCGAAGGAAGGACGCAAAGCTCGCGCTCACCTCCTCGAAGCCAACCTCCGTCTCGTTGTCTCTCTTGCGAAGCGCTACACCGGCCGTGGGATGCCGCTGCTGGATCTCATCCAAGAAGGCAACTTGGGCTTGATCCGCGCCATGGAGAAGTTCGACTATTCGAAGGGCTTCAAGTTTTCCACCTACGCCACGTGGTGGATCCGCCAGGCGATTACCCGTGGCATGGCTGACCAGTCCCGCACGATCCGTCTCCCAGTCCACCTTGTGGAGCAGGTCAATAAACTCTCCCGCATCCGTCGCGAGATGTACCAGTCCCTGGGCCGCGAGCCGACGAACGAGGAACTCGCAGAGGAGTCTGGCATCCCCGAGTCCAAGATCGAGATGCTGCTCCGCCAATCCCGCGACCCGGTGAGCTTGGACATGCCGGTTGGTGCGGACGAGGAAGCACCCCTCGGCGACTTTATCGAGGATGCCGAGGCAACTGACGCTGAAGACGCTGTGGTCTCCACCCTGCGCCACGACGATATCGAGGACATCATCAACGGGCTCGAACAGCGCGAGCAGGATGTGATCCGTTTGCGGTACGGACTGACCGATGGCGTGCCCCGCACGCTTGATCAGATCGGCCGACAGTATGGTCTCTCGCGCGAGCGAGTCCGTCAGATCGAGCGCGAGGTGATGGCCAAGCTTCGCGTTGGTGATCGCGCCGACCGATTGCGCGATTACGCGCTCTAAGCACAAGCAGTCCTGACCCGGTGGCCCCACCGGGTCTTTTGACGTTCGCAGCGCCCCACCCTGCACTACAGTGGACGCTGTTATTCAAGCCACGGGAAGGAACACTCTCATGCGTGATCTCGTCGACACCACAGAGATGTATCTGCGCACGGTGTATGAGTTGGAAGAAGAGGGCATCACTCCCCTTCGCGCCCGCATCGCGGAGCGGCTCGAACAGTCCGGCCCAACCGTTTCTCAGACGGTCGCGCGCATGGAACGCGACGGGTTGATCGTCGTGGAGCGTGATCGCTCACTTTCGCTGACTTCCGAGGGCCGAGCACTGGCAACTTCGGTGATGCGCAAGCACCGTCTCGCTGAACGCCTGCTCACCGACATCCTCAAGCTCGACATCGATCAGGTGCACGACGAAGCGTGCCGCTGGGAACACGTTATGAGCGACGCGGTGGAGCGTCGAGTCATCGATGTTCTCGCGGATGCGAGCCGCTCCCCATTTGGCAACCCGATCCCCTCGATCGAAGACACACTGGGGTCATCTAGTGCGCATTCCCAAGCTGGTACCCGAGTCATCGACTTGCGGCTGGACGCCCCAACCAAGGTCGTCGTAAAGCAAATTAACGAGATCCTCCAACAGGGAACCAACGTGCAGGATCCGTTAGTCCGTCTCGGCGATCTGGTAGGTGAAGAGGTCACCATCACCCCCACAAACGACGGCGGCGTGGTCGTGACCACTGTTGACGACGAAACCGTCGAGATAGCCCCAGAATTCGCCCACGCACTGCGCGTCGAGATCACGGACTAGGACGATATGAAGCTTGTAGTTACTGGTGGCGCCGGGTACGTCGGTAGCGTCTGCGCCGATGCACTCTTGGAAGCGGGCCACAAAGTGGTCATTATCGACGACTTCAGCACCGGAAACCCAGATGCTGTGCCCTCTGGTGCCGAGCTCGTCGCCGGCACCATCGACGATGTGATCGATGAGGTCTTAGCTGCTGGTGATGTGGATGGGGTGTTGCACTTCGCAGCTCGTTCACTTGTCGGCGAGTCGATGGAAGATCCTGCCGAATATTGGCACTACAACCTTGGGGTGTCGCTGACGCTCCTCGACGCGATGCGGCGCCACGACGTGAAGTCTCTGGTGTTCTCCTCGACCGCCGCAACCTACGGGGAGCCGGACCAAGTCCCCATCGAAGAGACTGCACCCACGCACCCGACGAATCCGTATGGTGCCACGAAACTCGCCATCGACTACGCGATCACCTCCTACTGCAACGCATATGGTCTCGCGGCGACCAGCCTGCGGTACTTCAACGTCGCTGGCGCCCATGGCTCCATTGGTGAGAACCACAAGACTGAAACCCACCTCATCCCTCTGGTCCTGCAGGTTGCAATGGGCTACCGGGACAAGATTTTCGTCTTTGGCGATGATTGGCCGACACAAGACGGCACCTGCATCCGCGACTACATTCATATCCGCGATCTCGCCGACGCCCACATCCTGGCACTGGAATCTAACGTTGCGGGCGAACACCGCATCTTCAATCTTGGCTCGGGTGATGGATACTCTGTGCTTGAAGTGATTGAGATGTGCCGAGAGGTCACCGGCCACTCGATCCCCGCCGAAGTCGCCCCCCGCCGCGCAGGCGACCCTGCGGTTTTGGTGGCATCTTCGGAAAAGATCAAGCGCGAGCTTGGCTGGGACCCGTCCCGAACGGAGCTGCGTCGTATCGTCGAGGATGCGTGGGCATTCACACAGGAGCTCGGTGACAAGTCGCACGCAGCGCGTTAGCTCCGGTTCACCCCTTCCAGCTCCTCCCACATAGCTGCGCATCCGAGCTCCGCCGAGTGCAGGAGGCTGGTGTGCTCGCCATGCCGAAGCAGCTCCAGGAGTACCTCCGACAACGAGTGGCCCGGGACTTCTTCCTGTGCACACATCAGGGCAACGCTCGCCCACGATGCGAGCTTGAGTTGCACCGCTGCAATGGCCCACAAGCTCAATGCATTGGCCCGGATCACTCCCCGGTATCCACGTGCCACGGCAAGGAGGCCGGCACCTGCCCGGTGTGGGTGTTCAAGCGCAGTGGCCACTAAGCAGTCTCTCAACCTGCGGTCCGCCAACGCGGCAGCAGTAATCTCCGCCTCTACCGCGATGGGGAAAGCCTCACGCATACCAAGTTTGGTGTCAGCGGCAAGGAAACCGATATCAGGAACCGTCGTCAATGCCTTGCATGCCCGCGCGATCTCCTCGAGTGCTGCTCGGGGGTCGGTCTCAAGCCTGTCTCGTAGACGCCGGCTCCGGGCGTACGCCCGCCGCGTCAGTGCCACGGCATCGGTTTCTTCTCCACCCGTAGCTGCTGGTTCGAAGAATGCGCGGGTGTCTTCCCGGTCAAGTTCCGGCAGTGCGCCTTGCGCCAGCAGTGGTGCCATTGTGGGTTGGGAGACCACGGACGCAATGATGCCTGTCAACCAATCTTCACCCAGACCCGCCTCAAGTAGCTCTGCAGGGGCCGGACCGAACATGAGGCAATACGGAGTCCCGGACGCAATCTCAGAGACGTGCCAGCACGCGTGGATCAACGCTCGCCCATCCGGGTCCGCCAAGGCATACAACTCCTCCGTGGCGTCGCGAACAAGTTGTGAGTTCGGAACCCGGCTCACGACGATAGCGAGAAAACTCATGACTCCATCGAGCGGGGTGGCTTTGATTGTGTCGCCGATTCTCGACGCGTGGCAGAGATCAGCCCGCATGACGGGCCCGAGGTAGGCGGGGCCGTCAAGATCGTCTTGCAAAAGACACACGACGATCGCGGATTCCTGAGGGTAGTAGCCGAGAATGCCAGGAAGCGCGGCGATGAAGTCTGCAGGCCCAAACAGGGCGCCGGTGGAGCGGTTTTCCGATGAGTACTGAGGTGTCTGAGTCATGTGTATTCGACGCCAATCCGCTTGACCGGGTTCCTCTGAGACAGAGCACCACCCCGTGTTCATCCCCAGACCACGTCACCAAAAGTCATCTTTTTCAGATTGCTGTGGAGAACGCGCCCACCCACGGTGGCGCCCACTTCGTTCGCTAGGGCACAATGAGGAACTTGCTCAATGGGAATGGTTCGTCGGCTTACACCGTTGTCATGAGAGAATGTACCGGCACCACCGGCACGCCCACGATTAACTTTCCAGGAGGAATACCATGTCGGACGAGCACCGCATGTACGAGCTTGAGTATCCTTCGCCTGCTGTCGGCGAGGGAGCACCCGCCGGCCCCACCCTCATCATTGCGATGCAGGGCTACGCCGATGCCGGGCACGCGGTGGAAGGCTCCGCACAGCATCTGAAGGCTGCGCTTGAATCCCGAACCGTCGCTACGTTCAACAACGACGAGTTGATTGATTACCGCTCGCGTCGTCCAGTCGTCACGCTGCACCAGCACGAAATCTCCAATATCGATGATCTTGAACTGGATATGCGCGTCCTCCGCGACACTGAGGGGAAGCCGTTCCTTCTGCTTTCCGGCCCCGAGCCGGATCTGCGTTGGGAGGCTTTTAGTGAGGCGGTGGCGGATCTGGTGGAGCGCTTCGATGTCGCCGAAACCATTTGCCTCTACGCTGCCCCGATGGGTGCCCCGCACACCCGGCCACTTGTGGTGTCGGCACACGGCAACGCCCGCAACCTCGTCGGTTCGATGTTCACCTTCGACGGCATGGTCTCCATCCCCGGTTCTGCGGCGATTCTCATCGAGCGCGAACTGCACAAACGTGGTCGATCCGTGGCCGGGTACACCGCGCACGTGCCACACTATGTGGCGGCATCACCGTACCCACATGCCATGTTCCAACTTCTTCAGTCCGTTGAAGATTCTGCGAAGCTGAAGTTCCCGCTGCGCTCGCTCGAGCAAGACATGGCAAAGGTGTCACGCCAACTTGCTGAGCAGACTGCGGAGTCTGAGGAGATCGCCCAGGTCGTCCAGGCGCTCGAGGAGCATTACGATTCCGAGATGGAGGAATACCGCCAGCGCAACCCGGAGGCGATGATGCCTGGTGAAGCGCAGGTACCTACCGGAGACGAGATCAGCGAGGCGTTCGAAAACTTCCTCGCTGCGATTGAGGACCGCGACCGCGACCGGGTGGGCACCCAGGAGCTTCCACTTGCCAGCGACGAGCGCCAGCGTCTCTCCGATCACTATTTCATCGACCCGCTCAAAGGCACCGACATCGACGAGACGGGCGTCGAGGACACCGACGATCCCGATAACAGCCTCGATGATGACGACGAGTAGTGAGCTAGTTTGGAACGTGTGACTCTCGCTGCCGCACTCCCCGATCTTGCCGACGTTCCCGAATCACTCTTCGAAGACGCGGTGTGGGAGTCGTTCCAACAATGGACTGCGTCACGAGGCATTAGCCTCTACCCCGCCCAGGAGGAAGCGTCACTAGCCCTGTTAGCTGGCGACAACGTCATCCTTGCCACCCCAACCGGCTCGGGCAAGTCGATGGTGGCAAACGCGGCGCATTTCATCGCAATGGCGCGCGGACAACGAAGTTTCTACACCGCTCCAATCAAGGCGCTGGTGAGCGAAAAATTCTTCGCTCTATGCGAAATCTTTGGCCCGGAAAACGTCGGCATGATGACAGGAGATGCCACTGTTAACGGCAACGCTCCAATCATCGCAGCCACCGCTGAAATCGTCGCTAACATCGCACTGCGCGAAGGCAAACACGCGCGCATCGACCAGGTGGTCATGGACGAGTTCCACTATTACTCCGAGCCGGAGCGCGGCTGGGCATGGCAAGTGCCGCTCCTCGAGCTCCCGCATGCGCAGTTCTTACTCATGTCCGCAACCCTGGGCGACACGCAGTGGCTGCAAGACGACCTCACCGAACGAACCGGCCGCACAACCACCTTCGTCGGCGGCTCACAGCGCCCGGTGCCTCTTGACTTTCATTACGTCTTCACTCCCGTCCACGAGACCATCCAGCAACTGCTCGAGGACGGCAAGGCCCCGATCTACGTCGTCCACTTCTCGCAACGCGAAGCCACCGAACGGGCGCAAGCGCTCACGAGCATGAACATCGTCACAGCCGAAGAAAAGGCTCGGATCGCCGAAGAGATCGGGGATTTCCGTTTCACAACGACGTTCGGCAAAACCCTCTCGAAGCTGCTGCGTCGCGGCATCGGCATCCACCACGCGGGAATGCTGCCAAAGTATCGACGCCTCGTTGAGCGGCTTTCCCAAACCGGGCTGCTCAAGGTGATTTGCGGCACCGACACGCTCGGCGTCGGCATTAACGTTCCGATCCGCACCGTGCTGATGACGGGCTTGGCCAAGTACGACGGCACCCGCAGCCGCTTACTCAAGTCCCGCGAGTTCCACCAGATTGCGGGGCGCGCGGGACGCGCCGGGTTCGACACGGAAGGCACTGTGGTCGTTGAAGCGCCGGAGCACGAGATTGAAAACGTCAAGCTGCGTCGCAAGGCAGGCGACGACCCGAAAAAGCTGAAGAAGATCCGCAAAAAGTCCGCGCGAGATGGTGAGGTCTCCTGGTCGGAGAAAACCTTCCAGCGGCTCACCACGGCAGAACCGGAGGAGCTCACCAGCCAGTTCTCGGTGTCGAACTCGATGCTGCTGAACGTCGTCGCCCGCCCGGGCGACGGCTACGAGCACATGCGCCACCTCTTGCGCACCAACCACGACGCACGCGCAAAGCAAAACCGCGACATCTTGACCGCCATTGAGCTCTTCCGCGGCCTGGTCAACGCGGACATTGTGGAGCGCACACCGGATTCACCCGCGTTTCGTCCATACACGCTCACCCGAGAGCTTGACCGCGACTTCGCCCTCAACCAGCCCCTTTCCCCTTTCGCTCTCGCGTTCTTGACGCTGCTTGATCCGGAGTCGGAGACGTACACATTCGACGTGATCTCGACTTTCGAGGCGATCCTTGAAGATCCGCGCCAGCTCCTGCAGGCCCAACAAAAGGCGGCACGCGGCGAAGAGATCGCAGCACTCAAGGCCGAGGGAGTGGATTTCGCCGACCGCATGGCAATTATTGAGGAGGTGACTTATCCCAAGCCGCTCGAGGACGAGCTTGAAGACGCATTCGAGACGTTCACCGAGGGCAATCCGTGGGCCAAGGAATTCGAACTTAAGCCGAAGTCGGTGGTGCGCGACATGATCGAGCACGCCATGACGTTTTCCGACCTCATCGCCACCTACGGGCTCGCGCGCTCAGAAGGCGTAGTGTTGCGCTACCTCACCGATGCGTGGCGCACGCTGAGCCATTCAATCCCCGATGCGTACATGAACGAAGAGCTCGAGGACATCGTGGTGTGGCTCGGGGAGCTCATCCGTCAAGTCGACTCTTCGCTTATCGACGAATGGGCGCACATGACCGACGATGACGCCCCGATTTCCCAGGAGACGCTCGACCGTGAACTGGCCTTTGGGGTGGAAGACCCCACGGCGCTCACCGCGAACCGCCGCGCGTTCACCATCATGGTTCGCAACTACTTCTTCCGGTTGACCGAGTTGTTCGCGCTGGAGAAGGAAGACGACTTGGCAGAGATGCTGGATTACCTCGATCCCGCCGACACCGTGGACTGGCCGGCGGCGATGGACGACTACTTTGACGAGTACACGGACATGGACACCGGCCCGGACGCTCGCGGCCCCGAGTACTTCCGTCTTTCAGATCAATCTGGACGCAAGTGGTCCGTGGTCCAAATCTTCAAGGATCCGGACGAGGATAACGCGTTCCAGCTCCACGGTGTGGTGGACCTCGACGCATCGGATGCGGCCGGCGAGGTGCGCCTCGCTCACCTGAAACTTAAGCAGGTGTAAACACGCCACATTGGTGAGCCTAGACGGGTACATTCAGCCTCACATCGTCGGCTATGTCTTCGAGGAGGTTCACTGTGACCAAAGCGCTCATCGTCGGTGCGGGTATGACAGGACTTGCCACCGCGTGGCACCTGCAGGAATACGGGTACGAGGTCGAGGTCGTCGACCGCATCGGCGTCGCCGCCGGCTCATCGTGGGGCAATGCCGGATGGCTCGCACCGGGTAAGACCATACCCCTGTCGAACTCGAGCCTGTGGGCGTACGGTCCGACCGCACTGTTTGATAAGCACGCCGCGCTCGATGTGCCGGTGCGCTTCGACCCGAAGCTGTGGCGCTTCTGCGCCAACTTCATGGCGCACGCCACCGGGCGCGCCTGGGACAAGACCATGGCGGGCCTGACCAAGGCGGACCTCGGAGCTCTGGCCGCCTTCGACGAGCTCGAGGCCGGCGGCGTGAAGGCCACCACGCACGAGAGCCCGTTCATCATCGGTTTCGAAAACGAGCAGAAGGCCGGTGGTTTCCTCAAGGAGGTCGAGGGCGCTCAGCGCCACGGCCAGGAGATCCCGTTCGAGCAGATCACGCTTGACGACGCCCGCGTGCACGCCCCGATGCTCACCGACAAGGTGGGCGCGACCTACCGCATGGGCGGCCAGCGCTTCATCGAGCCAGGCCCGTACTGCCAGGCAATCGCGGACTCCATCGTGGAGCGCGGCGGCAAGGTCACTACTGGTGTGGAGGTCGTGAAGGTTAGCTCCACCCGCAAACCGGCCGTAAAGCTGGCCACCGGCGAGTGGCTGCACGCTGACAACGTCGTGCTGGCCACAGGCGCGTGGCTACCGAAGCTGGCTAAGGACATCGGCGTAACCACGCTGATTCAGGCGGGACGCGGCTACTCCTTCTCAGTGGAGACGGACCAGCCGGCAACCTGCCCGGTATACCTGCCGGACCCGAAAATCGCCTGCACCCCGTACCAGGGCCGCTTCCGTATTGCCGGCACGATGGAGTTCCGCGGCCCGGATGAGCCGTTCCAGCCGGGCCGTATCGCGTCCATGATCCACACCACCAAGCCGTTCTTCCGCGGCATCGATTGGGAAGACCGCCAGGACGAGTGGGTCGGTTCCCGCCCGGTGACCCCGGACGGCCTGCCGCTGGTGGGCGCGACCAAGGTGCCCAACGTGTACACCAACGGCGGCCACGGCATGTGGGGCATCATCCTCGGCCCGCTGTGCGGCAAGATGCTGGCCAAGCAGATCGAGACCGGTGAAGTCGACGAGACCATCGCGCCGTTCGACCCGCTGCGAGGCCCCTTTGGCGGCCTATAATCCCCGTCTCCCCTAACCCCGGAAACCAGTGTTTTCCGGGGCTTTTTCTTGTGCGCGGAGAATCTTCCGCAAATCAGTGGTCTATCGCAGAGTTTTCGGTTAGCTTGATTGCTGTCACATAGGACTGTCTTAGTGGTAAGGAACACATATGCCAAACTTGCTCACCAACCAGCTCCCGCCGGAAACTACCGCTGACCTCGACCATGTCGTCGATGAAGCTGTGGCCCGCGCGTACCGCTGGATGGAAGCGACCGCTGACGCGGACGCGGACGATGCCCAGACGCAGCAGCTTGCCGAGATGCTTCGCGACGATAACGGCATCCGCTTCACCATGGACTTCGTTGACCGCGTCATGCGGCCTGAGGACAACCGCGTGGCAGCCAATGCGCTACGCGCGATCACCAGGGGCGTCGACGCGTCCTTCCTCGGCCGCATCAACGCCCTGCTCGTTGGTGCCGGTGCCTTTGTGGGTCCGTTCTTGCCCTTCGTGGTGGTCCCGGCGGCGCGCATGCGCCTGCGCCAACTGGTGGGCCACCTCGTGCTGGACGCGGAGTCCGACGCGCTGAACAACCTGCTCGACAACGCAGAGAAGCGCGGCGAGGAGCTCAATCTCAACCTGCTGGGCGAGGCTGTGCTCGGCGAGAAAGAAGCGACGGACCGCGCGGAGCGCACCCTGAACCTAATCAAGAACCCGAGGGTGACCTACGTGTCCGTCAAGGCGTCTTCCATGGTCTCCCAGCTCAACCATTGGGACTACGACGAGTGCGTGCGCCTGGTCAAAGACCGCATCCGTCCGCTGTACCGCGCGGCGCGCGACCGCAGCCCCCAGGTGTTCATCAACATGGATATGGAGGAATACCACGACCTCCACCTCACGCTCGACGTGTTCACCCAGCTACTCAGCGAGGAAGAGTTCAAGGACTACCAGGGCGGCATCGTGCTGCAGGCGTACCTACCCGACACCCTCGGCGCGCTGGAGTACCTCGCCGACTTTGCAAAGAAGCGCGTGGCCGACGGCGGCTCGAAGATCAAGATCCGCCTGGTCAAAGGCGCGAACCTGTCTATGGAACGCCACCACGCTGAGGTCAAGGGCTGGGCACAGGCGCCGTACCTGACCAAGGACGAAGTGGACGCGAACTACTACCGCCTGCTCGACTTCATCGTGCGCCCGGAGTACGCCGACAGCGTCGCTATCGGCATCGCCTCCCATAACCTGTTCACCTCCGCGCTCGCTTACGAGCTGGCGCAGCGCCGCGGCGTCACCAGCATGCTCGATTCGGAGATGCTGCAGGGCATGTCACCGGCGCAGCAGGAGATCGTGCGCGAAGCCTACGGCCGCCAGATCCTCTACACCCCCGTCGTGCGCAAAGAGGACTTCGATGTGGCGGTGAGCTACCTCGTGCGCCGTCTTGAGGAGAACGCGGCGCCGCAGAACTTCCTGCATGCCCTGTTCGCGCCCAAGACCGAGAAGCGCGACCCGATTAAGGAGCAGGAGGACGTCTTCCGCTGGGCGGTGGACAACCGCTGGGGCGTGCACAACGGCCCGAACCGCGAACAGGACCGCACTAACGAGACCGGACGCCAGGTCGGCGCAGAATCCAGCACCACCGGCCGCTTCTTCAACGAGCCGGACACCGACCCGGCGCTGGAAGCCAACCGCGCATGGGCAATCGAGCACCTCAAGAACCCGCCTGCCGTGGACACCGGCGAGGAGATCACGGATCCGTCCGTGATCGTCGACCACATCGCCCGCGCCCAAGAAGCGCAGCAGGCCTGGGGCGGGCTATCCGCCAGCGAGCGTGCCGACGTCCTCGACGCGATCGGCGACGAGATTGCGCGCCGCCGCGGCGACTTCATCGCCGTCGCCGCGCACGAGGCGGGCAAGACGGTCGACCAGTCCGACCCGGAGATCTCGGAGGCTATCGATTTTTGCACCTACTACGCCGACAGTGCCCGCCACCTCGACGACATTGCCGCGGACTTCGAACCGAACAAGCTCACGGTGGTTGTCCCGCCGTGGAATTTCCCGGTGGCCATCCCCACCGGTGGCGTGATGGCGGCGCTGGCGGCCGGCTCCGCGGTGATTCTCAAGCCGGCGCCGCAGGTGACGCAGTGCGCCAAGCTCATTGCGGATTGCATCCAGGCGGCCTTTGCCGAGAAGGGCATCAACGCCGACACCGTGCAGTACGTGCGCGCCGACGAAGGCGAGGCCGGCAAGGCGCTGCTTACCGACGACGCCGTGGACGCCATCATCCTCACCGGCGCCTCCGAGACCGCCCAACTGTTCAAGTCCTGGAACCCGAAGCTCAACGTCATGGCGGAAACTTCCGGCAAGAACGCCATCATCATCACCCCGTCCGCTGACCCGGACCTCGCGGTCAACGACCTGTACCTGTCCGCCTTCGGCCACTCGGGCCAGAAGTGCTCCGCGGCCTCGTTGGCCATCCTCGTCGGCTCCGCCGGCGAGTCTGAGAGGTTGAAGAACCAGCTTCTCGATGCCGCCTCCACCCTGGTGGTCGGCCCGGGCACCGACCTGTCCACCACGATGAACGGCCTGATCGAAGCCCCGGGCGAGAAGCTCGAGCGCGGCCTGACCACGCTGGATCCGGGCGAGTCGTGGCTGCTCAAGCCCCGCAGGCTCGACGACGAGGGCAAGTTTTGGTCCCCCGGCATCCGCGACGGCGTGAAGCCCGGTTCCTGGTACCACCAGAACGAGTGCTTCGGCCCGGTGCTGGGCATCATGCACGCCAAGGACCTCGACGAGGCGATCGAGTGGCAAAACTCCACCGGCTACGGACTGACCGCCGGTATCCACACGCTCGATGGCGAGGAGATCACCACGTGGCTCGACCGAGTCGAGGCCGGCAACGTCTACGTCAACCGCGGCATCACCGGCGCAATCGTGCAGCGACAGCCGTTCGGCGGCTGGAAGAAGTCGTCCGTGGGCCCCGGCGCGAAGGCGGGTGGACCGAACTACGTCGCGCAGATGGGCACCTGGAGGGAGCGGGCGGAGCTGGCGCCGTCGCTAGGCGTGAGCATCTCGGCGCAGGTGCAGGAGCTTCTCGACGCCTTCCGCGCGAACGTTCACGACGAGGACTACGGCTGGCTTTCCCGCGCCGCCGAGTACGACCAGCGCGCTTGGGACAAGGAGTTCGGCCGCGGGCACGACCACTCCGGTCTGCGCTCGGAGGCGAACATCTTCCGTTACCGCAGCACCTTGGAGCCGGTGGTGGTCTATGTCGGCGAGGGCTACCAGCTGCGCGAGGTGTACCGCCAGCTGCTCGCCGCTTCGATCACCGGCACCCAGGTACGTGTGGTCGCGCCGGATGCGATCGCCCGTGAGCTTGAGGCAGCCGGTGTCACCGTTGACGCGCACGCCGTCACGGGCTCGCCTGACCGTATCCGCGTCGTGGGCGACGCGCCCGAGGAGCTCTACGGCGACGTCGCCACCGCGGTGTTTGACGGGCCAGTGCTTATCGACGGCCGCCGCGAGCTTTTGCCCTACCTGCTGGAGCAGGCCGTGTCTGCGACGCTGCACCGCTTCGGCGTGATCCACGATCCGGCCAACATCCGGAACTAATACCCCGTCCACCTCACTACACAGGGAGCGCCCTGATGACTACCGCCCCACCACCGCATTCGGACGCGCCGGCACGCCCGAAGGCCGGCGTCGTGCCCGACGAAGACGCGGGTCTGCAGAAAGGCCTGTCTACGCGCCAGATCAACATGATCGCCATCGGCTCGGCGATCGGCACCGGCCTGTTCTTGGGCGCTGGATCGCGCCTTCAGGCGGCCGGCCCATCGCTGGCCTTTATGTACCTGCTATGCGGGTTCATCGGCTATCTCATCTTGCGCAGCTTGGGCGAGCTGATCGCCCACCGCCCGACCTCCGGGTCGTTCGTGTCCTACACGCGCGAGTTCTACGGGGAAAAGGCTGCCTACGTTTCCGGCTGGTTGTACTGGTTCAACTGGGCCGCCACCGCAGTGGCGGACGCGACCGCACTGGCCATCTACATCCGCTGGTTCGGCCAGTACTACGGCTGGATCAACGATGTTCCGCAGTGGGTCTACGCCCTGGTCATCATCGCGCTGGTCACCGGCATGAACCTGGTGTCGGTGAAGTTCTTCGGCGAGATGGAGTTCTGGTTCTCCCTGATCAAGGTGCTGTTCCTGCTCACCTTCCTCGCCGTGGGCATCTTCATGGTGATCTTCGACAACCCGAGCGGGGACCTGACTGGTCTCACGCTGATCACGGACAACGGCGGCTGGTTCCCCAACGGCGTGTTGCCAGCGCTGATTGTGATCCAGGGTGTCGTGTTCGCGTACGCCGGCATTGAGCTGCTCGGCACCACTTCCGGCGAGACAAAGAACCCGAAGAAGGAAATTCCGCGCGCCATCAACGCGGTCGTCTTCCGCCTGCTGGTGTTCTACTTCGGCTCCGTGCTGCTGCTGTGCCTGCTCTTGCCGTACACCGAGTACTCGGGCGACGAGTCCCCGTTTGTGACCTTCTTCGACTCGATCGGCGTTCCGTACGCGGGTGCCATCACCCAGCTGGTGGTCATCACCGCGGCACTGTCCTCGCTCAACGCGGGTCTGTACTCCACCGGCCGCATCATGTACTCGCTGTCCAAGGCTGGCTCCGCCCCGCAGTGGGCGGGCAAGGTGACTAAGGGCGGCGTGCCCTACGGCGGCATTTTGCTCACCACCGGTGTCGCGCTGTTCGGTGTGGTGCTCAACTACTTCGTGCCGGAGGCCGCATTCGAAGTAGTGCTGAACATCGCCGCGCTGGGCACGATGGCGTCGTGGGCGGCGATCTCGCTGTCCCACATGCGGTTTGTCCGGCTGGCTCGACAGGGCAAATACACCCGCCCCGACTACCGCGCCCGGTTCTCCCCGTTCACGGACATTGTTTCGCTGCTGTTCCTGGTGCTCGTAGTCATCCTCATGGCGTTCGACTACCCCATCGGTACGTGGACACTTGTGGTGTCGCTGCTAATGTGGCCGGCGCTTGCGTGGGGCTGGTTCAAGGTGCGCGACCGAGTCGAGTTCATTTCTCGGTCTCACGTGAACTACGAAAAGATCACCGGCGAGCAAGCCCCCGACATTGACCCGCGGCTACGCAACCCGTAGCGCTGCTATACAGGTAATCGCACACACCCCAACCAAACCCGAAAGGAACCAAATGCCTCAGCTCGTAGACGTTCAGAACATGTGCCGTTGGATCAACCACCACGGCGTGGAGAAGCTCATCGCCGGCATCCAGAGCTACATCGAGGAAGATTTCGTGCGCTGGGAGAGCTTCGACAAGATCCCGCGTGTGGCCAGCCACACCCCCATCGGCGTGATTGAACTCATGCCCACTTCCGATTCCAACGAGTACGCGTTCAAGTACGTCAACGGCCACCCCTCCAACCCGACCCGCGGCTACCAGACCGTCACCGCGTTCGGTGTGCTCGCGGACGTGGACAACGGCTACCCCACCTTCGAGGCGGAGATGACGCTGCTCACGGCGCTGCGCACCGCCGCCACCTCGGCGATGGCCGCGAAGTACCTCGCACGCAAGGAATCCGAGGTCATGGCGATGATCGGCGCCGGCTCACAGTCCGAGTTCCAGGCGCTGGGCTTCCGCGCGGCACTGGGTATTGAGCGTGTGCGCATCTTCGACATCGACCCGGATGCGATGGAGAAGTTCCGCCGCAATATCGAGCCGCTAGGCATCGAGGTCTACATGGCCGCAAGCGTCGAGGACGCGGTCGAAGGTGCTGACATCATCACCACCTGCACCGCCGATAAGGCGCAGAACACCATCCTGGATTACTCCCTGATCCGCCCCGGCGTGCACCTCAACGGCGTCGGTGGTGACTGCCCCGGCAAAACCGAGCTGGATGCTCGCATCCTCGACGACGCCACCGTGTTTGTGGAGTTCCCGCCGCAGACCCGCATCGAGGGCGAGATCCAGAACAAGGACGACGACTTCGAGGTCGTGGAGCTGTGGAAGGTCATCGCCGGCAAGCACGAGGGCCGAACCAGCGACGAGGAGATTACCCTGTTCGACTCCGTCGGCTTCGCCATCGAGGACTTCTCCGCGCTGCGCTACCTGCGCGATTCTGTGGCGGGCACCGAGTTCCAGGAGTTCATCGACTTAGTCGCGGATCCGGAGGATCCGAAGGACCTGTTCTCGCTGACCACCAACGTGCTCACCCCGCTGTAAAACACCCCGCTTCACGACGAAACCTCCGGCAGTCTCCCGCTCAGTGCGAGATCCTGCCGGAGGTCGTGCCGTCATAAAGCTAAATGCTTAGCGGGCATCTTCGATGGTGACGGCCTGGGCAACAGCCTGGACAACACCGGCGACCTTGACTGCCTCCCAGACCTGCTCCTTGGTCAGGCCCTCCTCGCGCACGACGTTCGCGTGGGCGACGGCGCAGTGCTCGCAGCCGTTGATAGTGGAAACGGCGAGCGACCAGAGCTCGAAGTCCGACTTTTCCACACCCGGCTTGGAGATGATGTTCATGCGCAGGCCGAACTTGACCTGGGAGTAGTCGTCACCCAGCCAGCCCTTGGCGCGGTAAGCAACGTTGTTCATCGCCATGACGGTGGCTGCGCCGTAAGCGGCTTCGACAGCCTCCTCGGAGAGGTGCTCCTTCGCCTCGTCGGCGATTTCGGAGATGACGGTGGAGTTGCGGGTCGCCGCGGCAGATGCGAGCAGGGTTCCCCACAGCTGCTGCTCGTTCAGCTCAGAAGAGCGGGTAAGCGAACCGAGGTTGAGCTTCTGGTCCTTGGCGTACTCCGGCAGGGCGTTGCGCAGATTTTCAATAGACAAAGTCTTTCGCCTTCCTTGTGGGTGATAAGTTTTTCCGAATTCGGTGGGCTGGAAAAACCCCGCGGTGCGCGGGGTTTCTCATTTCGGGTCCTACTTCAGGGACTCCTGAACCACAGCCATCTTGTCGATGTTCTTGGTCGGGTCGTTCTTCTGCCAGTCGCAGGCGCAGACTTCCTCGGACTGCAGTGCATCGAGCACACGCAGCACCTCGTCGACGTTACGGCCAACAGCATCCGGGGTGACGGACACAAACTGGATCACACCGTCCGGGTCAATGATGAAGGTGGCGCGGTCTGCGACACCGTCAGCGTTCTCGACACCCAGTGCACGGATCAGGTCGTGGCGCACGTCAGCGAACATCGGGAACGGCACCTCGAGCAGATCCTCGTGGGTCGCGCGCCAGTTGAAGTGGGAGTACTCGTTGTCGGTGGAGCCACCGAGCACCTGGGTGTCGCGGTCCTCGAACTCCTCATTGAGCTTGCCAAAAGCAGCGATCTCGGTCGGACAAACGAAGGTGAAGTCCTTCGGGTAGAAGAAGACGATCTTCCACTTGCCCTCGTACTTGTCCAGGGACACGCGCTCGAAGTAGTCATCCGGGCTGGAGGCCTGGGCTTCCTTCAGGTTGCCACCCTTGAGGGCAACAAGATCGAACTCCGGGAAACGCTCTCCAACAGTCATGATCGGCATAATGATCCTCCAATAAGATTTCGCTCACGCGACTGGTTTGTTTGTGCGCCATCCGCGCACCTAGTCACAATTGTGCCACAACAAACCCACTCTTTCAACGAGAAAACTTATCGGCTTCGTGTAGTGTCATAGGCATGTCCAATAAGGAGTACAAGCCCACCCTGTCTCAGCTTCGGACGTTTGTCACCATTGCGGAGAACAAGCATTTCGGCACCGCAGCGACCAAGTTGAACATTTCGCAACCGTCGCTGTCTCAGGCGCTAGTGGCGTTGGAAACCGGGCTGGGAATCCAGCTCATCGAGCGCTCCACCCGCAAGGTCATCGTGACCCCGAAGGGCGAAACGCTGTTGCCGTACGCCAAGGCTGCGCTCGATGCCGCAGACACGTTCGTCCTGCATTCCCGCGGCACAGAAGGCACGCTCGCCGGGCCCATCACTATCGGCGTAATCCCCACCGTCGCTCCGTACCTCCTACCCCATCTGTTGCGCGAGCTGCAGCAAAACTTCCCGGAGGCGGAGCCGCGCATCGTAGAAGAGCAAACCAACCACTTGCTCAATAGCTTGCGCGAGGGTCAGATCGATGTCGCAGTACTTGCGCTGCCGACCGAGACCCCCGGGCTGCAGGAAGTTGAGCTCTACACAGAGTCGTTCGTCGCAGTCACCCCTGAAGGTCACCCGCTGGCAGGCCACTGCGACCTCACCCTCAGTGACCTGGAGCGCTTGGAGCTTCTTTTGCTTGACGACGGCCACTGTCTTCGGGATCAGATCGTGGACCTGTGCAAGCTGGCGAATGTCCAGCAATCGCCCGCTTCGCAGTCCGTGACCCGCGCCGCGTCTCTGACCACCATCGTGCAGCTCGTAGTAGCCGGCCTTGGTTCAACGCTTGTTCCGCTGTCGGCAGTGGAGACCGAGTGCTCACGGCCTGGGCTTTCGGTTGCGGCATTTGATGGCGACTCAGGTGCAGAGCGCAGCGTTGGCCTTGCGTATCGCGCGTCCGCTGCCCGCGAGGACGACTTCGCAGCATTGGGCGAGCTGGTGAAGCAGGCGTACGAGTCTTCGATTGAACGCGTCGCCACGGTCGTCCCAGGGTTACCGGCAACGCCGGAGGCGGGCTAGACTTCATAGCCCGGATATGAATGCAATCTCCAAACCCGACCTTTACACCGCGCTCGACGGCGTCACCCTCGCTGACGAGCGCCGTTTTCGCCGACGCCTAAAGAAGGCCCACTCGCCCGAGGCCCTCGAAGCGATTGCGAAAGACATCGAGACTGCGCGCAGGGTCGTTGACGCTCGCGACCAGGCAATTGGCGAGATCACCTACCCGGAGAATCTGCCGGTGTCTGCTCGCCGCGACGACATCATGGAGCTCATTCGGGACAACCAAGTGGTCATCATCGCTGGTGAGACCGGCTCCGGAAAAACCACGCAGATCCCCAAGATGCTGCTTGAGCTCGGCCGCGGCCGGCGCGGGATGATCGGGCACACCCAGCCGCGCAGGCTTGCAGCGCGCACGGTGGCAGAGCGCATTGCTGACGAGCTTGGCCAGGAGATTGGTGAATCTGTCGGCTACGCGATCCGCTTTGATGACCGGGTCTCCCCCTCTACGGCCGTCAAGCTCATGACAGACGGCATCTTGCTCGCGGAAATGCAACGGGACCGCTTCTTCAACACCTACGACACCATCATCATCGACGAGGCCCACGAGCGAAGCCTGAATATCGACTTCTTGCTGGGCTACCTGAAGCGCCTACTGCCGAAGCGACCGGATCTCAAGGTCATTGTCACCTCGGCAACCATCGATCCGGAGCGCTTCGCCGAGCACTTCGCGGACGCGCACGGCAACCCCGCTCCGATTATCGAAGTATCAGGCCGCACCTACCCCGTCGAAATCCGCTACCGCCCCCTTATCGAACAGGTGCAGACCAAAGACGGCGTGAAAGAAGTCGATACCGACATGATCGACGGGGTCGTCGACGCATGCCAAGAACTGATGCGCGAAGGCGACGGCGACATCCTGTGCTTCTTCGCTTCCGAACGCGACATCCGCGACACCATGGAAGCGATCGAGAAGCAACATTGGCGTGGTGTCGAGGTGGTGCCGCTCTTCGGCCGCTTGTCCAACGCCGAGCAGCACAGGGTGTTTGCGCCGCATTCTGGCCGTCGCATCGTGCTGTCCACCAACATTGCGGAGACTTCGCTGACCGTGCCGGGAATCCATTACGTCGTGGATACTGGGCTCGCACGTATCTCGCGCTATTCCACCCGCACGAAAGTTCAGCGCCTCCCTATCGAGGAGATCTCGCAGGCGAGTGCGAACCAGCGCTCGGGACGCTCAGGCCGTGTCGCCGACGGCATCGCGATCCGCCTCTACTCCGAGGAGAACTTCGAGAACCGCGACGAGTTCACCGACCCAGAGATTCTGCGCACCAACCTCGCGTCCGTCATCTTGCAGATGATCTCGCTGCGCCTCGGCGATGTCGCGGAGTTCCCGTTCATCCAGCCGCCGGATCAGAAGTCCGTGCGCGACGGCCTGATGATCCTCCACGAACTCGGCGCGATCTCTAATGAGGAGAAGCACGACGCACCGGTGCTCACCGCGATCGGTCGGGACATCGCGCGCATTCCGGTTGACCCGAAGATGGCCCGCATGTTGGTCGAAGCGAACCGGTTAGGCGTGCTTGATGACGTCACCGTGATCGTGGCGAACATGACCATCCAAGATGTGCGCGAGCGGCCGCTCGAGTTTCAGGCACAGGCCGACCAGGCCCACGCCCGGTTCAAGGACAAGCAGTCGGACTTCCTCTCCGCGCTTAAACTCTGGGATTACATTAACGACTCGCGTGACGAGCTCACCGGCAACGCATTCCGCAAGCGCATGAAGCGTGAGTTCCTGCACTACATGCGTATTCGCGAGTGGTACGACTTGGTGCGCCAACTGCGCGACGTAGAGCGCGGGCTCGGTTGGTCCCGGGCGGAGAATGTGGCCAACGAGCGCGATGCTGACGCCATCCACAAGTCGCTCCTGACCGGGTTGTTGTCCAACATCGGCGCCCGCGACGGCAATTCCAAGGAATTTCATGGGGCTCGTGGGACAAGGTTCATGATCTTCCCCGGGTCGTCGTTAAGCAAAAAGCCCCCGGAATTTGTGATGGCCGCAGAGCTTGTGGAGACCTCCCGCCTGTGGGCGCGCGATGTGGCGAAGATCGAGCCGACCTGGGTGGAGCAAGCCGCCGGAGACTTGCTGCGACGCAGCTACTCGGAGCCGGTGTGGTCGCGGAAACGTTCCGCCGCGATGGTGCATGAGAAGACGATGCTCTACGGCGTGTCGATTGTTCGCGATCGACTCGTGCCCTATCACCGGGTTGATCCGGACGGGGCACGCAACATGTTCATCCGGCACGCGCTGATCGGCGGGGACTGGAACCGCCACCACCTGTTCATCGACCACAATGACGCTCTCATGGCCGAGGCTGCGCTGGTGGAAGAGAAAGTGCGCCGCCGCGGTCTTGTGGTGGACGAGGACGCGCTGTTCGACTTCTACGATTCCAAGTTGCCCGCCACGGTTACCACCGCACGGCATTTCGATTCGTGGTGGAAGAAGCAGCGCCGCGAGGACGCTCACTACCTCGACTTCGACCCCGCTGCGCTGGTGCAAGACGATGGGCTGGACACCTCCGACGCCGCGTTCCCGCCAAACTGGCGCCAGGGCACGATCACCTACGACCTGCGCTACAAGTTCGAGCCGAACGACCCGTTCGACGGTGTCACGGTCGAGGTGCCGGTGCCGCTGCTCGCAGGACTGGAGCCGGCCGGGTTCGACTGGCTCGTGCCGGGGCTGCGCCTTGAGCTGGTTACCGAACTGCTGCGCACCTTGCCCAAGACGCTACGCCGCAGCGTAGTGCCGGCACCCGACTTCGCCGCACGGGCCCTGCCGCTCATCAACGACGAACACAAGCAGGAACAATTGCTTGTCGACGCCCTGGCCAACGCCCTCAAGGACCTCGGTGTCCGCGGCATTGACGGCGCGGATTTCACGCCTTCCTCCCTGCCGGCGCACCTGAAGATGACGTTTGCAGCGATTGATCGTCGTGGCGAGATCATCGACAACGACACCGACCTGGCCGCGCTCAAGAGCCGTCAAGCTGGCAAGATCGCATCCTCAGTGTCGCAGGCTGGGCGCGCATCTGAATCGGATGCGGTGCGTAAATGGACAGCGGAGACGCTTGGAGAGGTGCCGGAAACTGTCACCACCACCATCGACGGCAACGAGGTCGACGCGTACCCGGCACTTGAAGCAACGCCAGACGGTGTGAAAGTGACGGTGCACCCGACGAAGGCGGCGGCAGACGCGTCGATGACCACCGCAACGCTCACTTTGCTGCTACGGGAGATTTCCGTAAGCACCCAGCAGATGACGAAAGGACTTCCGCTGCGGCACAAAGTTGCTGTGGACCACTACCCGCACGGCGGAGCGGACGGGTTAGTTGAAGACGCCCGGGTTGCGGTGATCCGAGACCTGATGATCGCCCACGGCGGGGCGGTGCGTTCACCCGCAGAGTTCGATGCTCTGGTACAAGAGATCAAGCCGAATGTGGCTGGTGAGGTGCGCCGAATCGTGGTCGGGCTTGCGCCTGCGCTGGTTGAATACGCCAACATCGCGCGTGAGCTCGACCAGTGGGAGGGCCCCGCGATCGACGACATGCGAGGCCAGCTCGCTTTCTTCCTGCCCCGTCACGCGATCACCATTCACGGCGCGCAGCATCTGCAGCACCTTCCCCGCTACATCGAAGCGATGCGCATCCGCCTGGGCGATCTACGTCTTGATCCTGACCGCGATGCCGACAGGCAGTCTGCAGTCGACGACGCAAAGCGCTACCTGGAGGCGAAGGCAGCCAAGCTACCGGCGAATCGGAGGAAGTCGCGTGCTTACAAAGATATTCTCTGGCGAATCGAGGAGTTGCGGGTCAGCCTTTTCGCGCAGCGCCTGGGCACCCCCCAACCCGTAAGTCAGCGGCGCATCGAAAAGATGGTGGACAAGCTCGCTTAGAAGTCTTCGCGGTCGCGGCGGCGCATTAGCCTGATTTCGGATTCGAAGTCGTCCGCGCTCTCGAAGGACTTGTAAACCGAGGCGAAGCGGAGATACGCGACCTCGTCGAGAGCCCGCAGCGGTTCTAGCACCGCAAGACCGATTTGGTTTGCTGGCACCTGCGAACTGCCTTGCGCACGCACGGCTTCTTCGACCTGTTGCGCGAGACGTTTCAGCGCGTCATCAGACACGTCGCGTCCCTGACACGCTCGCCGCACACCGACGATGAGCTTATCTCGATCGAACGGCTCGCTCACTCCGTTGCGCTTCACGACGGTCAACACCGCTTTTTCTACCGTGGTGAAACGGCCACCACATTCGGTGCACTCTCGCCTGCGACGAATTGCAGAACCCGCATCCACAGTGCGGGAGTCGGTGACCCGGGATTGCTCATGGTGGCAGAACGGACAGAACACGGTTCACACATCCCATATGTTGCGGCGGTCATGGTTCTGGCGTCAGCTTACTGCAGCGACACCACGATCCGGGCTAGCGAGCCTGTGCAACCTACACATCCGCTGCGATCCGGGCGCTCTGAGCCGGGTCCACTGAGGTCGGCTCCTCCGCGTTGAAGACGCCGCCGAAAATCGATCCCACGGCCAAAGCCGCGGTCATCATGATGCCTAGCAAGAGGTTGTCCCGACGCTCTTGCGCCAGTTCGAAACGTTGTGCAGACGTGTCCGAGGCTACCAAATGCTCCCCTGGATTACGTCCGGGTGTTCGATACGACCTGACGAGCGGCCTTGCGCAATGCCGCCCAGCGAGTGAGCTGTCGTAGTTGGCAACATCCCAAACCTCCGCCGTGCGTCCCAGGGTGCAAACGCCGCTATCGATGGTGTTGTTGCTGTTAACGGGGCGGGTGACGATAGTCATGGTGTAGTCCTTTCCTTGGTGTGGAGCTCACTGTATTGGTCGCCCCCAACACACTCTGCCCGAATGCGATAGTGTGTTCGAACGATTGCATGTTCGATATATAGCACCCGTCGTTGACGCTGTCCACTCCCTCTTGAAAAATATCGAACATATTTGCTCACTGTGCTACTTTTGACCCGAAGCACATCGCCAGCAAGGAAGGTGCCATGGCACGCAAGAAGACCGACCCGAACAACCTGGACATGAGCGCACTCTCGGACCGCCAGCGCCGCATTCTGCAGGTAATCCAGGACGCTGTGGTGCTTCGCGGTTACCCGCCGAGCATCCGTGAGATCGGAGATGCCGCAGGCCTACAGTCGACATCTTCAGTGGCCTACCAACTCAAGGAGCTGGAGAAGAAGGGGTTTCTCCGCCGCGATCCGAACAAGCCGCGCGCCGTCGACCTTCGCCACCTCCCCGAGACCGCACCTAAGTCGGGAACCCGCAAAGCCTCAAAGCCGCAGGATGCCCCTGATGAGGCATCGACTCCACGATTCATTCCGGTGGTGGGCCAGATTGCCGCCGGTGCCCCAATTCTCGCCGAAGAGAATGTGGAGACGTACTACCCGATGCCCGAAGAGCTGCTTGGCGACGGCGATTTGTTCATGCTGAAAGTCGTGGGCGACTCCATGGTTGATGCGGCGATTCTGGACGGCGACTGGCTTGTGGTTCGCTCCCAGCCGGTTGCAGAGGAGGGTCAGATCGTCGCGGCACTTATCGACGGCGAGGCGACGGCCAAGGTGTTCCACAAAGACTCGACCGGCGTTTGGCTACTGCCGCGCAACGATGCATTCTCGCCGATTAAGGGCGATGACGCAGAGATCATGGGGCTCGTCATCTCCGTCTTCAGGTCGCTGTAGCCGCCCGCTCACAGCCGCTGAATTCCCTCTTTCGGGGGAAACGGATATAAACCCATGCGAACGGGCACCCCGTGTCTGGGATGATGTGAGGAATGACCACTTCCGGTCAGAACAACTCCCACACCCACATCTGGAGGTGCCCGTTTTGTATGCCGAGGAACGGCGTCGTCAGATTGCCTCCCAGACTGCAGTCGAAGGCCGCGTCAACGTCACGGAGCTCGCATCGAAGTTTGACGTCACTGCCGAGACAATCCGCCGCGACCTCGCGGCGCTGGACAACGATGGCGTAGTGCAGCGGGTGCACGGCGGCGCGGTAGCGAACCAGGCGTTTTTGACTACCGAGTTCCCGCTCGATGCCCGCTACCGCTCCTCAACCGACGCCAAGCAGGCGATCGCACGCGCAGCACTGCAGTTTCTCCCGGATCAGCCGGGTGGTGGAATTTTCCTCGATTCCGGCACCTCAATCAACGCTCTTGCCAATCTCGCAGCTACGCAGCCAAATGCCAAAACCTGGTCGATCGTGACCAACTCACTGCCTACGGCCCTCGATCTTTCCACCGCCGGCCTAGATAGCGTGCAGCTGCTCGGCGGTACTGTACGAGCGATCACACAAGCCGTAGTTGGAGATACCGCACTTCGAACACTCGCCCTCATGCGGGCGGATGTCGCCTTTATCGGCACCAACGCGCTGACGGTCGATCATGGTCTCTCTACTGCGGACGCCCAAGAAGCCGCAGTCAAGTCTTCGATGGTCACCAACGCAAGGAGGGTCGTGGTGTTATGCGATTCGACAAAGCTCGGCAATGACTACCTCGTGAGCTTCGCACCACTGGATGCCATCGATGTAGTAGTCACCGATGCCTCTGCCCCGACCTCCTTCGTAGCAGAACTTGGCGAGCGAGGAATCGAAGTAGTTCTAGCTAAAGAAGTGGACTAAACCACACATACCCAAACAGCGGCATGTGAGACCCTGTTTGAATCATGCTTGAACCTTGCCAAAACGGGCACACTCGGACATACTGGGTGGTGAAGGCAACACCGGCGCGAAGTTTGTGATGCAGGGGTTGCCAAGGGCTAATGAAGTACGGAGCGCAGATGATTCTCACGCTGACCCCCAATCCGAGTATCGATGCCACCCTGGACATCGGCCAGTTAGAACGCGGGGCGGTGGTTCGAGCCACCAGTGCACGCAGAGAAGCCGGGGGCAAAGGCATCAATGTCGCCCACTGTGTGCACAAAGTCGGCCACCCGACCCTTGCGATCGCCCCGTGTGGCGCTGACGATCCTTTTGAGCTCGCGGTGCGTGGCATCGGAGTTGCCTTTACCCCGGTCCGTATCGACGGGCAGGTTCGCACCAACACCGCACTCACTGAACCGGACGGCACCACGACCAAAGTCAACGAGCGCGGGCCGGAGTTGGCAGCAGCCGATCTAGACGCAATCGTCGCCACGCTCGAAGCAAACGCTCGAGATGCTCAAGCGATTGTGCTCGCCGGATCCCTTCCACCAGGCGCTCCGGACGACTTCTACGTCCAGCTGGTTCGGGCTGCCCGCGCAGCCACGGGTGGCACCATTGCGGTCGACACTTCCGACGCACCGCTAGTTGCCCTAGGCGCACACCTCGGTGAGGGTGCTCCGGACGTGATGAAACCGAATGCTTTTGAGCTTGCACAGCTCACCAACACCGACGGTGAGACCCTCGAAAACTCCGCGCTTTCCGGTGACTTCAGCGGCGTTGTTGGGGCGGCGCGCGAATTGATCGCGCGTGGAGCGCAGGAACTCTTGGTCACGCTCGGTGGCGCGGGAGCATGCTTGGTCACTGCCGACGGAGCGTGGGGGGCGACTCCCCCGCCTATCGAGGTCCGCTCCACTGTGGGTGCCGGAGACAGCTCGCTTGCCGGATACGTGATGGCCCGCGTTGAAGGTCTCGATCCGGCGGAGCGTCTACGCCGTGCGGTCGCCTACGGGTCTGCTGCCGCAGCCTTGCCCGGAACAGGTCTTCCGGCGCCGGACGCACTCGACCTCGACCACACAGAAGTTTTTCCCATTTGATCTACTACCCCCTTATCTGAAGTAGGACACGATGCAGCCACAATTAATTACCCCGGAGCTCGTCGCACTCGACGTTGATTTCGGGAAGACACCACGCGAGGTCATCGAACACCTTGCAGCGCTAATCGTCGATGCGGGCCGCACATCCGAGGCCAGCACACTGGTCGAGGCAGCGTCCGCCCGCGAGGAAAAGGCAGGCACGGGAGTCAACGGCCGCGTTGCCATCCCCCACTGCCGCACCTCGGCAGTGGAAGCCCCGACTCTTGCGTTTGCTCGCCTGTCGTCGCCCGTTGACTTCTCCGGACCCGACGGCGACGCGGAACTGGTGTTCCTTATCGCCGCGCCAGAGGGAGGCGGCAAGGAGCACCTGAAGATCCTTTCCAAGCTCGCGCGAGCCCTTGTAAAGGGCGACTTCGTAGAGACGCTGCGCAATGCGCAGTCCGACCAGGAGATCGTGGACGCGGTTCTCGCGGTAGTCAACGCTGAGCCCAAGAAGAAGGCTGCGAAAGCTGCCGGCGCGGCGGGAGCCGGCTCGACAGCTGTTGCGGCTGGAGAAGGATCGGCGGCAACCCAGGCGTCGACAAGCGAAAGCCCTAAGCTCCGAATTGCTGCGGTGACTTCATGCGCAACCGGCATCGCACACACCTATATGGCTGCTGATGCGCTGACCCAAGCCGCGGAGAAACGCGGCGATGTTGAGCTCATCGTTGAACCGCAGGGATCCTCGGGCGGGGATCGCCTGGAGCAGAGCTTCATTGACTCTGCAGACGCCGTGATCTTCGCGCACGATGTGGCGGTTCGCGACAAGGGGCGCTTCGCCGGAAAGCCGGTGGTGGATAGCCCGGTGAAGCGCGGCGTGAACGAGCCGGATGCGATGATCGATGAGGCGATTGCGGCGGCCAAGAATCCAAATGCGCCGCGAGTCGCAGCCGCAAGCACAACCGGCGGGGAGGAATCCACCTCTGCTTCCGGCGAAAGCTGGCCGAAGCGGCTGCAGCAAGCCATCATGACCGGTGTTTCGTACATGGTCCCGTTTGTTGCCGCAGGTGGTTTGCTGCTGGCGCTTGGGTTCCTTATCGGCGGATACGACATGGCCAACGGTTGGGAGGCGCTGGTCACCCAGTTCTCGCCGACCCAGCTGCCGGGTCATGAGGTAATGATCGACGGCGAAACGATGACGTTCCGGCGCTCAGGTTGGGCCCTGTATCTCGGTGCAGTGCTGTTTGCCACGGGGCAGATGGGTATGGGCTTTGTCGTGGCGGCGCTATCCGGTTACATCGGCTACGGGCTTGCAGGACGTCCCGGTATTGCCCCGGGCTTCATCGGCGGCGCGATCTCCGTCATGGTTGGCGCGGGCTTCCTCGGCGGCTTGGTCACCGGTATCCTCGCGGGCCTTATCGCTTACTGGATCCAGACCTGGCAGGTGCCGCGCTGGCTCGGTTCGCTGATGCCGGTGGTGATCATTCCGCTGCTGACCTCGTTGGCCGTTGGTTTGGTCATGTTCCTCCTGCTCGGTCGTCCGCTCGCTGCGCTGATGGAAGGCCTGCAGGGCTGGCTGGAATCTATGTCCGGGTCCTCCGCGGTGCTGCTCGGTGTGATCATCGGCCTGATGATGTGCTTCGACCTCGGCGGGCCGGTGAACAAGGCGGCATACCTGTTCGGTACCGCGGGTCTGTCGGCGGGCACGGAGGCGAGCTTCCAGATCATGGCAGCTGTCATGATCGCGGGCATGGTTCCGCCAATTGCACTGTCGATTGCAACCTTCCTGCGCAAGAACCTCTTCACGCCTGCCGAGCAGGAGAACGGTAAGTCGGCTTGGCTGCTCGGCCTGAGCTTCGTGTCCGAGGGCGCCATCCCGTTCGCTGCGGCTGACCCGTTCCGCGTCATCCCCGCCATGATGCTGGGTGGTGCAACTGCCGGCGCTGTCTCCATGGCGCTCGGGGTGGGTTGCCAGGCACCGCACGGCGGCGTCTTCGTGATCTTCGCCTACGAACCGTGGTGGGGCATGTTTGTCGCCCTTGCAGCTGGTGTCGTGGTTGCTGCGGCAGCGGTGATCGCGATCAAGCGGTTCTGGCCTAACAAAGAAATTGAAAAGGCGGCAGCGGAATCCGTCGAAAACCAGGCGGCACCTGAACCGGCTGTGGCAGCCTAGCCCCGAACACACCTACACTGGCAAGACAAACACATTCGAGGAAAGGACATACCTTATGGCTTCCAAGACCGTGAAGGTCGGCTCCACCGTGGGCCTGCACGCACGCCCGGCGACCATCATTGCTGACGCTGCGGATGAGTTCGATGACGAAATCATCCTGACCCTCGTTGGCGGCGATGACGATGATGAGACTGACGCTGCTTCCTCACTGATGATCATGGCAATGGGTGCCGAGTTCGGCGACGAGGTCACCGTCACCTCCGACAACGCCGAGGCAGTTGAGAAGATCGCAGGACTCATCGAGTCGAACCTCGACGAGGAGTAGACACGGAGTAGACGCAGAAGGGGTGTCCTTCTGCGTTGAACGCGTTTAAAGCGCCCACTCTCGGACGTTTGGCCGGGCGGGCGCTTTTTGTTATTCGGGTCTGCTTATCCCAGAGTGTGGTGGGAGTTGTACTGCCCCTCTCCGATGGTGTCGAATGCCCAACGCATAATCGGGTAAATGACGATGATGCCCACCGACCCCAGGGCGATGCCTTCCAGCGTGACCGGTCCGACGTTCAGCGTGAGGTTGCCAATTCCGACAATCAGCGCCACTGCTGCGGCAGTCAGGTTTGCGGGGTCGGTGAAATCAACTTTGTTGTCCTGCCAGATACGCACACCGAGCATGCCGATGAGGCCATAAAGCACAAGGCACGCGCCGCCCAGCACGCCTGCGGGGATGGTGAAGATGACCGCGCCAAATTTGGGGATGAACGCCAGGATCATGGCAAAGATTGCTGCGACCCAGTAAGCGGCAGTCGAGTACACCTTGGTCGCCGCCATCACGCCGATGTTTTCAGCGTAGGTTGTCGTACCGGAGCCACCGAAGGCGCCAGCCAGGGTGGTCGCGATACCGTCGCCGATCAGCGCGCGGCCTTGCATGTGGTCGAGATTGCGGTGTGTCATTTCGGACACAGCTTTGACGTGGCCCACATTCTCGGCGATGAGCACAACGAGCACAGGCAGGGTCACCAAGATCGCGGAGAGGTGGAATTCCGGGGTGTGGAACTGCGGCAAACCGATCCACGGAGCATTGCCGATAGTGTCCAGCGCATCCTCAGCAAGCCCGCCGGAGATGGCCGCGTAAATCCACCCCGCAAACACACCGAGGAGAATGCTCAGACGAGAAATCATGCCGCGGGTGGCGACCGTAATGACCACGATGGTCACCAACGTCACGCCAGCGACATCGACCTGGGACTCCACATTGGCGACCGCCGTCGGCGCCAAGTTGAACCCGATCAGCGCCACAATCGCGCCCGTGACCACTGGAGGCATGACCGCATCAATCACGCGCTTGCCCGCGACATGCACAAGCACACCGACTGCGATGAGCGCGAGGCCGGTCACCAATACCCCACCAAGCTGGGCGCCCACCCCATACTGCTGGGAGGCGGTCAGTGGCGCGATAAATGCGAACGAGGAGCCGAGGTAGCTCGGCAGCTTGTTTCGAGTGATCAGCAAAAAGATGATGGTGCCCAGGCCCGAGAACAGCAGCGTAGTGTTCACCGGAAAGCCGGTCAGGGTGGGCACCAGCAAGGTTGCGCCGAACATGGCCACCACGTGCTGCATGCCAATACTGATGGTGCGCGGCCAGCTCAGCCGCTCATCCGGTGCCACCACCGCTCCGGGCTGCACGCGACGCCCGTCGCCATGCAAATGCCAACCAAAGGTCTCGTTCGTTTTCTGGCTCACCGATTCACTCACGAGGTTCCATTATCGCTCGTAACAATTGCGAGCTCCTAATCGACGGGCGTAGTTTTGTCTCTATGGAAATTCTTGTTCGCCGCACTCCTGAAGAAGTCGGTGTCGCAGCTGCAGACATCCTCCAACCATTCATTGAAAACAACGGCGTGCTCGGGCTTGCCACGGGATCTACCCCAACCCCGACCTACCAGGAACTCATCCGCCGCCATAACGAAGACGGCCTGAGCTTTGCTGGGTGCAGCGCCTACCTCCTCGACGAGTACAACGGGCTGGCCAAGGAGCACGAGCAGTCGTACTACTCCACCATCCGCCGCGAGCTCACCCACCACATCGACATCGACGACGCCAAGGTGCACTCCCTCGACGGCACCGCGGATAACGCGGACCAAGCTGCTGCTGACTACGACCAGGCGATCAAGGACGCCGGCGGGGTGGACGTCCAGATTCTCGGGATTGGCAGCAACGGCCACATTGCCTTCAACGAGCCAGGCAGCCCGCATGATTCACGCACTCGCGTCATCGACCTGCACCCGCGGACCATCGCGGATAACGCGCGCTTCTTCGACAACGAGTCCGAAGTTCCCCGCCAGGCACTCAGCCAGGGCATCGGCACCGTCCTGGAAGCCCGCAACCTCGTCCTCATCGCCACCGGCGAGAACAAAGCCGACGCAGTGAAGGCCATGGTCGAGGGGGAAGTCAGCACAGACAACCCCGCCAGTGCACTGAAGTCCCACCCGAACGTCACCGTCATCCTCGACGAGGCCGCAGCCTCCAAGCTCGAGGGCGATTACTCCGCAAGTTAAAAAGCTAAACGACGAACTCGCGGTGCTGCTCGGCGATAACCCGGGGCAAGCGCACGTCGATAAGCGTGCCCTGCTCCTGGTACTCCTCCGAGCGCACCGTGCCCTGTTCGTGCAAGAGTGAGACCACATCGCCGCGCGTGAACGGCACGAGCATGGTGACGTGCTCATCGAGGGTGTTGAGGAACATCTCGATCTTGGACTCGAGCTCGGCGATCCCCTCACCGGTCAGTGCGGAGACGAACACCACGTCGCGGCCGGCATGGTCGAACGCGTGGCGCAGCTCAGCAAGCACCACCGGATCGGCCTGATCGATCTTGTTCACTACCACAATCTCCGGCGGAAGCGTCTCGCCGGATTCGCGCGTGATTTCCTCGAGCACCTCGTTAACCGCCTCGATCTGCTTCAGCGGGAAAGCATCAGAACCGTCCACTACATGCAGCAGCAGGTCGGCGTTCGAGACTTCCTCTAGCGTCGATTTGAACGCCTCCACGAGCTGGGTCGGCAGGTGGCGGACGAAGCCGACGGTGTCAGTGAGCACCACAGAGCGGCCGTCGGCAAGCTGAGCTTTGCGTGTCGACGGATCGAGGGTGGCGAATAGGGCATCCTCCACGAGCACCCCGGCATCCGTCATCGCGTTGATAAGCGACGATTTGCCCGCGTTGGTGTAACCCGCGATCGCGATCTTCGGCGTGGTGGAACGGTTGCGCTGGGCACGCTTGACCTCGCGGGCCGTCTTCATGTCGCGCAGCTGATGGCGCAGCTTGGCCATCTCCGTACGCAAGCGTCGACGGTCCGCCTCGATACGAGTTTCACCCGGGCCACGCAGACCCACACCGCCGTTGGAGCCGGCGCGACCGCCCGCCTGACGCGACAGCTGGCCACCCCAACCACGAGTACGGGTGTACAGGTATTCCATCTGCGCGAGGCTGACCTGCGCTTTACCTTCCTTGCTCTTCGCGTGCTGCGCGAAGATGTCGAGGATAAGCATGGTGCGGTCAATCACCTTCACACCGAGCGCTTCCTCGAGCGCAACCATCTGGCCGGGGGAAAGCTCACCGTCAAACACGACGGTGTCAGCACCCGTGGCTTGGACGATCGCCCCCAGTTCCTTGACCTTGCCCGAGCCGATGTAAGTACCCGGGTCTGGCTTGTCGCGCTTTTGATAAAACATGTCTATCACCTGCGCGCCGGCGGTTTCCGCGAGCGCGGCGAGCTCGAACATGTTCGCCTCCATCTCAGCCGTGGAGCCTTCGGTCCAGGCACCGACCAAGATGACCTCTTCGAGGCGGAGCTTTCGATACTCGACCTCGTAGCCGTCTTCCTGCTCCTCAGCGCGCAGCTCCGTTTCGCGGGAGATGCGACGCAGCGCGTTTCTATCTTCCAGGTCGAGCGCGCCGGTGGTGGGATCCCCTACCGTTTGTCCATCGACCCCGGGCTGCGGAGCGTTGTGGCGAAACGCTCGCGCCAGCAGGTCGTCGTGAAGCTCTTGCTGCGGGTCGAGTTGAGTCATGCAGTCCTTTGTCCGTACACCGTGTTGGTCACCGTGTTGGTTTTCTTAATACCCCATTTAACGCCCACACGCCCGCCTTTCTTCCCGGCGTAGGCGCTGGGAGTAGGCTTTGGGCCCATGAGCGAAACCATCAGCACTGATCTTTCCGCCATCGGGCTCGGGTTTACAAGGTGGCAGGACGCCGTCGAAGCTGCCATCGCAACGAACCAGCTCGCCGTTACCGGCGAGGTGCGCGGCGGGCAGCTAATTCAGTACTTCGACGCTTCCGGCGCCCAGCTGAACATCCTCGCGGTCGAGCCGTTCGCCACCTTTGCCGGCTTCGACTCCACCACCCGCGCCTATGCGCACATCACCCCGCTTAACGACGTGGTGTCCTTGGCCGAAATCGTAGACCCGCACGGTAACGCGATGGCGAGCGTCACCGTCAACCTCGCCCAGGGCCCGCTGATTGCCGACGACCCTGTCCTTCAGTGGCAGGAACTCGGTGTCACCGCGCTGGCCCTCACCCACGAGCGCTACGAGTCCATCGAGGCGTTCCACGCTGCCAACCCGGGCCAAGTGCTTGGCACGGTGGATTCGCAAGGTGCCGAAGCAGTGGCTGCCGGCGCTCCAGTGGCACCGGATGCGTCGGCTACCTTCTCTGCCCGGGTACTCAGCGCGGAGCACCGTACCTCGCAACTCACCGGGCAGCGTTTCATTCACGTGTCCGTCGATGCGGCATTTCCCTTCGATGTGTGTTTGCCGGACGGTGACCTGCCAGAGCGCGATTCTGTCATCGCCGGCACTGCGGTGATGGCCGGATCTATCCCGGCGCCGAGCGGTGGCGGCTGCGGGGGATGCGGCGGTTCCTGCGGCTGCGGCGGCCACTAAACTTTCAGGGACGACCGCGTACTAAGACGCGCGTCCAGAACAAAAGGGGGGCGAGATGAGCACACCCGATAGGGACCTGTCGCGAGCGCTCATCGGCGCGCTTACCCTTGCCGCAGCAGTCATGCTGGTCGTGCTGCTGCGCTTGCCGGGGTTGATCCTCTCGATCTTCCTCATCGCGCTCGTATTGCTCGTCAGCCGCCACTACCAGTCCAATCCGGAAAATGCGGCCATCCAGTCGTCGTTAAGCTATGCCCGCGACGATATTTGCGAGGTCCTGGATGCCTACGACCAGCTGCAAAACGGCGCCTCCGCGGCGGATATCGCGGACCGTACCCTACACTTCCCTGCTCTTGCCAACCCGGACATGTCGGTGCCGGAGATCAACGAGTTTTTGCTGCGGGCAAGTTCTGCGCGGCGCTTTGTAGCGCGCATCGACGGCTATCTCGCCTCTCCCACCGTTGACCGTGCGCAGCTCGAACGCCTTTTGACCGTCGCGGATCAGCGCGCGTTTGAGCTGCAGTCGGCGTGGGACGATGCGCGGCGCGTGGCTAAGGAGATTGGGCCGGCTTAATTGGCGTCGTGCAGTCCCTCTACCCGGACGTACTCCGGCTGGCCGAATTGATTGCGATCGACGAGCAGTGTGAGACTCTTGCGCTGATCATCGAACACGCGGAAAACTTCCTGCCGCTGGTGTTGAGCTGGAAGCTTTTCTAGGCGCCATCCCGGCATCATCTCCACCAGTCCGCCGAGAGACCATTCGAGGTCGTCGATGTAGTCGACGTAGCGAGACAACCGCACGTAGACATCCAGAAGGGTGAGCGGCGGGACGCGGTGCGTGAGCTCTGAGACAAGCAGCACTACGTGGCTCCCCGTTTGATGGTTGGGAAACGTTACGTAGTCGTACTCAGGCCCACAGGCGTAAACGCCCACCGCACCGATGTCGTGAGCGAGGATGAGGAACTCGTTGAACTGCTCTGGCCCTTCGGGAATGCCGTGCGGCACTTCCTCGCGTGAGAGCTCATCGAGGTTGTTCCAAGCCCCGAAAGTTCGAATGCGCTGAGCCTGGTCCCGACCATGACCCTGCTGAAAGAAAGGCGCAAATCCCCAAAGCACGGTCGCAGGTTCGATCGCAATGGATGCGATCAGCTCGGCACGGCCGCGTAGCCGGCCGTCGCAGAAAGAAATCTCTCCGGTTTCGAAATCGACATTGAAGTTGTTGGGCGCACCCTCGATCGTGTGCTCATCCATGAGTTGACGCATCAATTCCATGCGGATACGGGAGTAGAGGATGGCCCGCTGCGCGACGCGCCTAACCTGTGAAAGTTCGTGCATGTAGACCTCGCTAGTTCTCGTACTTACGAACACCGTCAGCGAGGACATTAATCGGGCGACCAGACTCGTCACGCGCAACGAGAAGAGTCAGTACTTTGCCCTGCTCGTCGAAGATGCGGAAGACCTGTTGCTGGAGGCGGTCAACCGGCCGTGTCTCAAGCCGCCAGCCTGGCATCATTTCAACGAGCCCACCCAGAGACCACTCCATGTCATCGATGAAGTCGACATAGCGAGAGATGTGCTCGAGAACATCAAGGAGCGTTACTGGTGGAACGGGAGAACTCAGATCGGAAACGAGGGTGACAAGCTCGTTTCCCGCAAGTTCATTCGTAATCGAGAGAAATATGTAATCCCCGCCGAAGATATACATTGCCATTGCGCCGATCTCGTACCCGAGGATCTTCATCTCATTTGCCTCATCAGGCCCGTTCGGAATCCCGTGTGGCACCTGCCCGCAGGTCAGTTGACCCAGGTTGTGCCGCTCACCGTACAGCTTGATCAGTTCCTCCTCCTGCAGTTTCCTGCCATCGGCGAACGGTGGAGCGTATCCCCACAGCACAGTGGCGGGTTTCATGGCGATGGAAGCAACTGTCTGGATGCGCCCTCGTAGACGACCTTGCCAAATGTAGATCTCCCCATCCCGGAAGTTCATGGAGTACTTGTCAGTTGGCTTCCCAAACTCGTGTGCGTCAATGAGTCGGTGCATGAGGTCGAGGCGCAGGCGAGCGTAGATGTATGCTCGCTGGCCGATGCGCCTGACTTGCTGCAGTTGGTGCATACCCCGCAAGCGTAGAGCTAGCTAAGCCAGCGCGCCCGCCAGCTGGCCGCGGGCCACGATTGTCGACGGCCCGGTCATCGTCGCCTCACCGCCTGCTAGCTGCACTCGTACCGCACCGCCAGGCACGTTGACCGTGACTTCGCCGTCCTCAATGCCGGCGTCTGCAAGCGCAGCCTGCGCGGCGGCGACGGTGCCGGTGCCGCAGGAGCGGGTCTCGCCCACGCCGCGCTCCCAGACGCGCATATGCACTTCCCCGCCCGTGTCGCCAGTTGCGCCCGAGAGCTCGGTAAGCACCTCGACGTTGACGCCCTCGGGGAAGAACTCGTGGTCGAACTCAGGCTGGCTGAACTCCATTCCCTCTAGCTCCTCTGCGCTCAACCCCGGGATCACACACGCGAGGTGCGGGTTGCCCACGTCCACACCGATGCCTGCGAACTGCTGCTCACCCATGCGCGCGGTGGACACGCCGGTCACCGCGACCGGGCCCATCCCCACCGACACCGTTGCTTGCGTGCCGTCGGCATCCAACACACGGATCGTCTTCACCCCGGCACGGGTATCCACTTCGAACTCGCGGGACGCTTCCAGCTCTTCCGCCACCAGCACGTGGGCGAACGCGCGGATACCGTTGCCGCACATCTCCGCAATCGAGCCGTCGGCGTTGCGGTAGTCCATAAACCACCGGCCGGTCTCACCGGAGCGCACCACGCGCAGCAGACCATCGCCGCCGATGCCGGCACGCCGGTTGCACAGGTAAGCGACCTGCCCAGCGTCCAGGTCCAGCTCGTCGTTCACGTCGACGATGACCACGAAGTCGTTCTCGGTGGCGTGGGCTTTGATGAACGGAAGTTGCGCGATACTCACGCGGGCAAGTCTAACGCGGCCAGCGCGGCACCCGGTACGTCGTCGCCGGTAGCATCCAGCCACACAATTCGGGGATCGCGGTTGAACCACGACCGCTGACGGCGCACGTACCGCCTGGTACCGGTGACGGTTTGCTCGTAAGCGTCGTCAAGCGAAAGCTCCCCTTCGAGCATGGCGAGCACCTGCGCGTACCCGATCGCGCGCCCTGCGGTGGATTCCCTGATCAGACCTGCGTCCTGCAGCCCGCGCACCTCGTCGACAAGCCCGTGCTCGAACATCAGCCTGGTGCGCTCCGCGATCCGCGGGTTCAGCCACTCCGGCATCGTGCGCAGCCCAAGCACGCGCGTGCCCCAGCGCGGGGGCGCGTCCTTCGGCGGCTGCGACGCCTGGAACGGCTTGCCGGTCAGCTCGATCACCTCGAGCGCGCGCACGGTGCGGCGCGGGTCTTTGTCCTCGATCACGCGCGCTGCCTCCGGGTCGACCTCGGCCAGCTCTGCATGCAGGGCGTCAACGCCGATCGCTGCAAGTCGCGACTCGTACTTCGCGCGCACGGCTGGGTCGGTGGGCGGAAACTGCCAATCATCGAGCAGCGATTGCACGTAGAGCATCGACCCGCCGACCAGAACCGGCACCTTCCCGCGTGCGGCGATCTCCTCCACCGCAGCCACCGCCAGCTGCTGGTATTCGGCCACGGACGCAGTCTTAGTCACGTCCCAGATATCCAGCAGGTGGTGCGGGATGCCGCCGCGTTCCTCAGGCGCAAGCTTCGCCGTGCCAATGTCCATTCCGCGGTAGAGCTGCATCGAGTCGACGTTGACCACCTCGCCGCCGAGCTCCTGCGCCAAGGCGATGCCGAGCGCGGATTTGCCGGAGGCAGTCGGTCCCACCACAGCGATCGGAGCTACCACCGCCACACCCCCACGTAGCGCCCCACACCCAACGTCGCATCGACATCCAGCAAGGTTGCGGTTCGCGGCTCAAGTTCGGCGAGTTCGATCCAGAGCTCAGGCTTGACGACGCCCCCCTGTTCCAGCCGATCAGCATCCAGCCCGGGCTGCGGCGCGGCACCCGTTGCAACAAGTTCGGTGAGCGCCTCGTGGACCGACGGTGCTTCCTCGATGAACGCGAGCGGGGCGCGCGGGGTGAGCCCCGCCGGGCCGTCAACGACCACGACGGTGAGTGCCTTGGGGTCGAGTGGCGCGATGCGGTCGCGTGCCGGGCGGTAATCCCGCTCCCCCAGTAGATAACGCACGACCAGCTCGCCGAGGTGGTTGCCGCCGCCGACGTCGGTTTGCGGCGCACCCCACGCCGCAAACGTTCCCGTGCGGGCGGTATAGCTGCCCTCGCCCAAATCGCACACGATGTCCACCGGCCGATCATCCCCCGCTGCTGCCCCGCGAATGGCGGTTGCCAGGCGGCGCGAGGGGGCATCGGCAAGCGAAAGCTCTGATACCAGCGCGGGCGAGCCGGGGACGATGAGGAGGGTGGGGTCGTGCACCCTGCCTACCCTACGTGGGCAGCACAACTGCGTGCGAAAACGCGACACGTTGCGCTACGTGCGCGGTAGAGTTAGGGGGCACTTACGGCAGCCGCGTCGCGCGGCACACGGTTCTTGACCAAGGAAGGATCCGCGAAACCATGACCACCCCCAACCAGCCTGCCCGTCCCTCTCCCGCCGCGATGCCAAACCGCGCGCCGAAGCCGGGCCCGCGCCCGGGTTCCGCGGACCAGCAGCAGACGACGCCCTCGCCGGTGCCCGCCGCTGCACCGGCAGCGAAGGTGAAGTCGCAGGCCACGGATCCTTCCCAGTTCGGCCGCATCGATGACAACGGCACGGTATACGTCACCCGCGGCGGCGCCGAGCGTGAGATCGGTTCCTGGCAGGCCGGCACCCGGGAAGAGGGCCTGGCGCACTACGGGCAGCGTTTCGACGACATCGTGACCGAGGTCGAGCTGCTTGAGACCCGCCTGGCTGCGCACCCGGACGAGGCGACCAACCTGCGCACCAACGCCGAGGCGATCAAGGCGACCCTGGCGGAGGCAGTCGCCATTGGCGATTTCGACGCGCTAGAAGCCCGTTTGGACAAGGTCATCGCCGACACCGAGGAGGCAGGTGAGCGCGCAAAGGAAGCGAAAGCTGCACGCCGCGCGGAGGCCATCGCCCGCAAGGAAACGCTCGCTGCCGAAGCCGAGGATCTGGCAGAGAACTCCACCGAGTGGAAGGTCGCGGGTGACCGCATCCGCGAGATTCTGGACGAGTGGCGCACCATCCGCGGCATTGACCGCAAGACCGATGACGCGCTGTGGAAGCGCTACTCCCGTGCCCGCGACAGCTTCAACCGCCGCCGCGGCTCGCACTTCGCGGAATTGGATCGCGGTCGCGCCGCCGCGAAGAAGGTCAAGGAAGACCTGGTTGCCCGCGCCGAGGCAATGAAGGATTCGACCGAGTGGAGCGACACCGCGCGCGCCTACCGCGACCTGATGAAGGAGTGGAAGGCCGCCGGCCGCGCCCCGCGCGAGGTGGATGACAAGCTCTGGGAGCAGTTTCGCGCAGCGCAGGACCACTTCTTCGACGCCCGCAACGCGGTTAACGCCGAGCGCGACAAGGAGTTCGAGGCCAACGCCGAGGCCAAGGACGCGCTGATCGCGGAGTACGACTCCCTCATCGATCCCGCTAAGGGCCTGGGTGCAGCAAAGGCGAAGCTGCGCGAGCTGCAGGACAAGTGGGAGGAGATCGGCTACGTCCCGCGCGGCAAGGTCCGCGAGTACGAGGACAAGATCGGCGCGATTGAAAAGCGCGTCGCCGATGCCGAGGATTCCCGCTGGCGCCAGTCGGATCCGGCTGCGCAGGACAAGGTCAACCAGTTCCAGTCCCGCGCGGACGACCTTGCCGCACAGGCCGATGCCGCCGAGGCGAAGGGCAACGCGAAGAAGGCTGCCGAGCTTCGCGAGCAGGCGAAGCAGTGGCAGGAGTTCGCTGACGTCGCGGCGAAGGCGGCAAGCGAGCGCTAGCGCTTCCCCGCCCTTCCCGCCTCACCCATGCTTACCGCACTGCAGTATGTGCCCCGGCCAGGCGCAACCCCGGACAATCCGGACGCCGCCGTCGGGGCCTACGCATTCTCGGCCACCCTGGCCATCCAAGACATCACTGGGCTTGCAACCTCGGGGATCACGACCGCGCACGTCGCCAAGCGACTCGAAAACTCCACCGAATCGCGCGCGTACCTCTTCGCGCTCACCTCTCGCACAGCCCCGCGCCCGGTCACCGAGCTCGGCTTTCCCGAACTTACCGACGATGACCTCCTCGACATCGACGCCTGGGTCTTCATCTCGCTACCGCTGCTCGAAGACCTCCAGGTCATCGAAGCCAACGTCACCCTCGACGCCTCCATCGCCCCACTGCCCGGAGAGGAGGTTCCGCGAGCGCCGTGGTTCGGGGCTTTTTCGCTTATCGACGCCCTGTCCAACGCCCTTTCTCGCCCCATCCGCCACCTCTGGGTGACGCATCCAGAGGGCGAGTTCACCCCGCCCGGCGCGGTCGAAGCCGGCTACGCCCCGGCATTCCGCGAAGACCAGGCCGTCTTCGAAGCCGCTGCCGTCGAGACCTTGGCCGGTGGTTCCGGAGACGGCCTGTCTATCCAGGTGGTGGAGGGTCCCGGTTTCGCGGGATTCACAGCAGGTGTCGGCTCGGCGAGCGCGGATGCAGAGCAGTTCGCTGCACTGCTCACCGCCGCGTCGCGCGACTACCCGCGCGGTGAACTTGCGCTTGAACCCATCGTGTGGGACTTGCAGCGCATCACCGACGCCGGTGCGCGCCTCCAAGACCGCGGCGGCAACCAGCTCACCGGCATCTGCCGCGCCAGCCTTCCAGGCCAAAATGACCGCATTGTGGGGATCTGCGAGGCGGTCCACTACACCTCCGACTCCGACGCCGTGTGTGAACTCGGACTGATCTACGTACTGCCCGAGTTTCGCGGCCGGGGCATCGGCGAAGCGCTGATCCGCGAAACGGTTTCCGCGGCGCGGAAAATCTGGGAAGACCTCGAGACGGTCTACTGCTCCTACCCCGCTGGTTCCGCCCCCGCAGAATCGATCATGCGCGCACTCAATGCTGCCGTCGTCTCATCGACGACGGCGTGGCAGCGTTGCTAACCCGCGGCGAGCGCAGCCGCACGCTGGTACGAAACACCCAGCAACGTTCCCATTTCGCGGACCGTGAACCCATGAGCCTTCATCTGCTCCACGAATTTTCTGCTCGCCGCGGATGCGCGATCTGCCGCCTCAGCAGCCTCACGTTTTGAAGCCATTGCTTCGCTGCGCAGTACCTCAAGCTCCGCACCGAGCACGGGCTCGATTGCGATTTCGAACTCGGACTCATCAAGCCCGGACATGTACGCAATCGCTTCGCTGACCTCGTCTCTTGCCCGATCCAGCCGCCGGGTCTGCGACACAACGCCAAGTTCTTTGCACTCCAGCACCCAAACCGGTCCACGTCCGCGCTCCGCGGTCACTGTGAAAATCCTCATTACCGCCACCAACCCTTTCCCAATTCGTCAGTTACTACCGCAGACCTTTTCACCCCGTCAACCCCCCACCCAAGCTTTAGTCAACCTCCGTGGACTTACAGCTTCTTTTGAGTACGTATGGGGATTAGACGCGGCTAGAGTCGGGCGGGTTCCGGTACGGAAGTCTTGCTTGGGTCCGAGCCCGGTCTAGCGGTGGTTCGAACGACCACCGTACGGGACCACCGAAGGTCCGTCGTTAAGCTCGATGCTCTTCAGTCAGCTCTGCCTCCTCGAAGGCGGCATCTACCGCTGCCTCTTTGCCTTCGTTGTTTCGCCGGATGTTTCGCAGGTGCTGCACCACAGAGATCGCGATCGCTGCGAACAGCATGAGGTAGATGCCAATGGTGATTGGCGATGAGTAGAGAGCGCCGATGTCGCCCTCCGACACAGCCAGCGCGCGGCGCAACTCGGTTTCAGCAAGCGGCCCGAGAATCACACCGATCAGAAGCGGTGCGAGCGGGACCTCGTAGCGTCGCATGAGGAAACCGAGGAAGCCGAGCACCAGCAGGATGATCAGGTCTGTCTGTGACGCTGAAATGGCGTAAATACCCAGTGCAGCAACCACGGTGATTCCTGCGTACAAGTAGTGCTGGGGGATGTAGAGCAGTCGCGCCCAAAGCGGAGCCAGAAATAGGTTCAGCGCGAGCAGCACTACAAGTGCGATGAACAGCGACGCGAGCAACGTCCAGACCAGCTCACCGGAGCGCTCGAAAAGCAACGGGCCGGGCTGCATGCCGTATTGCTGGAAGGCGGCCAGCATGATTGCCGCAGTTGCCGAGGTGGGCAATCCGAGTGCGAGCAGCGTACCCATGGCAGTACCGGCGGTTGCGTTGCCGGCAGCTTCCGGGGCCGCCAAACCTTTGATGGAGCCGGTGGTGCCAAATTCCGGATCCCCGTTTCGCTTGGCCAAAGACTTCTCCGTACCGTAGGCTAGGAAAGTCGGCACCTCCGCACCACCTGCCGGAATCATGCCGAAAGGAGCTCCAAATGCGGTGCCGCGCAACCAGGCCGGCAGTGCCTTTTTGAAGTCAGCCCAAGAAAGCCGAGCGATGCCGTTCGAGGAGAGCTTCAAAGCGTCTGGGTCACGCTTGATGCGTGAAGCGATATGGAACACTTCCCCGATCGCAAGGATGCCGACGGTGATGACCACAAGATCGATGCCGTCAAAGAGCTGCGGGACGCCGAATGTGTATCGAGGAGTTCCGGAAGGCGCATCGATACCGACGAACGACAGAGACAGGCCGATTGCAAGCGCCGCGAGGCCGCGGATGATCGAATCCGCGACGACCGAAGAGATTGCCGCAAACGCAAACAGCGCGAGGGCGAAGTATTCTGCGGGGCCGAACTGGGTCGCCAGCTTGACCATGTAGGGAGCGAAGAATACAACCAGCGTCATTGAGATAAGGCCACCGATAAAGGCACCGATAGCGGCTGTGGCCAGAGCTTTCGCCGCCTGCCCGTTGCGCGCCATCCGGTGGCCTTCAAACGTTGACGCGATTGCAGAACCCTGTCCAGGGGTATTCAACAAGATTCCAGCGGTGGAGTCGCCAAACAGCCCGCCGAAGTAGATCCCGGCGAACATAATGAACGCTGCTGTCGGATCGAGGGCGAAGGTGATCGGAAGCAGCAGCGCCACCGCCATCGACGATCCGAGGCCCGGGAGCACGCCCACTGCGGTGCCAAGCACGGCACCAATGAGGACGAAGAGCAAGTTGTATGGAGTGATCGCAGCTGCGAACCCCTCCATCAGTTGCGTGATTTGATCCATCACAGGCCTCCAAAGATCCCAGCGGGAAGGTTCAGCCCAAGCACACCGCCGAAAATGAGCTGCACCGAAGACGAGACGATGAGCGCGATCCAGATGTCGAATACCGGCCGCGTCGAACCGAGGAAATACGCAATCGCCCAAAACAGCGCTGCAGCCGAGATAACCCACCCCGCGTACGGGAGAATGAGCACAAAGGCAAGGAACGAGAACACGACCGGCAGCAATGTCTTCCAGTCAGAATGGAACTGCTCGCTTGTCGACGATGTGGCGGACGCTTCTTCATACCTACTGAGGTCGTGCAACATGTCCACAGACAGTTCTGTTGCAGACTCAGGGACGGTCGGCTGGATCGCGATCGGTTTGCGGAAGATGTCGATCGCGTACGCCACGGCAATGACCACCAGTGCTCCGGCGACGATGAACGGGACGAATTTCGGACCCGGCCGAGCCGTGGAGGCCACCTCCCAGGTTGAGGCATCAAAGATAAGCACCGCGGCGAGGATAAGGAGCAGTCCCACCATGACCAGCTCACTGCGACCGTGCAATGCTCCACGTCGTACGGTGTTGGCGGGAGTAGAAGAATTCACAACAGTTGACATCGCTACAGCCCCAACTCCTTGACCAGATCACGTGTGCGCAACGACTCGGAGTCGATGAAATCCTCGAGCTCGTCACCCGCCATGTACGTCCCAAACCACCCGTTTCGTTGCACTGCGTCCTGCCACTCCTCCGACTGTTCCATTTCGGTCAGAATGTCGACGAGTTCTCGCTTTTCCTCGTCCGAGATACCGGGAGGCGCGAGGAAGCCTCGCCAGTTCGCCATCTCGACTGGTACACCCAACTCGGTCAAGGTCGGGATGTCGGGAGCAACTTCGAGACGCTCGGGAGAGGAGATGGCGAGTGCCCGCATCGTCCCGGACTCGAGTTGGTCCGCAAAGTCGTTGTAACCGGTCACGCCGATTTCGGTGGTTCTCGATAGCAAGGCTGACAAGACTTCACCGCCGCCGGAGTACGCGACAAAGTTCACGTCGCGTGGTTCGATGCCTTGGGTTCTGCCGACTTCAGAAATCGCGAGATGTTCGACCGAGCCGAGTGAACCGCCCGCGATCGCAAACCCCTTCGGGTTTTCTTTCCAGGCAGCCAACACGTCATCGAACGTCTTGTACGGGGAGTCAGCGGGGACGACAACGATGATGTAATCGTCTGCGAGTCTCACGAGTGGAGTCGCATCCTGGATACTGACGGCAGAACGGTTGATCTCAACGCCACCGACCATTGCCGCACCGGTTGCCATGATGGTCGAGGAGTCGCCTTGCATCTGGACGAGCTGCCTGAGTCCAATCGTTCCTCCAGCGCCTGGGATGTTAACCACCTTGGCGTTGTTCACGAGGTTTTCACCACGCATCGCTGCTTGCGATTCACGCGAGAATCCATCCCATCCTCCGCCGACTGCGGCTGGAGCAATGATCGTGAGGTTCGAACGAGCAAGTCCTGTCTCGCTCGATTGCGCGGCCTGTGCAAGCGCACCGCCAGTGAGCGCTATGGCGACGATCGCCGCCCCCACCTGAGCGAACTTTCCCAAGTTCATCCTCCCTGTATCTAGCACAGCACTAGACCACTCGGCAGAGTGTGTCCTTCGCCACTAATCGGAATCGATGTGGGAGACAATACTGGATGGGTGGTGATCGACGTAACAGATCCCCCGAATAAACTTTCCCGCTTTCGTGGCGCTTGTGTCGCTCCGCTGCACGGTCCCGACGATCGTCGATGCGCAGCGGCTTCAGCTTCTGGACATCTGATCACTCGGCGCCGACCCAACGTCAAGCTCTGCAAACTTGAGATGCCAGAGAAGTCGGCCCCCGTTCCGCAGGCACGGTGAGATTTCTGCTGATCTGGCCTCGCCCTACCCAGTGCGGAAAGCTTTAACCAGCCGACGCCCGCGGCGGTTCTCACCAACAGTTCTTTTCAACGTCCAACGCCGTCCATAAGTAATTCCTTAGCCGCTAATCCATATTTACCCGCAATTTAAGGGTTCATTAACCGAGTATTCCCTGAGATTTCTTAATTCGCGCTTAATCTGCGGTTCGTTGCACGTTGCCAACGCCCTCCCTACTCAACGCCACAGATTGGACTAATTACCGATGAAGAAGAAGTTCGCGGCTATTGCCGCGTTCGCGCTCGTGCTCAGCGGTTGCAGCCCCCAGGAGCCCACCCAGAATGCCAACCAAGGAGACTCCGATCCGGCAACTGGTGTCGCTAACCCGGATGCGGTTGTGAACCTTGGTTTCCTTCTGGAGCCCTCGGGCATTGATCCGACTACCGTCTCAGGCGCTGCACTGGATCAACTTGTGGACGACAACGTGTACGAGGGCTTGGTGCGACGCATGCCCTCTGGTGACCTTGAACCCACCCTCGCTGAATCCTGGGATGTTTCCGACGACGGTTTGACCTACACCTTCAGCCTGCGCCAGGGAGTGCAGTTCCACGATGGGTCTGATTTTGACGCAGCAGATGTCGTCGCAACCCTTGAGGCTTCCTCCGCCGAGGATTCCAAGAACCCGGATGCAAAACTCATGCACGCCTTTGAGTCCGCAACTGAGATCGACGAGAAGACGGTTGAGGTTCGTCTGAAGGAGAAAGACATTAACTTCCTCGAGGCGATGGGCAGCAAGGCTGCAATGATGGTCCCCTCCGACAACGAGGTTGACCTCACGACGGAGTCGAATGGCACCGGACCTTTCCGAATTGGTGAGTGGCAGACCGGCAACTTCATCAGCCTCGAGCGAAACGATGACTACTGGGGCGAGCAAGCCGGCGTCAAGGAAGCTGTCTTTAACTACTACGATGACATCTCCGCAGCTGCTAACGCGCTGACTTCTGGCCAGATCGATATTCTGACCTCTTCGGACGCTGACACCCGTTCCCGCTTTGAGGGCGACTCCTCTATCCAGACGGTCGAGGGCGACGACACCGCCTACATGACACTCGCCTTCAACCACGAAAACGAAGCGCTCCAGAATAAGGATGTCCGCAGCGCGATCCGCATGGGAATCGATAAGAACGGTCTGATCGACGCGCTCGGTACGAATGCGACCCGAATCGGCTCGATGGTTTCTCCAGCGCAAGCTTGGTGGGATGAATCCTTGAACGAAATCGACTCGTACGATCCTGAGGCTGCTCGTGCTCTGCTGCAAAACGCTGGATTCGAAGACCTGAGCCTCAACCTGCGTGTGGCCAACCAGTACGACCCAGCTGTCAGCGAGTACATCGCTTCTCAGCTGGGCCAGATCGGCATCAATGTGGACATCCAGCCCATGGAGTTCTCTGCTTGGCTCGACCAGGTGTACCAGAAGAAAGAGTACGACATGACCATGGTGCTTCAGGTCGATCCTTGGACGCTGACGTACTACGGCAACCCGAAGTACTACTGGAACTACGACAATGCTGAGGCTCAGCAGCTCACCGACGAAGCGCTGAGCGCTTCCAGCTTCGACGAGCGTGACGAAAAGCTTGGCGAGCTCGCCCGTTTCGTCTCGGAGGATGCTGCAACGGAGTGGCTTTACAGCCCAAAGGCTACCCAGCACGTGCGTCAGGGGGTCTCCGGCTTCCCTACGGACCGCATCGGCTCTCGTTACTACGTCGCCGATATCACTGTCGAGGATTAATCGGTGACCAATCCTGTGGCCGCTGATGCGAGCACTCGGGCAGAGAAAGAACAGACACTCAAGCCTAAACGTTCCAGCGGATTGCGAATCATCGCTGGTACCGTGGCCTGGGCCGTGTTCGCCATCCTGATTGCGTCGGTGGTGATCTTCTTCGCGCTCAATACCCTCCCCGGGGACCCGGCTGTCATCCTAGGTGGTTTGGATGCGTCCCCCGAGCAACTGCAGTTGATTCGGCAGGAGAATGGCTGGGATCGGCCAATCATCGTCCAGTACTTCGATTGGTTCACTGGGGTTCTCACCGGCGACTTCGGTACGTCACCATTCACCGGCATGTCCGTCACAGATCAACTGGTGAGTAAATTGCAGGTGACACTTCCCCTCGCAATCGCTTCCCTGGCCCTCGCGCTTGTGATCGCGCTGGTTCTTGGTATTTACGCGGGTGCCCGAGCCGAGTTCGCGGGCGGGAAGGTCGTGTCGTGGGTATCTCAGATTGGTATCGCTGTCCCGAGCTTTATTGTGGGCATGCTCCTGGTCATGTATGTCGCTGCGCCGCTGAATCTCCCGGCCACGGGCTTTCCAAGGCAGGGTTGGGATCAACCAGGGCAGGCGATTCGTTCTCTCATCCTTCCAACGGTGACGCTGGCAATTCCCCAAGCCGCCGCGCTCACCCGCTATGTCAGATCCACCATCATTGAACAGCGTGCGCAGGATTACCCCCGGACCGCCCGAGCTCAGGGCTTGAGCCGGTTTCAAACCCTGATGACCCACGTGCTGCGAAACTCTTGGCTCCCTTTGCTCGGCGTCCTCGCGCTTGATGCTGCCGCCCTGCTGATGGGCACGGTGGTTGTAGAGCAAGTCTTCGCTCTTCCTGGCGTAGGGCGCCACCTAGTCAGCAGTGTGACGAACCGCGATATCACCACTGTCCAAGGATTCCTCATGGTGCTCTCTAGCACGGTGATCGTGCTCATGATGATTTCAAACCTGCTGGCCCGTCTCCTTGATCCCCGAGTGAGGGTTCGCTGATGAACTACCAGACAGTTGCTGGACGGCTCGCCGAACTCATCCGTAACCCCGCGGGTCTCTTTGGACTCGTGGTGGTCGCGATCATCCTTTTGGGTTTCGCCGTCTCGTTCATTTGGGTTCCCTACGATCCAGCCGCAGTGAACCCGAGTGCCACATGGGCTCCGCCCTCAGGAGACCACTGGCTCGGAACTGATCAACTGGGCCGTGACATCTTCTCGATGATGCTGGTTGGTACTCGCGTGACCGTTCTCACCAGTCTCGGTGGCGCGTTAATCGCCCTCATCGCGGGGCTGCTGCTGACCTTCCTCATCACTTACGCTCCGCGGTGGCTGTCCCAGCTCACCGAGCGCATCACAGACATCTGGGTGGCATTCCCTACCTTGATCATCGCCCTTATCCTCGCCACAGCGTTCCAGGGTTCGGCAGTCACCTCGGCAGTTGCGATTGGCCTAGGATCAGCGCCATCCGTCACCCGCACTATCCTGCCCGAGGTACGTCGGGTCAGTGTATCCGATTATGTCCTACTGGCTACAGCAGCTGGAGCGCGCGGACCTTGGCTGTTGCACCACCATATTTTTCCGAACGTCGCTCCCACACTGATCGTCCGCACAACGCAGATTATGGGCACCGCAGCTCTCGCAGAGGCCGGACTTTCTTACCTCGGAGTAGGAACGCCACCGCCTACGCCTAGCTGGGGGCGGATGCTTTCCACGTACCAGTCGTTTATGTACTCCCACCCAAGCGTGATTCTCATTCCCGCTACCGCGATCGTCGTGACGATTATCGGTTTCAACCTGCTCGGTGACGGTCTTCGCGACGTTTACGATCCCCGGAAGGCGAAAGCATGAGTCTTCTCAAAGTTACCGCTCTCTCGATCTCTTTCGGCGACAGCAGAATCGTGAAGGACGTGTCTTTCGAGATCAGCGACGGTGAGCGTGTCTGCCTGATCGGTGAGTCTGGATCGGGTAAATCCCTGACAGCCACCGCCATCAACGGGTTATTGCCCAGGAACGCGACCGTTGAAGGCTCGATCCTGTTCAAAGGACAAGAGCTTATCGGCATGCCAGAGAAGCATTTGCGCTCCATCCGGGGCCGTGAGATCGGCTTCGTGTTCCAGGAGCCGCAGACCGCTCTGAATCCCGTGATCAAGATCCGGCAGCAATTGCTCACCGCCAGTCGAGTGCACAACCAGTTGGGAGATGGAAGTTCGAAACAACGCGCTGCCGAGCTCGCCAGGAGCGTGAATCTTCCCAACCCTGAAGAGATCATTGAGCGTTATCCGCACGAGCTATCCGGTGGCCAACGACAGCGCATCATTATTGCAATGGCGATGAGTCTCTCCCCCGCTTTGCTCATTGCTGACGAACCCACGACTGCTCTTGACGCCACTGTGCAGAAACACATTCTCGAGCTGATGGATGATGCAACCCAGCGAATGAACACGGCACTCTTGATGATCACTCATGACATGGCGGTTGCATACGAGATCGCAGATCGCCTTCTCGTAATGCGACACGGATCCATCGTTGAGTCAGGAAGTTCAGCTGATGTGCTGACAAAACCTCAGCACGAATACACCAAGCAACTTGTAGACGCAGCTCGGTCTACCAGTCTCCATGTCGGTGAAAGGAGCGGAGGATGACGGCCAAGGAAGAATTATTCACGGTGTCCAACGTGTCAAAGGAATTCGGGGAAAACGTTGCGGTCCGTCCCCTGTCGTTTGCCATTAGGCCTGGCGAGTCGCTCGGCATTATCGGCGAATCTGGATCCGGTAAGACCACGCTGACCCGGATGATGCTTGGCCTGCTCGAACCGACCTCCGGCGAGATTCTGTACCGAGGTGAGCCGGTGCGGGCCGGCAAGCTCGGTATGACCAACTTGCGCCGGGAAGTACAGCTGGTTCTGCAAGATCCCTTCGCTTCGCTCAATCCGCGCATGACAATTGGGCAGATAATTAGCGAGCCGCTGCGTCTCCGCGGCACGCGGAAGACCCGAGACCACGTGCGAGAAGCGTTGGAGGCAGTCGATCTGAATCCCGACTGGCATGGGCGCTATCCACACGAACTTTCTGGAGGCCAACGTCAGCGAGTAGCGATCGCCCGCGCCGTCGCTGCCCGCCCACAGGTCATCATCGCGGATGAGCCGGTATCGGCGCTTGATGTTTCAGTTCGAGTCACAATCCTCGAGCTACTCGAGCGCCTCAGCGAAGAATTCGATCTGACGTACGTACTGATCTCCCATGACCTCGGAGTGGTCCAACGGATCTGCTGTTCAACGCTGGTTTTGTTCAACGGGGAAATGGTCGAACACCGCCCCACCCACGAGCTCCTTACGAAGCCACAACACCCAGCAACGATCGAACTGTTGCAAGCGGTGCCTCACCTTCCCGAGGGGGCCGCGTAGTGGCCCTTCACAACTTTCGTTCGCTGGCCGGCGTTCCAGTGACTGGCGGAGTTATTGCTGACAACGCACTCTACCGATCTGCTGCACCGTTTTCCGTGATCGAGGATCTCGCTGGGGCCAGCCGGCGGACCGGCATTACAGGAGTGGTTGATCTGCGTGACCAAACCGAGCGCGATGCAACCCCAGCGTTCGACACCGCCCACGTCGAGGTTGCAAGCGTGCCTGTTTTTGGTGGAGCTCTCGAGCAATTGGAGTGGGAAACGCTCGACGAGCTGTACTCAATCATGGCCCGTAACCACGGTCGAGAACTCGCCGCAGCCGTCCGAGCTACCGCTGGACTTTCGTCTAAAGGCGGTGTGCTGATTCACTGCACGGCGGGAAAAGACAGAACAGGCATGGTTGTCGCCCTAATTCTCGGAGCACTAGGCGCTCCCGATTCCGCGATCCTCGACGAATACTTGCTGACATCCGGTCTTCTGGGGCAGAACTACTTGGACGATTTGCTTCGCCTTTCAGGTGCTTCTGAGATACCGGGTGATGCAGCTCACCGAGCAACCCACGTGTCTGCCGACATGATTCGGGCTGGGTGGGACGTCGTCACGCTTGCTGGTGGCCCGGCAAGGTATCTGGAACAGCATGGACTTGATTCAGGGACGCTGCAGCTTCTCCGCCGCAATCTAGTGAGGCCCGTATGACTCGTATCTGCCACTTCACCGACACCCACCTACTGGCGGATCGAGGTTTACACTACGACCGCGTAGACACCAGCGCGCTATTTGAAGCTGCAATCGAGGTTGCCGCCCAGCAAGAACGGTGTGACGCGATCGTACTTTCCGGCGACATCTCTGAGGACGGTTCTTCGCAGTCGTATCAGTTCGCCAAGTCGCTCGTAGATTCGCTCGCGGAAAGATGGAAAGCTGCGCCAGTATATGCATGTGGCAACCACGACAATCGCGACTCTTTGCGCGAGGCCCTCGGAGTTGGAGATCCGCTAGCTGCCCACTCGGTGGTGGAGTTGCCGGATCTGCGGGTTCTATCTGCCGACACTTCGGTTCCACGAGCAGGATATGGAGAGCTGGGCTTCGAGATTGAGTGGATTTCGCGGCACATTCCGGAAAGCAAACCCTGGGTTCTCGTGCTGCACCATCCCCCTGCTGAAGCCCCCACCGTGCTGCATGACGCGCTGCGGCTCTCTGATACCGACAAGCTTTCCGAAACACTTCGACTGCACGAGAATCTTCCAACAGCAATTCTTTCGGGCCACTACCATCTCCCCGCACAGCACACTCTGGGCAGCATTCCTGTTCTGGTAGGACCTGCGATCGCGAATGAAACCGTAGTCGGATCACCGCTCTCGGAAAAAGCTCGGGAGATCTCCGAGTTCCAAATCGTCGAGATCGGGAAAAGCGTTGAGGTGACTCGTGTTCAAGTTGGCGGATCGGGTGAAACCATTTTCCAATACGAACCCGAATTGGTGCGCACTATCGCCGCCGGCGCGGGTCGACCTGGCTGGACGTATCCGGGCAAGTTCGCTGCACATCTCTCACGTTCAGCTGGTGATTAGCGATGCCGTCTTTTGCTGACCTGGATTCTATAACTCTGGACGACCTGCGACGCAGTGGATCCATGTCGTGGTCGAATCCAGGTCTCATTGGCGCCTTCGTGGCTGAAATGGCGTTTGGCGTACCGGCCCAAGTAAAAGAGCGTCTGAGCTCGCAAGTGCTCAGACAGCCTTTGGGGTATTCAACCATCGAAGATCTCCGCGAGCTGCAGTACGCAACCGCCGGTTTCCTCCATCAGAATTTCGATTGGGAAGTTCATCCGGACGCAATCCAAGCCACCGCAGATGTCATCGCGATTTACGTGTTCGTTCTTGAACACCTCGTTGACCCGGACCGGCCAGTCGTGATTCCCACTCCGGCTTACATGCCATTTCGCGAAGTCCTCGAAGCGTTGGATCGCTCATACATCGAGGTTCCTATGAAGCTCGATGACGGACGGTACACCAACGACACCGAAGGCATCCGAGCGGCGTTTGAGGCAGGAGCACAACTGCTGGTGCTATGCAATCCCCATAATCCGACTGGTCGCTCGTTCGCTGCATCGGAGCTTCGTGCAGTAAGTGATCTTGTCGCAGACTACGATGGCCTGGTTTTCGCCGATGAGATTTGGTCCCCACTCACCCGTCGCGGGACGCACACACCATTCGCATCGTTAAGTGCGCAAGCCGCAGCCCAGAGCATCACAGCGATATCCGCCACGAAAGCATTCAACATGGCAGGGGCGAAATGTGCCCAGGTGATCCTCACCAATGAGAACCACGCAGAAATATGGCGCAAGAAGGGCTGGATTCCGCTAAAGGCAGTCTCGACTCTTGGCGCCGCAGCGAGTTCCACCGCTTACTCAGCAGGCGCTGTATGGCTCGACGAGATTCGGCGCTACCTCGAACGGAATCGCGACGAATTGGTGAATTTCGTAGCTCACCAGATGCCCGGGGTCCGCATCCACACCCCAGACACCACGTACATCGCATGGTTAGATTGCTCGGAACTGGGCGTCAGCGATCCTCGGTCCTTCTTCCTCGAGCGGGCCGGAGTTGAGATGACGGAGGGGTCTCGCTGCGGAGCGGGTTTTGAAAACCATCTACGTTTTACTTTCCCCATGCCGAACCCGATCATGCACCTCGCACTCACCCGCATGCGATCAGCCGCACTTTCTATCCCATGACGCTGGGTGCAGTCGAGTAATAACCGTCTAGTCCGCCTGGCGCTTGTGCCGTTCGGCAGCTCGGGCCCGGCGATCGTCGATGAGCAGCGGGTTCTGCGCCTGGTCGTGAGCGTGCGCCTGCTCAGTGGCGGAGCGTTGCAGACGCGCGACGTCGTCAGTCCCCTGCGCTGCGGCGCGCTGCCGAGCGATCTCTAGCTGCTGTTCACCGCGGCGGCCAAGGGCGGGAATGTAGGCAGCGATGGCGATAAGCACTGCGGCGATCGCCACGTAGATGCCCGCTCCGTGGTCGAGGCCGAGCCACATTGCGAGGAGCCAGCACACCGATGAAATGCCGGTGACCATCCACCCGGCGACCGCGGCGGCGAAGCGCCGAGTCAGTACCGCGATGGGCGTAAGTACGCCAAGCCCGATGAAGGCCACCCAGGTGAAGAGGTACTCGGTCACGGCCGTCTCGGTGTCCCGAGTCGCTTCGGTGGCACCGAGGAGCTGCCATCCAGAGGCTGCACCCGCGAACGGAAGGAACAGCGCAACGAGGTACGCAGCCGTACATGCGAGAAGTACCCAGCGCGCGGGACCGTCGGCGAGCCTACCGCTCACCTTGCGCTCGGTTCTGGCCAGCGCATCCGGGTCGTTCATCGATGCAGGCTGCATTGCTTCGGCCACCGGGGGCTCCTCCTTGTAAGTGTTAGTGCGTTGCGCAACAGGTGCCGGACGCGTCCGCGTTTCCGGATGGGGTTTGCGCGGGCGCACCGATCGTCGGCAAGCCTAGGCCCACTCCGACTGGAGCGGTTGTGGGCAACTGGCCGACCTCCGAGTTATCTCCAGCCTTGGTGCGACGGTGCGCGGTGATGCCGGAGTCGGCGATGAGAAAGTGCGGCTTTGCGTCGGTGACGGTGACGTGGACGATGTCGCCCGGGCGGACCTCGCGGTCAATTGCGCCGTCGACGGCCTCGGCGAGGGCGAAGTGGACAAGGCGACCGTCGCGCGCACGGCCGGACATGCGCTGGGTGCGGTCGTTCTTGCGACCGCCCTCGGCCTGGACCAGCAGCTCCACCTCTGTGCCGATCAGCTTCGCGTTTTCCTCCGCGCTGATCCGGTCCTGCAGCGCGACGAGGCGTTCGAAGCGTTCCTGCACCACGTGCTTCGGTACCTGCCCCTCCATCTTCGCGGCCGGGGTACCCGGGCGCGGGGAGTACTGGAAGGTGTAGGCGGAAGTAAACCGGGACTGCTCAACAACGTCGAGCGTGGCCTGGAAATCCTCCTCGGTCTCGCCCGGGAAGCCGACGATGATGTCCGTAGTGATGGATGCGTGCGGCAGTTTCCCGCGCACCTCGTCCAAAATCCCTAAGAACTTCTTCGAGCGGTACGACCGGCGCATGTCCTTGAGCACCTTGTCGGAACCGGACTGCAGCGGCATGTGCAGCTGCGGGCAGATGTTCGGGGTCTCCGCCATCGCGTCAATGACGTCGGAGGTGAACTCCGCCGGGTGCGGGGAGGTGAAGCGCACGCGCTCCAGGCCCTCGATCTCGCCGCAGGCGCGCAGCAGCTTGGAAAACGCCGATGGGTCGCGCTCCATGTCAGGGTCTGCGAAGTGCACGCCGTATGCGTTGACGTTTTGGCCGAGCAGGGTGATTTCGGAAACGCCTTCGTCGACAAGCGCTTGCACCTCGGCGAGGATGTCGCCTGGGTGGCGGTCGATCTCCTTGCCGCGCAAACTCGGCACGATGCAGAACGTGCACGTGTTGTTGCAGCCCACCGACACGCTCACCCACCCGGCGTAGGTGGATTCGCGCTTGGCGGGCAGAACCGAGGGGAACACCTCGAGCGCCTCGGCGATTTCGACTTGGGCAGCGTCCTCGACACGGGCGCGCTCGAGCAGCGTCGGCAGCGCGGAGAGGTTGTGGGTGCCAAACACCGCATCGACCCAGGGCGCCTTCTCAAGCACCGTGTCCTTATCCTTCTGCGCGAGGCAGCCGCCCACGGCGATCTGCATGCCGGGGTGCTGCTGCTTCGTGTGCTTGAGCTGGCCGAGGGTGCCGTAGAGACGCTTGTCGGCGTTTTCACGCACTGCACAGGTGTTGAACACCACGAGATCCGGGGTCTCATTCTCGTTTGCCGCGACATACCCCGCGTCTTCGAGCATGCCTGAGAGGCGCTCGGAGTCGTGAACGTTCATCTGGCAGCCGAAAGTACGCACCTCGTAGGTGCGCTCCGGGTTTTTGCGCATCGCCGTACTCACGGCGCCCAAGTTTAACGCTGCAGGCTACGAGGGCCTAAACGGGAGTTTCGAGGCGGGTCGAAGGGGCCGTCGATAAGCATTTGAGTAAATTTTTGGCGAAAATGTATTCTCCGTCACGTTAATCGGGTAAATGTAATGCGCATGACACAGGCGACTGCTGAACCGATGATTCTGATTCAGGATGTGGACAAGCACTTCGGCGACTTCCATGCGCTGAAAAACATCAACCTCGAGGTCCCCCGCGGCCAAGTGATTGTGGTGTTGGGACCGTCCGGCTCAGGCAAGTCGACGCTGTGTCGCACGATCAACCGGCTCGAAACCATCGATTCCGGCACGATCGAGATCGACGGGAAGGCGCTGCCCGAGGAAGGCAAGGAGCTGGCAAAGCTGCGTGCCGATGTAGGCATGGTGTTCCAGCAGTTCAACCTGTTTCCGCACCTGACCATCCGCGACAACGTCACCCTCGGCCCCACCAAGGTGCACAAATCGAAGAAAGCCGACGCCAACAAGCGTGCCGACGAACTGCTGACCCGCGTTGGCATTGGCAACCAAGCCGACAAGTACCCCGCCCAGCTCTCCGGCGGGCAGCAGCAGCGCGTCGCCATCGCCCGAGCGCTGGCTATGGACCCGAAGGTCATGCTTTTCGACGAACCCACCTCCGCGCTCGACCCAGAAATGGTCGGTGAGGTGCTCGACGTCATGGGCGAGCTCGCGGCCACCGGTATGACCATGCTCGTGGTCACCCACGAGATGGGATTTGCCCGCAAGGTCGCCGACCGCGTCATCTTCATGGCGGACGGCGAGATCGTCGAAGACACCGACCCGGAGTCCTTCTTTACCAACCCGCAGACCGATCGCGCCAAGGACTTCCTAGGCAAGATTCTGCACTAGCGCACCCCGACTGCAAAACATTTGCACCTCCACAAATCTGATTCGAAGGAGTTCACCATGAACCGTGCAACCCGCATCATGGCAGCCACTGCGGCAGCCGCTCTGAGCCTGTCCATCGCTGCCTGCGGTGGGTCCGATTCCAGCTCCTCCGGCGGCGACGGCGGCGCATCCGGCGAAGGCCTGCTCTCTCACATTGAAGCCGGCAACGTCACCCTGGGCACCAAATACGACCAGCCAGGTCTTGGTCTGCGTGAACCGGACGGCTCGATGAGCGGCCTGGACGTTGACATTGCGACGTACGTGGTCAACTCGATTGCGAAGGACAACGGCTGGAACGAGCCGACCATCACCTGGCGCGAGACCCCGTCTGCGCAGCGTGAAACGCTAATCCAGAACGGCGAGGTCGACATGATCACCGCGACCTACTCCGTCAACAAATCGCGTTCTGAGACGGTGAACTTTGGTGGCCCGTACCTGCTCACCCACCAAGCTCTGCTGGTGCAGGATGCCAACACCGACATCAACGGCCTGGAGGACCTCGACGGCAAGATCCTTTGCTCCGTCACCGGCTCCACCCCGGCACAGAAGGTCAAGGACACCCTGCCGGGCGTGCAACTGCAGGAGTATGACACCTACTCCTCCTGCGTTGAGGCACTGCGCCAAGGCAACGTCGATGCCCTGACTACCGACGCGACCATCCTTGGCGGCTACGCAGCACAGTCGCCCGGCACCTTCAAGCTGGTCGACCTGGAAAAGGACGGCAAGCCGTTCACTAACGAGCACTACGGCATCGGCCTGAAGAAAGACGACACGGCCGCCACCGAAGCAATCAACAAGGCGCTGCAGGCGATGTACGACGACGGCTCCTTCGACAAGTTTGTCGACGAAAACATCGACGGCGGCCAAGGCGTGGAGAAGGCGAAGCCGGGCGACCTATCCTTCCTGAACTAACACCCCGTCCCTCTCCTCCCTTCCCCGCATCGCGCAACCACAAGGAGTTACACGCATGGATGCTTTATGGGCAGATTTGTTGCCCAAGCTCTTGCCAGCTTTTTGGACCACGATCAAACTGACGGTGTATTCCGCCATCGGTTCGCTCATTTTGGGCACGATCTTGACCGCGATGCGGGTCTCCCCCGTCGGGATCTTGCGCTCCATCTCGGCGTTTTACATCAACACGGTGCGCAACACCCCGCTGACCCTGGTGATCCTGTTCTGCTCCTTCGGGCTGTATCAAAACCTTGGTCTGCAACTTGCCAGCCGCGACTCCAGCACGTTTCTGATGGATCAGAACTTCCGGCTCGCGGTGCTCGGCTTCATTCTTTACACCTCGTGCTTTGTGGCTGAGTCGCTGCGAAGCGGCATCAATACCGTGCACTTCGGCCAGGCCGAGGCGGCGCGATCGCTTGGCTTGAGCTTCGGACAGACGTTCACGCAGATCGTCTTCCCCCAAGCCTGGCGCGCGGCGTTGGTGCCACTGGGCAACACGCTCATCGCGTTGACGAAGAACACCACGATCGCCTCCGCGATCGGCGTGGCCGAGGCGTCTTTGCTGATGAAGTCCACCATCGAGTTCCACGCGAGCCAGCTGTTCATCATTTTCGGTGTGTTCGCGCTCGGCTTCGTCATCCTAACCCTGCCCATGGGCCTAATCGTTGGCCGCCTTGCTGACCGAATGGCGGTGAAGAAGTAAATGGCACAAGAAGTGCGCGCCACAGTTCTCTACGATGCGCCCGGCCCCAAGGGCATCATGCGCAACCGCATCTACACGGTGATCACCCTCGTCGTGCTTGCGCTGGCAGCCTGGTGGGTCTTGTCCACCCTCGGCGACAAAGGCCAGCTCGACGCGGCAAAGTGGACCCCGTTCCTTGAAGCCAACACCTGGAAGACCTACATCCTGCCCGGCTTATGGGGCACCATCAAGGCCGCGCTCACCAGCATTGTGTTCGCGGTCATCTTCGGCGTCATTTTCGGCCCCGGCCGACTCTCCGAGTCACGCCTCGTGCGCGGGTTCTGCGCGGTGATCGTGGAGTTCTTCCGCGCAATCCCAGTGCTTTTGCTGATGATCTTCGCCTACCAGTTTTTCGCGGTCTACAAACTCGTGCCGCCGAACGGACTCGCATTCTGGGCGGTCGTTGTGGCTCTCACCCTCTACAACGGCTCGGTCATCGCGGAGATCCTTCGCGCGGGCATCAACTCGCTGCCGAAGGGCCAGACCGAGGCAGCCCGTGCGCTGGGAATGTCGCACTGGCAGACCATGTGGTCGATCCTGCTCCCCCAGTCCATCGCGGCGATGCTGCCGGCGCTCATCGCGCAGATGGTGATTGCGCTCAAGGACACTGCGCTGGGCTACCAGATCGGCTACGTCGAGGTGGTCCGCTCCGGCATCCAGTCCGCCTCTACGAACCAGAACTTCCTGGCCTCGCTCGTGGTTGTTGGCGCCATCATGATCATCATCAACTACGCGCTCACCTTGCTCGCCGAGCGCGTCGAGCGCCAGCTTCGGGCTGGGCGCGCACGACGCAACATCTTTGCCAAGGTGCCTGAGGCTGCCAGCGCAGGCGTGGGCTTGGACACGAAAGACACCGTCAACGTGGACTGGCACGCGCCGGGCTACACCGAGCTAGAAAACCCCGACCGGGGGCACTAAGCCGCTTATCGACGGCCCATGGCAACGCGAATTATCCCACGTCGCTGCTGTCCGAGTTGAGCGCATCGATTCGCGCGTCCAAGGTCTCACGTGCGACACGCAGCGACATCTCTGAGGAGTAACCGCGCCGCGCGAGTACGCCAACAACACGGCGCAAGTGCTTGTCGTATTCCTGCCGATCCGTGGGTGGTGCCTTCACAGCGCGGGCTTTCTTTTCCGCCAGCACCCGTGCTTGCGCCTCTTCGTCCTCCGGAGAAACTTGGCTGAGCGCATCGGCGCGGATATCCGCTGCCACGCCCTTGTCTCGCAGCTCGAGGTCAAGTGCTCGCGCGGATTTTCCACGGGCCGCTGCACGCTGGCGCACCCACTCGCGGGCGAACGCCTTGTCGTCGAGCAGCCTCGAGCGCTCGAGGGAATCGAGCACTTCCTCTACGAGGTCCTCCTCGAACTCGGCTTTTAGCAGCCGCTCGCGAAGCTCGTGCCGGGAGCGGGCACGCTGATCTAGGAGGCCAAGCGCCCGCTTACGCACGGGTGCGATGGCCTCCTCGTGGGTGCGGTCGAAGAGTTCTCCGCCCCCATGTGTTTTGTAGTGATCGAGGGCCTCTTGTAGCCGTGCGATTTTGTCCGGGTCGGGCGTATTCAACGGCTAGCTGCCCTGCGCGGGCAGAAGGTTGACATCGTCGTTTTCGTCCTCGTCATCGTCGAAGTCGATGTTGGGGACCATGTCGACGAGGTCGTCCGAAAGCTCGTCGCTCGCCGCATCCTTGCCCGCATATGCCCCGACACCCAGTGCCTTGAAGATCTTGTCTTCGATCTCGTCAGCCAGTTCCGTGTTGTCCTTGAGGAACAGCCGGGCTTTTTCCTTGCCTTGGCCGAGCTGCTCACCTTCGTAGGTGAACCACGAGCCGGACTTCTTCACGATGCCGTTGTCCACGCCCATGTCGATGATGGAGCTCTCGCGGGAAATACCTTCGCCGTACATGATGTCGAACTCGGCAACCTTGAACGGCGGCGACACCTTGTTCTTCACCACCTTGAGCTTGGTGCGGTTACCAATCGAGTCCTGGCCGTCCTTCAGCGTCTGGATGCGGCGCACGTCGCAGCGCACGGAGGCGTAGAACTTCAGCGCTTTACCACCGGTGGTGGTCTCAGGAGAGCCGAACATCACGCCGATCTTCTCGCGCAGCTGGTTGATGAAGATCGCAGTGGTACCCGAGTTGTAGAGCGCGCCCGTCATCTTGCGCAGCGCCTGCGACATCAGGCGAGCCTGGAGACCCACGTGGGAATCACCCATCTCGCCTTCGATCTCCGCCTTCGGAGTCAGTGCCGCAACGGAGTCGATGACGATCATGTCGATTGCACCGGAGCGCACCAGCATGTCGGCGATCTCTAGTGCCTGCTCACCAGTGTCTGGCTGGGAGACCAAGAGATTATCCGTGTCTACGCCAAGCTTCTTCGCGTAGTCCGGATCCAGCGCATGCTCCGCGTCAATGAAAGCCGCGATGCCGCCAGCCTTCTGCGCCTGCGCGATTGCATGCAGCGCCACCGTGGTCTTACCCGAAGACTCCGGGCCGTAGATCTCCACGATGCGGCCGCGCGGCCAGCCACCGATGCCCAGTGCCACGTCGATGGCGGTATTGCCGGAGGAAATGGACTGGATCGGCGGGCGGTTGTCCTCACCCAGGCGCATGATGGCGCCCTTGCCAAAGTCCTTCTCAATCATCGCCAGCGCTGCATCGAGCGCATTCTGGCGGTCGTTGCCAGCGGCTCCAGTCTTCTTCTTTGCTGCCATGTGCTTGTAACTCTCCTGCGATGTGTAGCTAGCGTGCGTGCTTCAAACCGATATGTATTAGACGTTCACCGACACCGTCTCGGTTCCATCAACACTTCGAAATCCTAGAACGCGGATTCAACACGTTCGAACGTACACGCAAACATGTTCGATAACAATGTGACACGCGCGCACCCGAACGCAACCTTCCCTGCCTTACTTTCCCGGCCGATCTACGCCTAAACGCCGCTCTTCCGGCACGTCAAACGCGTCGCAAAGCCCCTCCCACACGACGCGCGGATCGACACCATTTTCGATTAGCTCGGCCGCTGTGCGATCGCTTTGCGGCAGCACCTGCGACTGGACGATCCACTGCGCACGCTCCGCGCCGAACTCGTCTTCCACGAGCTGATCAAATTCCGTCAAACGCATGCCACCTAACCTACACACACCCCACGCCTCTCCCTTTCTGTAAGCGCGCCTTTTTCATATCGCTTGAACACCGTTCAGATACTCTTCTTCACATGACATCTGTGCACGCCTCTTCAGACTCCCAACCGCCGCGCTCCAGCTCTAGCGCCAGCACTGCCACTGACATCGCCTACATTGCAGTCTTCGCCGCCATCATCATCGTGCTGGGGTTCCTCGCCATCCCAGTCGGCGCCCTCGGCGCACCGATCGTGCTGCAAAACGCCGCAGTCATCCTCGCCGGCCTAGTCCTCGGACGCCGCCGCGGTTTCCTCACCGCCGCAGTGTTCCTCTTGGTAGGCCTGGCACTTCCGGTGCTCGCAGGCGGGCGTACCACCATCGCCGCAATCGGAGGCATCACGGTCGGGTACCTTGTCGGCTACCTGGTTTCCGCTTGGGTCGCTGGCGCGATCGCCTACCGTGCACCGTTCAAGTCGAACCGGGGCATGGCAATTGCCGTGCTCATCATCGCAGGTTACGTGGGACTCTTCATCCAGTACTTCTTCGGCGTATTCGGCTTCATGTTCCGCGCGGACATGACGTTCATCCAGGCGTGGCAAGCCCAATTGCCGTTCGTGCTGACCGATGCAATCGAGATTGCGCTCGTGATCGCCGTCGCAATCGGAGTGCACTCGGCGATCCCGGACATCCGCAGGGGTCGTCGATAAGCATCATGCCCCTCATTGAGTTTCGCGAAGCCTCCGTTTCCTACGACGGCGAGACCGTGCTCGCCCCGCTCAACGTCAGTTTTGACGAGCAGCGTGTCGGCATCATCGGCTCGAACGGCTCCGGCAAATCCACCACCGTGCGCATGATCAACGGTTTGATCGAACCCACGACAGGCAGTGTGCTTTACGACGGCCTCTCCCCCACGAGCCAGGGCAAAGACGTCCGCAAACGGGTGGGCTTCGTCTTCTCCGACGCGGAATCACAAATCGTCATGCCAAGGGTGAGCGACGATGTGGCGTTCTCGCTCCGTCGGTTCAAACTGCCCCGCGCTGAGGTCCAGGCTCGGGTCACCGCGGTGCTGGAGAGGTTCGAGCTTTCTCACCTGGCCGAAAACTCGCCGCACACCCTCTCAGGCGGCGAGAAGCAAATGCTCGCGCTCGCCTCGGTGCTGGTGATCGAGCCGGACACCGTGATTGCAGATGAGCCAACCACGCTGCTCGACCTGCGCAACCGCCGCCGCATCATCCGCGAGCTGATGAGCTTGGAGCAGCAATTGGTGGTAGTCACCCACGACCTGGACATGCTTCGGGATTTCGACCGCGTGCTGGTCATCGACGAGGGGCAATTGCTTTACGACGGCTCCCCGGACGACGCCATCGCCTTCTACATCGACCGAATGGATGCCAAGCCGTGATCCGCGAGCTACCGCTAGGCGTCTACGTTCCCGGTAGTTCCTTCCTGCATCGGGTGCACCCGAGCCTGAAGTTCTTGCTGCTGGTCGCGTTCGTCCTCTGGGTGACCATCTGGCCGACACTGCCATGGCAATCGATGGCGGCCCTGACATTGATCATGGTGCTGTATGCGCTCGCCGGGATCCCAGTCGGCGTGGCCTGGCGCCAGTTCGTAACGTTGTTGCCGTTCTTACTCTTCCTCTGCGCGTTTATCTGGTGGCAAAACGGACTGGCAGCGGCTCTGACCACGGGCATAGGATTGACCGCCACAATCGCCGCTGCGAACTTGCTGACGCTGACTACCACGGTCGAAGCGCTGTTGGACGCGCTTGACCAGAGCCTCCAGCCGCTCGCTCGCGTTGGTGTTCCCGTGGAACTGATCAGCCTCACCATCGCCCTGACCATCCGGTTGATCCCGCTCATGCTGGCGACCGCGAACGAAGTGCTCGACGCGCGCCGGGCCCGCGGTGCCGGGTTTTCCTTCGCCGCCTTCGGTGTGCCGCTTGTGATCCGAGCGGTGCGCCGCGCCCGCCAAATCGGCGAGGCGCTCATGGCGCGCGGCGCGGTGGATTAAGCCCAAAACCGCCTCCATCCCGCAGTCATACAACGGGATGGAGGCGGTAGATGCAGAAGCGTTAGATTTCGCCGCGCAGCTCGCGCATGCGCTCGGCAACAGCGTCGTCCGAGACACCAGCCCCGGACGGCTGCTGGGACTGCTGCGCTGCACCCGGGCCGTTCGCACCCTGCTCAATCGCCGGCTTCGAGCCGGAGGTCAGCTCACCAGACATCTCGGCACGGATCTGCTCGAGGCGGCCGTGGCCAGCCATCTGGATGCCTGCCTGCTCAACCTCAGCCATACGGCCTTCGATGGAGTTTTGCGCAAGCTCGGCGGCACCGAGCGCGTTCGCGTAACGACGCTCGATTTTGTCGCGCACCTGATCCAGGTTCGGGCCAGTCGCGGTAATGGAGTTCATCTGGCGCATGGTCTCCGAGACCTTTTCCTGCATCTTGGCCTGCTCGAGCTGGCTCAGCAGCTTGGAGCGCTCAGCCACCTGCTGCTGCAGGTGTGCCGCGTTGCGCTCCACGGCCTGCTTCGCGGCCCCTGCCTGCTGCAGCGCCTGATCGTGGAGCTGCTTGGTGTCTTCCACGCCCTGCTCTGCGGTCACCAGCTGGGCAGCGAAAGCCTCTGCGGCATTCTCGTACTCGCTTGCGCGCTTCTGGTCGCCCTCGTTGCGAGCCTTGTCAGCGAGCTGCAGCGCCTGGCGGGTGTTCGCCTGCAGCTTCTCCACGTCCTCCAGACGGCGGTTCAGCTGCATCTCCAGCTGACGCTGGTTGCCAATCACAGCAGCTGCCTGCTGGGACAGCGCCTGGTGCTGACGCTGCGCCTCGCTAATCGCCTGCTCGATCTGGACCTTCGGATCAGCGTTCTCTTCGATCTTGTTGTCGAAGAGGGCCATGAGGTAGTTCCAGAACTTCTTGAACGGGTTCGCCATGGGTCAAAGACCTTTCGTGGAATGTTTTATCTATCGCGTAACCACAATAGACGCGATCCGCCCGCCACGCTGCAGGCGCTCAGGGTTTTAGGCCTCGGCTGCAGCTGGAGTGGTCGAAGCCAACTCGTCATTGATTGAAGGCAGCGATAGGTTCGCCACAGCCTCGAGCAGCACCTCGGCCACGGTGGTGTCCAACGCCTGGCAGATAGAGGCAAGCACCTCGGAGGAGACCTCTTTACGCCCACGCTCCAGCTCGGAGAGGTAGCCAGGTGAAACCATCGCGTGGGTGGCAAGCTCTCGAAGTGTCACGCCCTTATCGGCGCGGTAGGCACGCAGCGACATCCCGAGCGCCTCACGCAGCAAGGGTTCGCGCTGGCGGGGGTTACGCACCGGGGAAACCGGCACAGTTGCCGGTGCATCAAAAAGCAGAGTTGTTGTAGCCATCATTGAGTTCAACGGTACTCACCCCGCAATTGTTCCCTCGGGTTGGTCACGCACAGCCTTCAGCGCCCCACGCAGCGCTGCTTCAACGGCAGCGGCGCGAATCTCGTTGCGGTTGCCCGCCAACACTCGCACCGGCTCCGACTCCCCTGGAACCAGGGCGTAACGGCTCATCGCTATAGGCGCCAACTCGGCCGCGGGCGACGACGCGGTCCACTTCGGGCCACTGACACCAATCCACACCTCACCGACGTGGTGGCCGTCCTGCGGGTCCGGCCCGGCGACGCCCGTCAACGCCACCGCCCAGTCCGCACCGCACGCAGCCTTGCAGCCCCGAGCCATCTCGCGGGCGGTTTGCGCCGAGACCACGCCGTGGCGCGCGACCACTTCCTCGCCCACCCCAGCGAGCGTGACCTTCAAATCGGTCGCGTACGTCACCAACCCGCCGCGCAGCACGTCGGAGGCCCCCGGCACGCCAGCCAAAGTCGCGCACGCAAGCCCCGCCGTCAGCGATTCGCAGAACGCGATGGTCTGTCCGCGCTGACGAAGTTCGTCGATAAGCAATTGCTCGATGCTCGCTGTGCTCATTGGGCTCACTGATTGACCTTCTTCGCATCAACCAGATACTGAATGCCGGTGACCACCGTGACCACCACGGCCAGGAGCATGACAATGTACGTCGGCACGCTCATCCACTCCGGCAGCGGACAGAGGTACATGCCCACGCCCACCGTTTGCAGCACGGTCTTGAGCTTGCCGCCCTTCGACGCGGGCACGACCTTGCCTTGGCGCAGCATGCCCATGCGCCAGAAGGTGATGCCGAGCTCACGGATGATGATGACCACCGTCATCCAGATCGGCAGGTTGCTGGCGGTGTTGAGCGTCACCAGGGCGGTGATCATCAAGGCCTTGTCCGCGATTGGGTCGGCGATCTTGCCAAAGTCCGTCACCAGGCCGCGTGCGCGGGCGATGTCGCCGTCGAGCTTGTCCGTGACCATCAGCGCCACAAACAGGCCGAACGCCCACCACCATTGCTGGCTCAGCACCAGCCACGCGAACACCGGAATGAACAGGATGCGCAGGCTGGTGAGGATGTTCGGCAAGTTCCAGTTGGACTGCTTGCCAGGCGCCGGGGTCGAAGTGCTCACGCCGTCCACCCTACCGACCGCCGCTTGCGGGCCTAAACTGCCACGCATGAAGTATTTTGCATGCACTTACACCTACGGCGACGACGCGGCCCTGATCGACGCCACCCGCCCTAAGCACCGCGAGTTCATTTCCAACCAGCTAGGACTCGGCCGGATTGTCGGCTCGGGCCCGTACGTCGACGGCACTCAGGCGCTGATCATCATTCAGTTGCCGGATACCGCGACCGAGTCCGATGCCACCGAGCTGATGGACCAGGATCCCTACATCGCCGCCGGCGCGCTGGCCAAGCGCGAGATCCGCGAGTGGAACCCGGTTTCTAACATCTTCAGCTAGAGCTTTTTCGCTTATCGACGGCTAACGCTGCCCCTTCGCCACGTCGAGGTGCTCCGTCTCGCGTGATCCCGTCGCGGTGTGGTCACCCTTGCCGGAGGTAGCCGGGTCGTCGATCCACTCGACGTGGTTGCCGTCCTTGTCGATCTTGCGGCGGTTGCCGTGATCGTCGTAATCGATGCGGTAGCTCTCCTCGTCCGGATCGATCTTGCCGTTTTTAACGTCGCTGCGTTGCTTCGCAACGGACGCGATCGCGGTGATCGCCAGCACGCCGACGATGACCACAAGCGAGGTCACGGTACCGATCTCCGGGACGTTGAGGCCCTCGCCGCCGTTGATGAACGGCAGGTTGTTCTCGTGCAGCGCGTGCAGCAGGAGCTTGACACCGATGAAGCCGAGGATGATGGCCAGGCCGTACGGCAGGTACACCAACTTGTCCAGGAGGCCGTTGAGCAGGAAGTACAGCTGTCGCAGGCCGAGCAGCGCGAACGCATTCGCGGTGAACACCAGGAACGGTTCCTGGGTGATGCCGAAGATCGCCGGGATGGAATCGAACGCGAACATCACGTCGATGAATCCGATGGCGAGCAGCGCCACGAACAGCGGGGTGACCGCTTTCTTACCGGACTGCGTCTTCGAAACGAGGCTGTCGCCGTGGTAGGACTGCGTAACCGGGATCGCCTTGCGCAGCGTCTTGACCACGAACATGTCGTTCGGGTCCTGTTCCGGCTGGTCGGTGGCTTCGTCGTAAACCAGCTTGACCGCGGTGTAGATCAAGAACGCGGCGAAGATGTAGAACACCCACGACCATGCGGAGATGATCACCGCGCCCAGCAGGATGAAGATGAGGCGGAAAACCAGCGCCATGACGATGCCGATGAGCAGCACTTTCTGCTGGTACGCGCGCGGGATCTTGAACGAGCCCATGATCAGCGCGAACACGAACAGATTGTCCACGGACAGGGACAGCTCGGTGATGTAGCCGGTGAAGAACTGCAGGCCGTGCTCGGCGTCCCACAGCCACCAGACGATGCCGCCAAAGATGCACGCCATCGTCATGTAAAACAGCGCCCAGCCGCCCGACTCTTTCATTGACGGTTCGTGCGGCGTGCGCACGTGGGACACAAAGTCGAATACGAAGAATCCGAGGATCACCACCGAGGTGATGAGCCAGATCCACAAAGGAACGTCCATAGGTGTTTGCCTCCGGTCTTAAGGGAAAGGTAGGTGGGTCGGACCGGAGGTCTCCCCCGCCAACGCGGGCTGTGAAGACCGGGGCTTCCGCTTGACGACGGCTCCGTGCTGACGATCTCCAACAATTCTGGGGTACTCCCCTCCATGTGCGAAAACGCTGCCGTTTTCACAACGCTAAGACACCCTACACGGCGCATCGGCGTGGCCGCCGCATGAAGCACGCTATTCGAATCGAGAATGTTTGGACGGCGTGTTCAGCGGTAGACAGATGTAGTTGAAATCGCATTCTCAGGTTAGAGATGCGAGAAGGTGTTCTTCTTCATTTTTCACTTAACCAATCCGGTGGAAACCCTGTACATAGCGGCATGAACAGATTGCGACCCGTTAATGGTTTATAAAGTTATTTATAGATCTGATTTTTCAGTTGACTCGCTTACTTAACGTTCGTAATGTCTAGCTCGTTCTGCTGGCAATCTCCTGTGATGGCCGTGTAGACATCGTTCACCCACATCCGCCCCGACTCAAAGGTTTGGGTCGCGGGAGCGGATACTTTCTACATCGAAAGGTAAAGCTATGGCACACGCCATGAAGCGAACCGCAGCTATCGCGCTCGCGGCAGGTCTTGCAATCCCCGGCACCATCGGTACCGCTGTCGTGCTGAACACCGCCCCGGCGTTCGCGCAGTCCATCGACACTGTCAACGAGGCAACCGGCTCTATCACCGTTCATAAGCGTACAAACCACTCTGAACTGGGTAGCGACCACGACGGCTCGGATCTCGGCACCGGTGCGCCGGGTGAACCGCTCAACGGCGCGCAATTCTCTCTCCAGCCGTTGCAGTTGATCACTGATGACGCAACCTTCGCCGCGGCAGCCGGTCTTAAGGTGTCCGGCGAAACTGTTGTCGATGCCGACGGAAACACAGTCACTCCTGGAACTGCCCAGACCGGTACAACCGAAGGCGAAGGCACAGTCACCTTCGGAGACCTTGCTGCTGGTGCTTACCTGCTGACTGAGACCGCGGCACCTGCCTCAACCGACACGGTCTACATCCCGGCTGCCCCGATGATCGTGTACGTACCGATCGCCAACAACGATGAGTGGAACCGCGACGTTCACGTCTACCCGAAGAACACTGAGCTGAAGACCACTAAGAAGGTCGTAGACAAGGACCGTCAGCCGGTTGCTGGTGACAAGATCGACTACACCATCGACACCAACGCACCGGTCATGCCGCAGGGTCGCACGCTGACCGAATTCAGCCTCAACGACTACTACAACAACAAAGAACTACTGAACCCGGAGATCGGCGCGCTGACGTTGAACGGCACGGCTCTTGCCGAGGGCACTGACTACACCGTCTCTACCGACGCGTACACCGCCGGTGACAAGGGCGACGCAAACACCAAGACCTCGTTTGTGTTCACCGAGGCTGGCCTGCAGAAGCTTACCGACAGCAAGGGTGGCGCTATCCAGGTCACGATCAAGGCTGAGGTCGCCAAGACCGTCGTCAAGGGTGGCGAGGGCCTCGATGACGGTGCGGTTGATAACTACGCCGACACCACCGGTGCCACCAAGCGCACCGACGATTCCACCACCGTCGACGAGCCGTTCAAGACCCCGGAGGAAAAGGTCACCTCCTACTTCGGTGCGGTGCGCATCGTGAAGAAGGGCGAGGACGGCAAGGTGCTCCAGGGCGCTAAGTTCGAGCTGCACAAGGTCTCCTCCGACGCCACCTGTGACGGTGTCAAGGCGGGTGCTGACACCAAGATCGAGACCGGCGACCTGGTTACCGACAGCAACGGCAAGTTGTTCATCAACAATCTGCACGTCACCGACGTAGCCAACAGCACCGAGACCATCGATGACACCTACTGCCTGGTCGAGACCGAGGCACCGTCTGGCTACCAGAAGCTCACCGCAGCTATCCCGTTCACTCTGACCGCGGGCGAAGTCACGGCTGCGACTGCAGACGACCAGGTTACGACCGAGGTCTACAACATCTCCAAGGACGTTGAGAACACGAAGCGTCCTGAGTTCTCCTTGCCGCAGACCGGTGGGATGGGTGTTGTTGCCCTGGTCCTGGCTGGTTTGGCAATCCTCGGCGGTGGCGCATTCGCCGCACGTCGCCAAAACGCCTAACCCCAGGCACGCACTCGATGTAGTGCACCGTGCACACCGGCTAGACCCCATGCGGTTTTTAGCCGGTGTGGGCGCACCCATGTGGGGAGGCGTCCAAAGCCGAAACAAAGTATCCCCACCCACTTTTCATCACTAAGGAGCCACCATGTCTTCGGTCGTCGGAGCCAGACCACAAGAGCCAGGCAAAAACAGCTCACTCCACAGCACCGCAGAACAGAGCGCCAACCGTCGCGTACTCCTGCCGCTGCTGATCATGCTGCTCGGACTAACCGTGTTGGTCTACCCAGTCTTTTCCACCCAATGGAACAACTGGCTCCAACAACGCTCCGTCGACGACTACCAAAGCCAGGTGCGCTACGGCGAGCAAAACGACCCGGACGCTCTTGAGCGAGCGCTGGAATCTGCCCGCAGCTACAACGACACTCGCGCCGACGGCCCAATCCTCGACCCGTGGCTCGCACGCATCTCCAAAGACAACGCCGACTACCAGGCCTACCTCGACGAGTTGGATGACTACCCAGCGATGTCCCAGGTCGCGATCCCATCGATCAACTCCAACCTGCCCGTCTACCACGGCACCAGCGAAGACACGCTGCAAAAAGGTGTCGGCCACCTCTTCGGCTCCGCACTACCCATCGGTGGTGAAGGCAACCACACCGTGCTTACCGGCCATACAGGACTGACCAACGCGACGCTGTGGGACAACCTCATAGACGTCCAAGTAGGTGATGCGATCTACATCAACACCTACGGGCACAAAATGAAATACGAAGTCCACGACACCGAAGTCGTACTCCCGGATCAGACGGACTCCCTAGCGTCAATCCCTGGCCAAGACCTCGTCACCTTAATCACCTGCACCCCGTACGGCATCAACACCCACCGCCTCCTCATCCACGCCCACCGCGTGCCCATGGATCCGCAGGAAGCCAACGTCTTCGACGAAACCACCAAACTCATGCAGTGGTGGATGTGGCTCATCCTCACCATCGCCGCCCTCGCCACCGCCGCCATCATCTGGTGGCTTCGCAAACAACACACTCCCGCCCTGACCAATGCCAAAGATGACACACACGATGAAAGCTAGACTCCTTGCCACCAGCGCAGCCACAGCCGTGATGCTGCTTACGGTCCCTGGCGGTATTGCGGATGCTGATGCTCAGTCTCGTCCGGTCAGCGGCAACGACGGCAAAATCTCGATGCAGTCCGTCGACCGCAACCGTGCACTCAGCCTGAAAGTCACTAAGGCGAAGGGCAACCTCTACGACGACACCCATGAAGGTGAACTTCCCGAAGGCCGTCTCGAAGGTGTGAAGTTCACACTCTTCATCGCCCCGGACATCCCAGTAGGCACAGATGCTGATCGCGACGAAGCCAGCCGCGCACGCACAAAAGAAGAATGGGACGCCGTCAAACGCGAACCGGTCGCAACCCAAACCACCGACAGCAACGGTGAAGTCACCTTCACCAACCTCGCACCCGGTCTCTACTTGTTGGAGGAGCTCGCCCCCGATGCGGAGCACAACTACCACACCTCCGCACCGCAATGGATTGTCCTCCCGCTAACCGATGCCTACGGCACCCGGTTTGTTTACGACAACGTCATGGTGGTCAAACCCTCCCCGACCACAACCCCCGCCACACCGGGCGTGCCGTCGCCACCCGGAGCGAAAGAAACCCCAGCTCCTCCCGATACCCCGCCGGGGAAAATCACGACCCCGATAGTCACCCCACCACCGGCGACACCTCCAGCGGACACTTTCCCAGTGGACACACCCCTAGGAGACAATCTAGCTCCAAACACCCCGCCGGAAGACTCTCCGGTCAAGCCCGGGCCGGGCCGGCTGGCTGAAACAGGTGCCAGCGTACTGCTGATCGTTTTCGTCGGTCTCACCCTCATCGGACTCGGCGTGCTCATCTCAAGGAAGAAGGCGAAATGATGCGAACTCACGAAAGCTCATTGACGAAACGCATCGCCGCCGCGGCGGCAGCTGCCGCCGTACTGTTCACCGCAACCCCGGCAATCGCTGCCCCACAAACCACCACCGTTGCGGCCACAACAGAGCAGACCTGGACCGTCACCGACGAAACCGGAAACACCATCGATGCCGAACCCGCCGTCACCGTCACCGAAACCAAGACCGCCGAAAACGCACCAACCCAAGCGAAGCCGGCTCAAAATGCGCCTGCCACTACATCGGCGAAGCCAAAACAGCTCACCGAACCGGAACTCGCTGAAGACATCACTTTCACGCACGTAGGTACTACTGCAGATGGCAAAGAAGAATACGAACTCGAGGCAACGGTTAACCTTCCCGCCGATGAGGTAACCGGGCAGGTGTTGCCGCTTAATGCGATCTCGTTGATGCGCACCGAAGGCACCCTCAACCTTGATTCGGTTGAAAACGCCACCATCGACGGCGCCGAACTCAACAAGGACGCCGTCGAAGTATTCACCTACCCCGACATCCCCACCGAAGACGATGAAGCCCTCATCCCAGACGAAGTCACCGGTGATGTCATCACCCTCGACATTGCTGATGAGAACATGGGACGCACCGCAACCGTCACCGCAACCATCTACGCCAACGAACGCGCTTCCCGCAACATCGAATGGGACCTCTACAACGGGGTACTCCCACTCACGCTCAACAACATCGAGGTTGAAGGCGGGGCACCAATCGCCCCTAACGGCCCCGTCCCCGCCGACAGAGCGCGCGTCGTCGTCCAGGTAGCTGGCGATAAATTGCTTTCAGGCACCAACGGTGCAACCCGCGCGTCTGGCCCGAACGGCGAGCGTCTGGAGCGCGTCTTCCAAAACACCCCCGGCGAGGGTGCTGTCCTGCGACTATACGCCCCGCTGAACGACAAGAAGTTCGGTATGTCTGAGACGGCAACGGCCTGGGAGCAGGGCGCTCGCGGTGAGAACGCACGTCCGATCAACCAACCGTGGGCGACGTGTACGGCAGATGCCAACGGCGAGTGTGTCTTTGAGATTCCCCGCGGCAACGGCGCGGACATCTACGACTACTACTGGGTCGTCATGGAACAGGCTTCGCCTGGCTACAAGGTACAAGACTGGGTCCGCCTGGGTGTCTCTGGTGACACGGACACTGGCCGTGCGCGCATCCTGCGTCACGCCTACCCGACACCGCTGCTCAAAGGCGGCCAGATCTACTACTCCGGTGCGAAGTACAAGCGTATTTCCTTCAACCGGGATGGTTATGGTTCGGACTGGGGCGACTTCGACTCCGCGTCCTTCATGTACGAGGAAACCACTGGTCAGTATCAGGGTGCTTTTGGTGGCCACGTGCCGTACCGCAGCTCTTTGGGCTCGTTCACCCAGGTGCGTGAGAACCCGGCGATGCCGGAGACCTGTGGCCTCAAGGCGGCGCTCATTGTCGATACGTCTGGAAGCATGGGCACCAGCATGGATGTCATGCGCGACGTCGTCGGCAGCGTTATCGACGGTCTGGCGGAGACCAGCACTGAGCTGGGTTTATACAGCTTTTCCACGACCTCCCCGGGCGATGCTAGGAACCTGCCCAATTTGGATCCGAAACCGACCTACACCCCGGAAGGCCGCGCAGCTTTGAAGAGCTGGAAGAACAACCTGACTACCAGACGCTCCTCCGGAGCGACGAACTGGGAAGACGGCCTGGAGCAGGTAGCGGAATACAACGCGAAGAACCCGAACTCCCCGTACGACGTGGTGTACTTCATCACTGACGGTAACCCGACGGTGTACAACAACCCGGCTGGTAGCCCGGGCCAAGGTAACTCCGGTGCGGAAAGTGAGATGCGCGAGCTGGAAGCAGCTATCGCCATGTCCAACACCGTGAAGTCTCAGGGCTCGCGCATGGTGGCTGTGGGTATCCCGGCGAAGTGGCCAACCTTTTGGGGCACCCCGATCCCATCAAAGCGTCTGTCGAACCTGGAGATCTCCGAGCTGAACTTACAGGCCGTCTCTGGCGGTCAGGGTGGTGTTGACGAGCGATCCCTGCGCTCGAAGGACTTCGTGTTCTTCACCGAGCAGGACGTGTTCAAGCAGGCGCTATTGAATTCGCTCAACCTTCCGTGCCAGGTGACAGTCGAGCGACGCTTCTACGAAGGCGATGACGAGAACGTAGTCCCGAATTTCGACAACACTCGCGGCACCAATGTAGAGACCAACGCCAATAAGTGGGAGTTTACTGCTGACATGACCCCGACGTCCGGGACCGAGGAACAGCAGTCGAAAGTCCCGGACTCCGTGAACAAGCTAGGTGACAACAACCAGGCCGGATTCCCGTTGAACCGCACCACTGGGTACACCCAGATCGACATCAAAGAACCCGCAGGCAAGATCCCCAGCGGCTGGATACGCATGGATGCCGGTCCGAACGGTGAGCGCGCCCAGTGCAGCACCAAAGCTGGCAAACCGGTTACGACCACCGCGCTCGAGTCGGAGAAGACTAACGATTTCCGTCTGAAAGACGTGCCCGTCAACGGCGGCATTCACTGCGTGGTGTACTACCGGATCCCATCTGAACCACCTCAACCCGGCACATTCAAGTTCAAGTTGAACAAGGTCGATGCTCAGGACAACACTATCGGCCTGGAGGGTGCGGAGTTCAAACTCGAGGGGCTCGATGAAAGCAACGCAGGTGAACATGCTCCATCTTCTGTCGAGAACGCTGGAATAGGCGAGTTCAACTGGACTGAATTGAAGACTGGCCGCTACAAGCTCTCGGAGACGAAGGCTGCTGATGGCGGGTACATCTTGTTGGCTCAGCCGGTGTTTTTCCGGGTGGTCAGGGACGGTAACGCCACGAAACTGTACGTGCTTGAGAACGAAAGTGATCAAACCGGCATCGAGCTGACGGAGGAGAACAAGGCCGAGATCGTCACGTTCCCGATCGTTGGTCTCGACCAATCCGGCGCCGACAACGAGACCACGATCACGATGAAACTGGCCAACACCAAGGTCGGAGAACTGCCCAAGACCGGTGGCACGGGCGTCCTCGTCCAGGTCATGATCAGTTTGCTGATCATGACGGCCGGCGCAGCCGCCGCGCGGACTATGCGACGAGCTGCGTAGCAGTGCAACTCGCACCAATCACCCCGCCGTTAACCCCGGCCGACTCCATCGGACCGGGGTCCCTGCACACCCGCGCGATGTAGCGCGGAGCTATCGAAAGGCAGTCTGAACTATGGCTCAGACCTATTCCCGCAAACTCGCCACCGCCGTACTGGCGGCCGGGCTCGTATTCGGTACGACTACCGGCACCCCCATAACTCAAGCCCCCGTAGCGCACGCAGATTCAGCACGTTCTGCAACGATCTTTCTGCACAAGCGGGTCGGCGCTGACACTCATGGTGATCCGCATGTTGCGGGCAAAGAATCCACCAATGCACCTGGCACTCCCCTTGCTGGGGCAGAGTTCACCCTTCGCAAACTGAATCTCAGCCTCATCAATGCTGATGGCTACATTGATGATGCCGCGATCGCTCAGGCTGCGGAACTGCAGACGACAGCGGATGGCGTAGACGTCGACAAGCTAAACGCTCTCGGCTTCGATGAGCGAGTCGAACCATTCATGGGCACAACTAACGAAAACGGTGAGATCACCTTCCAGGGGCTGCCCTTCGGCGTGTACCTGGTCGAGGAGACCGGAGTACCTGAGTCGGAGGGTGGGGCCTATGTACCGTCGGCGCCGTTCGTGGTGGCTGTGCCGATGTTTGATCCGGAAGCCGAACCGTACGATGCGTGGATCCGGCAGGTACACGTCTATCCGAAAAACACCGAGCTGAAAGTGACCAAGACTGTCAAGGATGCGGGCGTGCACCCCGCCATGCCTGATAACCGCACGTTTACCTACACCGTGAATGCGCCGGTGCCGCTTTTGCCTCCGCAGCGCGAACTGACGGAGCTCAGCGTTGTGGACTCATACCTCGCTGGTGAGTTCGTGAATGGTCTCAAAGTGGAAAAGGCCGAGATTGTCCGCGAGGCTGGCGGAACTGAAGCGGTGCCGAACTATGAAGTCAGCGGACCGACACCGCTCCCCTCTGCGATCGAGGAAAGCGGCAAGGTTGTCGCTGATACCTCCCGTACCATCACCGTGACCGATAAGACTGTACTGTCCGGCTTGCAACCCGGCGACATGCTGCGGGTGACGCTGACCGGCGAGGTCAACCCGGTTCAGCAGAAAGGGCAAAGTACGGGCGTGACCGACGGCGAAGTGTCCAACTACGCTCACGTGACCGGCAAGAATCAAGTCTTTGGCAAGCCAGGTTTCGACGACCGGGAGTTCACGACGCCGACGACTCACGTTGAGTCGTACATCGCCGCGGTCCGGGTGACCAAGCACAAGGCTGGTGCCCCCGATGCGCTGCTTGACGGCGCTGCCTTCGATGTCTTCTCCGTCCCAGGCGACAAGCAGTGTTCCGATGGGGATCGGTCCTTGATAGTGAAGGATTTCGAGGTCACCGGTGGCCAAGCGGTGATCAACGCTTTGCACGTGGAAGATTATGTTGACGGCAAGCCTGCGACTACTCCTGCAGAGCAACTGAAGTTCTGCATCCAGGAGACCAAAGCGCCATCCGGCTACGTGCTTGATAAGACGCCTCGAGAGATCACCGGTGTAACTCGGAACAAGGCGGTGCAACCGACGACGGTTGGAGAGCTCACGTTCAGCGCTGAAGTCGCGGTCGAGAACGCAGAGCTCCCCCAACTCCCGCTGCCGCAGGTCGGTGGTGTCGGTGTGATCGGTCTTGTCCTTGCAGGCTTGGCGTTGCTCGGCGGCGGTGCCTACGCAGCGCGGCGTCGAGGTAAGTACTAAGACAAGTCGCTAAGCAAACGGGTCATCTGTTGGGTCGAGTGCGGCGTTCCATTCGAGGATGGTTGCAACCTCATCGGCCGCAGATTGCCCAACATGGTGTGCGACAAAAGCCAGCGCCATGTCGGTTCCGGCTGAAACACCTGAGGATGTCCAACGGTCCCGGTCGTGCACCCAGCGGGCGCTTCGCACCCACTCGACATCGCCGCCGAACGAGGTTGCCCAGTCGTAGGCGCGTTTGTTGGTAGTGGCGCGGTAACCATCTAAACGCCCGCTTGCTGCAAGCAACGCTGCCCCGGTACACACCGATGCGGTGATACCTGCGCGCACAGACATATCGGTTAGCTGGGCGAGGAAGGCTTGATCATTTACTAACACGCGGGTGCCCGCTCCCCCTGGGACGAGCAGGACATCGCCACTCATCGCGTTGTAGTCCGCGTGGGCAACGATCTCCACGCCCTGGCTGCTGGTAACCGGCCCACCATCCGCGGAGAGCAGCTCCACGCTTAACCCCTCCACCTTGGCAAACACCTCGACAGGGCCGGTTACATCAAGCAACTCGAAGTCCTCAAACAGGACGACCGAGATTCGCACTAAAACGCACCGCCAGTCGGATTGTAGGCCGCCTGCACGGTGCGGGCATCACCAGAGGATTCGGCATCAGCTGCGCCGCTGTCGGGGTCGCTGGTGGGGTCGGCGTTGGCCGAGCCGTCGAAAAGCGAAGGCTCCTCTGTGGGTGCCTCAGCTGGGTCGGCTCCCTTGATCATCCACAAGATGGTCTCCAGCTCCTCTGGCTTGACCAGCACCTCGCGGGCCTTCGAGCCTTCCGACGGGCCGACGACGCCGCGCGATTCCATGAGGTCCATGAGGCGGCCGGCCTTGGCGAAACCGATGCGAAGCTTGCGCTGCAGCATGGACGTGGAGCCGAGCTGGGAGGTGACCACAAGCTCGACGGCCTCGAGGAGGTCGTCCATGTCCTTGCCGATCTCCTCGTCGATCTGCTTCGCCTCTGCGGCCTTCTCCTCGGTCACGCCCTCGACGTAGTCCGGCTCGTCCTGGCTCTTCGCTGCCTCGACGACCGCCTGGATCTCTTCATCGGTGACAAACGCACCCTGCAGACGCTGCGGCTTGCCGGCACCCTGCGGGATGAACAGGCCATCGCCCATGCCGATGAGCTTCTCGGCGCCCGCCTGGTCGAGGATGACGCGGGAGTCGGTGAGCGAGGAGGTGGCGAACGCCAGGCGCGAGGGCACGTTCGTCTTGATCAGACCGGTGACCACGTCCACTGACGGGCGCTGGGTGGCCAGCACCAGGTGGATGCCGGCGGCACGCGCCTTCTGGGTGATGCGCACGATCGAGTCCTCGATTTCCTTCGGCGCGGTCATCATCAGGTCCGCGAGCTCGTCGACGACACAGACAATGAACGGGTACGGGCGCATCTCGCGCTCCGAGCCCGGAGGGGCCACGAGCTCGCCGGAGCGGACCTTGCGGTTGTAGTCCTTGATGTGGCGCACGCGCGCGGACTTCATGTCCATGTAGCGCTGCTCCATCTCCTCCACCAGCCACTGCAGGGCCGCGGCCGCCTTCTTCGGCTGCGTAATAATCGGCGTGATCAGGTGCGGAATGCCCTCGTACGGGGTCAGCTCCACCATCTTCGGGTCCACCAGGATCAGGCGCACTTCCTCCGGGGTGGCGCGCGTGAGCAGCGAGACCAGCATCGAGTTCACAAAAGCGGACTTACCTGAACCGGTCGAACCGGCCACCAGCAGGTGCGGCATCTTTTGCACCGATGCGGCAACGAAGTCGCCCTCGATGTCCTTGCCCAGGCCGATGAGCATCGGGTCCGAATCGGCAGCCACCTTCGGCGCGTCGAGCACGTCGCGCAGGCGCACCATCTCGCGGTCCTGATTCGGGACCTCGATGCCCACGGCGGACTTGCCAGGGATCGGGGTGAGCAGGCGCACGTTATCCGTCGCCACGGCGTACGCGAGGTTCGACTGCAGGTTGGTGATCTTGGAGACCTTCACACCCGGGCCCAGCTCCACCTCGTAGCGGGTCACGGTCGGGCCGCGGGAGAACCCGGTCACCTGCGCGTTGACGTTGAACTCCTCGAACACGTCCGTGATCGCTTCGATCATCCGGTCGTTCGCTGCGGTACGGGTCTTCGGCGCATCACCGGGCACCAGCAGGTCAGTCGTCGGCAGTGTGTAGTCCGGGTTCTGGGACACGCGTTTGGCCGGCGCCGGAGCTGGCTCTTCCTTCTCCAGCTCAGACTTCGGTGTCTTTGCGGGCACCGCGGCAGCGTCGATGCCGCTGCGTGCGATGATCGCCTGTCGCATCGCCTCCCGCGAGGAGTCGACCGCATCAGGAGCTTCGTTTGCTTGTCGACGGTCCCCCGCTTCGGCTTCCTCACGCGGCAGGACCCTCGTCTCTTCTCGCCGGGCAGGCGGGGTGCGCTGCGCCTTCTTCTGGCGGGGGCGCTTCGGCTCTCGCGGCACGGCCACGGTCGTGCCGCTATCGACTGCCTCTTCTTCACCGCCATCGGTGTCGACGTCTTCCGCGAAGTCGTAGAGGTTCGCAGTCGCATCGGCGCCATCCGCCGGATAGTTGTCCATCGGAGTTGCGCGGCGGTTGCGCTTCTTGCGACCTGCGGTTGCCGGGCGGGGCGCAACCGGTTCCGGACGGGTCGTGCGATCGCGTCCTTCGGCGATGTCTTCGAGCTCGCGGTCCACGTGACCATAGAGATCGTCGTCTTCGTCCAGGCTTTCATCGAACTCGGCATCGTCAACCCCCTTCTCCACCATGCGGGAGAAGAGATCGACAATGTAGTCGTATGCTTCGCGCACCGTGATGCCGGTGGTCTTCAAAGCCCCGTAGACAATCACAAGCGCAAGCAGCGGTATGGCGACGTACGACGAAAACGCAGCGGCCAGCGCTCCGCCGAAAACCGCGCCAATCGCCCCGCCGGCGATGCGGCGCGTCTCCCAGTCGGCCGGGTTCCCCGCAAAGACGTGGACCATCCCGAGCATGGAGATAGCAATAATGGTGAGTCCGAGCGCAACACGGGATCGCACCGCACCAGGGGTGCGAACATTGAGCATCAACGCGATGGCGATGCCCACCAACACGACGGGCAGGATGAGGGCGCCAGCACCGATTACCCAGTGGCAGCCTTGCGCGATGGCATTGCCAACTGGGCCGGCAATATCCATCCACACCGATGCGCCAATGATTGCAGCAAGCCCTAGCAGCACCAGCCCCCATGCGTCAGCGTGGCTGGCGAACGTCGAGCGGCTCGCGCCGCCACGCGAGGAGCGACCCTCCCGGGACTCATCATCTGCATCTGACTCGTTCACGGGGTACGCGTCCTCAGCACTGCGACGCGGGCGGCGACCCCGGCGGGGTTCTGGCTCCCCATAGTCGTCATCCGGACCGAACGGCTCGAAATCATCGTCCCGGTCTTCACCTCTGTCGCGGTTGCCTGCTCCGAGCCCAGAAAGGGCGGAGCCGACCCATCCAGCGGCCGCGCTAATCGAGTTCCCGACAGCCCTGGTCGCCGAACCGACCCGCTCATCCGCGGTGTTGGCAGCCACCATTGAGGATGTCGGCGGGTGGGTCATTGAGGTGGGTGCCTCATAATCCCGCCCGGCAGGACGGCTCGCTGACGAGTGGCCGCGTGGGCCACTCCTGGCAGTACGGGAGCGCGTCGAGCGAGGTGCGGAATTTTTGACAGACATGGGTGTAACTCTAATACCCCAAGTCACATTCTTCCCATCCGCCACACGGAAAGGTACAGCTTTTGCGAGTGTCTAAACCCCGCGCTTGATCCCTTTGACGCTCTCCAGCGCATCGTCTGGGCCTTCGAGCCTAACTTCAGATGCGTCGCGCCCGGAAACCCAGAGCAGCAACTCCCCCGGTTTACCGAACACCCGCACCACACGGTCACCTTTCTCGGCCACGCCAGCCTTCCCACCCAGCGTGATGGCCGGTTGCTCGGGCGGAGTGAGCACCACTGGGACGTCCGAACCACGGAATGCGAGCGTGCCAAAGCGTTTCGCCCAGGTCAGCAGTTGGGTGTTCACGTGATTGCTGAACGTGCGGGGCTCGATGACACCGCCGCCTCGGCGCACGTCCTCGTGATGAATGAAGTGTTCAGCGGTATTCATTGCTGAATTCAGCGGGCGCATCGCGGCCGGCGGACCAGCCGCCCACTCGCGCACAATGTCCTCGTAATCACGAGACTGCTGCTTTTCTTCCTCCCGCTCGAGCACCGGCTCGAGCGGCTTGAGGAACATTCCCGGGGTTGCCCATGGCTTGCGCTCGCGAATAAGCAGGTGGGCGGCCAAGTCTTTGGTCACCCACCCCTCGTTCAGCGTAGGGGCATCTGGACCGAGTTCAAGGAGGAGGTCTGCGAGACGTTGGCGTTCTTGCTGGGCAAAAGACATGCCGCCCAGCGTAGCGGAGGCGGTTGGCGTTGACTTCTCGCGCACGACCCCGCCCGGGCAGCGGCGCAATGAGGTGCTCGAAGTTTCATTTCCGAGACATCAGCCCCTCCTGCAACCGCGTTGCACCGCGGCGGCAGAAGGGGCCGTCGATAAGCGAAAAGCTCTTAGAGCGACTCGCGGGTAGCGTGCACCTCGTTGTCGTCGACCGGGACGTTGTCAGCTGCCATCGGGACGACCGTCGGCAGAATGACCGGTTCGCGCTTGTACTTCTGCTCAATCGCGCGGCTCACCTTGCGGCGCAGTTGCTGCACCATGCGATACGGGTCGTTCTCGCCCTCGGCAGCGAGGTCACCCATGACCGTCTCTACACCCTCGATGACACGCTTGTTGAAGTCGCGGTCATCCTCGGAGAAGCCCGTGGTGGACACGCGCGGGGTTTCAAGGAGACGACCGGTACTGTCATCGATCACACAGGTGATGGACACAACACCGCCGGATGCGAGCGAGGTGCGGTCGGCGAGCACGTCCGGATCGACATCGCCCATAGTCTCACCATCGACGTAGAGCTGGCCGACCTGGTACTGACCGACGACTTTGACCTTGCCCTTCTGCATATCGACGACGACACCATTTTGCGCGAGAGCAACGAACTCCGGGCGCACACCGGTTGAAATCGCGAGCTCTTTGTTGGCGCGCATGTGGCGCCACTCACCGTGCACCGGCATCGCGCAGGTCGGTCGCGCAGCGTTGTACAGCATGAGCAGCTCGCCGGCGTACCCGTGGCCGGAAGCGTGCACGTGCGCATCGGTATTGGTGATCACGTTCGCGCCGATCTGTGCGAGGTTGTTGATCACGGCGAACACCGCTTCTTCATTACCCGGGATCAGCGAGGAGGACAGGATGATCGTGTCGCCGTCGCGGACGGTGATCTGGCGGTGCTCACGGCGCGACATGCGGCTCAGCGCTGCCATCGGCTCACCCTGGGTGCCGGTGGTGATGAGCAGCGTCTTGTGCGGCGCCATCTTCGCGGCTTCTTCGATCGGGATGATCGTGCCCTTGGGCGCCTTGAGCAGGCTCATCTTCTCGGCGATCTCCATATTTCGCATCATGGAGCGGCCGTTGAACGCAACCTTGCGGTGGTTGGCAACTGCGGCGTTGATAGCCATTTGAACACGGGCGACGTTCGAGGCGAACGACGCAATGACCACGCGCTGTCGGGCCTGAGAGACCAGACGGGTCAGCGTCTCCTCAATACCGGCCTCCGAGGCGGAAATGCCCGGGATGGTGGCGTTGGTGGAATCGCACATGAACAAGTCAATGCCCTCGTCACCCAAGCGAGCAAGTGCCGGGATGTCCGTCGGCTTGCCGTCGTACGGAGTCTGATCGACCTTGACGTCACCGGTCATTACGACATGGCCGGCACCGGTCTTGATAGAGACGCCCAGGCACTCCGGAATGGAGTGGTTCACGTGCCAGAAGCGCAGGCGGAACGGGCCGACATTGATATCGGAATCCTTGTTCACCTCGTGCAGCTTCGGACGCTGGCGGTGCTCCTTGGTTTTTGCAGCGATCAGAGCGTTGGTGAAGCGGGAAGAGTAGATCGGGATGTCCGGGCGCAGCTTGAGCAGCCACGGAATGGCGCCGATGTGGTCTTCGTGACCGTGGGTGACAATCAAGGCCTCGACCTTGTCCATCTTGTTTTCGATGGGGCCAAAGTCAGGCAGTACCAGGTCAACACCGGGCTCACCGGAGTTCGGGAAGAGCACGCCACAGTCGACGATGAGCAGTCGGCCGTCATACTCGAAGACCGTCATGTTGCGGCCCACCTCGGAAATGCCGCCGAGGGCGTAAATGCGGAGTGTGCCGTTGGCAGCCTTCGGTGGAGCAGGCAGGCGTTTGGTCAGATCCGCGCCCTGCATCTGCTTGACCGGGTTCCGGCGGTCGCCGCCGCCTCCCTGGCCACCGCGTCCGCGACCTCGTCGACGGTTGCGGCCACCGCTGTTACCGTTTCCGCCATTACCGCCACCGTTTCCGTCATGGCCGCCGTTGCCGTTCTGGCCACGGCTGTTTCCACCGTGGCCGTTGCCGTTATTCGCGGCAGCCACAGAATCACCGGTACCGCCCTGGTTCGACGCGGGGTTCTCAGGCGCCTGGAATACCGGCTGCTGGTCTGCGGACTCCGGCGGGCCTGCCTTGCGCGTCACCTTTCGGGCGCGGTTACGGGGTTCATTCATATTTAAAGGACTCCAGCCTTCTCCATATCGTCTCGGAGCGCCTCGATCTGCGTTTCCGCCGCCGCGACGACGGGCAGTCGTGGGTCTCCAACCTCAATGCCCTGCAGTCGCAGAGCTGCTTTCGCGAACGTTGCACCACCGAGGATTGCTTGTTGCTTTGCAAGCACATCGATGGTGTTGGCGTTAATCTCCCGCGCACGGGCGAGGTCGCCGGCCTCGAAACTCGTGATCAATTCCCGAAGTGCACGCGGTGCAGCATGCCCGACAACGGAAATGAAGCCGGTGGCACCCATTGCAAGCCACGGCAGGTTCAACGGGTCGTCGCCCGAGTACCACGCCAGGTCAGTGTTCTGGATCAACCCAGCGGCTTCGAAGAAATCCCCCTTAGCGTCTTTCACCGCCTGCACGGTGTCCAGCTTCGCCAACTCTGCGATCGTCGGACCCGCAATCGGAATTCCGGATCGACCTGGGATGTCGTAGAGACAGATAGGCAGATCCGTCGCTTGTGCGACGGCTGTGAAGTGGGCAAGCAAGCCGGTCTGTGACGGCTTCGAGTAGTACGGGGTGACCACAAGCAGCGCGTCAGCACCTGCGTCTCTCGACGCCTGCGCCAGCTCAACCGTGGTGCGGGTGTTGTTTGTACCCGCTCCTGCGATCAAGCGTGCCCGATCCCCTACTTCTTCTTTTACTGCCTTGAGTAGCTCAAGCTTTTCTTCGACAGTCGTTGTCGGAGATTCACCGGTGGTGCCTGCCAAGACGAGGGAATCCATCCCGTTGTCCACGAGGTGGGCGGCCAACTTGCGGCCTGCGTCGAGATCAAGGTCGCCGTATGCATCGAACGGCGTGACCATGGCAACGCAGGCAGTGCCGAAAACTTCAGCTCCGCGGTTAGCTCTCATAGATGTGCCCATGGGAAAATAGACTACCCCGTCCTACCTTTCTCAAGCACACCAGCACACGGACACCCTCAGGTCCGCCACTTGGTCACTACGACACGTACGGGCTGGTGGCCATGCGTGTGCCGTCGGCAAGCTCGCTAATGAGGAAATCGCTGAACAGCACCGGAGACTCCTCCCGCAGCAGCTCGAGGCAGGCGATAGCCAGTCCACGGATCTCCGTGTCAGCATGCTCCGATGCTCGAGCTGCAATGAAACTCCGCCACGCACGGAAATTGCCGGTAACCACAAACCGGGTTTCGGTCGCGTTGGGCAGCACCGCCCGCGCGGCCTGCCGAGCCTTCTTCGCACGCAGCAGCGCGTTCGGCTCGCTTGCAAGGTTGTCTTCTAAAGCCGCGAGGAGTTCGTCGTGGACGAAACGTGCTTCGTCTACAGCGTTCAAAAACAGTCGGCGCAGCTCGTCGTCGCCCGCGATCGCGTCCGGCACCACAACTTCTCCCCCGCCGGCGTGAACGTACCGCTGAGAGAGCTGTGAGAATGAGAAATGCCGGTGCCGCAGAAGCTCGTTGCCCGCCGCCCGCGACAAACCGCGGATATACATCGTCGCCGTCGCGTGCTCGAGGAGGGCGTCATGCCCGACGTCGATAATGTGGCGCAGATACGCGTCGTTAGCTCGGGTGTGAGGGTTCGGCTTGTCCCACGTTTCGTAGCACGCGCGGCCAGCGAGCTCCACTATCGCCTCGGCGTCAGTCGCCCCCTCATCCACCTCCCACGCAACACCGGTTGGCATGGTGAACTTCGAGGAGGCGATGAGTTGCACGTCCAGCGTGGACTCCACTGCCATGGTTTAAAGCCCCAGGTACTTGTCTAGGCCGATTGTGAGACCCGGGTAGTCGGCCACCTGGCGCACGCCGGTCAGCACGCCCGGGACGAACGAATCCCTGCCGTACGAATCCTGCCGGATGGTCAAGGACTGGTCCTGCGTGCCAAAGATGACCTCTTCGTGGGCGACCATGCCCGTCATACGCACCGCATGTACATGCACGCCGTCCACGTTTGCTCCGCGCGCACCGTCCAAGGACTGCTCGGTGGCATCTGGCATGGGATCCAAACCCGCCTCGCGCCGAGCGCCGGCAATGCCCTGGGCAGTCTTAATAGCGGTACCCGACGGCGCGTCAAGCTTGTTCGGGTGGTGGTACTCCACCACTTCGGCTGATTCAAAGAACGGCGCAGCCTGCTTCGCAAACGCCATCGTTAATACTGCGGAAATCGCGAAGTTCGGCGCGATTAGCACACCGACCCCGTCCGACTCCGCACACCAGCGGCGAACCTGCTCGTAGCGTTCGTCGTCGAAACCAGTCGTGCCCACCACGCAGTGAATGCCGTGCGAGATGCAGTACTCGAGGTTATCCATCACAGCATTGGGCGTCGTGAAATCAACAATGACCTCAGTACCCGTCTCGACGAGCGCATCCAGCGAATCGCCATGGTCAATTTCTGCGACAAGCTCTAGGTCCTCGGCGGCCTTCACACCCGCCACGACGGCGGATCCAACGCGCCCTTTCGCACCCAGTACTCCAACTTTCATGGTCACGATTCCTTTACATTTGGGCATTTTGCTTGTCGACGATCTATTTCGCGCTCTTATAGTGAGGGCATGAACCGATCGTCGATAAGCATAATGCTCCTTGCTTCCCTGGCCCTGACTGCATGCAGCCAAACCGCAACCACTGACGGACCGACGGTCACCGAGCCCGCCGAGACCACCGCAGTCTCGACGACGAGCGTGGCGGCGCCGACTACCGTTTCCGCCTCCGCGAGCGGGAACTCCACCGTGAGGTTCGCGGACGACATGGAGACGCAGGGGGCCTTTAGCACGGAGGAAGTGCGTATTCCTCCGCAAGGCGGCGAGCTGGTGATCCAAGATGTCCGTGCAGGCACGCACGATGGCTTTGATCGAGTGGTGTTCGAATTTTCCGGCTCAGGCAAGCCCGGCTTCATCGCCGGATACAGCCCTGAACCGCGGCAGCAGGCTTCCGGCAACGAGGTTGAGGTTCCTGGGCAGGCTTACCTTGAGCTGATAATCCAAGGAACCCCCATGGGGCAGATGAGTGAGCGCGAAGATCTAGTTGGCGTTGGGCCGGTTCGGGTTGCACCGGGTGGCGGTCTGGTCGGCGCTGGCAACGTCGCCGGTGTGGTGCACGGGGGCATGTTCGAGGCGGACACGCAGTACTTCATCGGCGTGGACTCCGCACGCCCCTTTAACGTATATGCGCTGGAAAACCCGACCCGCGTCGTCGTCGATTTTCAGCGGTAGCCCCCTTCAGCTGGATGGATCGCGCGGAAGCGGCGCGTGCGCCTCATGGACCCGGCGTGGATCGCGACAACGATGCCCTCGGGTGGCACTGCCCGGAATGAGCGCTGAAAGTAGCGGCGCTCGAACTTTTTGAGAAAAGTGTCTCAGGTCACCGATCCGATGGATTATGATCTAAGCGAATTCATAGGTTTCGGTCTTGAGAGGTTCAACAAATGTTCAAACCGTATCGCCGCCCAACGGTCGCTGTCATAGGCGCCGGGGTGGCCGGGTCAAGCGCGGCAGCGGAGTGCGCGTTCTCTGGCTTCGACACAGTGCTGTTCGAAAAGCGCGACGACATCGGAGGCCACTTCCTCGACCCTGACGCTGCGAAAGTATCGCGCCGCTTCCACCACCGGACTCCGTACTTGAAGAAGACGCGAACCGATGGAACACCTCGGTCGGTGGTCAAGCACCTCAAAGCGGCTGTGGAGGCAAGCGGCGCAACGTTTCGCGGCTCGACTCAGGTCACCGGCGCGCACTTCGACGAGCCGGAGGGCAAGTGGGTAGTCACCTTCACCACACCGGACGGCACCGAACAAACGGACTCGTTCGACATCTTGGTAAGGGCGACGGGCGAGCCGTCTCCATGGATTGAAATCCCCGGTCGCAAGAACCAGGACGTTGATGATCTGTATCTCCACCAAGGAGTCGAGGTGGTTGGGCCGCCCAACCTGTTGTTTGTTGACGGTCCGCACGCCTCCGACGCGCGTCTCGAGGGAAAATCCATGGCGGTGGCCGAGGCACGCGCAGACTACTGCCGCCGCTATGCGCGACAGCTTGAGATCCGCGGCCCGGGTGCAATCACCGTCAAGCAAGACAGGTGGCTGGTGCAGCCCGGAATGCTCAGCGGACTCAAGGGCGTGTTGCACGAGTTCGACCCGTATCCCCACGCGTTCAGCCAAGCCTCAAATTACGTATCTGAAGACCGTCGTGCAGCGAGAAAAGCTGCTGCTAGCGAGTGACGAGCACGCACGAACCTATTGCTAAGGAGAGCTAATGACCACCGTTGATCCGCATCCCCAGACCGATACCTCCGTCGAAAGGGGCACCGCCCGCCGCGACGACGCGACCCAAGACCAGCTTCCACCGCTCGGCCCCGATTCCATCCTGTGGGACCGCTTCGGTGACTGGCGCTCGCTGTTCGTTGCCCTGTCCGCAGGGCTCCTCCAGATCGCCCAGAAGGACATCAGCCGCTCGCTGGTACAGCAGTCGAATGTCTTCGACAACGAAGTCGCGCGTCTGGTTCGTTCCGCCTTTCCCATCATTCGCACCGTGTACGAGGGCCCCGAAGTGGGTGCAATGATCCGGGACTTCCACAAGAACGTCAAGGGCACTCACCCGGACGGATCGCGCTACCACTCGCTGAATCCAGAGGTTTACTACTGGGCGCACGCGACCTTCTCTATGATGCCGCTGCTCCTCGAGGGCAAGATGTCGCCCAAGATGTCACGCAAAGAAAAGGAGCAGTACTTCCAGGAGTGCCGCACCTGGTACACCTTCTACGGCGTTGCAGAGCCGGACGACGCCCCCACAACGTACGCAGAGTTCGTCGATTACATGGACCGCATGTACGAAACCCTTGGCCCGAGCGAGACCATCGACCGTTCGCGCATTGTCAACGGGCTGACCCTGGACCCACCGACCCCTGACGTGCCGCGGTGGCTGTGGAAGCCCATCGCACCTGTCGCCGGCAAACTCTTGCTTTGGGCAGCCATCGGATTGCTCCCGGAGAAGGTCCGCGAAATCGTCGGCCTCGAATGGACTGCAAAGGATCAGCGTCGCCTGGATATCTTCTCCCGCGGCGTTCGTACCGTGTTCTCCGTACTGCCGCGTCAAGCGCGGATGGTTCCGATCGCGACGCGAGCCTTCGCCAAGGCAGAAAAGACCGGTGAGGTACTCGAACCCCAGCACTTGCGCTAGTACCTCTTAATGGAGCAAGCAAAAAGGCGCCGGGTATCCCGATGCCTTTTTGCATGTAGGCAATGAGCGAGACAAGAAGCTACTACCTCGAGGCAGACAGCTCAACGCCGGGAGCGTTAAAGTTCATGCCATAGAGACTCACCATCTGGAGAGTGACGTTTCGCAGTGAGATCTGATCCATAACAACGTTTGGCACGTTGACTTGGGGGACGTCGTTAGGAGTCGGGATGCCGAGTTGATCCAGCACCGAACCAACTGTGCCGTTGAGGTCCACGGCGACCGGCACGGTGGAAACGTTTGCGACCGCAGGAGTGGCGGTAAGCCCGGTGGCAATCACCCGAACCGGACCGTTGGCGACGGTGGTGTCAATCGGCCCGGTAGCGAGGAACCCGTTCCCCAACAAACCAGGGATAGAAAGACCCAGGTTATTGGCAACTAGACGATCGCCCGTAAGAACCAGAACCCGCTGGGTTGTTCCCCCTATTGGAATATCCTCTAAGGTCACGTGAACATTGCCGGTCAGGACGACACTATCTGCGGTGACGACGCTGATGCTGCCAGATGGCGACGGCTTTTCTGGGGGCGGCATCTCCTCGGTTGCAGGAGAGACGACTTCACCGAGGCCTGGCACTGTAACGGAATCCGGGATTGGGATGTGCGGGGGCTCACCGGGACCTGGTAGCCCCGGCGGCTGCGGCAACTGTGGCGGCTCCGGAATCCGCGACTCCAAGTCCGCGAGGATATCGCTGGGTGATGGCAGCTGCGGTAGACCGATCGGCGGGGCTGCGGGGCCTGGAGCCGGCTCCTGTGCGTAAACGGTCCGAGATTCCGCGAGGCTCAAACCAATCACGCTGACACATCCGATCACAGCAATGATTGATTTTGTGGTCGACCCCGTAATGACTCTGGTCGATCCTCCGGTGGGCGGGGTGGCATGCGTTGAATCATCCTGCGTAGCGGGTACGCCAGCCACCTCGGATGCTACGTCACTGGTCCCGTTTTTAGCTCCGCGCCGAAGACGCTTCCGCCGTGGTTTTCGATCCCCGTTCTCCCAGGCGAGTGCGAGAGAGCCCCCGATGATGCCGGTGAGCGTGCCGATAATGAAACCACCGATATTCGAAGCAGGTAGAGCAACAAGAGCTACCAAGATGCTGAGCACGCCGAGGTACACCACCGCTGCCGGCTGCAACCACATCCCGAGCCCGAACATGATGAGTAGAGCACCGATTAAAAGCGTCGATACACCGGAGATTGTGGAGATCATCACCAGTAAGTCTGAAATGCGGATGGTGAAGTAAGCCGGAGCAAGCATGATGATGCCCGAGATTATGACGAGCAGCCCAGGCCAAAACGGTCGAGAGTTTCGCCATGCAGCAAATCCGGTACGGCCGGTTTCGGAGCCGCCCGTGCTCCTCACACCTTCGGTTGTTTGCGTGGGCTCAGACATAACCGGATCGATCTCAGCATCACGAGCCAGATCGTCCTCAATGTAATCGTCGAAGTCGTCCCACTCATCCTTGGCGGATTTAGCAGGCATTCTCACGACCCTTTTTCACTGTCACAGTGACACCCTTTGCGCTGAGCTTCTTGGCACCCACCGCGGTGGCCTTGATGTCGTCGGCACTGAGGGTCACTTTGCTGGAGTACAGACCCCACGCGCCCTGAGTTGCAGACGGAATCACCTGCGAAGCGTCGATGCCCACTGAAGCATCAGTGAGGTTCAGCGCGCCTTTGATGTCGCTGGCGCCGACCAGCAGGTCGTTGACTTCTACGCTGCCGTCACCCTTCGCGATGAGCTGCAGTGTGCCCTCCCCCACGGCCGGAATGTCAGGAAGCGTCGCTGACAGGCAGAGGTTTGAAGCCACCGCATGGCCGAACTTCAGCCGGGCGACCGGAATGTTGTCACCGGACATGTCCTCGCTGTCCATGAACAAGGAGAAATCTTCTCCCTCCAGGTGGGTCATGCTGACCTTGAAGAAGGTTCCGGACAACGCCAGGTTCGCCGTGAGGCCACCTTGAGCCACTGCAACTCCCGTTACGCCGAAAGCAAGCATGCTCACTGTTAGCGCTGCGGCCGCCTTCTTGCCGTTGATTCTGCCCATCGGAATGCCTTTCTCAAACGAGATACCGGCGCATACAACTCGGTATGTCCATTCAGGTTTTTATTAATTCCAACACACTAACACGCACTCTAGGTCTACATCACAATTTGACAACGCTTAACTCCAAGCGCTGGTTTGCGGTGCTCACGAGGCCGAAAAGTAACTCCATCTCGTCCCATCCCATCCCAGACCAAACAGTGACCTCGATAAAGTGACCGACACTTCAATTGCCGCTTCCCTGTGCTACCGTTCACATGAGATCCGATCCTCCAGTTAGCAGAAAGAAGCTGCACATGTCTAACGCATTGTCGACTGGCCGCGATAATGACGGCCGCGAGCGCGAGTACAACGAAGATTGTGGTCCCGAATCAGGTGTCACCACGGACTTCGACTCGCTTGGGAAATTCGACGACTCGAGCAACCGTGGCAAGCGGGAGCTGAAGCGTGCTCCGCTCGGCCCGGATTCGCTGCTGTGGAAGTGGGGCTCCGACAACCGCATTCACTTGCTGCGCGGCTACACCGGCGTGCTGCAGAATATGCATCCGGCAATTGGTCAGTCCCTGCTGGACCACTCGAAGTTCTTCGAGGAGCCATTCTCTCGCCTCGAGCGCTCCACCCCGCAGATTATTTACTCGATCTATGACGATGGCACCCGCGCAAAGCAGATCCGCGACTACCATCACGGCATTAAGGGCACGCTTCGCGACGGAACTCGTTACCACTCGCTGAACCCAGACGTGTACTGGTGGGCGCACGCCACCTTCGTCTGGCGTGTGATCTGGGCACAGGAACTCTTCGGCACCCCGTTCACCCGCGAGGAGAAGGAGCAGATCATCCAAGAAGGCGTGACGTGGTGGGACATGTACGGAATGTCCGAGCGCCCCGTGATCGACACTCTCGACGGGTACATCGAGTACTTCAAGGAGATGGAAAACACCGTCCTGGAGCGCAACGAGACCGTCGACTTTGCCCTACGTACTGCCCGCGTGGAACCGGTGAGTCCTCCGGACGGTGTGTCGCAGCGGGTGTGGAACGTCATCTGGAAACCGATCATGCGCTCGGTCATCTGGATTACCTACGGCACCCTCAACGACAAGCAGCGCGAGATCCTCGACTTGGACTGGACTGAGAAGGACCAGAAGCGTTTCGACCGTCTGGCAAACTTCATCCGCAAGGCGTTCGAGAAGCTGCCGGAAGATAAGCGCTACATGGAGCCTGGTCGCAGCATGATGATCAAGCACGGCATGATCGATGGCGAATACAAAGAGCCTAAGCTTGCTGCACCATACGGTCACAGTGAAGAGACCGCAGAGGGATCCGACGCAAAGACCGATAAGAAGGACGGCCCTTCCGACGAGGCCCGAGCCGCTGGTTGCCCGATCTAAATCTGCTTATTCACGATCCGCCCCAGTACCGCTGACACTGACTGCCGGTGACAGCCGGTGCCTGGGGCATCGTGCTTTCCGACACCCGCACTTCCGAGAGAAAAGATCATGATTCCGAATCGTTTGCAAGAACGCCCGCTGCCCGAAGACTTCGCTCGAAAACTCCTCCTGCACTCCACCAACGCAAAGTCCGGATCGTTGGACAAAGGTGAGCTTCGGGAGGTGACCTCCCCATTTCTCAGCGAGCCGTTGGGGTTCGTCGGCGTCGGCTCGGCGGATGACGTGATTAAGGCTTTCGAGCTTTCCCGCCGCGCACAACAGCAGTGGCAGGAGCGCAGCATCGCTTCGCGCGCCCGCGTTTTCAAACGCTTTCACGATTTGGTCAAGGCGCACCGCGATCTGCTGGCCGACATTGTGCAGCTTGAAACCGGCAAGGACCGCACCGCCGCATACGACGAAGTCCTAGATGTGATGAACAATGCGCGGTACTACGCCAACAATGCGGAGAAATTCCTGGCAACCAAAGACCAGGCCGGTGCTTTCCCAGTGATCACCAGTACGACGCTGCAGCGGGTTCCAAAGGGAATCGTCGGGCAGATCAGCCCATGGAATTACCCCTTGGCGCTGGGTGTCTCGGATGCAATTGCGGCGCTGATCGCCGGCAACGGTGTTGTGGCGAAGCCGGATTGGCAAACCCCGTTCTCCAATCTGATTTCACTGCATCTACTGCTCAACGCCGGTTTGCCGCACGACCTCTTCCAGATCGTTACCGGCTCCGGTGAAGTCGTGGGCCAAGCGATCGCAGAGCGCTGCGACTACCTCATGTTCACAGGGTCAACAAAGACCGGCAAGCTCCTCGGCAAGATCGTCGGCGAGCGTCTCGTCGGCTACTCCGCAGAACTCGGTGGCAAGAACCCGATGGTCATCGCACCGGACGCGGATATCGCCCGTCACATCGACACCATCACCACTGCATGCTTCTCCAACTCAGGCCAGCTCTGCGTGTCCATCGAGCGGATCTATGTTCACAAAGACATTTACGACGAGTTCTTGACGGCGTTCACGGCAGCCACCGAGAAGCTCACACTGGGGTCCGGGCTCAACTGGGATTACAACGTGGGTTCACTGATCAACCAAGATCAGCTCGACCGCGTCACAGCGTTTGTGGACGACGCAGTGGTCAAAGGCGCGACGGTGATCACCGGTGGCATCGCTCGCCCGGACGTTGGTCCATTCCACTTCGAGCCCACCATTCTCGCCGACCTCGGTGAAGGCACCGATCTCGAGACCCAAGAGGTGTTTGGCCCGGTGGTGTATGTCAAGCGAGTTGCTAGTCTCGACGAAGCGGTTGAACTTGCCAACAGCACAAATTACGGATTGAACGCCTCTGTCTTTGGCGCGGCGGAGACTGCTGAGCGCCTCGCTTTTCAGATCGAATCGGGCAGCGTCACCATTAACGACGGCTACGCTGCAACGTGGGCCTCAATCTCCACGCCACTTGGCGGCGTAAAGGAGTCCGGCATGGCGCGCCGGCACGGACCAGAAGGCATCACCAAGTACACCGAGGTGAAGAACATCGCGCAACAGCGAATCATGCCAATGCGCGGGCCGAAGCAGATGCCGCGGAAGTACTACGGTCAACTGATGACCACCGCTCTCGACTTGGGTAAGAAACTCAAGTTCCTGCCGTAGCCGACTCCCCGCCATCGTGCAAGGAGATTCCGCATTCCCCTGGTTGATCAAACGGATTCAGCGTAACGGTGGTGCCACCCACGCGTCCTCGCAAATAACCGGCATGGAGGCGGCAAATATACGGTGGCGGCACCGCGCCGTCCCTCCTAATGAAGGGGCATGAGCACAAACCCAATTCACCCGATTCTCGGATGTACGGATCGAACCCGAGCACAGCCAGCTCGTCGAGTAGCGCTTCGACGGTGCTCGCCACCGGCTGCAACTCAGCCAAGCCTGGTGCAGCGCTTCGTGCCGCTGCCCATGCTCGACCAATGCCCTCTGGGTCAGTCGTGCCACTCCCACCGCTGTCGAGTGTGCTGGCGAGCAGACCAATCAAATCGATGTAGGCATCAGCGATGGTCGCTTGGTGTGGAGTCCGCACACGATATTGAAGGGCCGGCCTACCCCGGCCAGAAGTTTTTACCGGCGTGGCGGATACCAACCCGCCGTCGATGAGTGAGTCCAAGTGCCCTCGCACAGTATTTGGGTGCATGTTCAGGGCCTTGGAAAGGAGCGTCACGTCGGCAATCCCGCCGTTTTGGTGAAGTACACGAAGGATTTCATGTTGCTTTGCGCTTGAGACGGCGCCCTCTCCGATGAGCGCGGCTGTCGACTGAGGCGGCGAGGTTACGTCGCCGTTGTGATTGCTGTCTCCCACCGTTGTAAAGCCTTTCTGGAAGTACGCAGCGACATCCTTTGTCGCAAAGAATTGTACGATAAAAACCGTGAAAAATAGTGTGGCCGCGCACATTGCGTGGCAGACGGCCCTCGCAGTCTTGATTGGTGCGTGGATACTCATTTCAGCGCTCCTGTGTATGGGGGCACTGAAAGGTGCGTCGATTTCTTGGTGGGCATGCATCCACGCATTCACTCTTGGCGCGCTGACCACTGCTGTCATCGGGTACTCTACCCACTTCACAGCAGCGCTCACTCGCGGGCCACTGCAAGCCTTGTGGCCGCTGGCAGTCAAAATCGCGCTACTACAGGGTGCTCTGATAGTGATGCTCCTGCGCCCCGCTTGGACAACGGTGCACACGATGGCGGCGTGCCTCATCGCTGCGGTAATGCTCTGGCATGCAACAACGCTCGCGCGAATGCACCGGAAAGCCTTCGCCAACCACCTTGCAACCACCTCGTGGTCCTACGTCATCGCCGCCTTACTGCTCGCACTTGCGATCGGGTTTGCCATCGCGGCGCAGTTCGTCGATAGGCATGACCCGTTGATCGCTGCACATGCGCGCTCCGCAGTGTGGGGTTTTGGATGGATCACTCTCGTGGGAACGGTGATCACGTTTCTACCGACTGTCGCGGGAGTACCCATGGTCTCTCGATTTCAACACGCGCGAATCTTCGCTGCTTATGGCGTTCTGGTGGTGGGGGCTTCAGCTTGCATTGCGGCTGGCTGGTCACGCACAGGGGGCGTATTCCTGGCGGGTGCCGCGGTGGTGTCGGCGTGGGTTCTGTTTCCGACAATCACGCAGGTCATCCGTGCCGACGCATCCCTCAATGCCGCCTCCCTCCACATCACTTGTGGCATCTTGTGGGTTCTTGCCTGCATGATCGGGGACGCGGTCGCACTCATTGCCGGCTCTACTGCGCGCCTCGGCACGGCAGGAGCGCTACTTGCTCTTCTTGGCGCTGGTTTTGCACAGTCCGTATTGGGGGCGACATCGCAGCTTGTGCCTGTGCTCACTGGTTCTGCAGCGGCCCGCGATCGTCTCGCGGCGGGTCTTTGCTTTCGCGCAGCGATGCTCAACTTCGGCGGGCTGATCGCCATCGCAGTCTCTCCGGCCGCCGGCGCGGCTTTCATGGCCGCAGCGATTATTTGGCATGTCATAGCCTTGTCGACCTCGATAGTGAAAGTGAAGCGCAACGTATGAACAATCCCAACATGACTACCCGCGCAGCCCAAGTTGTTTCACGACGCGCTGATGTACTCGCATGGTTAATTGTCGCCGCATTAATCACGACAGCTACGATCTGCGCACTTGTGCGCGGCGAATCGTCTCAGTCCCCGGATGGTCCAGCGCTGCAAGATATCCGCATCACCGGTATGGAATTCACCCCGTCTAGTATCGAAGTCGATTCGTCGACTCATGTGGTGCTGCGAATCACTAACGACGACTCGCGTGAACATAACCTGAAGCTCGGCAGCGGCTTCACTGGCCCTATCTACCCAGGTGACTCTGTGGTTTATGATTTCGGCACGTTCGAATCTGACACGCAAGGCTGGTGCACCAAGGCAGGCCATAAGGCGATGGGGATGGTCTACGACGTGACCGTCCGCGAATAAGCTATCTCGCAGCAATCACAGCTCGTTGTGCACGAACTCCGCGTCCTATCAGCGGCAAAAACGCGGTAAGGCAGCCGAACACCACCACACTGAACGCGATTTTCGCGATCGAACTCGGCACAACGAGCCAACAGCTCAGCGCAACGTTGAACAACACGACGCGGAGTATCCCGCCACGATTCAGCTCAGAGAGACCCGCCCGCGTAGCCGCTGGCCCTCCACCCATCGTCGTGGGAAGCAGGTAGCTCATGGTCCCAAAAAGCAGTTGCGCCGCGAACCCGACGAGAAGCGGAAGCACCGGTGCGCTGCCGGGGAACCCAAACTCGTCAGCAGAAAGAATTCGAACGCCCAACCAAACCGCTGCGGCAACCAGCCAGACAACCGCGGCGAGTGCAGAGAGACTCCAGTAAGTAGCCCGTTGTTTACGCTCCCCCACAGTCCCCAACACAGCAGCCACCCATGTCTGCAGCGCAAACGCCCATGCCCCCGCATAACACAGCACGCCCGCCCCTACGGCGATCTTGTTCCCTGCCAGTGCTCCAGCAACTCCAATAACAATGCCCAGGCATGCGGCACCAAGCATGGTGCCTGGCCTGTCCAATGTGCGGTTAACACGCCACATGGCAGAGAAGAGCACCGTCAGCGACGACGCAGCAGCCAACCCCACGAACCCACCAAGGTTGCACAGTAGATGCGCCACCAAGATCCGGTTTTGCCATTGGCCCGGCAAATCGATCGCCAGGGCGATGCCGAATATCGCGCCGATAACGAGGAAGACAGCAGAGGCCACGTATCCGCCAACCACGGGGCGAAATCGTTGTGCCTTGCCAGCAGCCTGGAGCTGGCGAAAGATTACCAAACCATGCCATGCAACAGCCGCACACACGACGACCGCACCGCACGCCGTGATTTGCCAGTGCCGTTCAAAAACCGGCCGAATGATCTGGCCCGCTAACACCACCAGAATGCCAAGGTTCAATAGCCGCGACCGCAACAGCTGCGCAGGGCGAGCGTCGTCATCGAGCCGACGGTGTAGAAAGCGCTCGGTGAGGTTCTGGGACCAGACCGTGATCGAGTTCGTCAGAATGCCCAGTGTGAAAATGTGGACGAGCAACCACCGTGATTCCGGTATCAATGGATGCGCTAGTCCTACGGCAAGAAACACCCCGATCCACACTGTGACGGGGCGCGACACCTTACGGTGCCAGACCCGGGGATTCCAGCGTTGGGCTTCCCGCCCCGAAGCAGCGGCTCTCTCCGGCATGCTGGAATCCTATCACGCAATTTCTACGGACGGATCCGGGTTAAATGATGCCTCTACGCCCCGTCCTCGACCGGGACGAGGGAGATCTTGCCGCGGTTATCGATGTCGCGGATCTCCACCTCAACTTTGTCACCCACGTTGATCACGTCTTCGACGTTCTCGATCCGGGTGTTGCCGCCCAGGTTGGAGATGTGGATCAGGCCGTCAGTGCCAGGCAGGATAGACACAAACGCGCCGAACGCCACGGTCTTGACTACGGTGCCCAGGTAGCGCTCCCCCACCTTCGGCATCTGCGGGTTCGCAATCGCGTTGATCTTCTCAATCGCAGCGTCGGCGGCAGAACCCTGGGTGGCTGAAACGTAGATCGTACCGTCGTCCTCAATGGTGACCTCGGCGCCGGTGTCCTCGGTGATCTGGTTGATGGTCTTGCCCTTCGGGCCGATCACCTCACCGATCTTGGACACTGGCACGGTGACCGTAGTGATCTTCGGTGCCAGCGGGCTCATCTCGTCCGGGCCTTCGATGACCTCCGCCATCGTGTCCAGAATTGCTTCGCGGGCGTCACGCGCCTGCTCCAGCGCATTCGCCAGCACGTCGGACGGGATGCCGTCGAGCTTGGTGTCCAGCTGCAGTGCGGTGATGAACTCACGGGTGCCGGCAACCTTGAAGTCCATGTCGCCGAACGCGTCCTCGGCACCAAGGATGTCCGTCAGTGCGACGTACTCGGTTTCACCGTTGACCTCGCCGGAGACGAGGCCCATCGCGATACCCGCGACCGGGGCTGCCAGCGGCACGCCCGCGTTGTACAGCGACAGGGTCGAGGCGCACACCGAACCCATGGAAGTGGAGCCGTTGGAACCCAGCGCCTCTGACACCTGGCGGATGGTGTACGGGAACTCCTCGCGCGATGGAATCACCGGGGTCAGCGCACGCTCCGCCAGCGCACCGTGGCCGATCTCGCGGCGCTTCGGCGAGCCCACACGGCCCGTCTCACCGGTGGAGTACGGCGGGAAGTTGTAGTGGTGGATGTAGCGCTTCGACGTCTCCGGGGTGAGCGAATCGATCTGCTGCTCCATTTTCAGCATGTCAAGCGTGGTGACACCGAGAATCTGGGTCTCGCCGCGCTCGAACAGCGCCGAGCCGTGGGCGCGAGGGATGAGCTCGACTTCCACCTCGAGATCGCGGATGTCGGTGATTCCGCGGCCGTCGATACGAAAGCCCTCGGTGAGAATCTTTTCGCGCACGATGTTCTTCATCACGGCGTTGTAGGCGGCGCGGATCTCCTTCGACGCGGCGGAGCGCTCGTCAGCCTCATCGTCGTCAATGTCGAACTTGTCCATGAGATCGTCCTCGATCTCCTCCATGTATGCGTTCGATGCGTCTTCACGCTCGGCCTTGCCCGCGATGGTCATGATCTTGGCCAGCTTCTTCGCGGCCTTTTTCTCTACTTCGGAGTACACCTTGTCGGAGTAGGCCGGGAAGAGCGGGAACTCCTTCTCACCAGCTGCGCACTGATCTGCCAGCGCATGCTGCGCCTCGCAGAGTGTTTTGATGTACGGCTTCGCAGCCTCGAGGCCTTCAGCGACGGTCGCCTCAGTGGGAGCCGGTGCTCCGTCTGCCACCAGCTGGACCACGTTGGCACCTGCGCCAGCCTCAACCATCATGATGGCCACGTCCTGCTCGGTCTTGCGGCCGCGCTTGCGCTCCACAATGCGACCGGCAACGACCATCTCGAACAACGCGCGCTCGTGCTGAGCGTGGTTCGGGAAAGCCACCCACTGTCCCTCAGGATGCTTGTCGTCTGCAATCAGCGCCATGCGCACGCCACCGACTGGGCCGGACACCGGCAGACCGGACAGCTGAGTCGCTGCGGAAGCGCCGTTGATTGCTACGACATCGTAGTACTCCTCCGGGTTCATGCTCATGACGGTGACCACGACCTGCACCTCGTTGCGCAAACCCTTGACAAAGGTTGGGCGAAGCGGACGGTCGATCAGACGGCACGCCAGGATCGCCTCGGTGGACGGGCGACCTTCGCGGCGGAAGAACGAGCCCGGGATCTTGCCGGCTGCATACATGCGCTCTTCCACATCAACGGTCAGCGGGAAGAAGTCAAAGCCCTCGCGCGGCTGGTTCGAGGCAGTCACGGTAGACAGCATCATCGTGTCGTCGTCCAGGTAGGTCGTCACCGACCCGTCTGCCTGGCGCGCGAGCTGGCCGGTTTCAAAACGGATTGTGCGCGAGCCGAAATCGCCGTTATCGATCTGGACCTCGGCTTCGGTGATACCGAACTCCTCATCAACAACGACTTCGTACGAGTTCTTCGGGGTGAAGTTACGCAAAAAGATCCCTCTCCTCGGGTGCAAATCGTGGCGATCCTCGGTGCCGCCCATGTGTGCTTCTTTGTCTTTACATGCAACGTTTTGACATACTACCAGCTCGCACAGCTTTACCCCAGCAACAAAAAAGCCCGCCTTCAAGCAGGCGGGCAAAAGCTTTTCGCTTATCGACGTTGCGCTTAGCGGCGCAGACCGAGTCGCGCAATGAGCTCGCGGTAGCGCTCAACGTTGTTCTCGCGCAGGTACTTCAGCAGACCGCGACGGCGGCCGACCAGCAGCAGCAGACCACGGCGGGAGTGGTGATCGTGCTTGTGGTACTTCAAGTGCTCGGTGAGGTTGTTGATGCGCTCGGTCAGCAGCGCAACCTGTGCCTCCGGGGAACCGGTGTCGGTCTCGTGCAGGCCGTACTCCTTGAGGATGCCTGCCTTCTGCTCAGTGGACAAAGCCATGAGGAATTCTCCTTAGTTATTTCAGTCCGCATCTTCTGCTGCCTGAACTGCCGCGGACCGCAGTACAAGCCGGGTGAAGAGTTTACCTGGATGGCGTGGCAGCGGCCAAATCGGTGAGTCGGCGCATAAACTCGCCCAAGAAGCGCTGAACGTCAACCGCGACCGCCACATGCGCGGTTTTCTCCGCGTCGTTCAGCCTGGTTTCGTCGCCAATCGTGCGGCCGCGGGTCTCGCCCTCGGTGTCCGTTTTCATGTTGATGTCGATGGTGGTCACCAACGTTGGGTCCACCGCTACACCGACGGCCAGCGGGTCGTGCAAGCCACAGCCGCCGAGGTAGGGCGCGGTGGTCTCGTACGCCTTGATGTAGTAGTTCGTTGCCGCGGCCAGGAAGTCACCACCGGTGGTCCCAAGCGCCTCCCACTTCGCAGTCTCCTCTGTGGTGAGCAGCGTCTGCAGGGTGACATCAAGGCCGATCATGGTGATATCGCCGACACCGCGGAAGACCATGTCGGCAGCCTCGGGGTCTTGGTTGATGTTCGCCTCAGCCCAAGCCGAGACATTGCCCGGCACGGTGAGCGCGCCGCCCATGTTCACAATGTGGGCGTTGGCAGCGAACTCCGGGTTCGCTTCCATCGCAGCAGCCACCGTCGTCAAAGGCCCCACCGGCACAATCACCAGCTCGTCCCCGTACTCGCGCACGGACTCAACCATGAAGTCCACGGCGGACTTCGCCTCCACCTCACGCTTCGCGTCCGGAATCTGGGCTTCACCGATGCCGTTCTTCCCGTGGATGAACTCGGAGATCTCGAGCACCTCGAAAGAGTCCTTGGCGCGTGCATGGCCCGGACCCGCGTACACGGGAACATCCTCGCGGCCGAACAGCTCCAAGATCGCGAGCGCATTGCGGGTACCGGTGGGCACCAGCACATTGCCGTAGGTGCCAGTGACACCGATCAGTTCAAGCTCCTCCGAACCGAGTGCATATGCGATGGCGAGTGCGTCGTCGATGCCGGTATCTACGTCGAGGATGATTTTTCGTGCCACGGGAGAGCGCCTTTCGTCGTGAAGGGTGTTTCGGAGCCGGTGTTAAACGCCTAGGGTATCGCGAGTGCGCGCGACATCGCGGGCCATGTGCTCGAGCAGCTCATCGACGGTGTCGAACTTGACCATATCTCGGACCTTTTCCACGAACTCAACCCGCGCCATCCTGTCGTATAGGTCGGCATCGCGGTCCAGGACGTAGGACTCCACGCTGCGCCGCTCGTCACCGAAGGTGGGGTTGGTGCCCACAGAGATCGCGGCCGGGTAGCGCACCCCGGGTTCCATGTCGCCGGCGATCGGGCCGTCGTCGATGATGGTCAGCCAGCCGGCGTAGACCCCGTCGCCGGGGAGTGCCGCAGATTCAGCTACATACTGGTTCGCCGTGGGATAGCCCAACTCGCGGCCCCCGCGGCCCGCACCACGCTCAATCATCGCGATCACGGAGAACGGCCGGCCCATGTAATCGGTGGCCACATCCAAGTTTCCGCCCGCGAGCTCGTCGCGAATCGCGGTGGAACAGATGCGCACGCCCCCGTCGGAAAGTAGGCGCACGATGGTCACATCCACCCCGTACTGTTCCCCGAGCTGGGCCATGGTCTGTGCGGTACCGGCGGCATCGCGCCCGAAGGTGAAGTTCTCCCCCACGATGATGTGGCGGGCACGCAGACGTTCAGCGAGCACGTCGCAGAAGTACTCCTCGGGGCTCATCCCGGCTAGCTCAACGCGGAAATCGATCACCAGCAGGTAGTCCACACCTAAATCAGCGATAATCCGGGCGCGCTCTTCCAGAGGAAGCAGGACGGACGGCGCCGAATCCGGGGCGAAGATCGTGCGCGGGTGGGGGTCGAAGGTCATCACCACGCTGGGCACGCCGAGCTCCCGCGCGGTCTGGACTGCCTGAGAGATCAACAACTGGTGCCCGCGGTGTACCCCGTCGAAGACTCCAATGGTGACGACGGTGCCGGTAGCGCCCCCTGCGCCCCCTTCGCCTTCGGGTTGACCGAAATCAGCAGGCGCCTCGTCGAGACCATGCAAAATCTTCACGCGACATAGAGTACGGCATACTGAAAAACCATGACCGATCCCCTCGCAGCATCCGGAATCGTTGTCGTGGACAAGCCCGAGGGCATGACCAGCCACGACGTTGTCGCCCGTCTGCGCAGGATCTTCGGCACTCGAAAGGTCGGCCACGCCGGCACCCTCGACCCGATGGCCACCGGTGTGCTCGTCGCCGGCATTGAACGCGGCACGAAGCTCCTCGCCCACCTGGTCGCCGAGGACAAGGTCTACGAAACCACGATCAGGCTCGGCGCCGCGACCACTACCGATGACGCCGAAGGCGAAGTCACCGCAACCACGGACGCAAGCGGCGTCACCGATGAGCAGATCGCCACCGCTATCGAGCACCTCACCGGCGACATCATGCAGGTCCCAGCCACAGTGTCCGCCATCAAGATCGACGGCAAACGCGCCCACGAGCTCGCTCGCGCCGGCGAGCAAGTGGACATCCCTGCCCGCCCGGTCACCGTGCACTCGTTTGAGTACACAGTTCGCCGGGGAGAGCACGTCGACATCGACGCGCGCGTGCACTGTTCCTCCGGCACCTACATCCGCGCGCTCGCAAGAGACCTCGGTGAACATCTTCAGGTCGGCGGGCACTTAATTGCTTTGCGACGCCTGCGTGTCGGCCCCTTCTCCCTCGACGAGGCCAGCACGTTGACGGACCTTGAGGCCTCGCCAGCTCTGTCGCTTTCCATGGATGAGGCGCTCACCCGCGGCTGGCCGGTGCTCGACGTCACCCAAGACGAATACGAAGCCCTCGCCATGGGCAAATGGCTCGAGCCGCGGGGACTCAAGGGCGTGCACGCTGCTCAAGGACCCGACGGCCGCGTTGTAGCGTTGGTCAAAGAGCAAGGCAAACGACTTGCGACGACGTTTGTCGCCCGCCCGTCGACGCTGAGTTAACGCCCCCGTCTCCCGCGCTCACTCGAGAAAAGCAGAGGCGATGACGTAGCCGCCTCGAACGACCCAGCGGCCCTCAAAATACGGTGCTGGCGTGGGGCGCGCGAGCAGCTGCGAGGTGAACGTGCCGTCGGTGCGGATCTCGATTTCCGCCTCGTCGAAACCTAACCAGCGTCGCGTCAGCGGGAACCAGCACTTGTACGTGGCTTCCTTCGCGCAGAACAGGAGGCGGTCAGCCCACTCGTGGCCGTCCTGCTGCATCTGGTAGACCATCGTGAGTTCGTTCTCGCGGGCGATCTGGCGCAGCACACCGTCGGGGAGCGGTTTCGCCGGCTCCGCGTCGAGCCCCATCGAGCGCACTGTGCGCGTCGGAGCTGCAACCGCGGCGCGCAGGCCATCGGTGTGCGTCAACGAGCCGGTGAATCCTTTCGGCCAAAGCGGCATGCCGCGTTCGCCCCGGAGGATCGCCTCCGTCGTCGTTAAGCCAAGTTCCTTTAATGCTTGATGGGCGCACCATCGCGCATCGCCGAACTCCCCTTTTCGAATATCCCTGGCCTCGGAGACCTGGGCCCGTTCGGAGGGCAGCAGATCGCGGTAGTTGGTCAGGTCCTGCGCATCATCGTTGCGAAGGTAAACGACACGGGCGGCCTCCGGGAAGAGAGAAAGGTCTTGCATCACGGTTTAACCTCCATCACCGGATATGGGAACGGGATGGCCTCGTGCTCCCGTGCCTCCCATTCGCGGGGGTAGCCGAGCGAAACCTCAACGTGCTTGATCCCGTCAATCTGCATGGCACCCGGCATGTGAAGGTGGCCGTAGATCACCGCGTTGGCGTGGTAGCGCTGCGGCCAGCTGCGGGTGTGGCGAGTTCCGCACCACAGTGCGATCTCAGACCAGCGCATCTTCATGGTCGGCTCCTGCACCAACGGCCAGTGGTTGATCAGGACCGTCGGCCCGTCTATCCGGGAGAGGCGTTTCGTGGTGTAGGCAAGGCGGTCCCAGCACCACGCGCGCACATCGACGAACGGGGCGATGGCGAACTCATCCGTCATCATGATGTTGCGCCGCTTCGCGGCATCCACCGCCTCCTCGACGGTCATGCCCGGGCCGCGGAACGAGTAGTCGTAGAGGGTGAACAACGGACAGATGGTGACGCCGCCGAACACCGGGTAGGGATCCTCCGGTGTAACCACGCCCATCTCACGCATGGACTGCACCAGCGCCGTGTACTTGTCGCGTCCCCGGTGCCGGTCCGCAGAGCGCGAGAACAGCTCGTGGTTGCCCGGCACCCAAATCACGGTGTCGAAGCGTTCTACGAATTTCCGCATGACGCGCACGATGAGGTCATGGCGCTCCGCCACGTCACCGGCGACGATCAGCCAGTCGCTCGGATCCGTGGGTTGGATTGCGTCAATGCGCAGCGAGTTGGCTTTCACCGCCGCGTGCAGATCGCTTACCGCCCACAAAGTGGTCATGGATAATACCTAGCACGCACGCTCAGACCCGTGCCCACCGCATCGAGCGGAATCGCCACACCACGCCGGCGAGGCGCAGGAGGACGGAGGCGAGATGGCCAGCCCAGATGCCAGTAAGGCCCCAGCCGAACTGCACGGACAGCAACGTGATCGGCACGAACGTCCCCAGCACCGAGACGATGGTGAGGTTGCGCAGAAACGCCGCATCCGAGGCACCGAGCAGCACCCCGTCGAAGGCGAAGACCACACCGCCGGACACGATCATCCCGATGAGCAGCCACCAGGGCACTGTGAGCTCAGCGAACACCGCGGCATCATGCGTGAAGATCGACTGGATCGGGCGCGCCAGCACGGCGAAGACAGCAGCGAGTACGAGCCCAAAGATCGTCGAATAGCGCGCCGCCTGCACACCCACGGATTTCGCGCGCTCAATCTGGCCGTTGCCCAGAGCTGCGCCGGTGAGTGTTTGTGCCGCGATGGCCATTGAGTCGAGCACCAGCGTGAGGAAGTTCCACAACTGGAGCATGATCTGGTGCGCTGCGAGCACCGCGACTCCGAACCTGCCCGCAACGGCGGCTGCAGCAAGGAGCGAGATCTGGAAAGACAGTGAACGCAAGATCAGGTCGCGGCCGAGCACCAGCTGCTGGGAAATAATCGACCAGTTCGGTGCCCAGCCGCCGCCGTTTCGGCCGTGTTCGCGTACCAGCACGATGAGGAAGAGGGCGGCAGCGATGCCCATGCCGATCACGTTGGCGACGGCGGAGCCAACCAGCCCGAAGCGGTCGACGAGGACGGGAAGCAGGACGGCGCCCGGAATGAGACCAGCAAGCGTGAGTTTGAAGGGCAACCGAGTGTTTTGCACGCCTCTCATCCAGCCGTTGCCTGCCATGATGATCAGTGTCAGCGGGATGGCCAGCGCGGCCACCCGCATCCAGCTTGCGGCCGCAAAGCTTGTGGCGGTGTCGTTGGTCAGCCAATACGCGATGGGCTGGGCGAGCGTCCAAATGAGCGTCGACAAGCAAAGCCCAGCTACTACCGCAACCCAAGTGGCCTGGACGCCCTCGGCAACCGCTGCTTCGCGTTTGCCCGCGCCGAAGAGCCGCGAGCTGCGCGCCGTGGTGCCGTAAGACAAAAAGGTCAGCTGAGTGGTCACCGTGGACTGGATAGTGGCACCCGCAGCAAGTGCTGCGAGTTCGCCGGTGCCCAACCTGCCCACCACCGCAGTATCCAACAAAAGGTAGAGCGGGTTGGCTGCCAGCACACCGAGTGCGGGCAATGCGAGCGCGAAGATTTGGCGCGGGGTGATTGCTGCAGTCATTTAACCGGGAAGTGCTGCCAGCAGCTCGCGAGTGATCATGTCTTGGGTTCCGTACGCGGAGTACCCCGCGGCTGGGACGTGGCCGCCGCCACCGAGCGCTTTCGCTACCTGCGAGACGTCAATGACAGAGGACCGCAGAGAGACCGCCCAATAACGCGGGGCCTGCTGCTTGAACACCACGCCCACATCGGAACCCTGGAGGGCGCGCGCGTAGTCGATGATCTGCTCGACTGCGGTTTGGCTCATCCTCGCCAACGACTCAGCGGGCACCGCGATCACGCTCACGGTCAAACCCTTTTCGCGGTAGGTCTGCATGTCCGCCAGCACCGATCCCATGATCCGCAGATCCAGCGCGCTCATGGAATCCATCAGATCCAGCGCGATCTGGCGGGTGTCGAGTCCGTAGGACACCAGCTCCGCCGCGAGCGTATGCATGCGTGGGGTGCCCCAGCGGAAGTTGCCAGTGTCCGTGACCAGGCCTGCGTAGAGGCAGTACGCCATATCCTGATCCATCACCACACCAAGGTGGGAAAACAGTTCCCGGATGATGGTGGTGGTCGATTCAGAATCAACGATCAGGTTGGTCGCGCCGAACCCGGGGTTGGTCTCGTGGTGGTCGATTACCACGACACGCCCCGGGTTCGCCGCAATCGGTTCCGCCAGCAGCCCCGTGCGGTCGATTGAGGCGCAGTCAACGGTGACCACCAGGCCGTCGTCAGGCAGGGTGCCCCCATATGTCACGGCGGCAACCCCGGGAACCGTGCTGAGGTTGCCCGGATGCGGGTAGGTCTGGCCGATGAACACATCGGTCTCGATGCCAATCGACCGCAGCCCAGCGGCTAATCCGCACGCCGAGCCGACGGCATCAGCGTCGGGCTTGATATGGGCGACGACGGAGACTTTCCGCGCATCGAGCAGTCGCTTAGCGACGGCTTCGAAGCGCGACGCGTCCCCAGGAAACAACGACTCCATTCGATCTGGCTACCCCTCGCCGGATGTCTTGTACGGGTTCGCGCCCCCGGCAGGCGTGGCGCCCTCGCGCAGCTTCGCCAGTTCGGCATCGCGGGCGCGAGCGCGGTTGAGCAGCTCTTCCATGTCTGCGGACGCTTCCGGGATGCTGTCGTATTCGAAGGAGATTGTCGGGGTGAAGCGGACACCGAGTTGATCGCCGACCGTCTTGCGGATCTGGCCGCGGGCGCGGTTGAGCGCCTCCGCAGCTGCGTCGAGGTCTGGCTCCTCATCGAGGGTGCGACCGCGCACGGTGTAGTACACCTTCGCGTCGTGCAGATCCCCGGTTACCCGGACATCCGTCACAGTCACCAGCTCCAAACGGGGATCTTTGACCTCTCGCTCGATCGTGGTAGCCACGATCTGCTGAATCTGCTTAGCCAAGCGCTGTGCACGTGGGTTATCAGCCATGTCATCTCCTTTTGTTGCTGGTGAACAAAACCGTCCGCATCATCCTACCCTTGCCCTGCATTGGTACGACATGCGGGCGCAGGCCCCATCCTTGACTGGACAGCGGCCCGCGCCCGTGTACGGCTTACGGTATCTACGCGGCGTATTTACAGCTAGGTGCGCGGCACCTCAACCATCTCGTACGCCTGGATAACGTCATCGACCTGGATGTCCGGGTAGGACAAGACCATGCCGCATTCGTAGCCCTTGGCAACCTCGGTGACGTCGTCCTTCTCGCGACGCAGCGAGTCGATCGTCGCGTCCGGGGTGACCACGTTGCCGTCGCGCACAAGGCGCACCTTGGCACCGCGCTTGACGGAGCCATCGGTGACCATGCAACCGGCGATAAGACCCACTGCGGAGGCCTTGAAGATCTGGCGGATCTCGGCCTGGCCAAGGTCGCGCTCTTCGTAGATCGGCTTGAGCATGCCGCGAAGCGCTGCCTCAACCTGATCGATGACCTGGTAGATCACCGAGTAGTAGCGGATCTCCACGCCCTCGCTGTTGGCCTCTTCGGTGGCCTTACCCTCAGCGCGGACGTTGAACGCCACGATGACGGCGTCCGAAGCCGCAGCGAGCAGCACGTTGGTCTGGGTCACCGCACCGACACCGCGGTCGATGATGTTGACCTCGACCTCGTCGTCCACCTCGATCTTGAGCAGGGCTTCTTCCAGTGCCTCGACGGAACCGGCGTTGTCGCCCTTGAGGATGAGGTTGAGCTGGCTGGTCTCCTTGAGCGCCTGGTCCAGGTTCTCCAGGGAGACGCGCTTCTTGGTGCGAGCCTGCATCGCGGCGCGGTGGCGGGCATCGCGCTGCGCAGCGATCTGGCGAGCCACGCGGTCGTCCTCGACCACGAGCAGGTTGTCACCCGGGCCAGGAACACCGTTGAGACCCTGAACCTGCACCGGACGCGACGGCCCAGCTTCCTCGACGTCGTTGCCCCACTCGTCGACCATGCGACGCACGCGGCCGAAGTTGCCGCCGACGACGATGGAGTCGCCGACGCGCAATGTACCGCGCTGGACAATCACGGTGGACACCGGGCCACGTCCGCGGTCCAGGTGAGACTCGATTGCCAAGCCCTGAGCATCCATGTCCGGGTTCGCCGTGAGCTCGAGGGCCGCGTCTGCGGTCAGCAGGACGGCCTCCAAAAGATCGTCGATACCCATGTTCTGCTTTGCGGAGATGTCGATGAACATCGTGTCGCCGCCGTACTCTTCCGGCACGAGACCGTATTCGGTGAGCTGGCCGCGGATCTTGTCCGGCTGCGCCTCTGGCTTATCGATCTTGTTCACCGCAACCACAATCGGCAGTTCAGCCGCCTTGGCGTGATTGATCGCTTCGACAGTCTGCGGCATGACACCGTCGTCTGCCGCTACCACGAGGATCGCGAGGTCAGTCGACTTCGCACCGCGGGCGCGCATGGCTGTAAACGCCTCGTGACCCGGGGTATCCAGGAAGGTTATCGTGCGCGGCTCATCCTCCAGCTCAACGGTGGTTTGGTACGCACCGATGCCCTGGGTGATGCCGCCGGCCTCACCCTTACCCACGTTTGCCTGACGGATGGTATCCAGCAGGCGGGTCTTACCGTGGTCGACGTGGCCCATGACAGAGACCACCGGAGGACGCTGCTCGAGCGCATCTTCGCCGCCTTCGTCTTCACCGAACTGCAGGTCAAAGGACTCGAGCAGCTCGCGGTCCTCGTCCTCCGGCGAGACAATCTCAACTTCGTAGTTGATCTCCGCACCCAGCAGCTGCAGGGTCTCCTCGGACACCGACTGCGTAGCAGTCACCATCTCGCCGAGGTTGAACAGCGCCTGCACCAAGTTCGACGCTTCAGTGCCGATCTTTTCTGCCAGGTCGGACAGGGTTGCGCCCTGACGTAGACGAACGGTTGCACCGCCGCCGTCGGGCAAGCGAACGCCACCGATGACGTTCGGTGCGTGCATCTCCTCGTACTCAGCACGCTTCTGGCCCTTCGACTTGCGACGCTTACCGGGGGCACCACCCGGGCGACCGAACGCACCGGCGGTACCGCCGCGGCGTCCACCGCGACCACCACGGAAGCCGTCGCGCGGTCCGCCACCATGACCCGGACCACCCTGGCCACCACGACCACGACCCGGACCCCCCTGGCCACCGCGACCGCCGCGGCCCGCGTTCGCGGACTTGGACGGCATTTGCGTGGGACTCGGGTGCGCGGCCATATCGGCTGGCGACGGGCGGTTGCCACCGGGACGCGGGCCCGGACGGCCCTGTCGCTGACCTTGGCGCTCGCCGCCTGGGCGCTGACCACCCTGGCCCTGACCCGGGCCTCGACCGCGACCAGCCTGCTGCTGGCCGCCTCGACCGCCACCCGGACGCGGTGCCGGACGGGCGCCGCCGGTGTTGGAAGAGAACGGGTTGTTTGCGACACGCGGACGCCCACCAGGCTTCGGCATCGGGCGCGGCATTGAACCCGGGGTTGGGCCGCCTTCAGCAGGCTTGGGTGCTGCAGGCTTCGGTGCCGCAGGTTTCGGGGCACCAGGCTTCGGCGAAGCAGCCTGCGCCGGCTTAGGTGCAGAGGCGGCAGGGGCGGCCTCGCCAGTGCTTGCGGCGGCTTTCGGTGCCGCCGGGGTGGCGGGCGAAGGCTTCGCTGCCTGTGCCGCAGGCTTTGCAGCGGCCGGTTTCGCAGTGGCTGGCTTTGGAGCACCAGGCTTCGGAGCCGTGGTCTTCGCCGCCGCTGGTTTCGCGGCGCCGGGCTTCGGCGCAGCCTTCTTCGCATCCGCTTTTGGTGATGCCTTGTCGGCCTTGTCGGCCTTTTCCGACTTTTCCGCCTTTTCTGCACCGTCGCCGCTTTGGGCCTCGTAGTAGGCCTTCATCTTCTTCACCACCGGCGGTTCAATGGTGGAGGAGGCGGTCTTGACGAACTCGCCTTGTTCCTTGAGGGTGGCGAGCAGTTCCTTACTTGTTACGCCGAGCTGTTTTGCCAGTTCGTGAACGCGTAGCTTTCCGGGCACGTGTCTCCTTGTTGGTTTGCTAGGAGCATGTGCTTGCCAACGTGGTGTCGGCGGGAAGCTATCTGCCCCTAGGAGTGGTCAGTGACTTTCATCGCTGATGCTGCTTCATGGTCGCGTACTCATCAGTGTTCGGTCTTCCTATCGTCATGTGGGTCGTTCGATGCGTGTACGAGGTACGTACGTACTTGACTCACGTCTACCGCTGCTGACGCCGCGGGAGACATACGGAGCGCGCGAGCGAATGCCCGTCGCCCCTCCGCAAGCTCTAACGCATCCAGCGTGGGTTTAATCCACGCTCCCCTACCCGGCAGAGACCGCGACGGGTCAGGAACGACCCGCCCCGGCATGTCCGGGTCGGCGACCACCCGCAGTAAACGGGTGTCGGGCAGCTGCTCGCGCGTGGCAATGCACGTGCGGATCCGGATCGGAAGGACGCGCTCAGCGTGTTCTGCGTGAGCGTCCATCCACACCTTTCTGCTAGCCCTGCGAGGATGTCTCCATCCCGCGCTGGATTCGGTTCTAAGCCGTATCCAAGGTTACGCCAAATCGCGGGGAAACTGTAGTTCCAGCTCAGCGCGCGTCGGCATCAGAGTGGATGTCGATCTTCCACCCCGTCAACCGCGCAGCGAGGCGCGCATTTTGTCCCTCTTTGCCGATTGCTAGCGAGAGTTGATAGTCAGGCACGACGACCCGCGCAGTCTGGGTCTCCGCATCAACCACCTCGACGCTGATCACTTTCGACGGCGCGAGCGCGTTGCCCACGTATGTCGCTGGATCCTCGGAGTAATCGATGATGTCGATTTTCTCCCCGCCCAGCTGCTCCATGATGTTGGTGACGCGCGCACCCCGCGGCCCGATGCACGCGCCTTTGGCGTTCACACCCTTGACCGTGGCGCGGACAGACACCTTGGAGCGGTGGCCGGCCTCGCGGGCGATCGCAATGATTTCCACCGAGCCGTCGGCAACCTCCGGCACCTCGAGAGCGAACAGGCCGCGCACGAGCTCCGGGTGGGTGCGCGACAAATGCACCATCACGTCGCGATCGCCCTTGTTCACACCAACGACGTACGCTTTCACGCGGTCGCCGTGGATCAGCTGCTCCCCGGGGATCTTCTCCGCTGGCAAGAGGATGCCGTCCTGGGGATCCGCCTCAGTACCGATCTGGACCACCGTGATGCCGCGGGCTTCCTTGTTTGCGTCCCGTTGCACCACGCCGGAGACGACCTGGCCCTCACGGCCCGAGTATTCCGTGTACACGCGGCCTGCTTCAGCCGTGCGCAGCTGCTTCTTGATGGCGTCGCGGACCGCAACGGCACCGATGCGGGAGAAGTTCACCGGGGTGTCGTCGTATTCGGAAATCACCGCACCGTCGTCATCAAGCTCGGTGACGATGACGGTCACGTCGCCGGTGTCCGTGTCGATGTCGATGCGTGCCTTCGAGCCGTCCTCAAGCGGGTGCTCGCGGTAGTCCCGGTATGCCCACAGCAGCGCGTTGGCAATGGTCTCCAACAGCTCGTTGAAGGAAATGCCTTGGTCGCGCTCGATCGCCCGGAGGGCGCCCATGTCAATATTCACTTATTACCTCTCACCGGCCTCGAGCTTCGAGGCCTCCTCAAACGACAGTTCCGCCAGCTCCACCTCTGCGACGGGAGCAGCATTGAACTCAACTTCTACCACTGATTTAGGCATCTCGGAAACCGGCCGCACGAACACCTTTGGTGCCTTGCTACCGGCTTCCACAAGCACGAGCTCTCGCTCGTCGTCGCTGAGCGCGCCAATGCGGTAGGTCTCGCCGTCCACGTCGACGAGACGGCCGCGGTTACGGCGCCAGTGCCTCGGCACGGTCAGCGGCAGGTCCACCCCAGGCGTGGTGATCTCCAGCGTGTAACCTGCGCCGAAGTTGACCTCTCCGGCGTCTTCCAGGTCGTCGAAAAGCGAAGAGAGCTCCTGACTGACCACCTCAAGCTCGTCGAGGGTCGGGCGCGAATCCGAGTCGAGGGCGACCACGACCTGCGACTTTTTGCCTGCCTTGACCGTGCGGAGATTCTCAAGGTCCATCCCGTGCTTCTCCGCGACGGGCGCGATGAGCCGGGTGAGCTCTTCTGTGCTGGGAAATGCCATGCGCTCCAGCCTATCGTGTAGCGTTTTGCGGGTGAAGAAGCTGCTCATTACCGTTCCGCTGGTGTTGTTGCTCGGGGGTTGCACGGTGATGGATGTGGTGGGGCCGCGCCCGAATAAGGAAGTCATGGCGCTGGCGAAGCAAGCTCATGCCGACGGGTTGCCGAGCGGGGCCACCGAGGATTACCGGCAGCTGCGCACAGAGCAGTCCGATGCACTCAAGGCCGAAGCGCTGCGGCTGTGCGGGATCACCCCAGAGGGCGAGGCTCCGTCGTCGTGCTCAGTGAACTTCGACGACGCAGAGCTCCCCGCCAGCATTGGGGCGCAGGAGCTTGTGTCTCTCACGGCAGACACTGCGCCGCGGTTGCCCAAGGAATCGGTGGCGCTAGCCGTGGAGCAAGCTATCGACGCGACAGCGATGCAGCCGGTAGCGCTGGACAACGTCGGTTCAGCGACGCTGACCAGCGAAGCCGACATCACTCACGCCACGGCCGTGGTTCAGCGCGAGGCGGAGCTGCAGTACGGGCTCGGGTTCGCGCTTGCGTTTGCCGATGACCCGCTACGCGAGCGCATTGCCGTGTTACGGGAGGCGTCGCGGGAACGCACCGACGCGCTCACCCCGAGCATCCCGCTCGACGACGGATCCCTTGCGCCCTCCCCCGGCTACCAGTTCGTGGAGGGTTACGCCGAGCCCACCACACTCGAGGAAGCACAACTGCTTGTCGACGCCCTGCAGCGCGCGGTGATCGACGAGACCGCTGCTGCGGCAGCAGCCGCTGAGGATCCGACGTGGATGCGCGACGCGATCTTCATTGCCGCTCACGCGAAGCGCGCGTAGCGGACAGCGGAACCGGCAACTACCCCGCGAGCGGTGCTAGCCCGCGAGCGGTGCGGTCTGCTTGCGCACCAGCTCGACGACCTGGTCCACGATGCGGTCCGCCGGAGCCTCAAGGGTTTCACCGCCGCGGATACGCAGCTCCACGATGCCGTCGGCGAAGCTGCGGCCCAGGATCACCAGGAACGGCATGCCCAGCAGCTCAGCGTCCTTGAACTTCACGCCAGGCGATACCTTCGGGCGGTCGTCGAAGAGCACCTCGAGGCCGGCGGCGTCGAACTCGGTGACCAACCGCTCCCCTGCCTCCAGCGCTGCGGCGTCTTTGTTCGCGACAGCAACGTGCACCTGGTACGGCGCGATGGCAACCGGCCACACCAGGCCCTTGTCGTCGTGGCGCTGCTCGGCCACCACAGCCATCATGCGGCTCACGCCAATGCCGTAGGAGCCCATGGTGGGCACGGCACGCTTGCCGTTTTCGTCCAAGATCTGCACGTCGAAGGCCTCGGTGTACTTGCGACCCAGCTGGAAGATGTGGCCCAGCTCGATACCACGCGCAAGCTCGAGCGTGCCGTTGCCGGACGGCGAGGGGTCGCCCTCCTTAATCTCTGCGGCCTCGATGAATCCATCCACCGTGAAGTCGCGGCCGGCAACCAGGCCCACCACGTGCTTCTGCTGCGCATCGGCGCCGGTGATCCAGCTCGTGCCGTCGACCACGCGCGGGTCGGCGAGCACACGCACGCCATTTGCAGCCAGCGCACGCGGGCCAACGTAGCCCTTCACCAAAAAGCCCGACTTGGCAAAGTCCTCCTCGCTGGCCAGCTCAAAGGTCGCCGGCTCGAGCGAGGCCTCGAGGCGCTTCTCGTCGAGCTCGCGGTCGCCTGGGATCAAAATTCCGGTCAGCTGCGGGCCGACGGGCTCGCCGCCCTCGGTCACAGCGCGCGGGTCATCCACTTTGACCACCATGCACTTGAGGGTGTCGGCGGCGGTGACCTCGTGGCCGTCGACAAGCACCTGCGCACTGTTCGCCCAGTCCACCAGCGCGGTAATGGTCTCCGAGGCCGGGGTGTCGTGCTCTACCGGCTCCGGCAGGCCTTCAAAGGCTTGGGCTTCAGGCACCACAGTGGTCACGGCCTCAACGTTTGCCGCGAAGTCGCCCGCGGTGGAGACCACGAACGTGTCCTCGCCGTTGTCGGAATATGCGAGGAACTCTTCCGACGCAGATCCGCCCATTGCGCCCGAAGTCGCCTTGCAGATCTCGTAGCGCAGGCCCACTCGGTCGAATATCCGCTGGTACGCCGCCCGGTGCGCGGCGTAGGACTCATCTAACCCCTCATCGGTCATGTCGAAGGAGTAGCTGTCCTTCATCACAAACTCACGCCCGCGCAGGATGCCCGCACGCGGGCGCGCCTCATCGCGGTACTTCGTCTGGATTTGATAGAGCGTGACCGGGAAGTCCTTGTACGAGGAGTAAAGGTCTTTCACCGCGGCGGTGAACATCTCCTCGTGCGTGGGCCCAAGCAGCATGTCCGCACCTTTGCGGTCCTGCAGGCGGAACAGATCATCGCCGTACTCGGTCCAGCGGTTCGTCGCCTCGTACGGTTCACGCGGCAACAGCGCCGGGAATAGCAGCTCCTGCGCTCCCATCGCGTCCATCTCCTCGCGCACAATGCCCTCGATCTTGCGCAGCGTGCGCAGCCCCAGCGGCAGCCAGGAATACACACCCGGCGCTGCGCGTCGCACGTAGCCAGCGCGCACCAGCAGCTTGTGGCTGGGCACCTCGGCATCGGCGGGATCTTCGCGCAGCGTGCGCAGGAACAAGGTGGAGAGGCGTGTGATCATGCGGGGAAGTTTACCGCTAGGGTTTTTCGCATGCTCATCGTGCTTCCCCCGTCCGAAACCAAAGCGCCCGGAGGAGTCAACGACCCGATGGAGCTGTCGTTTCCGGAGTTTAACGGGATCAGGGATTCGCTTATCGACGCCCTCGCCCACACGCCCATCGAGGAGATGGACGCACCAGCGTCGAAGCGCCACGAGGCGGAAGAGAATCACTCGCTGCGGGAGGCTCCGGTTATGCCCGCGATCCATCGCTACACGGGCGTGCTTTACGACGCCCTGGATGCCGCCACCCTCCCCGATTCCGCGGTTTCCCGCCTGGCCGTTGGTTCCGCGTTGTTCGGGCTCGTGCGTGCGGGCGACATGATTCCGCGCTACCGCCTCTCTGCCGGTTCCAGGGTCGCCGGCAAGACGATGAAGGCGTGGTGGGGGCCGTCGATAAGCGATGCGCTTGGTGCTGAGCCCTTTGTAGTGGACCTGCGATCCGGCGTATACCAGCAGCTTGGGCCTGTGCCCGGCGCGGTGACGGTGCGTGTGGAGCGCGACGGCAAGGTGGTCAGCCACTTCAACAAGCAGTACAAGGGTGAGCTCGCGCGGGTGCTGGCGCTTGGGCCGCAGGTCGATTCCGTGGAGGGGGTTGCGGACGTTGCTCGCGCCGCCGGAATGAACGTTGTTGTCGACGGAACGCAGCTCACGCTCGCCGTCTGATTTATCAATTTATCGATTTATCAACCGGGGCCGATTTATCAATTTATCAATTTATCAATCGCGCCGAGTATTCTCAGGTTCATGGATAACCCGTTCCGCCCCACTTTCGGTGCCAGCCCGCGGGTCTGGGCCGGCCGCGATGCTGTGCTGGAGGATTTCGCTCGCGCAGTCGACGGCGCACCCGGCAACCCAGACCGCTCCATTCTCATCTCCGGATCGAGGGGCATTGGAAAGACGGTGCTGCTGACTGAGCTTGAGGATATCGCGAAGCAGCGCGGCTGGTTGGTGCTGCGAGCATCTGCACGAGAAGACATTGCACGAGTCCTCGTTGAGTCGGCCATTCCAGAAGCGATCGAGAGCCTGGACCGAACTACCCGCCGCAAAGTCACCGGCATCTCCATCGCAGGTATCGGGTCTGTGAGCACCCAGGTGGAAAGCCAGGAACCCTCGAAGCGACTCACTACCCAGCTCCGCGACCTCATCGATCGGCTGCAAGGCGCCGGAGTGCTGATCACCATCGATGAGATCCAGGACGTCTCCGCTGAAGACCTCACCCAGGTAGCAATCGCGTACCAGGATCTGGTCCGAGATGACCTCCCTGTCGCCGTCGCCATGGCCGGTCTGACGCTGGGGATAAACGACCTTCTGAACTTGCCCGGCGCGACCTTTCTTCGGCGCGCCCGACATTATGAACTCGGCCCGTTGACGCTCGCGGACGCGGAACAAGCCTTGGCGGGCACCGCCAAGGAAGGTGGCCTCGAGTTCCCCAGCGCCGCAGATGCCGCCGCGTTTAGTCAGGGCTACCCCTACCTCGTGCAGCTGACGGGGTATCTGGCGTGGGAAAGCGCAGTTGGAATGGGGCTCGATGCGCTAGACAACCGCGCCCTTGAGGATGCAATGCCGCGTGCAATCGACCGCCTCGGTACCCAAGTGCACCAACCCGCACTGCGGGAAGTACCGCACCGCCAACGGGAATACCTTGAAGCGATGGCCTCCATCGCCTTGCGCACACCCGACGGGGTTGTAGCTACCGCCGAAATTTCAGAAGAGCTGGGTATCTCGGCGACGTCGCTGAGCGATACACGCAGCAAGCTCATCGACCGCGACCTCATCACTCCCGCGGGCTGGGGCAAAGTGGAGTTTGCGCAGCCATATCTCGGCGAATACATCCGCGACCAGCGCCGACCGCGCCGAGTGCAGTAGCGAAGCGCGTGTAGGAGGCGCTGCTACCGTAGGTTCCATGCGCGCGAAACCCCTGTATACCGCTGCTGTGATCATTTACCTCGCGGTACTGGCCTATGTGTTTCTGCGGTGGGACGCCATCCCGGATCCAGTGCCGATGCACATCGGCCCCGCCGGCGAGATCGACAGTTGGGCGCCGAAAACTTGGCTGTCGGTCACGGCTGTGACGCTGATCGGCTTAGTGATCACGGTTGGGGTGGCGGCAACGCTGCCGTCGATAAGCTTGGCCCGCATTGGACACGATCAACCTGCAGGCGGCGAACTACCTTTCTCCGAGACTGCCTCGCAACGTGTGGAGCGGTTGCATGAGACGACCAACCTGATGCTGGCCCAGATTGTGCTGGGTACCGCTGTCCTTCTAGCTGTGGTCCAGATCATGCTCATCTTCCCTGACGCGCCGATCTCGACCTGGTCCTTTCTTATTCTGTTTGGCGCGTTCATGGTCTTCACACTCGTGCTTACGTGGCGCTTGCACCGGACCACGAAAGAGAGCTTCGCCCGAATCGAACCGGATCAGGAAGAGCGGATCCGCATTGAGCGCCTGGGAATGAAGGCAGGGATGGGCGTGTACTCAGCGCCGAAGGACACAATGGCCGTGGCTGTGTTGCCGGGTGAACCGAGCAAGCTGCAGATCAACACCTCGCACCCGGCCGGCAAACGTGCGTTGACGCAGATCGCGCTCTCGCTGGGAGGTATGATGATCGGCATTCTTGTCATTTCGATTCTGGCGTAGTGCGGTGAACCAGTGAGCACCCGCAAACCTTTCAACCGCAAGCGGCGCAACGCGAAGCGCGATGCGCTCGTGCTCGGTGCGCTGCTTCTTGTTGTGTTTGCCGTGACCGCAGTGTTGGCAGTGCTGGCAAAGTTTGGCCCGAAGCCCGACCAGGAACTGGTGCTTCGGGTCATCGACGGTGACACCATCGATATCCAGCCCGCCGACGACCCGACGCGAGTGCGCCTGATCGGCATCGACGCCCCCGAGCAGGGCGAGTGCCTGTATGAGGAATCGAAGGAGTTCCTCTCCACCACGCTGTGGCCACGCACGGACATTCGCCTGAAATATGACGTGCAGCGGCAAGACCAGTACGGGCGCGATCTCGGCGCTGTGTTCATGCCGGACGGCACGTTCATAAACGAGGAGATCGTCAAAGCGGGCTGGGCCCGAGCCGTGGAGTACCCGCCGAACGTGAAGTACACCGCCCGCCTCCAGGCGGCCGAGGCTTACGCGAAGCAGCACAACCTGGGCATTCACGCGGTCCCGGACGAGTGCTTGCTCCCGACCGAAGTAGCCAGGGAGGCCAAGGCCCGTTACGAGCAGGACCCGGACCCCTTCTACAAGGACGTGATGCGCGACGCAGTGGAGCGCACGAAGAACTTCACCTACCGCGAGCAGGCGCTGGACTACATCGACTCGCTGTAATTTCGCCCTACACTCGGGGCCATGAGCACCCCCAGCACCCACGACCAAGCACGCGAGATCCTGAGCAAGGCCATCCACATCGAGGTTTTCACCGGCGCTGGCATGAGCGCGGATAGCGGCATCGCCACTTACCGCGACGCCGTGACCGGGCTCTGGGAGAACGTCGACCCGCAGGCCATGGCTTCCATCGACGCGTGGCATATCGACCCGGACACGATGTTCGCCTGGTACCTCTGGCGCGCTCACCTCGCGCAGCAGGCGGAGCCCAACGCAGGCCACATCGCGATCGCGAACACGCCCGGGGCCACGGTCACCACCCAAAACATCGACAACTTGCACGAGCGGGCAGGCAGCAAGGAAGTCGCGCACCTGCACGGTTCGCTGTTCGAGTTTCGCTGTTCGCTTTGCGACGAACCGTACGACGCCCCGATCGACATCCCAACCGAGCAGGTGCCAACCGTCCATCCACCGGAGTGCCCCGTCTGCGGCGGGTTGGTTCGCCCCGGTGTCGTGTGGTTCGGTGAAGCGCTGCCTCAGGAGGAGTGGCAGATCGCCGAGGAACGCATGAATACCGCAGACGCAGTGCTGATCGTCGGCACGTCCGGCGTGGTCTTTCCTGCCGCAGGTCTGCCAATGATGGCGCACGCCCGGGAAATCCCGATCATCGAAGTGACCCCGATGCGCACGGACCTGTCGCGCCTGGCCACCGTGGTGGTCGAGGACACCGCTGCCAGCGCCCTCCCGCAGATTCTTCCGGTGAGCTAGCTAGTAATGGTAACGCACCTGAAGGATCACAAGGTCATTTTCCTGCACGACATACACCAGGCGATGTTCTTGCGTAATCCTGCGAGACCAAGCGCCCTCTGCTCCATACTTGAGCGGTTCGGGCTTACCAATTCCCTCAAATGGGTCGCGAAGAGTCTCAACAATTAGCTGGTTGATGCGTTTGAGAACCTTACGGTCTTCTCGCTGCCAGTACGTGTAGTCCTCCCACGCGTTCCTTTCCCAGACGAGACGCATTAGTCAGTGAGGTCGAGATCGTGGGGTTCAAACCGTCCCGCACGGGCATTTTCGAAAGATTCCATGAGTCTCTTGGCGTTTGCAGGAGATCGGAAGAGGTGCGCAGTCTCCTGCCACGCAGAAAAATCGTCCGCCGACATAATCACCACGTTTCCATGACGCGACTCCACCTCGATAGGCGTTCTGTCTTGATTAACCCGTTCGATCAAAGGAAAGAACGTCCGACGGGCTTCACTCGCGCTGATAGACATTAGCCACCTCCCAAACTGCTGGTACAAGGTTACGGTACAGGTTGGCGGCAAGCGGACGCAATACTTACCGCACCGCGTGCAGCACGGTGAACGTGGCGTTGCGGGCGACTTGCTCCACAGCGCTGAACCGGCGTTCCACCTCTCCCCGGTAACGCAGGTGCGAATTATGCACCATGAAAAGTTGGCCGCCCGGCGCAAGCAGCCGCGCTGCGGCATCGAGCAAGTGCTGCACCTGCGTGGCATCGACCGCGGCACGGTCGTGGAATGGTGGATTCAGCGCGATCGTGTCAAAGGACGCGGCTTCGAATCGCGCACCTGCGTCGTCCCACGTTGCATCAATGCCAATCGCCCGCGCAGACAGCACCGCGTCCGCGTCCGAGTCAGTCGCGGTGACGGACACCGCCCCTTCAAGCCCGCGCGAGACCGAACCGCTGCCGCATCCCAAGTCCAGGAACCGACCCAGCTCTGCCGGCAGTGCCCGCCGCAGCATTGCGCCACCGCGATCCTCTTTCGCCCCCGAGAACACACCGCCGAACGCGACGAACCCATCTGCCCGGCGCGGTTCGTATGCTACGTCCCGCGGCCCGGAGGCGACCAGGCAGCGGAACTTGCCGCGCCCACGCGACGCAGCAACGTCGGTGAACGACGCCGCCAACGTGTCATTCATCGAGCGAGACAGATGTTTGTTGTTTCCACCGAAAACGACCGTGGCGTCAGCAACGCCCGCGGAAGCAATCGATGCCGCAAGGTAGTTCACCCGCCCGAGGGATTTCGACATCTCCCCTACCGCCACCCACGGCCCCTCTACACCCGCGCCGGCAAGGAACTCGTCGAGCCGCGTGTCGCCGGCGACTTTAACCCCATCCGCCGCCGCTTGGCAGCGGGTGTAATCCGAATCCAGCAGCAGCACCTGCGCGCCGGTCTCAAGCGCGGCGCGCTCGAGGTCCCCGGTCGGGTCATCGCAGACCAGCACTGTCCTAGCCTGAGAAAGCGCATCGGCCGCGGTGTCCAGAATGAGGCTATCCAGCGTGCGCAAGCCCAGCCACCTCCCCAATCACGTACACAGCTGGCGAGGTGATGCCTTCGCGTTCCATCACATCCGCCAACGTCGCTGCATCCGCGAAGTAGACCCGTTGAGCGGTGGTCTCGCCATCTTGAATCACTGCCGCGGGTGTCTCCGGGCGCAGTCCGCCGTCGATAAGCGCTTGCGTGATGGCCCGCACGTTGCGCACCCCCATGATCACCACGATGGTCCCGCCGAGCCGAGCCAGCGCGTCCCAGTCCACCAGCGAGCCCGGATGCTGCGGCGAAAGGTGGCCGGTAACCACGCTGAACCCGTGGGTCACACCGCGCTGCGTAACCGGGATGCCGGCAGACGCAGGAACGGAGACCGCGGAGGTCACGCCGGGCACCACGGAGCATTCCAACCCGGCGGCGGCGCACGCCTGGAGCTCCTCGAACCCGCGGCCGAACACGTACGGGTCGCCGCCCTTGAGCCGCACCACGTGCTTGCCTTCGCGCGCGTACGCCACCAGCAGCTCGTTGATCCGTTCTTGGGTCACCTGCCGCGCGTACGGCAGCTTCGCAACGTCGATGACTTCCTTGCCCGCCAAGTCCACAAACTCGGCCAGCTGGTCAGCCGGGCCGAGGTGGTCGGCGAGAATCACGTCCGCGGCCTGCAGCGCCCGAAGCCCGCGCACGGTGAGCAGATCCCACGCGCCTGGCCCACCGCCGACGAGGGTGATGTGTCCGTTCTCCATAGCGAACCAGTTTAGGGTGGAGCCATGACCCGACCTGAGCTCACCCACACGCTTGCCGACACCTTGCCGGACATGACCGTCGCCGTCGACGGCACCAACTTCCCCGAGGCGCGCCTCGTCTTGCTCAACGAGCCACTCGCGCGCGAACTCGGCATCGATCCCGAGTGGTTGCGTACCCCGGAAGGCATCCAGTGGCTCGCGGGCAGCGAAGGCGGGCACGCCACAGCGTATGCAGGCCACCAGTTCGGCCAGTTCGTCCCTTTGCTTGGCGACGGCCGCGCCCTCCTCCTCGGCGATCTTCCCGCAGCCCCTGGCGGGATTGATAGCAGCCGCTACGAGATCCAGCTCAAAGGCTCCGGGCTCACGCCATTCTCTCGGCGCGGCGACGGGATGGGGGCGATCGGCCCGATGCTCCGGGAGTACCTGGTCTCCGAGTTCATGGCCGCCATCGGCGTGCCCACCACCCGCTCACTCGCGGTGCTCGACACCGGCGAGACGGTGATCCGCCAGCAGGGCAAAGTCCCCGCCGGCATCGTTGTACGCGTTGCGCAGTCGCATCTGCGCGTCGGTTCGGTGCAGTATGCCGCGACCCGCAGCGCTGAGCTGGTGCAGGCGGTCGTGGAGGCGGCCGGCTACGACGACGGTGCGCGTCTGCTTGACGACGTGATTACGCGCCAACTCGATTTGGTGTGCCAGTGGATGCGCATCGGGTTTGTGCATGGTGTGATGAACACCGACAACACTGCCCTATCCGGGGAAACCATCGATTACGGCCCGTGCGCGTTCACGGAGCGCTTCGCTAGCGACGCAGTCTTTTCTTCCATTGACACTGCCGGGCGCTACCGGTTCGGCAACCAGCCGAACATCATCGCGTGGAACCTCGCGAGGCTCGCAGAGGCGCTAACCCCAGTGATGGACCACCAAGAGGCGCAAGACATCGTGCTCACCATCCCGGACCGCTTCGCGCAGCACTGGGATACGTGGATCGGCGAGCACCAAACTGGGCTTGAGCAGGCCGAGGACATCGCGACGTACAACCAGGAGCACGGAATCGTCGATAAGCCTGGGCCCCTGTTTCTTCCGCGCAACCGCATGCTTGAAACTGCCATCCAGGAAGCGGAGCAGCGCGGCAACCTCGAACCCTACCTGGAGCTTTTGGCCGCGGTGACGGACCCGTACAACCCTGAAGCAGGCCAGGAATGGATGAAAGCGCCCGAAGGCGCCTTCACATACACAACGTTCTGCGGCACTTAGTCGTGCGCGCCCACCGTCTCGTCGAGGTGGTGGTCCTCATCCAGCTGCAGCGTTTTCTGCGTCATCTGCCACTGCTCGTCGTACGCGCGCTTGTCGCGCTTGAGCGACTTGCCGTAGGTCGGGAACATGTCGTGGAGCTTGTCGCCCCAGTCGATCATGCGCTCGCCGAAGCAGCGCTCGAGCAGCTCCAGCATGGCGGCCGGGGTGATCGATGCGCCCGGGGACGCACCGAGGATGCCTGCGATAGTGCCGTTCTGGTCATTGACCAGGGCGGTGCCGAACTCGAGGGTGCCGAAGTTCGGCGCCGCGGCGGGCTTGATCACCTGCACGCGCTGGCCGGCGACAACCTCGTCCCAATCCTTCGGGTCGGCTTCCGGGTAGTACTCCCGCAGCACGTCCATCTTGCCGTCGAAGTCGCGGAAGACCTCCTGGACCAGGTAGGTCACCAGGTTCAGGTTGGTTGCGGCGACACCCAGGTAGGACGGGATGTTGTCCGGGCGGATGGACTTGAACAGGTCCAGGTAGGAGCCTTCTTTCATGAACTTCGGGGTCCAGCCACCGTACGGGCCGAACAGCAGCGACTGCTCGCCGTCCACCACGCGCAGATCCAGGTGCGGCACCGACATCGGCGGAGCACCGACCTTTGCCTTGCCGTAGACCTTGGCCTGGTGCTTCTCCACCAGCTCCGGGTTGGTGGAGCGCAGCCACATGCCGGAGATCGGGAAGCCGGCGTAGCCGCGGACTTCCGGAACACCAGCCTTGCGCAGCAGGTCGAGAGCGTAGCCGCCGGCGCCGACGAACACGAAGCGTGCGCGGGTGACCTTCTTGTCGCCGGTTCGCAGGTTCTTGACGCTGACCTTCCAGAAATTGCCTTCCCGCTTGAGGTTGGTCACCTCGTGGCCGTAGCGAATCTCGGTGCCGTTTTCCTTCGCGGCGTTGAAGAACTGCTTAGACAGCTCACCGTAGTTGATGTCGGTGCCGGCGTCGGTCCAGGAAATCGCGACTGGCTCGGCGTCGAAGTCGCGGCCCTCAGCCATCAACGGCAGCATGCGGGCGAACTTGTCGTGATCGTCGGTGAACTGCATGTTCGGGAACATGTGGTTCTTTGACAACGCGTCGTACCGGCGGCGCAGGTAAGCGATCTGGTCCTCGCCCTGGCCGAAGGACACGTGCGGCACCGGGTTAATAAAGCCGCGCGGATCCGGGAGCACACCCGCGTTCACTTGGTGAGACCAGAACTGGCGCGACAGCTGGAACTTCTCGTTGATCGCCATCGCCTTCGAAACGTCGATGCGGCCGTTCTTCTCCGGGGTGTAATTCAGCTCGCAGAGTGCTGAGTGTCCGGTACCTGCGTTGTTGAACGGGTACGACGACTCCTGAGCCGGTCCCTCGAGGCGCTCGTAGACCACCTGGCTCCAGCCCGGTTCGAGGGCATGAATCATTGCGCCCAAGGTGGCACTCATAATGCCGCCGCCGATGAGGAGGACATCTACCTCGTCATCGTATTTATCCCGCTTGTTAGCCATTTCTGGTCACCTTTTCGTATGTTTACCGTCCGTCGTGAGTGTGTTTTGCGCAACATTTTGCGTAAAACATTCATGCTTCAGCCACAATACGCTGCCCCGCCCGAGTGCTCCGCAAAGGTGGCTAGTATCGGGGTCATGAGTTCAAAAAACCTGGAGCCGACGTGGATGCCGGACATCTTGGGAGACGGCTATGAGCAGGCCGCGCTTGAGCTCGGTGAGGATCCGGACACCGGGAAAGATGTGCGCGCAGTCCTCGTACGCGCCACCGCAGGCAATGCAAATGCGAAGGCGGACAAACCCGCACTGTTATGGATCCATGGGCTCTCGGATTACTTCTTCCAAACCCACGTTGCGGAGTACTTCACTTCGCAGGGCTACCCGTTCTACGCGATTGATCTGCGTCGTTGCGGACGGGCCCGCACCCGCGGCCAGCGCTGGCACTACACCACAGAAATGGCGCACTACTTTCCGGAACTGACCTGGGCGCTCGAGATCGTCGCCAAGCAGCACGGTTCGGTGGTACCGTTCGCCCACTCCACCGGCGGCCTCATCGCGCCGCTCTGGGCAGATCACCTGCGCCGCGAAGACCCGGCCAATCACGCGAAGCTGAAGGGCATGATTCTCAACAGCCCGTGGCTGGATCTCCAGTTCAATCCGCTCGCAGTCCGTCTCGGACGTCCAGTGATCAAGCTTCTCGGTCGAGCCATTCCGCTTATGCCTCTGCCCAACGGCGGCCTTGGTGCCTACGGTGCTTCGATCCACGAGAGCCAGCACGGCGAGTGGAGGTTCAACACGGAGATGAAGCCGCTCGACGGGCACCGCAAATATATGGGGTGGATCCGCGCGGTCGTGAAGGCCCAGGAAGAGATCCACAGCGGCGAGGTCGATACCGGCGTCCCCACCTTGACCATGATGTCTTCGCACTCCTACCTCGGCGAGGACTACTCTCCCGCTGCAGACGCCGCAGACACAGTTCTCGACGTCGAGCAGATCCGCAAGTGGGCCCCCAAGGTGGCCGAAGTAACGGAAACCAAGACTATCGACGGCGCGCGCCACGACGTTTTCCTTTCGGAACCCTTCGCGCGCGAGGTCGCTTACAAAACCACGACTGAATGGCTGGAGCAACTGTGAGCGCAACGCATTACGACCTGATCATCATCGGCACCGGGTCCGGCAACAGCATCCTGGACGAGCGCTTCGACGACAAACGGGTCGCCATCGTGGAACACGGCAAGTTCGGCGGCACGTGCCTCAACGTCGGCTGCATCCCCACGAAGATGTACGTCCTTGCCGCAGACACCGCGTTCGAAGCCCGCGACTCGGCCCGACTCGGCATCGACCTCGAATTCAAAGGGGCCGACTGGCCCGCAATCGTCGACCGCGTATTCACTAACCGCATCGACCTCATCGCTGCCGGTGGCGAGGAATACCGCCGCGGCGACTCCTGCCCCAACGTCGACGTCTACGACATGCCCGCCCGTTTCATCGGCGAACGCACGCTCTCCACCGGCCAGGCCGGCGAAGCGGCCACCATCACCGCAGAACAAATCATCATCGCTGCGGGTGCGCGCCCGCGCATCCCCTCCTGGGCCGAGGGCGTGAGCTACCACACCAACGACGACATCATGCGTCTGCCGGAGCAACCGAAATCCCTCACTATCGTCGGCGGCGGCTTCATTGCCATGGAGTTCGCGCACGTCTTCGAGGCACTGGGCACCGACGTCACCATCGTCTCCCGTTCGCCCTTCCTGCGCACCCTCGACGCCACCATCGGCGAGCAGTTCAACGACATCGCCCAAAAGCGGTTCAACGTCAAGCGGGGCAGTGTCGTCTCCGCCCGCGAGGTTTCCGGGGGCATCGAGCTTGTGCTTGACGACGACTCCGTGGTCACCTCCCAACACCTTCTCATTGCCACGGGCCGCATCCCGAACGGCGATCTCCTCGACGCGCCCACCGGCGGAGTCGAGTTGGATCCAAGTGGCCGGGTGAAGGTCGACGAATACGGCCGCACCACCGCGGATGGTGTCTGGGCGCTCGGCGACGTGTCCTCGCCCTACCAGCTCAAGCACGTAGCCAACGCCGAAGCACGCGCTGTGGGTACCAACGTGATCAGCGCGTTCAATGGCGAGGCTCCGACCAGAACGATGCCGCACGAGCACGTCCCTTGGGCGGTGTTCACGCACCCGCAGATCGCCACCGTGGGCTTGACCGAAGACCAGGCGGTGGCAGCCGGCTACGACGTTACCGTGAAGGTGCAGAACTACGGCGATGTCGCTTACGGCTGGGCCCTGGAAGATTCCACCGGCGTAGTGAAATTGATCGCGGACCGGTCGAATGGGCGCTTGCTCGGCGCCCACTACATGGGCCCGCAAGCGTCGACCTTGATCCAGCAGGCGATCACGATCATGGCGTTCGATCTTGACCTCCGCGAGGTGCCGCGAAAGCAGTACTGGATCCACCCGGCACTCGCGGAAGTGACTGAAAATGCAATTCTTGGGCTGGATCTTACGTTTACTGAGGGGTAACTCTCAGGTTTCGCTGAACCTTTGAATGAATTCCTATCCCATTAGTGCAAACTTGAGAACTTACCGTTATAGTAATCGGCGACCCCTGGACGTCGGGGGGCTTCCCTTGTGTCCAGGATCCAAGTAAGTACTACACGTAAAGGACTTCGTTTCATGCGTAACCTCCGCAAGGCAGCCTTCGCAGGTGCCACCGCCGTTGCTGTTGCTTTCGGCTCCACCTCTGTCGCTCTGGCACAGGATGCTGCTGCATCCTCCAACAACACCACCAACGCCACCGTGCAGGGCGTCGAGCAGCCGACCAACGCTGAGGGCTCCCTGTCCTCCCGCATTGGCAACAGCCTTGAGTCTGACCAGACTGCATACGGCCCGGCCCTGTTCGGCTCCTCCAAGGGTGAGGCTGCAGGCGAGTCCGAGACCTTCGAGCAGCAGCCGGTTTGGGCCAAGATCCTCTACGGCCTGTCCATCTTCGCTTCTGTCGCAGCTGCGTTCGGCCTGATCGTCGCTCCGCTGTACAACTTCGTTGTCCACGGCCTCTAAATCGCGGATTTCCGCAACCACTTCCACACACCTTTAGAAAGAAGGAATCTGATGCGTAACTTCCGCACCGCAGCTGCCGCTTCCGCGACCGCACTCGCTCTGATCGTTTCCGGCACCACCGCCGCAGTCGCCGAGACCACCCCGGAGGCCGACGCTTCCGACCGCACCGTCCTGCACACCGGCGACCAGACCGACTCGATCTTCAAGGGCTTCGAGCAGGAGACCGACAAGCCGTCCAGCGAGATCATCTCCGATGCTTTCCAGGGCTCCTCCGAGGGCGTTGGCTCCTCCCGCGCACTGCCCAACACCGACACCGAGGAGCGCTTCGACGGCCGCGACGGCTTCGGCAAGGAGACCAACTCCGAGCGCATGCCGCAGTGGGCACGCATCTGGGTTGACGGCACCATCATCGCCGCTATCGGCGCTGTGATTGGCCTCGTTATCGCTGGCGTGAACTTCGCGAAGTTCAACGGCCTGCTCCCGGCCTAAGTGCTTTCGTAGCCCAGCGCTACCCAAGCAAGAAGAAAGCTCCTGTCCAATACGGACAGGAGCATTTTGCTGTCCCGGGTTGCTCTTGAAAAGCGTGGACCCCGTTACTTCGCAGCCCCCAACATATGCTGGCCCGCCGCCAGGTCTGCGTCAGGGATCGTCAGGATTTCGTTGCCGTCCTCAGTAATCACGATGGTGTGCTCGAACTGGGCAGTGTATTCGCCGTCTACATTCTGCACGGTCCAATCGTCGTCCCACACGGTGTGCTCCAGGCTGCCGAGGTTGATCATCGGTTCGATGGTCAGCGTCATACCCGGCTCCAGCACGTCGCGGTAAACATCCGAGTCGTAATGCAGCACGACGAGACCGTTGTGGAAGGTCGTGCCCACGCCGTGGCCTGTGTAATCGGTGACCACGTTGTATCCGAAGCGTTTCGCGTAGGACTCGATCACGCGGCCAATCACGTTGATTTCTCGACCAGGTTTCGCCGCCTTGATGCCGCGCATCATCGCCTCGTACGTGCGATCCACCAAGAGGCGGTGCTCCTCGGCAATTTCCCCAGCGAAGAATGTCGCATTCGTGTCGCCGTGCACTCCGTTCTTGTACGCGGTGACGTCGATGTTGGCGATGTCGCCTTCCCGGATCTCGGTGGTGTCCGGGATCCCGTGGCACACAATCTCATTCAGGGAGATGCAGCTCGATTTCGGGTAACCCCGGTAGCCCAGCGTCGACGGGTACGCACCGTGATCAAGCAGATACTCGTGGATGATGCCGTCGACGTGATCCGTCGTCACGCCCGGTTTGATCTCCGCACCTCCGACCGCGAGGGCATTCGCCGCGATCTTGCTCGCCTCACGCATCGCTTCGATAGTTTCGGGGGTTTGAACAAACGGCTCCCCGACGTTTTCCTGCACCTCGTTCTTCCACGCGTATTCGGGCCGTTCAATCGACTTCGGCACGGTGCGGATCGGTGTCGGTTTGCCTGGGGTCAGCAGTCCACGTTGGTTCATGGGTGCAATGCTAGTCCCCCGATTTCCACTCACTCCGCGGGTGGGGCAGGCTACGGGTTTCGGGCGGCATCCAAGTTGCGCAGCATCGCATCGGTCAACTGCACCGCAATCCCCGATCCGCCGCCGCGCACCACCAAGGTCGCAAACGCGATGTCATCATCCGCGCGGTAACCCGTGAACCAGGCGTGCGAGCCGCCGGTGAACTCCGCCTCACCGGTCTTGCCGCGAATGTCGCCCCCGGCGCTCATTCCGGCCGCGGTACCACCGGGCGCGGTCACAGACGCCATCAAGCGCTGCAGCTGCTCCACCGCTTCCCCGCTGAGCTGATCCACCTGCTCTGCAACCTCAGTGGTCTCACCGGCAATCAGGTACGGCACCGGCATCTGCCCATGCGCGGCAGTCGCGGACACCAAGGCCATACCGAAGGGACTCACCAGGTCGTAGCCCTGGCCGTAGCCCGCCTCCGTGCGCTCAAGCGGGGTCTCGCCCTCCGGGATGGAGCCGGTGATTGTTTCAAGGCCGGGGATGGTGAAATCCAGCCCGAGCCCGAACTGCTTGCCCACGTCCTGCAGCTCACCCGGCGCAAGGCGGGTCGACATATCAGCAAACGTCGTGTTGCAGGAGCGGGCGAACGCGGTTTCCAGCGGCACGCTACCTAGCCCGAAGCCCGCGTAGTTGGTCACCACACGGCCGTAAAGGTCCATCGTGCTCGGGCACGGCACGATGCTGTCCGGTGTGAGGTCTTGGCGCTCCAAGCCGGCGGCCGAGGTAATGATCTTGAACGTCGAGCCAGGCGGGTACTGCCCCATCGTCGCCAAGTTGCCGTCGCGGTCAGCCTCCGCAGTCTGCGCGATCGCGAGCACACCGCCAGTGGACGGGCGAATCGCTACGATCATTGCTTGCTGGCCGCCCACCGCCGTGAGCGCTTCCTCCGCGGCCCGCTGCACCTGGTGGTCAAGGCTGATCTCAATCGCAGGTGAGGGCTCCGGGTCGGATCGCTTCACCTGCTCGTATTCAGCACCATTTTCATTAACGACGGACACGCTCCACCCGGGCTCGCCCTCCAGGTCATCCCCAACGAGCTGGCCCACACGCGCCATGATGTCGGAAGCGAAGCTGGGATCGGCGTTCACCATGGCGGCTTCCTCGTTCAAGCGCACACCGGGAACCTCCCCGAGGGCGGACTCGAATTCGCCCTTTGCGGAGGCGGGGATTACTGCCACGGAGTAGGTGTCGCTCGCGTTTTCCAGAGTGGGTGTCAGGTCTCCAGCGTCGCGCAGTGGCACGGTGGCGTCACTCTCGTGCGCGGCCGCGAGGGCGGACGCGATGCGCTGCGCGGTGTCCGGGGCGGAGCGCATCGCCGACGGCTCTACCAGCACGCGGTAGGCCACGCCCGGACGCAGCAGCTCAACACCGTCGGAAGACACCACACTCGCCTGACGGGCTTGAATCGCTCGCAGTTCGAGGTGCTGGTGCGCACCGAGTTTCGGGTGCATCACCGACGGCTGCCAGCGCGCGGTCCACTCCTCGCCTTCCTGGGTGAGCGTCATGGTGGCGTCGTAGGCGAACTCGCGCTCGCGCGGCAGCGTCCACGTCATCGTGTAGGTGGCGGTGGCCAGCGTGTCGTTCTGAGAGAGGTTGGTGAGCTCTGTGCTCAACGCCTCTGCTTGCAGCCCGCTCCAGGTCGTCTCGATGGAGGATTGCGCAGCCAAGGGGTCGTCGACAAGCGATGGAAGCTCCCCGAACTCGCGCGACGCGATTGCTTCAAGGACTGCCTCAGCCACCGGCTCGGCGGAATTGGGGCGCGGGGTGCAGCCGACGAGCCCTGCCGCAAGGAGCATTGTGCTTGCGAGCAGGGCGAAGAGACGGCGCATGGGAAAAAGGTAACAGCACCGGCGGGCGAACCGGTGCTGTCTGAGAGGTGTCTATTCGCGTCTAGCGCGTAACCTTGACCTCTGCTTTCGCGCCAGAGATCTGCTCGAGGCCCTCCTCCTCGGCGATGCGGTTCGCGTGCGCGATCAGGGTCTCTACGATCTGGTCCTCCGGCACCGTCTCGACGACTTCGCCCTTGACAAAGATCTGGCCCTTGCCGTTGCCGGACGCGACACCGAGGTCCGCATCGCGAGCCTCGCCGGGACCGTTGACGACGCAGCCCATGACCGCGACTCGCAGCGGGAACTCCATACCATCCAGGCCCGCGGTGACCTCTTCGGCGAGCTTGTACACGTCCACCTGAGCGCGGCCGCACGACGGGCAGGAGACGATCTCGAGCTTGCGGGGACGCAGGTTGAGCGACTGCAGGATCTGATCGCCCACCTTGATCTCCTCGACCGGGTCAGCCGAGAGGGAGACGCGGATGGTGTCGCCGATACCTTCTGCGAGCAGCGCGCCGAAGGCCACCGAGGACTTGATCGTGCCCATGAACTTCGGGCCGGCCTCGGTGACGCCGAGGTGGAGTGGGTAGTCGGTGACCTCGGCGAGCTGGCGGTACGCCTCGACCATCAGCACCGGATCGGAGTGCTTTACTGAGATCGCGATGTCGCCGTAGCCGTGCTCCTCGAACAGGCCGGCCTCGTAGATCGCGGACTCAACCAGTGCCTCCGGGGTGGCCTTACCGTACTTTTGCAGCAGGCGCGGGTCCAAGGAACCGCCGTTGACGCCGATGCGGATCGGAATGTTCGCATCCCCTGCCGCCTTCGCGACTTCCTTGACGCGGCCGTCGAACTCCTTGATGTTGCCGGGGTTCACACGCACCGCGGCGCAGCCGGCGTCGATCGCCGCGAAGATGTACTTCGGCTGAAAGTGGATGTCCGCGATCACCGGAATCGGGCTCTTCGCGGCAATCGCCGGGAGGGCCTCCGCGTCGACCGTCTTCGGGCACGCGACGCGCACAATGTCGCAGCCGGCGGTAGCCAGCTGGGCAATCTGCTGCAGCGTGGCGTTGATGTCGTGCGTCTTGGTGGTGGTCATGGACTGCACGGTGATCGGGTAATCCGAACCAACCCCCACGTCGCCGACCATGAGCTGGCGGGTCTTGCGCCGAGGCGCCAGCGTCGGCGGCGGGCCTTCAGGAATGCCTAATCCGATGGGGAGATTCATGGGGCCTACCTTAGCACCGGAAGCGTGCCTTACCCGAAGAGCCGGACCGGGTTGATCACGTCCGCGACCATCACAAACACGCCGACGCCAAGGAGCAGAATCGCCATGGTGTACGTCAGCGGCATGAGCTTGCGGTAGTCCACGGGCGCGCCCGGCGGCAGGCCTCGCAGACGGCGGACGAATTCGCGGATCTTCTCGTAGAGGATCACCGCGATGTGCCCGCCGTCGAGCGGTGGCAGCGGTACCAGGTTGAACAGCGCAAGGAAGAAGTTCATGCTGGCCAGCATCATGAAGAACACCGGCCAAGCCTGCCGCTCCACCAGCTCGCCACCAGCCCGCGAGGCGCCGATCACGCTCACCGGGCCTTCGATGTCGCGCTCCGCACCAAAGATGGATGCGACCACGCCCGGAATCTTCGACGGGAAGGAGATGATGCCCTGCACTGTTGCTCCGAGCATCTCGCCGGTGAACTTCGCTGTTGCGGGCACCGCCTCAAGCGGGCCGAACTGCTTCACCGGATCCTTGACTGGCGCCGCAGCTACGCCGATCGCGCCCGCTTCGATCACCTCGCCGGTCTGCAGGTTGATTCGGGTTACGGGATCGACCTCGACGTTGGCGGTGCTCACTGCGCCGTCGCGCTCGTAAGCGATCTCGACTGTTTCCCCGGGATGGGCAAAGACGTAATCGCGTACCTCGTAGAACTGCTCGACTTCTCGGCCGTCAACGGCAAGGATCACGTCCCCTGCGCGCAGTCCGGCACGCTCCGCGGGTCCAGGGCCTGAGCAGTCGGCGAGCGTCTCTCGGTCGATCTGGTCCGAGGTGCAGGTCAGCTCCCCCACCCGCGGCGAGTAGTCGGCGTCAGGGTTCGGGATGCCCGAGAGCACCGCGACAAGGTAGAGCGTGACCACGCCGATGAGCAGGTTCATCACAATGCCGCCGATCATCACGGCAATGCGCTGCCACGCGGGCTTATGCATCATCGCGTGCGGCGCCTCTTCCGGCGTCACCGGATCCATCGCCGTCATGCCGGCGATCTCGCAATAGCCGCCGAACGGAAGCGCCGCGATGCCGTATTCAGTGTGGCCCTTGGTGGTGGACCACACCTTCGGGCCGAACCCGATGAAATACCGCCGCACCCGCATGCCGAACGCACGCGCGGTGAACATGTGCCCCGCCTCGTGCAGCGCGACGGAGGCCGCGATGCCGAGCGCAAAAAGAATGATGCCGAGCGCTCCCACGGTTAGCGCCCAGCCTCGATGCGCTCAATCACCTCGGCCGCAGCCTCGCGCGCTCTGCCGTCCACAGCCAGGATCTCCTCGACACTGCCGGGCACGCGGGCGTACTCCCCCGCCGCCCCGACGACCTCTGCAATCACATCCACAATCTCCGGGAACCTGATCCGCTCAGCGAAGAACGCGTCGACGGCGACCTCGTTCGCCGCGTTGTAAATCGCCGGGTACGGATCGCCCTGCTTCACCGCGCTGCGCGCAAGCTCCACGGCCGGAAATGCCTCGTTGTCCACCGGTTCAAACGTCCATGAAAACGCCTCAGAGAAATCCAGCGCAGGCTGCGCACCGTTCACCCGACCAGGCCAAGCGAGCGCGTGCGCAATCGGCATCTTCATCGACGGCGGCGAGGCCTGCGCAATCGACGCCCCATCCACAAACGTCACCATCGAGTGGATGACGGACTGGGGGTGCACGGTGACGTCGATAATGTCCGGGTCGATATCGAACAGCAGCGCGGCCTCGATGAGCTCCAACCCCTTGTTCACCATCGTCGCGGAGTTGATGGTGTTCATCCGCCCCATCGACCAGGTCGGATGCGTCACCGCCTGCGCCGGAGTCACCTCCATCATCTCCTCGCGGCTCCAGCGCCGAAACGGCCCGCCGGAAGCGGTCAGCACAAACCTCGCTACTTCCTCAGCTCGCCCAGCTCGCAGGCACTGGGCCATCGCGGAATGTTCGGAATCCACCGGCACCAGCTGGTCGGGCTGAGCTTGCTTGACGACGAAGCGTCCACCCGCCACCAGTGATTCCTTATTCGCCAGCGCGAGGACGGAACCTGCGTCCAGGGTCGCGATGGTTGAGCTCAAGCCGGCAGCACCCACCAGCGCATTGAGCACCACGTCGGCAGGGTGAGCCTCGATCAGCTGACGCGCGGCGTCCTCGCCTGAGATCACCTCGCCACCGAGAGCCTCAGCGACCTGCTTTGCGGCATCGCTGCGCGACACTGCCACCTGATCCGGACGCAGATTGAACTCCCGGGCTTGGGCGATGATCGCGTCCGGATCGCTGCCGGCCGCAGCGATCCCGGCGACCACGAATGCCTCGCGATTAGCTCCGATGACCTCAAACGCCTGCGTGCCGATGGAGCCCGTGGAACCCAAAATGAGAACTGTTTTCACGCCGTTCATTGTGGCACGCTTTCGCGGCGGTAAAACTTTCGGTGGTTTAGGGGGTATTCGTTGCCATACGTCGCCGTGGGTGTGAGACAATGGCGCCAATACTGTTCAGATAAAGGAGAGATGGCAGTGGCCCACCACGACAACACCCGTCAGCCGCAGGTCTACAACGGCGTTTCTGAAGCAGATGTGCCTTCCGCGCGCTTCGGTTGGAGCGAGATGGGTCGCGGCGCAGTGCAGGCTGCGGGCTGGATCTCCGTGCTGGTGCTCGTTGCCTACAACTTCGGCAACCACCAGGGCCACGTTGAGACCGTCTGGCTCATCTCCTTGGCTGTCCTGATGGCGCTTGGCCTGCTCATTCACGCGACCCAGCCGAAGCTGAACCAGGTTCGCACCGTCACTGCCCACAACAAGCCGATCGGCCACCAGGAGCCGGACTGGGCATACGACCAGAAGACCCTCTCCGGTGTCTACGAGAACCTCGACGAGCGCCAGCTGCGCGCGCTGAACATCGACCCGTCCCGTATCGCTCACCTGCGCACCGGCTCCGCACAGCAGGGCGTTGCTGGGCAGCAGCGCACGCTCGCGGGCGCACCGGTCCACGAGACCGAACAGGTTGAGGTCGTCCGCGTCGAGCCTCGCGAGCGCGCCACCCGCCGCTAGCCGCTCAGCGCCGAAACGCTTAAGGCCCGGATCCCCGTTGTTGGGGACCGGGCCTTCGTCGTCAAGCGAAAAACTCTTATCCTGCCTTCTCGTCAGCGGCGAGCTGGCCGCAAGCCGCTGCGATCTCCTGGCCCTTCGTGTCGCGGACGGTGCAGGTCACGCCCTGCGCAATGACGCGGCGGACGAACTCGTCCTGGCGCGCCTTAGGCGAAGCATCCCACTTTGAACCCGGCGTGGGGTTGAGCGGGATCAGGTTGACGTGCACCTTTGAACCGAGCGCCTGGTGGAGCTTCTTGCCCAGCATGTCCGCGCGGAAGTCGTGGTCGTTGATGTCGCGAATCAGCGCGTACTCGATGGACACGCGGCGTCCGGTCTGATCGGCGTAGTAGCGCGCGGCGTCGAGCACATCTGCGACTGAGTGACGGTTGTTCATGGGCACGAGCTCGTCGCGCAGCTCGTCGTCCGGGGTGTGCAAGCTCACGGCGAGTGTGCAGGACAGGTCCTCGTCGGCGAGCTTGCGAATCTGCGGTGCGAGCCCGACGGTGGAAACGGTGACGTTGCGCTGAGAGATGCCGAAGCCGTCCGGCGACGGCTGGGTGATCTGGCGCACCGCGGAAACGACGCGGTTGTAGTTGGCCAGCGGTTCTCCCATGCCCATGAAGACGATGTTGGACAGGCGAGAGCCTTCCGCCTCCATCATCGCTGCCGCTTCGCGGACCTGGTCCACGATCTCTGCGGTGGAGAGGTTGCGGTCGAGGCCGCCTTGGCCGGTGGCGCAGAACGGGCACGCCATGCCGCATCCGGCCTGCGAGGAGATGCACAGGGTCGCGCGGTCCGGGTAGCGCATGAGCACCGATTCCAGCAGGATGCCGTCGTGCAGGCGCCAGAGCGTCTTTGTGGTGTCGCCTTCGTCCGTTTCTACGGTGCGCACCGGGGTGAGCAGGGTGGGAAACAGCGCGTCTTTGACCAGCTGGCGCTGCGCCTCCGGCAGGTCCGTCATGGTCAGCGGATCGGCCTCGAACTTGCCGTAGTAGTGGCGTGCGATCTGATCAGCGCGGAACTTCGGCAGGCCGAGCTCTTTGAGCGCGTGGATGCGTTCTTCTTTAGTAAGGTCCGCGAAGTGCTTCGGCGGCATGCCGCGCTTCGGGGCAAGCAGCTGGATGGTGGGGATGGTGCCCTTGGTTTCGCTCATAATGTGCCCCATTGTGGCACGTCACGGGCCCGCCCGGCCAATCCATTCGGGCGGGGCGCAGTTTAGAACGGGTTCATGATGACCGCGGCGTTGAGCAGCGCGTAGGTGGCAGCCGCGGCGGGCAGCATGCCGTCGAGACGGTCCATGAGACCGCCGTGGCCCGGAAGCAGGTTGGACATGTCTTTGATGCCCAGCTCGCGCTTGAATTGGCTTTCCACCAGATCACCCATGGTTGCACAGACCACCAGGGCGATACCCATGATGATGCCCATCCACCACGGGCCTTGAATGAGGAAGTGCACCACCAGCGTGCCGGTGATGATGCCGAACACGATGGAGCCGGCGAATCCTTCCCAGCTTTTGTTCGGGCTCACCGCGGGCGCCATCGGGTGGGACCCGAACATCACGCCGGCGACGTACCCTCCTACATCGCTCGCCACCACGCAGAGCATGAACGCGAGGATGAAGTTGGAGCCTGGGATACCGCCCTCGTCGATAAGCGAGATCATCGCCGCGAACGATCCGAACAGCGGAATCCAGGTGAGCACGAAGATGCCCACCGCCGTGTCGCGCAGGTAGTTTTCCGGCTTCGCTTCCCTGCCGTTGTGGAACAGGCGCCAGAACATCAAAAACAGCACGGTGATGGCGTAGGCACCGACCAAGCCGCCGGAGGCGTAGACGGAAGATGCCCAGAGCATGATCTGGCCGAGGATGATCAGCAGCGTGCGGGGCTGCTGGTAGCCGGCCTCACGCAGGCGGGTCAGCACCTCCCACATTGCCAGGGCTACGGCGACCGCTACCAGCGGGTACCAGGCCGTCGGGCCGACATACACTGCGCCGATAACCAGCGCGCCAAGCACCACACCGGTGATGATTGCCGCAGGCAAGTTGCGTCCCGCCTTGTTCTTGGGTTTTGGTGTTTTGAGCCGCGGAGTCGACGGCCACCGGCTGGGGTTTGCGCCGTTGGCGCTTGCCCCAGCAGTGGCGGCGATTCGATCGGTGCGCGATTCAGTCACAGGCAGTGCTTTCGTACGGGATGAGACGTGCTGTTTGAGTGGGGGTGGATGCAGAAAAAGCGGGAGGTTAAACCTCCATGAGTTCGGCTTCCTTCTTCGCCACCAGATCATCGATCTGAGCGACGTAGGTCTGCGTGGTCTTGTCCAAAGACTTCTCTGCGGTCTGCACCTCGTCTTCGCCGGCGTCGCCGTCCTTTTGGATCTTTTTCAGCGCTTCCATGCCCTGGCGGCGAACGTTGCGAATGGCGACCTTGCCTTCCTCGCCCTTCTGCTTCGCCTGCTTCACCAGGTCCTTGCGGCGCTCCTCGGTGAGCTGCGGGATGGTCACACGGATCACCTGGCCATCATCGGTCGGGTTCACGCCGAGGTCAGAGTTGCGGATCGCGTTCTCGATCTCGCCCATGGTGGACGCGTCGTAGGGCTTGATGATCAGCATGCGCGGCTCCGGCACCGAAATCGTCGCCATCTGGTTGATCGGGGTGGGTGCGCCGTAGAAATCCGCCATCACGCCGTTGAACATCGCCGGGTTCGCGCGGCCGGTACGAATGGTGACCAGCTCGTCGCGGGTGTGATCTACAGAGGAGGTCATGCGCTCTTCGGCGTCGAGCAAAACGTCATCAATCATGGGGTTTCCTACCTTCTTCTACAAAATGTTCCCCTTCAATCTACCAGCGGGCCCGCCCCCTAGACTGTTGCCATGCACCACCCCGCGTTTACCTTTGTCGCACCCGAGCCGCTGCGAAGCTCTGGTGACGGGAGGCTCGCGGGCTGGAAGATCCCTATCAAGGACTCCACTGATGTCGCCGGTTTTCCCACCACCGATGGCAACCCGCTGCGCTCGCGTATCGCAACCGAGAACGATCCGATCGCGGGCATGCTTCTCGACGCCGGGGCCGCGATCTCCGCCAAGACGCTCACGTCCGAACTCGGCGCGACTTGCTATGCAGAGCGCAAAGGGGTGCCCGTTTTGGAATCGCCCGCCTACCCCGGATGCACACCAGGAGGGTCTTCCACCGGTGCCGGTGTGGCGGTCGGTCTGGGCCTAGCCCGTGCAGCCCACGGCACCGATGCCGGCGGTTCGATTCGCGTTCCCGCAGCTGCGTGCGAGGTGGTCGGTTTCAAAGGCCGCAGTCACAGTGTGGCCGCCCACGGGTTTCTCACCCGCACCGTCGCCGACCAGTTCACCATCCTTGGGTGGCAGCGCCCCGCTTATCGACGCTTGCGGATCGGCGTGCTCACCGAGGCGCTGTTCGTTGAGGCTGAGGTGGACGGGCGGCGCGGGGAAATCGTCGATAAGCTTGCGAGATCCCTTGACCACGATGTGGTGGAACTTCACCCCTACCCTGAGGCCCGCGAGACCTTCGAGCACTTTTCCGCACGGATTAAGCGGGCCTTCGCAAAGACTGACCCACTGGACAACGCGTATCTTGCGTGGCTGAAGGCTGCGGGGCAGCGTGTTGCGGCGGAGGATATGGCGGCGGCGCAGGAGCACTGCGAATCACTGCCGGCGCTTCTGGCGCACCGGTGGGGTGTGGATGTGCTGCTCTCCCCCACGCTGGCGTGCGACCCGCCGAAGCTGGGGTACTTCTCCTCCCTGAGTCCGGAGGAGAGCTTTTACCAGCAGACGGTGTGGTCGCCGTGGTGCTCGCTGTTCAACGTCACCGGGGCGCCCGCGATTGCGCTGGGGCCGATCCACCTCGGTGCGCTGACTGTCAACGGTGCGGAACTGCTTGCGCTCGCCGCAGAGGTTGAGGCAATTTTAGGCGGAGCTGAGCGCTAAGCGACGAGCGTGCCCACCTGCTCGCCGGCCACGGCACGGGCGATGTTGCCCTCTTTGAGCAGGTTGAAAACCAGAATCGGCATGTTGTTGTCCATGCAGAGCGAGAACGCGGTGGCGTCGGCGACCTTCAGACCCTGCTCGATGACCTCGCGCGGGGTGATCTGGTCGAACAACTTCGCATCCGGGTTCGTACGCGGGTCGGAGTCGTAGACGCCGTCCACGCCCTTCGCCATAAGCAGGACCTCGCAGCCGATCTCCAGCGCGCGCTGCGCGGCGGTGGTGTCCGTGGAGAAGTACGGCATGCCCATACCCGCGCCGAAGATCACGACGCGGCCCTTCTCCAGGTGTCGGGCTGCACGAAGCGGCAGGTACGGCTCGGCAATCTGGGCCATGTTGATCGCGGTTTGCACGCGGCAATCCACGCCTTCTTGCTGCAAGAAGTCCTGCAGCGCCAGGCAATTCATGACCGTGCCGAGCATGCCCATGTAGTCGGAGCGGGCACGGTCCATGCCGCGCTGCTGCAATTCCGCGCCGCGGAAGAAGTTGCCGCCGCCGATCACGACGGCGATTTCGGCGCCAGTCTTGGCGACCTCGGCGATCTGCGCGGCCACGCTTTCCACCACGTCAGGGTCGATGCCGACCTTTCCGCCACCGAACATCTCACCACCCAGCTTCAGCATGACTCGTTTGAATCCTTTGCGTTGGGTGTTCGGCTCAGTCACCGCGAGACACTCCTTCATCGATGTTGCGTAAGTGGTTGGCAAGTCCGGTTCGATCTTAGTCGTACTGGGCATGACAAAGCCCCTCGCCCTCCGTGGAGCAAGGGGCCGTCATCAGGCTTTGCAGGGCTTATGCCTGGCCGACTTCGTAGCGCACGAAGTCGGTGATCTGGATGCCAGCCTCATCCGCGAACTGCTTCACGGACTTCTTGGAGTCAGCCAGGGACGGCTGGTCGAGCAGCACAACATCCTTGAAGAAGCCGCCCATGCGGCCCTCAACGATCTTGGCGATGGCAGCTTCCGGCTTGCCCTCGTTGCGGGTGATCTCTTCCTGAACTGCGCGCTCCTTCTCGATGACGTCAGCCGGGACGTCCTCCTGGTTGAGGTAGCGAGCCTTCATTGCAGCGATCTGCAGCGCGACCTGGTGCGCAGCTTCAGCGTTGTCGCCGGTGTAGGCAACCAGCACGCCCACTGCCGGCGGCAGGTCTGCAGCCTTCTGGTGCAGGTACGCCTCGATGTTGTCGCCCTCGATGGTGGCGGCGCGGCGCAGCTCCAGCTTCTCACCGATCTTCGCGGACAGGCGCTCGAGCACGTCGTGTGCGGTTTCACCGTTCACGTCAGCGTTTGCCAGCTCCTCCTGGGAGTTCGCCTTCGCTGCAGACGCAGCCTTTGCGATCTCGGCGGCGATGTCCTTGAACTCCTGGTTCTTTGCCACGAAGTCGGTCTCGGAGTTGATCTCAACGATGGTGTTCTCGTGAACTGCAACCAGGCCCTCAAGTGCGTTGCGCTCAGCACGCTTGCCCACGTCCTTCGCGCCCTTGATGCGCAGTTGCTCGACGGCCTTGTCGAAGTCGCCGCCGGTTTCCTCGAGTGCCTTCTTGCAGTCGAGCATGCCGGAGCCGGTGGTCTCGCGGAGCTTCTTGACATCTGCTGCGGTGTAGTTCGCCATCGGGGCGATTCCTCCTCAATATGGATGGTGTTTAACGTAAGAAAGAGTAGTCGAAGTCGACTTGCCCGGCAGCGGTGGGTCCAGGCTAAGGGCGCTCATCACAGGGCGCGGCCGCTTCCGGGGGACGGTTGTAAAGCCGCAAGCGTAAAGCCCCGCACGCGCTGCTTCGAGAACAGCGTGGGCGGGGCTTGTTAGAACGCGGGGGGCGTTTTACGCGGCCTTCGGCTTACGCCTGGGTCGCGGACTCGGTGCCAGAGATCTGGATACCCTCGTCAACCTTGCCGGTCTCGTTAGCCGGAGCGGCCTCTGCCTGCTGTGCAGCGCGAACTGCTGCCGGCTGCTCAACCTCTTCAACAACCTGCGGTGCGGTTGCCTCAGCAGCGGCAGCGGCGGCACCGGCGTCAGCAGCAGAGACCTCCTCCGATGCAGCTGCCTCAGCAGCGGCCAGAGATGCTTCAGCCTGGATCTTGGCGTCAGTGTCGCCTGCAGCCTCGCGAGCCTTGGCCAGCTGGCGCTCCTCGCGCTGCTGCTTGCCCTCGATAACAGCCTCGCCCACGATGTGGGTGAGCAGCTTCACGGAGCGGATTGCGTCGTCGTTGCCCGGGATCGGGTAATCGACAACATCCGGGTCACAGTTGGTGTCCAGCACGGCCACGACCGGGATGCGCAGCTTCTGAGCCTCGGAGACAGCGATGTGCTCCTTGTTGGTGTCCACGATCCACAGCGCGGACGGTGCCTTGGTCATGTCCGAGATGCCGCCCAGCACGCGCTCAAGCTTGATGCGCTCGCGGTTGAGCATGAGCACTTCTTTCTTACCGCGGCCTGCGTAGCCCTCCTCGGCTGCATCCATGGCCTGCAGTTCCTTCATGCGGGCGATGCGCTTGGACACGGTCTGGAAGTTGGTGAGCATGCCACCGAGCCAACGGTGGGTCACGTACGGCATGCCGACACGCTCGGCCTCTTCCTGGATCGGCTCCTGAGCCTGCTTCTTGGTACCCACGAACAGGATGGTGCCGCCGTGTGCGACAGTCTCCTTGACAAACTCGTATGCCTCGTCGATGTAGGTCAGCGTCTGCTGCAGGTCGATGATGTAGATGCCGTTGCGGTCGGTGAAGATGAAGCGACGCATCTTCGGGTTCCAGCGACGCGTCTGGTGGCCAAAGTGCACACCCGCGTCGAGGAGTTCGCGCATGGTTACAACTGCCATGGGAATGATCTCCTTCGGAGAAAAATCGTTCGGTTTTCCTAGTCTTGCTGCGCGGGTTTTTATCTCGCGCCCTGGCACCGGGCCACCTCGGCACCCTAATCACAGGGACCGTTGCTGAGCTGGCATTATCGGCGCGCGTAGTCAGCCTTTCCAGACTGCCCGCATTACTCTACCCACCACCTGAGAGAAAACCTAATTGAACTGCGAGATTGTGGATAACCTTTGCACCGTTTCGCGGTTATCCACAGGAGGGCAGTCCACGCGCTTGGCAGGGCCCAAAGTTTGCGGTTTGCTCGCTTCATGGGCATTCGCTTAACGACGATCCTCTGCACCGCCGCCATCCTCTTCTTCACCCCCGCAACCGCACTCGCTTGGGTTGACCCGACCACCGGGTTATCCCATCCGACGCATGTCACTCGCCGCGCCGAGATCCCGGAGAAGAACTGGCATCCGGGCCACCGCGGCGTCGACTTAGCTGCTCGTCCCGGCGCGCCCGTGATGGCCGCAGGCGGCGGCACCGTGGTGTTTGTCGGTGTCGTGGCCGGCACCCCGGTGGTTTCGATCGATCACCCGCCCTCGGAAAGCTACCCCGAGGGACTTCGCACCACCTATCAACCCGTCAACAGTTCACTGTCGGTCGGTGACTCCGTTGACGAGGGCCAAGTGATCGGCACCCTCGCGCGCCCCGTCCCTGCCCACTCAGGTGAACACGGCGGCCTGCACTGGGGAGTCCGCACCGGTCCCGACGCCTACATCGACCCGTTGACGCTGCTCGACGCCCCGCGTATCCGCCTCAAACCAGCCACGCAGGGCGACCGACCTACGCGCGCGGATGCGCTTGGTCGTATACCTTCTTGAGGCGCTGCGCCGACACGTGCGTGTAGATCTGCGTGGTCTGCAGACTCGAATGCCCGAGCAGTTCCTGCACCACGCGAAGATCAGCCCCGCCCTCGAGCAGGTGCGTGGCCGCGGAGTGGCGCATGGAGTGTGGCGTCACGTCGGCCGCACCCGCGCGCTGCGCAGCACGCTCCACTACCCTGCGCACCTGACGAGGGTCGATCCGCTTGCCCCGACTGCCTACAAAGAGCGCGACTTCACCCTCTTCGGCGAGCTCCGGGCGCCCGCCATCGAGCCACGCTTTGACCGCGCGCTCCGCAGGTGCACCGAACGGCACCACGCGTTGCTTGTTGCCCTTGCCGGTGACCTTCGCGAGGTTGCGTCCGAAGTCTAAGTCGCCAACTTCAAGACCGGTGAGTTCGCCCACGCGCATGCCCGTGGCGTACAGCAGCTCGAGCATGGCGCGGTCGCGCAGCGACTCCGGCCCTGACGCACGCTCTTCTTCCGTAGCCTCCCCGGACACCATCGTTTCTGCCGTCTCGGGGCGAACCACAGTTGGCAGCGGTCGGTTGATCTTCGGCGTCACCAGGCGCGCGGCAACATCAGCCTCGATGTAGCCCTGGTGATACGCCCACGTAGAGAACGCCCGCACCGACGCAGTGCGACGCGCCAGCGTCGAACGAGCTTTGCCTTGCGCAACAGCATCCGCAAGCCACAAGCGCAGGTTCTCCAGCGTGAAGTCAGCAAAGTGATCGATGACTCCCGTAAGCAGCGCGAGGTCGGATTGATAGGCGCGCACAGTGTTTTCGGAACGACCGAGCACCAGGCGGGCATGTTCGGCAAAGTCCTCCACCGCCGCCTGGATTTGGCCGCTTTCTTCACTCACGTCACAGGAGTTTACTCCAGCGTCTCGTCGCCAAGCGGCACCCTGCGCCAGAGCCGCTTGTCTCGGGCAACCAGCTTGCGCTGCTCCAGTTCAAGCAACAGGTGAACGGTAATCCCCACGGCCATCCCTGCTGCAGCAGCAACGGTTTCTGCGTCGGACGCTCCGCGGCCAATGGGCGGCAGCGAATCGTAGACGCGTAACTCGTTGTAAGACAGCTGCTGGAGCGGGCTAGGTTCGTGTTTGAATTCCAAGGCCATCTGCGCGTCGACCTCGCCGACGGGGCTTAAGAGCTCGTGGATCTGATCAGCATTGAGCACCATCTGCGCTTCTTTGTTGTAGATCAGCAGGTTCGTGCCCAACGAGCCCTGGCTCATGATGGAGCCTGGCACTGACATGCACACACGGTTGAACGTCCTAGCCCACTTCATCGTGTTCAACGCCCCCGAGCGGTACGCCGCCTCGATGACCACGCTGCCTCGTGACAGCGCGGCAATGAGGCGGTTACGGGTGAGAAAACGATGTCGGTCAGGAGTCGTTCCGGGAGGGTATTCCGAAATGATTGCCCCGCCCTGTGTTGCGACTCGGTTGAAGAGGCGCTCGTTCTGCCTCGGGTACGTCACTCCCGGCCCGCACGCAGTAACCACTACGGAAGGCGTTCCCGCAGCCAATGCCGTGTCATGGGCCACGGTGTCAATGCCCAGCGCCCCACCGGAAACAATCGTGTAGCGATGCTTAGCCAGCCCGCCAACGAGATCCGCGGTGGCCTGGTACCCGTACACAGACGCGTTGCGGGTACCGACAATCCCTACCGCCGCATCAAATAAGCTCGGCAGGTTTTGGTTGCCGCGCACCCACAACACGTGGGGCTCGCAACCACGTTCAAGCTCACCTGAATTGGCCGCGCTGAAACTGCGCTGAATTGCCTCGCTCGGCCAATTCGAGTGCTCAGGCGTGACCAGGTGGTAGCCCAGCTCCGCCGCCTCGCGCAGATCGTCCTCCGCTCGTTCAATTTCGAAGCGCCTCTCGGTGGGACCTAACAAGCCACCGATCCACCTCTCCCTTTGGCGCACGCCACGGGCGATCTCGTCCGCATCGTGCCCGGCGCGCAGCAACGCTTGCAGATGCGGTGAAGGCCCCTCCACGACCCGGCTCAAGTACGCCCACGACGCAAGCGAACTCATGCGCTCACCACCTGCATTAACCCGCCGCGCAGCGCAATTGCCTTATCCACGTGGTCGATATGCGGGAGGTCCTCGCCAGCTAGATCAGCAATGGTCCAGGCCAGCTTTAACGTCCGGTCGACGCCACGTTGTGTCAGTTCGCGGCGATGCAGCATGCGTTGCAGCGTCACCATGGACTCCTCATCGGCGGTGAAATCTCGTCGGATGACGGTGGACGGCACGCGTGCATTCACTGAAACCTCAAGGCCCGCCTGCTGCCAGCGCCACGCCGCCCGTTCACGGGCTTGCGCTACCCGCTGCGCGATCTCGGCGGAACTTTCCGCGCCCTCCGGGCTGACGATCGCCGACTGGGATGAGGTGAGCAAGAAAATGTCCAGCCGATCACGCAGCGGTCCCGAAATGTTCGCCAAGTGATTCGACCGGGCAGTTGGGTGGCACCGGCACTCCGCTGCCTCCTTACCGCACGGACACGGATTCGCGGCGAGGATGAGCTGGAAATCCGCTGGGAACATGTGCTCGCGGTGGTGACGGCGGATCACCACACGGCCGGTTTCAATCGGGATGCGCAGCGCGTCCAACACTCCCGCATTGATCTCAGAGGCCTCGTCGAGAAACAGCACGCCGTTATGCGCTTGGCTCACCGCGCCCGGCTGCGGGGTGCCAGAACCGCCGCCAATGAGCTCAACCTTCGTCAGCGACGGGTGCGGCGCGATAAACGGCCGTCGCACCACGATCTCACCGCGAGAGATTCCCGACGCGGAATGCAACGCGGTCGTGGTGATCTGTTCGTCTATCCCCAGCGGCGGAAGGATCGTCGGCAAGCGTTCAGCGAGCATCGATTTCCCTGACCCGGGTGGTCCCACCATGAGCATGTGGTGCCCGCCCGCAGCCGCGACCTCCATCGCTTCTCGCTCGAACAGTTGCCCCGCAACGTCAGCGAAGTCTGGTCCACCGTCAACCGAGCCTGACGCCTGCGCAGCGGACGCGGTTTCGAGTTCAACCTCTCCGAGCAACCACCGCCACACCTGCGGAAGCGAGTCCCCCACCAAGATGTGGCCGTGATTGAGCAACGCCGCCTCCTGCGCATTCGCCCGCGGCACGACAACCGTGTCGATCGCGCGTCCACCCGCAGTGTCCCCGGTTCCATCCTCGCCCAGTTGCTGCAACTTCAGCAGCATTGGCAGGACGCCTTCGACGCGTCGCAAAGAGCCATCTAGCGCGAGCTCGCCCATGATCATGGTGCGCTGAAGCCGCGCTTGCGCCCGCGGATCCAAACTCCCGAGCACACTCAAGGCGATTGGAAGGTCGAAATGCGACCCACCTTTACGCAGGTGCGCAGGCGACAGAGACACCATGATCTTGGTGCGCGGCCACGGCAGCGCGGCGTTGGCTACAGCGGTACGGATGCGTTCCCGCGACTCCTTCACCGCGGTGTCCCCTAAGCCAACCATGTACATCCCGGGAAGTCCCGGCCCCACATTGGCCTCGACGGTGACGATGTGCGCCGTCACCCCTTCAACGGTGGCGCTCCAGGTGCTAGCAAGCGCCATCGTCGACCCCCTCATAGCGCCGCGCGGTGAACGCTGCCCCATCGAAGCGCACATCCACCACGTCAAACCGCACCGGCCTTTGACCTGTCTCAGGGTGGCGTGACAGCCATTCTGCGGCGCACCGTCGCATGGTCGCGAGCTTCTTCGCGGTCACAGCTTCCGCTCCACCGTACTCGCCGCTTCTGCGGGTCTTCACCTCAATAAACACCACGGTGCCGTCGGCATCCAGCATGATCGCGTCGAGTTCGCCAGCGCGGCACTGCACGCGCGCGCCGAGCAGCCGGCACCCCATTTCCTCGTACCAGCGCACCGCAGCGGCTTCGCCTGCCTTGCCCAGCGCATATTGATCGGCGATCGGGCTATCTGGATGGCCTGGCGGCTGGCCGGTGTTGCCGCGGGTGGTGGTGGATGGCATCTGCTGTGTGGTCACAGCGACTCCCCCTTCGTCGAATCTTCGTGAGTACGTTTCACTCACTTAGACCGACGTTTGACCCCCTCGGTTCCGCAACAACCGAAATTCGCTTAGGAGGCTATCCGCCCTAAAGCTCTTAGCCGATAATTGGCGGCGCGAGGGCTTCCTCGTTTCCTGCCTCGGCAACCGCGCGAAGTGCGCGCTCGAGAACCTGCAGATCCTCAACCGTCTCTACTGACACGACCTTTCCCCATTTGAGCGTCATGAACTGAAAGACGGTGTTTTCGTACCTCTCGCCATCCGGCAGAGGCCCGCTGACCTGTGCCCGCACAGCGATGCGGGTGTTCCAGGGTCCGCCGCTGACCAGGACGTCACGAACGTCGAACTTCGCACCGGGAAGGAGACGGAACACGCGCTCCCACCAGCGATGCATCGCCTCCTTGGAGGTTCGTCGACCGCCGAGGGCGTGTTCACCATGGAAGATGTACTCGAACGGTGTTCCGAGCCCATCCACCATTGGCTGATAATTGCCAGCATTGATCTGGTCGAAGATGCTTCGCACCTTGTTCCGCACGATCATCGCGTAGACCATGTTTCTCGTGCCCCCTTCGAATAGCCACTGTAGGTTGTCGGCGGTGGTGAGGCCCTATCCTAGCGACGCCATGAAGTAAGAGGAGCTACGCGCGATCCGGGAACGTCAGATCGGGCTTGTCCAGCTCCTCGATGTTGACGTCCTTGTAGGTGATCACGCGCACGTAGCGCACAAAGCGCACTGCGCGGTACATGTCCCACACCCAGCAATCCGACATGCGCACTTCGTAGTACACATCCTTGCCCTCGGTATGCGGGATGAGCTCGACAGCATTCGCCAGGTAGAAGCGCCGGTCAGTCTCCACCACGTACGAGAACTGGCTGGCCACGTCGCGGTATTCGCGGTAAAGAGACAGCTCTACTTCGGCTTCGTAGTTATCCAGCTCTTCAGCGCTCATCTGGCAATCGACCCTTCGTAAACCTCGTTGGCTTCACGGATGTTTGCATAACTATAACGGTGCTGCACGCTCGCGCCGTGGCGGCGCACCGCGTCCAGATGCGCACGCGTGGAGTAGCCTTTGTGCGCCTCTAAACCGTACTGCGGAAACTCCTCAGCCATCGCGGTTATCAGGCGGTCGCGGCTCACCTTCGCCAGCACACTCGCCGCAGCAATGCAGCGCGCGGTGTAATCGCCGCCCACAATCGGCAGTTGGGGCATCGGCAGGCCAGGAATCCGAAACGCATCCATGAGCACATAGCTTGGCGACGGCTCGAGCAACGCCACCGCCCGCCTCGCACCGTCCAGATTGGCAGCCTGGATCCCACGCCGGTCAATCTCCGCCGCCGAGATATGCACGATGGCGAAAGAGGTGGACGCTGTCACGATAGCGTCGTAAAGCAACTCCCTTTTGCCGGCCGTGAGCTGCTTAGAATCGGTGAGCCCCTCGAGCGCTTTCACCGGGCGAGGCGGCAAGATGCACGCGGCGACGGTCATGGGGCCGAAGCACGCGCCGCGGCCGGCTTCATCGACGCCGGCCACCGGGCCGAAGCCTGCCTTGTCCAGCGCGACTTCGTACGTGCGCAGCTGTTTGAGGCGGCGCACGGTGTTACTGCTGGATCTCCGGGTTGGCGACGCCGCCGATGCGGTCGAACGGGAAGACAATCGCCTGGACCTTGCCGCGCAGGTTCTCCTCCGGGATCGTGCCCTGGTACTCATCGCCTAGGTGGTAGCGCGAATCCATGGAGTTGGTGCGGTTGTCGCCCATCATGAAGTAGTGGCCCTCCGGCACCTCGACGGGGCCGAAGTACTTGCCGCCGCAGGCCTCTGAACCGGTGGAATCGTCCACCTCGTAGGTCGGAGGCGTGAGGATGTAGGACTGGTCGATCGGCTGGCCGTCCACCATCACCGCTGGGTCGCCTTCCTGGCAGGAGACGGTCTGGCCGCCCTCGGCGACGATGCGTTTGACCAGCGTGTTCTCATCCTTGGGCACCAGGCCGACCCAAGATCCGACCTCCTGGATCCCACGCACAAAGGTGTTGCTGGAGCGGTTGGTGGAAAAGCCGGTGTTCCACGAATCGGTGCCCGCGAACACCACCACGTCACCCGGCTCCGGGTCGGTGAAGTAGTAGCTCACCTTTTCCACGAAGATGCGGTCGCCGGTGCCGTTCGCGCCGTGCAGCGTCGGCTCCATCGAGGACGACGGAATGACGTAGAGCCTGCCAATGAACGTCTGCATGACAAAGAGCAGCAGTAACGTCAGCAGCACCACCGCCGGGATTTCGATGTACCACGGCGTTTCCTGGCGCTCCTCGGCTTGGCGCTCTTCGGCTTCGGGAGCCTCCTGCAGCACCTCTTGCGCCGGGGTGCCGGCAGGTTCGTTCGGGTTGGTCACGCGCAACACTGTAGCACTGCACTCACTTCAAACCGGTATCGGAGGAGAACCACTGCACCATTAGCCAACCTGCGGTTTTGAACGCGAAACCAGGAATGCGAAACGCCCCGGCTACCGGGTGTGGCAGTCGGGGCGTAGACGTCGATAAGCAGAAAGTGCTTAGCGGCGTTCCTTGATGCGGGCAGCCTTGCCGCGCAGGTCGCGCATGTAGTACAGCTTCGCGCGGCGAACCTTACCCTTGCGGACAACCTCGATCTTCTCGATGTTCGGGGAGTGAACCGGGAAGGTACGCTCCACGCCGATACCGAAGGAGATCTTGCGAACGGTGAAGGTCTCGCGGATGCCGCCGCCCTGGCGGCGCACGACGAAACCGGTGAAGATCTGGGTACGGGTGACGTTGCCCTCGATCACCTTGACGTGCACGTCAAGGGTGTCGCCGGGGCGGAAGTCGGGGATGTCGTCGCGCAGCTGGCCTGCGTCGACAAGATCGATGACGCCGTTGGACATAACAGCATTCCTTTACTTTTACGGACAGAGGACCCGAGCGGCCTTTGATGGAAGGCTCGACTGGTTCGTATCGTGTGCAATAACCTTTGGCATCTTACATTTGGCCCGCTCAGTTCCCAAATCCGGCTTGCTTCAAAGCATCGGCCAAAGAGCCAGTTGCTTGTCGACGGTCCCCCGCGCCCCGCTTCGTCTGCTTTCCGCGGCCGTTCTGCGGTTTGCTGGGTTTGCGGCTCGCTTGTCCAGGTTCATCGTCGAGCCGGAGGCTCAGGCCGATGCGGTTGCGGGCGACGTCCACTTCCATCACCTTGACCTTGACCACCTCGCCCGAGCGCACGATTTCGTGCGGGTCGGAGACGAAACGGTTGCTCATCGCGGAGACGTGCACCAGCCCGTCCTGGTGGACGCCAACGTCGACGAACGCGCCGAATGCGGCCACGTTGGTCACGGTGCCTTCGAGGATCATGCCGGGTTTGAGGTCTTTGACCTCGGTGACGCCTTCCTTGAAGGCGGCGGTCTTGAACTCCGGGCGCGGATCACGGCCGGGTTTGTCCAGCTCCGCGAGGATATCGGTCACCGTGGGCACGCCGAACTGCTCGTCGGCGAATTCTTCCGCGCGTAGCTTGGACAGCACGGCGGTGTTGCCGATGAGCTGCTCGGTGGCCAAGCCCGTCGCCTGCGCGACGCGCTCCACTACCGGGTAGGCCTCCGGGTGCACCGCGGAAGCATCGAGCGGGTTCGCGCCGCCTTGGATGCGCAGGAATCCGGCGGCCTGCTCGTACGCCTTCGGCCCGAGCCGCGGTACCTTCGCCAGCTCCTTGCGGGTGGTGAATCCGCCGTGCTCGTCACGGTAAGCCACGACGTTCTTGGCCACCGTGGGGCTCAAGCCTGCGACGCGCTCGAGCAGGGGCACGGATGCGGTATTCACGTCCACGCCGACGGAGTTCACGGCGTCTTCCACCACCGCGTCGAGGGTCTGCGCAAGCGCGGTCTGGTTCACGTCGTGCTGGTACTGGCCCACGCCAATGGATTTCGGGTCCACCTTCACCAGCTCCGCCAGCGGATCCTGTAACCGGCGCGCGATCGAGACCGCCGAACGCAGCGAGACATCCATATCCGGGAACTCCTCGGCCGCGATCGGGCTGGCGGAATAGATCGAGGCACCGGACTCGCTGACCACCACCGGCGTGGGGCGCTTCCCGCCCGCTTGGGCGATCATGTCCGCGACCTCGCCGGCGAGCTTCTCCGACTCGCGCGAGGCGGTGCCGTTGCCCACGGCGATCAGTTCAACGCCGTGTTCTGCGGCGAGCCCCGCAAGTTCGTTGCGGGCGGCATCCCACCGGTTCTGCGGCTGGTGGGGGTAGACAATGCCGGTGGCCAGAACTTTGCCGGTGCCGTCCACCACCGCGCACTTCACGCCGTTGCGGTACCCCGGGTCCAGCGCAAGGGTCGCGCGCTGCCCCGCAGGCGCGGCCAGCAGCACGTCGCGCAGATTGGTCTTGAACACCTGCAGGGCACCCGTCTCCGCGACCTCTTTCAGGCGCATCCGGGTATCCAGGTTCGCTGCCACCTGCAGCTTGGTGCGCCAGCCCCAGCGCACTGCCTTGTTCACCCATTCGCTGTCCGGCAGGTCGAAGGCGCGCACGATCATGCCCTCGTAGATGGCCTCCTCACCTGGGTCGAAGTCCAGAGTGAGCACGCCTTCCGTCTCACCGCGCAGGAGCGCGAGGATGCGGTGGCTGGGCAGCTTGGTGAACGGCTCGGAGAAGTCGAAGTAGTCAGCGAACTTCGCACCTTCAGTTTCTTTGCCGCTGACCACCGAGGCACGGAGCGTGCCCTGCTCGAAGACGCGGTCGCGCACCTCGCTGACAAGGTCCGCATCGAGCGCGAAGCGGTCCACCAAGATCGCCCGCGCTCCCTCTAGCGCGGCTGCCGCGTCTGGGAAGCCTTCCGAGGTGAAGTTGGCTGCTGCAGTGATGGGGTCGAGCGTGGGGTCGTCGATAAGCAATTGCTCGAGCTCCTCGAGCCCAGCCTCTCGTGCAATGTCCGCCTTGGTCTTGCGGCGCTTTTTGTACGGCAGGTAGAGGTCTTCGACGCGGGCTTTTGTGTCGGCGGCGAGGATGGCCTGCTGGAGCTCATCGGTGAGTTTGCCTTGTTCTTCGATGCTGGCGAGCACGGTGTCCTTGCGCTCTGCGAGTTCGCGCAGGTAGGTGTTGCGCTCCTCGATGTGGCGCAGCTGCGCGTCGTCGAGCCCGCCGGTGGCTTCCTTGCGGTAGCGAGCGATGAACGGGACGGTGTTGCCCTCCGCCAAAAGCGTAAGCGCCGCCTCCACTTGGGAGGGGCGCACGTTGAGTTCTGTCGCGATGGTGTCTGCGAAAGTCATTCGGGGAAGTCTAGCGCGTGGACACCCGCGACAGCGTTTGTGGCTGCGTCTGCGGCGGCAGCTACAGCAGCACTTGAGCGAGTAGCGAGCCGACCACGCAGGACGTGAACACGGAGATCGCACCTGGGACCAGGAACGAGTGGTTGATCACGTACTTGCCAATGCGGGTGGTGCCGGTGCGGTCGAAGCCGATGCACGCGAGGTCAGACGGGTAGGTCGGCAGGATCCAGTAACCGTATGCGGCGCCGTAAAAGCCGACAATCACCTTCGGGTCGATGCCCAGCGCCAAACCAATCGGGGCGATGGCCACCAGCGCGGCTGCCTGCGAGTTGACCAGCTTCGACACGATCAGCAGCACGATGGCGTACGCCCACGGGGCCTGCTGCACGATGCCGCCGAGGGACGCCTCGAGCTGGTCGATGTGCGCGGCGAAGAACGTGTCCGCCATCCACGCCACACCGAAGACGGAGAACACCGCGGTCATGCCCGCCTTGAACACCGGGGTGGAGGCGATCTTCTTGTGGTCTGTCTTGCAGAACAACAGGATCATCGCACCGGCAAAGAGCATCACCATCTGGATGGTGAGGTTCATGGACAACGGCTTGAGGTCGCCCGCATCGTCCGGCCACGCGGGACGTAGCGCTTCGAACGCGCCCAGCACAACCACGAACGCAATTGCGCCGAGGAAGATCCACACCGAGTTGTACGCGGACTTTGGAAACTGCTCCCCCAGCAACGAGTGGCTCGACTTTTGGATCGACTCAGCAAACGCCGGGTCCTTCATGCGCTCCTGGAACACCGGATCATCTTCTAGATCCTTGCCGCGGCGCAGCGACCACACGGCGGCAAGCAACACACCGCTGAGCGATGCCGGGATAGCCACCATCAGAATCTGCGGAATGGAATATGCCTGGTCGATCACGCCTGCGTTCTCCGCAAGGATCGACGCGAGCGAGACTGTAGCCACCGACACCGGAGAGGCGGTAATGCCCATCTGCGCCGAAGTGGAGGCCACCGCCATCGGCCGCTCCGGGCGGATGCCCTTTTTCAGCGCAATGTCTTCGATGATGGGAAACATTGTGTAGACCACGTGGCCCGTGCCGCACAGCACGGTGAGAAACCACGTGGTCAGGGGCGCCAGAATCGTGATGCGTTCAGGATGCGCGCGAAGCACTTTCTCCGCCTGTTGCATCATCACCTCAAGGCCTCTGGCCTGCTGTAATGTCGCCGCGCAACCGATCACGGCGATGATGGTCAGCATCACTCCGACGGGAGGCTCACCCGGTTCGAGACCGAAGATGAACACCATGATCATCAAGCCGATGCCCGAGATCAGACCAAGGCCGAGCCCGCCGTAGCGAGTACCCAGCAACAGGGCGCCGAGAATGATGAGGATCTGCAGAACGATTGCGATCGTGGATGTGGGATCAAGTATTGATGCCAGCATGAGAACCCTTTCTTTCTAGGTCATACCTAAAGGGTAGTTCTCAGCTTCTCCCCAGTTCCCGGCAATGTTAGGTGATTTCAACCACCCTCGTCGATCCGTACCAATCCACCCCGCGCGGCAACCCCGCGACCACGGCTTTCGTCGCTTCGACTACCGGCAGCGCAGTGCGGCCCCGGATAGTGAGCTTCACTACCGGCTCAGTGCTCGGCCGCCCCTCGCGCCGCTCAAATTCTGTCTCCAGCATCGACGGCCCGAAGCACACATCCGCGCCGCGCTCCTCCCACTCGATGGAATCGACCAGGTAGCCAGCCTTCCGCAAGTGCTTTCGCAAGTGCTTATCGACGCCCCTTTGCACCCGCCCCAGCACATCCAGTTCCGTAATCACCTCTCGCGCATCAAGGGTGAATCGGTCTTCGTCGCTGAGTTGACCGGCTGCTGCCGCCGCATCAATGAGCTCGGGGCGCACCGCCTTGGTGCGCTTTAACGCCTCATCGCGACGGAAGCGCGCCACCTTCGCATGGTCGCCCGAGGTGAGCACCGCCGGCGCCTCGATCCCGCGCCACACCCGCGGTTTGGTGTAGCTCGGCCCTTCGAGCAGACCGTCGGAAAAGCTGTCTTCCTCATGGGATTCGGTATTGCCCAGCACTCCGGGGATGAGGCGCGTGACCGCTTCAGCGATGACAAGAACCGCTACTTCCCCACCGATGAGCACGTAATCGCCAATCGAAACCTCGCGCACCCGGTAGCGCTGCGCGGCGTCTGCGAACACCCGCTGGTCAATTCCCTCATAACGCCCGCAGGCGAACACCAAGTGCCGCTCATTCGACCACGCCCGTGCTTGCGCCTGGGTGAACGGGACGCCGGCCGGAGTGGGCACTATGAGCAGCGGAGCGTCTGGATCTTCACCCTTGCGCACGTCGCGCGACTCCGTATATGGCCTTGCGGCGACCTCCGAAACATCGTCATGGCGCAGTTTGTCGTTGCGGTGTGCAGCAGACGTGGTGAGCGCGGTGCCAGTATGTCCGGCCGCGATGCTATCCAACGCGGGTCCCCACACCTCCGGCTTCATCACCATGCCCGGTCCCCCACCAAGCGGCGGCGCATCTACTGACTTATGCCCGCCAGTGGCCCAGTCGCGCAGATCATGCACACCGACCTCAAGGATGCCCTGCTCAATCGCCTTGCCTAACAGTGCGTGGCGCAGCGGCTCGAGGTACTCCGGGAAGATGGTGACCGCGTCGATCCGCATCGCGCTCACAGGTCGAGCAACCCCTCGGGCGGGGTGATTTCGAGGTAGCCCTCGTCTAGATCGACCTCGGGCACGATGTCCATGACAAACGGGATCAGCACCTCGCGGCCTTCGTAGGCCACCTCCAAAATCTTGCGGTTCGGAGTGTCCATGACACCGGTCACCTCGCCGGTTTCGGCACCGTCCAGGTGCACCTTGAGGCCGATGAGTTCGTGGTCGTAGTACTCGTCCGAATCCTCGTCGCGCTCCAGCGGTGAGGCGTAGAACTTCATACCCCGCAGCGAATCTGCGGCGGTGCGGTCCGGAATCTCCTCGAAGCTCACCAACAGACGCTTTTGGTGCGGACGCAAAGTTTTAATCGTTAGGTCCTGTTCTTTGCCCGCCTGCTTGCCGTGCAGCACTTCACCGACGGCGAAGCGCGATTCTGCTTCGTCAGTCAGAAGGTCGACGGCGACCTCACCTTTAATACCGTGGGACTTCACCACCCGGCCGATGAGCATTTCCATGGGGAACAAGGCTACCAGCCGCTGAATACCGCGAACGTTGCCCAGCAGGCGGGTACAGTCTCTCTGCCGGGCGCGCCTCCGTGATGAAAGGAGAACCATGGGCCTAGTCAAGTTTTACGGAAAGAAGCTCGTCATCGCGCTCTTCGGGCTGGCGCTGCTCCTGCTGCTGAATACCTACGCGGGTGTGTCCGTGATGCGAGCCGTCGGAAGGATGGCCGAGTCCGGTCCCTTCGGCCTCGCAGCGGCAGCCCTGCTCGGTTTCATCCCGCCGATCCTCGCTATGTGGAAGGATTTGCGGCGCTACGAAGGTCTGCCCGGACGTCCGGCCCCGCCGGTGCCCGACCGGAGAGATCTGATTTCCTGGCCAATCGTTGCGTTGACTGCCGCCATGTTCTTTGTGGCTACATCGCGGTATGTGTTCGAGCCATCCAAATGGCATGAGGCCTCCATCAACACCATGTCCCTCCATCTGGGCAGTTGGGCCCCCGGTTTGACCGAGCTCGGTGCCATCGGCACGATGCTCGGCCCCCTGATCGTCGGGTATTTCTTCCTGCAGCTCACCTTCATCCGGGCACCGAAGCACAAAGACGATGTACTGTACGGTCGCACCTGGCCGTGGATTGCTGCCGGCCTATGGCTTATTGGCGGGGTGGCAGGCGTGTTCTGGCTTTCGCGCTGATGGTGTGGGGTGTGGGTTGAAGGGGCCGTCGAAAAGCAAAATGCCCAGCGAATCACGCTGGGCACTGTGCGAATGGGTTGAGTGAGGCTTAGTTGTCCTCGGACTCCGCTGCTGCGTCGTCCTCGGCGACTGCCGCAGCCTCAGCTGCGTCCTCTGCAGCCTCGACGTCGGTGGACTCGCCCTCAGCCTCAGCTGCCTCTGCAGCTTCAGCGGCGGCAGCCTCAGCAGCAGCCTTGGCCTCTGCCTCTTCCTTGGCCTTCTTGCGCTTCTCGGTGATTGCCTCTGCGGACGGGCCGTTGTTGGCCTCCTCGAGCGCCTGGTTGAACAGGTCGAGCTTGCTCGGCTTCTCCTCGGCCACCTTCAGGGTGCCCTCGGCGCCAGCCTCGCCCTTGAACTTCTGCCAGTCGCCGGTGATCTTCAGCAGACGCTCCACCGGCTCGGTCGGCTGCGCGCCGACGCCCAGCCAGTACTGGGCACGCTCGGAGTCGATGCGGATGAGCGACGGCTCTTCCTTCGGGTGGTAGATGCCGATGTTCTCGATGTAGCGGCCATCGCGGCGGGTGCGCGCATCAGCAATCACCACGCGGTACTGCGCGTTACGGATCTTGCCAAGGCGCTGCAGCTTGATCTTTACAGCCATGAGTTTGTTCCTTACGGTCACTGGGTAGTTCAGGCATTCATCGCTTATCGATGAACCGGTTCAACCCTTTGGATTAACCTGCGCGTGACTGGCCGGGCGAGCGTACTCGGATCCGGCGCATACGCAGTGTGCATGTCGCAACCTTTGACACACTACCCTGGCCTCCGCGTTGGCTCCAAAACGCGGGCGGAGGTAACCTCAGGCCCCATGAACTCACCAGCGCCAGTGAAAAAGGGCGCATCCGTGTACAGAGACGACCTTGACGGCCTGCGCGGTTTCGCTATCGCGCTGGTGGTGTTTTTCCACGTATTCGTCGGCAGGGTTTCCGGCGGCGTCGATGTGTTCCTATTGCTTTCTGGTTACTTCTTCCTGGGCAGCCAAGTTCGTTACGCACTTCGCCCATACCCGTCCTTGAACCCGTGGTGGCCGTTCTGGCGTACCGCGCGTCGCCTGGTCCCTGCGCTTGCGGTGGTGCTTGTGGCTACGCTGCTGGGCGTACTGCTCCTGGTACCGGAGCTGATGTCGTGGGATCTTTCTGGACAGTTCACAGCCTCCATGCTCTACATCCAGAACTGGATGCTCAGCCGCCAGGAGGCCGCGTATGCCGCAGCCGGGGTCGAGACCTCCCCGCTGCAGCACCTGTGGTCCATGAGTGTGCAGGGGCAGTTCTACCTCTTCGCCATCCTGCTTGGGCTTATCGTTGCGACCGCCGTGAGTAAGTTCCGCGCGCACCCGCAAAAGGCGCGCGCTATTACCATCATTGCGCTCGCGGTAATCACCGTTGCGTCGTTCCTGTACGCGTCGCGCTTCGGACTCGTTGGTACGCCCGAGAACTACTACTCGTTCTTCTCGCGCATGTGGGAGATGACCCTCGGTGGCATCCTGGCGCTGATCCCGCGCAACATTACTGTGCCGCAGCGGTACTCCGCAGCGACTGCCGGAATCGGAATGGCGATGATCGCCATCACCGGCGTGGTCATCCCGACCTCACTCGCCTTCCCCGGCCCGCTGACTCTATTGCCGCTGACCGGCGCGGTACTGGTGATCGTGAGCTCCCCCACCAATACAGTCTCGCAGGTGCTTTCGTCCCCGCCATTTCAGTGGCTGGGCAAGAGCGCGTACTCGCTCTATCTCTGGCACTGGCCGCTGCTGATCCTCTCGACAGCTGTCGGCGGGTACGAGACCCCTCCGGCCTGGCTCGGCATCGCCGTTATTGCTGCATCGCTGGTGCTCGCCCACCTCACTCATACATTCGTAGAGGAGCCGCTTCGCCAGCACAGTCCGAGGCCGCTCGCGATTGACAAACCGGTGTCGAAAGCGCGCGCCAGCTTGCGAACGACCGCGGGCCGTGGTCGCATGGTCGGCGGGATCGCGATCTGTTTACTGGTTGCCACCACACTTTCCGTCAAGCCGTATTGGGACAACCAGATCGACGACGCCGCGCGTCCGCTCGATCCCAAAACCCACCCCGGCGCGGGCGTTCTCCTTGGTGCGGAGGCACCTGACGTCGAAGCACTTCCCGATCCCGAGCTCATCGCCGGCATCTACCCGCCGATTGGCGATGGCTGCATGGTTTACCTGGACGAAGGGCCCGATAGTTTCGTCCCGAACGACTGCGTCTACGGCGACCCAGACGCCGAGACCACCATCGTGCTCGCTGGCGGCTCGCACGTGGAGCCGCTCGGCATTCCATTTGATGAACTTGGTCAGCAACACGGTTTCAAGGTCATCCCGTACGTGCGCCAGGAATGTCCGATCATGCTCGGCGAGTTCGAAGACGACACCGTGAGCGAGGTGTGTCGTGAGTGGTCGATCAACGCCTTTAACCGCATTGTTGACCTGGATCCAGATCTGGTGATCTCGACCTCGACCCGCCCAGAAGGCCACGCCGGCGCAGCAGTGATGACCCTCGACATGGTTCCCGATGGCTACCTGGGCTTCTGGGAAGCCCTTCGAGAAAATAACATCCCGTTCATCGGGTTGCGCGACAACCCGTGGATCTTCGACGGCGCTGGCGATCCGATGGATCCGAACTACTGCCTGAACGCGGGCGAGGCATTCGAAGATTGCTCGATACCGCGCGATTTCGTCTACGAACCGGTCGACCCGGCCGCTGAGTATCTCGACGGCACCGACGGCATGTTCAGCGTCGACACCTCAGATTGGTACTGCATCGGCGATACTTGCCCGCCAGCAATCGGCAACGTGTACATCTACCGCGACCAGAACCACATCTCGAACGCGTACGCGGAATCGCTTGCGCCCGTGATCTGGGAAGTGATGAAGCCGATTCTGGATAAGCTGCGCGTCTCCTACACCTAGAAGCCGCGCTTGCCCATCCGCTTCATCGCTTCGTTGAAGTCGAGGTTGTTCAGGTCCATGCCTTGCATACCGGCCGGGAGCTGTTCCTGCAGCTTCTCCAGCTCCTTCATGTCCGGCATCCCTGGCATCCCGGGCATTCCCGGCATGCCACCCGGCATCTTAGGCATGCCCCCGCCTTGACGCTTCGGCGGCTTGCGCTTGCCACTCTTGGTCTTGCGTCCCTTCGGCTTCTTCTTCGTCGCGGAACGCCCGCCGCCCGCACCGGGCATGCCCGGAAAGCCAAACTGGTTGGAGAGCTGCTCCATCATCTTCTTCGCCTCGAAGAAGCGCTCGACGAGGTTGTTCACATCGGAAACCTCGACACCGGAACCTTTGGCAATACGCTTCCGTCGAGAAGCATTCAAGATCTTTGGATCATTGCGCTCTTGCGGAGTCATACCGCGGATGATGGCCTGGATGCGGTCGAGCTGCTTCTCGTCGACCATGTCAGCCATCTCGTTCATCTGCTTGCCGCCCGGCATCATCTTGAGCAGGTTGCCGATCGGGCCCATGCGACGAATCATCAGCAGCTGATCGAGGAAGTCCTCAAGGGTGAGCTCGCCGGAGGTCATCTTCGCCGCGGCGGCTTCAGCGTCCTGCTCGTTGAAGGTCTGCTCGGCCTGCTCGATGAGCGAGAGCAAGTCGCCCATGCCCAGGATGCGGCTGGACATGCGGTCAGGGTGGAAGATGTCGAAGTCGTCGAGTTTCTCGCCTGTCGACGCGAACAAAATTGGCTTGCCGGTGACCTCGCGGATCGACAGCGCCGCGCCACCTCGGGCGTCGCCGTCGAGCTTGGTCAACACGACGCCCGTGAAGTCCACGCCGTCCGCGAACGCCTGGGCGGTGGTGACCGCGTCCTGGCCGATCATCGCGTCGATGACGAACAGCACTTCGTCCGGGTTTACAGCGTCGCGGATGTTGCGAGCCTGCGTCATCAGCGTTTCGTCGATGCCCAGGCGACCCGCGGTATCGATGATGACCACGTCGTTCTTCTGCTGCTTGGCGTACTCAACGCCCTGCATAGCAACGGCAACCGGGTCGCCGTGCGAGGTACCCATGTCGTGGTCGTGAGAATCCAGCGACGTACCCGGATCGGGCGCGAACGTGGGCACACCGGCGCGGTCGCCGACGATCTGCAGCTGCTGCACCGCACCCGGGCGCTGCAGGTCACATGCCACCAGGATCGGGGTGTGGCCCTGCTGCGCCAGGTGGTTCGCCAACTTGCCGGCAAGGGTAGTTTTACCCGCACCCTGCAGACCGGCGAGCATGATCACGGTCGGCGGGTTCTTGGCCAGGTTCAGGCGGCGGGTCTCGCCGCCGAGGATCGCGGTGAGCTCCTCGTCGACGATCTTGATAACCTGCTGGGCCGGGTTTAGGGCCTCAGAGACATCGGCGCCGAGCGCACGCTCTTTGACGCGGCTAATGAATGCGCGCACCACAGGCAGGGAAACGTCCGCTTCAAGCAGCGCGAGTCGGATCTCGCGTGCGGTGGCGTTGATGTCGGCCTCGGTGAGTTTGCCTTTGCCGCGCAAACCCCCAAGGGCAGTTTGCAAGCGATCGGACAATGACTCGAACACGGTGGGCACTCCCTCTATTGCTAAATCGGTTCGCCCCAGCCTAACGCGTCAGCCCGCCACGAATCACATCTGCTTACGCGATCGGGGAGGTTGTCCGCCGCGCGGACAACCCTCAACCCCCGCTTCAGGGTTGTCCGCCGCGCGGACAACCCTCAACTGCTACCCAAGCAGCGCGTCGACGAAGCTTTCGACCTCGAACGGCGCCAGATCATCTGCGCCCTCGCCGAGGCCAACGAGCTTCACCGGCACTCCGAGCTCCTCCTGGACCTGGAACACGATGCCGCCCTTCGCGGTGCCGTCGAGCTTGGTCAGCACCACGCCGGTGATGTCCACGACGTCGCGGAACACACGCGCCTGGGTGATGCCGTTCTGCCCCACCGTCGCGTCGAGCACCAGCAGCACCTCGTCGACGTGGCTCTTCTTCTCCACCACGCGCTTGACCTTGCCCAGCTGATCCATTAGGCCGGTCGAGGTGTGCAGGCGCCCCGCGGTATCAACCAGCACCACGTCCGCACCCTGGTCTACACCGGTTGCCACAGCGTCGAAGGCCACCGATGCCGGATCTGCGCCTTCCTTGCCGCGCACGGTGGAAGCGCCAACGCGACGGCCCCAGGTCTCAAGCTGGTCGGCTGCGGCGGCACGGAACGTATCCGCCGCACCAAGCACCACGGTGTGGCCCATCGACACCAGCACGCGGGCAAGTTTGCCGGTCGTAGTCGTCTTGCCGGTGCCATTGACACCCACAACTAGGATCACGGCAGGCTTGCCGTCGTTAGGCATGGCCTTGATCGAGCGATCCATCTCGGGTCGACCTGCCTCGATGAGCGTCTCGCGCAGCATTGCGCGAGCCTCTTCCTCACTGGATACGCCGCGCTCGGCGATCTTCTCGCGGAGGTTGTCCACCACCTTCATGGTCAGCTCGGCACCGAGGTCCGCCATGATCAGCGTGTCCTCGATCTCCTCCCAAGCGTCCTCATCAAGGTCACCAGCGGTCAGAATGCCCAGCAGTCCTTGGCCGATCGCATTCTGCGAACGCGACAGACGTCCACGCAGCTTGCCAATTCGACCAGCAGCCGGCGCGATCTGGTCAATCTCAGAAGCAACCTCGGCCGAAACTTCCGGCTCCGACACGATCGCATCCTCGGAGACGACCGCTCCCTCTTGGCGAGCCTCCTCCGCGACCTCAGCCGTCACCGCAGCAATGCCAGCGGCTTCTTCAGCCTCATCGCGCAGCTCGTCCTCAGTAGCAAGCTCATCGGCCGCCGCCTCATCCGCCAGCTCACCCTCGACGATCTCCGCCCCCTCGTCGGACAGCCCCTCCACCACCGGGGCTTCCTCCACCGCAAGGTCCTCGTCGGCATTGAGGTCCTCGACAGTCTCGGCTGCATCGTGGGTCAGCTCAACCTCACCAGGAGCAGTTTGCTTTTCGACGACCAGGTCTTCCGGCGCTACCGGCTCGTCAGCGTCTACAAGGCGCGACACCGGTTCCGCGGGCTTGGGCTCCTGGGGCGCAGGCTCAGCTGGTGCCGGTTCTGCTGGCGCAGGCTCGGCAGGCTCTGGCTCGGCCGGTGCTGGCTCCGGCGGCACCGCCGGCTGCGGCTTCGGTTCGGCCGGTGTCGGATCCACCGGCGGGGCTACCTTCGGCTCTTGAGTTCGAGGTGCCTCGCGCCGAATCGGCTCGGGCTTCTTCTCCTCCGCGTCGACCTGAGCGAAGTTGAATCCGCCCTTGGCCTGGTAGTTGCCCGACTTCTCCTGCTGCGTGAGCTGCTTCGGCTCTTCAGTCTCCACCGGCTTCTCGAACGAGACGGTTTTCGACTTCTTCCGCTGATTGCCCACGACAACAGCGATGCCGATGACGATCAGGACGACCAGAATGATCGCAAGAACGATCCACAGTGTTGGCGATATTGTCATGTCGTCCATAGTGCCAGCTTCACCTGGGCGCGTGCGAGCCCGGTCGGTAGCTGTGAGTTTTGACCGATTTGTAGACCAAAACCATTTCAGCTGCGCATAATTAGGCCATGCTTCAATCCATCGTCGCGTTCTTGTTCACCGTCTTCTCTTTCTTCGCTTCCCTCATTGGTCTCGACGACGTGCCGCTCTCGAGCGGCAACTCCAGCTCCGACTACACCGTCACCAGCAGCAACCCTCCGCAGATCTCTCCGAAACCAGGGCTGACCCCGGCTGGGGCTGTACCGGCCTCCGCGACCCCCGCGACCACCGAACAACTCAACGATTTCCTCGCTTCAACGTGGAAGCCGGAGCCGTCCTTCCAGGGAAACACGATCACCTTCTCGGCCTTCTCGGCTGTGAACCAGGACCGTTTCCCGGACTTCGCCGGCGACGGACGCTTCCAGGTGAACGCACCAGGCACCTGCAACGGGGCCGCTGGCGCGATCGCGGTCGTTGAACCTCAATTCAAATCCGCCACACTAAAGAAGATCGGTTGGCTCGCGGTCACTGAGATGGCATGCCCAGGCCTGGAGTATGAAACGGACCTCTCGAAGCTCTTCGCAGATGACCTGGAGGTACGCTTTGACGGACCTGACACCGTTTACCTGGTGAACTCCAACGTCGCTCTCAAACTCAACCGGGAGCGCTGACACATTAGAAAGAGGCCCAAATGCTGCTCCAAGTTCTCGGAGGAATCGCCACCCTCATCACCACTATCTTTGCAGCGCTTGGACTGGCCCTAGGCGTGCCAGCGGAAGCGTCGTCAAGCGAAACGAGCTCCCTCGGATCGAGCGAGCTGGGCACGCTGACCAACCCAGCACTCACTTCACTGCCCGCCTCCGCACGGGTGGCGACGCCGGAGGAAGTGGATGAGATCCTCGCGACAGAATGGGAAACTCCCCACACCCCGGTGGTCTTTCGAGAAGCCTCGGAGAATTTTCGGTCGAAACCCGAAGCGACCCATACTTCAATTTTCCGAGTATGCAACAGGAATTGGGTAGACCTCGTCGTAGATCGGGAAACGGCTAGTTACAAAGTGGTAAACCGTGGGAGCACGCTTGCTGGATGCTCGGCGTTCTTCCGTTATAAAGAACGGCTTGACTCCGCCTACGCAGGAGCCATTGCTCAGGGCAGCACGTTCTACGTCGGAGACGAGAACACTGTGTACCTGGCCGGCCCAAGGGGTGCAGTCAAACTCACCCGAGTGAACTAACCGGACGAAGGACAGCAAAATGATCTCCCAAGTACTCAACGCCATCGCTGCGTTCATCATGTCCATCGCCGCCGCACTCGGATTGACTCTGAGCGCGCCGGAGGTGGGGTCATCGACGTCGAGCACGAGTAGTTCCTCTAGCTCGCAAGGTTCGAGCGAGCTTCGAGGGGTGTTCCCTCCCCTGAACCTCCCCAAGAGTGTGCTGGCTTCTCTGCCGGAGAGTGCGAAGCGCGCTGCGCCTGAGCAGGTTGACGACATTCTGGCCTCTCAGTGGGACGCTCAGTTCACCACCGTCAGCTTCTACCCTCTTCGAGCTGAGGATCTGTACCCCTGGGACGGGGATTCCACCCACTACGCCAGCTTCAGCGTTTGCAACCACTACACCGTAAGTCTTGAGGTCGACCGCAGCACAGCTGCTTTCATTACCCACGGAGGAAGTACAACGAAGATGGGTTGTGAGCAGTGGCGGATGGACCTCGACGAAAAGTACTTTGCAGCATTGCACCAATCCGAAGCGTTCTACGTCGACGGCGCGGACACCATATACCTCGCTGGACCGGAAGGCGCACTCAAGCTGACCCGCTCTAAGTTGCCGGCACCACCTGTCCAACTGCCCACGGAGCCGCCCACCGATCTGCCTGAGAACGTACTGGAGCCACTACCTGCCACCGCGCGGAAGGCCTCGCCAGAGGAACTTAAGCGCATTCTCACCCAAACCTGGAAGGCAGGGTACAGCACCCTCGAGTTTTCTGAGTGGGACCAGACGTACCCGCCCCGGCATCCCGGAACGACTCATCTTTCGCAGCTCAGGGTGTGCAACTACGCGATCACCGAGCTTGAGGTGGACTTGGAAACGGCATCTGTTACTCGTCACGGAGGGCGAGTTACCGACGCGGGTTGCCAGCAGTGGCGCCACGATTTGGACGACACTTACCGCAAAGCCGTCGACACCACCGACACGTTCTACGTCGACGGCGCGGACACCGTCTATCTCGCTGGGCCGGAAGGCGCGCTGAAGTTGACTAGAGCTGACCAGGGCTAACTAAAACTAAGTAGTCGCCTCGAGCGGCTGCATGCGTTGCCCGCCCGGGAACAGCGTGGCGAACACCTTCGGAAACTTCTGCTCCACGTCGCGCCAGGCGTCGGTGCAAGATGGCGTGCCCGGGGGTGGAGTACGAAATGAGGCTCACGGAGTTTTTCCGCGCAGGGTGCAATCGTGCTTGTCGACGGCCCCGATACCGTTCAACTCACCAACCCCAAGGCCGCGTTGACGCATACTCGCACGAAGCAGTGGGGCGGTTATTGCTTTGTCAGCACCGTCTCAGAGCCCATCCCGAGACGGATATCGCCGTTCGCGGTTCGCTCGAATGGAACCTCAGCTTCGCTGTCGCCAGAGCGGAACACGAGGGCATTGTCCCCTACTTGGCATTCCTGCTCCATCTCTTCGCCTGCCACGTCCCCGTCAGCCGCGGGCACTGCTCGGTCCAGCAGCACACAATCGGCGCCATTAATCGTGAGCTGCGTGAAAATCTGCGAGGAATCGGTCGCGCTCGGATTGGATGCAACGTGGGTGTAGGTGCCGTCGAGGGCGGCATCGTCGGCGCAGCCCGCCAATGACCCTAGAGCCAATACCGCAGCAACACCAGATCCCATCAACCGAAAGTTGGAATTCATGCTCTCACTCTAACAGGGCAGCAGTTAGGACGTCGGCTGCATGCGCTGCGAAATCACGCGCGTGACACCGTCGCCACGCATAGTCACGCCGTAAAGCACGTTGGCCACGTCCATCGTGGGTTTCTGGTGCGTAATCACGATCAGCTGCGAGTCCTTGCGCAGCTCCTCCAGCAGTGCGATAAGGCGTCGCAGGTTGACGTCGTCAAGCGCTGCCTCCACCTCATCGAGCACGTAAAACGGGCTCGGACGCGCGCGGAAGATTGCCACCAGGAACGCGAGCGCGGTGAGCGACTTCTCGCCGCCAGAGAGCAGCGATAGCCGCTTGACCTTCTTGCCCGGCGGGCGTGCCTCGATTTCGATGCCGGTGGTGAGCATGTCCTCCGGCTCAGTAAGGATCAGCCGCGCCTCACCACCCGGGAATAGTGTGGCGAACACCTTCGGAAACTCCTGCTCAACGTCGCGCCAGGCGTCGGTGAACAGCGTTAGGATCTGGGCATCCACCTCGTCGATCACGCCGGTGAGGTCCTTGCGCGCTTGGATGACGTCGTCAAGCTGCGTGCTCAAGAACGAGTACCGTTCCTCGAGCGCCTTGTACTCCTCGAGTGCGAGCGGGTTGACCTTGCCCAACGCGCGCAGGTCCTTCTCCGCCTCCGCAAGACGCGCCTGCTCAAGCTCCAGGTCGAAGTCCTCGCCCGGGGTGTACTCGGCCACCAAGTCAGCCACTGCGATGCCGAGCGATTCGGTGACCTTGGCCTCGGCTTCATCGATGCGCACCTGCGCCTGCGAGCGCGCGATGTCGGATGCGTGCGCCGAATCGGTCAGCCGCGCAAGGTGCTGGCGTGCGCCACTGACCGCGCTTCGCACCTCCTGGTGCTGGGCCCGCAACGCGGTGACCTGCGACGCCAACTCATCGCGCTGAGCAGTCGCCCGCGCAATCGCGTCCTCGATCCGCGCGACCAAATCGCGGGCGTGCCCGGCGACCGCCTCGGCAAGTTCAGCCTCGGCGCGGCGGCGGGCTTGCGCCGCGTCGTGGCGCGCCTTGGCCTGCCGCTCGTGCTCCGCCTGCCTGCGCAGCGCGTCGCCGCGACCCACGGTTTGCTCGGCAGCTTGTTGCGCGGCTCGCGCGGTCAGCACCGCTTCCATTTCCACGGCCTTCACGTTGTCTAGCGCGGCTTTCGCCTGGTCGCGCTCGGCGGTGGAGGGTTCCTCGGCTCCAGGTTCGTCCTCCACTCGCGCAAGCCGGTCGCGGGTCTCAGCCAATGCTTGTCGACGCTCAGCCACACGCCCTTCCGCTTCCGTCACCCGCCCCGCAGCGCGCTGGTGCTCCGCCGTATTCACTTCCGCTTGCTTAACCAGGCGAGCGTGATCGCGGCGCCAGGACTCGGCTTCTGTGTCATGCTCGCGCAGCGCCGCCTTCGCTGCCGCGGCCGCCACGCGGGCGTCTTCCGCGGCAAGCGTCGCACCCTCGAGCGTGCCGGAGAGCTCCTCCAGCTGCGCTCGCGCCGCGTCCAGCTCGGCACGCGCGGCCTCAATCTGCGCTGAGACCTCAACGGTGGTCGTGCGCCCAGAACCGGCCGCGACCCAGCCCTCGCCGACCAACGTGCCGTCGCGGGTCACGGCACGCAGGCGCGGATCCTCGGCGACAATGCGGCGGGCATCGGCGAGATCATCGGCCACGGCGACGTCGACAAGCAAGCGAGTGACTGGCCCGGCCACCTCGGGTACGAGGGCGAGGTGATCGAGCAACCACTCCACCTGGGCATCGGTGTCCAGCCGCCAGGTGGCGCCGCCGAGCGGATCGATGAGCACGGTGCGCTCCACCTCGGCGAGCTTCGCAACCGTCTCCGCTGCTGCCTCGCCCACGAGCGCCTCGCTGTACGGGCCAAGCGCAGCGGCCAGCGCCTTCTCCAACCCCGGCGACGCGGTCATCAAGTCAGCGAGCGCGTCGACCTCGCCGAGCACGTCGCGGGCGGGGGCTTTCGGCGTTTGCTCTGCGAGCGTGGCAATGCGCGATTCGAGCGTAGCTACTGCCCGCTCGCGGTCCCGCTGAGCGTCGCGGAGCTGCGCAAGGCGCTTCTCGGCGGCGCCGGATTCGGTGTACGCCCGTACGTGCGCCTCGTCGAGCGGGCCGCGGCCGGCCTCAACGTCGGCGAGCTTGTCGGCTACCTCGTCAGCCTCGCGCTGCGCGGCTTGGGCGCGTTCGAGGGTTTCCGCGAGGGTTTCGGCCAGGCGATTGACCTCGTCTTCCGCAGCCTGCAGCGCTTGCTGCTGGGACTCCTCCTGAGCGAGCAAGCGCACCAGCCCCTCACGGCGGTCAGCGATCGCGCGCAGTCTCGCCATGTGCTCGTGCTCCGCAGCATCGAACGCTTCTTGTGCCGACTCCACCTGCTCGCGCACCGACTCCAGATACGCGCTCGCCTCTTCGGCGGCTTCCTGGTTCTCGGCGTGCTGCTCGTCGGCGAGGTTTGCTCGCGCCAGTAGGTCTTCGGGATCTTGGCCCGCGTACGGCACTGAAGCGCCGGCGTTTCGGGATCGCTCGGTGGCGATGCGCACTGTCGCGCTTGCCCGCTCCGCCAGCGTGGAGAGCGCAAACCACACCTGTTGCGCGTCCTCCGCCTTGGGTTGTACTTGTGCTTGCAGAGCCTCGATGCGTTCCTGCTCTGCGGTCGCGTCCTCGAGTGCGCTGGTCGCCGTCTCCACTTGCGCGGCGAGCAGTTTCGCGCGCTCGGTGGCGTCGTCAAGCGAACTGCGAAGGGTGACCACCTGGTGCCCTGCGATGCGCAACCGGGCGTCGCGAAGCGTCGATTGGACGGTGGCCGCGCGCTTTGCTGCCTCCGCCTGGCGTGCGAGTGGTTTGAGTTGCTTGCCCAGCTCCTCGGTGAGGTCGGTGAGCCGGTCGAGGTTGGCCTGCATGCCGGTGAGCTTGCGCTGGGCTTTTTCTTTTCGACGCCGGTGTTTCAGCACACCAGCGGCTTCCTCAATGAAGGCGCGGCGCTCCTCCGGACGGGATTCAAGGATCTCCGAGAGCTTGCCCTGGCCAACGATGATGTGCATTTCGCGGCCGATGCCGGAGTCGCTGAGCAGCTCTTGAATGTCCATCAAGCGCGCTTTGGCACCGTTGATCTCATACTCGGAGGCGCCGTCGCGGAACATGCGACGGGTGATGGCGACCTCGGTGTACTCGATGGGCAGCTTCTTGTCCGTGTTGTCGAACGTGAGCGTGACCTCGGCACGGCCGAGCGGTTTGCGCTCGCCGGCGCCAGCGAAGATGACGTCCTGCATCTTGCCGCCGCGCAGGTTCTTCGCACCCTGCTCCCCCATCACCCACGCGAGCGCGTCGACGACGTTCGACTTACCCGAACCGTTCGGCCCGACCACCGCGCAGATGCCCGGTTCGAACTTCATCGTGGTCGCCGACGCGAAGGACTTGAATCCTTTGAGGGTCAGCGACTTCAGGTGCATTGTGTGGATTTTACAGGCCGGTGATGCTTGGCCCGTAGCCCACGCGCGCAATAGGATGGGTGTGGTTGGAAGGAGGTAGCAATGACGCAAACCGTTGGTCACAGAAGCGGGATAAAGGACTCATTGCGTGCTGCGGCTGGAGCGCTCGCGCTCGCTGGCCACTCTATCGACGACCCGCGCGTTGACGAGGTTGTCCAGCTAGCTGCCACTGGTGAGATCACCGTGGACGAGATGCTCGATCGAGTGAGTGCACTCCCAGACAACTAGCTATGGGGGCGAACTCGAGGGGGATCAAATCCTGGGATGACTACTTCATTCCTGGCACGCGGACTCTGAAGAATCTCGTTGGGCGACCATCAGAGCCCTATGGGGTGGAGGATCCAGTCAAGCTCGCAGTCCTCGAGCAAGCTGCGAGCACGGTTCGTATCGCGGAGCTGCAACGCGATCCCCTCCAAGGCGACTTCGACTACACCCATTTCAAAGCCACCCACCGATACATTTTCCAAGACATCTATGAATGGGCCGGTGAGGAGCGCGTTGCTCCGACTGACCGGTGGATGACGAAAGATGGTCACGCATACTACCCCGCTGGTCCGGTACTGACCGAAGCCGCAGAAACGCAGTTTCGGAAGCTGGAGCAGAAGGATCTACTGCGCGGGCTCGCTATGGAGGCGTTTGTCTCTGAACTCGCAGAAATCTGGGGAGAAATAAATGTAATTCACTCGTTTCGTGAAGGGAATACTCGTACCCAGGTTGTGTTCTTCGCGGACCTGGCGCGCAAGGCAGGCTTCGAGCTTCCCCTGGCAGCGTTTCGGGACAAGGACCTCCGCGATGCATTCATCGAAGCTCGTTTTCACAGTCAAGACACCGGCGATAACACCCCTCTAGCAGAGGTGCTGCGCCGCGTTGTGCGGTAACTGCGCCTACGTCTCTACAGCCCGCGCCTTCACATCGCCCGGCTCAATCGCCCCATGCGTGCCAAACTCGCGCTGCCAGTAAAGCAGCGGCTGGTTTGAGTTCACCTCGGCGCAGCAGACGTCGACAAGCACGAGTGTATGATCGCCCGCCTCGATCATCCGCGAAACCGTGCCTGCCACCCACGTGTGGTTGTTCGGCAGCTTCGGCGCACCGTCGGCCATGCACCAGTCAATGTCCGCGAACCGGTCAACCCGCTTGTCCGCGAAGCGCCTCGCCAGCGCCCCCTGGTTCGTAGAGAGCACGTTGATACCAATCGCAGAGCCCACCTCAAGCTGTGCGAGCAACGACGAGCGCTGATCCAAACTCACCAGCACCATCGGAGGATCCAGCGACAGCGACATGAATGCACTGACCGTCGTGCCGTGCGGCGCCTCCTCGCTGCCGGTAGTCACAATCGTCACCGCCGCAGCAAGCTGGCTCATCGCATTTTTGAACCGCTGTTCGTCCACCTAACGCTCCTCAAAACCTTGCGCACCGCGCGGCTCGCCGTACTGTTCGTGCACGGCTTCCACGGTGCCAGGCCGGTCGGTAGAGCTCGGGTTTTCTCGCAGGAGCTCAAGAAGCTTATCGACGTCCCCCTGCGCTCCCTCAGCAACCACCTCGACGCGGCCATCACTGAGGTTCTTTGCGTACCCGGATAGCCCCAATTCCAGTGCACGGGAGCGGGTCCACCACCTGAATCCGACTCCCTGGACGTGTCCGTGGACATGGGCAGTCATGCGTGTATCAGCCATGGTTCGCCGAACCCTCCTCGAGGCCGCCGAGATCGTTGTCCTCGCCGGCGGCCTTGGCCTCGCGGGCAATCACGCGGTCATCCACGCTGCGGCGGGTGACTGGGTCGGAGCCGTCCCAGAACTCGACGTTCTTCAGCTCCGGCAGCATGTCGCGGTGGAATACCGGGTCAATGCCGTGGCGGCGCTGCTCGTTGAAGTTCTTCAGCAGTTTGATGGCCACCCCGCCCAGCGGGATGATCGCGACGATGTTGAACAGTGCCAGCAAGCCGGCCATGGTGTCGCCCAGCGCCCACACCAGCGGCACGGAACCGAAGGCGCCGAAGATGACGAAGCCGATGACCACGACGCGAAAGACGGTCATCGCTGTCTTCGAGTCGGTGAGGTACTCCAGGTTCGCCTGCGCGAGGTAATAGTTGCCGATGATGGAGGAAAACGCCAGGAAGAACAAGATGAACGTCACCGCGTGCGCACCCCAGGCGCCGACGGAGTCCGCCAACGCGGACTGGGTCAGTGCGGCGCCCTGGATGTCATCGAAGCCGTAGTTCACGGCCGGGCCGAGCAGCACGATGAACGCGGTGATCGTACACACGATAAGGGTGTCGAAATAGACGCCGAGCGTTTGCACCAGGCCCTGCTTGACCGGATGGGACACCGTCGCAGTCGCCGCGGCGTTCGGGGCGGAGCCCATACCGGCCTCGTTGGAGAACAGTCCGCGGCGCATGCCCTGCATGAACGCCGCGCCGACAGCAGCGCCGGCGACCTGCTGTAGACCGAGCGCGTGGCCGACGATGAGGGAGAACATGGCCGGGATCTCATCGATGTTCACGATGAGGACCCACACGCCCAGCAGGATGTAGGTGCCGGCCATGAACGGCACGATCACCTGCGTCCAGGACGCGATGCGGGTCACGCCGCCGAAGATGACCAGCGCGGTCAGGGTGGCCAGCACCGCGGCGACGATGCCCTTCAACAGGGTCGAATCAGTGCCGAGGGAGCCACCGACGGCCTCGACGATCGAGTTGGTCTGGATCGCGTTGTAGACGAAGCCGTAGGTGAGAAAGAGAAAAACGGAAAACAGCGTGGCCAGCGGAGCCCAGCCCAGGCCGCGCGTCATGTAGTAGGCCGGGCCGCCGTGGTAGTTGCCCTCGTCGTCCTTGGTCTTCCACAGCTGCGCCAGCGTGGACTCGACGAAGGACGTCGCGCCGCCGATCAGCGCGAGCATCCACATCCAGAACACCGCGCCCGGGCCGCCGATAGAGATGGCCAGCGCAACACCGGCGATGTTGCCGGTGCCCACGCGCGAGGCGGCAGATATGGTGAACGCCTTAAAAGCGGAGATGCCGCCGTACTCCTCGTCCAGGTCGCGGCCTTGGCGGTCCTTGCCCTTCGGGGTCTCTGCAATCGCCTTGAACATGTCAGGCAATAGGCGCACCTGCACGAACAGGGTGCGCAGGCCGAAGTAGAGGCCAGCGGCGATCAAGAACCAGGGGACAAGGGTCCAGACGACGCCGTTGAGGGTTCCGTCGACGAATTTGAAGGCGTTCTCCACGCCCGCGATACTAGCGGAGTGGTTCTCATTTTCCCCACACCGGTGGAGACTTCTACGGCTTGAACAAGTCGAGAACTAATGTGGGCAAGCCGAGGCGCCTCGTGCAGTCCGAGATGTATTCGCGCGCGTAGGGGTAGAGGGCAAACAGTCCGGTGGTGTTGGCGAAAGCCTCCAGTTCCTCATCGCTGGCCTCGTCGAAAAGGGTATGCGTGAAAGCGGCAGTGAACTCACTCTGCAGCGTAGCGACCGAGTCTGTGACATCCTCCGCGTCGGAACTGATGGTCACGCTGAATCCGCAACTAACCAAAAGCAGCCCGGCTGAATCGCCGATGGCAGGAGCGATTTCTGCTTCGGGCGAGATGTCCAGCTCGACCGAAAGCGACGCGGTTGGATTGGGCACGAAGTGCAAACGCACGTCTGACTGCGTCAGTCTGATGTCTCGCAAGTTCGCGTTGCCGGCGATACGGCCGGCCTGCACTCTCAACTCATCCTGTGGCGCGCAGTTGATCGCCATTTAACTCACCTTGATGTCTGAGTAAGAAGAGGAGACTTCGCGCAGGCATGCCCTATGGGACGTTTCCCGAGTGGTAGTCGAAGTGGACACACAGCGGTAGGGGGAAATGACGGACGCGGCGCTTCCAGGAGCGTCGACCACGAGTCGAATTCTTGCCCCGACAGCTCGCGCGTACCGCTGCATAGTGGACAGCTGCGGATCTGTTTCGCCGCGCTCAAGGTCGGAGATAGCGGATTGGGTGGTTCCCATGGCTGCCGCAACATCTTTTTGGGAAAGTTTGCCATTCTTGCGCGCCTCACGGAGGCGATCAGCCACTTCACTACGGACGTGCGCGTCTTCAAACGCTTCACGGATCTCCGGGTCGTCCAAGAACTCTTCGACCTCAAACTCGACCGAATTGGCTCTGATGTAATCGTCCGATTTCATCGGTACCCCTTTCGCTTCCCCTAAGTTAATCGGTTTGGACCGATACTAACTCGCAACGGTCTACAACGCAATTACTCCTTACGGGCTTTCCACGTCTTGCTCCGCTCCACCGCCTTGTCGATCTCCATCATCGGCGTCTTTTGCGTGTTCTTGTAGAAGCAAGAGAGGATGATGATGTGCACTGGCGAGTCCTGGATTGCCATCGCGCGGTAGTGGTTGTTGCCAACCTGCGCCCTTATCTCAAAAATGTCATCGCGGATGGATCTCAAATCCCCGCTTCGGGACTTACCTCGCTTGAGCCGGTTGATTTTCTCAAGCAACGCCGCTTGCCCCTGCTTGTCTAGTGACTGCAGTTCTTTCTTGCTCACCGGCATGGCATCGCCGCCCAGCGCGAACCAGCGGACCTGCATTCGCGTCATTGCCCCTCCTTCAACCTTGCGATATGCCATTAAGGGTACGTTGTCACCGAACCTGGCACACTCGACAGAAGTAACTGGAGCGCTGCCCCACCACGACCCGTTCAATCGGCGTGCCACAGCGAGCGCAAGGTTTACCGGCCTGGCCGTACGCGTTCAAGGAGCGCGAGAAGTACCCGGAAGCACCGTTGACGTTCACGTACAAAGAATCGAAGCTCGTCCCACCTTCCTCCAGCGAGCGTGCCATCACGGCCTTCGACGCATCGAGCACCGCGACCGCGTCGCGTTGGCGCATCGTGCGGGCTGTGCGCCACGGTTTCAGCCTCGCCGCCCACATCGCCTCATCCGCGTAGATGGAGCCGATACCTGAGACCACCTCTTGGTTGAGCAACACCGACTTCAGCGGGGAGCGCTTTGCGCGCATTGCTCGAGCCACCGCGTCCGCATCGAAGGCCGCCTCAAAAGGATCCGGTGCGATGTGGGAGATCGTCTCGGGGATGCCGTCGATAAGCGAAGCGTACTGCCATACCCCGAACGTGCGCTGGTCAACAAAGTCGAGCTCCCTATCCCCCATGAGTGCGCGAATGCGCAGGTGGGGGCTTTGGAGGAAGCCCAGCTGGCCGACGAGCATTTGGCCGCTCATGCGCAGGTGGACGACCAGCGCGTTGCCGTCGGAAAGGGTCAGCCACATGAATTTGCCGCGCCGGCCGGTGCCGGTGACAGTGAGTCCGGGCAGCACTTCGGTGAGGTCGACCGCGTTGCCGCGCACCGCGCGCGGGTGCAGCACTTCAACGGAGTCGAAGGTGCGGCCGACGACGTGGGTGTCCAAGCCGCGGCGCACCACCTCAACCTCTGGAAGTTCAGGCATTACTGCTGGGCCCCGAGCACTGCCTCAGCCGTGTGGTCGCGCAGGAACAGCACCGCCTGATGCGCCGCCTCTTGCTCCGCGAGCTTCTTGTTCGGGCCGGTTCCAGTGCCGCGAACCACGCCGTCCACCAGGACTTCTGCGGTGAAGATCTGGTTGTGGTCCGGGCCTTCGGCCTCCGCGCGGTACTCAGCGACCGGCAGCTTCAGCTCCGCTAGGCGTACCTGCAGCGTGGTCTTCCAATCCTGGTGCTTTGTGGTCGCGGTGGCGCTGCGCAGCTTGGCGTCGAAAAGCGTGAGCACTACCTTGCGCGCAGTTTCAAAGCCATGCTCGAGGTAGATTGCGCCGAGCAGCGCCTCGGTGGTGTCGGCGAGGATCGACTCCTTCTCGCGGCCGCCGGTGAGCTCTTCACCGCGGCCGATGAGCATGTGCGGGCCGAGGTCGATCTCCCGGGCGATGTCCGCGAGCCCGTAGCGCGACACGATCGCTGCGCGCATCGGCGAAAGCTCCGACTCCGGGCGCGATGGGTAGAGCTCGAAGAGCTTGTGCGCCACCGACAGTCCGAGCACCGCGTCGCCGACGAACTCGAGGCGCTCGTTGTTCGGCAGGTGGTTGTGCTCGTTGGCGAATGAGCGGTGCGTGAGCGCGAGCTTGAGCATCTCCGGCGAGATCTGTGCGCCTACAGCCGTGAGCAGCGGCGCGTGATCGACTGCGTCGTATGCCTGCTGCCACGCGTCGTCGTCACTGATCCGCTTCTTGCGGGCGCGGCTCACAGAAACTTCTCCAGGCCAGCCCAGCGCGGGTCCACCCGGTCCTGCTGCTCCCCCGAAACCCCGTCCGGAGACGGCACGTCGGTGTCGCCCTCGCACTCCGGCTCGCAGGTCGGGTTGAACGGCAGGTTTAGACCAGCCTCGTCGACAAAGGCCTGCTCCAGGTCCACCTTGTCATCCACCACGCGCATGATCTCGTCGCCGGAGCCGCGATCCTCATCGGCCTCGTCATCGCCGGAGATGAATGCATCAGACGCGGAGAACACCTGCTCCACGCGCAGGGTGTGCTCCGGGGTGAGCTCCTTCAGGCAGCGCACGCACTGACCGGTCAGCTGCGCGGTCGCAGTCGCATCCACCATGACACCGCTTCCGAGCGGGATGATGGTCGCTTCGACCTCGACCTCTTGGCCTTCTTCGATGGCGATCATTGCTGGCCCGATTCGCGAGGGCGAAGGGCCGGTCTGGGTGACGGTAATGGGCAGACCGTCGCCGTTCATAGCCTCGGCGACGTTGATGATGAACGGATTTCCAGACATAACAATCCCTAACCCTACAGTCTGTGGCGTCCACCGCCGACTTCGTTCGCCAACGGCGATTACAGGCCGAACACCGGCTTAGTAGTCCTCTGAGTAACCGTCAGCAGGCGCCTGCTCGGTGCGCGGGCGGCGGCGCGGGGTGCGCTCGATTCGCTCGCCCCGGTCCATCCGCTCACCACGGTCACCGCGGCGCTCGTAGCCGCCCTCAGGACGCTGCACGCCGGACGCGCCCGCACCGCGGCGCAGCGCGGAGCGATCAGAGGAAACGGTGCGAAGCACCGAGGAGAGCGACTCCTCGAACTCCGCGAGCTTCGCATCCACGTAGTCGTCGCACTCCGCACGCAGGCGGGCGGACTCGGTGTGCGCCTGCTCCACCAGACGGTGCGCCTCCTCGTCCGCGCGGCGCATCACCTCAGATTCGGAGATCAAGCGCTCCTGCTGCGCAAGACCTTCGTCCACGCTGCGCTGGTACTCCTGGTTACCCGACTCGACCAGGCGCTCCGCCTCCTGACGCGCGCGGCCCACAGTCACGTCGGCCTCCTCGCGGGCGCGGCCAACCATGTTGTTCGCGTCTTCCTCCGCGTTGGACACCAACATGGTGGCCTGGGACTGCGCATCCGTCAGCATGGTTTCGGACTGCGCATGCGCGTCATCCATCAAGCGACGCGACTCGTCCTCCGCGTCCATCACCAGCACGTCCGCGCGCTCCTGCGCACCACGCAGAATCTCGTCCTGCTTATCCAGCACGTCCTGGGCATCGTCGAGTTCTTCCGGAATGGCGTTGCGCAGATCGTCGAGAAGCACGAGCATCTCGTTGCGCGGCACCATGCAGTTCGAGGTCATGGGCACGCCGTACGCCTGCTCCACGGTCTGGACGAGTTCATCGAGGGCTTCGAATACGCGGTACATGGCACTCAGCGTACGGCGCAAAAAGAGCTTTTCGCTTTACGACGCGACCCCCGCCGCGCCTAGATCACACCCTGCGCGAGCATCGCGTCCGCAACCTTCTTGAAGCCCGCGATGTTCGCGCCGACAATGTAGTCACCCTCGTGGCCGTACTCGGCAGCGGTCTCGGCCGAGAGCTTGAAGATGTTGCTCATGATGCCGTGGAGGCGCTGGTCGGTGTAGTCGAACGTCCACGAGTCGCGGGAAGCGTTCTGCTGCATCTCAAGCGCGGAGGTGGCCACGCCGCCGGCGTTGGCCGCCTTGCCCGGGCCGAAGTTGATCTTGTTGCTACGGAAGATCTCCACAGCCTCCGGGGTGGACGGCATGTTCGCGCCCTCAGCGACGTAGCGGACACCGTTGTCCACCAGGGTGCGGGCGTGCTCAGCTTCCAGCTCGTTTTGGGTTGCGCACGGCAGCGCCACGTCTGCCTTGAGATCCCAGATGGAGCCGTCAGAGTGGAAGGTCGTGCCCTGGGCTTCTTCCACGTAGGTGGAGACGCGCTCGCGGCGCTTTTCTTTCACGTCGCGGAGCAGCTCGACGTCGACACCGTTCGGGGTCTCAACCCAGCCGGAGGAATCGGAGAAACCGACGACGGTAGCGCCGAGCTCTTGGGCCTTCTGGATGGCGTAGGTAGCGACGTTGCCGGAACCGGAGACGATCACCTTCGCACCGTCGAGGGACTCACCGTTGGCCTTCATCATTTCCTCGGTGAAGTAGACGCAGCCGAAACCGGTTGCCTCGGTGCGTGCGAGCGAGCCGCCCCACTCCAGTCCTTTGCCGGTGAGCACGCCGGACTCGTGCTGGTTGGCCAGGCGGCGGTACTGGCCGAAGAGGAAGCCGACCTCGCGGCCACCTACGCCGATGTCACCAGCCGGGACGTCGCGGTACTCACCGATGTGGCGCCACAGCTCAGTCATGAAGGACTGGCAGAAGCGCATGACCTCACCCTCGGAGCGGCCCTTGGGGTCGAAGTCGGAGCCGCCCTTGCCACCGCCGATCGGCAGGCCGGTCAAGGAGTTCTTGAAGATCTGCTCGAAGCCCAGGAACTTGATCACGCCGAGGTTCACGCTCGGGTGGAAGCGCAGACCGCCCTTGTAAGGGCCTAGCGCGGAGTTGAACTGCACGCGGAAACCGCGGTTCACGCGGACCTCGTTGTTGTCATCCATCCACGGGACGCGGAAGATGATCTGGCGCTCCGGCTCACAGAGACGCTCGATCAAGCCGTAGTCGGCGTAGTGCGGGTCCTTCTCAAGGACGATTTTCAGCGATTCAAGCACCTCAGCGACCGCCTGGTGGAACTCCGGCTCCCCAGCGTTGCGCTTCAGCAGTTTGTCGTAGTAGCCAGCAACTTCCTGGTCGATTGCGCTCATGAGCGTCTCCTCCGGAATCCATATCTATTGGGCGGCAGATTTACCACATGGCATGATACAAAACATTTCACCGCCATGCCCAGTGATGCCTGTCCCAAGCTACGTCCAGCCGTTGCGGGTTTTTGAACCGGGGGCGGAGCTCATCCCCCCCCCGCGCCGTTAAACTGGGCCGTCACACGCCTAACCGCCCCGCACGCTTTGCACTCGAGGTCACAAACATGAGTTTCACTTCCTCCCCCCGCCCAGTGAATGCCACCGACGCTGCCGATGCAGCTGGTACTGAACGTTCCACCAAGGTGGTCATCGCCCCTGACGCCTTCAAAGGCACCGCCTCCGCACAGCAGGCTGCCCAGTGGCTTGGCGAAGGCATCCGGGAAGTGATCAAGGACGCCGACATTTACCTCGCGCCGATGGCCGACGGCGGTGAAGGCACCTCGGAACTCTTCGCGGGCGAGCGCATCACCCTGCCCACCACGGACGCGGCCGGGCGCCTGACAGAGGCAAGCTACACTTACGACGCTTCGACCACCACTGCATTCATCGACGTCGCGGCCGCGTCGGGCTTGCCCGCAGTCGCCGACAACCCCGTGCCGATGACCGGAGATACGTACGGCACCGGCGTACTCATCGCCGATGCGCAGACCCGCGGCGCGACTCGCATTGCACTCGGCCTGGGCGGCTCCGCCACCATCGACGGTGGCACCGGCATCCTCGTCGCGCTTGGAGCGAACCCGATCGATGCACACGGCTACCAGCTCAAGCCGGGAGGCGGCGCACTGCGTGACATCGCGGTCCTCGACACCGCGAAGGTCAACATCCCCGCCGGCGCCGTCGACTGGCTTCTACTTGTCGACGTCGCTGCCCCCGCCACCGGCGACCACGGCGCCGCAGCGGTGTTCGGCCCGCAAAAAGGGGCCTCAGAAGAGGAGGTGCAGGTTCTCGACGAAGGGCTTGCAAAGCTTTGCGACGTCGCGGGCGTGGATCCCACTACCCCGGGCATGGGCGCCGCGGGCGGAGTTGGCATCGGCTTGACCTGGCTCTCCACCCTGCTTCATGGCGACGCCTCGCATGTGCAGATCGTGCCCGGCGCGCGCATGGTCGCGGACGCGAACGGGCTCGCAGACCAGCTGGCCGATGCAGCGCTGGTGATCACGGGCGAGGGCCGCTTCGACTCGCAGACTGCCGCTGGAAAGGTCGCGGCCACCGTCTTCGATCTCGTGGAGGAGCACAACCCGGAGGCGGTGGTCGCCGTGGCCTCAGGCGAGTTCCAGGACACGCCTCGCGAAGTTGCCAGCAACGAGGTCATCGCCGTGACGTTGCCCGACCCTTCCGAGGCAGGCGAAGCCGGCACCGCCGAGCAGCTGCGCCGCGCCGGCGCAGAGATCGCAGTCGCCTACCTGCGGACCTCGACGGTCCAGGGGTAGATCGAAGCAACCTCAAACTGGTCCTGCTGTTCGAGGGCGGCCGGGTCATTCGGCAGCGTCGCTTTCGGAGTGAGAATGCGTGACAGCCCCATTGCGAGGCGGTTGTAGCTGTCTGCGCCCTCGGCGGTGATCACGTAGCGGTGGACCTGCGCGCCGTCATCTGCCGGATCGGTACCGCGGTCCGCTTCATAGGTAGAGGTTAGCTGGGCGTGCACGGTGGCGTCGATAAGCAAGGTACCCTCCTGGACCACCGACCCAGCGGTGAGTTTGCCGCGACGAACGAGGATGTCGAGCGCTCGCTGAAAGGCCGCGCCGACTTCGGCAGCGGTGGCGGGCGGGACCAGGACGTCGAACACAATGGCTGGCATGCCTTCCAAGGCTAGCCTTCGGTGGCGCGAGTAGGGTGCAAAGCATGCCTTTGGACGTGCAATCGCCGAAACATGCCTTGACCACGATGGCTGACGGCACGATCAAACAAGTCAGCCCGTTTTCCGGAACGCAGGTGTGGACCGTGCCCGGGCGGGGCAACCGGCCGCTGTCGAACCGCGCGAAGGAACCCGAGCTCTTGGCAGAGGACGCGTTCACGCACTCGTGCAACTTCTGCGAGGCGAAGCAGCTGGCTACCCCACCGGAAAAAACCCGCACATTCCGCGGCGAAGATGGCCGGTGGCAAATCCTGCGCGACCAGATGCCGCACCAGCTTGGCGAGACTCGCGCGGAGTTCCGCCGCGTACCCAACCTGTTCGAGATCGTCTCCTACGACTACTGGGTGCAGAACTACGGCTACGAGATGCCGGAGGGCCGGCGCCGGCACATGGAGACCTACTTGGCCGACTCGGCTGGCCGCGAGCACGTGTATGAGATTGCGCGCACGCGCATGCGCGCTTCTGGTCTGGGCGAGGCAGAGAGCGAAGATGAGCTTTTGGCCCTTGCGCCCGCGTATTTCGGCGGCGGGCACGACGTGATTATCGCGCGGCGGCACTTCGTCGACGGTGCGACGGATGATTCGCAGTTGGCCAGCTCCGGCACGCTGACCCCGGACGAGCACCATGGCTTCACCGCTTTCACTATCGACGCCCTGCGTGACCTGCTCGAGGCGAACCGCTACGCGCCGTACGTGGTGGTGTTTCAGAACTGGCTCTCTGCTGCCGGTGCCTCGTTCGACCACCTGCACAAGCAGCTGGTCACAATTGATGAGCGCGGCGTGCAGGCCGAGATGGAGATTGCGAAGCTGCGCCGCAACCTCAACATGTACAACGAGTGGGGCGTGAACTACGCGTCGTATCACAACTTGGTCATCGCAGAGAACGACTATGCGGTGGTGGTTGCTGGCATTGGGCACCGCTACCCCACTACGGCGATCTACTCGAAATCCGCGACGTGTGAACCGTGGCGCCAATCGGAGGAAGAGGTGCGCGGCTTCTCCGACTTGTTGCATGCCGTGCACGCCGCGACCGGGCCCGAGGTTGCCTGCAACGAGGAGTGGCATTACCGCCCGGTGGATTTGGACGTACCGATGCCGTGGCGCGTGAACATCAAGTGGCGCCTCTCCACCGTCGCGGGGTTCGAGGGCAACACGAAGATCTACGTGAACACGCTATCCCCATTCGACGTGCGTGACCGCCTAGTAACCAACCTCTATCGGCTGCGCGATGAGGGCCGTGTTGCGGGCGATATCCGCATTGCCGCCGAGTGCACCCCCGCGCGCAACGTGCTGCTCTACAACCCGATGCTGAGTAAGGAAGGGCAAGACCGATGACCACCGTGCCGATGAACCAGCTGCTTGAGACCTACGAGATCGATGCCGCGTGGCAGCGCGAGTTTTACGAGTGGATGCACGCCAACCCGGAGCTGGCGATGCAGGAACACGAAACCCACGCCCGCATCCTGAAGGAGCTTGAGCGCTTCGACTGCGAGGTGATCGCACCGATCGGCGGCACGGGTATCTGCGCGGTGTTCACAAACGGCGACGGCCCGGTCGTGCTGCACCGCGCCGACTTCGATGCGCTCCCAGTCACCGAGGCGACCGGCGTGGACTACGCGGCAACCACCGGCACCATGCACGCCTGCGGCCACGACATTCACACCGCTGCGCTGCTCGGGGTCTGCGACTTTATGGACCACACCCGCGAGCATTGGGCTGGCACGTTCATCGCGCTGTTCCAGCCGGCAGAGGAGACCGCCGAAGGCGCTGCGGCAATGGTCGAAGACGGTTTGGTGGACCGCATTCCGCACCCGGATGTGTGTTTCGGACAGCACGTGATGCCGGGGCGCGCTGGCGAGGTCATGAGCAAACCCGGCCCGCAGTTCGCCGCGTGCGATTCGATCCGCATCACCATCCCGGGCCGCAGCGCGCACGGCTCGATGCCGCACAATTCGATCGACCCGACGTTCACCGCGGCGATGATCATCGCGCGTCTGCAGGGCATCGTCGGCCGCGAGGTCAACCCCGCCGATTTCGCAGTGGTCACCGTTGCCAGCGTGCACGCCGGCAGCACCATCAACATCATCCCGGCGGAAGCCGAGCTGGTGCTCAACTGCCGCTTCTACTCCGACAAGGTCAAGGCGAAGGTGTACGCATCCATCGAGCGGATCGTGCACGCTGAGGTCGCAGCCTCAGGAGCCGAGGGCGAGGCCACCATCGAGTTCTTCGCCCACGGGGAATTGCTCACTAACGACGAGGCGTTGTACGAGACCGTCCGCGCTCGCTTCGACGAGGCGTTCGGAGAGACTTCCGTCACCGCAGATCCGAAGACGGTCTCCGAGGACTTCCCCACCATCCCAACCGCCTTTGGCGTGCCCTACCTGTTCTGGCTGATCGGATGCACGCCGCAGGATGTGTGGGATAAGGCGGTCGCGGAGGATCGCGTTGACTTAGACGTGCCGGTAAACCACATGCCGGCATTCCTGCCGGAGTACGAGCCAACGATCCGAGCGGCGACGGATGCTGGAGTGGTGGCAGCGTTGACGCTGCTCGCTCGCGCTGAGTAAGCGCGCGTGGGTAGGTAGGCTTGGCCGGGCATTGGCTGCACAGCTTCTCCGAAAGGTTTGATGAATGGACACCCACGTACACACCCCTGAGCTGAAAGACACTCTCGCTGGCCACGTCAAGGGCTTTTCCGGCAAATCACCTTCGAACTCCACCGTGGAGAAATTCTGGACCGGCCTCTCGGCCGCAGTGGTCGAGCAGATTGCCGATAACTGGGAGGAGACCCGCAACACCTACGCCGGCGCCCGCCAGGCGGCATACTTCTCCGCTGAGTTCCTCCAGGGTCGCGCTCTGCTGAACAACCTGACCAACCTTGGCCTCGTCGAGCACGCGGAGGAAATCACTCGCGAACTCGGCCACGAGCTTTCGGACGTGCTTGAAGCTGAAAGCGACGCAGCGCTGGGCAACGGCGGCCTTGGCCGCTTGGCCGCCTGCTTCCTGGATTCCGCAGTCACCCAGGATTACCCGCTCACCGGTTACGGCCTGCTCTACCGCTACGGCTTGTTCCGCCAGGAGTTCGTGGACGGCTTCCAAAAGGAGCACCCGGACGCGTGGAAGGAAGCCTTCTACCCGTTCGTCGTCCGTCGCAACACGCAGCAGCGCTTTGTGAAGTTCGACGACATGCAGGTGCGCGCTGTTCCCTACGACATGCCGATCACCGGCTACGGCACCGACAACGTGGGCACCCTGCGCCTGTGGGACGCGCTGCCGATGCACGAGTTCGACTACGACGCGTTTAGCTCCCAGCGCTTCACCGACGCAATCCTGGAGCGCGAGGCGGTGCACGACATCACCCGTGTGCTCTACCCGAACGACTCCTCCTACGCCGGCAAGCTGCTGCGCGTTCGCCAGCAGTATTTCTTCGTGTCCGCCTCGCTGCAGGAGCTGGTGGAAAACTACGTCACCCACCACGGCGACGATCTGAGCCGTTTCCACGAGTACAACTCCATCCAGCTCAACGACACCCACCCGGTGCTGGGCATCCCCGAGCTCATGCGCATCCTGCTCGACGAGCACGACATGAGCTGGGAGGACGCCTGGAACGTCACCACCAAGACCTTCGCGTACACCAACCACACCGTGCTGCAGGAGGCACTGGAGACGTGGGAAGAGTCCATCTTCAAGCAGCTGTTCTGGCGCATTTGGGAGATCGTTCAAGAGATCGACCGCCGCTACCGCATCGACATGGAAGCCCGCGGCATCGAACCGGAGCTTGCGCACAAGTACTCCCCGGTGCACGACGGCACCGTCCACATGGCCTGGATCGCTTGCTACGCCTCGTACTCGATCAACGGTGTGGCTGCAATCCACACCGAGATCATCAAGCGCGACACCTTGGGCTACTGGCACGAGCTCGCGCCGGAGAAGTTCAACAACAAGACCAACGGTGTCACCCCGCGCCGCTGGCTGCGCATGTGCAACCCGCGCCTGAGCGAGCTGCTGGACCGTCTCGCCGGCAACGACGACTGGGTCACCGATCTGAGCAAGCTCAAGGAGCTGCGCCACTTCGCCGATGACCCGGAGGTCATGCGCGAGCTGCGCGAGATCAAGAACGCGAACAAGCGCGACTTCGCCGAGTGGATCAACGAGCGCCAGGGCGCAGAAATTGATCCGGACTCGATCTTCGACGCGCAGATCAAGCGCCTGCACGAGTACAAGCGCCAGCTGATGAACGCGCTCTACATCATCGACCTGTACTTCCGCATTAAGGAAGACGGCTACACCGATGTGCCGAAGCGCACCTTCATCTTCGGCGCCAAGGCAGCGCCCGGCTACGTCATGGCTAAGGGCATCATCAAGCTGATCAACACCGTCGCGGACTTCGTGAACAACGACCCGGAGGTTTCGAAGTACATCCACGTCGTGTTCGTGGAGAACTACAACGTCTCCCCTGCTGAGCACATCATCCCGGCCTCGGACGTCTCGGAGCAGATTTCCACCGCCGGTAAGGAAGCTTCCGGCACCTCGAACATGAAGTTCATGATGAACGGCGCTCTCACGCTGGGCACCATGGACGGCGCGAACGTCGAGATCGTCGATTCCGTCGGCGAGGAAAACGCCTACATCTTCGGCGCGCTCGAGGATGAGCTGCCGGAGCTGAAGCGCAACTACAACCCGCGCGAGGCAGCTACCGAAACGCCTGGCCTCATGCGAGCGCTCGATGCGCTTGTCGACGGCACGTTGGACGACCAGGGCACCGGCATGTTCCACGACATCCGCGAGTCCCTGCTCAACGGCTTCGGCTACGACGCCGCCGATGTCTACTACGTGCTCGGCGACTTCGCTTCCTACCGCGAGACCCGCGACCGCATGGCGCAGGAGTACTACGCCGATCCGGACCACTGGGCACGCATGTGCTGGATCAACATCTGCGAGTCCGGCCGCTTCTCCTCCGACCGCACCATCCGCGACTACGCGGAGGAGGTCTGGAAGATCCAGCCGACCCCGATCCACCCGGAGCACTCGAACACCGAGGTGAACTAACCAGTGGCCGCGTCCGCGAACCAGCACCTCGACCGAGCAATCGAGCTCGCCACCGAGTCAGCCTCGAACGATGGCGGCCCGTTTGGAGCGGTCGTGGTGACGGCAAGCGGCCGGGTCTACGAAGGGCGCAACACGGTCGTTTCATCCAACGACCCCAGCGCTCACGCAGAGATCAACGCAATTCGCGCTGCATGTGCAGCTGAATCAACCCACGACCTCTCCGGTGCCGTCCTCTACGCCTCCGCCCAGCCGTGCCCGATGTGTGCCGCCGCCATCTACTGGTCCGGTATCGCACGGGTCGAGTACGCCGCCACCGAGCAGCAGGCTGCGGCAGCCGGATTCGCCGACGCCGACATCGCCGAGTACTTGAAGGGCACCCGCGAAAGTCCGGTTCCCTTCACTCACCAGGAGCATTCGCTTAGCGACGCCCCGTTCACCGCGTTCCAGGCCAACCCCAACGCCGTCGAATATTAACCGCGGGGCGAGCGCGCCCGGGCTACGCTGCATTTGTGAAAATTTCTGAACTCGTCTCGCTCGCGCAGCGCCATGCTGGCGCAATCCTCGCTGTATTGACGGTGCTCATCGGCGTAGCGACCGCGATCGCACTCCCCACCCAGCACTCCTCGGATCGATCAGCCGAACCTGGATCCTCTATCGGTGGAGACATCGGTCATCGTCTCGGCTACGGCCTGATGAGGGGTGATCTCGACCTGCGAATGCCCAACGATTCCACTGTCGAGCTTTCCTTCACCACGGGTAACGCAAACTGCCACGAGCCGTTTACCGAATTGGAGGAGTCTGAAGAGGACGTCACTATTCGTTACGGAACTCGGTATCACAGAAGGGGCGAGATAGGTCACTGCACCAAAGAAGGCGTAGGCACCACCCAAACCGTCAACCTTTCGCGGCCGCTTGGCAAACGCCCTCTCTACATCGAAGAAGTGGGTATCGGTGGCCTCGTCGCCGCGCCGGAGGACTTCAGAGCGAACTTTGAAGTAGAAGATTTTGATTCCTCATTCCGCGTCGATCTGGAGTATGCCACCGGGAATCCGATTTGCTTCCGCCCCAAGGTCACCGTCAAGGAGACCGCGTCACGCGTCGACATCCACCTGCGCGTGGTCGATCACCCGCGCCCCAAGTACGTACAGTGCCATCCAATCACCACCGTCGGATACGAGGACGTCTTTTTCGACAAGCCGCGAGACGGTCGTCAGGTCAACGTCGTCATCGATGACTTTTCCGGTCGCACGACGGGAAGCGCACCGGCAACTCGTTAACACCCGTACGCTACGCTGCCTCTGTGACCATGCCCGAGGGTGCGACGCGTCGCCAAAAGATCCTCCTCGTTGACAACAACGACTCGTACACGTTCAACCTCGCCCACCTCATCGCGAAGGCGTCGGGCAACGAACCACTCGTCGTCGCCGCCACCGAGGTCGATGCACTCAACCTCCGAGCACGCATCACAGCCGGCGAGTTCAGCCACATCGTCATCTCCCCCGGCCCCGGCACGCCGGAGAACGACGCGGACTTCGCCGGCTCCCGCCGCGTAATCGAAGCCGCCGCCAGCATCCCGCTACTCGGCGTCTGCCTCGGCCACCAGGGCCTCGCTGCGCTCGCAGGCAGCCGCGTCACCCGCGCCCCGCAACCGCGCCACGGCTTCGTCAGCCAGATCACCCACTCCGGCGAAGGCATCTTCGCGGGCCTGCCCCAAAATTTCGACGCCGTGCGCTACCACTCGCTGCACATCACCGAAGTCCCCGGCATCACCGTCCACGCACGCAGCGAAGACGGCATCATCCAGGCCCTCAAAGTCGACGACCGACCGCACTGGGGCGTGCAGTTCCACCCGGAATCAATCCTCACCCAGCACGGTGAGCAGCTCATCAGAAACTTCCTGGGAGCACGGTGGCACATCGAGCATGTGCTTATCGACGCCCTCTTGAACCCGCAGCACACCTTCAACGCACTTCGGGCCAACGGGAACCACGCGTTTTGGCTCGACTCTGCGGATGCGCGCGGGCGGTACTCCATCATCGGCGACGCCACAGGGTCGCTCAGCCGCGTCATCCCCTACCGCCTCGGCGACGATCCGGACATTCTCACCGCGTTGGAACAGGAACTCGACGCGGGCATCGCCAACCCGCCAGACCTGCCGTTCACTGGCGGGCTCGTGGGATACCTGGGCTACGAATGCGCGCAGCTGACGCTGCCGTACACCTCGCGCCACCACGCCGAAACCCCAGACGCGTACTTCGTGCGGCCGCAGTCCTGGATCGTCATCGACCATCAAGAACACGTCGCGCACCTCTGCTGCCTGCACGAAGGCACGCCGACGGAAGAAACCGCGCGACTGCTCGCCCGGCTGGAGAGGGCGCTGGAGGGTGTGGATGATGGGTTCAAGGGGGCGTCGATAAGCAATGGCTCCTGGCGAACCGACGGTTACCTCGACCGGATCGAGCAAGCCCAGGAGAGTTTGCATGCGGGCGAGAGCTACGAGGTTTGCCTGACTGACACCTACGAGGCGGAGGCGAGCGGCGAGCTTTACCCGGCGCTGCGCGCGCACAATCCCGCGCCGTACGCCGCGCACCTGTGCTTCGGCGAGGTGGAAGTGCTGAGTGCGTCGCCGGAGCGATTCCTCACCGTGCGCGATGGGGTGGTTGAGGCGAAGCCGATTAAGGGCACGATCGCGCGGGATCAGGACCCGGCGCTTTTGACCAGCGACCCGAAGACGCGCGCGGAGAACCTAATGATCGTGGACCTGCTGCGCAACGACCTGTCGCGGGTGTGCGTGCCCGGCACGGTTGAAGTGCCGAAGCTGATGGCGGTGGAGACCTATGCCACGGTGCACCAGCTGGTGTCCACGGTGACCGGGACGCTGCGCAACGATGCTGGCCTAGTGGATCTGCTGCGCGCGGCATTTCCGCCGGGGTCGATGACGGGCGCGCCGAAGCTGCGCACCTGCGAGATCATCGACGCGCTCGAGACCGGTCCGCGTGGCGTGTACTCGGGTGCGCTGGGCTACCTCGGCTTCGACGGTCAGGCTGACTTAAGCGTGGTGATCCGCACGGCGGTGCGCACCGGTGAGAAGCTCACCGTCGGCGCGGGCGGCGCGATCGTGCTGGACTCGGATCCTGACGCAGAGCTCGCTGAGAGGAACCTGAAGGCGCAGGCAGTCCTGGGTGCGTGGTCGGGCAATGCGTAGCTACCGTTGGGCCGACGGCGGGCTCGTCGCGTGCGACTCCACCCAGGGAACGTTCACCGTCGCCGACTCTTGGCGGCACTCCCGCGGCCGCGCCCACGGCCTCGCGGAACACATCGCGCGCTTCGAAGCCACCGCCGGCCCGCTCCCCCGAGGCTTCCTCGACGCTCTGTTGGGTGTGCTCGACCCATCGCTCGAGCTCTTCCCCCGCATCGCACTCAGTCAGGGGCAATTGCTTGTCGACGTTCGCGTTGCACCCACCGCACGCACCCACACAACCCTAACGTATGTCCGCGCCGCTACCGACACCGCAGATCCCCGCACGCAGCCGCTGGTGAAAGGCCCCGACTTCCCAGCACTCGCCACATACCGGGAACGCCATCAGGTTGCGGGCACCGATGACACGGTGATCACCGACGCCGACGGCTCGCTTCTGGAGACCACCACCGGCGCGCTGGTCGCGTGGGTTGACGACGCGCTGGTTGCTCCCGACGGCGTGTGGCTGCCCAGCATCACCCTTGCGCAGGTGGCGGAGCGGGCGAGGGCGTTGGGCCTAGGCGTCGTCAAGCAAAAGCTCTCTTTGGAACTGTGTGCGAGTGCTCCGCTGTGGTTTTTGAACTCCCTGCATGGTGTGAGCCCGGTGAGCGAACTGCGCGCGGGTGAGCAAACGGTAACCCCTCCCGCGCACCCGGACGCTGCCGACTGGCAGGCCTGGTGGTGGGAGGGGTTTGAGAGTGTAACTACGGCTTAGCTACCTGGACAACCTTGCGGTCACCCAACGGTGCCTTGAGCGGCACGACCATGCTGCCTTCGAGGGCAATGGCGATGCAGGCTTCCGGCGCGTTAGGCAGGGCACCCGAGTAGAGGCGTACCTTCACCTCGGTATCGGTCTCTTCAACATCGGCGTATTGGCCGTAGCATTCCGGAGTGCCGGTGGTGTAGAAGATACGCACGGCGTTGCTACCTTCGACCTTTTCCCACTTCGACCACGCGGTCTCTTGAGCTTGCTTGATCGAGCGGTTCGGAGTGATGTCGGAGTCGCGCGATGCGGGACCGGTTCCAGTGCCAGGCTCGGTGGTTGGCGTAGTGGAGGTGACCGGAGTCGAGGTGACGGTGGTGGCGGTGGAGGACGACTTATCGGAGGAACCCGACCCAGTGCCGGCGTTCAAGCCGACAATGAGCCCAATCACGGTGAGCAGGCCGACGATGCCGGCAATGATCTGCTCGATAGGGAGCGGAAGCTGTGGAAGGCGCATACTCATGTTGTACACCGCACGAAACTATCGCACAACCCTATCAATCAGGTTTTTCTCAGGGGGATGCGACCCCCTCAGTGGCTGGAGCTACCCCGCCCGCTGCGCAAGCACCTGTCCGGTCGCGGTGTCGCACTCGGCGAGTTGTGCCGGAGTGCCTTCGGCGACCACTTGCCCGCCGTCGTTTCCGGCGCCGGGACCCATCTCGATGACGCGGTCCGCCTGCGCGATTACTGAGAGGTCGTGCTCAACTACGATCACGGTCTGGCCTGCATCGACGAGACTGTTGAGCTCCTTGACCAGCAACGCCACGTCCGCAGGGTGGAGACCGGTGGTGGGCTCGTCGAGGAGGTAGACGGTGTGACCTCGGCGCGAGTTGCGGGAGCGCTGCAACTCAGTCGCTAGCTTGATGCGCTGCGCCTCGCCGCCGGAGAGCTCCGGAGCACCTTGCCCGAGCCGCAGATACCCCAGTCCGACTGCTTGGAGGGTCTCCACAGCGCGGCGGATCCTCGGCTCGTCGGCGAACACGCCTGCGGCTTCGTCGACGGTCAGCTCGAGAACCTCGGCGATGTTCAGGCCCTCCCAGGTGACTTCGAGTGTCTCGTCGTTGTAGCGAGCACCGTGGCAATCCGGGCAGGTGGTGTAGGACCCGGGCAAGAACACCAGCTCCACCTCGATCTTGCCGGCGCCGCCGCAGGTCGGGCACTGCCCCTGCTTCACGTTGTAGGAGAACCGCGACACGCTCCACTTACGCTGCTTCGCCTCGGTGGTGTCCGCGAAGAGTTTGCGCACACCGTCGAACAGCCCCGTGTACGTGGCCAGCGTCGAGCGCGGGGTACGTCCGATCGGCTTCTGGGTGATCTGCACGACTCGGCTGACAGCGTCGAAGCCCTCGCGCTTATCGACGGCCCATCCGTTATCCCCCGCTATCGCCTCCGACTCGGCCTCGTCGTTGTCCTCATCCACGACTGCAGAGGCAGCCTCGCGCAGCACACCAGCGAGCACGGTGCTGACCAACGTGGATTTGCCGGAGCCGGACACACCGGCCACAGCGGTGAACTGCCCGAGCCCAAACTCAACGTCCAAGCCGCTGATGGAACGGGCTTCCACCCCGGAAAGCGTCAGGGTGCCGGTGGCGGAGCGTGGGGCGTCGTTCAGCGTCAAGGTACGGTTGGCCAGCGCCGTCGCGGTGGGCGCGTCGCCGGTGTAGTCGCTGGTCGGTCCGGAGTAGACAACCTCGCCGCCGCGTTCACCGGCGAGCGGGCCGACGTCGACAAGCCAGTCAGTCTGCGCAACGAGTTCCATGTCGTGCTCGACCAGGAACACCGAGTTACCGGCGTCGATGAAGCGCCGGCAGATGTCCAGCACCGCGCCACGCTCAGCTGGGTGCAGGCCGGCGGAGGGCTCGTCCAGCACGTATGCCACCCCGAACAGGCCGGAACGGAGTTGGGCGGACAGGCGGATGCGCTGCAGCTCACCCGCGGACAGTGTCGGTGCGGGACGATCCAAGCTCAGGTGTGCAAGACCCAGGTCAAGTGCAGATTGCAATGCCGGGAGGATCTGTTTGAGCAGCAGGTCCTCGGCGGAACCCGCCTGAGGCTTTTGCGCGGCAAGGGTCTCGTGAACGCGGTCCAGAGGCAGGGCGCCGAGCTCGTCGATAGGCATGCCCGCATAGGTGACCTTGAGCGCCTCGGGGTTGAGGCGCCGGCCGTTGCAGGTCTCGCACACTCGCGATTCCATGTAGGACAGCACGCGTTTGCGCAGCGTGTCGGACTGGGTTTCGGCGAGTGTATTGGTTAGATACGAGGCCACCGAGCGCCATGTGCCCTGGTAGTTTCGCTGAATCTGGTCCGCACCGCGCAGGGGTTTGACGGTGACCACGGGGCGTTCGTCGGTGAACAGGATCCACTCCCGGTCCTTTTCCGGTAGGTCCTGCCAGGGGGTGTCGAGGTCGTAGCCCAGCGTCTGCAGGATGTCGTGGAAGTTCTTGCCTGCCCAGGCTCCCGGCCACGCTTGGATTGCACCATCTTCGATGGACAGGGTCGGATCCGGCACCATGGATTGCTCCGTCGGCTCGTGCACCACGCCCGTACCCTGGCACGTCGGGCACATGCCCTCGGGTGTGTTGGGTGAAAACGAGTCGGAGTAGAGTCCCTTCGGGTTCTCGCCGGAGCGCGAGTACAGCAGGCGGATGCTGTTGGACAGCGCGGAGACGGTGCCCACCGTGGAGCGTGCTCCGCCGCCTGAGGTGGACTGCTCCAAAGCGACGGTCGGCGGGAGGCCCTCAACTGAGCCGACCTGCGGGTCCACCGCAGACCCGATGAGGCGGCGTGCGAATGGCGCTACCGATTCTAGGTAGCGCCGCTGCCCCTCCCCGTGGATGGTGCCGAATGCCAGCGAGGACTTGCCCGAGCCGGAGACTCCGGTCACCGCCACGAGCTGCCCGCGCGGGATGTCTACGTCGACGTTGCGCAGGTTGTGAAGGTGGGCATCGCGAATCTCAATGTCAGCCATGCCCACCGAGGGTAGCGCCTCCCCCCTAGAGCTCTCCCGCTAGCACGGGGTCGGGATAAGGCCGGTGCACACCTGATCCGGCCTTTTTGGGTGCTAGAACAACTCTGCTCGCACTACTGCGGGTTCCGGGTGTCCTCACCGAGCTGGTGCACGTGAATCGTGTTCGTCGTGCCGGAGACCCCTGGCGGGGTACCGGCGACAACCACCATGGTGTCGCCCGGGTTGTACTTATCCACCGCGAGCAGCTGCTCATCCACGGTGCGGATCATGTCATCTGTGGAATACACGTCCGGGCACAGGAAGGTCTCTACGCCCCACGTCACGGCCAGCTGCGAGCGCACCTGCTGCACCGGGGTGAAGACCAACAGCGGCAGATCCGGGTGCAGGCGCGCAACACGACGCGCGGTGTCACCCGAGGTGGTGAAGGTGACAATCGCCTTCGCGTTCAGGCGGGTAGCAATGTCGTTCGCGGAGTACGAGACCACGCCGCGCTTGGTGCGCGGAATGTGGTTGAGCGGCGGCACGGAGCCCATCGTCTCCGCAGAACGCACGATGCGAGCCATGGTGCGCACCACATTGTGCGGGTCCACACCCACCGAGGTCTCACCGGACAGCATCACCGCGTCCGCACCATCGAGAACCGCATTCGCCACGTCGGAAGCTTCAGCACGAGTTGGGCGGGAGTTCTCGATCATCGAGTCGAGCATTTGCGTTGCGACGATCACCGGTTTGGCGTTCTCACGCGCAATCTGAATCACACGCTTTTGCACCAGCGGCACCTGCTCAAGCGGTATCTCCACACCCAGGTCACCGCGAGCAACCATGACCGCGTCGAAAGCGAGCACGATCGACTCGAGTGCGTCGACGGCTTCCGGTTTCTCCAACTTCGCGATCACCGGAACGCGGCGGCCGACCTCGTCCATGATCTCGTGGACCAGGTCCACATCAGACGGAGAGCGCACAAAGGAGAGCGCGATCATGTCGACGCCGAGACGCAGCGCGAAGCGGAGGTCTTCCTTGTCCTTCTCGCTCAGCGCCGGAACCGAAATGTTCATGCCCGGAAGGGACACACCCTTGTTGTTGGAAACGGGCCCACCTTCGGTCACCTCGCAGACAACATCGTTGCCGTCGACTTCGAGGCAGACGAGGCCGACCTTGCCATCGTCGACAAGCAAGCGATCGCCCGGCTTCGCATCCTGGGCCAGGTTCTTGTACGTCGTGGAAACGCGTTCGTGCGTGCCCTCGACGTCGTCGACGGTGATGCGGACAACCTCCCCGGTCTCCCAAACCGTCTTGCCGTCGCCCTCAAAGCGGCCAAGACGAATCTTCGGGCCCTGCAGGTCAGCCAGGATGCCGACGGCGTGGCCGGTTTCATCCGTGGCCTCGCGCACCCAGCGGTAGTTTTGCTCGTGGTCGGGGTAGTCACCGTGGGAGAAGTTCAGACGGGCAACGTCCATGCCGTCGCGAACAAGTCCCAGAATTGCATCCTTATTGGCCACTGCCGGGCCAAGCGTACATACGATCTTTGTTCGTCTATCCACGTCGTTTAAACCTAATTCCTGTCGGCGGTTTCCACAGACCTAGCGCGGATAAAGTAGCGCAGTTACGAAGCTTTAGTCCCGCGCGTGCGGCCCGTCTTCCACTCGCCCACCATACCGATTTTCACGCTCGTGGCGCGTGGCCGAAGTGCTCCCCGTTGCCGTGGACTGCGTGCTCTCAGCCAACTCCTCTGGGTGCTGTTCCCGGTAAAAACCGGGGTCGACTTCCGCCGGGGTCTCCCTCCCCTTCGGTGCCCGAAGGAACAGAATCAGGCCCACGATGAACATGATTCCGGATACCCAAGTGTTCACCCGCAGTCCGAGGATCGTGTTCGCCTCGTCGGTGCGCATGAGCTCGATGAAGAAGCGGCCGAAGGTGTAGCCGGCGACGTACAGCCACATCACACGGCCGTGGCCGAGTCGGAACTTCTTGTCTGCCCAGATCAGCACAAAGAAGATGAGGACGTTCCAGATCAGCTCGTAGAGGAACGTCGGGTGGACGCTGGCGATCACCTCGCCGGTGGAGATACCGGTGATCGGCGCGTAGTTGCCCGCCTCGTCCACGCGGTAGTACAGATCGAGTGCCCACGGCACGTCCGTCGGTGCGCCGTAGAGCTCTTGGTTGAACCAGTTGCCCAACCGCCCGATGCCTTGCGCGAGGATCACTCCAGGCGCCAGGGCGTCAGCGAGCGGGAAGAACGGCAGCTGCTTGTAGCGCATCAGCCCCCACAGTGCGAGCGCGCCGAGCGCGACTGCACCCCAAATCCCGAGTCCTCCGGCGGAGATGTTGAACGCCTGCCAGGGGTTCTTGCCCTCGCCGAAGTACTTGTCGTAATCCGTGATCACGTGATACAACCGGCCGCCGATAATGCCGGCGGGAATGCACACGATCGCCGCGTCCAGCACGGTTTCCGGGTTGCCGCCGCGGGCTGCGTAGCGGCGCATCCCGATTCGCATCCCGACGATGATGCCTGCGATGATGCACAGCGCGTAGGCACGAATGGGCACGGGCCCGAGGTACCAGACGCCTTGCGGCGGCGACGGAATGTTGGCCAGGATCATGGTTTCCACGCCCAACAGTATGCCCTACGCCAATCTTGGCTCTCGGGCTGAGTGAGGCTCAGACCTAGCGACGAGACGGGCAGGAGGGGTGCTGGCCTGCTGCGGCCAGCTTACGAGTAGCCGCAAAAATGTCCTCGCCGCTCATGATGGCCTCAGCGGCGAGGACAGCATCGGCACCGCACGACGCGGCGTCGATCAGGTCGCGCACTCCGCGCACACCTCCGAGCGAAATCTTGATGACCTCGCTGGGTAACCCGGGCACGATTTCGGCGAAGGCGCCGCGCTGCAGATCGTTGGTGTCGAAGGTCCAGGAGTTCACCGCGACCACACTCGCCCCTGCGGCAAGCGCTCGGTCCGCTTCTTCCGGCGTGCGCACCTCCGCCATTACGACCATGCCTAGCGACTCCGCGCGGTCTAAAAGCGCGCAGAGCCTCGCTTGCTCCAAGATTCCCACCTGCAGCGGCACAGCATCCGCGCCGTAGCAGCGGGCTTCGTGGATTTGGTACGGGTCCACGATCACGTCGCGGCACACCATCGGCAGCTCGACTGCGTCGCGGGCCTCGGCCATGTCGTTGAGCGAGCCGTCGAAACGCAAGCGCTCCGTCTGGCAAGCGATGAGGTGAGCCCCACCCTCTTCGATCGCGCGGGCGACATCCGCGATGTCGCGGCGTTCCACACCGGTGGGACCATAGACCGGGGAGTTCAGCTTGATCTCGGCGATGACACTGCAGCCGTTGCGCAGTAGTGCGGCTCGGGCATCGCGGGTGGGTGCCATGGCGCGCGACCGCGCTTTGATGTCCTGGAAAGACACGAGAGCTTCACGCTTGGCGACGTCTCGCAGCACGCCGGAGACGACCTCGTTCGCCGCGCTCGGGGCAAGCATGACCACCTCGCTTCACGTGTCGGACGAACCTCTACTTAGTTTCAGGGTAGTTCGCGGGCTGCGACATCACGAAATCACCCTTTGGTATCGGTCGAGTAATCCGTCGGATCGATGTCCGCATCGAGCGCGTCCCACATCACGCGGCCCGAATCCGGCTTGGTCTCCATGTCCTCTCGGAGGTGCTCGCGGCGCACCGCCTCCTTCTCGTACTTGTTCTGTTTCGGGGCGTCGGCGCCCGGGCGCAGAGCTGCCACAATCCCGCCTGTCAGTGCGAGTAAGCACCCAAGCACCGCTACCATGGGCCCGGTGCTGGGCACGTCGACGGCGGTGATCTCCGCCCACTGCCCGATCGTGTCGCCGACGTTGGTCGAAGCGACTGCCTCGGAGCGGGAAGTCAAGATCGCATGCACGCGTTCTGGATCCGCTCCCCGGATGAGCAATTGGAGGGGCGAGATGGCAACCGCCGCGGCGGCGATGGCGCTGACGGTGCCGACGATGCGGCGGCCAAGGCGTCGTAAAGCAAACGCTCCAATCATGCCGACCAGAAGCAATAAGGCGACTGCTGTGGTCTCGAGCGACCAGTCTGCGCCTGGCAGCGAGACGGTGCCGTTGCCGCTGAGCTCATCGGTGTAGCCTGCGGAAACCCAGGTCAAGCGCGAGGCGATCCACAGCAGCGCGGCACCGAGGCCGATGAGCGCGGCGCCGGTGCGGCTCAAACCCTTGTCGACGGCCTGGGTCACGGAAGCAACACATCCTCGTCGAAGCAGGTGCGCGCGCCCGTATGGCAGGCGCCGCCGGTTTGGGTGACGGTGACAAGCAGGGTGTCGCCGTCGCAGTCGAGCGCCACTGCTTCGACGTGCTGGACGTTGCCGGAGGTCTCGCCCTTAATCCAGTACTCGTCGCGCGAACGCGAGTAGTAAGTGCCGCGGCGGGTGGCCAGGGTGTGGGCAAGGGCGTGATCGTCCATCCAGGCCATCATGAGGACCTCACCGGTGCTGGCGGCCTGCACAATTGCGGGAACGAGACCCTGGTCGTTGCGCTTGAGGCGCGCGGCGATTGCTGGGTCGAGCTTGTAGTCACCTGGCTGCATCTAGCGCACCTCGTGACCGGCGTTTGCGAGTGCCGTTTTCGCCTCGGCGATGGTGACCTCGCCGAAGTGGAAGATGGATGCGGCGAGCACCGCGTCCGCGCCCGCGTCGACGGCCGGCGGGAAGTGCTCGGCGCTGCCGGCTCCGCCGGAGGCGATGACGGGGATGGAGACCGCGTCGCGCACAAGGCGGATCAGTTCAAGGTCGAAGCCGGACTTCGTGCCGTCGCCGTCCATGGAGTTAAGCAGGATCTCGCCGACACCTAGGTCTTCGCCGGTGCGGGCCCACTCGATCGCGTCGATGCCGGCGGAACGGGTGCCGCCGTGGGTGGTCACCTCGAAGCCGCTGGGTTGCGGGGTTGCGCCTTCGGGCACGCGGCGAGCGTCGACGGAAAGGACGATGCACTGTGCTCCGAACTCGTCTGCCAGCTCGCGCAGCAGCTGCGGTCGCGAGATCGCGGCGGTGTTGACGCTGACCTTGTCCGCGCCGGCGCGCAGCAGCTCGCGGACATCGTCGGCTGAGCGCACTCCGCCGCCGACGGTGAGCGGGATGAAGACCTGCTCGGCGGTTTGGCGCACCACCTCGAGCATCGTGCCGCGCCCCTCCTTCGAGGCGGTGACATCGAGGAAGGTCAGCTCGTCTGCACCTTCCTCGCCGTAACGCTTTGCCAGCTCAACCGGATCGCCCGCGTCGCGAAGGTTCTCAAAGTTGACGCCCTTGACCACACGCCCGTTATCCACGTCCAGGCACGGAATGATTCTTACGGCGACGGCCACGGCTTACCCTTTCGGTTGCGTTCGCCCGCGCGTCTCACAAGCGCGGTTGCTGTACCTGCAACATGGTACTCAGCGCGGTTGCGTGCGCTTCCGGGGTGCCCACGATCGCGCCGGTGGAGTTGACGGTCCACGGGTTGCCCTCGGTGTCCGTGACCACCGCGCCGGCGCAGCGTGCGAGCAAGACACCCGCAGCGTTGTCCCAGATGTACGGGGAGAAGCTCACCGCCGCCTGGTAGATCCCCAACGCAACGAAGGCGAGGTCCACCCCGACCGAACCGGAGATGCGCGGACGTAAATCAGTCTCGGCCAGCGCACCGATGAGCGCAAGACGCTGCGAGGCGGGAAAACGGCGGCGGTCATCCGAGCCGACGGAGCCGATACCGACCTGCGCCGCAGCGGCAGACTCCTGCCCCACTGGCGGCAGCGCCTCACCGTTGCAGACCACCGGCCCACCAGCGACCGCGTGCACGTGGAGGTTGAGCAGCGGGATATCCGTGAAGGCCACCACCGGTTCACCGTCCAGGATCAGCGAGACCAGGATCGCACTATTCGGGTTGCCCGACGAGTAGTTGGAGGTGCCGTCGATCGGATCGAGCACCCAGCACGCATCCGGGTTGAACTCGCCGCCGCGCTCCTCGCCGTACACGCCGATGCCGGTCGCGAGTTCCAAGTCCTCGCGCAGCATCGCTTCGATCGCAAGATCCGCATCGGTGGCGAAGTCTCCCGGGCCCTTGCGCAGCGCAGGGGCCGCACCGAGTTCGGAGACAAAGTGCTCGCGCGCACGCGCCACCGCGTCGACGGCGGCACGCGTGTAGCGCTCGAGCTCTTCAGGGTGTGGCATACTACTCCGCCACCGCGTCCAGCGCCTCGCGCAGGGTGAAGCGGCGTTCATAGAGCGCCTTGCCGATGATCGCGGAATCGATGCCCTCGTCGGCGTAGCGCGACAACTCCACCACGTCGTCAAGCGTCGCGATGCCACCAGACGCGGTCACCTGCGCATCGGTCGCCGCCGACACATCCCGCAGCAAGTCCACGTTCGGCCCCTCGAGTGTGCCGTCCTTGCTCACGTCGGTGACCACGAAGCGGGCGCACCCCGCGGCGTCGAAACGCTCGAGCACCTCCCACAGGTCCCCGCCGTCCGAGGTCCAGCCGTTGCCCTTCGTGCGCCAAGTACCGTCCTCCTCGCGCACCGCGATGTCGATGGCCACCTTATCGCCATAACGCGCGATCACCGATTCCATCCACTCCGGGTTCTGCAGCGCCGCCGTGCCGATGTTCACCCGGCGCGCGCCGGTAGCGAGAGCGCGTTCCAAAGATTCGTCGTCACGAATGCCCCCGGTGAGCTCCACCGCAATGTCGAGCTTGCCGGTGATTTCCGCCATCAGCTCGTGGTTCGAGCCGCGACCGAACGCCGCGTCCAAATCCACGAAGTGCAGCCACTGCGCGCCTTGAGCCTGCCACTCCAGCGCCGCCTCGAGTGGTGTGCCGTACACCTTCTCGGTCCCGGCCTCCCCCTGATCGAGGCGGACGGCTTGCCCGTTCACAACATCAACGGCTGGCAGCAGTTCAAACTTCATGCGCTTCATGGTAACCGGCTACGCCAGCGTCTTCACCCAGTTCTCCAGCAGCGCAAGGCCCGCGTCGCCGGACTTCTCCGGGTGGAACTGCGTAGCCCACAACGGGCCGTTCTCCACCGCGGCGACAAACCTGCTCGGCCCGTGCGTCGCCCAGCTCACCTTTGGGTACGCAATGAACTCGTCTTCCTCCATTGCGAACTTACGCACCCCGTAGGAGTGCACAAAGTAAAAGCGGGTCTCCGCATCAAGACCGGCAAACATCTCGCTCTCAGGGTGGATGTCCACAGTGTTCCAGCCCATGTGCGGCAGCACGGGAGCTTCGAGCTTATCGACGACTCCGTCCCACTCGCCCAGACCAGGAGTATCCACGCCGTGCTCCACCCCGCGCTCAAACATGACCTGCAGCCCCACGCAGATCCCCAAGACCGGACGGCTCCCGGCCAAACGCTGCCCGACAATGCGCGGCCCGCCAACCGCCTTGAGTCCGCGCATGCATGCCGGGAAGGCACCGACTCCAGGCACCACCAAGCCGTCGGCTTCAACTGCCAGGTGGGGATCCTGGGTGACCTCGACGTTCGCACCGACGCGTTCGATTGCGCGTTGCGCCGAGCGAAGGTTGCCGGCGCCGTAATCGAGCAATGCCACGCGGGGTTGAGTACTCATGGTGTGTGAGTGTAGCGGCCCCCGCACAACTACTAGCCCGAAACGCTAACGATCGGTGCGGGGCTCGCCGCGGCGGTACCGGATCGGGGGCTGCACCGAGCGCATTCGCACTGCGAGGTTGTTCACTTCCACTACCCGGTGACGTCCCAGTTGGCGATCGAGCAGAGTCACTACCAGGCCCAGCAGAATGACGGCGCTGGCCAGACCGAACATCGGCGCAAACACCATGGTGGTCAGCACCGCGCCGTAGAACGTGGAGCCCAGCCCCGTACCACCGTCAAACGCGATGTTCCAGATCGCGGACGCTCGCGATGCCTTCGACCGTGGCAACCGGTAGAACATCATCGTCAACGACTCGTTTTGCACAGCGCCGAAACCCGCACCGTAAAACAGTGCCGCGATGGTCATGGTCCACACCGGCAGCTCAAGGAAGAGAATGATCGACATCATGAGCACACCTGCAGCGGCGGCGATCTGGAACGGGATGAGCACGCTGCCTGGCTGCCCCTTGCGGTCCATGACCCGGCCTGCGAAGTAGCGCGAAATCATCGCCGCGAAGTTCATTACGCCGAGCATCACACCGGCCAGGGCCGCACCGTACACCGGATCGAGATCGCGCATCGATGCCGGCAGAAAGTTCGTGATCGCTCCGTAGGCGGTAGTGACAAACATGAGCGCGAGCGCAGGCACGAGCACCAGATGCCATGTTGGGGCCCGCACCGCACTGGCTTGTGTCTGCTCGTCCTCGTCGGGTGTCGGAATCCCCGGAATCAACATGGTGGCCACAAGCGCGACCAAACCAATGCCGCCGCCGATGGCGTATACCGCGTCGTATCCTACGATTCCGACTAGCGCGAGACCCGAGGGAAGCGCAATCATCTGGGCGGCCCCAACCACAAGGCCGAGCGCACCAGTCGCGCTTCCGAGCAGCCGCAATGGCACAAGCTCCGCAATGATCGCCGCCTCGGCGACGGACAGCGCACCGAAACCGATGCCGCGGATGGCGCTGACTGTCAAGAGCGGTGTCGGATCCATGCCCAGCATGTACCCGAACGTCGGACCGCCGAGCAAAAGTGCTGAGACAGCTATCACCGCGCGGTAGCCGATGGTGCGAAGAAGCCACGGCGTGAACACCTGCGTGATCACAGTTGCCAGCATGAACACGCCCGTGCTCAGGCCCGCAAGCGTCTCGCTTTGCCCGGCATCGATGACCGCGGTCGGTACCACTGGCAGCAGTAGCGACCACGCCCCAAACGCGGCTCCAACTGCGATCAACACCGGGACTAAACCGCGGGCCCGCCACACGCTCGTGAGCGAATCGATCTCCGCGGGAGACAGTGGTGCCCGTGAACGTGCCGCCCAGCCGAATCCAGCCATACCGGGTTAGAGCGCTCCCTTCGTCGACGGAACGCCGGTGAGCTTGTCGTCGTGGCTCACGGCTTCGCGGATTGCGCGGGCGACGGCCTTGTACTCGGCCTCGGTGATGTGGTGCGGGTCGCGCCCGTAGCGCACATTGACGTGCAACGTGGTGCGCGAGTTGTACGCGAGCGTCTCAAAGAAGTGGCGGTTGATCACGGTGGCGTAGTGGCCGCCGATGATCTGCCAGGTCATGTGCTCGGGCTCGCCGTTCATCACGAAGTAGGGGCGGCCGGAGAAGTCGACCACGGCTTCCACCAGAGTCTCGTCCATTGGCAGCAGCATGGAGCCAAAGCGGCGGATTCCGGCCTTGTCCCCGATCGCGTCTGCGAGCGCCCAGCCGAGCACGATGGCGGTGTCCTCCACCGTGTGGTGCGCGTCGATCTCAGTATCGCCGTCGGCGTGCACGGTCAGATCGAACGCACCGTGGGTGCCAAAGGCGGTGAGCATGTGGTCGAAGAACGGCAAGCCGGTCGAAACATCGACCTTGCCGGTGCCGTCGAGGTTGATCTCCACAGAGATGTTGGATTCGCTCGTGGTGCGCTGCGCGCGCCCGATCCGTGCTGCACCATTATCCGAGTCAAGCTCAGCCATTGATGACCTCCTTCGCCGCTGCCAAAAACGCGTCGTTTTCCGAGTCCAGTCCGATGGTCACCCGCAGCCTTCCAGACACGCCGACGTCTCGGATGAGCACCCCGCGGTCCAGGAACTGCTGCCACGCAGTGTGCGAGTCGTCGAAGTGGCCGAAAAACAGGAAGTTGGACTCACTCGGCACGACATCGTAGCCCATTGCGACCAGTTCGGCTTGGACACGCTCACGCTCGCTGGCGAGCTTGTCCACGTTGCCCAGAGTCTCGCCGGCGTGACGCAGCGCCACGATCGCCGCGGCCTGGGAGAGCACGGAGAGGTGGTACGGCAGGCGCACCAGCATCACCGCTTCGATGAACGCGGGCGCAGCCACGAAGTAGCCCAGGCGTCCGCCGGCGAAGTCGAAGGCCTTGCTCATAGTGCGCGAGACCACGAGCTTCGCCGGATAGGTCTCCAGCAGCGTGCACGCCGACGCGGAGGGAGAAAACTCGCCGTAGGCCTCGTCCACGATCACAATGCCAGGAGCGGCCTCGATGATGCGAGCGATGTCCTCCAATGCGGTGACATCACCCGTCGGGTTGTTCGGCGAGGTCACAAACACCACGTCAGGGCGGTGTTCGCCAATCGCCTCAACCGCGCGGTCCACGTCAATCCGGAAATCGGCCCCGCGCTCCACGGCAATGAACTCAGTCTGAGTACCCGAGCTCAAAATCGGGTGCATGGAGTAGCTGGGCACGAAGCCCATCGCGCTGCGTCCCGGCCCGCCGAACGCCTGGAGCAGTTGCTGCAGGATCTCGTTCGACCCGTTCGCCGCCCACACGTTGTCGCGGGTCACGGCCACACCGGTCTGGCCGCTGACGTACTCCGCCAACGCATCGCGCAGCTCCACCGCGTCGCGCTCTGGGTAGCGGTTCAGGGCGGAGGCAACCTTGGTCACGGCCTCCACCAAGTCATCGATCAGCTCCTGCGACGGCGGGTACGGATTCTCGTTGGTGTTCAGCGCCACCGGCACCTCGAGCTGGGGCGCGCCGTACGCGGACTTGCCGCGCAGCTCGTCGCGCAGCGGCAGCTGCTCTAGCTTTAGGTCGTTCATTTCTGCTCCATCCGTGCCGCGATCGCTTCGCCGTGCGCCGGCAGTTGCTCGTCAGCCGCGAGCGCAATGATGTGCCCGCCGATCTCTTCCAGCGCCGCGCGGTCGTACTCGATCAAGTTCACCGGCTTCAAAAAGGTGTGCGTAGACAGCCCCGCATTGAACCGCGCCGTTCCCGACGTCGGCAGCACATGGTTCGATCCGGCCGCGTAATCCCCCAGCGGCACCGGCGAGTAGTCCCCGACAAAGATCGCGCCTGCATTCGTAATGCGTTCTGCCACAGCCCGGGCGTCGCGCGTGTGCACCTCCAGGTGCTCCGCGGCATACGCGTTGGCAACCAGGATTGCGTGCTCCAGGTCGTCGACAAGCACAATGCCCGACTGCGAGCCCCCGAGCGCCGACGCCGCACGCTCCGCGTTGAGCGTTTGCGCAGCACGCTTATCGACGGCCCTTTCAACCGCCTCGGCAAGCTGCGACGAAGCGGTAATGAGCACGCTCGCTGCGTTCTCGTCGTGCTCAGCCTGGGAGATCAGGTCGAGCGCGACGAATTCCGGGTTGGCGGAGTCGTCGGCGATGATCGCGATCTCGGACGGGCCTGCCTCAGCGTCGATGCCAACCACGCCGTTGACCAGGCGCTTCGCGGCTGCGACGAAGATGTTGCCGGGGCCGGTGATCATGTCCACCGGCTCGAGCTCGTACGCATCGTCGCCGTAGGCCATGAGCGCAACGGCTTGCGCGCCGCCGACTGCCCACACCTCGTCGACACCCAGCAGCTTGCACGCGGCCAGGATCGTCGGGTGCGGCCAGCCGCCGAATTCCTCCTGCGGCGGGGTGCACACCACCATGGAAGACGCGCCGGCTTCCTGCGCCGGAATCACGTTCATGAGCACGCTCGACGGGTACACAGCCTTGCCGCCGGGCACGTAAAGGCCGACGCGCGCCACGGGAATGAACGTCTCGGTCACAGTCGCCCCCGGGCCCAGCGTGGTGGTGTGCGCGGCGGGCTTCTGCTCCGCGTGCACCTTCCGGATGCGCGCGATCGCCTCCATCAGCGCCTCGCGCAGCGCCGGATCCAGCTCGCGCTCAGCCTTATCGATGATGTCGCCGGGGACGCGCACAGTCGCCGGGCGAATCCGGTCAAACTGCTCACCGTATTCCAAGGCTTTCTCGGCGCCGTGTTCGCGAACGGCCTCCACGATTGGGCCTACGGTAGGAAGCACCGAATTCACGTCAGTGCCACCGCGCGGCAGCACCCGGCGCAGTTCAGCTGTGGTCGGGGTTGTGCCCCGCAGGTCGGTCACGTTGAGCATAAGCGTCATTGTATTCCCCGGTCATCGCCGCACCGGAACGGGTATAGACTCGACAAACAGTGGCAACAATCGCAGGACAAGGGGTCACACACCATGGGCAAGCACAGCAAGCCGGCACACGCCGCCGGCGCCCGCGAGCCCGTCACCGAAGTCACCTTGCAGCGCGTCGCCGCCGCGATTGAAGGTATCGGGCTGGAGCCCCTTGCGCGCCCCGACAGGCTGGTGGTCGGCCTTCCCGCCTACACCGCCGCGGTCTGGATTGACTACGAGCGCCCGCTGACCCTAGTCATCGATTTCACCGACCGCGTGCCCGTCGCGTTCGACCACGGCCGCGCGTTAGCTACCTTCCTAAACCATTGGAACCACGAGGAGCTCGGCGCGGTGGCTTCCTACCGACTCACCGATTCCGGCGATTTCAGCGTGCGCATGCGCCACGGCATGCTCATCCGTCACGGTTTGTCGGACTCGCAGCTCATCGCTTCGCTTATCGACGGCTTCGAGCACGCCGCGTCATTTTTCACCCAGCTCCGCGCTCAGTTCATACCGATTGAGTTCGACGCTCCCCTGCCCCCGACGCTGCTGCGTTCCCTCGACCACACCACCCTGGTGGGGCGCCACCCGTCGCATATGCACCTCCCGGCCGGGGAGCGGCGCGACGTGTACTCGGCGCCGGACTACTTCCAGGGCGGCGAGGGCACCATTTCCGAGGTCTCGCTGCTGGACCTGCAGCGCGTACTCAACGGGTTGGACTTCGCGTACACAAAAGCCGACGACGTCATTGCGACCGGCGCCAACGGCGTGCCGTTTGCCATCACCTTGGAAACCGCCGGTTTCTCCCGGGTGGCCGCGATGTGGAACTCAAACCAGAACGCTGAAACAGCGTTTCTCCCGCTGTGGCTCGCCTGCAACGAGGTCAACCAATCCAGCACGCAACTCAGCGTCTATCTCCACGAAACCGAAGGCATCATCCAGGTCCACGCCGAAACCACGTGCCTGGTCACCGAGGGAATGACGGACGCGCAGATCGACGAGTTCGTCATCTCCTCGCTCCTGTCGGGGTTGAGCGCCATCGACCACATCACCACGCAGGCTGAAGGGGCCTCGGTGGTGGACTGGCCGCCGACGTCCTAGCGCGAGGCCCCGCCCCTTCTCGATCGCTCGGCGGACAGTGCGAAGAAGTTCAGCATCCAATACAGCAGTGCCGAGACAAACGGCGCCACCAACCAGGCCACGTGCGGGTTCACGGCCGGGGCAACCGTGAACGTCCCGCTTGTTGCGTGATCTGGGGGCACGTCGTGCAACGCCTGGGCGACCACCTGGCCGGTGGCAACAATCGTGAAAGCCGCTGCAGCCGCGACAGCCATCACCCAGATCAGTGTGCCGATTCCCCCGCCGCCGGTTTTGAACCAAGCGACGAGCGCGAGTGCTGCACCAACAACCGCGCTCAAGATGGTGAGCCAGCCGATGGCGGTGAATTCCGCGCTCTCATCACTCGCCTCAGCGTTGATCATCGCGGTGCCATCGGTGATCTCGATGACGTACGTCGGGTGAAGAAAGCCCCAAAGCACACCGGCGAGCAGCCCGAGTACCAGCCCAAATGCAAGCAACCCCGCACCAGCTCCGATCGCCTTCGGCGAGCGGGTGGTGGGGGTTGGAGACGAAGTATCTAAAGGCATCGCCCCTAGAGACTAGTAGAAGCTAGCCGGTGCAGACCTTCCAGCGGCCCTCTTCCTTGGCGAAGAGCTGCACCGAGGTGTGGGTGCCTTCCTGATCCGTCGAGGTCACCGTCGCGGATGCGCGGTCCCCGTCAACACGCACGTCAGACACGCTGACCTCTGCGCGCGGCACCGGAGCGGGGCCGTTGATCTTCTCGTCCTGGCGCATGACCTCCTCGAGTACATCGAGGTTGAGGCCCTGGCGGCTCAGCTCCGCCATCGCAGGGTCGCGCACAGCGGCGCAGGAGTTGTCCAAAATGGTACGGGTCCAGGTCACCATGGAGTCCGGGTTGGTGATGGTGTGGACCACGGACTCCATCTCCTTGCGGTCCGCATCGGAGCCGCCCTGGCCACCAGCGATCGGCTCGTAGGTGCGAACCTCAATCTCACCCTCGCCGAACGGGTTGGCGATGGTCGGGATCGGAGCTGCAGCCGCGTCACCCTCGGCCGGCTTCTCGCCCTCAGGCTTCTCGCCCTCCTGGCCCGGCTCCTCAGTCTTGTTCTCCTCACCCTCGGCAGCCTCGCCGTTTTCACCCTTAGCCGCATTGGTGCTGGCGGCATCGTTGGTTGCGGGAGACGACTCGACTGTCGCAAGCCCCCCGTTTGCGGAGGTATCGGCGTCAGACCCGCAGGCAGTCAGCCCGATTGTCAAGGCGAACGCCGACAGGGTCGCCGCAGCGATCTTGTGCGATGTAGAAGGAAGCGTCACGATCAATTCTCCTGGCTCGGGATTTGTACATCGGGCAGTCTAGCAACACTTATCTGTGTTAAATGTCTAGTGACGTTTCGAAGCGTCTGGACAAAGGCTGTGAACTTCACGTTCGAACTACAGTTGGTTTCCATGCAATTGTCACGCGAAGCGATCGTCGCCATCGCCCTGGACATTCTGTCGCAGTACGGCCTCGCCGACGTGTCGATGCGACGCATCGCGGGAGCATTGGGGGTCGCGCCGGGCGCCCTCTACTGGCATATCGAGAACAAGCAGGAGCTCATCGCAGCACTTGCCGACGCGATCATCGCCCCAGTGGTCACCGCCCCACCGGAGGATCCGGAAGCGTTGTGTGCGGCACTGTGGAACCACGTCCTGGCGACGCGCGATGGCGCCGAGATTGTCATCGCAGCGATTGGCCAGCCGGATGCGCCGGTGCGCCGCACCCTCGAGGAGACATTCGCGTTGGTGGTGGGGAGGTCGGCACCAGAGGGGGCGTCGATAAGCGATGCGACCGTGGCTGCGAACGGCCTGCTTCATCTCACCCTGGGTGCTGCTGCCGTGCAGCAGTCCGCAACCCAGCTGGCCACCGCGACCGGCGAGCGCGGTTTGCGCCCCGTTGACGAGGCCGCCGCTGAGCATGCTGCCGCAGTGAAGCTGCTGCTCACGGGCATGAAGCGTTGATACGGCGGAACCGGCGAGCTTTGCACTAAGATTCGTCGTCATGACTGAAACAACCACGCAAAACCCTTCTCCTGAGGCCCCGGAGAAGTGGCCTGGCTCCGCCTACCCGCTCGGATCCACCTACGACGGCGCGGGCACGAACTTCGCGCTGTTTTCCAACGTGGCAGAAAAGGTTGAGCTGTGCCTCATCGACGACGAGGGCGCTGAGACCCGCGTCGAGCTCGAGGAGCGTGACAACTACGTGTGGCACGCGTATCTGCCTGGTGTCACCCCCGGCCAGCGCTACGGCTACCGCGTGCACGGCCCGTGGGACCCGCACAACGGCAAGCGCTGCGACCCGTCCAAGCTGCTCGTCGATCCCTATGCGCGTGCATTCGAGGGCGACTTCGACCAGCACTCCTCGCTGTTCTCCTACGACATCGAAGCTGAGCCTGCGGGCTCTGGCCGCAACGAGGAGGACTCCCTCGGCCACACCATGCTCTCCGTTGTGGTCAACCCCTTCTTCGATTGGGGCGATGACCGCCGCCCCAACATCCCGGATGAAGAATCGGTGATCTACGAATGCCACGTGAAGGGCATGACGCAGACCCACCCGGACATTCCGGAGAGCCTGCGTGGCACTTACGCGGGCATGGCGCACCCGGCGATGATCGAGTACCTGCAGGACCTCGGCGTGACCTCCATTGAGCTGCTGCCGGTGCACCAGTTCCTGCAGGATGACCGCCTGCGCGACCTCGGCCTGCGGAACTACTGGGGCTACAACACCTTCGGCTTCTTCGCGCCGGAGAACCACTACGCCTCCTCCGACAACCCGTCGGACACCGTTGCGGAGTTCAAGCAGATGGTGCGCGCCTACCACGAGGCGGGCATGGAGATCATCCTGGACGTGGTGTACAACCACACGGCCGAGGGCAACCACCTCGGGCCAACGATTGCATTCCGCGGCATTGACAACGAGGCCTACTATCGCCTCGTTGACGGCGATCGATTCCACTACATGGACTACACCGGTACCGGTAACTCGCTCAACGTCCGCGACCCGCACTCGCTGCAGCTGATCATGGACTCGCTGCGCTACTGGGTCACCGAGATGCATGTCGACGGCTTCCGCTTCGACCTCGCCTCCACCCTCGCGCGAGAATTCTCCGACGTCGACCGCCTCGCAACCTTCTTCGATCTGGTGCAGCAGGACCCGATTGTCAGCCAAGTCAAGCTCATTGCCGAGCCGTGGGATGTCGGCGAGAACGGCTACCAGGTGGGCAACTTCCCGTCGCTGTGGAGCGAATGGAACGGAAAGTACCGCGACACCATGCGCGACTTCTGGCGCGGCGAGCCTGCAACGCTCGGCGAGTTCGCCTCTCGCCTCACCGGTTCTTCCGACCTGTACCAGCACAACGGCCGCCGCCCGTCGCACTCGATCAACTTCATCACCGCCCACGACGGCTTTACGCTCAACGACTTGGTGAGCTACAACGAAAAGCACAACGAGGCGAACGGCGAAGACAACCGCGACGGCGAGAGCCACAACCGCTCCTGGAACTGCGGTGTGGAAGGCCCGACCGAGGATCCGGAAATTCGCCAGCTGCGAGCCCAGCAGCGCCGCAACTTCCTGACCACCTTGCTGCTCTCCCAGGGCACCCCAATGATCGCGCACGGCGACGAGTTCGCCCGCACCCAGGGCGGCAACAACAACGTCTACTGCCAGGACAACGAAATTGCCTGGATGAACTGGGACCGCCTGGAAGAAGCCGAAGACCTCCACGGCTTTACCAAGCGCCTCATCGCCATCCGCAAGGCTCACCCCGTGTTCCGTCGCCGCCGCTTCCTCGAAGGTGGGGCGCTTGGCGCTGACATGGAGAAGCGCGAGATCGCTTGGCTGGTTCCAGACGGTCAGCTGATGACCCCAGAGGATTGGGATTCCGCGTTTGGCAAGGCCCTCATGGTCTACCTCAACGGTGACGCCATCACCGAGGCAGATCGCCGCGGCCGTCAGGTCACCGACGACTCCTTCGTGCTCATGTTCAACGCGCACTATGAGGACATCGATTTCACCACCCCGCCGAGCGAGTTCGGCTCGCACTGGGAGGTCCTCATCGACACCACCGAGCCGCTCGGATACCCGGTGGAGAAGCAGGTGCTGGCTGCCGGCGACAGGGTCTCGGTGGCTGCCCGCTCGACCCTGGTGCTCAAGCAGGTGGAGCAGCCGGCTGAGTAGCCGTGGGATGGCGGCGGTTCCCGCTCCACGCCTAAGCGCTACCCTTTAGAGCATGATTGCATCGCACGGCGCACGCGTTTCGGTGACCAGCGAGGAGATCATCCTCACCCCAACGGCCCTCGCTGCGTCGCTGCGCGGCGACGCTACAGAGCGTCGCATCGCGCTGGCAGAGATCACCGGTGTCGAACCCGTCCCAGGCGATGCGTGGGCGCCCGGGTTTTTGCAGGTGACCACCAACGATGGCGTCCACGTCATCGAGTTCAGCCCTGGTGACACCCAGGGACCCGCCGAGCTTGCAGAACTCATCTCCGCGGCACAGCACGGCGACGTCCCTGACACGGTGAGCGTCGACGGTGCCGCGGGCATCCCTGGGTTCAGCTTCGTCGCGCTCGACGTGGAGACCGCGAACCAGAACTGGGGCTCGATCTGCCAGATCGGCGTGGTCAAGATCGTCGACGGCGAGGAGGTCGAGCGCGCGTCGTGGCTTTGTCAGCCACCGGCGGGCATCGACGAGTTCGACCCCTTCAACGTGGAAATCCACGGAATTACGGCTGAGGCGGTGGCTAAGGAGCCGAGCGTCGCCGAGCGTATCGACGCGGTGGCGGAGTTCGTCGGCGATCTCCCGATCGTGGCCCATAACGCCCAGTTCGACGCGTCGGCGCTGCGCTACGCCTGTGTGGCCGCAAAACACACGATCCCGCCACTGATGTTCGCGTGCACCCTCGCCCAGGCCCGCGCCACCAAGCTCGACGTGGTCAACCACCGCCTGCCTACCTTGGCGGAGTTCTTCGGCGTCGCGCTGGACAAGCACCACGACGCGTGCGCCGACGCGGCCGCCTGCGCTGGGATCATGGTGGGTTTGGCGCGGCGTGCGAAGCACGAGGGTTCGCTGATGAGCTTCGTCCACGACACCGGTTTTGCCCTCGGTTCGATCGACAGCGACCGGGTCACTCCTGTCCTGCGCGACCGCTCGGGTGCCACACGCGCCTTGCAGGTAAAACGAGTCGCGAACGGCAACATGAATCTCGCGGTCGATGCGGTTGTGGAGCCACAGGGAAGTAATCAGGATGGGCGGACAAACGAGGCGTCGACAAGCAAAAAAGCCCCCTGGCAAGCGGTGGCGACTCCGGATACCGTGCCCGAGCCGAACCCCCAGGCCGACCCAAACTCTCCGCTTTTCGGCGAAAATGTGACGCTGACCGGCGACTTTGAGCCGTACGACAAGGGCGAGCTGTGGAATGGCATCGCGGAGATGGGCGCGACGGTGGGCAAGAACGTGACCAAGAAGACGACTATTCTTGTCGCCGGCGAGTGGGCGACCATGACCACGAAGGAGAAGCGGGCGCGCGAGCTGCAGGAAAAGGGCCAGGACATCCAAATCTGGTCCGCTGACCAGCTGCTCGAGGCACTCGGACTCAAAGCTTAACGACGGACGGAACCGCGACAGGCTCGCGTACGTCTAAATCCGTATGCAGCCAGAGAATCCTCCATACCGCCGCCTGCGCCCGCGGCTTGCCCGGCGCGATGACGTCTCCGATTCCACAGCGTTCATCAGCCTCTCCCCTGGGCTGGTGAGCGTGTTTGATATCCCGGGCAGACGCGGGTTGAGCCACCCGGAGATTGGGCGCATGGGGATGACCCCGCAGTCCGCTTGGAACGCTGCCGCGGCGGGGCTGGTGGCCTCCGCACGTACGAAAACCGGGGTGGAGTTCTTAGCCCGCCCCGCCTACGTGGCGCTCGGGCCTGACGCACCCCGCGGCTACGAGGTACGCGGCAAAGGCGCGACGGCGGCGGCGTGGCTGGCGCATCCGCGAGCGTTCTCGACGCTGCGCACCCACTTCACCTCCGTGATCGAGCCGGCCGGCGAGCTGGTCTACTTCACCCGGGACTGCCACGAGCTGTTCGTCTTCGATGTTGGAGAGGATGAGGTTGCCGCCGCACTGGGGGCTAACGGGGTGGTGCGGTATTCGCTGGGGTTTCCGCTGCTGCTCACGTGTGACTCCGCCATGGTGTAGCGCGCCGAACTAGGGTTAGGTGCATGCGTCGACCGATTACTTCCACGTATCGTTTGCAGCTTCGCGGACCACATGCGGACCCCTCCGGACGGGCCTTCGGTTTCGCCGAAGCAGCCGAGCAGGTGCCGTACCTGCGCGCGCTGGGGGTCTCCCACATCTACCTCTCCCCCATCTTCGCCTCCGCACGCGAGTCGAACCACAACTACGATGTCATCGACCCGACCGAGGTCAACCCTGAGCTCGGCGGCATCGACGGTCTGCGCGAGCTCGCTCGCATCGCGCACGAGGCAGGCCTGGGCCTGGTCTTGGACATCGTGCCGAACCACCTGGGCGTGGAGGTCCCGCGCACCAACCGCTGGTGGTGGGACCTGCTCAAGCACGGCAAGAATTCGGAGTTTGAGCCTTACTTCGACATCGACTGGCATGAGGACAACGGCGCCGGCGGCAAGCTGGGCCTGCCTGTGCTGGGCAAAGAGGGGGACGAAGACAAACTGCGCCTCACGCACCTCGGCCCCGAGGAGTTCCCCGAAGGCGCCGCCCCCGAGGGCGAGGACGTGCTCCAATACTTCGACAAGTGCTTCCCCCTGGAACCCGGGAGCTATTCATCGCTTGAGGACGACCCCGTGGAGGTCTACTCCCGCCAGAGCTACCGCCTGATGTATTGGCGCGACGGTGTGATCTCCTACCGCAGGTTCTTCTCCGTCAACGGCCTCGCCGGCATCCGGCAAGAAGACCCGCTGGTCTTCGAGCATTCGCACCGGGTCCTTCGCCAGCTCATCGCGGAGGATCTTATCGACGGCATCCGTGTCGACCACCCCGACGGCCTCACCGACCCGTTCGACTACCTCACGCGGCTGCGCGATTTGATCGGCCCGGACCGCTGGTTGGTGGTGGAGAAGATCCTCGGTGTCACCGAGCCACTCGATCCGCGTTTGAACGTTGACGGCACCACGGGTTACGACGCCATGCGCGAGCTCGACGGCGTTTTCATCGACCGCTCCGCCGAAGACCAGCTAGGCATGCTCGCGCTGCAACAGTCAGGTTCCACCTGGGACGAAGACGCCATCACCGCCGCCGAGCATCAGCTCAAGGGCAAGGTGGCCAGGGATGAGCTCGACGCGGAGGTGCGTCGCCTCGTTCGCGCGATTCGCCGCGACAACTTCTCCACGGCTGGGCAAGACGTTTCCGAGGCAGATCTCGCCGAGACGGTAATCGAGCTGATCGCCGCGATCCCCGTGTACCGCGCGGACTACCGCTCTCTGTCGCGCATCACCTCCTCTGTGATCGCCGAGATGTCGCGCCGCTTCCCCGAGCGCAGCGACGCGCTCGACTTGATCTCCGCCGCGATGCTCGCCGAAGGCGAAGCCAAGACCCGCTTCGCCCAGGTCTGCGGCGCGGTGATGGCAAAGGGCGTCGAGGACACCCTGTTCTACCGCGCAAGCCGCTTGGTCTCGCTGCAGGAAGTCGGCGGCGCGCCGGGACGATTCGGCGTCGGCGTCGCTGAGTTCCACCTGTTGCAGCAAGAGCGCGCGCAGTTGTGGCCGCACGCGATGACGTCGTTGACCACCCACGACACCAAACGCACCGAAGATACCCGCGCCCGCATGGGCGAGATCACCGAGCTGCCCGGCGAGTTCGCAGAGCTCACCCGCCAAGTCGTCGCCATGGTGCCGCCGCCGGACACCGCCACCGCCCACTTCCTCTTCCAGAACCTGCTCGGCGTGTGGCCCGCCGACGGCGTCATCACCGATGCCCTGCAAGAGCGCCTGCACGCTTACGCCCTCAAGGCGGTGCGCGAGGCGGGTGTGAACTCCACCTGGTTCGACCAGGAACCCGCATACGAGCAAGCGATCTGCGATTGGATCGACGCCCTGCTTTACGGCCCGGTCGCTCCGACCCTCACGGATTTCGCCGCCAAGCTCCACCGCGGCGGGGTTCAAGTCTCGCTCGGCAGGAAGGTGCTGCAGCTTGCCGGCGCCGGCGTCCCTGACACCTACCAGGGCCAGGAGTTCATTGACTTTTCCCTGGTGGACCCGGATAACCGCCGCTTCATCGACTACACCGCGAGGGCACAAACCTTGCAGCAGTACCTCGAAGCCCGCGAAGACGAGGCCTTCGATCTGGCCGCATATCTCACCGACACGGACGACGGCACCATCTCCGCCGATCGCGCGAAGCAGCTTATCATCCGCGAAGGCCTTCACCTGCGCCGCGAGTTCGCCGACGTGTTCTTGAGCGGCGAGCACCAGGCAGTCTTCGCCGTGGGCGAAGCGCACGACCACCTTGTCGGTATCGCCCGCGGCGATGCATCGGTATCCGGCACCGGTGGCCTCAGCATCATCGCTCTCGCCACACGCCTCCCCCTCGCGCTGGAAAGCCGCGGCGGCTGGGGTGAAACCACCGTGCAACTTCCCGAGGGCGAGTGGACCGATCGCTTCAGCGGTCGTACTTTCAGCGGCGTCGTGCCCGTCGCCGAAGTGTTCTCCACCCTGCCCACCGCGCTGCTGGTGGCAAACCGCCTCACCGAAGCGGGGCGCTTGTAGGCCCACGATGAGCACTAAAAAGATCCACGACGACACCGTCGCACGCCTCGGCTCCACCTACTTCACCTGGCTCGACGCGAACGAAGATATTGCGGTCACGTTCCGCAACGCGCTGCACGAGCTCATGCTCGACGCCGGCATCAACTTCGACAGGGTCGATGTCAGGGTCAAAACTTGGCCTTCACTCAAAGCCAAGGCGCGAAAGCTTAACGACGACGGCGAGCTCCTCTACCCCGATCCTTGGCACGACATCCGCGATATCTTGGGAGCGCGCGTCACCGTGCTTCACTCCACCGAGATCCCCGCAGTGCAGCGTCTCCTGGCTGACCAGTTCGACGTCCTCCGCAGCATCGACAAAGCACAGGAAACTCGCATCGCCGGCGGCTTCGGATACGGCTCGCACCACCTGCAGGTCCGCGTGACCGATCGATCGGAGGGCCTGGAAGCCTACGTGGGCACGGTTTTCGAGGTGCAGATCCGCACCGTGCTGCAACACGCGTGGGCCGAGTTTGAACACGACATCCGCTACAAACGCGGAGGCGCCGACGGCGGCGTGCAGCACAGATCTGACCCACAAATCGACCGAGCATTCACCCTCGCCGCCGGATTGATCGAACTCGCGGACCAGCAGTTCGACCAGATCGCTAGCATCGCCAATCCGCACCACGAGCTCCCAGGACTCGGTGCGGCAGATGCCGACCTCTCCCCCGAGACGCTGCCCGGCATCCTCACCATCCTGCTTGGTCCAAAGTTCCCGCTGTCCCGCGCAGACGACTACAGGTTCCTACTGGAGCTGCTGCGCACCCACGGCATCGAAGAGGTCGGCCAGCTGCGCGACCTCATCAATCCGGCAGACATCGAGGCACTATTCAACTCCCTTGAATACGCTTTCGAACCCGGCCAAGTCCGCATCGTGGACGATCTCCTCCTCAACCGCTACGGCACCGACCACATCGAGCGAACCTGGGACGCGGGCAACCGTCCGAAAGTCCGCCGGACCCGCCTCAACCGCAGACTGGCTCGCCTCCGCGGCACGGATTAGCCGCACCTGTCCGCCTCGCGGACAACCCTCGACTAAAGCTTGACGTTAACGTTCGCGACCAAGTAGGCGGTCGGTCTCGCGGCGTTCCTTCTTTGTGGGTCGGCCTGCGCCTCGATCGCGCTTCGGCATCGTTGCGAAGATGTCCATCGGCGGTGGCGGCGGGGATTTATCGATGTAGCACTGCCTGGCAATCGGCGCGCCGACGCGCTTACGCACCGTAGCGGTGACCTCGAACTCGAGGTAGCGGTGGTCTTTCCACACGCGCACGTGGTCGCCGGGGACGACCTGCGTCGCGGCTTTCACCGCCTGTTCGTTGAGTTTGGCGTGCCCGGCGCGCACGGCTTCAGCGGCCTGGCTGCGGGTCTTGAAAATGCGCACCGCCCACAGCCACACATCGATGCGGACGGCAGATCCGTCGGGTTGGGTCATAAATTAGTACTCGTCGACGTGGTTGACGATCTTCTGCGCCTTGTTGTAGTTCACGAATCCGCCGACCACAGCCACCACGAAACCGAGGATGAACAGCGGCCACGAGCTGAAGATCAGCCCGAGCGCGACACCGCCGGCCACGCCGCCGCCACCCCACGCAAGGGCGGCGTTCATGTGCTTGCGCATCTCTTGCTTGCGTCGCTCGATCGGGTTGTTCGGACGGGGCTGCATGGTCATGCCCACGAGTTTAACCCAGCTCGATCCAGCGTTGGCCCGCCGCCTTAGCCTCGGAGGAGCCGTGGGTGGCGGCGGCCAACGTGGCGTCGACAAGCGATTGGTCTCCTGGATTGAAAGCGAGCGTGTAGCGGGCCATCGAACCGTACTCGACACCGACGATCTCGATGCCGGCGCCGCGTAGCTCGGCCTCGATGCGGCCTGCTTCTCCGTGCGGCAGGTCGACAGTGGCCAAGTCTTTCACCACCCGCGTGCGCCGCTGGACCAGCTCGAGCGCTTCCGACACCGAGTTGGTGTAGGCGCTAACCAGGCCGCCGGTGCCCAGCTTGACCCCGCCAAAGTAGCGGATCACCACGGCGGCGACATCGAGCATTCCCGAGCCTTTGAGCACCTCGAGCATCGGCTTGCCGGCGGTGCCTGAAGGCTCGCCGTCGTCGGAGGAGCGCTCGATCGGCTGCGAATTTTCTACGTGCACAATGAACGCGGAGCAGTGGTGCCGCGCGTCCGGGTACGCCTCACGCGCACGCGTGACCAGTCCGCGTGCTTCCTCTTCACTGCGCGCGCGGTCAACCCAGGTGATGAAACGCGAGCGCTTTATCTCAAACTCGTGGGTGACCAGCTCCGCGGCGGGCAATTCATAAGACGTGCGCATTGGGTTGAGGATAGTACGCTGGGTGCGCATGCAGCGTTTCCAAGTCTGGGCACCCCACGCGCGCGACGTGCGCATCACCATCGACGGCGCCACGCACGACATGCGCGCCGAGGACCGCGGGTGGTGGTTCTGCGATGAGGTTCCGCAAGCCGGTCAGCGCTACACATTTTCGCTTTTCGACGGCACCGAGTGGACGAAGCCCTTGCCCGATCCGCGAACCCGCTCGCAACCTGACGGTGTGCACGGCCCGTCGGAGGTTGTGGCGGACGACTTCGAGTGGACCGACCACGATTGGGCCGGCATTCACCTGCGTGACCAGGTGATCTACGAGCTCCACGTGGGCACGTTCACTCCGGAGGGCACGTTCAACGCTGTCACCGACAAGCTGGAGTACCTCGCCGAGCTTGGTGTAAACGCCATCGAACTCATGCCGGTACAGCCGTTCGCCGGCACCCGGAATTGGGGCTACGACGGGGTGGACTGGTTTGCGGTCCAGCACTCATACGGCGGCCCAGAGGGCCTAAAACGGCTTGTCGACGCGGCCCACGCCGAAGGCATCGCCGTGATCCTGGACGTGGTTTATAACCACTTCGGCCCGGAAGGCAACTACAACCCGCTATTCGGCCCCTACACCACGCACGGCCGCACGGGATGGGGCGACGTGGTGAACATTTCCGGCCCCGGCTCGGACGAGGTGCGCGCCTACATCCTGGACTCCGTGCGCCAGTGGCTGAGTGAGTTCCACGTCGACGGCCTTCGTCTTGACGCGGTGCATGCTTACGACGACCGCCGCGCGTACTCGCTGATGGAAGAGATCCGCCGCGTCGCCGACGAGGTTGCCGACGAAACCCAGGTGCCGCGCACGATCATCGGTGAGACAGACCAGAACGACCCGCGCATCGTCAACGATGAATCGCGCGGCGGCTACGGCCTGTCCGCACAGTGGCTCGACGACGTGCACCACTGCGTGCACACCCTGATCACCGGCGAGCGCCAGGGCTACTACATCGACTACGGCACCGTCGAGCTCCTCGCAGACACACTGCGCAACGCCTACCGCTTCCGCGACACGTGGTCCGAGTTCCGCGCCCGCACCCACGGCCGCCCCTTGGACCTCAGCCAAGTGGCGCCTTGGCGCATGGTCACGTTTACCACCAACCATGACCAGACTGGGAACAGGGCTGCGGGTGACAGGCCGTCGCAAAGCTTGAGCCCCGAACAACTCGCCCTGCGTGCCGCGACCATCCTGCTGAGCCCTTTCACTCCGATGCTGTTCATGGGCGAGGAGTTTGGGGCGCGCACGCCGTTTCCGTTCTTCGTTTCGCACACCGACGATGAGCTTGCGCGAATGACGCGCGAGGGCCGCCTGCAGGAGTTCGCCCGGCAGGGCTGGAACTACGCGGACGTACCCGACCCGCTCGATCCTAAGACCTTCGAGTCCGCACGGTTGGATTGGGAGTTTGAGAAGGAGCAAGTCTTGCTTCACGACGCCTACCGTGAACTGCTTGAAATCCGCCGCACCCGAGGCTTCAACCGCGAAGATCTGCGCGAGCTTCAGGTGGAGCACGGAGAAACGTGGCTGACCATGCGCGACGCGGCTGAAGGTTCGGTGACTTTCGCGGCGAACTTCTCGGACGCGCCGGTAACCGTGCCGGTGGGTGGCGAGCTGGTGTACTCGTTCACCACTCCGAAGGTAGGGGCCGAGGAGACCGTGTTGGACCCGTGGGGGTTTGCGGTGCTGGCGTAGCTGTTGGCTTATTGCAATGGCTTACCCGGAGACGATGTACTCGTACTCCGGGGTGCCCGGCTCGAGACGGCGACATTCGATGGGCGAATCCGCCATGCGTTCCAGCAGCGGTTCCAGGTCGCTGGCGCGGGTGAGCTCCAGGCCCACGAGGGCGGCACCGGTCTCGCGGTTGTTCTTCTTCAAGTACTCGAAGAGGACGATGTCGTCGTCTTTGCCGAGGATGTCCGTGAGGAAGGTGCGCAGCTGGCCCGGCTCCTGCGGGAAGTTGACCAGGAAGTAGTGACGCAGCCCCCGGTGCACCAGGGAGCGTTCCATGACCTCGGCGTAGCGCAGCACGTCATTGTTTCCACCAGAGATAATGCACACCACGGTGGTGTCCGGCTGGATTTTCATATTGCTCAGCCCCGCCACCGCGAGTGCACCGGCAGGCTCGGCAATAATGCCCTCGTTTTGGTACAGGGAGAGCATCTCGGTGCATACGGCACCTTCGTCGGCAAGCAAAAGGTGGGTGCGGCCCTGGTTGCGCTCGATGACTTCGTAAGGGAACTCTCCGATGCGCTTGACCGCGGCGCCGTCGACGAAAGGGTCGATGTCGGTGAGGGTGACCGGGCCCTCGTTTTCCAGCGCAGCGGTGAGCGATGCGGCGCCGCGCGGCTCGACGCCGACTATGGCGGTGCGGGGCGACATGTCCGCGAAGTACGAGGTCACGCCCGCGAACAGCCCGCCGCCGCCGACCGGCACAACCATCGTGTCCAGCTGACGGCCTAGCCCGGTGAGCTGCGCGAGAATCTCCGCGGCGACGGTGCCCTGGCCGATGACGGTGTCGCGGGAGTCGAACGGCTCAATGATTGTGGCACCGCGGGCCGCTGCGTCCTCTCGCGCCGCCTGGGCGGCCTCGTCAAAGGTGTTGCCGGTGACCACTAGCTCGATGTTGTCACCACCGTGTACGCGGATTCGGTCCCGCTTCTGCTTCGGAGTGGGCTTGGGAACGAAGATCTTGCCCTGGATATTCAGCGCCCGACACGCGTACGCCACGCCTTGCGCGTGGTTACCGGCGGACGCGGCGACAACGCCAGCGGCGCGGTCCCCCTCCGACAGCCCCGAGATGCCGTAGTAGGCGCCCCGGATCTTGTACGAACGCACGTCCTGCAAATCCTCACGCTTGAGGTATATCTGCGCGTTGTACTGCTCCGACAGTCGCGGACAGTACTGCAGGGGCGTCGGCTCAATCACCGACGAAATCCTGGCCTGCGCTGCTTGGATGTCTGCGGCGCGAACTGGCTGGAACGTGCTGGAGGTCATGGTGGCTAATACTAATTCCCAGCTGGTTTCAGCGGGAACGCGGGCTGTGCTCAGCTGAGAAACCTGATAGATTTTTCAGCTATCTGAACCGTTGCTTATGCGAGGAGACTGACGCATGAAATCACGTACCGCACTTGCCGTCTTGACTGCCACATGCCTGTGCATGGGCGGAGTTGCAACCGCGCAAGCGCAGAGCAGCTCCTCGTCTGAAGGCAGCTCACTGTCGACCGGCAGCCGCTCCTCCGATGGCGGCTCGTCGCAGGGTGAAGGTTCTTCGCGCAGCGGCGGCTCCTCCGACGACGGGAAATCGCCGATCACATCCACTGTGCGGGTCACCGCACCGGCAGTGACGGTCACTGCTTCGCCGACTACCTCCCCCGCCCCGACCTTTACCCCGGGTGGTCCGAGCTCGGATTTCATCGCCCGCGGCATTCTCGATGACGAGACCAAGGAGATTTTCGACGGGATTCAAGCCGTCATCCTGCTCGGCACCGGCCTGCTCCAGCTCGGCGTCATTCTGGTCGAGATCTCGCCTCGCTGGAAGGCCGCCATGGAGCAGTGGCTCGCCTCGCTGAACATCAAAGTCGGGTAACTAAGCGCTCGGCGGGCTACTACCCGCCGGCCGCCCTAACCCAAGATGCCCGGCCCCATGGACGCCTTCAGGTCGCCCATGAGCGATGCTGAGCGTTCAATACGCAGGTGATCCCCGAGGACCATCAGCTGACTGTGCTCCCCGTTGACCAGGTTCAGGTAGACATCGGTGTCACCAGGGTTGTTGACCAGGACCTGCTTGAGCTTGGAAATGTTGTCCACCGTGCACTGATCGGTGCGCATGGTGAGCCGTAGCGGTAGACCCGCACCGTTTCCCGGGCCAAGGTCGGGGACCTTCACGTCGTCGCCGAACAAGCTCATGCGATCATCGCGCCACGACACGTGCGCCTTCACCAGAATGATGTTGTCCTCCACGATCTGCGGCGCGACAAGCGCGTAAACCTTGTTGAACAACAGCACCTCGACCTGCGCACCGTGGTGATCCTCGATGGTGACGATGGCCCACGGTGAGCCGTCCTTTTTGGAAAAGCGGCGATCCACCGAGGAGATCAGACCACCGATGGTCACCTCCGCACCGTGCCGGAGCTCGCCTCCCAGGATGGTGGTGAGCTCGGTGTCAGTTTGCATGTCGATAGCCTCTTCGAAGCCGTCGAGCGGGTGGCCCGAGACGTACAAACCGAGCATCTCGCGCTCGAGGGCGAGCTTGTGCTTGCGATCCCATTCGTCATCCGGCACCTCGATGGCAAACGCGGAGACCGCACCCTCAGCTTCGTCCCCGCCAAAGGCCGCGAAGAGGTCGAACTGACCCTTGTCAGCAGCCTTCTTTGTCGACAACACCGAGTCGACCGCATCCTCCTGGATGAGCATGAGGCCTTTGCGTGGGTGGCCGAGCGAGTCGAAGGCACCGGCCTTGATCAGGGACTCCGTAATGCGCTTGTTGCAGGCGGCGAGATCGATCTTGTCCAAGTAGTCAGAGAAACCGGTGAACTGCCCCTTGGTGCGACGCGTTTCCTTGATGGACTCGACCACCTCGGCGCCGACGTTGCGGATTGCGGCGAGACCGTAGCGCACGTCCTCACCAACTGCGATGAAGTTCTCCTCCGACTCGTTGATGTCCGGCTGCAGTACCGAAACACCCATGTGGCGGCAGTCTGCGAGATAGATCGCGGATTTATCTTTCTTGTCACCGACCGAGGTCAGCAGCGCCGCCATGTACTCCGCGGTGTAGTTCGCCTTCATGTAAGCAGTCCAGTACGACACCAGGGCGTAACCGGCAGCGTGCGACTTGTTGAACGCGTAAGACGCGAACGGCTCGATCGTGCCCCACAACGCATCGACTGCGGCCTTGGAATAGCCGTTCTCAAACATGCCGGCCGAGAATGTCTCGTACTCCTTGGCCAGCACCTCGGGCTTCTTCTTACCCATCGCCTTGCGGAAGCCATCTGCTTGGCCGGCAGTGTAGTTCGCCACCTTCTGCGAGATATTCATGATCTGCTCTTGGTAGACGATGAGGCCGTAAGTCTCGTCGAGAATTTCTTTGAGTGGCTCTTCGAGCTCTGGGTGGATGGGGGTGATGGGCTTGCGACCGTTCTTGCGGTCCGCGTAATCCCAGTGCGCGTTCACACCCATCGGTCCCGGGCGGTAGAGCGCCAGCGACGCGACAATATCGTTGAACCCGGTCGGCTTCATGCGCTTGAGCAGCTCTTGCATGCCGCCCGAGTCGAGCTGGAAGACACCGAGCGTATCGCCGCGCGAGAGGAGCTCGTAGACCTTCTCGTTGTCGGTGGTCAGGGCCTCCAGGTCGATGGTTTCGCCCCGGTTCTTTTCGACGTTCTCGAGCGCATCTCCAAGCACCGTGAGGTTGCGAAGCCCCAGGAAGTCCATCTTCAGCAGACCGATGGCCTCACATGCCGGGTAGTCCCAGCCTGTGATGAGTGCGCCGTCGGCAGGGCGCTTCCACATCGGGATGTGCTCCATGAGCGGCACGGACGCCATAATCACTGCACACGCGTGGACACCAGCTTGGCGCACCACGCCCTCGAGGCCCCGTGCCGTCTCATAGATCTTTGCGACGTCCGGGTCCGTCTCAATCAGCGAGCGCACTTCAGCCGCCTCGGCGTAGCGCGCGTGCTCCGGGTCGGTGATGCCGGACAGCGGAATGTCCTTCGCCATAATCGCCGGCGGTAGCGCGGCGTTGATGCGGTCGGCCATCTGGAAACCCGGTTGTCCGAAGTTCACCTTGGCCGAATCCTTGATCGCCTGTTTGGTCTTCACGGTGCCGAAGGTGATCACCTGAGCGATCTTGTCCTCGCCCCAGCGCTCTGCGGCGTAGGTGATCATCTCGCCGCGGCGGCGATCGTCGAAGTCGATATCGATATCCGGCGCACTCGGGCGCTCCGGGTTGAGGAAGCGCTCGAAGAGCAGACCGTGCTCCATCGGGTCGATGTTGGTGATGGTGAGCGCGTACGCAACTAGCGCGCCAGCGGCTGAACCACGGCCAGGACCGACGCGGATGCCAATCTCGCGGGCGTGCTTGATCAGCTCCGCGACGATGAGGAAGTAGGACGGGTAGCCCTTCATGTCGATCACGTCGATCTCGTAATTCGCGCGCTCGATGTAATCCTGGGGCACCTCGGCGCCATTGAACCGGTCCTCCAGCCCGCGCATGACTTCTTTGCGAAGCCACGTGGTCGGGGTCTCGCCCTCCGGTACGTCGGCGATTGGCATGCGGTCGTGCGGGTGCTCTTCCCACAGCTCGGAGTAATCACCGACGCGTTCAGCGATCCACAGGGTGTTGTCGCAGCCGTCGGGTACTTCCGAGTCCCACAGCTCGCGCATCTGCTCTGCGGATTTGATGTAGTAGCCCGTGCCGTCGAACTTGAAGCGGTCCGGGTCCATCAGTGTCTTACCGGTTTGCACGCAGAGCATCGCCTCGTGCGCGGGTGCCTGAGATTCAAGCACGTAGTGGCAGTCGTTGGTGACCAGCGGAGGGAGGTCGAGCGCTTCGCCGATACGTAGCAGGTCTTCACGAACGCGGCGCTCGATGTGCAGGCCGTGATCCATCAGCTCGAGGAAGTAATTGTCCCTGCCATAGATGTCCTGCCACATCGCGGCAGCCTCGAGCGCAGCGTCGAATTGCCCCAGACGCAAGCGCGTTTGCACGTCACCCGACGGGCAGCCCGTCGTAGCGATGATTCCGTCAGCGTGCTCCGCGATGAGCTCGGCATCCATGCGCGGCCACTTACCCAATTGCCCCTCATAGGACGCGAGGGAAGACAGCTTGAACAAGTTGCGCAAACCGGTGGCGTTCTCGGCCAGCATGGTCTGGTGCAGGTACGCACCGGAGGCAGACACGTCGTCAGACTTTTGATCGGGCGTGCCCCAAAGTTGGCGCTTCTTATCGAAACGGCTTCCGGGTGCCATGTACGCCTCGATGCCGATGATCGGCTTGATGCCAGCATCGACCATGCGGCGATAAAACGCGTTTGAGCCGAACATGTTGCCGTGGTCGGTCATTCCGACTGCAGGCATGCCCTGGCGGGTGACCTCCTCGGCGAGCAAATCCACCTTCGCCATCCCATCGAGCATGGAGAATTCGGTGTGATTATGCAGATGCACGAAGGAGGAGTTCTTGGCCATGCGGCTCATTGTATCGGCCGCGCCAACACTCCCCTATTCGTAACGAAGTGCTTCGACTGGCTCCATTTTCGCCGCTCGCGATGCCGGGTACGCGCCGAAGAAGACGCCGATGGCCAGCGAGAAGAACAGCGCGAGAAGCACCGCCACAATCGACGGCGTCGCAAACGCGTCGAACGCTGCGGTTCCAGCCATACCGAGCAACCCACCGAGCACGACGCCAATGATGCCGCCGAGCAAGCACACCATCATCGCTTCGATGATGAATTGCATACGAATGTCGCTTTGGGTAGCCCCGAGTGCCTTGCGGACGCCAATCTCCCTCGTGCGCTCAGTGACGGTAATAAGCATGATGTTCATCACGCCAATGCCACCGACCAGGAGCGAAATACCCGCGATCGCGGAGAGCACCGACGTCATGATGGCGAACACCTGCGTCAGTTCCTTAATCGCGTCAGACATGTCGAGTACCTCTGCCGTGTACTCGTCATTTCCCCTGTAAAGGCGGTCGAGGTAGGTCTGCAGATCCGATTGGAACACCGCGGTTTCCTCCTCCGCGCTCGAGCGCACGGTGAAGAAATTGAACCATTCGGCGTCCATACCAACGCGGTTCGCGCCGCTGATCGGGATATAGATATCCGCGAACGACTGCGGCCCCATCTGCATGCCGCCCTCGTTAACGTCCTTGGCGATGCCCACCACGGTGAAGACCGCGATCTGCCCGTTCGCCTCGACATCAATCCGGCTGCCCAGGGCCTCCTGCGGATTGCCGCCGAACACCGCATCCACGAGCGACCAAGTCACCACCGCGAGCGGACGTTGCCCATCGATGTCGTCTTGGGTGATCCCGCGACCGTATTCGATGTCGATGCCCCGCATCTCCAGCGACGCAGGCAACACTGGGTTGATCCCGGTGCTCACAGGCGTGTCTTCGAACAAGACTTCGCCGTTACCGGAGTTCTCTATGTCGATGCCTTCGACGCGCTCGCCAAAGTGCGCTTGAAGATCTTCGAAATCCTGAAGCGACATCGCGTTTTCGGCATCCATGGCTGGCGCGTAGTCTAACGCCGCGAAAGGATCGTCGGAAACTTCTTCTTCGTCAGGCCGCTCGTGCACCATCACCATGTGCGTCGTGGTGCCAATGCCCTGCATGCCGCTCATCACCTGGTTCTGGAGGCCACGACCCAGGGTGGTGATGACAATGACGGCGGTGATACCGATGATGATGCCCAGCAGCGTCAGCAGCGAGCGCATCTTGTTGTTGTTCAGGCTTGACAGCGCAAGCCTGAGCGATTCTCCGATGTTCACGCAGCTTACGCCCCTTCGTGTCGCATGCCCGAGGGTTCACGGATGTCGTTGATGCGCCCGTCGATAATCTCCACGATGCGCTCCGTCTCCTCGGCGAGTTCTGGGTTGTGAGTGATCAGCACGATCGCTTTGCCAAGCTCATCGTGCAACTGGTGGAACAGGTCCATCACCAATCGGCCGGTTTTGGTATCCAATGCGCCGGTGGGTTCGTCGGCAAGCAAAAGGTCCGGGTCATTCGCTAGCGCGCGAGCAATCGCGACGCGCTGCTTCTGACCACCGGAGAGCTCATTCGGCTGGTGGTGAATGCGCTCGCCCATGCCCATCATGCCGAGCAGCTCCTCAGCGCGAGCTTCGCGGGCTTTCTTGTCCACGCCCGCGTACATCATCGGCATTGCGACGTTCTGCAGCGCGTCGATGCGTCCCACCAGGTTGAAGTTTTGGAAGACAAAACCGATGTTGTGGCTGCGGTAAGTTGCCAGTTCCTTGTCGCTCTTCGCGTACACCGGCTCGCCGTTGAACGCGTAGGCACCCTCGGTGGGTCGATCCAGCATGCCGATCAAGTTCATCAACGTGGACTTGCCGCCGCCGGACGGGCCGACGATGGATACGAACTCGCGCTGCTGTGCCTGGAACTCGACACCGTGCAGCACAGTGAGCTCGCTCGGCTCGCCCACGTTGTAGGTCTTGACAATGTTGCGCATGTCAATGAGCAAGCCGGTATCGGCAAGTTGTGGGCCCGCCGGTGCCGCCGGTGCCGCTGGTTGCTCTGGAGCCACCGCTAGCTGCTCTGGGGCCACCGCCGGTTGCTCACCGGTCGCAGGTTCCTCACCGAAGAAGAACGGATCGTTGTCGTGTTGGGGCTGTGGCTGTGGCTGTGGCACAGACTGCACCTGTGGCTCCGCTTTCTGCCGGGATTTTTTGCGCCAGAATGGGGTACTCATACACTCTCCCCTACTTCGACGCTGCGGGGCGGGTGCTGGTGACCGTGACCGTTGCCGTCGACGATGTCTTAGTGTTCTTCGCATCCTCAACCGACGCCGGATCGAAGCTCGGATCGGTGATCGAAACGGTCTCGCCAATGCGGTCGCGGTACTCGTCCGGCCAGTTAATCACGATGTCGCCGGCCTTCAAGTCACCGCCGGTGACGGCGATATCAACGTCGTTGGCGGTGTCGGTCTTCACCTCGCGCTCTTCGACCTTGCCGGAGCGGGCGTCATCGCCATCGGTGGCCAAGACGAGGACCTTGTCCTTGCCGCCGTCTTCGTACACAGCATCAACCGGCACATTGAGTGCCTTGTCAGTTTCCGCGGTGATGATCTCCGCGCGCACCGAGCCGCCCAGCAGCAGGCCTTCTTTATCGCCGGTGACCTCAATCTCCACCGGGAACATCACGGTGGAGCCTTCGCCGCCGCCAGCACTATCTCCGCCGCCCATCACGGCAGCCGGATCCACGCTGGCGCCGCCGGAGTTTCCGGCGGGAGAGATGCGAGTTACGCGACCCGCGTACTCCTTCTTGCCGGTGGCGGTGGAAGTGAAGGTCACTCGGTTGTCTTTGGCAATCGATGCGACGTCGGCTTCGCGTACCTCGGCGCGGATGATCAGACGCGAGTCGTCGGCAATGCTCAAGATGCGTCCCTGCGGCACATCACCTTCCTGCACGTCGACCGAGGTGACTAAACCGTTGATCGGCGAGTAGATCGTCGCTTCCTTGACCTGGTACTCCAGGGTGCCGTCGCCGGCTTCGAGCTCGGAGTTCTCCATTGCGCGCCACGCGGAGTCCACCTGCCCCTGCAGCTGGATGCGCTCTTGCTCCACCTGCGAACGCGCGGCCGCGAGTTCAGCCTGCGCATCCTGCAGTGCCGCGTATGCCTCCTGCGTACTCATCCCCGCGGACGGCGCGTAGTTCCCCTCCAACGCCGGAACCTCAGCGGGGTACCCCTGCACCTGGTCTCCGGGAACCGGAACTGGAGCGGGCTCGGGAACAGGCACAGGGGCCGGAGCGGGTGCGGGCGCTGGCGCCGGCTGCTGCCCGCCATTGCCGTGCACCTGCTGGTCGAGCCAACTGGAGACTTGTCCGGCCATGTCGGTGGCCACGCGCACCGCGCGGGTCGCCGCGCGCACCCCACCGTTGGCAGCCACCGCTGCGTCGTACGCCGCCTGCGCCTGGTTCACCTGCGCCTGCGCCGCGCGAATCGACGGGTGCGTGCCATTAGCCACGCTGGCGTTGAGCGCGTCAAGCTGCGCCTGAGCCTGGTCCACACCCTGCTTCGCTTCTGCCTGGGCGTTGGCCTGCTGACGCTCCTGAATCTGCAGCTGGCGGTCCAGCTGCTCTGTGTTCATCGAAGCGAGCAGCTGCTCGGTACGCACGCGATCGCCGGGCGCAACCTCGATGCGCTCCACCTCGGACTGCACGGAGGACGTAATGCTCACCGCACGGATCGGCGCGATCTTGCCGCTGACCACCACGCTGTCGCGCACGCCCTCAGCGGAGGCGATGGTGTAGTCCCCCGGCGCGAGACCGTCCTCGCCTCCCCCATCGCCGCCGCCCGGCATCCCGCAGGAGCCGAGGAAGAACGACGCGGCCACAACCGCTGAGAGGGCTTTGAACTTGGTGGAAGCCAAGGTGTCTCCTTACGTACCGTGCCTGAAAAACCGGCTAGAACCTCAGCAGACTATACACGCCCAACCTGTGTCACTCTGGCCGAAACGGGAAAAATAGCACCTCGGTCAATCTAGTTGACAGGCCGAATCGCAAACGAACCCCACACCGCATCCGGTGGCAGCGCCTCGAGCGCCCGCACCCCCTCGGCATCCGCGAGCGCCCGCAACGTCGCGCCGTTGTCGTAGACCACCACCGCCGCAATCGCCCCCGGGTCCAGCTGGATGCCGTTGGCTCTGCCTTGCGCCGCCAGCCGCTCAGCTTCGCGCTGGAACACATCTGCCCGGTTTTGGCCGGTTGTGGGTTCGGGAATGGGCTGAAATGGGGCGTCGATAAGCAAAAGTGCATTGACCCTCCGCACCTCCCGCACGATGGCTGCGGCCTCCTCCGCGCGGCGCGCCGTATCAAAGGTGACCAGGGCAAAGGAGGAGCTTTCGCTTATCGACGGCTTCGTGCGCGACGCATATTCCTCCCAACTTTCCCCTTGGTGACGCCCAAGGGTGTCGCCCTGGAGGGTTGGTGCGTGCGGTTGGGTGCGCAAACCCACGACGTAGACCCCGGCGACGACGAGGATGATGCCAAGCGCCGTGGCGAGTGCCGTTGCGAGGCGGCGCATCCTACGACTGCCTCATCGCGTCGAGCGCGTGCTGCAAATCAGTCGGGTACGGCGACTCCACCTCCACGTAGTCGCCGGTGCGCGGGTGGGTGAAGCCGAGCTTGGTGGCGTGGAGCCACTGGCGGTTCAGGTTCAGCTCCTTGGCCAGGTTGGGGTCGGAGCCGTACATCGGATCGCCCACGCACGGGTGGCCAATGGCGGACATGTGCACGCGGATCTGGTGCGTGCGGCCGGTCTCCAGGTGCACCTCGAGCAGGCTCGCGCGGCGGAAGGCCTCGAGCACCTCGTAGTGGGTGACGGACTGGCGGCCGTCGTCGGTGACCGCGAACTTCCAGCCGGACGACGGGTGGCGTCCGATTGGCGCGTCGATGGTGCCCACTATCGGGTCCGGCAGGCCCTGGACCATGGTGTGGTAGGTCTTGTCCACCGTGCGCTCTTTGAATGCGCGCTTGAGCACGGAGTAACCGGGGACGGATAGCGCGACGACCATGACGCCAGAGGTACCGACGTCGAGGCGCTGCACGATGCCTTTGCGCTCGGGCGGGCCCGCATCCGGCAAGGTGAAGCCCATTGCCTGCAGCCCGCCAACGACGGTTGGGCCTTCCCAGCCCAGGGTGGGGTGCGCGGCGACGCCGACGGGTTTGTCCACCGCGATGACGTCGTCGTCCTGGTAGAGGATGGTCAGACCCTCGACGTGCTCCGCGACCGGCTCGGGCGCGCGCTTCGGCTCCGGCAGGGTCGCTTCGAGCATGGTGCCAGGGGTGACGCGGTCGGACTTCTGCACCGGCTGGGCATCGATGAGGACGTCACCCGCCGCAATCATGTCCGCGGCGGCGGCGCGGGAGACGCCGAAGAGCTTTGCAATCGCCGCGTCCACGCGCATCCCGTCAAGGCCCTCAGGCACGGGCAGGGAGCGAAATTCCCCGCTCACTGCTTCTGCCCCAGTTCGGCAACGAAAATAGCGATCAGCAGCACGACCACGCCGACGCTGATGCTGGCATCCGCGATGTTGAACACAGCGAAGCTGCGCACTGAGATGTAGTCCACGACGTGCCCGAACCAGAACCCCGGCTCGCGGAAGAGGCGGTCGCAGAGGTTGCCTAGGGCGCCACCGGCGATGAGGCCGACGCCGAGCGCCTCGAAGCGGCTCGTGATGCGCGGGGCGTAAATGAGCGCGCCGATCACGAACGCGAGCTGGATGGCAGTAAACAGCCAAGTGACGTTCGTGCCCATAGAAAACGCGGCGCCCGGGTTGAACAACAGGCGAAACTTCAGCCACTCGCCGAGCACGTAGACCGTCTCACCGGGCTCAAGCCATGAGAGCATGAATTGCTTCACTGCCTGGTCCACCGCCGCGATGGCCACCATCGCGACCGCCACCGGCGCGAGGTAGTTGCGGGTGGATACTGTCTGCGCTGTCATCACCGACTCACTGTAGCCGGTTCGGCACAGTGCTTCGGAATAGTGCTTCTCTACTGGTGCGCTTGTGCCGTGGGGTAGGCTCAAAGCGTGTTTACCTTGCGTCGGTTCCCTGTAGTTACGTTGGCGTCCGCCGCATTGTCCAGCCTTGTCCTGGGCCTGGTGGCGTGCTCGACCGAGGAGCCCGACCCGATGGCGGACGTGCCCGCCTTTCCGGTGGACGCCCCGGTAGTCACGGTTTTGGAGCAAGGCGAGAACCCGCAGCTGTTGGAGTACACCTACGCTTCGTTTGAATCGCCGGAGGCGAACTGGCACACCACCTTGGAGGTCGCGGGCGGCATCGACCAGGCGGTCGCGGCCGAAGGCGAAAACGTTGACCCGGAGGCACCGGCTGGCGGCGATGTGATGACCACGACGCTGCCGGTGACCATCACCTTCCCCGCCGGCCCGGCCCCCGAAGAGGCAGCTGATTCGACGCGCAGTGTACGGATCACCGCTGGTGCCGGCAAGCACTCCGATCTGGCGCTGGGCCAGGAGGTTGCCGCCAACGAGGGCTTCATGCTCAGCTGGTGGGGCGATGACACCGGCGCCATCGATGCCGTGAAACTCCTGCCGCCTGAGGAATCCCCGGAGGCCGGTCGCCAGGTGGTGGAGCAGGCGCTGCTTTCAGTCATGTCCGCTAACGTGGTGTTCCCGGCTGAGCCGATCGGCGTCGGCGGCTCGTGGTCCGTGGAGGCGCGCACGACTGGCGATACCTCCATGATCCGCACCACCACATACACGGTGCGCGACATCACCGACGGCCCGGACACCGCAGTCTCGCTCGACGTAAAGGTGGACGAGCGCCCCGCCCAGCAGCCGCTGCGCATCGACAATCAGGTCGCGGGTGCCCTCGACGGCCAGACGCTACAGGTTGAAAACACCTCAGCCACCTCCGACGGCGAACTCACGGTGGAATTGAACTACCCGCTTCCCACCAGCGGCAACGTCGCCTCCACCACGCGCCTGACCTACTCCGGCGGCGAGGGCAGCTCATTCCGCATCGTCCAAGACGTGACCTCCGGGGTCACCTTTAAAAAGGAGGGCTAGATGGTAGCGCCCTTACACATTGGCCTCGACGGCATCTCGTTTTCCTACCCCGGCGGCAACCGTGTGCTCACCGACATCTCGTTCGCCGTGCCGTCGGGATCCGTCACCGGCTTAATCGGCGAGAACGGCGCGGGTAAATCAACGCTCCTCGGCATCATCTCCGGGGAGCTCACACCGGACGTCGGCACCTTGATCACGCCGCCGGTCACCGGGTTCATCGCCCAGGAAACCTCACTGCCGTTCACGGAGCCCGCGAGCACGCTTATCGACGCCGCTGTGAACGAGTTCCGACAAATCGAAACCGACATCGCAACGTACTCCGAGAAAATGGCAGAGGAGCCGGAGAACCAAAAGCTGGCGGAAGCCTTTGACCGCGCGCTTGCCCGCGCCGAGAACTCCGGCGTGTGGGAGCTCGACGCCCGCATTGCCACCGTGCTCGCCGGCCTGGACTTAGCCAACGTGCCGCTGGAGACCCCGCTTGGGGAGATGTCGGGCGGCCAACGCCGCCGTTTCGCTCTGGCGACGCTTCTGCTGCGACCAGTCGATGCGATGGTGCTGGATGAGCCAACGAACCACCTCGATGACGAAGCTGTGGACTTCCTCATCGGTGAGCTCGAGGCGTTCAAGGGACCGGTGCTCGCAGCCTCCCACGACCGTTACTTCCTCGACTCCGCGTGCGACGGCATCGTCGATCTTGACCCCGGCTTGGGCGCCGAAGGCGGCTACGGCGAGGCGACCCGCCAAGGTGCGCGCTTCACCGGCGCGTTCACCGACTACCTCAAGGCGCGCGAGGACCGACGCCGCCGCTGGGAAACCGACTACGCCGCCCAAGAACACGAGCGCGTCCGGCTGGAAAAGGCCGCGGAGCAGACCGCTGAGGACGTCTTCAACTCGCAGGAAAACAAGACGGAAACTCGCGCGGCGGCGAAGTTCTACGCCGACCGCGCGGCGAAGACCGTCGGCTCACGCCGCCGCGCCGCCGAACAAAGGCTGGACAGCCTCGAACGCAGCGCTATTCCGGCCCCGCCGCAACGTCTGCGCTTCACCGGTGTGCCGCCGCACACGGCGACGTCGATAGGCGTGCCTGCGGTGACAGCCGTGAACCTGCGGGTGCCCGACCGCCTAATGCCCCTTTCCCTGAAGGTGCAGCCCGGCCAGCACCTTCTGGTGGAAGGCCCGAACGGCTCCGGCAAGTCCACGCTGCTGAAAATCATCGACGGCACCATCACCGACTACGAGGGCGAGCTGCTCATCCCCGAAGAGCTCACCATCGCCCGCCTCGAGCAGGACGACGCCTGGCACGACCTTGAGGCCACCGCCGCGGAGATCTTCGAAAGCCACACCCCCGACGGCACGCCCGACCTGGTGGAAATGGGGCTCATGACCCCCGAACAAGCGGTGAAAAAGCTCGCAGATCTCTCGCTCGGCCAGCGCCGCCGCGTCTCGCTCGGCATCATCTTGGCCTCGCCGCCGGATCTTTTGCTTCTCGACGAGCCGACGAACCACCTCTCACTCGTCCTCGCGGAAGAGCTCGAGCATGCTTTGCTCGACTTTGCGGGCACCGTGATCATCACCAGTCACGACCGTTGGGTGCGCCGCCAGTGGCGCCGCCGCATCGAGCAAAACGATCCTCGCGCCAGGATTCTCACCCTGTCCACCATGTGGACGGGCGAACTCTGGCGCGAGGATCGCTTGTAAAGCCGAGCGTTCCTACAGCCCCGGCGCCTGCTGGTAGCCCTGCTCAGGTGCAGGTGCTGCAGGTGCGGCAGGCGCTGCCGGCGCTGCGGGTGCTGGCGCGCCACCCTGGCCCGGATCAACCGGAGCCGGCGCGACCGGCGGATTCGCGCTGCACATTGCCGGCACCTGCTCCGGCGGCAGGGTCGAGGAAATCAGGTTGCAGGCCCACATCTGGGACAGCTTCCAGTGGCCGCCCTCGTTGACGAAGGTGACGTCGTTGATCAGCGTCGGCTCCTGGCCCGGCGCGGTGAGGTTCACCGCAGCCAGCACCTGGTTCGGCTCGAAGTCCGGCAGCACCGGCTCCACGACCTGGAAGTTCGCGCCGGATTCAACCTGGGACTGCGTCATGACGTCGAAAAGCTCCGGCACGTTCTCACCGCCTTGGACGGTGAGCATGCGCTCTTGAATCGGCAGGTTCGGATCCGCCGCGCGCTGAATCACGGAGTTGAGCTCCGCCACCGTCGGCATCTCCGCCACCGGAGCGGCTTGGGTCTGCTGTTCACTCGACGGCGCAGCGGCAGTCGTGGTCTCCTCCGCCGCATCCTGCTCATCGGAGCAGGCGGCCAGCCCCACGCTCAGGCCAATCGCAGCAACAGCAGCGGCAATTTTTTGTGTATGCACGTGTTCTCCCTTTCACATGTGTAACACCACGAGCGTACCCATAGCCCCACGCCGAACCCCAAACGACACCGCCACTTCTGGCACGCTAGTGCACATGGGCAACTTTGTTCTCGTGATTTCCACCGGCGGCACCATCGCGTGCACCACGGATGCTACCGGCACGCGCCGGCCAACGCTCACCGCCGCTGAGCTTGTCGAACAGTCCGGCACCGCCGAAAGTGTCGGGGTCTATGACGCAGCCAACCTCGACTCCTCAGCCATCACCCTCGCCGACATCGACACGCTCGCAGAGTTCATCGAGCAATCGCTTATCGACGACTCCGTGACCGGCATCGTCCTCACCCACGGCACCGATTCGCTGGCAGAAACAGCCCTGGCGCTCGACCTCATTCACCACGATCCCCGACCCGTTGTCCTTACCGGGGCGCAGCACCCCTCCGACCACCCGCACACCGACGGACCGGAGAACCTGCGCCGCGCCATCGACGTCGCCGCTGACCCGCTGCGCCGCGGCCAGGGCGTCCTCGTGCACTTCGACGGCGACACCCTGCCGGCCCGCGGCCTGTACAAGGCCTCCACTGCGGACCTCGGCGCGTTCGCGTTGACCACCGAGCGTCCGCAGCCGCGCCCCGCCCCAGTGCCGCGCGCCACGCTCAGCGGCATCAACGTACCCATCCTGCGCGCCTGGCCCGGCGCCGACGGCACGCTGGTCGAGCTCGCCGCGAACACCAACCCAGACGGCATCGTCGTCGAAGCACTCGGCTCTGGCAATGTCTCCCCCGCCATGGGCGAGGCCCTCGGCCGCGCCATCGAGCGTGGCATCCCCGTTGTCGTTTCCACCTCGGTTCCGCGTGGCGGCGTGGAATTCGCCTACGGCGGGGGCGGCGGTGGCGCCACTCTCGGCGAACTCGGCGCCCTCCCCGCCGGCTCCCTCTCCCCCGGCCAGGCCCGCATCGCGCTCATCACCGCGTTGGCCACAGGAACAGACCCGAGCTCACTGCTCTAGCCAATCACCCCAGTCCAAGCTGTCGAGGGGGTCTGCTGGGTGGAGCAGTGGGTCGTCGGCACGCATGCTTTTGATGCGACCTGGACCAGTGGCTCGGGTTTCAAACCGCACGGTGACCCATCCTTTGCCCGCGCCCTGCACCCAGCCGTGGCCGTGCTCTTCGTGGTAGACGTCCTGCGTGGCCTGCCACTGCCCCGCCTTCGGCGCAGCATCAGCGATGACCTCCACCTGCGGCCCGCCGGCGCGGTCCGATACCCCGGACTCGTAATCCGTTTGCACTGGTTTCACGATTGTTTGGTCGAGCTCGGGAAACAGGACGTCTTGCAGCGAATCCTCCAGCCCCGAATAGCTCACACCCACCAGCCGGATCGGGCCGACTTCATCCGGGTAGCGCATGATACGAAACGCGGTGGCCAAGAGCGTCTCCTCATCATCGGTGGCGTACGGCAGGGTCGCCGAACGTGACTCGGTGTGGAAGTCCGACATCTTCAGCTTCACTGTCACTGTGCGCGCGCCGCGGCCATCCTTGCGCAAGCGTCGATGCGACTCTGCGGCCGCTCGCTTGAGTGCTGCGTCGACCTCGGGCGCGGTCGTGAGATCCTTTGGATAGGTGTGCTCGGAGGAAATCTGCTTCGACTCGGCGCGGGGCGCGACTGCACGGTCATCGTGACCGCGCGCGAGGTGCCACAGCTGCTTGCCGACGACACCCCCGAGCGCGATCTCGACCTCCTTCTCAGTCAGCGCTGCGAGATCACCGATCGTCTCAATACCTGCCGCTTTCAGCTTTGCGCCGGTCACCGGCCCCACTCCCCACAGCTCGTTAACCGGCAGCGGGTGCAGGATCTCCAACTGCTCCTCGTGCGGGATAACGAACACACCGTCTGGTTTCGCCAAACCGGAGCCGATCTTCGCGTACTGCTTGCCGCTGCCCGCGCCGATCGAGCTCGGCAAGCCGGTTTCGCGTTTGATTTCCGCGCGGAGCTCGTTGGCCCATTCGGTAACCGCGTCGGGTGAGGCGTCGAAAAGCACCGATGGCTCCATGAAGGCCTCATCGATGGAGAGCTGCTCGAACACATCTACGTGGCGCGCGATGATCTCGAATACCCTGCGGGAGGCTGCGGAGTAGACGGGACGCCGGGGTGCGACGAGTACTGCTTGCGGTCCGACGAGCCGCGCCGCCCGGTGGGTGGGCATTGCGGAGCGGGCGCCGTACTTGCGGGCCTCATAGCTCGCGCCTGCGACTACCCCGCGGCCCGAGACCCCCGCCACGAGCACCGGGCGACCTTTGAGCGTTGGGCGGGTGAGCTGCTCCACGGATGCGTAAAACGCGTCCATATCGATGTGCAGCACCCAACGTGACATGTCCCTCACGGTACCTGGAGCCCCGCTGGCCTCCGCTGATTGCTCATCGCATCACCGGCGTGTGCCGGGCGCGGTTGGCTAGGCGAAGGTGAGGTCGTCCCGCACCTCAGCGGACTCCACCCGCTCCGGAAGCCCTCTGACGCTGGCCAGAAACCGCGAGCCGTCGATAAAGCTGAGTTCGATGGCTGAACCCCGAGCCCGGATCTCCACAAGGCCGTGGCTCACCTTCGAGTGGCAGCTTGAACACAAGGGGATGAGGTTGTCGATGTTGGTTTCGCCGCCCTCTGCCCACTCGATTTAACGCAGCAGGTAGCGCACCGTGGTGCACTTTGGACAACGCCACCCAATTGGAAGGAGGTAGACAAAATCCCATTGAGTCCAAGACCCAATCTTGAAGTCTTTATCACTCCAGCTGGCCGCCTCCACTCGAGATAATTATCTGGTCCAGCAAGCCGGGGAACGCTTTCTCAAGATCAGTTCTGCGCAGACGCGTCATGCGTCCATTTCCCACGTCACGCTGCCAGACCAAACCGGCATTGCGCAGAACTTTGAAGTGATGTGTTCGCGTCGAAGGCGCCCATGGGGTACCGAATTCTGAACAGAATTGTTCAGTACCATCGGGCTGAGCAGCCAATTCTACGATTACTTTGCGTCGGTTAGCGTCTGACAGCGCATGCAAAATCTTAGAGAGGTCAAACTCGTCGACACTTGGGTGGCCATCCTGATCAGCCATGCGGTCTCCCATCAAGGAATGAAGCAACTAACAAAATAGTAGCTATTCAGAGTCTTGCAACATCATTCCAGGTTGAATAGACCACGCGAACTATTGGAAAGAAATCTTTTACTTTCAAGCCGTAATACGGGGCGATGCACTCATACTCCCGTGTCCCAGTTGATGTTCTCAGGGGTCGCTGCTGGAGAAAACGTCGGCAGCTGTTCAGCCAGTTCGGCAAAATGACCTCCATCGAATCACCCCAGAGACCGGGAACGACTCGGATATCGAATAAACGAATAGCTGAGCCTATTGTTCCTTACTCCTATCCATTTGACCGAGAGTTGGATCTACGCCTTACGAGTACAACAGACACGGTCACAAGCAAGACAAGGACCGTCAGTATGAGCGCGCTGGTCCCGAAAGCGTCGGCATAGACATCTGGATGGCCCGGTTGCCCAGCTGCGGTATTCGTCGCGGCTTCACCGGAAAGCTGGTGTCGAATTTGCACAGAAAGTATGAACGCGTACCCGGCGACGAACAACGCCTCACTACCCACACGGAAAAAGTTGAGCACGCCAGCAGCTGTACCAGTCCTTTCAGGAGGAACTACCTCCAGTGCGTGTCCATCTACAAGGCCAATGGGTAGGCCGAAACCCAATCCAAGCAAGATCATCGGAGCGATAACGAGCCCGATTGATCCCTCGGGCGTGAGCAACACAAGTCCAAGGTCTCCGACAATTAGGCAGATCAGACTGAGGTACACCACAAAGCCAACCGTGATCCACGAGACCTTCTCAATTAACTTAGCCACCAGAATTGGCGCAACTACGACGGGGATTGTCATTGCAAGCATGATCAGGCCAGCTCGTCCCGGACCGATACCTTTAATGCCACTGAAGGCAGAAGGTAAATAGGTCAGCATTGTAACGAATCCGATTGAGCCCGCAATCGGCACCAAACACATGGCGAGAAACTCTCTGTTCTTAAGAATGGAGAGGTCAAGCAGAGGTGCCTTCGTCTCTTTCGGGTCCTGCACAGCGCCGCTGGCTGCAGGAAGGAATCTTGTATTCAGACTAACCAACGCAAGAATCGCGCCATGAACAGCAAAAACTCCCCGCCAACCGAAGCTCGAAACCAGAATTCCTGAGATAGTCGGACCTAATGTCAAGCCCAATCCGTTGATCGTTCCAAAGAGGGCGAATGCTCGGCCTCGCGCGTTGCCTTCATAAGCGTTAGAGAGCATAGAGCTGGCCCCAGTGAGGACGGCTGCCGCCCCGAACCCTGCGATAATTCGCATGCAATCAAGCAAAAGCAGCGACGGGCTAGCCGCACTTATCAGGCTAGACAGCGAGAAAAGGGTCGATCCGATGGCGAAAGTCATGCGATAACCAATACGGTCACTTACAGCTCCCCAGCCGAGAACACCGAGTGCAAACGCGGCGTTAAAGCCGTTCACTACCCATTGAAGTGCTGTCGTATTTGCTCCAAGGTCAGTGGAGATTTGCGGAAGAGCGATGCCCGTACCGGCAATCGACATCGGCGTAATGAATTGCGCCACAAGGACTATAGGCAAAGTCCATCGACTTGGGGCGGTGTCCGCCACGACTTTCTCTTCTGACATAACTGCTACCATCCTGCCTGTCTCGCTAGATACTATACTTATAGTAGCTACTAAACTTTTAGTACCTGCGCAAGCGGAGGGGCGGTACTTCGCCGAAAATCAGGGCCAGATTGAATTGGTTAAACTCTGCGATTTTTGCGGCGGCGTTTGCACCTGAGCCGAACTCGAAAGGCGATGAAGTCCAAGGATCCTGTCGGCGATCGCCCGCACCCCGATTGGGTACCGACCTCGGTTTCAAGTGGTGCAGGCCCTCGAATCTAGATTCGCTTGCACACCTCATTGACCCTCGCCCACTTCCCTAATTCGAGTTGCCGTTTATTGTGTTTGCGCTCCGGGTCCACCTCTGGTTGTCCGCCGCGCGGACAACCCTCAACCCCCGCTTGACTCTCCTCCGCCGCGCGGACGACCCTCAACCACCGCTTCACAGTTGTCCGCCTCGCGGACAAGCACCCACTACCGTGGACCCCATGGATCCCATTCTCGCGCTCGCAGACATCCACCTCGGCCGCAAACAGTCCGGCGACAAGAAAATTGGGCCAGGCCTCGCATGGGCCCTCGACGCGCTCGACCAGGGTGCCAAAGCGGGCGCGCGCCACTTGATCATGGCGGGCGACATCATCGACCGGAAGCGCTTCACCGAAGTCACATACGACGAGGTAAACCAGTTCTTCGAGCGCGGCCTTTCGCTTTTCGACACCGTCCTGTTCACCCCCGGCAACCACGACACCCACCACAACCTCGACCTCCCCACCGGCGTCACCGTCGCCTCACCCTCCCCCGCCACCTACCTAATGGGCAGCTGCGCAGTGCACACCGCAGGGGTTGAGGTCGACAAAGACCCGCGCGAGCTTGTCGGGAGCTTTCCTTTGCTTATCGACGGCACCGTCAACCTCGGCATCCTCCACACCAGCCTCACCGGCGAGCATTCCAACAACCCGTGCTTACCATGCACTCGGGAAGAGCTGCTTGACTACGGCTGCGACGCGTGGTTGCTTGGGCATGTGCATCAGCCCGTTTCGGTCAATGAGTCTCCGTTCATCGGCTGGATTGGCATGGGGCGCGCACTGATTGTGCGCACCGCCGAGCCGCAAGCTGAATCGAAGGTGACAGTCGAGGAACTGACCACAGTACGTTGGAAACATGCCTAGTCGAAACCGCAAACCCATCCCCAAAGTCGCTTACGCGCCGATGGTTGGTTTGGAAACCTTCGTGCGAGCGCGAGTGGACAAGGACATGTCGCACCTGGTGCAGCTGCGCGCATCCGCGCTAAACCAATGCGTCTACTGCCTCGCGATGCACCGCCGGGATGCGCGCAAGGATGGCTGGTCGAAAGACCGCATCCGCCAAGTTGAAGCGTGGACGGATCACCGCGACGAATTCAACGCCGCAGAAGCCGCTGCCCTCGAGCTCACAGACGCGGTGACGCGCATCCACGGTGACGAGTCGGTTCCGGACGAGCTGTGGAACCGCGTTGAGGCCGAGCACGGCGAGAAGAACGCCCGCAACCTGCTGATGGCGATCGTGACCATCAACGCGTGGAACCGAATCGGGATTACCACCCGACTCGATCCCACAAGTCTCTCGGGCGTGGACGCGTTCGACCTCGGAGAAGAGCAGGGCGAAGAGTAGCTAGCCGTTCTTTTCGACGGTCGCGGTGACGCCGTCGATGACCTCTACCGCCCCATCCAGAGGCTCGGACACGACCGTGAAGTCGGTCGCAAGCGTCTCGCCAGCGATGTGCGACGCGTGGCGCTCCGCCCACTCGACGCGCTCCGCGGGCACCGACAGGCGTACCGCAATGCGGTCGGAAACGGCCAGACCTGCCTGCTTACGCGCATCCTGCAGGCCGCGGATCACGTCCGCTGCCCAGCCCTCAGCTTCCAGCTCCTCGGTGACTTCGGTGTCCAGAACAACCAAGCCGACGGTGCCGTTCGGGCCCTCGACGCGCGCCGTGGACTCCGGGTTCTCGGCCACGAGACGCTCGGTGTAGAGCTCCGGGGTCAGCACGATATCACCATCGACCACGACGTTCTCGCCATCGCGGACGTAGTTGCCAGCCTTGACGTTCTTGATCGCCCGCTGCACGTCTTTGCCCAGTTTCGGGCCAGCCACCTTGGCATTGACAACCACGTCGAAGGAACCTGCGGCGTCCACATCGTCGCTAAGCACAAGCTCCTTGACATTGACCTCGTCGCGGATGACCGAGGCGAAGTCCTGCAGCTGGCCTGCGTTCGGCAGCGCGACGGTGAGCGCGGGCAGCGGCAGGCGGTTGCGCAGCTTACGCGCCTTGCGCACCGACGACGCTGCGGAGCACACCGCGCGGGTGGCGTCCATGGTGGCGACTAGCTCTTCGTTCGACGGCAGATCCGAGGCCTTCGGGTAGTCGGTGAGGTGCACGGAGCGCTCGCCGGTGAGGCCGCGCCAGATCACCTCGGTGATGTACGGCAGCAGCGGGGCCGCGGCGCGGCAGGTGACCTCAAGCACGGTGTACAGCGTGTTGAAGGCCTCCGGGTGCGCCTCCTGGCCCTCCCAGAAGCGGTCGCGGGAACGGCGCACGTACCAGTTAGTCAGCGTGTCGGCGAACTGGCGAAGCTCCTCGCAGGCATCGGCAATGCGGACCTCGTCGAGCGCGGCACCGACACCGGCGACCATGTCGTGTGTCTTGGCCAAGATGTACCGGTCGAGCACGTCGGTGGAATCCACCGACCACTGCGCCTCCTCCGACGAATAGAGCTGCAGGAAGGTGTACGCATTCCAGATCGGCAGGATCGCCTGACGCACGCCGTCGCGGATGCCCTGCTCGGTGACGATGAGGTTTCCGCCGCGCAGAATCGGCGAGGACATGAGGAACCAGCGCATCGCGTCGGAGCCGTCGCGGTCGAAGACCTCGTTGACGTTCGGGTAGTTGCCCTTCGACTTGGACATCTTCTGCCCGTCGCTGCCCAACACGATGCCGTGCGCGACGACTTTCTTGAACGCGACGCGGTCAAACAGCGCGGTCGACAGCACGTGCTGCACGTAGAACCAGCCGCGGGACTGGCCCGAGTACTCCACGATGAAGTCCGCCGGCTGGCGCACGTCGTGCTCCTCGACGTTCTCAAACGGGTAGTGGTACTGCGCGAACGGCATCGACCCGGATTCGAACCAGCAGTCCAGCACGTCCGGCACGCGGCGCATCATGGATTGCCCCGTCGGGTCGTCCGGGTTCGGGCGCACCAAGTCGTCGATATACGGGCGGTGCAGCGACTTGGGGCGTTCACCGAAGTCGCGCTCCAGCTCCTCCAGCGAGCCGTAGACGTCCACGCGCGGGAACTCCGGGTTGTCCGACACCCACGCCGGCACCGGTGAACCCCAGTAGCGGGTGCGCGAGATGTTCCAGTCGCGCGCACCCTCGAGCCACTTGCCAAATTGGCCGTCGCGCATGTGGGACGGGATCCACTCGATCTCCTGGTTGAGCTCCACCATGCGGTCGCGGATCTCCGTGACCTTCACAAACCACGCCGGCAGCGCCATGTAGATCAGCGGCTCGCCCGAGCGCCACGAGTGCGGGTAGGAGTGCTCGATCGTCTGGTCGCGCACCACGCGGCCGCGCTCCTTGAGGTCGCGGATGATGTCGCGGTTCGCGTCAAACACCAGCTTGCCCTCGTAGTCCGGCACGAGCGAGGTGAACTTGCCGTCTGCGTCCACGGGAATGACCAGCGGGACACCGTAGCGTTCGCAGATGAGCATATCGTCCTCACCGAACGCAGGGGCCTGGTGCACGACACCGGTGCCGTCTTCGGTGGTCACGTAATCAGCGGTAAGCACCATGAATGCATTCTCGGTGTCCCTGAAGTAGTCAAACACCGGCTCATAGGTCAGGCCCTCGAGCTCTGCGCCAGCAAACGTCGCCAGCACCTCGTACTCGCCCAGCTCCTTCGCGTACGCACCCAGCAGGTCAGTTGCCAGGAGCAATTGCTTATCGACGGTCCGGACAACGCTGTACTCCACCTCCGGATGCACCGCGAGCGCCAAGTTTGACGGCAGAGTCCAGGGAGTAGTGGTCCACGCGATTGCGGCGGCGTCGTGAAGCTCTGGGTGCTCTTCCCATGTCTTTTGGGCGGGGAAGCCTTCGCGCGCGCCGGTCAGCGGCATGGTGACGGTGACGGTCGGGTCCTGGCGCATGCGGTAGGAGTCGTCCAGGCGGGTCTCCTGGTTCGACAGCGGGGTGTGTTCAGCCCACGAATACGGCAGCACGCGGAAGCCCTGGTAGATCAGGCCCTTGTCGTAGAGTTCCTTGAACGCCCACATGACGGACTCCATGTACTCCGGGTCCATGGTCTTGTAGCCGTTTTCAAAGTCCACCCAGCGGGCCTGGCGGGTGACGTATTCTTCCCACTCGTCCGCGTAGTGCATGACGGACTGGCCACAGTACTCGTTGAACTTCTCCAAGCCCATGTCTTCGATCTGGGCTTTGTCGGTGATACCGAGCTGCTTCTCGGCCTCGAGCTCCGCGGGCAAGCCGTGGCAGTCCCAACCAAACACGCGGGGGACGAAGTAGCCCGCCTGCGTGCGGTAACGCGGGACGATGTCTTTGACGTAGCCGGTCAGCAGGTGGCCGTAGTGCGGCAAGCCGTTGGCGAAAGGGGGGCCGTCGTTGAAGACGTACTCCTCGCACCCTTCGCGGTTTTCAAGGGAAGCTTGGAACGTGTTGTCCTCGTTCCAAAACTTCAGCACCTCTTGTTCCATGTCCGGGAATTTGGTGCTGCCCCCGGTGAGATCGACCTTGGGATAGACGTTGCCTACCATCACGCATTCCTCCACATCCAACGCAGGGACGCTTGCGATGCGCGGTACCACCCTGCTTGAGCGCGTAGCGCGCTCCGCTTCGTTGTGGAGGAAGTGACGTCTTCCCTGATACGTCCGGTTCTACTGAGCGTGGTGCTGTTCTTCCGGAACGCTCCCCGGTGATGGCCGGATCATTGCGTGTGTGCGCTTATCGTAGCGCACAGTTGTCGAGCGGACTATTTCTCGTTTGGTGCGAAGCTGCCGCGGGACTCCAGCTCCTCGAGCTGGGAGGTCAGCATCGTCTTCAGACGGGTGCGGTACTCGCGCTCGAAGGTGCGCAGCTCTGCGATGCGGTTCTCCAGCGCGGTCTGCTGCTGCTTCACCGTGTTCATGATCTCGGTGTGCTTGCGCTCTGCCTCAGCCTGGAGCTGCTTCGCCTGCTCCTCCGCCTGGCGGATCTGTGCCTCCGCGCGGGAGGTGGCATCGCTAGTGGTCTGCTCAGCCTTCTTCTGGGCATCCAGCACAAGCGTGTTGGCGCGCTGCTCGGCCTCGCGGGTGGTCTGATTTGCGCGCTGCTCGGCGTCGCGGGTGGTCTGCTCCGCGCGCTTCTGCGCATCCTGGAGCTGACGCTTCGAGTTGGTGTCCGCCTCGGTGAGCTGCTTGTCGGCGGCGCTGCGCGCCTCGGTGAGCATGCTCTGCGCCTCGGCCTGTGCGTCGGAAGTCAGGCGCTCTGCCATCTCCTGCGCGAGACCAAGCACCTTAGCGGCCTGCACGTGGGTGTCCGCTGATGCTGTACCCTCGGTTCGCGACGACGCAGCGGCCTTCACCTCGGTGTTGGAGTTGCCCGAGGCCTTCCTCGCTTCCTCCGCCTGCTGACGCGCCTTCTTCGCCTCGTCACGTGCAGCGGCAACCTGGGACTCAGCCTGCTCCTGGGCTTCCTTCGCCTGGCGCAAACGGGCTTCGTAATCAGCGCGCAGCCGCTCCTCGACATCGCGTCGGATCGCCGACTCGTCGACATCAGAGCGGATCGGGGTAGCTGCAGCCGACGATGCCTCGCCGTTGCTGAGCTCCTCGACGCGAGCGCGCAGGTCGTCGTTCTCGTCCTGCAGCTGCGCGAGCGTGTCCTCTACTAGGTCGAGGAACTGGTCGACCTCGTCCTCGTTATAGCCACGCTTCCCGATTGGCGGCTTGCTGAAAGCTACATTGTGCACGTCTGCGGGTGTCAGCGGCATGAGCGTTCCCTTCGGTTAAGAATTCGGTTCAAGAATTATTTATACCCTGAATCTACACCAGACATTGAACTTTATGCCCGGATACCTGGCATGATCAACAGCCCATTGATGAGCATTTGGATGATCATTAGCACGATGAACAGCACAATTACGCTGATATCGATCCCAATCCCCCCGCCCGCCTGAAGCGGTGGAATCATGCGGCGAAGGGCCTTGACAGGTGGATCAGTGATCACGAAAAGTGGCTCAGCCACAACGAAGAACCACGACGGTGGATCAAACTGCTTGGAAAACCCCTGAATCATCTCGATGATGATGCGGATGACCACCACGAGCGAGTACAAGCCCACCAAGGCGTAAAGAATTGCTCCTACGAATGCCACGGCTACCAACCCTACCTACCGCGCCCCCTTGCGCGGTATCGCGCCAACTAGGCGAGGCGGGCCGCGCGCTTGAGCTCGTCGGTGGTGATGCGAGCGTTCTCCGGCACGATCGCGAACACGCGGCGACGCGAGCCGGTATTACGAGCCAGGTTGAGCATGCTGCCACGCAGTGCGAAGCACAGGCCAGCGGCAAAGTCGACGACGCGCTTGGCATCAGCGGTGTCGAGATCGGTGAGATCCATGATCACGGCGTCGCCATCCCGGAACGGCTCGCCGATCTCCTTGGCATCGTTGTAGGAACGCGGTGCGGTGCTGACAATCTCCGGGGTGAAGGAGCGGGACTCGTAGGCGGTGTAGCTTGCGCCGCGCTGAGCGGAGTGGGCAGAGTGGGCGGAGTGAGCAGAGTGGGCGGAGCGGGACGTCTGCGGTACCTGCTCGGCGCGCGGCTCGCGGTAGCTCCGCTCGTCGTAGTAGGTGTCCTCAACCTCGTCGTACGGGCCGAAACCGAAGAACTCTTTTGCGCTGCCAATGAAGGACATTTGATGCTCCTAGCTGGGGTGTATTGGGCAAGTGCTCGCGTTTCGCTCAGACTACGGGGCGCGGGCCGAACACCGCAGTACCGACACGCACGATGTCGGATCCGCATGCAATTGCCGTCTCGAAATCACCGCTCATACCAGCCGACAGCACGAGGTTTCGGCCGACGCGTTCGGAGTATTCGTCGGTAAGCGAGCGAAGCTCTTCGAACACCGCGCGGGGCTCAGCGTCCAGCGGTGGGACAACCATGAAACCTTTGAGACGGAGGTGCGCTGCGCCCTCGGTGGCGGCAACGAGTTCGTCGAGACTCTCGCGGGTGATGCCGCCGCGAGAGGTGTCGCCGTCGGCGGAGACTTGAATGAGGCACGGCAGGGTGTCGCTCGTGCGGTCGCCGCGCTCCAGCGCGAGCGACATGCCGCGGTCGAGGCCGTTCGCGAGCTTGACGGAGTCCAAAGAGTGCACCTCGGAAGCCCAGCGTGCGACCGAGTTCGCTTTCTTGGACTGGATCTGGCCGATCATGGCGATCCCGCAGGCGTCGTCAAGCTTTTCTGCTTTCTCCCTTGCCTCCTGCTCGCGGTTTTCTCCCACCATGGTGATGCCGTGCGCCGCGACGTCGCGAATGGCTTCGACCGGGTGGAATTTGCTGACCGGCAGGAGGGTGACGCTGCCAGATTCGCGGCCGGCTGCGCGCTCGGCCTCGCGGATCTGGGACTGAACACGCTCAAGGTTGTCGGCGATCATGCTGCTCATGCTGCCCCCGTCAACCAGATCACGCCGGACTGGCGGCCGGTGGTGCCTTCGCGGCGGTAGGAGAAGAAGTCGGTGTCCGTAATGGTGTCGCGCGGATCAGCGTCGACGTTGGTAACCCCCAGGCTGAGAAGTTGGCGAACGAGGCCCGCGCGGATGTCCAGGCCGGTGGTTCCCTTGCGGGTTGTGGTCAAAGCACCGGGCAAATGCTTCTCGACGTCTTGCGCCATCTCTTTGGGGACCTCGTAGGTCTCCCCCGCCGCGGCCGGTCCGAGCAGTACCTGGATGTTGGGAGTGGTAGCTCCGAGCTCCAGCATGGTCTCCACCGTCTTTTTCACAATGCCGTTGCGTGCGCCAAGCCGGCCCGCGTGCGCGGCGGCGACTACGCCCGCGGAGTGGTCCGCGAGCAACACGGGGACACAGTCGGCGACGAGGACGCAGAGGGCAAGGCCGGTCTCGCGGGTGACTATGGCGTCAGTCGCCTCCACAGGTTCGGACTGCGGGCCGTCCACCACCGTGACCGTGTTGGTGTGGAGCTGCTCCATCCAGACAAACTGCGCTGCGTTGAGGCCGAGGATGCGCGCGAGGCGGGCGCGGTTGGCGGCGACGTGGGTCGGGTCATCGCCGACGTGATCGCCGAGGTTGAACGAGCCGTACGGGGACGACGACGCCCCGCCGGCACGGGAAGTGAACACCATGCGGACGGGGCGATTGGAAAGATCTGCCATGCGGGCCAAACTAGCGCATGAAGTCAGGCACGTCGACGTCGAAGTCGTCGTCAAAACCGCGGGTGTCGCGGGTGTCGCGGGGTTCGCGCGAGTCACGGCCGTCGCGATCCGTGAATAGGCCTCCCGAGCGCGGAGAGTCGGAACGGTGGCGGGCCTGGTGTCCGCCGTTGTCGCTGCCGGCGCTGCTCGAGGTAGTCGCGCTGTCGGCGCGGCGATCGTCGAACAACGAGCCGCGTGCGGGTGCCGGGGTGGCGGTCTCAGCAGCGTGCTCCGACTCGACCACGGTGGAACCCGCCGATTCCATGTTCGGCTCCGGCAGCTTGTTGGCCTTCTCGTCGAAGCCGGTGGCAATGATGGTGACGCGGACCTCGTCGCCCAGGTTGTCGTCGATAATGGTGCCGAAGATGATGTTGGCATCCTCGTCGGCCTTTTCGGCGACGATGGTGGCCGCGGTGTTGACCTCGTTGATGCCCAGGTCCGAGCCGCCGGCGATGGAGAGCAGGACGCCCTTCGCGCCTTCCATGGTGGACTCGAGCAGCGGCGAGTTGATCGCCTGCTCGGTAGCGGTGGTGACGCGGTTGTCGCCGCGTGAGGAGCCCACACCCATGAGCGCGGAGCCAGCGTCGGCCATGACGGAGCGCACGTCCGCGAAGTCCACGTTGATCACGCCCGGGGTGGTGATCAAGTTGGTGATGCCCTGGACACCGTTGTGCAGCACCTCATCTGCGGCGCGGAACGCGTCCATCATTGACAAGTCGGCGTCGCCAAGCTGCAGTAGGCGATCGTTCGGGATGACGATGACGGTGTCGCAAACCTCCTTGAGGTTCTCGATGCCCTCCATCGCCTGACGGGTGCGGCGCTTGCCCTCGAAGGTGAACGGGCGGGTAACCACGCCGATGGTCAGCGCACCCATCTTCTTGGCGATGCCGGCCACCACCGGCGCCGCGCCCGTACCCGTGCCGCCACCCTCGCCGGCGGTAACGAAGACCATGTCGGAGCCCTTCAACGACTCCTCAATCTCCTGCTTATGGTCCTCCGCGGACGTCCGGCCAACCTCCGGGTTCGCGCCGGCTCCGAGTCCGCGGGTGGCCTCTCGGCCGATGTCGAGCTTGGTATCAGCGTCGGTGAACAGCAACGCCTGCGAGTCGGTGTTGATGGCAACGAACTCGACGCCCTTGAGACCTTCCTCGATCATGCGGTTCACGGCGTTGACGCCGCCGCCGCCGACACCGACAACGCGGATCATGGCGAGGTAGTTGGCTGGAGAGGTCATGGTGGTGGATCTCGCCTTTCAAAGTGGATGGGTTTTGCAGTGCTTCCCATCTTTAGGGACGAGGCGAGTTTTTTCGTGTTCTGGGTCGGCGTGTCACAACCCTCAACCTCTACTTTAGGGTTGTGACCAGGGGTTTTGCTGCCGTTTAACGCTGCCCTACTTCGACGTGACCAGCTGCGGGTTGGTGATGTTGAACTCCCTGCCCTCCATCTGCAACACCGCCTCGAGCGCGTATGCCTTGTTCTGGTTGTCCTCCGACGCACCCCAGTAAATCGTGCGCCCATCGTGCGTCTTCAACACATGGTTAAAGGGTCCCACTTCAATCACGGCAATCTCGCCGCGAGCTTCATCGCTTATCGACGAAGCGATGTCGACCGCATCCGCCATGACTTGCTCGTTATCCGCTTGGGCCCCAACGAGCTCCACGGCGCCGGCGGGCGGCTCGGCGACAAGAAAAGCCTTGCCGTCGCGGTCGATGAGGTGCGCGCCATCCGACTGCTTGAGATAGGCAACGGCGACATGCTCCTCAAGCGCGACGTCGACGGTGTTCGGCCAGTTGCGTGCCACCGTCACGGTTTTGATCCACGGATCGGAGGCGACGCGGTGTGCTGCGTCGTTGACGTCGACGCGGCCCATCGGAGTGTCCGGCGCAATGCCCGCCAGATCCCGGACCTGGTCCGCAGAGAGCGTGCGGTTTCCTTCCACCGTGACTTCTTTGACCCCCATGACCGGGGTGAACGGTGCAATCGCGGCCAAGGCGGCAACGATTGCCACGCATCCTGCTGCAATGCCGATGGTGCGACGCCGGTTCTTCGGGCGCTGCTCCTCAGGCTGCCGTGGCTGGCGCTCCTCCGCCTCCTCGGGTGGCGGGACACTGATTTTCGTCGACATGGGGCCGCGCTTAGCTTTCCTGGAGGGCGTAGAGGATTTCGTCGGCAAGCAATGTGACATTGCCCGCGCCCATGGTGAAGACGATGTCGCCCGGCTTTGTCAGCGCGGCAACGGTGCGCGGGGCCACCGAGAAGTCCGGCTCGTAGCTGACGGTGGTGCCGGAGTCGTCGGAGATGCGGTCCGTGATGATGCGCGAGTCGACGCCTTCGACCGGCGCCTCGCGGGCCCCGAAGATGTCGAGGACGACCACTGCATCTGCCAGCGAGAGCGCGTCGGCGAATTCGGCGGCAAACTCCTGGGTGCGCGAGTAGAGGTGCGGCTGGAAGCACACCACCACGCGGGCGCCGTCGCCTTCCGAGACCGCCTTTTCGCGCGCTGCGGTGAGCACCGCCGCGACCTCGGTTGGGTGGTGGGCGTAATCATCGTAGACGCGGGTGCCGTCGGGCGCTTGGCCTTTGAACTCGAAGCGCCGGCGCACCCCGGTGAAGTCGCTTAAGCCCCCGGCCAGCTTGACCGGGTCAGCCCCGGTAAGCGAGCCTGCGAGCAGCGCCGCCGCGGAGTTGAGCACCATGTGTCGGCCGGGAACGCCCAGCGTGTAGGTGACGGTGCCGAATTCTGCGAGCTTTATGGTGACATCGACGTTGGAACCGTCAAGCACCTCTCCGGTGATCACGGCGCTAGCGGTGAGGTTCGGGTGGCGCGCGGCGGCTTCTGCCGTGCCGTATCCCTTGACCGTGATGCCGCGCGCCGCTGCGCGTTCACCGCACGCCGCTGCATTGTCGTCGTCCAGGCACACCACGAGCGCTCCCTCGTCCGTGACGCGGTCAGCGAAGTCGTCGAAGACCTTGAAATACGCTTCGCGGGTGCCGAAATAGTCGAGATGGTCCGGCTCAATGTTGGTGATCACGGCAATATCAGGCTTGTAGCGCAGCAAGGAAGCGTCAGATTCGTCGGCCTCTGCGACAAAGACATCGCCCGCGCCGTGGTGGGCGTTGGTGCCGGCGCGGTTGAGCTGGCCCCCGATAGCGAAGGACGGATCTGCCCCGGCCGCCTGCAGCGCCACAACTGCCATTGAGGTGGTCGAGGTCTTGCCGTGAGTGCCAGCGAGGAGCACCTGGGTGTAGCCCTCCATGAGTTCGCCGAGCAGATCCGAGCGGCGAATCACCGGAATGGAAGCCTCCGCGGCGCGGAGCAGCTCCGGGTTGTCTTTCGGGATCGCGGCGAAGCTGGTCACCACGACGGTGGGCAGCTCGCCGGCGAGTTCGAGGTTCTCCGGCGCGTGGCCGATCGCAATCGTCGCGCCCTGGCTGCGCAGCGCACGCACCGGGCGGGAGTCTTTCACATCGGAGCCGGTAACCACCGCGCCGCGGTCCAGCAGGATGTGGGCGACACCGGACATACCGGCACCGCCGATGCCGATGAGGTGGACACGAGACAGGTCGTACATCTACTTGCTCCCCACTGCTTGATCGGTGTTACTTGCGATGTCGTGGATGATCCGAGCGGCGAGGTCTTCCGCGACGTTGCCTGCACCGGACTGGGCCAGGGCTGCGCGCATGTCGGCGAGGCGGGTGTCGTCGCCAAGGATCTCGCTGACCGCGGTGTACAACGACTCCGGCGTCAACGCGGCGTCGTCGATACGCACTGCGGCCCCGGCGGACACGAGGTGCGCCGAGTTGAGCCCCTGCTCACCGTTGCCGTGCGGCAGCGGGACGTAGACCGCGGGCAGGCTGGCGGCGGAGTTTTCAGCGACAGTCATGGCGCCGGAGCGGCACACCACCATGTCGGCGACTGCGTACGCGGCCTCCATGTCATCGATGTACGGCACCGCCGTGTAGTGCTCGTGCGCGGCGGGCGCGTCGTTCTTGCGCCCGTAGGCGTGCAGGATCTGGAAGCCATCTGCGACAAGGCGCTCTACGGCGCCGGCGAGCGCCTCGTTGATGCGCACCGCGCCCTGCGAACCACCGGTGACCAGCAAGGTCTTACGGTCCGGATCGAGGTTCCACATCTTCAGGCCGCGCTCGGCCTTCGCGCCGTCGGGGTCGACGCCCACACCGGGACGCACCGGAATGCCGACCACGTCACCGGGCATGCCGGAGTTCGCCACGGCGTTGAAGCCGGTGCCACCGAGGCGCACGCCGAGCTTGTTCGCCATGCCGGCAAGCGCGTTGGTCTCCAGCACGTAGAACGGGATGCCGAGCGAGCGCGCGGCGAGATACGCCGGAGCTGCGACGTAGCCGCCGGTACCAAAGACCGCCTGCGCACCGGTGTCTTTGAGGATCCGGCGCGTCTGGCTCACCGACTTGTTCAGCTTGAACGGCACGCCCGCGAGTAGCCACGGCTTGGAGCGCGGGATGGGCACCGGGTCGATCAGCCGTAGTTCGAAGCCGCGGGCCGGCACGATGGAGGTCTCTAGACCGCGTTCGGTGCCCAGCGCCACAACGTTCGCGTTATGGGCGTCGCGGAGGACTTCACCTACCGCCAACGCCGGTTCGATGTGTCCTGCGGTGCCGCCACCTGCGACAACAACGCTTGGTGCCATGTTTCACTTGCCCCTTACTTCGCTAGCTGGCTCTGCGCATGTCATCGTAACGCGGGGGCTCGCGGCGGCTCGAGCGGCTCCCGGTGACCGGGGTACCGAAGCGGGCCTCGCGCTCAGCATCGGCCACGGTACGGCCGGGGCGGCTGGGGCGAACAGGCCGGGCGGGACGCGCGGTTCCGGCAGAGCGGCCCGGGTCGGCGGCACTGCGGCGCGGGCGCTGGCTCGCGTTGCGGCTTTGCGACGGTGCCTGCGGTTCCCCGATTCCAAGTACCCGGTCGAAGGCGGGACGGCCGTAGTTCTGCATTGCGGAGATGGCATCCGGCTCGTGGCGCGCCACCGAGGCGAGCACACCCATGCCGGCCAAGGTGATGATCGCGGAGGTGCCGCCGGCGGAAAGCATCGGCAGCTGGATACCGGTCACCGGCAGCAGTCCGATCACGTAGCCGATGTTGATGAACGCCTGCGAAACCACGCCGGCCGCCAGTGCCGCCGCCATCAGGGACTGGAACTGGTTCTGCGCTCGGCGCGCGGTGCGCAGCCCGAAGTAAGCGAGCAGCGCGAAGAGGATGATGACCAGCGCGCCGCCCCACAGGCCGAGCTCCTCGCCGATGACGGCGAAGATGAAGTCGTTGCGTGCTTCAGGCAGGTAGAACCACTTCGCGCGGGATTGTCCGAGGCCTACGCCGAACACGGAGCCGTCGGCAAGCGAAAGGAAGCCCTGGTGCGACTGGAAGGCCACGCCGCGGGTGTCGTGGAACCGGCCGAAGAATGCGTCGAAGTAGACGGTGAAGCGGTCGGATCGGAAGCCTCCCGAGAAAAACTCGTAGACCAGCACCAAGGCGCCGCCGAACGCCGCGAGCCCGACGGCTTTCCAGGACACCCCTGCGAACAGCAGGATGAGTGCCACGACGACGGCGAAGGACACGGCCATGCCGAGGTCACCCTGGGCTGCGATGAGCAGGATGCACAGTGCTGCGACGGAGAGGAACAGCGGGAAGCCGTTGTTGGCTTGGAAGAGGCGCTTCGGGTCGCGGCCGGCAAGCACCTGGGCGCCCCAGATCGCGATGGCTACGCGTGCCACCTCAGAAGGCTGCAGGCGCAGCGGTCCCATGACAATCCACGACTGCGAACCAACCTCTGCGCGACCGGTACCGATGCCCGGGATCAGCACGGCGATCAGCAGAAGCACGGCGCCGAGCATGATCCAGCTGGACCAGCGCCGCAGCCGTTCGGGCGGGGTCTTCAGGGCGCACCAGAACGCGATCAGGCCGAAGGCGACCATCACCGTTTGACGGATCGCCAGCGACCACACGGACGAAGACGCGGCAAACGAGGTCGCCATCGAAGAACTCATCACCATGACGATGCCGAGGCCGGCGAGGATGAGCACGATGGTGCGCACCATGGTGTAGTCGAGCAGCGGACGCGCCTCCATTGCCTGGTGTAGCTTCTGCGTGGCGCGCGCGATGCCGGACTCGGGTGCACGGCGCGGTTGCTGCGGCGCTGGCTGTGGCTGTGGTTTGGCGGGCTTGCGCGCAGCGCTCGGGGCTGGACGACGGGTGCCGCGGACCGTCATAGGTGCATCACGCCTCTCGGTCGGGGTCTAAAGCTCTACTTGATGCTTAGTAGTGTCTCATTGCGGCAGCGGCAAACGCGTCGCCACGCGCAGACATTCCCGAATACATGTCGAGGCTTGCAGCAGCCGGCGCGAGCAGCACAGTGTCGCCAGGCTTTACGACGGTTGCGGCATAGGCGATAACTTCGTCCATTGCTTCTTCCGGGTCGGTGGAGTCTGTGACAAACACCGGGACCTCAGGGGCGAGGCGGGAGAGGGCTTCACGCAAGATTTCGCGGTCTGTGCCCAAAAGCGCGACGGCGCGGAACTGGTCGGCGTGAGCGGCGATGAGCTCATCCACGGCGGCACCCTTGAGCTGGCCACCGGCCACCCAGACGACGCTGCCTGCCCCGGTGAGCGCGGAATCCGCGGCGTGCGGGTTGGTGGCTTTGGAGTTGTCGACGAAGTCCACTCCGCCCGCCGAGTGCACGATCGCGCCCCGGTGGCCCTCTACGCGGTACTCCTGCAGTGCGGTCTGGATGTGCTCCGGCCGCGCGCCTTGGGTAAGCGCCACCGCGGAGGCTGCAAGTGCGTCGAGGATTCCCGCCGCGCCAGCGGGTTCGATGCCGTCCGCGGAGGCGAGGTCAGTGAGACGGCCGCTGCGGTTATCCACCAACCGGCCATCCACCACGCCGAGCTGGCCCGGCGCAGGTGCGCCGAGGGTGAAGCCGATGATGTCCTCGCGGCCGGTGCGGGCGACGAGGTCTCGCACGTGCGAGTCGTCGATACCTGCGACAGCGTGGGGTGCTGTGAGCACCCGGGCCTTGGCGGTGGCGTAGTGCTCAAAGCTGCCGTGCCAGTCGATGTGGTCGTCGGCCAAGTTGAGCAGGACCCCGGCGTCCGGGACGAGCTGCGGCGACCAGAAGAGCTGGAAGCTCGACAGCTCCGCGACCAGGACGTCGACGCGCTCGGGTGCGGTGAGAGCGTCTGCGACCGCAAGGCCGATGTTTCCGCAGGCCTGCGCACGTTTGCCGGTGTCTTCGCCGAGCTGGTGCATCATCGCGGCCAGCATGCCGGTGGTGGTGGTTTTACCGTTGGTGCCGGTGACCACCAGCCAGTCCCGCGGCGGGCCGAAGATCCCTGCGCGGTCGAGGCGAAAGCAGGCTTCGACGTCTCCGAGTACTTCGAGGCGGGCAAACGAGGCGTCGACAAGCAATGGTGAATTCGGGCGCCAACCTGGAGATGTGACAACCGTACCGACCTCTGCAAAGTGGTTTCGGGCTTCGGCTGTGGTGACGATACCCTCGCCGGTGGCGTTGTCGTCGGCAATGAGGACGGGGACGTCGAGTTGGCGGAAGAGCTTGGCAACGCCGGTACCGGAAACGCCAGCGCCGGCGACGATGACGCCGCGCTCGAATGCTGCCGGCAGGCTCACAGGTGCACCCCGACTTGACCGAGCCACTCGCTGTAGAACGCGGCGGTGCCGAGCGCCACCGACATGCCGGCGATGAGCCAGAAACGGATGACCACCGTGGTTTCGGGCCAGCCGCCGCGCTCAAAGTGGTGGTGGAACGGGGCCATGCGGAAGACGCGCTTGCCGGTGGACTTGAAGGAGACGACTTGGATGACCACGGAGGCGGCCTCGCAGACAAACAGCGCGCCGACGATGATCATCAGCAGCTCCGTGCGCGAGCAGACGGAGAGGCCGGCGACGAGGCCGCCCAGGGCGAGCGAGCCGGTGTCGCCCATGAAGATCTTGGCGGGTGCAGCGTTCCACCACAGGAACCCGATGCTGGCACCGAGACCGGAGACCGCAAGCACAGCCAAATCGAGCGGGTCGCGCACCGAGTAGCAGCCCGGGGCGGCGCCCGCGGCGCAGGAGTTACGGAACTGCCAGAACGTGATGAAGGTGTATGCGGCCATGACCAGCGCGGTGGTGCCGGCCGCAAGTCCGTCGAGGCCGTCGGTGAGGTTCACGGCGTTGGACCAGGCCGCGAGCAGGATGTAGCTGAAGACGAGGAAGAGGGTCGTGCCTATGATGCCGCCGCCGGCGGCGATGTCGATCGTCTCGATGTCGCGGGCGAAGCTCAAAAACGTCGACCCAGGTGTGAGACCGTTCTGGTCCGGGAACTGCAGGATAAGCAGGCCGAAGATCAGCGCGATCGCGAGCTGCGCGAGCAATTTCGCCGTCTTATTCAGACCCAGGTTGCGTTTGAAGAAGATCTTGATGCCGTCATCGGCAAAACCCACCAGGCCGAGCGACAGTGTCAGCCCCAGCACGATCAATCCGGACGCGGTGAAACTTTCGTGACCGCTGAACACGGCGTACAACCCGCTGAAGAAGTAGCCCGCGGTGATGCCGAGCAAGATGGCGATGCCGCCCATGGTCGGCGTGCCGCGTTTGCTGGCGTGCCACTTGGGCCCGTCCTCGCGGATCTCCTGGCCCATTTCGCGGTGATGGAAGTACCGGATCAGCAGCGGGGTGGTGAAGATGGCAACGAGGAAGCTAACAATTCCTGCGATGATGAGCTGAATCATGTGGTGTCCTTTTAAGCTTTGTCGCCATCAAGGGTATGCCCTGGCAGCAACCGTTCAGCCACTGCCCACAGACCCAGCGCGTTTGATGCCTTGACCAGCACAACATCGCGGTGCTCGCGGGTGTGCCAGCCGTCAATGCCAGCGGGAGCAGACGCCACAAGCTTATCGACGACACCGGCAGCCGCTTCGGCATCCTCCACCTCAGTAGTTTCAATGCCGTGCTCGCGGGCGCAAGTCGCCAGCGCTTCTGTGGCATCGTTGAAGCCAACCGTCACAAGGTGGGTGACCCGGTAGCGCGAAAGTTCGTCGGCAAGCGATGCGTGCGCGGCGACCGAATCCTGTCCCAGCTCCCCCATTTCACCGAGGACGGCGATTGCGCGCGCACCCGGGCGTGCGGCTGCGGTGAACCCGAGCGCGGCGATAGCGGCGCGCATGGATTCGGGGTTCGCGTTATACGCGTCGTTGATGACGGTGACGCCGTCTGGGCGAGTGTTCACGTCCATACGCGCGACGGATACGGAGTGGGCGCTGCTCAGCGCGTCTGCGACTTCGGGTGCAGCGATGCCGCACTCCATGCCCACCGCTGCGGCGGCGAGCGCGTTGGAAACTTGGTGCACACCGAAGACGTTCAGGCGCACGCGCTGCGGCGGGTTGGCCGGGCTGTGCAGCGTGAAGGTGGCGCGGGCCAGCTCATCGAGTTCGACGTCGGTGGCGTAGTAATCCGCCTGGGCGCCTGCCGCTGAGAAAGTGACCACGCGGGCTTGGGTGCGCGAGGCCATCGCGGAAACGAGCTCGTCGTCCGCGTTGAGCACGGCCACTCCCCCGTCGGCGGCGGCAGGCAGCGCCTCAACGAGCTCACCCTTCGCGCGCGCAATGTTTTCTCGCGAGCCGAATTCACCGATGTGCGCCGAGCCAACGTTCAGCACAACACCCACCTGCGGCGGCGCAATCTCTGCCAAGTGCGCGATGTGGCCGATGCCGCGGGCGGACAGCTCCGCAACGAGGAACTTCGTGTCCTCGGTGCAACGCAGCACCGTGTACGGGTGGCCGAGCTCGTTGTTGAACGACCCCGGAGGCGCCACCGTCTCACCGCTGCGAGAAAGCACCGCGGCAATCAGATCCTTGGTCGAAGTCTTGCCCGCCGAGCCGGTCACGCCCGTGATGCGCAGGCCGTGGTGGGCCACGAGCTCGCGGGCAACGTGAGCCGCCAGTTTGGACATGCCCTCCACGACACCAGCTGCGGAGCCGTCTGGGTCGTTCGCGGCGAGATCAGAGTTGTCGCCTTCCCGTGGCTCGGTTTTTGGGACCACGATGGCAGGCTCCCCCACCTCACGAGTAACAAGCGCTGCAGTTGCACCTTGCTCCACAGCTTTAGCAACGAAGTCGTGGCCATCAACTCGCGTGCCAGGCAGCGCGATAAAAAGTCCGCCTGGGGTGATTTTGCGGGAGTCGAACTCGACGAAGCTAGTCACCAGCGCGCCGGGGTCGGCCTCCGGGCTCACGACGCCGCCGGTAACGTCGGCGATCTGCTGCAATGAAAGCGTAATCATTCCCTTACTCCCCGCCGCCTGTGAGTGCGCGGCGCATTTCTTCCCTGTCGTCGAAGTGGTGCGTGGTATCGCCGATAATTTGGCCGACCTCATGCCCTTTGCCAACCACGATCACCGCGTCGCCGGGCCTGGCCCAAGCTACGAGCTGTTCGATGGCATTTCTGCGATCCCCGACCTCCCGCACTTCGGTGCCCGGCTCGGCTGCCTCTCGGGCGCCGGCTAGGACAGCGGCGCGGATCGTCGCCGGATCTTCGGTGCGCGGATTGTCATCTGTAACAATCACCAGCTCGGCTCGTCGCGCAGCCTCCGCACCCATGAGTGCGCGTTTCGACGCATCGCGGTCGCCTCCCGCGCCGACTGCGACAGCGACGCGCCCCTGCACCTGGCCGCGCAAAGTGTCCAAGACTGCCGCCACGGCTGCGGGTTTGTGGGCGTAGTCCACAACGGCGACGAAGTCTTGCCCGCAGTCGATGCGCTCCATACGCCCCGGCACGGAGGCCGCTTCGAGCCCGGCAATGAACTCACCAGCCTTGACACCCACCGCGTCGGCAAGGGCGACAGCCAGCGCCGCGTTTGCCACATTGAACGCGCCAGGCATGGGCAGCCGGAACGTATGGCGCGTGCCGCGGAGCTCTATCGCGATTTCCTGCGCACCCGTGTCTTCAACGGCGAGCTGCTGCGCGGACACGTCGAGGTCGGCCTGGCCGCGGGTGCCCACCCGCACCGGGCGCTCAGCCACCTGCGCCATCTTTTCGCCCCACTCATCATCCACGCACACCACGGCGCGCCGCGCCGCAAGCGGTGAGGCAGGGTCGAAGAACATCGCCTTTGCGGAGAAGTACTCCTCCATCGTCGGGTGGAAATCAAGGTGATCTTGGGAAAGGTTAGTGAATCCAGCGACATCGAACTGGGTCCCGCCGACTCTGCCCAGCACCAGTGCGTGGGAGGACACCTCCATCACCACGTGCGTGACCCCTTCGCGCACCATGCGGGCAAACAGCGCCTGCAAGGTTGGCGCCTCCGGCGTGGTCAACGAAGTGCGCACGTCCACCCCGTTGATCTTTGTGCCGGTGGTGCCAATCAACCCCACCTTGCACCCTGCGGCGGTTAAACCGCGCTCGAGCAGATACGTGGTGGTGGTTTTGCCCGAGGTGCCGGTCACGCCGATCAGCGTCATTCGCTCGGAAGGGTGCCCGTAGATCTCGGCCGACACCGCGCCGAGCACGGCACGCACATCATCGACGATGAGGACAGGACGGCGGTTGTCGGTGCCGTCGATAATGGCAAAGCCCTCGTCGTCGGTGAGGATGGCCCCGGCCGCAGCACCGGCAGCAAAAGTTGCTCCGTGGACGCGAGTGCCGGGTAGCGCAGCGAACATGCCGCCGGGCTCGAGCGCCTGCGAATCGAGACTGATTGAAGGCACCACTATCTCCTCGGCAGGCGCGTTCACAACCCTGGCACCTGCGATTTCTGCGAGACGTCGCAGCGTTGGCCCGTCACCCGGGTGGTGCAAATTGGTCATAGGTACGCCTCCTTCTCTCCCACTGCTCTTAGCCATTTCCTAAACAGTTGTAATTTAATGTCTAGTCCGCTTGCAGAATATAGGGATCAGCGGGGGGAGACGGGGGGACGTTCTCGCGGTTGAGCAGCCAGTTTGCGATCTGCGTGAACACCGGCGCAGCGGACTGACCGCCGGCACCCCCTTCGAGCGGACCGCGCTTTGGTTCGTCGAGCATGACTGCCACGACAAAACGCGGATCGTCCGCAGGCGCGATGCCGGCGAAGGTGATCCAGAATTGGTGCTGCGAGTACGCCCCGGTCTCCGAATTCACCTTTTGTGCGGTGCCGGTCTTGCCCGCGAGCTGGTAGCCCTCAAGCTCGTTGCCACCCGCGGTACCCGACTGTACGCCCGCCGGATCGGACTGGAAGACGGAGCGGAACATGTCCACCACAGTGTGCGCGGTTTCTTCACTGACCACACGGGTGTGCTCAGGCTTGGGTTGGTCCACCTCTTGGCCGTCCGGGCCGATGACACGGGAAATCACGCGTGGCTCGATGCGCTCGCCGCCGTTGGCAAGCGCTTGGTAAACGCTCGCCATCTGCAGCGCGGACCAGCTCATGCCCTGGCCAATCGGCAGGTTGGCAAAGGTGCCGCCGGACCACTGCTCGCGAACCGGCAATAGGCCAGCAGTCTCGTTCGGCAGCTCAATGCCGGTCGTCTGGCCCAGGCCGAAGCGCTGCAGGTAGTCCCAGTAGCGTTCCTCCCCCAGCCGCTGCGCAAGCTGCAAGGTGCCCACGTTGGAAGACTTTCCGAAGATACCTGCAGTGGTGTACGGCACGACACCGTGCGGCCACGCGTCCGAGACGGTCACGCCCGCCATATCGATGGAGCCGGGCACCTGATGCACTTCGAACGGATCGGTCAGCCCCTCTTCGATCGCGGCGGCCGCGGTGATCACCTTCGCCACAGAACCCGGTTCGAAGGGGTGGGAGATCGAGTCGTTCTCAAAATCGCGGCCTTCGGAGAGCTGCTTTTCCAGGTCGCCGTTCGGGTCGATCGTGCCCGTGTTCGCCATTGCCAGCACCTCACCGGTTCGCGCGTCAAGCACCACCGCCTGCGCGTCAAGCGCCTGCGAGTTCTCCTTCGCCTGCTCCAACGTCTGCTGCACGTACGTCTGCAGATCCAGATCGATGGTCAGCTCGACGCGCGACCCATCCACCGCGGGCACCACATCGCGCAGCGTGCCGGGAATCGCCTGGCCGTCGCCGGAGACGTCCTCGCGGGAGCTTCCGTTAATGCCCGTGAGCATCGAATCACCCGACGCCTCCAGGCCGAACTGCCCGTGGCCGTCCATGGAGACCCTGCCCAGGACGTTCTCGCCGATCGCCCCGTTCGGGTACTGGCGGATATCTTGGTGATCTGCCGCTACCCCGTGGAACGTCTGCGCAATGGTCGCCGCCACGTCCGGGTCGACGTTTCGCACCAGCACCTCATAGTCGGAGTCAGCATGCAGCTTGTCCAGAATTTCTCGAGAGCTCACGTCGCCCACCTTGCGGTTGGAGCTTTCGCTTGACGACGCAGCGTCCTCCTCAACCACGCCATCCCCAATCATGCTGGGGATCTCGTTGGCCATGGTTCGAAGCACGTCTTCCACACGAGCGTCGATCTGGGCGTCGATGGAGTCCCGAGACAGCCCGTCGACACGCATTTGTAGCTCCTGCTGCTGGCGGATCTCGTTGCGCAGCGTGACTGGGGAGACGGTAAGCGATCGCGCCTGCATCGTGTAAGCGAGCTGGTTGCCCTCGCGATCTACGATTTCGCCTCGGCGCGCAGGCTCGGTGTAGACGCGTGCGCGCTGAGCCTGCGCTTGCTCGCGGAGTTCTGGCCCCCACACCACCTGGACCCAGAAAAGGCGCCCGATCAGCACAGCGGCGAGTACAAGGAAAGCGACCGCGAACCAGGACGACCGGCGGTTGGTGATTTGGGATTGACGCACCGGTACATTCGCAGTCTCGCGCTTTCGAATGCGGTTGTTTGGCTCAGCCGGCCTGACCACGAGCGTGTGTCACCTACCTTGCACTAGTTGTATCGACCCCCCCATACTGCACGTTGACGGTCGGTTCCAGCGTGCGCCACACGCTAGAACGCGGTGGGAACGTTCGGCTGGTAGGGCGCCACGTTGTCGAGGTGCGGACCAGCGGTATCGGGGACGTTGGCCGGAGCCTCGGCGCGTGAATGTTCCTCTCCCAAGACGTTGCCGCCCGGGACTTGGGTGAGGTTGTCCGCGACCTCGTCGACCGCCCGGCGGTTGGAGGTCGCACGATCTGCACGGGTCGGGGCACCATTGACGTCAACCACTGGCGCAACCGCTTCCGGATTCGGTTCGCGGCGCTGTTCGAGCGCCCCGTCGGCAGTGACTTCCATGATGCCCGGCTGGGCCGCAACGACCATGCCTGCGTCTGCGGCACGCTGCGCAATTTCGGCAGACGAGCGCAGATCCTCCAGATCACGGTTAAGCGACTCGACCTCGTTTTGCAGCATCCGCTCCTTCGACTGGAGCTGCTGGATAGTGAAGGTCTGCGTGGTGGACACGCCCGAAAGCACCATCGCCACTGCCACACCGATCGCGAGAATGGTCAGGGCGATACCGCCAACGGCGAAGATCGGGTGCTTCGGTTTGACCGGGGCTGCAACGCGGCGACCGCGGACCGAGACAACCTGCTGCGAGCCGAGGCGACCGCGAGATTTGCCGTGCGGGACGTGGGGACGCACCCCAGGCCGCGCGGGTGCGCGACCCGGGGCCGGTGCCGGGGCCGTGCGAGTGCGCGGCAGCGTCATTGTGTTGGAGTTGTGTACTGCCATGGTTCTCACTGTCCTTCGGTCTGGTTGTCGTTGGTTGAGGCAAGCTTTTCGATCCCGCGAACACGCACCGGTGCCGCCCGTGGATTGCGTTCAATCTCCGCTTCCGGGGCCTTCTCGGCACTGTGGGTGATCGCTGCGAATTTTGGCGCCGTTCCGGGAAGGTCCATCGGCAACCCAGGCGGAGTTTTCGACGTGGTCAGCTCCGCGAACGCGGATTTGACGATCTTGTCTTCCAGGCTCTGGTAGCTCATGAAGACAGCTCGCCCACCCACGCCAAGCATCTCGGTGATGACGGGCACCGCATTCTCGACGGCCTCGAGCTCGCGGTTGACCTCCACACGCAACGCCTGGAAGGTGCGTTTGGCAGGGTGTCCACCAGTGCGTCGCGACGCAGCGGGGATGGTGTTGTAGAGCAGTTCCACGAGACGCGCACTGCGCGAAAACGGTTCGCGTTCCCGCTCTTTCACCACGGCGCTGGCGATTTTGCCGGCGAACCGTTCGTCGCCGTAAGTCTTGAGAATCCGCGCAATATCACCGTGGGAGTACGTATTCAGGATGTCCGCTGCTGTGACTTCCGTAGTCGGGTCCATGCGCATGTCCAGCGGCGCATCTACTTTGTACGCAAAGCCGCGCTCTTCCTGGTCCAGCTGCATCGAGGAAACACCCAGATCGAACAGTGCCCCCGCAACCCCACTTTCGCGAACTGCGTCGAAGGCTGGACCTACACCAGCCGCGATGGGTTCCGTAATCCGGTCGAACCTCGCCTGCACCGACGAAAATCGGTCCCCGAACCGAGCGAGGCGGTTCAAAGCGATGGCGAGGGCTTGAGGGTCGCGATCCACACCAATCACACGGACGTTGGGGAACACCTCGAGGAAGTGCTCGGTGTGTCCGCCGGCACCGAGAGTGCCATCGACAATGACGGCAGTATCGCCGAAAGCTTCAACAGCAGGGGCGAGCAGCTCGGCCATGCGGTCGCGCATAACGGGGACGTGGCCGTGGTCTTCGGTAGCCATCCTGGGTGTCACCCCCTGCCGTCGTTAAGTGCCTCGCGTATGGGTTTCCCTCGTTGGGGGAGCGAGTAGAGCCCTGCCCGGGGCGGCTGATCTGATGTCGGGGAAGTACACCAGAGAAGCTTCACACCCCGGACAGAGTCCGTACACGCTCTCCGTCAGTAGTCGGGTGCCCGCTCTTCGGGTAGTCAGTCCTAGAGCAGACCGGAGAGAATGTCGTCGTCGTCCGCCGCGGAGAACGCGGCTTCCGTCTCTTGTTGGTAGTTAGCCCAGGACTCTGCGTCCCAGATCTCGAGAAAATCAACCGAACCAATGACTACGCACTCCTTCGACAGGTTTGCGTACTCGCGGTGCGCCGGCGACAGCGTGATGCGACCTGATCCGTCAAGCGTTTGCTCATCTGCACTGGAAGCCAGGTTGCGGATGAACGCTCGCGCTTTCGGGTTCGTGCGAGAAGCGGCCGCCGCTTTACGCGCGCGAGCAGCGAACTCCTCACGGGGGTAGACCGCAAGCGAGTGATCCTGCCCCTTGGTCACCATCAGCCCGTCCGCCAATTCCTCTCGAAACTTGGCGGGCAGCGTCAGGCGCCCTTTGTCGTCGAGTTTGGGAGTGTAGGTTCCCAGAAACATCGGGCGACCTACCTTTCCTTCACCGTCTGACCATGAGCTCTGAAGTTTTCTCGGCTTCGATCCATGGCTTTCACGTAGTCAAAATGAACACCACGTCTCTCCGCTGCGCCCCACTTTAACCCACTTCAACCCACAAAAGCTAGAAGGCGCGCAAAATTCTCCGCACATTTCAGAATCTCCGCAGGTGAAAAGCCATGATAGTCGTGGGGAGATTTTCCACAATTTTCGTCTCTCGCCTAACTTGAACCCCTTTATTCACACAAAATCAACGACGCATCAGCCCTACCCACCCAGCCTCCACAACCCCTACGCCGCCCGACCTGGCAATATTGTTGCAGTGGGGCGCGGTGGGTGAAGAAGGTGGGTGAAAGTGGGAGCCCTGAAGAGGGCACGAAAAAGTGCCCCTCCGAATCGGAGGGGCACTTTGCCTACAGCCTTACCTATTGGCGATCTTCGAAACGGCGACGGAAGTTCTCTTCCATCGCGACACTGCGCTGGGATCGCTGCCGCTCCCCTGTCGACGCAACCCGACTTGGCCCGGGATTCGACACCGGGGCACGCAGGGCCATGACACCGCCAGCCATCATCACCCCGAAACCGAGCACGCTGATCACGATTGCCCACATGCTCATCGACGCAAGTGCAACACCGCCAATCAGCAGCACGAGGCCGAGTACCATGAGAGCGACGCTGCGCATCGTGAGCTGGCCGGTTCGCGGCGCGTCGCTGAATCCAACCTCGTGGGCGACATCGCTTCCGAACTTCGGATCCTCTGCAAGCAACGATTGCTCGATCTCGCGTAGCGCTTGCTGCTCCTGCTCAGAAAGAGACACTAGTTTACTCCACAGCTAATGGGCGGACATTGTTTCCCTAATAACGGCCATAGTATCGGTTTTGTTCCCGCCACTGATATTCGTCCTGGGATTCGCCCTTCCCACCAAACGTCCCTTTACAGTCTCGGCTATGCAACTAGGGGCAGATCCACCGGATGGACATCCCTATAGAACTCCTCGACGTCTGCAAGTAACCGAAGAACCAGTTTCGGATCGGGGGCAGTATCAATACCAGATGCGACACGACCTCTCGTCCGAGAGTAAGTCTGGAACCGTGCCGCCCAGCGCTTCCCATCATCGCCCGTAAGCGCCAGTTTCTCCCACGCGCTGGACGGGTGCCGTTTACGCTTCCGTAAGTCCGGCGAATCGGCGTTGGCCGCACCGGCAACTCGGAGCGCGCCTCGGTACGCATTTTCTAGGGCGAGATCAAATTGCCCCGCCTCGATCTCATCGTGAGCCGCAGCAATCAACGTCTCCGCAGAGGCCAAGAACTGGTCCCTGCGCGAAAGCGATGCAGTAGCGCCATACGTTGCCCGAGTGGTTGCCGAAACAATGCTGCCCATGTTTTCCCCTTTGTGTGCGTTCAGATTTGTTGCACCTGAACCTAAAACATCCGTTCGACATTCCGTGCGGCTCTATAGAACATGTTTTCGAATCGTTTAAATACCACACATCCCCACTCATCGTGGTTAGGTGATGGGGTGACCGTTGAAATCCGTCGCCTTAGCCCAGCCGAATTTACAATGCTGGCACCCGACCTGGTCGACATCTATCTAGAAGCCATGGGTTACGACCCATCTATACGACAACAGCGCATCAACGTTTGGCGCCGAGAAATCATGTGGGAAGGCTTCACCGCAATCGCAGCAGTGGAGCAGGAAGATGTTGTCGGCGTTGCCTACGGCTTTCTTGGCACCCGCGAGCGTTGGTGGGACCGGCAACTACTTCGCAGCATGCGACAATCAGGCGGCATCACTGAGCAGCGCCAGCAGATCCTCAACAGCTACTTCGAAATCGCCGAGATCCATGTCTCGTCGTCTCGCCAGGGCCACGGTATCGGCGCCGCACTTCTAACGGAACTGCTACGCTTGGCCCCCGCCGAGTGGGCACTGCTCTCTACGCCGGAAGTGGACGGTGAAGCGAATAGCGCGTTTGGGCTGTACCGCAAGTTCGGGTTCACCGACATCGCGCGCGACTACCTTTATCCCGGCGACCACCGTCCGTTCGCCATCCTCGGCCGACCGCTACCGCTCTCACCCAAGAAATAGCTTCACTGTAGGGTAGGTGGCCGAATAGCGCACTATCTGCGCCTCTACATATAAAGGAGCACTTGTGGATTACCGCAGTGTCGACCTCGTTGAGGTTCCGGCAGCTGTCAACGCCCAGCTTGCTGAGTACTTCTCCTACCGCGCACCCGAGGTGGCCGCGCTGGGTTCACCTTTCCAGAAGTCGGTCTCGTACCTCGAGCAATTCGTGCTCGGAGGAGGCAAGCGAATCCGTCCGCTGTATGGGTGGGCAGGGTTCGTCGGCGGCGGCGGACTCGAGACAGGCGAAGAGGATCCGCAGTCCGTGTTGCGCGCAGTCAGCGCTCTAGAGTTCATCCAAGCCTGCGCACTCATTCACGATGACATCATCGATGCCTCTGATACCCGCCGTGGACAACCAACGGTGCATCGAGCTATTGAGGCAGAGCACCAGCAGCGCGATTTCTTGGGCAGTTCGCCAGCGTTCGGCGAGCACGCTGCAATTCTCATCGGTGATCTTGCCCTGGTCTGGGCGGAGGACATGTGGCGGTCGTCTGGTGTGTCGAACGCCGCGCTTGATCGCGCAGCAGAGCCATGGCAGGGCATGCGCACTGAAGTCATTGGAGGCCAGCTCCTCGACATCATGCTGGAAGCTGAGGGAAGCGAGTCGGCCGAAGCGGCGAATACGGTCAACCGCTACAAGACCGCGGCCTACACCATCGAGCGTCCGTTGCACCTGGGCGCGGCCTTGGCCGGAGCAACAGACGCCATCATCGAGGCGTTTCGAGGCTACGGTCGCGATATCGGGATGGCGTTCCAGCTTCGCGACGACATGCTCGGGGTCTTCGGCGACTCAGCGATCACCGGTAAGCCCGCCGGCGACGACCTGCGCGAAGGCAAACGGACCGTGCTTTACGCCACCGCACTTAAGCTCCTAGATGAGTCCAGCCCCGGTCAGGCAGCTAAGCTGCGCGCCGGCATCGGTACTGTCGAAGATCCCGACGCTGTACACGAAATTGCATCCATTATCGCGGGCAGCGGCGCTGTGGAAGCGGTCGAAGAGGAGATCGATCGACTGAGCACCTCCGGTCTCGCTCACCTCGACAGCGTCACCCTCAGCGACGAAGTCGGAGAAATTCTGCGCACACTCGCGATCAAATCAACCGCTCGACGCAGTTAACTAAAATGCCATCGCTTGCGCGCGGCGGATCACTTCGCGCGCACCGTGACCATGCAGCGCGTCAATCGGCCTACCCGGTAAGGATTCGTCCTCCGTGAACAAGAACTGGAGGATCTCTGCAGGCTCGTAGCCGCCGTCGGAAAGCACTGTAATCGCTCCACCGACAAACTTGGACAGCTCACCGTCGTCAAGCAATGCCGCCGGAATCGTGTTCACGCCATCCTTGCGGTAGACCACCAGCTTGCCAGCGCCCACCATGTCGTGCACCTTCGTCACCGGCACGCCGAGGATCTCAGCTACGTCTGGAAATGGAAGAAGCTCCTCGTTGACAAGGAGCGCATCAAGATTCTGCTGGGAAGTCACGGCTCCCAAGTTTAGCGCGCCGTTGGCCTTCAGCTTGCGCGGTGAGCATACTGAAACGCATGCAATTGGCAGTGGGCGACTCCCTAGACAACCGCTACGTGATCGATCGGCCGATCGCGCGCGGCGGCATGGCGACGGTGTACCGCTGCGTGGACACCCGACTTGGGCGCGAAGTTGCTGCCAAGGTCATGCACGAACAATTCGTTCACGACCCAGTGTTTCGCGACCGCTTTCGCCGTGAAGCTCGGGCAATGGCACAGCTCTCCCACCCCAACTTGGTCAATGTCTACGATTTCTCGGCGCAGGGTAATGCCATTTTCCTCATTATGGAGCTAATCACTGGAGGCACACTGCGCGAGCTTCTCGACGAGCGGGGGCCAATGCCTCCACACGCTGCAGCTTCAGTCATGCGGGGCATGCTCACCGGCCTCGCAGCTGCCCACGCCCGTGGGCTAATCCACCGCGACATCAAGCCGGATAATGTGCTGATTAACGCAGATCACCGGGTAAAACTCGCCGATTTCGGTCTTGTGCGGGCGGCAGCTGAAGCCACGCATTCGACCGATCAGATCGTGGGCACGGTGAGCTACCTGTCACCGGAGCAAGTTGACGGCTCCCCCATGACGCACGCTTCTGACGTTTACTCGGCGGGGATCGTACTCTTCGAATTGCTCACCGGACGCACCCCTTTCGCTGGAGACACACCCATTGCTCACGCGTACGCCCGGTTGCGCGGGGATGTCCCTCCCCCGTCAGCGTTTATTGCGGGCGTGCCAAAGCTTTTCGACGAGCTGGTTGCCACCGCGACCGCCCGGGCACCCGAAGACCGCTTCCGAGATGCGACGGAATTCCTCCACGCACTCGACGATGTCGCTGAAGCATTGCGCCTACCCGCGTACACCGTGCCGGTGCCTACAAATTCCGCGGCGACCCGAGCCGCCGCGCACCCCACCAACGTCGACATGCGACCTTCGCCGGCACCGGAAGAAGGTCCGCAGCGTGCTCCCGCCGCGGCGAATGTAGCAGAGACCCGGGTGGCCACACCCCGCGCCAGCGAGGAACGCCTCTTCCCCGAAGGCCAAGCGCAGATGCCGGCGCAAGCGCCGCCTGCTTATCACGCTCCCGCCCAGCAAATGCCGCCCGCCCAGCCCCCGGCACAACCGCAAAAGCCCCGCATCAACCCAGTGACGAACCGGGGTGGTGTGGGGTTAGCAGTGTTTGTTGTACTCGCCTTCGCCGTGATCGCTGCGGTGGCGATCGGCGGCTGGTGGTTCGGCTCTGGCAACTACGGCCAGGTGCCACCGCTTATCGCTGTGTAGCACGCAGCGGTGGTTTGAGAGCTCTTAGTACCGCAGCATCTCCGCAACTAAGAAGGCGAGCTCCAGCGCCTGCTCGGTGTTTAGGCGCGGGTCGACCGCAGACTCGTAGCGGCCCGGCAGATCCACATCGGTGATGTCCTGCGCTCCGCCGAGGCACTCGGTGACGTTCTCGCCGGTCGCCTCCACGTGGATGCCGCCCGGGTGGGTGCCCAGCTCGCGGTGCACCTCGAAGAAACCCTGCACCTCGTCGATGATCTTGTCGAAGTGACGGGTCTTGTAACCGTTGGACGCGGTGAAGGTGTTGCCGTGCATCGGGTCGGACTGCCAAACGACCTTGTGGCCGGATGCCTCGACCGCCTTCACAATGCCCGGCAGGACGGAGCGCACCTTGTCGTGGCCCATGCGCGCGATCATGGTGAGTCGGCCCGGCTCCCGGTCGGGGTCGATCTTTTCCGCGTATGCGACGGCTTCCTCTGGCGAGGTGGTTGGGCCGAGCTTGATACCGACCGGGTTATCGATGAACGCGGCGAAGTTCACGTGGAAGTCGTCGATGCCGCGGGTACGTTCGCCGATCCACAGCTGGTGGGCGGAAAGGTCGTAGATCTTCTGCTCGCCGCGCTCGCTCTCGTGAAGTCGCAGCATCGCACGCTCGTAATCCACCAGAAGCGCCTCGTGGGAGGCGTAGAACTCAGACGTGCGCAGGTTGTCGTCATTGACACCGCAGGCATCCATGAAGGCCAGCGAACGAGTGATCTCGCGGCCGAGTGCTTCGTAGCGTGCGCCAGCTGGGGACTTCGCCACAAACTCGCGGTTCCAGTTGTTGATGTTGTGCAGGTCGGCGGTGCCGGAGCTCACCAGAGCACGCACGAGGTTCATTGCAGCCGAGGAGTTCGCATAGGCGCGGATCATGCGGGCAGGGTCGTGGCGGCGAGCTTCCTCGGTCGGCTCGACACCGTTGACGATGTCGCCACGGTAATTCAGCAGACCGTTGTCATCGCGGTCGGCAGAGCGCGGCTTCGCGTACTGGCCCGCGATACGGCCGATCTTCACCACCGGCAAGGACGCACCGTAGGTCAGCACAGCAGCCATCTGCAGCAAGGTACGGATGTTGGCGCGAATGTGCGGCTCAGTGTTGGACTCGAATGTTTCCGCGCAGTCGCCGCCCTGGAGCAGGAAGGCGTTGCCCAGTGCGACGTCGGCAAGCTGTGCTTTGAGTTTTTCCACCTCGGGGGCGAGCACGACCGGCGGCACCGACTCGAGGATCTTGCGAACGTAGTTGGCCTGGTCGGTGTCCCAAGACGGTTGCTGTTTCGCCTCCCGGGATAGCACGTCAAGCCATTGCTCGTTCAGATCACCCGGCATCGGAGGCAGATCAGGCAGCACTTCTTTGGGAATATCAACAGTCCAACTCACGGCTTTAGTTGTACCACGTCAGAAGGGCGTTCACCTATTGAAAGGGCGATCTCGCGATACGGACACCCGGCTCGAGGAGTCGAGAGGAAGAAACTCAGCGCAGGCACGGAATTTTCGACGATTGTGCCGTGCGTCTACCAACGCATCGTGGTTCCCTTCCGGCAACCTTGGCAGACGCGGACGCCCCGCCATGATCCAATACTGCTTTAGCTCGTTGGTGTAACGCGGCAGTTCTGCAGGCAGGCCTCGCATGTCGCCCCACAGCTGCGCCAGTACCACATGGTCATAAGCGCCAACCCACGCCCACAACTCCGGCTTATTGCCCGGGGCAGTGAGGAACTCGAATACCTCCGTGCGAATCGTCGCAAGTGGCTTCCACGCAGCGCTCCCACGATCAGGGAGCTTGTCCAACACGTTGGCTTTGACCCAGTCGTTGGCGCGGTCCGGATCGAACTCGGAGGAAACTGCGTAGTACTCGCGGCCATCTTCGCCGACGATGCCAATCGAAACCAGCTCGATAGTGGCGCCGTCTTCGATGAACTCGGTGTCGTAGAAGAACCGCACGGCTACCGCTGCGTTTCTTCGCGGAGGTGCCGGATCTCTTCACGGGTGCTGGTCGTGGTCGTGTCTGCCGCTTTAGAGCGCCGCGGCCAGAACATGATGACCGCAACAACTATCACCGCGACGGGAGCGACCACAGTCGGATAGAAATCCACACGCGTTGCAATGAGGTAAAGCACCACCGTGGCAATCACGAGGCCTACCCGGGTGAGAAGGTCTTTATCCATTTATCGTTCCAGCGCTCCTCCCGGCTCGGTGCCCTCCGGGTACTCTCCCGTTTCCTCGAGTGTCTTTTTCACCTCTGAGGCGTACGCGTCGACGTAGGGGTAGCCCGAAAGCCCAGAGAGTTCGTGCATGACATAGTCCGTAAATGGGCGAATGACCTCACGCGACTCGGGGTCATACCCGTTCTCGCGAGCCCACTCGTGCGGGTCGATTGGCTCGCTGATTTTGATGCGCACCTTCGCGGGGCGCGGAATTGAGGTGCCAATCGGATTCGCGTCACGAGTACCGATCATCGCAGTGAGAACTACCGGAGCCCCGGTGGCCATGGCGACCCGAGCGACACCGGTTCTGCCCTTGTAGATCCGGCCATCCGGCGAGCGGGTTCCCTCCGGGTAGATGCCGAACACGTCACCGTTGTCCAATACGCCACTAGCGGCGTCGAGCAGCGCCTGCCCCGCGTCTTTGCTGGTGCGATCCATGGGGATTTGGCCGACGGAGGTAAAGAAGAACTTCTGCACCCGCCCTTTCAGACCAGGGGTAGTGAAATACTCCTTTTTCGCCGGGAACTGGATCTGCCGCGGCATCATGAGCGGCAGGTAGAACGAATCCATGACTGCCTGGTGGTTTGAAACTAGAATCACCGGGCCCTCTTCAGGCACGTGCTCAGCGCCTTCGATGGTGGGGCGGTTATAGACCCGCAATGGCGGCCCAAAGATCGCTTTGAAAAACGAGTACCACTTGTTTTGCATATTTTGTACTCCCTTTAGGCATCGGCGCGGGCCAGATCAGCTACGCCGATCATACCTGCCTGCGGACCGAGCTCCGCTGCAAGCACCTGCGGCACCGGCCGGTAGCCGGCGCCGACCATGTTGGCTGCCATTTCCGCACGCGCCTCGTCGAGGAACAGGTCTGCATCTGCGCTGACTCCCCCACCCACAACGATGCAGGCGGGATCAAGCACATCGGCAACAATGGACAATCCGCGCCCGAGCCAGGTTCTGAAGCTTTCCAGCGCCGCAAGCCCCAGTGCGTCGCCGCCGCGCGCCGCTGCCATCACATCGTGGCCATTCGCCCGCTTATCGACGACCTTGCGGTACAAAGCGCAATCCTCGTAATTGCCCTGCGTCGCCTTCTCCAGCGCACAGTCCACCAGCGACGTGCCGGAGGCGTAGCGTTCGAGACAGCCCTTCTTTCCGCACGAGCACACACGGCCACCTGGTACCACCGTGATGTGACCGAATTCGGGCGCGGTACCGAAAGAGCCACGGTAGATCTCACCGCGATCCACCAACGTAGCGCCAATGCCCGTGCCGACGGCGAAGAACACCCACGTCTCCGCGTCCTGCGCTGCCCCGAAGCGGTATTCGCCCCAGGCGGCGGCGTTCGCGTCGTGCTCTAGCCGCACCGGAAGCCCGATCGCAGCCTCCAGCTCGCGGCGTACCGGCCGATCAGCGCGCCACGGAAGGTGCGGCGCAAATCGCACGATTTCGCACTCTGGGTCGAGAAACCCCGCAATCGCCATACCCACGGCCGAGATGTCGAATTCATCCCGCAGATCCGCGACCAAGTCGACAATGGTCTGCTCAAGCTCAGCATCCACGTGCGGGGTCTCGGTGGAGCGCACTGCCAGCACGTTGCCGTGGGCATCTACCACGCCGGCGCGAGTGTTCGTCCCGCCGATATCGAAGCCGATGGTATGAGAAGCCATAACTAGCTATCGTAGACCGCCGGCGTTTCGCCTCGGAGCACTTCCACCAGCCTGTCCCCTAGCACCTTCCATGAGTACGCCTGCGACACGTGGCACCTGCCGGCTTGGCCCATGCGGGCGGCCAAGGGGGCGTCGATAAGCAATAAGCTCAGCTTGTCGACGAGCTCTTGGATGCTGTGACCGTCGACGACGAAACCTGTGTCTTTTGTGACCGTTTCGGGTGCGCCGCCGGAGTCGCCGGCGATGACCGGGATGGCGCAAGCTTGCGCTTCGAGGTAGACGATGCCCAGGCCTTCGATGTCGAGACCTGCTTTGCGAGTGCGGGCGGGCATGGCGAACACATCCGCGGCTGCGACGATGTCGCGCAGTCGTTCGCGCGAGACGGCACCGGTGAACGTGACACCCTCGACGTCGCGCGCGAGTCGCTTCAGCTTGTGACGGAACGGGCCGTCGCCGACGATGATGAGCTGGGTGCCCGGGACGCGCTCGCGGACAGCTGGGATAGCGCGGATGAGCTGATCCTGGCCCTTGCGGGCGACCAGGCGTGAGCTGCAGACAACTAGTGGAGACTCGCCAACGCCGAGAGATTCTCGGGTGGCGCGGCGCTCGACTGGTTCCGCGGGGCGGAAGAATTCCGTATCCACGCCCGACGGCAGGGGGACGAAGTCGGGGTCTCGTCCAAAGGCGTCCTTGAGACGTCCGAGCGTGAAGTTGGAAATGTAAGTGATGGTGTCAGCGTGCTCGCCGATGCGCTGCAATGAGCGGCGTGCACCCGGCACGAGCGACCAGCCGACCTCGTGGCCGTGCGTGGAGGCGACAACCCGTGCTGCGCCTGCGCGCTTCGCGGCCGCCCCCATCGCTGCGAACGGGGCGGCAGCACCGAACCAAACTGTGTCGATGTTGTGCGCGCGAATCAACTCTTGCATCTTTCGCGTCACCCGGACAGTCGGCAGCAAAAAGTAATGGGGCCAGCGCACGACCGTGTATTCGCGGGCCGCATCCCAGGCAGCAGCCTCCTCTTTGTTCGGAGTCGGTGCGAAAACGAAGACGGACTCCGGCCCCTCACGCCGCACGATCTCGTCGACAAAATCGCGGACGTAGGACTGAATCCCCCCGATGGCCGGAGGGAAATCATTGGTAACAATAAGCACGCGCATAGCGCGACAGAGTCTAGTACCGAACCGCCCCGCTGATTGGCATCGAGTCGTACGCGACCACCTGAACTGGGATGCCGTAATCCGAAGCGTGGACCACCATGCCATCACCGATATACATGCCGACGTGCGTGGTTCCCGGGTAGTAGCCAATGATGTCGCCGGGCTGAAGCTGACTCAACGGCACCGGCGTGCCTCCGGCAAGCTGCGCCTGGGATGTGCGCGGAATCGACTTTCCGTTCTGTGCGTAAGCGAAGACCATCAACCCCGAACAGTCGAACGCGTTTGGTCCAGTTGCACCCCAACCATAGGGCTTACCCACCTGAGCCATTGCCGAGGACACCACACCCGAGCCAGCCCCCGGAATATTGATGCCATAAGGGTCAATCGGATTGTCCTTGTTGATCCAGCGCTGCATGCCCTCAGGGCTCAGGGCATCCACCTGTGCTTCTAGGTCGCTTACCTGGGACTCCAGGTCCTTGCGCTCTCGTTCAAGCTTGCCGCGCTTCGCTTTGAGATCGTCTCGGGTCTTCTGCGCCTCGGTAACGGCCGCCACCGCTGCGTCGTTCCGCTCCGTCGCGCTGCGGCTAGCCTTGTCCAACCCCTGCAGTGTGCGCTCCGCATTGCGTGACAGCGTGCTCAGGAATGCAGCTCGGTCAATCGCGGCCTGCGGGCTGCCTGACTCGAGTGTGGTGAGGAGACGCTCATTGTTGGTGTTGCGGTAGCGCGATTGCGCGATGCCGTTGAGATTCTGCTGGAAGCCGACACGCTCACCGTTTGCGCGGTCTGCCGCACCACGGGCTACCTCCGCCTCGCGCGACAGCTGCGTAACGCGGCCCTCGGCCGCGGCGATCTCATCTTCGAGACCTTTGATCTCCTCAGCCTTCGCGGAAACCTCGTGGGAGACATTCTCAAGCTTGTCAATCAGCTCATCCACGTCGTCGGCGCCGGCAACTGGTGCCACCACGGAGGAAAGCACTGCGCCGAACGTTGTTGCCGCAACCGCACGTCCGACTCCGACCTGACGCTTTGAGTGCTTACCCACTTGTAATTCCTCCTGATGTTTCCAAAACCGCTATCACTATAACCCCCGGAATTCGGCGGTCAAAGGACTATTGGTCTAGGCGGGAAATGTTGTGACTCGAGTGAACCTAAGATGCCGCTGAACACGCAAAACCCCCGCACCAGGGTGGCTGGGCGGGGGTAGACTGCGCCAATTTTAGAAGCGCACCACGGAGTGGATCGGCATGTAGTTCAACGGTCGTTCGCCAACCGGAATGCCGGAGTTCAGCGCGTCGATCATCATGCCGTCGCCAGCATAGATTGCAACGTGGGATGCACCGCCGTAGTACACGACGATGTCACCTGGCTGGATCTGATCGAGCGGGATGTTCTGGCCTGCAGATGCCTGCGCCTGGGAGGTGCGCGGGATGGAGATGCCCGCCTGGGAGTACACCCAAGAAGTGAAACCGGAGCAGTCGAACGCATTCGGGCCGGCAGCGCCGTAGACGTACGGTGCACCCACCTTGCTGCGCGCGATGTCCACGATCTGCTGACCCTTGGAAGTCTCGACGACCGGGGCTTCCTCAACGATCTCTTCAACCGGCTCGGCGGGAGCTACGTACTGCTCAGCGGCAGCCACCTGCTCGGTGTACCGAACCTCCAGGTTGTCGAGGTACGCGCTGAAGCCCTGCAGGTTCTTAACGCCCGGAACAGCCTTCGCTGCCTTAACGGCTGCCAGGACATCGGCGTCAGCGTCGACACCCTCCAGCGACGGGATCCACTGTTCAATACCCGGAATAGCTGCGATTCCGGGGACGTTCTCGATGCCAGGAACTTCAACGGCAACCGGGGTGTTCGGAATACGTACCTCGGCCGCCTCGGCGGTCGGGACCATCAACGTTGCACCTGCAACAGCTGCAGTTGCAGCTGCCACGGTGCGTGCCACGGTGCTGGTCTCCTGGCGACGGTGCTTAGCCACGAAAAGTGTTCTCCATATCCTTCTCAATCGCCTACCGGGTTAGCTGACGGGTGGGGCTTGAGAATCAGCCCTGGCGCGCTCCGCGACAAGTAAAGCTGTCGTCCCTCACGGCCATTTACCCCAGGGGCGAAACTCCTTGGTTTCAGTTGGGCCCCCGGCTCCCGTTCCTGCGTGCTCATTGGGGGCACGCGGTGTCCGAGAAGCGGCGTATATGTTGTGTCTTCGTACCTTGCGTCAACGGTCGTTATCGCAATGTCTCGAACAGATTACGAAACGGCAAAGACGATGTCTACCCACTCGGCCGTTATCGATCCGTTATTTTTTCAAACTCCCCCAATCTGGGGTTACCTTAGCGCTGCCAATTCTTTGGCGCACGAACCGTCGATAAGCGAGGAACCGGTTTGTGAACTGGGCTTTCTCTCCAAGCCCTTCGGACCTGACCACGAGCGGGCCTGCACTCCCCCCGGAGCTATAGTGACCTTGCTCTCACAGAGGATTTTACCCGCTCGTAACAAAGAGATAAGGCCCCTTCCGCATTGGGAAAGGGCCATATCAATGACGGGATTAGCTGCGTGGCTTACCGTCGCTGTAGGTCGCGTCGCGGTCGGTGACGTTCTTCGTCTCCTCGAGCTGACGCATGGTCTCGACCTCCTCGTGGTGGTATTCGTCCGCCGCGTCTCGAACGCGCTCGGTGACGGCAATGTCGGCCGGGCTGAATGCACCAACAGTTTCCGCGTCGGCAAAACCGAGCTGGTTCATCTGCTTCGGCACGCGGGCACCGCCGTACTCGAGCGGGATCGGGTGTCCGTGCTCGTCCACCGGGCCCAGCGGCTGGTGGATTTCGACGAACGCGCCGTTCGGCAGCTTCTTGATCACGCCGGTCTCGATACCGTGCTCCAGCACCTCGCGGTCAGAGCGCTGCAAACCAACGCAGATGCGGTAGGTGATGAAGTACGCCAGCGGCGGCAGGACGACCAGGCCGATACGGCCAACCCAGGTCATCGCGTTCAGCGAGATCTGGAAGAAGTGAGCCACGTGGTCGTTTCCGCCAGAAATCGTAAGCAGCAAGAAGAACACGATGCCCATGACGCCGAGTCCGGTGCGAGCGGGTACGTCGCGCGGACGCTGCAGAAGGTTGTGGTGCGCACGATCGCCGGTGGCGGCAGCCTCGATGAAAGGGTAGGAGATCAAGAGGATCACCATAACGCCACACATCAGGGCCACCCAGAAGGCGCCCGGGATCGTGTAGTTGCCCAAGTAGAGCTCCCATGCCGGCATCACACGGGCGGCACCATCCGTCCAGAGCATGTAGACGTCAGGCTGTGAACCTGCGGACACCTGGGATGGGTTGTACGGACCGAGGTTCCAGATCGCGTTGATGGTGGTCAGACCAGCCATGCCGGCGAGGACACCAAAGACGATCATCATGAAGCCGACGGCTTTCACGGCGAACACCGGGAGAATGCGGATACCGATCACGTTGTTCTCGGTGCGCCCCGGGCCAGGGAACTGGGTGTGCTTCTGGAACCAGACGAGCAGCAGGTGCGCTGCGATCAGGGCGAGAATGATGCCCGGAAGCACCAGCACGTGGAGGATGTAGAAGCGGTCCAGCATCAGATCCGACGGGAAGTCGCCGCCGAAGATCGCCCAGTGGATCCAGGTACCGATGATCGGCACTGACAGGATGATCGCGGACATGATTCGCAGGCCGACGCCGGAGAGCAGGTCATCCGGCAGCGAGTAGCCCATGAAGCCCTCGATCATGCCCAGCAGGATCAGGGTCACACCGATCACCCAGTTCGCCTCACGCGGGCGACGGAACGCACCGGTGAAGAAGATGCGCAGCATGTGGGCGAACATCGCCATCATGAACATCAGCGCAGCCCAGTGGTGCATCTGGCGGACGAATAGACCACCACGGACATCGAAGGAGATGTCCAACGCCGTGGCGTACGCACGCGACATCTCTACACCGTTGAGCGGGAGGTACGCGCCGTCGTAAATCACCTTGGTGATCGACGGGTCGAAGAACAAGGCCAGGTAGACACCGGTCAGAAGAAGGATGATGAAGCTGTAGAGCGCCATCTCGCCGAGCATGAAGGACCAGTGGCTCGGGAAAACCTTGTTCAGTTGCGGCCGGAGAACACCGGCAATCGTGTATCGCGAATCAACGTTATCCGCGGCTTTAGCGAGTTTCGTGCTCATTAGGACTGACGCTCCCAGAATGCCGGGCCAACGGGCTCAACAAAGTTGCCCTTGGCGATGAGGTATCCATCTTCGTCGATAGTGACAGGCAGCTGCGGCAGCGCGCGAGCGGCCGGGCCGAAAATCGGCTTGCCGTACTGCAGCGCGTCAAACTGCGATTGGTGGCACGGGCACAGAATGCGGTTGGTCTGGGCCTCGTACAGAGATGTCGGGCAACCAATGTGCGTGCAGATCTTCGAGTAGGCGTAGAAGTCACCGTAGTGGAAGTCTTCCTGGCCTTCGCGCTCGACGACCTTTTCCGCGTCCTGCGAACGCAGGCGGATCAGCATGACCGCGTTGCGCGGACCGTGCAGAGAGTGCATGTGGTTCTCGTAGACATCGCGCTTCGGGTCGTACTTGTCGCCGTCGTTGACGTCTTCTTCGTACAGCGGGAAGATCGTCTCCATGGCACCGGCCGCAAGATCCTCTGGGCGCATACGCACCAAGCGCGAAACACCCGCGGTGCTGTAGTGCTCTCCAGCAGCACCAGCGTGCTTTTCCGCGATCGCGCCGGTGTCGCGAGCGAGGTAGATCTTCACCCCTTGGTCGTGCAGGGTCCAGCCGTGGGTCCAAAGCGTGCCGTCGCCGTGGTAGCCAAGGGCGTGACGCTCGCGCCACGGGTTCTTGATCAGACCACCGAGCGGAGCGATCACCACGAGACCGGCGAGGACACCGGCAGTGCCGAGAAGACCTTTCATTGCGGTGCGGCGACCGAGAGTGGAGGTCTCCCAAGCATCGTTCAGCAGAGCGGTAGTGGTACGGCGGTCGAGCTCCGAGGACCGGCCGTCGTGACGACGCTGTACCGAAATCTCCTCAGGGATGAACTTCTTCACGTACTGAACCATCGCAATGCCGAGCGATAGGAACGACAATCCGGCAGTCAAACCAAGCAGCGGGGTATATGCAGTGTAGATCCACAGGCCTTCATCACCGTGGAACTTCGGCTCCCACGGCCAGAAGAGGTAGATGCCGAGGAAGGCAATCGCGGTCACAACCGAAACTGCGAGCCACGCATTGATGCCTGCAGCAGCGGACTTCTCTCGCGGGTCACCCTCGACCGGAAAACGTTCCTTGCGGTAGGCGACGGTAACGTCGTCGAGCTCGGTGCCGAGCGCAGCGAGCTCCGCATTGCTCATGCGCTCAAGCTCCTGGTCGGTGTAGTTCTTTTTCACTTCACTCATGAGCGGGATCCAATCCAAATCGCGGCTGCGGCCACAAGGGTCACGCCAATCATCCACATGGCCATACCTTCAGACACCGGGCCAAGGCCACCAAGTCCCCAGCCACCCGGGCTCGGCGTCTCCTTTGACGACTTGATGAAGGCAATGATGTCCTTCTTCTCGTCTGCGCTGAGCTGACGGTCTGAGAACTTCGGCATGTTCTGAGGGCCGGTAAGCATCGCCTGGTAAATCTCCTGCTCATTCGCAGGGTCAAGCTCCGGAGCGTACTTACCGGAAGACAGTGCGCCACCCCGGCCGGTGAAGCTGTGGCACGATGCACAGTTCAGACGGAAGAGTTCGCCGCCGCGCGCGACGTCCGCAGCCTGAATCTGCCCGTCGTAGCCCTTGCCGCGCAGCTCCTCCATCGCTACGGTGCCGTCCTCGTTGTACACCAGCTCAGGGCCGCCGCCGTTAGCCGCGACGTAAGCCGCAAGAGCAAGCGCCTGCGACTCGGTGTAGCGCGGGCGCTTACGCTCAGCCTGCGCGTCATTCGACATCATCGGCATGCGGCCAGAGTTGACCTGGAAGTAAACCGCGCCTTCACCCGTGCCGATCAGCGACGGACCGCGATCTTCGACACCCTGCAGGTTCGCACCGTGGCAGGTGATGCAGGCCTGGTCGTAGAGGTCCTTGCCCTCCTGGATCATGGCCTGATCGTCGCGCTGGGCGGTTGCAACCTGTGCATTAGGGACGATTGCCGCGGCGAGGAAACCCGCTCCCGTCAGACCCAGGGTCAGGGCGGCGGCACCGGCGACAGTGCGCTGCGCCTTGCGGCGGCTGCGCTTCTTCTTAGGTGTGTTATCCATGTTGTTCCCTTTAGACATCTTTGAGAAATACGTTCGGGCCAACCGGCTTACTGAACGATGTAGAGAGTGATGAACACGCCGATCCAGATGGCATCGACGAAGTGCCAGTAGTACGAAGTCGCCATCGCCGCAGTCGCCTGCGCCGGGGTGAACTTCGACTTATGGACACGCAGGAGTACGACGATGAAGGCGAGGATTCCGGCTGTCACGTGCGCCATGTGGAAACCGGTGATGATGTAGAACACCGAGCCGTAGACGCTGGACTGGATGGTCACGCCCGCGTGCACCATTTCCGTCCACTCAAACGCAACGAGGCCAAGGAAGATGACGCCGAGGGCGATGGTTACGCCAAACCACTTGCGCAGGCCGAAGACGTCACCCCTCTCCGCCGCGAACACGCCGAACTGGGAAGTAAACGATGAAGCAACGAGCACCACGGTGATGATTCCACCGAACAGGATGTTTAGGTGCGCCGTCTGGTTATCCCAGTCGTTGGCTGCCAGACCGTTCGCACGAGACACGAAGTACATCGAGAACAGGCCGGCAAAGAACATCAACTCTTGGGCGAGGAACGCGATCGTGCCGACGCTGACGATGTTTGGTCGGTTCAGCGCAGAGACGCGATCTTGCGGAGTCGCCATGCCTTGGTTAGAAATTGCGGTCGTCACGCATGTGATTATTCCCCCTCACGACCGTAAAGTCACCTCGATTACCCCCGACTTTTTTCTGAGGCCACGGCTACAACCTGCCGTTTTTCCTGCCGCGCTGCGTTAAGCCCGTGGCTACCTTCGACAGCCTCCACCAGCCGGCGCGAGCGCGCTTGTCATCTCTGCAGGTCAACTGCCAATGAAATTTTCAGTTGTCCGCGTGGCGGATGCGACATCCTCCGGACTGCGAAACGAATCCGTCGGATGATGATCCCCCAGAGTTCCCGAACGTGTTGGACATCACAGTGCCTTTGCCTTTAACCCCACCCTGAACCAACTTTCGGATGACCCCCACGCCGTCGGCACTCCCCCTTCCCCGGAGGAGTGGGTGAGCGGATTCTGGACGACAAAACCCCGCCTCCGTCTTACGACGAGAGCGGGGCAACCCAAGCGCGAGATAGCTAGTGCTTCTCGCTCGGGATTCCGTACTGCAGATTCAGCTGGGTGGTTGTCCAGATCAGGAACACCGCACCGAAAGCCACAAGCCAGATCTGGTAGAAAGCGATGCCGAGTCCAAGGAAGAGGACCGCGCCAGCCATAGCGAACGGCCAGATCGATCCAGGCGAGAAGAAGCCCAGCACGCCAGCGCCGTCCTCAATCTCTGCCTCTTCCCAGTCCTCCGGGACGATATCCATGCGGCGCTCGGTGAAGTCGAGGTAGACACCCAGCATGAACGACATCAATGTTGCGAGCACGAGTGCGGCACCGCCGACCCACTCCATGCCACCTCGCCAGGCATCCTCCCCGATCCGCGACGTCGCGATGATGTAGAAGACGGCCATCAAACCCAAGAAGGTGCCGATAGCGTAGAAGACTCTTGCGCCAGTTCCCATTTTTCTACACTCTCTTTCTAAACAGTCGCGTTCGGGTCAACGGTGTTCTGGCCGTCGCGGGTACCCACGCGGTTAGAAACGAACGGCTTGGTGGAGGTTGCGTACGGCGCTTCCCCAATTTCCTGCAGTGCCGCCGAGTTCGGAGCCTGCGGGTTCTCGAGACGGAAGTCCATGTACTGCTTGAACTTTTCCGGGGTCACAGCGCGAACCTCGAAGTTCATCATCGCGTGGTACGTACCGCACATCTCGGCACAGCGGCCAACGAAGGCACCTTCTTCCTCGATCTTTTCGATCTGGAAGCGACGTTCCTGCTGGTTCGACTCCGGGTGAGCGTACGCATCGCGCTTGAACAGGAACTCCGGAACCCAGAACGCGTGGTTCACGTCAGCGGACGCGAGGCGGAACTCAATCGCCGTATCGGTCGGCAGTACCAGGACCGGAACCTCTTCGGTGCTACCGACGGTCTCGATCTGGTTGTAGTTCAGGTACGACAGGTCACCCATGGAGGTGCCGTGAATCGGGTTCGCGTTGTGCATCTCCTCGGGATCGTGCTTGGTCATCTCCGCGAGATCCTGGCGTTCCTTATCGCGCCCGTCGTAGTCCTGACCGTCCGCGGAGAGGTTGCCCGAAACGTTGGCGTAGCCGAACTTCCAGTTCCACTGGAACGCGGTCACGTCGACCACAACCTCCGGACCCTTGTTCAACGCCGTGGTTCGGGTCTGTGCCTGCACAGTGAAGAAGAACAGCACCATCACGATGATGATCGGCACGATGGTGAGCCCGAGCTCCAACGGGACGTTGTACTGGAGCTGCTTCGGAAACTCTGGTGCACCCTGCTTCTCGCGACGCTTGTTGCCCCAGGCGAAGATGGCGACCAAGAACAGGCCCCACATAATGATGCCGATGATCCAGGCAGCCACCCAGACCCACACCCAGAAGTTGTACATCTGGGTCGCCTCAGGGGTGACGCCGCTCGGCCACCCCATGTCCAGGACGCGCGCAATGCCTGCCGGAGGGGCAACCTCACAGCCCGCGAGGAACAAGCCCCCAAAGAGCAACGAGCCCGCGGCACCAGCCTTCTTGGCAAAGCTGCGGTTCTTTTGCTTTTCCACGTGTGTTTGCCTTCCTGTCCACACTTCAACCACGAACGTTCATGGAAATGCCAGAACATTCCTACCCAGACAGAATAGTTCATCGGGACTACGCCGCTGGAATTCTCTAAGGGTGACGCCCATCGCTTCACTATCGACGGGTGCGCCTTGCCGTTGCAGTCGAGTTTAACGCCCAAACGCTGCACAAAACCCAACCCACGAGGCGACTGACGCTCCACCCACCTTCGGTGCTCCAAAAACTTCCACCGAAAGTTGGCCCCCTTTCGGGGCACGGCAAAAGGTGGAGCGAACGCAGCGGACCCGCGCTCCCAACTGACGCGGCGCATCTCTATTGTTTAGGTGAGTACCGCGCCGGCCTGCACGCCCCGGCGCACCTTAATTAATAGGGAGTGAAGCAACGATGTGTGGCCTTATCGCGTTCTTGTCCGCCGATGGCACTGCCGAGAAGTACGTTGATGCTGTCGATCGGGCGATGACCTGCATGTATCACCGTGGTCCGGACGCAGCTGGAACTTGGCACGATTCCAGCGCCGTCTTTGGTTTCAACCGCCTGGCCATTATCGATATCGAACATTCGCATCAGCCGCTGCGGTGGGGACCGCAGGACAACCCGGAGCGCTACGCCATGACGTTCAACGGGGAGATCTACAACTACATCGAGCTGCGCGAGAAGCTCATCGAGGCCGGCTACGAGTTCAACACCGAAGGCGACGGCGAGCCGATCATTGTGGGCTACCACCATTTCGGCGAGAAGGTAGTTGAGCACCTGCGCGGCATGTTCGCATTCGTCATCTGGGACACCGAGAAGAAAACGATGTTCGCCGCCCGCGACCCGTTCGGCATAAAGCCGCTGTACTACGCCACTACCGAGGCCGGCACCGTCTTCGCGTCCGAAAAGAAGTCCATCCTGGAGATGGCAGAGCAGCTCGGACTGAACCTCGACCTCGACCAACGCGCCATCGAGCACTACGTCGATTTGCAGTACGTTCCAGAACCTGAAAGTCTCCACGCCCACATTCGCCGTCTTGAGTCCAGCTGTACGGCAACCTTGGAGCCCGGTTCAAACGTCAACGCCGAGCGTTACTTCAAGCCGACATTCCAACCGACCGCGGTGACGAAAGACGCTGAGCAGGATCTCTACGACCGGATTGCTAAAGCGTTAGAGGATTCCGTCGAAAAGCACATGCGCGCTGACGTGACGGTGGGCTCTTTCCTTTCTGGTGGCATTGACTCCACTGCTATCGCGGCGCTGGCTAAGCGACACAACCCCGACCTGCTGACCTTCACCACCGGCTTTGAGCACGCGGGATACTCCGAGGTCGACGTGGCCGCAGAGTCGGCCGCCGCGATCGGCGTCGAGCACATCGTCAAGATTGTCAGCCCAGAGGAATACGCCGACGCAATTCCGAAGATCATGTGGTACCTCGACGACCCGGTGGCGGACCCGTCGCTTGTGCCGCTTTACTTTGTGGCACAGGAGGCCCGCAAGCACGTCAAGGTGGTGCTCTCCGGCGAGGGCGCAGACGAGCTCTTCGGCGGCTACACCATCTACAAGGAGCCGCTGTCGTTGCGGCCGTTTGAGGTGCTGCCCACTCCCCTGGCTCGCGGCCTGAACCGCCTCAGCCGCGTGCTGCCGGATGGAGTGAAAGGCAAGAGCCTGCTCGAGCGCGGCACCACGCCGATCGAGGACCGCTACTACGGCAACGCCCGCTCCTTTAACTTCGCGCAGTTGCAGCGGGTGCTGCCGTGGGCGAAGGAAGAGTGGGACCACCGCGAAGTCACCGCCCCCATCTATGCTGGCTCGACTGAGATGGATCCGGTGGCACGCATGCAGAACCTCGACCTGTTCACGTGGATGCGCGGAGACATCTTGGTCAAGGCCGACAAGATGAACATGGCCAACTCCCTCGAGCTACGCGTGCCCTTCCTGGATAAGGAAGTGTTCGCGGTCGCAGAGACCATCCCGCATGAGTACAAGATCGCGCACGGCACCACCAAGTACGCATTGCGCCGCGCGATGGAGCAGATCGTCCCTGCGCATGTGTTGAACCGAAAGAAGCTCGGTTTCCCAGTGCCGATGCGCCACTGGCTCGCAGGGGAAGAGCTTTACGGTTGGGCTCAGGACACCATTGAGCAATCGCTTACCGACGACATCTTCAACAAACGCGAAGTCTTGGAGATGCTCAAAGAACACCGCGATGGCGTTTCCGATCACTCGCGGCGACTTTGGACGGTGCTGGCGTTCATGATCTGGCACGGTATTTTCGTCGAAAAGCGAATTGACCCTCAGATTGAGCACAAGGATTACCCGGTCAAACTGTAACGGGGGGGCCATGAGCAAGGGCAGCCGGAAGACGCTGCCGAGTACGCCGGCTCAGAGGAACCGTCGCACATATCACGTGTGGTGCTGGTGAACCTGGCAACCCTGACGGCGTTCGCTTCGGTAGGACTGCTCATGGTAGACACCGCGAGTGCGAAAGGCCTTGAAGCTTGGGGGACGGCGGTCATGTCGCTGGGTAGCTAACGGTGCGGTGCGGCTCCGGACTGCTTTGGACTGTGGGGGTAGTGCTGGCGCTACTCGCGTTGTAGCGCGAAAGGGATGGCTACCAGTGCTTCTAGTTGGGAGGATGAGGCAGAACATCGGAGCTCAACCAGACAGGAGCACGCATATGTCCCGTACAACCCGTACCCGGAAAGTCGGCGCCGTTGTTGGAGCGGTGCTTTTGGTGCTGGCTCTTCTCTTCGCTGCCGCCGCGTACTTTTTGGGGCCAGCACTGACGGCGCAGACTACGGGCACCGCGCGATTCTTCGGTACGGATACCCCGAAGCGCTACGCCCGGACAGTGCTCGACCTTTCGGAAAGCATGGGGCTGTACGGCGACTCTGAGGAGTTCGCCGCAGCGCGCGCCGAAGTCGAAGCGGCGATGGGGGATGCAGCCACCCGCGAAGAGCTTTACGACGTACTAGACAGCGCCGTGAGGGCAGCTGGCGGAAAACACTCCCGCCTCCTTCCGCCTGGCGTGGAGGGTGGAGGAGACGACGGCGGCGAAGATGAGCTACCGAGCGTCCGCGACGAAGAGGGCGTGACCGCGGCATCTGTCCCATCAGTCTCGCGCCTGGCGGACGGTCAAACTTACGCCGACATCTTGACTCGCGGCCTTGTCGAGGCGCGCGACAGTGGCTCATGCGGAGTCTTGGTAGACCTGCGAGGCAACGGCGGTGGCGACATGGGCCCGATGGTGGCAGGGCTCAGCCCGCTTTTGCCCGACGGCCCTGCGCTGCACTTCATCTTCAAGAACAGCGAGAACCCCGTCAACATCGACGGAAACAGTGCGACCGGCGGCGGGACCGCAACCTCAACCGAAGGCGGTAAGTGGGAGACACCGGTAGCAGTGCTTGTCGACGGCGACACGGCATCCTCAGGCGAAGCCACGATGCTGGCTTTCCGCGGTCTCGACTACTCGTCGAGTTTCGGCTCCCCAACCGCGGGCTACGCGTCAGCGAATATGATTTACGACTTCCCCGATGGATCCGCGTTGATGCTCACCGTCGCGAAAGATAAGGCGCGAACGGGCGAGGAGTTCTCGGAAGACCCGATCCAGCCGGACGTTGTCACCGATCAACCCGAGCAAGATGCCCGTGGGTGGCTGGCTGAGCGGTGCGGCGTGGCGTCGTAAAGCTAAAAACCTCAAGTCCCTGGGTGCGATAGTTGCGATCTGGAGAAGAGATGGGTGGAATATCAACCATGCCACGAACCGGAAAAATCTCCCGCACCAGAATGATCATCGCGACTTCCGCCGTCGCGGTGGTGGTGCTGCTCGCCCTCCTGGTGCTCTACCTGCTAGCACCCGTGCACTCAGCGCAGATGACGGGCACGGCAAGGTTCGGGGGAACCGATACTCCGAAGCGGTACGCAAAGACGGTGCTGTCGCTTGCCGATCACGGGGTGAACGGCAACTCTAAGAACTACGAGAAGGCGAAAGAAGAGGCGCTCGAAGCAGCTGAGGACGCGGAGACGCGCGAGGAGCTGTACGACGTGCTGGACAAGGCCGTCAAGGCCGCGGGTAGCAAACACTCCGGACTGCTCAAGCCTGAAGAAGACAAGCCTGAAGACCCCGACCTGCCGCAGCAGAACTCGCAGCCCGAAGAGCTGACACTGCCGGATGATCTGGAGGTGGAGATCGAGGGCGGCTGGGCGTTTGTGAACGTCCCGCCCTTAGCCGAAGACACGGATCGCGAGGAATATGCGCATACCCTGGCGACCGAGCTGGTGAAAGCCCGCGGCACGGGCGTGTGTTCCGCCATCGTGGACCTGCGCGGCACCACAGGCAGCGACATTGTCCCTATCCTTGGCGGACTCTCAATGTTTGTGCCGAACGGGCCGGCGTATTACACCGTCACCCGCGACAGGGAAGCATCCGTGATGGTGAACGGGACTTCCGTGAAGGGCGAGGACCTGGTCAAAGAGGACGTGGGTAAATGGGATCCCACGCTCGCGGTGTTGGTGGATGACACCACCACGTTTGCAGGTGAAGCCGCACTGTTAGCGCTGAACAGCGCAGATAACTCGAAGAGCTTTGGCGAGCCCACCGCTGGGTACACCTCAACCAACCGGGTGTTCAATTTCCCGGATGGTTCTCAGATGGTGATTGCCATGAGCAACGCCGTTGACGCCGAGGAAAACGAGTACGGCGATAAGCCGATCAAGCCGGATGAAATCCACGCAGACGACCCGATGAAGGCCGCGAAGGCGTGGATTTACGAAACGACCGGCTGCGGCTGGATCGAAGACTGATCCAGATTAGTTGAACGAGTCGCCGCAGGCGCAAGCGCTGCCGGCATTCGGGTTGTCGATGGTGAAACCCTGCTGCTCAATGGTGTCGGCGAAATCGATCGTGGCACCGGTGAGGTACGGCACGCTCATCTTGTCAACCACGAGGCGCACGCCGCCGACCTCGTCGGCCTTGTCGCCGTCCAGATCGCGGTCATCGAAGTACAGCTGGTAGCGCAGACCCGCGCAGCCACCCGGCTGGACGGCGATGCGCAGCGAGAGATCGTTGCGACCCTCCTGGTCCAGCAGAGCCTTTGCCTTAGCAGCGGCAGCGTCGGTCAGGTTCACACCGGTGGTGGAAGTAGGTGCAGTCATTAGGTTCTCCTTACTTACGTCCTGGAGTCATGCCCCAGCGTACTTGAACTACGCGATACAACAAGCCCCACCCCGCCCGTATTCCAGGCCCGTATTCCAGCCACATGCCGAAGGTGCAAAAGGGCCTTGTAGCCTAGAGGACGTGAAACTTCCCTGGCAGAAATCCGAGCAGACCACCGGTGGTTCGACCAAGGTCGAGCTGCCCGAGCCCCCTGCCGAGGAGCCGAAGAAGCTCCCGAAGGGCTACACCCCGCCCAAGGGCAAGCCCACGCCGAAGCGCGTCGACCAGGAGATCAAGCGCGGCGTGGTGCGCGACCCAAACGCTATGACTCCGGCGCAGCGGGACCAGCACAACAAAGAGCTGAAAAAGTCCATGTCCAAAGAGGAATGGAAGGCGTATAAGAAGGAGCAGCGCGAGGCTAACCGCGCCCAGACCCGCCAGATCCAAGCCAAGATGGACGCCGGCGATGAGCGCTACCTGATGGACCGCGACAAGGGCGAGGTGCGCCGCTACGTGCGCGACTGGGTGGATTCGCAGCGCTTCTTCAACAACTACGTCATGCCGATGGCGCTTGTGCTGCTGGTGATCTTGCTTCTGGGCACGTGGCTGCCGCGCGTGTCCCAGGTTCTTTCGCTGGTCACCATGGCATTCATGCTCACAATTTTCATCGAGGGCTTCATCATCGGCAGCCGCGTGAACCGCGCGGTGAAGGCGAAGTTCCCGGACACCGCGGATACGGGCTTCGGGCTGGGCATGTACGCGTTCTCGCGCGCGTCCCAGCCGCGCAATTGGCGCTCTCCGAAGCCGCGCGTTGCCATCGGCGCTGAGGTGTAAGTGCCGTGGCCGTCCAGTTCCCGCCGGTTGATTCGCCTGAGGAGTCGCGCCGCCTTGCCGTGATCCAGGCGCTCGATGCCGAGGTCGCGGGCCGCGCGCTCGGCCGCATGGGCGCTATCGGCGCGTGGGTGGCAAGTGTCCAGGGTGAGGCGCTCCCCCACCCGTTCACTCGGGCGCGGGCGGTCGTGGTCGCTGGTTCGCACGGCGTTGCCGCGCGCGGAGTCTCCGCCTGGACCGCCGACGCAACGCATCGCCAGGCTGAGGAGATCGCGGCCGGTGGCGGGCCCGTACATGCTGCCGCTCGGCTGTCTGGGGCAAGCATCAGGCTTGTCGACGGCTTCTTGGCCACGCCCACCGGTTCCATCGACGTCGAACCTGCGATGACTCTAGAAGCCTGCGCCTCGGCCCTCCAGCTCGGCGCGCAAATCGCTGACCAGGAGATCGACGCCGGCACCGATCTGATCGTGCCCGGGGACCTCGGGGTAGGCAACACAACCGTCGCCGCGGCACTTTACGGCACCCTCACCCGCACGGAACCGGTGCTCGCCGTGGGACGCGGTTCCGGCGTCAACGACCACGTGTGGAAGGTCAAGACCGCCGCCGTGCGCGACGCGATGTTCCGCGTGCGCGGTCACCGCGACGACGTCGAGTGCGTGCTGGCAGAGATCAGCGGCCCAGACTTCGCCTGTCTCGTCGGGCTCATCGCCCAGTCCGCAGTGCGACGCACGCCGGTGCTTGTCGACGGCGCGTACGTCACCGTCGCAGCCTACGTCGCTGAGCGTCTCGCTCCCGGCACCAAGCGCTGGCTCATCGCCGGCCAACTTTCCCCCGAGCCCTGCCACTTGGCGTTGGTGCAGGCGCTCGAGCTGACCCCGGTGTTAGCGCTCGACATGACAACGGGGCAAGGCGCAGGCGCGCTTGCCGCGCTGCCCACCATCAATCTCGCCGCGGAGCTCGTGGCGGACCAGCTCGAACCAGAGCCAGAGCCAGAGCCGCAGCCAGACCTGAGCTAAACCAGTCGGTAGTTCCAGCCGTGGATGTCTTCCACGGTGCCGTTCTGGATCCCGCGCAGGTGCTCGCGCAGCTGCATGGTGATCGGGCCGGCCTCGTTGTTGTTCACCTCGAACTCGCCGCGTGCACTCAGAACGCGACCAACCGGCGTGATCACTGCGGCGGTGCCGCAGGCGAGTGTCTCGGTGATCGATCCGGTCTCGGCGCCGTCACGCCATTCGTCGACAGTGATGCGACGCTCCTCCGTCTTGTACCCCAAGTCTTCCGCGACCTGCAGCAGCGATTTGCGGGTGATGCCTGCGAGCAGCGACCCGCTCAGTGCCGGCGTGACCAGCGTGGCGTCGGCGCCCGAGCCCTCGACGAACATGAGGTTCATGCCGCCCATCTCCTCGATGTACTTGCGCTCAATCGCGTCGAGCCACACCACCTGGTCGCAGCCCTTCTCCTCGGCTTCCGCCTGCGCGAGCAGGGACGCGGCGTAGTTGCCCGCGAACTTCGCGTCGCCGGTGCCGCCCGGCGCCGCACGCACGTACTCCTCAGAGACCCACACGCTCACCGGCTTGATGCCACCCTTGAAGTAGGCACCCGCCGGCGACGCGATGACGTAGTAGGTGTAGCTCGACGCCGGCTTGACCCCCAGCGTCTCCTCCGTACCGATCATGAACGGACGCAGGTACAGCGCCGCTTCGCCGCCGGCCTTCGGCACCCAGTCCTGGTCGATCTCCACCAGCTGGCGCAGCGACTCGAGGAACAGTTCCTCCGGCAGCTCCGGCATGGCGATGCGGTGCGCAGAGTGCTGCATGCGCTCGGCGTTCTGCTGGGGCCGGAACGTGGTGATCGTCCCGTCCTCGTGACGGTAAGCCTTCAGCCCCTCGAAGATCGACTGCCCGTAGTGCAGCACGTTCGTGGCCGGGCTGAGCTCGATCGGGCCGTACGGGCGCACCTGCATGTTGTGCCAGCCCTCATCCTTGGTCCACTCGATGGAGACCATGTGGTCAGTGAACTTCTGACCAAACGCGGGGTTCTCCAGGATGGCACCGCGCTGCGAGTCGCTCGCGCGGTTCGGGTTCTCGGTAACGGTGAAGTCTGCGGATGTCATGGTCATCACCCTACTCTCCGCGCCAGGTAGCCTTTTATCCATGCAGCAGTTGAATAATTTCCGTATCCGCGGCACCACGGTGTCGCTCAGCCAAGCCGAGTCCGCCCCGGAGGGCGCCGCGCGAATCGTGCCGGTTGCCAAGGGGGAAGACGGGCTGGAGCTTCCCGTCACCAGCTTTGCAGTTGGGGGTTTGCTCGACTCGCTCGTGGCGGTCGGAGCCAAGGGAGTCTCGGGCGAGACGGCGCGTGTGCTTATCGACGGCCAGTTGTACGTCTCAGTCGGACTCGGCAGCGCCGATGAAATTGATGACGAAGCGGTCCGCCGCGCCTTCGGCGCAGCCGCGCGTTCCCTTTCCGGCGTGGAGGAAGCCGCGGTGTCCTGCGAGTTCGGCACCAGGCCCGTTGTCGAAGGTCTCCTGCTTGGAGGGTATTCCTACCAGGGCCTGAAGTCTTCCGACTCGCCTTCCACCCCTGCGGCTGTGACCGTTGTCGGCGCAGATCCCGAGGAGTTCGAGCACGCGGTCGCTGTCGCCGAGTCGGTGAACTTCGCCCGCGATCTGGTCAACACCCCGGCGGACTTCCTCTACCCCGTCGCCTACGCCGGCATTATCGAGGATTTGGCGCAGGAGTGGAAAAACGACATCAGCCTGAACGTCAAGGTGATTGAGGGCGATGACCTGTAGAAGCAGGGCTTCGGGGGCATCGTTGCCGTCGGCGGAGGTTCCGAACACGCCCCGCAGCTCGTCCACGTGTCTTACGACGGCGGCGGTAACAAGCGCGTCGCGTTGGTGGGCAAGGGCATCACCTTCGATACCGGCGGCATTTCGCTAAAACCCGGCGCGAAGATGGAGGACATGATCTCCGACATGGCCGGCTCCGCAGCGCAACTGGCTGCCGTGGTTGCCGCAGCGAAGCTGAAGCTTCCGGTGCGCATCGACGCCTGGCTGCCACTTGCGGAGAACATGCCCTCCGGCTCCGCGACCCGCCCCGGCGACGTAATCACGCACTACGACGGCACCACCAGCGAAATCTTGAACACCGACGCCGAAGGGCGTCTCGTGCTTGCCGACGCCATCGCCCGCGCCTGCGAGGACACCGGCGACGGAACCCCCGACTACCTCATTGAGGCGGCGACGCTGACCGGCGCACAGTTGGTAGCGCTGGGTAACCGCACCGCCGGCGTGATGGGCTCCGACGAGTTCCGCGACACGGTAGCCGAGATTGGCCGCGAGGTCGGCGAACCTGCGTGGGCCATGCCGTTATTGGAGGAGCACGAGGAGGAGATCAAATCCCCCGTCGCCGACATCCGCAACGTGCATAACGCCCGCACCGGTGGCATGAGCTTCGCCGGGCTCTACCTCTCCCGTTTCGTGCCGGAGGACGTCGAATGGGTGCACCTCGACGTGGCTGGTCCGGCCTGGAATGGCGGCTCCGCCTATGGCTACACACCCAAGCGCGCCACCGGTGCCCCGGCGCGCACGATCATCGAGACGCTGACCCGCATCGCCGACGGCCAGCTCTAGACCCCTGGGCGTCCGGCCCCCCGCACCGCACTACCGGGACTGCGGCTTTCCTGTGAACCACTGTGGCTATTTAGTCGTGTTTGTTAGATAGCTGTAGCCAGAGCGCGTTGCTCGGCCAGGGTTGTGTAGCCCTTACCTGGATGTCTTGTGAGTCGTTGGTAGACGAACCAGTCCAGGTGGGTTTCAAGATAGTTCATGAATTCCTCGGTGCCCATCTTTTGGGAGTTGATGCCGGCGGCGTAGAGCTCTCTTTTGAGCAGGCCGAAGAATCCTTCCACTCTGGCGTTATCGCCGCTTTTGCCGAGTCGCGACAGCGATGGGATCGCAACCCATGCGTTGTCGCAGGGTTTGCCCGGGTCACAGTTGCCGCATGCTGCCTGGTCGTGGGTGGGGTCGGTGAGCATACTTACCCATTCCGGATGTCGGTAGGCCCACCCACGATCAGAATGAATGATCGGTTTGGTCCCAGGCTTGATGGTTGTCAACGCGGCTTCCAGCATGGTGTTCGTCAGCGCGGCGGTCGGGCTGGTGCTCATGGTGTAGACGAGGGGCAGATTGTCATGGAAGTCGATCAACGGACTGAAATACACCTTGCCGTCTCGGCATGCGAACTCGGTGACGTCGGTACCGAATTTCTCGTTCGGCCTATCGGCGTAGAAGTCGTGAACCAAATCGGGCTCAAGTGCTTCGCGACGTCTGCACGCTTCGCGCGAGTAGCCCTGTGAGACAACGACATCCGCGGCAGCTGCTTCTTCCAGGTCCCCGATGAGCAGCTTGTTCGCCGGCCGGTGGGCGTTTTCTCCTTTGTACGAGCGGTGCCTCATGGTCCGCTTGGACTTCGGGGTGAGGTTTTCTGCGTACATGATGGCGCGTACTGTTTTCTCACCTATCGTCCACCCGTTTTGCCTGCACACCGCCAAGATCCTGCGATAGCCGTAGATTCCGCTGTTTGCTTTCGACACCGCGATGATCGCCGATGTGGCAGTTGCCCGCTGCGACATCGGGTATTTCAGTCGTCGACACGCATGCTTGTAGGTGCTCAGGTTCAACCCGAAGTGCTCGCAGCTGGCTTTTACTTGGTATCCGTGCGCCCGGAGTCGCTGGACAGCTTGAGCGACGACCATGCTGTCGAGCGTCTCCGGGCCGGGGCTTTTCCCTCGGACTCCATCACAGCCTCGAACAAGGCCTTGTCCGCAAGCCGTAGAAACCGCTCGTGGCGCAACATCGCCTTAAGCTCTTCAGGATCATCCGGCAACGCAGCATCATCGAGCTGAGTCACATGCTGCTCACTCGCAATTTTGGCAGCCCTAGCAGAAGTCGGCTTGGGGGTTTGTGGCGATGCGCTCTTGCGCGGGCGGCGTCTATGTTGCTCCACACGCCACAGTGTCGCCTGCTCCAGCTGCTCAGGGTTCATCCCACGCCGCGTCTCTTCGTCGGGAGCGAAATTTCGAACCCAGATCGACAACGCGGTCGAAGATACCCCACACTGCCGACTTATCTCCCGCAGCGACCCCGGCGAAGTCAGTGCCGCCCGCACCGCTGCGGCAACCTCGCTCGGACTGCGCCAATGATGATCCACCTCAACACCGTGCTCAGCATTAACTGCCCACCGCCAAATCGACGCCGCCGAAGGCACAGGATCGATGCCTTCATCACTCAAACGGGTGCGTACCTGCCGAGGTTCTAACCCCTTGCGATAAAGCTCGACGGCACGCTCGCGAACCGCCAACGGGTAATTCATCTGGAACTCCTCACCGATAACCGGGGGTTCACAGGAAAGCTTCACTCCCTTTTAGGCCCGCTTTGTAAAAGATTGCCCACGTCTTACAGAGTGAGACAGAGCGGTCTTAGCTGTAGGGGTTCTCGCCGCGCTCGAACTTCGCACGGCGTTCGCGTTGCTCGGCCCGCTTGCGCAGAATGCGCTCCTGCTCGATTTTCTTGCGCATGCGGTCCGGATATCCCGTCTCCTCGACGTCGTAAAGCGAAATGCTCAACAACTTCGCCACGGCATCGATGCCTTTGGGGCCTCCGATGCGGCGCCGGGTGTAGTTGCCTTGCTCATCGACGAGCACGACGCTCATCTCGTTGACCATCGTTTCGGGCTCGACGTACCCCTCGACAAACGCACGACCCTGAACCCACTCACGCAGGTAAGCGGCATCGTCTGGGCGGATCGTTTCCCCCGGTGCGCGAGGCGGCGTGAATTGTGAATTCTTTCTGCCTTTGCCGAAGAGATTGAACACGGCAGACATCTTACGGGAGGGTCGAAAAGCGACGGCGGACGCAACTGAATCCGGGTACGCTTTGACAACGTATAACCTTCCACAATTTTTATGAGGAGACTTTGGAGAAATGGCGCACTCAGTAGAGATGCCCGAGTTGGGCGAGTCGGTAACTGAAGGCACGATTACCACGTGGCTGAAGGAAGTCGGCGATACCGTTGAGGTCGACGAGCCGCTGCTCGAGGTCTCCACCGACAAGGTCGACACCGAAATCCCCTCGCCGGTTGCTGGCGTCTTGATTGAGATCAAGGCCGAAGAAGACGACACCGTCGAGGTCGGCGATGTCATCGCCGTCATCGGTGAGGAAGGTGAGGAAGCCAGCACTTCCGATGACGACGCTGATGATGCGGACGATGCAGGCGCTGAGGACGCCGACGAGAAGGAGACGGCGAAGGTCGAAGACGCTGACGAGGACACCAAGGAGGACGTGAAGAAGTCCGCCAAGGGGTCCGGTTCCGGCGACGCGACTGATGTTGAAATGCCGGAGCTGGGTGAGAGTGTCACCGAGGGCACCATCACCACTTGGCTGAAGTCCGTCGGCGACGAGGTTGAGGTCGATGAGCCGCTGCTCGAGGTCTCCACCGACAAGGTTGACACCGAAATCCCTTCCCCGGTCGCGGGCACCCTGATCGAGATCCTTGCTGAGGAAGACGACACCGTTGAGGTTGGCGACGTGATCGCACGCATCGGCGACGCGGATGCCGCTGGCACCTCCGACGCTGACGATTCCGACGACTCTGACTCTGATGCCGAGCCGGCCAAGGAAGACCGCGGCGAAGATGATGTCGCGAACGAAGACGAAGAAGTCAAGGACGAGAACTCCGCCGACGGCGAGGGCGACAACCCGGCCGACGCACCGAAGAAGTCCGAGTCCAAGTCCTCGTCCAAGAACAAGAAGGGTTCCGGCGAGTCCACCACCGTTGAAATGCCGGAGCTGGGCGAGAGTGTCACCGAGGGCACCATCACTACCTGGCTGAAGTCGGTCGGTGACATGGTCGAGGTCGACGAGCCGCTGCTTGAGGTCTCCACCGACAAGGTCGACACCGAGATCCCGTCCCCGGTTGAGGGCACCATCCTGGAGATCCTCGCGGAAGAGGACGACACCGTTGAGGTCGGCCAGGCTATCGTGGTGATCGGCGATGCCGACGCCGCAACCGACTCCGATGACTCCGACGACGCTGATGCAGCCGACGAGGCTGCAGACGCAGCAGAGGAGAAAGAAACTAAGGACCAGGACTCCACTAAGGAGACCGAAGAGGACGACGCGAAGAAGGCCGACAAGGAGTCCAAGCAGGGTTCCGCTGCCAACGAGCGCTCCGAGCAGGAGGCAAAGGAATCCAAGGGTGAGGGTTCCAACGCTTCCGCGAAGCTCGAGGACCGCGGCGACAAGGTTCCGTACGTCACCCCGCTGGTGCGCAAGCTCGCCGAGAAGCACGGCGTTGATCTGAACTCGATCGAGGGCACCGGTGTCGGCGGCCGCATCCGTAAGCAGGACGTGCTTGCAGCTGCAGAGGGCGGCGATGCGAAGGGTGCTGCGGCACAGGGCGATGCTCAGGCCACGCCGAAGGGCGAGCGCGCGAACTGGTCCACCAAGTCCGTGGATCCGGCGAAGCAGGAGCTCATCGGCACCACCCAGAAGGTCAATCGCATCCGCGAGATCACCGCTTCCAAGATGGTGGAGTCGCTGCAGACCTCTGCGCAGCTCACCCACGTCCAAGAGGTCGATGTCACCCGCGTCGCGGAGCTACGCAAGAACGTCAAGCCGCAGTTCGTCGAAAAGCATGGCGTGAATATCACCTACCTGGCCTTCTTCGTGAAGGCCACGGCCGAGGCGCTGGTGTCGCACCCGAACGTCAACGCGTCCTACAACGTCGATGACAAGACGATCACCTACCACGAGGATGTGAACATCGGTATCGCCGTGGACACCCCGCAGGGTCTGCTGGTGCCGGTGATCAAGCAGGCGCAGAACCTGAACCTCGCTGAGATCGCGGCAGCGATCGCGGACCTGGCTGACCGTGCGCGCAACAAGAAGCTGCGCCCGGACGACCTCTCCGGCGCCACCTTCACGGTGACCAACATCGGCTCCGAGGGCGCATTGCTGGATACCCCGGTGCTCACGCCGCCGCAGGCTGGCATCCTGGGCACAGCCGCGATTGAGAAGCGTCCGGTCATCGTGACCGAGGACGGCATCGACTCCATCGCGATCCGCCAGATGTGCTACCTGCCGTTCACCTACGACCACCAGCTGGTTGACGGTGCAGACGCAGGCCGCTTTGTCACCACCATCAAGGACCGCATCGAGGCCGGCAACTTCGAAGATGACCTCGGCCTGTAGGGCCTGCAGGGCCTGCAGGGCCTGCAGGGCCTGCAGGGCCTGTAGGGCCTACAGCCCCCTTTAGATACCGCTTACAGCGACCGCACTACCCGGTTGCCGACTCAGCTCGGCGCCGGGTTTTGCACTTTACACTGGGGGCATGGCAGAGAACTCAGCTTTCAAGTCCTTCCGCAACACCCCTTCCGATTTCATGGATGAGGCACTCGGCGGCCTCGTCGCCGCCCATCCCTACGCCGAATGGCACGAGGAGGGGTTCATCGGGCTTCTCACTAACGACGGCCAGTCCGACGACTCGGAGGAGCGAGTCGCCGTGATCTCCGGCGGCGGCTCCGGCCACGAACCCATGCACGCGGGGTTTGTCGGCCCGGGCATGCTCGATGCCGCCTGTCCCGGACTGCTCTTCACCTCTCCGAACGCGGTGCAAATCACCGCCGCCACCGAGTGGGCGGACCGCGGCCGTGGCGTCGTGCAGGTGGTGAAGAACTACACCGGCGACGTTATGAATTTCACCGTCGCGGCGAACAGCACAAATACCGAGGTCAAGCAGGTCATCGTCGCCGACGATGTGGCCACCGAGATCGACAACGACGATTCTCCGGGCCGCCGCGGCACGGGTGCGACGATCATCGTGGAGAAAATCGCCGGCGCTGCCGCAGCCCGCGGCAACGACCTCGAGGCAGTGGCGAGCATCGCGCAGCGCGCCGCCGACCAGTCCCGCTCGATGGCGGTGGCGCTCGAAGCCGGCCACTTGCCCACCAGCGGCCGCAAGACTTTCGACCTCGATGAGGGAGAGATCGAGGTCGGCGTCGGCATTCACGGTGAGCCGGGGGTGGAACGCCGCAGCACGTCCGATAAGGAGCCCTCGGCCAAGGCTCTGGTTCAAGAGTTGCTCGAGGGCATCACCCAATCGCTTGACGACGCCGACGTGGAAACCGCCGATGCGCAGGTCTTGCTCTTTGTCAACGGCCTCGGCGGGACGAGCGAACTCGAGCTCGACTTGGTCTTCGGCGAAGCAGTAGCGCAGCTGGCCGACCGCGGCATCACGGTGCACCGCGGGATCCGCGGCACCCTAGTCACCTCACTGAATATGGCGGGCATTTCGCTCACCGTCACCGTGCTGGATGAGGAGCTCACCGAGCTTCTCGACGCCGAGACCGACGCGCCAGCTTGGCCAGCCGTCGCAGTTTCACCGCGGTACTCCCCTGCCCGGATGGTTGACGATGTGGAGCAGCCTGAGGATGGTGACGAAAACCCGTGGCTGACGGCGTTCGTCGAGCGGCTACAAGAGAGCTTCGACGACCTGACCGAGCTCGATCGGGTGGCCCGCGATGGCGACTTCGGGCAGAACCTTGAGGCGGCCTTCGGCGATCTCCAGACACCGCTGAAGGGCTCCGACACCGCACTGCTGGCGTTCTTCGCCCACCGCATGCTGGTTCGCGCTGGTGGCACCTCGGGAGCGGTATTCGGCACCTTCTTCCGCGAAATGGCCGAGGCCTTCGAAGGCGCGGACGTGGATTCGCGAAAGGCCGACGCGAGCGAGTTCGCGACGGCGCTTGCCGACGGACTGTCCCGCGGCGTGGAAGCGGTTACCGATCTCGGCGGAGCCAAGGAAGGCGACAACACGCTGATCGACGCTCTCGCCCCTGCCGCCGCGGCCGCTAAAGAGATCGACGATGCTACGTCCATCGACGAGGTTTTGCAGCACGTTTTCGACCCAGCGGTCGCGGGTGCGAAGTCGACTCGAGGGATGCAGGCGAAGAAAGGCCGCGCATCCTATATCGGCGAGTCTGCCGCGGAGGTGCCGGACCCGGGCGCAATCGCAACCACGTGGTTGTTCGGGAAAGCCCCCGTCGACGAATTTTAATCCACTTATACTGGGAACCAGGTCATTTGACAGCGATGAATTCTGAATAAAGGAGTCTCCGTTGGATTACATTTCCCGTCATATCGGCCCCACCAGGGACGAAACGCAAGAGATGCTGGAGGCGATCGGTTACGCCTCGCTGGATGCCCTTATCGACGCTGCGATTCCCCAGGGCCTGCGCATGGACGGGGTTTTGAAACTGCCGAAACCCCTCACCGAGTATGAGGCGCAGGCGCGCCTGCAGGAGCTTGCGAAAAAGAACACTGTGCTCAAGGCGTTTTACGGCCAGGGTTTCTTTTCAACTCTCACTCCGCCGGTGATTCGCCGCGGCGTTGTGGAAGATGCGGGTTGGTACACCGCCTACACCCCGTACCAGCCGGAAATCTCGCAGGGGCGCCTTGAGGCGCTGCTGAACTTCCAGACTGTGGTGCAAGATCTCACCGGTCTGGACATCGCGAACGCGTCGCTACTCGACGAAGCGTCAGCCGCGGCCGAGGCAGTGGGCCTGATGTCGCGCGCGGTGAAGAAGGGCCGCCGCGTGCTGCTGGATTCCCGCCTACACCCGCAGGTGATCAACGTCGCCGCAGAGCGCGGCCGCGTCTTCGACCTCGAAGTCGAAGTCACGGACCTATCCCAGCCGGTTGTGGCAGAGGACCTGGTCGGCGCTATCGTCGCCTACCCCGGTACCGAGGGCGACATCGTCGATCCAAGCCCGGTCATCGATGCCGTTCACGAGCGCGGCGGCCTCGTCTGCGTGGACGCGGACATCCTCGCGCTCACGCTGCTCGAAGCGCCAGGCGAGTTCGGCGCGGACATCGCAATCGGCACCACACAGCGCCTCGGTGTGCCGCTGTTCTACGGCGGCCCGCACGCCGCGTTCATGGCTGTGACCGACAAGTTGCGCCGTCAGATGCCGGGCCGCCTCGTCGGTGTGTCCAAGGACGCGGAGGGCTACCCCGCCTACCGCCTCGCACTGCAAACCCGTGAGCAGCACATTCGTCGCGAGAAGGCGACGAGCAACATCTGCACTGCCCAGGCGCTGCTTGCGGTCACCGCGTCGATGTACGCCGTCTACCACGGCCCCGCTGGCCTGACGGAGATCGCGGAAGCGATCCACGGCTACGCAACCCGCTTCGCAACCAGCATCGAAAAGGCGGGGATGCGCGTGCGTCACGCGCAGTTCTTCGACACGGTTGTGGTTGAGGATGCGGGTCAAGAGGCCGTCGATAAGCTTGCGAAGGCTGGGTACCTGGTGCGAAAGCTTGACGACGAAGCTGTGGCTGTCGCCTTCGGCGAAGATTGCGACGATGACGACCTGCGAGCTTTGCTGGAGGGCTTCGGTGCTGGCGAGATTTCGGAGGGCGAGCGTCGCATTCCGGCTGAGCTGCAGCGCAAGACCGAGTTCATGACGCACGAGGTGTTCAACTCGATCAGCTCGGAGACGCAGATGATGCGCTATATCCGCAAGCTGGGCGACAAGGACCTGGCGCTGGATCGCACGATGATCCCGCTGGGTTCGTGCACGATGAAGCTGAACCCGACCGCCGGTGTGGAGACGATTACCTGGCCCGAGTTTGCCAACGTGCACCCGTTTACCCCAGACGAGTACACCGCTGGGTGGCGCGAACTGATCGAGGAGCTCGCCGGCTGGCTCACCGAAATCACGGGCTACGACGCGGTGTCGATGCAGCCGAACTCCGGCGCGACCGGCGAATACGCGGGCTTGATGGCGATCCGCCAGTACCACCTTTCGCGCGGCGACGACCAGCGCGATATCTGCATCATTCCGGCGTCGGCGCACGGCACGAACGCGGCGTCCGCGTCGCTAGCGAACCTGCGCGTGGTGGTTGTGGCGACGGCTGAGGACGGCTCGATCGACATGGCGGATCTGGATGAGAAGATTGCCAAGCACGCCGACAACATCGCCGCGATCATGATCACCTACCCGTCGACGCACGGCGTCTACGAGGACACGGTGCGCGACGTGGCGGACAAGATCCACGCTGTGGGCGGGCAGGTCTACATCGACGGCGCGAACATGAACGCGCTGACCGGGGTTGCGCGCCCGGGTGACTTCGGCGGCGACGTGAGTCACCTGAACCTACACAAGACCTTCACCATCCCGCACGGCGGCGGTGGCCCGGGCGTGGGTCCGATCGGCGTGGGCGAGCACCTGATCCCGTTCCTCCCATCGGACGCGAACACTGATTACGTCGCAGAAGGCTCCGATGCCGCGCACGGGGTGCCGGTGGCTGGCACCTACTACGGCTCGGCCGGCGTGACCCAGATTCCGTGGGCGTACATCGCGATGAGCGGCGCTGAGGGGCTGAAGGCCGCGACAAGCAACGCCGTTTTGGCTGCGAACTACGTTGCGCATGAGCTGAACGACGCCTTCCCGGTGCTCTACACCGGCGAAAACGGCCTGGTCGCGCACGAGTGCATCCTGGACCTCAACGACATCACCGCGCGTACCGGCGTGACCGCCGCTGATGTGGCCAAGCGCCTGGTGGACTACGGCTTCCACGCACCGACCCTGGCGTTCCCGGTGGCCGGCACCCTGATGGTGGAACCGACTGAGTCGGAGGACAAGGCCGAGCTGGACCGCTTCATCGAGGCGATGTGCTCCATCCGCGAGGAGATCCGCCAGATTGAAAACGGCGAGATCGAGTACGAGAAGTCCGTGATCCACAATGCCCCGTACACCGCGCACAGCGTCACCCGTACCGAGTGGCCCTACGACTTCTCGCGCGAGCAGGCCGCCTACCCGGTGGACACGCTCGTGCACCAAAAGTACTTCCCGCCGGTGCGCCGCATCGACGAGGCCTACGGCGACCGCAACCTGCAGTGCGCCTGCCCGCCGCCGGAGGCCTTCGACATCGCCGTCGACGAGCTTGAGCCGGTCGAGGAGATCGACGTGACCACCACCGAAGAGAACAGGAAGTAACTCATGCCCCAGACTCCACTGCACGCCACCCACGAGGCGCTTGGCGCCACGTTCACCGACTTCGGCGGCTGGACCATGCCGCTGAAGTACAACAACGAGCTTGAAGAGCACCGCGCTGTGCGCAGCGGCGTCGGCATCTTCGACCTCTCCCACATGGGCGAAATTGACGTGATGGGCCCCGACGCGGCCGCGTTCTTGGACTACGTGCTGATCAGCTCGCTGTCTAACCTTGCGAACGGCAAAGCGAAGTACTCGATGATCGTCGACGAGCAGGGCGGCATCCTCGATGACCTGATCACCTACCGCTTCGGCGACTACCACTACATGGTCGTGCCAAACGCCGCCAACACTGACGTTGTCTGGGAGGCGTTCCAAGCCCGCAAGGGCGACTTCGACGTCGAGTTGCGCAACGATTCGCAGACGTTCGCGCTGGTTGCGGTCCAAGGTCCCGGCTCGCTCGAGGTTTTGAAGCAATTGCTTGTCGACGACCCCTCCGACCTGCCCTACTACTCCGGCCAGTGGACCACCCTGGCCGCCGGGGACACAAACGTCGAAGTCTTTGTCGCCCGCACCGGCTACACCGGCGAGGACGGCTTCGAGTTGTTCTGCGTGTTCGAGGACGCGCAGGCGGTGTGGGACGCGGTGATTCCGCACGGCACCGCGTGCGGTCTCGCCGCGCGCGACTCGCTGCGTCTGGAGGCTTCAATGCCGCTGTATGGCCATGAACTGACCACGGACATCACCCCAGTGGAGGCGGGCATGGGGCGGGCGTTTGCGAAGAAGGACGCGGATTTCGTCGGCAAGCAAGCCCTGGTTGACCGCGAGCCGAGCGTGGTGATCGCCGGCCTGACCTCCTCCGAGCGCCGCGCCGCGCGTGAGGGTTCCGAGATCTTCCTCCCTGACTCCGAAGACGGGGAAACGCGGATCGGCGTAGTCACCTCCGGCCAACCCAGCCCGACGCTCGGCCACCCGGTAGCCCTGGCGCACATCGACCCGGCGCACGCCGAAGTGGGCACTGAAGTGGAAATTGACATCCGCGGGCGCCGCTACCCGTTTACTATCGTGGAAACACCCTTCTACAAGCGAAAGGACGCATAAATGGCTTTCCAGCAGGATTTCTACTACTCCGAGGACCACGAGTGGATCAACGCCACCCCGGACACCGCCGTTGGCCAGACCGTGCGTGTGGGTATTACCCACGTTGCCGCTGACCGCCTCGGCGAGGTCGTCTTCGCCGAGCTGCCGGCTGCCGGTGACACCGTGACCGCTGGCGAGACCTGCGGCGAGATCGAGTCGACCAAGTCCGTCTCCGACCTCTACTCTCCTGTCACCGGCACCGTCACCGCTGTCAACGAGGACATCGACGGCGCTTACGAAGCCATCAACAATGACCCGTACGGCGAGGGCTGGCTCTTCGAGGTCGAGGTCACCGAGGTCGGCGAGCTCATGACTGCCGACGAGTACGCTGCGGCCAACGGCGTGGAGAACTAACCCCCACCGTTTCACCCGGCGCGCGTCAGCGGGGCTATGGTCGAGACCATGACCGCACCGCGAGACCCGTTCTTTCCCGCCGATCAATCCATTCGAGCCTCATCTGCGCCCGTTGACGTGCGCGCGATGGGGCTTGTTGATTACCAAAAGGCGTGGGAAATCCAGGCAGAGCTTGCCGCCAAGCGCGCCACGGACGAGGTCGGCGACACCATTCTCCTGCTCGAGCACCCGTCCACGTTCACCGCGGGCAAGCGCACGCAGCCGGAAGACATGCCCGATCCCTCCTACCCGGTGCCGGTCGTCGGTGTCGATCGCGGCGGCCGCATCACGTGGCACGGCGAGGGCCAGCTCGTGGCGTACCCGATTATCAAGCTCGCCGAGCCGGTTGATGTGGTGGATTACGTGCGCCGTCTCGAGGAAGCGATCATCGAAGCCGTCCGCAAAGCTGGCATCGATACCGCTGGCCGTATCGACGGCCGCTCCGGCGTCTGGGTCCCCGCCGCCACCAGAGCTGCTTCCCCGGAGGCATCGACGCGCGACCGCAAAGTCGCCGCTCTAGGCATCCGCATCACCCGCGGCGTGACCATGCACGGGCTGAGCCTCAACTGCAACAACACCCTCGACCACTACAGCCACATCGTCGCCTGCGGCATCGACGACGCCGATGTCACCACCATGACCCTCGAGCTCGGCCGCCAGGTCACCCCTGCAGAAATGGAGCCATTGCTTGTCGACGCCCTCCTGCGCGCCCTCGCCGGCGAATTGGTGGTAGCAAACCACTCGTTCGGCTCCGCGCCGGACCCCACAAAAGGGTTGAAAAAGCGCAGCTAGACCGGGGCTTTCCTTCGGCCCGGCGGCGGTTTTGACGACGTTGTTACGATAGGGAACGTGACTGTAGCACCTGAAGGCCGAAAGCTTCTGCGTATTGAAAAACGAAACGCAGAGACCCCTATCGAGTCCAAGCCACGGTGGATCCGCAATGCGGTGAAGACCGGTCCTGAGTACGAGGACATGAAGAAGAAGGTCAAGGGTGCTTCCCTGCACACTGTGTGCCAGGAAGCAGGCTGCCCAAACATCCACGAGTGCTGGGAATCGCGTGAGGCGACCTTCCTGATCGGCGGCGCAAACTGCTCGCGCCGCTGCGACTTCTGCCAGATCACCTCCGCGAAGCCAGAGCCGCTGGACCGCGGCGAGCCGCTGCGCGTGGCCGAGTCCGTGCGCGAAATGAACTTGAACTACTCCACCATCACCGGCGTGACCCGCGATGACCTGGAGGACGAGGGCGCCTGGCTCTACGCCGAGGTGGTCCGCAAGATTCACGAGCTCAACCCGCACACCGGTGTCGAGAACCTCACCCCGGACTTCTCCGGCAAGGCTGACCTGCTCCAGGAAGTCTTCGAGGCTCGCCCCGAGGTGTTCGCGCACAACGTGGAGACGGTGCCGCGCATCTTCAAGCGCATCCGCCCGGCGTTCCGCTACGACCGTTCACTCGACGTGATCCGCCAGGCCCGCGACTTCGGCCTGATCACCAAGTCGAACCTGATCCTGGGCATGGGCGAAACCCAAGACGAGGTGATGGAAGCCCTGCACGACCTGGTCGATGCCGGCACCGACATCATCACCATTACCCAGTACCTGCGCCCTGGTCCGCAGTACCACCCGATCGAGCGCTGGGTGAAGCCGGAAGAGTTCATCGAGTACCGCGACGCGGCGTACGAGATGGGCTTCGGCGCGGTCATGTCCGGCCCTCTGGTGCGTTCCTCGTACCGCGCCGGCAAGCTCTACGTCGAGGCGATGGAGCACCGCGGCCTTGAGCTGCCGGAGAACCTCAAGCACCTGGCGCAGACGTCGCAAGGCGATACTGCGCAGGAGGCCTCGACCCTGCTGGCGAAGTACGGCGCGAGCCAGGATACGCCCGTCACCACTCGCTAGCACCCGCTCGCACCGAGCGGGTGCCTCCCAGCGAGTGGTGCCTTTGGCCGCTCGCAAGCCGTGACCTAATATAAGGCCCATGGCCAAGGACGAGAAGGCAGCAGCACAGAAGGCCGCCGAAAAGGCGGCGAAGCGGGAAGAGCGCGCAGCAAAGCGCGCCAAGGGTAAGCAGACCCGCGGGCAGGTTCGCGAAGCGTTCAACATCCAGCGCAAGCGCGACAAGAAACTCATTCCTTACATGCTGCTTTCGGTCCTCGGCATGGGCCTTCTGTTCTTCCTCATCGGTCTGCTATTCCGCGGCCAGTGGTTCATGCTCGTGCTGGGCCTTTTGCTCGGCGCCGTGCTCGCGATGTGGATCTTCTCCCGCCGCCTTGAAGGTTCGATGTACGACGAGGTCGGCGATACTCCCGGCGCGGCAGCTTGGACGCTTGAGAACATGAAGTCCACTATGGGCATCGCTTGGGTGCCCAAGACCGGTGTGCAGGCCAACACTCACATGGATGCCGTCCACCGCGTTGTGGGCAACCCTGGTGTCGTATTGGTCGGCGAAGGCAACCCGAACCGACTCAAGCCGCTCATGGCCAAGGAGCACAAGCGCGTCGACCGCCTGCTTGCTGGCGTGCCGATCTTCGAGGTATACGCCGGCGAAGGCGAGGGCCAGGTACGCAACCGCGACCTGCAGAAGCACCTTCTCAAGCTGCCGAAGAACTACAAGAAGGACGACGTCTACGCGCTGAGCGCAAAGCTCGACGCGATGGATGCCCGCACCCGCCCTGGCCAGATCCCCGGCCTGCCCGGCGGCCCGATTCCGAAGCAGGCGCAGAACATGTCCGGCATGAACCGCAAGATGCGCCGCATGCAGCAGCGTCAGGGCGGCAAGTAGCCAGCACATGAGTCAGCCAGCTCGCGTCGTCTTCCTCCACGGCCTCGGCGAAACCGAGCACGTCTGGGAGCCAGTTGCGCAGCGGTTGCCAGGGGTTTCGGCCCGCACACTTTCGCTTATCGACGGCAGCGCCCAACCCTGGTACCTCAACTCCACCTCTGAACGCATCGCTCGGGATCTGGATGCACCCGTGCATCTCGTGGGCCTCTCATTGGGAGCAGTCGTCGCTCTCGATCTGGCCGCAAGGTACCCCGAGAAGGTGGCGTCGCTCTTCCTCTCCGCCCCGCAAGTCCACCCGCCTGCGGGGTTCATGCGCACCCAGATCGCGCTGCTGCGTCTGCTCCCCGAGCGACTCGTGGGTGGCGACGGGGTGACGAAGACGCAGATGCTCGACACACTCAAGTCACTGCAAGACTTGGATCTGCGACCGCAGCTGAGCACGATGACCGTCCCCGTCACCGTGGCGTGTGGCGCCAAGGACAGGCCGAACCTGCGGGCGGCTCGCACCGTCGCCGCATCGATCCCACGCGCGCATTTAGAAATCATTCCCGGGGCCGGGCACCGCTGGCACGTCACGCACCCGGATGCATTCGCCGCAGCACTCGCCCAGCACCTGCAGCGCTGGTCACTTTAACTGCGGCTTTCCAGCGCCAGCCTTAGACTCGGTAGTCGTGGCTGACGAAACGATGCCGGCTCACGCAACCGGCCAGGTGGATTTCGCCGCAGAGGCGAATACTGCGCTGCGGTTCGGCATGATGCTGCTCTCCGCAGGCGCAGCCAGCTACCGCGTGATTCGGGCGGTCAAGCGCGCGGCCCGCTCAATGGGATTCGACAACGCGGATGTCCTCGTCGGATTCAACACCATCACCTGCACGTTTCACTACGGCGAGCAGTTTCGTACCCTCGTCGCGGACGTACCGCTGCCGGGTGTGAACTCGTCACGCATCGAGGCGCTGGAGTCCACCGCCCACACGCTCCTGCAGAGTTACCACTCTGCGGATGAAATTAACGCGGCACTGGATGAGATCGAGCAAATCCCCACTCCCCGCTGGCCGCTATGGATCGCCGCCATCGCCGCGGGCCTCGCTTGTGCGGGCTTTGCGGTGCTCAACCAGTTCGGGTACGTCGCGGCATGTGTGGTGTTCTTCGCTGCCGCCGCTGGCCAATTCGTCCGCGTGAAGTTGCACCACAAGCATTTCAACGTGCTCGGTGTGATCACCGTGGCGGCGTCGGTAGCTTCGTCGCTGTATCTCGTGCTGGCATACCTGCTGCCCACGCCGGGTGACATCTCCCCTGGCTTCATCGCGTCCGTCCTGTTCTTGATTCCAGGATTCCCGCTTTTTGCCGCATTCGTGGATTTGGCTCGCTTCGACTTCACCGCCGGCATTCCGCGCCTGCTGTTCGCCGTCGAGGTCATCGTCGTGATCATGTTGACCGTCTCGGTGGTGGCGATGCTCTCCGGCACTCCGCAAGCCACACCACCCGTGCATGAGTCGAGCTGGGAGTACTTCATTGCCGGTGGTGTGTCGTCGTTCGTCGCTATTGGATGTTTTGCGATTCTGTTCAACTCCTCGCGGCGGATGGCATTGGCCGCCGCCTGCCTCGGCTGCGCCGCCAACCTGCTCCGCCTGTGGTTGCTCACACTCGGTGTCCGCAGCTTCCTGGCGGCATTCCTGGCAGCACTCTTGATTGGGTTGGCGGGCAGCCAGCTGGGCAACTACGCCTCGGTGCCGCGCGTGACGGTCACCATTCCGGCATCAGTGGTGATGATCCCGGGCACAACGATCTACGTTGCGTTGCACAACTTTGCAGAAGGCAACACCCCGGAAGCGCTCTACGCCGCAACCGATGTCGTGTTCGCGGTGCTGTTCATTGCCGGCGGCCTCATCATCGCGCGCATGATCACCGACCAAGACTGGGCGTTCTCCCGGTACATCGACTTCGGCAAAGAGCTAGACGGCGAGGTGCGCCCCATCAACGACTAGCTCGGCGCGAGTTCCCTCCGCAAGCTAGGTGTTGATCACAGTGGTGTTGGTTGCGCGGTCGTGCATACCGCGGCCGTCCGCATCCACCATCGCTGCAGGCAGAATGAACGCAGTAAGCAGGGTACGCACCGCCGCACGCCAGAGCCCGACGTGGGCTTCCGTGTCGACGCGGGCCACGCCCATCCCGAGCATCGCCATGCCCGGAGTGCGGGCAAAGAGCCACCCGGTGAAAATCCCCAAAAGCACCCAGAGCAGAAGAGTCAGCGTCGCAGTGTCACCGAGCTTGTCTGTGTACATGGTGAGCATTGTGGCGGCGGCCAGGCAGATCACCCAGTCAATGAGTACACCGACCATGCGGCGCGCGACGGACGCTTGAGAGCCGGAGCCTGCCTCCGGCATACCGAGGAACTCGCCCGGGTACCCGGGAATTGGGTCATACCCATCGAACTGGTTCGGGATCTCCGGCCCGTTCGTCCAATTCGCCCGGTTTGTTTTGTCCTCAGCCATAGCGTTCACCCTAGTCGGTGGCGGTGAGGGGCCGAAACAGATGATCGTCGATAAGCAAATTGCTCTAAACTGGGATCGTTCGTTTCATCAGGGTAAGGAGTTGGGCACGTGGCCTTCGACAACATCGAGGACGTCAAAAAATTCATCACCGACGAAGAGGTGGAATTTATCGATGTGAGGTTCACGGATGTGCCCGGCATTGAGCACCACTTCTCCATCCCAGCTTCCCAGTTCGACGAGGATGCGATGGAGGAAGGGCTCGCCTTCGACGGCTCCTCGGTGCGCGGCTTTACGACGATCGAGGAATCCGACATGGTGCTCATGCCGGACCTGGCGACCGCGAAGCTGGATCTGTTCCGCAGCACCAAGACGCTGAACGTGAAGTTCTTTGTCAACGACCCGTTCACGCACGAAGCGTTCTCCCGCGACCCGCGAAACGTGGCTCGCAAGGCCGAGGAGTACCTGGCATCGACCGGCATCGCCGACACCTGCAGCTTCGGTGCTGAAGCGGAGTTCTACCTCTTCGACAACATCCGCTACGAAGTGCGCGGCGAGCGCGCGTTCTACGAGATCGACGCGGAAGAAGGTTGGTGGAACCGCGGCAACGAGACCGAGCCGGACGGCTCGCCGAACTTGGGCTACAAGAACCGCTACAAGGGTGGTTACTTTCCGATCCCGCCGCACGACAAGACCGTCGAGGTGCGCGATGCCATGGTGCACAACCTGGCAAAGTCGGGCTTTGAGGTAGAGCGATTCCACCGCGAGGTAGGCAACGGCGGCCAGCAGGAGATCAACTACCGCTTCAACACGTTGCTGCACGCGGCCGATGACCTGCAGGACTTCAAATACATTGTGAAGAACACCGCAACGCAGTTTGGCAAGACCGCGACGTTCATGCCGAAGCCGCTGGCGGGTGATAACGGCTCTGGCATGCACGCGCACCAGTCGCTGTGGAAGGACGGCGAGCCGCTGTTCTACGACGAGTCCGGCTACGGCGGGCTGTCCGACATCGCGCGTTGGTACATCGGCGGCATCCTCGAGCACGCAGGCGCGGTGCTGGCGTTTACCAACCCGACGCTGAACTCCTACCACCGCCTGGTACCGGGCTTTGAGGCGCCGATCAACTTGGTGTACTCGCAGCGCAACCGTTCCGCGGCGATTCGCATCCCGATCACTGGCGCGAACCCAAAGGCGAAGCGCATCGAGTTCCGCGCGCCGGACCCGAGCGGCAACCCGTACTTCGGTTTTGCTGCGATGATGATGGCAGGCCTGGACGGCATCAAGAACCGCATCGAGCCGCATGAGCCGGTGGACAAGGACCTCTACGAACTGCCACCGGAAGAAGCAAAGGACATCCCGCAGGCACCGACCTCGCTCGAGGCATCTCTGGCAGCGCTGGAAGAGGACCACGACTTCCTCACCGAGGGCGACGTGTTCACCGAGGATCTCATTGAGACCTACATCAAGCTCAAAGTTGACAACGAGATCGCTCCGTCGCGCCTGCGCCCGACGCCGCTGGAATTCGAGCTGTACTTCGACTGCTAGAGTCGCTGACTACACCCGCCTGCGTAAGAGGCGTCACTTCATGTTGCTCAAACTGCGTGAAGTGGGTTATATTGGTGGCAATCGAACCCCCTCCGAGCTTCCCGTAGGATCAGCGTCAAATGAGAGGGGGGCTTTGCTATTCTGAGGCAGTGAATCGCCGGAAGAAATTTTTGGCAATTGACGATCAGGTCAATCTTCTTGAGAAACGAGGTTTGACTCTGCCGTCCAGGAGAGAGACTGAAGAGTTCCTCAAGCGCCAGAATTACTATCGTCTATCAGGCTATTCGAGATTCTTCCAACGTGACCCCGCAAATGGGGATGAAAGATTCGTCGAGGGCACGCATTGGAACGACATAATTGAAATCTACGACTTGGATCGAGCGCTGCGCGTCCTACTTCTAAGTGGCATCCAAGAAGCCGAAATCGCAGCGCGAACCGCTTTCGCACTCAGCGAAGGGGAGATTCATTCACCGTATGAGCAGTACCTGCGCCGCAGTTCGTACAAGTCCCCCAAGAACCCAACTTCTATCCGGACCCATGAGCTGATTAAAGGCGAGCTAAGCCGGTCGAAGGAACCATACATTGAGAAGTATCGGCGAGATTCATCATCTAATGGCGGAGATTGGTATTACGACGTACCCGTCTGGGCAGCCGTTGAAGCTCTTTCTTTGGGAACGCTTTCAAAAGCGATCAGTTTTCGAAATGACGGCAACGCGGTTTACGAGCGCACCGCTGAGATTCTAGGCACGGGCAAACGCTTCCTCACCAGCCAACTGCGCTCCTTCACATTTGTGAGAAACAAGTGCGCTCATTCATCGCGACTCTGGAACTGCTACGTACTTGACCAGCCAGCAGTGCCAGACGGTGTGCGCCGTCGAGCAGAAAAGATGGCGAAAACTAGCTACGACAACAACTCTGTTCTGTCTGTAATAGTCGCCCTGGACAATTTCCTTTACAGAGCTGAAATTAGGGAGGGCTTGCTGGACGAGTTTCTGGACACCGTCGCAGGCTCACCCATATTTCGGGACGGAATTGCCAGCCCGCGACGCTCCTAGAGATAGGGGTTCTCCAGCTACATCACAATGCTTGTCTCTAGCCCTGCTCTCTGGATCGCGGAATCGATCTCCAGCCAAAATCCTGTAACTGGCGGACATTAAGTGATGGCGTGCTGATGGCACTGGAGTCTATATTCTACTTCGGTTGCTAGGTGTTACCATCCCTACAGTGACCGATAGATTCCGCAAATTGCCAGCCCCGGGTCCTGCCTGGGGCGGCAGCCTTATGGGTACCTCGATCGTTGCCCGATTGCTGGTCGAAGAAAACCTGATGATCGCCTCGGGCATGTTTGCCGTGCTTGCCTGCGTAATTTTCGTTGTGCTGACCGTCGGGTTCTTGCGGTACCGCCATCCCCGTTTCGAGCAAGCAAGTATGGCGGAGTGGTCGATGTACTTCATCGGCATCTTGGCGCTCGGCGCTGCGTTGTCCGGGTTGACTGGCCAGGGCATCTTCCGCCTCATCGGGTTCTGGGTTGGCGGACCTCCCACGGTTATCACCTGGGCTTTGCAGCTCATGCGTTTCGACGGGGAGCCGAGGTTCACCTGGGGACTGCCGCTCGTCGGGCCAATGATCTCCGCATCCGTCGCCGGTTGGATCGCCCGCGATTACGGGCATCTGTACCACGTGTTGGGCACGGTGCTGTTCCTCATGTCGATTTCGACTGCGGTGCCCGTCTTTATTCGCGTGTACTGGGCCGTCTGGCACGGCAACGTCGATCTGAGTGGGGCGAAGTCTGCCACTGCCTGGGTCCCGCTTGGCGTGGTGGGGCAATCCACCACCGCGCTGCAGGTGCTGTACCCAGGCGTTTACTCCGTTGGATACGGGCTTGTCGCGTTAATCATCGCGATCCCGTTGGCGATCTTCGCCATGATCACCTTCTACCCCAACGTCGCTCGCTGGGTGGAATACTCCCCCGCGTGGTGGGCGTGCACGTTCCCACCCGGCACCATAAGCATGGGTGGTCACCAGGTAGCCCTGGTCAACGGCTCCGAGTGGCTGGACGTTGTGGCGCTCAGCATTCCGGTATTGCTTGTTGCGCACTGGGGGTTGTGCTCGAGCCGGTTCGTAAGTTGGGTGTTGGAAGGCCGCCGGTAAGCCAGAACGCGCGCTATCGGACAGCTTAAACACTTGACAAAGTGTTGGGTTTATACAACACTTTGGTTCATGTCCCCAAAGAAAAAGTCTACTGACCCGATTTATAACCGGGTCCGAGTGCTGCGCACCGAAAGGGACATGTCGCGCGCGCAGCTCGCGGAAGCGGTTGGGGTCAACCCACAAACCATCGGCGCGTTGGAGCGCGGCGACCACTACCCCAGCTTGGACCTCGCATTCAAAATCTGCGATGTGTTCCAGCTGCCGGTAGAGGCCGTCTTCTCCCGCTCCGAGTTCAGCCCAATGTCGGCTGAGATCTACCGAAAGGACTAGGACATGACCACCCGCGCAATCCCTGAATCTGTTACCCGCCGGAAGCGGCGCATCCTTTTCACCGATGTGGCGTTCGGGTTCTACCAATTCGCCCTGATAACTCACTTCTTCCAGCCCGGAATTTCCAACGTGCTGTGGATCCTGAGTGGCTTGGTAGCTGCGTTCGGCACGATTCAACTGCGTCGCAGCATCGGCGGGGCAGATCTTCCTGATGCTGAGTTGGACGAGTACGAACTCACCCGACACCTCGAGGCGCGCGAAGACGGACTGAAAACGTCACTTGTTATCTCGACGGTGCTCTTCGTCATCACCGGGTTTCTCGCCATCGCAGCGAAATTGTGGTTCGAACCTACGGGCGCGGATGTAGCAATCTTCTTCGGGAAAGCGATCTGCTTCCAGCTCGCATTCGTACCTTTCGCGGTCGCCCGCTCGCTCGCCGGCAAGATCAACCGCGACGAGCTCATCTCCGCCGGGTAGCGGCAAGCGAGGTTATGCGGTCACGTTTGCCGCATGCAGTCGCGCTTCGATATCCGCAATTACGGCCTCTGGGTCAGTAGCAGATACAAGATACGTCGAGGTTGAGGTCTCAATCTGAACCGTCGGGCCGGGCACCACGTACCCAGTGGCGTTGCCAATAAAGCGCACGCCAGCACCATGCTTGAAGGTGATCTCAGGGCCCCGGCACACATTCACTATCGACGACAGCGCAACGCGGTCCGAGAAACCAAAGACTGTGAAACGCACCTCGCTGTCATCCACCGTAACCTTCACCCGCATCAGCAAGCAGGCAACGGAAAACAGTACGAGCACGAACCACCAGACCACGTCCCACGCCGAACCGGTGAACATCTTCGGTGCCATCGCCACAGCTGCGCCGACCAGGATGATGGCTACAACCCAGAACATGGGCCCGCCGAGTCGGCGCGTGTACACGTTGGACTGCATGGCAGCTAGTTTATCTGAGGTTGCTGCTCAACGGAGCGGCGCGACAACGGCCCTGCGAGCACCGCCCACAGAGATCCGGCGGCCACCACGGTCAGCGCGATGTAGACGGGGAGCAATCCGAGGGGCAAAAGCGCCGCCGCCAACGCGTTGAAGCCCGAGTGCAGTACGACTGCGAGCAGCCACAACTGCCATTTCCGCTCGCGCACGGCGCGCAGGATGAGCAGCGTCATTGCGACGTGGAATGTGATCGCAAGCGCACGTTCGTACCAGCTCAACGTGACAAGCGGGAGGGTCATGTGCGCGAGATCGTCGATTTGTTGTTGCACTGCGGCCACTGCATCTTTCTGGCCTGACATTTCGGCCAGCGACAGAAAACGCTCCTGGTTGGTGAGCAAAATTACGCTGGTGATCGCCGTGTACCCCAGCCTGAGAACCGCCTCGATACCACCGTGGCCTAAGCCGAATCCGACACCATCGCGCCACTGCCTTGCGGTCTTTGCCCAAAACCGCAGCACCAGCCATCGCGCGGTTTCTTCGAAGACACCCGAGAACAGCACCATCAGCACAACTGACGCGGTGGCGAGTGCGGCCGGGTCGAGGACTTTTCCCAGCAAGATGAGGATCGGAGTGGCAACAATCATCCGCGCGAACTGCGATAGTGGCCATGCCAATGCGCCCCAGCCGAGGGTGGCCCAGCGGTAACCCAGGCGCCGCTTTGTTACCCACCACAGCGCCGCGATCAACAGGACTAGGCCCACCACCTGGATAGTTAATAACGCAAAGATGTTCATGTGCGCTCCTTACAGTGCGAAGGCGAACACGAGGCCGCCCACTAGCGTTGCCAGCGTTACAGCGAGGAATGCTTGGCCCTGCCAGGTTGCGTAATTGAAATCGACCCCGACGCCAGTTCGCTTATCGACGATCACAGCCGGGTCGTCGCGGTTGTAATAAAACATTCCCCATTTGTAGTGCTCATCGTTGTCGGGGCTTTCGACAGCGCCAGTCGCAAACGCGTGCTGCCGACTGCTGACCCGCACCCTAACGAGGCTTGCCACAAGGCCAATCACACACACGGTTGTGAGCGTCAACATTGCCACCGTCACCGGGGCCAAAAGGTCATGGAACTGCGGGAGCGGCATGACGACCTGGAGTGCAGCAAGGCCAGTCACGACGACGAACGTGAGCACAGCCGCGGCACGCAACCCCACGTGTTGCGCCTCAATATCGCGGCGGAGTCCGTCTTCGGTGCGATCCGCTCGCCTTGATACCCGGCCCGAGGTGATCAACCAGGCGAAAAATGCGAGCAGCACTATCACCGCCACATTCACCAACGAAAGGGAGAACACGGATGCAACAGACTTAGCGGCCCACGCATCCGGTTCAAACGACGGGCCATAGTGGGTGGGAAACTCCGCAGGGATCTCGTCCCAGCGTGAGGCAACTACGAGCGCGCTCAGCCCAGTGACAGCGGTCGAGCACAGCACCAATGCCCACGCCAACACCGGGCTTGGTTCCTGCTGAGTACGCGCCACTCGTCCGCTGACGGCGGTATGGAGCCCGTCGAACCATCCCTGGTCCTCTTTCGCGCGGAGTAGGTGTTGACGCTGGGTGGAGTACGCAGCTGCAAATCCGAACAACAACCCGGCCGGAACTGCGATCGCAGTGGGAGGGTACGCAGACCCCACGAAGGCCACACATGTCGCGATCACGCCGACAGTGATCATCGCCCTCCGGTATCCAGTGAGCGCGGAGTGGACCGCTGGATTGTCGGCCTGGTTCGCGGGAACCCGCACACCCAACACCACTCCATTAGGTGAGAGAGTGGGCAATAGTGCGAGCCCGATTGCAATGATTGCTGTAGTCGCCGCGACCAGTACAGCGAAGACCATGAAGTTCACTTTTATCGCGTCCTTTCAATGAAGCGGTCCAGCTCGTCCTCCAACAGCGTTTTGAGCTCTTCTGGCGCGGTGCCCTGGGCTACAGCGAGCGCAAGAGCGGGGCGGAGTGAACCGATGTCCGGCTCCTGCGCGGGCGGCGCGGCGATGCGGCTTCCGGAGCGCGAAGCACTCTCGATGAGCCCTTCCTGGCGAAGCAGGTCGTACGCCTTCTGCACGGTCGCAGGGTTGATACCAAACTCCTTTGCCACCCGGCGGACCGAGTCGAGATAGTCCCCAGTCCTGAGCTCGCCCGTCGCTATCGCGTGCACAATCGCGTCGTGAATCTGTTGGAAAACGGGAACGCTTGCGTCAGGGCTAATCGTGATGACGTGCATGTCGGCCTCTCCCTCCTGTACTACGGTAACCATCACAGTTGTACCCATTGAGATAATACAGTTTGTACTATCCGACACAATACAGAAGTTGACGAATCCCCCGCTTCCGCTGCCGATGTGGCCAACGAGTCGTCGATAAGCGAAAAGCTCTATGCCTGCAGCGAGTTATGGTTCATTATACAATTCAGTCAACACGCTCGATTACACGGAGGCAACCATGACTACCCCAAGCGCACCGAAGCCCGACGACCGTCCAGATGGCGGCCACTCGTACGACCCAGGCAGCAGCAACGATTCTGGATCCACGCACCCGGCAAGCGGCGATGCTGATTCGACCGGCTACCAGCGGTGGAACGCGCAACAGTCCAATGCGCAGCAATGGGGCGAGCAGCAGGCGCACGGCCAGCCTTCGGGTGGCCAACAATGGGGTGGTCAGCCCGGGCAGCCTCAGCAGCAGTGGGGTGGGCAACAGCAATATGGGCAGCCGATGGGTGGCCAGCAGTGGGGTGGGCAACCGAACTACGGCCAGCCGATGGGCGCTCCGCAATGGGGTGGTCAGCCTGGCCAGCCTCAGCAACAGTGGGGGCAGCCTGGGCCGCAGCAGTGGAACCAAGGGGCGCCGGCTGCTCCGGCAACACCGCGAGCTCCACGCAATCTGCCCGAGTGGCCGACATGGGTGTACGCCTTCCAGCTCCTAATCACCTTCATCGCGAGCTTCCTTTCCGTGGCCAATGTGGGTGGCGACCTATTCGGATACGGCAGTTTTCACGTTGGTTTGAATTGGTGGGGCCGGTTCGATCTGCAGAGCTCGGGTTACGGCAAGTTCGCAGATAATTTTGTGACTCAGGGTCTGCTTGAGGAGCTCAACGCTGAGGCAGGCTCAGGCTTCATGGTGTTTACGACGTTGCTCCTTCTGGTTCTTTACGGCGTCGCGGTCTATTTCGGCGTGGTCAAGAAATGGAAGCTTGCGTCAATACTCGGGATCGCCGCCGGCGCGATTCAACTTCTTGCGGTCATCATCGCTGCGATAGCGGCAAGGCAGAATGAAGAGGACGTCATCGTCAAGCTCGGTGCCGGATGGTGGCTGTGGCTGCTGATCTCCCTTGTCACCCTGGCGCTATCCATTGCCCTTCTCGTGATGGGTAAGGACAAGCTCGAGGCACAGGTGAACAAGGCACGGGCATCGGCAGCTGCCAACCAGGGTCAAAACGATGCTGCCGGAGCACCCGTGAACCAGGCACCGTTCAACCCTGCTGCTCCGCAGCAGTCTCCGAACCCGTGGCAGCAGCCGAACCAGCAGAACGCCGGTGGCTGGAACCAGCAGTGGCCTGGCTCGGGCTCAACGAGCTGGACCCAAACGAACCAGCAGGACAAAGGTTCTAACGACTGGGCACGTCCTGAAAGCGACTACGAATCCGACGAACCATCTGGTTTCACGGATCCCGAAAAGAACCAGTGATCCGGAGCCTGTGGGCGAGGGTTTCGCTCTCACCCCAGGGCAATCACAGGAGCGACACCCTGATAAGGCGTTCCAACATTGAAGCGAATTGATCGGGTGTCATTGACGCGTGGGGCTGCACCTGCAGTACATAACGGGACATCAGAGCCCCCAGCAGGACAATCGAGTTCTGCACTACCGCGTCGGCTGTACTCAGCCGAGGGTGGCCCGGATGCTGTGCCCGTAATCCGAGAAGGAGTTCTTCGGCGCCGGCAAGAATTTCACGCTCGAAGTAGCCGGATACGATTGCCCTGGTGTCGTCGTCTTTCATTGCATATCGAAACGCTGGCAGTACTCGCTCTTGAAAGGGAGACGATTCGCAATAGGTAACGAACGTGCGGGCAAGCAGTTGAGGGAACTGGCCAGGCGGGAGTTCCGGAACCGAACTTACTGAGCGCAATATCGCGGACGCGCTCAACCCATCGAGCACCGCTTCGCAAAACAACGCATCTTTGCTACCGAAGTAATAATTCACCAAAGCGTGATCCACGTCGGCTTCAGCCGCGATTCCTCGAAGCGTCGTGCCCGCGTATCCATTCTGGAGAAACTGCATCCTAGCTGCATGAAGGATGAGCTCTCGACGTTTCGATGGTTCGCTCGGGCGACCGCGGCGTTTATTCACCATGCTGGACACACTAGCTGGCGAACGGTGACACTTTCGCTATGAAACCAGACCCGGATACTCCCGCAGTTGCTATGCGGAACGCGCGAGCCCGAATCCTTCAGCCTGTTTCCTTCACCTTGCCTCGAGGTTCGATAACCGCGCTTGTCGGCCCTTCAGGATCAGGCAAGACCACGTTGATGCGCATGATCGTGGGCACGCAGGCGCGTGTCGACGGCACTGTGCACGTGCTTGGACTGCCCGCAGGTCATCGCCAACTGCGCACCAAGGTCACGTACGCAACCCAGCAAGCTAGCGTGTTCGACGAACTCTCCGTGCGAGAGAACCTTAGCTATGTTGCAGACATTTACGGGCTTCGCCGCAACCGAATCGACGAAGTGGTCGGCCAGCTCGATCTGACCGCCAAGATCGACGAGCCGGTGCGCAAGCTCAGCGGTGGTCAACGCAGCCGCGTAAGTCTTGCGGTTGCCCTACTGCCAGATCCGGAACTTGTCGTCCTTGACGAGCCAACGGTCGGCCTCGACCCCATCCTGCGAACCCAGATGTGGGACCTGTTCAAGGAGCTGGCCCACAAGGGCACCACGCTGATTATCTCGAGCCACATCCTGGATGAAGCCGAGCACTGCGAAAACGTGTTGTTCATTCGCGACGGCAAGGTGAGCCACACGCACGCGGAAACCATCAAACGCGAAACCGGTGCAGCAACGCTTGAAGCGGCATTCGTGGAGGCGATGACCAAATGAGGGCAAGTTTTGCTGTGGCCAAGCGGGTCGGCAACCAGTTGCGACGGGACCCACGAACTCTCGCACTCATTTTCGTGTTGCCAGCTGTCTTAATGTCTCTGCTGTATTGGATCTTGAGCAATACCGGATTATTTGACCGCATCGCGCACGCAGTCCTCGGGGTGTTTCCGTTCCTCGTAATGTTCCTTGTCGCATCCGTGACCACGCTTCGCGAGCGCAGTTCCGGAACACTGGAACGAGCGCTCACAATGCCGGTGCGCCGGATCGACATCATCGGCGGTTACACACTGACCTTCAGCCTGGTTGCGGTTGCGCAGACACTAATCACCGTCGTTGTCTGCACCCGGCTACTCGACTTAGGTATCGAGGGGTCACTCGCTGCGTTCGTTGTGGTTGCTTTGCTCAGCGCGCTTACTGGCACCACCGCAGGATTGTTGGCGTCTGCTTTTGCCCGTACGGAGTTCCAGGTTATGCAATTCGTCCCCGCTGCGATCGTTCCCCAATTCCTGCTCTGTGGCGTTATCGTGCCCCGGGAAGAAATGCCGCATGCCCTCGAGTTGCTCTCACACGCCATGCCGATCAGCTACGTCGTCGACGCGATGCTCGCGTTAAGCACCGCACCTACCCCGTCTGCGTTTCCCAAAGGCGATCTGGCAACTGATATCGCCATTCTTTCTGGATTCTGCGCGGCATTCGTCGCGCTCGGCGCAGCGAGCCTGCGCCGGAAAACACCTTAAGAAGTCTGAGCGCCCGAGGTGAACTACGAGAGCGCATGGTGAGCCTAGACGGTGTTACTTCATGGCATCGCCGAGCAGGTGAGCGACTGAACATTCTTCGGCGTTGTCGAGGTTGATGCTGGCATTGATGTTGTAGAACGCCATAACCGCGATCATTTGGGTGGCCTGGTCACGGTTCACGCCGAGGTGTTCGATAGCCAAGTCGCGTAGGCGTTCAACCCCGTTTCTGGTCGCGGAAGCGATCTCATCGTCAGAGGTGGCGGCAGCCCAGGCATGGACCTGGATCGTGAGCAAGTCACGGTCTTCTGCGACGAGGTCGTCGTAGCTGGTGGCGAGTACAGCGAGACGTTCTTCTGCTGGAGTGTTCTCGACGGCAGCCGTCAGAGTCGCGATGATGCGGTCGCAGGCCGCTTCCCATGCCGCGATGAACATCGCTTTCTTTGTGGGGTAGAGCTGGAACAAGTAGGGCTGCGAGACACCTACAGCTTCGGCGATCGCCGAGGTTTTCGTGCCGTGGTACCCGGAGTGGGCGAATAGGTGGATCGCTGCCTCGACGACCTCGTTGCGTCGTGCCTGCGCTGTGGAGCGTGCCATTTTCTCATCATATCGAGTAGTCGCTAAGTTATGCTACATTCGCAACTTAGCGGGTACTCGCTAATTGATTACCAATGTGCCGCGGTCTGAGGTCGGGGTGAGAGGGGAAACGAAAAATGATGTCTCGTGCTGAGGGGATGGAAACGTCCAAGCAATCGGTGAACCGACACTGGGGAGCAGTGGTGACACTCGCCGTGGCTTTCGTGTTGTCGGGGCTGTCGATGTTTGGAGTGATGCAGATTGGGCAGACGCTAAAGGAGGGCGGATGGACGGTGGCAGGCTCAGGCCCTGCCATAGTCACCGAGGGTCTGTCCGAGGGGTTCGAGGGGCGTGGCCGCACCAATGTGACCCTCGCGGTGACCGATACCCGGCACGAGGTGGGCGATCCGGAGTTCAACGAGCGGGTGCAACCGGTCATCGAACGGGTCACCACGGATCCCGCACTGGAGGTGACCTCGTCGGTGGGCTGGTTAAGCGGCCCAGCCATCGCGGCGAACTACATCGGCGAAGATTCCCGCACGGTGCTGACGATCATCGGCAGCGATCTGCTGGTCACTGAAGCGACCACTGTGCTGGGCGATCTACAGACGCAGTTGGATGCCGAGCTGGAGGGGTCTGGGCTCGAGGCGCGACTAGTGAGCCCGGATGCGTTCTGGGGGCAGATCAACGCCGACTCCTTGTCGGGGCTGGTGATGGCGGAACTGATCGCATTGCCGTTGATCATCTTGGTGCTGCTGTTCCTGTACCGAAGTGTCGCGGCGGTCGTGGTGTCGATGCTCTCGACCGGGATCGCGATCGTGCTGTCGCTGGGCACGGTGAACCTGATCGGGCAATTCGTCGAACTGTCCTCGTTCACGTTGAACGCGGTAACGATGCTCGGGCTCGGGGTGTGCGTGGACTACACGCTGTTCGTGGTGCGCCGCTATCAACGAGAGCTGACGGCCGGGCGCTCCCCGGACGAAGCGCTGGAGGTCGCCAGACGCACGTCGGGGCACACGGTCATCGCGTCGGGGTTGACGATCGCGGTGGCGATGGCAGCGCTTTTCCTGGTTGATCTCGCGATCATCCGGTCCCTTGCGCTCGGCGTAATCGTAGTGGTGCTGTTCTCCCTGCTGGTTAGCGTCACCGTCGCGCCCGCGATGTTGCAGTTACTTGGCAGGAACGTCAACTGGGGCCGTGTGCGCATCCCTGGCCGCAAGGCGCGGGTTGAGGCGTCTGAATCGGCGATCTCGGGCAGCGCCCGCCTGGTAGTGAACCGCCCCATCGCCTCGCTCATATTCGGTGCTTTGGGGCTCGGGTTACTCGCGATCCCGGCAGTACAGCTCACGACGTTCACCCCCGATGCGCGGATCGTGAACACCGAGGCCCCGTCACGGCAAGGCTACGATGTCGTCGCCGAGCAGTTCTCTATCGGATCGACCGCCCCGATCCAGGTACTGCTGAGCGCAGACGACGGTGATTTCACCGACCTCGATTTTAAGGAAGTGACCAGCCTGATCGAGGAGTTTGAACGCATCGAGCACGTCGACCGGGTGCGCTCCCCGTTGAACGTGCTTACCGAGGTCTCGCCGCAAGACCCTTTCGCCGCACTCGGTACTCCCGTCATGGACGCACTCCCAGAAGAGCTGGTGCAACAGCTCGGAGTCTTCCTGTCCTCCGATCGAACGAAAATGCTCGTAGAGGTCGAGGTCGACGACTGGGCCGCCAGCGACGCGACCCGCGCCGCGTTGGAGCAGGTGAACAATACCCTTGAACACACGGAATTCTCGGGCATCACCTGGGCGGTCGGCGGTGAGACCGCGCAGGGTGTGGTCAGTAACGCCGAGATCGCCAACGCGCTGCCGTGGGTGGTCGCGCTGATGCTCGTGGTCATCTTCGTGCTCCTGATGGTCACGTTCCGGTCGATCGTGATCCCGCTGGTTGCAATCGGCGTGAACCTGCTCAGCGTCGGCGCGACCTACGGGCTCATGGTGTTGGTATTCCAGCACGGCTTCCTCGCGGACCTCCTCGGGTTCCAGGTCTTGGGATACGTGCAGAACTTCGTGCCCGTGTTGCTGCTGGCGCTGCTGTTCAGCCTCGCCACGGACTACCAGGTATTCCTCATCTCTCGCGTCCGGGAGGAATACCTGCGCACCGGAGACAACACGTCCGCGATCGCCAAAGGGCTCACTGCCACCGCCCCGCTCATCACCGGTGCAGCGCTACTAATGGTGGTCGTCTTCGGCGCGTTCGCGTTCACGGGCGTCGTTCCGATCCAGCAGCTCGGCTTCGGCCTCGCCGTCGGTATCGCCCTGGACGCGACCATCGTGCGCATGATCGTTGTGCCTGCCGCGCTTCGGCTAACCGGGCGCGCCACCTGGTGGTTTCCCGGAACCAAGCCCCCGACCCCCCAACCGTCGGAGGCCTAGCGCGCGAGGTTCAGATCCACGTCGAACGGCCCGTTGGGGCCAGAAACCCGACCACGTGAGGTGAACTGCCAAATCGCGGGTTCTGGAAAGCCGAAGGGACGCGGCCAGCTGGCGGGATCGCTCAGGCCTTCGGGTATCGCGCTGGGTGCGTCAACGCGCGGGTTGTCGCGCCAATCGGCAAGCCACAGTGCTCCGAATTGGCGCACGTCGGCGAGCAGCATGTGACGACGCCAGTAGTTCGCCGTGGTGTAGATCCCCGCTACCTCGAAGCCGCGTTGGGTGAAGTGGGAGTGCGCTGACGAGACGTCGATAAGCGAAAGCCCCTGTGGGGACTCGACGTCGAGCCAAACTGGCAACCGCAACTCCCCGACTGCTGAGTGTGCGGCCTCGACCTGCTCGGTGATGGTGGTGCCTTCGGACGGTGCGCGCAGGTAGTGGTAGGTGGCGATGTCGGCGATGCCGGCGCTGCGTGCGCGAGCGAAGTGCTCGGTGAACGCCCGGTCCTGGTAGGTGCCGTCGGTGGTGCGCAGGATGGCGAAGTCGAAGCCGGTGAAGTCGAAGCTTGGCTGGTGCTCGGAGACATCGACGCCGAGTCGCATCGTTGACTTAGCGCTTGGACAGGCCCATGCGCGGGGTGAAGCGCTCGGGGTGGCGGCGGTGGGCGGCGGCGTCGGCGATTGCGAGGCGCCACTTCGGGTTGGTCACGGGCATCTGGGAGATGGGGAACCAGCCGACCTCGATCGACTCATCGTCGCCGACCACCGGCTCCGCAGACGGGTCCTCCGGCTCCATGCGCAGCTGGGTGGACATGTAGCAGGCGTTATCGCCGTTGGCGTGGGTGATGAAGCCGGTCGCGCCTACACCGAGGATGCCGGCCGGGCGAGTGCGGATGCCGGTCTCCTCCTCCACCTCGCGCACGGCGCAATCGTGCGGCTCCTCGTTGGGGTCCGCGATGCCGGTGATCGGCGTCCACTCGCCGTTGTCGGCGCGCTTGACCAGCAGCACCTCCGGTACCGCCCAGGCGGAGTTGGCGGTGGCGTCGGTGGGATCGCGCAGGACCACGGCGCAGATCGCGGGCATCCACATCATGTCGTGGCCGATCTTCTTGCGGGTTTCCACGATGAATTCGGGGATGGGCACGCCGAGTCCTTTCTGCCGGGGTGAACTACCGGGATTCGTACGGCCCCGAGTGTAGACTCTCAGCCGTTATGAGCACCGTCCACTCCCCTGCCGAGGCAACGTCCCCAGCTGCGCAATCCGCTCCCCCGGAGCGCCGCACGCTGGTGCAACGCATGCCGTTGCCCGTGTTTGTCATCGGCTACGGGGCGATAGTGATTGCGCTGGTAGTGATGGTGGCGATGCTGGCCAGCTACCGGGCCGATGCGAAGCTGTCTGAGGTACAGCCGCCCGACCCGCAGCAGGCATGGAACCCGGCTCCGCGCGAGGAGGCGAACGTGCGCGCTAGCGTTCGCGGCCACCTCATTCAGGATGCAGAGACCGCTGTGGGCGAGGCCGGTGTGATGCTGCGGGGCACTATTGCCGACGGCACCATGGTCGCGGAGCCTTCCCGCGCCGAGCTTGCGGGTCACCTGTCTCGGCTTCTGGAGCAGAACTGCCTGGACACCGTCACCCTTGCTACCGACGACAACATGAAGATCCACTTCTGGGATTTTTGCTTTAAGTCGGTCCCCGAGCAATCCATCCTGACCGCCCTGACGCTGGCGTACGAAGAAGGTGCGGATGCCGTCACCTTCATCAACTTCTGGGGCACCGGCGTGGAGCTGGCCTACACCTGGGCGAACCCGGTGAGCGACGATCAAGCTGACGCCATGGCAGAGGAATGGAAGAAAGAGAAGTTCCCGCAAGGCGTGGACCGGATGCTGTTTACGGCGTACACCGACGACGAGATCATCGCCCGCCACGAGGTAAAAGGCGAGAGCTTGATCGAGGACCGCTACCCCACCGGAGAAGCGTTCAAGCAGATGTGGGGCATGTAGCGCTCACCAGGTCTGGGTGGTGAACGCGGGTTCTGGAACGACCTTGGTCACCACGCTCATGAGCTGCTCGACGTTTGAGTAGCTCATCATCTTCGGGTTCTCCATGCCCTCCCAGCACTCCTCGCCCGTGCGGCCGGCCTCTGTACCTGAAACCACGCCGATGACGACGGCGCGGCCATTGACTTGGGTGAACACAGGCCCGCCGGAATCGCCGGACGCGGCGCACACCGCCGCAATGTCGCCGAAGGTGGGACGCTCATCGTCCACGTCAGTGTCCACGATCTGCACTCGCTGCGTCTCCACAAAGTAACCGCAGGTGTAGCCGGTGGTGCCGCCGGTTTTGCACACCTGTTCAATTGGGGGCAGCTGCTCGCCGATGCCCGTAGGAATCGGGTCACCGACGACCTCCATATAGCGGTTCGGATCGGTGATCTCGATAATCCCCACGTCCACGCCCTCGGAGCCGGGGCTGTAGAGGTCGGAGTAGATGAACCGGCCGGCCTCTTGGGCGTAGTCAGTCGCGTACACGGCGTTTGTGGGAAAAACTAGGTCGCCCTCTTTGCCGCAATGGCCGGCGGTGACTGCGAAGTTGCGACCGTGCGCATCGGAGAATGAGAACGCGACGGTGCACGACTGAGCGGTGAACGTCACCCCAGCTTGCGGATAATGGTCGGTGGACTGGATTTTCGTGCCCGGTGCCCACACCGCGAATTCCGGTACGAGAATCTGGTTGATCAGCTCAAACGGTTGCCCCTCGCCGCTTTCCCCATCGGCAGCCGGCGCGAGCTCCTCCGGCGGGGTCTGCACCTCTTCGCGGGCTTGCCGGTCCTCGACAGTGCCGGTAGGAATCTTCGAGGTCTGCAGCCCCACAAACACCACAGCGGCAACGAGCAGCGCGACCGCGATGACGGCGAACGTCCACCCCGCACTGTTGCGTGGCGCAGCGTGTGCAGCGTGCGCAGCGTGCGCGGGGGTGTCGTGTGGCGCAGCGTGCGCCGGGGCACGCTGCTGGTCTCGGTCCCGGAAGGTACCGGGGTAGTCCTGCTCGGGCACGAAGCGGCGGGCTGGGCCCTACTCCCCCGAATGAGTGGACTTCGACGAGGCCTCCGACACCTGAGACGAGGTCTCTGCGCCGGTGTCCTCGTCGGCGGCGTCGGCGTCCTTCGTCTCAGCGGCTTTGCCCTCAGGCAGCAGCCCGTCGATTTTGCTCTTTTCCTCCGCCTGGATCTTCATGTCGCGGATGAACTTCTCCGGGTCGAACTCGGTGTACTGCTCCGGACCCGCGAACTGCTCCTGTGCCATTGGTTAAACCTCCGTGTTCTCAATCGCGTCGACGATGAATTCCTTCACGGCCTCCGCATCGTTCGGCAGATCCGCAACGTGGCGGCCCGCGTCCATGATGCCAGCGAAACGCTCCGGAATCTCCGGCGCTTCACCCAGCGCCTCAACGATGGTGTCAGCGAACTTCACCGGCAGCGCCGTCTCCAGCACGATAATCGGCGTCTCCACCTGGTCACGCACGCCGCGGGCTACGAAGACACCGTCCGCGGTGTGTGGGTCGATGAGCACGCCGTTGTCCTCGTGCGTCGCCTTGATGGTCGCCACACGATCCGCATGTGTGGACTTGCCGGACATGAAGCCGAACTCGTCGCGGATGCGCGTGAGAATCTCCTCGCCACGGCCGCCCAGATCATCCGGGCCGAAGCCGCCTTCCTTCACCTTCGTGCCAAAGAGCTCGGCGGTGAGGACTGCGTCGCGCGACGTGGCGTCAAAAAGCATGCGCTCAAAGTTCGAAGCCTTGGAGATATCCATGGACGGCGAGGAGGTTGCCACCGTCTCCGCGGCCGAGCGCGGGCGGTACTCGCCGGTTTGGAAGAACTCGTGCAGCACGTCGTTTTCGTTCGTGGCCACGATCAGACGGTCGATCGGCAGACCCATCTGCTTAGCCACGTGGCCTGCGCAAATGTCGCCGAAGTTGCCTGTGGGCACGCAGAAGCTCACGCGCTCGTCGTTCGACTCGGTGACCTTCAGGTAGCTCGAGATGTAGTACACCACCTGCGCCAGCAGCCGCGCCCAGTTGATCGAGTTCACCGCGCCGATGGTGTACTTCGACTTGAAGGCCGCGTCCGAGTTGACCTCTTTGACCACGTCCTGGCAGTCGTCGAAGACACCGTCGAGGGCGATGTTGAAGATGTTCGGGTCATCCAGCCCGAACATCTGCGCCTGCTGGAATGGGGTCATGCGCCCAGCCGGGGTGAGCATGAACACGCGGATGTTGTCGCGCCCGCGCATTGCGTACTCCGCCGAGGAGCCGGTATCTCCCGAGGTCGCACCGAGGATGTTGATCTCCTCGCCGCGGCGGGTCAGCTCGAACTCGAACAGCTCGCCGAGCAGCTGCATCGCCATGTCCTTGAACGCCGCGGTCGGCCCCTCCGACAGGTGCGCCACGTAAAGCCCGTCCTCCAGCTGGCTCACCGGCACGATCTCCTCGTGCGCAAAGTTGTCAGTGTTGTAGGCCTTCGCGGTCAGGTCCTCGACTACGCGCGACGGGATATCGTCGGCAAAGAGTTTCACCACTTCGGCCGCGAGCGCCGCATAGCCCCCGTCGATAAGCACCTGGCGCCAAGCGTTCAGAGTCTCCCCTGTGAGCTGCGGGTATACCGCCGGCATGTACAACCCACCGTCGGGGCTTAAGCCCCCGAGCAGGATGTCGGTGAAGGTTTCGGCGGTCGCGTGCTTGTCGCGGGTTGAGATGTAATCCACAGCCGATCAGCTTACTCGAGGGAGCTTTTCGCTTATCGACGATCATCCCAACCGCGTTTACCTGCGCGGCGGCTCCTGGCGTCCGGTGAGGATGTCCACCACAGAGCGGATCGCCGCATCCCCCAAGTGCGGCAGCGGGCGGTGCGGCTCCTCGTCCTGGCGTGCGGGTTCGCGGGCCGCGAGGTTTTGCGGTGCGGGCTTCGACGCTTCCACCTCAATGGTCAGCGTGGTGTGTTCCAGCGCGAGTTGCGCAGATGGGTCGACACCGGCGACGCGAGCAGCGTCCACCAGCGCAACAAGGTCGGTGTACGTCGCGTTGTCCAGGTCAATGGAGATGTGCACAGCCATGCCCGTCAGCATAGGCGGTCAGCCGGGGCGCTACTAGCCCGCTACTAGCCCTGAGGTTTTGCTCCCGCCGCCCGGCTTTTGCGCCCAAACCCGGATAGTTCCCACAAACCCGGATAGTTACGAGGCCTTACGTCCGAGTCTGCACACATAAAGGGTGCCAACTATCCGGGTTTGGCGCGGGCGGCGGGCAGCGCACCCGCGCGCACCTGCGCGCACCCGCGGGCGCACGCTACTCGAACTCCAGGCTCGGCGTCTCGCCCCAAAACACCTCTTCCACCACGCGGTGCGCCCGGCGCGTGATGCGCAGGTAGTCCTCCAAGAACTCCTGTTGGCTATCGGGGTGGTAACCAGCCGAGCCGGCAACCTGCGCCAGGTGCGGCCCAGGCGCTGGCAGTTGGTCCGTACGCTTGCCAGAGACGAGCACAAGCGCGTTGCGCGCCCGTGTCGCGGTCAGCCACGCTTCGCGCAGCACACGCGCCTCCGCACCAGGCAGGATCTCAGCATCGTCGAGCTCAGCCAGGTAATCCAGCGCCTCCAACGTCGAGGTCGTGCGCAACCCGTCCCGGTTGTGCGCGTGCATCATGGTCAGCAGCTGCACCGTCCATTCCACATCCGCCAACGCACCGCGCCCCAGCTTCGTGTGCACAGAACGATCGGCGTTGCGCGGCAAGCGCTCGTTGTCCACGCGCGCTTTAATGCGGCGGATTTCGCGCACATCGCTCATCGACGCCCCGCCTTCCGGGTACCGGAACGCATCGATCATCCGCAAAAACGCGACGCCTACGGTCTCATCACCAGCAACGGTCGTCGCACGTTGCAGCGCCTGTTTCTCCCACACTTCGCCCCACTCGCGGTAGTAACGCTCGTAACTCGCAATCGTGCGCACCACCGGCCCGGAACGCCCCTCGGGTCGCAGCCCCAAGTCGACCTCCAGCGGCGGGTCACCCGAAGGCTTCGCCAGGCGCTTCCGCATCTGGTCGATGATGCGCGCCGCCCACGCCAGCGCGTCGTCGTCCGACTCGTACGCATCGCTGCCGCGCACCGGCTCCGCCACCACCATCACGTCCGCATCCGAGCCGTAACCCAGTTCCCCACCACCAAGCCGGCCCATGCCAATAATTGCAATCCGGGCAGGAGGCTTATCGACGCCACGTTCAGCCAAGTCAGTGCGAATCTCAGCCAGCAACGCTGCTTCCAGCACCGCGTCCCAAACGATGGTGAGTTCCTCGCACACTTGCCTAACCTCCATGAAACCGAGCAGGTCCGCGCTCGCAATGCGGGCGAGTTCCGCACGGCGCAGCGAACGCGCGACGTTCACGGCCTTGTCGGCATCGTCCTGGTAGCGCTTGGATGCCGCGACGATCGCCTTGTGCACCTGGTCGGGTGCGGGTTCGATCAACCGCGGTCCGTTGGAGCCGTCGCCAAGCATTTTGACGACTTCGGGCGCGGAGATGATGAGGCCCGAGGTGTAGTGCGAGTTACCGAGGATTTTCATGAGGCGCTGGCCAACAACGCCTTCGTCGCGAAGCATGCGCAGGAACCAGCTCTTGTCCTCGGCTGCGTCGGAAAGCTTGCGGTAGTTGAGCAGGCCTGCGCCCGGGTCGGCGGTGCCGGCGAGCCAGTACATGAGCGTGGGCAGGAGGATGGTCTGCAGCTTCGCCTTGCGCGAGTTGCCTTTGACCAGCGCGGTGAGGTGGTCGTAGGCGCGCGCCGGGTGGCGGTAGCCGAGCGCGGCCAGGCGGGCCTTCGCCTCTTCCGAGGACAGGGTGGCCTCGCCGACAGAGAGGTCGACCACCGAGTTCAAAAGCGGGCGGTAGAAGAGGCGTTCGTGCAGCGTGGAGACGGTCTCGCGCACCTTCTTGAGCTGCTTGAACATCTCCTCATCCGTCGAGCGGCGCTTGCCCGGGGTGAAGCCGGCGGCGCGGGCGAGCCAGAGGGTGCGGCGCTCGTCGTCGGCATCGGGCAGCTGGTGGGTGCGCTTGAAGCGCTGCAGCTGCAGACGGTGCTCGAGCAGGCGGAGGAATTCGTAGGCGCGAACCAGCTTCTTCGTGTCGTCGCGGCCAACGTAGCCGCCGTCGCGCAGGGCTTTCAGCGCGTCGCTGGTGTTGGGGGTGCGCAGCGTGTCATCGATGCGTCCGTGCACGAGCTGCAGCAGCTGCACCGCGAACTCGACATCGCGCAGGCCCCCGTAGCCAAGCTTCAGCTCGCGCGAACGGACATCCTCCGGCACATTGTCCAGCACGCGCCGCCGCATCGCTTGGACATCCTCAACAAAGCTCTCACGCTGGCTCGCCTTCCACACCAAGGGAGCAAGCTTTACGACGTACGCGTTGCCCAGCGACATGTCACCAGTCATCGGACGCGCCTTCAGCAGGGCCTGAAACTCCCACGTCTCCGCCCAGCGTTTGTAGTAGGCGAGGTGGGAGTCGAGGGTGCGGGTGAGCGCGCCGGACTTGCCCTCGGGGCGGAGATTCGCATCCACCTCGAAGAAGCACGCGGTGCCGATGCGCATGAATTCGGAGGCGGTGCGGGTGATCTTCGGTGTCACGGGCTCGGACACGAAGATCACGTCCACGTCGGAGATGTAGTTGAGCTCCCGGGCGCCGCATTTGCCCATGGCGATGATGCTGAGTCGGGCGTCGGGGTCCTCGTCGCCGTAGACACGGCGCACTGCCAGCGCGAGTGCGGCGGTGAGTGCTGCGTCGGCGATCGCGGTGAGTGCTTCGGTGGTCGTGCGGTAGCCAAGCTGATCGGCTTCGGCGACACCCTTGGTGTCCGCGAAGGTGCCGGCGAGATCGGCAGCGGCAACACGCATGACCAAGGTGCGGTGCGCGTCGCGCAGCGGCTCGTTGCCGGAGCCCGGCGCGTCAAAGGCGGCTCCGGCGCGGTAGGTGCCGGGCGTGGACAGGTCGGCGGATGCGGTGTCGGCGGCATCGGAGTCAGCGCCGGCGGCGGCATCGGTGGGATCAGCGCCGGCCGGTTGCGCGTCCACCGCGCCGAGCATCACCTGCAGCGCCTCCTCCGAACTCGGCACGTCTTTGGCCAGCTCTTGCCAGAGTTTTGGGTGGGCGACGAGGTGGTCTGCGAGCGCCGTCGAGCCTCCCATCAGGGCGAAGAACTTAGTGCGGTAGACGGGGTCGTCGATAAGCAATGTGCGGACCTTGATCCACTCCCCCGATGCCTGCATGAAGCGATGGGTGTTGTTGAGCGCGAGGTCCGGGTCGCCGGCGCCGGCGAGTGTCCAGCGCAACTCGTCGGAGTCGAAGCCGAGCGCTTCGAGGTCCTCGGCGGCGCGCGGTGAGGTGAGGCCGAGTTTCGCGGGGCTGGGCAGCTGCGTCACAGGTCGAGCCCCGCTTCAATCTCCCACGGGGTGACCTGGGAGGTGTACTCGTGCCACTCGTCCCACTTGGTGCGCAGGAAGAACTCGAAGACTTGCTCGCCGAGGACCTCGGCCATGAACTCGGACTGCTCGAGGAAGCGCAGGGCCTGGTCGAGGGAACCGGGCAGGTCGCGATACCCCATCGCGCGGCGCTCGCGGCGGGTAAGCGCGAAGACGTCGTCGGTAGCGGGATCGTCGAGTTCGTAGCCGCCCTCGATGCCCTTCAGCCCGGCGGCGAGCACCGCGGCGAATGCGAGGTAGGGGTTGCAGGCGGGGTCGAGCGAGCGGACCTCGATGCGCCGGGAATCGGCTTTGTGCAGGCGGTACGTGGGCACGCGCACCATCGCGGAACGGTTAGAAATGCCCCAGGTCGCGGCGGTCGGGGCCTCGGAGCCGAACTGCAGGCGCTTGTATGAGTTCACCCACGGGTTGGTCACTGCCGAGATCTCGCGGGCATGCTCGATGATGCCGGCAATGAACTGGCGGCCCACCTTGGACATGCTGATCTCGTCGTCCGGATCGTGGAAGGCGTTCGTCTCGCCCTCGAACAGCGAGAAGTGCGTGTGCATCGCGGAGCCGTCGAGGTGCGGAAACGGCTTCGGCATGAACGTGGCGTGCACGCCGTTGGTCTCTGCAACGGTTTTCACCAGGTACTTGAAGGTGACGATGTTGTCCGCCATCGTCAGCGCATCCGTGTGGCGCAGGTCGATCTCCTGTTGGCCGGGGCTCGCCTCGTGGTGGGAGAACTCGGTGGTAATGCCCATGTATTCCAGCGCGGAGATCGCCTCGCGGCGCAGCTTCGGCGCCTCGTTGCGTTTCGCCTGGTCGAAGTAGCCACCCTTGTCGCTCGGCTTAATCCCTCCCTCGCCGTCGGTTTTGACCACGTAGTACTCGATCTCGGGGCTAGCGAAGAACTCAAAGCCCATCTCGCGTGCGGCATGCATCTGGCGCCGCAGCACGTGGCGTGGGTCGGCGTAGAGCGGGTCGCCGTCGGGCATCGTGATGTCGCAGAACATCCGCGCGGTTTGAATACCGGTGTCCTCATCGAACGGCAGCGGCTGGTACGTCGACGGGTCGGGCCGCAGGAGGGTGTCGGATTCAGAAATGCGGCTAAACCCCTCAATCGAGCTGCCGTCGAAGCCCACACCCTCCTCGAACGCGCTCTCCAGCTCGGCCGGCGCCATCATCACGGTCTTCAGGCTGCCCGCGATGTCGGTGAACCAGAGGCGGATGAAGCCGATGTCCTGCTCTTCCACCCGGCGCAGGACGTTGTCAGTCTGTGAGCTCATAGTGGCAACTCTAGCTTTTCGTTTGCTTATCGACGGCCCCTTCAAACGCCCTCCCGAACCAGGTTTGCGCCCTCAGCCTTCACTCCCTTTTAAGGCCGTTTTGTAAAACTTTGCAATCTTTTACAGAGCGCGCGGTTGTCTATAGTTGAGGTAGACCAACGAATGAGGAGACATCATGGCTGAGAAGACGAATTCCAAAGCCGCTGAGCGCCACCTGGAAGTCGAGGTGAAACTCGCCGTCGATGAGCACACCGGTGTACCTGACCTCACCCAGCTGCCCGGCGTGGCATCGATGCTTGGCACCGAGCAACACGACCTGTCCGCGATTTACTACGACACCGCCGACCTGCGCCTGACCCGCGAGAAGATCACGCTGCGCCGCCGCACCGGTGGCGCCGACGACGGCTGGCACATGAAGCTGCCGACCGCGGGCGGGCGCAAAGAACTGCGCGTACCCATCGAGGATCCGGCAAAGGTGCCCGAAGAGCTGCTCAACGAGGTGCGCGCCATCGTGCGCAACGAGCCGCTCGAACCGATCGCGCAGGTGGACAACCGCCGCGTGGAGTCGAAGCTCGCCGCCGAACAGGGCGAAGCGATCGCAGAGTTTTGCGACGACCACGTCACCGCGTGGTCCCTGCTCCCAGGCGGCGAGCGCACGTCGTGGCGCGAGTGGGAGGTCGAGCTCGCCGAGGCGATTGCAGGCACCGAAGACGGCGACGACCTGATCCGTCAGGCCACGTCGTTTTTGATCGCTTCGGGGGCGCGCAAGTCGTCGTCACCCTCAAAGCTTGCAACCGCATTGGGTGAGACGGTGCAAACCGCTCCCCTGCCGCCCCACCTGCAGTCGCAGGGTCTGGACGAAGACTCGCCGGCCGCCGCGGTGGTAGATGCCCTGCGCGCGCAGCGCGACGAGATTGTGGCGTGGGAGCCGCGCGTGCGGGCCGACGAGTGGGATTCCGTGCACCAGCTGCGCGTGGCTACGCGCGAGATGCGCTCGCTGCTGGAGACGTTCGAGGGCATCCTCGAAGGCGACCAGCTCGAGGAGCTTGAGCGCGAGCTGAAGCAGACCGCAGCGGTCCTCGGCGAGGCGCGCGATGCGGAGGTCGTCGAGGAGCGATTCGCCGAGCTCTTGGACACCGACGAGAGCGGGCTTATCGACGACACTGCCCGCGCCCATGTCGAACAGGACATGCGCAAGGATTATGAGGCGGCTCATGCCGAGATCGTCGAGATGCTCAACTCCGATCGCTTCATGGACATGCTCGACGACATCGACCACCTGCTGGCGAACCCGCCGGTGGCCGCGAGCGACGACGACTCGGAAAGCGACGAGGGCGGCACCGAGAGCAAGGTCAGCGAGAAGGAGTCGCGCGCGATCATGCTGGAGCACCTGGAGAAGGCGTATAAGAAGGTGATCAAGCGCGACAAGAAGGTCGATGAGTTCTACCACGACACCGACCTGCCGCTGCACGAGCGTGAGGAATATGTCCACGATGTGCGCAAGGCCGTGAAAAAGCTTCGCTATGCGACGGCTGCGGCGCAGTCCGCCGGGATCAAGACCGGGCGCCTGTCCAAGGCCGCGAAAGCGATGCAGGAGGTGCTGGGAGACTTCCAGGACGCGGTGACCTCGCGCGATCGGATCCTGCGCCTTTCCGGCGAAGCCCGCGAGCGCGGCGAGGACACCTTCTCGTACGGCATCCTCTACCAGCGCGAATTAGCGCGTGGTGATGCCGCGCTCGCCGGATACGACGAGGCGATGCGCAACCTGAAGAAAGCGTTCAAGAAAGTGAAGTCCTAGGCGTTAGCGGCTCGTGGCTCGTCGCTAATGCACGAGCGCTGCGACCGGCGGGATGGCCGCCGCCCGGCGCGCCGGCACCAGTGCCGCCAATGCTGCCGCTGCGAGTAGGCCCACGAGCAGAACGGCGAGGGAAAGCCACGGGACGGCCGCGAACACGTAGAGCTGTTCGCCGCCGAGCAGCGCATGAGCGCCAGCGATCCCGAACAGCACTCCGAACGCCATGCCGATGAGACTGGCGGCCGATGCGAGTAACAGCGTTTCCGCCAAGATCATGCCGGTGATCTGACTGCGCAGGGCGCCAAGCGCGCGCAGGAGCCCAATCTCTCGGGTGCGTTCAGTCACTGACAGCGCGACGGTGTTGGACAACCCCACCACCGCAATCAGCAGTGCCACGGCGAGGAACGCGAGCCCCAGGGCGACAAACTGCGCGATCTCCGCGTTGGCCTCGAGCCGTTGCACGGCGGGGCTACTCAGCGCCACCACGCCAGGTAGCTGTGCGATCGCGTCCATCGCTTCCAGCGGGTCCGCGTCGGGCACCAGCTTCACCCACACGCTTAACGACGCCTCGTTGAAACGCTCAAGGTCAGACGGATGCACAATACCCATAATCGGCGCTCCGTCAACCACGGTGACCGCGAAATCGTGCTCGGTGCCCGGCTGCCGCAAGGTGACGGTGCCAGGACCCGACCCTCCGGTGGTCTCCGGTGTTGGCGGCAGGATGATCGTCCCCGGCGCTGGTCCGGGGATCACCGCATCGGTGCGGAGCACGCTGCTCAACTGCGGGTTCCATGCCGCGACCGTCATCGGACCGCCGCCGTCCGGTGATGCTGAGAACGACGCGTCGAGCATGACATCAGCGACCACAGCGCTGGCGGCAACTTCGGTGAGCTGACTGATCTGGGCCGACAGTTCGGCAAGATCTTCGGCGCTACCGCTTGGGGTGACGGTGATGTCCATTGGCGTCGCACCCTCGAAAACCTCGGCGAGTGTGGCTTGGGCGGTGGCGCTGCCCGTCAACAACGCCGCCATCAACGTGGTGCCGATCCATACCGCGACGGCGGTAGCGCCGGAGCGCCCGGGATTGCGGCGCAGCTGCTCGCGCGCCAAGTCAGCTTGCGACCCAACTCGGGTTCCGGCAGTCAGGCCCAGTCCCAGGGCCGCGCACGTGAAAATCGGCGCTGCAGCCAACAGCAACCCGGCACACGCGGCGAGCGCGCCCAGCACCACAAGCACAATCGAGGCGGCAAACCCGCCAGCCACAGTCACACCAACGCCAGCGACGAGCAGCGCGAACGCGGCTGCAAGGCGGATACGGCGGGGTACGCGGCGGCGACCACGTTCAACACCGCCTGCCCCGCCAGCCCCGCCAACCTCGCTAGCCGGTTCCGCGCGGCGGAGCGCCTCGATCGGAGCCACGCGGGTTGCCAGCTTCGCGGGCCAGAGCGCCGCAAGCACACTCGGAATCACCCCTGCCGCCAGTGCTAGTACGATTAGCCGCACCCAAAATCCCAGTTGTGAAGCTGCCGCTGGCAGTCCCTGAAGTACCGCAGCGCCGACTACCGCACCGACCACTGCGCCCAGCACGAACCCGCCTAGCGCACCGAGCACACCGACGGACGCAGCACGGGCGAGGACTGCGGAGAACACTTGCCGTCGCAAAGCGCCAATGCTCCGAAGCAAAGCGATCTCGCGGGTACTGCGTGCGAGCTGCAGGCGGTAGTTGTTGCCGATCACCACGAGCGCGGCCAGCAACGCCACCGCGGTGAGCAGCTGCAGCGCGAGCATGATCGTGCGGGTCCCGGCCGCATACTTGGAAGCGTTGGCAGCAACAAAGGCATCGCCATTATCGACGGTCGCAACGTGGCCGGATTCGGCAACCGCCTCGGCGATCTCCCCGTGAGCCTGGTTGACGTTGCCACTCGCGTGGGCGAGAAGTGCGGTGCTCCCCTCGAGCCCCAAAAGGCGTTGGGCCGCGCGGGGCGAGCAAACGAGCGTGGACAGCGCTGGCTCCGCGGTCGCGCCGGGCTTCGCCGTCGCGGTGCCGACAATGGTGATCGTTTCGGTACCGCCGCCGTAGCCTTCGACCGTGATCTCGGCGCCGGTGAGGTAGCGCGTGGGCTTGCCGGGGACCTCCACCAGGACGGCTTCGTTGTCATCGCTGGGCATGCGGCCGGCGGTAAGGCGGATCAGGGTGTCGTCGTTAAGCGATTGCACTCCGATGGCCGCACCGAGCTCATCGTCGATGATTGCTGTGCCAGCCACCTGTTCGGCGACTTCCGCAACGCCTGGCAGCGCACGGATCTGATCCGAAAGACTCGACGGCAGGTCCGCGCCGCTGGGGGCGGTGACGACCACGTCGGCGTCACCGGTGGCGGTGAGCACGGCGCGCTCGAGGTCGCCGCGCACGCCGGCCTGGATCATCGTGGTGAACACCACCAGCGCGGTGGCAAAGAGGACCGCGATCAGCGTTGCAGGCGAAGATCGTAAGACACGGCGCACGTTAGCCCACCTGTCTGGGGGCGGTGTCGTGGGTAACGCGACCGTCGCAAAGCTCAATGATCCTGTCGGACCACCTCGCGGCTGCCGAGTCGTGGGTGACCATGATGAGTGTCTGCCCGAGTTCGTTAGAAAGTCGGCGCAGAAACTGCATGAGGGTCTCGCTGGTGGCTTGGTCGAGCGCGCCGGTGGGTTCGTCGGCGAAGATGATGTCCGGCTGGGTGATCAACGCCCGCGCCACCGCGACACGCTGTTGCTGGCCGCCGGAAAGCTCCGTCGGGCGGTGCGCGAGGCGATCCTTAAGGCCCAGCATGGCCACAACATGATCGAACCATTGCTTGTCGACGCCACGCTTCGCCATCGTCAACGGAAGCACGATATTGTCGCGCGCGTTGAGCGTGGGCAGCAGATTGAATGCCTGGAAGATGAAGCCGATGCGGTCGCGACGGGTGACGGTGAGCTGGTCATCGCGCATGGCGGTGAGCTCATCGCCGTCCAAAAACACTTGGCCCGCATCCACGGTGTCCAGGCCAGCGGCGCATTGCATAAGCGTAGATTTGCCGGATCCGGACGGGCCCATGATGGCTACGAACTGCCCGCGCGGCACATCCAGACTGACCCCGTCAAGCGCGCGGACCGCGCCCGCACCCGCGCCGTAGGTTTTCTCTAGCGCCTGAACGCGCAACAAAGGATGAGGTGTCATGGGCGGTAGTGTGCCCAGTGCGCAGGCAGCACCACATCGGCCTGCGGTACACAGTTTTCATCTACCCCAGGAGGATGCGCTTCGTGCGGGCAAGCAAGGAGAATACGGCGCATGGTTGAGCAACTCGCCGAGCGCGTCAAAGCCCGCCCCCTGGCGTGGGGCGGGCTGGTTGCGCTGCTCGCGTACCCCTTGGTGGCGATTGGGGCGCTCGCGCGTTACCCCCTCGCGCATGAGTGGCCGATCTTGCTGCTGGCGCTCGCGTTCACGTTGCCGCTCGTGTTCCTATTCGTCTTCCCCGAGCTAACCGTGGCGCTGAGCGCGCCGGCGCTCATCGGGCAGGTGGTGCTGGGCCGGGTTGCCGAGTCCGGGGACCTCACCTCCGGCAACGTGGTGCCGCTGATGGGCCTGTGCGTCATCGCCGCGCACCGCGACCCGAAGCGCACCCGCTGGTGGACTGCCGCCGCAGTGCTCGCGATGACCGCCCACACCTGGTTCCGGTGGAATAGCTCAACGGACCGCCCGGCGCGCACCATCGTCGAGTGGATCCTGGACCCTATCCCCGTCCTACTCATCTCCGCGGTGCCGGTACTCGGCGCGGTGCTGCTTGGCGTGGTTATCCGCATGCAGGGCGAGCGCGCGGCGATGCTCACCGCCCAGGCAGCGCAGGCCGAGCGCGACCGCCACCTCACCACCCAGCTCGCGGTGGAGCAGGAACGCTCCCGCATCGCGGCCGATCTGCATGACATCCTTGCGCATTCGCTTTCGGTGATCGCGGTGCAAACCGACGCCGCGGCACACGTGCTCAAGCACTCGCCCGCCGCTCCCCCAGCTGCCCGCGACGCAGTCACCGCCGCCCACGACGCGGCCGTGCACGCGCTGCAGGAAACCCGCGCCCTCGTGCGCGCGGTCGGTGCCCCGCCAGAGGACCACACCCCGCAGCCCACCTTGTCGCAGCTGCCGGAACTCGTGCGCTCGTGCGACCCCGCGGGCAACCGCTTCGAGCTCCACAGCACCGTCGACCTCGCAGAAATCCAGTTGGCCCCCTCCGCCCAGGTCGCGCTCTACCGCATCGTCCAAGAGTCGCTGACCAACGTCATGCGCCACGCGGGCGAGGACGCCCAAGCGCAGGTCAGGGTCACCGAGCACGCTGGGCAGGTCCGCGTAGAAGTCGTCGATAATGGCAAAGCTCCGCAACTCGACGGCGCGCGCGGCCGCGGGATCGCCAACATGACCCAGCGTGCCCGCAGCGCCGGCGGCGAGCTTTCGGCAGGCCCCCGCCCCGAAGGAGGGTTCGCAGTGGTTGCGCAGGTGCCGCTCGCAGTTTCGGAGGGTGCCCTATGATTCGCATTTTGCTTGTCGACGACCAGGAGCTGGTGCGGACCGGCTTCCGCCTGGTGCTCAGCACTGCGGGCGATATGGACGTGGTCGGCGAGGCCGCTGACGGACGCGCGGCGCTTGAGTTGCTGGAGGGCGGGCTTGCGGTGGATGTGTGCTGCATGGACATCCGCATGCCCCGGATGGACGGGATCGAGGCGACGCGGGCCATCACGGCCGCGGGAATTCCCACCCGCGTGATTGCGCTGACCACGTTCGACCGCGACGAGTTCGTTTACGAAGCGCTCGCCGCCGGAGCGTCGGGGTTCTTACTCAAGGACTGCGGTGCGGAGGATCTGCTCGCAGGCATCCGCACCGTGGCGGCCGGCAATGCGATGCTTGCACCGACCGCCACTGCGCGGGTAATCGAGCGGTTCCGCCCGCACATGGGCGCGCAGAGCCCGGCCGCGCTCGCGGCCAAGCTGGAGGCGCAACTTTCGCCGCGCGAGCTTGAAGTGCTTACCGCGATCGCGCAGGGGTTAAGCAACCAAGAAGTCGCCGCGGCGCTGCACATGGCCGAGACCACGGTCAAAAGCCACGTCGGACACCTGCTAAGCAAGCTCGGCGCGAGGGACCGGGTGCAGCTGGTGATCACCGCCTACGACGCTGGATTGGTCACGCCGCGGCGGTAGGCGCTCGCAAGCGACTTTTCGACTTAGTTGCGCCGCTCCCAGGACGGGGTGGCGCCCCAGTTGTCATCAGCCTGGTCAGCGGCATCGGCGCGCTTCGTGCGTTCTGCGGCGATCGCGATGGCCTGCTCCGCTTCCTCGCGGGTGTCGTAGGGGCCCATCCGGCTATCCCATGAGTCCACTTTGCCCTGGGTGACCTCGCCGGTAGCGGGGTTGTAGTAGAACTTCTCGTCGGCCATGTCGTGCTCCTTTGGAGTCATGAAAATCTAGCGAAGATTGTGTGCACTACCCTACCTGCGTGCGTTGGTAGTGTGGGTCACAGAACATACCGCCGGGGAAAGGCAACTGAAGAAACATGGCCACGTGGAAAAGCCCTGCAACCAGCCCAGTGGAGCGCGCTCGCGAGGAGCACAAACGCCGTACGGGCGCGGAGGCGACGCATTGCGCATCAGCGCCCGGCACCTGGGTACTCATCGGAGAGAACGTGGATCACTTCGGCGGCGTGACCATCATGGGGCTGGCGGGCCAGCGCGTTGCCGCCTGCGTGAGTCCGCGGAACGACGACGTGATCTCGGTGCACTCCGAGGGCCCGTTCGCTGAGCCAGTGGTGGGCGAAACCTCGCTCGCCGAGCTTGCTGCCGGGGAGATCGAGCACCCGTGGCTCCGCCGCCGCGCCGGCCTGGTGCAGCACCTCATAAGCCGCCAAGTGATTTCCCGCGACGCCACCGGACTGAACATCACCGTAGTTTCCGATGTACCGCTGGGAGCGGGCCTAGGCGCGCTGTACGCCGCGGATGCCGCGATCGCGCTTGCGCTCGCCGCCGACAACCCCGAGGCGGACGAGCCGCCGATGCGCGCCCGCCTCGCCGAGATCTGCTCCGCCAACGTGGCCGCGAACTCCACGCTGCCGCTGCTGCGCGCCCGCCACACCGTGGCGCTGCGCGGCACGGCTGGCCAGATCAACGTGGTCGATTACGCGGACAACTCGATTACCCAGGCACCCCACCCAGCAAAGATGGGCGTGCGGATTTTCTCCGTCGCAACCAGCTTCGGTCAGCCCTACGGCGAGCAGGCGGAACGGCTCGCCGAGTGGCGCAACTTCATCGACGAGGCGGTGGCAAACTTCGGTGTGACCTCGCTGCGTGAACTGCCGGAGAACGTGGACCGCGTTGTCGAGTGGGTCGAGGCCCGGCGCGACGCCGGTGACAAGGATGCCCCGGACCCGGCGACCGCGCGCCGCTGGGTGCAGTTCTGCGAGACGGAGACGCTGCGCAGCCTCGCAACCGCGAAGGCATTGCGCTCGCGACGGGGCAACGAGCTGCTCACGCTGCTGAACTCGCCGACCGAGCAGCACGACATCGAGACTCCCGACTCTCTGGTGGCGCTCGCGCTCGAGCGCGGCGCGGCGGCGGCCCGCCCGGCGGCAGCCGGTTCCTCTCAGGCCGTCGTGGCGTTCGTGCCGGTGCGCGAGGCAGAAGAGTTCGCCGAGACCTTTGCCAAGGACTTCGAAATCACCGAGGTCGGCCAGGGCGAACCGGCGCGTCTCGAAGACTAGCTAGTCCGCCGGCCAGGCGAACTCCACCTCGCGCGCAGACGGATCGGCGCGGATCAGCGAGAACATCCCTTGGATACCCTCCGCCGGGGCGCCGATCGAAGGCGCCAGCACCGGCGGCTGCACCACGAAGATGCGCGCCCGATCCTGCTCCTCAGCGCCGCGCTTGAGCACCACACCGCTGAAGTTCTGCCCCACCCACGGCGCAAGCACGGTCGCCTCGGTCAGGTGCAACGCAGCCTTGTCCACCGTGTTCGCGAGCTGCGAGGTCCGCGCCATCGTCGCCATCACCGTCGGCGCGTCGTCTTCGACCCACGACGGCACCTCGTAGCCGCCGCAGATCGCCAGGCACACCTCGGTGGCGTAGCGGTCGATCAGTCTGCGCAGCGGCGCGGTGACGTGGCTGTAGTAGCCGCCGATACCGGCGTGCACCTCGGCTTCCTTCTCGCTGAGATCCACGTACCCGGATCCACGCAAGAGTTTCTGCGCCTCACGCATCACCGCCATGCCGGTCGGCGTATCCGCGTCCACGCCGGCCAAGAACTCACCGATCCCCCCGGTGACTTCGTAGCCCAGGTTGCGCACCTCGCGTCGAAACTCGGCTTCCGCATCGCGCGGAGCGGGCCCCAGCGTGCGCAGAAACCCCACGCCAGCATCGACCATCATCCGCCCGGCCACCATGCCGGTGAGCAGCGAGATCTCAGAGTTGTAATCCATCACCGCGTGCCGCGGCTCAATCACCAGCTCAAACGCGCCGGCATCCTCCACCACACGCACCGAAGGCAGTCGCAGGTTAATCGCGGAGCGCCGCAGCGACGACTGTTGCCGCAGCCAGCCAACTTGGGGCAGTTTGCTTATCGACGGATGCTCCGCACGCCGTCGGAAAGCAAGCTGCACTTCGTCGTAATCCAGGCGTGCGACCGAGTGAACGAGCGCGCGCTCCACGTGGGCATCTTCCACCTCACCTTCGGCGTCCAGGTCGAACGTCCAGAGCACCGCAGGGCGATCGACGTTGGGCAGCAGCGACGCGGAGCCTTCGGACAGTGCAGGCGGGTGGAGGCGCGCGGGTTCGTCGGGAAGGTACACGGTCTGGCCGCGCACCAGCGACTCCTGCTTGACCAAGCTGGAAGGTTCGACGAACGCGGCCACGTCGGCGATGGCGTAGTACACCCGGTACCCGTCGCCACGCGACTCGATGTAGAGGGCTTGGTCGAGGTCTTTCGACCCCGGCGGGTCGATGGTGACAAAGGGGATGTCGCGGGCATCGCGGCGCCGATCCGCGTGCGCGTCGGTGAGTTGTGCGGCTTCAGCCTCCACCGCAGGTGTGAAATCCGTCGGCACATCGAACTCGTCGGCAAGTGCCCGGAAATTCAGTGGCGCGGCGTAAAGCTTCATGATCAGCCATCGTGCCAGAAAACCGCCGCGAGTTGGCGACATGAAATGGCATGCGCGAATGAGCCGGCCTATGAGCCGGATTCTGTTCCCCGCTTATTGGCGGGGCGGTGATCATCCATCTGGGCGTCCCATTGCTGGGGGCCTCAAGCAGCTACCTTCGGACATGGGCGGGCAGCCTCGTAGCGTCCGACAACCTCTGCCGCGCGGGGCGGCAGGGGCTCTTGCCTTGCTCCCGGTGGGGTTTACCTGGCCGTCTGTGTCACCACAGGCGCCGGTGCGCTCTTACCGCACCCTTTCACCCTTACCTGGTTTCCCAGGCGGTCTACTCTCTGTTGCACTTTCCCGCGGATCACTCCGGGTTGCTGTTAGCAACCACCGTGCCCGTGAGGAGTCCGGACTTTCCTCGACCGCCGCCTGTGCCCACATACGTGGCGGTACGGCGAGCCGCGATCACCCAGCCAACTCATTCGCGTGCGTTGAGTGTACGCCTGTAGTAGGCGTTGAGGAAAGCGGGAGCCGAGCAGTACCTAGAACGGCACCCCGCTGCGGAAGATGAGGTTGGCGTACGGAGTGGTCTCTCCCGTGCGCACCACGAAGGCGCAGTCTTCCAACCGCTGCTTCAGCTCCTCGTGGTCGACGGTGTCGCGGTCGGTGCAGTCCGCGGGCACCAATGCGGTGATCTCGTCCGGGGTCTCGGTGGCCAACACGGCACCTTCGACGACGACCTCCTCGAGAATCGCCTGGGCAACGTCGGCGAAGCGCGGCACGCCGAAAACCACCGCGAGGTCAATCACCTCGACGCCGTCCGGCACCGGCAGCCCGCTGTCGCCGATCGCGAACGTGTCGGTGTGCCCGAGGCGGCACAGAGCTGCGGAAAGCTGCTCGTTGAGAATGCCGCGCTTACGCATGCGTCACCGCCGGAAGCTCGTCGGCGGGAGTGGGATACGAGGTCTGCGCGCCCTGCCGGGTTGCGGCGAATGCTCCGACCCTGGCGGCGTGCTGCGAGGCGTCGATAAGCGAACTGCCCTGCGCGAGCTGCGCGGCAAGCGCTCCGACGAACGCGTCGCCGGCACCGGTGGAGTCGACGGCCGTGACGGTGGCTGGGGCGATCGGCGTGACTCCCTCGGCGGTGGCGACGACCGCGCCGCGCGAACCGCGGGTGATCACGACGTTTTCGAAGCCGATCTCGCGCAGTTTCAGCGCCATGTCTTCCTCGGTCTGCCCCGCCGCCGACGCGTCGACGCCGTAGAGGCCGAAGATGAGTCCGGCCTCGTGCTCGTTGGCCACGAGCGGGTCCGCGTGGAGCAGCACGTCCGCGGGCACGTCAATGACCGGGGCGAGGTTGACCATCACCCGGCCGGTGGCAAGGCGCACCGCCTCCGCGAACCCGGACACCGGGATTTCGCCTTGGAGCACCACGATGTCGGCCTCAGCAATCGCAGCCTCAGCTTTGCGCACCTGTTGCTTATCGACGGTCGCGTTTGCGCCCGGCACCACGACGATCGTGTTCTCCGCGTCCTCGGAGACCGTGATCAGTGCGAGGCCGGTCGGGGACTCCACTTCCTGAACCTGGCTGAGATCGACGCCCGAGCGTTTCAGAAACTCCAGGGCGGGCTGTGCGTTAGAATCGCGGCCGACCGCGCCGACCATGCTCACCGACGCGCCGAGGTTCGCCGCGGCAACCGCCTGATTGGCACCCTTGCCGCCGGCGGTGATCAGGGCGCCGGTGCCAAGCAGAGTCTCGCCCGGGAGTGGGTGGCGGGCGACGCGCACCGCGAGGTCGGCGTTAATTGAGCCGACGACGCAAATCTGCGCCATTACTCGAAGTCTCCAACGTTGTCCTTGTTCACGGTGACGACCTCGACCGGGATCTCGGCGGTGACCGACTCGCCCTTGATCAGCTTCGAGGCCTCCTCGACGGCCTTCGCGCCGAGCTCGCCCGGCTGCTGGGCAATGGTGGCGTACATCTTGCCGTCCTTGACTGCCGCCAGGCCGTCGGAGGTGCCGTCGAAGCCGACCACGACGACGTCGCTACCCGCGCGGGCACCGAGCGCTTCAATCGCGCCGAGGGCCATCTCGTCGTTCTCCGCGAAGATGGCCTTCACGTCCGGGTGAGCCTGCAAGAGGTTGGTTGCCACGTCCAGGCCCTTGGTGCGGTCGAAGTTCGCGGTCTGCTCAGCGACGACCTTGATATTCGGGTACTTGGCAATGCCGTCCTTGAAGCCCTTGCCGCGGTCACGCGAGGCCGAGGATCCTGCGATGCCCTGGAGGACAAGGATCTCGCCTTCCTCGCCGATGGCCTCCGCTAGCACGTCAGCTGCTTGCTCACCGCCGGCGACGTTGTCGGAGGCGACGAAGGAAGCGACGTCACCGCCGTTGGAGGAACGGTCCACAGCGATCACCGGAATGTTGGCCTTGTTCAGCGACTCAACGGCCGGTACAACCGCGTCGGAGTCGGTCGGGTTCACAATGACCACCTGCGCACCGGAGGTGGCGGCGTTGTTGAGCTGGTTGGTCTGGGTCGCCGCATCGTCGGAGGCATCCTGAATGTTGAGGTTGATGCCCAGCTCGTCGGCCTTTTCCTGCGCGCCGTCGCGAACCTGCACGAAGAACGGGTTGGTCTGTGTCGACAGCGCCAAAGTGACGTTGCCGCCCCCGCCTGCGGAGTCGCGGTTGCAGGCCGTGAGGCTGAGCGCCATCGCTGCAGCGGTGATGACAGCGGTGGTCTTGCGGAAGATGGATTTCTTGGACATTGGTGCTCCTTCGGGAAACAGGTGACTCGGGATGTGGAGTTGAGAGGACTATGTAGTTGTTTTCTTGCGCAGGACGTCGAAGCCGACCGCAGCGGCAATCACGATACCGATGACGATCTGTTGCCAGAACGAACTGACGTTGAGCAAGTTCAAGCCGTTGCGGATCACGGCAAGCAGGATGGCACCCACCAAGGTGCCGGTCGCCTTGCCGGTGCCGCCGGCCAGGGACGCGCCGCCGATAACGACGGCCGCGATGGCGTCCAGCTCATAGCCGACGCCGGCCTGCGGCTGCGCGGATGAGAGGCGGCCCGCCATGACCAAGCCGGCCAGGGCGGCGAAGATACCGCTAAGGGCGTAAACCGCGACCAGCACGCGACGCACCGGGATGCCGGAGAGCCGCGCCGCTTCGATGTTGCCGCCGATGGCGTACATGGAGCGACCAAGCACCGTCCGCGACAGGATGAACCAGCACAGCACACCGGCGAGCAGCATCATGATGATCGGAATAGGGAAACGCCCGACCGAGGAGCCGAGCCAGTTGACCTCGGGCGCAGTGGCGATCGGCGAGCCCTGGGAGATCACCAAGGTAGCCCCGCGCGCAATGGACATCATCGCCAGCGTGGCGATGAACGCGGGCAACTTACCGTAGGCAGTGGCCAGGCCACTGATGGCGCCGGCGGCGAACCCGGTGAGCAGGCCGAGGATAAGCGTGACCCAGCCCGGCAGTCCCGCGTTGGCCCACATGTGCGCCGACACCATCGCGCTTAGCGCCGCGACAGCGCCGACGGAAAGATCGATGCCTGCGGTGACGATGACGAAGGTCATGCCGAAGGCAAGGATTGCTACCGTCGCTGCCTGGACGCCAACGTTGATCAGGTTGTTGACGGTGAGGAAGTGTGGCGTGGCGATGAACAGCGCGATGCACAGGACGATGAGTCCCACGAGCGCGCCGTTGTTCATGATCCAGTTGATCGCACGTTGGCGCCCGGAGATCTGCTCTGAGGCGGCCGGAGCCGACGGTGATGTCTGAGGCTTTGGTGCCCCAGACGTGGTTACTGACGTGCTCATAGTTGCGCCTCTCTTCTCGTTTTGTCGTTCTCGCCGGGCTCCGCTGCGTCGGCAGCCCCTACGGTGCCTGGCGCATCCACGATGGCGTCGTCCACGTTGGACACGGCCAGCGCCATGATGTCGTCCTGCGACGCACCTCGCGGCAACTCGCCGGCAAGCCGCCCGCCCGACATCACCAAGATTCGGTCAGACATTCCGATCACTTCCGGCAGCTCGCTCGAGACCATGAGCACGGCACCGCCGTTTTGGGTGACGGAGTTAATGATGTTGTAGATCTCCACCTTCGCGCCAACGTCGACACCACGGGTCGGTTCGTCGAGCAGCAGCACATTCGACCCCGCCAGAACCCAGCGGCCGAACACGGCCTTTTGCTGGTTACCGCCGGAGAGGTTGCGGATCTCCTGGTCGATGCCGGCCATCTTGATGCGCAGCGTTTCGGCGACCTCGCTGGCGCGGCGCCGCTGGCCGGAGATGTCAGCCAGCCCCGCTTTGGAGGTAGAGCGCAGCGTCGCAAGCCCGATGTTGTCGGAGACCGATGCCCCCAACACCAGGCCCTGCGCCTTGCGGTCTTCCGGGACGTGACCGATGCCGTGGCTGATGGCATCAGCGACGCTGCCGGACTTGAGCTGGGAGCCGTTGATGATTGCCGTGCCCGAATCCACCGGGTCGGCACCGGCGATGGCCCGCACGACTTCTGTGCGACCGGCACCGACCAACCCAGCCAGCCCGACAACTTCGCCTGCGCGGACCGTGAAGGAGATGTCGTGGAACTTGCCCTCCGAGGTCAACCCGTTGACCTCGAGCAGCGGCTCACCAATCGCCTTTTCTACTTGCGGGTATTGGTCTTCGATGTCGCGGCCCACCATGTGGCGCACCAGCACCGGCTCCGGGGTATCGGCGGGGACCTCCGCGACGAAGTGCCCGTCGCGCAAGATCGCCACGGTGTCCGCGATCTCTTCGATTTCGTCGAGGTGGTGGGAGATGAACACCATGCCAACCCCTTCGGCCTTGAGCTCGCGCATCACCGTGAACAGCTGCTCGATCTCGTGGCCGGTCAGCGCCGCGGTCGGCTCGTCGAGAATGAGCATGCGGGCGTCCATCGAGAGTGCCTTGGCAATTTCGACGAGCTGCTGGCGCGCGATTCCGAGCTCCCCTACCGGGGTGTTCAGGCTGACATCGAGCTTGATCCGATCCAGCGCTTCTTTCGCGCGTGCGCGCAGCTCACGGAAGTTCACCAACCCGCCGCGCTGCGGCGTTCGGCCGAGCATGACGTTTTCGGCTACGGACAGGGTCGGCACCAGGTTGAGTTCTTGGTGGATCGTGGCGATGCCGAGCGCTTCAGACGCTTTGGTATCGGAAATCGTCACCTCCTGGCCGTCGACAAGAATGCGCCCAGACGTCGGCTGGTGCACACCCGCCATCATCTTGATCAGCGTCGATTTGCCTGCGCCGTTCTCGCCGAGCAGTGCGAGTACGCGCCCGGGTTCGACCGTAAGTGAAACGTCCTCAATGACGCGCACGGGTCCGAAGGACTTGGACACGTTCTCGAACTGGAGAATCGGTGTTGTCACCCTTGCACCTCCTTAAAATGATCGGACTGTTGAATATCGCTCTGGCGAGCCCGAGGCTGAGCAGTGCGCTTGGAGGATTCGCGGACAATGAGCCGTGTGGGCAGGACTTCCTCCGACTCGTAGTCCTCGCCCTGCAACATGGCGTGGAGTTTCGCCCATGCGCGGCGGCCAAGCTCGGTGACGTTTTGGTCGATCACCGTCAGCGGGGCCGGTTGAATCCGAAACGCGGGCTGGTCGTCGAAACCGATCAGCGCAAGGTCCACACCGGGCTGCATGCCCATCTCGTAGCAGGCCTCGAGCGCACCCGTGGTCATCATGGAGTCGCCCGCGATCACTGCTGTCACCTGGTCCCGCAGCAGCGTCATCGTGCCGGCGTGACCTTCTTCGCGACGATACCCGCCCCGGTAGATCACCGGTTCAAGGTCGGGGTGGTTGGCCACAGCGGATTCGAAGCAGGCCAGGCGCTGCACACCAGTGGATGTGCTGCTCGGCTCCGCAAGGTAGCCAATCCGTCGGTGGCCGTTCTCGTACAGCAGCCCAACCGCTTCGTGAATCGAAACCTCCGGATCGGAGACCACCGACGGCAGGTCAAGGCCCTGAAGTCTGCGGTCCACTTGCACGATCAGGTGCCCGTTCTGCTTCAGCTCCTCGATAGCGTCTGCGCTTTCCGCCGCAGGCACGATGATGAACCCGCTGAGCTGCTGGCTCTGAAATACGCGCAGCGCGGCATCGAACTGGGTGGCGTCTTCGTGCGTCGAGGCAGTGACCGTCGAATAGCCGTCGCGCTCGGCGGCCTGCTGGATCGCCGTGGCCATCTCCGCAAAGTATGGGTTGACCAGGCTGGGCACCGTCAGTCCGATGGCCGCGGAGTTGGAGTTCCGCAGGCCCCTCGCCTGCAGGTTGGGCAGATAGTTCAGCTCGCGGGCGGCCTTTTCCACCCGGTCTCTCGTGGTGGTTGAGATCGCGGGGAATCCGGAAAGCGCACGCGAGGCGGTGGAGACGGACACACCGGCCTGCTCTGCGACGTCTCGCAAAGTCGCGCGACGAGGACTCACCGTGACCACCTCCTTCGATTCCGGGCTAGCAGACTGCTGCAATTGCTTGTTGCAAACGTTTGCATCTCACCCTCAACCCTAGGAAAATCCAGCGAAAGCCGTCAAGTGATTCAGTTCACCAATAGCCCCTTTAGTGCCCCCGGTCGCGCAGCTAGAGAAATTATTTACTCAACTTAGTCGAAGTGGCGGTGATGCGCCACATCATTGAATGCTCGCACAACCCCGAAGTCACCGTAGAACTCGACCACGGACACGCTCGCCAGATCAAGGAAAATGTGTTTGAACGTCTCCGCGTTCGTGCCCAGTGCCTGCCGGATCACCGACTTAATCGGCGTCATGTGCGCCACAACCAGCACCGTCTGCCCCTCGTGCGCCTCCTGCACCTTCAGTCGCTCGCGGGTCACCCGTCGGTGCAACTTGGCCAGGGATTCGCCGTTCGGAGGGCTTTCGCTTGACGACGCCTCCCACACGCCCACCTGCTCCGGGTACCGCTCAAGAGCCTCGTCCCGAGTCAGGCCTTCGAAGTCCCCGAAATCAACTTCTCGGAAGCCGTCGTACACCTCGATGTCCGACGCGTCGCGGCCGAGGGCTTCAGCACAGTGCTTTGCAGTCTGCAGCGCGCGGCGTTGCGGCGATGAGATGATCGCATCGATCTGCCCCATCTGTGCGACTGCCGCGGCAGCGCGCTTCGCCTGCGCGTGACCGATATCGGTGAGCTCCGGTTCGGCAGCGCCGGAAAATCGGCGCTGTGCGGAGTGCTTAGTCTGGCCGTGGCGCAGGAGGACGAACCGGGTGCGCGGCGCTTTCGCATCGGACCAATGCGCAGGGCCAGCGACAACGTGTGATTGCTTCTTCTCAGCCTGCGCTTCGCGCTCCGCAGTCGCGGGAGAGGCCGACACGTCCAGCACCCGCGGGGTGCCGTCCTTCGCGGCGGCGTCCATGGCCACGTTGGAAAGCTCGTCGGCTTTCTTGTTCTTGGCGCGCGGCACCCAGGTGTAGGTCACCTCATCGAAACCCTGCGCAATCTTGCGGGCCTCAAGCGCGAGCTCTTTCATGTCCGGGTGCTTGATCTTCCACCGCCCGTTCATCTGCTCGACAACCAACTTGGAGTCCATCGACACGTCCACCGCGGTGGCCCCCAGGTCGCGCGCGGCTTCGAGCCCGCGCAGCAGACCGTGGTACTCGGCGACGTTGTTCGACGCTTTCGCGCCAACTACGTAGGCAATCTCCGCGAGGGTCTCGCCGCCCTCGCCGTAGACCACGGACCCGGAACCAGCCACACCCGGGTTGCCGCGGGAGCCGCCGTCGCAGAACATCGCTACACGCATGCCAGCCCCTTCTACCTACTGTTCCGGGGTGACGCGCACGAGCAGCGCCCCACAGTTCGGGCACGTTGGCAGCTCGTCGGCATCCGCACCCATGACTTCAGCGCGCTCCGCCGGCGGAAGCTGGATAAAGCAGGAGTTGCAGGTCCGGCCGTTGAAGGCCGCGGCGCCAATGTCGTCGTAAAGCGAAAGAAGCTCCTCCGGCAACCCGGCGCGAAGTGCGGCCGTGTCCACCTGCTCGACCTCGGGCAGAGCGTCGACGGCACGCTGAGCGGCCTCGACTTTGCGGTTCGCCTCGTCCAGGCGTGCGCCGTGGTTGTCGCGGTTGTTGCGCAGCGCGGCGATCTCGTTGTGTGCCTCCTTGAGCTCGGAGAGCAGATCTGCGATGCGCGACTTCGCGGCGTAGCGGTCATGCTCCAGATCCTTGCGGCGCTCCGGGTCAGTCTCGGCGGAAAGCTGGTGCTTGTCGTCCAGCTCGCGGCGCTTGAGCTTGCGCTCGTCTTCTTGGATGCGGAGGATCTCCAGCTCCATGTCATCCACCGCCATCTGTGCGGCAGATGCAGCGGAGGTAATGCGGTCGCGTTCAGCGGTGAGGCGCTCGAGCTCCTTCTCCTCCTCGCGTTTGCCGCCAGGGTGGGCGGCTGCACGCTCGGCATCGGCGAGCTGCAGGAGTTTCAGCTGCTGGTCTTTGGGCAGGTGCATGACGTGACTCCTTCAGTGCTTCGGGTGCTCGGTCTTCGACGGGTGCGCGGACACGGTCCACGGGTCGGTGCGGATCGGGATGATCTCGGTCTCCACACCCAACTCGGCCACGATACCCGCGGCCTGCTCGGTCCAGGGGAACTCGCTGGCCCAGTGGGCGGTGTCGATCACGGCAGGCCCGCCTGCGCGCAGGTGCTCATCGACGGGGTGGTGGCGCAGATCCGAGGTCACATACACATCCACACCCAGCTTGGCGACGTCTTCGAGGAAGCCGTCGCCCGAACCGGACGAGACCGCGACCTTCTGCACGATCCGCTCCGGGTCGCCGGCGGCGCGCACGCCCCAGGCGGTTTCCGGCAGCGCGTCGGCGACCTGCTGCGTGAATGCCGCGAGCGTCATCGGTTCCGGCAGCTCTCCGACGCGACCCAACCCGGTGGCCTTGGAAAGCTCCCGGGTCTCGGCCATTTGCACCACGTCGAAGGCGGGTTCCTCGTAGGGGTGGGCGTTGCGCAGGGCGTCGATAAGCTTGCGACGAAGTGTGGTGGGTGCGACAAACTCGACGCGCGTCTCGCTGTCGCTGTAGTGCTTGCCGATCGCGCCTTCGGTGGGGTCGGCACCTTCGACCGGGGTGAAGCGGCCGGTGCCGTCGATCGCGAAGGCGCACTCGCGGTAGTTGCCAATCTCGCCCGCGCCAAGCTCGAACAGCGCCGCCATCACGCGCTCCACATCAGCCGGTGGGATGTGCACGCCCCACTTGTCAATGCCGTCGAGGTGCACCGGCTTGATCGGCCGCCCCGGAGTAATGCCCACCAGCTCGGCCAGCTTGTCCGAGACTCCCGGGCGCGCGGAATCCGCGTTCGTGTGCGCCGCGAACAACGCCACCCCACCTTTCAACAAAGTGTGGATGACCTTGCCCTTTGGCGTATCCACTGCCACGGAAGACACCCCTCGCAGCAGCAGTGGGTGGTGCACGACCAGCATTTGCGCTTGGCTTTCGACGGCAGCCTGCGCCACCTCCAAAGTGCAATCCAGCGCGAAAGCGACTCGGCTCACCCCGTCGTCCGGGTCGCCACAGATCAACCCGACCTTGTCCCAGCTTTCGGCGAGCTGCGGCGGGTAGGCGGCCTCCAGCGCGGCGACGACATCTGCAACGGTGACACTCATGGCACCCAGCCTACAAATTGGGCATGCTGGTGCGCGTGACTGCATCATCTGGCCCCACCACCTTGCTCCTTGACGTCGACGGCACTCTCATCGACTCCTACCCCGGCATCCGCGAAGGATTCGTGCGCGGGCTCGACGCGGTGGGCCACCCGCTGCCCGACGAGAGCTTTATCAAGCGCATCCCCGGCCCACCGATGCGGGAGTCGATGGCGGCGGCCGGTCTCGACGAAGCCGACATCGACCGCGCGCTAAGCGTGTATTCGGAATTCATGTCGATCGAGGGCTGGCAGGTCTTCACCGTGTTTGACGGCGTGGTCGAGGCAATCCGGGAGTGGAAGGAACAAGGGTTGCAGGTGGTCACGGCGACGTCGAAAAGCGAAAAATTCGCTCGGCTGGCGCTGGAAGAAGCTGGAATTCTGCCGATGATCGACTTCCTGGGGGCCGCGGACTACGACGTAGACCGCACCACGAAGATCGAGGTGATCCGGCACGTGCTGGACTCGGTGAACCCGCACAACCCGCTGATGGTGGGCGACCGCAAGCACGACTTTGCGGGCGCGGCGGAGTTCAACCTCCCGTCCGTAGCCGTGACGTGGGGCTATGGTGATGCAGACGAATGGGCGCAGGCGACGCACATCGCGCGCGACACCGAGGAGCTGAAGGAGATTGTGAGGAACCATGTCGGACGCTGAGCAAAGCGGCAACCAGGGCGAGAACACAGCGCAGCTGCACATCGACTTTGTGTGCACGGGCAACATCTGCCGCTCGCCGATGGCGGAGGTCATCGTTCGCCAGAAGCTTGAGGACGTCGACTTGGGCGACGCCGTGCGCGTCACCTCCAGCGGCATCGGCGACTGGCACGTCGGCCACGCAGCAGACAAGCGCGCTCTGGTTGAGCTGGCCGAGCACGGTTACGACGGCTCCGAGCACCGCGCGCAGCAGTTCGGCGCGGAACAGCAGAACGCGGACTTGATAATCGCGCTGGACACGAACCACGTCTCTGAGCTGGTCGCACGCGGCGTGCCGGAGGAGAAAGTGCGCCTGCTGCGTTCCTTCGACCCGGATGCGGACGGCGAGGGCGTGGCCGATCCCTACTACGGCGGCCCGGAAGGCTTCACCACCACCCGCGAGCAGATCGAGGCCGCAGCTGACGGCATTATTGCTTGGGTGGGCGAGCGACTAAACTAGCGCCTTGTGAGTACCCAGCAAGCCGGAAATAAACCGTGGTGGAAGACCTTTCTCACCCCGGGCTGGGTCATCGCCGCGATTTTGATCGTGGCGTTTTCCTACTTCGCGTTCACGTTCCTCGCGCCCTGGCAGCTGGGCAAGAACGAGCGCTTGGAGCATCGCAACGAGCAGATCGTCGAGGCCTTTGAGCAAGACCCCGTGCCGCTTGCCCAGGTGCTCGGCGCAGACGGCTCCTTCGACCCCGAACAGGAGTGGACGCGCGTCACGGCCACGGGCCGCTTCACCTCCGACGAAGTCCTGCTGCGCCTGCGCCCCGTCGACCGCACGCCCGCATTCCAGGTGCTTGCGCCGTTCGAGCTTGAAACCGGCCAAACCATCCTGGTCAACCGCGGCTGGGTCCCCGCCGAGGACTCCACGCGCGTGCCCGCATTCGACGCCCCGCCTACCGGCGACGTCACCATCACCGGCATGATGCGCGTCGACGAAGGCACTCACCCCACCGCGCCGAACCACGACCAGGGCTACCAGATGGTCTACTCCATCAGCCCAGGCCAGGTGGGCGAACTCATCGGCACCGACCTCGCCAGCCCCTACATCCAGCTGCTCTCGGACTCCCCCGGCGTCCTCACCGCCGTCCCGCTTCCGCAGCTCGAAACCGGCAACCACCTCTCCTACGGCCTGCAATGGATACTCTTCGGCATCCTCGCTCCCGCCGGCCTCATCTACTTCATCGTCGCTGAAACGCGCGAGCGTCGCCGCTTCCGTCAGGAGCAAGAGGAGCTTTTGCTTGACGACGCCACCGTCAACGGCGCCGAACCTAATCCCGATTCCGGTTCTGTGGAAGAACAGGAGGGCGTCGATAAGCAAACTGCTCCTGCTGCTGGTGCCACTGCTGCTCCGGCCCCCGCACGGGCGCGCTACGGCGAAGCCCGGCGCAACCCGTGGGCTTCGGCCTACGATAGGCAGCGCGACCGCACCCGCTAGCTGTAGTTGAGTTAGACGACGGCCCGCTCTAGAATCGGCTATGGACGCACTCCGGTGCTCCAATTCCGAGGCTCGTGCTAACCGCACGAGCTTTCGTGTGTCAGGGGGACAATGTACTTAGGCTATTTCGACGAGTTCGGGCACAACGGGGCATTCATCTCTCGGCATCATCCCAAGTACAACACCCACCCAGTATTTGGGATAGGTGGGTTCATCATTCCCGCCGACAATGTTCGTCAGCTGTCGGGGGTTTTCGCCACGTTAAAGAGGCGGGGCTCAAAGAAGGGATCCATGCGAAAGTTATTGCCAAGGGAAAGCCGGTTGAGCATTGGGAGAAGAAGGGCGCCTCACTACTCACGACTAACAATGTCCGCAAATACCGCGAAGTCCGGGGCATGGTGAACCGACTGCTGAACACCTTGGATCGTCTCGATGCGAAGATGGTGTTTTACGGGCAAGAGAAACCCCGCGGCCCTAATGATGAGACTGCGGAGAACGAAACCTCACGGTACGACCACGCGATGAAACAGCTCATCCAGCGCGTCAACCGTTCTCTTCCCGACGGTGAAAACTACCTATTGCTCATGGATAAGCAGGGCCCTAAAGAGCGGATGGAGATTTTCGCCTCTAGTGCCGCCTTTATGTTCTCCCATCGCGAAGCCGACCGGTTGCTTGAGCCGCCTCTCGAAGTGGAGAGTCACTTGTACCAAACCGTGCAATGCGCAGACTGGCTATGCGCACTTGTAGGCCGCATAGCTGGTTACAAATACGATCCGGGGTTCAATGAGCATTCTTGGGCCGTGACATACTTCGGCGAGCGACTCGCGAAAATAGTCTCTGAGCAGAGCAAGATACGCGCCGCCGACAATGGAAAAGACATGTACGGCAATCATCTTGGGAGTCACACTCAGTGTTTCTCATATACGGAGATCCGACGTCATCTGGAGCGTCGGTAGCCCCGGCGCGGGCGCGCTACGGCGAAGCCCGGCGCAACCCGTGGGCTTCGGCTTACGATAGGCAGCGCGACCGCACCCGCTAGCTGTATCCGACGAAGGGGACGCCATGCACCCAGGTTCTGTGCCGACCGATGCTGACATCGCGCTTGTGGAGTCCAGCCTTGAAACGTTCGCGCGCGTGGGCATCACGCTTAACGACGACATCGAGGCTGAGGATGTCGAAGATGCCGTGGCCGACGACTTGGCCACTTTCCGCTCGTACCCGCTGACCACTGTCGCGGGGTTGCACGACCCGGATGGTGCGCCGTTTCTGAACGGTGCCGTGGTCTCATCCGTCGAGGTGGAGGCCGGTGTTATTTCCGCTGAGGACATCGTGGCAATCGTCGAACGCTTCGCAGGCGCAGCAGGTTCCGAAGCCACCGACGTCGCGGTCATGCCCGACCCGGAGACCGACGGGGCGACCGGATCCGTGCGGGTGCGCTTCGGCGAATGGGATGTCACCGACATCAACTACGACTTCCTGCCGACTGACGGCGACGGCGCCGACGCTAACGGCACTGACGCTGGCACCGCGAGCCGGACGTTCGAGCTCGACGTCATCGCAGCGGCACTGCCCGTCGACGCTGCGGCTGCCACCTTCCCCACCCCGGACGGCCGCGACGTGACGCTGTTCATCCCCGCTGGCGCTGGCTCGGATGTCGCCGAAGCGCTGTTCGCGGCGATCGAGGCCGAGTTCGAGATTCAATAGACACTTGAATATCATCCGAATAAAGATAGACATTCGGAGGTATTCGTGAAGCGACTAACTGCAGCTGCGGCGACCGTGGTGTTTTCCGGTGCTGGTTTGTTGGGATGCGGAAGCCAAGACGAGCAGCCCAGTTCCCCTCCTGCGGCTTCCAGCTCATCATCGGAGACAACACCTGCTGTTTTCACACACCAGGAAGTAGGAATCGGTGAAACGTTTGACGTTGGGGAAATGGGAGACCAAGTCAACCTGACCATCACGGAGTTGACGGTCGGAGGAGATTGCCGATACGGACCCAATGAGTACGGTCTGCAACCCGAGGCGGAAGAAGAATATCTGCAGATTTGGGCAGAGGTGGAACCGGTTCAGCTAATCCACAACACCTGGACCATGCTCAACGATCCGAAGTTCGTCGACAAGGATGGCTTCACACAATCGCTCAAGATGGACTCCGAATGTCGACCTCCCAGTGATGGCTTCGAGAGCTGGTCTCAAACCGTCGATCAAGGTGAGAAGATACGGGTTTACGGTGTTTTCCACATTCCGAACGAAGCCACGGAGCTGAAGTTTGAGTCGTACCGGTTGCCGCTGAACGAGGCCACACCCAACACAGCTTCCATTCGTCCGCCTGAAGCCACGGTGGAGGCCGACCTGGTTGAATCAGCTCCATACGTCGCGGAATGCCTTGAAGGCACTCCCGGCCCCGCACTCTGGTCTGATGGAGAGGTCCGTTACTCGGAGGATTGCTTCCAGAAACTTGGAGGCCCTGCCTACCTCGAACAGGAGGGCCAATCAGGGCTTAAACCTGGCGGCGCAGCGGTCAATGGGTATGGCTACGACGAGTACGGGTACCCGAACAGAACAAGTGGCGAGATTCAGGCCGAGTGGGGCTGCCAACAGGGTTACATCACCGACCCGGCGATCTGCTCCCATTTCGAATAACCGAGCCTTTGTAGAGTTGGCAGCCATGGGGACTTACCGCAACCTGCCGCCGGAGCGCTTCGCGAACCTGGCGGGCCGGGTCCTCAGCGGCGAGGATTTCTCGGACTACGACCTGTTGGAGGCCGACTTTTCCGGCAGCATTTGCCGAGGCTGTGACTTCACCGGGGCGATGTTGGCTTGGTCGAATCTCCGCGGCGCAGACTTTACCGGCGCGAACTTCACCAACGCGATTCTCTGCGAGGCGGAAATGTACGGCGCGATTCTCACCGACGCCGTGTTCACGGGAGCTGGCCTCGGACCGGTCTATGCGGACCCGGCACAATTCGCGGATGCTCGCGGCGTTGACATGGAGAGCGCCGACATCCTGTAGTGCGCTTTAACCGCGCCCTACTCCTCGTAGTTGAAGCTGTGGAAGATGATTTCGTCGCCCCTGGCCGTCGAAAAGCCTTGGTATCCTTCCCTATCCTCTTGCTGCGAGGTCCAGATGTTGATGTGCACCTGCTGTGCATTGTCGCGCGGGATGCGGGACGTGCTCTCCGTGTCTGAAAGTACCTGCCCATCGGCGGTAGAGGTGACGACTCGTAGGTAGCCGTCGCGCCACTCCGCGCGGGTGGTCAGTGTCTGATGGCCGGCGGGGATCTCAAATGCTGACGGGATGATGCCGGTGCCGGGGCGGGCGACCTCGAGGTCATCGGGGTAATACGTGACGCTCGCGTGTGGGAGTTCCAGGTGCGGGGCGTTCCAGCGCGAGATCTCGATGAAGTCGATCTCCGAGTAGCCACCGCCGTGGTTGAACTCGATCCAGTCGTAGGTGAACACGCCCAGGACGTTGCTGGGGTGCATGGCGTTGAAGTCCGCGCTGTAGATGAAGGTGTAGACGCCGTATCCGAGGGACGGCACGGTGAGGATCTCCACACCGCCGTCGATACCCTCGCTGCGCAATGCGAGATCACCGTTGTCTCGCACCTCGACTCCGTTCACCCACTGGCGCTCGCCGGTCTTGGGGTGTTCCGCCTGCGGCTCGCCCCGTGGGCCATGGATCGACCACTCGTATCCGGACCACTCGAAGGTGATCTGGCCCCAGTCGTCCGAGAAGCGCTTGCCGTAGTGCTCAACGTATGTGGGTCCGTTCGGGTCGTTGCCGTCTGCGTTCACCGTTGCTATTTCTCCTGTTTGCCGATGCTAAAGCCCCTCTCCGATCATACGAAGAGGGACTTTGAGCTGGTGCGCCATGACGGGCTCGAACCGCCGACCTACTGGGTGTAAACCAGTTGCTCTTCCAGCTGAGCTAACGGCGCGCGTGCGGAAAATCTTAACAGACGAGCTGTCGCACGCCCAAACCCGCGTGTTTAGGACTTGCCTGCCTTCGGCGCGGTAAGCAGTGAACCCTGCCAGTCACCGAAGCGGTCGGCCTTGGTCTGCACGAGGCCGGCGAGCTGGGCAGATTCGGAGATCTCGCCTGGGTTCACACCGCCGGGCTGGCCCGCACCGGGCGTCATCAGCCACACGCGCCCGCCCTCTTCAAGGTTGCGGATCGCATCCACCAACGAGTCGACGAGGTCGCCATCCTCATCACGGTGCCAGAGCAGGATGGTGTCGCACAGCTCCACGGAGTCTTCGTCGAGAAGCGATGCCCCAATGGCATCCTCGATGGCCTCAGAGATGGCCGTGTCTGCGTCGTCGTCCCAGCCGATCTCTTGCACTACGTCGCCATTCACGACGCCGAAACGGGCGGCGTAATCTCCACCGGATCCCAAGGTGGTAGTCCTCCTTCAAGGGCCTTTTGCTTAACGACGGTTCACTTTACCTGTGATACCGCCCCCGTGTGCTCCCCCAAGGTATGACTTTTCTTATAGACGGCGCACGTGAGCTAGCAAACGCTCTAGACTCGAGTGCAAAACTGATCACCAAACTTTGGAGGATTTCACGTGGCTGATCCCACCGACAAGGCCAATCTGGAAAGCACCGACGTGTACGGCAACGCTCCAGATACCAACATCCCGATGCTGCGCGACGGTGTCGCCTCCTACCTGCACGACGCTGACCCCGAAGAGACCAAGGAGTGGATGGACTCCCTCGACGGTCTGCTTGACTCCTCCGATCCGGAGCGCGCTCGCTACCTGATGCTGCGCCTGATCGAGCGCGCGAACGCGAAGCGCGTCCCCCTGCCGGCGTTGTCTTCCACCGATTTTGTCAACACCATTCCGACGAAGCTCGAGCCGGAGTTCCCGGGCGATGAGAAGATTGAGAAGCGCTACCGCCGCTGGATCCGTTGGAATGCGGCCGTGATGGTGCACCGCGCACAGCGGCCGGGCGTAAAGGTGGGCGGCCACATCTCCACCTACGCTTCCGCCGCAGCCCTCTACGAGGTAGGCTTCAACCACTTCTTCCACGGCAAGGACGCTGAGCAAGGCGGCGACCACATCTTCTTCCAGGGTCACGCATCGCCGGGCATGTACGCCCGCGCCTTCCTTGAAGGTCGCCTGAGCGAGGACGACCTCGACGGCTTCCGCCAGGAAGTGTCCCGCCCGCAGGGTGGCCTGCCGTCCTACCCGCACCCGCACGGCATGCCGGAGTTCTGGGAGTTCCCGACCGTGTCCATGGGCCTTGGCCCGATGAACGCGATCTACCAGGCCCGCTTTAACAAGTACCTGCAGAACCGCGGCATCAAGGACACCGACAAGCAGCACGTGTGGGCCTTCCTCGGCGACGGCGAGATGGACGAGCCGGAATCCCGCGGCCTGCTGCAGATGGCTGCACTCTACGGCTTGGACAACCTCACCTTCGTGATCAACTGCAACCTGCAGCGTCTCGACGGCCCGGTGCGCGGCAACGGCCAGATCATCCAGGAGCTGGAGACCTTCTTCATCGGTGCTGGCTGGAACGTGATCAAGGTGGTCTGGGGCCGCGAGTGGGACGAGCTGCTGGAGAAGGATAAGGACGGCGCGCTGGTGCACATCATGAACACCACGCCGGACGGTGACTACCAGACTTTCAAGGCTAACGACGGCGCGTACGTCCGCGAGCACTTCTTCGGCCGCGACGAGCGCACGCGGAAGCTTGTTGAGGACATGAGCGACGAGGAGATCTGGGCACTGCGCCGCGGTGGCCACGACTACCGCAAGGTCTACGCTGCCTATAAGCGCGCGCTGGAGACCAAGGGCAAGCCGACGGTCATTCTCGCCCACACGGTGAAGGGTTACGGCCTGGGCCACAGTTTCGAGGGCCGCAACGCTACCCACCAGATGAAGAACCTCACGCTGGAGGATCTGAAGCTCTTCCGCGACAAGCAGGAAATCCCGATCTCCGACGAGGAGCTGGAGAAGGATCCGTACCTGCCTCCCTACTACCACCCGGGCGAGGACGCAGACGAGATCAAGTACCTCAAGGAGCGCCGCAAGGAGCTCGGCGGCTACCTGCCGGAGCGCCGCACTTCCTACACTCCGCTTGAACAGCCGGACTTTGAGAAGACCTACAAAGCGCTGTTCAAGGACTCGGGCAAGGCTCAGGTGGCTACCACCATGGCGCTTGTTCGTACCTTCAAGGCGCTCATGCGCGATAAGGAGATTGGCAAGCGCGTTGTGCCGATCATCCCGGATGAGGCCCGCACCTTCGGCTTGGACTCCTGGTTCCCGACGCTGAAGATCTACAACCCGAACGGCCAGAACTACGTGCCGGTGGACCACGATCTGCAGCTGTCCTACCGCGAGGCCAACGACGGCCAGATCCTCCACGAGGGCATCAACGAGGACGGCTCCTCCGCATCCTTCATCGCGGCGGCGACCTCGTACGCCACCCACGGCGAGCCGATGATCCCGATGTACATCTTCTACTCGATGTTCGGTTTCCAGCGCACCGGCGACAACTTCTGGGCCGCCGGCGACCAGATGGGCCGTGGCTTCATCATCGGCGCTACCGCCGGCCGCACCACCCTCTTCGGTGAAGGCCTGCAGCACATGGACGGCCACTCCCCGATCCTCGCATCGACGAACCCGGCTGTGGTCACCTACGACCCGGCGTTCGCCTACGAGATGCCGTACCTCATCTCCAAGGGCATCGACCGCATGTACGGCCCGGACGGCGGCGAGAACGTCATGTACTACCTCACCGTGTACAACCAGCCGACCCACCAGCCGGCGCGCCCGGAGAATCTCGACGTCGAGGGCCTGCACAAGGGCATTTACCTTTACGACGAGGGCGATACTTCCAAGGACAACCGCGTCTCGCTGCTCGCATCCGGTGTCGGTATGCAGGCGGCGCTGCGCGCGCAGCAGATCCTGCAGGATGACTACAACGTCGGCGCTGCGATTTACTCCGTGACCTCGTGGGTGGAGTGCGCCCGCGGCGGTGCGCACCTGCGCGATGAGCAGCTGTTGCACCCAGGCGAGGACGTTGGCGAGCCGTTTGTAACCAAGCAGCTCAAGCAGACCGAGGGTCCATACATCGCGACCTCCGACTTCGCCTCTGACTTGCAGGAGCAGATCCGTCCGTACGTCCCGGGCCAGTACATCACCCTGGGTGCTGATGGCTTCGGCTTCTCCGACACTCGCGAGTCCGCCCGCCGCTTCTTCAACATCGACGCTGAGTCCATGGTGGTCGCAGCCCTGATGGGTCTGGCCAACGAGGACAAGATCGATATGGAGATCGCCGCGAAGGCCGCAAAGGATCTCAAGCTCGACGACCCGACCGCTGCCGTGCCGGATCAGGCGGGTGAGCAAGAGGGCCCGGAGAACGCAACCGAGTAGGTCTCACCCTGGTCGCGCTAGTTCCCACGGTCGCGCCCCCACATCCCCGAGCGCCTGGAGCTGGCCCCAATTGGCCGGCTCCAGGCGCTCACGCTTTTTGGAGCACACATGCAAGATTCTGACTTTGCCGCAGCAGTCGCCGCCGCCCAGGAAGGCCGCGACGATGATCTCATCGCCTTGTTCAGACGCTTTCCGGCGTTGGATTGGCTCAGCGACGGGTACGACTGGAAATCTGACCACGCGCATGAGTTCAGCGAGGTCATCCAGCGCCTGTGCGTCATTCTGCCAACGGAGAGTACGTCGTGGGAGGACTTCTCCATCCTCACGGAGAATTACATCGGCCCCATTGTCTGGATTCCGGACTCGATCGACCTCGCGGCACAAGCCGCGGTCACTTACTGGAACCGGAAACCGGGCAATGATCCGCAGCCGCTTCGCGACTACTTAGACCTGCTGCGCGACCACCCCGACGGCGAACGCATCGACGAGATCGCCGCGACCGCCACAAACCTCAACTGACCGCAGCGTACGGCCCGCTAAAACACGTCCTAATCCACCACCGTAACCACGACATCAACTTCCCGCCCCGACACAAACCCGGACAATGGCGACAAACCCGGATAACTAGATACCCTTATGTAGCCAGTGCTGTACGTAAGGGTCTGTAGATATCCGGGTTTGGTTCGCCAGCGGCAGGAGGCGGCGCCACGTGGCGGGTGGCGGGGTGGCGGGGTGGCGGGTGGCGGGGCGCCGGGCGCGCACTCCACGCCCCTACGAGGTGTGATGCACTTCCGCCAGCTCGTAGACCGGGGTGTCCATGCCTTCGTAGCGCGCCTTGAGCTGCAGCGCCATGTAACGCGAGTAGTGGCGCGACTGGTGCAGGTTGCCGCCGTGGAACCAGAGGTTCTCAATCTGCGTCGGCTTCCACATGTTGCGCAGCTCGCCTTCCCATGGACCCGGGTCCTTCGTGGTGTCGGAGCCCATGCCCCACACCTTGCCAACCGTGTCCGCGGCTTCCTTCGAAATGAGCATTTCGACCCAGCCATTCATCGAGCCGTAGCCGGTGGCGAGGACGATGACGTCGGCGGGGATCTCGGTGCCGTCGTCAAGCAAAACTGAATGCTCCTTGACTTCCGCAATATTGACCCCCGAGTAGACGGGCACGCTACCGTCGATGACCAGCTCGGAGGCGCCGACGTTGATGTAGTAGCCGGAGCCGCGGCGGAGGTATTTCATGAACATGCCGGAGTCGTCGTCGCCGAAGTCGATGAGGAAGCCGGCGTTTTCCAGCGCGTCGTAGAAGTCTTTGTCCTCCTCGCGGATGACGTTGAACGCCTTCTTCTGTTCCGCGGGCAGGAGTTTGTACGGCCAGGAGGCGAAGAGGAGGTCGGCGGTATCGGTATCAATGCCGGCTTCGAGCGCGTCCTCGGAATACAGTGCGCCGAGCGCGTGCGTCAGCACCGCATTGGATTGGACGATCAGCGTTGAGGAACGCTGCACCATCGCCGGCCGCGCGCCATTGTGGAACAGGTCCGCCGCAATGTCGTGCGCGGAGTTGTTCGCACCGAGGATGACCACGTCCTTGCCCGCATCGCCTGCGCCGCCCGCATGCTCGGAGGAGTGGCGGATCTCGCCCGCGAACTTCTCCTGGCCCGGCAGCTGCGGCCGGTTCGGCACACCGGACATACCGGTCGCAAACACGAGCTGCACCGGGTGAAGCTCCATCTGCTTGCCGTCGCGCGTGAGCGTGACATTCCAGCGCTGCTCCGTCTCGTCGAACTCGGCGTGCTGCACCTCAGTGTTGGACCAGTAATCCAGGTCCATGATCCCCACGTAGTGCTCCAGCCAGTCCCCCATCTGATCCTTCGGGGTGAACACCGGCCAGTCGTCAGGGAACGGTAGGTACGGCATGTGGTCGTACCAGACCGGGTCGTGCAGGCACAGCGAGTGGTAGCGGCCCCTCCACTGGTCACCAGGTCGCGCATGCTTATCGACGATCAACGTTGGCACCCCCTGGCGCTTCAACCGAGCCCCTAACCCAATTCCACCCTGGCCGCCACCAATGACGAGGACGTACGGCTGCTCGGTGATGCCGAGGGTGGCGCGGCGCTTCGCGCGGCGGTCGGCCCAGTTCTCCGGATCCTGCTCCGGACCGTGCTGTGCTCCGAGGATGCGGTTGCGGCCGCGCTTCTCCGGGAACTCCTTGAGCTCGCGGGCGGACGTGAGGAGGGTCCACGCCTTGCCGTCGCGAAGCCTTGCGATCGCCCGGCAATGGAAATCTGCGGTGTCGCAGGTGAACTGGATGCGGGTAACGCCGTCGCCTTCGTCAACCTCATCGGTGAGCTCGGTGTTGGTGATCACGCAGTTCGGGTGGGTCTCGCGAACCATCTTCGCAATCTCTTCGTGCCCCTCCGCGGTGTGCAAATTCCAAGTGAAGCCGAGCAAGTCGCGCCAGAAGCCGTCCGTTTCGAAGAGCTCCGTGACCTGGGTGGCTGCGGTGTCCGCGTCTTGGGCGTCGGTAGCGCGCTCGAGGTTTTGCAGCCACTCCTGGGCGGCGGTGGATGTGGTGGTCATGGTGCTCCCTTCTAGTTTGGACGTGATGTAGAGCACACTATAACCGTTAGTATGGTTTAAGGAACTAGATTTCGCGGGGACGTTTCTCCTCGCCGGGGCACGGGCACGGGGCACGGGGCGCGATTCGCCTGTAAAAATTTACAAATAGCGTCGTTTCAGACCGCGTTCGTGCAGGTCACTAGTTACGTGCCGCAAACTCCTACAATCCGGAACGACCATCTCACATCGTGATTTAACGCCTCTCGAACCCCCGATGGCAGACTGGGTGACGTGACCGAAGAAGCCGACCTCGCTCAAAAGCCGCAGCCGCGCCGCAAGATCAACTGGCTGGCGATAGGTGCCATCGCCTCGTTCGCCAGCGTCTTCCTGTTCGTCGGCAAGAACGACGTGGCTGCCACCGTCGCCTTCGTGCTCACGTTCGCGCTCACCTTCGGTAGCGTCTTCCTCCGCGGCCGGGAGATGGTGTCGGTGTTCATCGCCACGGTGTTGTCGATGCTGCTAGTGATCATCGCCGTCTTTGTCGGCCTGGTGCGATTTAGTTCTCACCAGCACCTTGGCCTCACAAGCTCGCTGGGCATCGGCTAGGCAGAGCATTAAACCCCGTGGCCGCTCTCTAGCTGCCTCCGGGACCACCGCTTAACCGCTGCGGCGGCGCATCTTCGCGCGGCGCACGTCAATCGCCAGCGCGATACCAATTACCGCAGCGTGCTGGCGCTCGTCGAGCCCCGGCTGCATGCGCACCCGGTAATTCGTTTTGCCCATCACCGCACGCCCAACACCGGAGAATTCAGCATCCACCGAAGCAATCGGACGGCCCTGGGACGTCAGCGTGTAGTTGAGCTGGAATACCTTGCCTTCGATTTGCACCTCAGGAAAGCCAGCAACCACGACGTCGAACTTCGATCCGATCCACGCAAACCGCTGCGTCAGGCGCGCCAGTTCCATCGGCGGGTTGACCAGGTGCACGGCGTAGGTGTCGCGGATGAGATCGAACGGGTCCTCAATACTGAGCACGTGCGCGCCCGCTGCGTCGAACACCTCCACCCCGCGCGACGCCTTGACAATGTCGCCCATTTTCCGCGTCTGCCGAGCCGTGCCCAGCAACTCGCCTGTGGGGGTCTCAATCGCGAACTCATCGCGCCCGACCGCTTTTGTTTGCTTGACTACGATCTCTTGCTCTTTCAGCATGCCCCTGAGCGTAGTAGTAATTCCGGCCCCTCAGACGTTGTCAAAGCTCCCGACCGCCCGCTCGCGGACCCCTAGCGCGATCACACGCTCAATCGCGGCCGTCACCGCGCCCGGCGCGTCAAGCGGCGGCATATGCCCGGAGTCCGGGAGCACCTGCACGAACGCCCGCGGCCACAGCTCCCAGAGGCGCGCGGACTGCGACACCGGAGTGACGTGGTCGCGGTCGCCTACCAAGATGTAGCCGGGAAGATCGGCCAGCACATCCCCCGCCTCAAGCTCCGAGTGGTCAAGCAGGTCGTCGAAGTACCCGGCGTAGGTGGCCAGCGGCGTCTGCTGGATCATGTCCGCGTGAAAGCGGATCACGTCGTACGGCATCGGCCGGAAGTAGAACCCCAACGCCAGCACCGGCGCCAGAGACCGCGTCACTGCGCGCCGCACCCCCTCAGCAAAGTGCGGCGTGCGCGCCACCACCCACTCCAGCGCGTGCCCGATCGGCCCGGCCAAGACCTGCGGCATCCCCTGCATCGCAAACGGTTCGACGGCTGAAGAAATCTGCACCGACCCCGCCCACTCAAACTCGCCCGCGTACCTGCGCATCAGTGACAACGACACCGGCCCACCCAGCGAGTGCCCCACCACCACAACGGGCCCGCGCACACCCCTCGCGCGCAACACGGCAGCAACGTCGTCGGCCGCGTTGTCAATGGTGAGCAGCTCGGGCGAGCAATAGCCGGTGTTGCCGTGGCCGCGGACGTCGATAAGCAATTGCCTGATGCTCTGGCCGCGAAGAGCTTCGACCTGGAACACGAACTCCGGCGCGGCGATGTTGAAGCCGTGCACGTAGACCACGGTAACGTTCGCAGACTCGGGCCCGACCTCGTACCAGTGCACGCGCACGCCGCCGGATTCGACGGTGCCGGTGCGATCGGGGCGCAGTTCCAACATGCCGAGGAGTTTATGCGAGTGTCGCGATCCTAATGAAAACCCGTACATGAAAGCGCTTCCAACATTTCCTCACCCCTTAAAGCTCCCTTAACCGAGAATTAACGAAGTTGGCGGAACATACCCCATGAAAGCGCGTTCATGCACGAAGTGACACTCAGCTTGGTTACAGCAACGTGCTTCCCGACCCGGACATCTTGCAATCGAAAGGCAATCTTGTGAATCGCTCATCTTTCATTAAGAAGGCAGCTGCGGTGGTCACCTCCGCAGTGACCGCACTTTCCCTGGTGGCTTGCTCCTCCGAAAGCGGATCAGATGAACCGCTGATCATCTACTCCAATTCCACCTCTGATGGTCGCGGCGAGTGGCTCGTGGAGCAGGCTGCTGAGGCTGGCTTCGAAGTTGAGTTTGTCAATCTCGGTGGCGGCGACATCCAAGACCGCCTGGTTGCTGAGCAAGCTAACCCTATGGCCGATGTTGTTTTTGGTCTCAACAACGTTTTCTTCGAGCACCTCAAGGATGACGGTGTACTGGAAGCCTACGAGCCGTCTTGGTCCGACAAGGTCGAAGCCGGCATCGGCGATGACGAACAGTACTGGCCAATCGTGCGCGAGCCGATCATGCTCGTTTACAACGACGAGGCGTACTCCGAGGCTGATGCACCTAAGGACTGGCCAGATCTGTGGGAGCAGGATCGCTTCCACAACCGCTACGAAGTTCCGACCAGCATGGGTGGTGCTACCACTCAGATGGTTCTTTCCGGCATCCTCTCCCGCTATCTCGACGAGAGTGGCGACCTCGGTGTTTCCGAGGAAGGTTGGTCGGCCATCGAGGCTTACTTCAAGAATGGCAATAAGGCCGTGAAGGGTACCGACCTCTACGCCCGCATGCAGGCTGGCGAGGTCGACGCTGGTCAGATGTGGCTTGCGGGTAAGGCAAACCGTGAGAAGGAGTACGGAATCCAGACCACCGCGGTGCACCCGGCGATCGGCGTACCTATGGCAACCCAGCACATCGCGAAGGTCGCCGGCAGCGACAACGAGAAGGCCGAGGAATTTATCGATTGGTTCGGCTCCGCAGAGGTTCAGGCGGCATGGTCGCGCGAGTTCTTCACTGCACCAGTTAACTCCGACGCGCTTGCGGACGCAGATCAAGATGCCGTCGAGCAGACCGACTCTTTTACGGGTCAGGAAATCGATTGGCCGACTGTGGCAAAGAACCTGCCGTCTTGGATTGAGAAGATCGAGCTGCAGTACCTGTAGCTCCTCCGTATTCCCCTAAACACATGGCCTCGTTCGCACACAGACGAGGCCGTGCTTTTCTATCTCCCCTTTCACCCCTCGGAGGCCCTAATGATCACCTTTGACCACATCAAGGTCATCTATGGAGATTTTGTCGCGATCCCCGACTTCAACCTGGACGTACAGGAGGGCGAGTTTTTCACATTCCTCGGCCCCTCCGGGTGCGGCAAGTCTACTGCGTTGCGAACCCTTGCCGGTTTTATCTCTCCTTCCTCAGGGAAGATCCTCATTGACGACAAGGACGTCACGTTTGCGCACCCCTCCAAACGTGGCATCGGAATGGTTTTCCAGAACTACGCACTGTTCCCCTCCATGAACGTGCGCGAAAATATTGAGTTCGGACTCAAAATGGCGAAGTTGCCTAAGACTGAGATCTCTGAGCGTGCGCTTAAGGCAGCCAGGCAAGTCTCGTTGACAGACGAGCAGTTGGGCAAGCAAATCTCGGAGCTCTCGGGCGGACAACAGCAGCGAGTCGCTATCGCGCGTGCATTGGTTATGGAGCCGAACATCTTGCTGCTTGACGAGCCACTATCCAACCTTGACGCTCGTCTTCGTAAGCAATTGCGTGGCCAGCTAAAAGACATTCAGTCTGAAGTCGGAATCACTACGGTTTATGTCACCCATGACCAAGAAGAGGCACTGTCGATGTCCGACCGCATTGCAGTTCTCAACGAAGGGCGCATAGAGCAGGTTGGCACGCCACGCGAGCTATACGAGAAATCCGAAACGGAATTCGTCTGCACCTTCCTCGGGCAGGTAAATCCTCTCAGCGAAGCTCAGATTGACGAGTTGAACAACCAGGGTGCTCGCCTGTCCCCGGCACACAAGCATTACATTCGTCCCGAGCGTCTCACCGTGCAGCGCGACAACACGTCGAGCATCGGTAACGAGCTCCGGCTACCGGCGACAATAACTGGTGAAAGCTACCTAGGTGATCATTCAGTCATTGAAGTGAACGCCATGGGTTCGCCATTGCGGGTCAACGTTTCAGGACTGCACCCCCTGGGGACTACAAACAGCGATGTGACCCTGTTGCTGGATGACTCAGCAATCAGCAGTTTTGACGCCGATGGACGACGAGTCGCAGAGTGAGGATGACTCTTCAAATGAACAGAAATCTGTTATCGATTCGCTCGATGTTGAAGTCTCCGCTCAACATCGTGATTCTGATTGCGATGGCGTATGTCCTCATCGCGTTCCTCATCTGGCCAAACCTCTCGCTGCTTCTCGGAGTCTTTCGCCGCAGGGCGAGTGGAGTCTGGATGTCTTCCCTAAGCTCTTTGCTTCTGAACGCGCGATGATGTCGCTCCGCAACTCAATCATTTTGGCGTTTGCGCTATGCATCACTGTTAACGTGATCGGCATTTTCATTGTGCTGGTCACCCGATACTTCGATATCAAAGGCTCGCGAATCCTCTTCCTCGGGTTTGCTACACCGCTTTTGTACGGCGGTGTTGTGATGGTATCCGCTTACAATCTGATCTACGGTCCGAACGGTTACCTGACCAACGTCGCCACGCGCTTCTTTCCCGGAATTGATACCCACTGGTTTCAAGGTGCACTGGCCGTAATTTTGGTGATGACCTTCTCTGGGACAGGAAGCCATCTGCTCTTTCTCACGGATTCGATATCGAAAATCGACTACCAGACCATTGAAGCATCCAAGCAGATGGGCGCATCGACCTGGCAAACCTTCCGCGCTGTGGTGCTGCCCGTGCTCCGCCCGATGGTCTTTGCCATCACCATCCTGACCTTCCTTGGTGGTCTTGGAGCGCTGACGGCGCCGCTGATCCTTGGCGGCGAGAATTTTCAAACCATCTCGCCAATGATTCTGACCTTCTCAAGGACAGTCAGTTCCCGCGACCTCGCGGCAACTCTGGCGATGTTCTTGGGCATCATGACCATCATCATGCTGGCCATCCTCAACAGAGCAGAGAAGGGCGGCACATATTTCTCTGTGTCGAAGGTGCCGGTCGCGCTTCAGAAACAGAAGATTGATAATCCCGTAGTCAACGTGATCGTCCATGTTCTCGCATGGTTGCTCTGGCTGATCTACGTCATTCCTCCAGTGCTGATCTTCGTTTTTTCGTTTACAAACGCCTCTGCGATTGCCCGCGGCCGCATTAGCTTGGATGACTTCACGCTGAGCAACTATGCCCGCATTTTCACCGATCCTGCGGCAATTAAGCCGTTCGCGATCTCAATCGCCTACTCCGCGGTCGCATCAGTTGTGGTCGTATTCGCCATGCTGTTTGTGGCGCGATTGATTCAGCGCCACCGCAACACCGTGACCATCTGGCTCGAATACTTGCTACACATCCCATGGCTGCTCCCCGGCACGATGATTGCACTCGGCCTGCTCCTGACCTTTAGCAAGCCGCAGCCATTGGTATTGGGGCAAGTGTTATCCGGAACGATTGCGCTGCTCGCAATCGGTTACGTCATTGAGAAGATCCCGTTCACGTTGCGAATGCTGAAAGCGTCATACACCGGTATTCCTGACAACCTGGAAGAAGCAGCGTCCCTGCTCGGCGCAAGCGATTTCAACATCTTCCGACGGATTCTGTTGCCTATCGTGCTTCCGGTTGCGGCGGCTATTACTGCCCTGAACTTCAACTCGCTTTTGGATAACTACGACACCGCGATCTTCCTTTCGCACCCCTTCTACCAGCCGCTGGGTATCTTCATCTACAACGCGACTGAGTCGGACACTCTCACCGACACAACTGCACTGACCTTCGTCTACACAGTGCTGCTGATGATCATTTCCGCCGTGGTTCTTTACCTGGTTTACGGGGGCAGCGGGAAACCAACCCGAAATCGCGGACGCATTTGGGGTCGTCTCCGCGGTGTTCTTCAGCGTCGGGCCCTTCCCACCGAGACCAAGGAGGCGATGAAGTAGTGAGGTTCGCTGCTCTAGGGAACCCGACTTACGTCGACATCAATAGACGCTTGTTGGCTGCCGCAAACGCACGAACACCACTGGTGGCGGTCCATCGCGGACAGAACGCTGGAAGTGTTGTGGAAAACACCGCGAAAGCCGTGCGCGCCGCGATTGTCTCAGGCGCCGATATCGTCGAGATCGACGTTATCGAATCGACAGACGGTGACTTCTTCACGTTCCATAACGGTTATGAAGAGGCATACTTCGGTCTCGATCGAGACATTCTCACTTTGAGCACTTCAGAACTGGAGGAGCTACAGTTCGACCTCTATGTGTCTGCTGAGGCCGAGAAATACGGGCTCGAACGACTTAGCTTGATCTTGAGTTCATTCCCGGAGACCATCCTCAACATCGATCGCTCTTGGGATTACTGGGATCGGCTCCTTCCATACATGGACGAGTTCGAATGTGCTGATCGGGTTCTTCTAAAGTCGCCGGTTTCGGAGGAGTGGCTCGGAAAACTTGCTTCCCACCCGGTTAAGTACCCGTACATGCCAATCGTGAAGACCATGCAGGACGTGGAACTTGCTCTAAACTGGCCCGACATTAACCTTGTAGCGGTCGAGATCGTCGCCGCATCTACCGACTGCGCGCTGGCATCCCCATCGTTTGTGGAGCAACTGCACGAACGGAACCTGCTGGTTCAACTGAACGCACTAAACCTTCCAAATCGTGTCCCGCTTTTCCTCGGCTGGGACGATGAAGTCTCGGTTCTGGATGAACCGGAAAAGGGTTGGGGCCGACTGGTAGATCACGGCGCCGACATCATCCAGACCGACTGGCCGATGCTGCTCCGACACTTTCTCGCCTCGCGTAAGTAGGAGTCGGGCAGCATCGGTCCGGGTGGGCCTATATTATTGGTTTCGTTTACCTGTCACAGCAGCGACGAGGCCTCGGACTATGAATATTCCACGCAGCCGCACAGCGCGCGTCACCATGGATGAAGTCGCGCGCGTCGCGGGCGTTTCTCGTGCAACAGTCTCCCGGGTGATGACGGGCAACTCCTCAGTGAGTAAGGAAACGATCGACCGGGTGAACGAGGCAATCGCGGCACTTGGATATGTACCTAACGCGGCTGCCCAATCCCTTGCGGGCCGCAGAAACGAAGTGCCAGTTGTGGGACTATTGCTTCGTAATCCAGCCAGCACCTACTACGGGTTTCTTTACTCCCAAATGCAGCGCCAGTCCGACGAGTTCGGTTTCCAGCTTGTAACGTCGGTCCCGACCATTCGGGGCAAAACTGTCGACGAGCTCTCGGCGCTTGACCGTCTTGTGAAGCTCGGAGTCAACGGCATTTTCCTAGCGACAGGATCCATTCGACCTTCTGATGTTGAAGTGCTCTTGGATACCGTCCCAATGATTTCCGTTGGCCGCCCGGAACTTCATGATGAGATAACCGCAATCTCGTATGATGAAGACGCCCACGGCGAAATCATGGCAAAAAACGTGATCTACCACGGACATCAGGCCGTTTGCGTGGTGAACGTATCACCCGAGGTTTCCCCTTCTGAATCTCACCGCTCTCAATCGATGATCCGCACGCTCAGGCAAGCCGATATAGATGTGGTCGTGGTCGAAGCGGGCGAAGATGTTCAGCGGATGGCCACGGTTCAACGCGTTTTGCATCTCGTGCGGGAACAACGCATCACCTGTGTGATGTTTCCAGCAGATTACTGGGCGTTACAGTTCATCGACTATTGCACGATGGCGGGTCTTCAGATCCCCGATAACGTTAGCGTGACAGGTGTGGATGGGGTTTTCCCTCGATGGCAGCATTTGGGACTAGCGACGCTTCGTTTGCCGGTTGAAGGTGTTGTAACGCGCGCAGCACAAGTTATGGGTTCCCGCCTCGAGAACCCGCGCCAGCCTGTTACCCATGAAACATTCGTTGGTACCTTTGTGCCGGGACGCACCCTGGCTTCCGCCCATAGATTTTCTGGCGGAGCTCACTAGTTCGCGAATGCACGCAGGCCGCCAACCAATGAAGGCACAATCGGAAGACCTGAGTAGAAACCCTCCGAAGCGGGCACACGCTTTGGAGGGTTCACAAATCTGGCAACAGGCCTAAGGCCTGAGCGAAACTACAACTGCAAGAACGCTCGAATCCGTTCAATTACCGAGGTGAGCACGCCGCCAAGTTTCGCGATGACAGTGACTGCGACTGCAAGAACACCCAGTACTCCACCGCCGATCGTCTTTACAGTGCTGCTAGTTGGCTCTGGGGAATCCGTTCTCGTCTCCCCCGTCGAAGTAGCTTCCGTAGAGGTCTCCACCTCCGGCGCCACCGTGGTCGTAGTAACTGTCGGAGCAGCCGTTGCTGGAGTCGTCGAAGTTGTGGCCACGGGCGAAACCATATCCGCTTGCACCCAGTCAACAGACATGTAATCAGGGTGAGTGAAGGTGAACTTTATTCTGTTAGTCCCCTTCTTTAACTCGAATTCTCCAAGGCTAAGGACCGTGAAGTGTCGGTTGTGCGTGGTGTTGGGAGTGTCTATCGTCCGCTTCTGCCCATCAACGGTCTCGACTGTCACCGTGCCGCCTGGCTCGGTATCTGCGGACTGACGCATCGTGAGTTCGTAATTGCCGTCAGCCGGAATCTCGAAGTCGAGCGCCCAGAATTCGCCGTCTCGGATGTACTGGACAACTTGAGCTCCGTCCAGATCGCACGCATCCACCGGATTCTCCGGGTAGGTCACCGGAACCTTGCATTCGTTCTTCGGATTTGCGTCGTAGTACCACGCTGGATCGTTCACATAGTTTTCGGCTTGAACCCGGATCGAGCCCTCATTGAGCAGGTACTTCGTTACATCAGTGCCAGAGCGCCATGCAGCAATGGCTTCAATGTTGTCAGTCTGGATCATGTCTGCGCCCCGGGAGACGTGGTAGTCCCATCCCTTGGCCGGGTCAATCAGGGATGCTTCGTCGGTGTAACCACCCGAGACAGAGTTCCACATGGAGTTCGCAAAGATGGCGGTTCTTCCATCAAGCTTCTTCCAAAACTCATCGGTGCCTTGGACGTCTTCTGGGGAATCCCACGCGATCTCGAACGCATCCGGCAAGGTGTCGCCGAATTCATCCACGTGGGAAACTTCTTTGTCGTTGATGATGTGCATGTAGAACACATCGGGGTGCTCCTGCATGAATGCCACGGCTTCTGCCACGTTGGGAGACCCCTTGAAAAGTAGATAGTCGAGCATTCCGGCCTCAGCCGCTTCGCGGTAGAGCTGCTCGCGATATTCCCAACCCTTATCCAAGTTGAGCAGCACATTCTTTCCCTTGGTTGCTGCTAGAACCTCTTTGAAGGTCGGGACCTGGTACTCGGTTAGCGGAGCCGGACCGTTGCCTTGCCGCTCCCGTAGCCGAAGCGCCTTGATTTCTTCCAAACTGAGATCGGCCACATCACCAGTCCCGTTCGTAGTCCTGTCGACAGTCTTGTCATGCATCAGGACGAGATGACCATCTTTGGTTCGTTTGATGTCGATCTCGACGATGTCTGCACCATCTTCGATAGCCCCAAGAACCGCGGGAATCGAGTTTTCCGGGGAATCACGCCACTGACCACGGTGCGCAGCAATCCAAGGCGTTGGTACCGGCTCCAACGGCAGACGCAAGCGAGAAACCGAATCATGGGATTGGGTGATCGCCGGTTCAACGGCATCGGCTACAGCGACAGAAAGGGACGTGGCCTGCGCCATTCCCACCAAAACAGCAATTGCACTAGCAAATCTCAGGTTCTTCTTCATATTTTCATTGAAGCACCTAATGGAAGCGCTTTCACGGGGGCGCCTACACAATACGCATTCTTTAAGAGAAATTTCTCCGGTTGGTCACTTAACGTTTACTTTCATCTGAGATTTCAAAGCCCCACATCGTGATTCGCTGCGGGACTTCGCGGGATACCTGCCGATCCAGGTTGAGTTGCCCTATCGCGTCACAAGTTCACGAAGCTGCTCAATTACCGGTATGAATGCACCGCCAAGCCCAGCGGTAATCAACATGCCGATTGCCAGAATCACTGCGATTACAGCACCGATGGCTGGTCCGGTACTGCTTCCAGGCTTGGCAGCATCGGCAGTCGGCTCGGCCGGGGTCCTAGTAGGGCGTAGCGGTGTACCGGACACTTCAGTCGGCGTAGTAGTCGCGGTGGCCTCCCCCGTAGATGCCGTGGCCTTCGGGGCGGCCGACTCTTGTGTGGAGGTTGCGGTTGCTGTAGCAACCGGTGCCGAGGTGGTGATGACTTCAACCGCTGGCGCAACCAAATCTGCTTGCACCCAGTCAACAGACATGTAATCAGGGTGAGTGAAGGTGAACTTGATCCTGTTCGTGCCCTTCTTCAGCTCATAGTTGCCGAGACTGATGACGGTGAAGTGTCGGTTGTGCGAGGTGTTGGGAGTGTCTATCGTCCGCTTCTGCCCATCAACGGTCTCGACTGTCACCGTGCCGCCCGGCTCAGTGTCGGCGGACTGGCGCATCGTGAGTTCATACTCGCCGTCAGCCGGGATCTCGAAATCAAGGGCCCAGTACTCGCCGTCGCGGATGTATTGGATAATCTGCGCCCCATCCAAGTTGCAAGCATCAACCGGGCTCTCCGGGTACGTCACCGGAATCTTGCATTCATTCTTCGGGTTGACGTCGTAGTACCACGCCGGGTCGTTGACGTAATTCTCAGCTTGCACCCGGATGGAACCATCCCTCAGCAGGTATCCTGTCACATCTACACCAGAACGCCACGCGGCTACTGCTCTCACGTTGTCAGTCTGAATAACATCTGCCCCGCGGGAAACGTGATAACCCCACCCAGCGGACGGATCCAACAATGATGCCTCATCCGTGTACCCGCCCGACACGGCGTCCCACGGAGAATTTCCGAAAATGGCGGACCGAGCATCAACTTGCTTCCAGAATTCATCGGTGCCCTGAATGTCATCCGGGGAATCCCAGGCAATCTCGAACGCGTCCGGCATGGCGTCACCAAACTCCTCTAAGTGCGAGACCTCCGAGTCATCGATGACGTGCATGTAATAAGCATCCGGGTGAGCTTTCATGAACGCCACAGCATCATCTACGTTGGGCGACCCCTTGAAAATTACGTAGCTCAGCATGTCTAACTCAGCGGCCTCGCGGTAAAGCTGTTCGCGATACTCCCAGCCTTTATCTAGATTGAAAAGAACATTCTTTCCCCTTACTGCCTCGAGCGCCTCCTTGAAGGTCGGGACCTGGTACTCGGTGAGTGGAGCCGGTCCGTTACCCTGCCGCTCGCGCAAACGCAGAGCCTTAATTTCCTCCAGGGTGAAGTCAAGGACTTTGCCCGAACCGTTGGTCGTCTTGTCCACGGTCTTATCGTGCATCAGGATAAGCTGCCCATCCTTGGTGCGATTGATGTCCATCTCGACAATTTCTGCACCGTCTTCAATTGCTTGCAGAATCGCTGGAATCGAGTTTTCGGGAAAGTCGCGCCATTGACCACGGTGCGCAGCAATCCATGGGGTTGGTGCTGGCTCTAGTGGAAGACGCAAACGAGAAACTGAATCATGGGATTGGATGACTGCCGGTTCAGCGGCATCGGCTACAGCGACAGAAAGGGACGTGGCCTGCGCCATTCCCACCAATACAGCAATTGCACTCGCAAATCTCAGGTTCTTCTTCATGCCTTCATTGAAACACCTAATGGAAGCGCTTTCACGGGATGAGTGCACCGAGGCCGAATTGTTCAAGAACTTTTGTCCGACGCTTCACCTACAGTTTTCCTAGCTGTCAGATCGCGTGCTGTGCATGGCACATCTTTATTATGAGGGCATGGAGCTAAGCGAACGCCTGGGGTTGGACAAGATCGAACTCGTGCAGGAAGACACGGTTTCACGGTTGCTTTCGCTTATCGACGATCATTTCAACGCCAACCTCTCCCCCGAAACGCCACTGACCGATTCGGCGCTGTCATCGCTGGATCGGATCGAGCTGGCGATCCGGATCGAGGAGGAGTTCGGAGTGCGCATCGACGAGCGCGTGTACGACAAATGTGCAACCGTAGGTGAGCTGGCGGAATATCTCGAGGAGAACTCGGAGGAAGCATGATTTCATATCTGACCGACATGGACGGGGTGCTGCACCGCGAAGGCAGCGTAATCCCGGGCGCGGAGGAGTTCATCGGCACGCTGCGTGATGAGGGCATCGAATTCATGGTGCTGACGAACAACTCGATGCAGACCCCGCGCGACCTCTCCGCGAAGCTGGTGCGGATGGGTCTGCACATTGAGCCGGAGCGGATTTGGACGTCCGCGACGGCGACCGCGCGGCTGCTTTCACAGCAGGCTGGTGCGGCTTCGGCGTACGTGATCGGCGAAGCTGGTCTGACGACCGCGCTGCACGAGGTCGGGTGGATCCTCACCGACGCCGATCCAGATTTCGTGGTGCTTGGAGAGACCCGCACCTACTCCTTCGAGGCGCTGACCACGGCCTGCAACCTGATTCTTCGCGGCTCGCGTTTCATCGCAACGAACCCGGATATGACGGGCCCGGGACCGAACGGCGTCATCCCGGCGACCGGTTCTGTAGCGGCGATGATCACCGCGGTTACTGGCATGCAGCCGTACTACGTGGGCAAGCCGAACCCGGTGATGATGCGCACCGCGCTGAACCAAATCGGCGCGCACTCGGAGTACACCGTGATGATCGGTGACCGTATGGACACCGACGTCAAGGCCGGTCTGGAAGCCGGCATGCGCACTGTGCTGGTGCGCACCGGTATTGCCGACGACGCCGAGATCGCCCGCTACCCGTACCGCCCCACCCTGGTCCTGGACTCGGTGGCGGAGCTGATTGATCGCGTACGTGATCCGTTCGGCGACGGACGCTACAACGACGACGGCGAGGGCGAAGGCGACGCCGGCGGCGAAGTCAACTAACCGCGGCGCCGGCTAGACGCGGCTCCGGCTAGCGCTGGAGCGAACGCAGCTGGTCAGCGACCGTGGCGGCACGCTGGACACCCGCGAAGTTGCCGAGCACGCCGATGATTGCAGCGAGAATGCCGACTACCGCTGCGATCGCGATACCGATCCCGGCGCCGGCCTTGCTGGATGCATCGGAGCTCTTCTCCGGCTTGGTCGGGTCACGCGGAACGTCGACGTAGGTCACCGGGTGGATGATGAACTTCGCCATGGTCGCGCGGTGGTCGGAGATCCACGGGGCAGTCGGGGTGAAGATGGTGTCCTCGGTCTGGTCGACCACGGCCTCGCCCTTCTTCACCGTTTCCTTCGGACCGACCAGCTGCGCCGAGTCCAGGGTGATTCGGCCGGTGGGCTGGTAGAAGATGAAGTCGATACGGTCGCGCTCGTCAGCGTCCTTCATCCAAGCGGACTGGGATGCTGGTGCGTGGGACTGCTTCACAGGCCACGTGGTGCCCGGGGCCTTCGCTGGGTCCGGGTGCATGGTTCGGTAGGTGTCGACGTAGCCGGCGTCGATAAGCAACTGTGTGGTGTCCCACTTGTACGCGAGACCGTTGCGCTGGAAGGAATCCTTGGTTTCTTCGGTCCAGTCGAGCGCGGAGGCCTCGTTGAAGTCGCCGCCGAAGATGACGAAATTACCCTGCTCGGTCTCCTTCTTGGCGTCCTCGATGAGCTGCTTTGCGGCGTCAGGGCGGCCGGACTGCTGGTTGATCTTGCGGATGGTCTCGGCGTCGGTGACCGGGCCTTCGAGCTTGTCCCACTTCTTGTAGTTCTCGGGCCACTCGTCGCCCTGCGCCATGCCTGCGTAGCCGCGCGGCCAGTAGACGGCGTAGTCCTTGTACTCGAGGTGGCCGGAGTAGACGGCGATGATGTCGTCGCCGACCTTCAGTCGAGCCTTGGCCCAGCGGTTGTTCTCGCCGGCGTCGATGAAGTGCTTCGTGTCGATGATGTCGAAGCGCGAGATCACCGAAGCGCTGCCCGGGTAGAACTCGTTGTCGCGCGGGGAGAACGAGTTCCAACCGAGCTCCTCCGCGATCGGCTTCGCTGCGCCGATCGGGTCGCCCTTGTAGGTGACGGTCTCCTGGAAGAAGACGATGTCGGCGCCAACTTCTTCGATGGTCTTGGCGACGTCCTTGTACGCCGGGCCGTCCGGTGCGACCTGTGCGCCGTACCAGAGGTTCATGGATAAGACGGTGATGTCTTGGTCTTTGGTTTCGGCGTGAGCCGGCGGCGTGGCGTGGACACCCGCGAGCACGAGGATCGCGGACAGGATCATGGCAAGCAGCGCCTTCGCGCGGCTAAAAGTTGTGGTCATGAGCTCCCCCAGGTGGATGGATAATTTAGAGGCCATGTGGCCTGAGACGATCTTCACCTGAGTATGTGCTGTGCGCAACATGGGAGCGGGGGTGGTGGAGGGAGAAGGTGTCGCGTCGGACAGCGTGGCCAACAAGCCGACTTCGAAATTCACACGGGGGCATCCCAACCAACTCCTCGGGGCACCTAGTCAAGCACGCTACTCAGTGTGCGAAGATGCAGGATGACGACTCGGGCTGTCCCTCGCGGCTACGGCCTCAACCCCTTCCTAGAGGTTTAATATGAAGGGCGAATAATGTCGCGACAGGAGTACAATCTGAAGCGCTTCTATAGAGATCAAGCCACACCCGAGAGCTGTTTCAGCCTCGAATCCAGGACATTTTGTATATCCGCCCTTTCCAACTCTTCAATCCGCAATCTCGCAGGAATGTGCACTGACGAAATGGCGTGCATCATTAAAAGCGTTTCTTCAACATACTGGTGATAATTGCGTTCCGAAAGGGCCGGAGCCAAGGTGAGATTGAGAGCGAGGAATTGATTTCTTGAGTGTGAATCCGTATTGACGAACACGCGCCCCGGGAATCGCTTGACAAACCTCTCCGCATGGGGCGATACAGCTTTAATGTGTTCTAACACACTTTCGGAAGTTGAGGCGTCGGTCAAATTCTCCCCCACCTCGAAATGCGTGAATGCTTCCCATACCCTACGGACCTCATTTGCACTGGGGGCGGCATGAGTGGATGACCCATCCGCATTAAGACCACCAGATTCTCCAAACGCGTACAAGTACATTTTCTCCAGCAACCCTTGGTAGAGATCGTAGCTTGCGAAATGAGCGCGAGCGAGCTCCTGTCCTTTGAGTTCCACCGAGACGTTTTGCCCGTTGAGAAGCTTATTGACAACCTTCTCCAAATCGATTGCTGCCGTAATATCGTGCGTGAGGATAATCGCCCGTGAATCGGAGTTCCCATCGAAAACACGCCCCAGCGCTTCTTGGATCAGTGAAACCACACCGTACCGGTTATCAAAGTCGAAACTCGATATCGGATCGTCCAGAACAATTAAGTGGGCACCATCAAGAGGCTCGTCATATCCCTTGCGCTCGGAAAGCGAGACGAAAAAGTAGCACAGGGCGAGAATGTTGCGTTCACCGGTGGACAGATGCGCCGGTGACAGGCTGCGGTCACGGTTCACGACGATATAACCGGTCTCACTCGGCTCCAGCCTAATCGCGCTCGCGCCGAAAACGCGATTGAGTAAGGCATTAATTTTAGCTGCCGCTTCAGCGCTATCGAGGTTTGCGGCCTCTAGCTCTGCTTTTCTACTCTCAAGCCGGTACATATCCCTCTTTAACTTGTCTACCTCAGTACGCAACTGCATGGTTTCCCACTCGAGCGGAACGAGGGTCTCGTTTACTCCGTCTATTTCCAGTCTCGCGATTTGGTCATTCAGGTCGTAAAGCCTCTGCCGACTTTTGTTTACACTTCGAACGGAGCGATTCCATTCCACGACGGCTTGTTGCAAATTGTTTCGAGCTAGCTGGGCATCTTCAAAGACCGAACTAATCTCCTGTAGGTCAAAGTCAACCCGCACATTAGGATTGCCAACCTTATATTCCAGCTTTTCGTTAATTTGGTCGAGCAGCTTGTTGCAGGCGGCGATCTTTTCATTGAATTCAGCTGCGCCGGGAAGCCGATTAACGTGCAACTCTGTTAAAACGAGCGGACTGATCGGCCTGGTGCGAAGACCGCGAGCTCTGCGCCCCAGCTCGTGTTTATCTCGCTCCTCCAGCTCCATCTGTATCAGAGATCGGATTCTGCTTCTGTAGTGCTTGTCTAGTTCTTGATAGCACTCGGCACAAAACTGGTTTTCGAGAGCGAATGTCTCTCGGAGTTTTCGTCTAAGCGTCGCGTGATCCTCGACACCAATAGCGTTAAGCTCTCTCGTTCTACCCTCTCTCTCCTCAGCACCTGGTGAGATAGTGTGATCGAGTAGCGCCTTTATCTCCCTGAGGTTCCCCGGAAGCTCGATTTTGGGGCATTCGAGAGACACCTCCCCGGAGCCATCTAGATCCCGATATTCGTCAAGAAGAGAGTCAAACTGTTTATACAGCAGGTCCAACGAAGTATTTGGTTTAGCCGTGGAACGGATCTCGCCAATCCTCTTACTAGTGAGATTGGGTCTACGGTGAGGGTCAATCTTTACCAAGCGCGCTTTCCATGAGGAATGCGCCCCTTGAGCGCTTAGCGTCTCCTTTATCAGACTCAATTGCTTATCTTTGTCAGCCGTCGACCTCGATAGACGAGCCTCCCCGTCGTCGTACTTTTCCTCAAGCTCGGTGATCTCAGCTTTAATTTTCTCGATTTCTTGAGTCCTTGTCACTTGTTGGCCAATTAAAACAATTGGCTTTATGCCGTCAGCCTCGGCGGCCTCCACGTGTTGTTGGACATACTCCTCATCGAAGACATGTGTTTCGAATACACAGTCGCTCCAGGACACCCGTTGCCCATCAAGTATTGGCCACGCTCTACCGCCATCACGCTGCTTGAGTGCCCGAGCGATTGATGACTTGCCTGCTCCATTTCTCCCGAACAAGACGGCAGCCCTCGGCAGTTGCCGGTTCCCGGCGGTTCTTTCTGACCCTTGCCCGTTCTTGCTGGATCGTTTTGCCGGCTTGGGAGGGTTAAAGATGGGAAGAACAGTCTGCCCTAGATGTTCAAACTCGAAACTGAAACCGTCGATATCACGCAAAGCAGCCATTCAAATACACTTTCTCTAACCTATAGGTCCAAGCAGGGCACCTTAAAAGTTTAGATCGTTGACCGTACGTTCGTCGCAAATGATTCGAAAAGTCCCGCAGACACCCAGGCAAGAAGTGTCTGCGGGACTTTGCGTGTTTCATTGACCGCCAAAAACCAGCGGATAGAGCACTGATTCCGCAACAGAAGGAGGGTAACCAGCCCTGCTTCTGCTAATTTACTTAGCCTAACCTTTACTAAGTTAGGTAGGGGTGAGTTAGCGGCACCCCCGCAGCTAGTCGGCCACGAAGTAGCGCTGGACGTTCACGAACTCGTCCATGCCCAGCGGCCCGAGCTCGCGGCCCATGCCGGAGTTCTTCACGCCACCGAACGGCAGCTCAGCGCCGCGCGCCTGCGGGATGTTCACGTGGATCATGCCGGTGTCAATGCGGTTCGCCACCTTCTTGGCGCGCTCCTCATCCTCCGACATCACGGCACCGCCGAGGCCGTACAGCGAGTCGTTGGCCAGCTCAATGGCTTCCTCCTCGGAGGACGCCTTCCACACGGTCACCACCGGGCCGAAGAATTCCTCGTAGAAGGAATCGGAGCCGACCGGAATACCGGTCATCACGGCAGGAGAGAAGTACGCGCCCTCGGTGTCCAGCTCGCCGCCGGTGTGCAGGGTCGCGCCAGCGTCCACGGCCAGCTTGACCTGCTGGGCCAGCTTCTCAGCGGCATCGCGCGAGGAAAGCGGGAAGTACTCGTGCTCGCCTGCCTCCCCGGGATTGAGTGGGTCGCCTTTGACGTAGGCGTCGGCAAGCGAGATAAGCTCCTGGACAAACTCATCGTGAATGTCTTCCATGACGATGATGCGCTTGTTGGAGGTGCAGGCCTGGCCGGTGTTGCCGATGCGCTTGTTCCACGCGGTTTGCGCGGCTTCTTTGACGTCGGAGGCGTCGAGGACCACGTACGCGTCGGTGCCGCCGAGCTCCAACACGCACTTCTTCAGCGCCTGGCCGGCCTGCGAAGCGATCTGGCGACCGGCGCGCTCGGAGCCGGTGAGGGAAACGCCCTGGACGCGGGAGTCCTCGATCAGCGTCGCGATCTGGTCGTGCGAGGCGTACAGGTTGGTAAATGCACCCTTCGGGAAGCCAGCTTCCTCGAGGATGTCCTGGATCTGCTGCGAGGAGCGCGGGCAGATCTCAGCGTGCTTGACCATCACGGTGTTACCGGCCATCAGCGCCGGCGCCGCGAAGCGTGCGACCTGGTAGTACGGGAAGTTCCACGGCATGATGCCCACGATCACGCCGAGCGGAACCTTGCGCAGAATTGCGGTGCCATCCTGGTTGTTCGGGATCTCCTGATCCGCGCCGAACTCCGCGCCGTTGTCGGCGTAGTAGTTGAAAATCTCGACGACGTCGTCGACCTCGCCGTCGCCTTCCTTGATGGACTTGCCCATCTCCTCAGCGATGATGCGGGTCAGCGTGTCGCGGCGCTCGTCGAAAATCTGCGCGGCCTTGCGCAGCTTCTCCGCACGGTTGTCGTAGCTAAGCTCGCGCCACTCTTTGAACGCGTCGTGCGCGGTGGCGAGGGCGGATTCAAGGTCGTCGTCCGAGATGAAATCGAACGTCTCAATAACAGTGTTTGTCTTCGGGTTTTGTACTCGATACGGGTTAGACATACGTTCCAGCGTACGGACGGTGTTCCAACTGTGCCATGAACCCCTCCTCCGCCGCGAGCGCCTGCAGCTCAGCCTCGAACTCAGCGAGCGCATCGCGCGGCGCATTCAGGTTCTCACGGCAGGAGTAGGAGCCATTCGCCTGGCGACGCCACCGCGTGAACCACACCTCACCCGCCTCGTTCGACTCAGGCAGCAGGAGCAAAAGCTTTTCGACGGCCCGTCGAACCCGCTTATCCATCCCCTCAATGATCAAGGTGGTGCGCTCTGTCGCGGGCGCTGCGGTTGCGGGCTGCGCGAGCGCAGACTGTCCGAGCGCGAAGAAGTCGTAGTGTTCCTGCGGCGCGGCTTTGTGCGCGGCCTGGCGTGCGGTTGCAGAGGTGTTTTCGCGTGCGGCAACGAGCGTGGTGGTCATGGCTGGGGACCCTTCCGTGTTTGTTCGCGGTCATTCCGCGTTTTCGGCGGCGCACAGTGCCGGTGGCGAAGCGGTGACTACTTCCACTTCCCCACCGACACAGTGCGAGACGAGAGGTTCGTCTTCCCCAACGGCCTCTAAAGTATCGCTGGACACCTTCGATCTCTGTTGATCTCTCCGGCATCTCTGGTCGTGGAGCCGATCATGCGTCACACGAGCCACCCCGGCAACCCTAAACCCGAGCTTGATCCCCCTATTCGCTCTAGCTAAAGTAGAGCTTTAGACATCTTGGTTTTAGAGGGCTGGACCCCGTTAACCGGATGTTTCATTGTTTTCCATTTGAGGTCTCGACCTCCATCCCGAAATGAGGATCACTCCCCATGTCCAGCGTTTACCAAGGCCCCGGCCAAAACTCCCAGTTTCCTCAGGGTCCGAACTATCCAGTTGATCCGATGGCTGCAGGACCCGCTCCCGCCCCCGTCGCGAAAGAGAAGAACACCATCGGCCTCGTAGCACTAGTTTGTGCGGTCATCGGGTTCATTTTCGCCTGCGTCCCCGGAGCGCTGATCATCGGGTGGATCCTGCTTCCGATTGCATTCATCCTTTCCCTCGTTGGGCTCTTCGCGCGCGGCAAGAAGAAAGGCATGGCTCTCGCAGCACTGATCCTTTCGATCGTAGGCACCCTGGTTGGATTCATTGTGTTCTTCACCGTTATCGGTAACGCGGTCGACGAGTCGTTCAACGCCGAGCCGACTATCGCACCCGCTGACCCGGCAAACCAACTCTCAGATCAACCCGCTTCGGACGCAGACAAGAACAACGATGCAGCTGGCGGCGCTGGCGATTCTCGCGAGAACCCACTTCCACTCGGTACTGCAATTTCGGGCAGCGACTGGACCGCAACCGTTAACAGTGTCGACCTCGATGCCACCGAAGCCGTTATAGCAGCGAACCCGTTCAACGATGCGCCTGGCGAGGGTCAGAAGTACATTTTGGCGGACGTGACGTTGACTTACACGGGCGATGACCCGCAGGGCTCTACCCCCTGGGCTTCGATCGACTACGTCACTATCGACGGCACGACAATCAGCAGCACCGACAACATTGCGGTCGCTCCGAATCAGTTAGACACGCTCACCACCCTCTACGGTGGCGGCAGCGTGAGTGGCAACATCCCGCTTCTGGTGCCGGCTGATACTGCAGACCAGGGTGTACTGGCTGTCGAGCCAGACATGTTCACGAAGAAGAAGTTCGTCGCTGTTAAGTAGCACAACCTCGAATTTGGCCTGCGGTACTTACCCGCAGGCTTTTTCTCTTTCTGCTCACGTATGGGTCACCGGATAACCATTGACTGATTCGGCTTTGTAGAGGGGTCGGCACATTGCCCGATTTCGACCTGGGGTTTTGCAGCTCGATTTACGGACTCTTCTACAACGGTTGTAGACGGGTCGGTGCATAACCAGGCAACCTTGCAGTCCGAGGTTTGGGCGAGGTGCCGCTAAATTTGGGCGGACTGTTACTGGGGAGGCTCGCGAAGCTGTGAGCTAGAGCAGGCGAACGGCGACTACGCCCGCGAAGATGAGCACGAGGCCGAGTAAACGCGCTCCGTCGATACGCGTCTTCGTGGCACCGAACGCGCCGACGGACTCCATCAGCTGGCCACCCGCAATGTTGCCGGCGTTGAACGCGATCACCGTGGTAGCGGTACCGAGGATCGGAGCCAGCGTCGCGCCGGCGATCACAAACATCGCGCCGACGAAGCCGCCGAGCCACATCCACCAGGGTCCCGCAGTGGGTTGCGTGACAAGCTGCCGCGGGCTCGACACCAACACCGTAATTAAAAGCAGCACCGCGCCGACGGCAAGGTTGATCTCGGACGCGTGCAACGACGAGCCTGCGATCGTCCCCATGTACCCGTTCACCGCGGTCTGCATCGCGGAACCCATGCCAACCCCAACGCCAATCAAGCGGTAGAGCCACACCTCTGGCCCAGACACCGGCGACGACGTCATCGCAGGCGAACGACCGACGCGCATCACCAGAGCGATGCCGATCAAAACCACCGCTGCACCGCACAGACGCAGCAAACTCACGTCGACCTGCTTCGCGCGGAAGAGACCGAACTGGTCGATGGCCAGGCCCATCACCACCTGCCCCAGAATCGGCAGGACAACGGTCTGCACCGGACCGAGCTTGGGAAACAGCAGGATGTTGCCAATCACAAAAGCCACACCGAACAGACCACCGAGCCAACCCCACCACGGCGGTGAGTCACTGAACTGTGGAAGCGGGTTGCCTTGCAAAACCAGCGTCGCCAAGCAAGCGATCGTCAGCGCGATAGAAAAAGAGATCAGCGCAGAAACGATCGGGCGGTTGCCAACCGACAGGCGCAGGCGCGCGTTGGCTGCGGTCTGCACGGGCACAATCGCGCCGACGAACACCGCAATGGGCAGGTAAAGCATGGTCTTAACTTACGCCTTCGCCTCGGTGCGCTCTTTCACCTCATTGCGCAACAACACACGCAGCGCCGCAACAAGCTGTGCATCAGAGGCAGCGTCAAGCGCCGCGACCACCTCGCCGGCGGCCTCTTCCGCCCCGTCGAAATCACTCTCCAACCCGAGGGCGTCGGCAAGCTTCTCTTCCAGCGGGCGCTCGGTACGCTTCGCATCCAACGCGGTGATGTAGCGCCCGCCGAAGTTCAGCGCCACAGCCAAGATCGGCGCGATCACCGCCGCCACCAGCATGCCGCCGTAGAGCATGCCGAAGTGGTTGAACACCAGCATCACCACGCTGGCCGCGATCGCGGGTAGGACGTACATCTTCTGCTCCGTGAACAGCGACGGAATCCGCCGCAGCACCACGTCACGCACCAGCGTGCCGCCAATCGCGGTGATAATCGCCAGGATCACGCACGGCACCCAGTTCAGCCCGTTAGCCAGCGCTTTCAGGGTTCCGCCGACGGCCCACACCCCGATCGTGGTCAAGTCGGCATAGAACCTAAACGTCTCCCACGCCTTGCCTCTGAGGTCCACAAGATACGCGAACAACGCTCCCGCGGTGGCGGTGATGATGTAGCCGGGGTGGGTAAGTGCGGCGGCCGGGCCGTCGTTAAGTACTGCGTCCCTGATCAGCCCTCCTGAAAGGGAAGAGATCAGGGCGACGAACGCGAACCCGATGATGTCAAAGTTCATCCGCTTGGCAATCGTGCCGCCGATGGTGGCCGCGAGCCCCACGCCGGTGTATTCCAGCACGAAGAACAATGTCTGCACGTTTTCGGACAATTCCATTGCCCGGATGCTAGTCGCGCAGCTAGCGCAACGCCTCCCAGATCGCCGTGTTCGTTTCCTGCCACAGCGGCTTCGCCCAGTCGCCGAACTCGCGGTCCGTCAGCGCCACCATCGCCTGCCCATCAGCCACCCACAGGTACGTGCCCGCCATGCCGAAGTGGCCGCAGGTCTCCGGCGGCATCCCGTCGCCGGTCCAGTGCGGCGATTTCTCGCCCTTCAGCTCAAAGCCCAGGCCCCAGGGACACGGTTTTTGCATCCCGTAACCAGGCACAACGCCGCGCAGGTCGCCGAACTGGTTCGTCCGCGCCTCGCGCACGGTCTGCGCACTCAGCAGGGTCGGTTCCAGCACCTCTTGCGCAAAGCGGAGCAAATCACTTAACGACGCCTCCGTCCCATGCCCAGCACTTCCCACCAGCCGAGTCGAATCCATTTGCAAGGGGGCGAAGACCCCCTCTGCCAGGTAGTCCGGGAAGGCGATGCCGGTGGTCTCCTCGACAAACTCGGCGAGGATCTCGTAACCGGCGGAGGAGTAGATGCGCCGCTCCCCCACCGGCTTTTGGGGTTCGCGCGAGTCAAAGCCGACGCCCGAGGCGTGCGCCAGGAGGTGGCGAACGGTGGCTCCTTCGGGGGCGTTGGACGGGGCGTCGTCAAGCTCAAAAGCTCCCTCCTCGACGGCCATGAGCACACCGTATGCCGAGAGAAGCTTGGTCACACTCGCCAGCTCGAAGACACGGTCCGGGTCGCCGAAAGTCGCTTCATGCTTGCCGACGAGTCCCGCCGCCACGTTGTCGACCGGCCATTTTGCAAGGTGCTGTTCGAGGATCTCCACGCGCCCGATCCTAGCTATCGCGTCGTTGGCTCATCGACCTAGTTGACTTAGATATCCGGCGTGCCAGGCGTGTCAGGCGCGCCGGGAGCATCGCGACGCAGCCGCTGCCAGCGCCGCGTGAGCCACCACGTCAGCAGCACGAGCACGCCCGCGAACAGCCCCGGCCAGATCGCAGGCTCGGGGCTGAACAGGTTCAGCACCGCCTGGATCACGGCGAGGAACGCGAAGAACCCGAGAAAACCGATGCAGGCCTGGTAGGTGAGGTCGGTGCGCTGGTTCACGCTGGCAGTCTAACCCGTGCTCGGCCACGGCGATCACGCACTACGCACTGCGCACTGCGCACCGCGCACTGGCGCAACAACACCCGCCTGTAACAATGGGGCCCATGACCATCCCAGAATCCCTCGCCAAAGACCAACTCGACCAAATCCTTAAGGATGCGATGGAACTGGTGGAGCGTGAGTCGCCGTCGACAAGCAAGGCCCACCTCGATGAGACCCTCGACGGACTGCTGGCGCTGACCCGCGAGCGACTCGGCGAACCGGACCACTTCGAGCGACTTCCGCACGAGGACAAGGGCGATACCGCGGTGCTGACGTACAACGGCACGCAGGACGCGAACGTGCTGCTCGTGGGGCATTACGACACGGTGTGGCCGGTGGGCACGATGGCCGAGTGGAACCCGCCGGCCGTCGACGCTAGCGAGGACCAGCGCGAGCGCCTCTCCGGCCCCGGCCTCTACGACATGAAGATCGGGCTCGCGCAGACGATCTGGGCACTCAAGCTGCTCAACGACTCCGACACGCCGCGCCCGACCGTGACCGTGATCTTCAACGGTGACGAGGAAATCGGCTCCCCGACCTCTTCCCCAACCATTCGCGCACACGCGCGCGAGGCCACCGCCGCATTCGTCATGGAGGCGCCCGCGGCCGGCGGCAAGGTGAAGGTGGGCCGCAAGGGCATCGGCAACATTCAAGTCACGGCGACGGGCATCGAAGCGCACGCGGGCCTCGAACCGGAAAAGGGCGCGAGCGCGATCACCGGGCTCATGGAATGGTGCCTCGAGGCGGTCAAACTCGCCGACCCGGACGCCGGCCGCACCATCAACGTCGGACTGATCGAGGGCGGCACCAGCGCAAACGTCACCGCCGGTCGCGCCACAGCCACCCTCGACATCAGACACTGGGACAAGGAAGAGCCTTCGCTTATCGACGCCTCGTTAGACCGCATTTCCATCTCCGACGAACGCGTTTCCATCGCGGTGGATCGCGACTGGGGTCGCCCGCCGATGCCGACTACCAAGGGCATTAAGCGCCTCTTCGCGCTGCTGAAGGCCGAGGCGGAGGCGATGGGCCGCGAGTTAGATAGCGCGAAGGTGGGCGGCGGCTCAGACGCGAACTTCATCGCGGACGAAGGCACGCCGGTGATCTGCGGGATGGGCGCGGACGGCGGCGGGGCGCACGCCCGCCACGAGTTCATCTACCCCGATTCGGTGCCGTTCTTCACCACCCTGCTGGCCAACGGTATCGCCGCCGTCGGCCGGGAGTGGAGCTAGCGGCCGATCTCAGCCAGCGTGCAAATGTAGGCGTTTTGGCGGAACGCTTCTGGTGCTCCGAGATCGTTGAGCTTGTAGCCGTTGAAGCAGCCGAAACGCTGGTTGCCGCGGGTGGTGTAGCCGTCATAGTTGAGGATTTCCCAGCGCCCGTTGCGGAAGATGAAGTCCACGGTTTCGCTCGTCCCGAGTGCGACAGCGGCATCGGCTGCAGCGGAGGAGCCCTCGGCCGCGGTGGCGGTTGGAAGGTGTGCACCGGATGGTGAGATAACGGAGGCGATGGTCAAGGCGGCAGCCGCAGTCACGGCGAGCAGTGGCTTTTTCATAGACAGCAACTAGTTCGATCCCACGCTCTCTGCACCGAGTGTTACGTTTCCGTTATTGGAGTTTTAAGGTGAGGCGATCTCTTCAGGTGTGCAGTGCAAAAGTTGCCGCGTGAACTCCTCCGGTCCGCCCATCTCGCTGATCCGGTACCCGTTGTAACAGGGGTACCCAGATGGCTGGCTGAAGCCATCGGGCGAGATGGCGTGCCACTGTCCGTTTTGCCAGTTAAAGTGCGCCACCCAATCGGTGCCGTTGGCGCCTGCGGTGGCGAAAAGGCCATCGCAATAACTAACCGTTGTGCCCAGCGGCGCGGGCCAGCCATCGACCACAGCGTCGAACTCCGCCGAATCGCATGACCCTTGGTTCGGTGTAACCCCAGGTACGCCCATGTCATAGCCTGCTTGGGCGATTGCATCCGGCAGAGTGACTAGGCCGTTGGTTACAGCGAGGTACGCGCCTCCGCCAATAACACCCAGGAGCGCCAAGACCACCGTCACGCCAGTGAGGGTATCGTCCGATTCCTCCGACCCTTCAAGTTCCGCGCTGCTGGGCTCAGCGCTGCCGACCTCGGAGCTGCCAGGCTCATCACCATCGATTTCAGCGCTGCCGACCTCGGAGCTGCCAGGCTCAGCGCCGCCGAAATTGGGCGAGAGTGGCTCCACACCATCAGCAATAGCGCTGCCACCGGCACTCGGGCTGTAGTCCTCAGCTACAGAGACCAGGTCAGCGATTTCGTCGTTAGTAGCGGCGTGAGCTACCAACGTCGAAGCGGAAAGCGCCGCCGCGGTAGCCACAGCGAGAATCGGCTTGTTCATGGATTTCACAATAACCGCTCCTTGCGGAAATGTACATCCAATTTGAAGCCTTTTAACAGGGGCGCGGGAAAACACTGCGACCGCATGCGAAAGAACGGTCGATGTTTTGTAAGGTGCCTACCGTGCAGTGCCCCGTAACGGAAAGTGTGCCCCGATGACCGGTTCAACCAAAGTCACCGCCGACGACGCCCAGAACGGCAACGGCAAGAAACGCGACGATAAGAAGCAGAAGAACGAAGGCACCCAAAGCGGTGTGCTCGGCTGGATCGAAAAGGTCGGCAACAAGCTGCCCGAGCCGTTCTGGCTCTTCGTCATTCTTGGCATCATCACCGTCGCCTCCTCCTGGATTGGCAACCGCATCGGTATGCAGGCGACCAACCCAGGCAATGGAGAGACCGTCCAGGTCGAGAACCTTCTCACCGGCGAGTACATCTCCAAAATGGTCACCGATGCGGTGCAAAACTTCATCGCGTTCCCTCCGCTCGGCGTGATCCTCACCGTGATGCTGGGCGTGGCCGTCGCGGAGCACTCCGGCCTGCTCTCGGCGATGATCCGCGCGATGGTGGCCAAGGTCAGCCCGCGGATGCTCACCTTCATGGTGGCGCTGGCAGGTGTGACCGGCTCCATCGCTTCCGACGCGATCTTCGTCATCATCGTCCCGCTCGGTGCGATGGCCTTCCACGCCGTGGGCCGCTCGCCCCTGGTGGGCACGATGGTCGGTTTCGCCGCGGCCGCCGGTGGCTTCAACGCCTCGCTGATCCTGAATATCACCGACCTGCTGCTCGCCGGCATCTCCACCACCGGCGCGAACATCATCGACCCCAACTACGAGGTCTCCCCGCTGGCGAACATCTTCTTCGTCATCCCCTCCGCCATCGTCTTGGCAATCCTGATCACGGTGCTCACAGAGCTGTTCACAGAGAAGCGCATGGAGCACATGCACGAGGACGAGGACATCGTCGACGAAGAACTTGACCTGGACAAGGCAGGTGAAGACAGCGACGAAGACAACGACAAAGCAGACAACGACAGCACCTCCGACCAAGACCTCACCCTCACCGACATCGAGTCGAAGGGTCTGAAGTGGTCCGGCATCGCGCTGCTGGCATTCTTCGTGGCTTACTTCGCACTGCTTTTCATCCCGGGTTCGCCGTTCGCGCGCCCAGAAGAAGGCTTCATGGAGTCGCCGCTCATCCGCTCCATCGCGGTGCCCATCGCGCTGATGTTCTTCGTTGTCGGCATCGTCTACGGCTTGGTCACCAAGTCCATCACCGGCTGGAGCGACGTCCCCGAGTTCATGACCAAGGGCATTACCACCCTGGTGCCAATCCTGGTGCTCTTCTTCGCTGTGGCGCAGTTCCTCGCCTGGTTCCAGTGGTCCAACCTGGGCAGCTGGACCGCCATCAAGGGCGCGGAGCTGCTGCAGCGCTGGGACCTGCCCACCGTGGTCCTTTTCTTCGGCTTCGTCATCATGGTCGCGTTCGTGAACCTGTTCATTACATCCGGCTCCGCACAATGGGCGCTGATGGCCCCGATTCTGGTGCCGATGATGATGCTCGTCGGCGTCTCCCCCGAGGTCTCCCAGATGCTCTTCCGCATCGGCGACTCTGCCTCCTCCATCATCACCCCGATGTCGCCGTACTTCGCACTCACGCTCACGTTCATGCAGAAGTACTACAAGAAGGCCGGTGTGGGCACGCTCATCTCCATGGCGCTGCCCTACTTCTTCACCATCCTCATCGGCTGGTTCGCCTTCTTCCTCATCTGGTACTACCTGGGCATTCCACTCGGCCCGGGCGCCCCAATGACCTATGAGGTCTAAGCAGGAGCTTTTGCTTGACGACGGCTACGCCGGTACCACAGCAACGCCGCCCCAAACAGCACCTGCGCTAACCCGAGAACTACCCACGTCAGGCTGTTCAGCTCCAGCGGGTAGATCAGACTCAGCACGGCGAGCATCAGGTGCATGCCGCCGTGCGAGCCCGCCGCCCACCAGAAGCTGCCGAAGGTGTAGACCAGCGCAGCGCCGAGAATGGACATGCCGAGCGGCACGGTGAGGTACAGGATGTGGTCGAGCGCGCTGGTCTGCCCGCCGGACGACATCAGGTGCGGAAGCGTGAACGCCACGGTCGTCCACGCAATCGTGAGGGCTTCGCGGTGGCGGGTGACGTCGAAAAGCCATCCGCGAAAAATGAGCTCCTCCGGGATGCCTTGGAGCAAATAGGACCGGACGAGGATCCAAACGACCACTGCTGCCAGCGGCACGCCCTCTGCGTCCTCGATTGCCGGCCCGCGGCCTTGGACCGCAGCCAGAATCACCCAGCCCACCACCATCGGCACCGCGACAATCAGGGTGCCGCCGACCAGTCCACGTGCTCCGGACCAGTCGATGCGTGAACGCTCGACCCACCGCACCCAAGCGGTGACAAACGCGACGATGACGGCGGGAGTAAGACACCACAGTGCAGCCTCAACCAGCGGCGAGTCGCCAGCAAGTTGATGGAGCGGCACACGGATCTTGTTCGCGACATCAAGCAGCGCGATGGCGACGACGGCGCGCAGAGCAAGTCCCCACGCATTGACAGGAATTCTCGGTTTCATAGCTGTTCAACCTAAGTTGCGGTTGGAGCGGCGGGAAGTGGATGCGGTCACGAGAATTAGTGACCAGAGTCATGGGTCGTGCCAGGTAGCTTTGACTCCATGAACGCCCCGTCTCGCAGCCACCTCTACTTGCTGGACAGCATTCTGATCTTGGTCGTACTGCTCTATCTCAACTACGGCCCAACCGCGCTCGCTGCTGGTCGGACCATCCTCGCGGTCGCCGCGTGCACCGCCCTTTCCTGGATGATGTGGCGCCGGACGGAGCACTCCTTGGCTGCCCTCGCATTCGCATGCTCTGCGTTCGCCCTGTTCCAGACCGCGAACAACCTGATCAGCGCGATTGTGCTGTGGTGCGCCATCGTGGCGCTGCGATTGAGCACGGGAACCTGGGCTGCCTACTGCTACGCCGGGCTCATCGCCGCAGCCAACTTCACCGCGCAGGTAGCCCTACACCAGGTGCCTGTGCGAATCATCGCCGAAACCGTGACAGCCGCGGTGGTCGGCGTTGTGGGAATCAACCTTGCAAACACCATCGTCCGCCAGCGCGGGTACGAGCAGGAGTTGCAGGAGATGGCCTTCGTGCGCGAGCGGCAGCGCATCGCCGCCTCGCTTCACGACGGCCTGGGCCACCGCCTCACCACCATCGGCATGAGCCTCGACTACGCGCAACGAGTGCGCGACCCAGACAAAGCGCGCGCGGAGATCGCTCGCGCCCGCGCCGATGTCTCTGCAGCGCTGGATGAGATGCGCGCAACCGTGCGCGCAATGAAACCCACGTTCACACCGGACGAGGGCATCGAAGCGTCACTTGCGCAACTCGCGGAGTCGTTCGCCACGACGTCGCTAGACGTGCGCTTTACCCGAGGCCAGCCTGCGAAGTTCACGAACGAAGAAAGTCTGCTCCTGCTGCACTTTGTGCAGGAATCGCTGACGAACGTGCTCCGGCACGCGAACGCGTCACGGGTGGACATTCACCTCGATGCCCGCACGCTTTCCGTCGCGGACAATGGGACGGGCAATACGGCACCGGAGTCTTACGGGATTTCGTCGTTACGCGAGCGCACCCAAGCCCTCGGCGGAACCGTTGCCACCGACGCTCACGGCGGCATCGACGGCGGGTTCCGGATTGCATTGCACCTGAAGGAGAAACGATGGCCACCACTGCCCTTCTGATCGACGACCACGACATGCTGCTTCGCGGGTTGAGCCTGATTCTGGAAACCAGCGACGACGTCGAAGTCGCCGCGACCTCCACCGACGGTTCCAAAGCCCTACAGCTGGCGCTCGAGTTCAACGTTGATGTCGTCGTCACCGATGCTGCAATGCCCGGCACTGACGGCCTGGCAGTGGTGCAAGCTTGCAGCCCGCACGTACCCGTGCTGGTGCTCACGACCTTTGACGACGCCGCGCTAGTGAAACAGCTTCTCGACGCCGGCGCCTCCGGCTACGTCCTCAAAGACGTCTCCCCGGAAGAGTTGATCCGCGCAATCACCGCTGTGGCCCAAGGCGGCATGATCCTCGATCCCCGCATCGCCCGGCACGCCGTGGAGAACCCTCAGCTGGCTATCCTCACCCCCACCGAGCGCAAGGTCGCGGAATCGGTTGCCCGCGGCCTGAACAATCAAGAGATTGCGGAGACCCTTTTCCTCGCCGAGGGCACGGTCAAGAACCACGTCTCTGCACTCCTGCGCAAATTCGACGCGCGGGACCGGACGGTTCTGGCACTCCGTTTAGCCAAGGCGCTCGGCCTCTGAGCACTGCGCTTCCCATCCAACTCGCTACATCATCTGATTCGCGCAGGTTTGGGTCCAGCCCGAGGTGCCGTCGGTAAAGAAGGTCGTCCCGGTCTCGTGCAGGCCCGGTTCGCCGCAGTACGAAATCGTCTTGTTCATCACGGTCGGCTGCGCAATCCCGGGCGCCTCGGTATATCCGATGACTGGATCCGCCTCAGGCTGGGCCGGCCTCGGTGCCGGGGCCGGTGCTGGCAGCGTATTCTGCTCCGGCACGGGTGCGGCGTCCGGTGCCGGTGTCATCGTCTCGGGCGTCGTTGCTTCTGCTTTCCCTTCGCCAACGGCGTTGAGGTCAAACCGTGAATGCGCAATGCCTAGCACTTCGCTATTCTCCGGCACCCAGAATGCACCGTAGATCCGCACTTTCTCATCGGTACGAGCGTGGGTGTTCCACACCTCGTAGTTCTGTGGTGGCAGACAGGTTGCCACGGTGTCGACGGTGTTCTTGAAATTGTCTGCGTCCCACGTCTCCGGGATGTCCAGCAATACGCCGATTTCGTTGCCCGTGGCGTCATCGATTTTGGCGGTCGCGCTGAAGACGCCACGAACCTGCAGAAGCTTCATTCCCGCCATCTCGTCGGAGTCCAAAAGATCCTGGCATTCGCCGCCGAAGGTGATGTCCTCGATCTCGAACTCGCCATCGCACCCTTCGTACCTACAGGCGACTTCGATGGTGTCCCCGACCTTTGCAAAATCCGATTCAGGAGACGCTGAAGAAGACGTCTCCTGCGGCTCGTCGGTGATCGACGTGATCTCCGAGGCGACTTCGTCGGTCTGCGCGCACCCGTTGAGAGCGAGTACACCAACAGCAACAATCGCAGCAACAGAGCGTTTCATCGGTAACAACCTTCCTAGATTTGGATGTAGTTACCTTTTAAAGTACCTCCGCGCTGAGCGACTCACCCCCGTCGTACCCCTCGTGCCTAATCACAATCAGAACGATCTCAACGACCACCCACGCCAGCACGAACAACCCGATCCACGGCACCCCAGCAACGGCCAGGAGCGTGAACACCAGTTGCAAACCTCCGTAGTCCCAATTCCCCAGGTAGAAGTTGTGCGCCCCGAGCATGCCGAGCAGCACCGCAAGCGGCAGTGCAACCCAACGTGATCTCATGCGCTCAACCCTAGCCACCCATCAACCCATCACATCACCACAGGCTGCGGCCGAACGGAGTGTCCCCCGCCGCCGGGAAGAGCGCCAATCCCCACACCCCCACCGCAACAGCCACCGCTACGAGCACCCACCACCACGCTCCATTGGGTCGCGCAAACCAGCGGTCCGCCACCAGCCACACCAACCCAGGCACCAGCAAGGCCACCCCGACAAACGCCAAAGATCGCCAGTCCTCCGCCCGCGGCGCGGTAAGCAGCAACACAATTCCAAACGCCACAGCCGCGCCCGCCACCGAGTACGGGCGCGATCCGCGCGCCAGAAAGAACCTCATGGCTTCAGCGTAACACCGCTCGAAAACCCGGTTTGCCTGCCGATTTTGGATTCCGCACCCCAGGCATTACTCTTACTAACCGTTGCAAATACAGCAGCACATATTCCTCCATAGCTCAGTTGGCAGAGCATTCGACTGTTAATCGAAGGGTCACTGGTTCGAGCCCAGTTGGAGGAGCCGGAAGATAAGCCTCGATCAACTTGCAGGTGCAGGTTGGCCGAGGCTTATGCGTTTTTGCTTACCCGGGTATGGTTCAAAAAGTCTCTACCGCTGCCCATCGGCCGCACTCCATGCACGCCGAGCGCCAATCGAACGCTACGCCGGCAGACAACGGTAGCCAGTCACAATGAAACCCCTCGACCCGAGTTGTGGGCCAAGGGGTATTCGCGGTGGGCATTACACCAAGCGCAGCTCGAGTGCTTTATACAGACACTGCGAAGTATCGGGAGTGGGTGTGCTTGAGGCTTTCTTCGCTTGGGCTGGAGACGGCAACGATTTCCCGATCCGGATCGGAATTCTGCCTATCCAGACGCCTACGCTCGCGGGTTGCCTCAACTAACGAGGGAAACTCCTGGCAGCTCACAGCGCCGCTGCGTCTGCTGTAAACGATGAGGAACGCTGGCATCATTCACCATCTCCTTCACTCATCATTCGTGCTCGTGGTTCGACCAAACGGTTCTCCGGCTGCGAAAGTATGCCATAAATTTCAGCCGATATCTGGTGCTCCCGCCCGGTTCGAGCCCAATTGGAGGAGCTGAGAGTTAATCGACAGCTCGTTGAAACCCATCGCTAACGCGGACATTTTCGTTGTTATCCCCGTTGGACCTCATCCCCAACGCGGGCGTTTTTCATTTCGCCTGTGCACGCAGCTCTAATCCATCCAGTGCGATGTCGATGAGGCTCGCCGCCAGCTGGTCCACATCTACCGGCACTGGGACTCCCGCAGGCAGCGGTCGTGTGATCACGCCAAGCCCCATGTGAAACTCCAGCGGGTCGAGGTCAGCAGGACACAGCCGCGCATTCTTCGCGGGCACAAGGAGGCGGTCGTAAACGTCCCGGATTTCCGCCATTCGGCTTTCAACCAATTGCCCCCGGCGCGAAAGTGTCTCGGGGTTCTGCATCGTGTCGGTGATAATCGCCTGCGCAACTACCGCGAGCTGCAGGTTGCCAATCTCATGGACTGCGCCGCGCCAGGCCGACCTGGCATCGCTGCCAAACTCCCCCAGGTGCCTCTCGACGATCTCGTTAATGTCGGCCGCAGCCTGCGCACCGATGGCGTCAAGAAGCTCAATGCGTTCGGGGAAATGACGCGAGGCCGTAGCAACCCCCACCGAGGCGGCTTTGGCGATGGAGCGCAGCGAGACGCCGGGGCCTTCGTCGATAAGCAATTGGCGAGCTGCGGCCACGATGGCCTCGCGATTGTCGGCTGCATCTTGTCTCATGCTTGACACTCTACCAAGTGGAACACTATGTTCTACTTACGTAAGTAAAACATACCGTTCCACTTAGGAGCTCGTCATGAGTACCGCCACCACCCGTAAACAACCCCCAGCCATAACAAAGGCCATCGGCGCAATCGTCGGAATCCCCATCGCAATCGGCCTGATGCTGTTCGCCTTCCTGGCACCGAACTTCGCTTCCGGGCCGGAAGGCGTACCCATCGCTATTGCCGCACCCGAACCAATGGTCACGCAGCTCACCCAAAACCTCGGCGAGGACGGCCCCGACATCACCGTCTACGACTCAGATGCTGACGTCGTCTCTGCGGTCGAACACCGCGAAGCCGTCGGCGGCATGGTCATCACCCCGGCCGGCGCAACGGTGTACACCGCCTCCGGCAACGGCGCGCCGTACACCCAGATGATGGAAGGCATGGCCGCACGGCTAGAGGCCCAGGGCATGGAAGTCGCCCGGGAAGACTTGGCACCTACCTCAAGCGAGGACCCGCAGGCCTCCGGACTCGCAGTGCTCGGCCTGCCGCTGGCGTTCGGCGGCATCATTTCCGCAGCTGTCGCCACCTTCGCGTTCCGCGGCAATAAATGGGCCAAGCTGGGAGTGCTTGTCGGCATCGCCGCACTCGGCTCCCTCGTGGCAACGTGGATGCTGCATTCCGTCTACGGCACTCTCACCGGTAGCTTCGGGATGGAGTGGCTCGCAGTCTCGCTGGGCATTCTCGCTACCTCACTGCTGACCACGGGTCTCGCGGCCATCATCGGCACTGCAGGTGTGGCGATCGGTGCGATCCTGACCATCTTCGTCGCCAACCCTCTCTCCGGCTTAGCTACCGGCCCATGGCTCTTGCCGGCCGGCTGGTCGACGCTGGGCCAATGGATGCCCATCGGCGCGACCGGACACCTCGTACGCTCCCTCTCCTTCTTCGACGGCCTCGGCGCCCAGCAAGCTTGGTGGGTGCTCGCCATCTGGATCGTGGCAGGCTTCGCGCTACTCCTGCTGGATCGCTCCAAGCGCGCAGCTCAAGTCGAGGGCTAAAAAGCTTATCGACGCCCCGTTGGACCCACATTCCAACGCGGGCGTCTTTCACTATTGGCGCTAGCTGAAACGCTCCCCTCACATCGTGCGATACCCTGACTGAGAGCCTCATCACATCGCACTCTAAGGAGCTACCAATGAACACCATCAAGCGCACCGCATTCACCGCCGCCGCCGCTGCTGCCCTCACCGCCACTTCCTTCAGCGCCCTGCCCGCCAACGCGCAGCCCATGGATGCCAAACTCTTCACCAACTCCGCGAACACCGTGCGCTGCGAGATCATCACCAACGACGGCAAGACCTTCACCCTCTGCACCAGCGACATCGGACGCGAGAAACAGCCGGAGTGCAACCCGCCAAACGAGCTCGTCCCGTCCGTGTACATCTACCCGAACGCGATCGACGTTGCGTGCTGGAACCAAGGCTTCGGTGGTGAACCCGTTGCTCTCAAGCCCTTCCAGATCCAGCGCCACGGTAGCGCCACGGTAATCCCGAGCCCCACTGGCGACCTCTACGTCTTCGACTCCTCCAAGTTCACCCTCATTCGCGCAGGCAAGGCCAACAGCGTCATCTTCAGCCTCCGGTAGATACGCAGAGCACAAATCGCCGATGAGCCCGCGAGGAACATCTTCAGCCGAACCTCTGCAGCGGTTGCCGCCATCACCGTGACGCCCGTCGCGTTTGCTACTGCACCTGCGGCGGCGCAACAGCTGAGCAACGCCAGGTTCTACTCCAGCGCCGCTAACATTGTGCGCTGGCGCATCGCCACCGAGGGCGGCAAGACCTACACCATGTGAATGTACCCCACCACATGAACTCATCCCGCGCGTTGGAATCGAACCGAACTGGGTAGGTGCCGCCTGCAGGAACCAGGGCTTCGGCATGGAGCCAATCCCACTCAAGCCGCTCCAGATTCGTCGCCACGGTAGCGCCACTGTCATCCCCGGCCTTCAGCGGCGATCTTTACGCCTTTGACATCACCAAGCTCGCCATCATCCGCGCAGGCAAAGCCACCAGCGTGATCTTCAGCTTCGGGTAGTTCCTCCAGAACCGTCGGCTTCAATGGGCAGGTGCCATTCAGAGAGACCGGTGATTTACTGTAGGTAGTAACCGAAAGTCAGTACAACCAGAGGAGCGATGTTGACTAAACGAATAGTAGGTGTCTACGGAAACAAACCTAGCTTGCCTTACAGCTTTCCTCTGGCGTTTCCAGAGAATGCAGGAAACATGATCCACGCCCGAGCACCGTTGCAAATGCTCCCGGACAACGCGGTCGAATTCTTCACCGGAGACTGGCGACTGTTAGCCGACGGATCATTCGCGGAGTTTGTGAATAAACGATGCGACGGATTGATCGTGACGATGGCTAACACCATCAGAACCAATGACGAAGACGGATCCCTCTACTCTCGATTCCAGAGGATGCTCGAGCAGTACACGGTACCCCTTACTGTGTTTGGCCTGGGTTCGCGCTCCGCAACCGAAGATCTCGACCAAATCTCTCTCACTCCGGAAGCTGTCGAACTTCTGCAGTATCTGGAAGACCGAGCTGCCCCCATTGGAGTAAGAGGTGAGTTTACAGCCAAACTATTACGGCTTAAGGCCGGAGTAGAAGACGTCGTGATCACCGGCTGCCCGTCGTTCTACTCGGAACCAGACGCGTTTCAGCGGCTACAAAGGCAATTACGCAATCCCGAACCCGGAGTTACGACCTTCTCAGGCACCCAATTTAAACGGCATGAGGAACTGACGTGGTTAGTGAACATTGCGAAAAGTGACGGTTACCTCATTGAACCCGTATCGAGATTCCATCACCGGGCCCACCTCACCGCAATAAAAGGAAAGCCCTTTGCGGTCCCTCCGCATCTGAGAAAGGTGCCAGCTTCCGAAGTCTCCTCGGCCCAACTAGTTGATCTTTTCAAGAATCGTTATCGCCTTTTCCACAACCCCGACGATTGGATTGATTTCAACAAAAAAGTTGTAGCCTTCGGGTTTGGAACAAGGTTCCATGTAAACATGGCAACCTTGCTAGCCGGGAAGCCTGCACTCTGGGTTACGCACGACAGCAGAACCAGGGAACTAGTCGATTTCCTTAACCTACCCAGCGTTAGCCTGGCCGAACTCGAAGGCCAGACGCTCAAGGACCTTCCCAACTTGGCTGCATACGACTCAATGTTCGAGCGTCTTGAAGACCGATTTGATAACTGGGCGAACTACATGGAGGCACATGACCTCCCTTATCGTCGCCCGGATCTAAAGCTCTCGTAAATCCAAGAAGCTTAATGCGTTGTGTTACCTCCAGCCCAAGGTACCCAGATGGTGCATCACAGCTCTTAGAACCGATTTGCATTGACCCAGTCCCATAAGTCTGTCGGGTTTCAATGTATCCGAGGTGCGACGCGATCAGGGCCGTCTAGGCTGACCTCCGCGACCCCACAATGGACATGCGCCGGGAGATGGCACCTTTGACCCAATCGAATCGCTGGATCATGAAACGGATCCTCCTTCTAGGGAGAGACCCGCTGCGCTGCTCAACATTTGGAATGGTTCAAGCTGGGCTTCGAATGCAGGCAGGATCTTAAGAGTTCTCGCGTCCAACTCTCCAGCTAGAAGAATTGCGGCCGCGATCAACGGCCTCACATCGCGCTCGCTCGTTCTAAAGAATCCGGTATTGGACGCGACTACAAGGGAAGATGTGGATCTCAGACTCCCGTTCCACTCAGAAGAATCGAGGCAGACAAGCGAGTTGGGACCGATGTCCCTGATTGAATCGGAAACATGAGTCAGGCCAGTACCCAACGGTAAAGCTTTCGGATAAAACTCGATCGGCCCAGGAAACATTGCGATTCCTGAGTGCTGGGCTATGAGACTCGCAGTATTGGGGCCGAATTTCTGGGGGACGGTGAACTCTCCGCCACACCAGGGACCAAAGATCATGTAGAGGGCAAGCGCTTCGAGTTCGGGGTTGACCCTCCAAGGCAAATCATCGAATACCCAACTCTTAGACGGCGGCTCGGCATCATACTCAGAGAGTTCGACGCTGTACGCCACCTGGCGCAACTTGGTCTTGTGCTTAGTTATCTTCAACGTTCTCTTCCCAAAACTCGTTGCCGAAGATCAACCACTCTCGATCTTCCGCAAGCAGACTGCCAACTTGATCTCCCTGGCAAATTCTCACTTCCCATGGAAGCGATTCAAGGGAGGAGCTTTCCTTTCGACGCATGAGGACAAAATGGTTGTCTAGTCCGTGCGACTTCATGACGGAATCAGCACAATCCAGAATCACCCGAATTTGCGCCGCGATTTCGTTCGGCGCTGCCGCCGTCGCTTCATCCCCAATAACGGTGTAATTCAGCCCATGCTTGCGGGCCCTGACCATGTCGTCAAAGCTCGCGCGCTTGAGGATCTGTACAGGGACATCCGGGGCCTCGTCGAGGCCAGTGGAGATTGTGGCGACAACCAAATCGCCCTCCCAACCTGATCGGGGTAAGTCCAGATCGTGGCCGGACGAGAGAAGAAGATTGCGTTGGGCTAGGTGATCGGGGAGAAACAGTCGCGCTTCCTCCAGCATTGCTTCGCGGGATGGAGTTTGTGGATATTCTCCTGTGTCTTTAGCAGATTTAGTGATCTCCTCTATCGCATTGGGGTCCAGACGCCATTGGATAAACCTCAGGGCAGAGTTGGCGTTAGATAGCTGACGATCCAAATCCAGAACTGTCACTTGTCGACTGTGCATGCGCCTAAGGGTTACGACCTCACCAATGTGGCTCAGTTTCGCCCCCGATCTGAGGAGGCGGAGCATGAAGTTATTGTCCACCCCGCTGGTTAAAGTCTCGTCGTACTTCAGTCGCCGAACAACATCCGTTCGGATGAGCCAGGTGCTATGCCCCGGAGCTGATCCCCTTTCCATCGCAGTTTCGATAGATGGAACCTTGGAGACGATCAGTGCAAGCTCGCCGGTTTGGTCGTCGAAATTTACAAAGGACCCAACGTTTCCAACGAAGCCTGGCTGGATGCCTGCAACCTGCCGCTCGAGACGCCGCGGGGGCATGAGATCATCATCATCGAGCACGGCCGTGTATAGACCTCTACTCAATTCCGCAGCTCGATTTCGAGCTGCAGAAATCCCCGCTTTCTCTTGCCAGTGGTACTTGATCCTCGGGTCAGCGAAAGACTCCAGCACTTCTCTGGTATTGTCATCGCCCCCGTCGTCGACTACGACGATTTCGAAATCCTGCATCGTCTGGGCCAGCACCGATTTGATCGAATCACCTATCAAGGTGGCGCGGTTATGGGTGCAGATCGCCACGGTTACTAGCGGAGGCGCATCCGCAGGACGGTGAGTCCAGTCGAGATAGTTTCTTACGAACGATCGATCGTTGTACACGATTTCCCGATTCCTTTGAACTACCTCACGGCTTTCTTCATCTTGATCAACCGCTGCGCGGGTTGAAGGATGCCACATGTGGTACATGCGTACTTTAGGGTCATTCACCCACACAGTTGGGTATCCAGCTCGACGAGCTCGTTGAGCAAAGTCCAAGTCCTCACCCCCGTAGGTGTGGAAGCGCTCGTCGAAGCCCCGGATTTCAAAGAACCCCCTCCGCGAAATGGCCATCATGCCGCCCATACCCCAACGCGGGCGCAGCCTAGCTACTTGCTCTAGCTCGTCCCACGAACCGGGATTCGCTTCGACCCATTCGTCGTCGAATCCTCTCGGAAGATCGCGGCATTGCAGAAAGTATGCGGCACCCTTGTCAACTTTTGAAATCTCAACAATCTTTTCGAATGAGCCCGGCGAGAACAACATATCTGCATCAGTGGAGACCAAAAGCTCACCTTGGCTGATCTCAAATCCCGCGTTCAACGCCCTCGATCTAGACCACACCGCCGAACCGTGTGTGTAAACGTATTGACACCCAAGGTCGTCGGCAAGGTTCTTATTTTGCTCAGGATCGATTGAACCGTAATCGGAGATTATGACCTCCCCCGTGCAATTCCCGAGCGCCTCTTGAATCGACGTAACAGCCAACCGGATACGCCGCAGACCCCAATCGCGGAAACCGATTACTACAGAAACGTCTGGCCTAAGCGAAAGACTCTCTACCCCCGAGCTGGTGCCAAGCGCCATTATTGTGCCACCCCTTCAAGAGCCAGTTTTCCAAAGTGCTTCCAAGGAGCGTCGATCTGAAGACCCAAGGATTCGAGTTGCGCTCCGTCACTTTCGACATGCCACGGAACAGCGTGAACTGTTAGGGATCCCTCGCTTACCGGAAGTCGGAAAAACGAAGTGCGAGCTACTGCACCTTGTTGTTGAGGGCTATAGAGGAAGAGTGAATCCAAATTTTTCGAATACGAGACTCTAAGCAAATCAGCGGTCTCGGGAGTTGCTTCCACCCCTGCGAACTGGAATTTGAGCACGTAATCCCTGAAATTCAACGGACCCCGGGACCGGACAATGAGTCTCGCAGGGACATCTGAAACGGGCAGGTTGAATCGCCAAATCACAGATCAGAATCTACCAATTCGCAGGACGTTTGTAGAGATCTCTCATGGCGTTTCATTCTCGTTAATCAACGCAATATGCGCACCAGGACTCTATGACGTGCCGCAGGGTTGATTGTTCAGGCAGTGGCGTTAGAATTTACCGCATCCATTCAATCGTTCTGAAAGACCATATTTATGAGTGCACACGTCGCGTTTATAGGCCTCGGCTACATCGGTTTACCCACGGCAGTAGTAATGGCCAATAGTGGTCTCGAAGTGACAGGTGTGGATGTCGATCCCACCAAGGTCGATTCGATTAACCGCGGTGAAGTCACCATCGTCGAACCCGGTTTGGAAGAGGAGCTCAAGTCCGCCCTCGACAGTGGCCGGTTCCGAGCCTCCATCGACATGCCTAAGGCGGACGCCTACATCATCGCCGTACCTACCCCGTTCACCGAGGTTTACGACGTTGACATGCGCTTCATCTACTCGGCAGCGGAGGCTATCGCACCCCAGCTCGAAGGCGATGAATTGATCATCCTCGAGTCCACCTCTCCTCCACGCACGACAGAACGCATGGTGCAGCGAATCCTGGAACTCCGTCCGGAGTTCCACGCCGACGGTTCCGAGGGCACCGGGCCTACGCTCTATTTCGCACACTGCCCCGAGCGCATCTTGCCAGGAAAAGCGATGGAAGAGCTGCGTACCAACGACCGCATCATCGGCGGCATGTCGCCTGAGGCCACCCGCCGCGCTGCCGCCATCTACGCCAGCTTCTGCCGCGGAGAACTCTTGGCGACGAACGATCGCACCGCCGAGATGGCGAAGCTCACTGAGAACTCTTTCCGCGATGTCAACATCGCCTTCGCCAACGAGCTGTCCCTCATTTGCGATGACCTCGACATCAGCGTCTGGGAACTCATCGAGCTGGCGAATCACCACCCCCGCGTGAACATTCTCCAGCCAGGCCCAGGCGTCGGTGGCCACTGCATCGCAGTCGACCCCTGGTTCATCGTTTCGACCGCACCTGAAACTGCGCGCCTCATCCGCACAGCCCGTGAGGTTAATGATTCGAAACCGGAATGGGTGCTGGACAAGATCGACCAAGCGATGAGCGAGCACGGCGACGAAGCCACCATCGCGCTCCTCGGTCTTGCCTTCAAGCCGAACATCGACGACCTGCGCGAGTCACCGGCATTGGAGATCGCCGAGCGAGTGGCCCAGAGCTACCCCTCCGCCCAAATCCTCGCCATTGAACCCAACATCACCGAACTTCCGGCCAATCTCACCAGCTACCCAAACGTAAGGCTTGGCGTCTATCCTGATTCCCTCGAAGCGTCGAACCTCATTGTGCTGCTAGTCGATCACGATGAGTTTCAAAGCTACGATCCCGCGTTGGCCGCGAACACCGTGGTCATCGATACTAAAGGCCAATGGCTCAATATCTAGAGGGTTAAGCTGAGCTTAATGGCCTCGATGATTCGCAGTAGGCAGCACATCAAGGTTCGGCGATCCACCAACTAGCCACGGGTAAGCGCACTCAGCCTTTCGCCCTGATACGTATTGAAGTCCTCACCGTAGTGAAATGGGCTTTGTCCCCATTTGTGATGCTTCGCCGCAACGAGCTGAGTCGGATACTCGATGAAAATCGGCTTCCGGTCGTATCGCGAGATAATGTCATACAGTCTCGAGAGCTTGTTGTTCTGTCTCGAGATTAACTCCTGGTTGGGGAGCGGTTCCCCGCCCTCCGCCTCAGTAGCCCAGAAAACCTTGTTCAGAATCACCGACTTATGCCTCATAGCTGTCATGAAGTAGCGCCAACCATCCTCGAACAAGTCGAAGTAAGCGGAAGAAAACACGTCCAGCGACTCGCCTGTAATTGCAAGATCCGTTGCACGAAACTCAGGGCTACAGGTGAAACGCTTCTGCCCTGTCAGCGCTCTTTGAAAAGTAGCCCAAAACGCTCCTCGAAAAGTAGCCCATCCGAAAAAGATTGGATGGGTGATTTCATTGGATCAATGGGCTCAGATCCGGTTTCTGCGTGGGCAGGGACTGTCGATTAGGAAGATCGCTGCCGAGGTCGGCTGCGCGAAAAGGACTGTTGAACGGGCGCTGGCGTCTGATTGCCCACCTGAGTACTCGCGGCGGCCAGCGAAACCGACCACCTTCGATCCTTATGAGCCGGCAGTGCGCGCCCTACTGGCCGAGTCGCCCCGGTTGAATGCGAAGGTCATCGCCCAGCGGGTCGGGTGGGAAGGATCAGAATCGTGGCCAGAATCCGCCCGGAGTACCTGCCACCAGACCCGGTTGACACCCTGGACCACCTGCCGGGACATGAGATCCAGTGCGACTTGACGTTTGCCCCGGGCGGGCTGCCCGATGACACCGGGCTATTTCGAACGCTGCCGGTGTTGGTGATGGTTGCTTCCCATTCCCGCTTCGCCGGGGCGCGGATCTTGCCGTCGCGCACCACCGACGACCTGCTGGCCGGGATGTGGGACCTGCTCGAACACACATTCTCAGCAGTTCCCACCAGGCTGGTGTGGGACCGCGAACCCGGCATCGGCAAAGCCAGACTGCGCGACCCAGTCACCGCGTTCGCCGGTGCATTGGGATGCAAGATCGTACAAACCCCGCCCAGGGACCCGGAGTCGAAAGGCATCGTGGAACGCACCAACGGGTACCTGAAAACCTCATTCTTCCCGGCACGGCGCTTCACTAGCCCGAAGGATGTGCAAACCCAGCTCGATGACTGGTTTACCACCGTGGCCAACGTGAGAACACACGCAGTGCTGAAAACCTCACCAGCTGAAGCATTCACCACAGATCGGGCCGGGATGCGGCCGCTGCCGCCGTTCACGCCCACATTCGGCACCCGCCCCGCAGTGCGGCTGCCACGCAACTACTACATCACCGTGGATACGAACCATTACAGCGTCGACCCTGCTTACGTCGACCGGCTCGTCACGGTGCACACCACCTTGCACCAGGTCATCGTGAACGGCCCGGGCGGGGAAGCGATCGCCACCCACCAAAGAATCTGGGCGAAAGGCCGCACAATCACCGATCCTGCCCACCAGGCCGCAGCCAAGGCGATGCGACAGCAACGCGTAACCACCCCTGCGCCCCGAACCAGCTTCGACATCGACATCGCCGATTTAAACGTCTACGACCGCCTCACCTCAACACCGACGACAAGGACCACCGCATGACCCGCGCCACAGCACAAGACACCACCGCAACAATCCACCGCTACGCCAAACAGCTCAAAGCGCCGCGCATCGCAACCATCCACGCCACCATCGCCGAACAAGCCCGTACCGAATCCTGGACACACGAGGAATACCTCGCAGCGGTGCTGTCTGTGGAAGCCACCGCCAGAGCAGAATCCGGTGCCGCCCAGCGCGTCAAACGTGCCGGCTTCCCCTCAGTGAAAACCATTACCGACTTCGACTTCACCGCCCAACCCGGCATCGACCGCGCAGACATCGCCCGTCTTGAAACCGGTGCCTGGGTCGCCACCGCTGAAAACGTTGTCCTGCTCGGCCCGCCCGGCACAGGCAAAACACACCTCGCCACAGCACTCGGCATCACAGCAGCCCAGCAAGGCTACAGGGTCTTGTTCGACACCGCCGCCGGGTGGATCAACACGCTGACCGAAGCACACGCCATAGGCAAACTAGAACCAACCCTGAAACGCTTAAGCGGCTACCACCTACTCATCATCGACGAACTCGGATACATCCCGGTGGAAGCAGACGCCGCGAACCTTTTCTTCCAACTCGTGTCCCGCCGCTACGAGCACGGCTCGATCATCGTCACGTCCAACCTGGCATTTTCCCAATGGGCACAATGCTTCGGCGATGTCACAGTCGCCACCGCCATGGTTGATCGCATCGTCCACCACGCCAAAATCTTCCAACACCGCGGCACCAGCCACCGCATCAAAGGCAGGGAAATCCCCGCAACAACCCCCACGCCGCAATCACATCAGGCACAATAACCAACGACCACACTGGGCTACTTTTCAAAGAGCACCAGTGGGCTACATTTCGAAGAGCACTCACATGCCCATCTATTTGCAGAGGCAGTCTCTCATCAATGAGATCGACGAGAACATAATTGCCTGGTGCCTTCGAAGCCAACTCAACATTGGTTTTAGCGAGATCACCTTCGACCATCCGCCTCTGAAACTCGCTTGGGTTCTTCTCCAGTGCACGTCGATCAAACTGCACCGGCGACGAGTGCAAACTGGAGAAACTGAATCGAGCACGGTAGCCAGCGAGTGGGCGACCAGAAAACTCGAAGCTGTCCCTAGAGACACAGCTACCCATTACGAAGATGAAGTTATCCCACTTGATGGAGTCGACATTGAAGAACATGACTGAATCCGAATACCATCTGCGCAAGAACATTCGAATATGTCTTGCGTTGCTGGCGCGGAACGTTTTCTCGAATCTACGAACCTCGCCCGCACCTACCAGATAGATGAAAAAGAACCCCGCCGATGATTCAATGAAACCTTCGGGCGGATCCTGCAATTGATCTTTTCCGATCCCAAGAACAATTTTCTCCCCCGGGGCGGCCATATACGATCCTGAGATAGAGAACGTCCCCTGCTCATCCGGGGTAACCACAAAGTTGACAGCCGAATCGAGTGCGTAGAGACCTGGTGGATTTAGTGTCACGTGTCCATCGCTTCCTGGTAGTGAAATGATGCCGGAGGGCTACTCCGCCTAGTGGCCACGCCTTCCAAGCACGAAGTTTCCAGCCCAAGTGTTGCGCGGTCGTGTCTAGTAACACCGTGGTGAGTATTGAGTAACGCATTGGTGAGCATCCAGTAACGGTCCGGGGGAGGATTCTGGTGACCGCGTGACTTCAGGGCACGCGGCGTTACCAGAGGAGTCTGATTGTGACTGACTACCGGGCGGTAATGGATCAAGTGCTGAAAGGCTGGTCTGTCCGCCAAATCTGTTCGAGTTTGCGGTGCTCGCACACCACTGTGCAAAAAGCCCGCGGTGCGCTGGTGGAACACAACATCACAACGCGTGAGCAACTTCGTGGGGTTGCTGATCATGAGCTGGCGGACTGGTTCGTCGACGGGCGCAGCCATGCTCAGGGGGATTTCGTCCCGATCGATTTCGACGCTGTCGCCAAGGCGCGCACCGGGCGCAACAAGGTGACCTTGCAGGTGCTGTGGGGCCGCTACACCGCACAGTCTGCGGGCACAGGCCAGCGGTATTACAGCTACGAGCGGTTTCGCCAGCTTGTGGCTCAACACGTTGATGCAGCCGGGCTGACCGCCAGGATCACCCATGCCCCAGGCCATACGATGCAGGTGGACTGGGCAGGCACGAAGATGCCGCTGTTTGACCCCACCGGCGGGCAAGGCTTGCAGGTCAGCATCTTTGTCGCCTCGCTGCCGTATTCGGGCATGGTATTCGCCTGCGCGTGCGCGGATGAGCGCCAGGACGCGTGGCTTGCAGCCCATATCCGCGCGTTCGAGTACTTCGGCGGGGTCGCCGAGGTCATCGTGCCAGATAACGCCTCGACAGCCTCGAACGCGATCAGTGCCGCGATAAAAATCGCCGGGTCAACTCCACCTACGAGGAGTTTTTGGAGCACTACAACACCGCCGCGTTGCCGGCCCGCGCGAAACGACCCAAAGACAAGGCCAGCGTCGAAGCCGCAGTCAAGATCGTCACCCAGAACGTCATCCACGCACTCGATGGCCACCAGTGCGTCGGGATAGACGAGCTCAACGCAAAAATCACCGCCCTGGTCGATGGGATCAACGCTGCCGAACCGTTTCGCGGCAATGCGACGAGCAGGCGCGCATTGTTCGATCAGTTCGAACGCGACGTGCTCACCGCGCTGCCTACAACACCGTGGCAGCGCACCGAATGGAAACGCGCCAAAGTCGCGCCCAATTTCCACATCAGAGTGCACAACGTGCATTACTCGGTACCGCACCAACTGGTGGGCCGCACCGTGGACGTGCGTATCACCGGTGACAGCCTCGCCGTCTTCGACGCCGGGCAGCGTGTGGCCACCCACCAACTCGCACGTGTCCGCGGGGTGTACGTCACCGACACCGACCACATCCCGGCGAACATGGGTGACACCCGGGGGTTGTGGACAAGCGAGTACTTCCTGCGCGAAGCCGCCAAAATCGGGCCGGCCACCCGCCAGGTGATCTTTGAGCTCATCGAAACCAAAGCGATCCCTGCCCAGGCGTACCAAGCGTGCCGCAACGTGCTCAACATGGGCAAACACGCCAACAAGCCAATCCTCGAGGAGGCCTGCCGGCGTTTGGTGTCCACCGACGGCGCCAGGCGTGCTGTGTCGTATACCGCGGTGAAAAACATGATGGCCGCCGTGCGCAAAGACACCTCCACACGACCCACAGGCACTGACCTTTCAACCGATCTGCCAACAAGCAGACCCACCCGTGACGTGCCTACCCCGACAGCGCGTGACACGCGCGGCGCCTACCTCGGTGGTGCCGCCCAGTTCAGCCTCGAAAACCTCACCAAGAAGGGATCTGCATAACCCATGCCCCGCCCACAACCAGCATCAGCATCCGCCCGCTTCCTCGACGAATCAGTCCTGCCGATCTTTACAGATCTGCGGATGACCGCCTTCGGACAAAGTGTTATCGACATCGCCGCCGATCCCGCATTCGACGATTGGAGCTTCTCCGACAAAGTGCTCTACGCACTCGATAAAGAGGTAGCGGCCAAGCGTGAGAGGCGAGTCAACAAACTGCTCAAAGCATCCCGATCGCCAAATCCCGATGCTTGTATCGAAGACGTCACCTACACGCCCGACCGCACCATCAACAAAGAGCAAATCACCCGACTCGCTCACTGTCAATGGTGCCAAAGCGCACAAAACATTGTCATCCTGGGCAAATCCTCCGTCGGCAAAACCTACCTCGCCCAAGCACTGCTCACCGCAGCGTGCCGAAACGACTACTCCGCACGCTTCTTCCGCACCGACACACTCGCCAACCACCTCGCCGTGCTCAAACACGACGACCCAGCCCGCATCACTTTCCTCGAAGACCTCCACCACACAGACGTGTTAGTCCTCGACGACTTCCTCACCACCCCAATCGATGCCGCCACCGCACACCAGCTGCTCAACATCCTCGCAGAGCGCGAACCCCGCGGATCCACCATCGTGACATCCCAGTTCACACCCGACGAATGGTACAAATCCATCCCCGACGCCGTCATCGCCGAATCCATCCTCAACCGACTCGTCGCCGGCGCCGAAATCATCACACTCGAAGGCACCAACATGCGACTGACCCCATAACCCCCGCCACCAACCCAAACGCCCGGGCGTTACTCGATACTCACCCGGGCGTTACCGGAAACCCACCACGCCGTTACTAAAAACGTGGTCTAAACACCCAAGAGCGGATAAAACACCCAGCTCCAGCTCGAGGCGCCAGATGTATGAAGGTGCGGGCCTCTCGTAGAACTTGCAGAATCGATTGTCTTAAAGATTGATCCTCTTGAGATAGTATTCCATTTATGGATATCGCCCTGCGAATTGACTCGATGGGCGCGACGAGAGGAGGCGCAGGCACTGGTCGGACCTATATTTCAGAGACGATCGATCTAATCCGAGAATGGCCCCTTCCTTTCGCCGTTGCGCCAGCAGGAGAGCACGATATCTCCGTTTCGCTTTCCCACCCTTTCGATCTTGATCCGGCCCCACTGACGAAGCTTAAAGGGCTGCAAAACTTTTACCGGAAGCCGCCGAATCGGTTCACGAGAGGGCGTTGGCAACCGTCACCGAGAGGGAAATCAGGTCACTCTAACCAGGGAAGTAGTGTTGAAGTAGTTAACTAACTGTATGACTAACGGCTCCACGGAATGGGGCCAACGAAACCTATCGATTTAGAGGAAAAAATGGTTTTCATTGGGACCACAAGGTTCAGTCTTTTCAAGCCGGACTCTGGGGCGTGGCGGTCGTCCGCAAACGGCGCATTCTCTAGTCCAGAGCAGTATAAAGAGTATTTGTTCTCGCCTCGGAGGATCGAACCGAGAATGAAGATTTTACGTGAGGTCAGTCTTCCAAACCTCGCTGTTGCGGCTGAATCCCACACTATTCGCCACATCATCCACTATTCGCCGGAGCTCCCATCTCAATATTTGCGACAGCTGGAAGCATTGCAACGCGATTTTCCTTTCGTTGTACTTTCCGACGCCAGCGATTCAACTGGGGCGAGACACCCTTACACCATTGCGAACGAACTAAATCCTCACCAGAAGCCGTATGTAATTTACCGATTGGACGACGACGACTTTCTGTCAACGAGCTACTTTGATCAACTTGCCCCGCTTGTGAGCGAGGCCAACCTTGGTTTTCGGGTCTCATTGGCGGCGGGGTTAACCGGCATTTTCGATGGCGAGCGATTCTCAACCATCCGATACTCGTACAAGCCATACATCGCGATCGGCCTAGCTGGCATATACGGACGGAATTCCCAAGGGCAATTCGTAGCGCCTGCTGAGACAGCACACAACCTTTCGGACCGCGTCGGCACTGTGATGGTGGATGCAACCGAGTGCTCATACTTCTGGACCCGTCACGCGGGGCAAGACACCGATTTCGGCAAGAATGAGGGCTTTGACGTAACGAGGAAAGAGGTGGCATCGCTCCCTCCAATTCCAACGAATTGGAACCTATTCGAAAGTTTTCCGAGCCTAAGAGACCATACAGATAGCTTAAGCCGATCTGAGGTAATCAGCGATACCGACGTTTCGGAAGACGGGAAACCGCTCAGAATTAATGCGACTGGACGATTCTCACTCTTGTTGGATGCCACCTTCCCCGATGGAATGCAGGCCAACGCTGGCCTAATCAGTTTCCAGATTGAACGTGACGGGGTCCCGACAGACGACATTGAAGTCCAGGGCATGACTCGATCCCCGAACCCAACTATCGGGCAGTACCGCTACATCACGACGTACGCGGGGCGCAGATCAAACCAATTTGACTTTGAGCTTCCTCCCGGCTGTGAAGTGATTGGTGCCAGGATTACTCCATTTGGCGCATTAGGCAAGCCATTCCACATAAATAGTCTTTACATACTCCAGTGATCGCTCTTCGCAAGCGCGGCCACGTTTGGCCGGTGGCAACGATTACGGGACGTTGTAGGGAACGGGAACTGTGGCAACATAGAGCTGCTTAAATCGTTCCATCGAGTAGCGGGTCTGAACGTATTCATCGCCTACCCGACGGCGGCTCTCATAAGTGCCGAAGTCTTGGCACTCAAGGACGTAGTCACGCATCTCGATGAGGCTATCGAAGATGTACTCATTTGGGTACATGTATTCGGCACCTGCCCAAGGACGCAGCAAGGTAATGTTTCCCGACGCAAAGCCTTCAGCTGCAGCTACGTGTGACCCCTCTGCATCGCTAAGTGAGAGGATAAATCCCTTGTCTGCAAGTGCTTCGGTGGTGTCCACCCACCCTTCAAACTTCACGGCCGACTCGAGGCCATTCACGCGAACGAACCTCTCGCATTCCGCAAAGTATGCCCGCTCGGCGGGGTCGTTGAAGACCCAGCTCAGTTCATCCGGTCGGCGGCCGAAAACAGTGAGGGTGTAGCGGTCATCCACTTCTCTCAACGACTTCAGCAACTCGAGTGCCCGACGGTACCCCTTCCGGATTGGGATACTCCCGACCATCACCAGATTGAAAACCTTGTCTGGGTCGTTCGACCTCTGGTACTTCTCGACCTCGATGTAGTTCGGAACGTAAACCACTTTTTCCCTATCGAAATCGAATACCCGTTGAGTCTCCTCAAACATTCCAGGAGCAATGGTGATGACCCGATCAAGCGCGTCCCGCTTGATCTGGTTCCCGTAGTCTTTACCGGTCTCAAAACGATGCAGGCGCACAGTGAGCGATTGGCGAGGATTCTTATTCTCCGAGTACCACACCGCATTGCCGAGCATCCATTCGCAGTGGATAGCGTCAGCCCAGTCTCGAAGGCGCTTGCTTTGCTCCAGATCGTGAGTCTCGTGCCCCGTCCACTCGTCCACCTGGACCTGGTAAAACGACTCGAGTTCTGGGACTGCCGGCAAAATGAAGCGAAGATCGTACCCCGCGATTAGAAGCCGAATCTTGATCTTTTCAAGGAAAGCGTCGTAGTCCTTGTTCAAGAGTAAGTTACAGATTTCCGCAAACCGCGGCCCATACGTGAAGGTGCGTACGGCTATCTCGTGCTCTCGGAGGAAATCGGCTAAAAGATTGAACGAGCTGCGCTTGAACCCGCCTTTGTTGAACCGGATCATGTTCTGGATCGCTGCCGAAAGTGCCATTTGGCCACGTAGTGCGAAGTAGTCGATGCCTATCCGGCCGAGGATTTCAGTCGACTGGCGCCAAGCCGATACGTGGTTAAGCAGTTCACGGTCCTGATATTGCTGGGTGCTCGACGCTGCACTGGAGTCGAGCTGAACGTTATAAACGAAGTCCGGCTCATCCGAGTATTCGATCTTCCCAAGTTCAAGCGCGCGGTAGAGATAAATCGCGTCTTCTGCGAGACGGAGATCTTCTGGCCACCTCAATTTATTGGCTTCGAGGAACTCCCGGCGGTAAAGGCTGCATACCGTCGTGCTGTGTTCACGGACCACCCGTGCCACGCGTTCAGCCTGAGTAGAAGTTTGATCCCAACCGTCAATGCGATTCATGACGACCCGCTCGCGGCCGTTGTCGCGAATTAGAGGCGCACGCACCAAGTCTGCGTTGGTTCGCTGAGCCAAGCCCAATTCGGCCGCCACGCCAGCCGGAAGGATTTCATCATCTGGATCGAGATGGAAAATATACTCACCGGTCGCCATTGTGAGCGCAGTGTTCCTCGGCACCGATGGTGTACCGCTGTTCTTGGCTAGTCGCGCCGCTTTCACCCAAGGTCGGGTCGCTTGGAAGTTCTCAATTTTGACGTAGGTGTCATCGGTTGAAGCATCGTCGACAAACACAACCTCTGTGCCCGGGATGGTGTTCTTGAGCGCATCGAGGGAGTCGAAACAGCTCGAGATCTTCGAGGAAACGTTGTAGCTGGGGATGAGAACTGAAAGAGTCGTCATTGTGTTTCCTCTAAATCACGTAGTACAGGGACGGTTGACCGCTTTGCAGGTCTTGGATAAGGCCCTTGAAGTGAGTGTCCTTAACCAGCGTTGGTGCTGATTCAGCCAACCTAACCTGCGAGAACCTTGATTGGGCGGTGTCACTCACCAGATCCGTTGCCGCAACCACAGGGATATCGGTGTACTGCGCGTGCATGGCGTGATCCGCAAACGTTTCTGGCCGGATGTTGCCCTTGCTTAGCCGCTCTAACGGAATCAGCACGATGAGTTCATTGCCAGAGTAGAGCTGGTTCATCGGTGTTTCCCCTGACTGCAGCATCGGTTCCCACACCACCGCAACCCCGCCTCGGTTGAATTCGGTGAGAGCATCCGCGTAAGCGAGATTGTCCACCGCGCTGCTCAAAAGGATAGTTCTGGGAGCACCCCATTGCCCGACACGCTTGAGCGCTGCGAACGCGTCGCTTGCTTCTTCAAAACTGTTCACACGGACCACGAGTGGCGGGACGGAAACCGACCGATCATTTGGCACCTGAGCTACAGCCAATATGTCAGCGAAGCGCTCACGGTACGTATGCGACGAGAGCACCTTACGGAGGTTCACCTCTCGAGCCCGATTCATTTCTTCGTCGCTGAGCCGCTTTAAGCCGGATGGGTTCTTGTCCAGATAGAGCACATCGTCACCGAAGAGTTCATAGACCCCATTGGAGTAGTTGGAGACGACGTAGGTATTGCAAGCCATGAGTTCAAAGATTCGGCGCGCAAACATGGTTCGGCTCACCGTCTCTGTGTTCACGGTCATGCCGATCTCGGATTCTTTGTACACATGGGCCATGTCCTCTCCGGAAACGGGAGGATTAAGTGCGTACTGGAACCGGCGCGGGAAGATCTTCGTCGGGTCATCCGATCCGTAGAACCGGTCGTAGATCTTCAGCTCTCGATCCGAAGCTTCAACCGCGTCGAACATCGTCTCCATGTCGAGGCTGCGTTGCTCGTGATTGGAGTACCATCCGCCGGCGAACACCACGTCGCGGGAACGATGCGCCCCGTTCGTCGGGTTGAAAAGGCGAGGCTGGACAGCAAATTGCATGACGTGCACGCTCTGGTGGCCGTACTCACTGCGGTAACGGGCCGCAGACTTGTCGTCGGTGGTGAAAATGTGGTCGAAGCGAAGCGCCGTGTCTACGAAGTTGTGCTTCTTGTCCTCGTAGTGAGAGGGGTCTTCCTTGTTCCAGAAGACAGTGGGAATGCCGCGAGCTCTGCAGTACTCGAGGATCTTCAGCAGTTCGGTGCGGTTCTCGTAATTGAAGTTCTCAGACGCGTACACGCGTCCCTTCCAAGGACGAGCCTTGGAGTCATGACCGCTCCACGCCGACTCGCAGAAGAAGAGATCCGGTTGGTGCGCTTCGATTTGCTCTCTCCACGTGGAGTAGTCAAGTGAGACAAGGTCGCATTCATATCGAAACGAGTTGTAAGAAAACTCGTCGAGAATCGCGGCAACCTTGATGTCTGCGGGCTTTCGACTCGCGTACCACTCAGGATTCTTGCCCGAGAAAGTTACTCGAACCCTGTTCTGCAGATTGGTCGAATCTCCCCACTGATAAAAGGACAGAGCCAGTTTCTTCGCTCGGCGCGGTAGACGAACCGCTACGCGGTTTTCGCTCACCGAGCCGGTGACACCGAGGTATGAGAAGTAACCGTACTTGTCACTACGAGAGGGCAGAACCGGGAAATCCATCTCACTGCCCGCTTCACCGAGCACCTTCACCGCCACGAGAGCAGCCTTCGCATTAGCTTTCCCGTCGCGAGTCAGCAGCGTGAGATCGATGTTCGCTTCCGTTGCTCCTTCAACATCCACTGTGATCTCGAGAGGCGACGCTGTGAGGTGCACCGGCTCGTAAGGAGCAAGAAACTTATCGACGTCTACATCCAACGTGGTGGTAAATTCGCCAGCCCGGGTTTGCTTGGTTTCAGCGTTAGCGACACCGAACTCTCTAGCTCGCTTCTTACCGTTGGGAGACGGAAATGTAATTGTTGGCTGTGTCTCCAGTCGCTCGGCGAGCACCGTGTCGATCCAACTGGGGAGCCGATCAATCCTCGACGATAGTTCGTTGAGTAGCGCGGATGTCCCGAACTCCGGATCCTGCAGTTGTTGCGTTTCTGAGATAAGGCGATCCAGGCGAGCGTTGAGACGCTGGTTCTGACGCTCCTGACGAGCCGATCGAACGATCAAGCCCGCCCCCAGTGCTGCGGTCGCAGTCGAAGTGAGAATCGATGCAGTCCGCGCGTTCTTCGCACCCGTAGCAGCTGCAGAAGCCACCGCTCCAGTTAAAGCTGCCCCACCTAAAGTAGCGATTTCGGCGATGAAAGCTTTTGGCTTCCGCATGTCAGCGATCCTTCTTCTCGTAGCAAGCGATTCCGGCATATCGTAGCAAGCATTGCGCTTGCGCTCTCCGCTGAAAAAGACGGAGATTTTTAGACCTAGCCACCACCGGAGTTCGTGAAGAAGATCGCCGGCCGACTGTAGTTGAGTTTCACACCTTCGAGAAAGTCGTAAGCCGGGGCTTTATCTTCCTTGCCTAGGAGCCGAGCCCACTCGTGGTACAGCGGCGAAATCTCTTCCATGGGGCCGTCTTCGATGACCTCACCTTTGTGGATCCACACTGCTCGATCACAAAGCTTCTCGATGGTGCGGATGTCGTGCGAAACAAGCAAAAGGTTGCCCGCCTTGTCGATGACCTCGCCGATCCTCTGTTCAGCTTTGGCTCCGAAGGCTGCGTCGCCGGTCGACAACGCTTCGTCGACAAGCAAGATCTCCGGATTGACTGAGGTGGAGATGGCGAAGTTGAGGCGAGCCCCCATGCCTGAGGAGTACGTGCCCATCGGGCGGTGAATTGCTTCGCCGAGTTCTGTCCATTCCGCGATGATCCCGATCTGCTCGCGCGCCTCCGCGGGGGACATGCCGAGTGCTAAGCACCCGAGGTAGATGTTCTGCTCGCCGGTGAGATCGCGCTGCAGCGCGGGTGCGACTCCCATGAGCGTTGGGCGGGATTTCACCAAGATGCGCCCCGTTGTCGGCTCCTCGCCACCCGAGATGAGGCGCAGCAACGTTGATTTGCCCGAGCCATTCAGGCCCATGATGCCGACGCTCTCCCCTGGCGAGACCACCATGGACACACCTTTCAGGGCTTCTACTCTCTGGCGGCCTCTGAGCATCCGCGAATTTTTCAAATCCTCCGAACCGCCGCGGCCAATCGCGTAGGTCTTGACCACGTTATCTACGACTATCGTGGGGTCCAGGTTGCGCGATACGCGGTCAGATTCGGTCAGGTTGCTAGCTAAGTCGGACATACTTCGCCTCCGCTAACCAGAAGTAGAACAACCCGACGACAAACGTCCCGAACGTCCACAGGGCCAGGATTCCCCACGTCGCCAGATCTGGCGGACTGCTGTAGATCACGCTGCCTCGCAGGGCCTGCAGGAAGAGGTACGCCGGGTTCGCCGTCATCAATGAATGCAGCATCGGGTGGTCCACAAAACGGTCGATCGAGAACATGACCCCGGAGAGGAAGAACCACGCCTGGCTGGCGAACGTGATCAACGCGCGGGTATCCGGTATCTCCGCGGTGAGCCTGGCTGCTATCAGCATGAGGCCGCATCCGAAGATGTGCATCATCAGAAACAGTGGCACGGCCAGAATGATGGACCAGTTCAAGCCCTCAAACTTTTGGTACCCAATTGCCATGATGACGGCGATGAGAGCCGGGAGGATGTTGTCCAACAGATTCCGCAGCGTCTGCGAAATCGCCAAGGCCGCCCGCGGAAATTGGAAAGTCTGGATGAATCCCCGTGAGTTCCGGATCAGCATTGAGCCCTGATTGAGCAGCGCCACCATCATTCGCATGAAGATCACGCCGATGACAAGGAACCCGAGGAAGTTCTCCACGCCCTTCGAGGTTTTCAGAACAAGGCCGAATAGGAACGCGTAGAACAACACGTCCAGCAGCGGTTGGAGCACAAGCCAGAGGCGCCACAGGCGGTAGTCCTTCGTGGTCCGCAAGGCTTTCAATCGCGCATCCGCCCAAATGAAAGACCGGTAGTCCCACAGCTGCTTGCAGTAGGCGAAAAAGCCCGGGCGGCTCTGAAGCGATTTCAGCCCACCTGAATCTACGAAGTGGACTGGCTGACCCGCGCTGAGCACGCCTTCCAAACGCTCGAGCGAGGCATCAGCCTCTGATTCGCGTTTAGCTCTTGTCATCCCCACGGTCCCATTCTTATTTGAAATAGATATCCTTCAGGTTAGGCAGTTTACCGCTGAAGGCCAAGCAGCCGCTTCAGAACCGACTGCGCCTGCTCCGCTGACCCGAGTGCGGAGGCGAACTCAAGCCCTTCCCTATCCAGCGGCGATCCAGCCTCCACCATGGCCCAAATCGGCACACCCGAGCCTTTGTAGTCCGAGTACTTCGACGGCAAGAAGGGGTTCTTTGCGTAGCTCGTTCCACTGGTATCCGTGTCCACCACTAGCAACGCGTCGAACTGCGTCAGCGCGTTCAGAAACTCGAGGTAACTCAAGGCCGGGTGCAGGTGCACGCCGGGTACATCCGCCCCCGTCGATGCATCTGCGTTCGAGAACACGTGCAGCGTGGGTCGCTCCGCCTCCGGAATCGCCTCTAGTGCATGGACATAATCACCCAGCCCACGGTTCGTGTAGAAGTTGCCGAAGTACCCGATGTTGAAGCGGTTCGGATCAAGCTCGAGCTCCACAGGCCGGGCAGAGTACGCCGCAGCCGGTGGTGCAGGCTGTGCGCTCACTTGAACTTTTCGCTTAACGACGTCTTGGAACCGCGGTTCATAAAAGCCGAGCACCTCATCAACCTGGTTCTGATTACTGAATGTCAGCGTGTCGGCGAGAATCAGCGTCGCAATTTCCGTGAGGGCGAAGTGGTTCGGGGTGAGAAGGTGACCCCAGCCGGCCTCTTCTACGGCGCGCTTGAGTTTTGTGGTGACTCTCCCCTTTGTCAGCGGTCCCTGGCGCTGCGCACCAGTTGCATCGCGTCGGAGCGGGTCGGAGAACTCCGCTTCCCACGAAATGGCAGGATGCTTGAGCTTGTACAAGCATCCCGCCACATGCGAGCCTGACCACAAAGCTCGGGAATACACCTTGGTGTACTTACCTCTTGCCGAGCGCGCTGCACGCTGGCCGAAGCGAGCAATCTGGTCCCACGAGGAAAAGGACGGGTACTCGTCGATCACCGTGTGCTTGCGCACCCATGGGTCGACGAGCACCGCGCTGGAATCGTCGACCTTGCGCACCGGCGTCATATCGGCGCTCACCACGTCAACCACTTCCTGGCGAGCAGCGAGTCGCTTAGCGACAACATTCGCGGCCGGGTCTGCAAAGGGAGGGAAGCAGAACGAGAACACCAGCGTCTCGTATGCTGTGCGTTCCTTGTGCGGCCAGGGCAGCCCAGTCAGACCCCGTTCGATGGCGAGATCGACCGCCCGGGTCGAGTCCTCCGGGTGCGCGGCAAGATACTCTGCGGCGAAATTGAATTGCGCCCGCTCCAGTGATTCTCGCGCCCGCTTATTTTCGTCTGGCACGTCGATTGCTTGTAGTGCCCTAATGACGTCAAGACGCTCTCCGACAGTAAAGGCGAAGCTCTCGGCTTTTCGGGACACTGAATCGGCGCGTACTTGCCTGATGTACGCAGCGTTAGCCGTGTCCTTCGGAACGACGAGCTTGAGCTGCGGGTGGTGCAGCAAGTTCGCGAAGAACGCTACGTCTTCACCCGACTGAAGCGCGGCGTCGTAGCGGTAGTTCCGAATTACCGACGCGGGTAAGAACTTGCACGCGTTGAAACCGAGTACCCAGGGGCTGGTGGAAAGTGGCGAGGCGCGTCCCGCAATCATTGCGCGGCGCGTGTTGATTGAGTTCGCTTCGGTGACACCGCTGTCGGTTGCATCCTTTATCGGTAGGAACACCACCGCATCTTCTGCCGAGGCATCGAGGCCGACCTCGAGATAGCGCGGTTCAATCCAGTCGTCGTCGTCGATGAAGGTGATCACGTCGCACCGCGCGTTGGAAAGCCCCGCGTTCCGCGCGCGCCCTGCGCCGGCTTCGGGTACGCGCAGTATGCGGGTCTGGATATCCGAGGCGTTGGCCCAGTCGTCGAGAAGCGAAAGCGATCCATCGTCGGGACCGTTCTGGATGAAGATGACCTCGAACCGGCTTCGCACCAGCGTCTGTGCCTCGAGCGAGCGTAGGAGGTGAGGAAGCCGCTCGACGCCGCCATGGGTTGGGATGATGACTGTGGCCTTGGGCTGAGCTGGGCTCATTTCAACGCCCCCAAAAGCTTGTAACCAGCGTGGATTATAGACGGCGGCAAGTACGGTTTGAGCGGCTTCGCTAAGTGAACGACTTTGGTTAGAAGAACCGCCCGTCGGCTGGGCTGGGTTTCTGCGCGAGGCTCTTCAGACACTAATTTGGTGTCGGGTCGCTTCAGCCGCTGGCCGATAAGAAAGCCGCTAATTAATTCTGCTGACGACCCGTCCGTGCGGGTCGCCCCGGTGAGGTCGAAGGCTATCCACTCCCCCACGGGTGTCACGCCGTCGATTGCAACCATGTCGAGTGACTGAAACACCATTTCCAAGTGTTGAGCACCGGCGGCGTTTGCCCAGTAGCTCAGACGGTCGCAGCCGGCTTCCGTGGCTACTTGCCAGAACTCGCCGAGTGACCGCGCATCGAGGTTGATTCCCACGAGCCAATCATCCGGAGCGATCTCGAGGCTCGGAGGGTGTTCGGTGAAAACGGACCCGCTGTCGAAGTGAGAAAGCTCGTACGGCGCGCCCAGGTCGTCGACGAAAACGATTGCTGGGCCGCTGCGCAGCTCCCGCGTTTCTACTGAGCGTAATTTCATTGTCGGTCCCCTACTTGCTCTACGAGGTTCAAAAACGCTGCGGGTGCGACCTCCTCGCGCTGATACTCAACCCAAGTTTTGCCTTGATCGCTTATGTCCAACCGCTTCGGTTCACGGGCAAGCGCTACCCACAAATCAGCAAGGGCGCGTGGGTCCTCCGGCGGCACAACGTCGCCGGCGTGAAGCGTCTCAATGAGGCGCGCAGTCTCCCCCGCAACCACGCCGCTGATGTGGATCTGATTCGCCATCAGCTCGTAGGTCTTAGACGGCACGGCGACCTCAAGCGAGTCCCAGTTGGTGAGGTGCACGAGTGCCGTGTCCGCCCAGCGGTAGCTCTCCTGCAATTCGTCCGGCGCTTGCTGATGTTGCAAGTCAAGATCGACTGCGAGCTCGTCGGCTGTTCGCCGAAGCGGCCCCCACGTCGCACCCTCGCCGACGAACCGGAGGCTGACCTGCACGCCTTCATCCTGCGCAAGCTTGGCAGCGACGAGCGCGTTCTCCAACTTCTGCGCTCGACCCAATGTCCCTGCGTAAAGCACGTGCAAATGGTGCCCACGATCGCGTTCTCTGGTTCGGTCCCGACTTGTGGACACGCTGGGGAAAACGTTGCGCACCGTCGCAGTCGGTTTGCTGAGCTCCGCCTTGAGTTGGCGCTCGAGCGAGCTCGAGGTGGTTGAGATGCCGGAGCAGCGTGACATCACGAAATTAAGTGACCATTCGGTCAACGAGATAAGAACCTGGAACGGCGCCCGCAGGAGGATCGTCTCACGCGGCGAGCGCCGACCCGTACCCGCGTTCCACTGTTTGCTCTCTCGGAACAGTGCGGGCCATGCGTCGCGTAAGTCGAGGATGTACGGCACGTTGAGTTTGCGGGCCGCGACGAAAGTCACCACGGACGTGGGAAGCGCCGGCACTGTCCCAATCACTAGGTCGGGCTCGAACTCTTTGATCTGACGGTTGCGGAGCAACCCGAACATCATTGCGGCTGCAGTCCACCCCTGGTTCAGTATCCGACGACCGAGCGAAGTGCCGGAAGGAAAGTACCCAGAGCGGTAAACGATTTCCCCGTTAGGTCCTGATTCCTCTCGGAAAGCCGTAGAGAACCCCCGATGCGCAAACCAGGTTTTGAACGTCACCGTCCGTTTGTAATGCGGCGGCGGTGCTACGACGCGCACCTCGTGGCCTGCTCGTTGAAGAATCTCCGTTAACCAAGCCCAGCGCCGCTGCGGCACCCCGTTCTCTGGGTGCCAGTATTGAGATAGGACGAGGATTCTCACGCGTCGACGTACCTCAATTCGCTACGGCAAGGACACAACTTGTACGTGGGGCCAGCGGGGCTCGAACCCGCGACCAGCGGATTATGAGTCCGCGGCTCTAACCGACTGAGCTATAGCCCCTAGCGTCGTTTCAGCTTAGCAGCTACTGAATTGACTACTGAATTAGTGCGTTCAGGTCCCAGCGCGCGTGTCATCCACGGCATGAGTGCGGGTTTCACACGTGCCGCAACCCGACCCGCAGTGTCTCGGATTCGGTGGCCTCCGGAGACCAGCTGCCGAGCAACTTGATCCAACGCATCCACGGCCACTCCCGCCCCTTGGTGATCAATAGCGATCGAGTCGATCCGAATATCCCGCGCACCGCGGACAAGTGGAATGATTCGTGCGAGGCGGATCCTCGTCTCTCCCGGAACGAACACGCTGACCGTCGCGACGAAGTCCCCTTCCGAGACATCGAAGTACGCAAACTGGCCGATTGCGCCGTCGAGAGAAGTAGCTATTCCGGCGAGCTGCTTTCGCGGGCCAAGGTCACGCCCGGATGCAGACTCGAGAGAGAGGGACAAGGCCAGAGGATGTTTCCTCAACCCTGCAGGTGCAGCCCCCTTGATCGTCACCGTGATTCCGCTCGTATCGCCGTCGATAAGGAGCTTGACCCCGTCGTCGACCGGGGCTGACCAGATCGTTTCGAAAGAGTCTTGAGTGTGCAGAACTTTGTCTGCGACAGCTGGGAAGCTGTCAGATATCGCGCTGAGGTTGTTCACCGCGGGGTACTTGCCCATGTTGGTCAGCAGCTGATCTTGCACCCGTTCGCTCTGATGGCGAAGCAGGTTGTCTTGCCCGGTGTGATTGATGCGAAGGTAGCCGAGTTTGCTCGCGTCCATGATGACCGGAGCGAGGCGGTCAGTTTTGTCGTGGGCGCCGGCCCTTGGCCCGTGAATTGCGCCGTCGTTCTCTAGCTTCGAGACGTAGAGCAGTCCCATCGAGTTCATGGGGACGTGAACTTCCCGGAAGTTGTAGAAGTGGTCCTGGTGGTAGATCGCCTCGATACCAAGCGGCAAGCTCACCGCCATGCCAGTGAACTCATTCTTCACGTAGTTCGCCATGAGCTCGAAGTAGTGTTTGGAAAGCACATCGTCATCATCCAAGCGGTACCGTCCGAAGACGCCGGGTTCGATGAGTTGCGAGATGAGTCGTTCCGACGGACCCCAGTCTCCGGTGCCGTCGGCAAGCTCTTGGAGAACTAAGAATGGGTACTTGGCCGCGGTTTCCCGCAGCGAGTCTTTGTATTTGTCAGGCAGCGACTCTGAGTACGACACGACGTGGTGGACATCGAAGTGCTCGGCTGCGTCCGCGATCGCTGGCACCGTCAACGTTGTGAAGCTGCGCTCCCGGAAATCCAGTCGCTCAGGCGAGTATAGGTAGTTGCGGTACTCCGCTTCATCCTTCTCGTCTGACTCCATGCTTGCTCTCCACGCGGCGGAGTTTGGGATGAACAAGCTGTAGCGCGTTTGCCCAATGAATCTCGGCTCCACTTTTTGCACACTCCCATCCCACGACAGTTGCTGCCCTGCAGAAACACGCACGGCGCTTAGGTCATGGTAGCGAACGATTCCGTTACCATTGACGCACCAAACGCACGAAAGGCTGGCATTGCCTCTAAAACGAAATTTCGCACGGTACGCGTCTGCCACCATGGACGGAAGCGTGTACCTCTTCAGATCGATTGCCGAATTCGAAGCGGCCGAGGTTCCCGCAGGTATTTCTTCCATCGCCTATGGCGCAGGCACGCTCGACCTTCTTCTCGTGCACCGGCCGTCGCAGAATCTCGTCGTGATTTTTCACGCCGCGGCCGATCCCGCAACTGTCTCGCTGCCGATCTTCGTGGGCCAAGGAATCACGCAAAACCTGGACGCGTCGGTGCTATTCGTCTCCGATCCGGCGCTTGACTTCCGCATCCCTATCGGCTGGTACACGGGCGATGAGAAGCGCCACCTCCAAGCTGATCTTGCAAGGGTGATTCGTCACGTCGCTTCAACGGTCGGTGCGGAAAACATCATCTTTGAAGGGTCCTCCGCTGGCGGCTTCGCGGCCCTTGTCTATTCGCATGCCTTTCCGGGCTCGCTCGCGATGGCAGTCAACCCGCAGACGGACATTTACCGCTACCACCAAGGCAAAGTGGATGAGTACCTCACTGCTTGCTGGGGTGGAGGGAAACCGCCCGCGAAAGAAACGGTCACCAGTGCGATCGAACTTTACCGCGAGTCATTTCCCAACTACGTGCTCTACCTGCAGAATCAGCGAGACGAGTTCCATGTGATGAACCACTACGAACCGTGGGCACAGCGCTTCGGCGAGTTATCCGGAACGCGTTGGACGACGATCGAAGGAGACTGGGGCGACGGTCATGCGCCCCCGCCGCCCTTCCTGCAGGAAGCGATACTGCAGTACGCCCTATCGTTTGAGGGGCACTGGGATCGACTCATCCGAGAGGGCGACTTCGATTAACCCACCGAGGTAGGTTCCAGAAGCTGCGGTTCAAACTCCTCGATTCGTTCCCCGACTCCGGTGAGTTGGGCTATCGCTGCAACCGCTCGATCAGCGGCCTGGCCGTCGCCGTAGGGGTTCACGGCGTTTGCCATCGCCTTGTACGCAGCCTCGTGGCTCAGGAGGTTTTTCGCCTCAGCCACGATCCGTTCGCGATCTGTTCCTACAAGCTTCACGGTGCCTGCGACGACAGCTTCCGGACGCTCAGTGTTCTCGCGCATCACCAGCACCGGCTTACCCAACGACGGCGCCTCTTCCTGCACTCCACCCGAGTCGGTGAGGACGAGGTAAGAGCGGTTCATCAGCGCAGTGAATTGGTCGTACGGCAGCGGGTCGGTGATGATCACGTTGGGTAGCACCTCGACCTGCGGCATCACTGCGTTTCGAACCCGAGGATTGAGATGCAGCGGGAGAGCAAAAACATGCTGCGGGTAGGACATAGCGAGGTCCTGCACTGCGCCGCCGATCTCCGCCATGGCTTCGAGATTCTCGCGTCGGTGGGTGGTCACCAATACAACTTTCTCGTCAGTTTCCGTCAGGGCTGCAAGGCGGGGATCGTCGAAGTGTACCTGCCACTTCGATGCCGCGAGGAGTGCGTCGATGACCGTGTTACCGGTGACCACGATGTCGCGCGAGCGGATGTTTTCGCGACGCAGATTCTCGCGCGACTCCTGGGTAGGCGCGAGGTGGAGGCTGGTGACCTGGCCGATGATCTTGCGGTTCGCTTCCTCGGGAAACGGCGAGTGAATGTCGCCGGTGCGAAGGCCTGCCTCCAGGTGGACTACTCGGGCACCGCAGTGAAAGCCTGCGAGCGCGGCCGTCATGGCGGTGGACGTGTCACCCTGGGAGATCACGACGTCTGGCTGTTCCTCCATGATGATCGGATGCAGGCCGCTTAGCGCGCGGGAGACAATTTCATTGAGGGACTGGCCGGGCTTCATCAGCGCCATGTCGTAATCCGGCACGATGCCGAAACGCTGATTGACCTGTTCTAACATTTCGCGGTGCTGGCCAGTGGAGACGACCACGGAATCGAATCGGTCATCTGCTTGCAGCGCGGTGACGACGGGGGCGACCTTGATGGCCTCTGGGCGGGTGCCATAGACGGTCATGATTTTTGGCTTGGTAAGTGGCACGCGATCCTCATTAAGCGTTGAAATCTCTGGGCGTTTCCGACAAACTTAATACATCTTTGCTTGGGGTTCCCTTTTACATGCAGAAAAGTTCATGCTTCGCCAGATGAAAGGGGCTGTGGCTGCGCATCTGTAGGGTGGGGTGCATGATTCAATTCGTTGTCGGTGCCGCCGCTGGGTACGTCTTTGGCACAAAGGCCGGCCGCAAGCGCTACCACCAGATTGTTAACGCCACGCAGGCTGTTGCGAACTCCCCCGTAACAAAGCAGGTGACCAACTCGGCGCGCAAGGCGATTGCCAACAAGATTGATCCGGAACCGCGGATGCGCGAGGTGAAGGACACCCGCAAGGGTCGGAAGCTGCGCGGTAAGAAGCGCAACGCGGAGATTGAGAACCAGATCCTCGAACCGGATCAGGATTAATCGCTAGTTTGGGGTCTGGTTCGGGGCGTCGTCGATGAGGGTGGCGACGATGCCGTCGAGAATGTCTTTCTCGCTGATGATGAAGCTTTGAGTGCCCGCGAGGCGTTTGAAAGCATCCATGAGTTCCTCGACCACTGTTGAACCAGCACCGATGACGTCTGCGCGGCCGGGGTGCATGACGGGGTTTTCGAGGCGCTGCTTCGCGGTTTTCGCTCGAAGGTCAGCGGTGACCTCGCGCATGCGGTCGAAGGGGATCTCGGACATGTGAATCGACTGCGGGTCGTAAGTCGGCAGATTCTGTGCCAGCGCAGAGAGCGTTGTGAAGGTGCCCGCGCAGCCGACGACGGTGCGAGCTTGGCCGAGGGGAACGACGTTCTCGGCCTCGGCGATGCGCTCACGAATGTATGTGCGGGCCTCGTTGGTTTCTTCGGCGGTGGCAGGATCGGTGTGCATGAAGCGCTCGGTGACCCGGACGCAGCCCATGCGGGTGGAGCAAGCGTGGAGGCCATCGGCGGTTTCCATCACGAACTCGGTGGACCCGCCGCCGAGGTCGATCACGCAGAACGGCTCGCGGCCGGTGCCCGCGAGATCAATGGTGGCGCCGCGGAAGGACAACGCAGCTTCTTCCTCACCGGAGATGACCTCGGCGACTGCGCCGGACTGGATCCGGCCGAGGAGTTCGCGGGTCATGGCGAAGAAGCCCTCACGGTTTGAGGCATCCCGGGTCGCAGAGGTAGCGACCATTCGCACGCGGGTCACCCCGGCGCGCTCCATCTCATCGACGTAGTTAGCGAGCGCTTCGCGGGTGCGCTCGATGGCCTCGGGCTGGAACATGCCGGTTTCGTCCACACCCTGACCAAGGCGCACGATGGTGTTCTGCCGGGTGACTTCGGTGCCGGTCGCGGCGTCGTGAATGAGCAGGCGGATGGAGTTAGTGCCGCAGTCGATGGCGGCGACGGCGCTGGTGGCGTTGGTGTCAGCCATCAGACCAGGTCCTCCCCTGCCTCGGCGAGGGTGATGTCTAGGTCCTCGAGCGTCGGCCAATCCTGCGGGATGGCGGTACCACGCAGGTTGCCGTGCTCGGCGGCGAGTGCGACGGCTTCGTCGCCGAAGCGGACGTGGCCGGAACCTTCGGCAAGCGCGTATGCGATAAGCACGTGCAGGCACTTCACGCGGTCCGGCATGCCGCCGCCCGAGAAGTCGGTGCCAAGGTCCTCGAGTGCGTTGCGCTCGGCAAGGTAGTGCTGGTGCGCGTTGAGGTAGTCGGCGCGCATTGCTTCGCCCTCGTCCGTCTCAGCGTGCAGGCGGGCTTCCATCCATTTCATCACCTGGGCCACCTCGAGCCGCGACGCTTCGGCGGTAAGCCGCGGGTCGGTGAGGTAATAGAGGGTGGGGAACGGCGTGCCGTCGTCAAGCTTTGGTGCGGTTTTGACTACCGCTGGCTGGCCGTCGGGCGTGCGGTAGGCTACGGCCAGTACGCCGCGCGGCTGCCGGCCCAGCTGGGTGGCCATGATGTCGATGTCTGCTTGGGACACTTGATTCACTTTTGCTCCTCTGTTCCAGGCGCCGGGATTTCGCGCAGAGTCTTCTGTAGTCGGTTGGATTGCTGCTTCAGCGATGCGTAAGTCATCCCGCTGGTGATCACGCCACCAACCACCGGAACAGCGCGAGTCACCGCCTTACCGGCAGTGTCTTTGGTGATCTTGATTCCGACCTGCTGAAGCACCTTCTTCGTGAACGGGTACCAAACGGTTTTCATGAGCGCCTTATTTGCCACACTCTTTCCAATTTGGGGAGCTGCGGTTTGAGCAATGAATGAACGCAAAGCATTGGAGGCGCCTCCTACTCCGAGCATGACTCCACGGAACACCGCGAACTGACCCAGCAACTCATCAGTGACCTCGTCAACGTCATCAACCAGAGAACGCCAGCCGTTTAAGTAGGCGAGCTTCTGCATGATTCGAAACGCGTGCCCGTAGTACTGAGCGAGATCGCCGGGAATCGCGAGTGCCATTGTGGCCGCTCCGCCGACTCCGGAAACGAAGGAGATTGCGGAAGACCTATTCACTTCGAAGTTAATGCTGGAACGGGCGATCGCCTCCAGAATCTCTTTGTCAATGCCGGCGGTGATCACATCAGTGGCAATCGCTCGGTCGATCAGTTCTGCACCGACCCCTCGTTCTTTGAGCTGAGAGCGGAGAAATTGCTCCCTATCAACGGCTGCAGCGCGGAGACGCAATAGTTGTTTGAGAAAGGCGACGGCGATCTCCTCTGAGTTCCCGTTCTGCTCGCTGACTGTCGTTGCGAATTCCGTCTTGTCGTGAGCGTTCGCCAAGATTTCGTTTTCTGCGCGCGACCGCTTGAACGGCAACCGGAGTTTCTTTTCGCTATTCCCGTCGTCCGAGATCGAATCCCGGTGGTCTCCTGCGGTGCTTTCGTCGTTCGAGGCGCTCATGAAAACCCATTGTCCCACAGCTCTAGCAGCTCATTGGTAGACGGATGTCGATCGATGGTCGGCTGACGAGCTGACTCGGATGCGTTCCCACCACGGACATCCATTACGCAAGGTGCTGCCTAAGCCACAGTAAGGCTTCGTGTTCTGTCAAGTCATGAGTGGCCAACGCCGCTACAAAGTCAGCGACCTCGGTTGCGGGAATTGGACCCAGGGGCTTCCCCTCTAGATCCAAATAACTGGCAAAACAAACCCACGCTGTTCGCTTATTTCCATCGAAAAAGGCATGTGCTTGCAACACGCCGAAGAGGAGATTCACCGCGCGTTCCTCAGGCGTCGGATACAGCGTCTGGCCGCCGAAAGTGAGAAGCGGCGCAGCGAGGGCAGCTTCAAGCTTGCCCCGATCTAAAACGTTAAAGTTCTTGCCAATCAACCGGCGATTCAGTCTGACCACTTCATCGGGGTCAAGACAGAACCTCATTAGCGTTCGGCCAGCAGGTCTAGGGCATCGGACCAGCGGTTGACATTCCTATCGAAAGTGGATCGAAGCTCCTCGCCGTGATGTTCTGGCGTTTCGCCTTGGGTAACCACACGCTTTGCAAACACTCGTCGCCTTTTATCGTTCCCAGCATGAGTGACTGAGGCGCGCTTTTCCACTCCATAGGTCATCTATTGAGCACCTCCTCCGAGCTTGAGAATCGCGGCTTTCCTGCTTTTGCGCAAGTCTACCGCGCTATAAGCGCAGGTTCACAAGCTGCCGTTGCTCACGCGGCGACACGAAGGATGCGTGACAGAGGTTTACTCGCTAGAAGAGTCGGAAGCATCCACCGGGGCGCCGGCGGGAGCCTCAGCTGGCTCGGGGGCTTCAACCGGTGCGCCCGCCGGAGCGTCGGCGGGAGCTTCGCTCGGCGCTGGTGCGGCGGGCTCCTCCGCGTCTTCGTCCTCGGGGAGCTCGCGCAGGGAGTCCCAGAGGAAGTGCTGCCAGTCGCGGGTGTCCGGGATCTCGTCGGTGGTGATGGTGGGGTTCTGAGTCATGCGGGGATCGATGATGCGCCAAGCGGTCTCACCCTCTGCCAGCACGCCGAGGCGACGGCGCGCCTCCTGCTCGATGTAGGCGGGGTCTTCGTAGCGCGCGATGTCTGATTCGAGTTGCTTCTTGCGCGCCTCAAGCGCCTCAATGGAGGCCTGGGCGCGGGCGATCTCTCCGCGACCTTCGTAGTAATTGCGCAGCGGCACCGCGATAGCAACAAGCACAACCAGCACCGCGGCGATGAGCAAGCCGGTAGAAGCAATGTCCTGCTGGAACAACGCCGGCTTAGTCTTATGCCTGGATTTGGCTTCCCGCTCTTCGCGCTCAGCCTTGTCGCGCGAGGCGACGGGCACGGTGTGCTTGCGATACATAGTGCCCAAGATTGTAGGTCGCGCCGCTGGCGATCCCTGCCGGGACATGCAAACGCCCCCACATCAACCGCGGGAGACGGGAGGTGTGGAGGCGCTAGAAAGGGCCGTCGATAAGCGAATTGCCCTTACTTGAAGCGCGGGAAGGCGGAGCGGCCTGCGTAGACCGCGGCGTCGCCCAGCTCGTGCTCGATGCGCAGGAGCTGGTTGTACTTAGCCACGCGCTCGGAGCGGGCCGGAGCACCGGTCTTGATCTGGCCGCAGCCAAGCGCGACAGCGAGATCCGCAATGGTGGTGTCCTCGGTCTCGCCGGAGCGGTGGGACATCATAGTGCGGTAGCCGTTGCGGTGCGCCAGGTCGACAGCGTCGAAGGTCTCGGTGAGGGTACCGATCTGGTTCACCTTCACCAGCAGCGCGTTCGCGGCGTTCTCCTCGATGCCGCGGGCGAGGCGCTCCGGGTTGGTCACAAAGAAGTCGTCGCCGACGATCTGCACCTTCTGGCCCAGTTCGGCGGTGAGCTTGGTGTAGCCCTCCCAGTCGTTCTCATCCAACGGGTCCTCGATGGAGACGATCGGATACTGCTCCACCAGGTCGGCGTAAACCTTAGCCATCTCCTCGGCGGAGTGCTGGCCGCCCTCGAAGTTGTAGACGCCGTTCTCGAAGAACTCAGAGGACGCGACGTCGAGTGCGAGCGCGACGTCGTCGCCCAGCTTGTAGCCGGACTTCTCCACAGCCTCGACGATCAGGTCGAGCGCTGCCTTGGTGGAGTCGACGGACGGTGCGAAGCCACCCTCATCGCCCAGGCCGGTGGAGAGGCCCTTGCCCTTAATCACAGACTTCAGCGTGTGGTATACCTCTGCGCCCATGCGCAGCGCCTCGCGGAAGGACTCGGCACCGATCGGGGCGATCATGAACTCCTGGACATCCACGCCGGAGTCTGCGTGTGCGCCGCCGTTGACAATGTTCATCATCGGCACCGGCAGGATGTGTGCGTTCGGGCCGCCGATGTAGCGGTACAGCGGCAGGCCAGCGGACTCAGCAGCGGCCTTCGCGGTGGCCATGGACACACCCAGGATGGCGTTGGCGCCGATGTTCTTCTTGTTGTCGGTGCCGTCAAGCTCAATCATGGTCTGGTCGATCAGGCGCTGGTCGTCGGCCTCGATGCCGGCGATGGCATCCGCGATCGCCTCGTTGACGTTCTCCACGGCCTTCTGCACACCCTTGCCGCCGAAGCGCTCGTCGCCGTCGCGAAGCTCGTGCGCCTCGTGCTCACCGGTGGATGCGCCGGACGGAACCGCGGCGATGCCGTGCGCGCCGTCGTCAAGGAACACCTCAGCCTCAACGGTCGGGTTACCGCGCGAGTCCATGATCTCGCGGCCGAAAACGTGGATGATGTCTGCCATCTAAAGGTCATCTCCTTGGGTGGGTGTATGGCATGTACGCCCCCAATTGTTGCAGAATTTGCCGCTACCGGTGGGCCGGCTGATTCAGCGCATAGTTCGCGGCCGCGTCGCGCACCTTCTTGAGGTAATCCTCCGACTGGTTGTAGGAGAAAATCGCGCTGCGCCAGCCCTCTTCGGTGGCCAGGTCACGGTCGTGCGCGCACAGGTAGTTCGCGGCAGTCAGCGCAGCGTCATCGATCTGTTGCGGGTTGGGCACACCGTCACCGTCCGCGTCGCGGCCGTAGCGCACCCAGGTCTCCGGAATAAATTGCAAGGGCCCCAGCGCACGGTCGAACTCGGTGTCACCATCCAGCCGGCCCCCATCAGTATCAGGGATGTGCGCAAAGCTTCCGGTTCCATCCAAAGCTGGGCCGATTATCGACGGCTCGGGGTAACCGCCTTCATTCAACCTCGCACTGTCAAAACTGCGGCCAGTATACGTGCCGTGACGGGTTTCCACCCAGCCGATACCCGCAATCGTGTTCCACGACAAATGGCAGTTCGGCCACGCCTCCTGGGCGATGAGCTGGGCGTTGCCGTACGCGCGCACCGCCTGCGGGCTGATTCGGGTGGCGTCTGCGATCGGTGCCGCCCACTCGGCGAGGTTATCGGCAGTGCGTCCTGGCGCGTGGACGTCGATAAGCGGAGGCGCTTCCGCTGCTTCCGGCGGCATAGTGGTGGGCACCGGCTCGCGCTGCGGGCCCGGCGCGGGGATGTCGGTGAACGAGGCGAGCCAGGCAACCAGTGCAGCGACGAGCACGATTGCGAGGGTGACGGCCAAGAGCCCGGCGCAGCCGCAGCCCCTGGCTGCACGCATGCCCCGGGTCGTCATGCGGGCTGATCCTACCCGGCGCGATTGCGGTCAAGGAAATACACAGCTCGTGTGAAACTTTTCACTTTTATCACACTAGCAACATCTGTAACATGTATACTTTTGCATCGTCCCTTCCCCATAACCTCAAAGGAACTGTTCAATGCGTCGTTTTTCCACAACTCTCGCCGCTGCCGCCCTGGCCGCTACCGCAACCCTGTCCCCGATCGCCGCTCAGGCTCAGGACGCTCAGCCTGCGCAGACCACTCAGACCACTCAGACCAAAACCGACCTTGGCACCTACGTCGAACTGACCAAGGTGCTCAACGGTGAGATCAAGACCGCTAACTGCGACACCTTGTCCACCACCCTGAAGCTGACCAAGATGGTTGACGGCGAGACCACCCGCTCCACCCTGGTCCAAAACCTGAACAAGGTTGTCGGCGAGAACTCTGTGCTGCGCCTGGCCACCGCGCCGACCGTCAATGCGCTTGGCGACCGCGCTCTCGAGTGCGGCATCGTCAAGGCCGACCCAGTCACCCCGTTGGACCAGGCAGTGAAGCTGAGCTCCCAGCTTTCCTCCGAGAACAACCTGCCGGAGCCGCGCAACCTGATGGCGCTGGCGAAGTAAAACCGCTCGGGCGACTACACGCCCAAGCAACTCACCACTGCAAAGGGCCGGGGTACACTCCCCCGGCCCTTTAGTGTTTCTCGCGGGCTTTGCCTTCTGCCCAGAGCCGGTCCTGGGTTTCGATGTCGACGGGCCCGGTCGAGCCGTCGAAGATATACGGCGCGCGCGAACGCATCTTGGCCACAAATGCACCGGCGACATCCGGGAAGCTGAAAGCGCCGCGCTCCGAGGCGATTTCGGAGTGGAAAAGCACTTGCAACAAGACGTCGGAAAGCTCTGTTAAAAGCTCCTCTTCGCTGGCCTCCTGCTCGATGGCTTCGGCGAGTTCTGCCGCTTCCTCGCGGAGGTACGGCAGGAGTGAGGTGTGGGTCATGGCCTGCTCCCACTCGCCGCGGGTGCGGGCGGCGTGCATGACGCGGACGGCTTGGTAGACGGGGTCGTCGAGCGAGGGGACGCGGATGATTTCGGCGTCGGCGGGGGCGACGGATTCGTCGGTGGTGACAAGCCAGGGCTCGGCGGTGGTGTCGGTGGTGTCGGTGCGTGGCAGGGAGCGGGCGTGGGCGGGGACGTCCCCGGTGTAGGTGACCGGGCCGCGGATCTGGTTGAGGACTTCAACTGGGATCATGTCTGGCCAACGGGGGTCGAGCACGAGGACAACCATGCATGACACAATAACCGCATGACGAACCAACTTGCTGAAGCCCTGAAGTCCGTGAACCCGACGCGCGGCGACGTGATGGAGCACTCCGTGACCTTCTCCCCGATTCGTTGGAAGACGGGCTGGCCGCACCACCTGCGCCGCGTGCCGCCGTTCCGTGACGACGCCCGCGCATCGATCACCCGGGCCGAGGTCTTCGACTTCGCGGCTGATGTGCGCGATTCGGGTTGGGCTCGCGAGCAGATCATCGATTTCTTGGGCGCGGTGTTTGCGTACCGTGCGGGCCAGACGAACCAGGTGATGGACCTGCAGCAGTTCCTGCGCAATAAGAACAACGCGTCGCAGCTGCTCGGCGCGATTCGCCAGTTGGAGGGCAAGGACGCGGTTGAGGCATATTCGTCGCTGACTGCGACGGGGCTAGCGCCGAAGTTCGCGTCTGCCGTGGCCTACTTCCTGGCCGGCGAGCAGGAAGACGGAGAGGGCAGCAAGCCGGCGATCATCTGCAACAAGCGCGCCGAGGTGGCCGGCCTTGAGCCGTCTGGCGAGTGGACCGCGGAGGAGTATGGCGAGTACCTCGCGGCGCTGCGCGAGGCGCGCGACGCGTTCGATTCGTCGCTGCCACTGGATGCGGTCGAGTACGCGGCTCGGGAGTTCGCCGGGTCTGCCTAGACAGTTTTCTTTTTCGCCTAGCGGTCGGAATGCTTCCCACGAGCTTCTCCTACGCGACGCTGGCTCCAACCGACGTGCGATGGATTAAACCGAGAGTTGCTCACGGTTATGTGCTTAACCTTCATTGGAGCACATTTCCGATCTAGATTGTCCTTGATGCCAGCCAGGGCAAGCGGAAGCATCCTGTTGTCGCCCCGCATCTCTATGGCGAGGGCTACCCGAATCTCTTCAGCGCTGACCGCGCGCCTGCAAAAATCTTTCTTCGGGTGATTCCCGAAATGAGCGACGAGCATAAGTCTCGCCATTGTGTGGAAGACTTTTAGCGCAAAGATGGTTGCTAGGTTTGGATCCGGGCGCTTGCCTGGGTAGGTATAGTCCTTCACCTCGATTAGCCAAAGACGGTTTCCCTCGAAGGCAATAAGGTCGCAGTCTTTCGCGTTGAATGGGTCGTTCGTCAAGGGTTTAGCGGAGCGCCCAGAACTGTACCAAGTGTCGAAATCTTCTACTTCCCAGTCATCCGGAAATTCAAAAACGACATCCTCTACCACTATCGACCTACTCATCGAATTCATGCTCCAGGTACCTACTGGCTTGAGCAGCCTCTTCCTCTAGGGCGGTCAGAGTCGGCAAATCTGCTTGGGTTGGCCCCACAGTTCCAGACACACCGGTGAGCACGGATCCGTTATCACTGGGCTCATGTCGCTCCAAACCGATGTAGGCGGTTACGACCGGGTCCTCATCACTCAGGAGGCGTAATTCACGCAGTATGAAGACACTATGCGTTGCAATGAAGACTTGCGTGCCATGTTTGGCTAGAAGGTGAATTGTCTTAGCAACAGCTCGCTGCGTTCGTGGGTTCAAATTCGCTTCCGGCTCATCCCAGAACAAGTAACCCTTTTCGAGAAGAACACCCGACTGGACGAGTCGCAGCACCATTGCGAGCTTTCGATAGCCTTCCGAAACCAGGTGGGCCTCAATCTTGCCCGTTCCTCCAGTTGCTGTCTTGAGCTTGACGTAGAATCGCCCATTTTCCTCGACTACGCTGCCTTCTAGAATCTCGAGAATGGGTTCCAGAAGCTGGTTCGCTCGGTCTCCTCGGGGCCCAAGCAAAGGTGTCATGCCCAGTAGCACCGCGGTGTCCCGCCAAGTTTCGTCAAAAGAGACTTCGCGAGATTCGTAGAGGGAGATTAGGCCGGGATATATTGAGAGCAGCTCACGAGACGGTAGGAATACCGCAGTGTCTTCTAGCCTTCGATTGGGCACGCTCTCGACCTTCACCCTGTTGTCAGCTGACGAGGCAAAGTTGAATGCCAACTCAGATCCAACGCCTTTGAATTTGACCGACACGTCTGCCTTGCTACGGCCCCTAACACGGCTAGCAAGACGCCCCAGAGAGTCAGGTTTGAAAACGCCGATCAGCTTGGTTGCGACAGAAGTCGCTAGGTGAGTTTTGCTGGGCTCCTCCAAATTTCCGTGGTCTACGGATTTTGTGGAGGCATACAACAGTTTCAATAGCTGAGTCTTACCGGTGCCGTTATCGCCGACTACGACGTTCAGCTGTGGGCTGAACTGGATATTCAACTCACCAAAAGGACCAAACTGCTTGACCCGTAAAGTGTCGATGGGATACTCAGACATAGCAGAAGCTTAAGTGAACACGAGCTTCTTGTCCGCAAAAGTGCTAACGCACGTCGGGCGGTGTAGAACGCAGCGCGCGCTGGTTCAGTTCGCGGCGGGCTTGTTCCAACGCGAGCAGATCGGAGAAGAGCGCGTTGTACGCCTGCTCGTCGTCGGACGGGCGCATGCGCTGCAGCCGCGCCTTCAGCTGGGCGATCTGGTCACCCACGCGGGTCTCCTGCAGCCGAGACAGCACAGAGTCCACGTAGATCTCGATGTTGTCCGCGTGGATCGGCTCGACGGCGAGCTCGGAGACGAATTTGCGCCCAGCCAGGTCACGCATTTCACCGGCCACCCGGGCGGTGTAGTTCGGGCTCACCCCACCGTCGGCGCCAACGCCCTGCTGCGCCCCGCCCGCATCAGCCATCGCCTGGCGCACCTGCCGGTAGGCGTCGTTCGTGAACGCGTCTGGGTTGATTCCGTCGAAGTAGGTCCCAGCAATTCCCGGGTACTGCAGTGCAACCTTCAGCGCTTCGCGTTGCGGCCACAGAACGGGATCGCGCGGGTTCGGAGCCGCCAGGGCGGGGGCAGCGGAAGATGCAGCGGTTGGGGTTGGGCTGGGCGTTTGACGGGGCGTCGATAAGCGAGGGCCCTTCTTTGGCTTCTTCGATTCCTCCCTGACCTGCTGAACCACCTCATCCGGGTTGGGCCAACCCACCCAACCCGCGAGCCGGCGCGCGTACTCGGTGCGCAGGACCGGATCGTTGATCTCAGCGACAATCGGCACAGTGCGGCGCAGCGCCTGCAGCCGACCCTCGGCAGAATCAAGGGAGAAGTTGGTCAAGGTCGACTCGAGCACAAACTCGACCATGGGGATTCGCTTTGCGACGAGCTCTCGAACCGCAGAATCTCCCTTGGCCAGGCGCAGATCGCAGGGGTCCATCCCCTCGGGCGCGATCGCCACAAAGCTCTGACCAGTGAATTCCTGATCACCTTCGAACGCGCGCATCGCAGCCTTCTGGCCGGCCTCGTCGCCGTCGAAGGTGTAGATGAGCTCGCCGCGGAAGTAGTTGTCATCCAACATGAGGCGGCGGATGGTTTGCAGGTGGTCGTTGCCAAAGGCGGTGCCACATGAGGCGACCGCGGTTTTCACGCCGGCGGCGTGCATGGCCATGACGTCGGTGTAGCCCTCGACGATGACGGCCTGGTGGCCCTCAGCGATGTGCTTCTTCGCGAGATCGAGTCCGAAGAGCACCTTGGACTTGTGATATAGCAGCGTGTCCTGGGTGTTCATGTATTTGCCCATTGGGTCATCGTCGAAGAGCTTGCGGGCGCCGAAGCCGATGACGTTGCCGGCCGCGTCCTTGATGGGCCAGATGAGGCGGCGACGGAACTTGTCGATCGGCCCGCGCTTGCCCATGCTGCTTAAGCCTGCTTGCTGGAGTTCCTCGGCCTGGAACCCCTTGCGCAGGAGGTGCTTGGTCAGGGTGTCCCAGCCGTCCGGGGCGTAGCCGCACTCGAAGTGGTAGATGTGGTCGCGGCTGAATCCCCGGTCCAGGAGGAACTGGCGCGCGGTCTGGGCTTCCTTGGTTTCCAGCTGCTCGCGGTAGAACGCGTGCGCGGCCTGGTTCGCGGCAAGCAGGCGCTGGCGGGTGCCCGGTTTGACGTCGCGCGCGCCCGTGGTACCACCCTGGTAGTTGATGCGGTAGCCGATGTGGTCCGCCACCGCCTCCACTGCCTCCGGGAAGGTCAGCTGCTCCATCTCCATGAGGAAGGTGAAGACGTCGCCGCCCTTGCCGGTGGAGAAACAGTGGAAGTAGCCGCGTGCGGGGCGCACGTGGAATGACGGGGTCTTTTCGTCCTTGAACGGGGACAGACCCTTCATAGAATCGTGGCCTGCGGGTTTGAGCTGCACGTACTCGCCGACGATCTCCTCGATCGGCGCGCGCTCGCGGATAGCTTCGATATCACTATCCGGTATTCTCCCCTTGGCCATGCGTGACATCGTACAAGTGTGTGGAACAATGCTCGATGTGAAGTTGCGCCTTAGAGGGTTCGCCCTGTGCCTGCCCATCGGCGGGCTCGTCTGCGGACTGCTCAGTGGGTGCGCTGCGGCGCCGGAGGCTGGGCCGGGGCCCAAGTCGGAACCGGAGACGACTTCAGTTACGTCGGTATCGTCTGAGACTTCAGCTTCGACAGCGAAGGCTCCTGCGACGCAAGCGTCGGGGACTGGGCCTTCGGGACTCGAATTGTGCGAGGAGCTCCCCGACGAGGTGTGGGACACCGTTGCTCTTGTCGACCAAGGCGGACCATTCCCCTACCCGGACAACGATGATTCGCGCTTCGGCAACTACGAGCGAGTGCTGCCCGATGAGAAGCTGGGCTACTACCGCGAGTACACGGTGGAAACTCCGGGCGTGCGCCACCGCGGCGCGCGGCGAGTCGTCACCGGCGGCGGTGCGGACGGAGATGTGGACTCGTGGTTCTACACCGCAGATCATTACGACTCGTTCTGCGAGATCAGCGAATCGCAGTTAGATGAGAAGCTCGATGAGGCGAAGGAGGCGGCAGGTGTATAGGACATCGCATGGACGCGGACGCAACCCGGTCTTGCTCACCGCCCCCGTAGAGAGCGTGGCCGACCTCGCGACGGGCATCTCGTACGCGGTGTTCGGCCCCGAGCGTCCTGCCCCACACAACTTGGACGGTCTCGCTGACCTGCTCCGCGAGGCAAGGGTGACTCGAGTCATCGCCTCCGACTGGCAGCTGCCCGCCGCCGACACTATGCGGGTACTCCAGGTCTTCAGCGACAACGACGTCGCACTTGTGCGCTAGCGCTTCCCAAAACCCGTCAGTCCGCGCGGCGGACAACCGTGAATCGGTGGTTAAGGCCGAGGCGTTGGGCGGGCCGTCGATAAGCGAGAGTGCCCCCGAGCTGGCACCTTGATGTGAGTTCTGTCATAATCTCCTGCGATGTGAACTGGCCCACCGTAAGGAGCGAACCGTGAACTCCGTGATCCTTGTTTTGATTGGCCTAGCGATGATGGCGCTGGGCTTTCTTCTGTACTCCAAGTTCCTGGGGTCGAAGGTGTACCAACTGTCGGAGTCGTACAAGACGCCGGCGCACACCATGGAAGACGGTGTGGACTTCGTTCCCACGAACAAGTACGTGCTGTGGGGCCACCACTTCACCTCTGTGGCGGGCGCGGCGCCGATCGTCGGCCCGGCGGTGGCTGTGATCTGGGGCTGGTTCCCGGCGTTTTTGTGGGTGACCCTGGGCACGGTGTTCTTCGCGGGTATGCATGACTTGGGTGCCCTGTGGGCCTCGCAGCGCCACAAGGGGCAGTCGATTGGCACCCTGTCCGGCCGCTACATCGGCGCGCGCGGGCGCAACCTGTTCCTGGTGGTCATCTTCCTGCTGCTGCTGATGGTCAACGCGGCGTTCGCGGTCGTGATTTCCAACCTGCTCATTTCCACCCCGACCTCGGTAATCCCGACCTGGGGCGCGATCCTTGTGGCCATCCTGGTGGGCCAGGCAATCTACCGCCTGAACTGGAACTTGCCGCTGGTGTCGATCGTGGGTGTGGTGGCACTGTACAGCCTCATCGTGCTAGGCGACCAGTACCCGATCGCGCTGCCCGAAGAGATGTTGGGCATCCCGGCGCGCGGCTGGTGGATCATCATCCTGTTCGCTTACGCTTTCGTGGCGTCGCTGCTGCCGGTGTGGGTCCTGCTGCAGCCGCGCGACTACATTAACGGCCTGCAGCTGTTCATCGGTCTTGCGCTGCTCTACGGCTCTTTCTTCATCGTCCACCCGGACGTCGTTGCACCGGCGATGCGCGACAACGTGCCAGACGGCACCCCGGGTATCTTCCCCCTGCTGTTCGTGACAATCGCGTGTGGCGCAGTCTCCGGTTTCCACGGCATCGTGGCTTCCGGCACCTCTTCGAAGCAGCTGGATAAGGAAACCGACGCACGCTTCGTGGGTTACTTCGGTGCTGTCGGCGAGGGCCTGCTTGCGCTGGGCACGATCGTGGCCACCACCGCGGGCTTCAAGACGGTCGCGGACTGGGAAGAGGTCTACAAGGAGTGGAACGCCGGCGGCGTCGGCGCATTCGTGCAGGGCGGCGGCAACTTGATGAACGAGGGCTTGGGCTTGCCGACGTCCCTTTCGGCCACCGTCCTGGCCACCATGGCCGTGCTATTCGCGGCGACGACCATGGACTCCGGTGTGCGCCTGCAGCGCCTGGTGGTCGGTGAGGTCGCTGAGCTCATGGGCGTGAAGCTCTCCGCGCTCGCGACCACCACAATCGCGGTTGCCTTCGGCCTTGGCCTGACGTTCTCCACCGGCGTCGACGGCTCCGGCGGCATGCTGATCTGGCCGCTGTTCGGCACCACTAACCAGCTCATGGCGGGTCTGACAATGGCGATCCTGGTAGTCATTCTGACCCAGCTGCGCCGCCCGACTTGGCCGGTGCTCCTCCCGCTGCTGTTTGTCACCGTGATGGCGATGTGGGCAGCGCTGATTCAGCTGGGCACGCTGTGGTCGAGCAAGAACTGGCTGCTGCTGGTCATCGACATCGCCATCATCATCTGCGCAATCTGGGTCATCGTTGAGGCGATCACCGCCATCCAGCGCGCCCGCCAGGCGCCGCAGGTGGTGTGGTCCGACAACGAGACGTGGCCGGGCGAGCACGAGGCTGAGCTGGCTGGTGCGGGCGCTGCGGGCCCCGGGGCTGGCACTGCTGGTGGCACCGGCACCGGGTCGACCCGCGTGGACCCGGGCGCGTAACCGTGCGCGACTTCCTCAAGTCCTTCCGCGCGGGGCTCAACGAGTACTACCAAGCCCCATACCGCGCGGCGTTCAAGCGGGCATCGCGCGAGGAAGACGACTTATTCCACCTGCTCGTCGCTTCAGAGATGCTGGGCATCCCGAACCCGGTGAGCTTCTACACGCTTGAGCTCATGCCGCTGCTTTACGAGGATTTCCACGCCTGGCACACCCGCATGGGCTTGGAGCGCTCACCGTTGGACGGGATCTCATGCTGCTAGCCATCGCACCCGTGATGTTCTTCGGCGGCAAAGGCGGAGTGGGCAAAACCACGGTGTCCGCGGCCACCGCAGTGCGGCTGACTCACGACGGCGCGCGCGTCCTGCTTGTCTCCACAGACCCCGCACACAACCTGGGCCACATTTGGTCGGCAAAGCTGTCGGACACACCCACCCAGCTCGAGCCTGGCCTCGATGTCATGGAGCTCGACCCGGCGGCGACCACGGACCGTCACCTGCGCCAAGTCGGCCAGACCATGCGCGCGATGATGCCGGAGCGGATGCACCGCGAGGTGGACAAGCACCTCGAGCTGTCCCGCAACTCTCCCGGCATGCACGAGGCGGCCATGCTCGAGCGCATCGCAGAGGTCGTCGACGCCGGCGTCGGCGCAGAGTCGAGCGCCACCTACGACCACATCATCTTCGACACCGCCCCCTCCGGCCACACTTCCCGCCTGCTCGCGATGCCCGAACTCATGTCCGCCTACACCGACGGGCTGCTCGAGCGCCGCGCCGCCTCCGACAAGTTCTCCCGCGCCGCGCGCGGCCTGGGCGGTGGTAGCAGGGGCGGAGGCGCCAACATCGTCGACGGCCGCGAAGACCCCGTTGAGCGCCGCAACCAGCAGATCCGCTCGGTCCTCTACAAGCGCCGCCGCAAGTTCGAAGTGCTCCGCAGCGTGCTCACCGACCCCGCCGCCTGCGCGTTCCACATCGTGCTCACCGCCGAGCGCCTGCCAGTCATGGAATCCGCGGAACTCTACCGCGACATCACCGGCAGCGGCATCCGCGTCGGCAGCCTCGTGATCAACCGCCGCAGCCCCGACGACGGCGGCGAGTTCACCGCCGCGCGCCGCAAGGTCGAGCAAGAAGCACTGTCGCTTCTCGACGCCCTGCTACCCGCAGTCCCCACCCGCGAACTGCCGTGGCTCCCGGGCGAGATCGGCACGCGCGCAGCCCTCGGCGAGATCGCAGCCCTGCTCTAGCCGCCGGCTGCCGCTACCCCATGAAGCTCGTCAGCGCCGCGGCCTTCTTCGCCTGGCGCTCAAGCCGCGACTCAGTCATCGACGCAATCTGGTCCACAATCACGCGCTCGCGTTCGCGCGACGTGTTCGCGGTCAGCCACCACTGCTGATAAATCGTGTCCAGCGATCCGGGCGCACCGGCGGACAGGTAGTCGTACACGCGAAAAATCCGCTCGCGCTGGCGGTCCTGCCGCGCCGTGTGCGCCGGCAAATCCATGACATACAGCACAGCGATCGTCTTCAGCAGCCGTACCTCGGCCTCAATGTCCGCAGGAATCACCAGATCGCCGTGCATCCGCCCAAGCCGCTGCCCCGCATGCGCACGCAGCGTCGCGCCGGTCACGGCACCGATATATCGCCCCACCAGCTCGGAAGTCAGGGCCTTCAGCTCGACCCAGCCATTCAGGGAGTAGTTAAAGTCGGCAGCTTTGCTTATCGACGGCAACGTTTGCAGCCGATACGACGCATCGATGAGCGCCTCCGGCGTGCCTCCAAAAGCGGCGGCCCCCTTTTCCGCCAGTGCCGCAAGCTCAACGAAATCCCACAGCACACGCAGTGTGATGCGCCCGGAAATAATGCCGTCCTCAACATCGTGCACGGAGTAGGCGATGTCGTCGGCGAAGTCCATCACCTGCGCCTCGATCGGCGGACGGGCGTCGGTGTGGCCTTCGCGGATCCAGGCGAGCAGCTCCGCATCCTCGTCGTAGGCCGAGTACTTCTTGTTGCTGGTGCCGTCCGCGTTGGTGTGGGTGCGCGGGTATTTGCAGGCAGCGTCGAGTGCGGCGCGGGTGAGGTTGAGGCCGTAGGAGGTGTCGTCGTCAAGCACTTTTGGCTCGAGACGAGTAAGGATGCGCAAGGTTTGCGCATTGCCTTCGAACCCACAATCCGCGACTTGGTCGAGGGCGCGCTCGCCGTTGTGGCCGTACGGCGGGTGGCCGATGTCGTGGGAGAGGCCGGCGAGCTCGCAGAGGTCCGCGTCAAGGCCAAGTCCCTCGCCGATGCTGCGCGAGATCTGCGCGACCTCGAGCGAGTGGGTGAGACGGGTGCGCGGGGTGTCGCCGTCGTGGGGGCCGACGACCTGGGTTTTGTCCGCGAGACGACGGAGCGCGGCGGAGTGCAGTACGCGGGCGCGATCGCGGCTGAACGCGCCGCGGGTGTCCGACTCGGGCGCGATCTGGGATTGCTTTGGGCCCTCGGCGATGCGGCGCTCGATGTCGGCGGCGGAATAGCTGTACACAATCTTCCAGGGTAAAGGGTGGCGCAGTTGTGGCGCGGATACGACTACCCTATCGGGTATGAATCATCGTTACCTCCGCCTCCTTGTGGCCGCGCCCATGCTTACCGGTGCCGCCGCGCTGACCGCAGCCCCCGTGGCCATGGCGATTGCCCCCGCGACTGTGCAGGACGCCGTGCAGCAAAGCGCGCAAGAAGACGTGCAAATTGTGGCCCAGGTTGGCACCGCTTCGGGTCCTCGGCTGCTTACCCAGCCGGTGACCGACGAAGCAGGGGTGCTCTCCGATGGTGACATCTCCAAGATTGAAAATGCGATCCAGGAGCTCAGCGCTGAGAAGAAGAAGTCGCTGCGCGTGATTTACTTGGACAGCTTCGGCGGCATGAAGCCATCGGACTGGGTGGGCAAGGCTGTCGAGGCCAATGGCACAAACACGGCGGTGTTGGCGATCTCGCCTAACGAGCGCGCGTTTGCGGTCTCCGGCGACAGCACTGAGTGGACCACCGCGGAGATTGACGCGATGGAGGACGCCGCGTACGCGCGCCTGACTGAGCAGGACTGGGCCGGTGCGGCGATAGACGCGGCGGAAGCTGCGGTGACTGCAGGCAAGGGTTCAGGTTCTGGTGGTGGTGCTGGCGCTGGTAGCGGTTCCGGCGGATCCGGTTCGGGCGACGGCGGCAGCGGTACCGGCTGGGTCGCCGGCGGCCTCGGCGTGGCGGCGCTGGCTGGCGGCGGTCTCTACGCGGCATCGCGACGCAACGACACGAAGACCCGCTCCAAGCAGCTCGAATCCGCTCGTGCGCTCGACCCGTCGGACACCGATTCGCTGGGCCGCCTGCCGACGCCGACGCTCGAGGAGCGCGCCCGCGAGGCGCTCGTCTCCGCCGACGAGTCCGTCAACCAGGGCCGCGAGGAACTGCGCCTGGCTACCGCCGAGTTCGGCGCGGACCGCGTCCGCCCGTTCACCTCCGCAATGAACTCTGCGACGACGACGCTGCAGCGCGCGTTCTCCACGCACCAGAAGCTTTACGACGCGATCCCCGAGACCGAGCCGGAGAAGCGCGCGATGCTTGTGGACATCATCTCCTCCGCCGGCCAGGCCGAGCAGTCCCTGCGCGACAAGACGCAGGAGTTCAACGAGATGCGCGGCGTGCTCATGCGCGCGCCGGAAGAGGTGGACAAGGTTCGCGCCCGCACCATCGACATCCGTGCGCGCCTCGAACCTGCGCAGCGCACGCTCGATGAGCTGAAGCAGCGTCACCCGCAGGAGATGATCCAGAGCATCACCGAAAACGTCGACATCGCCACCGAGTCGCTCGAGGAGGCAGAAAAACACCTCAACGAAGCCAGCAAGCTTGCCGACGCCGGGGCCGGCCGCCAAGGCGCCCTCATCGACATCCTGGCCAACGCGGAACGCGCCGTGGACATCGCCGACAAGAACCTCGCCGGCATCGAGCACGCCGAAGACAACATCCGCACCGCGCAGAACAACCTGCCGGCACTGCGCCGCGAGATCGAGGACGAGCTCCGCGAGATCGAGCAGATCAAGGGCGCAACCCAGCAGGGCGCGCGTATCGACGTCCGCGCCCTCGACGAGGTGGCCGCCGCTGCCCGCGAGGTGCTGGCGACCGCGGATTCGCGCGTGGACTCCGAGCCGCTTGCGCTTTACACCGAGCTCGCCGACGTGGATGCGCGCGTGGATCAAGAGCTCGAGCGCGCCCGCGGCGCGGCCGGTGACCAGAATCGTCTGCTCCAACTCTTCGACCAGCAGATGCAGGTGGCCACCGCGCAGATCCAGGGCGCAGAGGACCTCATCCGCTCCCGCGGCCGCATCATCGGCTCCCACGCGCGCACCCTGCTCGCGGAGGCGAAGAAGCAGCACGCGCAGGCGCACCAGCTGCGCACCCGCGATACCCGCAACGCCATCGAGTGGGCGCGCGCCGCAACCGACACCGCACGCCGCGCCGCGAAGGCCGCGAACGACGACATCGACCGCTACCGCGCAGCCCAGAACCGCCAGACCGCGAACAGCATGGCGCAGGCTGTGCTGTGGGGTGCGATCCTCGGCGGCGGTGGCGGCGGAGGCTACCGCGGCGGCTCCATGGGCGGCGGCGGATTCTCCGGCGGCGGCGGTGGCGGGCCGATCTCTCGCGGCGGCACCTTCTAATTAGCTTTGGGTTAGTAGAGCGTGCGTCGCGTGGGCGCATCCACATACGTCAGCGCCCACGAGATGAACGCCAGGTCCAGAAACGGCACCTGGGCACCACCAGTCGGCCGCAGCTCAAGATCGCCATTTAGCTTGCCGACGGCCACCGCAACCGGCTCGCCAGCCTCATTGGCAATCTCGCGACGCCGCTCGATGACGCCGCCCGCGCGTCGCGCGGTGTAGCGGCGGCCCCTCTCCCCCGTTGCACCTTCAGCGCTGCAGATGGCCTCGTAGCGCGCGACGGTGATGCTGCGCTTGACCAGGCGGTAGGTGTGGCCCTCCGCGTCGACGGCACGTAGGTCAGTCGGGTCGGTGGAGGTGAACCGAAGCGTCTCTGACCCCGCGACCAAGGTGTTCGACGTTGCGTCGAAATGGGCGTTGACCGGGCCGTCGATAAGCGAAGTGCTCTGCCAGATCACATCAGGAACCAAACTGCGAGCGCGACTGCGGACATGAGCGTGAGTGTAGCGATGAGGACGTTCGCCGACTGGACTTGGCGGGCCTCGGTGAGCGAGCGCGAGAGCCAGGCCAAGCCCGCGATGTCGGTCAACGGCAGGTGGGTTTCGCCCTCGAACTCGAGGATGGCTTTGCGCACGCCAGACTGGTCGCGGGTGAACTGGGCGACTTTGTTGCCGTCGGCGTCGTCGATGATCCAGTTGCGCGAGCTCTCGCCGACCATGAGGTACTGACGGCCCTCGATGTCGACGCGGACGCGGTCGCCGCGGCGCAGCGGATCGTGCGCACGGACAATTTCGTCGCCACCGCGGGTGGCGATCGCGCCGGACTCGGGGCTGACCACCAAGTCCCAGATCTCACCGTTGACGCTTGCCCGGTCGGGTTGGAACACGCCGAGCACCTCAGGGCCTGCCTCGGCGAGCAGCTTCAGGTTGTCCTTGTCGGCGCGGTCCCAGCTCACGTAGTGCATGCGCGAGTACTCCTGCCCCTAGCAGCCGATGAGGCGGGCGGCGAGGTAGCTCTCGAGCTCCGCCAGCGGCACGCGCTCCTGCTCCATGGTGTCGCGTTCGCGCACGGTGACCGCCTGGTCTTCGAGGGTGTCAAAGTCGTAGGTCACGCAGAACGGGGTGCCGATCTCGTCTTGGCGGCGGTAGCGGCGGCCGATTGCACCGGAGGTGTCGTAGTCGATGTTCCAGTGCTGGCGCAGGGTGCGCGCGAGCACCTCGGCCGGGCCGGAAAGCTCCGGCTTCTTCGACAGCGGCAGGACCGCGACCTTGATAGGCGAGAGGCGGCGGTCCAGGCGCAACACGACGCGGGTGTCGGTGCCACCCTTGGTGTTCGGGGCCTCTTCCTCGTGGTAAGCATCGATGAGGAAGGCCATCATCGCGCGACCGAGACCCGCAGCGGGCTCGATGCAGTACGGGATCCAGCGCTCGTTGGTCTCCTGGTCGAAAAAGCTCAGGTCCTCGCCCGATGCCTCGGCGTGCGTCTTCAGGTCGTAATCCGTGCGATTGGCCACGCCCTCAAGCTCGCCCCACTTCGAACCGGTGAAACCGAAAGCGTACTCGATGTCCACGGTGCGCTTGGAGTAGTGGCTGAGCTTCTCCTGCGGGTGTTCGTAGAGGCGCAGGTTCTCCGGGTCAATGCCCAGATCGACGTACCACTGGTGGCGGTTATCAATCCAGTACTGGTGCCAGGTCTCGTCCTCGCCGGGTTTAACGAAGAACTCCATCTCCATCTGCTCAAACTCGCGGGTACGGAAGATGAAGTTGCCCGGGGTGATCTCGTTGCGGAAGGACTTACCGATGTTGGCGATGCCGAACGGCGGCTTGATACGCGCCGACGTCATCACGTTCTTGAAGTTCACGAAGATGCCCTGAGCGGTCTCCGGGCGCATGTAGTGCAGACCCTCTTCATCATCTACCGGGCCGAGGTAGGTCTTCATCAGGCCGGAGAACGCGCGCGGTTCAGTCCAGTTGCCTGGTTGGCCGGTCTCCGGATCCGGGATGTCGGCGAGGCCGTTAGCCGGCGGGTGGCCGTGCTTCTCCTCGTACGCCTCCAGCAGGTGGTCGGCGCGGTAGCGCTTGTGGGTGTGCAAGGACTCCACCAGTGGGTCAGTGAACACCTCGACGTGACCGGAAGCCACCCACACCTGGCGCGGCAAGATGATCGAAGTGTCAACACCCACGGTGTCCTCGCGCAGCTGCACCATGTGGCGCCACCACTGGCGCTTGAGGTTCTCCTTCAGCTCCACGCCAAGCGGGCCGTAGTCCCATGCAGAGCGGGTACCGCCGTAGATCTCACCTGCGGGGTACACCAGCCCTCGACGTTTGCAGAGGTTGACTACTGTATCGATCTTGCTCGCCGGCACGTTGAAATCTCCTGGATAAATGCAGGGACGGAAAGTTATCGTGCCTAGTGTAGCGAACACGTGCGACAAGCTGTGTGCCCAGTGCGCCAAGGCAGCGCCCGCCAAACATAGAGATTTAGACATTTAAGTCTCGTTGTGTACCCTCAGTGCAGTAACATTTTCAGCAGTTTGGCAATATTAACCTATCAACGTTTCATTAACCGCTGACGAACTCCCGGGCATCCAGGAGAGAAGGGAGACGGGCCTTCCGCCATGCGCGATCCTGGTTCTTTGGCACCCCGAGAGCTCGAGCTCGTTGCGGAGCTTCTCGGGGCACTTGACTCCCAACTTCGCCTCCGCATCCTGTTTCTGCTCCATACCGGCGACCACGTCGTGCACGAGTTGGTGACCAAGCTGGGCAAATCCCAGCCACTCATCTCGCAGCACCTACGCGTGCTCAAGTGCGTCGGACTCGTGGAATCACGCCGCGCCGGCCGTGAGGTCATCTACTCCCTGGCGCAGCCAGCGATTATCGACATCATCGTCGAACTATCCACCGTCGCCGGCACCGGCGAACTCGACCACCGCCGCAGCACGAAGGAGTCCTCACGGCGTAAGCCCGCCGCCGCAATGCCCGGCGGGGGCATTGTGGCAGTCAACGAGCCGCCTCCCGGAATCCGGCCCGACAAAGACCCTGGCCTCACCCCGTCCACCGCGCGCCCGAAGAAGGACTAACCTAGGCGCACATGTCCCCGCAGCGCCGCAGCCAGTCCAGCACCCAGCCGATTCCCAAGCTCGGCCCCCGCATGACCAAGCAGCGGACAGCGGTCGTGGAAACCCTGCGGGAAATCGACAAGTTCGCCTCAGCAAAAACCATCCATGAAGCACTCGAAGCTCGCGGAGAGCAAGCAGGCTTAACGACGGTCTACCGCACCCTGCAGTCCCTCTCCGAGATCGGCGCTGTCGATGTGCTCCAGACCCCGGAGGGTGAAACCCTCTACCGCCACTGTCTCACCGACCACCACCATCACCACCTGGTGTGCACCAGTTGCGGACGCAGCGAAGAAGTTGAAGGCGGGCCTGTGGAGAAGTGGGCCGAGCTAATCTCGGAACGCTTCGGCTACGAGCTCGTCGGCCACGATGCCGAGATTTACGGCACCTGCGTCACGTGCCAGGAATCGCGCGCCTAGCTCGACTCGGGCGCGAACTTATCCACCGCACCGCCGAAGCGTCGGTCGCGCTTCGCGTACTCCAACACGGCGTCGTACATGTGCTGCGGGGTGAAGTCCGGAAACAGCGTGTCCTGGTACACCATCTCCGCGTACGCCGACTGCCACAGCAGAAAGTTCGACGTGCGCCGCTCCCCCGAAGGCCGCAAGAAGAGGTCCACATCCGGCATATCCGGGCGGTAGAGGAACTCCGACAGCGACTTCTCCGTGATGTCCTCGGGGCGGATGAGCCCGGCGTTGGCGTCTTTGACCATGGCGCGGGTGGCGTCGACAAGCTCTGCCCTGCCACCGTAATTGATGCACATAGCGAGCGTGACCCCGGTGTTGTCTTGGGTGAGCTCTTCTGCCTCCTCGAGTTCGCGCACGACGCTGCGCCACAGGCGTGGGCGGCGGCCCGCCCACACGACGCGCACGTTCTTCTCGTGCAGTTCGTCGCGGTGGCGGCGCAGCACGTCGCGGCTAAAGCCCATGAGGAAGCGGACCTCGGAGTGTGAGCGGCGCCAGTTCTCCGTGGAGAACGCGTACGCGGAGAGCCATTCCACGTGGCCGAGCGCGATGCAGGCATCGACGCATTCCATCAGCACCGCCTCGCCGCGCTGGTGCCCGGCGGTGCGCGGCAGCCCGCGCTCTTGCGCCCAGCGACCGTTGCCGTCCATCACCAGCGCGATGTGACGAGGGATGAACTGCGGGTCAATTGCGGGCGGCTGCGGGAAATTCACCCCTCTATTATGCCTGCTCCATGATGCGCAGAGACTTCAGACCTGCCTCCAGGTTGTACTGCAGATGCGCCGTAGTCAGCCGGTGCATCTGTTCCACGAACTCCGCGTCGGCGGCGCGCCCGTGCTGAATCAGCCACATCGTGTGCAGCACCTCCGGGTTCACATCCGCCGACCCCGGCGGGCGGCAGTTGTTGCACACCGCGCCGCCGACAGCCGCGTTGAACGCCTTGTGCGGCCCCGGCGCTTCGCAGTTCGCGCAGTTGAACAGGCTTAAGCCCCAGCCGGCATGCTCGGTCGCGCGCAGAATGAAACTGTCCAGCACCATTGTTGGGTGCTCCGCGCGCTGCAGCCGCTCCAGCGCCTCCTCCACCAGCGCAAACAGCACCGGGTCGCCCTGATCGAAGCTGAGACGCTCCGCCGTCTCCATTACCGCACACGCGGCGGTGTAGCGGTCGAAATCGTCGGTGATCTTGTGCCCGTAATAGGTCACCGTGTCGGCACCGGTGATCGTCGACAAGCCATTGCTTTTCGACGGATACACCTGCACGTCCACATCAACAAACGGCTGTAGGCGCGACCCGAATCGGGATTTGGACTTGCGGACCCCCTTCGCCACCCCGCGGACGAGGCCGTGGTCGCGGGTGAGCAGGACAATCACGCGATCGGCTTCGGCGAAGTCGTAGGTGCGCACGACGAAGGCGCGGTCGCGCCACGACGGCCTGGAGCCGCCTGCTCGGAATCCGCGGGAGCTGGAGCTAGAAGCCAAGGCGGCCAAGTGCCTTCGGGTCGGACTGCCAGTTCTTCAGCACCTTGATGCGCAGGTCAAGGTAAACGTTGCGGCCGATGAGGTCGACGATCTGGCGACGCGCGCGGTGCGTGATGCCGCTGAGACGCCGCCCGTCCGGGCCTTCGAGGATCTTCTTCTGTCCCGGGCGCTCGAGGTAGATCACGGCGTAGATCATCATGCGCTTCGGGTCGTTGGTGTCCGCCTCGTCGACGTGCATCTCATCGATCTGCACCGCGACAGAGTGCGGCAGCTCTTCACGCAAGCCTTGCAGCGCTTCCTCACGGATCAGCTCAGCGATGCGCGTTTCCATGTCCTCGTCCGTGACGTGGTCTTCCGGGTAAAAGCGCGGGCCTTCCGGCAGCTTGTCCACCAAAACGTCGAGCAGCACGTCGAGTTGCACACCGGAGGTCGCGGAGATCGGAACGACCTCGGATTCTTCGCCGAGCAGTTCGTGGAGCTCGATGAGGCGCTCGCCGACAACATCCTTCGACGCCTTGTCCAGTTTGGTCACAATGCCGACGATCGGCGCATTCGGCTTCACCGCCCGAATCTGCTCGTAAATGTAGCGGTCGCCGGGACCGATCTTCTCGTCGGCCGGAACGGTGAACCCGATGACGTCGACCTCGGCGTAGGTGTCTTTGACCGCGTCGTTGAGGCGCTCGCCGAGCAGCGTGCGCGGGCGGTGGATGCCCGGTGTGTCCACCACGATGATCTGCGCGTCCTCGCGGTTGATGATGCCGCGAATCGGGTGACGAGTCGTCTCCGGCTGATCCGCCATAATCGCGATCTTCTCGCCCACCAGCGCATTCGTCAGCGTCGACTTGCCAGTGTTCGGCCTACCCACAAACCCGACGAAGCCGGAGCGGAACCCCTCGGGCGTGTCCGTGAATCCCCCGTACCCCGCGCTCTCACCTGTAGCGGCCTCCGCGTTTGCACCTGCGGCAGCATCCCCGCCGGTTCCCGCAGCGGCATCCACGTTCGCATTTGCGTCCGCGGGCAAGTCGGCCTCATCGAAGTCAGGGAAGAAGGCGCCGTCGTTGGTGGGGTTCATGTCGGTGATTCTACCGGCCGAGCGCCGCTGCCCTTGGTGCCCATGCCCAGCCCCAACCACTCACCCCGACGACCCAGCCCGTCCCAGGCCGGGCCAAAACCCATCTCAAACCCGGACAATGCCGACAAACCCGGATAGTTGGTGGCCATTATGTATCTAAGTTTGTACGTAAGACCATGAAGTTATCCGGGTTTGCTGGAATTGTCCGGGTTTGGAGTTGAGTGGGAGGAGCCGGGCGGGGGGCTTGGCTGGTTGGTTGTTGGCTAGACCGGGGTTGGGGTGAAGCGAGAGCGCGGGTCGACGATAAGGTCCTGGCACTCGACGAGCGGGAGTTCAGCGAGGTCGCGCTCGCGCACCACGGAGACGATGTCGAACATCGTGCCAGCCAGGTGTGAGAGCCGGTCTGCGCTGGGTTGATCCTGCATGGCGGCAAAGAGCGCGGTCGCCAGGTCACCCGCACCGACAACGTTCCCGCCCAGGCGCGGCGTTTCCACCAACAGGGCCGCATCAGGCGTGATGTCGAGCATGCCCAGGGTCTCATCGGTGTACGCACCGATGGAGGTGACCAGTGCACGGTCGCAGAGATTCCGCGCCGCAGAAACGGTGTCGCCGACCGTGAGCAAATCGGTTCCGGTCAGAAGGGCGAGTTCCCAATGGTTGGGCGTAATGGCGTCGGCAAGCGGAATGAGCTGCTCCCTGAATACATCCGGGATTTCCTCGCCCACGAACGACCCGACGGTGGCGTTGCCGATCACCGGATCGCACACGTACAGCGCGTCCGGATTGGCGGCCTTGATGCGCTGGACGGTGTCAAACACCACCTCGGCGAGTTCGGGCGAGCCAAGGTAACCGGTGAGAAACACGTCGACCTCGCTGAATGCGAAGGACATCCCGTCGAGCACCGCAGCAACGTCAGAGGGCGCGATCACAGGCCCGCGCCACGACGGGTACTCCGTGTGGTTGGAGAAGTTCACGGTGTAGACCGGCCACACTTCGTGGCCGAGGCGCTGCATCGGAAACACCGCGGCCGAGTTGCCGACGTGGCCGAATGTGACAGCGGACTGCAGCGAAATGATGTTCACACATTGATCCTATGGGATCCCTTCAAGGATTCGACCACAGGTCAAGATCGCGCCAGCCGGCCGGGACACCCATGGACGCAATCGTAATCGAGTCGCTTTCCGGAAAGGTCGAAAGCAATGCGCCAAGGCGCGGCACCCAACCTGTTCCGGTCTCTACAGACCGCAGAAGGTAGGCAACTATAGCGAGTGCGTTATACGTGCCGAATTTAGCTTTCGGAGAGTCAGACTCCACCAGGTGATCCAGAGATGAAATCTGTCCCGCCTTCGGGCGTTTCGGAGCGTGTTGAAGCTTACGGTTGAACAAACGCGAATGATGAGCCGCTACGTTCCGGACGTAGTTCAACGAGCTAAGCCAGCTTGCCATGAGTTTCTTGTTGGGGACACCAAACTGAATCGCAACAGTTTCGGCATCTGCTTGGGGCATGCCTTGGTACAGTCTGGATAGTTGTCCCAACTCGAGGATCTCGGTGAGAGCCCAAATTGGCATTCGATCGTCGTATTTGTCTCGAAAGTGTGCGACAAACCTCTCATCGGACCCATCCCGGCGTTCTTTGACCCTGGTGAGCCACTGGACGTGTTTACTAGCGGCCGGTTGACGGCTGTCGGTTCTTGACTCAGTGAAGGATCGATCGAAATAATCCGGGTTTTCGTGTGTAAACGGCCCGTGCCGGCCAATTTCATGACCGATCCGCATCCTTGCTGCGATTTCGATCCGCTCCACCCCATCTAGAACCGCCAAGCGCAGGCTCCGATCAAAGTCCACTAACTCGATCGCATCGTTTAGCCTTGTGCCCTCTCGATATTTGGGGAGAACCGTTATTTGGCGCCGGCCGTCGAAATCAACGCGGGCTTCGGTTTCTAAGAATGGGTACAGGTACCCGGTGAGTCTGTAGTAACCGATCGAGTTCAGGAGGCGAGCAGCCTGCGATTCGTCATCAATCGTGAGTCCCCGCAAACGCAATCTCTCTATCTGTTGCTCGACCGACAGCCAATCTTTTTGATACTCCACTCTTCCTAACCCCCGGTGGAAGAAAATCAGCCCGCGCACTGGGCAACGGGCTGATCATGATGACGCAATTATAGCACCTGGGGTGTCCCGGTCAATGCCTACAGCGCTTCGACGCTGAACTGCATGCGCGGATTGGCGTAGAATTCCTGCGCCTCGACCAGTTTCAGCTCGCGCGAGTCCGCTTCGAAGGTGAGCTTCAGCATGTCGTAGACGCTGGATGCGGTCTTCGCCAGCGCCTCCGCGATCGGTACGGTCTCGCCCGCAGAAGCGGCCCCGCCCGCAGATGCGGACTCCCCCGCGGCACCCGCGGCGCCCGCGTTCAAATAGTGCCCCGTGAACAGCGCGGCGGTGACGTCGCCGGAGCCGTTGCGCTTGAACGGCAGGCGAGGCGTCTGCACGATCCACGCGCCAGCGTCGTCAACCGCGATCATCTCCACGACGTCCTCCGGCGCATCCGGGCGCTCCACCGAGGTCACCAGCACCACCGACGGCCCCATCTCGCGCGCCGCCGCAGCCGCACGCAGCGTAGAATCCAAATCGGTCGCGTCCTGCTCCACCAAATACCCCAGCTCGAACTGGTTCGGCGTGATCACATCCGCCACCGGCACCACCTTGGAGCGCAGCAGCGGCGGGATGTCATCGGCCACGTGGCAGCCGGACTTCGCGTTGCCCATCACCGGGTCGCACGCGTAAATCGCCGCGGGGTTCGCCTCTTTCACCTGCGCCACAGCATCCACGATGACTTCGGCGATCTCGGAAGAGCCCTGGTAGCCGGACAACAGGGCGTCGATAAGCGAAAAAGCCCCTCTCTCCCCGACTCCCGCAATCACCGAGGCGACATCCGCCGCCGGAATGATCGGGCCCTGCCACTGGCCGTAACCCGTGTGGTTGGAGTAATTCACCGTGTACACGGGCCAGACCTCGTGCCCGATGCGCTGCAGCGGGAACACCGCCGCCGAGTTTCCCACGTGCCCGTAGGCCACCGCCGATCGGATCGAGAGAATGTTCATAGGAGCTATTTTGCTTGTCGACGGTCAGTCCTGCGCAATCGGCTCCTCTTCCGCGGAGATGGGCACGTCAATGAGCACGGTGCGAGTCTTCACGCGACCGCGGCGATCGCGGCCGCCTTCGGCGGTGTAGGTCAGCCCGTTGTGGGTGATGGAGGAGCCGGGCAGGGGCACGCGGCCGAGCTCGTACGAGAGTAGGCCGGCGACGGTGTCGACGGAGTCTTTGACCTCGTCCTCGTAAACCAGCTCGTAGTCGAGGTGGTCGGTGAGGTGGTCGACCAGGTCGTCGAGCGGGAGGCGAGCCTGGACGCGCAGCAGGCGCTCATTGAGGTGCTCGATGGGCGCGGCTTCGTCCTCGTCGTATTCGTCGGTGATCTCGCCGACGATCTCTTCCAGCAGGTCCTCCATGGTGAGCAGGCCAGCGACGCCACCGTATTCATCGATCACGATGGCGATGTGCGTGTTCAGCTGCTGCATCTCCTTGAGCAGCACGTCGAGCGGCTTCGATTCGGGGACGAAAAGCGGCTCGCGGCAGGCGCGCAGGACACGGGTATCTGGGTCGATGGGTGCGCCGTCGTCGCCGAACATGTCCTTCAGGTAGGCGACGCCGACGATGTCGTCGACATCCTCGCCGATCACCGGCACGCGCGAGTGGCCGGAGCGCACCATGAGGCGCGTGACCTGGGCGGCAGTTTTGTCGTCCTCGATCCAGATCATTTCCGGGCGCGGCACCATCACTTGGCGGGCGTGGGTGGACGCGAGGTCGAAAATGTTCTGGATCATGCGGCCTTCGGTGGTTTCCACCACGCCTTGTTCCTGTGCGACCTCGACCATCTCGCGCAGCTCTACCTCAGTGGCATACGGCCCGTCGCGGAAGTCCTCGCCCGGGTGGAAGACATTTCCCACCCTGATGAGCAGGCCGGACAGCGGTCCGAGGAAGCGGTGGAACGCGATAAGCCACTGCGCGGCGCGCAGCGAGATGGTGTACGGGTTGCGCTTACCGGCCGTACGAGCGAAGACGCCGATGATGCCGAACTGCAACAGCGTTACCGCGGCGACGGCGGCGGTGATCGCCCACGCGTCGGAATCGATGAGGTCCATAGCCAACATCGCGGCGAACACCGCGGCGACCACGTCCAGGACGGTCCGCAGCATCACCAGCGTGTTGACGTGGCTGGCGCGGTTGTCCAGGACGCGAAGCAGCGCATGAGCACCGGAGACTTCGTCTTTGTGCATCGTCTCCACGCGCGCCCGCGAGATCGGGGCAAGCGCCGACTCCACCGAGCCTAAAAGGCCCGAAAGCAGTAGCGCGACGACGGTGGTGACGGCGTACGCGGCGGTGAATTCCACCTACTGATCCGCCTCCCGCATCTTGCGGTCCAGCTCGTCGCGGTCGGCGGCCGACGGGAACGCGTGCGTGCCAGTCGGCTTGGGCTGATACTCCACCCCGCGCGCGCTCAGCGAGTCGTACCAGTCCGCGAGCAGCTCGTTCTGCAGTGCGAACATTTCGCGCTCGTCGTCGGGCGCGATGTGGTCGTAGCCCAAAAGGTGCAGCACGCCGTGGACGGTGAGCAGCGCGAGCTCGTGGGCCAAGTCGTGGCCGGCCATGTCCGCCTGCTTGCGCGCGTACGACGGGCACAAGATGATGTCGCCGAGCATCGACGGGCCGAGCTCCTTGGCATCCGGGCGCCCGCCACCGGGAGTGAGCTCATCCATGGGAAAGCTCATCACATCCGTCGGGCCTTCCAGGTCCATCCAGCGCACGTGCAGGTCTGCCATCGTCGGCTCGTCCACCAGCGTGATGGTGGCTTCCACGTCGGGGTGCACGTCCATGGCTGTCAGCGCGTAGGAGCAGACGTCGATAAGCATTTGCTCATTGACCTCTGCCTCACCTGACTCATTCAAAACTTCGATGCTCACGGCTGCGCCTCCGCTCCGCTTCCAGCTCCAGCTTCGGCCTCGCGCTCGCGCTCCAGCTCGCGCTGGCGCTTTTCGTAACGCGCGGCGTTCTGCGCGTCGTGGCGGTCGTAGGCGGCGACGATGCGCGAGATCAGGTGGTGGCGCACCACGTCGTCCGCGCGCAGCTCCTGGAAGGAGATGCCTTCGATATCGCCGAGGATGCGCCGCGCCACGCGCAGGCCGCTGACGGTGCCGCGCGGCAGGTCGACCTGCGAGACGTCGCCGGTGACCACCATCTTCGAGCCGAAGCCGAGGCGAGTGAGGAACATCTTCATCTGCGCGCCGGTGGTGTTCTGGGCCTCGTCGAGGATCACGAACGCATCCGAGAGCGTGCGCCCGCGCATATAGGCCAGCGGGGCGACTTCGATGATGCCGGCCTCGATGAGCTTCGGGATCATCTCCGGATCGAGCATGTCGCGCAGTGCGTCGTACAGCGGGCGCAGGTACGGGTCAATCTTGTCGCTCAGGGTGCCGGGCAGGAAGCCGAGCTTCTCGCCGGCTTCGACCGCGGGACGGGTCAGAATAATGCGCTTGACCTCTTTGTTCTGCAGCGCCTGCACCGCCTTCGCCACCGCGAGGTAGGTCTTGCCAGAGCCGGCCGGGCCGATGCCAAACGTAATCGTGTTCTCGTCGATCGCATCCACGTAACGGCGCTGCCCAGCGGTCTTCGGGCGGATCACCTTGCCCTTGCGCGCGACAATCTCCGCGCCGAGCATCTCCGCGACGGACTCCGGCGCCTCCGTCTCCATGATGCGGGTCGCGTGCACCACGGTGTCCGCGCTGATGGGTACGCCGCGGCGCGCCATGGACTCCAGCTCGTCGAACACGCGCAGCACGTGCGCCACGCGGTGTTCTTCGCCGCGCACCGTCACGGTTGTGCCGCGCGCGTGCACGTCCACACCGAGGTTCTGGTTGAGCACCCGCAGGTTCTCGTCGTTGACCCCGAGCACGGACTGCGCGTACGCCGAGTCCAGATCGATCTTGCGAGTGACCAGTTCTTCCATAACGCTCCCTTACCCTACCAGCGGTTTGTCAGCGTGCCGATCGCACAAAGCCCAGCAAACGCCGCGCTCGCCGTGCGCAACACCTCCGGCCCAAGCTTCACGGGCGTGCCGCCGATCAGCTCCAGCTCGTCCGCACCGATGCCACCTTCCGGACCAATCACCAAGTACAGCTCGTCGCCGAGGTCCACCTCTTTGATCGAGGTTTCAGCATCCTCGTGCAGCACAAGCTTTTGCTTATCGACGCCTCCGAGCTCACGCGAAGTCATCGGAGACGAAACCTGCGGCACCCACGCTCGGCGGGCTTGCTTCGCACTCGCGAGCGCTTGCTGCTGCCACTTCTCTACCTGCTTGGCCTGCTTGTTCTCCGGCCAGCGCGCGATGGTGCGGTGCGAGATCCACGGAATGATCGCGTCCGCCCCTGCCTGCACTGCGAGGTCGACGGCGAGTTCCGCACGCTCCGACTTCGGAATCGCCTGGACGACGGTGACGCGCGGGGTGGGCTGCTGAACGGTGTGGTGGCCGACAGCCTCTCCCCGAACTTCTGATTTTGAGGCTGCGGTGACTTTGACTTCGGCGGCGAGCCCGCAGCCGTCGATAAGCATGATGTGCTCCCCCGCCTCGATGCGCTTGACGTGCGCATGCTGCGCCTCCGCGCCGGTGAGGACGCCGGCGAGCGGGTTGGCGCTGAGGAAGTACGGCAGCGACACTAGCGGCGGAACCGATCTCGCACGCGGGAGAAGAAGCCCTCGCCGGCGGGGCCCTCCTCGGTATGCACCGAAGTGTTGTCGGCGCAGCCGTCGCGCAATGTCTCAAGGGCCTCGCGCTCCTGGTTGGACAGCTCCGTGGGCACGACCACCTGGACGTGGGCGATGAGGTCGCCCGAGCGGTCCGAGCGCACGATCGGCATGCCCTCGCCGGGCAGCACGATGGTGTCGCCGGGCTGGGTGCCCGCGGGGACCTCGATGAGGGTATCGCTGCCCGCGAGGTTGGGCACGGTGATCTCGGTGCCCAGCGCGGCGTCGTACATCGGAACGTTGAGGCGCAGGCGCAGGTGCTCGCCGTCGCGCATGAAGTACGGGTGCGGCTCAACCTGCACCTCCACGTAGAGGTCGCCGGCAGGGCCGCCGCCGTGGCCCACCTCGCCCTGGCCAGCCATGCGGATGCGCATGCCGGTGGCGATGCCCGCGGGGATGTTCGCGATGATGTCGCGGGTCGCGCGCACGCGGCCATCGCCGGCGCACTGGCGGCACGGATCCTTGATGATCTCGCCGAAGCCGCGACACTTCGGGCAGTCGCGCGTGGTCATGATGTTGCCCAGGAAGGACTGCTGCACCTCCTGGACCTGGCCCATGCCCTGACAGTTATCGCAGGTGACGGGCTTAGATTCGGATTCGGAGCCGGTGCCGTGGCAGCGGTCGCACACCACGGCGGTATCGACCGAGACTTCCTTCTTCACGCCCGCGTACGCCTCTTCCAGCGTGACCGTGGTACGCAGCAGGGCGTCGTTGCCGTGCTGCACGCGGGAGCGCGGCTCGCGCGCTGCGGCGCCGCCGCCGAAGAACGCCTCGAAGATATCGCCTAGGCCACCGCCGAAACCGCCCGCACCCGGGCCCATGTCGGCCTGCTCCATGGGGTCTCCGCCGCGGTCCACAATCGAGCGCTTCTGCGGATCCAGCAACACCTCTTGCGCCAGCGAAATCTCCGCGAAGCGCTCCTGCGCCTCCTCGGACGGGTTGACGTCCGGGTGATACTTGCGCGCCAGTTTGCGGTACGCCTTTTTAATCTCTTGTTCGGTCGCTTCCCGGTCCACACCAAGGATGCCGTAGTAATCCCGAGCCAAAACTGACAAAACCTTTCTATTCGCCGCGCAGAATGCGGCTGATGTAGCTGGCGACAGTGGCAACCTTTTGAATGGTACCCGGATAGTCCATATGCGTCGGACCGACGACCCCTAAGCCGCCGAGGGCCTCCGCGCCAGCCCCGTATGCAGTTGTAACAATGCTGGCACGCGATAATTCCTCATCCTCGTTCTCGCGCCCAATGCGCACCGAAACCTGCTCCAGCTCCTGCGCGCTGGCGAGCAGTTTCAGCACCACCACCTGCTCCTCCAACGCGGCGATGACGGTATGCAGTTCGCCGGCCAGGATGAGGTTGCCGGCGCCTGCGATGAGCAGGCGGTCCGAGGTGGTCTCCACCAGCGTGTCAATCAGCACGGCGGTGGCGCGCTCCACCGCCGGGGCGATCGCCTCCGGTGCGCGTGCCGCCAGCGCCGCAAGCTGTTGCGCCGCCTCGCGCATCGTGACGCCCACCAGCACGTCGTTGAGCAGCTCGCGCAGGGCGCGCACGCCGTCGTCGTCAATCGGCGCGTCCAGCTCCACGTTGCGCTGGTCGACGCGCCCCGCGTCCGTGATCAGCACCAACAGCAGCCGGGTTGGCGAAAGCGCCACCACTTCGCAGTGCTTCACGCGGCTCACGTTCAGAGTGGGCAGCTGCACCACCGCCGCCTGGTTCGTCAGCTGCGCAAGCAGCGTCACCGAGCGGCGCAGCACATCTTCCATGTCCACGCCGTTTTCCAGGAAGTCCAGGATCGCGTGGCGCTCCGCACTCGACAGCGGCTTCACGTCGTGCAGTGCGTCCACAAACGCGCGGTAGCCAGCCTCCGTCGGAATGCGTCCCGACGACGCGTGCGTCTGCTCGATGTAGCCTTCGCTCTCCAGCACGCTCATGTCGTTGCGGATCGTCGCCGGCGACACCTTCAGCCCGTGGCGCTCCACCAGCGCTTTCGACCCCACTGGCTCCTGGCTGGCGATGTAATCAGCAACAATGGCGCGCAGGACCGCCCGTCGCCTCTCTTCCGCCGCACTCATAGTTGCCCAGGTTACTCTGCGTCTTCAGAAGCAAGGAGGTCGGTGATGATCCCGTCGATAAGCAATCGGCCCTTGTCGGTCACTGCAATGCGCTCACCTTTCGCAAGGAGGCCGTTTCGCACATGCTTATCGACGTCACCGTTAACCCACCCCGACGGCACCCCTTGCTTGAGCCGCAGTCCCAGCATGATGTCTTCGAAGTGCAGGATGTCGGCGGTGAGCTCTTCGGTTTCGGCGATGGGGAGAGTTCCTCCCGCGAGCATTGCGGCGTAGCGCTCCGGGCGCTTCACGTTGCGGAAGCGGGTGTGGTTGATGGTGCTGTGGGCGCCGGGGCCGGCGCCCCACCAGTTGCCGCCTGTCCAATACAGCAGGTTGTGGCGGCATTCGCCGCCCGGCTTCGCCCAGTTGGACACCTCGTACCAGTCGAAGCCGTTCTTCTCGAGGGCGTCGGCGATGAGCTCGTAGCGGGTGGCGTAAGTGTCTTCGTCCGGCTCCGGCAGCTCGCCGCGGCGGATCTTGCGGGCCATGGCGGTGCCGTCTTCGACGATGAGGCTGTAGGCGGAGACGTGGTCGACTGGCGTGTCGAGGACGGCGTCGAGCGTCGCGCGCACGTCGTCGTCCGTTTCCGTGGGCGTGCCGTAGATCATGTCCAGGTTGATGTGGGCGAAACCGGCAGCGTGCGCCTCGCGGGCAGCTTGGGTGGCGCGGCCCGGGGTGTGGCGGCGGTCAAGCACCCTGAGCACGGGTGTGGATGCCGACTGCATGCCCAGCGACACGCGCGTGAAACCGTGCCTGAGCAGGCCTTCGAAGTACTCGGGGCTGGTCGATTCCGGGTTGGACTCGGTGGTGATCTCCGCGTTCGGATTGATGCCGATCGTGTTCTTGATCGCGGTGAGGATGCGGCCCAGGCCGTCGGCGCCGAGCAGGCTTGGCGTTCCGCCGCCGATGAATACGGTGTCCGCCTTCGGGAGTTTCTGGGTGGCGGCGAGCTCGAGCTCCTTCTCCAGCGCATCGAGGTACGTCGCGTGGGAGGTGTCCACCTCGGTCGGCGTGTAAGTATTGAAGTCGCAGTATCCGCAGCGGGACGCACAGAACGGAACGTGGATGTACACGCCGAACGCGTCATGTTTGGGCGCCTCCGGTTCAGGCGCGCTCGGTTCAGCCAGCGGCGTGTCGGTAGAGCTTCGCAAGGGCTGCGTCATGGCGGCCATTGTAGGGTCCTGCCCTTCCATCCCTGTAAAAGATTGCAATGTTTTACAGAACGTCTGGCTGGCGCGGTGCCCAAGCGGGCGCGGATGCCCAAGCGGGCGCTGGCACAGGGGCTAGGCGCCGCGGCGGCGGCGCTTTGCGGCGACCTTGGCCACGATGGCGTTGATACGCGCGCGCTCCTCCAGGAACTCGGGCGGGTTCTGGCCACGCATGGTGCGCGTGAAGGCGGGGTGGTCGGCGCAGACGGTTTCAATCCACCCGTCGGCGGCAGCTTCGACCAGATCACCCACGCGGGCGTAGAGGTGCGGCAGGCTCACGGCACCGAGTTCGCGCGCGACGCGGTCGGTCTGCTCGAGCACGAACTCAACCACCTCGCCGAGGTGCTGAATCACCAGGTCGGTGCGGCCGGTGAGCGCATCGTGCATGGTCTGCACGGAGTACGGCGCGTCCAGGGGGAAGAGGTCTTCGAGCCCGCAAGCGTCGAGAAGCTCTGGCTCCGGAACCTTTTCTTCTGGGTGCGCTGAGGCTGAGAGCACCCCGGCGCGCATGCCTGAGGTGAGCGCCTGTCGCAGGCCGATGAGTTCGCCGACGACGCGGCGCGCGTCTTGGCGGGCATCGTCGACGATTTCGGAGAACTCGGCGAGGCAGTCGTCGGCGAGCTCGCCGTCGTAATCCGCGATGGATTCGGCGATGTGCTCGATGTACTCCGCAACCTCGTCGCCGATGTTGTAGATCTCCTGGGTGAGCTCGCGATGGCGCAGCATGGCGGCAGTTTTATGCACGCAGGACACCCCCAAGAATCTTAGGCAACTACAAGGAAACTGGGGGCAATGCTATTGCACGCGCACGCCCAAGGTTGCAAGGCGCGCCGACATTTAGCGTTGGTACAGCTTGTCGATGTCGTCCTTGAAGCGCTCGAAGACAACGTTGCGCTTGACCTTCATGGTCGGGGTGATTTCGTCGTTCTGCTCGCTCAGATCGCGGTCCAAAATGCGGAACTTTTTGATCGCTTCAGCGCGCGATACGGTGGCGTTGGCCATGTTGATCGCGTCCTGAACCTCGGCGCGCAGAGCCGGATCTTGCACAACTTCGGCGGTCTTGCGGTTCGCCGGAATGTTGTGGTTGGCCTTCCAGCGTTTGAGCTCTTCCTCATCCAACGTCACCAGCACACCGACGAACGGCTTGCCGTCGCCCACCACCAGCGCGTTGGAGATCAGCGGGTCTTGGCGGATGATTTCCTCCATCGGCCCAGGCGAGACGTTCTTGCCGCCGGCGGTGACAATCAGGTCCTTCTTGCGGCCGGTGATGCGCACGTAGCCGTCGTCATCGATCTCGCCGAGGTCGCCGGAGTTGAACCAGCCGTCAGTGAACGCCTCTTCGGTGGCTTGCGGGTTGTTCCAATACTTCGTGAACACGCCGGGGCCCTTGAACTCGATCTCGCCGTCCTCGTTGATGCGGGCGGAGTAGCCGTTCACCGGCCGACCGACGGTGCCGACCTTATTGGCGTGCTTGTTGTTCACGCAGGATGCGGCGCAGGTTTCGGTGAGTCCATAGCCCTCGTAAATGGGCACGCCCATGCCGCGGAAGAAGTGCGACAGATCCGAGCTCATCGCGGACCCGCCGGTGATGCCGTACCAGACTGAGCCGCCGATGCCGTCTTTGATCTTGGAGTAGACGAGCCGCTCAAACATCTTCACCTTGGCTTTTTGCACTCGCGACGGGCCTTCTTCGGTGTCCAGCGCCTGGGAGTACTCGATCGCGGCGCGCTCCGCCTCCAAAAAGACACGTTTGCCAATCGCGGACCCGTCGGCGGCCTTGTTGTACGCGGCCTCGCGCACCTTCTCAAACACGCGCGGCACGCCGAGCACCAGGTTCGGACGCACACGCTGCAACTCCACGGACAGCGTCGACGTGTCAGACCAGTGCGACTGCGTCATCCCCACTATCGAACACGCGATGGACACTGCGCGTTGCAGAACGTGCGCGAGCGGCAGGAACGTCACCACGCGGTTGCCGGGCTGCGCCACCTTGCCAATCTCGTTCTCAAGCAGCGCGTTGCACTGGTACGCCCAGTTGCCGTGCGTCAGCTCCACACCCTTTGGCCGGCCGGTGGTGCCGGAGGTGTACACGATCGAGGCGAGGTCGGAGTGGGTAAGCGTCTGCCACCTGTCGTCGATAAGCTTTTGCTCAACATCTCGACCTTCGAACTTGATGGTTTCCACTCCGGCCGAGTTGAACTCGTAGAGCCGTTCGAGCTTCGCATCGCCATACCCGCTGAGAAACGGCGTGAGCAGCTCGGTGTGGTCGCGGGTTTCGGCGAACGCGATTTTCGCGCCGGAATCCTCCAAAATCCACTGGATCTGGTGCAGCGAGGACGACGGATACACCGGCACCGTCACCGCGCCGGCGGCCCAGATGGCAAAGTCCATGAGCTGCCACTCGTAGCGTGTGTTGGACAGGATGGCCACGCGATCGCCCCGCTCTACACCTGCGTTGATCAGGCCCTTTGCCACGTCGTACACCTCGGTGAGGAACTCGCCGGCGGTCACGTTCACCCACTCGTAGTTGCGGGGGCGGGAAAAGAGGACGATGTGCGGCTGGGTTTGGCAGAGGGTGATCAGGCGGCGGATGCAATTGTCCCGATCGGTCAGCGTGAACCCGAGCTCGGTGGTGCAGGACTTTGACGGCATGGGGGCCACCTTACCGCGTGCTGTGGCAGAATTGCCTTCTGTGATGAACGGGGAACTCCTGCTGCAACTGGCCGAGGCATACGGCCTCGGTACCAGCTACCGCGCCTCGAATGGCCTGATCACTGCGCCTCCCGAGACGTCGTATGTGAAGTTGCTGCGAGCTTTGGGCGTCTCGCTTGACGACGAGCCGGGCGACGAGGAACTTCAATTCCACCTGCAAGCCCGCCGAGCGGAGTTTGCCACCCGTCCCCTCCCTCCGTGCGTGGTCGCGACCGCCGGCTACGAGAAGCACTTCAACGTGCACGTGCACGACGGCCATTACGCGCACTGCTGGATCAAGCTTGAGGACGGCTCCTCGCGCGACGCGTACCAGGACGAGAACTGGACCCCGCCGTTTACCGCGGATGACGGTGTGACCTGGGGCGAGGCAACGTTCCACGTGCCGGGCGACCTGCCAATCGGCTGGCATGAGCTGCACCTGGAATCCGATGATTTGGATGAGGTGTGCACGCTGATCGTTGTGCCCGAGGTGTTGGAGACCAACCAGGAGTACATCCAGCACCCGGTGTGGGGCGTGATGGCGCAGCTGTACTCGGTGCGCTCGGAGGAGTCCTGGGGCATCGGCGACTTCAACGATCTAGGCCGCCTTGCGGAGATCGTCGCGGCGGAGGGCGCAGACTTCCTCCAGATCAACCCGGTGCACGCCGCACAGCCGGTCCCGCCGGTGGAGGACTCCCCGTACCTGCCAACGTCGCGCCGGTTTGTGAACCCGATCTACATCTCTGTCGAAGCGGTGCCGGAATTTCGGCGGCTTTCAAGCCACGTGCGGGTGCAGATCATGGAGCTGGCCAAGCCGCTCAAGCGAATGAACCGCACCGCCGAGCCGCTGGACCGCGACACGATTTTCCGGGTCAAGCTGACCGTGCTGCGCGAACTGTTTTTCCTGTCCATGTCGGACGAGGCCCGCGCAAACGACTTCGAGATGTTCGTCGAAGATGAAGGCGAGGGCCTGGAGGAGTTCGCGCGCTGGTGCGCTCAGCAGGCCGTGGAGACGGAATTGAGCCGCCACGCTGGGCCGCAAGAGCTCGACGAGCTCACCCAGTTCTACATGTGGCTGCAGTTCATTGCCGACGAGCAGCGCCGCATCGCCCAAGAGCGCGCGGAGGCTGCGGGCATGAAGATCGGAATTATGACGGACCTCGCGGTGGGTATCCACCCTGGCGGTGCCGACGCGCACGCGCTTCGCGACGTGCTGGTGGCCGATGCCTCCGTCGGTGCCCCGCCGGACCAGTACTCCCAGCAGGGCCAGGACTGGTCGCAGCCGCCGTGGAACCCGCAAAAGCTCGCCGAGGCCGGCTACGGCCCGTGGCGCGATCTGCTCCGCACGGTGCTGCGCCACTCCGGAGGCGTGCGCGTGGACCACATCTTGGGCCTTTTCCGCCTGTTCTGGCTACCGCGAATGGATTCTCCTGCCGAGGGCGCGTACATGAACTACGACCACGAGGCGATGGTCGGTGTGCTCGCGCTCGAGGCGCAGCGCGCCGGTGCCGTGGTGGTCGGCGAGGACCTGGGCACCTTTGAGCCGTGGGTGCAGGAGGTGTTGCGCGACAAAGGCATCCTGGGCACGACGGTGCTGTGGTTCGAGTCGACCCCGTGGGACAACTCGCCGCTGCCGTCCGAGCAGTACCGCAACCTCTCGCTCACGGCCGTGGGCACACACGACCTGCCTCCGACCGCGGGGTACATGAAGGGCGCGCACAACGAGCTGCGCCACGAACTCGGCTTGGTGCAGGAGAGCCTGGACGAGCTCAACGCCAACGACGCGGTGTGGATCAGCCAGGTGCTGGCCCACGCCCAGGCAGAGGGCGCATTCAAAGGCACGTCGGCAGCGGATCTTGACTTCATGAACCGCGACCTCGGCGAGTACGGCGATGTCAACGCACTGCTGATCGGGCTTACCCGCTTCATTGCTTCCACCCCGTCCGCGATGACGTGCACCAACCTAGTGGACATGGTGGGTGATGAGCGGATTCAGAACCAGCCTGGCACGAACTCGGAGCAGTACGAGAACTGGTGCATTCCGCTTACCGACGCCCAGGGCAACCCCGTTCTTCTCGAACATCTGAAAGAGATGGAGCTGTTTCACCGGGTGGCTGAGGCTTCACGCCGCCCGGGCCAGTAGAGGCAATTTGGGGCTGAGGCGATGGGGCGATGGGAAAAGGGGTGTGCCTACAGCGCACCCACGATCGCGGCGACGATGACGAGGCCGATGAGGACCCACATCACCTGGGTAACCAGGGATTTGGGGTACTTGCGCTTCGATTTGGGCAGCCGCTGATCTTGCCGCCGCAGCTCCTCCGGGTTAGCCATGGTTGTTCATGGTAGCCCACCGGTTGGCTACCCAATCCACCATCTTCAATCCCAGCCAGGCCACGACACCGGCTGGCGGCAGCGCTGCGAGGAGAATGATCGGCAGCTGCAGCCAGGGGCTAAGTCCAACGAGCCACGACATAGTTGCTCCCCCGCCGCTACAGCGACTTCGCACGCAGGTCGAGCACCGTGCCCACGAGCGGAATCAGCCCGATGATTGCAGAGATGACCATGACCGCGATCTCCGCAACGACGAACCGCATCGTGTCGGTGTTCGGAGTTTCTGGCTGCTCCGCGACGCGCACCACCGGCTCAGCACCACGTTCCACTGCTGGCACCTCCGGGGGCAATTCAGGCTCGTCCGCTGGCGCGGTCTCGCGGTGCAGGCGATGAAGTTGGCTCTTGAACCACTCCTCGAGCTGGTGCTTCGAGTGGAGGTTGCCGTTCTGCAGCGTGCTCGCGCGCTCCACGTAAAAACGCTGCGCACCGGGGCTCACGGTGAGTTCGTTGTGTCCGGACAGCACTCCAACGACCCCTTTGCCTGGAACGAACACCGGCCCGCCGGAGTCGCCGTCTTTCGGCCACCCCGGGGTGTCGAAGAAGAGCGACTGCTCGACGTTGCCCAGGTAGATGCCGCACGACGGGGTCTCGGTCGCGTTGTGGGACGCGAAGCCGTAGTAGCAGACCTGGTCGCCGGAGACGATCGAACTCGACGGCACCGCTGCACCGCCGAAGCGGTTCTCCTCAACAACCACGCTGTCGTACCACTCGATCACGCCGAAGTCGTTAGAAGACTCCCGGGTTTCAAACTGCGGGCTGGGCGAGAACTTCCCGGCCGGGTCGGCCATACGGTTGCCTGCAGCGTCTGTGAGGTACACCTCAGCTCCCTCGATGCCGCAGTGCGCGGCGGTGAAGCTGGTCTGCGCACCCGGCACGTTGTGGCCGATGGTGCAGGTCTTGAACTGCGAGCCAACGTCGATGGCGATCTTGCCGCCCTGGCGAGCTACCGCAGGCTCGGCAGGCGCGCCGGCAGCGGGGGTGGCAAGCACCGATTGACCGGCAAGCATGCAAGTGGCAAGGCCGATGAGCAGGGAGCGAGTGCGGGCGCGCGTCATGATGAAGATCCTTCGAGTCCGGAGAGACCTTTGGGATCCTAATGAATCTCGTGCTCTGCGTCTACGCCAGATCTACGCCAGGTCTACTCCAGATCTACGCCAGCAAGGCCGCGACGCACCAGCAGCGGCCGGGTGTCCTTGCCGCGACCGCGGAACGCGGTGTACGCCTCGGTGTAATCCTTCGACGCGCCGACTGACAAGATCGTGTCGCGGAAGCGCTGCCCGATCTCGCGGCCGATGCCCACCTCCTGCACCAGCTCGAAGCCGTCGGCATCGAGCGCCTCGGCCCACAGGTAGGAGTAGTAGCCCGCTGAGTATCCGCCGCCGAAGACGTGGTTGAACCATGACGACCGGTAGCGCGGCTCCAGGCCCTCCACATCCAGGCCGACCTCCCGCAGCGCCTCGGCTTCGAACGCGTCAATGTCCTCCGGCACCTCGTCCTCCAACGAGTGCCACGCCAGATCGATCGCGGCTGCAGCGAGGTACTCCGCGGTGTCGAATCCTTGCCCGAACTGGCGCGACGCGCGCACCGCCTCGAGCAGCTCGTCCGGAATCACTTCCCCAGTGTCCACGTGGCGCGCGTAGTTGCGCACGATCTCGGGCGCGAACGCGTAGTTCTCGTTGATCTGCGAAGGAAACTCCACCCAGTCGCGTGGCACGTTCGTACCCGACAATGACGGGTAGCGCACGTCAGACAGCAGCCCGTGCAGGGCGTGGCCGAACTCGTGGAAGACGGTGGTCACCTCGTCGATAGTCAAAAGCTCCGAGGACAGCGACATCACATTGACCACCACCGGGCGGGTGCCGCGCAGGTGCGACTGGTCGACGAAGGAGCTCATCCACGCACCGCCGCGTTTCGACGGCCGCGCGTGGTAGTCCGTGAGCAGCAACCCGATCCCCGTGCCGTCGGCCTCTTTCACCTCCCAGACATCGACGTCGTCCCGGTATGCGCGCAGATCCTCGCGCCGCGCAACCGTGATGCCGTAGAGCAGGTTCGCGGCGTAAAAGGCGCCGTCGACAAGCACTTGCTCAAGCGGGAAGTACTTGCGAAGCTCCGCCTCATCGACCGAGAGCTCCTCCGCCCGGCGGCGGGCCTGCCAGTAGGGCCAATCCGCACCGTCGAGCTCCTCGCCCGCGAGCTCCGAGGCGAGTTTGCGCTCCATCTCCGCGTTCGCCGCGGCGGCAGGTGCGAGATCGGTGATCAACGCGCGCGCGGCAGCGGCACTGCCAGCAGTTTCCTCCGCAATGACGTAGTCCGCGTGCGAGGCGAACCCGAGCAGCTGCGCGCGCTCCTTGCGCAGCCGGGCGGACTCGACAATCAGCTCGCGGTTGGACTCGATGCCGCGGGCACGCGAGGCGTCGAAAAGCTTGCGCCGCGATTCCGGCCGCTCGAGCTGGGCTTGGAGTGCTTGGGTGGTGGGCAGCTCGATCGGCACGATGAAGCGATCGCCCTCGCGGTAGGCCTCGAGCTGCTCCTCACTCAGGCCCGCGAGCTCCTCGCGCGTGAATTCCACCGCGAGCGCCTGCGTGTCCGCGAGCAGGTTGCGCCCGAAGTGCTCCGACAGCTCAGAGAGCCGCTGATTGATCTCCTGCAGCCGAGTCTTGCCCGCGGTGTCCAGATTCGCCCCGCGGCGCTCAAATTGGCGCAGTGTGCGCTCGTGCAGCCGCTGCGACTCCTCGTCCGCCGGCACATCGAGCTCACGCAGCCGGCGGTAGAGTTCCTCGTTCTGGTAGATCGAGTCGGTGTGCGCGGACAGCTTCGGCACAATCGCGTCCGCGACCCGGTCAAACTCCTCGGTCGCGTCGGTGCCCTGCAGGTTGAAGAACCAGTTGCGCACCCGCTCCAGGTCCGTGCCTGAGCATTCAAACGCCTCCATCGTGTTCGCCCACGTCGGCTGCTCCTCAGTGGTGATGGCGGAGATCTCGCGCGCGTGCTCCGCCAGCGCGTGTTCAAAAGCCTCCTCGACGTGCGACAACTCGATCGCTGCGAAGTCGGGCAGTTGATAGGGCAGGCCGGAGGGAGCAAGCAACGGGTTCGTCATGGCGACAACTGTATCCCGTTAGGATTGGCCCCATGCCGACTGCCGAAGTCACTTGCCCCGCCGGCACCATCGTCGGTACCACCGACGGCACCACAAGCGGCGATGTCCGCCACTTCCACTCCATCAGGTACTCACGGTTCGAGGGAGCCTTCGACGATCCGCGCCCCGCAGAGCAGGGATTGCTTATCGACGCCTCGGCCGAACGCCCCGGCACTCCCGCTCTGTCCATCACTACCCCGCCGGATTCGAAGATGCTCACCGACCTGCCGGTGCTGGTGTACATCCACGGCGGGCGCTTTGAAACCGGCGACCACACCGAGACGTACTCCAACCCGGAAGGGTTTGCCCGCGAAGGCGTGATCCACGTGCGCGTGGGCTACCGCCTGAAATTCCCGGGGCTGCTGCAGTTCCCCACCGACCAGCCGGCGCACTACCGCGCCGTCGCCGACGTGCTGGAGGCGCTGGCCTGGGTGCAGCGCAATATCGAGGCGTTTGGCGGCGACCCGACGAACGTCACCGTCATGGGCCAGTCGGCGGGTGCGGCGATCGCGCTGTGGCTGTCCCGGCGCGACCACTACCGTGGCGAATTCCGCCGGGCGCTGGCGATGAGTCCGGTGTTTCCGCGCCGCGGCTTCCCAACGCGCAAGTGGGCGGCGCGCGGCGCGATCGGCAAACCGCTCACCCGCGACAGCCTCAACGCGCTGTTCGACTCCGACCGCGGCAAGTTCGACCGCGCCTACAAGCGCTTCCGCACCCAATACGTCACAGATATGGCGCTCGGGCCCCATCCGCTCGACACCGCGGAGCTTGCCGAGGTTCCGCTCGTAGTCACCGCCACGGACAAGGAGTTCTACAAGTCGGGCAAGGTTTACGACAGTACCGGACTCGGTCTTACGATGGCGCGCACGTTTGGCCCGCGGATGGACCTTCGCGGCGACGCCGCACGCGACTATCTCGCAGCGTTGAAGGAGCGAGACCGCCAGCACATTGCAGGCCAGCTCATCGGCGATTCGCTATGCCGCCGGTTTGCGGACATGGTGGCAGAAGGCGCGCCGGGACCGGTGTGGCTCGCGGAACACACCGACACCTTCCACTCGCAGGACCTCACCCCGCTCTTCCGCGGCGCTTTGCAGCCGTGGTTGCTGGAGTTCGTGCGCAGCGGCGAGGTGGGCTGGCCGCGCTACGACGAAAACCGCACCGCCATCCGGCGTAACCGCGATGGCGCCGCCGAGATAGTCACCGATCCGTTCGGATACCTGCGCGGCGCGTTCGAGTACTAGACGTAGGCACTAGACGTAAGCGCGGAGACCCGGCTGCGCCAGCTCTTCAACCAGCCAAGGCGAGAACACGAAGGGCGCGCTCTCTGCCGCGGCACGCAGCGTGGCGGGCACAACCCACGCCAGCGAGTCCACCTCGTCCGGGTTTGAGCCGACTTGCGCGTCCGGACGCAGCTGCGCCACGTAGACGGGGCAGATCTCGTGCTCGACGATCCCGGAGGAATCCACCGCTCGGTAGCGGAAGTCCGTCACTGCGAGTTCTAAGCCGGCGATGTCCTCAGGCGCAATGCCTAGCTCGACCTGGGCGCGGCGGTACACCGCCTCCTCGGTCGCCTCACCCGGCGCGGGGTGGCCACAGAAGGAATTCGTCCACACACCGGGCCACGTCAGCTTGCTCAGCGCGCGCCGCGTCATCAGCAGCTCGCCATCCGCGTTGAACAACCAGCACGAAAACGCCAGGTGCAGCGGGGTATCGGCGGTGTGCACCTCCGATTTGTTGGCGGTGCCGATGGCGTTGCCCAGATCGTCGACAAGCACTACCTGCTCGATCAATTGTTCAAGTTCCCGTCGAAAGTAACGTTGCCGATGGTGAACTCCGCGTCCCACAGGCTGCCGGACGAGACATCGAAGGCGTACTTCACGTTCACGGTCGCAAGGGGGCCGAGTGGGCGGTCGAGGCCGACGATGTCAATGCCCGCCTTTTCGCTGTCGATAGGCTTGGCGGTTTGCATGTTGCCGCCGCCAGAGTTGTAGCGCAGCTCAGTCCGCAGTGCATCCGCCGGCAGCGGTGCCTCTGACTTGTTGGTCACCGCGACCACAACAACCGTGCCGCCGCCCGGTGCATACGAGGTGCCCTGCCACTTGTAGCTCAACTCCATCGCGGGGTCATCGACGCTCTGGCCCTGGATCTCGGTGCTGGTCGCCGGGGCAACTTCCTGCACCTCGAAGTGCTGCTCGGGCCGGCCGATTGTGCTGGTGACTTCCACCTCGTTCTCTGGCTGGGTTCCCATGCCTTCCGAGTTGTCGTCATCGACCGCGCCGCCGCAAGCAGCCAGCGGAAGAACAAGCGCAAGCACTGCGAGGGTGTGGCGGTGAGACATGGTGGTGGCGGCTCCTCAACGTTCGAGCAGGTTCGAGCAGATAGCAGTATTTCGCCATAGTACCGCCCGGGGTAGCGTGGGCCGACATGCAGTCTTTGATCCGTGTCTTGCGCAGCGCCTCGGCATTGTGGCCCTTCTACCTTGGCGTGGTCGCGGTTTCCACCGCGGTGGCGGGATTAAGCCTCATCTCGCCGTTTCTCATCCGCGAGGCCACCGACACGATTGTCGACGGCGGCAGCGCGCGCACCGTCGTCTGGCTCACGGCCGGCCTCTTCGCCGCCGAGGCCGGCGCATCGGTGTTGCGCAACGTCTCCGGCTACCTCGGCGACATCATGGTCGCACGCATCCGCCAGATCCTTTCCACCCGCTACTTTGCCAAACTGCTCGCGCTGCCCCAGCGCTACTTTGACAACCAGGTGACCGGCACCATCATCGCACGGTTGGATCGTTCAATTGCCAACGTCACGCAGTTCATCCAGTCCATGGCCAACTCGTTTTTGCCGATGCTGCTGCAGGTCACAGCGATTCTGGTAATCACCGCGTACTACTACTGGCCGCTGACTGTGCTGCTCGCACTGCTGTTTCCGCTCTACACCTGGCTCACCGCGCTGACTTCGAAGCGCTGGCAGGGCTTCGAAGACGACAAAAACGCCCACATCGACCAGGCGAACGGTCGTTTCGCCGAAGTCGTCGGCCAGGTGAAGGTGACCAAGTCTTTCGTCGCAGAGGCACGCGAGCTTGACGCATTCGGCTCGCACTACAACGACACCGTCGGCATCACCCGTCCACAGTCGCGCTGGTGGCACTCGATGGACACGGCGCGCGGCCTGGTGATGAACCTGATCTTCCTGGGCATCTACCTGATCCTGTTCCTGCGCACCCTCGACGGGCATTTCACCATCGGCGAGATGGTCATGCTCATCCAGATGGTGACAATGGTGCGCCAACCGGTGACCATGATGAGCTGGATCGTCGATTCCGCCCAGCGCGCCATCGCCGGCTCCCGCTCCTACTTCAGGGTCATGGACGAGCCGGTCGAACCCACCGCCAACGCCCAGCTCGTAGCCGCCACCGAAACCGCCGGCAGCCCCCAGCTCACACTCGTGCAGCATGAGCCCCTGCCGGTGCGCGAGCCGGTCATCTCATTCGACCAGGTCAGCTTCGGGTATGAGGAGGAGGACTTTGTGCTTCACGACGTCTCCTTCACCGCCTCGGAGGGCCAGAAGATCGCCTTGGTTGGAGAGTCGGGAGGAGGCAAATCGACCATTGTGAACCTCCTGCTTGGCCTCTACCCCATCAACCGCGGCACGCTTTCCGTCTGCGGGCGTGACAGCGCCGAGTTGAGCGTCGAGGAACTGCGTGCCACCACCGGTGTGGTGTTCCAGGAGCCGGCCCTGTTCTCCGGTTCCGTGTTTGAGAACATCGCCTACGGTAAACGGGACGCAACGCTGGATGAGGTGATCGATGTAGCCAAGCGCGCAAACGCCCACGGCTTCATCTCCGCGTTCCCAGACGGCTACGACACGGTGATCGGCGAGCGCGGGCTGCGCCTCTCCGGCGGACAGCGTCAGCGCGTCGCCGTCGCCCGCGCGATGCTCAAAGACGCCCCGGTCCTGATCCTGGACGAGGCGACCTCCGCACTGGACACCAAGGCAGAGCGCGCTGTCCAGGCGGGTCTGGATGAGTTGATGCGCAACCGCACGACCATCATGATCGCGCACCGCCTCTCCACCATCGCCGATGTCGACACCATCATCACCCTGCGCGACGGCCGGGTGGACGAGATCGGTTCGCCAGCAGAACTGGCCACCTCCGGCGGCATTTATTCGGAGCTGTTGCGACTGACCGCCTCTTCGTCTGCGGCCGACCGGGAGCGACTGAAGGCCTTCGGCTTCCAGGGCGACCAGGAGGACGCGGCCGAGTAGGTGGCCCAGTAAGAGGCCGCCTTACCGGAAGTTCCACTCCAACAAGCTGGCCGGCACGTTCGACTCGAGCAACGCGCGAGCAGCGAGATCTTGGCCGAGCGTCGTTTTCTGCCCGCTGGAGAGATCCATCAGCCCGGAAGCGATGAAGAAGTCCTCGTTCGGCGATGACCCGGTGAGCTTCGCGTTGTACTCCAGCGGCAGGCCAGCCAGCGTGCCGGCATGGGTCATGGTCTGCAGGTAGAGCTCGGAAGAGCGGATTTCAATCTTGCTCGCGGCAGCACTGAACTGTTCCCACGCCCACAGCAGGGCCAAATCTACCGCGAACGGGAGGTGGGCAAATGTGGCGCTGCTGAGGTACTTCGCCGCGAACTGATCGTACGCCCACGCGTAGCCTTCGTCGCCGCGCTCCACGATGGCCTGGCCCATCTCCCTGGCCGCTTGCCCGGTGATCAGTCGACCTGCTGCACCGTCCCACTTGAGCATGCCGGAGTGCACCAGAACGGTGGCGTAATTGCTGCGACGCACCTTGGTGTCGTCCGCGCTGAGGGCGAACCTCAGGATGGAGTCCAAGAATTGACGGACCTCGTCAATGGGCGGAGCGCCGTCCAACTCGGGTTTGGTGGCGGCGAGTTCATCAGCCACCATGCGCACAAACAGCGGGGCATCGCTGCGCAGCAGTTCTACGACCGCGTCGTAACCGGTGAGCTCACCGGCGTCGCGGCGCTCTGCAACCTCGCTGACCTGCTCCGGTGTGAGGTTCGGAAGCAAGATAACGTCCATCTGGACCCCCATAATCTCGTCGGGCGCTTAAGGTGAGTGTATCGGAAGCATTTACCAACGCATTAATCTGCGTTAACAAATCATTAAGTTAGCGAACGCGGGGAGGAAGAACGTGGACGGTGAGCCGATGTCGCTGAAAGGACTGCGGCAAGCGATGATCCGGGCAGCGGATAACCACTTCCACCGGCTGGGGAACTCGTACCGGTGGGTGTTTGAATCCGGCGAGCTGGTGTGGTGGTTCGAAATCGAGAAGGAAGCCCGGCGCCCGATGTATAACATCTGGAAGCTGGACCACTATGCCCACAAAGATTGGGTGCGGGAGGATTACTCAAACCTCAGCGCGTCCCCCGCGGTGCCACTTTCGTTCTTCCACGATTGGCAGGCGGCAGACTTCGAGGTGGACTACCACCCTGAGCGAGACAACCTGCACGTTCTCCTGAATCGACTGCTCGACACGGGGCTTCCGGACCGCTGGCGCAGCACACAGGTGCGAGAACCCGCGGGTTATGACAATCTTGCGATTCGGGAGCGGGACATGGACCGATTCTTCGGCGCCCTTGCCTCTCACATGCACCGGCACCAGACCCTTGAAGACATCAAGCGCGCATACGAAGCTCATGGGATTGAAGCCACTCACGCGCTGGAGGAACATTGGGCCGACTTCGAACAACGGATGCGCGACTACACCCCAGCGCCGAAACCGTCCCCAGCGCCGCCCCTGCCGAAAGGCCGGGAGTTTGACACCCTGATCGTGCACAAACCGGACGATGCCGAGGAGGTTGCTCCTAAGGAGGTGGCGGAAGTCGTGGTCAACGCGAGCGTCGCTAAGCAAAAGCCCTCAGCTGAGCTGGAAGAGCTTTTGGCTGAGCTTAATTCCGAGTGGCCGCACCCGAGGCACAAGCCGAAGTTGACCGGGGACCGGTGTCTGACGTTTCGGGTACCCAAGAAGTCAAAGGCGAGCTTCGCGGCGTCGTTGATCCCGCTGCTGGTGGGTGAGGGTTTGCTCGCAGCGTACGAGAAGTCGGGAGACGTGTGGGCTTTTGGCGACGAATCGGTGGATCTGACGATGACCACGCGTAAGCATCACATGCCGTGGGTGACCCGGCGCGGCATCGGCGCGTGGATTGCGGCGACGAGTGAGGGCGAGGATTTCCTCATCGTTGAGGACCCGTACATGGACCAGGACTACACGCAGACAAAGGTCGAAGACGGCAAACACCGCGTGGAGGTGCGCGAAGGGTCCTTCGAAGACCACTGGGTGACGTTCTGTGACACGGTGGATGAGGCAGCAGCAGTGATGCAATGCTGGATGGACACCCGCGAGCGTTCGACCGACCACACCTGGGAGAAGATGGAGTTCACATGCTAGAAGACAGCGGCTACAGCCGTGAGTACCTGAACAAACAGCTCGCGTTCGCGCCTGAATGGCTGCCCGCGGATTACGTCGATGCCCTCGCCGCGGGCGACCACGTCGTGGCCCACATCGAGCTCGCCCCACCCGAGCCGTACTTGACGGACGGGAACGACTTGGAGAACATGCACCATGAGTTCGTGGCCACGTTCCCGCGTTTCGCGCCCGACTACTTCCCCATTGCCACCGACAACGGCGACTATGTGCTGCTGCACCGCCGCGCTGATGGCGGCATCGTCTGCGGCGAGGCCGATGTGTTCCAGGAGGAGTGGTTCTACGGCCCCTACCCTTCCTTCAGCGAGTGGGTCCAGGCCCGCACCGGCCCCGACAGCGAGGACGGGTACACATCCTCGCCGCTCGAGGCATCTGTGCCAGAAAAGACGTACACCCAGCGCCACCAGGGCGCGGTGAAGGAGCTGGACATCCGTGGCGAGACGTTCGAAGGCCTCGACATCCACGCGCTGAATGTGGGCGACTCCGCCTTCCATGGAATCACCGTGCGCGACAGCCGCGCGTATTACCTGCGGCTGGAGCGCTGCCGGCTCAGCGAGATTGCGTGGGAAGACTGCGAGGCGTCCCACGTGTCGCTCTTGGACAGCACGCTCGAGTACATCGGCCAGCCGATTGAGACGGGTTGGATTGAAACTATCGACGGGTGCACCTTGGAAGGCGTCACGCTCACCGGCTCCGCGGCACCCGGCACGATGAAGCTGGTGAACACGACAGTGCGCGGCGCACTGTTCAACCTCTCTGTCAGCGCCGATTACAGGTTCACCCAGCTCGCAGGCTGCGATTTCTCCGAGGCCACGCTGCACAAGGTGTCCTTCCCCGGCGTCGATGCTTGCCGCGTGAAGTGGCCCAAGGACAAGCAGCAGTTCGTGCTGGAGGATTGGCCGGCAATCGCAGGCAAGCTTTACGACGCCGCGCGGCAACTGATCAGCGCCTCCGACAAGGAATCACCGGAATACTTGGCCGCAGTCAAGGTGCATAGCGCCATTGCAGCCGACAATTCCTCCCACGCCCAAGAGCACGGCTGCTCCTCCATCAACGGCGAATGCTGCCCGGAGCGCGGAGCCCGCTACGCATCCGAGCTTGACCCGGCGGGGCAGGATCCGACGCTGATGGAAACCATCAACCAGCTCTACGCGCCATATCTGTAGGCGTACCCTCGGGGCCATGCAGTTTTCAAACCTTGACACCCTGCGCACCCGCGGCACCCGTAAGTGGACCCAGTTCGACGACGACGTCATCCCCATGTTCGTCGCCGAGAGCGACTTCCCCACGGCTCCAGCCATCAAGCAGGCAATTATCGACGCCTGCGAGCGCGAGATGTTCGGCTACACCCCCGCCCCGCACGCGCACCACCTGGGCAAGGCGGTGGCAGATTTCTACGACTGGCGCTACGGCTGGCGCCCGGACGCAGCGAAGATCTTCCCCGTAGCGGACGTCGTGCGCGGCGTGCTGCTGGCAATTCAGTACTTCACCGAAGGCGACGTGATCGTGCCGGTGCCTGCGTACTTTCCGTTCCTGCCGATCGCGGAGGCCGCCGGCCGCAACCGCATCGACATCAGTTCAAGCAAGGGCGCCAACGGCGGTCTAGACATGGCCGAGGTCGAGGAGGCGTTCAAGAACGGCGCGGGCAGCATCATCGTGACTAACCCGTTCAACCCGGGCGGCTGGATGTTCGCATCGGAAGAGCTCGACCAAATCTGCGACATCGCTCGCCGGTACAAGGGCCGGGTGCTTGTCGACGAAATCCACGCACCGCTTACCTACGGCAAACGACACGTCTGCGCGGCGGCGAACAACCCGGATGTTTGCATCACGGTCACGGCGACCTCGAAAGCGTGGAATGTCGCGGGGCTGAAGTGCGCGCAGATGATCTTCACTAACGACGCGGACGTGAAGACCTGGAACGCGATCAACCCGGTGGCCAAGGATGGCGTTGGCACACTGGGCATCATCGCCGCGGAAGCCGCGTACGAGTCCGGCCGCGACCACCTCGATTGGCAGGTGGAGCAGCTCAAGACCAACCGCGATTGGCTCGTGGAAAACCTCTCCACGCTGATTCCGGGGATCCGCTTTGAAATCCCGGATGCCACCTACCTCATGTTCTTGGACTTCAAGGACACGAAACTGGGCGTCGATAAGCCTGCTGCTTACCTGCTGAAACATGCTCGGGTGGCGCTGAGCGAGGGGGTTGATTTCGGGCCTGGCGGCGAGCACCGTGCGCGGCTGAACTTTGCCACCTCGCCGGAGATCCTCAAGGAGGCCACGGAGCGCATCGCCCGCGCGATCGAAGTACTCTAAACACCCATGGAACAAACCCCCCAGGCTTCAGATTTCTCCTCCCCGGCGCCTGTCGAGCAGCCGTGGGAGCGTCCGGACCCCGAGTGGTACAAAGATGCCGTCTTCTACGAGGTGCTGGTGCGCGCCTTCTACGACCCGGACGGCACCGGCTCCGGCACGCTGAGGGGCCTAGAAGAGAAGCTGGACTACCTGCAGTGGCTGGGAGTGGATTGTCTCTGGCTGCCGCCGTTTTATGATTCCCCGCTGAAAGACGGTGGCTACGACATCCGTGACTTCCGCAAGGTGCTGCCGGAGTTCGGCACGGTGGAGGATTTCGTTTCGCTGATCGATGCCGCCCACCGCCGCGGCATCCGCATCATCACCGACTTCCCCATCAACCACACTTCGGACCAGCACCAGTGGTTCCAAGAATCGCGCCAGAACCCGGACGGCCCGTACGGCGACTACTACGTGTGGACCGATGACGATGCACAGTACGACGGCACACGCATCATCTTCATCGACACCGAAGAGTCGAACTGGACGTGGGATCCGGTGCGCAAGCAGTTCTTCTGGCACCGCTTTTTCTCCCACCAGCCGGATCTGAACTACGACAATCCGAAGGTGCAAGAGGAGATCCTCGACGTCATCCGCTTCTGGCTGGACCTGGGCATGGACGGCATCCGCCTCGACGCGATCCCGTACCTCTTTGAGCGCGAAGGCACGAGCAGCGAGAACCTGCCGGAGACCCACGGGTTCATCAAGCAGGTCCGCGACCTCTTCGACAAAGAGTACCCCGGCCGCTTCCTCCTCGCGGAGGCGAACCAGATGCCGGACGAGGTCGTCGAATACTTCGGTGCAGGCGCGGACGGTACCGGCGACGAGTGCCACATGGCGTTCCACTTCCCTGTCATGCCCCGCATCTTCATGGGGCTGCACAAGGAGTCCGCGCAGCCGATTATTGACATCCTGCGCGAGACCCCGGACATCCCCGAATCCGCGCAGTGGGGCATCTTCCTGCGCAACCACGACGAGCTCACGCTTGAGATGGTCACCGAGGAAGAGCGCGACTACATGTACAAGTCCTACGCGTTCGACCCGCGCATGCGCGCCAACGTGGGCATCCGCCGCCGCCTCGCGCCACTACTTGGCGGCCACCGCGACCGCCTCGAGCTGGCCCACGCGCTTTTGCTCAGCCTGCCCGGTTCGCCGTTCCTGTACTACGGCGACGAGATCGGCATGGGCGATAACATCTGGCTTTTCGACCGCGACGGCGTGCGTACCCCGATGCAGTGGTCGAACGACCGCAACGGCGGCTTTTCCACCGCCGACCCGGAGCGCCTCTACCTGCCGCCGGTACGCAACGACCAGTACGGCTTCCACATCGTCAACGTGGAAAGCCAGATGCAGCGCGACAACTCGCTGCTGCAGTGGGTGCGCACCTTGGTGCACATTCGTAAGCAGTACAAGGCGTTCGGCCGCGGCTCCTACATCGAGGTGGAACACGGCAACGAGCAGGTTCTCGCGTTCGTGCGCGAGTACGACGGCGAGCGCATCCTGTGCGTGCACAACATGAGCTCTCGCCCGCAGCCGGTGGAGATGCAGCTGTCCCAGTACAACGGAATCACCCCGCGCGAACTCTCCGGCGGCCTCGAGTTCCCCACCATCGGTGAGCTGCCCTGGCTGGTCACCCTCGCCCCGCACGGATTCTTCTGGTTCGACATCTCCTAGGAGCTTTCATGATCGACATCACCGCCGAGCGCTTCTACGGGGCTAAGTCGGAAAAGGTCACGCACCAAGACGTGCTCCGGCGGCAGCCCCTGGGCCAGTATCAGTGGCTCTTGATGCAGCTCAACGATGACCTTTACCAGGTACTTTCCAACGGCGAGCGCGACGTTCTGGCCACCGATGCCGGCGCGAGCGCCTACGTCGAGCACATGGAAGCACTCGGGGAGGTGCATGGCGAGCTGTCCAAAGCCCCAGCCGCCCCGCTCGGCGCCGAGCAGTCAAACACCTCGCTCATCGTCGGCGACACCATCGTCAAGGTGTTCCGCAAGCTTGAAGACGGCCTGAATCCCGACGTCGAAATTCTGAGCCAAATTTCCAACCCGCACGTCGCTCGAGTCACCGGCTACATCACGCTTGCCGGACGCACCCTCGCGATGCAGCAGGAAAAGATCGACGGCACCGACGGCTTCGAGCTGGCTACCCAGGGTTTCGACCCGCAGGCCGCGCACGACCTCGGAGCCGCAATCCGCAGCGTCCACGTCTCGCTCGCGGACACGTTCGGCACCACCACCGCCGACGCACAGCACCTCCGCGACACCCTTCACGCTAACCTCGACAGTTACCTGCGGCGCGCGCCAATCCTCCGGGAGTTCGAGGAGAGCATTCGCAAGCTTTACGACGCCACCTTGGACTCCGCCACGGTGAGCATCCAACGCGTCCACGGCGATCTGCACCTTGGCCAAACGCTGAAATCCGGCGAGCACTGGTACCTCATCGACTTCGAGGGCGAGCCGGCGCGCCCGCTCGCGGAGCGCCAGCGGCCGGACCACGTCATGCGCGATGTTGCAGGCATGATCCGCTCCTTCGGTTACGCGCGAGCGGTTGGGGATCTCGATGCTGAGTGGGAGCGTCAGTGCGTCGATAAGCTGAAGCTTGGGTACGGACAAACCGACCGTGTGCTGGATGCCTACATTGCGGACAAGGCGGCGTACGAGGTCGTATACGAGGCGAACAACCGCCCTGACTGGGTGGATATCCCCCTCGACGCCTTGCGTTCCATTCTGTGAAAGGCGTTTCCCAAAATTGCCCTGGGGTTGTACTGTGAGTCCAACTCATCCAAACCCAGGTACTTTCACGGAGGCTTCAATGTCCACCGCCGCAAGCAAGCCGAAACCCAGCTCCGGCTCGACGATTCTGATCACCTCGCTGGCGCTGTTTTCCATGTTCTTCGGCGCAGGCAACCTCATCTTCCCACCGATGCTGGCAGTGCAGGCCGGCGATAACTTTTGGCCCGCCATTCTTGGCTTCCTTGGCACCGGCGCGCTGCTGCCTGTGCTTGCCGTGGTGGCGATTGCACTCTCCGGTGCAAACGTGCGCGACCTTGCACAGCGGGCCGGCACGATCTTCGGCGTGCTCTTCCCGATCCTGGCGTACCTGTCCATCGGCGCGTTCTACGCCCTGCCGCGCACCGGCGCAGTGTCCATGGAGACCGCGGTCACCCCGCTGTTCGGTGTCTCCGGTACGCTGCCGACGGCGATTTTCAGCATCGTCTTCTTCGGCATTGCACTCGCACTGAGCTGGAACCCGACTCGAATCATGGACACCATGGGCAAGTTTCTGGTGCCAGCGCTTGTGGTGCTGCTGATAGTTATGATCGCGGTTTCGATCACACGCTGGGATGCGGAACCGGTCACCCCTGCTGAGGCTTACGGCGAAGGCCCGTTCACCACTGGCCTGCTCGAAGGCTACCTGACCATGGACTCGATCGCCGCACTCGCGTTCGCCATCGTCGTGATTTCCACCCTGCGCAACAAGGGCTACGAGGGCCGCGAGCTGGTCAACAGCACGGTCATCGCCGGCGGCGGTGCAGGCATCATGCTCGCGCTGATCTACCTGGGCCTGGGCGGCATCGGGCGCGTTATGCCGGGCGGCGACCAGTTTGAAACCGGTGCAGCCCTGCTGGCAGACGCCTCCAACGCCACCATGGGCACCGCCGGCCAGATAGTATTCTCCCTGGTCGTGCTCCTCGCTTGCCTGACCACCGCCGTGGGCCTGATTACCGCGACCGCCAAGTACTTCTCGGAGCAGTTCGCGGGTTCGTACAAGACGTGGGCGATCATCTTCACTGTCTGGTCGATGATCTTCGCGACCCAGGGCCTGAGCTTCATCATGACTATCGCTGCGCCGGTGATCGGCTTCCTCTACCCGCCGGCCATCGCGCTGATCCTGGTCACCCTGATCGAGCCGCTGTTCCGCTCCCGCACCCGCTTCACCTGGGCGCTGATTCTGCCGGTGTGGACCGCCGTGATCTTCTCGCTGATCGAGACCTTCGTCGGCCTGGGATGGGGTGCCACCGCGCTCGAGCCGATTGTCTCCTGGGCGCCGCTGTTCGCAGCTGGCCTGGGCTGGGTCGTGCCGGTGGCAGTCGCGTTCATCACCGGCCTTGTCATCGACTTCATGAACCCGAAGCCAGCGATGGAGATCGGCACCAACCAGACGGTTGAAGGCGAAGTCGTCACCGCTGGCTAGTGGGAACTACGCACCCACGAGCGTAGCGTGGGGGCATGAGCACCCCGTTGTCCCTCATTGATTTCTGCACCCGCTACCCCGACGAGACCGTTGGGCAGGCGATGCAACGTTCCGTGGCCTTCGCCCAGAAGGCGGAGTCCCTCGACTACCTGCGCATCTGGTATTCCGAGCACCACAACATGACCTCGATCGTCTCTTCGGTGCCATCGGTTTTGATCTCGCACATCGGTGCACAGACGGAGAAGATCCGCCTCGGTGCTGGTGGAGTGATGCTGCCGAACCACTCCCCCTACGTCATCGCCGAGCAGTTCGGCATGCTCGCGGAGCTCTACCCGGACCGCATCGACCTGGGCCTGGGTCGTGCGCCCGGTACGGATCAGCAGACACTCGGCCGCGCCCTGCGCCGCGATCCGCGCAGCGCGGAGAACTTCCCGCAGGACGTGTTGGAGCTGCAGGCATGGTTGTCCAACGAGTCGCCGCTTCCCGGCGTGGTCGCTGTGCCGGGCTTTAACACGAATGTTCCGCTCTACATCCTCGGTTCGTCGATGTTCGGGGCGTCTCTTGCAGCCAAGCTCGGCCTGCCGTACGCGTTCGCGTCTCACTTCGCTCCGCAGCAGCTAGAGCAGGCTACCGCGTACTACCGCGAGAACTACGAGCCGTCCGAACGTTACCCGGAGCCGTACTGCATCGCCGCCGTAAACGTGATCGCGTCCGACACCGAGGAAGATGCGGACCGGCAGCAGCACACCGTTCACCGCGAGCGTGTTCGCTCGATGATTGGCCGCCGCGGGGCGCCGCTGTCGGAGCAGCAACTCGATGCGCACATGCACTCCATTCAAGGGCGCCAAATTATTGATATGTTGCGCTACACTGCGAAGGGCACCGGGGAAAATATTCAGGATTATCTTACTTGGTTCAAATCCCTGGCTCAGGCCGATGAGCTGATGATTTCCCTCCAGGCGGCCTCGCATGAAGAAGCATTGAGGGGCATGGAGATCCTCGCCGCGCACCGCCCGTGAGGAAATGTACGGTCAACCATGTAGTATGGCCATACCAATCATTTCTCACGGTTAAGTATCGGAAGTATCGCGTGTCTGAATCCCTGTCGGCCAACCCCTTGCGCCGCCCACAGCAACACCAAGAAATTGCCGACTACCTGCGGGACGAAATCTTCGCGGGCCGCATTCCTGTCGGCGAATCGCTGCCTTCAGAAGCGGAACTCTGCACCCAGTTCGACACCTCCCGCGGCCCGGTTCGGCAGGCAGTTTCCACGCTTCGCAGCGAGGGTCTGATCTCCTCCGGTCGCGGCCGCCGGTCGATTGTCCTGTCTAATATCCGCACCGAATCGTTTGAGGAAGTGCTCTCCAACGCCTCCCGCATCGCCCGCATGGGCAAAGAGCCGGGCCAAATCCTGCAGTGGTTCGGCCTGCACCCCGCACAGTCCGAAATTGCCAACGCGCTCGACGTCAAGGAGGGCACCTCGGTGGTCTCCTTGCGCCGCGTCCGCACCGCAAACGGCACCCCGATCGTCACCGAGGAAATCTTCTTCAGCCCATCCATTTCCTCGATCGTGCTGGGCGTGGACCCGAACTCAGAGTCCTTCCACCGCACCCTGATGCGCGAGGGCGTGAACTTCAATAACATCGCCCGCGCCGCAAGCATCGACCTCGCGAACGAGGACGATGTCTCTAACCTCGGCGTCGCGGATGGCGCGCCGATTCTAGAGGTGCAGGTTCGCGCCTACACGCACACCGGTGCGCCGGTTGAGTACGCAGTGCACCGTTACCGCACCGAGGAGATGTCTTTCGGCTTGAACAACGTGCGCGGACACTCCTCGCCAATGTGGGTAGAGATGGCGCCGGAGACGATCGGCTAGTACGGTACGATTTTCCGCATGAAGCACACCCCGCTTGCCGGTTCCCTGCTCGCCGCCGCAGCGCTTGCCTCATGCACCACATCGCAGCACCCCACGGAGGTGCTCACCGTCGCGGCGTCCGCTCCCCCAGCAAGCTTGGACTTTACGACGACCGGTGGTGCCGCCGGCCCGCAGGCACTCATGGGCAACGTCTACGAGACGCTCGTGCTTATCGACGACTCGGGCCAGCCGCAACCCAACCTCGCAACGAGTTGGGAGACCGACGGCACGACATACACGTTCCACCTGCGCGACGACGTCACCTTCTCCAACGGCAAACCGTTCACCGCCGAGGACGCGGTGTTCTCAATCAACTACGTCCAAAACGAATGGACCAACGGACTGAAAGCCCAAATGGCCCCGGTTCACGCCGCGACGGCGATTGATCAGCACACGCTGGAAGTGCAGTTGGAAGAGCCGTCGGCAAGCTGGCTCTGGTCTATGGGCACGTTCACTGGGGCGATGATGTGCGAGGACTCCATCCCTCGGCTGGCGACGGACCCGCTGGGGACCGGCCCGTACACGGTGAAGCGTTTCGACGAGGGCACCGCGATCGAGTTCTCCGCCCGCGAGGACTACTGGGACACCGTGCACAACGACGCGCAGATCCGCTACTTTTCCGATGCCGTTTCCGCGGTCAACGCGCTGCGCGCAGGCGACGTGGACGTGGTGTGGCAGATGCAGGCGCCGCAGCTGATTGGCGCGCTTCCCGAAGACATCGGGGTCGAAGTGGGCACCACGAATGGCGAGGTGCTCCTTTCCATGAACAATCGGCGCGCACCATTCGACGACCCAGATGTCCGCCGCGCCGTCGCCCACGCCATCGACCGCGATGCGCTGAACCAGGTGGTGTACAACGGCTACGCCACCGACACCGGCGGTGCACCCGTGCCGCCAACCGACCCCTGGTACACCGGCCGCGACTACTACCCCTTCGATCCAGAGCGCGCGAGGGAACTACTTGCGGGGCGCGCCCCGGAGATCACGATCACGGTGCCCAGCCTCCCCTACGCGCAAACCGCGGCCGAGCTCATCTTCTCCCAACTGCGCGACGTTGGCTTCAACGTGAAGCTGGAAACCGTCGAGTTCCCAGCGGTGTGGCTGAACCAGGTGCTCAAGCAGTCGGACTATCAGGCCTCGATCGTCGCCCACGTGGAGCCGCGCGACCTGGCCAACCTGTTCGGCAACCCGGATTACTACTTGGGATACGACTCCGAGCAGACGCGTGAGCTGCTTGCCCACGAAGACTTCGGCGGCGCCGTGGACCAGATCATGGCGGACGCCGCAGCGTTGACGCTGGTGAACGCGCCGAATATTGTGCTGGCCCGCCCTGGCATTACGGGCGTAAACCCGAACGTGGTCACCGATTCGCTACCGCTGAACCGAATCGAGGTGGCGCGGTGATCAAATCCGTTGGACGTTTCCTCGCGCTGCTTGCCGCCGCCAGCGTTCTGATCTTCCTGCTGCTGCGCGCAGTGCCGGGCGACCCGGCGCGCGTTGCGCTCGGCGTGACGGCCACGGACGAAGCCGTCGCGGAGCTTTCGCGACGCTTGGGCACCGACCGCCCGCTGACCGTCCAGTACTTCGACTGGATCGGGGGACTGCTCACTGGGGACTTCGGCATCTCAATGGCGTCGGGGCGCGATATCACACCGACGATCATCGAACGCGCCGGCATCTCGCTCACCCTCACCATCACCGCCATGGTGGTGGCGCTGTTGCTTGCCGTGCCGTTGGGGATCCGGCTGGCGCGCCGCCCCAACCCGATCCTGGCGGGGCTCACGCAGATTGGCATCGCGGTGCCGTCGTTCCTCATCGGCATCCTCACCGTCGCACTTTTCTCTGTGCAACTGGGGTGGTTGCCGGCTGGTGGCTGGGGCTCACCCGCGCACGCCGTGTTGCCGGTGGCGTCGCTGGCACTGGTGCAGGGTGCGATCCTCACGCGTTACGTGCGCGCTGCCATCGTGGAGGAGCTGGGCAAGGACTACGTGCGCACGGGCAGGGCGCAGGGGGCGTCGATAAGCGAAGTGCTTTATTCCTCCGTGCTGCGCAACGCGGCGCTGCCTGTGCTCACTGTGACTGGCCTGCAGCTCTCGACGCTGATTGTGGGAGCGGTCGTGGTGGAGCGGGTGTTCGCGATCCCGGGTTTAGGTTCCATGCTGATCGACGCTGTGTCGAGCCGTGACCTGACCACCGTCCAGACCGTGATGATGCTGCTGGTCGCGTTCACACTCGCGGTGAACCTGATCGTGGATCTGCTGTACGTAGTAATCGACCCAAGGAGCCGGCGATGAGGCGCGCGCAATACGTAGGTGGCGTAATCGTCGGCCTGGTCCTGCTCGCCGCGGTGGTGTCGCTGGTGTGGACTCCGTACGACCCGTTGCAGGCGATGCCGGAAAACCGGTTGGAGGGGCCGTCGATAAGCCATGTGCTTGGCACGGACGAGCTGGGCCGCGACGTGCTGTCGAGGATTATGGACGGCGCGCGCTTGACCCTTGCTGTGGTGCTGGGCGCAGTGGGGCTGTCGGCGTTGATTGGCATCCCGCTGGGGATCTATGCGGGGATGCGCAACAGCAGGCTCGTGATGGGGATGTCCGACCTGCTGCTGGCGTTTCCGGCGCTGCTGCTGGCCATTGTGTTCACCGCGGTGTTTGGGGCCTCGATCTGGATTGTGGTGCTGGCGATTGGGCTAGCCGGGATTCCCGGGTTTGTGCGCGTGGCGCGTGTGGGCACGATCCAGGTGATGAGCCAGGACTACATCCTGGCCGCGCGGATGGCGAAACTTTCCGGACCGGCGATTGCGCGCCGTCACGTGCTGCCGAACATCGCGCACCTGCTGACCACGCAGGCGACGGTCGCAATTGCTCTGGCCATCCTGGCCGAGGCCGGCTTGAGCTTCCTCGGGCTCGGGGCACCAGCGCCGTATGCGTCGTGGGGGCGCATGCTGCAGGCCTCGCAGCCGTTCTTGGCCACCGACCCGCACTTGGCGATCTGGCCCGGCCTGGCGATTGCGCTGACCGTTATGGGCTTCAACCTGCTTGGAGGCAGCCGTGATCCGCGTTGAAGATTTGAGCATTCCGGGCCTGCTGCACGGCATCTCCTTCAAGGTCGCCCCCGGCGAGCGCCTGGGCATTATCGGTGAGTCCGGCTCCGGGAAGTCGCTCACCGCGCTGTCCATCATGGGGCTCACCGACCTGCCGGTGAGTGGCTCCATCACCGTTGACGGCGTGCAGATGATCGGCTCCCCCGACCGGGTTCAGCGCAAGGTGCGCGGCGCGAAGGTGGGCATGGTCTTCCAAGAGCCGATGACCGCGCTCGACCCGCTGAAAAAGATCGGTTCGCTGGTGCCGCACGAGTTGCTTGAGGACGTCGGCGTTGCTCGCCCCGACGCCTACCCGCACCAGCTCTCCGGCGGCCAGCGCCAGCGCGTGCTCATCGCGCTCGCCCTGTCGCAGAACCCGGACTATTTGATCTGCGACGAGCCCACCACCGCGCTCGACACCACCGTGCAGCGCCAGATCCTCGACTTGATTGACCGGCTTGTCGACGAGCGCGGCATGGGCCTGATCTTCATCTCGCACGACCTCGCCGTGGTGGATCGCATGACGGAGCAGCTGCTCATCCTCAAGGACGGACGCGAAGTATCGTCCCACTCCGAGTACGCCCAGCAGCTCGAGCGCGCCTCGCGCCCCGGCCCGCCAGCCGCACTCACGGTCCTCGGCGAGCCCGTGGTCACGCTCGACGGCGTGAGCCTGCGCCGCGGCGCCACGCAGGCCCTCGACAACGTCTCGCTCACCGTCCGCCACGGCGAGCGCCTGGGAATTGTCGGCGGCTCCGGCTCCGGCAAGACCTCGCTTTTGCACACCATCGCTGGCTTGCTCACGCCGGATTCGGGCACGGTCACTGTCGGCGGCACCATGCAGATGGTCTTCCAGGACCCGTATTCTTCGCTCGACCCGCGGATGGATGTGCTCCGAAGCGTGATGGAAGGGGGCGTCGATAAGCAACGAGCTAGCGAAACCCTCGCAGAGGTTGGCATTACCGACAACCGTTTGCCCAAGGCCTTCTCCGGCGGGCAGCGCCAGCGGATCTCGATCGCTCGCGCCGCCGCGTCTCGCCCCAGCATTTTGCTTGCCGACGAACCGGTGAGCGCGCTCGATGTCTCCGTACGCGAGCAGGTGCTTGCGCTTCTCGACGCCACCGTGGGCCCGAACACCCTCATTTTTGTCTCGCACGACTTGGCGGTGGTGCGCGAGATCTGCCCGCGGATCGCGGTTATGCACCAAGGCCGGATTGTGGAACACGGAGAGACCGAAGCGATTTGGCGCGACCCGCAGCACGAGTACTCGCAGCAGTTGCTGGACTCAGTGTTGGACTCAGTGCTGGGCGACGAGGGATCCAGCGAGTTTATCGAGTGATGTAGGGCACCAGCGTCGGGTCGAGCAGGTGCTCTTCCACCCGCTCGAAATTCATGGCCATGGCGTCGAATTCGTGCACTTCAGCTGCCGTGAGCTGAACCTGCTCGCGGGGAACCGGTGTCTGCATGCGTCAATTGTAACCCGGGACTTACGAGTATGTGATTTGAACAAGAGGGGGCCTAAGCTGGTGGCCCATGGACGACGCACCCAAGGTGATCGCCCCCTACCACCGGCTCAACCGCACGCGCCCGGACTGGTGGCGCCCGCTTGTAGAACTCGGGCTTGCCGCCGTGTTCGGGCTGTTGTTCCAGATCGCGTGGATTATCGCGATGATGTTCGGGCCGGTGACGTTGGAGTCGCTCACCGCCATGCTCTTCGAGCGCGACGAGTGGAGCGCCGACCCCGCGACGAGCCTGATGCTGTTCGGCGGCATCGCGACCGGGATCCCTGCGGTGCTGCTGGCCGCACGCATCAGTGGCAGGCCGCGCGGCACGCTGTGGTCCGTCGAGCGGCGGTTCCGGTGGCGCCGCTTCGGCCAGGCGCTGCTTTTTATCACCTTGCCGGCGGCGGTGCTGCAAGCCCTCGACGTGGCGCTTTACGGCATGCCCGCGCCCGTAGACCGCACTTTTTGGCTGCACGTCGCAGTTGCGTGCACTGCGCTGCCGCTGCAGTGTGTGGCCGAGGAGCTGATCTTCCGCGGCATGCTGCCGCAGGCAATGGGTACGTGGATGCGCTCCGCGTGGTTGGCGTACCTCGTAGCTCTACCGATCTTTGTCATCGGCCACCCGTACGGCGCCTCGGGACTGATCAGCGTGGCAATCTTCGGCGCACTCGCGAGCCTGCTCACGCACCGCACCGGCGGTCTCGAGGCCGCGATCGCACTGCATATCACGCTGAACGCGACGGTGTACTTCGGCGAATTCTCCGGCATTGCGCAAGACTTCGGCATCCGGCAGCTACTCGCCGCGTTGACGGTCCTCGCGATGTACGGCGGTGCCGGGCTCCTTTTGCTGCTCGGGGTCAATACCACCGTCGCTCCGCCGCAGCTGGATAGCGTGCGCGTGCGCTCCCTTCCGCACCCGTCCGGCGAACTGCTCGGTGCTCGCGGCATCGACGTCGTCGGCCCCGGCGGTGTCGTCCTTTGCGAGATGCCGTGGCGCGGCGACTCCTCCAACGCAGAGCTCGCCGTGCCCGGTTGGCGCTTTCGATACACCGCACTGCACGGCCGCTTCAACCTGCGCTGCACCAACACCGGCCCAACACCGCAGCCGGTGTACCTCGCGATCGTCCCCCACTTCGCGCGCGGTCAGCTTCAGGGGCTTGTGCTTCACGACGCCCACCGAACCGTCAAACTCACCCCCACCGGCGCCACCGGCATGGTGGTATGGCATCCGCCCGAAGGAGGTATCTGCGCTGGCCCTGAGCTGCGTGATACGCTCCTGCTACCAGGCAAAAGTGTCCAGATAGAACTCACTATCGAGGTGGTCTAATTGCAGTTTCACCTTCTGGCGCGCCCCCGCCACTGGTGGGTATCGCTCATCGAACTAGCCCTGGTCGCAGCCCTCTTCTTCGGCCTGCTCACCGCTGCGGTGGCTCTATTGAGTGCCACGGGCGATGATGCGGACGTACTCGAACTCTTGTCCCTGGCGTTGGTGCTTCCCGCGCCGTTTCTCGCGGCCTGGCTGACCCGGCGCAACCCGAACGCGCTGCTCTCGGTGGAGTACCGGATCCGGTGGCCGATCGTCGGACGCGCTGCGCTGGTAGCGGTGCCGCTGTACGGATTGCTCGCGGGCATCATGTTCTTCAGCGCCGAAGCAGTCGTCACCGCTCACACCATTGCCCTCGCGTGTGTCTACCTCTTGATCATTCCGTTCCAGGCCGCGATGGAAGAGCTCGTGTTTCGCGCGGCGCTGCCGCAAATCGTGGGTACTTGGGTGCGTTCACCGTGGGGCGCGTACGGCGCTGCGATCCCGCCGTTTGTGTTCCTCCACGTCTACAACTGGATCGGGCTGACGGACATCTTCGTGTTCGCCATATGTGCGGCGTACTTGACGTGGCGCACCGGCGGCATCGAGGCTGCCACCGTGCTGCACGCCGCAGGCAACCTCCAGATCTACCTGTTGATCCCCTTCTTTCCCGACGATCTCACCGTGACAACGGACCTCGACTGGGGCTCAGTCGCCTTCACGATTGCGCTCACGGTGATCGCGACCGCACTCATCGCGCGGGTGGTCACCCGCAGCCGAGCTGTGTCTAATGTATATAGGGTCGGATAGATGCAGTTTCATTTGATGGCGCGCCCGCGCCGCTGGTGGGTACCGCCGATCGAGGCCATCATTCTCGCAGCGCTGTTTCTCGGCCTAACCATCGTGGCGGTGGTGGTCCTGCTCGCCCTCGGCGGTGAAGAGTCCGAGGCATTTGACGTATTCGTCATGGCGCTGATACTCCCCGTGCCGTTCCTCGCCGCATGGCTCACCCGGCGCGATCCAACGCAGTTGCTGTCAGTGGAGCGTCGAACTCGCTGGCCTTTGGTCGCTCGCAGTGCCCTGGTTGCAGTGCCCATGGCCCTACTTGTCTTCGCCTACGAGATGCGCGCGGGCGGGGAGGCGGTGTTCACCACCGAAACGATTGTGCTGGCCTGCCTGTTCGTGCTGGTTACTCCCTTACAGGCCGCGTCGGAAGAGCTCCTCTTTCGTGCCGCACTCCCGCAGATCGCCGGGAGCTGGGTGCGCTCCCCTTGGGTGGCGTACGGCCTCGCGATCCTGCCGTTCGTCTACTTCCACTATTACAACTGGATCGGTCTGATCGACATCTTCATTTTCGCGGCGTGCATGTCCTTTCTCACCTGGCGCACCGGCGGTGTGGAGGCTGCTATCGCGCTCCATGCGGCAAACAACATCGGGGTCTTCGCGGCAGGCGCGTTCTTCCCGGGCAGGGTTCCGGCCGTCGACATCGACTGGCCAACTGCGGCGTTCTACATCAGTGTCATTGTCACCGCGACGGCGCTTACTGGATGGCTACTGACCCGTCGGGATTCACCGTCACCTGCGCAGCCGCCGCTGCCGTGAGGTTGATGCGCTGCCAAGACCCGCCCGAGCCTTGCCAATCCAGCGGGTTGCCGGCCTCAGAGGCAGTCAATCGCAGCACCTCTACCCGCTGCTCCCAGGTAAGCTCCGGGAATCGAGCGGCGAGCAGCACCGGCGCTGCCTGCGGCACCTCCATCGGCGCATCGAGCACGTACACCCGCGGCAGGCCGTAATCCATCATCTGATCCATCGCGGCGACGGCGTCCGCGGTGGCGATGTACGGGGTGTCGCTGGCCACCAGCTCCGCAATCGATTTGCCGGTGCGCCACTCGATTTCAGCGCGCAGTTCGTCCGCCGCCTGGTCCAAAGCGTGCCGCATCTTCGGGTCGTTGAGACGGTCCGCAGCCGCCGCGTAGCCGGACATCCGCCCGCCGATCACGTCCAGCGGGTAGTGCACGCCCAGCACCACTCGCGAATGCCCGGCTTCCGCCCCGCGGTAGTACAGCTGCGGCGCGAGCTCAGGCACCATATACGCCAACAGGCTGGTGGTCAGCACCGCCTGGTTCGTGTGCCCCGACGGGAACGCCGGCGAGGTCAGATACAGGTCACCGGTCGCCTCCGTGTTGTAGCGGTTGATCCGCTCAGGTGCGACCACATGCGGCCGCGGGTAGTTGAACACCCGCTTCTCAATCAGCGTCGAGTTCGCAAGCCCACCGGTGCGCGCAAGGTAACCATTGTCCAAAAGGTAGGCAGTCTTGGGCAATCGTCCTTCGCTTAACGACGCCCGCAACGCCACACCAAACTCCTCCCCCAGGGCCGGAGACAACGTCGCCAACAGGCCACCGGAGGAGGCCACGGCGTCGATCTGTGCCTGCTCAATCTGGGCCGGTGTGGCGGTGTTGTTGATGCGCACTACGGTCTCCAGGTTCGCCGCCATGGTCTCCGGCTGGGTATCGCGTACCTGCGGGAAGAGGCGGTTCACCTCGGCGTAGATGCCGTACTGGTACGGCGAGATGTCCGAGATGTAACCGGCGAGGTAGTCCGGCGTGAACGGCCGCGGCACCGGTGCGCCGTCGTGGTGCACGGGCGCGGGACCGGTCGAAGAACCAGTGATCTCGCTTTGCAGCTGTGGCGCGGTCAGCGGAGCGGCGCTGGCGATACCGGGCGCGGCGACCGGGGCAAGCGCCAGGGTTGCGGCGAAGGCAAGAGCGGCGGCGGAAGTTCTCACACCCGCTGATAGTAAAGCGCCCCTAGGGTTCCAGCATGTCGAACAGGGTGTTCACGACCTCCGGGCCGTGCGTCCAGAGGCCGTCGTGGAACCATTCGTCGTGCACCCACAGCTTGAGGTTGCCCACCCGCGTCGCCGACTTGCGGGTCAGTTCGTACGGTAGGAACAGGTCCTGCTTGAACAGCAGCGCGGCGGTGGGCACCTCGTTGGCGGAGACATCCTGCGCCTGGGCTTTCAGGGTGTCCATACGGTGGACCTTGTCCACCTCTTCGGAGAACGGGATAAGCGCCGGGTCTTCCTCGAAGTGGGTGCGCAGGAACTGGTTGCCTAACAGCGGCAGGTCAGCGAACTCCTCGCGGTAGACCTTGTCGGCGTTCCACTGCACCGGATGACCTGGCCGCGCCATCACGGTTTCGTGGATCACGCCCCACAGCGGCATGGTCTCCAGCGAGATGATTGCACCCAACTGTGCGAGGAAATCCCCGCGCAGGCGCTTTTCGCCGCGGTGGGTGGTGAACGGCATCTCAAGCAGGTTCGCCAGGGCGCCGAAGTCGCCTTCCTCCCCGAGCAGCACGCCGCAGAAGCGGAAGCGCGTGGCCGAGAGCCGCTCCCCCGTCGGCATCCGCTCGTCGTGGTTGTCCAGGTGATCGGCGACCTCCGCGATGCGGTCCTCGATCCACGGCACCTCGGCGAAGAGTTCCTTGGTACGGGCGGCAAGCAGCTGGAAGTTCAGGCGGTTGAAGCGCTCCACCTCCATGTGCGGCTCGGGCACGCAACCAACCAGGTGGGCACGGCGGATACCTTCCGGGAAGTAGGACAGGTACGCGCCCGCGCACGCTGCGCCGAACGAGTTGCCCAGCACGTCCCACTGCTCAAGCCCCAGGTGCTGGCGCATCGCCTCGGCATCGGCTGCGACATCGGGCGGGCGCAGGTGGGACAGGTAGTGCGCGTCGATACGCTCGGGTGTCGTGCGGTCGACCTTGTGGGAGCGGCCGGTGCCGCGCTCGTCGAAAAGAAACACGCGGTAGCGCTTCAGCGCCTCCGGGATCCAATCCATGAGCATGCGCGGGCCGGGTTTGCCGGGCCCGCCCTGGAAGTACACGAGGGCGGGCAGCGAATCGTCAACGGCAAGCTCGCGCGCGAAGACGCTGATCTGACCGCGAGCGGGGTCGTCGCGGTCGATCGGCACCGTCACCTCGTGGTCGCGGGTGGCGACACCGGGCAGAAACACGGTTGAGTTCACGAGTATTCTCCGATTCATGCAGCTGCGCTCTTACAAGGATGTCGGGCACGACTTCTTCGTCCCCGACTCGTTTGAGGCCCCGATTCTACCGGAGTGGCGCCTAGCAGCTTTCTCGCTGATCCTGCCTATTCCGCAGGCTGCCAGCCTGGCGAAACACGGCGATCCCTTCGATTTCGGCAAAGTGGACGGGTGGCGCTACGGGCGCGACAAGGGCGTGCGCACAATTGAGAACCCTGCCTGGGACAACACCACCCGCCGGTTCCGCAAACCCGTGCAGCGCCTCGGCTACTACGGCGACCCGATCGTCGAGGGCGGCAGGCCCTACTACAACGATGCCCGCAGCCGCTTCATGGATCCGCTGGACGCCTCCGTCGGTGCCGGCTCCGTCGATGTGGACATCGACCTGCACTCTTACAACAGCAGCGCCGGCGACCGCGAAGTGTTCGACCACGAAGAGCTCGAGGAGTTGCTCGCCCGCAATGCGGAGCGGTTGCGCAACCCGGTGCAGGAGGTGCGCGAGAGCACGCTTGCCGACGCCGGCTGGGACCCCCGCATCCACGCCCACCACGTTCTCTTCGAACCGGTGCGCAACGAGACCCTGTTCTACCTGGTCAACTACGACGAGCAGCTGCCGTGGGAGGATCAGAAGCGCGGCGTGCGCGACAGCCACGGACCGGCGACGCTGCGGTTGCTCTCAGCCGAGGTGATGCAGTTCCACGACCTGGAGCTGACCGATCTTGCAGGCGAGGTACCCGAACCTGCGCAAGTGACCAGCGAATTCCTCATCCTGAACGTGGTGGCGGAGAACATCTCCTCGGCCACCTTGGGGTTTTTAAGCGCCACGCTGCGTCGGCCGCGCAACTCCTCGCAGTTCTATAAGCACGACAACTTCTACCGCGAGAGCCCGCCGCAGCTTTACGCGCTGACGAAGTTCACCAACCTCGCCATCGAGCGTATCGACGCCGCCCTGGGCCGCGAACGCTCGATGCGCGTGTCCTCTGAAGGCAGACTGGTGGCCACCGCGGCCGCGCCCGGCCCCGCCGGCACGTTCACCCTCCCGGCGCCTCAGCGCGTGGTGTTTGCCGTGCCCAACCCCGCTAAGCCGGCGAAGTCGCTGCGCCTGACCGAGACGTTGAGCGAAGGCAACAACGGCTCCGTGCCGGACACGATTGGGGCGCCGCTGATCCTGCGTGGCGCCGAGAGCACCTGGGCGTGGCACGAGCAGTGGGCGTGGCAGCTGATGAACGGCGCCGACTCCTACCCCGAGCAGGTGCCCGCCCAGACGAACTCAGCCCGCGACGGCTTCGTGGCGGCGAAGCTGTCGTCGTGGACGATCATGACCTCCGACGAGGGCGTTGCGATGGTGCGCACCAAGTCCGCGAGCCGCGAGGGGATGCGCTACTGGTCGATGGCCGGCACCCGCTTCGTGGACTTGGTGATGCTGCAGATGCGCGCCCAGGCGGGCGAGACGCACTTGCGCAAGTCCCTGCAGATCGTTGGCGAGCAGAGCCAAGTCAAGCGCGAGGGCGACCAGGAGGTACGCCAGCGGGCGCTGCGCGCCGATCTAGACCGCTTAGAGAAGCTGCAGCTCGATCACATCGAGATTCGCGACAAGCTGTGGTTCCGCTCGGTGCCGAACCGCGACATCGACACCCGCATCCTCAAAGGCCTGCAGGACGCGACCGATTTCGACCAGCTGCGCGACGACTTCGACTCGAAGGTCGACTCCCGCCAAGACGTGATCGGCACCCAGTTCGAGCAGCTTTCCGGCCAGATCGCCGAAGCCGAGGCGAAGCGCGCCGAGGCGATGAACCTAGTGCTCGGTTTCGTCGCCGCCGCAGTCGGTGCGCCGGACTGGGCGGACGCCGCCGGCGTGGAGTCGCTCGGCGGGATGCTGCTGCTCGGCCTGATCATCTTCGTCGCGATGTTCGTGGTAGTTGCGCTAATGCAGGCCGCGTTCAAGATGACGCGGCGCCGCTAGAGTTTCCGCCTTGGGGCATGCCCCAAGGCGCTTACTCCTCGTCGGTGGACAGCGCCGCGACGAAGGCCTCCTGCGGCACAGTGACCGAGCCGATGGACTTCATGCGCTTCTTGCCGGCTTTCTGCTTTTCCAGCAGCTTGCGCTTACGCGAAATGTCGCCGCCGTAGCACTTGGACAGCACGTCCTTGCGCAGCGCGCGAATGTTTTCACGCGCGATGATCTTCGACCCGATCGCCGCCTGCACCGGCACCTCGAACTGCTGGCGCGGGATGAGCTCTTTGAGCTTCTTCGTCATCTTGTTGCCGTACCACTGCGCGGAGTCCTTGTGCACGATGGCGGAGAACGCATCCACCGGCTCACCCTGGAGCAGGATGTCCACCTTCACCAAATCGGCTTCCTGTTCGCCGGCGTCTTCGTAGTTCAAAGACGCGTAGCCTTTGGTGCGGGACTTCAGCATGTCGAAGAAGTCAAAGATGATCTCGCCCAGCGGCATGATGTAGCGCAGCTCAACGCGGTCCTCGGAGAGGTACTCCATGTTCTTCATGGTGCCGCGCTTGGACTGGCACAGCTCCATCGTGGTGCCCACGAATTCCTGCGGGACGATGATGGTCATGTTCACGATCGGCTCGTAGACAGCCTGCAGCTTGCCGCCCGGCCAGTCGGACGGGTTGTGCACGACCTGCTCTGAGCCGTCCTCGGCCACCACGCGGTAGGTCACACTCGGTGCGGTAGAGATCAGGTCGAGGTCGAACTCGCGCTCGAGGCGGTCGCGGGTGATCTCCATGTGGAGCAGCCCGAGGAAGCCGCACCGAAAGCCGAAGCCAAGGGCCACAGAGGTTTCGGGTTCCCAGGTCAACGAGGCGTCGTTAAGCTGGAGCTTTTCTAGCGATTCGCGCAGGTCGGGGAAGTCTTCCTGCGAGACTGGGAACAAGCCCGAGTAGACCATGGGCTTGACTTCCTCGAACCCCTCGAGTGGGTCGGCGGCGCCTTTGGAGGCCCAGGTGACTGTGTCGCCGACGCGGGTCTCGCGGACGTCTTTCACGCCGGTGATCAAGTAGCCCACCTCGCCTGGGCCGAGGCCTTTGGTCTTTTTCATCGTCGGCGAGACGACACCGATCTCGAGGATTTCGTGGCGGGTGCCCGTGTTCATCATCTGCACCTGCTGGTTGGGCAGCAGTTTGCCGTCGACCATGCGGATGTAGGTGACCACGCCGCGGTAGGTGTCGTAGACCGAGTCGAAGATCAGCGCGCGGGCGGGCGCGTCTTCGGCGTGGTCCGAGCTGGGGGCGGGGATGAGCTCGACGACCTTGTCCAGAAGCTCGGGCACGCCCTCGCCGGTCTTGCCGGAGACGCGCAGCACCTCCTCGGGCTCGCAGCCGATGATGTTGGCGATTTCCAGCGCGTACTTCTCCGGGTCCGCTGCCGGCAGGTCAATCTTGTTTAGCACCGGGATGATCTCAAGATCGTTCTCCATGGCCATGTAGAGGTTGGCCAGGGTTTGGGCTTCGATGCCCTGCGCTGCGTCGACAAGCAAAATAGCTCCCTCACACGCGTCGAGCGAGCGGGAGACCTCGTAAGAGAAGTCGACGTGGCCAGGCGTGTCAATCATCTGGAGCACGAACTGCTGGCCGGCGAGCTCGCCCGTGCCGACGGTCCACGGCAGGCGCACGTTTTGGGCTTTGATGGTGATGCCGCGCTCGCGCTCAATGTCCATGTTGTCCAGGTACTGGTCGCGCATCTCGCGCGCGTCCACAACGTTGGAGAGCTGGAGGATGCGGTCGGCCAAGGTGGACTTGCCGTGGTCGATGTGCGCGATGATGCAGAAGTTCCGGATTTGCTCCGGGTTGGTGAAGGTCTCTTCCGCGAAGTTCCTCGTCTGGGCAGCCATAATTGGAACATCCTACCGGCCGTGTCAGCCAGAAGAAATACGGCAGCAATTGGGTAGACATTGGGTACAGTAGCCGGTATGTCCAGGCGGAAGTTCCTGCGCAGAAAGCAGCGCATCGGTTCACTCGACCAGGGACTTGCGCTGCTCAACGAGCGTCTTGCCAGCCCCAACCCGCAGCGTCGCTCGAGGCTTGCCGCGCGCGTGGGTGTGCAGCCCACCAGCAAAATCGCGCGCAACGTCTACTACGCACCGGATATGGACGGCAATGCCGAGCCTGGCGAGGTGGTGTGGGTGACCGTACCCTCGCAGCCCCCGGCGGAGCGCTCCATGCTGGTCGTGGGGCGCGACCAGCACGTGGTCATCGGCCTGCTCATCTCCCCCGATAAAACGCATTCAGAGGATCCGCGCTGGCTAGGCATCGGCTGCGGCGAGTGGGAGGCATCGGGCGAGCCGTGCTGGGTGCGGCTGGATAAGACCATTCACGTGCCCGAGATCGATGTCCACCGCCGCGGGACGATCTTGCCGCAGCTGCGCTTCGAGCGCATTGCCGCGCGCCTGCGCGACCGCTACGACTGGGGCTAGAGAATTTTCTGATTCCCGCCCTGGGCTGCTAGGTTTGAGAAGTTATTTCGGCGCAACGGGTGTGCGGTGCTACGCGGGCAGGACCTTGGGTCCGCGTTCATAGCCAAAGTTCCGCGCGTGATGCCCAGCCGGTGACATTTCCATCGATCACTTTCCAAGAGGTGCAATACATATGGCAAACATCAAGCAGCAGCAGAAGCGCGTGCTCACCAACGAGAAGCGTCGTCAGCGCAACAAGTCCGTGCGCAGCGCGACTCGCACTGAGATTCGCAAGTTCCGCGAGGCTGTCGAGTCCGGCGACAAGGCCGCAGCTGAGGCTCAGCTGCGCGTTGCGTCCCGCAAGCTGGACAAGGCCGTGACCAAGGGCGTCTTCCACCGCAACTCCGCGGCGAACAAGAAGTCCAACATGGCACGTGCCCTGAACAAGATGGACTAACCGCCGAACATTTTCGCGGTTTCTACGGCGCTGGGGTGACCGGCGTGCGGATCAGCCCCCGCGCTGAGAAGCACCCTCACCACAGCGCCTTCTTTTTTGAACACGGCCCCAGCCAGCGGTGTCTGTCCCCGAGCATTTTGCCTATCGACGTCCGCGTGGCGCCCCACTAGCCCTTCCACCAGCTCCGCGTGCCCGCTGTAGGCCGCGAGCATGAGCAGGGTGTTGCCGTCCTGGTTGGTGAGGTTGACGTCGACGCCGTGGTCGACGTACTCCAGCAGCACCATGTCACCGGTTCGAGCCATGTCGAAGAGCTTGGCGGCGAATTCCTGCACATCTTCGGGCACTCTGCTCATGACAATCCATTCTGCGTAATCGTGATCATGCTGTTGGAGGCTACAGGGCGAAGCGTTTTAGAACCGAAGCCCGCGCACGGCAGTGGCGAGGGTGACCTCGAGCAACTCCCGTTTGCGCTGCTCGGGCACATCCCGCAGCGCACCTGAGGTGCACAGCACCGAGATGCCGTGCACGGCCGACCACAGCGCGACGCCGGCACTGAACTGCGCCTCCTCATCGGCGGCTGCGAATCCCGCTCCTTCAATCTCACCGACGAGCTCCAGCAACTGCGCAAACGGGTTGTCGTTCGCGTCGGCTCCCTCCGGTATTTCGAATCCGCTGGCAAGGCACCGAAATAGCATCCGTTGGTTTAGCGCGAACTCGAAGTAGCCACGGCCGGCGGCGATCACTCGTTCCGTCGCCGGAGCATCGGAAGGTAGTTGCGACACCGCATCGTGCATCGCTTGCCCAAGTGCGTCGCCCGCGGCATCGCGGACTGCGTCCAGCAGCGATTCTTGCCCCGGAAAGTGCCGGTATGCGGCTGACGGCGAAACACCGGCGCGTCGTGCGATCTCCCTCAAACCGACTGCCTCGGGCCCGCCCTCGGCGGCTAGCTCCACGCCGATTCGGATCATCTCTTCGCGCAAGTTGCCGTGGTGATACGGCTTGGTGTTGACAGTGTTCACACCGAAAGTATACTGAACTCGCCATGTAGACACCGTTCACATGGCGTGTGCCGCCACCGCCCCGTCTCTGTCCCTCCGTCCGATCGAGGAGCCCTCGTGGATTTACTACTGCTGTCTCTTTTGCTTGTGACCGGTTTCGTAGGCTGCGCGGAATTTGGATCGGTTGCCCTCGTCCACCCTGTGATTCGGCGCCTCCCCGTCGAATCCCAGGTGGTGATTGAGAAAGGCTTGCTGCGAACCTTTGGGCTCGTGATGCCGCTAGGAATGACTGCCGCGGCGGTTCTTGCTGGCTTCGGTGCGTCCCGCTACGGCACCGTCTGGCTTGGAATCGCGGCCGGGGTGCTCACCATCGCGTTGTTAGTGACGGTCTTCGGCAACGTCCCGTTGAACTTCTGGACGGGCCGCATCCCGAACGGCGAGGTACCAGCCGACTTTCGCACCAAACGCCGACGGTGGGACGTATATCAAGCCGTACGCGGCTCGCTGCAGTTGCTCGGCTTCGTCCTGGTTTGCATCAGCACCGCCGCATCCTAAGCCCGTAGATAGCCCCTCCCCGCCTTGACCACTTGGAGCCATTCATGTTGACACTCACCCGCCCCTCCCGCACCGCCGCCGGTTCTCTGCTACTTGCCATGCTCGGTATCGAGCTCGGCGGCAACTACATCCTCGACCTCGTCCAAGACAAAGCTCCTGCCACGGAGTTCCAACAGACTTTTGCTCGAGCCGGGCACGGCCACGCGGGAGCGTTGGCGACGCTGGGGCTAGCCACCATCGTGCTCACGGATGCTGCAGGTCTCTCCGGCATCCGGGGACACATTGCGCGCTGGGCGGTACCCGTCTCTGCGGTGATCATGCCAGCAGGATTCTTCTTCTCCTCGGCCGGGCAAGGTGCCACCAAACCGAACGCGTTCTACCCACTGATCTACGTGGGGGCAGGCACACTTGCCACCGGGCTCGTGGTCCTCGGTGGCAGCTTGTTGTCGGAAAGCATCCGGGGCACGGGCTCGGTTTAGGACGCCAGCTCCGCGATCTGGCGTACTGCGTTCTCCACGGCGAACTCGATGTCGCCGCCTTGGCCTTTGACCTCTGCGTCAAGGTCGGCGACGATGATCACCGCCTCCGTGATGCTGGCGGGCGACCATTGGCGCGCAACCTGCATGGTCTTCTTTGCCACATACGGGTGCATGCCCACCTGTTTCGCTAACTGGTCCGGGTTGCCGCGCACCCCGTGCAGCTTGGCCACGTCGCTCACCTTGCGTGCGAGCGCTGCCGCGATCGCCACCGGCGAAGTGCCCAGCTGCAGTGCTCGACGCGTCGACGCAAGCGCCCGGTCCGCGCGCCCCAGTATGGCCTGGTCCGCGATGTCGAAACCTGCGACTTCTGCGACTCCTGTGTAGTAGTCCCGCACCGCAGCAACGGTGATCTCGCCTTCCGTGTCCGCCACGAGCTGGCTCACAGCGGAGGCGAGTTCACGCAGTTCGGAACCCACGGACTCGAGCACCGCGGCGACCACGTCCGGCGTCGGTCGCGCTGCGTGGCGCTGGAATTCCTTGGCCACCCAGGCATGGCGGTCGCGTTCTTTCAGAGCATTGACCTGGTGCGTTTGAGCGATCTTTTGAAACTTTGGCACCATTTGCTTCTGTCGCCCCCCACCGGTGTGCTGGATGATCAGCGTCATTCCCGGAGCCGGGTCAACGCATGCCTGGAGCAGTGTTGCGGTGGGTTCCTTGCCTGCTAGCTCAGTGTTCTTGAGCACGAGGATGCGATCTTCGGCGAACAACGAGGGGCTGGTCGCCTGAGCGATCTCACCTTCCGTCACCTCGGAGGCACGAAGCGTAGCTACCTCCGCGTTCGGCCCGACATCGGCGATGATCTCTTTGGTGGCGCGCTCGGCGAGGAACTCGTCGTCGCCCAGCACAAGGTGGACGGGGTTGTGCATGCGCTTCATTCTATGGCTCCCGCGTGCCGTCAGCGCGCAGGGTCACTGGCCCATCGCGGTTTGGATAGATCACCGGAACGCCCTGCGGCGTCATCGCGGGTCGCTTCGTGGGCGGCCCGGATTCGAGGACCACTACGAGCTGAGTACCGGGGGGCACCGGCTCGATACCTGTCTTCGACGCGACCACGTGCGCACGTAGCGTCGATTGATCGACGACGGGCGCCTGCGGCGCGAGAGACGGCACCACCATTATGACGGCGGTCAGAGCAAGTGTGAGCCTGGTTCGCTTTGCGACGATCCCCGCAACCACCCACCCATACAGCACCAGCGCGGTCAACGGTGCCGCCGGCATTGTAGCGACCGGCAATCCTGCACCGACCTTGGCCACCGTATGTACCCACCACGCCATGGGTTCGATGCACCACAACAATGGCACCTCAAGCCCGCCCGGTAGCAGGCTAAGTACGACTGCGACGAGCCCCAGGATGGTAATCGGTGCGACCACCGGGGCGACGAGGACGTTGGCCGCGACCGAGACAAGCGAGACACGTCCGGCCATGAGCGCGACAATGGGCATGGTGACCACGTCCGCGGCGATCGCTACCGCCAGTGCACGCACCAGGATGTCCGGCCAGCCGGTAACCGCGAGCGCGGTGTACAGCAACGGACTCAAAGCAACGATCCCGGCGGTTGCGGCGACAGACAGTGCGAACCCGTAATGCACTGCGAGATCGGTGTCCACGAGCACCAGCCCTATGACGGACAAGCACAACGCGTGAAGTGGCTCCGCGCGGGTGGATGCCACCACAGCCACCAGCCCCACCAGTCCTGTCACAGAAGCGCGCAGCACGCTGGGTTCGGGACCAACTAACGCGGCGAAACTCAGCAGCGCCACCGCCGCGCTTGCCAGCCGGAGGTAAAGGTTCAATCTCAGCGCCGTAGCAAGAAGGACAGCCGCCGTGGTGACGATCGCTACGTTCGAGCCCGATACAGCCGAGAGGTGGCTCAGACCAGTCTCGATGTAGGCCTGTTCCTCAGCCGCAGTCTGGGCGGTTGTGTCGCCAAGCACCATGCCAGGGATCAGCCCACGGGTGCTGGGTCCGACAGTGGCTTCGACAGATGCTCCGAAAATTGCCCGCACCCGCAGCGCAAGTGCAGCTAAACCGGTCGGTGGCGCTTCCAGCTCGAGGGTTCCGCTGAGCACATAGGGGTTCACGCCGACCCGGCCGGATTCTTGCAGCGTGCCGGATGCGGTAACCGTCGTGCCCGCAGCGATCCCATCAGGAACTGAGTCGCTGAATACCGCGAGCGTAGACGGATGTCCAGAAGGAGCAAGACGGGTGAGCCACGATCCGTTCTCCAACTGCTTAGGTTGCCCACTCACTGTCGCTGTGATGGGTTGGGCGAAATCCCAACCTGCGGCGATATGGGTACGCACCGCAGCAACAATCGCCGACGCGAACCCAAGAGCGGAAATCAGTACAGCTTGCCCCCGCTCCCCTACGAGGAAGCAACCACCAGCAACTAACGCCGCGCCGACCACCGCAACGCCAAGGCCCTGAGTGAGAACGGCGATTGCGGCGAACCACACCACCAGCGCGGCGGGGACGAGCCGCAGTTCGCTCACAGCGCGACCTGGTCCTTGAGCGCCTCAAACTTCGCTGGTCCGATTCCTTTAACGTCCATGAGCGCTTCCAACGTGGTGAATGGACCATTAGCCTCCCTGTGCGCGACGATCGCAGCGGCAGTGGCATCACCAATGCCCGGTAATGCGGTGAGTTCTGTGGCTGAAGCGGAGTTGATCGAAATTAATCCAGTTCCACCTGGAGAGCCTGGGGGCGCCGCGACCGGAGCCGCCTCGCCAATGGCGGTCACGTGGATCTGTTGCCCATCGACGAGTAGCTGCGCGTGATTGAGCGCGATGAGATCGGCGTGCGGGTGGGGCTGCGCGATGTTTAGCGCATCCGCAACGCGAGCGCCTTGGTTAAGTGTGACCAGCCCGGGGTTGGCCACCTCACCCACGACCGAGACGACGACCTGCTCGGGAGCGTGGGATTCCGTGGCGACATTGTCCCAGGATGCGGCGTTGCCGGTCGCGTCCGAAGCGTGGGTGAGCGACCACCCCGCCCATCCTCCGACGAAGGCGAGCGCCACCGCCGACGCAGCGAGGGCTTGTTTCGGCTCGACATGGAAACGAGGCGGGGGGTACTGAACGGGAAGGAGGTCCTCTTCTCCTGTTGGCCGGGTCAGTTCCTTGATGCGGTCGGTGGCGCTCATGGCGCTCAGCCTACGATAGCATCTATCGAAATAAAAGCACCACAATCAAAACTGTGGATGACCCGGATATGGGTTATCCACAAGTAAACCAGTTAGCGGTAGCGAACCTGGTCAACGAAACGGCCGAACTCGTCAGAGACCTGGTTGTCCCACTCCGACGGCCAGAGGTAGTAGCGGCCATGGTTGCCGCCATTGAACTGCGAACCCTGCAGGGTCTGCACCGAAAGATCACACACGCCGTCCAATGGTAGGCAGTAGTTCACGCGGTTCGGAGTACCGGCTGCGGTCTTGGTGTTGAACGGCAAGAAGCCGAGCGCGCCGCCCGCGCCGCCGCCTGCGACACCGACCGTGGTCGGGTCTTCCGGCGCGGTGTTCGGGTTGCCGAAGTAGACCACGCCAGCCAGCTGGCCACGGCGCGACAGCTCACGCTCGTGCTCCAGGAGAATCATCGCGCCCTGCGAGTAGCCGGTGAGAATGTAGCTAGGGCGGCAGCCGGTTGCAGCTTCGTAATCGTTGACCTGCTGCATCACGCCGATTCGGCCGAGCCGGACAGAGTCGCTGAACTCATTCGCTGCGCGTCGCGCGGTGCGCAGCGTAGGCACGGTGTATTCAAGCGCCAGCAGGAGGGCCTGGGCGGCGGTACTGGGGACGGATACGGCCGGCACGTCGTACTCCGGGTAGATCGCCGGGTAGTAGCTCGGCTCGAGGCCGAGCACCTCGACATCCTTCATCAACGAGACGCCACCGTGGGTGGCGCGGTAGCGGTTCTCCGCGTGGCGGAAAAACGCGCGCATGGTCTCACCTTCCCAGCCGTTGGATACCCAGGGAGCCTCTGTGGAGTAGCTGGTGCGGTGGATCTGACCATTCTGACCCGAGCCACGCGCAGCAATGACAGCGACAGAGGGGCATCGGTGCTGGGCTTCAGCCTTCGGGGCTGCAAGGGCAGGAACCAAAATGGTGCCAACAAGCACAGCGATTGCGGCGATCAGCACAAGACGAGCACGCAGAGCAAGAGAAGTACGCACGCGAGTAGTGTACCGGCAACCGGCGAACTCGGCAGCGCGAATTAGGACCCCTCAGCACCAAAGACCACCGAAAGACCGACTGCGCCGAGCCCGGCGTGCACCGCCAGGACGTCAACCAGCGGCTCTACGAGCACCTGGGATCCACGCGGAAGTACCTCATCGAGTGTGCTGGCGATCTGCTCAGCGGCACCATCAGAATCCACGTGCTGAACCGCGGCAAACACCGGCTGGTCACCGGCACGCTCCATCACCAATTCTGCGAGCCGTGAGAATGCCTTCGTCTGGGTGCGGGTCTTCGCTGCAACCTCAAACTTGCCGGCATGCAACCGCAGAATGGGTTTTGTGGCAAGCAGTGTGGCAGACAAAGCGGTGCCCGTCGACAAGCGACCCGACTTGCGAAGTCCCTCGAGTTGCTGGAGGTAGACCCAGGTTTCGGACCGCTTGATTGTAGAAACGGCCATCGCTTCGCACTCGTCGAGCGATGCCCCCTCACGCGCAAGTGTCGCGGCAGCCATCGCGGCCGCACCGATCGCCATGCCTGCGGTGTCAGTGTCCACAACCCGCACGGTGTCAGGGAAAACTGCAGATGCAGTGACGGCAGCTGACCAGGTGGATGACAGGGTCTTCGCTAGGTGCAATGCCACGACCCCGTCGTCGCCGCCGCGTTCCAGCTGGCGCGCGTATGCGGCAGTGAGTTCAAGTGCGGTCAGCCCGGAGGTCGATACCTCACTCTCCGGTTCTTCCATGACGTGCATGTCCACGACGGTGATGCCGAGATCGTCGGCGATCTCTCGCGGCAAGCCGGCGGCCGAATCCACCACTACGCGTACAGTCATTACACGTTCAACCCCTGATTCCACGCTTCGAGGTACCACTGGACACCTTTCGAGTCGCCCAACCCAGCCTCCTCAACACTGTGGCCCTCGCGGTAGCGCGGCATCGCCTGCAGGCGCGCCATGTTGGTGTTGGACAAGCTTTTGAGCAGCGGGTACTGGCCCTCGTCTAACCCGAGCAGGTTGGATGTGAGCGCAGAGATCGTGCCGCCGTGCGCCACGAGCAGCACCGCGGAACCATCCCAGCCGTCGTATGTGGCCATGAGCTCATCGACAACGGGTCGTGCCCGGCGCGCAACGTCGAGGCGACTCTCGCCCGCCGGCGGCGCCCAACCGGCGTTGTTGCGCCAGTGCGCACGAATGCCAGCTGAAGCTTGGTCGACTTCCTCGTGGGTTTTGCCCTGCCAGTCCCCGAGGTGCGTCTCGCGCAGGCGCCGATCTTCAGTCAGCTCAAGCCCCAATACCGCGGCGATGATTTCCGCTGTGCGCTTGGCGCGCACCAAGTCTGAGCTGATGATCCTGGACACCCCGAACTCCCGCATGAGCAACGCTGCGGCGCGCGCCTGCTCCACCCCTCGAGCAGAGAGTTCCGTATCAAGCTGGCCTTGCATCCTGCGGGTGGCGTTGTACTCCGTCTGACCGTGCCGCAGGAGAATGAGGCGTCGACTCTTTACCATTCGTCGGCGTCGGGGCCTTCGCCCGCAAGCGGTAGGTCTTCGATGCGTTCTGCCTCGCGCGTCTGCTCCGCGTCATCAGAGAACGTGCCCGGGCGCTGGTACTCCGGCACACCCTCAACGGCAATCACCGGGCAGTCCGCGTACAGGCGATCCAGCCCGTAGAAGTCGCGCTCAGCGTCGCGCTGCACGTGGACCACAAAGTTGCCGTAATCCAGTAGCACCCAGCGGTTCTCCCGGTTGCCTTCACGGCGCTTCGGCTCCGCGCCCGCGTCGGTAAGCTCCGCCTCGACTTCCTCGACGATGGAGGCGACCTGGCGCTCGTTGTCGGCGGAGGCGATGACAAAGATGTCAGTGATCGCCATGACGTTAGAAACGTCAATCACCGCGATGTTGGTTGCTAGCTTCTCGTCGGCGGCCTTCGCTGCGATGGTTGCCTGGTCGATGGAGATCTGCGAAGCAGTCAAGAATTACGTCCTTTGGTGTCGCTGCTTGGGTAGCTGCTGTGGTTTAAGGGTTTAAGCACAGGTGCGGTTCATTGTCCCACATACAGCTCGTGTTTGGCGATGTACTGCACCACCCCATCCGGCACCAGATACCACACCGGGTGCCCCTCAGCGGCGCGGCGGCGACAGTCGGTCGAGGAGATCGCCATTGCGGGAATCTCCACCAAGTGCACTCGCTCCTGAATATCCGCGGGCAGTCCGTCTTCGCTCAGCTCGTAGCCAGGACGCGTCACGCCGACGAACTGTGCCAGCTCAAACATCTGGCCCCAGTCGTGCCAGGACATGATCGAGCTCAGCGCGTCCGCACCGGTGATGAAGAACAGCTCCGCATCCGCATACTCCGCACGCAAATCCCGCAGCGTATCGATGGTGTAGGTCGGCCCGCCGCGGTCAATGTCCACGCGCGAGACATTGAACATCGGGTTCGACGCGGTGGCAATCACCGTCATCAAATACCGGTCCTCTGCCGGGGAGATCTTCCTGTCCGCCTTCTGCCACGGCTGCCCGGTAGGCACGAACAGCACCTCATCCAGCCCGAAGCGGTGCGCCGCCTCGCTCGCCGCAACCAGGTGGCCGTGGTGGATGGGGTCGAAGGTGCCGCCCATCACGCCGATGCGCCGCACAGGTTTGGCAGCAGTCATCGAATCTGCCCCTCCCCCTCAAGAATCCACTTGGTGGTCGTAAGCTCCGGCAGCGCCATCGGCCCGCGCGCGTGCAGCTTCTGCGTGGAAATGCCAATCTCTGCGCCCATGCCGTAGACCTCCCCGTCGGTGAACGCCGTCGACGCGTTGAGCATCACCGCCGCGGAATCGACGCGGTCAGCAAACCGCCGCAAAGCGAACGCGTTCTTTGATGCGATCGCGTCTGTGTGGCCCGTCGAAAAGCGAGCGATGTGCGCGATCGCCCCATCCACCCCTTCGACTTCGGCGACCGCAATGTCCATGGAAAGGTACTCGACGGACCAATCAGTCTCGGTCGCCTCCACAATGTCGGTTGCACCAAGGGCTTCAAGCTTATCGACGGCCCCGTGAACCGCAACTCCAGCATCCTGCAGCGCGCGGATGACCTTGAGCTTGTCAGCGTCGGGCAGATTGGCATCAATGAGCGCGGTCTCGGTGGCGTTGCAGACGGAGACGCGGCGGGTCTTGCCGTTGAGCAGCATCGTGATCGCCATGTCGAGATCCGCATCTTTGTCGATGTAGAAGTGGCAGTTGCCGGTACCGGTCTCGATGGCGGGCACCGTCGCGTTTTCCACGACCGCGTTGATCAGGTTCGCTCCGCCGCGCGGAATCACCACGTCGACGAGACCGCGGGCGGTAATGAGGTCCTGGACCGAATCGTGCGTTTCGCACGGCAGGAGCTGCACCGCCTCGCGAGGCAGATCGTGGGCCTCAAGCACGTCCTGGAGGATTTCCACCAGCTTTGCGTTCGAAGTGCGCGCCGACTTCGAGCCGCGCAACAGTGCCACGTTGCCGGACTTCAGGGCAAGGCCGAACGCGTCGACGGTGACGTTCGGGCGGGCCTCGTAAACCATGCCCATGACACCAAGCGGGACGCGGACCTGCCGCATGGCGATGCCGTTATCCATGGTGTGGCCGCGCAACACCTCCCCCACCGGATCCTCCAGGCCCGCGACCTGGCGTAGCCCTCCGGCAATGCCACTGATGCGATCCTCGCTGAGTGCAAGGCGGTCCAAGAGCGACTCAGCCATACCGGCGGCGCGGCCAGCGTCGATGTCATACTGGTTCGCCTCGAGGATCTCCGCCGCGCGGGACTCAAGCGTGTCCGCCGCAGCGAGCAGCGTCTCGTTCTTCTTCGGCGTGCTCAGCGTGGCTAGCGTTGGCGCGACCTGCTTTGCAGCGCGGGCCTTGGCGAGGACCTCGTCGCGTTCTGCCTGGCGTTGTGCGGTGGGCTCAGTCATGGGGCAATCGTAGCGGAGTTGCAGTCTGACATTGCCATACTCTAGTGAAGATCGAACTCGTTGCCGGGCACCATCACGCCCTTGACAAAGCTAGAGCGCCAATTTCACGATGAAGATGTGGCTGAAATCCTGCTAACGGGCGTACCTGATGATCTCCTTCGCCGCTTGGAGGATCGCGCTCGGAAATCGAATCTCACCATCTCGGACGTGATAATTCGAGAGCTCTCCGGACGCGGGACCAAAATGTCGACCGATGAGGCATTGTCTCAGCTGGCAGCTCAAGAACCCGTTTTAGACGGGGGCGAAACGATTGCCGAGTCTGTGCGAGCTGAAAGAGATTCACGCTAATGGTTCTTGACACTTCTGCGTTTGCAGAGTTGCTACGTTTGTCGCGCTAGCCGAAGCTCTCCATGAACCTCTGGTGACTTGCGATGCGCGGCTGGCTAAGAACCCGGCCCCCGAGGCCGCAGTCGTACTTATCGGTGGGACCTAGTAACCGGCGTCGACGTCGACCTCGGTGTGCATCTTCTCACCGGCCTGGAAGAGCTCCCAATTCTTCGCGGCGAGCGGGCCCACGCGGCGCTTCATGTACCGCGGAGTGTTCGCAGTGTGCGGCGTGATCACACAAGTGTCCAAATCCCACAGCGGGTGGTCGGAGGGCAGCGGCTCGGGGTCGGTGACATCGAGACCAGCACCACCGATTGCGCGGTTGCGCAGCGCTTCGGTGAGGGCGTCGGTGTCAATCAACGGGCCGCGGCCTACGTTGACCACCACCGCGGTGTCCTTCATCTTGGCCAGCACATCGGCGTCGACAATGTGACGGGTCTGGTCGGTGAGCGGGGTGAGCAACACGAAGATGTCGTTGTCCGCCCACACTTCGTCGGCCTCGTCGATCTTCACCGTGCGCGCAGCACCCTCGACGTCGTTGCCGGAGCGGTTCACCGCCGTGACTTCAACGCCGAACGGTGCGATGAACTCGATCAGCTTCTTGCCGATGCCGCCGGCACCGATCAGGGCGAGCTTCTGGCCGTCGAAAAGGAAACCAGTTTCTTCAGCGAGCTCCTTCTGGTTCCACTCGCGCGACACAGCCTTGTGGCGGTGCAGCACGGCGAGGATGAGCGCGAGCGTCGACTCTGCGACGGTGTCGTCGTAGAGCCCGGCGGCGTTGGCCCAGCGCACGTCGTGGGCAGTGAGGATACCGGCGGACAGCAGGTTGTCCACGCCCGCGTAGGCGATCTGAACCACCTTGACGCTCTCCGGCAGGGTCTCCGGGAACTCGTCCGGGCCGCCGCGGTAGACCAGCATGTCCGGGTTATCACTGAGTTCGACGAACTCGTGGCCTTCCGCCTCGAGATCGCGCACAACTTCGTCCCATGGTTTAGGCAAAAATGCGAACTTCATGCCTGCCTAGGATAGCGATCGCGCACGCCGCGCGTCACAGTTTGAGCATCTCCGCAACCAGGTTGCGAACCTTCGCGTCGATGTCGTCGCGCACCAACCGCATGCGCTCCATCCCCTCGACGCCGCGCTCCGAAGGTTCGTCGATAAGCCATTGCTCCAATGTGCCACTGGCGTCAGCGGGCAGATCAACCCTCGCCTCCTGCCCCAGCACGATAACGCGGTCAGCGGAGCGCAAGAGCTCCCCATTGATCGGTTTCGGCTGGCCTTTCGCCATGTCCACTCCGACCTCTGCAAGCGCCTCCACCGACTGCTGGTTCAGCGACGCGCCCGGCTCGGTGCCAGCGGAGAACACGTCGAGCCGCTCCCCCGCATGATGCTGGGCCAAGGCCGCAGCCATCTGGGACTTCCCGCTGTTGCGGACGCAAATGAAAAGTACTTGAGGCGTAGATTGCATGGCAGCAGTTCCTTCCTATTAGGTTCCCGCTAGGTCGCGGCTGGAGCCGAGGAGTGGGCGGGCGGCAAGGTGGGATCCCCCGGGAACAATGTCGGCCCGAGGAACCTCATGACGTAAACGAGTCCGACGAGTACGGGGATTTCAATCAGCGGACCGATCGTGCCGGCGAGCGCTTGGGCGGAGGCTGCGCCGAAGGTGCCGATCGACACAGCGATGGCTAGTTCGAAGTTGTTTCCCGCAGCTGTGAAGGCGACGGACGCGGATTGTGCGTAGCCCATGCCCGATGCCTTTGCAACGATGAGCGCCACGGTGAACATGCCGACGAAGTAGATCAACAGCGGCAGCGCCACCCGGGCAACGGTCCACGGGCGTGCGATGATCTGTTCCCCTTGGAGCGAGAACAACAGGACGATGGTGTACAGCAGTCCGACCAACGCCAGCGGCGAGATCGCCGGCAGAAAGGTGCGCTCGTACCAGTCGCGGCCCTTGGTCTTCTCGCCGACGATGCGTGAGCACACCCCGGCAAGCAGCGGGATGCCCAGGAAGACCAGCACCGAGGACACGATCGACCAGAACGAAAAGTCCGCGGAAGTCGTCGGAAGGCCCAGCCAGCCGGGCAGGATTTGCAGGTAGAACCATCCCAGCACGCCGAACATCGCGACCTGAAACACCGAGTTGATTGCCACCAGCACCGCGGTTGCCTCCCGATCGGCGCAGGCGAGATCGGACCACACGAGCACCATCGCGATGCAACGGGCAAGTCCGACGATGATCAACCCAGTGCGAAGCTCCGGCTCCTCGGGCAGGAAAGTCCACGCCAGCGCGAACATGAACGCGGGTCCGACGATCCAGTTGAGCACGATGGAAACCACCATCAACCGGGTGTCGCGCGTCAGCTCGCGGGTTTTGTCGTAGCGCACTTTAGCCAGCGGCGGGTACATCATCACCAGCAGGCCGAGGGCGATCGGGATGGAAATGCCACCCACTTCCAGCCCTTTGAGCACGTGGCCCAGCTCCGGGACCGCATGCCCGAGTGCAAGCCCCAGCGCCATCGCCAGAAGAATCCACACCGGGAGGAACCGGTCAAGGAAAGACAGTCGGGCAGGTTTCGCCTGTATATTCACGCTCATCAATATGGAAGATAAAAGACGTATCGATGTCTGTCAATACAGTGAGGTGGTAACAGTGACGGATCGCCCGACTTGCTGCTCGCTTGGGGCGGGTTTGCTCACCAGCGAGGAGGCGGAGCACTACGCCGGTCTCTTTAAAGTGCTCGCCGACCCTGCCCGCCTGCAACTGCTTTCCCGCTTGGCTGCCGAGGAGTGCGAACCGATGAGTGTCACCGAACTCGCGCAGGGCTCCGGGTTGAGCCAGCCCACCGTTTCACACCACCTGAAGCGGCTCACCGACGCCGGGTTGCTGGAAAAAGTCCGCACGGGCAGAACCGTCACGCATCAGGTCCGCTCGGCCCCGTTTGCAGATCTTCGCACCGTGCTCCAGATGGACTAGGCGGCGCTACAAGCGCGACGCGTAGTTGGAAAGGTAATCCGCGTGCACCACCGGGCGGCGTTGTTGCGCGTCCAATTCATCGGTGTGCTTGCCCAGCATGCTCGCTAGTTCGCGGGCGTTATAAGCAACCTCGCCGCGGCCGATCACCTCGGAATCCGGGCCGAGGATCTCAACGATATCGCCGGCGTGGAAATCGCCCTCGATGCCGGTGATGCCCACGGCGAGCAGGCTCGTTCCACCGCGGGTCACTGCCTTCACCGCCCCGGCGTCCAGGCGCAGCACCCCTTCCGCGTCCGCGGCGTAGAGCGCCCAGAATTTCCAGGCGTTGAGCTTGCGGTCCGGGCGCGTGTGGAACACGGTGCCCACCTGTGCGTCGCCGAGGGCTTCCTCGATCCGCTCAGTAGCGGTGAGCAGCACCGGCACGCCGCCGCGGGTGGCTAGGCGCGCTGCCGAAACCTTTGCCGCCATGCCGCCGGTGCCAAACAAGCCACCATCGCCAGCTTGGACCCCATCGAGGTCGCTGCCGGAGCGCACTTCGTCGATAAGCATGGCCCCCTCGTGTGAGGGATTACGGTCGTAGAGGCCGTCGACGTCGCTGAGCAGCACGAGTGCGTCGGCGCTGATCAGGGTGGCCACGATGGCGCTAAGACGGTCGTTGTCGCCGAAACGCATTTCGGAGGTGGCGACGGTGTCGTTCTCGTTGACGATCGGCACGGCGCCGATCTGGCGCAGCCGGTCGATGGTGCGTTGCGCGTTGCGGGCGCGCTCGCGCACGCCGGCATCCGCCTGGGTGAGCAGCACCTGGCCAATCGTGCGACCGTAGCGCGCAAACGACCGGCCCCACGACTGCGCGAGGTGGATCTGGCCGACGGCGGCGGCGGCCTGCTTCGTCGCCAAGTCCTGCGGGCGAGTACGCAGCCCGAGAGGCCCCATGCCGGCCGCGATCGCACCGGAGGACACCACGATCACGTCGGTGCCGCGGGCGATGCGTGCCTCGATCGCGTCGACGATGCGGTCGATTTTGGCCTGGGAGACGGCGCCGGCGGCGTCGACAAGCGAACTTGTGCCGAGCTTGACCACAATGCGCCGCGCGCCGGCAATTTGGGCGCGGAGATCAGCTGACTCCATTTATCCCTGCCAGCGCTCGGTGTCGGCGACCTCATCGGTGCCGTAGTCGTACTCGTCGATCAGGCCGCGGCGAGCCTGCGAGGCACGCTTGCGCTCGGCGGCGGAGGCGCGGTCCGTGCCGCCGAGACGGGCATCCTGGCCCCGACCGGCCAAGGTCGGATCGCCGCCGCGAGACGGCTCCCAGTCGAAGGAGACCTCGCCGATCGTCACCACATCGCCCTCGCGGGCACCGATCTTGCGCAGCGCGTCTTCCACACCGGCCTTCTCCAGGCGGTCGGAGAGGTAGCCCACCGCCTCGTCGTTTTCAAAGTCGGTTTGGCGGATCCAGCGCTCCGCCTTCTCGCCGGTGACAATCCAGCCGTCCGGGTAGATCGGGTCGCGCTCGACCACGATGCCGGAATCCTTCGAGCGGCTCTGCAGGCGGATGACCTGCGGCTCCCCGCTCGCCTTCACACGCGGTTGCGCGGCGCGGGCCTGCTTCACTATCTCCCACATGGCCCACTTCAACTCATCGAGGCCCTCGCGCGTCGCGGTTGAAATCTCGAAGATCGGCCAGCCGAACTTCTCCTCGATGTCCGCGCGCAGGAACTCCGCAAGCTCGCGCCCGTCTGTCACGTCGATCTTGTTCAGCACCACCAGGCGCGGGCGCTCGCGCAGATCCCCCAGCCCGGTGTCCATGTCCAGCTGGTCGGCGTAGCTGTCCAGCTCAGCTTCCAGCGCTTCAATGTCAGAGATCGGGTCGCGCCCCGGCTCCATCGTCGCGGTGTCCACGATGTGCGCCAGCACCGCCGTGCGCTCTATGTGGCGCAAAAAGTCCAGCCCCAGGCCCTTGCCTTCGCTCGCACCAGGAATCAGCCCCGGCACGTCGGCAATAGTAAAAGTATCGTGCCCGACATCGACCACCCCAAGGTTTGGGGCCAGGGTGGTAAAGGGGTAGTCAGCAATCTTCGGCTTTGCGGCAGAAAGCACGGAGATTAACGACGACTTCCCCGCCGACGGGAACCCGACCAGCCCAACGTCCGCCATGGATTTCAGCTCGAGGATAAGGTCGTGGGCCTCGCCCGGCTCACCCTTGAGCGCGAACCCGGGTGCTTTGCGCTTCGCCGTCGCCAGCGCCGCGTTGCCCAACCCGCCGTAGCCGCCCTCCGCGGCGATGAAACGGGTGCCCGGCTCGGTGAGGTCGGCGAGGATCTCCCCTTCCGCGCTGCGCACGACGGTGCCCACCGGCACCTCTAAGATCAGGTCCTCGCCGCGGGCGCCGTTGCGGTGGTCGCCTTCGCCGTTGCCGCCGCGCTTCGCCTTCACGTGCGGGCGGAACTGGAAGTCCAGCAGCGTGTGCACCTGGGGCGAAACCTCGAGGATGATGTCGCCGCCGTGGCCGCCGTTGCCGCCGTCCGGGCCGCCCAGCGGCTTGAACTTCTCGCGGTGCACGGACGCACAGCCGTGCCCGCCGTCGCCGGCCTGCAAATGCAGCACCGCACGGTCAACGAATTGCGTCATTGCGTCCGCCCTTCTCCCTAGTTACCTGGTGCATGTTAGTCGGTTGGTCAGCAGGTCCATATCTCTCGGGACTAATAAGGTCATATCGATTGCACAATTATTCCGATTGCGGAATAATTACGTAATGTTCATTGCATTTCCATACCGTTGGGGCTGAGAGTGGGTTTCACAGTCGAGGATTACGCGAACCAGTTGAACATTTCTCCTAGGCGAGTGCGGGCCCAGATACAGGACGGCCAGATACGGGCACGGAAGATCGGTAACACATGGCAAATTCTCGATCCCCCTCCCGTGGTACAAAAGGTGCGGTTGCCCGGACCCAAACTTTCGACACGCTCGTTTGATCAGCTCGCTGAGTACCTCGACCTTCGGGGGAAAGTACTGAACCCTCAGGAGAGATTTCGGAGCTCACAGAGGGCGAGCCATATTGCCAACGGCGGGTTGCCGGTGGCGTTGGCCTATGCAGATCGCAACGGAGTGAACGTTAGCTATTACTCCGCCGAGAACGAAGACTTGGAGCATTTGCGACGCGACTCACGCATTCTTTTAACGGGCGTATCGCACCCAAGCTCTGCCATAGCTACACAAACGGTGGACGGATATGTAGCCCAAGAACAATTCCAGGCTCTCACGGATATGTATTTCTTGGAGGAGGTCCCTCGCGGAGAAAACAACGTTACTCTCCGCAAAGCCAACTCTGTCCCGGTGCGGCTCGGAAGACTTCACATTCTTACAGACCTCGCCGGGGACACCAGCTCGAGGTCCGTCGACGCCGCCGAACGAATTTTGGATGAGATCCGGGAGGATTTGCCTTATGCCTGAGGAACCAATCCGGCTCTTCACTACAGATCCGAGCGAGCGCGCCTCGTGGGAAGGCCTCAGGGACTTAGCGGAAGTGCTACCCCTCGGCTGGTCCCTGGCAGGAGGCACCCTCGTCAGGCTGCACACGACAGAACGGAACGCCGCTTCCACTCGATCTACTACCGACATCGATCTAATTCTGGACATTCGCGCCCACCCGAGAACCAAGCACAACGTGGGTCACGCGCTGAGTGGATGCGGTTTTCGTATTGCCCAGCCACCAAATCCAGCTGGGCACGATCATCGTTGGGAACGTCCTGTTGCGGGGGAACGAGATATCAAGGCCCAGATTGACGTTCTAGCACCCTCGGGTCTCCGTCCCAGTACGTACGAAAAGAAATTTCCCGGAATCGGGCGTTTGCTTGCAACCAGAGGTGCGCAGTTCGGTATCGACCGTTCGGAGCTAGTGACCGTTACAGTTGACGACGAGTTGACACTCACCGTCAACCGACCAGATGCGATAGGCGCGCTCTACGAAAAGTGCTCTGCACTCCTGAACCACAGCGACACGAAGAAGCGCCGCCACTACGAAGACATCAACCAACTATGCGCCGTTCTTGATTTTGAAGATCGTCAAGCTTTGGGAGACCTCCGACAGAAAGAACTCAAGCGGCTCAGCTGGGGGATTGAGCAAACGATCATCGCGCTCGGGACGCAGACCGACGAGCGAACCCAACGTGTTGAGCGACTCATTAGAAGACGTAACTGATCCAGCAACAGCAAACGGCGCGCCGAGATCGTGGGAGATCTGCGACGCGCCGTCGTCAAGCGAAAAGCTCTTATGCCGTAGCGGTGGCCTCTTCGGTGGTGCCTTCCTCGACAACACCTGCTGCCTCGGCAGCCTCGAGAACCTCGGAAGCCACACCCTCGCCGTCAGCCGGGACGATGTTGACCACGCGACGCTTCTTCTTGATGCCGAACTGAACAGCGCCAGCGGTCAGCGCGAACAGCGTGTCGTCGCCGCCGCGGCCGACGTTGTCGCCCGGGTGGAACTTGGTGCCACGCTGGCGAACCAGGATCTCGCCGGCCTTGACCTGCTGGCCACCAAAGCGCTTCACGCCGAGGCGCTTCGACTCGGAGTCACGGCCGTTCGCGGAGCTGGATGCACCCTTCTTGTGTGCCATTGTTTCTGTCTCCCTTTACTTGATACCGGTGATCTTGACGGTGGTCAGCGGCTGGCGGTGGCCCTGGCGGACCTTGTAGCCAGTCTTATTCTTGTACTTGAGGATGTCGATCTTCTTGCCCTTGCCGTGCTCGACGATCTCAGCCTCAACCTTCACCTTGGACAGATCAGACGTGCCGGAGGTGACATCTGCGCCGTTGACGAGAAGGATCGGGGTGAGCTCAACTTTGTCGCCAGCTTCGCCCTCAAGCTTCTCGATCTTGACCAGATCGCCTTCGGCAACCTTGTACTGCTTGCCGCCGGTCTTGACGATCGCGTACATAGAGGGTTACCCCTTTACTCAACTCGCACGCCCCCGGCATGCAACGGTGAGCGTTTGGAACAGTGTTTTCATTCAGCGTTTCGGGCGGTTTCGACCCGCCGTGCCCGCATGCTTGGGCAACAAGGCGGTGACGCCCCAAAACAGCGACTGTCATAGGCTACACTGCCCCCACAACAAAGACCAAACCGCTCGGCGCGGGAACATTCGCACCCAGCCACCCATTACACTGACGGAAGACGAGTGCTGTTCCACCCGCTCACCGACACGTGAAAGGAGGTCTTGAACGATGAACGAGTTCACCGAAGCATACAATCTTCCGCCGTTTAGCGATCTGTTCGGCGACTCCGGTTTATCTGACGACGCGTTGTCGCAGATGCTGACAGTCGCCGTCGACCCCGCAATCCCCGACCCGGGAACCGATCTCATTCCAGACCCCGACACGCTTGTCGCTGATACCGAGGACGCACTCGACATCGACCTCGGGGATCTGGACGATGGATCGCACGATCCGGACACGGATCCGGTTCCGGGGCTCGACGAGGGCAGTTCGCTTATCGACGGCTCCTTGGACCCCTTTTCCCAACCTCCCACCGAAAGTCCTGATCCGCTCGAAGAGCTGGGCAGCGATCCCGGCGACGACTTGGGCCAGGATCTCGGCGGGTTTGACGGCAGCCTCGGCGATGACCCGTTGGCGGACTTCTAGGAGCCACAGTGGATCGTACCGAGGAATTACAGCTAGTCGCCCGCGCGCAGTCCGGGGACCAACAGGCGTATGCAGCCCTCATCCGCGAGGCAAATCGGCGGATGTGGGCTGTTGCCCTGTCCATTACCGGCAACCACCACGATGCCGAAGACGCGATGCAAAACGCGATGATTTCCGCGTGGAAGAACATTGAGAAGTTCCGCCCCGAAGCGAAGTTCTCTACTTGGATGTACCGGATCACCTCCAACGCCGCGCTTGAGATTCTGCGCAAGCGTCGCGATGTGCCCGACGATGAGGCCGGCGCCGAGGAAGCCGACTCCTCGATGCCGCTACAACAGCGCATCACCGACATTATGGTGGTGCGCCAAGCATTGGAGACGCTTGAGCCGGATTTCAAAGAAGTGCTCGTCCTGCGCGAGTACGCGTCGCTGTCCTACGAGGAGATCGCCGCGCACCAGGGCGTACCGGTGGCGACGGTGAAGAGCCGCCTGAACCGCGCGCGCAACAAGCTCAAGGACGCGATCGGCGCCGACGGGGTGTAGCGGGTTTTCCGCCTCGCGGAATTTCCGCTTAGCGGAACCCGGGCTGCTGCGCCCACTCGGTAGCCACGGCCTGACTAGCGCCGCTAGCAGGCATTCATCACTGTAGGCCGGGCGTTGCGCAACGCATCAGCGAGGGCTAAATAGTCGTGATCGATCTAATCGATCACCCGACCGGAGCAACCATCAAGCATCATAGAAACCCAAGCTTTTCGAGGCCACTGCGCACCTTAGTCTTCTCGTCGTTTTCATCGGTACCATTTTTACCAACAAAAACGACCATTAGTTGCTGATCTGGGTAGTACACGGCAGCATTCGGCAATCCCCCAAACTGGTAATTCAAAAAATAGATCTCTGGGCTTCCATTTGCCCATTGTTCAGGAGCCGGTTCATTAAACGCCGCCAAGTCGTCCCGGGCCTGCTTTGCTGGATCGCCTACAATCAAACGTGGCGCAAGCAATTCGTTTTCAGGCCACAAGGCTTGCTCTGCGTTACACGAGTGGTACGGAGTCTGTTTGTCCTTTAGCCAATCCTTGCCAAAGTCACTTCCGACTGGTTTGGGGTCAACCTTGCAAACTCGAATGGCTTCGCGGAACTGGGCGGGCAAGTAGCCAACGTCGCCAAAAAGAACGTCCATTGGCTCGTACGAGTTGCCGGATTTCGGGGTACTCGGCGTTGCTGCATCGCTTGCGCTGGTGGATGCGGGGGCTGCAGACGTCGCTTGATCCGTAGTTGGTGTTGAGTTGTCCGCCTCGGTGGTGGGTGCGGCCATGGTTTGTGTGGGGTCGTTTTCTCCATCACCATCGTTGCCGCTGAGTGCCCACCAGCCGATACCGGCGAGCAACGCAACAGCGGCTACCCCAACGCCGGCAAACAGCGGAACATTTGACTTCTTCGTCGTAGTTGTCTGCGCACTCGACGGCACTGACCCAGCCGGGGAGTGTGCATACTGCGAACCACCAGACTGCGTCAACGAATCACTGCCATACGCCGCCGGCTGTCCATACTGCGGTGCTTGACCCTGCGAGTAACTCTGCGACTGCCCCTGCGTCTCGAATGGCTGGGTCTGACCGACATTGGACTGGTCCGGCTGGGCTGGCTGCCCAGTACGCGAGGAGCCAAACTGACCTGCTCCTGGAGCAACTGCAGAAAAACCACCTTGCGCGGTCCCAGCACCGGCACCAGTACCCGGGCCATCGCCAAACGGGTTCACACCCGAACCCGAAGCTGCTGCACGCTGCGATCCCTGCCCCGGCTGCACCGGCTCGGTAAAGCCCTGCATCGTCGCCACGAGCGCACCACGGCACACCACAGTCTTCGGGTCGTCAAGACGCATCACACGACCGACCTTGCCCAACTCATCTTGCACATACGGAATACGCGACGAGCCGCCGGTGAGGTAGATCGGGGTGTCCGAACTCTCCACACCCGCCTCGCGCAGCACCGCCTGCGTCATCTCTGCGGCACGCTCAATCGGCTGCGCAATGATCCTGGTGAACTCATCGCGCGTAATCAGGACATCTCGCTCACCGGCGGGCGAAGAAATCGTCACCGTCGCCGACGTGGTGTCAGAAAGCATCTCCTTGGCTTCACGAATGTTCTCCTGCAACGCATTCATTACCGATGCAGGAGCCTTGCGCAGCGAATCAGCCAAATCCGGATCATCATGATCAATCTGGTCAATCACCCAGCGGAACACAAGGTTGTCAATGGTGCGCCCGCCAAGCGAGTTATCGCCCTTGGCCGCCACCACACGGTAGTCACCATTCTCCGCAGCTCGCAGCACCGCGATATCCAGCGTGCCACCACCGAAGTCGAACACCGCCACATGCTCACCAGCAGCAACCCGCTGCTGCGCCGCATAGTGAATCGCCGCAGCACGCGGCTCCGAAATCGTCCGCAGATTCTGCGCCGTTACCCCGGCCTCTTGAGCGGCATCCACAAGGTTGCCCAACGCTGTATGCGACCAACGCTCCGGGTGCGTCAACGTCACCGACGCTGGTTCATCACCACCATGCTGCGACTTCGCACGGTCAATGATCTCTCGGATGACCGCCGAGAACACCAGCTGGGTCGACACATCGTCGCCCTCCAGCTGGATCGTGTCATGGTCGATAAACCGCTTTGGCGACAGAACCAGGCGCGAGGGGTCGCGCCGGCCTGCCAGTAACGCCGAGTCGCCACTCACCACAGTGGAACCATCCGATTCCACGAAAATGGCCGACGGCATCAGGTTTGAGCGGTGGCTCAGGGCCAGCGCCTCCACCGATCCACCAAACGGGCTCGTGTGTGCCGCGGCCGAATTCGACGTTCCGAAATCAATCGCCAAATGCCACGATCCAGCCATAACTACTCCCATGTCGCTTAGATCCAGGTAACAGTTTGGTAAGTCTAGTCAGACTTACTGGTTTCCGACTAGCTATGTGTTCAATTGCTTCCAAGCCGCCTGGTACGCAACGATGAGGTGCTCACGAGCATCGTCCTCTGCAGCTGACAGCGGTGTCATCGCAAGTTCACGCAGCTCAGCAAGCTCTTGGCGCAGTGTTACGGTCACTCGTTCGGCGGGTGCGTCAGCCGGCATGCCCACCTTTTGCGCCGGCGTCGCTCCCTGAATCACCGCGCGCAATTGCGGGATCAGGCGCGAGTCGGGAGAGTCCGCCACGGTGTTCTTGAAGCTGCGGTACAGCATGACATCGTTCATCTGCGGCTGAGATTGAAGCACCGATTGCACCCACAGCACGTGGTCCCGAATCTCGGGCTGGTTCGCGAGACTCTCCAATGCATCTACAATCCGGACGGCGCGCTGCAAGGTGGCGTAGTACGGCATGGACTGCGTAATGATCTCGGTAAGTCGATCAATGCCGGAGGTTTGGCGCATCCACTGCAGGAGACCGCCAGGTCCATGCTCGGCAGCAACCGAGCGCCCGTAGACCAGCCCGTACTCCCCCATCACGTCAAGCAGCTCATCGCGTTGCGCGGCGTTGAATCCCTCTACGACACGGCTGGGATCCGGGAACTCGATGAAGTCGATCAGCTGCTCGCGATCCAAAGAAGCTAGGGCAGCAAGGTCGCGAGCCAGCGCGCCGTTGACCCGCCCGGTCAGCGCGGACTCAGCAAGCAAACCGGACAGCGGCACCACCACGCCAACGCTCGCCCCGAGCTGTTCACCGATCCGGTCCGCATAGCGGTTGGCCATTTCTAACGGGTCCTCGTGGCCAAACGCGCCTGGCCCGAAGGAGTCGGCGCGCGAGAGCACTCCCACCGTGGTCAGCGGCGTCATGCCAAGCTCAGCGATAAACGCACGCTCGTCATCACGCGGCGCTGAATCCGAAAGAAACAGCACCGCATCCGCCCAGGAGCTAGCCCTTTGCGTGTCCTTGGATCCGTCGATAAGCATGCGGCGAGTGCGAGCTTCATTTTCGACGGTCAGTGTTGCCGTGCCCGGTGTATCGATGATCCCTAAGTCGCGCAGGCGGGCGATGGGGACGAACTGTCGTACGTAGTCGACCTCGTCGACGGGGCGTCCGAGGTCGGTGAGGACGTTTCCGCCGAGCGGGACGGTGTTGACCTTGCCGTCGAGTCCGATGATGTCGGCGCGGGCAGGGGCGCCTTCGTCATAGATCGTGACCGTCATCGTGCATTCCAGCGAGCCTGTAGCGGCGATGCGGGTTTCTGTCATCGCATTGACCAGTGTGGACTTGCCGGCTTTCAGGCGGCCGATGACGGCGACGCGTGGTGGGCTACTCACCAGTTCCCGCAGCTCATTCGCTGCGTGCTGCGTGTTCGGCCCGCCCTGCGCAAGAGCCTCGATGCTCTGCCGCAGCAAGACGTTGAGCGATTCCGTAGATTGCCGGTGGGCTTGGTTTGGTGCTGCGGTCATGGCTAGCTCAACTCCCCTTGCGGCGCGTGCATTGTGGCCAGGTGGTGATTCAGCTCCTCAATCGTCGCCTCGACGATCTTGGCGTTCTTGGTCAAGCGGGTAATGGTTTCTTTGCGCTCCGCTTCGCTCGCGCGCGCGGCTTCATGGGCTTCCTTGATGTGCTCCTGCACTTCTTTCTGGCGCTGACGCAAGTAGGCCCGGTAGCGCAGCACCATTTCCGTGCGGGCAGCGGCGAGCATGGTGTCGAGCATGCGGTTGATGGTCACGCGAGTGGTCTGGGTGATTTCGCGCAGCCACGAAATTAGGTGTTGCTTGCCGTTGCGCAATGCCTTGAATCCCACGTTCACACCAATCCACACGGCTCCGGCGAGCGGCGCAAGGGGAATCATGAACGACAGCACGCCGGCACCGAGCATGCCCATGGTGGCCAGCGACGGATCGAGCAAGTCCTTGGTTTTTTTGTCTACTTCGCGGCCCTTGACCTCTTCGGGAGTGATCGAATCAACAGCAGCGCCGATAACGGTGTTGACGATGTCGGGTTGGTCCGGAAACAGCGGGGTGGCCAGTTTGCGAAGCTCTTCGAGCTGGGTATTCAAGGTCGTGTTGATCAACTCAGTGAGCTCAGCCTCGATCTGACTGGTGAATACCTGCGGTTTGGAACGCAGCACGCGAACACCGTCGCTGTTAATGCGCTGGATCCAGGAGTTTCGCACCTGCTCTATCTCGGTATCGAGATCGTCCATAATGCGATTTCGCATGAACTGAATGTCGCGGCCGAGGAGCTGCTCCCATTCGGACGCGTGCTCCTTGAGTCGCTCCAGCTCTTCTCGTTCTTCCTCGAGCTTACCCACGCCATCAGCTGGCGACGTGTGGATCGCGATGTCGCGCCCAATCTGGGTGTGAATGCCCTTAAGCGTGTGCGTGATGGATTCGATGCCGCCACGCAGCCCCAGCGTGGCCGGGTCAGAAAGCAGGCTGCGAAGGTGTTGGCGCAGCGCAACGATGCCGCTTCGGCTCGCGATCTCCGCAGCTTTCTCCGGGTTCACCCTCTCCATCTCCTGCGCGTCCATGGCGCGCAGGCTGGACACACCAATCACCGGGATCTCCGCCCCAAGGTGTTGACGGAGGAGTCGCTTGTTGTCTTCAACGATGGATTGCCAGCGGCGGATATTCTTGTCCGTTTTGGTCACGGCTACGATGGCGGCGCCGACCTCTTTGCGAGCTTCAGCGAGAATGTCCATCTCCGGTTTGGTGATTGGCGTCGACGCATCACAAACCATGAGCAGCACACCCGCGTGGTGTGCCTCGTTGAACGCGGCGTGCACGGCATGTTCATCCAACCCGCCGACACCTGGCGTGTCCACCACCAGCGTTCCGGCAAGCTCCGAATACGCCAGCTCAACGGCAGCCGCGGTGGCCAGCTCATCGTCGTCGCTGCCGGCGCGGGCGCCGGCGATGCCGTCGATAGTGACGTATTTGTCTAGATCTGAAGCAGCGATCGCTTGGCGTTTACTACCCCGCAGCACCGCTACTTGAGGTTCAGCAGGTCCCTCTTCAACCGGGTTCACGGTGACGCGGATGGGTGCACTGGTGGAGGTCATCACATCAACCGGCAACAGGTCCCGCTGACCGACAAGCGCGTTGACCAGAGAAGACTTGCCGCGCTTGATCTCGCCAACCACGACGACGGTGCCGGCCTTGAACTTCGCGTTCAGCAGCGCTTCCGCGACGTCAGCAGCGTCCGTATGTCCATAGCGCCGCGCGATCGCGGCCGCCCGATCAAAAGACTCCCGCGGACCTCGCACGGGTTGCTGCGTCTGAGATTCCATTGGTGCATCTTTCTTCTACTACGCCTACCAACGTGCCACGGTATATTAATCGCGTTTCGTGGCGCCTGCTCCCCGAGTCTAATAGTTTCCGAACTCTCTAGTATGCCTCTCACCTGCACGGATAAGAGATTTGGCATGAGGGCTGAGATTTTCTTGAGCGCTCCGGGAACCTTCGCTTTATGCTGCCCATTACATGTGTGACAGGACAGAGACAGTGTCAAGTCAGCAAGTACCGAAACCAGATCCGGGAACGGATCCAGCCCAGAAAGGCAGCACAATGTCCGGCGAGAACCTCAACCAGAACACCACCCCGAACACCACCCCGAACGCACAGGAGAAGGGCAACAACATCCCCGACGAGCTCCGCCTTGTTGACGCTGAGGGCAACGAAGCCACCGGCAAGGTGCTGGGTGCCCAGGACGTTACCGGCGACGGCAAGATGGACACCTTCATGGTGGACATGGACGGCGACGGCGTCGCAGAGACCCGCGTCTTCGACCGCGGCGCCGACGGTGTCGCAGACCGCGTCGAGGTCGACACCGACGGTGACGGCGTCGCAGACTACGCCACCGAAGACACCACCCGCGACGGCATCCACAACGTGGCCCACATCGACACCACCGGTGACGGCCGGATGGACACCTCGGTGAAGGACTACGACGGCGACGGCACGGTCGACGTGATCGAGTACGACACCGACGGCGACGGCGTCGCAGATGTCAAGGCTTACGACCACAACGACGACGGCAAGATCGACAACGTTGCCTTCGACACCGACGGCGACGGCAAGATGGACTACAACGCCTACGACCGCGACGGAGACGGCAGCGTCGACTCGGTGAGCGGCACCCCGACCGGCCCGAACGCAGCTCAGCGCGACCTGCTTGACAACCTCGACGGCAACCTGGCCGGTGGCTCCGGAGCAGCGGCAGGTGCTGGTGCGGGCGCAGCATCGGCAGCACAGCCGGAAGCAGCACCGCAGCAGCCTGCACCGGAGCAGCCGGCGCAGCAGCAGCCCGCTCAGCCGCAGCCGGAGGCAGCGCAGGAGCGCCCGGCTCAGCCGCAGCCGGAGGCAGCGCAGGAGCGCCCGGCTCAGCCGGAGACCGCGCCGGAGACCGCACCCGAGGCTGACAACGTTGACCTGGGCGACATGGAGGGCGACGCACCGGCCGGCGCTGCTCCGCAGGGCGACCCGAGCGGCAACCACGGCGTCAACTCCGCAAGCACCCCTGACGGCGGCGTGATGGTTGATCTCGACGGCGACGGCTTCGCAGACGCAGCCTTCTTCGACCGCAACGCTGACGGCCGCGCAGATGAGATGCACATCGACACCACCGGTGACGGCAACCTCGACACCATCAACCTCGACACCAACTACGACGGCCGCACGGACGAGCAGCACGTCGACACCGACGGCGACCACCTCACCGACTCCGCCCTCATCGACACCGACGGTGACGGCTATGGCGACATCGGACTGACCGACACCGACGGTGACGGCTACTACGACCAGCAGGAGAACATCGACACCACCAACGTCGCTCCGGAGATGCCGGAAGAGGGCGACATCGACTTCGGCGGCACCGAGCTGGCATAACCCTCCCCCACACACACGAAAAACCGGGCGCATGGCCCGGTTTTTTCATGCGCTGTTTACGAGGACTTGCGGCTCGCTCGACGACGCCCACGCCCAGCGCGGCTTTGGGTCGCCGAATCCTTCGAGGCAGCTTTGACCCGCCCCTCGCGGGCTTCCTGCTTCTTCGGCTGGGAAGCAGTCGAGGTCGAGCGCCGCGACGCACGTCGCCTGTCTCGCCCACTGCGGGTTGTTGCGGGCTTTTGCTTATCGACGCCCTCTTCAACCGCCTCGGATTCCTCCACCTCAACCTCTGCCGGCTGCACAAAGTCCTCCGGCTTTGGGCGGTAATCGGACTTCGAGTTACCGCGGGTGCGGCGCTTGCGGCGCGGCGACGATTCGAACTCTTCGACCGCTTCCTCGTATGTCTGCGCAGCAGACTCCGCAGCCTTCACCGGCTCGGTTGAATCCACCTGCGCTGCGGCCACTGCTGCCTCAACAGCGTAGGCCGCATCACTGGACACCTCATCTTCTGCAGCATCGGTGGCCTCGACGTTTGTCGAGTCGGCCTCGCGCTGCTTACCGCGTCCGCGAGAGCCACCGCGTCGACCCCGGCGGCGAGACCGCTTTGTCTCGCGCTCTTCGCCGTCGCCGCCGGCGCCATTCCCTGCGTCATCGCCCTGATCCGCGATCACGGAGCCAGCAATCTCATCCAACTCCTCCTCGGAGTGGGTGCGCATGGCCTTCGCCGCCGGGTGCTCACCAACCGGACGGCGACGGTCCCTGTCTTTGCCCCGGCGCGGGTGGTCATCGTGCGCGTCGTGGTCTACCGGATCCTCGGCGAGAACAATCCCTCGGCCACCACAGGTTTCGCACGGTTCGGAGAACGTTTCCAACAAACCAGTACCAAGGCGCTTGCGCGTCATCTGCACCAGACCAAGCGATGTCACCTCGGACACCTGGTGGCGGGTGCGGTCGCGCCCGAGCGCCTCCTTCAATCGACGCAGCACGAGATCCTGGTTCTCGGGAAGGATCATGTCGATGAAGTCGATGATGATGATCCCGCCGATATCACGCAGCCGGATCTGGCGGACGATTTCCTCTGCGGCTTCGAGGTTGTTCGATGTCACCGTCTCTTCCAATGAGCCGCCAGATCCAGTGAACTTACCGGTGTTGACGTCGATGACGGTCATTGCCTCGGTCCGGTCGATGATCAAGCTGCCGCCGGACGGCAGCCACACCGAGCGCGACAGCGCCTTCTGGATCTGTTCATCGACGCGGTACACCTCGAAGGCGTCTTTGCCGCCGTGGTCGTTGCGGTCGAACTGCTCCAACCGGTCCGCCAGATCCGGTGCGACCGACTCGACATAGGCCTTGACCGTGTTCCACGGCTTCTTACCGTCAACAATCAGCGCCGCAAAGTCTTCGTTGAACAAGTCGCGCACGACCTTGATCAGCAGGTTCGGCTCTTCATAAAGCGTCACCGGCTTGGCGCCCTTGGAGTTCTTCTCTCGCTCTGCGTGCTCCTGGATGGCCTCCCACTGCGTATGCAGTCGGTTGACGTCGGCAGCGATCGCGTCCTCGGGAACTCCCTCGGCCGCGGTGCGGATAATCGCACCACCCTTGCCGGGTACGACGTTGTTCAGAACCTCCTTGAGGCGTTTGCGTTCCGGGGCCGGAAGTTTCCGGGAAATTCCCGCGCTGCGGCCGCCCGGAACGTAGACCAGGAAGCGTCCGGCCAGCGAAATCTGGGTGGTTAAACGCGCGCCCTTATGACCGACCGGGTCCTTGGTCACCTGAACGACGACCTGATCACCCGACTTCAGCGCATGCTCGATGCGGCGCGAACGACCGCCGAGGCCAGCAGCCTTCCAATCCACTTCGCCGGCGTACAGCACGCCGTTGCGGCCCTGGCCAATGTCGATGAAGGCTGCTTCCATGCTGGGTAGCACGTTCTGCACGCGTCCCAAGTAGATGTTGCCGATCATCGACGCCTGCTGGTCAGAGGTGACGAAGTGCTCGACCAGCAGCCCGTCTTCAAGCACTCCAACTTGCGTGATGCGGCCCGGTCCGTCGTGGCGATCTCGCTCGCGCACCACCATGGTTCGCGTTACCGATTCGCGCCGTGCCAGGAATTCCGCTTGTGACACAATGCGCGAGCGTTTCCGCTGTTCTTCGCGCTTCTCGGTACGGCGACGGCGCTGCGCCTCGAGGCGGGAAGAACCCTTAATTGCCTTCGGCTCCTCGAGTTCTTCAACGTCTGCGACGTCCCGCGCACCGACAAAGTCATCGGTGTCTTCGACGTCCAAGATGTTCGCGTTCTCATCCGACGTGTCGACCTTGGTCTCCGACGACTTGCGTGATCCGCGACGGCGCTTGCGGCTCCGAGTCTCTGCCGGTGCCGCCGCCTCGGCTTCAACGGTGTTCGCAGTGCCTGCAACCTCGGCGGAGTCAGCGGTGTCAGCAGTGTCAGTAGCGTCAGCAGCGCCGTCACTGGCGTTCGCAGCGTCCGCTGCCTCGGCATCACTCGGGCGGCTTGCGCGACGGCGCTTCGAACGGGTCGGTGCCTTGAAGATTGGGGCGTACGCCGGGTTCTCTTCCACCGGGGCGGGAGTGACTTCGGGCTCGATGTCCGTGAGAAGGTCGAAGGCGTCGTCCACGTCTTCGGGATCGGTCAGCGCATCATCCTCTGCGTCGGTGACATCATCCTCATCGCGGTCTTCTTCGCGGTCAGTGAGCTCCGCCTCGACCTTGCGCTCGATCTGGGTGATTTCGTTGGCAACGTCTTTGCGGATGCGTTCGCGAATTTTCTCTTCAGCAGGTGCCGCCTCCGGCTCGGGGCTATCCCCCTTCGCCGCCAAGGCGTCGAGAAGCTGCTCCATCTCTGCTCGAGTCAGCGAGGATTGGGCGACCTTCACCACCCCGAGGTCCGCGAGCGCGAGGATGAGATCCTTTGAGGTGAGGTCGAGTGCTTTTGCGAATTGAAAAACCCGCATCTTGTCGCTGAGCTGAGTGCGATCGAAGTCTGCGTACGGGTTTGGTGCGGTGTTCTCTGTAGCCGCGCTCTCGTTCAGGGCCGAACTCTTGGTGGCTTTCTTCACCGACTTCTTGCTGGCCTTTTTAGCGGTCTTCTTCGCCGTTTTCTTCGCGGCTTTTCGGCTTGCTTTTCGTGGAGCCTTGGTCGCGTCCGACTGCTGCTGTTCCGTCGAATCTTGAGTATGTGCCACAGTTTTCTCCTCTGTCGCCGGCATCCGCGGGGTGTGTACACCGGGCGCTGGCGAGAGGTTCGCCGCCGCCGCACGATGCAGACAAGCCCGCGCTGGCTGTGTAGTTATGCAAAGTCTGTTTTCCTATTGTTACACAGCCTTGATGGACGGGTGTGTATGAAGCCGTCCTGGGACACAAGAAATGCCCCGCATAACGCGGGGCATAAACGTGCGAACGCTACTTGTTCGGGAACCAGATCGCGATCTCGCGCTCTGCGGACTCCGGCGAGTCGGAGCCGTGGACTACGTTCTCACCGACGGTCAGTGCGAAGTCGCCGCGGATGGTGCCCGGGGTGGCCTTTGACACCGGGTCGGTGCCGCCAGCGAGCTGACGCCAGGCCTCAATGGCACGCTCGCCCTCGACGATGCCTGCCACCAGCGGAGCGGAGGTGATAAAGTCCACCAGCTCACCGAAGAACGGCTTGTCCTTGTGCTCTTCGTAGTGCTTCTCAGCGGTCTCGCGGTCAGCGGTGCGCAAGTCCATCTCGACCAGCTTGAGGCCCTTGCGCTCAATACGCGTGATGATTTCGCCCACGTGGCCGTTCGCGACACCGTCCGGCTTGATCAGAATGAGAGTACGTTCAGTCATGGTTTTCGAGTTTAGCGAACCGGCCTAGACCTCGCGCACGATGCGTGCCGCCTCCTCGGCGGGTGGGTTACGGAACCACATCTGGACTTGCTGGATGGCAAGTTGGTGGTTGCCTTCCTCTTTCATGCGTTTGATGGTGGCTCGCTGGGCGTCGTCAAGCACTATGGGCTTTTCCTCCTGCTTGGAGTAGATGTCGAAGAAACCCCAAACCAAGCATGCCCCAGCGAGCAGAATTACTGGAATGTTGATGGATTGGGGCCACCCGAGCCACTGACCGGCGATCGCCGCGATGGAGAACACGGTGGCGAAGATGAAAGCTACATAGCGCATGGTGTTGTTTATACCGCTTAACGAGCGGGATCAGCGGACGAGCCGATGTGCTGCGTGACCAGGTAGCCGCCGCGCATGCGCTGAATCATTTCGGAGCGCAGCTTCACAATGTAGTACCAGACGATGGCGAACATGACGCCGACTGCTGTCACCGACCAGTGGATGAAAAAGCCGAGGAGCAGCGGAATCTGCAGCGCGAGGTTGATCCACATAGCACCTGGGATGCGCTGGAGAAACGCCATGATGACGTGCGCGGCTCCGATGACGGTGATGTAGACCCAGTTGAAGGTGGTCCACATAGCGCCATCATCCACCTTGAGGATGACAAGCAAGATGAGGAAGATCGTGATGGCTTCCAAAATCAGCGTGCCGGTGAGCACGCTGCCGAGACTCTTCAGCGGATCCTTGACCGGGTCATTGCCGGGGCCGAGGGGGCCGATGTTCGGTTGTGCTTGTTCACGCGCCATAGGCTCATCCTAAGTCAGCGCCCTCCTGCGTCCCTAACCTGCGCAGTCAAGGCAGCGCCTCGAGGTAGTCGATCACCTGGGCGGCGACGTCGATGCCTGTGGTCTCGGCGAGCGTGACAAATTGCGCGTTCGAGTTCACTTCACCAACGAGAGGCGCTGAGGCGTCGAGGAAATCCACCGAGCCGACCTCAAGTCCCAGGGCGGCCATGGCTTGGCGCGCTACCTCGACGTACTCGGAGGGCGGGTTCCAGGCCTCGGCGCGGCCGCCGCCGGTGATGTTGGCGCGGAAATCTCCCTCCGCCCCGAAGCGGCGCATCGCAGCAACAGGCGTGTCCCCCACGAGGTAGATGCGTGCATCCCTCCCGCTGGAGCCGGCCACGAACTCTTCAACCAACACGGGCGCACCGGCCGCTTTGGTGAGCACCTCGATCAACTCCGCGCGGGAATGCACCAAAAACACCCCGCTTCCCCACGATCCGACCGCGTGCTTGGCCACCGCAGGAAAACCGAGCGTGCGCTCCACCGCGTCGACGAACTCACTCGCCTCCCATTCCTCTGCCGTCAGCGGCCGAAACGTCAAGGGCGCGACCACCGTGCGAGGGTGTGCGATGCCCGCAGCGGTGAGCCGGGCGTGGGTGTACGCCTTGTTATCGCACAATGCGATCGCCTTTGCAGTGTTGACGCAGCGCACACCAAGCGATTCAAGCTGGGCGGTGGTGGCCACGTCTTTGTCCATGATCAACGCGAGCTGCGGCAGCTTTCCGTCGAGATGCGAGACGACCCAGTCGGTGTGCACTCGGCGCATGTCCACGCGGCCGTCGGCCGCCGCGAGCAGCTGGTTGAACTGCGTCTCAAACTTGTCCCAGTGCAACCACCGGTTTGTTACCAACCAGGCGCTCATTCGCCCTTCCTGGCGCGCAGGTACGCGCGGGCCTCGCCTGCCGTGGCGATCGAGCCGGTGACTAGCACGCCGCCACCTTCAGGGCCATCTTCCTCGGCGAGCTCGATGGCCAGCTCGAGCGCGGCACCGAGGTGCTCTTCGACGCGGACGCGGTAGTCGCCGAAGATATCGGCGGCGATCTCTCCCAGGTCGTGTGCCTCCATCGCGCGCGGAGAGTGATTGCGGGTGATCACCAGCTCCGCGCACACCGGCTCCAGCGCGGTGAGCATGGAGCGGGCATCTTTATCCTCGTAGATGGAAACCACGCCAATGACGGACTGGAAGTTGAAGTCGCGCTGCATTGTCGCCGCGAGGCTGTCGGCGCCGGCGGGGTTGTGGGCCGCATCAACCAGCACGATCGGGTCGACGTGGACGCGCTCGAGTCGACCGGGCACCGTCACTTCGCCAAGGCCCTCGCGCACCGCGTCCGCATCCAGTGGGTGCTCGCTCGAAGCACCAAAGAACGCCTCGACGGCCGCGAGCGCAACCGACGCATTCGCTGCCTGGTGCGCGCCAGCGAGTGGGAGGAAGACGTCGTCGTACGTTCCGCCGAGACCGTTTAGGGTGAGCTGTTGCCCACCAACGGCCACCACCGCTTCGCCCACGGTGAAGTCTCGCCCGGCGCGAGCGACCGCGGCATCGACTTCCACGGCGCGCTCAAGGATCGCATGCATGGCGTCTTCGTCCTGCTCGGCGACGACGGCCACGCGCTCACCCGGCGCGATGATCCCGGCCTTCTGCGCTGCGATCTCGGACACTGTCTCGCCGAGAAACGCCTGGTGGTCCATGCCAACCGGGGTGATCACGGAAACGTCTGCGTCGATCACGTTGGTTGCGTCCCAGGTACCACCCATGCCGACTTCCACGACGGCGACATCCACCGGCGCCTCCGCAAAGGCCGCGTACGCGATACCGACCAGCACCTCGAAGCGGCTCATCCCCGGATCGAACTGCGCATCCACCATGTCGATGTACGGCTCGATGTCGCGATAGGTCTCCACGAACCGGGTCTGCGAGATCTCCTCGCCGTCGATCACGATGCATTCTGTCAGGCTCGTCATCTCGGGCGAGGTGAACAACCCGGTGCGGCGGCCGAGGGCGCGCAGGATCGATTCGCTCATCCGCGCTGTCGAGGTCTTGCCGTTGGTGCCAGCCACATGGATCGCGGCAAACGAACGCTGCGGTTCCCCGAGCAGATCCATCAGCATCGCGATGCGCTCAAGCGACGGGTTCGGGTCGACGGCACCAGCGCGCGCGTCGAGCTGCGCAACCACGTCTTCGAAGTCCGGGTGCGTCTCCGGCTCGGCCGGCACGGTGCGCTCCCCGGCTTCCTCGCCCGTCTCAACGGGCCCGTTGAGACGCATGGTGATGCCGTGCTCGGTGAGCTCGGCGCGGTACTCGTTATCCATTCAGCCCCTCAAGGCGCGCGCTCACGCGCTCAAACTCTTCCTGCGCAACCTGCTGTCGCTGCTTGATCTTCTCCACCACGTGTTCCGGCGCGTTCGCCAGGAACTGCTCGTTGCCCAGCTTGCCGGCGGTGGTGTCCAGCTCCTTCTGTGCCGCAGCCAGCTCCTTCTCCAGGCGCTTGCGCTCCGCTGCCACGTCCACCGTGCCCGAGGTATCCAGGGCCACATCAAGGGTGGTGTTGCTCAGACGCATCTCAATGCTTGCCGACGGCGCGAAGCTCTCCGCTGGCGCTTCGACCTTCGCGATGGCGCGGACCATGCCTTCCTGCGACACTAGGTCCGCAGCTGCGAAGTCCAGGCGGGCGGGAACGTTCTGGCTCGGCTTGACACCCTGGTCGGAGCGGAAGCGGCGCAGCTCGGTGATCAGCTTGATCGCGTCCTCGATGCGGCGTCGCGCATTCAGATCCGCCTCGACACCACCGTTGGTATCCGCCTCGGTCGGCCACGCAGCGAGTGTGATCGTTTCGTTGCCGGTCAACGCCTTCCACAGCACTTCGGTGATGAACGGCATCGTCGGGTGCAGGAGACGCAGGACCACGTCGATGACTCGGCCCAGCACAATTTGGGTGTTGCGGCCAGTCTCCTGCTCCTCGGGCGCTGCCTCAGCGGCGTCGCGCGGAATCTGGGTCTTCGCAATCTCGAGGTACCAGTCGCACAGCTCATCCCACGCGAAGTGGTAGAGCTCCTCGTTCGCCTTCGCGAACTGGTAGTCGTCCAGGTACGCGTCGACATCGCGGCGGACCTCTTCCGCGCGGTCAAGGATCCAGCGGTCCGCGTCCGTGAGACTCTCCCGCTGCGGGAGTTCATCTACCGCAGCGCCGTTCATCAGCGCGAACTTGGTCGCGTTGAACAACTTTGTGGCAAAGTTTCGTGCCGAGGTCGCGTTGTCCTCGCCGATCGGCAGATCGATGCCCGGGTTCGCGCCGCGCGCCAGCGCGAAGCGCAGCGCGTCCGCGCCGTAGCGCTCCACCCAGTCCATCGGGTCGATGCCGTTGCCCAAAGACTTCGACATCTTGCGGCCCTTCTCGTCGCGCACCAGGCCGTGCAGGTAAAGGTCCGTGAACGGTACCTGCGGGCGGCCGTCCTTGCCCTCACCGAGGATCTCCGGAGTGGACGTGCCGGCGAAAGTTCCGAACATCATCATGCGCGCCACCCAGAAGAACAAGATGTCGTAGGCGGTGACCAGCACGCTGGTGGGATAGAACTTCTCCAGCTCCGGGGTCTTATCCGGCCATCCCATCGTGGAAAACGGCCACAGCGCTGAGGAGAACCAGGTGTCCAGCACGTCCGGGTCTTGCTCGTAGCCTGCCGGCGGCTCCTCGTCCGGGCCGACGCAGACGATGTCACGGTCGCCGTTGGCGTCCTCCGGGCCGTACCAGATTGGGATGCGGTGGCCCCACCACAGCTGGCGCGAAATCGTCCAGTCGTGCATGTTGTCGACCCAGTCGAAGTAGCGCTTCTCCATCGACTGCGGGTGAATCACGGTGTCACCCTCGCGCACCGCATCGCCCGACATGCGGGCAAGCTCGTCGACCTTCACAAACCACTGCAGGGACAGGCGCGGCTCGATCGGCTCGCCGGAGCGCTCGGAGTGGCCGACGGAGTGGACGTAGGGGCGGACCTCTTTAACGATTCGTCCCTGCTCGGCGAGTGCCTCGCGCACCTTCACCCGTGCCTCAAAACGATCCATGCCGTCGAACTGGGTGCCGGTGTTTGCGATGCGGCCCTGTTCATCCATGATGATCGGCATGTTGAGGTCGTGGCGTAGGCCCATTTCGTAGTCGTTCGGGTCGTGGGCGGGCGTGATCTTCACAGCGCCGGTGCCCAACTCCATGTCCACGTAGTCGTCTGCAATGACCTTGAGTCTGAGGTCGTCGCGGAACGGGTGGTCGAACTCCTGACCAACCAGGTGCGCGTAGCGCTCATCTTCGGGGTGCACGGCAATAGCGACGTCGCCAAGCATGGTCTCCACACGGGTGGTGGCGACGATCAGGTGCGGCTCGTCGTCGCTGAGCGAGCCGTAGCGGATGGAGACGAACTCCCCGTCGACGTCGTTGTAGACCACCTCGATGTCGCTGACCGCAGTCTCGAGCACAGGCGACCAGTTCACCAGGCGGTAATCGCGGTAGATCAGGCCGCGATCGTAGAGCTGCTTGAAGATGGTCTGGACGGCGCGCGACAGGCCGTCGTCAAGCGTGAAGCGCTCCCGTGACCAGTCGACCGAATCGCCGATCGCCCGCATTTGCTTCGCGATCGTTCCGCCGAACTCCTGCTTCCACTCCCAGACCTTGTCGATAAATTCTTCGCGGCCGTAGTCGTAACGGTCTTTGCCCTCTTCGGCCTTGAGCTTCGCCTCGACCTTGGTCTGGGTGGCGATGCCGGCGTGGTCCATGCCCGGAAGCCACAAGACCTCAAAGCCCTGCATGCGCTTGCGGCGGATCAGCGAATCCATCAGCGTGTGGTCGAGCGCGTGACCCATGTGCAGCTGGCCGGTCACGTTTGGCGGCGGCAGCACAATCGAGTAGGCCGGCTTGTCGGAGGTCGGGTCGGCCTCGAAGTAGCCGGCCTCGACCCAGCCTTCGTACAGTCCGGCCTCCACCTGCTGCGGCTCCCAGTTCTTCGGGAGCGCGTCCGCGCGGTTGGTACCTACCAGATCACGATTCGCTTCAGTCACGCTTGGCCATTGTAGTAGCCGTGCAGGCTAGCTCAGCGCGTCGGCCACCTTGGCTTCTTCGCGCAGCGCCTCGATGTTGGCATCGATGCGCGGGCGCTGGAAATCGTTGATCTCCAGATCCTCAACCACTTGCCATTTGCCGCCCACACCGATCACCGGGAAACCGAACACCAAGCCTTCGTCGACGCCGTATTCGCCTGTTGACGGCAGCGCGACCGTGGTCCAGCGACCATCTGTCCCCTGCACCCAATCACGAATGTGATCCACGGCGGCGGAAGCAGCAGAGGCTGCCGAAGACTTGCCGCGCACCTCGATGATCTCCGCGCCGCGTTTGGCAACCCGCGGGATGAACTCCTCGGTGTACCAGTTCTGGTCAATCTGATCGCTCACGTTCTCGCCGCGCAGCTGGGCATACGTCAGATCTGGGAACTGAGTGTCGGAGTGGTTGCCCCACACCACGACACGGGAGAACTCCTCGGGCGCGGCATCCAGCTTCTGGCTGAGCATGGACAGCGAGCGGTTGTGGTCGAGGCGCATCAGGGCGTTGAACTGCTCCGCGGGCACGTCGCCGGCGGCCTTCGACGCGATGTAGGCGTTGGTGTTCGCGGGGTTGCCCACTACCAATACGCGAACGTCCTGGGCCGCCCCGTCGTTAAGCGCTTTGCCCTGCTCGATGAAAATGCGGCCGTTGGCTTCGAGCATGTCGGAGCGCGATTCCCCCTTGCCGCGCGGCTTCGCTCCGACAAGGAATGCGGCGTTTGTGCCCTCGAAACCCGCGCGCTGGTTGTCAGTGACGTTCACGCCTTTTAGCAGCGGCATTGCGGAATCGGCGAGCTCCATCGCGGTGCCCTCGGCTGCCTGCATCGCATCCGGAATCTCCAACAGGGTCAGCTCCACCGGTTGATCCGGCCCGAAAACGTCACCCGCGGCGACGCGCCACAGCAACGAATACGCGATGTTGCCGGCGGCGCCGGTGACAGTCACCTTCACAGGTGTTTTCGCGGAACTGGACGTGGCAAAGGCAGTCATGGCTCCTCCTCATCTGTGTTCGCATGAACTGTAAGTCCCAGCGTACTCGCGCAATACTCCCCCCGTTTTGGCGCGGTTGAGTACCCCCAAATGCGAAAAATCTTCATCTTTTTGCTGAGGACGCCTCACGCACCCGTTCACTGGGGCACGATTGTTGGCGGTACCAAGGGAAAGGAGTTTCGCGTGACGCACAGCCCCGCTGACGCTGCCCACCTCCCGACCTCCGAATCCGCAAACGGTGAACTCGAACTTGCTGTGGACGCCGCTATCGTCAGGTTCGCCCGCGACGGGTTCGAACAGACCAAGCTGGAAACCATCGCCGCCGAATCTGGCATGTCCAAGCGCATGATCCACTACCACTTCGGCGACAAGAAGGGCCTCTACGAACGCGCGGTGAAGCGGGCGGTGGCGCGCATCGCTCCGCCACACGAGGTACTGGATCGCTCCTACGCCGTCCCCGTCGAAGGGATGCGGCGGTTTGTGGACTCCATCTTCCACGTGTTCCTCGAAAGCCCGGATTGCATCCGGCTCATTTTGCGCGAAAACCTCGACCCGATCCTGGACGTTGAGGAACTCACCACCGGCGACCGCAGCAACGACATCACGTTGCACGTTGAACGCTTGCTCCTGCTCGGCCAGGATGCAGGCGCGTTTCGCCCAGGTATCTGCGCAGAAGATGTCTTGGCGCTGGTTGTGGGGTTGTGCGACCTGCGCATTACCCACGCTTCAACCAGCTACGCCATGAGTCGCATCGACTTTGCCAGCCAGCGCAACACCGAGGGCATGCGCCGCATGGTCATCGACGCCGTGCTTGCGTTTTTGACCTCGAACATCCCGCACTCGGGCTATGACTCGTACCTCGCGTCTAACCCGGAGCGCGACACCGCAAACTCGGCTGCGGCGAAGACGTACGAGGTCACCCGCAGCGAGATCTACTAGGCGGCTACGCCGACGCTTTCTCGTCTTTCGCCAAAAACTCCGGCTCTGCCTCGCCGCGCACCACGGCGTCCGTGATCACGACCTCGGAGATGTCCTCGCGATCCGGCAGCTCGTACATCACCGGCACGAGCAGCTCCTCCATGATGGCGCGCAGGCCGCGGGCGCCGGTCTTGCGCTCGGCAGCCTTGTCGGCAATCTCCCCAAGCGCCTCTTCTGTGATCGTGAGCTCCGCGCCGTCCATGTTGAACAAGCGCTGGTATTGCTTCACCAGCGAGTTCTTCGGCTCCGTCAGCACACGCACCAGCGACTCCCGGTCCAGGTTGTCCACGTGCGCGATGATGGGCAGACGCCCGATGAACTCCGGGATCAAACCGAACTTCACCAGGTCACCCGGCTGCACCTGAGCGAGCAGGTTCGCTTCGTCGCGCTCGGTCTTGGAATCGATCTCCGCACCGAAGCCGATGCCCTTCTTGCCCACGCGCTCCGCGATCACCTTGTCCAAGCCCGCGAACGCGCCGGCGACGATGAACAAAATGTTGGTGGTATCTAACTGGATGAACTCTTGGTTCGGGTGCTTGCGCCCACCCTGCGGCGGCACCGAAGCCACCGTGCCTTCAAGAATCTTCAGCAGCGCTTGCTGTACGCCCTCGCCGGAGACATCCCGGGTAATCGAGGGGTTCTCGCTCTTGCGAGAGATCTTGTCCACCTCGTCGACGTAGATAATGCCGGTCTGCGCGCGGTTGACATCGAAGTCCGCTGCCTGCAGCAGCTTGAGCAGGATGTTCTCCACATCCTCGCCTACGTAGCCGGCCTCGGTCAGGCTGGTCGCGTCCGCGATCGCGAACGGCACGTTGAGCATACGCGCGAGCGTCTGCGCGAGGTAGGTCTTGCCAGAACCGGTGGGGCCGAGCAGGAGGATGTTGGATTTGGCGATCTCCACTTCCTCGTCGCGCCGCCGGCTGCCCAGCACGGTCTGCTCAGCACGGACGCGCTTGTAGTGGTTGTACACGGCTACAGCCAAGGTTCGCTTCGCCGTGTCTTGACCAATCACGTACTCGTCCAGAAACGCGGTGATCTCGGATGGGCGGGGCAGCCGCTCGCTGTCCCCGTTGGAGGCCTGGTTGGCGCCGGCGAGCTCCTCCTCAATGATCTCGTTGCACAGCTCAATGCACTCGTCGCAGATGTAAACGCCGCCCCCGGCAATCAGCTTACGAACCTGCTTTTGCGTTTTACCGCAGAACGAGCACTTCAGTAGTTCAGAGCTGTCATGCGTTACTGCCATGTACCTTCAAAAACTCCCGCCATATCGGTCGCCGTGTTGGCGATGGTCTTCTCAGCATACTTACCCAGTCAAACGTCACCGTAGCGCACCACACCGCAACCGGGGACAATGGTGAGCAAGAACCCACCGACGCGAAGGAGCCACGATGACAAACCTTGACGTGAACATTTTCGGCAACCAGGAAGCGGATCGCACAGTGGTGCTCCTCAGTTCCATCGCCACTACCCACCAGGCTTGGTCCAAAGTCATCCCTGCACTCGAGGATGAGTTCCAGGTGGTCACGGTGGATCACCGCGGGCACGGCAAGTCCGAAACCCCCAAGGTTGCGCAGGGCTCGGCCACGGTGCAAGTGCTTTGCGACGACATCTTGACCGCCCTCGACACCATCAACGTCGACCGCTTCACCGTGGTCGGTCTGTCGTTAGGTGGAGCGCTGGCGCAGTACCTGACCGCAAACAGCGGCCGGGTAGACAAAGCCGTCTTCTGCTGCACCGCTACCTATCTCGGCGGCGAGGAGAAGTGGTCCGAGCGCACCGGCATTGCCCGCGAAAAAGGCATGGATGCCTTGGCGGACGGATTTGTGGAGAACTGGTTCACTGAATCATTCCGCGAGGAGCACCCGGATGAGGTGCGTCGCATCCGGGACATGGCGGCCGCGGTGGATGCCGAAGGCTACGCGCAGAATGGCGACGCATTGGCTAAGTGGGATTTCGCTTCCGAGTTAAGCAAAATCACTTGCCCGGTACTCACAATCGCTGGTGCGCAAGACCCTGGCACTCCTCCGGAGGAGCTTGAGAAGATCGCCGACGGCGTCGCGGGGCCAGTGGAATCGGTGGTGATCAACCCTGGGTCGCACCAAGTCGCAGTGGAGAATCCCGAGAAATTCAACAAAGCGCTGACTCAGTTTCTCCTGGATTGATGGGCTAGCCTAGACCACGTGAAAAGCTTCCTCCGCCTCCCCGCCGTAGTCGCTGCCGTCTCACTAGGACTGGTAGCTGCGGGGTGTGCCGACGAGGAGGCCCGCTTGGTTGAACCGGAACTCGACTTCCCCTACACCAGCGCAGACGGCACTTCGCCCGCACCAGTGACGTTTGATTTCGGCTTCGGAAACGATGGCGAAGACGGCGAAGACGACGCCGAGGAGGGCGAGGACGAAGACGACAATGAGGACAGCGATGCAGACGACTCGGATGATTCCGATGACTCTGGTGACGCAGACGACTCCGGCGACTCCGACGACTCCGACGACAAGGACGAGCCGGCACCCGCACCGCGACGCAACGTCCGGCCCGCTCCCGCACCCGCCCCGAGCCTCCCAGGAGCCGCATGTGCTTGGCCAGCCCAGGCCGAAGCGAAAGAGGGCGAAGAATTCAGCACCTTCTGCAACCGCGAGTGGGCTCGCACCGTCACCTCCGACGGCCAGCAGTACTTCTGGGAGGCCCGCGGTTCAGGCTGGGTGAGCATCGACCCGGTCTCCGAGCACAACGGCGGAGTCTGCTGGAGCAAGAACGACTTTGAGAAGGCCCCCGAGGCTATCCGCAACGCGGTCGTCTTTTGCGACTCCTAAGAATTGGCACAATGGATGCATGTCGCACCCACACCCACACCCACACCCACACCTCACTGTCAACACGCTCGGCAACCAAGATGAAGCTGAGACGGTCGTGCTGCTCAGCTCCATCGCTTCTACCCACGAGGCCTGGTCCAAGGTCATCCCCGCACTCGAAAACACCTACCGAGTGGTCACTGTGGACCACCGGGGCCACGGCGCATCCCAAACCCCCGACGCCGAACCCGGCACCACCACGATCCAACTGCTCTGCGAAGATACGCTTCGCGCCCTCGACTCCGTTGGCGTTCGGTACTTCGCCGTCGTCGGTGTCTCCCTTGGCGGCGCGCTCGCACAGTGGCTCGCCGCGAACAGCGGCCGGGTGACCAGGGCCGTCTTCGCCTGCACCGCCCCGTTCCTCGGCGGTGAGGAGTGGTACAACGATGCACGTACCGTACGCGAACAGGGCATGGAAGCGATTGCCGACGACTTCGTAGCCGGTGTCTTCACCGAGCAGTTCCGCGAGCACAACGCTGAGGAGTACCAGCGCATGCGAGACACCGTCGCCGGAGTGGATGCCGAGGGCTACGCACAGAATTGCGATGCTCTAGCCACGTGGGACTTCACCGACCAGCTGGACAAGATCACCTGCCCGTCGCTCGTGATCGCCGCCGCTGAAGACGGCTTCACTCCTCCTGCCGAGGTAGAAAAGATTGCCCAGGGGGTCGGCGGACCAGTGGAGTTCGTTGTGATCGACCGGGCCTCCCACCAGGTGGCGGTGGAGAATCCGGATGCGTTCAACGAGGCGCTGCTCTCGTTCCTTCAGAAATAGAACCTGAGGTCAACGGAACGCGGTAGGGTTCGGCGCATGAACATGGTGACGAAACGAGTTCTCGCGGTACTGACCTGCGTTGGTTTGGCTGGCTGTAGCGGCTCCCAGGAGGATTCGGTCGAACCGTCGATGACGCCAAAGGATGCGCCGGCCTCCTCCGATACCTCCGATACGCCTACCGCGTCCGAGACACCCGAGGAGACGACGGAAACCGAACCGTCGTATGAAACCGTCTCGCCCGAGCCGTTCAAGATCCCTGGCAGCGAGAGCCACATCGCCATCCTCACGCCGCTGGCGGGCGTGAACTACTTCTGCCTGTTAAGCGACGCCAACATCTCGTGCGACGCCACAGCACCCGCCGACGTGCCCAACCTCGAGGATATGCCCGGCCGACCGTGGGGACCGTTCACTGGCCGCCCAACCTCAGTGATTTTTGCGCCAGACGGTGAGATCATCTGGGGAATTGTCGAGGGCGTTCCCTTCGAGAACCCGGACACCCCGCTCCAACCGGGTCAGCGGGTGGAATTCAACGGCGCCTGGTGTCAGGTGCCGGATGATGCGAGCATCCAATGCGGATTTGGCAACGATTCCTTCACCGTTGCTGGCCCTCACCGCACGTTCTCGCAGCCATAGTCAAAAACGCAACGAGCGCCCGACCCGTGGAAGTGGGTGGGCGCTCGCGCCGTCGATAAGCGAAAAGCTCTCTATACGTTGAGCTTGCGGTAGTCGAAGACCTGGTCGATGATGCCGTACTCGACAGCCTCGGCCGCGGTGAGGATCTTGTCGCGGTCGGTGTCAATGCGGACCTGCTCCGAGGTGCGGCCGGTGTGCTGCGCCAGGGTGTCCTCCATGAGGCGGCGCATGCGCTCGATCTCTGCAGCCTGGATCTCCAGGTCAGAAACCTGGCCCTGGGTGCCTTCAGTTGCCGGCTGGTGGATGAGCACGCGGGAGTTCGGCAGCGCCGCGCGCTTGCCCGGTGCACCGGCGGCGAGGATCACGGCGGCGGCAGATGCAGCCTGGCCGAGGCAGACGGTCTGGACGTCGGGGCGGACGTACTGCATGGTGTCGTAGATAGCCATGAGCGCGGTGAACGAGCCGCCCGGCGAGTTGATGTACATGGTGATGTCGCGGTCCGGATCCTGGGACTCGAGCACCAGCAGCTGCGCCATGATGTCGTTGGCCGAGGTGTCGTCGACCTGGGTACCCAGGAAGACAATGCGCTCCTCGAACAGCTTGCCGTACGGGTCGATCTGCTTCGTGCCGAAGCTGGTCTCTTCCAAGAACTGCGGCAGCACGTAGCGGGAATTGGGCATCTGGAAAGTCATTGGTTGCTCCTTTGCTTCTTGCTCGTGCTGTGCTTACTCGCCGATCGAGTATTCGCCAGCCTGGGCAGCGGTCTCGATGACGTGGTCGACGAGGCCATAGTCGCGGGCCTCCTGGGCGGTGAACCAGCGGTCGCGGTCCGAGTCCTTGGTGATCTGCTCAAAGCTCTGGCCGGTGTGCTCCGCAATGAGCTCTGCCATTTCGCGCTTAGTCTGCGCGAACTGCTCAGCCTGGATCGCAATGTCTGCCGCGGTGCCGCCAACGCCGGCGGACGGCTGGTGCATCATGATGCGGGCGTGTGGCAGCGCGTAACGCTTGCCCTTGGTACCGCCGGAAAGGAGGAACTGGCCCATCGACGCGGCCAGACCCATGCCGTAGGTAGCTACGTCGCACGGGGAGTATTTCATCGTGTCGTAGATGGCCATGCCCGCGGTGACCGAGCCACCCGGGGAGTTGATGTAGAGGTTGATATCGCGAGTCGGATCCTCTGCGGAGAGCAGCAGAATCTGGGCGCAAAGCTTGTTAGCAATCTCGTCGTCGACCTGCTGGCCGAGGAAAATAATGCGCTCGCGCAGCAGACGCTCGTAGACGGAATCTCCCAGATTCATGCCGCTGGCTGGGTTAGTCATGTGCACCGCTCCTTTGCTCAATTGGTGTTTCGTTATGGGTAACGCCACCACCCTACTCGGCCATTCCACACAGGCCGGGAGTGTTCGCTTTTGGCGTACGGGTTGGGTTTGCAGGCGGTTTTTATCCGCCGGGGATAGCGAAAGCCCCGGCAGCTGCACGGGTTGCCGTTGCCGCTGCCGGGGCTTGGTTTGGGACGCTACTTCTCCTCGGAAGCTTCGGTGGAGTCTGCCTCGTCCTCGATGTCGCCGAAGTACTCGTTCGGGTCAACCGTATTGCCCTCATCGTCGGTGACGGAGGTGCGGGCGATGGCGACTGCAAGTGCCTTGCCGCGGCGCACGTCCGAGAACAGGTTCGCAATCTGGCCGGACTGCTGCAGCTCCATCACGAACTGGTTCGGGTCCATGCCGTAGGACTGCGCGGTGAACAGGATGTGGTCGGTGAGCTCCTCCTGGGAGACCTCCGGCTGCTCTTGCTCTGCAACGGCGTCGAGGAACAGCTGGGTGCGCACCGACTCCTCTGCCTGCTCGCGGGACTGCTTGTCAAACTCCTCGCGGGTCGTGCCTTGGGCCTCGAGCAGCTGCGCGAACGCGTTCTCGTCGTGTGCGAGCTGGCCGAGCAGCTGGTGGAGCTGGTTGTGCACCTGTTCGTCCACGATGGACTCTGGCAGTGCAAAGGTCGCCTCGGCGAGGGCGGCCTTGAGTACCTCGTCGCGGATGTCCGCAGCCTGCTGCGCCTTCTTGTTCTCCTCGAGCTGGGTGCGGGTGTTCTCGCGCAGCTCGTCGACGGTGTCGAACTCGGATGCCATCTGAGCGAACTCGTCGTCAAGCTCCGGAAGCTTGCGCTCCTTGGTCTGCTGGACGGTGACCTTGATGGTGGCCTCTTCGCCCTTGTGCTCGCCGTGCTCGATGGTGGTGGTGAACTCGGCGTCCTCGCCGGTCTTCAGGCCGCGCAGTGCGGTGTCCAGACCCTTGATCAGGTCGTCGGAGCCGATCTGGTAGCTCAGGCCCTCGGTGGAAGCCTCGTCGAGCTTCTCGCCGTCGATGGTCGCTTCGATGTCGATCACGGCGAAGTCGTCGGTCTTGAGCTTGCGCTTCGTGTCCTTCAGCTCACCGAAGCGGCCGCGCAGGCTGTCCAGCTCGGCCTCAAGCGCCTCATCGTCAACCTTGAGTGCCGGCACGGTGACGGCAATCTTGGAGAAGTCCGGCACGGTGATCTCCGGGCGCACGTCCACCTCGGCGGTGAACTCGACCACGTCGTTGTCCTCGATCTTGGTGATCTCGATGTCCGGCTGGCCGATCGGGTTGATTTCGTTCTCGTTCAGCGCAGCGTCGTAGCGCGTCGGCAGCATGTCGTTGACTACCTGCTCAAGGATGGGACCGCGGCCGAAGCGGGCGTCGATAAGCTGGCGCGGAGCCTTACCGCGACGGAAACCCGGGATGGTGACCTGCTGCGCGATCGCCTTGTATGCCTGGTCGATCTCCTTGCCCAGCTCGTCGAACGGGACAGAGACGTTCAGCTTGACTCTGGTGTCGCTGAGCTTCTCGACGGATGACTTCACGGATTACTCCTGTACTACTTATCGATGTTTCCTAGTCGGGGCGACAGGATTTGAACCTGCGACCCCCTGCTCCCAAAGCAGGTGCGCTACCAAACTGCGCCACGCCCCGTAAGCTGGGCTGCCCCAACTCACAGCGGCTAATTGTAGCGCCCGCTTAAACCAACTGATACTGGGGGGCGACTTGTCTGATTTCTGGTGGTGGAGAGCGACCTGGAATGATCAGGCGCTGTTTGGATTAGTCGCGGTGGCCGTACGCATAGGGTGAGGTGAAGACGCACGGCTCTCGGCATGCCGTGTATGGCATGGGAAAAATTTAGGCGCTTGTTTTACTGCTGACTCGGATTAATTGGGTCGCGTAACAAAAATGCTGGAACTATGCTGCCTGTGAGCATGACGAGTAAGGTCAGAGCTACCAGACCAGGTGGAAGGTACGGCCACACAAACTTGACTTCAAGGGCCTGAGCGTGCGGCGCGAACGCGCTGTAGAGAATGACATGGAGCCAGGCTCCAAAAACCCCGAGCGCGAGCGGGATCAGCGTAACCAGCATATGAGTAAGCTTCACTTGCAGCTCGCTGTATCCGAACTGTCGAAGCGGGTCTAACTTTCGCCGTAGCGCATCTCGACGAGACGTGCCAAGAGTGGTAATCATTATCACGCACCCAAGCAATAGGTATGCAAACGTCGAGATTAACCCAGTTGTACCCGTGCCATAGGCACCATAGAAAAGATCTCCATCTGCGCGTTCGGCCCACTCAGACGCGTCCATAATCATCAGATCGCGATCTTCAAAAGCGCCAGGACTCGCTGCACCGTCTCGCAGAACCGGGACCCCAAGAACAGGCGTCGCGCCGGACCCCGGCGGCTGGTAAGCCCAGTACAGGGCGAACGAGGTGCCCAATGGTTCCTTCTCCCAAACCGACTTATAATCGGGCGGCATACCACCGAACATGCGCAGAACCGCTTCATTAGTTGTTGCGCTGATATCATAAGAGGCTTGGTGCGAACCTTCCGGCGGAAGAACTAACGAAACGATTCCCGCGCACTTAACTCCAAGATCCGTGCAAACATCTTGGGCTTGGTCGAAAAGAAGCAACGATCCATCCTCGTAAGCGAGGATGGATGCGTCGGTAACGATGCTCTTGAGTCCCACGCGGGAGTTCTCGATTGAAATTTCCGCCTCAGTGAACGCGAGCATGGGGATCATGGTCAAAAAGCTAGTAAGTAACGCAGTCGCCAGGGTCCGAAAAAGAATCATCGATCGAGCGGCAACAGACCACTGGCTCCAACCGCGGAAGCGCACCGTAAACGGCAATACGATCCGGTCCACAAGTGGTGCGAGCAGCAGCGGGCTAAGGCACCCAGCAGCGATAAGTACGGCAACGAACTTGGTGGGGTTCGCGTCAGCAGGGTCCCTCACCACCGTCCAACCGACATACACAGACCAAATGGTCAAAGTCGCTGCAGCGAAGGCACCCACAAGGCCACGCGTCCTAGAACGCGGCCTGAACGTTTGGGTTGTCTGTGTCAAAGCCGATTGGCATCCGAGTAAGGCGCTGATTGTAAAAACCGGTGGTGCTGTGGCGAGCGAGACTAGACCGATCACACCGAAACCTCCGAGCTGATCCGGGAGGTCAAGGTTAATATTCCAAAGCATGATTAGCGTGAACAAATGGAACGCTGCCTGACCTCCCAGCGTCGCGACCACCGCAGCAAAAATCCCCTGTATAAATCCGAATATCAGTGCAACCTGCTTCACGGAACGCCGTGGAACCCCTAGCCGAAACAAATATGAGAACGTCTCGTTGAAGTCTTGGAAAAAACTTTTTTGGCTCAGGTAAATTCCACAACAGATCGGGGGCAATGCAGCAACTGCCGTCACTGTCATCGATAGTCGGACGCCGTCGTCACCTCCAGTCGAGAAAGCAACGGCGTAGTACGACCCGATAACAGCCGCTACTGCGATTGTTGCCGCGCCAAGCATTGCCAACGTCAGGGGCCGAGATATGAACATCTCACGGGTAAGAGTCGAAACCACAGTAGGCGTTGAGGATCGCTTCATAGCAGCTCTATTGTTCGCCAAGAGTGAGACGGTCAGTAACGGCTGCTTCAAGCAGGGGGATGTGTGAACTAAAGATGAGACATGCACCGTTGTCGACCTGTTCAGAGAGCAGATCCCGGACAATCTCACGGTTTGATGTATCCAAGGCGCTTACCGGCTCGTCTGCGAGGATAAGTGCGGGACGTTTAGCCAGACTTTGCGCAATCGTCGCCCGCTGACGTTGGCCACCAGAGACCTCGTGGGGAAAGCTGTCTACCAGCTCCTCAATCTTCAGCACCTCGAATAAGCCACGTATCGTTCTGCTATCAGGACGATTGCCCGCTACGCTCATCGCGAGTTCCGCATTCTGCCCCAGCGTCAAACTTTCCAACAGCACTGGCGTTTGAGTGATGAAACCGACCTCGCGAGCTCGCCACCGCGCACGAGCCCGGTCGGATGCCGAGGCCATCTGCAATTCCCCAACAGCGTAACTGCCGCTTGTGGGACGGAGAATTCCGCCGATAATCTCCAGGAGGGTACTCTTACCCGACCCCGACGGCCCCTCGATCTGCCAAATCTGCCCCGGCCAAAGGGTGAACGAACATTCCGAGATAACCCATGGGTCGTGGCGTGAGAACCGAAATGACAGATCCACCGCTGAGCCAATCGCCTGAGCCACTTCATCACTCCTGGTATGAAAAACCTCGGGCAGCACCTTTTCAACCTGAAAGCGATAAACCAAGAATATCTACAGTTCTCCGTCAATTCACCTTGGCACAGGCAACTGGTCGCGACCCTTTTCCGCATTCGATTAATCTAATGATACGCACCCAATAGAATACTCCGCGATATTCTGCCTAATTTGACGGCAACTTTGCATATTCCCAAGGTTTTTAGCAGCTCTGCACTGGATCGCTCACATAGATACTGGATCGCTCACATAGATCACGCTGACCGATCCGGGGATACACCGGACGAGCTACCAACTATCATCAGGGTGTCTGCCTCGGTTTTAAGTTGGCAAGCCCCTCGTTCTCGCACCTCGTCGTATCCTCGCGGGTGCCTGGCGGGGCTGGGCCTCTCTTAACCCACTTGCGCAAGGACCGAGATTCCTAAGTCCACGATGGTCAGGTTTCGCGATTAGCCACGAGTGCCAGACAATAGCACGGAAACCCTGCCACCAACCGGAGAAAGAGCAAAACCGGCACCCAAGAAAACAAAAACCGGGGTGCCGGTTTGTCTACCATGTCGCGACTCATCTGTCAACTATGTCGCGACTGATGACATGGAGGGAATGACGGGAATCGAACCCGCGTCTTCAGCTTGGAAGGCTGAGGTATTAGCCACTATACGACATTCCCAGTGCGCTAAACGCGCTTGAAATAGTAACGCAGCGGGGCCCAGGCCTCCAAACGCCGCCTTCCATCCGGAACATCGTGGTCCACTTGAGCGTTACGAAGATAGGTACATCACAATCACATCTTTGGAGCACCCATGAGCCTTTTCACCCTCCTTCTCCTGCTTGCTCTTGTCGCCCTCTTCGTTCCGATGATGAACGGCGGGGGTCAAGGTTCCAGGCAACAGTTGCAGCAGCGAGAGCAAATGCAGCTTGACGACGCTTTGGCTGACGCAAAACGTTGGACCGACCGCCTCGGCTCGCAGGTGTTGACAATCTCGGGCAACGACGCAGCGTCAACCCAGGCCATGGCCGATGCGTCCGAGCGTTTTAACGCAGCATCTGCGGGCCTTGCTGATGCCCGCACCGTCAAGCAAGCGATGCTCGCGCGCGAATCCGCGCTTGAGGGCCTGCACTACGTCAACGCCGCCCGCGAGATCATGGGTCTGCCGGCTGGCCCGCAGCTGCCCGAGCTCGAAGGACAGCGTCAGGCTGGCCGCGTAACAGAGACGCGATCGGTGCAGCAGGAGGACGGCACTGTTATCACCGCTTCGCCCGTGGCTACCGCGGAGACCCCGCACTACTACCCCGGCGGTGCGGTGGCGGGACGCCCGGTGCCAGCCGGCTGGTACTCGGCCGCGTGGTGGGCGCCGGCGATGATGACCGGCATGTGGGCCGCAAGCTCGATGATGTTCTACTCCGCCATGTTCGCAGGCATGGTCGGCACCCCGAGCGCGGCTGAGTTCGAGGCCGGCGACTTCGGCGGTGCTGATGCTGCTAGCGATATGGGCGATATGGGTGGTGACATGGGTGATGCCGGCGGCGACATGGGAGATATGGACGGCGGCGACTTTGGCGGCGATTTCGGTGGAGACTTTGGCGGCGGCGGTTTCGACTTCGGGGGCTTCGACTTCTAGCCCAGAAGTGAGGCGCGAATACAACTTTTAGGCCCGCCTACCTGCGTGAGGTAAACTCTCCGGCGTTCATCCCAGCCTCCAGAGACGCCACATAAAGGAGCACCAGTGCGCATAGCAGTGCTGCTGAAAGAGGTCCCTGATACCTACAGCGACCGCGATATGAACTTGGAAACGGGGCTGACCGCCCGCTCCGGCGACGTGGTTGCGGACGAAGTCGGCGAACGCGCCGTCGAGGCGGCGCTGCGCATCAAGGAAGGCGCCGCAGACAGCACCGAAGTCCACGTCCTCACGGTCGGCCCCGCATCGGCGGCAGACTCGGTGCGTCGCGGCATCGCGATGGGCGCGGATGAGGGGTACCTCGTTTCCGACGATGCGCTGATCGGTGCTGATGTCACGCTTACCGCTGAGGTGCTCGCGGCGCTGATTCGGAAGAACGGCTACGACCTAGTCATCGCAGGTGCCGCCTCCTCCGACGGCGCCTCCGGTGTGATGGCGCCACTGATCGGCGAGCTGCTGGACTGGCCCGCGCTTTCCAACCTCACTGAAGTGTCATTCGATGGCTCTCGGGTTGAGGCGGTGCAGGTCAGTGACGGTGCCGTCGTCAAGCTTGAAGCTTCCCTGCCTGCGATTGTGGCTGTGTCTGACGAATTTCCTGACCCCCGATTCCCCAACTTCAAGGGCCTGATGGCGGCGAAGAAGAAGGAACTGGGCGAGGTCACGCTGGCTGAGCTGGGGATCGATCCGGAGGATTACTCGCGTCCGCGCTCGATCATGGTTTCGGTGGAGCGCCGCCCCGCCCGCGAGCGCGGCGAGATTATCGACGCTGGGCCGACCGCGGCGAAGCAACTTGTGGACTTCCTGGAATCGAAGGGGCTGGTGTAACCGATGAGTGCAACCGTTCTTGTCATTTTGGACGCTGGCCATGACGGCCTCGCGCCGACTGCTGCCGAGCTCATCGGCGCAGCGAGTGCGATCGGCACGCCCGCGGTGGTCACTGACTCCCGCGAGCACGCCGAAGAACTCGGCCAGCTCGGTGCCGCGCAGGTGCTTGTCGCACCGTGGCCGAGCGATGCGCAAACACTGCCGCTTGTCGACGCCGCCGAGGCCGCGTTCAACCAGCTCAACCCAGTTGCGGTGGTCTGCGCGCACACGGTCCGCGGTCGCGATGTCGCCGCGCGTCTTGCGGTTCGTTTGCGTCGGGCATTGCTTACCGACGTCACGGGAATCCGCCGCGACACTGAAGGCATTGTCACCGACCACTCCAACTATGGCGGTGCGTTCTCGACCGTGGGTGCCGCAACGCACCTGAGCCCGGTGGTGACGGTGCGTGTCGGCGCGGTGGAAGCGCGCGCGGAGGCGGCCACGCCTGAGGTGATTGACCTTGAGGTTGAGTCGTCCGGCAAGCGTTTCGCCGAGGTAAAAGAGGTCTCTCCGATCGAAAGGGAATCGTCCCGCCCCGAGCTTGCCACTGCGGACAAGGTGGTTGCCGGTGGCGTGTCGCTTGGTGACGAGGACATGTTCGAGGAACTCGTCGGCGGTCTTGCCGACGCGCTCGGCGCCGCGGTCGGCGCTACCCGTTCCGCCGTGGATGAGGGCCAGGTTCCCTACGAGGCGCAGATCGGTCAGACCGGCGTGATGGTCAGCCCGAAGCTCTACATCGGCGTGGGCATTTCCGGCGCGGTCCAGCACTTGGTGGGTATGCAGACCTCCGACGTGATTGTGGCGATCAACTCGGACGAGGACGCGCCGATCTTCGAGATTTCCGACTTCGGCATCATCGGCGACATCTTCGACCTCGTGCCGGAGATCATCACCGAGATCGAGTCCCGCAAGGACGCAAGCGAGGCTGGAAAGTAATGGGGGCGGGAGTGCAAGTACCTGTCCGCCGGGGGCTGCCCCGAGTCCAAGGCGGCGAACCCTGGCCGCCCGTAGAAACGATTGAGTTGCCGGAAGGCACCCTCGACGTGTCCATGGCACCCGCCGAAGCTGCACCTCAAAGCGAGTTGGTCGAGGTGGCGGTCCGGCGTGGCCTGCCGCGAGTGCCCGGCGGCGAGCCTTGGCCGCCAGTGACCAGCGTGATGATCGAGGGCATCCAACCCGAACCCGAATCCGAGCCTGCACCCGAAGCAGCGGCTGCAGGCAAAGCCGCGGCCGGGTCGACCCGCATCACTGCGTCTCCCGAACACCCGCAGCCCGACACGGCATCCCAAACACCAGCGGTCGAGCAGCCAGCAGCGGCCGCGCAACCGGCGAAACGCCCGGCCACTAAACCGGCAGAAGCCGCTACCGGTAAGGGTGCACGCACGTGGGTGTGGCCAATGGTGGCAGCGGCCGTGCTGCTGCTTATCGGCGTGTTGGCTTCGCGGTGGTTCATCAATTCCGCCACCGGCGCGGACTTCATCGCTCGCTACGACGGCACCCAGCCGCTGCCCGAGAGCGCACCGGTGGGGCTTCCCGCGTGGCTTGGGTGGGCGCACTTCTTCAACATGTTCCTCATGGCGCTGATCGTGAAAACCGGTTGGAGTGTGCGCACCGAAACTAAGCCACCGGCCTACTGGGCGCCGAAGAACAACCCCAAGGCGAAGATCTCGCTGACGCTCTGGATGCACCTGGTCCTGGATGTCGCGTGGATCGCGCTCGGAGCTTTGTTCTACATCTTGCTCTTTACCACCGGCCAGTGGATGCGAATTGTACCGACGAGCTGGGAAGTCATCCCCAACGCGGTCTCCGCTGGGATCCAGTACCTCTCCCTCGAGTGGCCTACCGAGGACCCGTGGGTGCACTACAACGCGCTCCAAGAGTTGATGTATTTCGCGGTGGTGTTCCTTGCGGCACCGCTGGCCATCATTTCGGGCCTGCGGATGAGCCCGTGGTGGCCGAAGAAACAGAAGTGGTTCCCGATGTCCGCAGCTCGTGCGATCCACTTCCCGGTCATGGTGTTCTTCATCGTGTTCACCATCATCCACGTGGCACTGGTGGCGCTCACCGGGCTGCGGCTCAACCTCAACGCGATGTTCGCGTCGTCCAACGACGCGTCGAGCTGGACCGGTGTGCTGGTGTTTCTCGGCGCCCTCGCAGCGATTGCAGCCGCGTGGTTCGCTGCCAAGCCGGTGCTGGTCGCACCGGTCGCGGGCAAGTTCGGCTCTGTGAGCCAGCGCTAGAAATTCCGCGTGGCAGAAGATTCCGCGCCGCGGAAAATTCCGCGCGTCGGAAAATCCAACCCGAGTTAGTGCGGGCGGCCCATCTCGGTGTTCGCGATCACCTCAGCTTCGCGGATCACCTCTGCGAGCGCCGCTGCCACTCGATCTGCCGTCTCTGAACCCTCCGCCAGCAGATCGTCGCGCACCTCAAACATGATGCCGAGCACCTTGGCGTTCATCTCGAACTCCACCGGAATGTAGACGCCGGTGAACGGGGTGTTGCGCTCCACCTTGAAACCGGCCTCGGAGAAGATCCGTGCCGCGGTGTCGGTGAGGATGGCCGGCGAGTGCACGGAGTGGGTGCCAATGCACACATCCGGCAGCAGTTTGCCGGCGTGAATGCGGTACTCATCGGGCTGGTCGTTGTAGGAGTGGATGTCCACGATCACGGCCGCACCTGTATCGCGTAGGCGCTCCCCGACCAACTCCGACATTGCGTCGTCGTACGGGTAGAAGTACTTCGCCTTCAGCTCGGAATCGTCGAAACCGATCGGGCGCAGTAGGTCCCCGTCGGCAAGCCGCGTGTACACCGGCCCGCGCCCGGAGGCTTCCATCGAGTCGCGCTGGTTGTAGAACCGGCCCGGGTCCGCCACCACGCGCGAGATCCCGTTGGTGGCCATCCAGCACCGCCCACCGAACTGCGCGTGCGCGGCGGCGGCCAGGGTGTCGGTACCAGTGTCGGTGACGCGGTCAAGTTCGGTTTCCACTTGCTCCGGCGTGGCCACGAAGTCGGCGGCCACCTCGTCCGGGATGTGGCGCGAAGCGTGTGGCACGTGCAGGATCACGGGGCAATCGTTCGCACCGGCGTCGATGGTGAGGTAGTCGTACATACCTCGGTAGGTTATTGCGAGGTAGGGGTTTGCGCTTGCCAGGAGCCGTCGATAAGCGAAATTGCCCCTGCCTCCGCGAACTTGTCCAGCCAGCCCTCCATGGGCCAACTGCCCCACTTGGCGTGGAAGTAGTTCGCGTTGGCGACGATGTCCTCGAGGTGCTCCCACGGCGGCGACGAAACGGGGTGCCACTGGTGGAACGCGTGCGCGCCGCCAACCCAGTAAAGCTCGATGCCGTGGCGCTGAAGCTGCCAGGCGAAGTCGGTATCTTCGCCGCCGTAGCCGGTGAACCCGGTGTCGAAACCGCCGAAGTCGCGCTCGATGCGCGCCCAGGTGTCGGCGGTCATGGCAAATGACAGGGACCAGAACAGGTTGTAGTCGTGGGCGAGTTCCAGCTCGCCGACGGGCGGATTCGGGCGCGCCGGGTGCGGATCGGGGCGCACGGTGCGCAGCTCGCCCTCGCGCATGTACGTCACCGGACCTGCGACCACGGCGTCCGGGTGCGCCTCGAGCGCGCGCACGTACAGCGGCACAAGCTGCGAAGACGCCACGCAGTCGGCGTCGAGGAACACGATTATCTCCGCGCCGCGTTCGATCGCGGTGCGCGCGGCGAGGTTGCGGGCCGCGGCGAGGCTGCGGGCCGCGGCGAGGTTCCTCGCATCCGCTAGTTGCGGCTCTGCCTCGACCACGTGCGACTTCGGCACCGCTTTACCCAGCACGTCGGCATCGGCGAGCGCGACGGTGATGTGGTCAGTGCCCTCGGGCTTCAGGTTCACCTGGTGCGTGAGGTGGGCTTTCCGGTTCGCATCAGCAAGAGTCACCAGGGCAATTTTGCTTGACGACGCCCCCGTGGCCACCCCAGCTACCACCTCCGCGGCCCGCCGCGCGGCACCGTCCGTCTGCCACCGATACCAGTCGGGATCCAGCGCCTTCGCCTGCGCGAGCAGCGTTGGCCACTCAGCAGCGGGCGGAAATCCGTCCGGGACGACGGCCAGGCCGGCGTCTCGGAGCACTTGGGCGTTGAGTTTTTGCTCGATGAAGGGCCGCGGTTGCGGCAGCAGGATGGCCGGCGCGTTGGTCACGGCAATATCCGCGATCGAATTTTGTCCGCCCGCCGCTACCACGACCCCGGCGCGCTGCAGGAGTTCGGTCGGGTCGTCGACGCGGTTTTCGCCGGTGAGGAACGTGAACGTGTACTCGGGGCAGGCGGCTTCGACCGCAGCCCAGTCTTCCGGTTCCCAGGTGGAGCCGCCCTTGCCGGCCATGACCAGCACGGCGTGCGGATCGCGCTCGATGCCCGGCGCGGGAGTGAGCCGCGAAATCCCGCCGACGGCGTGCAGGCGCTCCTCGTGCCCGCGAAGGTGCTCAGGGGTTTCGATCCAGTCGGGCCAGGCGGCGATGAGGGCATCGGCCTGGGTGTAGGCGAGCTGGTGGGGCGCGTCATCACGCAGGCCCGGCATCGCGTGCGCGACGACCGGGATGCCCATCAGGCGTAGGAACACTCCTACCTCGACGGACACGTCCACGTAGAAGGCGTCGGGGGCGTTGTCTGCGGTCCACCCGGCAAGCGTCGCAAAGCGGCTGCGCAACCCCTGGTTACCGTAGGGCGCGTAGTGGAGCGTGCCGCCGGCGGTCATGGCGCGGCCGTGGTGGCCGTGGCCGGCATCGTCGGCAAGCACCACATCGGCGCTTTCCGCGGTGGAGAGGATCGTCGCCTCGTGACCGAGCGCGCGCAGCTCGCGCTGGATCTCGCGGCAACGCTGAATGTGGCCCGAACCGTGGTGGTGGGCGTAAATACCAATCGTGGCCAAGTGCCCTATGCCCCCTTCACCTGGGCGGCGAGGTAGCCGTAGTGGACCTGGCGGTAGAGCTCCACATAGGTGCGCGCGGTCTGCGTCAGCGAGTGGTGCTCCACCACCCATTCGCGCACCGCGGCGCGGTCGATTTCACGGGCGCGGTGGATCGCCCCCGCCAGCGCGTCGATGTCATCCGGCGGGGCGAGCGCGGCAGGCGCGTGGCACAGCAGCTCGCCCAAGCCACCGCGCTCGAAAGCGGCGACCGGAGTGCCGCACGCCATCGCCTCGAACGCGACCAGGCCGAAGGGCTCTTCCCATCGCGGGCTGACCACCGCGACGCCGGAGTTAGCAACCAGCTCGCGCAGGTGTGTGTGCGACATCGTCCCGCGCCACTCGGCCACACCCGGCGCGAGCCGCGGCGCGATCTCTTCGCGGAAATAGCGGCAGTCGCCCTTGCGCCCCGCCAACAACAGGGGCACCCCGGCGCGGCGCGCGGCGTCCATCGCCATGTGCGCGCCCTTTTCCGGCACCAAGCGCCCGAACCAAATGGCGTTGGAGCCGCCTGGGCCGAGCTTCCAGGTGGAGACGTTCACCCCGTTCGGAATCACGGTCGGCGCGTAAGGCAGCGTCCAATCGTCCGCAGTCGTGTGGCTCACCGCTGCGAAGTGCCCGGCACGCGTGCCGGCAGCGGTGATCGCCGCCTGCAGCTCATCCACCTGCGGCGTGTGCAGCGTGGTCACCATCGGTAGCGGCTCGCGGCTGTGCGGGCCGGGGAAGATCAGCGGGTTCAAGCTGTTGTTGTGCACCACGTCGTAGTCGCCGGCGACCAGCAGTCGGCGCAGCTTTACAAACGCAGCATCCTCGCGCTCTTTGCCGCCCGCTGGGTACGTGGTGTCGGTGGCCAAGTCGATCTGGTCGCCCCAGTCCACGCCGGGCAGCTCGAACGCCTTGCAGTTACCGTCGGAGCCTTCCGCGGCGAAGAAATCCACCTCGTGCCCCGCCGCCCGCAAGGCTTTCACCATGGTGTGGCAAAACGCTTCGAGGCCGCCGGCATACGGTTCGCGGACGGGGTAGCGAGCGGGCCCGATGAAGGCGATGCGCAAGTGGCCGTCGTTAAGCATGATGCCCTCCTTGTGCAAGCCTTGAGTAGATATCCGCGTGCGTGGCTCGAACCTCTTCCAGTTCGCGCGCACGGTCGCCTACGTAGGCTACCGCTCCGCGCGCAACGAGATGAGCCGCAGCCTCCCCCGCCGCCTGCCCGTCGCCCGCCGCGTAGACCGCGACCGCCGCATCGGTGTCGGCTTGGTCCGCATAGCAGCCGATATCCGGCACCGCGACGGTCGTGCCCAGGTCGCGACACAGCTCCAGCCACCCGGAGTGCGTACCCCGGGTGTACGGCAAGATGCAGGTGGTTACTCCAGCGATCGCGGCGTGCAGCTCGGCGTCGCTCATCGGCGCGTGCACGTGCGCCTCAGGCAGGGCGGCCCGCAGCTCGGCGGTGGCCGGCACGTCGTGGACGTAGACGTCCAGCGGCACGCGCCCGGAGATATCGCGGTAAAACTGCGGGTCAGCAACCACATTGCCGCGCAGGGACTTCACAAACACCGCCGCACGCGGCGCACGGTCGGCATCAACAGGGCTCGCAAGAGCAGGGTGCTTGACGACGTCCACGTGCGCCACCCCGAACGCGTCCCGCAGGGTCGCGGCGGCACAGTCGGTGAGCGTGAGCACCGCGTCGGCGGCGTCGAGGAGAATCTGGAGGCGCTCCTGGTGGTCGCGCTGACCCTGCGCGTCGGCAAGATGCGGGTTCTCAATGTCGTGCGCGGTGACCACGAGCGGCACGGGCAGCACGTCTACGAGCTCGCGGATCTGCGCGGGCGTGAAGTGCTCGAAGCCGAAATGCACGTGCATCACGGCGGGGTACTCCTGCGGGGGTATCGCACGCCAGTACTCGGCAGTGAAGGCAGGGTGCGGCCACCAATTCCCGTCGATGTTCGGGTCCGGCAGGTACGCCACATTCACAGGACGAATCGCCTGCGTATAGGGGTGTTCTGCCGGGATCGAAAGCACCCGGATTTCGGGGGAACCGCTGTGCACTCCACTAATATAGTCCCTCTCGCATCTTTCGCACTTACGTTCACCGCGTAGATTGGGGTGCCATGGCTCCCACGCTCACCGTTGTTGGCAATTGCCAGGCTGAATCCACCCGCCGGTTGCTCATGTCTACCGGGGAATTCTCTTCCGAGCGCATCACCCCCGTCCACGAGCTCACCGCAAGCGACCTCGGCTGGTTCACCGAGCTCATTGGACGCACGGATGTGCTGGTAACCCAACCGATCCGCGACGACTACCGCGGCGTGCCCGTGGGCACCTCGCAACTGCGGGCGCTGCTAAAGCGCGGGGCGCGCCACGTTTCCGTTCCGGTGCTGCGCTTCGACGGGCTCATGCCGTACCACGCGATCATCCGCAATCCCGCCGACACCTCAGAGAACCCGCCGGTAGTGCCGTACCACGACCTGCGCATTCTGGCCGCGGCCGCAAAGGGCCTCGACCAGCCGGTGGACCCCTCCCCCTCACCGGAGGCGCTGCGCCGCGCCGCCGCGATGTCGGTGGAGCAGATGCGCCTGCGCGAGCGCACCCACGGCGCTGTGGTCGTCTCCGACTACCTGGAAACCAACCCCGTCTGGCACACGCTGAACCACCCCGACAACGCCACGCTCGCCCACATGGCCACGCAGATCCTTAACGCCCTCGACATCACCGCCGAGGTGACGCTGCCGGACTACGAGATGCTCGGCGGCCTCGACGCCCCCATCGACGCTGCCGCAGCTGACGCGCTCGGCGTGACAGTCGAGGGTCGCGGCACGTGGCGCAGCCGCGAAACCGGCGACATCGACCACGACGAGATCGTCCGCGAACAGCTGGAGTACTACCGCCAGCGCCCCGGCGTGGTGGAGCATGGCCTGGTCCGGCACGCCGAGCGCATCAAAAACCTAGGGTTGACGGAGTGAAGCATCTCATCGTCGGCCCCGACAACCACGGGGTCACCGCCTACGCCCTGTCGCTTGCGCAGGCCACCGGCGCGGACGTCATCCGCGAGGACACGTTCACCGATCAACCGCTGCCCGACGAGCCGATCCACGTGACGTTCACGGACTACTTGTTCGGGAGTACGCCGCAAGAGGCCGTCGATAAGCTTTTGGCCCGAGTCGGCGAGCGCGAGCTTTCGGTGAGCTTCCACGACATTCCGCAGGTTGAGGAGGGTACGGATCGTTTCGCGCGCAGGGCTGATGCTTATCGACGGCTCCATGCACGCGCCCAACTCACCGGAACCAACTCGGCCCACGAGGCGCAGTTTTTCGACGGTGATGCGGCGGTGATTCACCTGCCGGTGCCGGTAATTGCGTCGGCATTCGACCCGGAACCGGGCACCGTTGGCGTGCTGGGGTTTGTCTACCCGGGCAAGGGGCACGAGGACCTGGTGGCAGCGCTGCCGGATAAGCGCTTGCGGTTTCTCGGCTCGGTGTCTGCTGGGCACGAAAAGTGGGCGCAGGAGCTGGTGCGCACTGCGGGCAAGGTAGAGCTCACCGGATGGCTCGACGATGCCGCGATGGCGCGCGAGATGGGCCGCATTGAGGTGCCCGTGTGCGCGCACCGGCACTTCTCCGCGTCTGGGTCGCTGATGACCTGGCTGGGCGCAGGGCGCAACGTGCTAGCCACGGACTCCGACTACACGCGCGAGATCGACGCGTGGCTACCGGGGCGCATCACGCTGGTTGCCGACGGCGCGTGGCGCGAGGCGGTGGAAGCATTCGAGCCGAAAGTCATGGACCCGCCTGAGTACGGCTGGGCCGATGTCGCACGCGGATGGGAGGACGCATGGCGTTCGACTGGCCTGCTGTAAGCGTGGTAATTCCCCACTACAACGCGCCGGAGTCGCTTGCGCGCGTGGTTGCGGCAGTGCGGGCGCAAGACTACGCGGGCGAGGTGGAGATCGTGGTTGCCGATGACGGCTCACGCGAGCTGCCGCAGATCCCCGGCGTGCGCCTGGTGCAACAGGAAGACTTGGGTTTCCGCGCGGCTGCCGCGCGGAACCTGGGTGCTGCGGCGGCGAGCGGAGAGGTGCTGGCGTATTTGGATGCGGACACCGTCCCCGAGCCGGAGTACTTGTCCGCAGTCGTGCCGCACATTGTGGGCGATGCGCGTGCGGTGGTCGTGGGCACCCGGCTCACCGGCCGCGAGCGCACCGAGCCGCAGTGGCTTGTCGACGCCTGGGACACCACTGACAACCTGCGCGCCGCCGACCACTCCTCTTGGCGATACGTGATCTCGGCGGTGCTGAGCTGCTCCCGGGAGTTCTTCGACGAGGTCGGCGGCTTTGACGGCTCGTTCGTGGGCTACGGCGGCGAGGATTGGGAGTTTGGATGGCGCGCCTGGAACGCGGGCGCGACGCTGGTGCACGAACCGCATGCGATCGCGGTGCATGAGGAAGAGGATTTCGGCGCCCGCTTCGATAACCCGGCCGAGGCTGCGCGGGTGAAGAACTCCGAATCGCTGGCGCTGGCCACGCGCATCACTCATCCGCTCGCGCGGCCCGACGGGGTGTGCTTCGGCGACTTCGACATGGCGGTGACCGTGCCGGCACTCGACGGCGAAGGGGTGACCGAGTTCGTCATCGCGGAGTGGGTGAAGTTCGGTGCCTATGTGCAGGTTGCCGAGGTGCCCGAGCTGTTCGCCGCCGACCCGCGCGTCGGCAGCGCACCCATCGACGCGCGCGTGTCTATCGCCATCGGTGCGGCGTGGGCACCGCAGGACTTAGACCTCCTGCTCGCCGCGGAGCACGTGCTGTGCGGTGACGGCACCGTAGTGCGCACGGCCCGCGCCGCAGCGCTCGGTCTGGAGGCAGCCACCGGTACGCCGGAATCGATTGGGCTGACCCCGGTGGCGGGCCCGCTGCAGCTCGAGCGCTACTTCGCCGGCTGGTAGAACTTAGGCGCCAGCGCCCGGCACCTCGGGCGCCACCCCGCTGCGCTCGTACGCCGCCAAGATGTCGATGCGGCGCTGGTGGCGTTCTTCTTCGCTCCACGGCTGGGACACGAACGCGTCAACGATCGCGAGCGCCTCTTCCTCGGTGTGCATACGTCCGCCGATGCCGATGAGCTGCGCGTTGTTGTGCTCACGCGCCAGCTGCGCGGTCTCCACCGACCACGCGAGCGCGCAGCGCGCACCCTTGACTTTGTTCGCGGCGATCTGCTCGCCGTTGCCGGAACCGCCAAGCACGATGCCTAGCGAGCCCGGATCGTTCACCACGGCTTCCGCGGCGGCGATGCAGAACGCCGGGTAGTCGTCCGCAGCGTCGTACTCGTGCGCGCCGCAGTCGGTCACCTCGAAGCCCTTTGCCTCAAGGTGCGCCTTGATCTGGTTCTTCCGCTCGAATCCGGCGTGGTCTGCTCCAAGGTAAATACGCATGGCCGCTAGTTTACCTGCGGGTTCTCAGTGCGGGAGCGCTTGAGTTCGAAGAAGTACGGGAATGAGGCCAGCTTCACCGCCGCGTCGAACAGCTCACCAGCTTCCTCGCCCTGGGGCACACGGGTAATCACCGGTCCGAAGAAGGCGGTGTCGCCAAGCTTAACGACGGGCGTGCCCACCTCATCGCCCACCGCGTCCATCGCCTGCGCGTGGTAGCCGCGCAGCAAGTCGTCAACGTCGGAGGTGTTGGCGCACTCCGCGATGTTCGCCGGGAGGCCGACCTTTTCCAGCGCCGCGGCGATGATCTCGTCGTAAGCGCCGTAGCCCTGCTTACCGCCTTCACCGGCCGGGTGGATCATCTCGCCCATCGTGGTGTAGAGCTCGTCGACCTTCTCCGGTGCTTCCTGCTTCACCTTCGCAAACACTCGGGCGGGACCCCAGTTGGCTGTCTTCCTTTTCTCAAATTCTTCGGAAAGCTCACGATTTTCGTTAAGTACTGCGAGCGACATTGGTGTCCACTCGACCTTAACCTCGCGCACTTGCTCAACTTCCTTCATCCAACGGGAGGCTTGCCACGCAAATGGACAAACTACATCGAAATAAAAAGTGACTTTTTCAACAAACATTTGAAGTTCTCCTCTACGGGTGTTTGGCATGGAGGTGCATCCGATTCTAGCCGGTTTGGGAGCACTTGCACGGCCCAGGCTTTGACGGCGGTGCAACCCCCGATTTAACCGTGCAAATGTACTTCTCGCAGCTCTCTCAGGTGCCGGGTTTTGCGCACGCCTGGGCAAACGGTGCTGGAAGCTTCCTGAGAGAGCTACAGCAAGTAGCAGTTTTTCAGACGCTGCCCGAGCAGACACCTTCTCCCCTGGGCGCTCACAGGTGCCGAGTACCCTTGGCCGCATGAAAACGAATCTCACACGCGCAGATGCTGAAGCCCGCAAGGCACTCATTGACAACGTGCACTACGACATCCACGTCGACGTGACCGGCAAAGAGCAGTTCACGTCACGCACCACGATCAGCTTCTGCTCGAAGGCGGGTGCCACCCACTTCGACCTCGTGGCAGACGAGTTCAGCGCAACGCTCGACGGGGCGCCTCTGCAGGGTCGCGACCCTGAACTCTCGGAGGGCCGCCACGAGCTTGTCGTGGACGCGACGATTACCTACAACCGCACCGGTGAGGGCCTGCACAAATTCACCGACCCGAAAGACGGCAAGGACTACCTGTACACCCAGTTCGAGCCGGCGATGGCGATGAAGGTGTTCGCCGCGTTCGACCAGCCGGACCTCAAGGCAACCTACGACGTCGCCGTCACCGCACCGGAGCGCTACACCGTCGTGCTCAACGAGGCCGTGACCGTCGGGGAAGATGCTGCCGCGGGCACGAAGACGTGGCGCACCCGCATCGACTACCCGCTGTCGACCTACCTCATCGCCATCGTCGCCGGCGAGTACGAGCACGTCACCGACACCTACCGCGATGAGGCGAACGACAAGACCATCGAGCTGGGCCTCTACGCGCGCGCCAGCTTGATGGAGCACATGGATGCCGAGCGCCTGTTCCAGCAGACCAAGGACGGCTTCGACTTCTACCACGCGAATTTCGGGCGGCCTTACCCGTTTGGCGACAAGTACGACCAGATCTTCTGCCCCGAGTACAACATGGGCGCGATGGAGCACGTCGGCGCGGTGACCTTCCGCGACGAGTACATCTTCACCTCCGAGCCGACCCCGTATCGCCTCGAGCGCCGCAACGACACGATCCTGCACGAGATGGCGCACATGTGGTTCGGCGACCTCGTGACCATGCAGTGGTGGGACGACCTGTGGCTCAACGAGTCCTTTGCCACCTGGTCCGCCGCCACCGCCCAGGTGGGCATCGGCGAGTACCCTGAGGCCTGGACCACGTTCGCCACCGTTGAGAAGGCGTGGGCGTACTCGCAGGACCAGCTTCCGTCCACCCACCCGATCGCCGCGGACGCGCCGGACATCGAGACCGCCGAGCAGAACTTCGACGGCATCACCTACGCCAAGGGCGCCAGCGTGCTGAAGCAGCTGCAGGCCTACGTGGGTTACGAGGAGTTCTTCGCCGGCGTGCGCACGCACTTCGACAACCACGCCTACGCCAACGCCACCTTCGACGACTTGCTCGCCGCACTCCAGGAGGCCTCCGGCCGCGACCTGTCCGACTGGGCCGCGCAGTGGCTGCGCACCACCGGCGTCTCCCGCCTCTACCCCGAAATCACCGCCGACACGTTCACCGTCGTGCAGGAGTCCGAGGTCATGCGCGACCACCGGGTTCGCATCGGGCTTTATTCGCTTATCGACGGCACCGTCACACGCACTCACCAAGTCGAAGTAGACATCCACGGCGAACGCACCGAAATTCCCGAACTTGCTGGCATCGAACACGATTTGGCGCTGGTGAACGACGACGACCTCACCTACTGCCTCATGGGATTGGCACCGCAGCACCAGCAATTCGCCATCGAGCACATCGGTGACATCGACGACCTGCTGGCGAAGACCCTGGTCTGGTCGTGGATGTGGGAGTCGGTGCGCGGCGGGCAGCTCCCGGCACGTTCCTTCGTGCGCGCAGTCGCTGCAGAGGCGGGCAATGTGTCGCACCCGAGTGTGCAGGAGCGCCTCTTGGCCCAGGCAACGCAGGCGGTACGCCAGTACGTCGACCCGGCGTGGCAGGAAGAGGGCTTCGCGTTGCTCAACGACGCATTCCGCGGCGCGGAACCGAAGGCGATCTTCGACCGTGCGCTTGCCCGCCTCACGCCGACCGCAGACACCGTCGCTTACTTCACGCAGCTCCTTGAGACCTCAGATAACCAAGAGGTGCGTTGGTTGGCGATCACCAACCTTGTCGCCGCTGGCGCCCTACCGTTGGATGCTGCGGACGAAGAAAGTGACGACACCAACGAGGGCGCGATCTCGCGGCTGCGGGTGCGCGCTGCCGTCGATAAGCAATGGGCCTGGGACAAGCTGGTCAATGAGGATCTGACCAACCTTGAGGCCCGCTACCTGATGGACGGGCTGACCTTCACTGCCGAGGGCTTGGATGAGTTCACCGACGAATACTTCCGCATCGCGCCGACACTCTGGGATCGCCTGACCAACGAGATGGCGCAGCGCACGCTCGAGGGCATGTACCCGCTGTGGGCGGTGACGCGGGAGGCCGTCGAGAAGCCGAATGCTTTGCTCGCCGACGATGCTGTGCCCGCCGGCCTGCGCCGCATCCTTTCGGAAGGCCAAGACCGGGCGGCTCGCGCGCTGCGCAACCGCCGGGTCGACGCGGAGGCTTAGGTCGGGGCTTAGCCCGGACCCTAGGCTGCGGCTTAGTTCAGCGCGCTAGTGCGCAGCTGCAGCGCGTCCGGGCGCACCGAGATCTGGCTGAAAGACACCAACGTGTCGCCCGCGTAGACGCGGCGGGTGATGCGCTGCAGCAAGGTGTTGCCGGTGACGCAGAGGCGCGCCTGCTCGCGCTCGGAAGGGCGTGCCGGGGCAATCACGTCCTGGCGGCGCAGCTCGGCGAATGCGTGCGGGTCGCGCGAGGGCAGGGTATAGGTGGTCTCGTACGCGATCGGGTAGCCGCGCACCGCATAGACGGTCTCGATGGCGAAGACCTCGGTGCCGCTGTCCAGGTCGAATGCGAGCTCCACTGCAGCGGGCGCTTTGATCGTGCCGGAGGAGGTCACGGTCGAGCTGAGCGCGACATCCTGCGCGGAGAGCTGGACTGCGATGTCTTCCGTCGAGTTGAGATCCACGAAAGGCGGCAGCTCACGCACGAAGGTTCCGCCAGTGCGTCCGCGGCGGCGCTCGATGATGCCTTCATCCTGGAGCAGTGCAAGTGCGTGGCGCACCGTCATGCGGGCGACGCCGAACTCATCCACAAGCTCGCGCTCAGCCGGAAGGCGATCCCCAGCGACGAGTTCCTGCGCCTCGATCTTCGCCCGGAGCTGATCTGAAATGACCATGTACGCCGGCCGCTTTGGAGTTGTGCGTGTTTCTAACTGAGTAGTCATTTTTCTGACCCCCAAAGAGTCCCTAAATGTTTTGAATGCAACTTTTGCATAAACACTAGTGAATGATTTGGGAACCTCGCACAAAAATTTCGCTTTCCCCCTACATATGGGGGTAAGGATAGGTTAAGTTTCCACTAAATCGCGGCAAACGCCTGCCGAAGGTCCGCAATGAGATCGTCGGCATCCTCGATGCCCACCGAGATGCGGACCAATTCCGGGGGCACCTCGAGCGCGGACCCGGTGACGCTGACGTGCGTCATAGTTGCCGGGTGCTCCACCAGGCTCTCCACGCCGCCCAGCGATTCCGCGAGGCAGAAAAGCTTCGTGCTCAAGCAGAACTGTTTTGCCTGCTCCTCCGTGCGGAAAAGCACGGAAACCATGCCGCCGAAGCGCCGCATCTGCCGCTTGGCCACCTCGTGGCCGGGATGCGACTCCAACCCCGGGTAAAGCACTTTCGCAACCTCATCCTGCTGACCGAGGAACTCCGCGACAGCCTCGGCGTTGTCGCAGTGGCGCTCCATGCGCACCGGCAGCGTCTTCAAGCCGCGGGCAGTCAGGTACGTGTCGAACGGAGACGGGATCGAGCCGACCCAGCCGAAGAAGAAGCGCAGCTGGTCCTCGAAGCCGTCGATAAGCGAGTCCTTGCCGCACACCACTCCCCCAACGACGTCGGAGTGACCACCGACGTATTTCGTGGTGGAGTGGAGGACGACATCCGCACCCAGCTCGAACGGCTTCTGCAGGTACGGCGAGGCAAACGTGTTGTCCACCACCAGCGCCGCATGCTGCTTGACGTGAGAAATCGCGGCGATGTCAGCGATAGACAGCAACGGGTTGGTCGGGCTTTCCACCCAGATGACCTTGGTGTTGTCCTGCACAGCAGCGGCCACCGCGTCAACGTCAGTGATGTCCACGACGGTGTTTTCCACACCCCACAGCGTGAACACCTGCTGGATCAGGCGGTAGGTGCCGCCGTACGCGTCGTTGCCGATCACGATGTGGTCGCCCGGCTTGAGCAGCACGCGCAGCACCGTGTCCACCGCAGCCATGCCGGACGCAAACGCAACACCGAAGTCCGCCCCCTCGAGTGCGGCCAGTGTCTTCTCCAGCGCGGTGATGGTCGGGTTGCCCACACGGGTGTACTCGTAGCCGCCACGCAAGGTAGCCAGGCCGTCTTGGGCGAAAGTGGTGGAAGCGTAGATCGGGGTATTGATCGAACCGTACAGACCATCTGGCTCATACCCAGCGTGGATTGCCTGCGTAGATACGCCGTTGTGCGACTGTGCGGTCATGCCTTCTCCTTTGCAACTGAGGTACGTCTGAACCGGATACTAGACCAAGCGGTTCAGGGCGTTGCCGTTGCGGGTCGATTTATATGCAGACCGCGATCACAACACCATTCCCCAGCTGAGTATCGTGCACGGTAGAGACAGGAGGTTACGCACCGTGGATCAGGAGCTTTCGCTTTACGACGCCGTGGGCGGCGAAGAATTCTTCCAAAAACTCGTCGCCGGTTTCTACGCGCAAATCAAAACCGATGACCTGATCGGGCCGATGTACCCGGAAGATGATTGGGAAGGCGCGGAGGATCGCCTGCGCTGGTTTTTATCCCAGTACTGGGGTGGGCCGCGCATGTATCAGGAGCAGCGCGGCAACCCGATGCTGCGGCGGCGCCACTTTCCGTTCTCCATCGGTGAGGCCGAGGCGGATCGCTGGCTGGATCTGATGCACAACTCGTTGGACCAGTTCAGCGACGAGGAATTGCTCCCCGTCTACCGAGACCAGCTATGGAACCACATGCAGCGCGTGGCCTACATGATGATTAACCGACCCACATTGCGGTAGATCGAACCGTAGGGTGCGTCGAGGCGCACCCAGCTGCCTGCGGTAGCAACGCGGAGGTGGCGTGGGATCTCTGCGGGTGCTTCAAACCCGGGAATGAGACCCAGCGCGGTGCACGCGAAGATCATCCGCATGGGGATCTCGACAGGGGCGGCGGAATCCGCGTCGGCTGTCATGACGATGCCGTCGAGCAGCGACCTCGGCGGGCCGGCTGGGCCAGAAAACTGCCGCGCGAGGTTGCGTCCCTCGTCGGCGAGCCGGCGGGCCACACCAACCGGCACTATGTCGCGCTCGACGAAACCAGTAGCGGGTGGCAGCGCGCCGGGCCACATCATGTCGCGGGCTTTTCCGACCTCGCGGCTCGCGTCTGCGGCACCGGAGTCGCCAGCGTCCCGGAGCGCGTTCAGGAGGTCATTGGCCGCCACGACCGCACCGTCGCGCGAGGCGCTGCCCGACACCCTGCGGGCGGCCAGACAATCGAACGGAGTGGTGACAAAGACGTCGACCACATGGTCGTCGACAAGCGAAAAACGAGCTAGTGCTGCCTGGTCAAGCCCCAGTGCGCGGCCCAGGAGCGTGGTCAATCCGCGCTCGCCCTGGGTAACAGTAAGGGTTTCCACTACCCCTCGAGAGCGCTCGATGCCGCGGACTGGGACAGGATGCCAATTTCTTTGGTCGTGATCTCTCGCGGCGAGGTCGTGGCGTTATCCACCGTCACCTGCACACACTCGATCACGCAGCACACGCGCCCTTGGGCATCCTTGATCTCCTGGCGGGTGGTGAAAGAGGTGTTGCCCACGCGCACCACCTGCGTCTCCACCGTCGCGGTCACCGTGTTTGGCAACAGCGGACGCAGGTAATCCGCTTCGAGGTGGCGGACAAAAACGACGAACTCGTGGCCGCGGGAGTAGAAGTTCTCCTGCGCGAAAGCGAGGCGGGCCTCCTGCGCGAGCTCTATATAGGCGGAGTTCGTGACGTGGCCATAGCGGTCAAAATCGTTCCACCGCAGAGGGATGTTGTGAACGTGGACGTTGCCGGCGAGCTCCTGAGAGTCACGGACAGCCTGGTCAGCCATTGCTTTCACACCTTTTGGTTGAGATTTGAATTACCCTGCGCCCAACCCTAGCGCGTGAGCTTGCGGTGCGTGACGCGCGAAGGCTTCGCAGCCTCCTCACCGAGGCGCTCAACCTTGTTCTTCTCGTAGTCACCGAAGTTGCCCTCGAACCAGAACCACTTGCCCTCTTCGATGTTGCCCTCCCAGGCGAGGATGTGCGTGCAGGTGCGGTCCAGGAACCAGCGGTCGTGCGAAATGACCACTGCGCAACCCGGGAAGTTTTGCAGCGCGTTTTCCAACGAGCCCAGGGTTTCCACGTCAAGATCATTGGTCGGCTCATCAAGCAGGATCAGGTTGCCGCCCTGCTTCAGGGTCAGCGCGAGGTTTAGGCGGTTGCGCTCACCACCAGAGAGCACCTTCGACGGCTTCTGCTGGTCCGGGCCCTTGAACCCGAACGCGGACAGGTAGGCACGCGACGGCATTTCGTTTTGGCCGACGTGGATGTAGTCCAGACCATCGGAAACCACTTCCCACACAGTCTTTTCCGGGTCGATGTTCGCGCGGTTCTGGTCCACGTAGCTCAACTGCACGGTCTCACCAACATCAACGGAGCCGCCGTCCGGCTGCTCGAGACCGACGATCGTCTTGAACAGGGTGGTCTTACCCACACCGTTCGGGCCGATGACACCGACGATGCCGTTGCGCGGCAGCGTGAAGGAGAGATCCTTGATCAGCACGCGACCGTCGAAACCCTTGTCCAGGCTGTCAACCTCAACAACCTTGTTGCCCAAGCGCGGCGGGGTCGGAATCTGAATCTCTTCAAAGTCGAGCTTCTTGTACTGCTCCGCCTCGGCTGCCATCTCTTCGTAACGCTCCAGACGCGCCTTGTTCTTCGCCTGGCGCGCCTTCGGCGAAGAACGCACCCACTCAAGCTCATTCTTCAGACGCTTCTGCAGCTTCTGATCCTTCTTGCCGGCGACTTCAAGACGCTCGGCCTTCTTCTCCAGGTAGGTGGAGTAGTTGCCCTCGTACGGGTAGAGCTTCCCGCGATCGACCTCACAGATCCACTCCGCAACGTTGTCCAGGAAGTAGCGGTCGTGAGTAATTGCCAACACTGCACCCGGGTAGGACTGGAGATGCTTCTCCAGCCAGAGGACACTCTCGGCATCGAGGTGGTTGGTCGGCTCGTCGAGGAGGAGCAGGTCCGGCTCGGAGAGCAAGAGCTTTGCCAGCGCCACACGGCGACGCTCACCACCGGAGAGGTGGGTGACCGGCTCTTCAGACGGCGGGCAGCGCAGCGCTTCCATCGCCTGCTCAATCTTGGAGTCGACCTCCCACGCGTCGGCGGCGTCGAGCTCCTCCTGGAGCTTGCCCATCTCCTCCATCAGCTCGTCGGAGTAGTTGGTGGCCATCTCCTCGGCGATCTCCTCGAAGCGCTGCTTCTTGGCAAAAATGTCGCCCAGGCCCTCTTCGACGTTCTCGCGAACCGTCTTCTCCTCGTTCAGCGGCGGCTCCTGGAGCAGGATGCCCACCGATGCGCCCGGCTGGAGGAAAGCCTCGCCGTTGTTCGGCTGGTCGATGCCCGCCATGATTTTCAGCAGCGACGACTTACCTGCGCCATTCGGACCCACGACACCGATCTTGGCGCCCGGGTAGAAGGCCATGGTGACATTGTCCAAAATGACCTTGTCACCGATAGCACGGCGGACATTCTTCATCGTGTAGATGAACTCAGCCACGTGTAATCCCCTTGGGTTATGCGAGTTGAAAGACGCTTCACAGGGTACATCACCCACCCCCGCCTCACCCAGGGGCATTCAGGGGACTGCGCAGGGGCGGATCCATGAACTAGAACGGGGCAGCGGCATCTTCCTTCACATCGTCAAACGTCACCACATCCTCCGCGCTGATGCGGGTTTCCGCGAACGCGGGCCCATCCTGTCTAGCGACCAGATCATCCGCCGATTGCGCTTGCAGTTCCTCGCGCAAAGCTCGCGCGGAGTGCAGGACCTGGTAGTTCGACAGATCAAAAGAAACCTGTGTGGCTTTCAGCATGATCTTGGAGCGGGTCTGGGTCACCGGCTTCCCGGTTTCATCCACCCCCTCCTCGGACCAGGTCTTGGTGACCAGCTTGCCGGTGACAGAAACGGGGGCGCCTTTGAACAGGGAGACGCGGCAATTGTTGGCCAGTGATCCCCAGCACTCCGCGTCGATGTAGAGGTTGTCAACGTCTTCCCAGATCTCGGAGCCGTGTTCATCCTGGACTCCGGTGGGTCTGCGACGCGAGGATGCGATCCGGAGTTTGGTCAGCTGCCGATCCTGCGGACCGACGCGCAAGTACTCCGGCTGCGAGACGAGATTGCCGTGAATAGTGACGATGGTGGCGGACATAGGAAGTAGGCCTTTCGCTCAGGTTTACGTGGTGGGCCGGGGCAGGGGTGCCGTCGATAAGCAACTTGCTCCCCCAGCACCTGCAGCATGGCACGAAACAAACGAAAGGTAAAGGAAGCGTCGATTTGGCCTGTGTGCAACTTTTTTGCTCTCCACAGGTGAGCGATTTCGCGCAGCTAAGACTGGTTATATTGCGCGAGCATCTCGTTGTAACGGCGCCACTCTTCGTCGTCGGTTTCCTCAGCTCGGCGATCCACCTCGGCGGTCTCTGCACGATCGTCCAGCAGCCATTGCCTAAACAACACGCCGAAGACGATGACCAGCGGGAACGAACCAGTGGCCCACGCGATACCGCCGCCGACTTTCTGATCCGCAAGCAAGTCCGGCTGCCACGGCAACTGGAGCGCCTGGTAAAAGTCCTCTGCGAGCACGATGTTGAGCTGCATAAGGTACACACCCATGAAGAGGTGGACTGGCATGGAGATCCACAACCATGCAAGGCGGATCTTCGCGTCGGCGCGCTGCGGAATTTCGTCGGGTCCGATGAGCTCCCAGAAGTAAAAGTACCCGGAAACCAAAAACACCGCGTTCATGATGACATGACCGGCGTGCTCTGAAATCATCAGCTCATACAGCGGAATAAAAAGGTACAGCGCGTAGAAGAAGAAGATGAACTGAATCAGGCTCACCGGCGGGTAGGTGACCACGCGCAGGAACGTCGACCGCTGGAAACTTTCCACCCATTGCCGCGGATTGAACTCGCCGGCGGGGTATGCGGCGCGCACCAGGGTCAGTGGAGCGCCGAGCACCAAGAGGACCGGCACGCCCATCGACAGGATCATATGCACGGCCATGTGCGCGGAATAGGCCGCAGGCATGTGCATGCCGAGGCGGGAAGAGAGCGTGACGACGATTGCGCCGCAGCCAAGCAACCACCACACCGTGCGAGAAACTTGCCACCCTTCGACGCGCCGTGCGAGGTGCAGATAAAAGGCAGCCAGCAGAATGGCAATGACGCTGAATAGCAATTCAAAGCGCCACAGGGTGAACCAGTTGCCCCACGTCACCGGCTCCGCCAGGTTGTAACCCATCTGCACCTGCATCTGCGTGAGATTGGGATCGCGCGGCGGGGGCGGCGGGGTGCGGCCGAGGGTGGCGGCGAGGCCGGTGACGGCAGCCATGACAATCACCTCGACGGCGGCGAGGCGGGTGAATGCCTTCGGGTCTTTGCTCAGCGCAGGGATGGTGCGCTGCCGGTGCCAGTAACCGAGCACGCCTAGCGCGAGGAGTCCAACAGCCTTCGCAATGAGTACCCAGCCATAGTCATAGTCGGTGAGTTCGGTCAGCTGGATGCGGATTGCCCCGTTGATCAGTCCCGAGACAAGCATGGCGAGGAACGCGAAGAGCGCGATATTGGAGTAGCGGCGCACCGCCGGTTCCAGGTTCGGTCCGAGCCTGCGCCCGTGTGCGACTAGCGCCATCAGCGCGCCCACCCAAACGAGCATGAATGTCAGGTGCCAAATGAACGAGTTCGTGCCGTAGTCGTGATTACCACCGGTAGCGGAGTGCCCGGTGAGCGCCAACGGCATGATCGCGATGACCGCACCGATGAGCAGCGCAACCTGCGGCCACCACGTGCTAGCAACAAAACCGGCCGCGGCCACGACAGCGGCGATCGCGGCAACGATGAGCCAGACTTGCGATTCCTGGACTTGCTCGATTGCGGTTGACCACGCATTGGCTTCGAAGATGACGTTGGCCAACGGTTCGCCGGAGACGTCGGAAAGCACGAGCGGGATCATGACAATGCCGACTAGCGCAAGTCCAGCCGACGCCCACGCGCCGGTACGCGAAGCGATGTGGCCGTCGACAGTCAGTGGCGCGCCGTTCAGGTCCTGCCCGACCATGCGCGGGGGGATGAGAAACGCGGAAAAGAGGAATGAGCCAACCGCAAGCGCGGCGAGCATCCAGCCGGCCCCGCGCAGCGCCGGTAGGCCGAACGTGGTCGGCCAGCCCGGATCTGGGATGCCCAAGACGGCTAACGACTCCCCCACAAACGACTGAGCGACCGCCCCCGCAATGACCGCCGCGACAAGCACAGCCGCGAGGTAGAACGGCCACGCCGCTTTCACAGCCCGCTTCTCTTGCATGCCTTTCACCCTACTTTCGCACGGTTACAAGCCATAACTCGCGCTGCGCTACAATGCTGGCTGGGTTTTTCACCCACTGCCTCCATAGCTCAGTGGATTAGAGCAACCGGCTTCTACCCGGTGTGTCGCGGGTTCGAGTCCTGCTGGGGGCGCCATGTCCTGAGTCGCGACATGCTTGACAGATGAGTCGCGACATGGTGGACAAACCGGTGCCTCGGTTTTTGGTTTTCTGGGGTGCCGGTTTTGTCATTGGTGGGGGTTGAGGGGTGGGTCTCCTGTTTTCCAGTAGGGCTTTTGGTAGTCGCGACTGGTGTCGATGTAGTGCTCTGTGATGACTTCGCCGGTGTCGGCCAATGACGTGATGATGTGTTTGTCGGTGATGACCATGAGGATTTTCTTGCTGGCGTATGCGCGTCCGATGCCGAGGTGGAAGAGTTTTCCGGCGTAGCGGACGGTGGTTTTGCCGTTAGTGCATACGGTGTCGTTTCTGATTCGCCATTCTTCTTTGGGGTTGTCGCGTGGGCTGGCTTTGGCCCCAGTGGTGTAGACCTGCGCTGGGGTACGTCTGCCGAGTGCGCGGTGGGGGCGTTGGGTGTTGTAGTAATCAGCGAATTCGTCGAGGAGGTGCTGCAGCTCGTTGATGGTGGGCGCTGGTGATCTGGCGGCGAGCCATTTCTTGAGTGTCTGGTGGAAGCGTTCGATTTTGCCTTGGGTTTGGGGATGTCCGGGGCGACCATTCTTTTGCTGGATACGGTTGGCGGTGAGCACTTTCTCGAAGGCGTTCCTGCCGCCTTTTCGCCCGGCCAAGCGGGCGGTGAAGACGAGCCCGTTGTCGGTCAGCGTTGATGCTGGCGGCCCGTATGTGCTGATGAGGCGGGTCAATTCGGCAGCGACTGCCGCCCCGCTGAAGGCCGCGGCGGCGGTGATTGACATCAGGTAGCGGGAGTGGTCGTCGATGAAGTCGAGGACTTCGACTCGGGTGCCGTCAGCGAGGAACACGTGGGTGATGTCGGCCTGCCAGATTTCGTTGCACAGCGCTGCCTCAAAGCGGATGTAGGAGCTTTTGGGGCGCTTCTTCGGCTCTGGGGTCACCAAACCGGCATCGGTGAGGATCCGTCTGATTGTTGAGGTTGACGGCACCCGTTTGCCCTGCGCGGCTAAGTGGTAGGCAATAGTTTCCGGTCCCGCATCAAGGCCATGGCGGGTGAGCTGTTTGCGCATATCGATGATGTCGTTGCGCAGTGCTTCTGGAACCGCTTGCGGGTGCGTGTGCGGGGCCCGAGATTTCGGGGCGACGGCGGCATCGCCGCCGGCATCGTAGTCGGCGAGGATTTGATACACACGCTGGCGGCTGACACCGAAGCGTTTCGCCACCGCGGCAACTTTTTGTTTCTGGTCGCGCACTGCACGAACGATGGCGAGATTGCGGTTGGGACTGTTCATCTGTCAAACATGTCCCGACTCACCTGTCAAGCATCACTCATCAAGTTAAGGTCGGCCTAAGTGTCAAGAATGTCCCGACTCACCTGTCAAGCATCAGGACCATCGCCGCTGGAACAAGGTGTCAAATATGTCATGAACCTAGACACTGCTGGGGGCGCCATGTGTTGTCTTGAGACATCGTTCCGGTCGTGTCTCGAGATTTCGTCATTTTTGGGTGCCCCGGAGTGGGTTGGGTGCGGCTTTCAGATGGGGAGATCGGCCGCCCTGGCATTGGTCCTCCTGCGGTCCTTGAACGTGCCCGGCATTGGGCCAGAGCAGCTTCGTTGAGGGTGTCCGATTGTTTGTGTGCGGGGGCTTGGTTTACAGGTAGTCCGCGAATCGGTCGGGGTATGCCACGGCTAGTTGGTTGATGGCTTGTTTCCACCCGGTGGCTTTCGCCCCTTCAATATAGCCGTTGCATTCGATTGCCCGTTTTGCCTTCTTCGCCCGCTGGGCGGCGCGTTTGTCTTCGATGTTGCAAATCATCAACCACAGCGTCTTCAGCGCCGCGGTGTCGTTCGGGAACTGGCCCCGGTTGCGGGTAGCTTTGCGCAGTTCAGCATTGAGCGATTCGATCGCGTTCGTGGTGTAGAGCACCCTCCGGGCCGCTGGCGGGAACTGCAAAAACGGCACGAACTGCTCCCACGCATCACGCCACACCTTCACCGACTGCGGGTAGCGGCGCCCTAGCTCAGAGGCTTCGAACGCGTCCAGGGCGGCGCGGGCGGTGTCCTCGTTCGGTGCGGTGTAGACCTCCCGTAACGCACTCGATACGGGTTTGCGGTCTTGGTAGGACACCCACCTGTTCGCAGCCCGAATCAGGTGCACGATACAGGTTTGCACCATCGAGTTCGGCCAGGTTGCCTCCACCGCATCGGGTAAGCCTTTGAGCCCGTCGCAGCAGACGATGAACACGTCTTGGACCCCACGGTTGGCAAGGTCAGCGCACACGGACGCCCAGAATGCGGCACCTTCGTTACCGGCGATCCACAACCCAAGGATGTGTTTGATGCCGTCCATGTCGACACCAACGGCCATGTAGCAGGACTTGTTGACCACGCGGTTACCATCGCGGATCTTGATCCGCAATGCGTCGAGAAAGATCACCGGGTAGAACTCTTCGAGCTGTCGGTTCTGCCACATCATCACCTCATCGAGTACCGCGTCGGTGATCGTGCTGATCGTATCGGGGCTCATGTCCACCCCGAGGGTGGTTGCGAGGTGGTGCTGGATGTCTCGCACTGTCATCCCGCCCGCATACAGGGAAATGATCATGTCATCAAGCTCAGTGAGCCTGCGGGCCCCCTTTGGCACCATCTGCGGGGCAAACGTCCCCGCCCGATCCCTTGGCATGGTTACTTCCAGCGGGCCGTAGCCAGAGTCGACGGTCTTGGTATACGACCCGTTGCGGTGGTTATCCTCACCGCGGGTGTCAACCTCAGCTTTGGCTTTGCGGTCAGAGTGCTCATAGCCCAAATGGGCATCCATCTCCGCCTGTAGACCGGCATTGATCGAGGCCTGTAAAAGCCCCTTGACCAGCTCGCTGGCATCGTCGGTGGAGGTGGACAGCTCCCCGATGAGCTTGGCGAGCTCGGGGTTATCCATCAGCTTCTCGCTGATCTCATTGACCCTGGCCGGGTCATGGCTTTTCTTCGGTGACACCGTAGTCATTATCGGTGAAACTCCTTCAGATCAGAGCCTCACACACAAAACTCCTGACACCCTCAGCTTCGTTCAGACGGTCCCAATGGATCTAGCGATTGACGGCCCATGAACGTGACGCATCTGCCACGGGGCCGAATCCATCTGTTTAGGCGCTTCGCATGCGCAAGGATTGTCCGGAGCCGGAACGATGTCTCGAGACATCAGTTCACACCGCCGCGGGACGGTTTCCGGGCACGGGTTGCCCACCGGAACGATGTGGTGAGACATACCGCCTAGACAGACCGGAACGATCTCATGAGACATGCGGAACGATGTCATGGAACCAGACAACCGTAGCGGATCGACACATACTGCGAACCACGATCACTGTGGTGGACAAGCCCTTCAGCGCGAAGATCACCCGCGTGATACAGCGCGTGCTCAAACGCCTCTAGCGGCAGTTCATCGGTGTGCATACTCGCCCGGGTCGCGACACCGACAATCTTGCGCGAATACACATCGGTGATGAACGCGGTATAAGCAAAGCCCGACAGGGTACGCACATAGGTGATGTCAGCAACCCACAACCGGTGCGGTGCGCACGCAGTGAAGTCACGATTGACCAAATCGGGACGGCAATCAGCGACGTCAGTCCGAAGTGTCGTGATCGGAGTGCGGCCACGCCTGCGGCCTTGGATGCCGGCGAGTTTCATCAACCGTGCGGTTTGATCACGACCGATATCCCAGCCGGCGCGCTGCATGGCCTTCCACATCTTCCGCACGCCGTAGACGCTGAAGTTGTCCTCGTAGACCTTCACAAGTTCGGGGATGAGCAGCGCGTCTGACAAGCTCCTGGCTGACGGGGCTCGTGTTTTCGCTGCCCGGTAGCCACGAGAAGTGATAAACCCACACTCTGTCTGCCTCAACGTGCGACAAATGGCCTCGACCCCGAAGCGATCGCGATACGTGTCGATGTATTCGATCATCTTCTGGTGGGACGGGCGAGTTCCGCTGCGAAAAAAGCTGACGCTGTCTTCAAAATCTCGTTAGCCCTGCGCAGCTCGTTATTTTCCCGCCGCAGACGCTTCAGTTCATCCTCTACTGACTCGTCGGTGCTGCCCTGAGCATCGAAGGCAGATATTCGAGGTTTCAACCAGTGATTAAGCGTGTGCGCCGAGACGCCAAGCTTCTCACCGATCTCTTCGGCCGCAGCCCACTTTGAGCACCCCTCAAGCTCAACGAGTTCCTCAGCGAGGCGCACCGCCTTGTCTTTGAACTCGTCACTGTACTTCCTAGGCATGATCCCCATCCTTCTCTAGAAACGATCGGAGCTAAACCCAGGACGCTTCATGATGATCATGAGTACTTTTTCGCCTCTGTAGGCTCGTCCGATTCCTAGGTGGTAGATCCTTCCGGCGTAGCGGATGGTGACTTTTCCGTTGGTGGCGACGGTTTCGTGGCGGACGCGCCATTCTTCTTGTGGGTTGTCGTTGGGTGCGGCTTTTACTCCTGTGGTGTAGGCCTGCTCGGGCGTGCGGCGGTTGAGTGATCGGTGGGGGCGTTGGGTGTTGTAGTAGTCGGCGAATTCGTCGAATTGGTGTTGGAGTTGGTAGACGGTTTCTGTTGGTGGTCGGGCATTGAGCCAGTGTTTGAGTGTTTGGTGAAACCGCTCGATTTTGCCTTGGGTTTGCGGGTGGCCTGGGCGGCCGTTTTTCTATTGGATGCGGTGGTGGTTGAGGAGTTTTTCGAAGGCGTTTCTGCCTCCTTTGCGTCCGGCGAGACGTGCGGTGAACACCATCCCGTTGTCGGTGAGGGTTGATGCTGGTGGGCCGTAGGTGTCGATGAGGTATTGCAGCTGCGCTGCCACGGCTGCGCCTGTAAATGCTGGTTGTGCGGTGATTGACGGTAGGTAGCGGGAGTGACCGTCGATGAAGTCGAGGATTTCTACGCGTGTGCCGTCTAAAAGAAACGCGTGGGTGATGTCGGCTTGCCAGCATTCGTTCGGTAGCGCGGCTTCAAATCTGATGTAGGAGCTACGTGGTTTCTTTTGCGGTTGCGGGCTGACCAAGCCGGCATCGGTGATGATTCGGCGGATCGTTGATGTTGACGGAACGCGCATGCCTTGGCGTTGCAGATGGAAAGCAACGGTGTCTGGGCCTGCGTCGAAACCGGCCCTGGTGAGCTGTTTGCGCATGTCGATGATGTGTTTGCGCAGCGTTTCAGGCACAGCCTGTGGGTGGGTGTGCGGGGCGCGGGATTTCGGGGCGATGGCCTCTGGGCCGCCTGCATCGAAATCGGACACGATCTTGTAGACGCGTTGGCGTGAGATGCCGAAGCGTTTGGCGACCTTGGCGACAGGTTCGCCTTGGTCGCGCACAGCTTTGACGATGGCGAGGTTGCGATTCGGGCTGTCCATTTGTCAACCATGTCCCGACTGAATACCAGCGTCGTACCGCGCCTTGCTGGGGCAGCTGAACGTGTCAATCATGTCGCGACTGAGGTGTCAACCATCACCCCGAGTACTTTCCCGCCCCTAAGTGTCAATCATGCCGCGACTCACCTGTCAACCATCATTACCATTGCTCCAGGCACAAGCTGCAGCGGATTACAATATGGGCCTGTTTCAATGGGATTGTCAGGAATGCGTCCCACCAAGCCGTTTGATATGTGCTTGCGCCGAAACTTTGAAGATGGAATCCACATTCCCTTTCAAGGTTCGCCCGAAGTTGTCGAGTGCTTTGATCGCCCCGGTGGTGGGATAGCGTTTTACCATGCGCTCAACCTCAGTAGAGTTCAGTGGAAGCAAGTTGGGGTAGCTCCACATGAAAGCAAAACGTTCGTTTGGCCTAATTTGGGCTGTGTCTGATGAGAAAAGCCAGCTTTCAGTTGCCGACCTCCTCCATACAAGCACGCTCGAGCCGGGGAAGTGTCCTCCTAACTGGACTAAGCGCGACCTCAAATCAATCTGCAGATCGTCTTTCCAGAATACCGAGGGTACACTTTTAGTATGCGCCCATTCCTCGTCCATTTGATTGACGAGAACGCGACCACCATACGAGTCGGCCCAATGACTCTGTGCCCCATACATGTGAGGGTGACTAGCGGCTATCGTCAGAGGGCTAAGATTCTCGCCTGTTTCTATCAGGGCCTCAACAGGGTCGAGGACGACAGGCAATGGATCCCACAGAAGCCACTGGTCCTGGCTCTTTAGCAAATAAGATGTATGTCCAATCCCGATCTTCGGGCAGGTAGTCATTGAGAATGCGTCGGACGCAATCTTTTTAACTTTTACTTTAACGTCGGTTAGGCTGGTCGGGTCCAGCCATACTTGACCTTCTGGATCCCGGTACTGCCGAGGGTCCTCACAGACGGGACACCAGAGCTGTCCGCTCTCTACAGCTTCAAAATTCTCCACTCCGCAATTACGGCAGATTAGCGTTTTAGCCACTAGTAACCCCCGGTGACCAACCGCTCCCCCGAAGGCTTCTCGACCTCTTCCAAGATGAGACCCGCATAGTCCAACCACGTCAATTCCGATACCCCCTGTTCATTAGAAACCAGCGCTGTATTAGACTTACGCACCCTACCTACCCGCTCCCCTTCGACTAGGCGGGAGGGTGGAGCCACATATGTCCATCTTCCCCGTGGAAAGATGTCCACTAAGGCGTCGAACTGATCCGCTGAAGCTCTTGCTATATCGCGCCAAGCGTCCTCGACGTAGCCCGAATCCACCACGCGCTCAGCGTTAGGCTCATCCGACACGGGCAGAGCTCCGGCGCCCCCACTAACCACGAGCCAGACGCCCTTTTCGGCGCAAACACTCGCAACAGACAGCGTGCCTCTCACGAGCTCCGCCTCCCGCCCCTTTGACGGCCGTGTCGCGCTGACAACAACGTCCGGTTTAAAGGAGTTAATTATCCCAGTTAGGAATTCCGCATCGTAAGCATCACCATTCACTAGCTGGCCACCCAACTTCTCCAGTATCCGAGAGGAGCTAGAACGCGTGACTCCCACAACGATGTGCCCTCGCTCCAGCGCGGCCTCTGTCAGGACAGATCCTACCTGACCACTAGCTCCTAATACCAGTACTTTCATTCTCGATTCACCATGCTTTCATCTTCGCGTTGCCCCCCTAAGCGAGGTTTGGGCCGCTCCCCATGGCGGGGCGATCTGAGACAAAACGATGGCAGTCAAACACAAAAGGAAACCGAACCACTGTGGGAGAGTTAACAACTCGTCTAGGAGTAGGTAGCCAAGCAAGGTTGCCACCAATGGAGACAGCAATGGCAAGAAACTTGCAGACACGGCAGATATTTTCCCCAGACCTGTAAACCAAGCCCAATAGGTCAAAAGTCCTCCTGCGATTGACAACCATGCATACCCAAGTATACTCCTCAAATCTTGAGGTGGAGGCGTACCCTCAAACAAGATAGCCATCGGTAGTTGCAACAACCCACCCCACGCTAGCAACCAAGCTGCCCAGGTGAAACCGTCAGTAGGGCGCTGCCATTTTTTGGTCATTACGATTCCGAGCGCCATGGATACGGTTCCAAGAATACCTGCGGTTATACCTAACGGGTCAAAGATAGAGTCCGATGCAAGCACCATTACAGCAACTCCGACCACTCCAGCGATTGCCCATGCGACACGCCAGATGCTTGGGCTTTGATACAACAAGACCCATGCGAATGCGATAACGAAAAGAGGCTGACATGCGGATAAAACTGATGCCATTCCCCCTGGCAGCCGGTAAGCCGCTACGAATAGCAGGGGGAACCACAACCCAATGTTAAGGATCGCCATAATTAAGGATCGCCAGATCCATTCGCCTCGAGGAAGCTGCTTACATATTAAAAGGCCAATTATCCCTGCCGGTAACGCGCGCAAAACGCTAGACCAGATAGGGTATCCTGGGGGCAAGAACTGAGTTGTGACGATATAAGTAGTACCCCATACCGCCGGGGCAGAAGCCGATAACACTACCCAGCGCCAATTTTCCGTCGGTTTTTCTATCGACGCTCCCATACTACCTTTCCCTCTCCTTTGAAAGTGCCACCGCTAATTCCGCCCCCCCTGCTCACTACCTCAACCATAACCTCGAAATTTGCATCTCTCGATCGCATATTCGTCTTTTCGTCGATGAAGCGCATTACATATTTAGTTATGTCCTTTCCTCGCACATTTTCGGCGTGAGCTCTCGCAAGTGCCTGCTGGACTGCCGACTCCACCAATTCATGGTCAAGGGCGATTTCGTCGCTGGGTGAGACTAGCGCCAAGAACCCACTACCTAGATCAAGTTCGATGTGGTTGCGAGCCGCTTTGGCGAGATCAGCAAGCCTGTCGAACCGAGCACCCAACTTGACACCCGAAGACTTGCAGTAGAAAGCAGGAAACTCTGAAGTATGAAATCCGACCGCTGGAATATTCAGCGTCTCCAACACCTCGACGGTCTTAGGTATGTCGAGAAACTTCTTGACACCGGCTGACACGACTATTACTCGTCTACGTGCAATTTCGTACAAATCGCCCGACATGTCCATAGTCGTCGCGTAGTCTCGATGAACACCTCCAAGCCCTGCGGAGGCGAATATTGGCACACCTGCCAATTCACAGATCGCTAGTGAGGCGCTGACTGAGGTCGCACCAAGGCTACCACGGACCAGTTGAACGGCAATGTCTCTGGACGTAACTTTATCGACGTTGTTCGCGGTGGTCAGGCGCTCTAGGTCCGCTTCGGTAGCCCCAAGGCACAATTTACCGCGGTCAATAAACGTAATTGCGGGCACCACTCCGCGTGAGCGTATTGCTTCGTCACAGGCACTCTGAAGCTCCACGTTCTTAGGGAAAGGCAACCCGTGCGAGAGTACATTAGACTCCAACCCTAGGATCGGAGTTCCCTCCTCGAGGGCATTCCTCACCTCATCTGAAACAGAGACTCGAAGTTCATTCAAGATAATCAGCCACCACTTGCAGCTCATCAATGTTGGGAAGGATGATCGGATCAACTACCTCTTCACCCCAACGGCTCCCGTCCACAGGCACTAAGTGTAATGACACCTTCCTGTAAGAAACCGAGAAGTACCGCTCGATGAGCTCTGCCAACTCACGACCAAAGCTGTCTTTCTGCTCGTTGCTTATAGGAGATTGGAAGTAATACATTTCAACGTGTGGCACAGGTCAGAACTCCTTGATCATGTATACACCCGGTCCAGTATCAGACATGGATTGCGTTCGATTGGAAATCCGAAATTATGGCACCTAGCTCTTTCACATGCGGAGGCTTCAGTATTTCGTAGTGGTCCGCGTCGAACCCAATCGTTGTGATGTCTAGAATATTTCTTTCGAGAATCTCATCGACAGAAGAGTATTTGTCCCCCTTTGCTTTCACTAGCAGTATTGGGCAGCTAACGTGATAAGCCTCCATTTCTTCGAAAGAATAATCGAATTCATATTGCGTGCAAACCAACCTCACAATCCGCTCGATCTGATCTGGATCAATCGCGTGATTCTTTTTCTGAATAAACTCGACGACATCGTCCAAGGACTTGGCTGTTGCTGTGACCTTCTGGAAATCGTGAGGATCCAAGGGGTGGTTGAACACACTCAAAAGCATTCCTACGAATTCTGGGTTGTCGACGCTGCTATCCCGTTCGCCCGTTTGGGGTATAAGAAGATGCCCGTCGGTAGATAAGGTTGGATTTCCCGGACAGAGTAGCGTCAAGGAGTCAACCCTACGGCCTTGCGCTTCAAGCAAGGCCGCGCTAGTAAGAGCAGTGCGACAGCCGAATGAATAGCCAATCAGGTGCAGCACGCCTTCGCCCGGCGCGAATTCGCAATCCTGTTCAGCCACCTGCTCTATAGAAGCTACCGGACTTTCCCGTTCATTGATTCCTTGTGCTTGAATTCCGATGATTTCCCCACCCGCTGACAGATTATCTGCAAGGTGGCTCAGGTTCAGGGGCAGGCCACCGAGGCCTGGCCACATCAGCGAACTCACTCGGCCGCTGCTTTGAGCTTGGCCACCGCCTGGATCCATTTCTCTCAATTTGATAGCGCGACTTTGTGTGATCGGATTCTTGATGACCGAGGCCAGTTCCTCAAGGACCGGGTTAGCAAATATCAGCTGAGGGGTCACCGACTCTCCAAAGACCGTCTTAAGGCTCGAAACTAGCATCATCACCCGCACTGAGTTGCCACCCAAATCAAAAAAGTTGTCAGTGGCCTTGATGCCCTCACATTTTAGGATCTGTCCCCACGACCTTGCAATGGCCCTCTCCACCTCCCCCTCCGGCGCACGACCGGAGCTCGATCTAAGGGAAGTAGCTCTCTGCTCGGAGATGGCCATGAGCGCAGTGCGATCAACTTTCCCGTTGGGGGTTGTCGGTAGAGCCGGTAAGACAGTGACTTGGTCCGGAACCATGTAACTCGGAACCTGGTCACGTATCTCACGGGTAACAATTTCTGCAGGCCCCTCCATATGCACCTGGTCCTCGTTCATACCCCTGTGCAGCCTTTGGGATTTGCTTATGGGGCCACCGACCGCAAAGTAGAACGATATCTCCTTAGACTCGGATTCAATTTTAAGAATCTCAGTCGCCTTGATAGCGGCCGGCAACGGGCTACCAGAAAATGAACTATACCCTGAAGACATAAACCCAAATGCTTCACAGTGGGACTGCAACCGGTGAAGAGCTGCTCCTAGCGAAACATACTGCCTTTTCAAGTCGAGTTCGGAATCCAGGAAATACAAGCCAACCCCGAACGACGAGGTCCTGTAGACACTCTGATTAATTGCAATGACATCAGAAACCTCTACGAATGCGTCGCTTATTTTTGTAAATTGACCAGCATTCTCAGCATACGTGCCACGGCTCAGACCACTCACCCGATCATCAACGGAGATGAAAACTTCAGGCGCATGACAGTAACTATCGGGTAATTCGGAACTGGATATCGATACGATTTCGAGTGAACCGAGGTATAAGTCCTGCGGCAGCTTTCCGCAATCAACATAGTCGGGCGGACTATCGCTGAAGACCGCACAGTACCTGCTATTTTCAAAAATATCGTCGAGCAAGCCAAGCAAATGTCCGAGCTCGAAGTACTGAACTTCCCTTACATTCTTCTCATAGACAGAACGGATAGCCGCCTCGTGGGATACGAGGTGAACCCTAGTTACAGAACTCGGGCTGTGATCATCCTGTACCCATTTGAATCCCTTTTCTACGGGATCGAAATACCAAGTTTGACCATAGTGGGGTGAATCCTTACCGAAGCTAACGTACGCCTGAATAGAGTACAGAGCGCCGGGCGATGCATAACCGTATTTCGGCAATAATCGTCGCTCGTCTTTGAACGCACTTATTCCCCAAAGTATAGAAGCTAACGGGGCGGCGTCAACCAAGTCCCTATCGAGGCCAATGCCCAGGTGGAGCGGGTCCGATTCTTGTTTTGCGACACGAACCATCTGCACCAGATCTTCGAGGGAGAATTTATCTCCCTCAAATGTGCGATAGCTCTTGCGGCAAAATGCAAGCTGCTCGAGCTGTTCGACCAGCTCATTTGGGGCTTCATTTATTAGGCTCTCAACTTCTGTACCCAAATCCGTGCGAACACCAAGGTTCGAAAGCTGCGCTTTAACCTGGAGTCGGCTGTTCTTCGAGAGATGATGGACACCGCCACCACGCCCATCCATAAGTGGAGCTGCATTAGACGATAGCTGGAGAAAAGCTTCGAGGCGCTGGGGCACGTCTTCACCACCCCCAACCACGACACATTCCGCTTTCGAAACCCAAGGGTGCTGAAGATATTGGTTATTGATTTCATCCAACTCGATCCGATTCCCCCGCAGCTTAATCTGGTTGTCTATTCGACCAAGGAAGCGTAACTGGGCATCGTCCCCACAACGAACCAAATCTCCCGATCGGTAGCTGGGCAACCCGTTGACGGTAAGAAACTTTTTGCGTGTTTCTTCGCTATTATTCACGTAGCCCATTCCAACTAGTTCGCCGCAAATGATCAGTTCGCCTTCGATACCAGGAGTTGGCTGCCTAATCCCGCCGCCTACATCGATGTAGAAAACGCTATCTGCGGCGGGAGCGCCGAGAGGTACGGTAGAAGACCTATCAGTTGGAGCAATCATCTCGGGACCGAACCTAAACGCAGAAGAGTTAATTGTGCACTCACTCGGGCCGTATAGGTTAACGATCTCAGCTGACGGGAGTTGGCTACGTATTTCGTCCACAAGGTTCCACGAAAGTGCCTCACCACCCGAAAAAACCTTTTGGAGCGAAGGCGAGGCGGCGAAGCCACCAATGTCGGCGATCGCCTGCAAAAGAGTTGGTACGGCTTGCAAGGTATTAACCGCGTAATCCGATATAGCCTGTACTATTGTATGAGGGTCTCGAAACGCCCCGTGTGGTGATGGAACCGGAATAGCCCCATTGATAGGCGCTAGAATCTCCCACTGCGCCGCGTCGAAGCCGATCGGCGTCTTCTGCAAGATGCGTGTTGAGGGATCCAGGAAGCCTTCGCTTCTGAGCCAACGCATTTGACAGCTCAGGTTTCGCCTTGATATGGCTATGCCCTTGGGGTTTCCCGTAGAGCCTGAAGTATAGATGAGGTACGCAGTTTTATGGCCGTTCCACTCCAGAGATACGACGGGCCACTCCTCCGTGGGAGTGTCAAATCCCTGCGTTAGGCGTTCCTCAAGCTCGAGAGGAAGCCGAACCAGCTGCAGACCTTCAATCTCCCCGAGGGCTTTCGCGTCTGCCGAACTGTCAATGATAGCTGTTCTCGTGGTTGAATCTTCTAAAATGTATCGGATGCGTTCCACAGGGTATTGGGAGTCGATCGGAATGTAAGTTGACTCTCGCGCCAGAGCCTCGAGCGCGATCATCGAAATATGCGGCCCCGGCTGCCCGATGATTGCCACCGGCGAAGCATTCTTCGAGGCCTCGCTGAAAACAGCATGGACTTCCGCAGAAGAGCCTGCGCAGTTTGAGTTACTGGGTGAGTTCATGTCTAAGTCCATTCTCATTTCTTAGAAGGTAGCTAAACTGCTAATCACCCTGCACTGAAGAACCGGTCGCCGAAGTCACCAATACCCGGGAGCATGTATCCATTTTCCGTGAGGGCCTCTTCTATCGAGGCGATAACGTATGTGCAGTCGGGGTGACGTTGCTGCACAAATTCAAGCCCTTGCGGTGAAGCGAGGTAGTTAACTGAGATTATCGAGGTCTCCTGAACGCCGACATCCTTAAGGCGATCAATAGCGAGGGATAGGGACCGCCCAGTGGCAACCATAGGTTCAAAGAGCAGAACTGTCGACGAAGCAACACTGTCAGGAAGACTTTCGTAATAAAACTTCGGCGTTAAGGTTTGGGAGTGAAGCTTTCCTGTGAACCCCCGGTTATCGGTGAGGAGTTCCAGATGAATTACCCGTTGGCGGTTCGCGAGCGTGCCGTCGAGCTTTATCGCAAGGGGTTAGAACCTCGGCAGGTACGCACCCGTTTGAGTGATGAAGGCATCGATCCTGTGCCTTCGGCGGCGTCGATTTGGCGGTGGGCAGTTAATGCTGAGCACGGTGTTGAGGTGGATCATCATTGGCGCAGTCCGAGCGAGGTTGCCGCAGCGGTGCGGGCGGCACTGACTTCGCCGGGGTCGCTGCGGGAGATAAGTCGGCAGTGTGGGGTATCTTCGACCGCGTTGTCGATCTGGGTTCGAAATTTCGCTCCCGACGAAGAGACGCGGCGTGGGATGAACCCTGAGCAGCTGGAGCAGGCGACACTGTGGCGTGTGGAGCAACATAGACGCCGCCCGCGCAAGAGCGCATCGCCACAAACCCCCAAGCCGACTTCTGCTAGGGCTGCCAAAATTGCGAGTGAGCAGCATGTGACTCAGCTCGATGATGCTGCGTTGCCGGATGATCCTGAAGAGCTTAAGGCGATGTTGCGCCACGAGCGGTTTCTACGGCTTGCGGACAAGGCCTTGTTCGAGGCTGTGATGGAGTCCGAGGGAAAAGCCCCGGCCCGGAGACGCTCGACAGCATGGTCGTCGCTCAAGCTGTCCAGCGACTCCGGGCGCACGGATACCAAGTAAAAGCCAGCTGCGAGCACTTCGGGTTGAACCTGAGCACCTACAAGCATGCGTGTCGACGACTGAAATACCCGATGTCGCAGCGGGCAACTGCCACATCGGCGATCATCGCGGTGTCGAAAGCAAACAGCGGAATCTACGGCTATCGCAGGATCTTGGCGGTGTGCAGGCAAAACGGGTGGACGATAGGTGAGAAAACAGTACGCGCCATCATGTACGCAGAAAACCTCACCCCGAAGTCCAAGCGGACCATGAGGCACCGCTCGTACAAAGGAGAAAACGCCCACCGGCCGGCGAACAAGCTGCTCATCGGGGACCTGGAAGAAGCAGCTGCCGCGGATGTCGTTGTCTCACAGGGCTACTCGCGCGAAGCGTGCAGACGTCGCGAAGCACTTGAGCCCGATTTGGTTCACGACTTCTACGCCGATAGGCCGAACGAGAAATTCGGTACCGACGTCACCGAGTTCGCATGCCGAGACGGCAAGGTGTATTTCAGTCCGTTGATCGACTTCCATGACAATCTGCCCCTCGTCTACACCATGAGCACCAGCCCGACCGCCGCGCTGACGAACACCATGCTGGAAGCCGCGTTGACAACCATCAAGCCTGGGACCAAACCGATCATTCATTCTGATCGTGGGTGGGCCTACCGACATCCGGAATGGGTAAGTATGCTCACCGACCCCACCCACGACCAGGCAGCATGCGGCAACTGTGACCCGGGCAAACCCTGCGACAACGCATGGGTTGCGATCCCATCGCTGTCGCGACTCGGCAAAAGCGGCGATAACGCCAGAGTGGAAGGATTCTTCGGCCTGCTCAAAAGAGAGCTCTACGCCGCCGGCATCAACTCCCAAAAGATGGGCACCGAGGAATTCATGAACTATCTTGAAACCCACCTGGACTGGTTCGTCTACCAACGACTCACAAGACATCCAGGTAAGGGCTACACAACCCTGGCCGAGCAACGCGCTCTGGCTACAGCTATCTAACAAACACGACTAAATAGCCACAGTGGTTCACAGGAAAGCCGCAGTCCCTTTCGCGGTTTCTTTGCAGAAGTATTTTACCTATTGTCATTCCCGGCAAAAGGGAGCGTGCAGCAAATTCCATACTTTCACCTGCCCTTATTACTGACACCCCACATATGGGCCTAGTCAATCGGACACCATTAAATTTGGCATTGGTTGGGGTAGTTACCGACTCAGGGGTGTAGTGGGCGAAACTCAAAGCGTATTCGATCAACATTCGATTAACGCGCTCTGTCGCCCATGTGAACTCGCGAATCGAACTGTTTTTATTACGAGCGATCGTCTGAAAGTAAGTAAGAAGATTTGACGACGGAAGCTCATTAACTGACATACTCCTTCTTTCACCTTTCTGCGCATGGAGGACGGCGCGCCAACTTTTGTCTGGGTTATGCGTTAAAGTTTTTTACCCCCTCCGTTAGAGTTGGCGATTTGGCGGAAGGCGCGCATCGCCTCCGAAACGAATTCTTTGACTAGTCCGGCATCCTTACGCCCGTCGCTACCCTCCAGCCCGGTGTGAGCGTCAACCCCAGCTGGTTTAGTTTCCAGAATCGCATCGCCAACATTGTCGGGATTCAACCCCCCGGCGATAATTACCGGTTTGCTAGCCTGTCGGACAATTGCCGCGCTGGTTTCTATGTTGTGCTGGATCCCTGTCGCGCCCATGGCTCCAGTCCTTGGGTTATAGGTGTCAGTCAAAAACATGTCCACATGCGCATCCATGGCTCGAACAGTTTCCAGTAGCTCCACTTCGTTGTTTTCTTTAACGATGAGGCTCTTAAGGATCTGAATTTGCGGGAGTTGCTTTCGAAGGCGTATGATTTCACTGGTCTCGATGTCCCCATGCAGCTGAACGGCATCGAAACCAAGTGCGCTTACTAACTCGGTTAATTCTACTGCACTAACGCTGTAGGAGATCAATACTGAAGTTGCGCGACCTTCAACATGTTTTACTACGTCTTTCGCCATGGCTTCGGTCAGATCATCGTTACCCGACGGTAGACGAAGTGGAATCCCTAGCCAATTTGCACCGGCCTGGATGACCAGGTCTGCCTCATCCGGATCGTGAAGTCCAGCAACCTGAATGACTGGGTTCATGGTTCCCCCTTACTTTCAATTAACGGATGCTTATACCCTACACCAGAATCTATTCGCTTCCTCTTGTCTTTTTGCGTATGAACTCGTGCGGTAGCGTTTGCGGAGCTAGTGGGACCCAAAAAGGCGGTCAGTTCGAGCATTTTCAGAAGCATTTTAATGAAAACTTCAGCCCTTCCAGGGTCATTAGCTCAGATTCATTTTGTTCATAGGCTTCTTGGACATAGGTCCGAGGACTTCTTTGACGTGGAGTCGGCGGTCTTCTTTGACATGACGAGCGGATCTTCTCCGTTCTCCGCATCCCCCTTTCAGCCACTTAACCCGCAAATGCCCAATCGGCCTTTCTGAGCTAATGTAAGTCTGCCGAGAATTGCCCGATTCCTGCAAAACTGGGAGACCGTTTTACTCTCGAGCCGGATCGAATTCAGCGACCTTTTTGCGCTTGTGCAATGGAAGCCAACCAGCAAATTCACCTTCGCAAACGTCTAGAAAGCCGACAGGCATGCCTAGGAGGTCGCCGGACTTCACAGGAAGCTAGGGAACCGGTCCTTGTTAAGAGGAAACAGCACCGGCGAGGCAGTTCAGATTCGGGCGAGGACGTCGGGGATTTCAAAGTCACCTAAGAGCCGTCGACCATAAACGAAATTATGTGATTAACATTGTTTAAGTTTCTTCAAGTTACGCAGCATCTTGGCCGCCGAGGCTTCTGGTAAACTGGGTACTCTGGGAGACTCATCCAAGTCCAGAAGGGAGCGAACCATGACCGAGAGCCGCCCACCGAAGATCGAAGACAGCATTGACCACCTCGGCGATCCGGATGCCACTCACGACGTGCAGGAATCCGCGTCAGCGGAAGACACGATCGAAAGCACCAATGCGGACGCTGAAAGTGATGAGGAGGCGTAACCATGGCTGACAATCCGAACTACGACGGTGTAGATAACGTCGATGACTCGAACGGCGGAGTGGGCGATGCCGCCGCAGGTGTAGAAAACACCGGTGTCGAGCCGGGCAGCGAAACCGACCGCCTGCTCGACGCGGCGACGACCCGTATTGGCAACGAGCCAAATGATGAGGGTTCGTTAGGCGATTTCGAAGATGTAAACCAGGACGCAGTCGACGGTACCCGCAACGTCACCGAGGGCGACCACGGCGAGACCCCAGATCAGCTGCGATCCGACATCGAACGCTAGAAGCAACGTCGCACCTCCCCCACCGCTGAGACTCTTCGCGAGCGCTCGGCGGTTTTTCATTTGCTGGGTGAATTTGAGACGACCGTTCCACTGTGTGATACATTCTGAACCGCCAGATGGACTTTGGTCCACACAGTGGAATGAAAGGACTCGCGATGACGGCGAGCGTCGATAATCAGCCCTCTCCCCAGCCGGCGATACCTACGGCGATTCGGGAAACCACTCCGGAAGAACGTCGCCGCGTGCGACTCGCTTCCACGATCGGCACCACGATCGAGTTCTACGACTTCTACGTCTACGCCACCGCCGCTGTGGCGGTGTTCCCATTCCTATTCTTCCCAAAGTCGGAATCCAGCACCGTCGCCCTGCTCTCGTCGTTCGCCACATTCGGCCTCGCGTTCATCGCTCGCCCGCTCGGTTCCATACTCTTCGGACACTTCGGTGACAAGGTCGGCCGTAAGGCCACCCTGGTCGGCGCCCTGCTGACCATGGGCATTGCTACGTTCATCATCGGTTTGCTTCCCACGTACGCGCAGGCGGGCATCTGGGCGCCGGCGCTGCTTGCACTCATGCGCTTTTGCCAGGGCCTCGGCCTCGGCGGCGAGTGGTCAGGCGCAGCCCTGCTGTCCACCGAGACCGCAGCGAAGGGCCGCCGCGCCTGGGCCGGCATGTGGCCACAGCTCGGTGCACCGTTCGGCTTCTTCCTTGCCAACGGGCTTTTCCTCATCTTGGTTTCGGCCTTGGGCCACACCACCGGAGATTTTGAAGGCGCGTTCATGCGCTGGGGCTGGCGCATCCCATTCCTCCTCTCCATCGTGATGGTTGCGATCGGCCTGTGGGTGCGCCTCCAAGTGGAAGAGACCCCGGTGTTCCAGCAGGTCGAACAGAACGACCAGAAGGCGGCATCGCCTTTGGCCGAGGTGTTCAAGACCGCATGGAAGCCGCTAATTCAGGGCACCTTCATCATGGTTGGCTGCTACACACTGTTTTACATCGTGACCACCTGGTTCTTGTCTTACGGCATTGGCTCCGCGGAAGAGGGCGTTGGCCTAGGCATCGCATACCCAACCTTCCTCAAGCTGCAGCTAATCTGCATCTTCGGCTTCATGCTGGGCATCCCGGTCGCGGCGCACCTAGCCGACACGTTTGGCCGCCGCCCAGTGTTGGGCCTGACCTCGGCCGCAATCATTGTTTACGGCCTGTGCTTCAAGTGGCTCCTTAACCCGGACACCTTCACCATGGTCTCCTTGGGCATCTTCCTGTTCATCGGCATGATCCTTATGGGCTTCATTTTCGGCCCGATGTCGGCGATTCTGCCTGAACTGTTCCCGTCTAACGTGCGCTACACCGGTTCCGGCATCGCCTACAACATCTCTTCCATCTTGGGCGCTGCCATCGCCCCATTCATCGCGACCGCCTTGAGCGCCGAGTACGGCCCCCAGGCCGTGGGCGTCTACCTGGTCATTGTTACTGCGATCTCGCTTGTGGCCATCCTCTCCGCCCCGGAGACCAAGAACCAGGAAATGCACGAGATCTAATCCCCTTGCTTTCCAAACCGGAAAGTGTCACACTTGCCGATATGGAAAGCAACAACGTCACCCCGGAAGAGGCCCGCGTTGCCCTCGAATCCGTGGACGGGATCGCGCAGAGCGTCAAGCGCTCCCCCACGCCCCTATGGGCGTACGCGCTCGTCAGTTCGCTCTTCGGCTTCACCGTCGCGATGACGATACTTGAATGGAAGTACTGGTGGGTGGCGTTTATCCTCATGATAGTCGTGAGCGTTGCCCTGGCAATGTACGAGCGCAACCGCGCTGTGCGCCCCAGCATGAAGCAGCCGCTACAGGAGGACCCTCAGCCCAACTGGGTAGCCGCGGTGGCGCCGGTGGCCATCCTGCCATTGATCTGGCTCGTACCTGAAGGGAGTACCGTCGGCGCGGCGATCGCGGGTGTAGTCACCGCGGTGGTGTTCACCGCCATCCTTTACTACGAGGGCAAACGCCGATGATCGATCCAATCATCCACCCGCTGCCCCGCCTCCAGATCTGCGCGGCGCTCTTCCACGCCGGTGCTGTTGAAACTGCAACGAGCCGCCAGGAGATGCGCTTCTCCAGCCTTAAGACGACAACCGGTCTCTCGGACTCCGCGCTTTCGAAGCAGCTCACTGCGCTAGAAGAGCACGGTTACATCTCACGATTTCGCGAGTACGGCTCAAGCCGGGCAAAAGACACGGTCTGGGTAATGCTGACCGAGCACGGAGTCCGGGCATTCAAAGGGCACATCCAAGCGCTTCAAGAAATTGCCGCCGGGCAGGGCGGGTAATCTAGCGGCTATGAGTTACCCGCAGCCGTCGACAAGTGCCTATGCCCTGATCACGGGCGCAAGCCAAGGCATCGGTGAGGCGATCGCGCGCAAGCTCGGCGCCGCCGGCCATAACCTGATCCTCGTCGCCCGGCGCGAGGAGGTGCTCATGCGCATCGCGAACGAACTTGCCGCCACCCACGGCATCAACGTCGAAGTCTTCGCCGCTGACCTGGCGAAGGAGCGCGATGTCGACGCCCTGTTGGACCACATCGCGCAGCGCGAGATCTCGATCTGCGTCAACTCCGCGGGCATCGCCTCCTTCGGCGCATTCATGGACCAGGACTGGGAGTACGAGACGAACCAGTTCAACCTCAACGCGACCGCGGTGTTCCGCATCACCAAGGCGGTGCTCGATCAAATGGTGCCGCGCGGCAACGGCGCACTATGCAACGTCGGCTCAGCCGCGGGCAATTCCCCGATTCCAAACAACGCAACCTACGTCTTCACTAAAGCTGGCGTGAACACGTTTACGGAGTCGCTGCACTACGAGCTCAAGCCCACCGGCGTACACTGCACGCTGCTCGCGCCGGGGCCGGTCCGCGAGGCGGAAGTGCCGGCGGAGGAACAGACGTTCGTCGATAAGCTTGTGCCCGACTTTCTCTGGACCACCTACGAGTCTTGTGCTGAGGACACAATCCGCGCGATGCGCAAGAACAAGCGGCGCGTGGTGCCGGGCCCGTTGTCGAAGGCGATGGACGTGGTGTCTACATACGCTCCGCGCGGCTCGCTCGCGCCGCTGCTCGGTTCGTTCTACGCGAAGATGGGAGAGGAACAAAATGCCTGAAACCACCCTCGACATCCCGGCGAAGGACAACCGCATCGTCTGGGTCGACCTGGAGATGACGGGCCTGGACCCGCAGCGCCACGTGATCGTGGAGGTCGCGGCACTGGTTACTGATGCGGAGCTGAACATCCTCGACGAGGGCCTCGACATCGTCGTCCACGCCACCGACAACGAGCTGGCGCAAATGGATGACTTTGTCACCGACATGCACACCACCAACGGGCTCCTCGACGCCATCAAGGAAACTTCGACAACCATCGCGCAGGCCGAAGAGCAGGTGCTCGCGCTGATTGCGAAGCACTGTGAGAGCTCGAACCCGCCCCCGCTGGCGGGCAACTCCATCGCTACGGACCGCGCGTTCATCCGTCAACACATGCCGCGCTTGGACGCCGCCCTGCACTACCGCATGATCGATGTGTCCACGATCAAGGAGCTCGCCCGCCGCTGGTTCCCCAAGGCGTATCAGAACCAGCCGGAGAAGGGCATGAGCCACCGGGCGCTCGCGGACATCGTCGAATCCATCCAGGAGCTTGATTACTATCGACGCTCCGTTTTCACCGCCTCCCCCGGCCCCACCGGCGAGGATGCCCGCGCCGCCGCTTCCGAAGCGCAGCAGGCGTACCAGCGGTTTTTGTAAACTACACGGCCCGTACTAAGGTAGATCCCGCTGCTTTTCAGCAGCGATGGTGGCTGTAGTTCAGCTGGTAGAGCACCAGGTTGTGATCCTGGGTGTCGCGGGTTCGAGCCCCGTCAGCCACCCCAAAGCGCGAAAGCCCTGGCCACCCGGCCAGGGCTTTTCCGCGGTCAAAGGGCTACTCGTAGAGCGGTTCAGCGGACCCGCCGGAGCGCATTTCCCAGTCGAGGTTCCAATACCCCAGCCCGTCGTACGGCGTTAGCGTGCCGCCGGAGGTGTTCTCCACGATCACCGGGTCGCCGCGGCGGACGTACTCCATGAACCACTTCGCGTCCTCTGTGGTCGCGTTGATGCAGCCGTGGGAGACGTTGCGCGAACCCAGATCACCCACTGCCCACGGCGCCGCGTGCACGTAGATGCCGGAGTAGGACATCTGCGTTGCATAGCTCACCGGCGTGACGTAGCCGCCCTCGCTCAGATCCAGCCCGTACGAACGCGAATCCATCACCAGGCTTTGGTGTTGATCGCCCACCACGTAGATACCGTTCGGGGTGTCAAACTGCTCATCGCGGCCCAGCGCGATCGGCAACGACTTCACCAGCTCCCCGTCGCGGTACACGCTCAGGGTCTTCGAATCGTTGTCCACATAGGCCTCCACCAGATCGCCGATGGTGAAGCTCACCGTTTGCTCATCGCCGCCACCCCACAGGTCGCCACCTAGGTTGTGGCCGTACAGGTTCGTGGTCACGCTGACCTCAGTGCCCGGCTCCCAGAACTCTTTCGGGCGCCACCGCAGTTCGTAGGGGTCGATCCAGAAGAACCCGCCCTCGGTGTCGTTGGAAGTCTCGATGGTGATCGCATCCTCGGCGGCCTTCGTGTCCTGAATCGGCGCACCGAACCGGAACGTCACCGCCTGCGCCACGCCCACCGTCGAGCCATCAAGTGGCCCCACAGCCACGTTCGCCTTCCACCCAGGGTTCACGGTGGAAAACTTCGACGTCGACGTCTTTCCGTCCGCGTTGCGCGCCTCCACGGTGTAGGTACGTCCGTAACCCAGCACCTCAGTGGTTTCCCACTCAGAGTTGTCCGAGTTGAACTCGGCCTCGACCTCGGTCCCTTCCTCATTCTTTATGGTCACCGAGAGCAGTTTGCTTGTCGACGTCACCGTGACACCTTCCGAAGGCGCCACTCCCGTTTCCCCATCCTTGATTGAGATCTTGGGCGGCTTCGCGTTCGTGGTCGAGGTGTCGGTGCTTTCGCCGTCGTCACCCGAGGGGGCGGCGAGTGCTTCTGAAGTTTCCGCAACGGAACTTAACTGCTGGTCACCGATCGTGCACCCTGACACTCCAAGGCCCACAACACCAGCGATAGCCGCCGCCGCGATGAACCGATGAGCGCCCTGCAACCGCATCCGCTCTCCCCTCGTGCTAGCTCGTTCGTCGTTGAGCATATCGCGGCGTCGCCTCGAGTTGTTAGTCGATCCAAGTCCCACCGCAATTACTACAGCACGTCGCCGAAATGCCCACACGCAGGCGATTTCACCAGAATTCCGGTCGGTGCTATAGTTCTTTTTCGTTGCCCAGGCGGGCGGACAAGTTCATAAGCGCCATTAGCTCAATTGGCAGAGCAACTGACTCTTAATCAGTGGGTTCGGGGTTCGATTCCCTGATGGCGCACAAAATCACCACACTGCAAGGCTCGCGGAACTCAGCACCGCGGGCCTTGTTCTTTTTCCACTGCTTGCAAGGTTCTTTTTCCACCGCTTGCAAGATCTGGGCGCTACAGTGTCATCATGACTCGCGCACTGCTAATCGTTGACGTTCAAAACGACTTCTGCCCCGGCGGCGCACTTGCTACTGCCCGCGGCGATGAGGTCGCGGGCAAGCTCGCAGAGCTGCTCGAGGACGAAGCTGCCATCAGCGGCTACTCGCATATTCTGGCCACACAGGACTGGCACATCGATCCGGGTGAGCACTTTTCACAACAACCGGATTTCGTTGATTCGTGGCCGGTGCACTGCGTCGCCGACACCGCTGGAGCGAATCTCCGTGCACCGCTCGACGTTGCAAAGATCGATCGCTTCTTCCGCAAAGGCGCGTACTCCGCCGCCTACTCCGGTTTCGAGGGCAGCGATGAAGCAGGTGTTCTTCTACTGGACTACCTCACTGAGTACGGCATCGATTCGCTCGACGTGGTCGGCATCGCCACCGACCACTGCGTGCGTGCCACCGTGCTGGACGCGTGCAGAGAGAACATCGATGTGCGCGTCCTTGCGGAACTTTGCGCCCCGGTTGACGAGTCACGAGGAGACTCCGCCCTCACCGAGATGAAAGAGGCCGGGGCGGAGATCGTTTAGCGGCTTGATTGGCGGAGCAGGTCTTCCATCTCCCCCATCTCGGCGACCTGGACATCAATCATTTCCTGCGCCATCTCACGCAGCGGGGCGTAGCCGCCGCGCTCCACTTCATCCTGCGTCATGTCGATGACGTGGGCGTGGTGGGAGTGCATCATTTCCAGGAAGGCGGTTCGCAGCTCGTCGCCACTCAACGAGGCGAATTCCTCTAGCTGCTCTGGCTGGAACATGCCGTTCGCGATGTGCTTCGAGTGAAGCTCCATGTCCTCTTCGATGCCCCACTCCTCGGCCCATGCCCGCATTTGCTCGTTCTCTCTTTCCTGCCCCTGCTTAATGCGCTGGGCCAGATCACGTACTTGCGGGTCGTCGACATCGGAGGCCAGGAGTACATCGGACATCTCGATTGCCTGCTCGTGGTGGGGCACCATCATTCCGATGAAGTGCACGTCAACGTCGTTGTGCGCCCCTTCCTCCGGAGCAAAGGCCGCGCGCAGCGAAGGTCCGAGCGCGGTCGCTAAAAGCACGAGCGCGGCGATAACTGCGAGAGCTACCACGAGCGGTTTTTTGCTCGGGCGCATCGCCTCGAGCGATTCGTCCGCGCCACTTTGCAACTTACTGTCCGGCATTGGTATTCCCTTTTCGATGAAAATGTGGATATACAAAAGCCGCCCGAGCTTCATGGTGCGAAGCTGGGCGGCGAGGCCGTGTCTAAGTACGGCGATTTGCGGCCGTACGTTGAAAACTAGCGGTTTGCCAGCAGCTTCTGCAGCTCCTTGAGCTGGCTCTTGCGCTTGCGGCCGTTGTAGAAGCGAATCCCCACGAGCACCGCGATGCCTGCGACGATGCCGCCGATGACTTTCTGCACCGTCTCGTCCTGAGCCCACTCGACGGCCTGCTCCTTCGCGTTGTCCGCGAGGTTGGAAGGGTTGGTGCGGTCCGCGAGCTCGTCGAGGGTGCTGGCGAGCTGGCTACGGGTGCGCTCGATCTCGCGCTCGATGTCATTAATGTCTCGTGCCACGGGGGTGTCTCCTACATTCGTTGCTTAAAGCTGTTCCGAAACCACAGTAGTGGAAACGTCGGGAGAAAACAGTGTAGAACGGGGAAGCATGACCGAGCAGAACCGACTCTCTCCCGGCGATACCGCCCCAGCGTTCACCTTGATCAACGACCGCGGCGAGGATGTCTCCCTCGCCGACTTCGCCGGCCAGCAAGTGATTGTGTATTTCTACCCGCGTGCAAACACCCCGGGTTGTACCACGGAGGCCTGCGACTTCACCGAGCGGTTTGACCAGTTCGAGGGCGCCTCGGTGGCAGTGCTGGGAATCTCGCCCGATCCCGTGGACCAATTGGCGAAGTTCCGCGCCGACCGCGATCTGAAGGTGGAGCTCCTTTCCGACGAGTCAAAGGAGACCCTTCGCGCCTGGGGCGCATACGGGAAGAAGAACACCTACGGAAAGATCAGCGAGGGCGTCATCCGTTCGACGTTCCTGGTCGGCGCCGATGGGAAGATCGAGCAAGCTCAGTACAACGTAAAGGCGACGGGCCACGTTGACCGCGTGCTGCGCGACTGGATGTAGTCCGCGACCCATTTGCCGCAGTCTCAGGCAGCAGTCTTAGTCACCCGTAAACACAAACCTCGGATCGGGGATGCCGGATTCGCACCCTTTTTCGAAGTTTTGGCGGATCTCCGAGACCTGCGATCCGAGGTTTGGGCGTGTGGCTTGGGTTTTCGTGGTGCGCCCGGAGAGACTTGAACTCTCACGTCCTAAGACACTGGAACCTAAATCCAGCGCGTCTGCCAATTCCGCCACGGGCGCGCGTGCACTTACTTTACACAGAGGTGGGTCGTGACCCTAATGCGTACAAGCACCGAGCTCAGCTCAAACTTTAGTTTGGTTCGGTTCGCGTGGTGGGTAGACTGAACCACTGTGAGTGAAGACAGCGAGAGGCCGCAGCGCGAGCGCGTAAAAATCCGCGCTTGGCACATCTTGCTTCTCGCCGCTGCTGTAATCACCTGCCTGCTTTTGGCGTGGTGGCAATGGACCCGCTACCAGTCCGGCACCGGCACTTTCCAAAACCTCGGATACGCCTTGCAGTGGCCGTTCTTCGGAGCGTTCTTCGTCTACGCCTACAGGATGGGCATCAAGATGGAGAACGAAAAGATCGATGCCGAGAATTCAGGCGAGGTACTGGCAAACATGTACGAGGCGGACCTCGCGAGGTTCGGCGCATCGGATGGCGCGACCATCACCGAGATTGATGAAGACTTTCTTCCGCAACGCCCACAAATCGATGTCGCTGAATTCAACGAGATGGTAACTCCGAAACGTCACCACCCTGGCGCAACTTTCGACGAAAGGACCGGCGAAAACTAGCTCATGTCGAACCCGACCAACCCCTCTCACGAGCCTTCGACGCCGCAGCAGACGGCAGCATCGCAGACAGCAACTCCACGCATTCACCCCGAGCGGCAGCGTCGCGTCCGTTCGGCGCTGACGCTGTTTTCCATTGCAGCGTGGGTGACCGGCGTGCTGCTGCTTCTACTGGTGGCCCGCATGGTCATGGAATACGGCTTCGGCATGGATGTTGCCGCGCTTGCTTGGGTCGCCCGCGTGCACGGACTCGCCTTTATCGCATTCCTGATGGCGTCGCTGAACCTGGGACTCAAAGCTCGCTGGCCGGCAACCACCTGGGTAGTCACCGCCATCTCGGGCGTGGTGCCATTCCTATCGTTTGTGGTCGAGGCGCAGCGTCGAAAAGAGGTCAAGCAGACCTTCCAGTTGAGCTAACAGGGTTCGCTGGGCTAACCGGGCTAGCCCAACCGGGGGGGCAACTTCTTAGCGCTCGCCGCGGGTCAGCACCATAACGCCGACCTTCTCTGCGTTGTCGTTCTGCGGGGTGAGCGTCAAAGCATCGTTGTTGATCTGGCCCGTGTATTTCATATCCTGGCCAGTCAGCGGGTCAGCCAGCTTGAAGTCCTCGCCATCTCGCTTGCACTTTGCGTCGTTGGATTCGCCGCTGGTCTCGGTCATAGACCAGGAACAATCGCCGCCGTCGATGGTGAGCGTTGCGGAGCCTCCGCCGGAGGCGGAGTCGGTGGCGGTGATGTCACCAGACCAGGTGCCGTCCCAGTCGCTGGACGAGCCGCAGCCAGAAAGCAGCGCACCAGCGGTCACAGTAGTTACTACAAAAATCAATGGTTTCTTCATAACCCCCACCATAGCCGGAAGGTACTTCTACCCACGAAGCGCGGCAATCGCCGGGGCGAGTTCACGCAGTGCTTTCCCGCGGTGGGAGCGGGCATTCTTCTCCTCCGCTGTGAGTTCGGCAGAAGAACGTCCCGGCGCATCGGCGGGAGCGAAGAGCGGGTCGTAGCCAAACCCGTTCTCGCCGCGCGGTTCACGTAGCAGAGTTCCTTCCCAGCGCCCCTCGGCGGTAGTTTCCTCCCCATCCGGCGTCACAAGCGCGCAGCACGAAACGAACGCGGCACCACGAACGTTGATGTCTTCCATCTGTGCCAGCAGGAGACGGTTGTTCGCCTTGTCGTCACCATGCGCCCCAGACCAGCGTGCGGAGAGCACACCCGGCATCTCGTTGAGGGCGACGACAGTCAGGCCCGAATCGTCCGCGACACACGGCAGCCCGGTGGCTACCGCCCCAGCCCGGGCCTTGATCAACGCGTTTTCCGCGAAGCTGAGACCGGTTTCAGCAGGTTCGGGATACGAGGGGGCGTCGTGAAGCGAAATGAGCTCTACCCCCTCGATGCCGAGCTCGCGCAGGACCTGCTCCAACTCGACGAGCTTTTTCGCGTTGTTCGAAGCGACGAGGAGTTTCACCGTGCTCACAGCCCCAGCGCCGCCTTCTGAGCGGCGATGAGCTCGGCGCAGCCTTTCTCGGCGACATCGAGCATCGCGGCGAGCTGGTCGCGGCCGAACACGCCATGTTCGCCTGTGCCCTGGATCTCGACGAAGTTGCCGCCCTCCTGCATCACCACGTTGAGGTCAACCTCTGCGCGCGAATCCTCGACATAGGGCAGGTCAAGGCAGACGTGGCCGTCGATCACGCCGGCGGACACCGCCGCAACGGGCGCGAGCAGGGGTTCGCCGGGCACGAGGCCGCGGTCTTTGAGCACTGCGATCGCATCTGCAAGCGCGACGTAGGCGCCGGTAATCGACGCAGTGCGGGTGCCGCCATCTGCCTGCAGTACGTCGCAGTCGATTTGGATTGTGTTCTCGCCGAGCTGGGTGAGATCCACAGCGGCACGCAAACTGCGCCCGACCAGGCGTGAAATCTCGTGGGTGCGGCCCTTGACCTTGCCCTTCATCGATTCGCGCGGCATGCGCTCGTGGGTAGCGGACGGCAGCATCGCGTACTCGGCGGTGAGCCAGCCCTCGCCGGAATCCTTCTTAAAGCGTGGCACGCCTTCCTCCGCGGTGGCAGTGCACATCACGCGGGTCTGGCCGAACTCCACCAGCACGCTGCCGGCGGGGTTTGTGGTGAATCCGCGGGTGATGCGCACCGGGCGCATCTCGTCGAAGGCGCGGCCGTCGACGCGGGAGAATGAAGTGTCAGAAACGGGGTCAGTCATGCGCCCCAGACTAACTCACACCTCGAAGACAGCGCCCGCCTCGCCGACGATGACCTCGCCGTCGAACTCGGCCTGCGCCGCAGCCCGAGCGGCTTCCTTATCGCTCCATGGCTGGATGTGCACCAGCACCAGCGTTTTCACCCTGGCTTCGCGCGCGATACGCCCCGCATCCTGGCCGGACAAGTGCATGCCCTCGGGTTGGCCCTCCGACGTTGGCCCCCAAGCCGACTCGCAGAAGAGAAGATCCGCGTTCAACGAGGCGTCGAAAAGCGATGGTGTGAACCCTGAGTCCCCGGTGTAGGTGATGACCTTGCCGGTGGCCTTGTCCTCGACGCGCAGCGCGTGCGACTCGGCTGCCGGATGAACGACTGGGAACGGCGTGATGATCACGCCCTCAAGCTCAACCGGCGTGCCCGAGATCCAGGGATGGAACTCGAAGGTGTCCGAGATGTCATTGATGTCATCGGGGCCATCCGAGCCCATCCGGCCGAAATGTTCGGGTGCGTAGGACGGGCCGTACATTAGGTTCCGACCGGCCGCGGGCGCCGTCGGATGGTAGCGGCGCCACACGAGCAACGACGCCACGTCAGAGCAGTGGTCCGCGTGCAGGTGGCTGAACACGATGTGCGCGGCCGAAGGGTCAAAGTCCCGCTGCATTGCAGCGAGCGCTCCAGGGCCGAAATCCATCACCACATCCGGGTTTCCGGCAGTGGAGACCACATACGACGATCCGGGGTTGCCAGGCGCCGCCAAGCTACCGGAGCATCCGAGGATGGTGAGCTTCATGGACAACACTCTACGGTGCGCCGCGTCCGACCGCATGCACGCGCGGGCCCAGAATGCGCTCGGCCAAGCGGTCGAACTGCTCCGGATCGCCGGTGGACTCGAACACGCGCTGCGGCGTGGTGTCCGGCGCGGCGAGCAGGTCACGCTCGGTGAGGATTCGCAGCACATCCTTCGACGTCTCCTCTGCGGAGGACACCAGCGTGACGTGATCCCCCACCGCCAGCTGAATCACGCCTGAGAGCAGCGGGTAGTGGGTGCACCCGAGCACCAGCGTGTCCACGCCGGCGGCCTGCAGCGGCTCAAGGTAGCCCTGCGTCACGCCCAGAATCTGCCGGCCGGAGGTGATGCCGCGCTCCACGAACTCCACGAACGCGGGACACGCCGCCGCAGTCACCTCTACCGAGGGGTTGAGTGCGAACAGGTCCTGGTACGCCCCGGACGTAATCGTTCCGGTTGTGCCGATGACGCCGATCTTGCCGTTGCGGGTGGTGGCCATCGCGCGACGCACCGCCGGCTGAATTACCTCAACGACGGGGATGTCGTAGCGCTCGCGCGCATCGTGCAAGAACGCCGAGGTGGCGGTGTTGCAGGCGATCACCAGCATTTTGCATCCGCGCTCGACCAGTTCGTCGCTGATCCGCTGCGCATGCGCGCGCACGTCCGCAATCGGCTGCGGGCCGTAAGGCGCATTCGCCGTGTCGCCGATGTAGATCAGCGACTCCCCCGGCAGCTGATCCATCACCGCGCGAGCCACGGTCAGCCCGCCCACACCAGAGTCGAACAGGCCGATCGGCGCGTTGTTGTACTGCTCCACGAGCTCAAACTGCTCCAACTGCGCGCTCACCTGCCCATCTGTTGCCGCAACTGCTTTTCCTGGCGCTTCGCCACCAGCTCCGGCGGGTCGTCCGAGGTAATGATCGTGGCCGCAACGACACCGCCGATTGCGCCGAACAGGTGCGCCTGCCAACTAATCCCGGGGGTGCCGGGCAGCATGCCCCACACCAGACCGGAGTAGAAGAACCCGAGAATCAAGCCAAGAATAATCTGCGCACCGGAGCGGTTGAAAAGCCCGCGCACAAGAAGGTACGCCAGCCAGCCGTACACCAGCCCGGAGGCGCCAATGTGGTTCGTGCCCACGCCGCCGAAAACCCACGTGCCCAGCCCGCCGATGATCACCACAAACGCAGTGACCTCCCAGAACACGCGCTTGCCCGAATACCCCACTAGGAAAGCGAACAGCGCGCCTGCGAACGAGTTGGAAATGATGTGATCCCACCCGCCGTGCAACAGCGGCGAGGTGAAGATGAACGGCAAAGACACCACCTCAAGCGGGTGGATGCCAAACACAACCAGGTAGCCGTTGAAGAAAAGGACGTTGATCAGCTGTACCGCCCAGATCGCCACCAGGTAGCCCACGGCAAAGCGGAGGCCGGTGCTGCGCTGCTGCTTGCGCTTGGACACCGGCTTCGCGCTCGGCTGCGGCTGTTGCACAGGCGGCATGCCAGCCGACCCCATCGGGAAGGCAGGCTGCTGGGTCTCCGGGTGCGAGAACGGGCGCTGGAACGGCTTGCCGTAACCGGGCTGGCCGGTGTCGCCGTAACCCCAACCGGGAGGAGTCTGGTGCTGGTGGTACGGATTGTGAGTCATCGAGGCATTAGCTTAGCGGGCAATCTCACGCCATGCCCGCACACCGTAGGCAGGCTCAGCGCTCACCACAGCATCCACAATCGCGGCTTGCACACAGTCCGCTGCAGCAGCAGAAAGGGCACCAAGCTTATCGACGCTTACGTTATCCACCGCATCCCGCACCGACACAGCGAACAGCGTGTCCCCGTCCAACGGCGAATGCGCGGGGCGCACCGCGCGGGCGATCCCATCATGGCCTGCCATGGCAAGACGCTTGAGCTGCGCGGGGCGAAGCGGCGCGTCGGTGGCGATCACCCCGATGGTGGTGTTCAGCTTCGATTGCGCCTGCCTGGGCATCGGGCGCTGGCATTCCGAGAACGCGTCGAGATCCACCGCCGGTTGCGTCGGGCCACCGTAGAGCCGCCCGGTTGCCGGGTCGATGACGGATCCAACCGGGTTGGCTACGACGTAGGCGGCCACGGTGTATTCCGCGACACCTACTTGTGCCTGGCCGAACCCGCCTTTGAGCACCCCGGCGGTGGCACCGCACCCCGCGCCGACGTTGCCTGATTTTGCGGGTTCGCCCCGGTACGCCTGCGCAACCGCAGCGGCCCCGTCCGCCTGATCCGGCCAATGCTCTGAGTCGCCGACGGCGAGGTCGAAGATCACCGCTGCTGGCACGATCGGCACCCGCGGGCCGCCCGGCACCGCGCCACCGAACACGTCGAAGCCCCGGCCACGCTGGGCGATGGCGCGCATCGCACCGTCCGCGGCTGCGAGACCGAACGCACTGCCTCCGCTGAGCACGACCGCGTGCACCTTCTCCACCGTGTTATGCGGCTCGAGCAGGTCCGTCTCCCGAGTGCCGGGACCACCACCGCGCACGTCGACGGCGCAGGTCATGCCCTCACTGTCTGCTGCGCACACCACCGTAACGCCTGTATCCCCCAGAGATGCGTGGCCGATGAGGACGCCGGAGCCGTCGTCAAGCAAAAAGCTCTCCTATTCCATCATTGCTTCAAGCAGGGAGTCCTGGCAGTAAGCGAGCCAGTCCATAAGCACCGCGCGGTCCTGGGCCTCAGCCTCGCCGCCGCGGTCATCCTCGGAGACGTAGAGACGCATGTCGTTGAGCGCGGCAATGAAGCGCGGCGCGTCGGCCTCCTCGATGGTCACCTCGACCCCGCCTGTGGGCCCGAGAACCTCGTTGACCACCTGCAGGTTAATCAGCTTGGCCTTGATGATGTCGTTTTCGTGGAGGCTCCGCAGCAACCCGTTGTCGCCGTCGAACTCCTCATCGCCCTCCCGCTCGAAGTCGGGCAGCAGGCGCGCGAGCTTCGGATCCTCCGGGGCCTCGGTGTGGCCCGCGGACATGCCGATCATCTCCGCGAACTCGTCCTTCGGCGCGGACTGAGCGCGCCCGATGAGCGCCTCCGAAACGGTAGCGGTGAGATCCCCGATCACTTCGCGCTCCATCGGTTCGAAGCGGGTGGTGAATTTTACGGAAGAGCGCATGAGGCCCTTCTTCCTGCGCCACGGTTGCATGTGCCCTATCCCGCCTGCTGCATTGTGGCCCACAGGCCTGCCGTGTGCAGCTTCTTCACGTCGCCTTCGACCTTGTCTTTCTCGCCCGAGGAGACAACGGCCTTGCCCTCGGTGTGGACCTGCATCATCAGCTCGTTAGCGCGCTTGCGGTCGTAGCCCAGCACGGTCTGGAAGACGTAGGCCACATAGCTCATCAGATTGACCGGGTCATCCCACACGATGCACATCCAGGGCAGGTTCTCGCTGGTGGTGACCTCGACCTCGATCGCCTCGTCCAGTTCAGGCGAGGCGATCGGCGAGCTCATCCGCGCACCTGCGGCGGACGCTTCCGAAGCGTTCATGCAAGCCTTCATGCGCCCCAGCTTACCTTGACCTGCGTCGCCCCTGAATGGAGTAGCCTTGTACAGCATGACTGACTCTTCAGCGTCATCTTCGGCGACCTCCTCGGCGTCATCTTCGGCGACACCCACCCGCGTCAGCGACGCCCGCACCGGCGCCTGTCACGAGTCCACCGCGTTCCTGACGGACATGTACGAGCTGACCATGCTCGACGCCGCGCTGCAGGACGGCACCGCCCACCGCAAGTGCGTGTTCGAGGTGTTCACCCGTCGCATGCCCAACGAACGCCGCTACGGCGTGGTCGCCGGCACCGCCCGCGTGATCGACGCGATCGCTAGCTTCCGCTTCACCGAAGAGCAGATTGAGCTCGCGGACTTCCTCTCTGAGGAGGCGAAGCAGTTCCTGCGCGATTACAAGTTCACCGGCGACGTCGATGGCTACCGCGAAGGCGACCTCTACTTCCCCTACTCGCCGATCCTTACTGTGCGCGGCACGTTCGCCGAGTGCGTGATTCTGGAGACGGTGATCCTCTCCATCTTGAACTACGACTCCGCAGTCGCATCCGCCGCGTCGCGGATGGTATCGGCCGCAGACGGCAAGCCGATCATTGAGATGGGTTCGCGCCGCACGCACGAGCAATCCGCCGTCACCGCGGCCCGCGCAACCTACATCGCCGGCTTCGACGCCACCTCCAACATGGAGGCATCGCTGCGCTACGGCATCCCGGCCTCCGGCACCGCCGCACACTCCTGGACGTTGCTGCACGTGGACGATAGTGGCAAGCCGGACGAGCGCGCCGCCTTCCGCGCCCAGATTGAGGCCGCCGGCGTGGACACGACGCTGCTGGTGGACACGTTCGACATCACGAAGGGTGTGGAAAACGCACTCGAGGTCGCGGGCACCGAGCTCGGCGCGGTGCGCATCGACTCCGGCGATCTGGGCATCATGTCGCGGCGCGTGCGCGCCCAGCTCGACGAGGCTGGGGCGTTCAACACCCGCATCATCGTCTCCAGTGACCTGGACGAGTTCGCAATCGCGGGCCTGCGCTCCGACCCGGTCGACGGGTTCGGTGTGGGCACCTCGGTGGTCACGGGCTCCGGTGCTCCTACTGCGGGCTTGGTGTACAAACTCGTGGAGGTCGACGGGCACTCGGTGGCCAAGCGCTCCTCGGGCAAGGCGACCTACGGCGGCGCGAAAAGCGCCCTGCGCGCCTACCGCGCTTCGGGCGTCGCGGTTGCAGAAGTCGTCTACCCGCAGGGCGCTGAAATCACCCGCAAACAAAACCTGGCCTACCGCGAGCTCACGGTCCCGATGATCAGGGGCGGAGAACTTGTCGACGCCGCGTCTGACCCGTTCAACCTCGAAGCCGCCCGCGCCACTCACCGCGACGCGCTGCAGACGCTGCCTTGGGAGGGCCTGGCACTCTCGCGCGGCGAAGTCGCCATCCCGACGCACTTCGTCGGCTTCCCCGAGCCCGCCGAATAAGCTCGACGGTTGTGAGCCAGCCCCTGTCGCAAACTACCGAAGACCTTCTCGCGGCCGCCGTCGACGCCATCGGCGGCACCCCGCGCCCCGGTCAGCTCGCGATGGCCCAGGCCGTCACCCGCGCCTTCGACTCTGAGCGCCACCTCGCGGTGCAGGCCGGCACCGGTACCGGCAAATCGCTCGCGTACCTCGTCCCTTCGATCCTGCATGCCCAGCGCACCAACTCCACCGTGGTGGTTTCCACCGCCACGATCGCGCTGCAGCGCCAGCTCGTGGAGCGCGACCTTCCGCGGCTTGCCGACGCCCTCGAGCCACTCATGGAGCGCCGGCCGACTTTCGCCATCTTGAAAGGCCGGAACAACTACCTCTGCCTCCATAAGCTTTCGCTTGACGACGACACGCCCGACGCGCTCATCGAGGAAGACAACCTGAGCAGAATCGGACGCGAAGTGAAGCGAGTTGCCGAGTGGGCCGAGGAGACCGAGACCGGCGACCGCGACGACCTCGTCCCAGGTGTGTCAGACCTGGTGTGGCGCCAAGTATCGGTGACCTCGTCGGAGTGCCTCGGCGCCGCGCGCTGCCCACACGGTGAGGAATGCTTCGCCCAGCTCGCCCGCGAAGCTGCCGGCGAAGTCGACGTTGTGGTGACCAACCACGCCATGCTTGCCATCGACGCACTCAGTGACGTGCAGATTCTGCCCGAGCACTCCGCGGTGGTGATTGACGAGGCCCACGAACTCGACGACCGCATCACCGCCGTGGCTACCAACATCATCTCGGACCGCGCGCTCACGCTCGCCGCCCGCCGCGCCGGCAAACTCGGCGCAGATACAGCGGTACTCGAGGATGTCGTCGATGATTTCAACGCTGCGATTGGCATCGAGGAACCGGGCCGCTGGGAGACTATTTCCGAGCCGGCCCGCGCCGCTTTTGCCGCCCTGTCATCCGCGCTGGGCAAGACCTACACCGCAATCGCGGACGCACCACCCGGCGAATCGGAGAATAGCCCCGAGACCTTCGCTGAACGCGGCAATTTGAAGAACCACCTCTCCGACCTCGAAAGCGCCGTCGACCGCATCCTGAGCGTCTTCGACGAAGAGGACGTGACCAAACACCGCGACGTCGTCTGGCTGACCCGCAGCGAGCGCGGCGACGATGCCGTCTCGGTCGCCCCGCTCTCCGTCGCCACGCTCTTGCGCTCCCAGCTTTTCGCTGACACCACCGTGGTGCTCGCCTCAGCGACGCTCAACGTCGGCGGCAACCTCAACGCCATGGCCGCAGCTTGGGGCCTACCCGACGGCAAATGGGACTCCCTCGACGCGGGCACGCCGTTCAACCCGTCAAAGGCCGGTATTCTCTACACTGCGCGCCACCTGCCCCCGCCCGGCCGCGACGGCCTCACCGACCAAACTCTCGACGAGATCGCCGAGCTGATCACCGCCGCCGGCGGGCGCACCCTTGGACTGTTCTCTTCCCGCCGCGCAGCCGATCAGGCCGCCGAAGCAATGCGCTCTCGCCTCCCCTTTGACATCTACCTCCAGGGCGAGGACTCCACCGGCGCACTCGTGGACAAGTTCGCCAAAGCCGAGAACTCCTGCCTCTTCGGCACTCTCTCCCTGTGGCAAGGCGTGGACGTCCCGGGTAGCGCTTTATCGCTCGTGATCATCGACCGCATCCCCTTCCCCCGCCCCGACGATCCCCTGCTCCAAGCACGCTCTAACGCAGCCGATGCCGCAGGACGCTCCGGCTTCATGGAGGTCTCCGCCACGCACGCCGCACTCCTCCTCGCCCAAGGCACGGGCAGGTTGTTGCGCTCAGTAGACGATCGCGGGGTCATCGCGGTCTTGGACAGTCGCTTATCGACGAAGCGTTACGGCGCCTTCCTGCGATCCTCACTCCTCCCGTTCTGGCAGACCACCGACCCGGAAGTCGCCCGCGGAGCCCTGCGCCGCCTCGTCGCCAACTCTTAGCCCCCGCCGCCTCCACCGGCTCCCCTGAGGTCTACATACGTACCCCCAACTTGTAGACCTCAGCCGAATCCGCGCCCCACCTGTCACACGCGACCTGCACGTTTGTCCCGGCACCCCGCTTGACGTCTACACCCAGGAGCCGCAAATGTAGACCTCAGCTGATGGGGGCGGTGCCGGGCGGGAGTGCCACGACGGTCACCGATCCAGGTGCGACCTCCGTGTAACCAGCGTCTCGGACAACCACAGCATTCGGGTGGCCCGAGCACTTCGCGAAAGCCTCCGGGTCCACCTCGCGCACGGAGAGCACGAAGCCGGTTTTTGCCCAGGCGCGGGCTTTTTCCAACGGCAGCGCCGCGGCATAGAGCATCGAAGCGTGGCCGACCTGAGCGGCTGCTTTGCCTAATGACATGGTCAAGGAGGCGTCGATAAGCAAAAGTGGCCCCTCGGTGACGATCGGGGTGGTAGTGCTGTCCTCGAGCTCGGTGCCTTTGATCTGCAGTTTTGCGATAGCGGGCGGGACTTCGTTGGTGGCAGACGGGACGAACGCTCGGGCAGTGCCGACGGTGACACCGGGCAGAACTTGCACGTTGTCCCACGCCTTGTTTCGCGCGCGGCGGGCGACTTTTCGAATGCGGTGCGAGTACCACGCGGCGAGGTGTTCGCGCCAGAATCCCTCGGAGCCCGCGCGCTCGTCGAGGCATACGGCGACGACGGCGCGGGCGGCATCTGTGAGCACCTGGTTACGTGCGGGCGGATCTTGCTTGGGCAAGTTGAGCGCGAGCTGCATCGCCTGGACCGTGGACGGATCGTCCGGGTCCTCGGTTCGGTTCCGGTAATCCCCTTCGATCAGCTCGGCGAGCAGGGCATGAGCCGCGGCGAAGGAGTCTGCCTGTTGCTCGGTCACGAAAGCGGGACTCGGCCGTCGATACCCGCGGTGGTGTTCGCGTGGTCGATCTCTTCGCGGGGGATGCCGAGGATGTAGAGGACCTCATCCAGGAACGGGTGGTTCACGCTGGCGTCCGCGACTTCTTTGAGAGCGGGCTTCGCGTTGAAGGCGATGCCGAGGCCGGCGCGAGAGAGCATGTCGATGTCATTCGCACCGTCGCCGACTGCCACCGTCTGGTTCATGGTGAGCCCGGAGTCAGCGGCGAATTCCTCGAGAAAGTCGGCCTTCGCGGTGCGGTCGACGACCTTGCCGGTGACGCGGCCGGTGAGCTTGCCGTCCACGATCTCAAGAGTGTTGGCGCGCACGTAGTCCAACTCCAAGTCCTCGGCGAGACCCTCAAGCACCTGGATGAAGCCACCGGACACCACTGCGGTGCGGTAGCCCATGGAGTTCAGCGTCCGGATTGTCGTGCGCGCGCCCGGAGTGAGCTCAATCTGGGCGGCGACCTCGTCGATGACCGAGGCGTCGAGGCCTGCAAGGGCTTTCACTCGTTCACGCAAGGACTCCTCGAAGTCGAGCTCGCCACGCATCGCGCGATCCGTGACTTCGGCGACTTCAGCCTCCTTGCCTGCGTGGGCGGCGAGCATCTCGATGACCTCGCCGGTGATCAAGGTGGAGTCGCAGTCGAAGCACACCAGGCGCTTCGCGCGGCGATGCAGGCCCGCGTGCTCCATCGCGATATCGATGCCCAACTCGGCGGAAAGTTCGGCGAGCTGCCTACGTATTTCCTTGCCGTCGCCCGGGGTGTAGTCCGGAATAGTGATGCGGAATTCAAGTCCAGTCACCGGGTACTGGGCGATGCCGCGAATCACGTTGATGTTCGCGCCGAAACTTGCGAGTACTTCGCCGAGGCGAGATACCGCTGCGGCAGTGACCGGGTTGCCCAGTGCGACCACGACGTGAGTGGAGCTTGCTCTTGAAACCTGGGCAGTATCTGCCCCGGTTTCGATAGTCACCCGCTGTCCAAACTCCCAGAGTCCGGCACGGAGGTCGCGCTCAAGGTCCGTCAGTGCCTGCGGGTTCATGCCGACGAGTGCCGCCAGCATGAGACGCCCGCGGAAGTTGGTCTGCTCAACGTCGAGCAACTGCACCTCATGCCGAGCGAGCGCGGTGAAAAACGCGGCTGACACGCCCGGGCGGTCCGGGCCGGAGGTAGTGATGATCGCAGGCTTTAAACCTTCCTGCAGTTCGACCTCGAGTGCGGGCATGGTCGGCTCACTTTCGTGTCTGTGGGGGGGGGCAGGAAACGGTACGCAGCTATTCCCCGCGTCCCCGCGCAGGTTAGCACGGCAAAGCCCCTCATCTATCGATGAGGGGCTACAGCGTTCAGGAGGGTCTGACCGCGCCGAAGTTACGCGCTCGGGGAGGTCTTCGAGCCTGGGCCGTCGACGTGATCGAACTCGTGGCTCGCACCCTTCCACGTTGCCGGGGTGTCCTCAGAGTGGCCGGTGTGAGCTTCACGGCGCATGGTCTCAACCATGTGCGGGTAGTGCAGCTCGAATGCCGGGCGCTCGGAGCGGATGCGCGGCAGGGAGGTGAAGTTGTGGCGCGGCGGCGGGCAGGAAGTTGCCCACTCGAGGGAGTTGCCGTAGCCCCACGGATCGTCCACGGTGACGATCTCGCCGTAGCGCCAAGACTTGAACACGTTCCAGATGAACGGGATCATGCCAAGACCCAGGATCAGTGCGCCCACGGTGGAAACCTGGTTCAGGAGCGTGAAGCCGTCGGTGTCCAGGTAGTCGGCGTAGCGGCGCGGCATACCCATGTTGCCCAGCCAGTGCTGCACCAGGAAGGTCATGTTGAAGCCGATGAAAACCAGCCAGAAGGAAAGCTTCGCCAGCTTCTCGTCCAGCATGCGACCCGTCATCTTCGGGAACCAGAAGTGGACACCTGCGATCGCGGAGAACACCACGGTACCGAAGAGGGTGTAGTGGAAGTGAGCAACCACGAAGTAGGAATCGTGCAGGTGGAAGTCCAGCGGCGGAGCAGCGAGCATGATGCCGGTCAGACCACCGAAGAGGAAGGTGAACAGGAAGCCCATGACCCACATCATCGGGGAATTGAAGGTGATGCGACCGTTCCACATCGTGCCCACCCAGTTGAAGAACTTCACACCGGTCGGCACGGCGATCAGGAAGGTCATGAAGGAGAAGAACGGCAGAAGCACTGCGCCGGTGGCGAACATGTGGTGTGCCCACACTGCCATCGACAGGCCTGCAATCGCCAGGGTTGCGAAGACCAGGCCGATGTAGCCAAAGATCGGCTTGCGGCTGAAGACCGGGATGATCTCGGAGATGATGCCGAAGAACGGCAGTGCGAGAACGTAGACCTCCGGGTGGCCGAAGAACCAGAAGAGGTGCTGCCACAGGATGGCACCGCCGTTAGCGGTGTCGTAGATGTGGCCGCCAAGCAAACGATCGAAGAGGACGCCCATTGCAGCTGCGGTCAGCAGCGGGAAGATCATCAGTGCGATGATCGAGGTCACAAAGATGGTCCAGGTGAATACCGGCAGGCGGAACATGGTCATACCCGGCGCGCGCATGGTCAGCACGGTGGTGAGCATGTTGACCGCCGAAGCAATGGTGCCGACACCGGTCGCACCGACACCCACGACCCAAAGGTTCGCGGACACGGACGGGGTGTGCGTTGCATCAGCCAGCGGCATGTACATGGTCCAGCCGAAGTCGGCCGCACCGCCCGGGGTGAGGAAGCCCGCAAGCATCGCAAAGACACCGACGGTGGTGACCCAGAAACCAAACGCGTTCAGACGCGGGAACGCCACGTCCGGCGCGCCGATCTGCAGCGGCAGCACGTAGTTGGCGAAGCCCCACACGATCGGGGTGCCGAATGCCAGAAGCATCACGGTGCCGTGCATGGTGAAGAGCTGGTTGAACTGCTCGTTTGACAGGAACTGAAGCCCCGGGCTGAACAGCTCGGCGCGAATGAGCAAGGCCATTAGGCCGCCCACGAAGAACCAGACGAACGACATGATGATGTACATCACGCCCAGTTCCTTGTGGTCGGTCGTGGTCAGCTGCTTATACATCTGGGAACCACGGCGTGCGTTGCCAGTCGGTTCCGGACGAGTCGGCGGGACGTAATTGTCCAGCCTTGGCGCCACAGCGGTCATACGATCCTCCTGAATACGGCCTCAGGACTCCCCCCGCAATTGCGCAGGTGAAGCACGAAAAGCCAAATTTGATACCGGATAATAATAACTATCGGTTCATGAAATTGCCAGCCTCCACAGGCGGGCTACGGCCCTGAGTCTATCCTTCCGGCCTCGGTGTTTGGGATTATGGCTAGTCAACTGTCTATTAACGCAGTTCAGGACCGAAACAAAAGCCGCGCCAGCCACCGTGGGTTAACCCAAACGGGGGCGCGCGCGGCGTGTGAGCCGGACGGCCAACAGTATGACTTAGAAGTCCCAGTCGTCGTCCTGGGTGTCCTCCGCCTTACCGATCACGTAGGAGGAGCCGGAACCCGAGAAGAAGTCGTGGTTTTCGTCGGCGTTCGGTGCAAGCGAAGCCAAGATCGCCGGCGATACCCGGGTTTCATCGGCCGGGAACAGCCCCTCGTACCCAAGGTTGTTCAGCGCCTTGTTCGCGTTGTAGCGCAGGAAGCGCTTGACATCCTCGGTCCAACCCAGCGGGTCGTAGAGATCCTCGGTGTACTGGATCTCATTGTCGTAGAGGTCGTAGAGCAGATCGAAGGCGTGCTCCTTGAGTTCATCGCGACGCGCTTCAGACTCATCGCGCAGTGCCACCTGATACTTGTAGCCGATGTAGTAGCCGTGCACCGCCTCGTCGCGAATGATCAGACGGATAATGTCGGCGGTGTTCGTCAGCTTGGAGTGCACAGACCAGTTCAGCGGCAGGTAGAAGCCCGAATAGAAAAGGAAGGACTCCAGCATCACTGACGCGACTTTCTTCTTCAGCGGGTCATCGCCCACGTAGAAGCTTTCGACAATTTTGGCCTTGCGCTGAACCTCTTCGTTTTCCTCGGTCCAACGGAATGCGTCGTTAATCTCTGGAGTGCTCGCGAGCGTCATGTAGATGTTGGAGTAGCTCTTTGCGTGCACCGACTCCATGAACGCGATGTTGGTCAGCACCGCTTCCTCATGAAGGGTGCGCGCGTCCGGAATGAGCGATACCGCGCCGACAGTGCCTTGCAGCGTGTCCAGCAGCGTGAGGTTCGCAAACACGCGCATGGTCGACAGCTTCTCGTCGGCGTTAAGCGTGTTCCAGCTCGGGATATCGTTGGACACGGGGATTTTTTCCGGCAGCCAGAAGTTTCCGGTCAACCGGTCCCACACCTCTTGATCTTTGTCGTCCGGAATCTCGTTCCAGTTAATCGCCTTCAACGGCTTGGGGTGGGCATCGACGTAGTCCTCGTAGTCCTGGTAATCCTGCCCGCCCTGGTAATCCTCGTGGCTCATGCTGCCAATAGTAGCCCGACGGCAGCCCTCCGAGCTGTGACCCCTGCTATTTCATAACAGCTATATATTTCTTATGCGAGTTCTATAGTTGAACCTGCTCACACCACACCGGGAGAGCTTGATTAAACTATTAATCGTTTCGAGGCACGCAACCAGGACGAAGGAGAACTATGCCGGCCCCCCGAGAGTCCGCAGCCGAGCCGCTGTTGGCGTCAGTCCTCGCCACACTGGGCAAGGAAATCGTCTCCGGGGCAATGCCCGCCGGCCACACCTTCACCCTGCAAGACCTCTCAACCCGGTTTGAAATTTCGCGCACCGTCGCCCGAGAGGCCATGCGCGCGCTGGAGCAGCTCGGCTTGGTCACCTCGTCCCGCCGCGTCGGCATTCGTGTGCTTCCCCAGAGCGAGTGGGCAGTTTTCGACCGCTCAGTCATTGCTTGGCGCTTGGCCTGCGAGTCCCAGCGGCCTGACCAAATCCGCTCGCTGGATTCGCTGCGCACCGCCGTCGAGCCGATCGCCGCAGCTCTCGCCGCCATCAACGCGAACGAGGAGCAAGTCGCACGGCTGAAAGAGCTCGCACAGCATCTCTCAGAGCTCACGGAAGCCGGGGCGGGTAACACTGAGGAGTTCCTGGAATCAGACAAGGAGTTCCACACCCTCCTCCTCATTGCATCGGGCAACGAAATGTTCGCCGCTCTCGCCGAACCCATCATGAACGTGCTCGAAGGCCGCACCCGGTACGGCATCATGCCGGATGAGCCGGAGATCGCCACCATGCGCCTCCATTCCGACCTCGCCGAAGCCATTGAACGCGGCGATGTCCAGGCCTCCGAGCGCACCTCCCGCAGCCTCCTGCACGGCATCAGTCAGTTCATGGAAATCTAGAAGCTTTTCGCTTATCGACGGCCTGCCGGACGCGGCTCCCACTCCCCCATGCGTTTGCCATTGCCGGGCAAACTTCGCGGTCCTAAACTTCCCCGCATGACTATTTCAACGTCTGCGTACATGTCGTTCCCGGGAATTGCCGCTGAGGCTTTCAAGTTCTACCACTCCGTATTCGGCGGTGATCTGCATGTGATTACTTACGGTGAGCAGATCGACGCCGGCGTCGAATTCCCCTTTGACGCCCCACGCGAGGCGGTCGCCAACGGGTTCCTATCGGGTCCGTTCTCGCTCACCGGTGGCGACGACCTTCAGCGCTCCGCCGAGAAGTTGAGCCCCGGCGACATCAACTTCACCGCCGAGGTGTCTAGCCACGAAGAAGGCGAGCAGCTCATTGAGAAGCTGACCGCCGACGGTGGCCTAGTGCACATGCCGTTCGCGGTGGCACCGTGGGGCGATCACTTCGGTGTCGTCGAAGACCGTTTTGGCGTGCGCTGGAATGTCACCACCTCCAGCGACGGCGGTCAAAACTAACTACGCAAGATCGGCCCGCCTAGAGCATGCAGGAAACGCAGCCCTCGACCTCGGTGCCTTCCAGCGCCATTTGACGCAGGCGGATGTAGTACAAGGTCTTGATGCCCTTGCGCCATGCGTAAATCTGCGCGCGGTTGATGTCTCGGGTGGTCACGGTGTCCTTAAAGAACAGCGTCAATGACAGGCCCTGGTCAACGTACTTCGTGGCCTCAGCGTACGTGTCGATGATTTTTTCGTACCCGATCTCGTACGCGTCCTTGAAGTATTCCGCGTTCTCGTTATCCATGTGGGGTGCCGGGTAGTACACGCGGCCGATCTTGCCTTCCTTGCGAATTTCGATCTTGGAGGCGATCGGGTGGATCGACGACGTGGAGTTGTTGATGTAGGAGATCGAGCCGGTCGGCGGCACCGCCTGCAGGTAGCGGTTGTAAATACCGTCGCGGGCGACTGCCTGCTTCAGCTCCTCCCATTCCTCGGTGGTTGGGACTGCGATGTCGCTGGCGTCAAAAAGTGCCTTAACCCTCTCTGTCTTCGGCTGGAAGTCGGCGGGATCGTAGCGGTCAAAGAACGCGCCCGAGGCGTACTCGGAGTGCTCGAAGTCGGCAAACGCTTCACCTTTTTCAACGGCAATCTTGTGGGAGGCCTTCACACACTCGTACATCACGGCGGCGAAGTATGCGTTGGTGAAGTCCAGGCCTTCCTCGGAGCCGTACTCGATGTGCTCGCGGCCGAGGTAGCCGTGCAGGTTCATCTGGCCGAGGCCAATCGCGTGGGAGGCATCGTTGCCTTCGCGCACAGACGGTACCGAGTGGATGGAGGTGGAATCAGCCACCGCGGTCAAACCGCGGATCGCGGTCTCAACAGTGCGGGAGAAGTTGTCTGAATCCATCGTCATCGCGATGTTCAGGGAACCGAGGTTGCACGAGATGTCGTGGCCGATCGTGTCGTACGTGAGATCGTCGTTGAGCTCGGAAGCCGAGTTCACCTGCAGGATCTCAGAGCACAGGTTAGACATGTTGATGCGGCCGGTCTTGACCGGGTTGGCCTTGTTCGCAGTGTCCTCAAACAGGATGTACGGGTAGCCGGACTCGAACTGGATCTCTGCGATGGTCTGGAAGAACTGGCGCGCCTTGATTTTGGTCTTACGGATGCGCGGATCCTCCACCATTTCCGCGTACTTCTCGGTGATTGAGATGTCCGCGAACGGCTTACCGTAAACGCGCTCGACATCATACGGGGAGAACAGGTACATATCGTCGTTACGCTTCGCCAGCTCGAACGTGATGTCCGGGATGACCACGCCAAGGGAGAGCGTCTTAATGCGGATCTTCTCATCCGCGTTCTCGCGCTTGGTGTCTAAGAAGCGCATGATGTCCGGGTGGTGCGCGTGGAGGTATACCGCGCCGGCGCCTTGGCGTGCCCCGAGCTGGTTGGCGTAGGAGAAGGAGTCTTCCAGAAGCTTCATCACGGGGATGACACCGGAGGACTGGTTCTCAATGTGCTTGATCGGGGCACCGGACTCGCGAATGTTCGACAGCAGCAGCGCGACACCGCCGCCGCGCTTCGAAAGCTGCAGCGAAGAGTTGATCGCACGACCGATGGACTCCATATTGTCCTCGATGCGCAAAAGGAAGCATGAGACGAGCTCGCCGCGCTGTGCCTTGCCCGCGTTCAGGAACGTCGGCGTGGCCGGCTGGAAGCGGCCGGTCATGATTTCGCCGACAAGCGCGGTGGCCAAATCCTCGTCGCCGTTTGCGAGGAAGAGGGCGGTCATGGAGACGCGGTCTTCGAAGCGCTCGAGGTAGCGCGAGCCGTCAAACGTCTTCAGCGTGTACGAGGTGTAGTACTTGTACGCGCCCAGGAACGTCTTGAAGCGGAACTTGTAGGAGTACGCGCGCTTAAAAGTGGACTTCACAAAGTCCCAGTCATACTTCTCGATCGTCTCCGGCTCGTAGTATTTGTTCTCCACCAGGTAGTCCATCTTTTCTTCCAGATCATGGAAGTAGACGGTGTTCTGGTTGACGTGCTGGAGGAAGAACTGGTTGGCCGCCTCGCGGTCCTTATCAAACTGGATCTGGCCGTTCTCGTCGTACAGGTTAAGCAGCGCGTTCAGCGCGTGGAAATCCAGCTGGTCTGCCTTGGTCGCAGGCTCTGGAACGTTCTTACCAAGGATCTCGGGCGCAGTGGTGGTCACGGTTAGGCCTTTCGGGCTTATGAAGCAGGGCGGAGGATAAGTAAGGTGAAGCTGATCTAAACGGCGGCGTGTTTCTTTGCGTACTTCGCGCGGTACCGCGCCAAGCGCTCTGCGTTTTCATCGCTTACAGGGGCCTGTTCGACGTACGCCACGTCGTCCGCGTTGAGCGGGGCGAGCCCCAGACGTTCCGCGTGCCCAAGCAACTGGGAACGAACACGGGCGGCGTCGTCGCTCACCCCCATCAACTCGAAGCGGTAGAGGTACGGCACACCGCACTTCGCAGAGATCACTTCGCCTGCACGGCAAAAGTCCGCGCCGAAGTTTGAGTTTCCAGCGGCGATCACGCCACGAATGAGACTGCGGTTGTGCTCGTTGTTCAGGAAGCGAATGACCTGCGGCGGCACGGGGCGAGAATTCTCATGTGTGAGCGATACCCCTCCCCCATAGGTCGGGCAGATCAGCACATAGGGTTCGTCGACAATCAGCTCCCCGCTGGTGCGATGGAGGGGGATGCGACGAGAGGGCAAGCCCACCTTTTCTACGAATCGTTTCGTGTTCTCGGTGGCGGAGGAAAAGTACACGACTAACATTGCCGCTCCCTTTTTCTAGCCCTTCTTCTAGTGCTGAGTTGTGTTGTGTTGTTTTTGCTGTGTTGTTTGTGGCAGATCTTGGAACTGCAGGCCGTTAGGCGGCAGCGAGACCGCGGATGCGGTCGGGGCGGAAGCCGGACCAGTGCTCACCATCGACCTCAACGACCGGCGCCTGCAGGTGCCCCAGAGCCATCACGTAATCGCGAGCAGAGTCGTCGAGCGAGATGTCAACGAGGTTGTAGTTAAGCCCGGCCTTGTCGAGCGCGCGGGTAGTTGCACGGCACTGCTGGCAAGCCGGCTTGGTGTAAACGGTGATAGACATCCTCGTGCCTCTTTCTGCGCGGTGATCCCGCACGATTCGTTCCCAAACAATTATTGCGCCGAATCCCCTCGGCGGCACACCAGAGACACTATACCTTGGGTGAAACTACAGCAACTAACACTACATATAGTAGTTACATAGGTGGTATTCGCAGGATGGGGCAATAGAATTACCCATATGTAGTCTCTGTTTCACAGGTTTTCCGGAAAACTGCTTACATCCGTGCAATTAATTTTTGCTTAGAGTTTCGTGCCAGCTCAAAGGCATGTCTTAAAAATGCCGAAATCCCGCCGTTTCCGGAGCAATATCCGAAAGCGACGGGATCTTAAGAGGGTCGAGCGACTAGCCCTGGCGAGCCTTGAAGCGCGGATCCTTCTTGTTAATCACGTAGACCTTGCCGTGGCGGCGCACAACCTGAGCGCCCGGCTTGTTCTTCAGCGACCGAAGCGACTTGCGGACCTTCATCGGGCGCTCCTTTCTTTAGCAGGTTTCTCAATCACAGCGACGTCCGGCGTTTCCACCGCGTCGCAACACGTCAGTACACACTACACGCCGCGCGCGTGGGAACCAAACCTTCGACCAAGACGCCTCGCGTGCTACCTCGCATACCGACGTTCCATTTCGCCAGCCACATCTTCCAAGCTCCGGCGCATCGTCTCGGGCACGTGGCGGGTGACAAAGATCGCGGCCACGATGCCGAAGATAGCGAATACCGCGAAAATTGCGGTGGCGGAGAAAGCGTCGACGAGCGGGAGGAAGAATTGTGCGACCACCCAGTTCATGCTCCACAACGCAAGCCCGGCAAGTCCCATCCCCAAACCGCGGATCTGCGGCGGCACCAGCTCGGATATAAGCAGCCACGTCGTGGGCGAGACTGCCGCTTGTTGCGAGGCGATGAAGCCCGCCATGCACGCAAGTGCGACCCAGGCCAACGAGGCATTCTGCTCGGCGGCCCGGTACATCAGGGCGAGGGCCGCGAGGAACACTACGTTGCCGGTGAGCCCGATCAGCAGCAGCTTGCGCCGACCGATCTTGTCGATGACTTGGAGACCAATCCAGCACGCCACCACCGAAACTACTCCGATCACGATAGACGTGTACACGGCATTCTCAGTGGACAATCCGACCTTATTCATCATCGTCGGAGCGAAGTAGACGATCGCGTTCACGCCCGTGATCTGCTGCGTGATGCCCAGCAGGGCGGCGATGAGCACTGTTACGCGAAGCCAGCGGTGGCGGGTGAACTCCGCCCATTCATTGCTGTCCTGAGCCCGGCGCGCGACATCCTCCTTGTGCGCGATGTCGAGTTCGTCGTAAGTAATGCCCACCCTCGTAGCGACTGTGGTGGCCTCTTCCAACCGGCCGCGGCGCGCGAGCCACAGCGGGGTCTCGGGCAGCATGAGCATGCCGACGGCCAGCATGAGGCCGGGGACAGCCGCCGCTCCGAGCATCAGATGCCAATTTCCGGTCGGCGCGAGCAGCGAGTTGACCAGATATGCCAACAGCTGCCCCACGACGATGAGGAGCGTGTTCAGCGAAACGAGCCGTCCGCGCACCGCCGCGGGCACGACCTCCGCGATGTACATCGGAGTGACAATAGAAACTGCACCCACCGCAAAACCCAGAAGCGTGCGCGCGGCGGCGAGGGAGCCAACTCCCCCGGCAAGCGCGCACCACCCGGAACCGACGACGAAGATCACGCCGGAAAGAATGAGCGTGCGGCGCCTTCCCAACGCATCCGCCACCGCTCCGCCGGTCAGCGCACCGATTGCGGCGCCAACTAGCAGCATCGAGGTGACAAATCCCTCTTGTGACGGTGTCATGCCGAAATCTGGGGTGATGAATAGCAATGCGCCGCTCATGACACCGGTGTCGTACCCGAACAGCAATCCCCCGAGTGCCGCAGTTGCGGCCACGGTGCGAACATATCGGGTAGCTGCTGGAGTTACCCCCTGCACAGGCTGTGCGTTTGATCCCATGCAACTTAATATGCACACGGTATAGCATGTCTGTCATGTCCGGAACATCCGAAAAGTTGCAGGCTGACATCATAAAGGCCCTGGGAGTCAAGCCCTTAATCGATCCAGTCGAAGAACTGCGCACCCGAGTCGACTTCCTAGTGAAGTACCTCGAGAAGACGCACGCATCCGGTTTTGTGCTTGGCATTTCCGGCGGACAAGACTCGACGCTCGCCGGTCGTCTCGCCCAGCTTGCGGTGCACAAAGCTCGGGCTCAGGGCGCGAGGACGCGCTTCATTGCGGTGCGGTTGCCGCACGGTGAGCAAGCCGATGAGGACGACGCGCAGCTCGCGCTCCAGTTCATCCGCCCCGATGAAACGGTGACGGTGAACATCAAGGAACCCACCAACGCGCTCAGCGCCGAGGTCGCCGGCGAGCTGGGCGATGCCAAACTCACCGACTTCAACAAGGGCAACGTCAAAGCGCGCATGCGCATGGTGGCGCAGTACGCCATCGCAGGTGAGCGCGGAATGCTGGTGATCGGCACTGACCACGCCGCGGAGAACCTCACCGGGTTCTTCACCAAGTTCGGCGACGGTGCCGCCGACCTCATGCCGCTCGCCGGCCTGAATAAGCGACAGGGCGCCCAGATTCTCGAGCGGATGGGCGCGGACCGCCGCCTCTGGGAGAAAGTCCCCACTGCGGACCTCGAGGATGACCGCCCAGCGCTTCCGGACGAGGAAGCACTCGGTGTCACCTACGCAGAGATCGACGATTACCTCGAAGGCAAGCAAGTTTCGGACGAGGCTCGCACCCGCCTCGAGCGCCTCTGGCGAAACGGCCAGCACAAGCGCCACCTCCCGCCGGGCCCCAACGACACGTGGTGGCGCTAGCGTCCAGCGCTACCCCACCACGTCAAGCGTCGCTTCAGCCGCCCGCACCAAGGCGGAGCCGTAGCTCGGCCCGTGGGTGTAAGCATGGACCGCGAGCGGGTGCATCTGGTGCGCGGGAATTCGAGCACGCCAATCGTCGTTAAGCAAGCCCTGCTCGAGGTAACCCTCCACGAATGCCTCCCAGTGGGGTGCCCCGAAAAGCTCGAGCATCGCAATGTCCGTGAGTGGGTGCCCGCCGTGCGCCGCAGGGTCAATGAACCGCGCGCGGTCCGTGCCAAAGAGCAGATTGCCACTCCACAGATCACCATGGATGCGGGCCAGCGGTGCGTCCTCATCCTCAGCCAGGAGCGCTTCGCACGCTTGCTTAACGACGTCTAACCCACGCTCATCCAAATTCCCCGCCGCAACGGCTTTGTCCGCGAAGGGCAGGACTCGTTGGTGCACGTAGAAGTCAGCCCACCGCTGCGTGGGAATGCAGTCCTGCTGCGCGCGGCCGATATAGTTCGGGCCGTCCCAACCGTCGGCCGGGGCACCGAACGCCGCCGCGCCCATCGCGTGAATCGCCGCAAGCTCGCGGCCGCCTTGACGGGCAGCCTCCGCCGTTGGGCGGGTGGTGGCGACGCGCTCAATGGTCAGCGTATTCGCGGCGTCATCCACCTCGAACACCTCCACCACCGCGTCCGAACCTTCACGTAGCCAGCGCAGGTACGCCGCCTCCGCCGCGGCCGAGTGCGGGCCCGACCCGTGCTTGGTAAACCGTTCAGTCATTACGTGCATCCACCTCTCGCTCGAGATCCAATAGGAATCGTTTCATCTCAACGCCCCCGGCGTAGTTGCCCATCGCCCCGTCCGCACGTACTACCCGATGGCACGGCACCACAATCGGCAGCGGATTCTTCGCGCAGGCCGTCCCCGCCACTCGCGCGGCACCCGGGATGCCCGCAGCCTCGGCCAATTCGGCGTAGCTCACGGTTTGCGCGTAAGGGATCCGTCGCAAAGCAACCTGCGCCTTCTGGTAGGTGCCGGACGAAAACCGCCAATCCAGCGGGAGGTCGAACTCCTTCAGCTCGCCGGCAAAGTATTGAGCAATTTGCTTATCGACGGCCCCTTGCACGCCCTCCCGAGCCCCCAACTCGCCAACAACCGCCTCGAACTTCGCCGGGTCGAGCTCGACTTTCACCAGGCCGGTGTCGCTGCTGACGCTGAGCAGCTCGCCCACCGGTGTGCAGTGAATGCGGAAATAGAAATCGTCCATCGGTTTCGAGGTTACGCACCCTTTTCAAACGAGTCGCTGAAGTTTGAGTTCCCAACCCCCAGTGGCCCATCTGTTGACGAGGGGCAAATCACCATCTACATTCGATGCATGTACAGGAATGTACATTACAGAAGGGGGCTGGAGAGAGTGAAGGAGCCCGGAGCTTCGTGGACCACAGTGACCGCAACCGTAGGCGAGATCGAGGCAGCGCTGAACAAGTGGCTGACTCATAGCCACGGGTTGGGACTCACCGATTTTCGTGCGCTGACTCTACTCAGCGAGGCCCCAGATCACGAACTGCGAATCACTGAACTATCCACACAGGTCGGACTCAACCAAAGCTCAACAACCCGACTTGTTGCACGACTCGAAACCAAGGGTCTTGTTGTGCGAGATACCTGCCCGGACGATGGCCGCGGAATCTACGCAGTTATCACCGAGGCCGGGCTCAACTTGGTACACACACTGGCCGTGCCCTACGTCGAACGCCTCCAGACGCTGGTCGCCAGCACGATCACCAATGACCCAGCAACGAGCCGTGCTTTCAGCACCATCCTCAACTACCCGTCCTGACCCTTCAACCCGCCCTGCCAAGACCAATCCATACCCATATACATGCATGTGCATACAGTAAGGAGAGTACTGTGACACCAATTATTGTTGACGTGTACGTCGACTACGTCTGCCCGTTTTGTTTTCTGGTCGAACCGGCCATCGAGGAGCTGAAACGTGACCGCGACGTGCAGCTCAGGGTTCGGCCGTTCGAGTTGCGCCCCGACCCGGTACCCACCTTGCGACCAGAGGATGAGTACTTGCCGCGCGTATGGCGCGATTCGGTCTACCCCATGGCCGAGCGCGTGAATGTACCGGTAAGGCTACCGAGTGTTTCGCCGCAACCTCGCACAGAAAAGGCGTTCCTTGTGCTGCAGCTCGCTCAAGAGCACGGCGTTGCTGAGGCCTACTCGCGAGCGGTGTTCGCGGCCTTCTTCCAGGAGGACCGCGACATCGGCGACGAGGACGTAATAGTCAACATCGCTGAGAGCGTAGGAATTGAAGCCGCTTTAGCCCGCCAAGCCATGAGAAGCCCCGAGCGGCTACGTCAACATCGAGCTGACTTGGCTTACGCCACCGAGACGGTCGGCGTGACCGCAGTTCCCAGCTTCGTTGTCAACGGCAAGCTCCTCCAAGGCATCCCCAGCGCGACCCGGCTGAAGAACGCTGTCGACGCAGCGTATACCTCTGGAGGCCAGGATGACTGACTTCTTACAACATGTGCTGACCAAAGCTGTCGCCGCATCGTTGGCCCATGTTGAGAGCGGCGGCATTCCGTTCGTTGGAGTGATCGTCGACGGTGAACGAGTGCTCTCGGAGTTTGGCGTTAACCGCGTTCACGAAACCGGCGACCCAACGGCTCACGCCGAGATCGTCGCCATCCGTGATGCCCTCGCGGCCTCTGGACGTACTGAGCTTCGCGGCACGATCCTGCTGGCCACGGGTGAACCGTGCGGCATGTGCTACCGATACGCCCTCGACACAGGAATCACTGACATTCGTGTGGCCGTCCCCCGCGACGAGGTCGCAGCACTCGGCTTCGACTATCGCGATAGCTATCGATCTTTCGGGATTACGGACACGATCCGGGGCTCTCACATGCACCCTCTGCGAGTGCCCGGTGATACCGAACCCTTCACTCGCTTCCTCAGCCTCCACAACATCTGACCCAACGGAAAGGACCGTTGCCATGCAGTGGCTTTACCTCTCTATCGCCGTCGTCTTCGAAGTCACGGTCGGGATCGCAGCCGGAAAGGCTCAAGGTTTCCGAAACATCCCCTGGACAATTGCGACCTTGATCAGTGGCGCCATCGCTACCTTCTTCCTGAGCCTCGCGCTTCTCTCCTTCGATGTCGGCGTCGGCTACGCCCTATGGACCTCCCTCGCCGGTGTCGGGATCGTTATCGTCGGTGCTCTCTTCCTCAACCAGCGGTTGACCTGGAAGAAGCTCCTCGGCATCGCCATCGTCATCGTCGGAGTTGTCGGTCTCAACCTCGCAGGTTCCGCCTAGGCCAACAGCAAACTATTGAAAAGGAGAATCCATCATGACTACCACCAACACGGACACCGTCACTTCAACTCAAACTAGCAATGCTGGACCATGGGCTGCGCTTTTGCTCGCGGGTGCCTTCGAGGTCGGCTATGCCCTGAGCGTCAACGGCAGCCGGGGCTTCACCAATCTATCGTGGTCTCTTGTCGCACTCGTGTTCTTCTTGTGCACCTTGTACTTCCTCAGCGTCGCGCTGAAGCGCATCGATGTTGGCATCGGCTACGCCGTGTGGGCAGGAATCGGAGCTGTCGGGTCAGCCGTTCTCGGCCCTGTCTTCTTCGACGAATCCTTCACCACATCCAAGGCCATCTGGCTCGCCGTAATCATTGCTGGAGTCGTCTGGCTCAAGCTTGCCGACAGCACGAAACTCAATTCCCGTACGGATGCAGTAAGCTGAGCCAGGAAGTGCTTGCTGCTAAGCATTGGAGTCCCTCTCCCGGGGCAGAGAGGGCAATAAGGCCCGAGCTGCAACCATCCAAGATGGCTTGGTCTCGAGCCTTACCAGTAAAGTGGAGCTAACGGGATTCGAACCCGTGACCCCCACACTGCCAGTGTGGTGCGCTACCAACTGCGCCATAGCCCCTTGTTTCGGAGAGCTTCCACCTACCGCGTTGGCGGCGAGAAGCAACTCCGCTCAATATACCGGCCGCCCCATGGGCGGCCAAATCCCCAGGTTAGTTACTCTTGGAGTTCTTGAGGGTCTCCACCCACTGGTCACGAGGCGCGCCGAGTTCCTCGGCATCAGTGCCGTCGATAAGCACGCGCGGCGTCCACGCTTTACCCTTCAGCTCCTCCTGGTGCTTCGAGTTCTCAGCACCCATCTCCTGCGCGGTCTCGATGAACTTGCCGTCGCGGATGTCCATAATGGCTTGGTCAGACGCGCCCCAGTCGGCCGCCAAATCCGCGATGGCGTTGTTGTCGATCTGCGAATACACGCTCTGCTGGTTCACAAACAAGTAATCGCGCAGCGTGAACGCGACATCGTAGTCACCGGTCGCGAGCAGGGCGAGCATTGCCGCCAAACCAGTGGTGGAGTGGCCCACCTCTCCGCGGTCAAGGTTGGTCATCGGACGCAGATCCACGCGAATTTCTCCAGCCTTGAGCGCCTCGATCATTTGCGCGTCAGCGGCCACGTGCAACTCCGCACAGTAGGAGCAAGAAAAGTCCTCGTAGTAGTCAGCGACTGGGGCATCCGCGTTCGATCCGCTAAGCCGGATCACACTATCGCCTCCAGCCCATTCCACGTTGATGCCCGAGACATCAATCACTTCATCCTGCTTCGCCTGGGTTTGCTCCGCACGGCCTTTGTACACGATCATGCCGATCACCAGTGCGGCGATAGCCAGCACGGCCAACACGGCCCAAAGGAAGGCCGAATTGCCCTTGGAGTTCGGGTTCTCAACTTTGCGGGTACTCACGATTAGGTCTCCTGTTATTTACGGGTAAATTGCGAACTTCTTAAATGGTCGCCACATCATGAACGCGGTGACGGCCAGATATGCCACGTCGCGCCAGATCGATTTCAGCAGCGCCCCCTCTTGGGGATCCGCCGTCGCGGGGTCAAAACAACCGCAATCAATCACCAGGCCACGAGTGTGCGCTGAGTACAGGCCCATGATGAAGATCAGCAGCACCCCAATCGACACCCCGCCCGCCCAACGGATCTTGATGCCGAGCAGCAGCAGCAAACCGCCAGCCAACTCGAGCGGGCCGATCACCTGCGCAATGAGGTCCGACCAATACGGGGTGAAGATCTCGTAGGCCTCGACCGTCTGCACCATGTTGATGTGTGACTCGGTGACTTTCTGCCACCCGGCATTGATCCACACGTAGGCCATGCCGAATCGGGCCAGCGCGGAGAGGATGTCCAGCACAAGCTCCCCGGTACTGCGGGTGGCGGTGCCAGCTTGCGTTGTTGCCGTGTCGTCGGCAGGCTTGACTGCGGTAGAAGAACTCACCTGATTGACCCTAGTCCACGCCCCGCCCTGCGGGAACGAGACGCGGGTGTGTCACTGGTTACTCCCGAGATCTACTGCCCCAGCACCTCGGAGACGATTGCAACCGCTTCGTCTTGCACCTGCTTCAAGTGCGCTTCACCGTTGAAGGACTCGGCGTAAATCTTGTACTTGTCCTCGGTGCCGGACGGACGCGCCGCGAACCAGGCGTTTTCGGTGGTCACCTTGAGCCCGCCGATGGCAGCGCCGTTGCCCGGTGCCTCGGTGAGCTTCGCGGTAATCGCCTCGCCCGCCAGCTCGGTTGCCGGCACTTGCTCCGGGGACAGCGCCTTTAACGTCGCCTTCTGCTCGCGGTTCGCCGGTGCGTCAATACGCGCGTAGGCCGGCTGGCCGAACGCATCCTGGAGCTCGTGGTAGCGCTCCGACGGGGTCTTGCCCGTCACCGCGGTGATCTCCGCAGCGAGCAGGTCCAGGATCAAACCGTCCTTATCGGTCGACCACACGGTGCCATCCTTGCGCAGGAAGGATGCGCCTGCGGATTCTTCTCCGCCGAAGCCCACGGAGCCGTCGATAAGCCCGGGCACGAACCACTTGAATCCGACCGGGACCTCAACGAGCTTGCGGCCGAGCGATGCAACTACCCGGTCAATCATGGACGAGGACACGAGTGTCTTGCCCACTGCCGTGCCCTCGGACCAGCCGTCGCGGTGGCTGAATAGGTACTCGATGGCCACAGCCAGGTAGTGGTTCGGGTTCATCAGGCCAGCGTCCGGAGTGACAATGCCGTGGCGGTCCGCGTCCGCGTCGTTGCCGGTGGCGATGTCGTACTTGTTTCGGTTGTGCACCAGCGAGGCCATGGAATTCGGCGAGGAGCAATCCATGCGGATCTTGCCGTCGGTGTCCAGCGTCATGAACCGCCAGGTCGCGTCAACCTCCGGGTTGACCACGGTGAGGTTCAAGCCGTGTGCTTCCGCGATCGCGCCCCAGTAATCCACCGAGGCGCCGCCCATGGGGTCAGCCCCGATCGAGAGGTTGGAGCCGCGGATCGCCTCGATATCGATCACGTTGACCAGGTCCGCAACGTAGCGCTGCTTGAACTCGAAGCGGCCCGCGCGCTCATCCAGCACGCCGCTTACCGACGCCCGCTGCACGCCCTCCAGCCCGCGGACCAGGTACTCGTTCGCGCGCTGCGCAATCCAGTCGGTCGCGTCGGTGCCGGCCGGGCCGCCGTTCGGCGGGTTGTACTTGAAGCCACCGTCGCGCGGCGGGTTATGCGACGGCGTGATCACGATGCCGTCGGCACGCTTCGGATCGGTGCCGGTCACACCACCAGAGAGCTGCGCGTTGTGGGATAGAATCGCGTGCGACACCGCCGGTGTCGGGGTGTAGCGACCCTCCGCGTCCACCAGCACCTCGACGCCGTTGGCCAGCAGCACCTCCATTGCGGAGATCATCGCCGGCTCGCTGAGCGCGTGGGTATCGCGGCCGATGTATACCGGGCCGCCGATGGAGTTTTCGCGGCGGTAATCCACAATCGCCTGCGTCGTAGCCAGGATGTGCGCCTCGTTGAACGCGTTGTCCAGGCTGGAGCCGCGGTGGCCGGAGGTACCGAACGCGACCTGCTGATCCGGGTCGGAAGCGTCGATGTCGCGGGTGTAATACGCCGTGACCAGTTCGGCGATGTCGATCAAGTCCTCGGGGCGGGCCGGCTGTCCGGCGCGTTCGTGTGCCATGGTCGTGCTCCTTGTCGCGGGGTGTGGAAGTGTGCTTTAACGCGAGGCTACACCGACTGCGAGGTACGTCATCACAAGCCAGCGCAAGGCTCTGGGCACCATGGGCCGCAGGGGCGGTAAGAAAGCCGCCCAGCTGTGGGAAACAGACCCCGGCGGCGACTATGCGCAAAGTCGCCGAGAGGCACTGGAAGCAGCTCATGCAAAGCGCGAAATAAGCAGTGAGCTTTTGGGAACGCGTATGCGGATGCTTTTCCTAGAAGCGAATGTGTTGGGAGCTTCTTTTAAGCGATTGGGTGAGATGCTCGACATGTTCTTAACTGAACGCCGCTATCCTGCGGGCGGCGTAGCAGGCAGCCAAACCGGCCCACATGGAGCATGCGAGAGCACCTCTCTACAAGATGGCCAAGGCTCCAGTCGCCAACTAACCTCCTTCGTCTGAGGGGCCATCCAATCCCGCCCCAGGTGGCTAGGTTGTGGTGACTTCACCCCCTTATTAAACACGGATAAACTCGGTTATAAACATTCCGTCCCGTGAGAGGATCACCACGTGTTCGTCACCGATCTGCCCGACACCAAATCAGCCCACTTAAGTCCGGAACACAGCGAAACCGTCAGGGCAACGCTGCCTTTGGTCGGGGAAAATATCGAAACCATCACCCGCGTCTTTTACTCCAAGATGTTCGCCGCGCACCCGGAGTTGCTCTCCGACCTGTTCAACCGAGGTAATCAGAAACAGGGTGCCCAGCAGAAAGCACTGGCAGCTTCGGTGGCCACCTTCGCCGCGCAGCTGGTTGACCCGGACGCACCCGACCCGGTGATGATGCTCGACCGTATTGCCCATAAGCATGTTTCACTCGGCATCACCCCCGACCAGTATCAGATCGTCCATGACAACCTCATGGCCGCCATCGTCGATGTGCTGGGGGATGCCGTCACGCCGGAGGTCGCGGAAGCCTGGGACAAGGTCTACTGGCTCATGGCGGACGTTCTGATCAAACACGAGGCCAAGCTCTACGCCTCCGATAACGTGACCCCCAGTGAAGTGTTTCGCACCGCAACGGTCACCGAGAAGAAAAGGCTCAGCGAGGATGTGACTGCCTACACTTTGACCGGGGACTTCTCGGTGCCGCGACCGGGTCAGTACACCTCCGTCGGTGTTAAGCTTCCCGACGGTGCTCGACAGCTGCGCCAGTATTCCATCATCGGTGGTGACGCGAACCATTACCGCATCGCGGTTCTCACCGAGGGTGAGGTTTCCACCTTCTTGCGCGACAACATTGAAGTCGGAGACACCATGGATGCGACCCTCGCCGCTGGCGACCTGGTCCTCCATGAAGGGGACAACTCGGTAGTGCTCGTCTCATCCGGTATCGGCTCCACTCCAATGGTAAGTATTCTCGGTCATCTCGCCGCAGAAGAGCCGAGCCGCAAGGTGACATACATCCACGCAGATGTAAGCGAAGAATCCTGGGCTCAGCGCGAGGAATCGCGCGAGCTCATTGCCTCAATCGCGGATGCAACAATGGGAGTGTCTTTCAGGGATGCCGGTCAGCGGGTGAACATCGCGGAATACGACCTTGCTGGTGCCGATGTCTATCTCTGCGGCGGTGTGACATTTCTGCAGGCTCTGCGCGCCGACATTGAAGCCCTGCCGGTCGACAAATCCCCCAAGGGTGTCTACTTCGAGCTGTTCAGCCCGAATGATTGGCTCGTGGGTTAAACCCCCGGAGTCTCGCCGGGGGTTGCGCCGAAACGCACCCCACACTGTCCCGGCCTGTCGAAGGGGAATAGGCTAACCGCCTCTGCATTCTCAAGTACACTTCACCGACGTGCCTGTTCAGAGTGGAAAAGAACCCCTGCTTGTGGGTCTCGGTGCCGGGCTGGGGGCGCTCGCGCGCTTCCTCATCGTGGCTGCTGTGCCCACCGTCGGCCTCGCCGCCGAGTTCGCGCTCACGCTGGCCATCAACATCGTCGGCAGTTTCGCCATGGGCGCGCTCAAACCCGGGCCATTTATCGGCGTCGGTTTCCTCGGCGGGTTCACCACCTTCTCCGCGCTCGCCCTTGCGTCGGCGCAGGCGTCGGCACTCGCCGCGCTGGTGTTCATGGTGCTCAGTTTCGTCGGTTGCGTGTGCGCCTGGCTCGCAGGTGACAGGTTGAGGGGGGCTTAGGGCCATGCTTATCGACGTCTCCGCCAACCCCACCACCCTCATCACCGCTACCGTCGCTGTGTTCCTGGGCGGCGCGCTGGGAGGCCTCGCTCGCTGGGCGCTGTCCCAGATCCCCGCTGATCGGGTCGGCACTTTCGCTGCCAACATGGCCGGTGCCACCATTCTGGGATTCGTTGCCGGCGCCCCAGAAGTGTGGCAACTTGCTGCAGGCGTCGGTTTCGCCGGCGCGCTGTCCACCTGGTCGACCCTGGCCAAGGAGATCGGCGAGCTGATCAAGACCAAGAATTACGGCGAGGCCGCGCGCTACGTGGCCTGGACCGCGGCGCTCGGCATCGTGAGCGCGTACTTCGGCCTCATGTGGGGCGCGCGCGGCTTCGCTTAGTCCGCGCTACTGAGTCTGCGCTGGTTAATCTGCGATCGCGTCCAGCGGCGGCGTCTTCGCCGCCCGGTTCGCCGGCCACAGCGCAGCGATGATGCCCACGATCACACTGCCCAGCAGCATCCAGCCGACCAGACTCCATGGGATGACGATGCGGTCGAGCCCTTGGTCCGCGAGCACCGTCAAGAACGCCCACCCGAGGCTCAGACCGAGCACAATGCCCAGCACGGCGCCGAAGAACGCCATCTGAACGGACTCCAAGATGATCATGATGCGCACCTGGCGGCGGTGGGTGCCCACCGCGCGCAGCATGCCGATCTCCTGGCGGCGCTCGATCACCGACAGCGTCAGCGTGTTCACAATGCCCAGTACCGCGATCACCACGGCTAAGGACAGCAGGGCGTAGAGGATGAAGAGCATCTGGTCGATCAGGTCGAGCACTTCGCCGGAGATGTCGTCTTTGGACTGCACCTGAACCACAATGTCGCTCTTCACCGCCTGCTCAAGATTCTTGCGCAGTTGGTCGGAGCTCACGGTGCCGTCGTTACTCACCCCCAGCATGATGATGTTCACGGTGCCTGGCACGGAAATCTGCTGCGCAACGTCTTCACTCACCACCACGGCGGTGAGGATGGAGGAGTTCTCGAAGATGCCTTCCACCGTCGCCTCGACTACCTCCGGCGAGACGCCGGGAGCTGCGACGGTCACCGTGTCCCCCACAGACCAGCCGCGCGCTTCCGCCCACTCGCGGGGAGCAATGACGGTGTTGCCCTCGAGCGTAGAGGTACCGTCGACCATGTCCATCGTGATCAGGTCGCTGGGATCGCCGTAAAGCACTGAAGTGGAGCCGAACTCGCCAACCTGCGCGGAGTACTCGCCGTTGACGGTCAGCGGCGCTTCGGTGTAGGCAGCGACATCGCCCACGCCCTCGACCTCCGGGATGCGTTCCATCAGGTTGTTCGGGATCGGGAACGCACCGAGCACCGGCCCAGCCAGCACGTATTCAGCGCTCACCTCGTTCTCCGCCACGTTGTCAACGGAGTACTTCATCGATGCGCCGAACATGCCGATGATGTTCACCAGGGCAATGCCCAGCATGAGGGCGAATGCGGTGGCAGATGTGCGTCGTGGGTTGCGCTGCGTGTTAGTGGATGCCAACTTGCCCGCGGTGCCAAACGGTGCGCCGATGATCCTGCCCAGCGGCGGCACAATCGGCAAACTCATCGCCGGACCGGCAAGGAATACGCCGGCGATCACCGCCACCGCAGCGATGCCGACCAGCATGGCACGGGACGCGGTACGCCCGTCCACCCACAGCAACCCGCCGACGGCCGCAGCAACGCCAAGCGCAATCAGCACACCCCCAATCACCGTGCGCTGCGTCAGCGGCTGCGGGGCGGCCGATTCGCTTGAACGCATCGCCTCGACCGGCTGCACCTGCCCGGCTTGGCGTGCCGGCGCCCAGGCAGAAAGCATGGTCACAATGACACCGACCACGATGGGCGCCAATGCCGCATCCGTCGAAAAGCCTAAGCCCCCTGCGGGAAGCGGCATGCCATAGGAACCCAAGAGCCACTTGATTGCTGCGACCATGCCCACGCCGGCGCCTATGCCAAGAGCCGAACCAATCAGGCCGACAATGAACGCCTCCAGCGAGACCGAGCGCGTGATCTGGCCGCGGGAAGCGCCGAGCGCGCGCAGTAACGCGAATTCTTTCGTGCGCTGCGCGACGATCATCGAGAACGTGTTCGCGATCAGGAACGTGCCCACCAGCAGGCCGACCAGGCCGAACGCGATCAGGAAATACGAGACAAAGGACAGCGCCTCGCGCACGCTTTCCGAAGCCTTCTTCGCAGCCTCCTCACCCGTGCGCACAGAAAGCTCGGGGTAATCACGCATCATCGAGTCGACCAGCCCCTGAGCCCCATTGCGATCCGAAGCCTTCAGCGTCATGCCGGGAACCGTCTCATCGGCCACATAGAAGTCCAGGTAATCTGACTCAGGGAGCCTAAAGCTTAACGACGTCTCCTGCGTCACCTCATCGTCGTAAAGCCCGACCACCGTGACGGTTTGGCGAGCTCCGGTATCAACGATGATGAGTTCCTCGCCAAGCTTGATGTCGTAGAACTCGGCGCCGTTGCGGTTGAGGATGACCTCCGCCGTGCCCTCAGTGACCGGGCGGGGTTCAGGCGCGCGCCCCTCTACGATGTCGGGACTCGGGCCGATCGCATCGTCCGGGGCGTAATACAGCGTCGACATCGACATGCCCTGGCGCGTCTGAATCGCCTGTTCATTCGTCCGGGCGGCCACGACGATGACCATCCCCGAGACGTTCACCTTTTCGACGCCGCCGCGTTGAGCCAGTTCATCAAAGTCCTTGCGCGGCACCGCACTGGCATTGTCACCGGGCTCGACTACCACATCGGCGTTTTCGTACCGCGTAGCCAGCGCCGAATCGAACGTGCGCTCCAGCATGTTGGTGAACATCATTGATCCCGCGATGAATGCAGTGCCAAGCACCACGGCAAGCACCGTCAAGGACAGCCGCAGTTTGTGGGCACCGACGTTACGCAACGAGACCTTCGTCATCGCCCGGGATCCGGCGGCCATCAGCGCTCGATTCCGGCCATGACTTTAAGGATCGCATCCATCGTCGGATCCCACATCTCGTTGACAATCTGGCCGTCGCGCAGGAAGACCACGCGGTCTGCATACGATGCCGCCCGAGCGTCGTGGGTCACGATCACCACGGTCTGCCCGTCCAGGTCGACCGCTTGGCGCAGAATACTCAGCACCTCCCGTCCAGCGTTGGAGTCGAGGTTTCCCGTTGGCTCGTCGCCAAAAATGATCTCGGGTTTACTCACCAGCGCGCGGGCGCACGCCACACGCTGCTGCTGCCCACCCGACAGTTCACTCGGACGGTGGGTGAGGCGGTTGGAGAGACCAAGCCTCTCTGTAATCTCGTCGAACCAGCCCCTATCAATCTTCCTACCGGCGATGTCAGTTGGCAGGGTGATGTTTTCAGCAGCGGTCAGCGTGGGCACAAGGTTGAAAGATTGAAAGATGAAGCCAAGCCGGTCGCGCCTCAGCTCAGTCAGAGCTTTATCGCTTAACGACGACAGCGCCGTCCCACCGATATACGCCTCACCGGAAGTAAACGAGTCGAGCCCAGCCATCGTATGCATGAGGGTGGATTTACCCGACCCAGATGGACCCATGATCGCGGTGAAGGCCTTGCGGCCGAATTCGACGTTCACCCCATCGAGCGCGGAGACCTGCGTATCCCCCTGACCGTAGGTCTTCACTAGATTCACGGCCCGTGCTGCTGATTCCATTACTTCTCCCGCTTCTCGCGCCGCGAATCTTTCTATGCCACACCCGCTGCCAGCAGGCACCACGAATACGCTACCTCGAGTTAATAGATGCCGGTATTCGGCAGGACAGATCGGCAATGGAAATGCCTGCGACCGGTCGCTCGCCGTGGTGTTGGCGGGTGACCGGTCGCAGGTGGTTGTTGTGAAGTTGTTGGGTCGGCGGTAACCTACTCTCCCACACCCTCCCGGGTGCAGTACCATCGGCGCGGGCGGGCTTAGCTTCCGGGTTCGGAATGGGTCCGGGCGTTTCCCCGCCGCTATCAACTACCGACACATTTGTGGTTGTTGGCCCCACACTGTTGTGTCCCCAGGGTTGGGGTCCCCCCTGTTGGTTGGGGTGGTGTGGTGTGTCAGATACCGGAGAATGGACGCGTTGCAGGTTGTGTTTTGCTGGTTTGTGTTTGTTGTTGGTGTTTTGGTTTTGGTGTATTAGTACCGGTCGCCTGACCACATTACTGTGGGTACAGTTCCGGCCTATCAACCCCATCGTCTTTGGGGAACCTATGAAACCTCATCTTAAAACAGGCTTCCCGCTTAGATGCTTTCAGCGGTTATCCTTTCCGTACGTAGCTAACCAGCGCTGCTCCTGGCGGAACAACTGGCACACCAGAGGTACGTCCGTCCCGGTCCTCTCGTACTAGGGACAGCCTTTTTCAAGTTTCAACGCGCGCGGCGGATAGAGACCGAACTGTCTCACGACGTTCTGAACCCAGCTCGCGTGCCGCTTTAATGGGCGAACAGCCCAACCCTTGGGACCTACTCCAGCCCCAGGATGCGACGAGCCGACATCGAGGTGCCAAACCATCCCGTCGATATGGACTCTTGGGGAAGATCAGCCTGTTATCCCCGGGGTACCTTTTATCCGTTGAGCGACACCACATCCACAAGTAGGTGCCGGATCACTAGTCCCGACTTTCGTCCCTGCTCGACTGGTAAGTCTCGCAGTCAAGCTCCCTTGTGCACTTACACTCTTGCACCTGATTGCCAACCAGGCTGAGGGAACCTTTGGGCGCCTCCGTTACATTTTGGGAGGCAACCGCCCCAGTTAAACTACCCACCAGGCACTGTCCCCAACCCAGATCATGGGCCAAGGTTCAGGTATCCACTACGGTCAGAGTGGTATTTCAACAACGACTCCACGGGCCACTGGCGTGGCTACTTCACAGTCTCCCACCTATCCTACACAAACCGCACCGAACACCAATACCAAGCTGTAGTGAAGGTCCCGGGGTCTTTTCGTCCTGCCGCGCGTAACGAGCATCTTTACTCGTAGTGCAATTTCACCGGGCCTGTGGTTGAGACAGCAGGGGAGTCGTTACGCCATTCGTGCAGGTCGGAACTTACCCGACAAGGAATTTCGCTACCTTAGGATGGTTATAGTTACCACCGCCGTTTACTGGGGCTTAAATTCTCCGCTTCGGTGAAACTCACCTAACAGGTCCTCTTAACCTTCCAGCACCGGGCAGGCGTCAGTCCGTATACATCAACTTCATCGTCTTCGCACGGACCTGTGTTTTTGATAAACAGTCGCTCCCCTCTCTTCTCTGCGACCACCACCAGCTTGAAACCGCATGTGTTTCGCACCAGGTGTGGTCCCCCTTCTCCCGAAGTTACGGGGGCATTTTGCCGAGTTCCTTAACCACAGTTCACCCGCTCGCCTGAGTATGCTCTACCTGACAACCTGTGTCGGTTTCGGGTACGGGCCGTCTATCCACATCGCTAGAGGCTTTTCTCGGCAGCACAGGATCACCAACATCACCCCTTTTGGGCTACGCATCACGCCTCACACCTTCTGACGGCCGCATTTGACAAGCCGTCGTGCTGCACGCTTGCACCACAATCCAAATACGTGGCTTGGCTACCACTCTGCGTCACCCCATCACTGACCTACCACGGATCAGGCCCCACGCATCACCACACCACAGGCACCCAAAAGGATGCTGTCAGTACGGCTCTGGGTGGTTAGTCTCACCGCTTCGATACTGGGCGCGGATACACGGGTACGGGAATATCAACCCGTTGACCATCGACTACGCCTGTCGGCCTCGCCTTAGGACCCGACTCACCCTGGGAAGACGAACTTGACCCAGGAACCCTTCGTCATTCGGCGGGCAAGATTCTCACTTGCCATTCGTTACTCATGCCTGCATTCTCACTCGCACACAGTCCACTGCCCCTTCCAGTACAGCTTCACCCCATGCACGACGCTCCCCTACCCAACGCAAAAACGTTGCCGCGGCTTCGGCGGTGTACTTGAGCCCCACTATATTGTCGGCGCGAAACCACTCGACCAGTGAGCTATTACGCACTCTTTCAAGGATGGCTGCTTCTAAGCCAACCTCCTGGCTGTCTTCGCGATCCCACATCCTTTTCCACTTAGTACACCCTTAGGGGCCTTAACCGGCGATCTGGGCTGTTTCCCTCTCGACTATGAAGCTTATCCCCCACAGTCTCACTGCCGTGCTAGGTTTCACCGGCATTCGGAGTTTGGCTGACATTGCTAAGATGATAGTCCCGCTCAACCAACCAGTAGCTCTACCTCCGGCAAACACACACAACGCTGCACCTAAATGCATTTCGGGGAGAACCAGCTATCACGGAGTTTGATTGGCCTTTCACCCCTACCCACAACTCATCCCCTCAGTTTTCAACCTAAGTGGGTTCGCGCCTCCACAACCTCTTACAGCTGCTTCACACTGGCCATGGGTAGATCACCCCGCTTCGGGTCTAGGACATGCCACTAAAAGGCACCCATTTCGGATTCGCTTTCGCTACGACTCCCCAACCAACTGGTTAATCTCGCGACATGCCGCTAACTCGCAGGCTCATTCTTCAAAAGGCACGCCATCACACACAAGAGGTGCTCTGACGGATTGTCAGCGCACGGTTTCAGGAACTCTTTCACTCCCCTCCCGGGGTACTTTTCACCATTCCCTCACGGTACTTCATCCGCTATCGGTCACACTGAGTATTTAGGCTTACCGGGTGGTCCCGGTAGATTCACAGCAGATTCCACGAGCCCGCTGCTACTCGGGGCAAAATGACCACACCACGCATGTGCGCCTTCACGTACAGGACTCATCACCTACTCCGGTGTGCCATCCCAGACACTTCCGCTAACACACAACACATGATGCGACAGTTGACAGCCTGCCACGGTCATACCCCACAACCCCACGCATGCAACCCCTGCCAGGTCTCACACACACATGGTTTAGCCTCATCCGCTATCGCTCGCCACTACACACGGAATCACACTTGTTTTCTTCTCCTACGGGTACTGAGATGTTTCACTTCCCCGCGTCAACCCCCACACAGGCTATGCATTCACCTGCAGGTAACCGCCCACAACGACGGCTGGGTTTCCCCATTCGGACATCCTCGGATCAACGCTTAGTTGGCAACTCCCCGAGGCATAACGCAGCCTCACACGTCCTTCATCGGCCCAGCATGCCAAGGCATCCACCGTACGCCCTTAAAACAAAACACACTAAACAACACCCACACACACCCCACCACCACAACAAAAGGTGACAGCAGAATATGCGCGGGCAACACACAAAAAAGAAAGAAAAAAACACTACCCAACCAACCCCAACCCCACACAAGGAGCCAGGCAATTGATTGGTTCATGCTCGCGTCCACTCTCCAGTTCTCACACACCACACCCACACACCCCACACACAACCACCGGCTGCGTCCAGGACTATGCGGGCCACAAGAACACCACACCATGCACACACAGTGCACACAAACGGTGTGTTGTTCCAGACACCCAACAGCATGCCAACGCGTATGTTTATGAACCCCCGTTGATACATCGGTGCACTCGTGACATCTCCAACGCGGGCGACGTTTCTGAAGCCACCCGCCGGTATGTGACCACCCGGATATTTTGCAAATGTATTCGGTGGCAGGCGCACCCACGGCAACCTCAACCACCACACCCTGCAACTGCAGGGTTTGTTTAAAGTACTGCTCCTTAGAAAGGAGGTGATCCAGCCGCACCTTCCGGTACGGCTACCTTGTTACGACTTCGTCCCAATCGCCGATCCCACCTTCGACAGCTCCTTTTGACAGGCCACTGGCTTCGGGTGTTACCAACTTTCATGACGTGACGGGCGGTGTGTACAAGGCCCGGGAACGTATTCACCGCAGCGTTGCTGATCTGCGATTACTAGCGACTCCGACTTCATGGGGTCGAGTTGCAGACCCCAATCCGAACTACGACCGGCTTTAGAGCGATTCGCTCACCCTCACAGGCTCGCAAGCGCGTTGTACCGACCATTGTAGCATGTGTGAAGCCCTGGACATAAGGGGCATGATGATTTGACGTCATCCCCACCTTCCTCCGAGTTAACCCCGGCAGTCTCTCATGAGTCCCCACCATCACGTGCTGGCAACATAAGACAAGGGTTGCGCTCGTTGCGGGACTTAACCCAACATCTCACGACACGAGCTGACGACAACCATGCACCACCTGTACACCAACCACAAGGGAAACCACATCTCTAGGCCGATCCGGTGTATGTCAAGCCCAGGTAAGGTTCTTCGCGTTGCATCGAATTAATCCACATGCTCCGCCGCTTGTGCGGGCCCCCGTCAATTCCTTTGAGTTTTAGCCTTGCGGCCGTACTCCCCAGGCGGGGCGCTTAATGCGTTAGCTACGGCACGAACCCCGTGGAAGGGACTCACACCTAGCGCCCACCGTTTACGGCATGGACTACCAGGGTATCTAATCCTGTTCGCTCCCCATGCTTTCGCTCCTCAGCGTCAGTTACTGCCCAGAGACCTGCCTTCGCCATCGGTGTTCCTCCTGATATCTGCGCATTTCACCGCTACACCAGGAATTCCAGTCTCCCCTACAGCACTCAAGTTATGCCCGTATCGTATGCAACCCCGAAGTTAAGCCCCGGTATTCCACAAACGACGCGACAAACCACCTACGAGCTCTTTACGCCCAGTAATTCCGGACAACGCTCGCACCCTACGTATTACCGCGGCTGCTGGCACGTAGTTAGCCGGTGCTTCTTCTCCAAATACCGTCAAAATTCGTCTTTGGCGAAAGGAGTTTACAACCCGAAGGCCGTCATCCCCCACGCGGCGTCGCTGCATCAGGCTTGCGCCCATTGTGCAATATTCCCCACTGCTGCCTCCCGTAGGAGTCTGGGCCGTATCTCAGTCCCAATGTGGCCGTACACCCTCTCAGGCCGGCTACCCGTCGACGCCTTGGTAGGCCATTACCCCACCAACAAGCTGATAGGCCGCGAGCTCATCCCACACCGAAAAAACTTTCCACCACGATCACCACACCGTGGTCCTATCCGGTATTAGACCCAGTTTCCCAGGCTTATCCCAAAGTGCAGGGCAGATCACCCACGTGTTACTCACCCGTTCGCCACTCGAGTACCAAAGCAAGCTTCGGCCTTTCCGTTCGACTTGCATGTGTTAAGCACGCCGCCAGCGTTCATCCTGAGCCAGGATCAAACTCTCCACAAAAACACCAAACAATAACTGCCCAGTGCGTGTTTCAGAAGAAACAGGCCGTGAAAAGCCCAATACCCAACCAAAACAAACCACCCAACACAAAACCGTGCTGGACTGGCTATCCAAAAATTACCTTCGTGTCTGCTTGTTGTATCCGACGAGGAAAAACCAACAAACAACACAGTTTTAAAAAAACTACTCGTGAAACCATCACACGCATGATGCTGTGTAGCTTTTCACCAGCACACCACAAGCCCCAATCATTGGTTCAAGGCCATGATGACCGGCACACACCAACCACCCCACACAAACAGCTAGGGGCAGCAAGCACCAACCACAAACACACCACACAACGCAAAAGTTCACAAACAAAAAATGCATTGGCACACTATCGAGTTCTCAAACAACACACGCACACCCCCCAAACAACCCACAACAAAGCAGATCATCCAGAAGGAGACGTAAGATTCTTAGCCGTTAGCGCTCGTTTTCCTACCGCTCACACAATCCTGAAACCACATCCAGGCGGGGCGTTGTCGGTCGCGCTGACTCACATAAACCTACACACACCACCACAACAACACAAACCCGCACCACAACACACGTTTTCGTGCTGTTGAAGGTAATGCAATCTACTCCGCGCCGACACGCTCGATCCTGGCGCCAAGCGCGGTCAGCTGCTCAACGAACGACGGATATCCGCGATCGATGTGGTAGACGTCGTGCACCGTCGTCACCCCATCCGCCACCAAGCCAGCGAGCACCAGACCCGCTCCTGCACGGATATCGGACGACCACACGTCTGTGGAAGACAACTCATCGACTCCCCGGAGCACAACGTGGTGGCCATCCACGTTCGCGTCCGCGCCGAGACGCAGCATCTCGTCGACAAACCGGAAGCGCGCTTCGAAGACGTTCTCGGTGATCACCGAGACCCCCTCGGCAATTGAAGAGATCGCGATTGCCATCGGCTGCAGGTCCGTCGGGAAGCCGGGAAATGGCAGCGTTTGGTAGTCCACGGCTTTGGGACGCTGGTCCATGCGCACGCGGAAGCCGTTGTCGTAAGTCTCGATGTCCGCGCCCGCCAGCTTCAGTTTCGACAGCGCCAGGTGCAGGTGCCGAGGCGCAACGCCGCCCACGGTGATGTCGCCGCGGGTCATTGCTGCTGCATAGGCCCACGTGCCGGCTACGATGCGGTCACCGACCACGGTGTGCTCAGTCGGATACAGCTTCTCCACTCCGTCGATAGTGATTGTCGACGTGCCTGCGCCGCCGATGCGCGCACCCATTGAGTTCAACATTTCGCAGAGGTCGACGACCTCGGGCTCGCGAGCCGCGTTGTCCAGCACCGTCTGCCCCTCCGCCATCACTGCAGCGGTCACGATGTTCTCCGTGGCGCCCACGGATGGGAAGTCCAGGCTGATCTTTGCTCCGCGCAGGCGCTCCGCTTCGGCGACCACCGCACCGTGCTCGATGCGGGTGGTTGCCCCGAGCTTTTCCAAACCCGTCTGGTGCATATCCAGCGGGCGCGAGCCGATTGCGTCGCCACCGGGAAGCGCCACGCGCGCCTCGTTACACCGGGCGACCAGAGGGCCAAGCACCGCGACGGAAGCACGGAATTGGCGGACAGCTTCGAAGTCCGCATTGGGCGAAACGGTGGCCGGGGTGTGAATGTGCACGGTGGCTCCGTCAATATCCACCTCACACCCGAGACCTACAAGGACCTTGCGCATCAACGGAACGTCCAAGATCTCGGGACAGTTATGCAATGTGGTCGTGCCTTCGGCGAGAAGCGCCGCGGCCATGAGCTTCAAGACACTGTTTTTTGCGCCGTCAACTTTGACAACGCCTTCGAGTCGAGCACCGCCAGTGACCAGGAATCGTTCTTTCACATTCCTAACCGTACCCAACTCGCGCTCGCGCGCACCGGATTACGGCAATGCCCCAATGCGACGGGCAGCGTTGACCGCCTCGTAGCGTGTGTGGGCGCCGAGTTTGCGCATCACACTGCGCAGATACGACTTCACGGTCTCGGCTCCAATGCCCATTTCCTCGGCAGCCTCGACGTTGGTATGACCGAGCGCGACGCAGGAGAGCACATCAAGTTCGCGGGCAGACAGCTTGGTCGACTGCTTTACGCGAACCGGGGAAACCATTTGGTCGCAAAGCTGCTCGAGTTCCTTGCGCAACGCCTCGTCTTCGACACGGTTAGCTAGCATCCGCAGCTTTGAGTGCGTCGAGCGGACCTGTTCCCACTCCGCGCCGTTCATCACTCGGCCCTGACTGGTGGCCGCCTTCCCGCCGTCCAAGCGTCGCATGGCGGAGTTCACGGCCAGCTCCTGCTCAAGCGTGCGCGCGGTCAACGTGACCTCTTCGATCACCTTGTCGCCCAGGCGCACGGTTGAGTGCACACCGACGTAGAGCACGCCGCGGATTTCGCGTTGCACGATCACCGGCACCGCAACCACAGAGTGCAGACCCTCGTCCTGGATCACCTTGTCGTAATCATGGGAGATGACGTTTGCCCGGGTGTAGTCGGAGACACCGACTGCGCGGCGAGTTGCCACTACGCGGCCGCCAACGCCCGCCCCCTGCTCAATGATGAGATTCTGCAGTGCGGGGGTACGCAGCCCGATCCACTGGGTGATCTGCAAGCGGTTGTCGGCCAGCAGCGTTCCGTACATGGCCACCGGGATGCCGGTCGCGGTCTTCAGCGCGGTAAGAGCTGCGCGAATTGCATCGTCATCGTCTTTGACCCGTTGGGCGTCCACAGTCATATGGCAAATCATAACCACCGCTTGGGGGTAGCCAAATTTGGCCCCGCCAGCGATAAGGATGTCTGTTGGTGTGGGAATACCTACACCCTTGCGTTGCCCCCGTGGGTAAGGCGTGGGGGGAGCCGTCGATAAGCGAAGAAAGAGCCCCAAACCCCCAGGTGAGAACTTGTAGACAAATCGGTACGGCGAGCTTAAACTGTGTTGTCTAGTGGCAGCCGGTACACTTCTGGATAGGCCCTGAAATTAAAACCCCTAAGGAGTACTAGACCATGGCGAAAATTGCAAACAATGTTCTCGACCTCGTCGGCGGCACCCCGCTTGTTGAGCTGCACGGAATCACCGAGAACTCAAAGGCTCGCGTGCTGGCCAAGCTGGAGTTTTACAACCCAGCAAACTCGGTGAAGGACCGCATTGGTAAGGCGATCGTCGAGGCCGCGGAGGCTTCCGGCGAGCTCAAGCCGGGCGGCACCATCGTCGAGGCAACCTCGGGCAACACCGGTATTGCGCTCGCGCTCGCCGGCGCTGCCAAGGGCTACAAGGTCATCCTGACCATGCCGGAGACCATGTCCACCGAGCGACGCGTGGTTCTGCGTGCTTTCGGTGCGGAGATCGTGCTCACCCCGGGCGCAGCGGGCATGAAGGGCGCCGTGGAGAAGGCAAACGAAATCGTTGCCGAGCAGGAGAACGCGGTTCTGGCCCGCCAGTTCGAAAACGAGGCGAACCCGCGCATCCACTACACCACCACCGGCCCGGAAATCTGGGAGGACACCGACGGCCAGGTCGACATCCTGGTCGCGGGCGTGGGCACCGGCGGCACCGTCTCGGGCGCCGGCAAGTTCCTCAAGGAGCAGAACCCGGATCTCAAGGCAGTGGCTGTTGAGCCGGCCGCCTCCCCCCTGCTGTCCAAGGGCGAGGCTGGCCCGCACAAGATCCAGGGCCTCGGCGCGAACTTCATCCCGGACACCCTCGACCGCTCGATGGTGGACGAGATCATCGCAGTGACCAATGAGGACGCAGTCGCCATCTCTCGCGAACTCGCAGTCAAGGACGCGATCCTCGGCGGTATCTCCGCCGGCGCGAACGTGAAGGCCGCGCTTGAGCTTGCTGCCCGCGAGGAGAACGAGGGCAAGACCATCGTCGTCATCATCCCGGACTTCGGCGAGCGTTACGTCTCCACCCTCCTGTACGAAGACATCCGCGACTAAGAGCATTTCGCTTAACGACGATTGCGCCCCCGCTTCCCAGCTTCGAATCTAACCAGCTGGGCGCGGGGGTTTCGCATGTAAGCTCACCCGCATGCTGTTTTCGATCATCGCCACTGTCCGCGAGGACCTGGCCAACGCCCGCGAGCACGATCCCGCAGCACGCGGCGACGTGGAGAACGCGATCGTTTACTCCGGCCTCCACGCGATTTGGATTCACCGCGCCTGCCATGCCATGTGGGTGCGCGGGTGGAAAGGCCCGGCCCGCGTTCTGGCGCAGTTCAACCGGTTCCTTACCGGCGTTGAGATCCACCCAGGTGCCACCATTGGCCGCCGCTTCTTCATTGACCACGGGATGGGCATCGTGATCGGCGAAACCGCCGAGATCGGTGACGGTGTGATGCTCTACCACGGTGTCACCTTGGGCGGGCAGGTGCTCACTCAGACGAAGCGCCACCCCACAATCGGCGACAACGTGACCATCGGCGCCGGAGCCAAGGTGCTCGGCCCCATCACCATCGGCGCGAACTCAGCCATCGGCGCGAATGCTGTGGTTACGAAAGACGTGCCGGAGAACTCGATTGCGGTGGGCATCCCTGCCAAGGTGCGCCACCGTAAGTCCGACGAGCAGAGGCACCTGGTCGATCCGGACAACTACGTCGACCCGGGCAGCTACATCATCTAAATCAGGTTGTTAAACCACGACGCTAGACCAGGTCTTTGTATTCCGGGTTCGCGTCAATGTATGCGGCGACGGCCGAGCACATGGGCACGACGCCCAGGCCCCGCTCACGGATGTCGTCCAGGGCGAACTTGATAAGCGGCTTCGATAGCCCTTGGCCTCTGAATTTCGGGTCCACCACGGTGTGCGGCAGCACGCGCACGCCGATGAGGTCGCTATAGGACGCGAAACCGGCCAGCTCGCCGTCGATGGTGAGCTCGTACTGCTGGGCGGACTCGTTGATTGCCAATTCGTAGTTGTTGTTAGACATGCGCCCACCTTACTGGCAGCGCCAACTACTCAACGAGAAAACTCCCTACCGCATGATGTACGAGAGGGAGTTTTGGTGTGGCCAGAGCCAGGATCGAACTGGCGACCCCACACTTTTCAGGCGTGTGCTCTACCGACTGAGCTATCTGGCCAGAACCGCTTCCGCGAAGCTGTTCTGCGACCCTGACGGGACTTGAACCCGCGACCTCCGCCGTGACAGGGCGGCGCGCTAACCAACTGCGCCACAGGGCCATATTCTGTTGTTATCGTGCTCTTGCACGAATTGATACCTTACACAGACCCTTCCCCCGCCTACAAATCCGCAGGCACGGTGTCTTTTCGGTGTGGATTAGCTCGTCGCCTGGCGTTGTCCCCGAACAGTCAGAGCAACGGCGATGAGACCTAAACCCATACCCGCGAGCTGCACAAGACTGATCTCTTGGCCAAACATCATCCACGTCCAGAGCGAAGTAACTGGCGGGGTAAGGAACAGCAGCACGCTGGTTGTGGTTGGTCCGATGGTTCGCAGGCTAGCGGTGTAAGCGGCGTATCCTCCGACGCCGGAAAGGAAGACCAGCCACAGGATTGCCCACACAAGCTCAGCATTGACGGTGACGCCGATGCGTCCTGTCGCCACGGCGACCCCCACGAACAAGACCGCCGCGGTGGTGGTTTGAATGGCCAATGCCTGCACAATGCTCGCCTTTGGGCGCCATGCGCGCTCCAGGACAGCAGTAGCCGACAAGGCAAACAGGGCCACGAACGGCAGCAGCAAGCTCACCGCGGCCGAGGCGGCAAAATCGATGGAGCCCACGGCGAGCCCCACTGCGGCCAGCCCCAGGCCGAGACCGGCGAACATTCGGCCGTTGAACGGGTCGTTCCACAAACGCGAACTCACTGCCGCAACAAGGAGAGGTTGCAGCGCGCAGATCAGGGAGGTGATACCCGGGTCGATGTCAGCCGCGGAGGCGCTGAAGACCGCACCGAGAAAGATCGCGTGGGAGAGCACGCCGATAGCCACCTGCTGCCACACGTCAGTGCGGCTCAGAGCTGGCAGGGCACGGGCTTTGATCGGAGCGTTCGCCGCCCGAATGAGACCAACCGCACCCAGGAGCAGCGCCGAGGTGACCAGGTACCGCCAGGCAAGGAGACCAACGGGAGACGCACAGTCGCCAGCCAACAGCGAGCCAACGAACCCGGAACTCCAACACACAACGAACGCGATAGCAATCAGGATCTGTTTCACCGCAACAGGGTAAATATACCAGTCGGTATACTGTCAATGTACCTCCACCGGAAGGAGCAAACCTTGCCTGCACTTAATGACCTCTCCCCGGCACAACCGCCCGAAACCACGCCCGGCGGCCAACGCATCCTCGACGCCGCATCCGAGCTGTTCTACGCGCGCGGCATCGGCGCCACGGGCCTTGACCTCGTGGTTGAACAGTCGGGAGTGACCAAACGGACCCTGTACCAACGGTTTGGCTCCAAGGAAGGGTTGATCTGCGCCTACCTCACCGCCCGGGCGCATCGGTGGCAAACGCTTGTGCTTCAGCGGGTCCAAGTGGCGATCGACTCGGGCGAGGACCCGGTCAGCGCTGTCTTCGACCTCACGCGCGAATGGTTAGCGGACAACCCCCGTGGGTGCGGCTTCGTCAACGCATGGGCGGAGCTGGGCGGCAACAGCGGTGCAGAAATACAGACGGCCATCCGCCAGGAGAAGCAGTGGATGCGGACACTGTTCTTCACCACAACAGGCGATGAACAAGTTGGAGAACTCATCCACGAACTCTACGAAGGCGCGCTCATTTGCAGCACGATCCTGGGCGATCAAAACGCCCTGCAACGCGCGAAAGCCGGCGCGCAGCGGCTCGTTGGGAGAAAGTAACTGCGGCAACAAAGGGCCGTCGATAAGCGAAAAGCGGACTTCCGAAGAACTCCGCTACCGGCGACCCTGACGGGACTTGAACCCGCGACCTCCGCCGTGACAGGGCGGCGCGCTAACCAACTGCGCCACAGGGCCGTACCCCCAACGGGATTCGAACCCGTGTTGCCGCCGTGAAAGGGCGGAGTCCTAGGCCTCTAGACGATGGGGGCGCTGCTTAGACAGCCTGTTGATCATAGAACAACGCCTTCCCAACAACCAAACGAGCACTACAGTGGGGAGCATGGCTGAAGCAATCATTCACGACGCGTCCCTCTCCCCGACCAAGGACGAGATCCTCGCGGAGCACTCCCCGATCGTCGAACGTCTCGGTTCGTATCGGGCGGTTGATCGCGACAACGAGGTGGGCATCGAGGTACTCGTCGGCACCGACAGTCACGGCACGCTCACCCAGTGCGGTCTGACGTATCGCGACAAGAGCATTGCGCTTGACGACGAATTGCTGCCCCTCTCCCACTCCGTCCTCGGCGACCGTTCAGTGTCGCACCTGACAGCTGATCCCGTGGGCGTGCGTGAAGTGATTGCTTTGATCCTAGCCGGGGGCCGCGGTGCGGACTTCTCGATTGGTGCGCCGATCTTTGAGGTTCACGGCACCGGCCAGACTCCCGACGTTGTTGTGGGCGACGTCGAGATCGACGAGCACAACGAGCATACCTGCTTCGGTACCGTTACCGTCGACGGCGAAGAGCACCGCTTCCAGCTCCGCCTGCAGCAGGAGATCAAGGACCAGCACTCAGCGGATGCCGACGAACTCGCGCTGGTGAAAGACGGCGACGTGCCGCTGATCAAGCTCGAGGTGTGGAAGTAGCGGTTAGCGCACGACGGGGGCGTAGCGCGAGCGCTCGTCGCTGCTTGACACGACGCGTGAGCCGAACGGGAAGCAGGTCACCGGGATCATCTTCAGGTTTGCCCATGCCATAGGCAGGCCGATGATGGTCAGCGCCTGAACAACTGCGGTGGTGACGTGGCCGATTGACAGCCACATGCCCGCGAGTACAAACCAGATGACGTTGGCCAGCAGGCTGAAGACACCCGGCTCGCCCTGCACCACCTCACGGCCAAACGGCCAGATCACGTAACCCGCAATGCGGAATGACGCGATGCCGAACGGGATGGTGACAATGAGCAGGCAGGCCAGAATGCCCGCAAGGGTGTAGCCGATGAACAGCCAGATACCTGCGGTGAGCAGCCAGATAATGTTGAGAATGAACCGGATCAGACCCATATGGGCGAGCCTACCCCGGTAGAACGAGCAGGCTCACGGCCATGACCGCCATGCCGGCAACGAGGCCGTAGACCGCGGCGTGGTGGCGACCCGTTTGGATTGCGGTGGGCAGCAGCTTGTCCAAGCTGACGAAGACCATTACGCCGGCGATCGCCGCGAACGTGAGACCCAAGGTCTGCGGACCCAGGAACGGGCGCAGCAGAAGGAAGCCGATAATCGCGCCGAGCGGTTCCGTGAGCCCAGACAGCGCCGCCCACCCGGCGGCACGCCACTTACGTCCTGTCGCCTCACGCAGCGGCACAGCGACGGCGACACCTTCCGGAATGTTGTGCACGGCGATCGCGAATGCGATGGGCAGAGCGAGCACCGGGTCAGCGAGGGCCACCATGAACGTGGCAAAGCCTTCCGGGAAGTTGTGGATCGCGATTGCGGCGGCCGTGAACACGCCGACGTTGCGCATGCGGTTGGAGCCGTTTGAATGCGGATCCTCGTGAGGGTTGACATCTTCAGGGACGAGGCGGTCGATGAGCGCGATCGCCACAATCCCAGCGAAGAAGGCGACTGTGCCCCACAGTTCGGGGTTAGGGTTATCCGCTTCGATGAGCGATTCGATGCCCTCGGGCAGGAGCTCGATCAGCGAGATGTAGACCATGACACCGGCCGAGAAACCCAGGGAGCCGGCGAGGAACCTGGCGCTTGGACTGCGCTTGAGCGCGACGATGACACCGCCAAGGCCCGTTGAAAGCCCGGCGAATAGGGAGATGGCCAGGGCCATCCAGACCGCATTGGCGTCGACACCGAGGTTGTGCATGAGTTGTGGGCCCTCCGGGGCTCGAACCCGGGACCTGCGGATTAAAAGTCCGTAGCTCTACCAACTGAGCTAAAGGCCCGTAAGCGTCAATCGTAGACAATCGGGCCAGCGAACTTGAAATCGGGGCGAGTTATCCACAGATTCGAATCTGTTGCGTGCCTTTCGTTTGTCCGTGTGCGAGAATTCGGACATGGGGAATGAGCGGGGGAATCGACAGATCAGCTTGGTTCAACGACAAGCCGAGGAGTTTCGGGTGGAGTTGGCCAATGCGGTTGAAGGGGTCGTCGATAAGCGAAAGCTCTCTCGAAATGCCGAGCTGAAGGCGGCTTTGATCGGGGACGAGTATGCGCAACTGGCGGCGACGCAGTACATGGCACGGGCGGCGTTTGAGACGCTGCCGAAGTGGATGCGCGAGGCAGTGGAGGCGGTAGCCACTGGCCGCGGAATGTACAAGGGGACGCTGGTGGGGCGTAGTGCAGCGCGGGTGCATGGAATGTGGATGCTGCCATGGGCACCGTTCGCACACGAGGTGACGCTGCCGTCGGGGAAGCGACCGGCAGGATCCAAGGCGCTGCGTGGTGCGGTCTATCGATGGAGTCCGTTGCGGGATGACGAGAAGGAGAAGTTGCACGGGGTCGAGGTGACCGATGCGGTACGGACCTGCATCGATATCGCACGCTACTACGGGTTCGTGGAGGGCTTGGTGGCCATGGATTGGGTGCTCGCTGCGGGGAAAGCCACGCGCGAACAGCTTCTGGAAGCTGCAGCGAAGATGGGACGGTTCCGGAACAAGGCGGTTGTGTTGCGTGCGATCGCTTGCGCGGTGTCGGGGTCGGATTCGGCGCTCGAATCATGGTTTCGGGCAGAACTCATCGAGCGCGGCGTTGGCGGGTGGAGGTTTCAGGCGCAGATCGGGCCATTCCGTGCCGATTTTCTCTTCGACGAAATCCTGGTGGTAGAGATCGACGGGCGCAGTAAAACGCGAGACAAAGCGAACGAGGTGCTGCGCGCCGAGCGGGATCGCGAGCGGTGGATGTTGCGGCAAGGGCATCCGGTTATGCGGTACTACTACGAGGATCTTCGGGACCATCTGGACAGAGTGCTTGCCGAGATCGGGGATGCGCGGCGGCGGGGGCATGCGGCCGGTGGGGCCAGTGCGGCCAGTGGGGCTAGCGGGGCCAGTGGGGCTAGCGGGGCCGGCCGGAAGGTTGAGTAAGCGGCTGGCCTTCACCACCAACCTTTAAGCGCCAACTTTTCAGCCCCAAGTTGGTGCTTCTTTCTGAGTTAAACCCCAACTTGGTGCTTAAAAGTTGGGGGTAAAGAGGGCGAGGGGTTTGAGGGGCACGGTGGATCGGATAAGCGGAACGCCCGTCCAGCGTGTGAACTGGGCGGGCGCTTCGTGGCGAAAGGCGCTTACTGCGCGTCCTTCTTCTGCATCGTGCCGGTCTCTTCGATGCGGTTGTGGAAGTCGAAGGCATGCTTCAGGTCGTGCGGAGTGGACTGGTACTTGCACTTGGAAGCGAGTTCGACGTACTCCTCCAGCAGCGGGCGGTAGGTCGGGTGCGCGATGGAGATCATCTTGGCCACGCGGTCGCGCGGCGCAAGGCCACGCAGGTCGGCAACACCGTACTCGGTGATGAAGACCATCGCGTCGTGCTCGGTGTGGTCGACGTGGGAAACCATCGGCACGATTGCGGAGATGGCGCCACCCTTGGCCTCCGACGGAGAGATGAAGGAGGAGATGTAGGCGTTGCGGGTGAAGTCACCGGAACCGCCCAGAGCGTTCATCAGGCGGGAGCCGTTGATGTGGGTGGAGTTCGCGTTGCCGTAGATGTCGGCCTCGATCATGCCGTTGGTGGCGATGAGGCCGGTGCGGCGGATCACCTCCGGATGGTTGGAGATCGACTGCGGACGCAGGATGATGGACTCGCGGTAGCGGGCAGCCTCGTTGTTCATCTTTTCTGCGTACTCCGGCGACAGGGAGAAGGAGGTCGCAGAGGCCACGGTCATCTTGCCGGCGTCGATGAGGTCGACCATGCCGTCCTGGATCACCTCGGTGTAGGCCTGGATGTTCTCGAACTTGGACTCCATCAGGCCCGCCATCACGGCGTTCGGGACGTTGCCCACGCCGGACTGCATAACGTAGCCGTCGTATGCCAGGCGGCCAGCCTGCACCTCGTGCTCGAGGAAATCGAGGAAGTTGCCGGCGATCTGCTCGGAAACCTCATCCGGTGCCTTGAACGGGGCGTTGCGGTCCGGGTCATTGGTCTCCACCACAGCGACGACCTTCTCTGGGTCGATCTCGATATAGGTGGTGCCGATGCGATCGCCGGCCTTGGTGATCGGGATCGGGATGCGGTTCGGCAGCGGCGGCACGGTCCAGATGTCGTGCATACCCTCGAGATCCTCGGATTGCCAGGAGTTGACCTCGATGATGATCTTCTGCGCAGCGTTAAGGAACTCGACGGAGTTGCCCACGGAAGACGACGGGACAATGTTGCCGTCCTCGGTGATGCGCACAGCCTCGATGATGGCGACGTTGATGTCACCGAAGAAGCCCTGCTCAACCATCATCCCGGAGTGGGACAGGTGGATGTCCTGGAACTTCATCTCGCCGGCGTTGATCTTGTTACGCATCTGCGGGTCGGACTGGTACGGCATGCGGTAGCGCAGCGCGCCCGCCTCAGCAAGCACACCGTCACACTCAGGCGCGGTGGATGCACCGGTGAACAGATCGATCTTGAAGTCCTGGCCCTTGTCGTGGGCAGCCTTGGCCTTCTCGGCGATCGCTCCCGGCAGGGCCTTCGGGTAGCCGGCGCCGGTGAAGCCGGAAATACCGACTTTGTCACCGTGCTCGACGAACTCAGCTGCCTCCTCGGCAGACATCACCTTGTCGCGGAGCTTGGCGCTGGCGATACGGTCGCTCATGAAAGATCCCTCTCTTTAGCTATGGATTCGGGTAACAGTTCCCCACCATTGTGACCTATCTTGCATTTGTGTGGGGAAGTTGGTTTAAACGAAGCGTCGAAAAGCGAATGCCCCACCCCCGAAAGTGTGATTGGACTGAATCGCTTCGGGCGGGAAGAATAGGGGCATTATGACGGCACCTACCACCACTGCGCTTTCGATCGGGGGGATCGACCTTGACTCCCCCGTCATGCTCGCGCCGATGGCAGGCGTGACCAATATGCCGTTTCGCGTGCTGTGCCGCGAGATCGAGGAGCAGCTCACGGGCACCGCGAGCGGGCTGTATGTGTGCGAGATGATCACGGCACGCGCGATGGTGGCGCGGAACCAGAAGACGCTGCACATGACGACATTCGCGGACGTGGAGACGCCGCGGTCGATGCAGCTCTACACCGTGGATCCGAAGTTCACGTACGAAGCGGTGCGGATGATCGTGGAGGAAGACATCGCGGACCACGTCGACATGAACTTCGGCTGCCCGGTGCCAAAGGTGACGCGCAAGGGTGGCGGATCGGCGATCCCGTATAAGCGCAGGCTGTACGGCAACATCGTGCGCGCCGCGGTTGAAGCTGCTGACGGTCGCGTGCCAGTGACCGTGAAGTTCCGCATCGGCATTGACGACGACCACCACACGCACCTCGACGCTGGCCGCATCGCCGCAGAGGAGGGCGCGGCTGCGGTGGCGCTGCACGCGCGCACGGCGGACCAGCGCTACTCGGGTGTGGCGCAGTGGGACGAGATCGGCCGTCTGGTCGAGCACATGGACGGCACGGGCGTGCCAGTGATTGGCAACGGCGACATTTTCGCCGCCGAAGACGCCGCGCGGATGATGGCGCAAACCGGCTGCCACGGTGTCGAGGTCGGCCGCGGGTGCCTCGGCCGGCCGTGGCTTTTCTCCCAACTCGGCGCGCAGCTCCGCGGTGAAGACATCCCACCCGAGCCCACCTTGGGGGAGGTCGCCCGCATCATCTACCGCCACGCGGAGCTCTTAGCGCTTCACGACGGCGAGTCCCACGCGTGTCGGGATATTCGCAAGCACACCGGTTGGTACCTGAGAGGGTTCCCGGTCGGGGGCAAGTTCCGAAAGGACCTGGCGCAGGTCGAGTCCCTGGCGCAGCTCGAATCGCTGTTGGAAACCATCTGGGCGTCGCCGGAACTGTCTGAGGCTGTGGCAGAGCACGCTGACGATGCGCGCGGCCGACAGGGTTCACCATCAAAGGTTGCGCTTCCCGACGGCTGGTTGGACGACCCCGAGGATGAGACGGTCCCCGAAGGCGCCGAGGTCGAGAACAATGGCGGATAACGCTCCGGGTAGCGCGCGCCCCCAGATCAAGCTGCGCACCGCGTTCCGGCAGCGTCTTCAGGCGTATACCGACGACATTCTCACTATGAGCGAACTCGCGCGAAACCACATGGTGCACGCCGCACACGCGCTGATCAACCAAGACTTGGAGGCGGCCGAAGAAGCTCTTTCAGGCATTGACCAGCTCTGCGAAATCCACGCGCGCTGCGAGGACCGCGCGATGGCGTTGCTGGCTCGCCAGAGCCCCGTAGCCACTGATCTGCGACAAGTGGTGTCCTACCTGCACATCGAAGGCGACCTCACGCGGATGGGCAATCTCGCCAGACTCGTGGCGACGATCGCGCGTCAGCACCACCCCGCCCCGGCCCTGCCCGCTGAGGTCGGCCCAGCGCTCGTGGACATCGCCGAGGCGACGAACGCGATGGCAGAGGTTGCGGTCCAGCTCATCGAATCTCCCGATGTCGAAGCGGCGTTGCTACTGCGCGACGCGGATGCTCGCGTGGACACCATGACCCGTGAACTGACTGCGAATGCCTCGAGCGCGGACTGGGAGCATTCCAACCGCGAGGCCGTGGACTGCGCGCTGGTGGCGCGCTACTTCGAGCGCTACGCCGACCACTGTGTACGCATCGGCGAGCGCGTGATCTTCATGGTCACCGGCTCGCATGCGGACGAGTACGCCACCTACCGCGATTTAGACGATGAAGAGCAGGCCGAGCGTATCGCGGAATCGCAGCGCCGCTTCACCCCGCGCGCCTAGCCGCCACATCAAACCCTGATAGCTGCCGCAAACCCGGATAGTTTCGCACCCTTACGTACAGAACTGACTACATAAGGGCGGCTAACTATCCGGGTTTGGCTAGATTGTCCGGGTTTGGGTTCGGGGGTTGGGGCTCGGAGATCGTATGGGCCCTAAAACGCGAAACACCGCCGATCCCGTGGATGGGGAGGGCGGTGTGTCGTCGACAAGCGAAAGCCCGAGCTTAACCGAAGCGACCGGCGATGTAGTCCTCGGTCTCCTTCTGGTTCGGGTTCTCGAAGATGGTGGTGGTGTCGTCGAACTCCACCAGGTGGCCCGGCTTACCGGTGGCCTCGAGGGAGAAGAAGGCGGTCTTGTCCGACACACGAGCAGCCTGCTGCATGTTGTGGGTCACGATGACGATGGTGTAGTCCTCCTTCAGCTCGTGGATGAGGTCCTCCACGGCCAAGGTGGAAATCGGGTCGAGTGCGGAACACGGCTCATCCATGAGCAGCACCTCCGGGCGAACCGCAATCGCACGTGCGATGCACAGACGCTGCTGCTGACCACCGGAGAGGCCGCCGCCCGGCTTGTCCAGACGGTCTTTGACCTCGTCCCAAAGGTTTGCGCCGCGCAGAGACTGCTCGGTGATCTCGGCGAGCTTCTTCTTGTCCTTCTCGCCCTGCAGGGTCAGGCCGGCGACAACGTTCTCCGCGATGGACATGGTGGGGAACGGGTTCGCCTTCTGGAACACCATGCCGACGGTGTTGCGGACCGCAACTGGGTCCACCTTGGAGTCGTAGATGTTGTGGCCGTCGAGGAGGATCTCGCCCTTCACGGAGGCGTTCGGGATGACCTCGTGCATGCGGTTGAGGGTGCGGAGCACGGTGGACTTACCGCAACCGGACGGGCCGATGAATGCGGTGACGGCCTGCGCCGGGATATCCATGTTGACGTTCTGCACGGCGTGGAAGTCGCCGTAGTAGATGTTGACGTCGTTGAGTAGAAGCTTGGTTGACATCTAGGTTTCTCCTTACTGAGAGTTAGGTACGGCTACTTCTTGACCGAGAACTTGGAGGCGATGAAGCGGGCGAGCAGGTTGAGGGTGACCACCAGGATCACCAGGGTGAGCGCTGCGCCCCACAGGCGTTCGTTCGAAGGTCCGGTCGCGCCGGCCTTCCACATATCGAGCATGAACAGCGGCAGCGAAGACTGCGGCTGGTTGAACATGTGGTTCCAGTTCATCGCCGGGTTGGAGCCCACGAGGATCAGCACCGGAGCGGACTCGCCCATGACGCGGGCGATAGCCAGCATGATGCCGGTGACGATACCGGAGAGCGCGGTCGGAAGGACGATGCGTGCGATGGTCTTCCACTTCGGGACACCAAGCGCGTAAGTGGCCTCGCGCAAGTCCATCGGCACCACGCGGAGCATCTCCTCGGTGTTACGGACCACGACCGGGATCATGAGCAGAATCAGCGAGAGTGACACGGCGAAGCCGGAACGCTGCTGGCCCAGCATGGTGATCCACAGGGCGTAGATGAACAGGGCGGAAACGATGGACGGAACACCGGAGAGGATGTCCACCATGAAGGTGGTCAGCTTGCCAAGGCGGTTGCCGTTGGAGTACTCGACCAGGTAGATCGCGGTGAAGATACCGATCGGGATGGCGAACAGGGAGGCAACCAGGGTCTGCAGGAGCGTACCGACGATCGCGTGAGCAGCACCGCCGCCCTCCTTGGTCGCACGGATGCCAACCATGTCGCTGGTCCACCAGTGGCCGGAGAAGACCTGCTCGTAGCCACGGGAGATAACGGTAATGAGGACCCAGAGCAGCGGAATCAACGCCAGGATCATGCACAGCCACAGCAGACCGCTCATGATGTTGTTCACGGTCTTGCGGCCCTGGGAGATGTCGGTGAACGGGGAACCGTCGCCGGCGCGAACCGGGGTCTTCGCCGAAGTGGTGGTCGTTGTGGTCGTCGTGGTCGCCGTCTCGGAGACGGACTGGCCACCGTTGTCAGGAGTCGGGACAGCAGTAGACATTGTCAGGCTCCTCCTTCCTACTTGTTCACGATCGCGCGGGCGATCGAGTTGACGATGAAGGTCAGGACGAACAACACGAGACCGGCGGCGATGTAGGCACCGGCTGAAGTCGGGTTGTTGAACTCTGCGGACGCGTTCGCGATAGCGGTCGCGAAGGTGGTGCCGCCGTCGAAGAACGAGCCGCGGTACTCGTTGGCCGGAGCGACCACCATGTAGAGCGCCATGGTCTCACCCAGTGCGCGGCCGAGACCGAGCATGGAACCAGCAATAAAGCCGGACCAGCCGAACGGCACCACTGTCATGCGCACGACTTCCCAGCGGGTGGCGCCGAGAGCCAGAGCGGACTCGATCTGGCCGGGAGGGGTCTGCACGAATACCTCGCGGGCGGTTGCGGCGATGATCGGCAGGATCATGATCGCCAGCACGATGCCACCGGTGAGCACGTTACGGCCGGTCGCGAACGGCGGAGAGTTTTGGTAGGTGGCAAACAGGAAGAAGTCGCCGCCCCAAGAGTTGACCCAGGTGTAGAACTTGCCCAGCAGCGGGCCGAGCACCTGCGCACCCCATAGACCGAAGACGATCGACGGCACCGCGGCGAGCATGTCCACCAAAGTGGCCAGCGGGCGCACCAGCTGCTTCGGACAGTAGTTGGATAGGAACAGCGCGATACCGAGTGCGATCGGCATGGCGATGACCAGTGCGATCAGGGAGATCGTCAGCGTGGAGAAGAACAGGTTCGGAATACCGAAACGCATGTCATCCAGGTTCGCGGTGGACCACTGGCCACCGTAGGTGAAGAAGTTCTCCTGGTTACGGCGCAGCGGGTCAAATGCCTGGATCAACAGGAACAGACCGACGGCTGCAACCAGAACGGTGATCAGCGCGGCGGAAAAGGTAGAGAGGAACTCGAAGACGCGGTCGCCCGGGCGCTTCACGCCGGCGCCGCCGCCTGTCTGCGGGGCGCCCTCGGTGGCCGGGTCTTGGCCCTTTTGCACGGGTGCGCCGGTGGATTCTTGCACAACGGCGTGATCACGAGTAGCCGGGCCAGCGCCGCGGTCATCGTGCTCAGATGCTGGCAATTCGTTGTCAGCCATAGTCACAATTCCTTTGGGTGAGATATGAGACATGTAAGGAGAAGTGGGATGCGAAGACAACTCAAGCACACCCCGACATAGATACGCCCCCCTAACGAATAAGGATCGGAAGGGGGGGACGCACCCTGCCAGAGCACGGCTTTCAGCCCACTCCGGCAAGCAAGGCGCTTAGCCGTTGATTGCGTTCACAGCGTCACGCAGGCGCTCGAGGTAGGAGCCGGAAACCGGGATGAAGCCCTCGCCCTCAAGCTCGGAGTCCTGGCGATCCAGAGCGATGTTCAGGAAGTCCTTGACCAGGTTTGCGGTGGAGTCGTCGTAGCCAGCGGAGCAGACGATCTCGTAGGTGGTCATGACGAGCGGGTATGCACCGTCCTCGTGCTGGGCGAACAGAGCCTTGGAGTCGACGACCATGTTGTGGCCCTCGGTCTTGAACTCCATCTTGTCCAGAGCGGTGCCAACGTTCTCAGCGGTGAGTTCGACCGGGCCAGCGCCGAAGTCGACGTTTGCCTTCTGCTCAGCGAAGCCAGCCTCAACGTAGGTGATTGCACCCGGGGTCGCGTTGACCTCCTGAGCCACGCCGGAGGAACCGTTTGCGCCGGTGCCAACTGCGTTCGGGAATGCCTTGCCCTCGCCGGTCCACTTGCCATCGGAAGCAGCAGCCAGGAACTTCTGGAAGTTGTCGGAGGTGCCGGACTCGTCGGAACGGAAGAACACGCGGATCTCCTGATCCGGCAGTTCGGTGCCCTCGTTGTTCGCAGCGATTGCCTCGTCGTTCCAGTTGGTGATGTTGCCCTGGAAGATGTCGACCAGGTTGTCAACGGAGAGGTTGACCTCGTCAACGCCGTCCAGGTTGTAGGCGATAGCGATCGGGCCGATCACCATCGGAAGGTGCCAAGCCTCGTTGCCGCCGCAACGCTCCTTAGCCTGCTCAGCCTCGTCGTCCTTCAGAGCGGAGTCGGAGCCTGCGAAGGTGGCCTGGTTCGCGATGAAGTTCTTGATGCCCGCGCCGGAACCGGACGGGTTGTAGGCCAGGTTTGCACCCGGAACCTCGGCAGCGTACTCAGCGCCGAAGTACTCCATAGCGTTCTGCTGGGAGGAAGCGCCCTCAGCAACCAGGGTGCCGGTCTCGCCGGAGAGCTCGTAGTCACCCTTCTCAGCGCCAGCGGCATCGGTGCTGTCGGAGGAGGTGCTGTCTGCAGCGGTGGTAGCTGCGGTGTCCTTGGTGGAGTCGGTGCTGTCGGAGTCATCACCACATGCAACAAGGGTGGCGGAGGAGAGTGCGGCGATGCCTGCGAGTGCGGCGGTGCGCTTGAAGTTGCGGATCACGGGGTACCTTTCCGGTTCTTGGTAGATCAATGCAAGAGCATCGGTCCCTCAGGGATGCGCCTGGGATTGCTGAGTGCGAACCCAGATCACGTCCGAATACTCACGTCGCTTAAAGGTACGGCCCGGTGGTTAACCTCTGGTGTCGAGTCAAGTGAACAATCCGTAAACTCTCAGCGATCAACGTAAACTTGCAGCTAGATCGCGCGATATTGATAGACGACATGGGATTCTGCGACTGTGAACCCGATCTCTTTGTACCGCTTCACCGCCGGCCGATTATCCGCTTCCACATACAGGATGACCTGCGAAGACCCCCGCACCACCAGGTGATTCAGCCCTGCCTGCATGAGCGGTCCCCCCATTCCCTCCCCCCGGTAGGCGGAAGCCAGGCCGACCACGTACACCTCGCCGACGTTGCCCGGATGCTCTTTGGTCCAGTGGAACCCAGCCAATTCCTCGCCGTCGTACAGCAGCCACACGCCGCGCGGGTCAAACCACTCAGTATCCATTCCCCGCCGCAGCCGCTCCAGGTCCCACCCACCCTGCTCCGGGTGCCAGGAGAAGGCATCGTTGTTCACCTCGAGCCATTGCTTATCGACGCTCCCCTGTCCCCACCGCGCACACGCATCGGCATAGTCCAGCAACTCGAAGCCCTCTGGAAGCGCGATCTCCGCCTCAAGCTCGTCCGCGTCGATGGACATCACCAGCAGTTCGCGCGTCACCACCATGCCTTTGGCCGCGGCGAACGCCCGGGCGGCGGGGAGGTTGCCGTGGGCCCAGAATTGCGGTTGGGACGAGGCGTCGATAAGCGAAAGAAGCTCTGAGCCGACCCCTTGCCTGCGATGTGCTGGGTGAACGACCAGCTCAACCGCACCATCCGGCGCGCAGGCCGCAAGGCCGGAAACATCCTCGCCACGCCGAACCTCATGGTGGGTGTGGTTGAGGGAGGTGTCTTCCAGGCCGCGGAGGAACTGCTCGGAGAGCGGCGCGATGCCGTCGTGCGACTCCGCAGCGGCGATCAGCTGAGCGATAGTAACGGTCATGCCCCGAGACTACGCTGGGAAACCATGAGTGAAAACGAGACCGTAAACGAAGACGCGAACCAGCATCCCCTCGACGGTTCGGCGGCCGTGAACCTGGCGGCGGAGCAAGCCAAGAACACCGCGCACCGCAACATTCCACCGCATGGATTTGAAAACTTCCCGCTCGAGGACGACACCGCGAACTTGCGGCAAGGGCCTTCGCTTCACGACGGCCTCTTGGCACTGCTCCCCCTGGTAGGCGTGTGGCAAGGCAGCGGTCAGGCCAACGACCACGGCGAGGAATACGCCTTTGGCCAGCAGCTGGTGATTTCGCACGACGGCGAGAACTACCTGCGCTTCGAATCGCGGCTGTGGCGCTTGGATGAGAACGGCGAATCAACCGGCGCCGATCAGCGCGAAGTGGGGTTCTGGCGGATCTCCGAATCCGACGAGATCGAGGTGACGTTGACCAACTCGCGCGGCCTTGTAGAGGTGCTGTATGGCTCGATGCGCAACGAGCGGGCGTGGCAGCTGGAGAGCGCGTCGACTATCGCCACGGAGACCGGCCCGGCCGATCACGGTCCCGGCAAGCGCCTTTACGGTCTGATGCCGAACAACAACCTCGGCTGGGTAGACGAGCGCCTGGTAGACGGCGAGCTCGTGCCGTACATGTCGGCAGAGCTGCAGCGCATCGCTGGATAGACCCGTGTCAGTTCAGCGCTTTGGTGATGAGCTCGCGGATCTCCGCCTCATTGTCCGGCGCTGGCAAGGTCTTGCCATTGAGCTCGGTGACGCGGGCGCAAATGCGCGTGGAGCTGACCAGCCACACTGATTCCGTGCCATAGAGCTCGCCGAGCGCGATGTCCTTTTCTTTGCATTTCCACCCCTGCTTGGTGGCGTAGTCGAAAACTGCCGCCTGGGTGGTTCCCGCCAGGATGCCCGGCCCGGGCGCCGGGGTGCGCAGGCGCTGGCCTTTTTTCACCATGATGACGGAACTCGTCGAACCCTCGAGGACGCGCTCGGTGCCGCGCTCTATGTAAATAACGTCGTCCGCGCCTTTTCCGCGTGCCCAGCGCAAGGCGGCCATCGTCGCGGCGTAGTTGAGCGTCTTCGCTTCCGCACCCAGCCACTCCACGTCTGGTTCAACCGTGTAGCCGCGCGGCGTAGTCACCACTTTCACGCCCTGCTCGCGCTGCGCTAGAACGTCTGCCGGGATGGGGCGCACCGTGAGCCACGCGGTTGGCACACCGGTGGTCTCACGGCCGCGCGTCATCGTCCAGACACACTTCGCCTCGATCTTTGCCGGGTCCTGCGCCCGCTCGCGGCAGTAGTCGGCGACGGCCTCAGCGGTGACGCGCGCCCACTGCTCCCCGACCGGTTCCGGCAACTCCAGCGCCGCTGCAGAACGAGCGAAGCGGGCGAGGTGCTTTTGCAGATTCTTGGCCTCGCCTCCTCGTACCAACACGGTTTCAAAGATGCCGTCGCCACGCGTGAGCCCCGCATCATCCCAGAACACGTGCGGGGTGTGCGGGCTTTGTCTGCGGATGGATCCCCCAAACGGCTCCACCAGGTAGATCACGGGTTCCGGTGGAAGGAGTGATTGATGGTCAAGGCCCTGACCTGCGTGTCCCATAGCCCACCATTATGCACCTATGATCGGTGCGCATGGCACAGTCCTATTCCTCGCCACTGCTCGCTCTTCCCGGCGCGGTGCCGGATGAGGCCACCGGGGTCGCACTGCACTACGGCAACCCGCTCGCTGAGCAGCGCCGCATGCGGGAGCACCCCGCGCTGATCGACCGCTCCCACCGTGCCGTCGTGCGCGTCGGCGGTCCGGACGCGGCGACGATTTTGAACAATTTGCTTTCGCAGAAACTTGATGACGTTCCAGCCGGCTTCGGCGGATCCGCCCTGGACCTGGACATGCAGGGCCACGTGCTCCACCACGTCGACGTGATCTTCAACGGCGATGCATTCTACTTCGACATGCCACGCGCCCAGCACGAAAGCTTCGTCGACTACCTCAGCCGCATGAAATTCTGGTCCGACGTGACCATCGAAGACACTGACCTCGCAGTGGTCACCGTGCTCGGCGGCGGCTCCATCCCCGGCGCAGACATGACGCGCGCCGTGCCCTTTGGCGCATGGTTGCGTATCGACGGCCTCGTGCCCCGCGAATCCCTCCACCACGCCGCCACCGAATTTTCGCGCGAGATCGGCAACGTGGTCGGGCTCATGGCGTTTGAAGTCGCGCGTGTGCGCGCGATGGAGCCGGAGCTCGGCGTCGACCTCGACTCCAAGTCGATTCCGCACGAGGTGCCGCGCTTCATAGCGCGCGGTGAAGCACCGCTCTACCCGGCCGCCGTTCACCTGAACAAGGGTTGCTACCGCGGGCAAGAGACGGTGGCGCGAGTAGAGAACCTCGGCCGTTCTCCCAGGTTGCTGGTGATGTTGCAGCTCGATGGGTCGTCGCCAAGCGAGCCCCAAGTGGGAGCCGCAATCACCGCTGGGCCTGGGGGGCGGACGGTGGGCCGTTTAGGCACCGTCGTGCACGATGCCGACGAGGGTCCGATCGCGCTGGCGTTGGTGAAACGCTCCGCGCTAGACGGGCCACTGGAGATTGACGGTACCGCCGCAGTGGTTGATGCCGCTTCCCTGCCTACCGACGAAGGCGAGCACGCCGGCCGGCGCGCAGTGGAAGGCCTGCGCCGCGGTACCGGCCCCGGGGTCTAGGAGCGGAATTCGCAGCGTATAGGGCCGAGGCGAATTTTCATTTTGTTTTGGCTATGATGTCTGGCAGGACAAACACTTTTCGAACTTAAGAACCACCTCAAGGGGGTCACGCCATGGGTCGCGGACGCGCAAAAGCGAAGCAGACCAAGGTCGCTCGCCAGCTCAAGTACAACTCTCCTGAAATGGATCTGGATTCCTTGCAGCGAGAGCTTGCGGGCCAAAACCCGGAGTCCAGCTGGGACGATGACGAGGCGGACACCGAATACGGTGACTACTCCGATTGGAACGACGAGTACGGCCAAGACAAGCGCGCAGCCCGCTAGCTGCACAACCTCACAGCCCGAAGCAAAAGCGCACCCCGAGTTTGAACCGGGGTGCGCTTCGCGCTTACGAGTTAGTACTGCGGGTGCGTGCCGCTAAGCACAGCGCGGGCGGTGACCTCGCTGTCCTCGCCCGAGTGCGCAGCGCGGACCTCACCGAGCACCCAGCTGTCGATGTGGCGCGCAGCCAGGATCGCCAGCGCGCGGTCGCGGTCCGCGGGCGAGACGACGGCGACCATGCCGACGCCCATGTTGAAAGTCTTCTCCATCTCCTCATCCGGCACCTGGCCGATCGAGCGGATGGTGCGGAAGATCTGCCCTGGCGTCCAGGTGGCGCGGTGCATCTCGGCGACCAAGCCCTCCGGGATCACGCGCTCCATATTGCCTGCGAGCCCGCCACCGGTGACGTGGCAGAAGGTGCGCACGTCGCATTCGGCTGAGAGTTCCAAGCAATCCAGCGCATAGATCCGAGTCGGTTCCAAAAGCTCGTCGCCAAGCGTGCGCCCGAGCTCCTCGATGTGACCGTCGAGCGGCAACCCGGCGCGCTCGAGCAGCACATGGCGCGCAAGCGAGTAGCCGTTGGAGTGCAGGCCGGACGACGCCATCGCAATGATGACATCGCCCTCGCGCACGCGGTGCGGTCCGAGCAACTCATCTGCCTCGACGACACCGATGGCGGTGGCGGAGACGTCGTAGTCGTCCTCTCCCATCACGCCGGGGTGCTCCGCGGTCTCGCCGCCGAGCAGCGCGCACCCAGCCTGGACGCAGCCCTCGGCGATTCCGGCGACGATCTGCGCCACCTTTTCAGGCACGACCTTGCCAATCGCGATGTAGTCCTGCAAGAACAATGGCTCGGCGCCACAGACGACGAGGTCGTCGACGCACATCGCGACCAGGTCGATGCCGATCGTATCGTGCTTGTCCATCGCCTGCGCCACGGCGAGCTTCGTGCCCACGCCGTCGGAGCCGGCGGCCAGCAGCGGCTCTTTGTACTTGCCCAGCGCGAACAGGCCGGCGAACCCGCCTAAGCCACCGCGGACCTCGGGGCGGGTGGCGCGGCGCGCGTGGTCCTTGAACAGCTCGACGGCGCGGTCGCCTGCTTCGATGGAAACGCCGGCGGCCTCGTAGGAGACAGGTTGCTCAGTCATGACGCGGTTTCACCTTTCTGGATGCGGCGCACTAGCTCGGCATTCGGGTTGCCTTCAGGCAGCCCCAGCGGGTAGGAACCCGTGAAGCACGCGGCGCAGAGTGATTCGTGTGGGTGGGAGGAGGCCTCCACGATGTCGTCGATAGGCACGAAAGCGAGACTGTCCGCGCCGATCATGGTGCGGATCGACTCTGAGATTTCTTCGTCCGAGCCGCCGCGCCCGTGGTTGGCAATCAGCTCGCCGGGGCTGGCGAAGTCGATGCCGTAGAAGCACGGCCACTTCACCGGCGGCGACGCGATGCGCACGTGCACCTCGCCGGCGCCGGCTTCGCGCAGCATGCGGATCAGTTTGCGCTGCGTGTTGCCGCGCACGATGGAGTCATCCACCACCACAAGCCGCTTGCCCTCAATCACTTCGCGCACCGGGTTGAGCTTCAGGCGCAGCCCCAGCTGGCGCAGGGTATCGGACGGCTGAATGAACGTGCGCCCCACATACGCGTTCTTCATCAGCCCCTGCTTGAACGGGATGCCGGACTCCTCCGCGTACCCGATCGCCGCGGGAGTGCCGGATTCGGGCACAGGCATGACCAGGTCTGCATCCACAGGGAGCACTTTTGCTAATCGACGCCCAATGTCAATCCGCGCACTGTTCACACTTTGCCCATCAATGATGGAGTCGGGCCGCGCGACATACACGTACTCGAAGACACAGTGCGCTCGCGGAGTCTCCGCGAAGCGTTCAGAGTGCACGCCTGATTCGTCGACCCAGACCAGCTCGCCCGGCTCAATGTCGCGCACGAACGACGCGCCGACAATGTCCAGCGCACAGGTCTCCGACGCGATTACCCATCCCCCGTCAAGGCGGCCCAGCGACAGCGGGCGCACCCCGTGTGGGTCGCGCGCAGCGTAGAGAGTGTGCCCGTCGGTGATCATGAAGCAGTACGCGCCTTTGACGCGCGGCAGCAGTTCACGGCACGCGTCCAAGAGCGTCTTGCCGTCTCTGATCAGGTCCGCGAGCAGCGCCGAAACCACCGCCGTATCGGAGGAGGAACCCTGGCCCTCCACACCGGAAGCCGGCACCAGCTTCTTCTCAATCGCCTCCGCCTGCAGCTCGGCGTAGTTGATCAGATTGCCGTTGTGCGCAAGCGCCACATCGGTGCCGTTGGGCGAGGTGCGAAACATCGGTTGGACGTTTTCCCAAGAGTTCCCGCCCGCCGTGGAGTAGCGAGTGTGCCCAATGGCCACCTCACCGTGCAGCGCATTGAGCACCGACTCGTCGAACACCTGGCTGACCAGGCCGGTGTCCTTGAACACCACGATGTTCTCTTGGTCGCCGACCGCGATGCCGGCGCCTTCCTGGCCGCGGTGCTGCAGAGCGAAAAGGCCGAAGTACGTCAGCTTGGAGACGTCTTCCTCCGGCGCCCACACGCCGAAAACGCCGCATTCTTCCCGGGGTTGGTCTTCCACGCCAACCACTGTAACTGAGACCATCTACCCGAGCGGAATTACCGGCAGGCCACGCCCAACATCGCTCGCGCGCGACCCGGAGGCATCCACCGTGCCCGCCGCGACTTCCGCGTCGAGAGTGGTCAGCCCGGTTGCCAACCGCAGCCATGTGCGAGGGTCGGTCTCCACAACGTTCGGCGGCGTGCCTCGCGTGTGGCGGGGGCCGTCGATAAGCTGCACCGCAACAAAGGGTGGCACACGTAGCTCAACCGTATGCCCCGGCAACTCCTCGGCGAGGGTGCGCGCGGTGGTCCGGCAGGCCTGGGCCAGTTCGCTTCTCGACGGCTCCTTTGATCCCGCATCCCGAACCCATTCCGCCACGGCTTCCACCGCGGCTCGAGTTTCGGCAGGATCCGTTCGTTTCGCCATAGGCCCATACTAGGGTTTGGTGCTATGTCAAACACACCTGTGCCCGTTGAGAAATCTTCTTCCATCACGCTGCGGTTTATGGCCGCGCCGACCGACGTGCTGCATGCCGGTGCGCACGGGGTTTCCGGCGGCCGCGTGCTGGAGTGGATCGATAAGGCGGCGTACGCCTGCGCGACGCAGTGGTCGGGAACGTATTGTGTCACCGCGTATGTCGGGCATATTCACTTCACGCGCCCGATTCCCTCGGGCCACATCGTGGAGGTGCGTTCGCGCATCGCGATGACGGGGCGCTCTTCGATGCACATCGTCAATGAGGTGCTCTCCGCCGACCCGCGCCACGGCAAGTTCACCCGCGCGTGCGACTGCCTGGTGATCTTCGTGGCCAAAGACACCGAGACCGGCAAGCCCATGGCAGTGCCCACCTTCGTGCCCACCACCGAAGAGGAGCGCCGCGTAGCCGATGCTGCTTTATCGCGCATCGACCTGCGCAAGGCCATCGAAGAAGAGATGTCGGGCCAGACCTACACCGACGACTCGACCGCGCCGCGGCTCATACACCGCTTCCTGGCCAAGCCCACGGACGTGAACTGGGGTGGCAACGTGCACGGCGGCACAGCGATGGAATGGATCGACGAGGCAGGCGCGGCCTGCACCATGGAGTGGTCCGGCGAGCGCACCGTTGCCGTGTACGCGGGCGGAATTCGCTTCTACCACCCGATTCACATTGGCGACCTGATCGAGGTGGAGGCTCGGCTGACCCGCACCGACACCCGCTCGCTGCACACCTCGATCCACGTGCGCTCCGGCGATCCGCGCGGCGGGCGCGGCGCGCTGACCGAAGCGATTCACGCGTCGGTGACGTACTTGGGCATCGACATAGACGGCGAGGCACTGCCGGCGCGCCCCTTCACCCCGGCCACGGACGAGGACCAGCGGCTGTGGGAGCACACGCAGCGCCTCAAAGACCTGCGCGCGCAGTACGAGCCGGAGCCGCTGGTCGAGCCGATGCCGGCGGCGCAGCGCATCGACTAGCGCCTGCCCCCCAATCTTCCGCCCCGCCCAGTCTCAACCCGGCTTAGACCGCGGAGTTGGGTGCGGTGGCGTGGTCGAAGTGGCTCGGCATCGTCGCCGCCCAGGCCTGGGCAAGGTCGTCCATCTCGATCGAGGTGTCGCCGAGGTGCAGCGTGCCGTCGTTAAGCGTGGAGCCCACGACTGCAACCGGAATGCCTGCGGAAACTGCGCGCTCGACGGCGATGTCGGCGCGGTCGCGCGTGACGGCGATGAGCACGCGGGAGGCGGACTCGGAAAACAGCGCGGTGAACAGGTCCTCGTGCACCGGCGAGAGGTCGAGCTGCGCGCCCAGGTCGGAGCCGAGCAGCATCTCGAACAGAGCTTGCGAGAGGCCGCCCTCGGAGAGGTCGTGCGCTGCAGAGATGGTGTCGCTGCCGTGCAGATACTCCGCGAGGCGCGCCTCGTTGGCTAGATCGACCTGCGGCGGCAGGCCGGCCAGGCCTTGGCCGGAGATGTCCTGCCACACGGAGCCGCCGAACTCGTCCTTGGTCTCGCCGAGGAGGATCAGCGTGTACTCCTCGTCGCCTGCGGTCAGCGCGTGCGGCAGCGCAGTGGAAACATCCTCGATCACGCCGAGCACACCCACCACCGGGGTCGGCAGAATCGGGGTATCGCCGGTTTGGTTGTAGAAGCTGACGTTGCCGCCGGAGACGGGAATGGCCAGCTCGGCGGCGCCGTCGGCAAGGCCGTGCACTGCCTCGCGGAACTGCCACATCACGTCTGTGTTTTCCGGGGAGCCGAAGTTCAGGCAGTTCGTCACCGCAACCGGGGTCGCGCCGGTGACTGCGACGTTGCGGTACGCCTCCGCCAACGCGAGGCGCGCTCCCATGTTCGGGTCGAGGAAGGTGTAGCGCCCGTTCGCATCCGCGGACACTGCAACACCGCGGTTGGACTCTTCGTTGATGCGCAGCACACCCGAGTTGGCGTACTTCGCCTGCACGGTGTTGCCGCGCACGTAGCGGTCGTACTGCTGGGTGATGAAGTCGCGCGAGCACAGCTGCGGCGAGGCCACCATCTTCAGCCAGGTGCCAACGATGTCGTCGCTCTTTTCAACCTCGGTCTTCGTCTGCACGCCGTCGAGCCACTGCGGGCGCTCGAAAGGCCGGTTGTACACAGGGCCTTCATCGATTGTCGACGGAGGCGCGTCGAGCACCAGCTCGCCCTGGTGGTACACCGCGAGGCGGTCGGCTTCATCCGTGACCTCACCGATCACGGCCGCGTTGACGTCCCACTTCGCGCAAATCTCCATGAAGCGGTCGACGTTTTCCGGCGCGACCACAGCGCACATGCGCTCCTGCGATTCGGAGGCGAGGATCTCTGCCGCCGTCATGTTCTCTGCGCGTAGCGGCACGTGGTCGAGGTCGACGCGCATGCCGCCGTCGCCGGCCGCGGCCAGCTCCGAGGTGGCACACGCCAGCCCGCCGCCGCCGAGGTCTTGAATGCCCACGACCACGCCAGCGTGGTAGAGCTCGAGACAGCACTCGATGAGCACCTTCTCCGCGAACGGGTCTCCCACCTGCACAGCCGGGAGCTTGCGCTCCTCGCCTTCCTCGAAGGTGGCGGAGCCGAGCACGCTCACACCGCCGATGCCGTCGAGGCCGGTGCGCGAGCCGAAGAGAATGACCTTGTTGCCGGTGCCGGAAGCGAACGCGAGGTGCAGATCCTCCACCTTCAGCGTGCCCACGCACAGCGCGTTGACCAGCGGGTTGCCAATGTATGCCTCGTCGAACACCGTCTCGCCGCCAATGTTGGGCAGGCCGAGGCAGTTGCCGTAGCCACCGATGCCGCGCACCACGCCCGGCAGCACTCGCTTGGTGTCCTCCGCATCCAGCGGGCCGAAGCGGAGCTGATCCATCACCGCGATCGGGCGCGCGCCCATGGCCATGATGTCGCGCACGATGCCGCCAACGCCGGTCGCGGCGCCCTGGTAGGGCTCCACAAACGACGGGTGGTTGTGCGACTCCACACGGAAGGTCACGGCGTCGCCGCCGCCGATGTCCACCACGCCGGCGTTCTCGCCGATGCCGGCGAGCAGTTTCGCGGCCATTTCCTCGGTCATGGTTTCGCCGAAGTAGCGCAAGTGCACCTTCGATGATTTGTAGGAGCAGTGCTCGGACCACATCACCGAGTACACGGACAGCTCCGCGTCCGTCGGGCGGCGGCCGAGGATGCCAACGATCTTCTGGTACTCGTCGTCCTTGAGCCCCAGTTCGGCGTAGGGTTGCGCCTGGTCCGGGGTGGCTTTCGCGTTCTCGACGGTGTCGTTTACTACTCTTGCTGCAGTCACAGTTACGCTCCGATCTTCGAAATCGCGGCGATGGCGGAAGTGAACAGGCTGAGCCCATCGGTGGACGGCCCGGTCAACGTCTCAATCGCGTGCTCGGGGTGTGGCATGAGACCAACGACGCGGCCGGTCTCGTTGGTTACGCCGGCGATGTTGTTCATCGAGCCGTTGAAGTTGTCGGTGTAGCGGAACACCACGCGACCTTCTTTTTCCAGCGCTTCGATAGTCTCCGGCGCGGCCTGAAAGCGGCCCTCACCGTGTTTGGCGGGAACGAGGATCTTCTGGCCCTGCTCGAACTCGCTGGTCCACGCCGTCTCTGCGTTCGCTACCTCGAGGTAGGTATCCACGCAGTGGAAGTTGAGGTTCTGGTTACGCGTGAGCGCACCCGGCAGCAGCCCGGACTCGGTGAGGATCTGGAAGCCGTTGCAGATGCCCAATACCGGCATGCCCTTGCCCGCGGCCTCGACCACGGCACCCATCATCGGTGCGAGCGCGGCGATCGCGCCCGAGCGCAGGTAGTCACCGTAGGAAAAACCGCCGGGGACCACGACGGCATCGATGCCGGTGAGGTCTTCGTCGGCGTGCCACAGGGCTTTCGGCTCGGCTCCGGCAAGGCGGACGGCGCGCAACGCGTCAACGTCGTCAAGCGTGCCCGGAAATGTGATGACCCCGATAGTTGCGCTCATCGCACAACCTCGAAATCCTCGATGACCGTGTTGGCGAGCAGGGTCTCGGCGACGCGGCGGAGCTCTTCGTCGGTGACGGAATCATCCACCTCAATCTCGAACCGCTTGCCCTGGCGCACATCGGCGACCCCCTCGACCCCGATGCGGCCCAGCGCGCGGAGCACAGCTTGGCCCTGAGGATCCAGAATTTCAGCCTTGGGCATGACATTTACGACGACTCGTGCCATGAGAATCCTTTGTGTTGTAAGAGGTTGGAAGCCTTTCGCAAGTATAACGGAGGGCTCTAACACGCCGAGATCGGCGGTGAGGGGACACCAGGTACGTCCAGAGATGTGAATGCGCTTGAGGCGAGCTGGCAGCTTCCCGTGCGAAGATATAAAAGCTGAGTTATCTTAGCCGGGCAAAACCCCTGCCCCCTTCTCTTTCCCCGAGGTTTTCCACCATGCGCGTTCACTCCCACCGGGCCCTCAGCGCGACTTTCGCCATCGCGCTCGCAGCCGGCACCGTTTCCGTCGTCTCCCCCACCGCAGAGGCCGCTCCGGACGGCTCGAACATCATCATCAACGAGGTCTACGGAGGCGGCGGTAACAGCGGCTCCGTGTACAACAACGACTTCGTCGAGCTTTTCAACCCCACCTCTGCCCCGATCGATCTCACCGGCTGGACCCTCAACCAGTACTCGGCCAAGGGCAACCTCGGCGGCTCCGCGCAGCTCACCGGCATCATCCCGGCCGGCGGCTACTTCCTCATCCAGGGTCAGGCCGGCAATTCCCCGTCGCAGGACCTGCCCACCCCGGATGCAGAGGGCAAGTTCAACTTCAGCGGCAGCGAGGCCATCGCAGAGCTTGTCGACGCCAACGGTCAGGTCGCCGACCTCCTCGGCTGGGGCGGAGCGCAGAAGTTCGAGACCGCGCCCGCAGCGAAGACCAAGAACAGCACCTCCGTACAGCGCGCAGTCGAGGGCGTTGACTCCGACAACAACGCCGGCGACTTCGTCGTTGCCGACCCTACCCCGATGAACTCCGGCGGCGAGCAGCCTGCACCGCAGCCGAACCCAGATCCGAACCCAGAGCCCAACCCGGATCCCCAACCCCAACCCCAGCCGACCGGCCCGGTCACCATCGCTGAAATCCAGGGGCCCGGCGCGACTTCCCCGCTCGAGGGCCAGACGGTGACCACCCGTGGCGTGGTCACCGCCGTCTACAACGAGGGCGGTCGCAACGGCTTCTACATGCAGACCCCGGGTGCCGGCCAGACCAAGGGCACGGGTGACGCTTCCGACGCGATCTTCGTCTACATGGGCAAGGCCGCTCCGCAGGACTACCCGGCGCGTGGTTCCTACGTTGAGGTCACCGGCGAGGTCAATGAGTTCAATACCTCCACCCAGCTCTCCCGCGTCTCCGTCGCACTGGTCGATGAGGCATTCGATCCGGTCATCCCGGTACAGCTGGAGCGTCTTCCCGACGGCGACGAGGCACGCGAGCGCTACGAGGGCATGCTGGTCAAGCCCGGCGTGCACACCGTGACCGACAACTACAGCTTCAACACCTACGGTGAGTTCGGCGTCGTCCCGGGCACCGAGGCGCTGCGCCAGCCGACCGACATGATGGCGCCGGGTGCGGATGCATACGCCCTCGAGCAGGCACAGCGCGCGAACATTGTCTTGCTTGACGACGCTTCCACGTACAACTTCTTCCGCAACGACAAAGATGTTCCGCTGCCCTACCTGGAGACTTCGGACCAGGGCATCCGCTCCATGCGCGTCGGCGACCAGCTGGAGTTCAAGGACTCGGGCGTGATCGTGGAGTATTCCTTCGACGCATGGCGCTTCCAGCCACTGGTGCCGCTGACCGGTAAGAGCCCGGAGGAGGATCTCCCGGTGACCTGGGAGGACACGCGTGCCGCGGTACGCAGCGTTCCGAGCCAGGTCGAGGGCGCCTACTCCGTCGGCTCGTTCAACGTGCTGAACTACTTCACCACCCTCGGCGAGACCGAGTCCGGCTGCAAGGCGTACACCGACCGCTTCGGCGCCCCGATCGCGGCAAACCAGTGCTCCGTGCGCGGCGCGTTTAGCCAGCAGGCTTTCCAGGATCAGCAAGACAAGATCGTGTTGGCCATCAACGAGCTCGACGCGTCCGTCGTCGGCCTCATGGAGGTGGAAAACACCGCGCGTACGTCGGGTGACGTGAGCCGTCGCGACGAGTCCTTGGCAAACCTGGTCGCCGAGCTGAATAAGGCTGGCGGCAACTGGGATTACGTGAAGTCCCCGGCCAAGCTGGGTACCGACGAGGACGTCATCCGCGTCGCGTTCATCTACAACAAATCCAAGGTCGAGCCGATCGGAGAGTCCGTCATTTTCGACGACCCAGCGTTCACCGGCACCGCCCGCCAGCCGCTGGCCCAGGAGTTCAAGCCGGTTGGCGGCGCCGATGATCAGAGCTTCGTGGCGATTGTGAACCACTTCAAGTCCAAGGGCTCCGCCGTGCGTGGCGACGGGGATCAGCAGGACGGCCAGGCGAACTCCGCGCAGGTGCGAGTTGCGCAGGCGCAGGCGCTGCTTGACCACCTGGACCGCCAGAACCAGTGGGACGGCAAGCCGGCCTTCATCCTCGGCGACCTGAACTCCTACTCCCAGGAGGATTCGATCAAGGCGCTCAACGGTGGCGGCTTCGCGCTTGTAGAGCACAACGCAAAGCACAACCGCCCGGGCGCGGGTGCGGCGGCCCAGGAGTCGTCCTACACCTTTGGTAAGCACGTCGGCTCCCTCGACCACGTGCTTGCGAACGCCGCAGCCCAGGAGCTGGTGCAGGACGCCGCGGTATGGAACATCAACGCGGATGAGCCGATCGTGTTCCAGTACTCGCGACGCAACTACCACGGTTCCGACCTGTTCCAGAACGACAACCCGTTCGCAGCATCGGACCACGACCCGGTCAAGGTCGGCTTCAACCTGAAGACCAACGGCTCCACCCCGACCACTCAGCCGCCGCTGACCACTCAGCCGACCCCCACTACCGAGCCGACTGCCCCGACCGCACCGACCGCACCGACCGCACCCAGCAGCTCGGGCAAGGTGATCAGCTTCGTGTGGGGCGTGGTCTTCTCGATCCTGGGTGTGCTTGGCACGGTCGTCTCGAGGTTCTTCCGCTAGCCAGCCACCCCCAAGCGCCCACAAGCACGAATTGAAAACCATTTTCATTAGTGCTTGAATGGGCGCATGGCTCACTCACACATTTTCGCGTCGCTGCGCGCCGCCGCAGCCGCATTGCTCGCAGGGACGACGCTGGTCGCCTGCTCCGGAACGGAAAGTGACACGGCTGCGACGGAAGCGTCGACAAGCAATGTCTCAAAGATCGCGGCAACCACCCAGGTTTGGGCGGACGTGGCGTCCGCGGTGACCGGCGACGATGTCGAGGCGGTGATCACGGGTGCGAACGTTGACCCGCACCACTACGAGGCGACCGCAGCAGACATCGCGAAACTTCGGGAAGCGGACCTGGTGATTGCCAACGGCGGCGCGTACGACGCTGGCTTGTACGACGCGGTGGATGAGGCGAAGCTCATCCATGCGATCCCGCTTGCCGAAGGCGCGCAAGACCACGATCACGACCACGACCACGACCACGACCACGACCACGACCACGACCACGACGAGATCGAGCACGCGTGGTTCGTCCCGGAAAAGGTCAGCGAAGTTGCGAAGGAAATTGAACAGCGCGCAGGCGGCTCCGCAAGCGAGGTGACCAAGCGGATGGACGCGGTGAGCGAGCGCCTCGGGCAGCTCGACCACGTGCACCTCGCGATGACCGAGCCGATTGCGGCCGGTCTCCTCTACGGCACCGAGCTGGACGACGTCACTCCCGAGCAGTACGCACGCTCGACGCTGAACCACACCGACCCGTCCATTGACGCCATCGCCGCGTTCATCGAGGTCATCGAGCAAGGCTCCCTCGACTTCCTCGTGGTCAACCCGCAGAGCACGAACAGCGCCACCCAACGTCTCATCGACGCGGCCAACGACAACAACGTCCCCATCATCGAGATCACCGAAACCCCACCCGCGGGCACAAACTTCCTCGACTACATTGAGGAAGTCACCGACACAATTGAGCGCGTTGTGGCCGCCGCCGAACCGAAGGACCACGCTGCTTGATCGCCGAACTTCGCGACGCCGCCGTCGCACCACTCTGGGCCGGGCTCGATCTCACCATCGAGCCCGGCGAGTTCGTCGCTGTTCTCGGTCCCAACGGTGTCGGCAAATCAACCCTGTTGGGCACCATCCTTGGCTCACGCCGCCTTACCAGCGGCAGCGTGAGCGTCAACGGCCGAGTCGGCTTCATCCCGCAACAGCACATGTTTCCCGCCGATCTTCCGGTGCGCGGCCGCGACCTGGTCGCACTCGCGGTCGAACCGCGGGCGATGAGGAGGGCGGATCAAGGGGCCGTCGATAAGCTTCTTGCTCAAGTTGGCGCGACCAGTTTCGCCGATCGTCGCGCAGGGGTGCTCTCCGGCGGGCAGCAGCAGCTCATCCGGCAGGCTCAGGCCTTCGCGCAGGATCCGGAGCTTGTGCTTGCCGACGAACCCTTGCTCTCGCTTGACCCCTCCCGCCAGCGCGAGACCGTCGAGCGCCTCGCGGCGCACCCGGCGGCGGTGGTGTGCGTGACCCACTCGATCAACCCGGTGCTGGGTGTGGTGGATCGGGTGCTGTACATCGGGCCGGAGGGCCATGTGGTGGGCAGCGTTGATGAGGTGATGCGCTCCGAGGTGCTCAGTGAGCTCTACGGCACGCGCGTGGATGTGGTGGAGGTCGACGGCCGGATGGTGGTGCTGTAATGCTGCATCTGTTGAGCTTGGACTTTGTGCAGGCCACGCTGATCGCTTGTGCCTTGCTGGGTGTGCTTTCCGGCGTGATGGCGCCGTTGATTGTGCTGCGGCAGATGTCGTTTTCTGTGCATGCGACCTCGGAACTCGCGCTGATGGGCGCCTCGGCGGCGCTGCTCTTTGGGCTGAACCTTGGATTCGGTGCGGTGGCGGGAGCTGTGGTCGCGGCGATCGTGCTTGCGGCGCTGGGATTCCGCGGGCAGCAAGACTCCGCCGTCGGTGTGGTGATGAGCTTCGGCATGGGCCTTTCGGTACTGTTCATCCACCTGTATCCGGGCAATTCAAACCGGGCGCTGGCGCTGCTCACGGGCCAGATCGCGGGGGTGTCCGAACAGAACCTGGCGATGCTCGCGGTGACGACCGTGCTGGTGGTGGCAGCGGTGGCGCTGCTGTGGCGCCCGTTGCTCTTCGCGTCTGCAGACCCGGTGATGGCGGCTGCCTCCGGGGTGCGCGTGCGCACCATGGCGGTGGTGTTCGCGGCGCTGGTGGGCGTGGCCTCGGCGCAGTCGGTGCAGATCGTCGGTGCGTTGCTGGTGATGTCGTTGCTGATCACGCCCGGCGCGGCGGCCGCTGCCATCACCGCGAACCCGGTGCACGCGGTGTGGTGGTCAGTGCTGTTCGCCGAGGTTTCAGCGGTGGGCGGGATGCTACTCTCGCTCGCCCCCGGCGTGCCGGTTAGCGTGTTCGTTGCCTTCATCTCGTTCGGCATCTATTTGGTGTGCCGCGTGATCGGCGCGGTGCGCGGGCGCCGTATTCGAGTGCAGCGCTAATTAGCGGTACGCGCGGTAATCGGACGGCTTCGCTCCTGCTTCGACTGCGGCCGACGCGGCGGCGAGAAAGTCACGCCGCACCTTCTTCTGCCCCAGCTCACGGCCGGAGATCGAAAGACGGATGGTGTTGCCGCGCTCCGCTCCGCGTTCTGCGGCGCGGATGATGTTGCGGCGCCACCACTTCGCCGCACCGTAACCCTCGCCGACGGAGAGGTTGCGACACTGCACGAACTCGCCGGTCTGCAACTGGTGGATGCCGCGCGTGGACACCGCGACGTCGAAACCGAAATCAGGCAAAACCTCCAGCGTGCCCTCCGACATCTGCCACCGCGGCGGAGCGAACATCTCTAAATCGAAGCCGAGCGACTCCATCTGCCGGGTCGCACCCTTCAAGCGCAGTCGCGCCTCGTGCTCTTCCAGCGTGGCGAACTCTGCGCGCCGCCCCTGCACCGGCTGGTCGAAGCCGTTGAGCAGCAACGCCCGCTCCCCGGCCTGCTTGCGCAGCCAGGTGCGGGTCGTTTTGTCTTTCGCGAGATGCCAGCGCTTATCAATGTGCGGGGCCACCAGCAGCGACACCGGAATCGCGTCAGCATCGAGGTGGTCTACCAGCTCACGGACGCCGTCAAGGGTCTCGTCGAAAATCGATGAAACAGAGACGAGCAGGCGACCGGGCATGGGGGCTATTTTTCCACAGACTCGGCTGCGTCGCTGACCGCGCCGGAAGTCGCCAGCGTCCACGCGTACTCAAACGCGGTCTGCTTCCACTTCGCGTAGCGCCCGGAGACACCACCGTGACCGGCCGACATCTCCGTCTTCAACAGGAACGGCCCGCCGGTGGCCACCTCGCGCAGCTTCGCAATCCACTTCGCTGGCTCGACGTAGAGCACGCGCGTGTCGTTCAAGCTGGTCACCGCCAGGATTGCCGGGTATTCCTTCGCCTCGACGTTCTCGTACGGCGCGTACCCCGCCATGTAGTCGTAGACCTCGGCGTCGTGATACGGGTCGCCCCACTCCTCCCACTCGCCCACCGTCAGCGGCAACTCTGGCTTCAAAATGGAGGTCAGCGGGTCCACGAACGGCACGATCGCCTGGATCCCGGCAAACTTTTCGGGGGCAAGATTTGCGACGGCACCCATGAGCAACCCGCCAGCCGAGCCTCCCTCGGCCACCATGCGGTCATGGGTAGTCAGCCCCAGTTCGACGACCTTGTCAGCGCAGGCCACGAAGTCGGTGAACGTGTTCTTCTTGTGCAGCATCTTGCCGTGGTCGTACCAGGTACGCCCCATCTCGCCGCCGCCGCGCACGTGCGCGCACGCCCAGATCATCCCGCGGTCCAACAGACTCAGTCGCGCGATAGAAAAGCCCGGATCGGTCGACGCCTCGTAGGAGCCATAGCCGTACAGCAAAAGCGGCGCAGGGCCTTCGACGCCCTTTTTCCGCACCACGGAGATCGGTACCTCGGCGCCGTCGTCGGCAGTCGCCCACAGGCGGAACGCTTCGTACTCGTCTGCGTCGTAGCCGCCTTGAACCTCCTGCTCCTTGAGCAACGTGTATTGGCCGGTAGCCACCGTGTAGTCGAGCACCTGAGACGGCTGGGTAAACGAGGTGTAGCTGATGCGCACCACCGGCGCGTCCCATTCAGGGTGGCCCACAAAGCCCGCGGTGTAGAGCTCTTCGTCAAACTCCAGCTCGTTGAACGCCCCGAAGTCGCCGCCGGTGAGATCCGACACCGCGAGCCGCGAAATGCCCTCGCGCCGGTAGCTCAAAAAAATGAAGTCGCGGTAAACGTCCGTACCTTCTACGCGCATGGTCTCCGAGTGCGGCACCACCACGTTCAGATCGCGCAGGTCCGGCAGCGCAGCACTATCCGAAGCCACCGGCGCCACACTCACCGCGAAGTTCGGCCCGCGGGTGTTGTGGGTGACCACCCAGTACTCCGCACCGCCAACCTCGGCGTACTCCGCGTGGTACTCCACGCCCGCTTCGCGCGCCCACAGCACCTCGAACTCGGCGGTGGGATCCGTCAGCGGTACAACCCGGTACTCCGAAGTCAGCGAAGACGAAGCCAAGATGTAGAGGTAGCGCTCGGCGCGATCCGCGTTCACCCCGACGGCGAACTTCTCGTCGTCCTCTTGGTACACCAGCACGTCTTCGGATTCGGCGGTGCCCACCTTGTGACGCCACACCTGGTACGGCCGCCAGGCATCGTCGACGCGCACGTAGAAAATGTAGTCTTCGCCAGCCCACGTCGCGCCGTAGAAGACGTCGGTCAGGCAATCGTCGAAAAGCGAATTGTTCTGAAGATCCTTGATGCGCAGCGTGAAGCGCTCGTCGCCCTCGGTGTCGGTGGAGTACGCGAGCAGGCGGCCGGAGGTGGAGACGCTGGAGGCGCCCATGGAGAAGAAATCGTGGCCTTCGGCGAGCTCGTTGGCGTCAAGAAGCACCTGCTCACCCGGCATTTGGTCGACGATTTCCGGCGGGGTCCACGGGTCGTCTTTCACCGGCACGCGGCAGGAGATGCCGTAACTTTTGCCCTCCTCCACACGCCCGTAGTACCACCAGTCGCCCTGGCATTGCGGCACGCTCATGTCGGTTTCCTTGATGCGCAGTTTAATCTCGCCGTAGATCGCGTCGGTAAGACCCTCCAGGCCCGCAGTCATCTGCTGCGTGTACGCGTTTTCGGCCTCGAGGTGCGCGATTACCTCGGGGTTGTCCTTTTCCCGCAGCCACTCATAGTTGTCAGTGAACTCGCGGCCGTGAAATGTGCGGACAATCGGTCGGATCGGAGCTTTCGGGGCAGTCATAAGACACCACCCTACGCTGGGGCTTTTTGCTTATCGACGCTTACGTAACCCGCCCAGCGCTTTCATCCTCTGCTAAGTTTTTCCTTATGTTCAAGTACGCTAAGTCCAAGATGACCGTCGTCGCCGTCATGGCGGCAACCTCGCTCACACTCACCGCATGTGGCGAGGACAGCGAAGATACCCTGGAAGAACCGACCACCGAGGAAGCCACCTCCGAGCAGGCCATGACCTCCGAAGCGGAGACTTCTTCCGCCGCAGCATCGAGCTCCGCCTCGAGCGCTGACGGTTCCGGCGTGGCCGCGCCGCCGGCAGACTTCTCACCGGCGAACAACGGCGACCACTTCAAGCTTGGTGAAACCGCGCAGATCAAGACCACGAACTACGACGGCGCCGAGTTCTACCTCACCGTGCGCGTTGATCCCCGCACGCCGATCACTGCCGAGGAAGTCTCGAAGAACGCCGGCGGGCAGGAAATTGAGGACCTGGGCGAAGGCGATCAGCTCTTCTGCTTCCCGGTGACCCTCACCTACGAAGGGGTTGAAGGCGACACCACCGGCGTCCCGTCACTCCTGACCAGCCCGGTCGATGCTGTTGGTAACCGCGGCGGCACCCTGTACTACGGTGGCGACGTGGCCTGCGGCGTGCACCGCGGCGACAAGATGCCGAGCCTGCTCAAGCAGCTCGAGGTGGGCAAGGAGTACAAGACCGCCGAGCTCGCCATCGATTCTCCGGGCACCGTGGTCGCTGACTCCCTGAAGGTTTCCTACGATGTCGGCGATCAGAAGCACGAAATCTACTTCGACATGTAAGGGTTAGTTCCCCACCCAGTCTGCGAAGCGCTTCCCCGAGAGGCGCTCGTAGGCTTCGATGTAGCGATCGCGCGTCGCTTCAATCACCGAGCCCGGCAACTCCGGCGGCTGGAGGCCAGATTCCGGATCCCAGTCCGCCTTCGGGCCGGTGAGCCAATTGCGCACATACTGCTTGTCAAAGCTGGGCTGCACTTTGCCTTCCTCGTAGGAATCCGCCGGCCAGTAGCGCGAGGAATCCGGCGTGAGCACCTCATCCGCCAATACCACCGTGCCGTCGGCGTCGATACCGAACTCCAGCTTCGTGTCCGCGAGGACGATCCCGCGGCTTTCCGCGTGCTCCGCCGCGCGCGTGTACACCTCGAGCGTGAGCTCGCGCAGCTTCTCCGCCAGCTCGCCGCCGATCTCGCTCGCCATGTACTCGAACGTCACGTTCTCGTCGTGGTCGCCCTGTTCCGCCTTCGTCGCCGGGGTGAAAATCGGCTCCGGCAGCCTGGAGGCCTCGGTCAGGCCCTCCGGCAGCGCCACGCCGCAGACCTTGCCGCGGGCGTCGTATTCCTTCTTGCCCGAGCCAGTCAGGTAGCCGCGCGCCACGCACTCAAACGGCACCATGTTGAGCTTCTTCACCACCATCGCGCGCCCGAGTACCTCCTCGGGAATACGCGGGTCATCGATCGGCCCGGCCAAGTGGTTCGACACGTCGAGCAGGTCGAAGAAAAACATCGATGTCGCGGTGAGGATGCGGCCTTTATCCGGGATCGCCGGCTCAAGCGAGTAGTCGAACGCGGAGATGCGGTCGGAGGCCACCAAGAGCAGGTGATCTGGGTCCAATTCGTAGATTTCGCGGACTTTCCCGCCGGAGATGTGCTGGTAATCAGAGAGCTCTGCTGGCATGCGGGCTAGTATATTCCCCATGCTCAAGCGCGCGCCTGCCGTCCTCGCCGTAGCGTGCATTCTCACCGCCTGCACGTCGCCACCCAGCCCGTACTCCGGCGATGTCCCCGGGGCCCCAGACTCCACGCAGGATTTCGGCGCCAGCGCTGAGGTGGTCACCCTCGACACCGCGCACGGGGTTCCGGTTTCTTGGGAGGTCACCGTTTTCAAGCCAGTGCTTGTCGACGCCACCCCCGACTATCCCGAAGTGCACTGCTACCCTGTGACACTTACGCCCACTTTCATCGGCGACTACCCGGTGGATGTCACGGTGCAGATGCCCGAGTTCACCATGCGCAACGGCGAGCAGAAAGCGAACTTCTTCCAGCCCGGCGAGGATGCCAAAGTCTGCGATTTGAAAGACGATGAGCCGTCCGGCTACACCGGCGACCTCAAGGTCGGCAAAACGTACAACACAGCGTTCGCCTCGTGGTTCGGGCTCTACGGCGAACCCGCTACCGAGGTCGAGGTGAGCGGCACCAACACCGTCACCTGGAAGTAGCGCTCTAGAGGATCTCGCCGGGGGTGTAGTCGGCGGCGTTCGGGTGGGCGTCGACAAGCTTTTGCACCCGCTCCAGCACGCGATCGACCTGCGACTCTGCGGCCCCGATGAAGGCGTGGCGATCGCTGAGCGCCTCCTCGAGCTGAGTCTGATCCAGCGGGAGGCGGTCGTCGGCAGCGAGGCGCTCAATGAGGTTCTGCTCCGCGCCGTTTTCGCGCATGTCCAGCGCCATGGACACAGCGTGTTCCTTGATCACCTCGTGGGCGGTTTCGCGGCCCACCCCCGCGCGCACCGACGCCATCAGGATGCGGGTGGTGGCGAGGAACGGCAGGTAGCGGTCAAGCTCTCGGTTGATCATCGCCGGGAACGCGCCGAACTCGTCGAGCACGGTGAGCATGGTTTCCAGCTGGCCGTCGATGGCGAAGAAGGCATCCGGCAGCGCCACGCGGCGCACCACGGAGCAGAACACGTCGCCCTCGTTCCACTGCTGGCCGGCGAGATCCGCCACCATAGTGAGGTAGCCGCGCAGGATGACCTGGAAGCCGCCGACGCGCTCGCAAGAACGCGCGTTCATCTTGTGCGGCATCGCGGACGAGCCAACTTGGCCTTCCTTGAAACCTTCGGTGACGGTCTCGTTGCCGGCCATCAGGCGGATCGTGGTGGCCAGCGAGGACGGACCCGCGCCGAGCTGCACCAGCGCGCTTACCGCATCGAGGTCCAGCGAACGCGGGTAAACCTGGCCGACTGAATCGAAGACCCGCTCAAAGCCCAGGCCCCCGGCAATGCCGCGCTCTAGGCCAGCGAGCTTCTCCTCGTCGCCGCCCATCAGGTCAAGCATGTCCTGCGCGGTACCCATCGGGCCTTTGATGCCGCGCAGCGGGTAGCGGCCCAACAGCTCTTCGATGCGCTCAACAGCGACAAGGATCTCATCAGCCGCAGAGGCGAAGCGCTTGCCCAGCGTGGTCGCCTGCGCGGCGACGTTGTGGGAGCGGCCCGCCATCACCAGCGTCTTATACTCGCCCGCGCGGTTGCCCACCGCTTTCAGCAGCGCGATCGCTTTATCGCGGGCGAGCTCCAGCGAGCGCACGATCTGCAGCTGCTCGACGTTTTCGGTGAGGTCGCGGGACGTCATGCCCTTGTGGATCTCTTCGTGGCCCGCAAGCGCGTTGAACTCCTCGATGCGCGCCTTCACGTCGTGGCGGGTGACGCGCTCGCGCTCCGCGATCGATTCCAGATCCACCTGGTCGATCACAGCCTCGTAGGCGGCAATTGCCTCGGCCGGGATCTCCACGCCAAGCTCGGCCTGGGCCTTCATCACCGCGATCCACAGCTGGCGCTCGAGCACGATCTTGTGCTCCGCGCTCCACAGCGTCGCCATCTCCGGCGAGGCGTAGCGGTTGGACAGGACGTTGGCGTTAGCAGGCTTGGCAGGCTTGGCAGACGTAGGCGCGTTAGACATGGTCCTCATTATCCACCACGGCAATCGCGCCCTCGATGGCTGCTCGCGCAATGTCGGAGCGGTAGAACGACCCCGGCAGCCCAATCTGCTCGATCTCGGCGTACGCGTTGGACACCGCTTCCTCCAGCGTCTCGCCTTGGCCAAGCACGTTGAGCACGCGCCCGCCCGCGGACACGTAGTGTCCATCGCGCTGCGCAGTTCCAGCGTGCAGCACCTTCGACGGGTCGTCGAGGTTTTCGCCCGTGATCACGTCGCCGGTCTGGGCGGCCTGCGGGTAGCCTCCCGCAGCCAGCACCACGGTGGCGGCGTATCCCGGCTTCCAGGTCAGCGATGGCAGTTGGGCGAGGCGTCGACAAGCAACTGCTTCTAACACCTCGCCGAGTGGGGTTTCCAGCAAGCTGAGCACCGCCTGGGTCTCCGGGTCACCGAAGCGGGCGTTGAACTCGACGACTGCCGGGCCCGAGCGGCCCCACGCGGCGCCGACATACAAAAGGCCGTGGTATGGAATGCCGCGCGCGACCATCTCGCGGGCGACCGGCTCGGCAATCTCGGCGACAATGCGCTGGGCACCATCCTCCGGCAGCCACGGCAGCGGCGTGTACGCGCCCATGCCGCCGGTGTTCGGGCCCTCATCGTTGTCGTGCGCGCGCTTGTGATCCTGCGCAGGCAGCAGCGGCACGACGGTCTCGCCGTCAACCAGGCAGAACAAGCTCACCTCGGGGCCTTCGAGAAAGCTCTCGAAGAGCACCGGGTTGCCCGCGGCGATCACGGCCTCAGCATGGGCCATTGCTTCTCGACGGTCTTCCGTGACCACGACCCCCTTGCCTCCGGCCAGACCGTCGTCCTTGACCACGTAGGGCGCCTGATATTCGTCGAGGGCGGCGTCGATCTCCTCTGCGGTTTCGATGCGGGTCGCGGAGGCGGTGAGCACGCCCGCGGCTGCCATGACCTCCTTGGCAAACGCCTTCGAACCCTCGAGCTGGGCGGCGGCCTCGCTCGGGCCGAAGACGTTGATGCCGGCTGCTTCGAGTGCGTCTGCGGCGCCTGCCACCAGTGGGATCTCCGGGCCGATGACCACGAGTTCGGCGTCGATGTCCTGTGCGAGCTTGAGGATGGCTTGCGGGTCGGCCACGTCCACCTCGCGGACCGTGGCGAGCGTTGCCATACCGGCGTTGCCCGGCGCGACCGTGAGCTCGTGCTGGTACCCGGAAAGGCCTGTGAGCAGGGCGTGTTCCCGGCCGCCCGAACCGATGACAAGGATGCGCATGGGTTCAAATTTACAGGTAGCGTTGGGCGTCATGAGCACAGTATTCAGCAAGATCATCAACGGCGAGCTGCCCGGCCGGTTTGTCTACCGCGACGAGACCGTGGCCGCGTTCTTGACCATCTCGCCTGTGGCGTACGGCCACACGCTGGTCGTGCCGGTCGAAGAGGTGGATAAGTGGACCGACCTCTCGCCGGAGCTGTGGGCGCACCTGAACGAGGTTGCGCAGAACGTGGGCCGAGCCATTATCGACGTCTTCGGTACCGAGCGCGCCGGCTACCTGATCGCCGGCTTCGAGGTGCCGCACGCGCACATCCACGTCTTTCCCGCCAATGACATGTCGGGCTACGACCTGTCCACCGCGATGGATCCGGACTCGGTCGACGAAGCGAAGATGGACGAGGCGGCTACGCGGCTTCGCGAGGCAGTGGAAGCGACAGCGTAAACGTCGAACCCTTGCCTGGCGCGGTTTCCACGCTGACCGTGCCGTCGTGCTGCTCGATGATGGACTTCACAATCGCCAGGCCCAACCCCGAGCCGCCGGTGGCGCGGGTGCGTGAAGTGTCTGCGCGGTAGAAGCGGTCGAAGATGTGCTCGGCATCCTCCTGGCTCATGCCGACGCCGTCGTCGGCGATGTCGATGGACAGCCGGTCAAGGTTGTCGCGCAGGGTAATCGTGACCACCGCGTCCTCGCCGGCGTGTTTGAACGCGTTGGTAATCAGGTTGAGCAGCACCTGGTGCAGGCGGTCGGGGTCGCCGTCGACCACCGGCTGGCGGGTGCAGTCGTGGTTGATGTTGACCACCCGGCCAGGAAAGGCCGCCTTCGCCGTGCTGGCGGCTGTGGTTACAGTGCCGAGCATGTCCACCGGCCGTTTCTCCAGACGCGCACCCTCCGCGCGGGTGAGCGCGAGCAGATCCTCCACCAGCAGCTGCATGCGGGCGGATTCCTCCTCGATCTTGTTCAGCACCATGTCCGCGTCCGGGGCCATGCCGGTGCGGTAGAGCTCCGCGTACCCGCGCACGCTGGTGAGCGGGGTGCGCAGTTCGTGGGAGGCGTCGCCGACGAAGCGGCGCATTTGCTCCTCTTTCGCTTCTGCTTCCGTCACCGTGTCCTGCAGCTGGGTGACCATGGTGTTCACCGCGTATGAGAGCTTGCCCACTTCGGTGTCGCGGGACCACGAGGGGATGCGCCGGTCTTGGTCGCCTCCCGCAATTGCCAGGGCGGTGCGCTCCACTTCACGTAGGGGCGCAAGCGCGTTCGCGACTTGGCGGCGCCCAATGAGGATGATCGCCAACGTCGCCAAGAGCCCGATGGCTCCTTCCGTAAGTGCGAGACCGGTGAGCGTGCGTCGCTCCGCGTCGAGCTTTTTGGCCACCATGCGCACGGTGCCGTTGGATTCCTCGCGGGCCATCGCGCGCCATTGTCGGTTGAACTCAGAGCCTGTGACCGAGCCGATGGTTTGTGCCTTGTCAAAGTCGCTCAGCTGCTCGTAGTCAGGCGGCGTAGTCGAGGTGATGGGCTCGAAGGAGCCGTACTCCGGGCGCCAGATCATCTGGTGGAAATCGCTCGGGGCGCCGTAGCTGGGGATCAGCGGCGCGGACTGGCCCACCCACGTGTCCAGCCCGTCTTTGAGCTGCTCGTCCACCCGCTGGTACAGGAAGCTGCGCATCAGGAAGAACACGAAAGTGAAGCTGATCAGCATCGCCAGCGCGGCGGTGAGCACCACGAGCGTCACCAGCCGTTTCTGCAGCGGCTTGCGCACGGAGTAGACGGAAGGGGAGGGCATGGCGTTAACGGGCTGTTGCGGTTTAGGAGCGCGGCGTCCTCAGCACGTAGCCCACACCGCGCACGGTGTGAATCAGCGGAACGTCGCCGGTGTCGATCTTACGGCGCAGGTAGGAGATGTAAGACTCGACCACGTTGCCGTCACCGCCGAAGTCGTAGTGCCACACATTATCCAAGATCTTGGCCTTGGACACCACGACCTCCGCGTTAAGCATGAGGTAGCGCAGCAGGTTGAACTCGGTCGGCGAAAGCTCCACGATCTCGCCGGCCTTGGTCACCTCGTGGGTCTCGTCGTTCAGCGTCAGGTCGGCGTAGCGCAGGGTGGCGTCCTCGCCGCTGTCCTCGGTGACGTTTCCGCGGCGCAGAATCACGCGCAGGCGGGTGATCACCTCTTCGAGGCTGAACGGCTTGGTCACGTAGTCGTCGGCGCCGATGGTCAGGCCGTGGATGCGGTCCTCCACGGAATCCTTCGCGGTCAGGAAGAGCACGGGACCTTCCAAGCCTTCGCCCCGCAGCTTGCCCAGCAGCTCAAAGCCATCCATGCCCGGCATCATCACGTCCAGGATGTAGGCATCCGGCTTGAAGGTGCGCGCGAGCTCGAGCGCCTCTTGTCCGGAGTTCGTGCTCTCCACATCGAACCCCTGGAATTTCAGGGAGACCGTCAAAAGCTCGACGATATTCGGCTCATCATCAACGACAAGCACCTTCACACCCTGCGGATTTTCAGCCATTACCACTCCTTTATTCAAGAACCACAGGACATTGAACACCCTCACGCTGAACGTTTCCTGCACACTCGCTGTACGTGTCGCGCGAAGTCAAGAGCATTTTGCTTGACGACGGTCCCCCGTTGATCCCACCCAAACGAAAAAGAGAGCTGGAGACGGGACTTGAACCCGCAACCTACGGTTTACAAGACCGTTGCGCTACCAATTGCGCCACTCCAGCAGTCGCGCTTTTTCAAGCTCGAATTAGCCTACACGGGCCCCGCACCTGCGCGAAACGGTGCCACGAGTTAGTGTGTGTCGCGTGGTAAATGGACTGTGGGACAGAATGCGCGGCTCGCGCCAACGCGTGGCGACAATCGACGAAGCCCGCACCTCTCCCCCACCCTCAGTCCTCGCCCCGGTCGACCTGACAGATCCCAATCAGGTGGCTGCTGTGATGATGATCGGCGCGCGCATCGGCGAGATCCTCATGGCCAACGGCACTACCTCGTCGGATGCGATTGCGCAGATTCGCACCGTGACCTCGTCGTACGGCCTGCACTACTGCCACGTCGACATCACGGTGAACACCATCACCATGAACGCCGTCATCGGCGGTAAAGACCGCACCCCGGTCACCGTCTTCCGCGTGGTCACCATGCTTTCGGAGAACTACCACAAGCTCCAGGAAGCCGACCGCCTGATCCGCTCCATCCGCGCCGGCGCCACGCGCCCCGAGATGGCGGAGAAGATCCTCGACGACATCGACCGCTCCCCGATCCCATACCGCAACACTCGCTTCCTGCTGGGCTGTGCGTTCATGGGTGCGGCGGTGTCGATCCTGCTCGGCGGCGACCTTCTCATGGCGCTTGTCGGCGGTATCACCGCTTTCCTCATCATGGGCTTCAACAAAGTCCTCTCTCGCAACGACCTGCCGTACTTCTACCACTGCGTCCTCGGCGGCTTCATTGCCACCATCCCGGCCGCGATCTTCTACGACTTCGCCGCCTCAATCGGCCGCACGGTCGTGCCCAGCCAGGTCATTGCGTCGGGCATTGTGGTGCTGCTCGCAGGTCTAACGTTGGTGCAATCGCTTCTCGACGGCGTGACCGGCTCCCCACTCACCGCCTCAGCGCGGTTCTTCAACACCGCGCTAAACACGGGCGGGATTGTCGCCGGCGTGGCAATGGGTCTCTACTTCACCGACATCGTCGGCGTGAGCCTGCCGCCGGTGGAAACTATGGCCCCGCGTCCCTCACTCGACGGTGTCCTGTGGCGCATTTTCGGCTCCGCCACCGCTGCCGCCGCCTTCGCGATCACCTGTTTTGCGGAACGCACCGCCATCATCGTCAGCTTCATCACCGCCGCCGCAGGTTCCGCAATGTACTACGTGTTCCTGCTGCCGTTTGGCACAGACCGCTTCCTCGCCACCGCGGCATGTGCCACCGTCGTCGGCCTTGCCGGTGGTTTGATTGCCCGCCGCCTGATGATCCCGCCGGTGATCACGGCAGTCGCCGGTGTCACCCCGTTCCTGCCAGGCTCCGGCATCTACCGCGGCATGTACGCCGTGCTGAACGAGCAGATGGTCGTGGGCATGAGCAACATCTTCTCCGCTATCGCAGTCTGCATGGCGCTCGCCGGCGGCGTGGTGTTTGGCGAGTGGCTCGCCCGCCGCATCCGCGCCCCACAGCTCTACCGCCCGTACCGGGCCATCAAGCGGATGGGCCGCGTCACCTTCCAACAGATCCGCAGGGCGGAGCGCCCGCGTCGCAAGAAGCGGTAGTTGGGCGCGCTAGACTGTCCCGAGAGTTACCTCGAGAATCACCCAGCAAAGAAAGGACCGCCCACGTGCCACCGAAGATCACCGATTCCCGCCCCGCTTCCGATGCCGTCATCGAGATGGAGGAGCAGACGGCGTCCGGTGCGCGACGGATTGTGGCCACCTACGCCGAGGACTTCCACGATGGTGTCACCCTGATGTCCATGCTGGGCGTTGAGCCGAAGGGCTTCGTGTACAAGCGCTACAACGAGCAGCGCGAGCAGGAGCTCGCCGAGTCCGGCGACGACGCATCTGAAGAGACTACGGCAAAGAAGTCCACAAAGAAGGCTTCCAAGAAGAAGGCGACCAAGAAGGCCGCGAAAAAGACCACCAAGAAGGCGACGAAGAAGGCCACCAAGAAAACCACGAAGAAGGCCACCAAAAAGGCCGCGAAGAAGAGCTCGACCACCGAGGACTAGGTTGAAGCGTTCCGCTCTCCTCGCCGCCGCGCTCTGCTTCCCTGCCGCCGTCACTGCGTGTTCCTCGGCGCAGCAGGAAACGTGGCAGGTTGTCGCCATCTACGCTGAGCCGGATCTGCCAGGTAACCTCCCCGCCGATGCGGCCGGCACGGTGAACGTCCGCCTCACCGACACCAAAGACACCCCCACCTTCGCCGGCACCACCCCGTGCGCAGAGGTCACCGGCACGCTAACCCAAAACGACGATGAGCAGGTCACAGCCATCGACACTGTCGAGTTCGGGGCAATTACTAACGACGACTCGTGCATCGGTGGCGCCCGACACACCCACAATCAGCTGGCTGAGCTTCTCAAGCCGGGCACCGCGATCGCAATGGCGAAACCCTCTGAAGAAGAGCTGCGCGTCGTGCTCTCGCCCGACGCAGTGAACCCGCCGAGCATCTGGCTGCGGCGCCTCTGACTACACCTCAAACACGGTACTGCCGGGCACGAAGTCGGTGTCCAGGATGATGCGTTCGGGGCCGGTAGGGCGACCGTCGATAAGCGAGCGCAACATCACCCCCGCCGCCTCCCCCTTGCGCCGATTCGGCTGCAGTACGGTGGTGAGCCCGCGGAGCCTGGCTTCTTCGATGCCGTCGAAACCGGTGACCGAAAGCGTTTCGCCGAACGCCTCCAACACGCCGAGTGCCATCGAGTCCGTGGTGCACAAAACGGCCGTGAGATCCGGGTAGAGGCCGAGCAGCTCGCGCGCGCCGTCGGCGGCGGAATCCGGGTCGTTCAGGTGGCGCGTGACCACCGGCACCTCCCCCAGCACCTCCTGCGCGCCAAGGACGCGCTCGCGCTGCACCACCAGATCTGCCGAGGAGACGTCTTCAACTTCGCCGTTGTACGGCTCGGAGAACATCCGCTTCGTCAGAATCCCGACACGGCGGTGCCCGGCGCGCACCAGCGCTTCGGCCGCGGGCTTAATCGCCTTGCGGTCATCGATGCCCACAAACGGCACCTCGACATCCTTCGGCTGGTCGCACACCACCAGCGGAAGTCCCCGCGCCTGCGCATCCGCAAGCTGGGGATCTTCGCTGGGCACGGAGTAGACCACTATGCCGTCCACAATCGCGGCGTGCATGCTCGCGCCGTCGGGAATCAGCGTCAGCGAATAATCCCGAATATCCGACAATCCCGCGAGAAAGTCGACCGAGGCCTTGTCCTCGAACGCGAAGTTCAGCGCCTCAGTGAGCACTACCCCGATTGCCCCGGTCTTCTGCGTGCGCAGCGAGCGCGCCATCGGATCCGGCCCCGCGTACCCGCGCGCCTTTGCCACCGCCAGGATCCGCTCACGCAGCGCTTTCGACAGCTGCTCCGGGTTGTTGTACGCGTTGGAGACGGTCGTTCGAGACACACCAACTTCTGCGGCAATCGAAGCAAGCGAGGGCATACGGCCGATAGTAACGCGTACAGCTGCTTACTGATTTCCTGGCTGACGTCGCTGACGCGCGAACTCGCTGAGCACAACGCCCGCCGCGACGGAAGCGTTGAGCGACTCGACCCAGTCCACCATCGGGATGGACATGATGACGTCGCAGTTCTCGCGCACGAGGCGGGAGATGCCCTTGCCCTCGGAGCCGACGACGATGACCACCGGGTCCGTCGCCTGATCGAAGGTATCCAGGGTGTGCTCGCCGCCCGCGTCGAGGCCGACGACGACGTAGCCGTTGTCCTTGAATTCCTTGATGGTGCGGGTCAAATTCGTCGCCTTGGCCACCGGCAGACGCGCCGCAGTGCCCGCCGAGGTGCGCCACGCAACGCCCGTGACCTGCGCCGAGCGGCGCTCCGGGATGATCACGCCGTGGCCGCCAAACGCCGCCGTCGAGCGGATCACCGCGCCGAGGTTGCGCGGGTCAGTGATGTTATCCAGCACCACGAACATGCCGGTCTCCTGGCGGTCGTTGACGCCCGCGATCAGGTCGAACACGTCCGCATACTTGTACGGCTGGATCTTCAGGCCGATGCCCTGGTGCATGCCGTTGCCGGTCATCTCATCGAGCACGCTTCGCTGCACCTCGTGCACCGGCAGGCCTTTCGAGTTCGCCAGCGTCACGGCCTCGCTGAGACGGTCGTCGTGCGCGGTGCCGAGCGCCACATACAGCGCCTCCGCCGGCACTTTCGCGTGCAGGCACTCCACGACCGGGTTGCGGCCGACGACCAGGTCCGCTTTCTCCCGCTCGTGGCGGCCCTGCGCGCGCCGCTGCTGCTCCAGTTTGCGTTTGTGCGCCGCGTGGTAGACGCGGTCCTCCGCCTTCGGGGTCGCGCCCTTGCCCTTCAGCCCGCGGCGGCGTTGCCCGCCCGAACCCTTCGTCGGGCCCTTCTTGTTCTTCTTTTGCTTATCGGGGCGCTCGTACGGCTTCGCCATCTACTTCATCTCCCATTTCTGGCCCCCGGGTGTGTCCGTGACCTCGATGCCCGCCGCCGCGAGCCGGTCGCGCACCGCGTCAGCCTCGGCCCAATCCTTGTTCTTGCGGGCCTCGGCGCGGCGCTCCAGTTCAGCTTCCACCAGCACACCCAGGGCTTCATTGCTTGTCGACGCATCCTCCCACACGCCAGGATCAATCCCCAACACACTCGCCATCGCGCGCACTTGGGCCGCGATCTCGGTCTTGGCGGTGTCGTCGGCCTTGTTGCCCTCGCGGACGAGGTTGTGGATCTCGGCGAGCGCACGCGGCACGGCGAAGTCGTCGTTCATGGCTTCTGCGAAACCCTCGGTCCACGTCGTCGGCTCCGGGGTGCCGGCGCGCTTGACGAAGTCCTCGATGCGCTTATAGCCCGCCGCCGCTTCCGCCAGCGATCCCGGCGAATACTCCAGCACGCTGCGGTAATGCGCCGAGCCGAGGTAGTAACGCAGCTCCACGGGGCGCACCGGCATCGAATCGATGTCTAAGACGTTGCCGATGGACTTCGACATCTTTTCCCCGGCCATGGTCACCCAGTGGTTGTGCATCCAATAGTTGGCGAACTTGTCTCCCGCCGCGTGCGACTGCGCCTGCTCGTTCTCGTGGTGCGGGAACTGCAGGTCAAGGCCGCCGCCGTGGATGTCGAACTGCTCACCGAGGTACCAGGTGGACATCGCCGAGCACTCCAGGTGCCAGCCCGGACGGCCGTCGCCCCAGGGTGTCGGCCAATGAGGTTCGCCCGGCTTCGCGGCTTTCCACAGGGCGAAGTCCAGCGAATTTTGTTTGCCCCGGTTGTCAGTTTCGCCCTGGTTCATCTCGTCGGGGCGGTTGCCGGAAAGCGATCCGTAGTCCCCGCCTGCGTTCACCCAAGCGTTCACATCGAAGTACACCGAGCCGTCGGCCTCGTAGGCGTAGCCGTTGGCGATCAGCCGCTGCATGTAGTCGACCATCTGCGTCACGTGCCCGGTCGCGCGCGGCTCCACCGACGGCGGCAAGACTCCGAGCGCGTTATACGCCCGGGTGAACTCGCGCTCGAAGGTGGAAACCCATTCCCACCAGGGGCGGTTGTGTTCCTCTGCCTTGGTCAGGATCTTGTCATCGATGTCGGTGACGTTGCGCACGAACGCGACGTCGTTGCCCTGCGCCATGAACCAGCGCCGGACAATGTCGAACGCGACACCGCTGCGCAGGTGCCCAATGTGCGGCTTGGCCTGCGGCGTTGCCCCACAAAGGTATATCGAGACGTGGCCTTGTTTGACCGGTTCGAAGTCTCGGAGCGTGCGGGTGGCGGTGTCGTAGATGCGTTGAGTCACAGCGCCAACTCTAGTTCACACGCAGGCGTCGTTAAGCAAGCTCCACCAGCGCAGTCGCGATCGCGGCGCGCCCCTCGCCGCTGCCCGTGAAACCCATGTGGTCGGTCGTGGTTGCGGAGATGGAGACGGGCGCACCGAGGGCGTCGCTAAGCACTTGCTCGCACTCCTCCCGCATAGCCGCCATTTTGGGGGTTTGGGCGATGAGCTGAGCGGAGACGTTGACCACGGTGTGGCCGTGCTGCGTGAGGAGCCCGCGCAATTCGCCGAGCAACTGCACACCGCGCACCCCGTCGTACTCCGGGCGGCCAACGCCAACGAACGAGCCGAGGTCGCCCAAGCTGCACGCGGAAAGCACCGCGTCGACGATTGCGTGGCTGACCACGTCACCGTCGGAGTGGCCCTCGCAGCCGTCGAAGTCTGGGTGGAGGATGCCGGCGATCCAGCATGGTTTACCGGGTTGGATTTGATGCGCGTCAAATGCGCTGCCCACTCGCAGGTTTGTCATGTCAGATCAGGTGCTCCCCTTGGTCGTCGACAAGCAATGCTTGACCGTCTCGCAGCAGAAGCAGCGGGTAGTCCGCTGCGTACTTTTCCACCATGCCGCCGATCATGGACGCCGGGTAGGGCCCCAGCGTGCCCTGGGCGTGCGGAATGATGCAGTGTTTGACCAGCCCGAGCCCGCTGAAGTCGGTGAGGTTGAGGTCTTCGGCGGGTTCATCCATCGGCGGTGTGTGCTCGAGGGTCGGGCCGGCAATCACGGCGCCGGCGGATGACCCCGCGTACGGAAGGCCGGCTCTGACCGCGTCGGCCAACACCTTGTCGTTGCCGTTGCGTTTCAACGCCTCGAGCACTTCGAAGGATTCGCCGCTTGCCACGTAGACGCCGGAGCAGCGGTCGAGCAGCGCTGTGAACTCCTCGTTCGTGAGCTCAGCGACGCTCACCTCGGTCGTGGGTTCTCCGCACTCCGCGAGTGCCCGTCGTTCCTCTTCGACGAATGGAGTGCCATCCATGTTCTTCGCGGCATCGTTGATGTACAACACCTCGCCGTCGAAAAACTCGCCCAATCGCGGGTGGAGGAAAGATGCGAGAAGCAGTTTCATGTCAGCCACCGTACCTAGTTCGCTTAGAACGGCACCGGTTCTTCGATCCCGGCTTCTTCTGCAGTGATATGCCCGTCCAGGTAAGCGCTTCGAAGCAGTTCTTTCCATTCGTTCGGGTGCATCTTCAGATCCATCGGCTCCTCCGGCCAGTACTGGAACTTCAGGCCGCTAGTTTTCTCGAGCTTTTCCAGCTCGGCAACGCACGCCTCGTAGTCGTTGTCCGCCTCGAATCGCTCGACCGCAGCATGGCACCGGGCGTTGAACTCAGCGATCACGGCCTTGCGTTCGCGGCGCTGAGCGATCGTCTGTCGCCAGCGTGGTTTGTCCGGGCTAGTGAATTCTTCGAGGATGCCGTTCGGCTCTACGACGGAGTAGGTGCCGTCGGCAAACAGCCACACGATTTCCCCCGTTGCGGGGTCCGGGACGTAGAACGCACGTCGATCGGTCTTGATGTTGTGGTGGCGCTGACACAGTGAGAACAGGTTCGCGGGCGTGGTCGGGCCGCCGTCGTCGAACGGAATGCGATGGTCCAGCTGGCACTTCGTTGAGGGCACATCGCACCCCGGATACACACATGTGCCGTCGCGCGCCTGCACGTACGCCTTCATAGCGTCGGTGGGCACGTAGGCATCGGTGACGGATGCCGCGGCAGCGTCGAGGTCGATGATCTGTGGCGGGGACTGAGGGTGTCCGATTGTTTGTGTGCGGGGGCTTGGTTTACAGGTAGTCCGCGAATCGGTCGGGGTATGCCACGGCTAGTTGGTTGATGGCTTGTTTCCACCCGGTGGCTTTCGCCCCTTCAATATAGCCGTTGCATTCGATTGCCCGTTTTGCCTTCTTCGCCCGCTGGGCGGCGCGTTTGTCTTCGATGTTGCAAATCATCAACCACAGCGTCTTCAGCGCCGCGGTGTCGTTCGGGAACTGGCCCCGGTTGCGGGTAGCTTTGCGCAGTTCAGCATTGAGCGATTCGATCGCGTTCGTGGTGTAGAGCACCCTCCGGGCCGCTGGCGGGAACTGCAAAAACGGCACGAACTGCTCCCACGCATCACGCCACACCTTCACCGACTGCGGGTAGCGGCGCCCTAGCTCAGAGGCTTCGAACGCGTCCAGGGCGGCGCGGGCGGTGTCCTCGTTCGGTGCGGTGTAGACCTCCCGTAACGCACTCGATACGGGTTTGCGGTCTTGGTAGGACACCCACCTGTTCGCAGCCCGAATCAGGTGCACGATACAGGTTTGCACCATCGAGTTCGGCCAGGTTGCCTCCACCGCATCGGGTAAGCCTTTGAGCCCGTCGCAGCAGACGATGAACACGTCTTGGACCCCACGGTTGGCAAGGTCAGCGCACACGGACGCCCAGAATGCGGCACCTTCGTTACCGGCGATCCACAACCCAAGGATGTGTTTGATGCCGTCCATGTCGACACCAACGGCCATGTAGCAGGACTTGTTGACCACGCGGTTACCATCGCGGATCTTGATCCGCAATGCGTCGAGAAAGATCACCGGGTAGAACTCTTCGAGCTGTCGGTTCTGCCACATCATCACCTCATCGAGTACCGCGTCGGTGATCGTGCTGATCGTATCGGGGCTCATGTCCACCCCGAGGGTGGTTGCGAGGTGGTGCTGGATGTCTCGCACTGTCATCCCGCCCGCATACAGGGAAATGATCATGTCATCAAGCTCAGTGAGCCTGCGGGCCCCCTTTGGCACCATCTGCGGGGCAAACGTCCCCGCCCGATCCCTTGGCATGGTTACTTCCAGCGGGCCGTAGCCAGAGTCGACGGTCTTGGTATACGACCCGTTGCGGTGGTTATCCTCACCGCGGGTGTCAACCTCAGCTTTGGCTTTGCGGTCAGAGTGCTCATAGCCCAAATGGGCATCCATCTCCGCCTGTAGACCGGCATTGATCGAGGCCTGTAAAAGCCCCTTGACCAGCTCGCTGGCATCGTCGGTGGAGGTGGACAGCTCCCCGATGAGCTTGGCGAGCTCGGGGTTATCCATCAGCTTCTCGCTGATCTCATTGACCCTGGCCGGGTCATGGCTTTTCTTCGGTGACACCGTAGTCATTATCGGTGAAACTCCTTCAGATCAGAGCCTCACACACAAAACTCCTGACACCCTCCGGGGACTCCTCCATCAGCGATTCAAGCCACGCGGTACCGTCAGCGTCGGTCCAGCCGAAGTTGGGTATGAAGTACGACGACGGATCCGTCTTCTGCGCGAACACGTGCAAAACTATCTTGGTGTTCGTGCACAACTGGCCAGTGAGGATGGCCTGGACCGCCTCGCTCTGCGTCAGCTTGCCCTCTTTGGCCACCCGGTCGACGTAGCGCTCCATCGAGGCGATGACGCCAACGTTGCCGGTGATGCTCAGACCCGCCTCAAGATCATTCAGACCATAGAACGTGGTCTCGCACGCACCGAGCGGCCTGTCCTTCTCGTCCTTACGCTGCTTGGTCTTCTTCGGATCGGGAGCTAGTGAGGCATCGATCTTGCGCACCAGCTCATTGAGTCTGCGACGAATCGCCATTGCCGACGGCAAAATCTGCCCAGCCTTCTTCGGCGTGAACATCTCGACCAGGAACGCATCGAGCTCTTCGAGCACCTCCTCGCGTGGCAGGTTGTGCAGCCGGTCGACGGTCTCCCCGATCGCATCCAGCCGCACAACATCCAACCGGCGAGTCTCCGCCTGCAGGGCCTTCAGCGCCGGTAATTCCCCGAGCCGGTAGTACGCCAAGATCGCCTGCTCAACCCATGCTTTGCTGCGTCCAAACGCCTCCCCGACCCGCCGACATTCGAGCTCCAGGTCAAGCTCCGCGAACTCCGCCTCGGCATAGCGCGCAAACACCTCGTACTCCACGTCGCGCGCGCGTTGCCCAGCCGCACACAGCTCATCGCCCTCGCGCTCTGTCGCGAAATAGCTCATCGTCTCACCCCTTCCCGAATTAACCCCAGCCAACTACAGGCAATAATATCGAAAGCCATTCGAAAGCACAAGCGTCACATCGAAAAACTTTTCGCATCGCTTATCGACGACCTGCCGCACCCGAACACCAACGTGATGCCAACCCAAAGACTACAAAACCCCGACAACACTTCGCCGGGGCCGTTCGAACATGTCAGCTACTCGCTGGGAACCTCAAACACAGTCGGCTCAACCTCATCGGTGATGGAGGTGGCCAGCCGCAGGTCGATTGGGGTGGTGATCTTGAACGCCATCGGGTCGCCCTGCACGGTGCGCACGTCCACGCCGAACCACTCCATCAAGGATGCATCGTCAGTGGCCACAAAATCCTGCGCACCGGAGAAGTACGCCTCGTTCGCCGCGCGCAACGTGCGAAGATCAAAGCCCTGGGGCGTCTGCACCGCGCGCAAGGAAGAACGGTCTGGGGTCGACGTCACCGCGTCCCCCGACACCACCTTGATCGTGTCCGCCACCGGCACTACGGGCACGACGGCGTCGGCACCCTCCAACACGGCCCGTGCCACGCGAGCAATCATTCCCGGTGGGGTGAGGGCGCGGGCGGCATCGTGGATGAGCACGCAGCCGTCGTCAAGCGAAATTGCCCTGAGTGCATTCCAGATTGAGTCGGCCCGCTCCGCTCCCCCGTGCACGAAGGTGACCGAATGCCCCTGAAGCAAGCGGCGCGCGACGGGTTCCATGGAGGGGCTGACCACCACGACCACAGAGTCGACGACCCCGGAGGTCTCCATCGCCGTCACCGACCGCTCGAGTAGCGAGCGCCCCCGCAGCGGCACATACGCTTTCGGCACCGCCGCGCCAAGCCGCGTGCCTTGCCCGGCGGCGGCGACAACGGCAACGACGCGTCGACTAATCTTCGTCGTCCTCGTCGTCGAAGGAGATGTCGTCCATATCCAGGTCGTCGTCGAGGATGTCTTCCGGATCCTCTATGATGCCGGCCTTGATCTGCTCCTCGATGATCTCGCCGATGCGTGACTCCATCTCGGACACCTTGGCCTCATCCACCGGCTCCGCCAGCGCCAGCTCGCCCACGAGGATCTGGCGCGCCTTGCCAAGCATGCGCTTCTCACCTGCGGAAAGGCCCTTGCCCTGGTCGCGGCGCCACAGATCGCGCACAACCTCGGCCACCTTGTTGATGTCGCCGGAAGCCAGGCGCTCCTGGTTCGCCTTGTAGCGCCGCGACCAGTTGCCGGCCTCTTCAACGTCGGTCTCGCGCAGCACCGAGAAGACCTTCAGCAGGCCCTCCTCATTGACCACGTCGCGCACACCGACAAGCTCGGTGTTCTTGATAGGCACGCGAACTTCCAAGTCGGACTGGAGGATCTGCAGCACGAGGTAATCCAGCTTTTCGCCGCCGATCTCGCGCTGCTCAATGTCTGCGATCCTCGCAGCGCCGTGGTGCGGGTACACAACCACTTCGCCGACTTTGAATTCCATGCAACTCTCCTCGCGCTTGTTTACGTGACCATTTAACAGTACAGGCCCCCGCGTTCACCCACTGCCAAAAGTTTACCCCACCCATAAATGCACAATCTGCCCACTCTGCGACTAATGTAAATGTGCAGAATTGCCAATTAATTGCCTAGCAACGAAATGATGGAGGACACCCTCGTGAAGTCCCTGAAGCCGGTCGCCGCTCTCGTCGCCGCCTCTGCGCTGGCGCTCGCCGGCTGCTCCGCTGGTCAGATTACCCAGACCTCCAGCCAGGTAGCAGCTGTGGACGGTGCAACCGCGTTCACCGAGAACGACGAGGTCTCCGTACAGGACGTTCAGGTCGTGCTCTCCGAGGAAGGCACCGCCGCCCTGAAGTTCGCCGCCACCAACCAGGACACGTCCATGGCGGAGCACACCTTGCAGTCGGTCTCCGTCAACGGCGAAGAGGTCAACTTCAGCCCGGCGCCGAAGGCGATGGGCTACAACTGCGTCATCGTCGGCGATTCCGCCGAGGGCCTCGAGCGCATGCCGCGGTACGACAACGAGTGCTTCCAGTACATCGAGACCACCCTGCCGAACCAGGACTTCGCCTACGCAGGCAACGTGGACGTGCAGTTCACCTTCGACGCCGGCACCCTGAACGTCCCGGCCACCGTGTCTGCGCCGCTGCTGCCGGCTGGTGAGGGCGACCGCGACATCACCAAGTAACCACTAGTGGCCAAAAAGCAGCGGGTGGTCCACACCTGCTCTGAGTGCGGCTACACGTCGCCTAAGTGGCTCGGCCGCTGCCCGGAATGCGGCTCGTGGGGCACCCTTCAGCAGGAAGCTCAAGGAGCCCCCCGCTTATCGACGGCACCTTTAACCCCAACTACCAAAGCCCAGCCGATCACGGCGATAAACGCCACCGCGACGCACACAATCAAGTCGGGAATTGGGGAACTTGACCGCGTCCTCGGCTCCGGCGTGGTGCCGGGTTCCGTCGTCTTGATGGCGGGCGAACCCGGCGTGGGAAAATCCACGCTGCTGTTGGAGGTGGCCAGCAAGTGGGCGGGTAACGACCGCCGCGCGCTCTACGTCACCGCCGAAGAGTCCGCCGGCCAGGTTCGCGCGCGTGCGGAACGCACCGGCGCGCTGAAGGACACGCTGTTTCTCGCCGCCGAATCCCAGTTGGACACCGTGTTCGGCCACGTTGATGAGGTGAAGCCCTCCCTCCTCATCGTGGATTCGGTGCAGACGATGCACGCCGCAGGTGTCGAAGGTGTCGCGGGCGGCGTCGCGCAATCCCGCGCGGTCACCGCAGCGCTGACCACGCTTGCCAAGACCACTAACTTGCCCATCCTGCTCGTGGGGCACGTGACCAAGGACGGCAACGTCGCCGGCCCGCGCGTGCTCGAGCACCTGGTGGATGTGGTGCTGAACTTCGAGGGTGACCGGCAGTCGTCGCTACGCATGCTGCGCGGCATCAAGAACCGCTTCGGCGCCACCGACGAGGTGGGCTGCTTCGAGCAGACCGCCGACGGCATCCGCGAGGTACCCGACCCCAGCGGGCTCTTCCTCTCGCACCGCGGCCAGACCCCGGACGGTTCCGCGGTGACCGTGGCCATGGACGGCGTGCGCCCGATGCTCGCTGAGGTGCAAGCGCTCACCGTCGACCCGGTGAACAAGTCGCCGCGCCGCGTGGTCACCGGGCTTGATGCGAACCGCGTGCCCATGGTGCTCGCTGTGCTCCAAGCGCGCTGCGGCGAGCGCACCAACGACAAGGACGCCTACGTGGCCACCGTCGGGGGCGTGCGCATCACAGAGACCGCCACCGATCTCGCAGTCGCGCTCGCCACCTGGTCCAGCCTGCACGAACAGCCGTTGCCACCCAAGACGGTGGTGATCGGTGAGGTCGGCCTCGCAGGAGAACTGCGCCGCGTTCCCAACCTCGGCCGCCGGCTGCAAGAAGCAGCGCGGCTGGGCTACACGCAAGCGATCGTCCCAAAGCTTGGCGAGCCCCTTGCGATCGACGGCTTGCGCGTCCACGAAGCCAAAACCCTGGCTGAGGCCGTGAAAATCCTCGCCGGACTCTAACCCAGCACTAACTTAAGTTGAATGGCATCGCGTCGGAGGCGTTATCGCCGATCACAGTGTGCAGGTAGTACGATCCCGCCGGCACCGGCTGGCGTCCGTCGCATTGCCCCGGCTTCGAGTCGGCGCGCGACCAGCGCGCCTCGAACGGCTTCTCGGTGCCGGCCTCAAACGTCTGCCGCCCGGTGGTCACCGACGGGTAACAATCCGTATCCGCCCACACGCGCTGGTTCGTGGCCATGTCGTAGACCTCGAACCGCAGATCGCCGTCGCTAATATCCAGCACGCAGTCGGTGTCGGTCGGGTTGTCCACCATCATGTAGAACGTCGGCTGCTCGTCCGGACCGTAGGAAGGCTTGTCGCTTGAAGCGGAAATTCGCAGGTCAGAAAGCTCACACTTGCCGCTTGCAAGAGGCTCTTCGCTTGACGACGGCTCCGTCGACGCCGCAGTACTCGACACCGTCGAAGAGGCTTCACTCGAAGCAGAGGTGCTTTCTTCGGGCGCCGGCACCGTCGGCTCGGTGACTGGGGCCGGCTCGGTGGCTGTGGCGGAGGTGGCCTCGTCGTCGCCGCCGGAGTTGCCCGCCCACGCGCTCAGCCCCCAGATGATTAACGCGGCCAGCACCAGCAAGACGACGAGCGCCGCGACCCTGCGGCGCATGTAGATCTCAGGTGGGTGCGGTCGCTGGTTTGTCATGCACTCACTTTAACTACCGAAGTGCTCATAAACGGTCTCGACGCGGCCCGTGTCCAGCCGGTACCTTGCACCCACAACGCCTACACCGCGGGCCTTCACCGCGGGCGCACGGTCCTCCAAGTGTTCTGCCATGATGCGGGCGTGGTCCGCCTCGATCTCGGCTGGGTCGGTGTGGCCCTTACTGTGCGCCTCGATCACAGACGGCGCGATCTTCTCCACAAACACGCGCGTCAGGCCGTAAGGGATCTCGGAGTTGTTCACGGCCTTGACAGCCGCGCCGACTGCACCGCAGCCCTCGTGGGAAAGGAACAGAACTAGCGGCACGCCAAGCACATCCACCGCGTACTCGACCGATGCGGACACCGCAGAGTCGACGCAGCCTCCGGCGGTGCGGATGACGAAGATGTCGCCGAGTCCGGCGTCGAAAAGCAACTCAACCGGAACCCGCGAATCGCTGCACGCGACGACTGCCGCAATTGGGTCCTGCCCGCTGATGATTTCGTTGCGGCGGCTGGTGTCGCGGTGCGGGGTGGCGAGATTGTCGGTGGCGAAGCGCTCGTTGCCGGCGAGGAGGGCGTCCCAGACCTCGCGGGATGTCATTGATGTAGGCATGGGCTATATTCTGGCACTCATTGTGATCAAATCTGCCGAAATCATTGCGTGGTATCGCGAAAACGCGCGTGACCTGCCGTGGCGGGCCGAGGGGGTGCCCCCGTGGGGCGTGCTGCTCTCCGAGGTGATGAGCCACCAGACCCAGGTGGAGCGCGTCGCTCCGATTTGGCAGGAGTGGATCGCGCGCTGGCCCACCCCGGCGGCGTTCGCGGCGGCCGGCACCGACGAAATTCTGCGCGCGTGGGGGACGCTCGGCTACCCGCGCCGCGCACTGCGGCTCAAGGAGTGCGCGCAAGCGATTGTCGACGCTCACCGCGGCACCGTTCCCGACGATGTCGATGACCTGCTGGCGCTGCCGGGCATCGGCGAATACACCGCGCGGGCGGTTGCGTGCTTCGCGTACGGACAGAACGTGGCGGTGGTTGATACGAACGTGCGCCGCGTGTACGCCCGCGCCGAGCGCGGCGAGGAGAACGCGAAGCCGCGCAAGGCGGAGATCGCCGAGGTGGCGGCGTTGCTGCCGGTAGAAAACGGCCCGGAGTTCTCCGTCGGCCTGATGGAGCTCGGCGCGCTGGTGTGCACATCGCGGGCGCCGAAGTGCGAGGCCTGCCCGGTCAGCGAGTGCGCGTGGGTGGCGGCAGGCAAGCCCGCCGGCGAGGTGAAGCTTTCCACGCAGAAGTTCGCGGGCACCGACCGGCAGGTGCGCGGCAAGATCATGCGGGTGCTGCGCGACGCGGATGCGCCGGTGCCGCAGGAAGCGATCGACGTGGTGTGGCCGGACGCGGCGCAGCGCTCCCGTGCGCTCTTCTCGCTGCTTGACGACGGCCTTGCGGTCCAAGACGAGCACGGCCTGTTCCACCTCCCCCGGTAAGCGCCTGAACACGCCATTTCCCAACCTGAGATAGACCCCCAGCATTCGCACGGGATACTCTACGGCCCCCCGGCCAGCGGACTCCCAGACTCCGGTGTACTACTGAAACTTATGAAACTCTCAGGTATCGATGCGCAGTGGAGAACGCTTCTGCAGCAGGCCTACGACGGCCTCCCGCAAACGGATTTTCTCGTCCAGGTAGAGGAGCTCGTCCGACAGCTCTGCGACATCGACGCTGAGGATCAGGCGGCCGAGGAGCTCGCCTACCGCATGCGTCTGCACGCGATCCTCCCCCGCACAGAACTCGACCCCGCCAACGCGCTCGAGGAGTACGAGGCTCTACTCGGCATGCATGAAGCCCACCCAGAACGCTTCCCCGCGCACCCATTCGATGAGGGCAACTGGTTCCAGGACGTCACCGACTTCATGATGTGGTGGCTCGCGGAGCGCACCTCGCGACGCCACGTCGAACACCTGCTCAACCTCGCTGCGCGGGTCTTCGACGACCCGGATATGCTGCGCCACACCCAGATCAGCGCCTACGTCAACCTTGGGGAAAGCGCCAAAGCGTTGCCGCTTCTCGACGGCTACCTGCCCTCGCCCGAAGCCGTCCACTCCGGAGAGATCCATGAAGCCGATTGGCTGCATCGCTACGACCTCGCCGCGATGGTCTACCTGCAAGAGGGCATGCTCAAAGAGTGCGACGCAACCGTGTCCGCGATGATGGACGGCGGGTTCATTCACTCCAACCAGCCGATGGCCATGGTCGCTGAGTCCCTCCTGCCGCTGGCGGAGACCGTCGACACCGAGACCTCCGTCCAGCGCTCCCTGCTGGTCCTCGAGCACTCCTTCGCTGACCCGAAGCAGACCCGCGCGATCCTGCAGACCGCGACGTTTCTCCTTCTCGGCGGCCTGCACACCCAGGCGTTCAACCTCGTGCACTTCACCGAGCCATTCATCAAGGAGACCTCCACGGAGCTCGAGGGGCTCTACCGCTTTTTCCACTTCGCCACCGAGGAGGGCTTCGGCGAGATCGTCTCGGTCCGGTTCACCTCTCCGCGTTGGCAGCTCGAGCACGGCATCGGCACTGATCCCACTTGCGCTGCGCTGGCGAGGGATTTCTACCGCGCCGCCCACGAGCGCGCGCTGCACTTCCAAGAGGTCAACGGCGACACCGAGGCCCTAAACCGCCTCAAGCAGACGTTCCACGTCCCGCAGCTCAATCCCGAGGACTACTTCAACACGGCCGCGGATATCGTGGAGAACCTCTCTAACTCCACCCTGCGCTACGACCCAATCCACACCCGCTACGACGATGCGCTCTATGACTTCGCTCGCGAGATGTTCCGCGAGGAAGGCGAATTCTCCCCCGGGATGGTCCCGCCCCGGGCCGCCGAAGATCCAAAGGTTGGCCCACTGTGGGAAGAACTCGTCAGTGGCGGCATGGACCACGCCCAGCGCGTGATGGGCAAACTCATCGACACCGCCGACGAGCCCGACCTCGACCCGGAGGTTCGCACCATCATCGAGGTATTCATGCTGGCCAACGTCACCTTCCCCGGCCAGTTCCCGGGTCTCGTGGGCATGCGCGCATTGCCAATCGCTGCCAACATCGACCCCAACCGCGCCGGCGTCTTCGCCGAGCAGATTCTCGACGCCCTCCAACAGTCTGGCTACGCCACATCCACCGTCGTCCACGACCTCTTCGACTTCACCGGCGGCCTCATCAACACCAAGGCGTTGTCGCTGCCGCTCCTCGGCGACCTGACCACCCGCGCCATCCGATCAAGCCGTAGCATGGACATCCTCGCGTTCATCAACGCGGTCGAGGAAGCCATCGCCATCGACCCCGAGCAGGTCGAGGACCCAGCCACCACCCTCGCTCACTTCGGAGCACTGAAGGGGGTTCGTTTAGGCAGGCTCGGCAACCCCGCAGCAGGAGCTTTTTCGCTTATCGACGCAGCGTTGGCTTCCGAGAAGTGCGGTGACATGACCAATTACGTCGCCCGCTTGGCGTCTGCTGCAAACGTGTTGCTCAACGCCGAACGCTACCGCCAGGTCGAGCGTCTCTTTGAGCAAGTGAGCGAGAAGCTTGATGATCCCTCGCTCGACATCGAACCATGGGCGCAACTCGAGGGCGCCGAAGCCACCTGCCGGTTCATTGCGGTGCTGGCGGATCCGAGCTTCGCTGACCTCTGGCCGCAGGCCCGCGATAGGTTCAAAAACATCCTCGTGCAGGTGCTGCAGGAGGATGAGGATGCCCCTTCGCACCTCGACGTCATTGCGAACACGGTTTGTTCGCTCACTCGCGAACTCACCTGGGACCACCACCACAATGAGGCGATAGACATGTCTGCTTGGGGCTACCAGGTGTTCGCGCAGCTTGGCGACGACCACTCGAGCTGGAAGCTGCTTGGGGAGAACGCTCTTGCGCTTGGCAACGCGGGGCGCGACGAACAGTCCGCGCTGGTCTTCGAGTCGCTGTGGCAGCGCGCACGCGAGGCAGGCGCGGTGGACCTGATGGAGTTCACCGCGATGTATCTCAGCGAGTTCGCGTCCAAGGAGGACGCGTCACCTGCTTACGCCGACATCCTCGAGCGGATGGGCGCCTAGCGTGGCGCTACTTCCAGCGACCGCGGTAGCTCATCCCGCCCGGCAGGTTCACCCAGACCCCGCCGCGCGAGTTGAAGGTCACCGGCCCGACCTTGGTGGACACTGACGCGCCGGTGCCGGTCTGGTTGATCCAGACGTTTTTCCCTACCTTGTGCTTTTTGCGGTACTGCAGACCCATGGCCGTAGAGATTACCCGACCTAGGCCGGCTCGACCGGACCGCGGCCCTCGCCGTCGGTGTCGTCATCGTCGAACTCGTCACGCTCGTCCGGGAACTCGGACGCGGTGGACGGAGCTTCCTCCAGCGACGGGTCGATCTCGCGGATCTCTTCCTCGACCTCCTCGTCGTCGAAGGTGTCAGCCGGCAGCGGGCGCGGGCGCGGTGTGAAGGTGAACTTCGCACCCTCTGCCGCGGTACCGCGTGCTTCGCGAGCCGCCTCGACATCGCCGTCCCAACCCTCGACGTCGACGGTGATGATCTCGCCAGCACCGATCTCGCCGTAGAGGATCTTCTCGGAGAGCACGTCCTCGATCTCGCGCTGGATCGTGCGGCGCAGCGGGCGCGCACCCAGCACCGCATCGAAGCCGCGGAGCGCCAGCAGGTTCTTCGCCTTGTCGGTGAGCTCGATACCCATATCCTGCGCAGCAAGGTTCTTGTCCACGCGGGAAATGAGCAGATCCACCATTTCCACGATCTCTTCCTGGGTGAGCTGGCGGAAGACCACGATCTCGTCGATACGGTTCAGGAACTCGGGGCGGAAGTGCTTCTTCAGCTCGTCGTGCACCTTGTTCTTCATGCGCTCGTACTGCGCATCGGCGTCGGTAGCGGTGCTACCAGAGAAGCCGAGGCCGACAGCCTTCGAGATGTCGCCAGTACCCAAGTTCGAGGTGAAAATCAGCACCGTGTTCTTGAAGTCCACGACACGGCCCTGGCCGTCGGTGACGTGGCCCTCTTCGAGCACCTGGAGCAGGGTGTTGTAGATCTCCTTGTGCGCCTTCTCAATCTCGTCGAAAAGCACGACGGAGAACGGCTTGCGGCGCACCTTTTCGGTGAGCTGCCCGCCTTCTTCGTAGCCGACGTATCCCGGAGGAGCACCGAAGAGACGCGACGCGGTGAAGCGGTCGTGGAACTCGCCCATATCCACCTGAATCAGCGAATCCTCGTCGCCGAACAGGAACTCAGCGAGTGCCTTGGACAGCTCCGTCTTACCCACACCGGACGGGCCGGCGAAGATGAACGAACCGCTCGGGCGCTTCGGATCCTTCAGGCCCGCACGGGTGCGGCGGATCGAGCGGGACACAGCCTTGACAGCCTCGTCCTGGCCGATGATGCGCTTGTGAAGCTCGTCTTCCATGTTGAGCAGGCGCGAAGACTCCGACTCGGTGAGCTTGAACACCGGGATACCGGTCCAGTGCGCGAGCACGTCAGCGATCTGGTCCTCGCCGACCTCGGCGATTTCCTCGAGATCATCGGAGCGCCACTTCTTTTCCTTCTCCGCGCGTTCTTCGCCGAGCTTGCGTTCGGTGTCGCGAAGACCAGCGGCCTTCTCGAAGTCCTGCGCGTCGATCGCAGCTTCCTTCTCCTTGCGGACCTCGGAGATGCGGTCATCCACCTCGCGCAGCTCTTCCGGAGCGGTCATGCGCTTGATGCGCATGCGGGCACCGGCCTCATCGAGGAGATCGACGGCCTTGTCCGGCAGGAATCGATCGTTGATGTAGCGATCCGAGAGGTTCGCTGCAGCCGAGAGAGCATCGTCGGTGTAGGACACACGGTGGTGTGCCTCGTAGCGGTCGCGGAGACCCTTGAGGATCGTGATGGTGTCCTCGACGGACGGCTCGTCGACCTGCACAGGCTGGAAGCGACGCTCAAGCGCGGCATCCTTTTCGATGTGCTTGCGGTACTCGTCGAGTGTCGTCGCACCGATGGTCTGGAGTTCGCCACGAGCAAGCTTCGGCTTGAGCAGCGACGCCGCGTCGATGGCGCCTTCTGCCGCACCGGCACCAACGAGCGTGTGGATCTCATCAATGAAGAGGATGATGTCACCGCGCTGGTTAATCTCCTTGAGCACCTTCTTGAGACGCTCTTCAAAGTCACCGCGGTAGCGCGATCCGGCCACCAGCGAGCCGAGGTCGAGCGAGTAAACCTGCTTGTCCTTCAGGGTCTCCGGAACCTTGCCGTTAGCGATGTCCAGAGCAAGCCCCTCGACGACGGCAGTCTTACCCACACCAGGCTCACCAATTAGCACCGGGTTGTTCTTGGTACGGCGGGAGAGCACCTGCATGATGCGCTCGATTTCCCTATCGCGACCGACAACCGGGTCGAGCTTGCCCTCCTTGGCGGCTGCAGTGAGGTTGCGACCAAACTGATCGAGTACCAGCGAGTTGGAGCGCTCCCCCTGGCTGCTGCCGCCACCGCGCGGCCCCGGTCCAGCAGACGCGCCGGCCGGCTGCTGGGGCGCCTCGGGGTTCTGCCCCTCGCCACCTTCGTAACCGGAGAGCAGCTGGATAACCTGCTGACGCACACGCGGCAGGTCAGCGCCGAGCTTGATCAGCACCTGTGCCGCAACGCCTTCGCCCTCGCGGATGAGGCCGAGAAGCAGGAATTCGGTGCCAATGTACTTGTGGCCCATCTGCAGACCCTCGCGGAGGGAGAGCTCAAGAACCTTCTTAGCGCGCGGGGTAAACGGAATATGCCCGGTGACCGGCTGCGTGCCGTGGCCGATAATGTCGATGACCTCTCGACGGACATCTTCTAGGTTGATGCCCATCGACTCGAGAGCCTTGGCGGCTACACCCTCGCCCTCTTTGATCAAGCCAAGGAGGATGTGCTCGGTGCCCATGTAATTGTGGTTCAGCGCGCGAGCTTCTTCTTGGGCGAGCACGATGACGCGACGGGCCCTATCGGTAAACCTCTCAAACATGAAGTTGACCCCTTCCTAAAACGCTATCCGCATATAGATGACACTCACCATAACGCTCGGGACCCACACGACATCCATCATCAAGCTCTCCGGAGGGAGCAGCGCGGCAAAACGGCCAGTTCAGAGGGGAAGTTCGCCGTTAGCGAACGGGATTGCGGAACCGCTCGCCGGCCCAGTCCAGACATGAAAAAACCACCCGGATTAAACCGGGTGGTTAGTTCGTGCTATCCGCTTAGCGGTAACTGCCTTAGAACTTCGGCAGGAACTGCTGGATGTGCGGGAAAGCAACTGCGACGATGCCGCCGAGAGCCGCGAGGACACCGATGACGATCGCAGCGATGGTGGCACCGCTCAGGTCGCCCTTGTTGGACGGGGTCTTGGTCTTGTCGCCCGGCTTGGTGGTATCGCCCGGCTCCTTGGTGTCCTTGGCATCCTGCATGCCGTTGATGGCCTCGATCAGACGATCGATGTCGGAGCCGCGCTCCTTCTCAGCAGTGTTGTCTGCGCCAGCGATGGTCGGAGCGTCGTTGCGGTACTTCTTATCCAGAAGGCGAACGCGCTGAACCGGGTTCTCCCATGCCAGACCGTCGCGGTCGGACTTGGCGTAGAACTCGAGGGAGCGAGCCTCGCCCTTCGGGTTAGCGTTGTCGAAGAGGACCTTGCGGTACTCCTCGCGCAGGGTGGACTGCTCGTTGCCGAGGATGGTGTCGTTCTCGTACAGGTCCAGCCAGCGAACGACAAGGCCGTAGTAAGCCTGGATGGTGCGCGCCTTGCGGACGTTGGACTGAGCAACCGCGTAAGCTTCCTTGATGTCAACGATGTTGCGGTTGGTAGCTTCGTTGGTGAGGCGGATTGCCTCCTTGTACAGCGCGTTGCGGTTGTCGAAACCAGTCAGGTAGGTGTTGAGCTGGTTGGAGATAGCGGTGGTTGCGTTCAGCTCGTCGACAAGCTCCTTGTCGGTCTTGCCGTAGTTCTCCTTGATGGCGTTGTCGAGGACCTCTGCCAGCTCGATGACCTTCGGTGCAACCAGGGTGACCTGCTCGTAGTAGTCATCGTCGCCCGGCTTTGCGGTGAGGGTCCAGACATCGTTCACAGCAGTGCGAACCGGCTCCGGGGTTGCCGGGTTCTTAGCCAGCTCAACGAGGGTTGCCTTCTCGGAATCGGAGATGGTGACAGCGTCGGCGTACTTGGCCCAAGCAGCCTCGGCAGCTGCGGTCTGAGCCTCGACATCCTTCAGGGTTGCGTTGATGTCGTTGAGGGTAGCAACCGCGTTGGTAAGGAGCTTGGTTGCCTCAGCCTCGTGAGCCTCAGCCTTAGCCTGAGCCTCAGCCTCGATCGGCTGATCCTGGTACTGGGAGTAGTCAGCGGTCTTGTGAGCGTCGATCGCCGCCTTGTCGTCGTTTGCAGCCTTCTTGAGTGCGTCAGCAGCCTTGACCTGGCCAACCGGTGCAATGTTCTGCAGGTTGTCGCCGTTACCAGCCTTGGAGCCGTCAGCAACGTGCTGACCGTTGTCGGTCTGGTGGGTGGTGCCGTCCTCGGCGTAAGCCGGAACGGTCAGGCCGGACACGCCGGTTGCAACTGCGATTGCACCTGCGAGAGCTGCGGTGCGAACACGGTTCTTGAACATGTGTGAGTACTCCTAGAGAGTAGAAGGTGTATCTGACCCAGACGGGTTGTCTCGGCCGAAAGTTATCCGGAACAACGGGACTTGGAGATTGATTTCCTCTTAAGTCCTCAATCACCCTATCGGCTCCGTCGCTGGAAACATTACGGGCGCTTCCAAGCAACTGCAAGCTAATTCAAATCAGGTCACAAAAGATTAACGATCCGTTTACCCGCGCGGCGCGTGAACATGGCGTTTAGCTGGGATTCTAAGTAAATAGTTAATTTAGAACTCGAATTAACAACTTTCACTACAGCCCCCTACAGGTAACCCCCAAAATAGGGTAGCCAAGGCTCTGAGCTGGGCGTTTTCCGTTACTGAGAGAAAAGACAACCGCAAATCCGAGCGTTTGCGGCGTGGCATCCCGTTAACCTGAGAGTTTTTTGTAGAGAAGGCTTCGCGGACCCAGAAAGCCTTCTCCGTGACGAAAGGTTTAGCTCACCAAATCGCGGATAATCGGATCCGCTAGTTCAAGAGCAGCCTCGCGTGCCTGGGACGCAGTTGGGGCCTTGATTGCCAGGTCAGCCATGTCCCGGCAAGTCTCTAGATCATGCAGGCGCAGTGTCGCCCTGACCGCGCTGACCTTGGCCGGGGCCATCGAGAGTGAGCTCACGCCCAGCCCGGCTAGAACCAAGGCAACGAGCGGGTCACCGCCAGCTTCACCGCAAACGCCAATCGGCTTTCCGTTGTGCTCCCCTCCCTGAGCCGTGGCTTGAATCATACGAAGCACGGCCGGCTGCCAGGGAGAGAGCAACCCGGCAAGCTCTCCCTGCATGCGGTCAGCCGCCATCGTGTACTGGGAAAGATCGTTGGTGCCAATGGAGGCAAAGTCGGCAACGGTGAGGATTTGCTCGGAAAGGATTGCCGCTGCAGGTGTCTCCACCATGACACCGATTTGCGGAAGCCCATAAGAACGGGCGCGCTCCGCGAACCACTCGGTTTCTTCGATCGTGGAGACCATCGGAGCCATGACCCACAGGTCAGCTCCTTCAACCGCCTGGTGCGCTGCGGCTAGAGCTTCCAGCTGCTGGTCGATGAGGTCGACACGCTCCATCGAAAGCCGCAAACCGCGGCGACCCAGCGCAGGATTCTCCTCTGGGCCGAGGTCGGCGAACGAAAGAGGCTTGTCGGCACCAGCATCGAGCGTGCGAACCACAACGCGGCGCTGTCCGAATGCTTGCAGCACCTTTATATAGGTCTCGGTTTGTTCTTCCACACTTGGCGCAGCATCGCGGTCAAGAAAGAGGAACTCAGTGCGGAACAGGCCTGAGCCCTCGAGGTCGAACTTTGCAGCCTTTCGCGCGTCCTCCGCGGTACCAATGTTCGCGAGCAGCTTCACCTTGTGACCGTCGCGGGTTGCCCCCTCACCCGCAGAGTCAGCAAGCAACTCGGCGCGTCGACGCGAACGCGCCTCAAGCTCGCTGACATCGGAGGCATCCGGCGCAACGATGACCTTGCCCGTACCACCGTCGAGCGCCACCTGCGGCTGGTTCACTACGGCCTCAGCAATGCCCTTGACCTGGACGGCAGCGGGGATGCCCAGCTGGGCAGCGAGGATCGCGGTGTGCGAGGTCGCGCCACCCGCCTCAGTGATAATGCCTGAAACGCTTTCCGGATCGAGGGTCGCTGTCTCCGCAGGCGCGAGGTCCTCAGCGATAAGAATTGATGGTTCGGTGAGATCAGGAATGCCCGGCTCAGGAAGATTGCGGACTCGAGCAGTGGCGCGATCACGAATGTCGTAGAGATCAGTCACGCGCTCAGCCATGTACCCGCCGAGCTTTCGCAACTTCGCCGCGTAGGTTTCCACGGCATCGTGGATCGCCTTCGTGACACCGCTTCCCTTCTTGAGCTCCTTGTCAATGCCCTTGATCAGGCCCTTGTCGGTTGCCAGCGTGGCGGTTGCCTCGAGCACCGCTTTCGAGGTCTCGGAATTCGCATGTTCAGCGCGGGAACGAAGCGATGCCGCTACCCCCTCGAGAGCCTCGCGGACGCGCACCCCGTCCGATTCGGGATCTACGGATGCCGGCTCGTGTTGATCGATACCCACCGCCGGTGTGACGAGGGCAATCGGCCCGGAAGCGGTACCAGCGGAAACGCCGATGCCTTTAAGTTCAGTGCGCGCGGTGGACTCGGACATGGTGATGCTCAGTTCCTTTCGGTCGCCTGTACCGCATCTGCGCGGCACCATTTAGGTGCCACGATACGCGCGCATCACCGGTAGCGCGGCGGGTCTTGGATCCGAGTTAGACCAAACGGATGCCGTCCTGATCCCTGTCATATCCGTCCGAGCCTTTGAGCACCATCACGAACTCTGTCAGCGACCAAATAATAAGGCCCGCGAGGACGAAAATGCCGATGAAAATAAAGTAGCCGAGCACTCCGAGGACGAAGAGCCCAAGCTTGGTGAAGCCGCGCTTCTTTTGGCCGAGGTAGAAGTTGCCCACTCCGAGAATGCCGAAGAAGAAGAACAGCAGAGCCGCGACTCGCCTACTCTTTGGGGCGGTTTGGGCCTGGGGCGGGAGGGCTGCGGAGTAGTGCGCGGCTGGTTGGCTGTAGTGGGGCTGCGGGTGAGGATTCGTGTGGATCGGGCGGTTGTGCTCAGGGTAGGCCGGCCATGGGGTGCTCATGCGAGCTCCTTTCGAAGTCACGAAATGGCTGCATGCTAACACCCCGCCTGAGTGGACGCTTAGCAGATTGGCAGCTTTAGACGCAGGTCCTTCGCGTCCTCACCGTTGACAAGCAACGAGTACGTGCCCAAGTCGCCCTGGGGCGCGATGAAGTATGCAGCAGGGTTCTGCCCCTCGAGCTCTACTGTCTCGATGGTGCAGCTGTCGTTGCCGTAGCGCTCCTTCTTTCCTGCAGGAATCGAGGCGTCGCGTTCCTCGACGGAGTCGAACAGGAAGACGCTCACGCCGTTATCTGGACCTGCGCAGCGGATCTTTGCGGATTCGTCCCCTTCGGTGGTGTGGGACCGGCACGTCATTCCCATGAACCCCGCGCCGCCGTCAGCGTCGGAAATAAGCTTGGGGAAGGCTTCCGCGAGCTCCGCATTCTGGCCCGTCCACTCTTCGGTGGTCTCTCGCTGCGTGAGCCACCAGGTCAGCAGGCCCGCAATCAAAAGAAGAGCAACAGCACCAATGATCCACGGCAGCGGGTTGCGTCGCTTATCGACGCTGGCTGCAGTACTCACATCGGTGACCTGCCGAGACTCTGCCGCGGTGGGCACCCCAACGGCGGGGCGTGCGCGGGCGAACTCCTGGGTGGGGTACGAGTCATATCCGCGTCGCGCATTCGACGAATCGGTGGCGGCACCAAAAGCAGTCACCGGTTGCTGCCTGGGCGCGATCTCCGTGGTTGCCAGTTGGCGGAGTGCATCGACGGTGATCTCTGGCGCGTAGGAGTCATCCAACCTGCGGTCGTAGATCGCCCGGCGGTCCGGATCGCCAAGCACGCGCTGCGCCACCCGGAGCTCGTCGAGGCCACCAGGGTTGTTAATCAGCCCGGCACTGATGCGCTGCTCAATCTCGTATTCGATCGACTCCGCAGACTGGGAACGATCCAGACCGAGGGAGGAATAGAGGTTGTAATGCGGCATGGGGGCAGGTCCTTTTGAAATGGAGGCGAAACGCAGACGTGAAAATTATGCCAAAGCGATACTGCAATCGCTGGTCAATAGGGGCGTTAGTGAAGGGCACTGTCCTGGAACCGTGAAGTGCACCGGCAGGCTACTCGGGTGCTGCATGAGCACCTGCTGCGCTATCTGAAACTGAGTTTCCTCCCGGTTGCCGTAGTTCACGATCGACTCCAGGATGAGGATGTTGCGGCCGTCGCAAGCTGGGTAAGAAGCGTCTTCGTACGCTTCCCACTGCTTTGTGCCGGTGGTGAGCTGGGTAGCGCCCATCTTCTCCAGCTTCTCGCGAGTATGACACTCGGTAGTAAGCGCCCCGTCTGGATCCCATCGCGCTCCAGCGGTTCCCAATCACTCCCGTTCCAGTAATTCTCGCTTACCTACGAATTGGGCTTCCCGATCCGAGCGAAGTTGACGCCTTTGTTGCCGCCGGCGAACCAGCGGCCTACTTCGAAGCGCGGAGGATGGGTGCGCCGGTGGCAACAGCGCCGTCCGGGTTCGGTTCTGCTACATCATCCACCGAGCCGAGCTTCTTCGTGTTCACCACAGTGGTGATCACGGTCGGGTTGGTGTTGGAGTCGACGATGCTGGCGAAGTCGACGTCGGCAAGCGGTGTGCCCGCCTCGATCTCCTGCTTGCGCTCCACGCGCGGGGTGAAGCCAGCGCCTTCGAGGGCGACGGTGTCGATGCCGATGTGCACGAGAATCTCCACGCCGTCGGCGGTCTTCATGCCGTAGGCGTGGCCTGTCTTCGCGACGGAGATGACCTTGCCGGTCACCGGAGCGACCACTTGCGTGGTCTGGGTTCCGGGTGCGGGAAGCACGCCGACGGCCTTGCCGAGGGCACCCGAGGCGAACGCCGCGTCTTCGATCGCTTCCTGGGCGACAACCTCACCGGCGATGGGAGCGAGGATGTCGACGACCACGGGTGTGGCGTCGGCAGTCGCGGCTGTGGGGGCAGAGGTGATCGGCTCGTCGCCGGGCTCCAGGGCGGTGACCTCGGCGGCGGCGTCGGAGTCGTCGTCAAGCGAAGCCCGAGCTGCGGCGGCGCGCGCGAGAGCTTCCTCCTTCTCCTCGGGGGTGCGGTAGTCCGTGATGAAGATGACGGCGAAGGCGGTGAAGAAGGCGACCGTGATGGCGATGATGTACACCCACGCCGGGTCGAAGACCGGGATGGTGAACAGCGAAGTGAACACGAAAGCGTTCGTCTTCACGCCGCCGTACGGGGTGCCAAGGATGGCGATGGTAAGGCCGCCGGTGAAGCAGCCGACCAGCATGCGCGGGTAGATGCGCTTGTAACGCAGGTGGATGCCGTAGAGCGAAGGCTCGCTGATGCCGCCGAGGAGGCCGGCCGCGAGCGCCGAGCCTGAGGTCTGGCGCATGATCGGGTCCCGGTCTCGGAGCGAGATGGCGAGTACGGCGGCGGTGGCTCCGAAGCAGGCGAAGTTCCAGGCACCCATCGGGCCCTGGATGAAGTCGTATCCGAGGGTGTTGATGTTCACCAGCATCAGGGCGTTCAGCGGCCAGTGCAGACCCAGCGGCACCAGGAACGGATAAAGCATCGGGATCAAGATGGCGAAGACGAACGGGGCGTTGCCGTTCAGCCACGCGAGACCGCCGCCGATCCAGGCGCCGAGGGCGTAGCCCAGCGGGCCGATGAGGAACGCGGTGAACGGGATCATGACCAGCAGGGTGAGGAACGGCACGAAAACCATGTGGACCGCGCTCGGGATGATCTTTTGCAGCCCCTTGTACACCGTGGCGGCGACGGCAGCCATGATCAGCGGCACGAAGACATTGCCGCCGTACGGCGGCAGGTACATGGGCAGCCCCATCACCTGAACGGAGGCGACCTCCGAGCCCAGAATCGGATTGTTGGTCACGGTCGCTTCCGGGTGGGTTGCGAGGTTGGTGAACTCCGGTGTGAAGAGCGCGAACATGATCGCGGCCGGCACCCAGCCGTCGATGTTCAGCTTCTTGCCGGCGTTGTAGGCCACCATGACCGGAAGGAAGTAGAAGACGGAGCGCCACATGGCGTCTACGAACTGCCAGGTTGGGGTCTTAACTGTGGCCTGGAAGTCGACGAGCTTGAAGGCGTCCATAACCGCTGCGAACGCGATGATGAGCGAGGCACCGAGAAGGACCCCCAGGATCGGGCGGAACGAGTCGGAGAGGTACTCGAAGAACGCGTCGATCCACGGGACCTTGCCCTTGGCCTTGGCGCGCTGCTCCGCCTTGACGTCTTCGTTCGACTTCGTGCCGCGGTCTTGGAACTCGGGGAGGTTCTGGATCGCGTTGTAAACGGTCGCAACATCCCCGCCCACGATCACCTGGTAGTGCGCACCGCCTTGTGGCACCGCTCCCATGACCTTCGGGTTGGCTTCGAGCCGGTCTTTGTCGGCGAGGGATGCATCGTTGAGTTCAAAACGAAGACGGGTGGCGCAGTGGGTAAGAGATTTGACGTTGCCGGCGCCGCCGACACCGTCGATGATGTCCGCGGCCTGCGAGTTCAGGTCCGCTTTAGTTGTTGCCATGCGAGGTGTGCTCCTTGATCAAAGGACGAAAAGACCCGAACGCGTGGCTCACGCTGCTCGGGTCTGCATACCTCGAACCTTAGTAGCTTCTTAGCGGGATTCCGCTGCTTTCATGCATCTAGTTCGCTTCCGGCTTGACCAGCGGGAACAGCACGGTTTCGCGGATGCCGAGGCCGGTCAGGGCCATGAGCAGGCGGTCGACGCCCATACCGGTGCCGGCGGTCGGCGGCATCCCCTGCTCCATCGCGGCGAGGAAGTTCTCATCCAGCACCATCGCCTCATCGTCGCCGTGCGCGGCGAGGCGCGCCTGGTCCTCGAAGCGCTCGCGCTGAATCACCGGGTCGACGAGCTCGGAGTAGCCGGTGGCCAGCTCGAAGCCGCGAATGTAGAGGTCCCACTTCTCGGTAACACCGGGCTTCTCGCGGTGGTCGCGGGTCAAGGGCGAGGTCTCGACCGGGAAGTTGGTGACAAAGGTCGGCTCGTAGAGCTGGTCGGAGCAGAGGTGCTCCCAGATCTCTTCCACCAGTTTGCCGTGTAGCCAGCCTGCGTTTTCCGGCACGGGCAGGCCGATGGCCGCGGCGATTGTCTTGAGTTCTTCCACGGAAGACTCGACGGTCACCTCGGGCTGGCCCGGGAACTTACGCTGCAGAGCCTCGTTGAGCGAGGGGTACATTTCAAGGACCTTCCATTCGCCGGAAAGGTCGTACACGGTGCCGTCGGCAAGCGTGACCTGCTCTGTGCCGAACACCTCGCGGGCACAGAACTGGACGAGCCCCTTCATCATTTCGGCGCCGTCTTTGTAGGTGCCCCAAGCTTGGTAGGTCTCGAGCATGGTGAACTCCGGCGAGTGGGAGGAGTCGATGCCCTCGTTGCGGAAGTTCCGGTTGATTTCAAAGACGCGCTCAATGCCGCCGACAACGGCGCGCTTGAGGTAAAGCTCGGGCGCGATGCGCAGGTAGAGGTCGATGTCGAGCGCATTGGAGTGGGTAACAAACGGACGGGCCGCCGCACCACCGTGCAGGGTCTGGAGCATCGGGGTTTCGATCTCGACGAAGTCCAGGCCAGTGAGGTACTTGCGCACCGCGGCGATGACCTTGATGCGGGTCATCGCGTTGTCGCGGGCGGCCTCACGCATGATCAAGTCGGTGTAGCGGTGGCGGACCCGCTGCTCCTCGTTCATGTCGGCGAACGCGACCGGCAGCGGGCGCAGGGCCTTCGAGGCCATTTGCCACTCGGTGGCCTGGACGGAGAGCTCGCCGCGGCGCGAGGCGATCACGCGGCCGGTCACGGAGACGATGTCACCGAGGTCGGTGTCGGCCTTCCAGCTTGCGAGCTGCTCCTCGCCGACCTCCGCGAGAGAGACCATGACCTGCAGCTGCGTCCCGTCGCCTTCCTGCAAGGTGGCGAAGCAGAGCTTGCCGGTATTGCGCTGGAACATGATGCGGCCCGTGACGGAGACGACATCTTGGGTTTCCTCGCCAGCTTCCAGCGTGCCGTCGTACTTCTGGCGCAGGTCGTGCAGCGAGGTAGTGCGCTTGACCTCGGCGGGGTAGGCACCGCGGCCGTCGCTGATCAGCTTCTCGCGCTTCGCGCGGCGGATCTGCTGCTGCTCCGAAAGGTCGTGCGTCTGGGAAGTCTGCTGGGCCTGCTGGTTAGTCACGCCAGCTAATGGTAGTCGGTGGGTGCGCGTTATTCGCACAGAGGCAGTTCGAGGCGCTTCGTCTCTGCGTCGGCACCGTTCACGATGAACAAGTACTCGGTGTTGTCGCGCGGGGCCATCGCGTACGCAGGCGGATCGGTGTCCGGGATCTCAAAATCGTTGATCATGCACGCTCCGCTGCCCAGCACCGTTGCATCGTCAACGCCGGGCACGACACCATTGCGCTCGCGCTCGTTGGCGTACTTGATCACGGTCACACCGAGGCTTTCGTCGGCGCAGCGGATCTTTCCGTCCTGCCCAGGGTCGGTGGCCGCGGACTCGCAGGTCAAGCCCTGCCAGCCATACTGCCCAGACTTCTTTGCGACGATCTGCGGGTAGGCCTCATGGATCTGGGCCTCGGCCTCGTTCCACTCCTGGCCGCGGTTGGTGAACCACCACGCGCCGATGAGAGCCACAAGTGCGAGCGCGAGAGCACCAATGATCCACGGCCACGGGTTGCGGGCCGTTGTCGTTTGCGTGGCGACGGGCGCGACCTGGCTGGCCTGGTACGGATCCGCCTCGCGGCGGTAGACCTCGCCCGGGCCCGGCGCGACACCCGAGCCGGCGATCGCGCGCAGGTAGCCCACCGCGGTGGCGTGGCGGGCGGCGGCCCCCTCGTCGACCGGCTTACCGGTGACCTCGGCAATGACCCTCCAGAAGTCGTGCAGGATGTCTTCCGCGGAGGAGTGCTCGGTGGTCGGCCCAACCAGACCGAGCTTCACCGGGGCTTTCGCAAACGCGTGCTGCACCAGCATCTGCTCGGTGTTCACGGAACGTGCGAGGAAGTTCGAGTGGCCGGCGGCGATGTAGGCGTCGACGGCCGCGGCCGCGCTTTCCAGCAGCTCACCCGCCCACGCGTCCGAGACTGTCTCCCCCGCCTCGCGCTTTTCGGCGATCAGCCCAGACAGCGGGGTGCCGGTGGGTGCGTCGCGGAGGATGAACGGGCGGCCGTCGTCAAGCTTTCCTGCGAGTCGCGGGCGGAACACCCCTGGGTGGGCGATGTCGTTGAGCTGGGAGTTGAGCGCGTCGGTGTCGGCTGCGGCGGTGAACGGGGCGTCGAAAAGCTCGATCTGCACCCCGACCCCCTCGTCGGTTTTGCCTTCGAAAAGGGTGGACGCGGCGGTGCGGCCGGTCTGGCGCGCCCCGTCGCCGACTAAGGCGATGCCGTAGCGTTCGTTGAGGACACCGGTGATAACGGGCTCAGACATGGGTGCGAGTGTAGCGCAGCAGCTTAGGAGTTCTCGGGTGAAGCTTCGATGTGTTTGAATCCGACACCCAGCGGTAGCCCGACGTTATCGAGCAGGTGGACCCCGCCGAGATCGACCGCTGCGAGCAGGCGCGCGTCACCGGTTTCCGGGGCGGGGCGGAAGGCTAGATCGCGCAGCGCGAGGTACGCGGGTGTCAAGCCGGCGGCTTCGAGGACGCCCCGGGCGGTATCGAGGACGACCTTTTCGCCGTGCTCCGCGGCGTGGGCCCCCGCGGTAAGCGCGGCGGAAAGTGCAAGGGCTGCGTCGCGCTGGGCTTCGGGAACGTCAGCGTTGCGCAACGAGATAGCGATACCGTCCGGCATGCGCACCGTGGGCACCGAGTGGAGTTTGACCTTCATGCGCAGGCTAGTTACCGCGAGCTGGGTTGCGACGAGGAGCTCGAAGTCCTTCTCCCCCATCACCAGGTCCGTGGCGTGGGTGAGGTTGGCAGCCGCGATGATGCGGGCGGTGTCGTGGGCGATGGAGTCAGCGTCTTCGAGGTGGTCAAGACCGGTGTGAATGCGGGCGGTGGTGGCGAGCTTGCCGTGGAAGACGACATCGACGCCTTCGCGGGCGAAGTCTTCGGGCACCGGTTCGCCGGGCGCGCCCTGGTAGATGACGAAGACGTAGGCGCCGAGCAGCGATTTCGCGGCGCGGATGAGGGAGATGTGACCAGCGTGGATGCCAGTCGTCAGCGGCACGACCACGATCGACTTGCCCACCTTGCGAAACGCGCGACCGTACTGCGCCAGGTGCGCCTCGTCGGTCACAACCACAGCTTGGCCGGGTTCAAATGCCATCTCGGACTAGCTCCCTTCGTACTTGGAAAACGCCCACAGCTCCACATCGGTGGAGCGGTTCTGCTCCGCTTGACGACGCTGCACGTCGACGAACAGACGACGGATTCCCGGATCCTCGATCGCGCCAAAGAGCCAGTCCAGCTCCTGCGGCGTCATCGTCGTTTCCGCCGACCCGGATTGCGCAGAGAAGAACTCGGCCTGCATGGCATCGACGTCCGGGAGTGCGGACCTAATCAGGTCGTACGCGTCGAAGCGCAGTGTGCTTTCGAGTGCGCGCAGCCGCTGGGCAGCGCCGAGGAGGCCGCGGTCGGCATCGTTGACGGGTACGCTTGTGCCGCCGATCTCGGAGACGAGCAAACCGATGACGGTTTCGCCCAGCTCGTCGGCGGCCGAGGTAACCCACACATCCGCGAAGAGGTTGTGCGCGCACATGACGATGGCGTGGGCGGTTTCGACATCGTCAAGCAACTGCGGCCCGTGTGTGAGCGCGGTGTGCAGGAACATCTGTTGCGGGCGTGCGAAAGGGCTGAGGCGCTCGGCAGCCCACTCGACACCGTCCGTAACGCCGTCGAGCAGGACGAGGTCGACCTGCTGGATGGCGCCTGGGTCCTCGACCGGATCGATCGGGTAAACGGAGTGGCCGGCTTGCTCGAGTTTCAGCGCGAGCGGTGTCTCCCCAAACACCGCCCCTACGACGAGGCGTGGTGGCACAGGCTTAAGCGCCTTCGTTCTGGCGTCGCGCGAGAAGGTCAGCGACCGAGAGCGCACTTGCACCCTGCTCGTCACGGCGGCGACGACCACCACCGCGGTGCCGGCCAGCGGAATCCTCGGCAGGTTGTGCCTCCGGCACCTGCTCAGGCTCCGGCGCTTCCTCGACGACCGGTTCGGGCTGGGGCTCAGGCTGGGGTTCGGGCTGGGGCTCAGGCTGTGGCTCGGGCTGCGATTCGGGCGCGGGCTCCGAAGCTACCGGCGTCGGCTCTACCACCTGTGCTGGCTCCTCGCTCGCCTCCGCCTGGTTCGCCTCCGCCTGGTTCGCGCGCTCGTTGATGATCTCGGACAGCGGGTTCGGCTGCTCACGCGCGGGCTGCTGGCCCAGGCGGCCTGCAATCGCGTCGGCTGACGGCGCACCCGCCGGGCGATCACGGCGCATGCTGACCGGCTCGCGCACAATGTCAATCTCCATGGTGTCTTCACTCGACTGCCACGGACGCGGTGGCTGGGTCGGCTCCGGGAACACCGGCGCCCCCGGCTCGCGGTTCAACCCGATCTCCTGAATGCGTCGCGCGCGCGCCTGCACAGCCGCCGGCTCGTACTCAAACACCGCGCCGCGCATCTCTTCAAGCTGGCTGCGCAGGGACTTGATCTCCTCCTGCAGCTCGCGCAGCACCTGAAGGTCCTGTGAGTTCAACACCGGGGCCGGCTGCGGCTGCGTGGGGTGGGCACCGGCCTCGCGCGACTGCACCACGGCCTGTTCCAGCTGCGCGCGAGTGTTGGCCAGCTCGTATTCACGCTCATCAGCCGCTGTTCGGGCCGCGTCGCGGTCCCGGCGCGCACGATCGACCACGATGATGCCAGCAGCACCCGCCCACAGCGCGAAGATCAACGAGATCTTCAGCGCGTTAGCCGAGTTGGTGAACAGCATGACCACGGTGCCGGTCACAGCGAAAACAAACGGGACGATCACCCAGATGTTCCCTCTGTCCTTGCTGGCTGCTCCGCGGCTTGGTTCAGTCATGGGGCCAACCTTAGCTGGCACCTTCCCCATGAGCCGGTGGCGACACCTCGCAAGATCGCTCCAGTACCACCCCAGCCACAGCCAGCACCACTCCACCAAGGGCACCAGAGATTAACGACGGAAAGTCCTCCGCGGCAGCAACCACAATGTGCATCCGAGGGACCACGTACACCAGAGCACCGATATATCCGCCGCCGCACAGGGCACCTGCCCAGGCACAGGCCTTGCCGAAGACCATGAAGTTCGCCACCATCATGGGGTTGAGCTGACTGCGATCCAGCCCTACTTTGCCCTCTTCGCGGCGCTTGCGCACCATGTATGCGAGATAGAAGCAGACCGCGCCGAGGATCCAAAGGCTGAGCGGCACGACCAAGCTCAACGACTCAAGCGCGGCAAAGAACCGGCGCACTAAGATCCATCCGGCTGCGGCGGCAAAGGCCACTGCGCTGAAGAGACCGGCAATCGACGTGCGCGTCACAGCTTCTCCACCCCCTGCGGCTCCAGCCGCGCGAGGATGTCGCGCACCGGCTCGCCGTTGAGGTGCGCCTCCGGATCGATCTCCAGCCACGGCCGGAGCACAAACTCGCGCTCATGCGCCCGTGGGTGCGGCACGGTGAGCACGGGGTGAGTCGAGGTGAAGCCTTCAATGTCCACGATGTCCACGTCCAAGGTGCGCGGGCCCCAGCGCACCTCGCGCACGCGGTTCGCGGCGCGTTCCAACTCTTGGCAACGGTTAAGAAGGGTGAATGGGTCGTCCAAGGGGGCGTCGATAAGCAATGCCTGGTTGAGGAATGCTTCCTGCTCGATGCCACCCCACGGTGCGCTTCGGTAAAGGGAGCTTTGCGCGATGACTTCCGGCCCGAACGCGCGGACGACGCTGACGAGATGCGCGCGCGAGTCTTCCATGTTGGAGCCGGTGGAGAGCACAGCGCGCATGGTCACAGGCGCTTTCGCGAGCGGCGGGCGACCACGGCGACGTCGTCGAAGACCAACGGGATGGGTGCGTGCGGTTTGTGCACGGTGACCTCAACGGCGTGCAGCACGGCGTAGCGCGCGAGCGCTTCCTCGGCGATCTGCGTGGCTACGGTCTCGATGAGCTGCTTCGGCGTGCCGGCGGCGATGTCGTAGGCCAGCTGCGCGAGTTCGGCGTAGTTGACGGTCTTGGTCAGGTCGTCGGTGGCGGCGGCATCGGCGAAGTCGAGCCAGCACACGATGTCCAGCGTGAACGCCTGGCCGTGCTCGGTCTCGTGCGGGAGGACGCCGTGGTTGGCGTGGACGGCGAGGCCTTTGAGTTCGATGCGGTCGGCCACTTCCTTACCTCCCGGTGTTCCCGTGCTTCCAGGCAGCGGCGACATCGACAGCGTCGCGCGAGGGGGCGACCTCGTGCACGCGCACGCACCACGCGCCGAGGTGGGCCGACAGCGCGGTGACGGCCGCGGTTGCGGGGTCCGCGTCGACCGGGCCGTGCTCCAGCCCGCGGTTCGCGCGGATCCCGATGAGGAAACGCTTGCGGCTCGCACCGACCAGCACCGGGAAGTCACCGGCGACGAACTCGGGCAGAGCGTTGAGCAGGGCCCAGTTGTCCTCTGCGGTTTTGGCGAAGCCGAGGCCCGGGTCCACCACGATCTGGCCCGGGTCGACGCCGGAGGCGATTGCATTGCCGGTGAGTTGGGCAAGGACGTTATGCACGTCGCGGACCACATCGCCGCCGTGGTCGGCGACGCCGGAGGCGCTTTCGAAGCGGTCCGCGCGCCAGTGCATGAGGCACACCGGCAGCTTGGTCTCGGCCATGACGGTGTACATGTCCGGGTCGGCGAGGCCGCCGGAGACGTCATTGATCATGTCCACCCCGGCCTCCGCGGCGGCCAGTGCGGTCGCAGCTCGCATCGTGTCGACGGAGGTGCGGATGCCGTCGGCGTGCAGCTGTTCGACCACCGGTCGCACGCGCTGTGCCTCGAGCTCTGCCGCAACTCGGGTGGCTCCCGGACGAGTGGATTCGGCTCCGACGTCGATAATGTCCGCGCCGAGCCGCACCAGCTCATGGGCGTGGGCGACTGCCTGGTCCACGTGAAGCCACTTGCCGCCGTCGGAGAACGAGTCCTCGGTGACGTTGACGATGCCCATCACCGTCGTGCGCCCCGGTGCAGTGAGGTCTGCGACGGTCACGCGTGGCTGGCTGGTGGCGCTCATGAGTTAGCTCCTGATCAGGCTCATCACTTCGGCGCGCGAGGCCGGGTTGTTTTGGAAGCCGCCGCGCACCGCAGACGTGGTGGTCACCGCGCCGGGCTTGCGGATGCCGCGCATGGCCATGCAAAGGTGCTCGCACTCGATCACCACAATCACTGCCGACGCCCCGAGCTTGCTCACCAGCGCATCGGCGATCTGGGCGGTGAGTCGCTCCTGGACCTGCGGGCGCTTGGCGTAGAGGTCGGCGAGGCGAGCGAGCTTCGACAGCCCGGTGACCTTGCCTTCCTTGCCCGGAATGTAGCCGATGTGGGCCTTGCCGTAGAACGGCACGAGGTGGTGTTCGCAGGTGGAGTAGATCGGAATGTCGCGCACAAGCACGAGCTCGCGGTGGTTCTCTGCGAAGGTCTTCTCCAGCACCTCGGTCGGCTCAGTGTGCAGGCCTGCGAAGCACTCCTCGTAGGCGCGGGCGACGCGGGCCGGGGTTTCGATAAGGCCTTCGCGATCCGGGTTCTCGCCAACGGCGATGAGGAGCTCGCGCACTGCGGCTTCCGCACGCTCCCGATCGAAGGTGCCCTTGGCAGCGACAAGGTGGTCGGAGGCTCCCGGGCTGACCTGCTCGGGGTCCAGGATGTTGGCGTTATCGCTCATCGCGGCGGTCTCCTTCCGGTGCTCCAGGTTCCGTGTCCGGGTTAACGATGTCTTCCGCGTCGCGGACCGGGGTTTCCTCCGGCACGTCTGGGCGGCGCGGGTTGTCCTCGAACGAGCGGTCCGGGCGCTCGTGCTCCGGCAGGCGGAACCCGATCTCGTCGGTGCGCTGCTCCGACGGGCGCGGCTGACGCGGCGGCAGCTGAGTGGTGTCTCCGTTCGGCCGGTAGTGGTCCATGCCTGGGTGCTGCTGCGGCGGCATCGGCTGGCCTGGTTGCTGCGGTTGCTGGTTCTGGCCCGGGTACGTCCAATCCGGCGGCGGGGTTGCGCCACCGTATTGCGGCTGGTTGCCCCGCTTCGGCTGCCAACGGGTTGAACCGCCGTCGCGGCCACCACCCTGCTGCCCGGATTGCGCCTCGCGTTCCTGGCGGCGGCGCTCGCGGGTCTCGCGGGAAGCCTCGAGGATGGAGAAGCGCTTCGGCGGCTCCTCACCGCGCTCGATAGCCAGCTCTACCGGGGTTTTTACCGGCTCGTGGCCTTCTTGGCGGGCGAAGCGCTCGTCGTGGACCGGGATCGCGGGGCGCTCCGGCTGGATCGCGCCGAAGATGTCCTCGAGGTCCGGGCGGCGCAGGGTTTCCTTCTCCAGCAGCTTGCTTACCAGCGAATCCAGCACATCGCGGTTGCGACGCAGGATGGCGTAGGCGGTCGCATGCGCGGCGTCGACAAGCTCATGCACCTCTCGGTCAATGGTCTCTGCGACTGCCGGCGAATACTCGAGCGCTGCGCCCCCTCCCCCGCCGGAGAACGGATCGCCCTGCTGCTCGCCGTACTTCACGGTGCCCAGCGCGGAGCTCATACCGTACTCGGTGACCATCGCGCGAGCGATCTTCGTGGCCTGCTCGATGTCGTTGGACGCGCCGGTGGTCGGCTCGCCGAAGACGAGCTCCTCGGCGCTTCTGCCACCCATGGCGAAGACCATGCGCGCGAAGAGCTCGTCGCGGTTGTACATGCCCTTGTCGTCCTCGTCCGCGGTCATGGCGAAGCCGCCAGTGTTGCCGCGCTGGAGGATGGTGACCTTGTACACGCGCTCAATGTCCTTCAGCGCCCAGGCGGCAAGGGTATGACCACCCTCGTGGTACGCGGTAACCTTCTTCTCCTTCTCGGAGATGATCTTGGTGCTGCGGCGCGGGCCGCCGATCACGCGGTCGGTGGCTTCTTCCAGCGCATCCGGGGTGATCACGTTGCCGCCGACGCGGGCGGTGAGCAGCGCGGCCTCGTTGAGCACATTGGCCAGGTCGGCGCCGGACATGCCCGCGGTGCGCTTCGCCAGCGCGTCGAGGTCGACGTCTTTCGAAAACGGCTTGCCCTTCGCGTGCACCTTGAGAATCTGCGCGCGGCCATTGAGGTCCGGGTTGGTCACAGGGATCTGGCGGTCGAAGCGGCCCGGGCGCAACAGCGCCGGGTCCAAGATGTCGGGGCGGTTCGTTGCGGCGATGAGGATGACGCCCTCGCGGCCGTCGAAACCGTCCATCTCCACGAGCAGCTGGTTCAACGTCTGCTCGCGCTCGTCGTGGCCGCCGCCCATGCCGGAGCCGCGCTGGCGACCCACGGCGTCGATCTCGTCGACGAAAATGATGCACGGCGAGTTCTCGCGCGCCTGCTTGAACAGGTCGCGCACACGCGAGGCACCGACACCCACGAACATCTCCACGAAGTCGGAGCCCGAGATGGAGTAGAACGGCACCCCAGCCTCGCCAGCGACGGCGCGGGCCAGGAGCGTCTTACCGGTACCGGGCGGGCCGTAGAGCAGCACACCGCGCGGGATCTTCGCGCCGAGCTTCTCGTAGATCTCCGGGTCGGTGAGGAAGTCCACAACTTCCTGCAGCTCGTCGACGGCCTCGTCCGCACCCGCGACATCGGCGAACGTGTTCGTCGGGTTGTCCTTGTTCAGCTGCTTCGCCTTCGAACCGCCAATGCCGAACATCCCGCCGCCGGCCTGCATGCGGTACATGAAGTAGAACAGCAGGCCGAAGATAATGATCATCGGCAGCATGAAGCCGAGCATGGAGAGCAGGAAGGACTCCTGCGTCACGTTCGTCTTGTAGCTATCCGCGCCGGAGTTCTGCACCGCCTCGAACACGGTCGGGGTGGTGCGCGCCGGGTATTGGGCCGAGACGGCTTCGACGCCCTCGCGCTCGTCGATAGTGATTGGCTCCCGCAACTCGATGCGGACGCGCTGCTCCCGGTCGTCGATCTGCACCTTTTCGGCGTTGCCATTCTCGAGCTGCTCGAGAGCAACGGAGGTGTCGACGTCCTGGTACGCGCGGGTGTCGTCACCAATCAGCGTGAGCAGGTAAAGAACGATGAGTACGACGGCGCCAATGAGGCCCCACCGCAAGACATTTTGGTTTTTTGTCATATCGTGGTGAAGCTTAAAGCCCTAACAGCTCGGAATAGACATTCGGGTGCAGCGTGCCCACATAGGGAATGTCGCGGTAGCGCTCGGCAAAGTCGAGACCATAACCCACCACGAACTCGTTCGGGATGTCGAAGCCGACATCGAGCAAATCGATCTTTGCGGTCTGCACCTCCGGCTTGCGCAGCAGGGTGACCACCTCGAGCGACTTCGGGCCGCGGCCCTTCAAGTTCTTCAGCAGCCACGAAAGGGTAAGGCCGGAATCGATGATGTCCTCAACGACGAGCACGTCGCGGCCCTCGATCTCCTTGTCCAAATCCTTGAGAATGCGCACCACGCCTGAGCTGGTCGTGGAGTTGCCGTACGACGACACGGCCATGAACTCCATCTCGCAGGGGATGGTGAGCTTGCGCGCAAAGTCTGTGAGGAAAAAGACCGCGCCCTTGAGCACACACACCAGCATGAGGTCCTGCTCGGAGTCCTTGTATTTCTCGCTCACCATGTCCGCGAGTTCTTGGACGCGGGCTTGCAGCGCATCCTCCGGAATGAGCACGGCCTCCACATCGTCGCCGTAGCGGTTGGCGGGGACGTTGTAATCCTTGTGGTCGTACAGCTTCGTCATTGCTTACCTCTGCGGGTGCTGCGTTTGGGAATGTTGGTAAAGATCAACTTCCTCATCTTGCCACCACAATCCGGCCAGATTCAAGAACCGCCCTGGGTGGGGGCTGGTTCCCGCGAACCTGGGGGAGGCCTGGAAGGGCTGAAGGAGGCGTGCGGGCGAAAGTGGCAACATGTTGCATTTCGGTAAATATTTGCCAGGGGCTTATTCGTCTCGGTGGCGGGCCAACGAATGCAGAATTTCGAATACCGTAACGACGTTGCGGGAAACGACAGTATCTGGGAGAATGTCGGTACAGAAAATCTGAGTAAGACTCTGTCGGTTCGTGACCGGGATTTTCGCGAAAGAGGGAGACTCGGGTTCGATTCCCGGCCCACGGTTGTGGTGTAGCTCAGTGGCAGAGCCCCTCTTTTGGTGCTTAAGGCCAGTGCGGAACCGTCCAGTAACCTTTCGATTCAGCAGCCTGTTTCAAATCGTTTGACGATAATCCCACTGGGCCATAGTTGAATTTGGCCAAACCTATGACCGACCTCTGCCACTTGCTGGAGTTACGGGGAGCACTCGTCTCGGATTCATAGTGGTCGACCACGATTTCCGCCCAAGTTCGTTTTGAGACGGTTTTACCCAGAGTACGGTTTACATCACGAGCAAGGCGCTGCACGAGGCCGAATGCGAGAAAGAGATGTCTAGCGTCTATTAGTAGGGAATTGTTGTTTCCCTTAATCTGAAGCGGCTGGCGGTTCTGAGTCACTTTCTCCCAGTAATCGAGCGCTTCATCTGATAGGGCTGGGATCATCTGATCCAAAGCCGCTTTGTAATTCCCGTTTTCATGAATGATCCCGTTGCGGACTAACCGCAAAACGTGGAAGAGCTCCAGCATCGAGTCGGGAGGCTGGGCGTGGCAAGTGGCGTAGAAAACTTCGTGCATATTAACCATTTTGATGTCGGGTCCAGTGTTACCGGCCGAATCGACGACCTGCATACCGTCTAACCGCGCCAAACCGACAGCGGATACCACGTATTGCTCAAGGACCGACATCGCGTAAGGAATGCCCACTCTTGCTAAGTGCCCCTCCGCCTGGTCAATATACGATCGCGCCTCGTCTGACCTTAGATTGAACCGCTCAATATGCCGGACTGCCGGAAAGATCCTGGCGAGAGTTTCTTCCGAGCCCTCGGTCAATTGCAGGGTATTTGAGGCTAGCTGGGACCCTGCAAGCAGAGCCATCAGTGCTGAATTCATCTGCGAACGCTGATCCAGAAACTGAAGGTACTCGGGATACTTTATCTGTGTGTCACCCACACGACCCCCCAAAAAATGTCATGGCTATTTTCATTCAACATAACGCTACCGGAGCGCATCATTCAGACAAGGTGCAGGTGCCCGGCATCGCGGGTGACGGTGCGGCCACTTGTGAGGGTGATCGGGCCCTGGCCGTGCCAGTCGGTGACGAGGCCATCGATAGCGTAGAGCTGATCGCCCTGGACGGGGATGCCGTTTTTGATGAGCCACGCTGCAATGCGACGGCGGCGCACCGGTGCGGGGTCTGCGGCGAGCTCAGCACAGTCGGCGGTGGGCTCGAGGTCGGCGAGGGACTCGAGGAGCTGGCGATCTTCGGCGATCCGGTTTGCGGTGGCGGCGAGCGGGACGACGGCGTCACCGCCGAGGAGTTCCGTCAATGCCGGGATGATCTGCTGGCGGATGGCGACGCGGCGGTAGGCCGGGTCGTGGTTCATCGGGTCGTCCCACGTTTCGAGCCCGAGTTCTTGGCAGGCGCCAACGGTTTCCGCGCGGCGGAGAAACAGCAACGGGCGGACGAGGCGATCTGACCGAGGTGCCATGCCAGCGGGGTTGCCGCGCAGCGCACCGAGGAGCAACGTCTCGGCCTGGTCATCGGCGGTGTGGGCGACCCAGACATCGGCATCAGATCCGGCTGCCGCAAAGAGCGCACTGTAGCGCGCGGCGCGGGCGGCGGCTTCGAGGCCGATGGCGCGACCAGTGCCGGCTACGGTGTCCACGTCGACGCGGACAACCTCAGCAGGCACATCCAGGCGCTGAGCCTGCTCGGCCGCGCGGGCCGCAACGTCGGCGGAGCCGGGCTGCAGACCGTGGTCCACCACCACCGCGCGGACGTGCTTGCCCTCGGCAGCGGCAGCGGCGACCAAAGCGAGTGAGTCGGGCCCGCCCGATAAACCGATGGCGGCTGGGTGGTCGGGATTGGTGTGGACGGGACGAACGGCCCGTCGACAAGCGAGAAAATGGGACGACTTCCGCGGCCAGAAGGGTTCCACGAACGCGCCTTAATACGCCCGGAGGATCGAGGCCATCTCATCCATCGCCCGGCGCGCCTCCAGCACGCTCGAACCGTTGGAGAGGAACGCGAACGTGTACACGTTGCCGTTAACACTGGTCACGGTGCCGGCGAGACCGGAGGTGTCGTCGAGCGTGCCGGTCTTGGCGCGCACCCAGCCGCGACCCGGCAGGTCGCCGTAGCGCTCGATGAGCGTGCCTTCGCCGCTGGCCACGGGCAGGGTGTTCAGCAGCGGACGCAGCTCCGGCTTGGCGGCGGCGTCGGCGAGGATGGAATCCAGCAGCTTCGGCGTGATCAGGTTCATGGTGGACAGGCCAGAGTTGTCGTGGATCTCGGTGCCGGCGGTGTCGAAGCCGTGCTCGCTCAGCGCAGCCATGGTCGCCCCCGGCGCGTCAGTCGCCGCGCGGTCCAGGGCAACTTCGCGGCCGATGGCCTCGGCGTAGACGTTGTCCGAGTGCTTCATCATCATGTCCAGGCGGGTGACCAGGTCCGGCGAGTCCACTGACGCGACCACCTGCGCACCCTCGGGCACCGGGGCAGCGCCGGCGGCCTCGGCGCCGATGGCACCGGCAAGCGCCTGCGCCACGTCGAGCGCGGGCGCGTGCGAACGCGGCACGTCGCCGGTTTCCTCCACAAGCCCGCGCCCACCGTTGAGCATCGCCGGCTGCAGCGGCGCAACGTAGCCGCCGTCGATGTCCACCGGATCCCAGCCGGGCAGCATTTCCGGCATCTGGCCCCAATAAGAAGAGTCAATGGCAACGCTGGTCACGGGCTCGCCCAAGCCATTGAGCTGCGTGGCAAGCGCGTCGATGGCCTCGGCGTCCATCCACACGTCGCCCGCGGCCTTGATCACCACTTCGCCCGGGTTCGGGCCGCGGTACACCTGCGTGGTCACCACATCGTCGGACCCGAGCTGCAGGATCGCGGCGGCCGCAGTGAGAATTTTCGTGGTGGAAGCAGGGCGCAGCGCAACGCCGGACTGCTGGTCAAACACCACTTCCCCGGTTGAAGCGTCCGTCACCCGGGCGTGAAACTCGACGAGGGCCGGGTTGGAAGCGGCGCTCAACAGGGCGTCGTGAAGCGAACTGCTCTCGATGGGCGAGCCTTGAGCTGGCTCGAGGACCTCGATTGGTGCGGGGAGTGTGTAGGCGGGGCCGTGTTCGAGCGCGGAGAGCTCCTCGTGCGCGACCACACCGAAACCAGCGACCGAACCGACGCCCACGAGCGCGGCGGCCGCGGCGACCCACGTCCAAGCTTTCATCAGGTGGCAAGCGTAGCGCACGTATGATGGCTGGCGACTATTCATCGAACAAAGGAGAGCCGCAATGGCAATCGAGGTCATCATCGAAATCCCGAAGGGGTCGCGCAACAAGTATGAGGTGGACCACGAAACTGGCCGCATCTTCCTGGACCGCTACCTGTTCACCCCGATGGCCTACCCGCTGGACTACGGCTTCATCGAGGACTCCCTGGCTGACGACGGCGACCCGCTGGACGCGCTGGTGATCACGCCGGAGCCGGTGTTCCCGGGCGTGACCGTGATCGCGCGACCGATCGGCGTGTTCAAGATGACCGATGAGGCCGGCGGCGACGACAAGCTGCTCTGCGTGCTCGACGACGTGCGCTACGAGTCTTTCCAGGACATTTCCGACATCGACGACTTCACCAAGGACGAGATCGAGCACTTCTTCGTGCACTACAAGGACCTCGAGCCGGGCAAGTCCGTGCAGGGTTCCGGCTGGGGCGACCGTGCCGAAGCCGAGTCCATCCTGCAGGCCGCGCTGGATGCGTACAAGCGCGTGGGCGACAACTCCCGCGAAGGCCTCGAAGAAGAGAAGGAAGCCAAGACCGAGAACTAGGTCCTCTCGGTTTTATTCAGGGAGAGGTTGGCATGAAAGAAGTAGAGGTACAGCAGGTCCCCGAAGGGGCACAGCTTATCGACGTCCGCGAGCCCGACGAGTTCGCCGCCCAGCGAGCCGTCGGCGCGGTGAATGTGCCGCTGAGCGAGTTCATCTCCCGAGTTGGCGAGATCGATCCGGACCAGGACGTGTACCTGATCTGCAAATCCGGGGGCCGCTCGGCGCAGGCTGGCGAGTATCTGGAAAACGCGATGGGGTGGGACAACGCGATCAACGTCGTCGGCGGGACCACCGCGTGGGTGGAAGCTGGGTTGCCGTCCGAGCAGGGCTAGGGCGGCTCGGGCGCTTCGGCGCTTCGGCGCTTCGGTGCCCCTGAGACACAAACCCGGATATCAGCCACAAACCCGGATATCTAGACCTCTTTATGTGCGAGCTTCCACACGTAAGGTGTCGTAGATATCCGGGTTTAGCTTTGCCCTGTTATGTCCATAGAGTTTTTGGACGCGGAGTCCGGGGACTTTTTGGACGCGGAGTCCGGGGACTTTTTGGACGTGCCTAGCTGATCATCGTTGTGGTCTACGTTTTGGGCGGGGCTTGGACAGGTTCGGTTTGAGCTGTGGCGGTTGGCGGTGCTTCATCCCTTCGACGAGGTTGATGTTGATCTGCCCGCCGGGTGGCCTGTGACTCAGCGTGATCGGCAGCGGCACGCTGAAGAGGAATTCACCGTCGTGGGCTGTGAAAAACTCAGCGACGTTGTCCGCTGTGACCGTGGTGTAGAGCAGACGGTTTTTGAATCTCAGGCCGATGTAGAGGCCGTGGGCGAGCACGCGGACGACCCCGTCTTTGCTTACTCGGAGTTCGTCTGGGATGCCCCAACTGTTTGTTGATCGTGTCGTTGGCATCGTTAGGGTGGGGGTATCGGTGGGAGGTATGCCTTGCTGAGCTGCCATGTCATCGGTGCTGGCCTCGGGTGAAGTTGCCGCTTGCCCGGGGCCGTTTGTCGCTATGAGTGCTGCTTGCGGGTTGTGCGCTTGGTTGAAAGTGACCACGCGGGCCCAAACATTTTCAGGATCAAGCGGATGCGTGGGTGGTGCTGCCTTGGGGAAGGTGTCGAAAGCTTGGCGTGGGGTGATATGCATTTTGCCCACCAGCAGCGATTGGTGGCGTCGTCGCTCGTTGTACACCTGGCGGTATTCAACGAGGTACGAGTTGACCTCAGCAAGGCTGACCGGGTGGCGCGCGTCTAGGAACTGAATCAGGGTGCGGTGGGAGCGCTCGTCTTTTCCCTGGGTTGTGGGAGCAAACCCAGCAATAGCCAGTACTCCTTCGCTGGCAAGCCACACTTCAGTAGCGGAGAGATGTCCACGGTGGTAGGTGGCGAACGCCTCGCCGTTATCGGAGAGGATCTCTTGGGGTTTGCCGTAGACAGCAAATGCCTCGGCTAATGCAGCGCGCGCATCAGTACCGTTTTCCGGCAAAGCGAATGCTTTAGTACCTACATCGAATCTGCTGGCGTCGTCGATGACCTGGTAGATCGTCACGTGAGTGTGGGCGTGGTCGAACAGCCGGTAGACCAGACCGTCGATCTGCCATAGCTCACCAACGAAATCGCGGGCGAATCGTTTATAGGAGCTGCGTGGGCGTTTACGGGCATTGGCTTCTACAAAACCCAACTCATGAAGCCACAACGCGATGGTGGAACGCGACGGGGTGCGATCAGGACCAACGGAATCGAACAAGGAGTAATAGATCGACCACGGGCCGTAATCCAACCCCTGTTCCATCAGATGTTGCCGAGCGTTGACGACTGCGATTTTGTCGGCTTCATCGAATCTTCTGGCCGGGTTCTTCGGAGCGGTCGAATCCGGCAGAATGCCCGATCGACCCTTCTGGGCAACCCGCTTTTTGATGTTGGTGTAGGTCTGACGCGAGATGCCCAATTCTTTGCAAAACTGTGTGATCGTTTTGCCGTCGCGGACCGGGTCAAAATCAGCGACCTTTCTGCGCTTGTGCAATGGAATAGCCATCGGGCTATTCCACCGCCGCAAATGTCCAAAAAGCCTCTAGACATCACGTCCAAAAACTTCCTGGACTCCATGCCCAAGAAGTCCCAAGACATCACAGGTTTAGCTTTGCCCGGCCTATGGCTGTCGCCAAAAGTGGCGCAACCCCATCAATTTCTGGTTACGCTTGAGACATGGCCCAGTCCGCAGATCTACCTCACTCGCTCACACGGTCGCCGTCGTTTCAGATCGAACGCGTCCGCCGACATACAAAAGACGAGGTAGAGCGCGCCCTGAGCCAGCACGGTTCGTCGATGCGGGAGTTCTGGATCCTCAGCTGCGTGGTCGATCAGCCCTACTCCCAGACCCAGCTTTCGGAGCTTTTGGCGATCGACGCCTCGGACATGGTTCGACTTGTCGACTCGCTGGAAAAGCACGAGTGGGTGAAGCGCGACCGCGACCCGCGGGATCGTCGTCGCCAAATTGTCACCCCAACCAAGAAAGGCATCAAAGCGCACGCCTCGCTTGTCGACGATGTCGCCTCGGCCGAAGATCGCGCCTTGGACATGTCGACAACGAAGCAGCTCAAATCGCTAAAGAAGCTTTCCAAGGCGATCCTGGAAGAGGAAAGCTAGCCGCATTCTTTGCGACACGAATAAAACACCTCGAAGCCTCATGGAGCGGAGCCCGGCAGCGTTAAGCTGATATCTGTTCCCTTCTTTTTCATTGTCCGTCGAGGAGTTTTGTCATGAAGCGTTTCCGCGCGGCCAGCATTGCTGCAGCCCTGTCCGCCGCGCTGATCACCGCTCCCATCCCGTTCGCTTCCGCCGAGACACCGAACGCTGAGATAGCGGCTGAAGAGAACAAGAACGCAGCCGAGGACACGAACCCGGAGCTCATCGCCGCCGAGGCCGCGCTTGAGCGAGCTGAAAAGAAGCTCAATGAGGCGAAGGCCGAGCTGACCAAGATCGAGCAAGACGCCATCGAGGCAAGAAAGGCCGAGTCCGAGGCGCTAAAGAAGGCCACCGGCGATCAGGCAGGTAAGTTCGAAGCAGCTCGAATCGACAACGAGCACGAGCGGTCAAAGAAGATCCTCGCCGCAATGGAGAAGGTGACGAAAGCCCAGGCCGACTACGACCGCGCCGCTGCCGAGGTTGAGCGCGTCAAGGCCGGCCCCTCTAACGACCGCAATGAACGCGAGTCGATTAACCAGCCCCTGGTTACCCAGGTTCCGAAGAACACTAAGGGCTCCGCAACAAGTTCCTCAGAACTTTCCGGAGTCAACCCGGTAGCCGGTGGTGCTGTCATTGGCCTGGCCATCGGCATAATCGCCGCAATCTTTAGCGTCGTCGCCGTCACGCTGCCGATGCTGCCCCAGATCGCAGCAGCGTTCTAACCCAAAGCTTGGGTAACTCCGGTTACCCAGTTCCAACTGAATAGCTCTATTTGTTTCCAACTCTCTGGAGGAGTTTCCCATGACCCGTTCCCGCATCCGCACCGCTGGCGTTGCCGCCGCAGTCGCAACCTCTCTGATCGTCGCTCCGAACGCATTCGCCGAGGATAATGCGACTACCGCTGCGGAGACCGTTGACGCACAAAACGTTGAGCAGCAGACCCCGAAGGAGGACGCTCCGAAGGAAGACACTCCGAAGGAAGACACTCCGAAGGAGGACACCCCGAAGGAGGACACCCCGAAGGAGGAGGAGGAGAAGGAGCCGAAGGGCGACCGGTCTTCAAACAACACCATCCAGTCTTCCAAGGAGGGTGACAAGACCGCCAAGGGTTCGAGCGAAGATGGCTCCCTTTCCCCGGGTGCTATCGCAGGTATCGTCATCGGCGTTCTCGCAGCGATCGCTGGCGCAGCAGCTTTCGCCCTGCCGCAGATCCAGCAGTTTCTGCCTCCGCAGATCCAGCAGTTCCTGCCGAAGTTCTAATTCGGTAGCAAATCGGGCGCCATAGGTGCCACCACTTGAAGCCGTCTGCTCGCTTGAGCGGGCGGCTTCTTTCATGCTTGCCCAGGGACCACCCCCACCCCCAACCCCTTCCACACGGCTCTGTAGGAACTTACTGAGACGCGCGCTTGTGTCGGCATTGGCTTAGGTCTCGATCGAGCAGTCGTAAATTTTTACAGTCGCCAAGATCTCGTGGCGAAGAGGGCTTGTGGCGGTGGGGGCATTCGCCGGCAAGGGCAGAGAGGCCGGAGAGGGCGAGGCTGGCCGCGTGGCCACGCACCCCAGTCAAACACCCACCCACATTGCTGGGCGCCCATAAACCGTTGGTTCGAACCAACAAATTGGATGATTGCGCCAGGTTAGTTAGCCTTATTGCCATGACAATCCAGGGCAACCACGACGAGCACTTGCTGCGCGCGCACCTCGCACCGCCACCGCGCACCCTCGTGGACATCGTCCGCGCCACTGCGGAGGAGCACCCCGAGGCCGCCGCGATCGACGACGGCGAAGTGCTCACCTACGCCGAGCTCATCGCAGAAGTCGAGGCGCTGGCCGCCGACCTGCACGCGCATGGTCTCGACCACGGCGGGCGCGTCGGCATCCGCATGACCTCCGGCTCGAAGGACCTCTACCTGGCCATCCTGGCCACGATGTTCGCCGGCTGCGCCTACGTGCCGGTCGACGCCGACGACCCGGACGAGCGCGCGGAGCTGGTCTTCGGCGAGGCCAAGATTGACGCGGTCTGGACGGATGAGGGGTTTCGCGTGCTGCGGGGCTCGAAGGCGGTGCAAGGAGGCGTCGATAAGCAAGTAAGCCCTGACGATGACTGCTGGATTATTTTCACCTCCGGCTCGACCGGAACGCCGAAGGGTGTGGCGGTGACTCACCGCTCGGCCGCGGCTTTCGTGGACGCTGAGGCGCGGCTGTTCTGCCAGGCGGAACCGCTCGGGCCCGATGACCGGGTGCTGGCGGGCCTGTCGGTGGCCTTCGACGCGAGCTGCGAGGAAATGTGGCTGGCGTGGCGCCACGGTGCATGCCTGGTGCCCGCTCCGCGCGCGCTCGTGCGCTCCGGCCAGGACTTGGGCCCGTGGCTGATTCGCCGCGACATCACCGTTGTTTCCACCGTGCCCACGCTCGCGGGCCTGTGGCCTGCGGAAGCGCTCGACAACGTGCGATTGCTCATCGTCGGCGGCGAGGCTTGCTCGCAGGAACTCACCGATCGCTTGGCGACGGGGCGCGAAATGTGGAACACGTATGGCCCCACAGAGGCGACCGTGGTGGCTTCGGCGCAGCGGCTCGTCCCGGGCGAGCCTGTGACCATCGGCTGGGCGCTCGACGGCTGGGACCTCAAAGTCGCCGACGACGGCGAGCTGGTCATCGGCGGCGTTGGCCTCGCGCGCTACCTCGACCCTGCGAAGGACGCGGAGAAGTACGCGCCGATGGGCGATTGGCCGCGCGCCTACCGCACCGGCGACCACGTGAAAATTGCCGACAATGGCTTGGCGTTTATCGGCCGCGCCGACGACCAGGTGAAGATCGGCGGCCGCCGAATCGAGCTCGGCGAGGTAGAGGCGCACGTCGCGGGCCTGGACGGGGTCTACAACTCCGCCGTCTCCACGCAGACGCTGCCCAGCGGCGACAAGGTGCTGGTGGGCTACCTCTCCCCCGACCCGGGTGTCACCCTCGACGTCATCGCGATGCGCGAGGCACTCGCAGAAGTCATGCCGGCCGCGCTCGTCCCGCGCCTGCATGTGATGGACGAGCTGCCCGTGCGCACCTCCGGCAAGGTCGACAAAAAGGCCCTCCCCTGGCCGCTGCCCGCCGAGGTCAGCGCCGTCGGTCTCACCGAAACCGAAGCATGGGTGGCGCAGACCTTCGTCGATGTCCTCGGCATGGACGTCGCCAGCCGCGACGACGACTTCTTCGCACTCGGCGGCACGTCGCTTGCCGCCGCGACCCTGGTCGCGCGCCTGCGCGAGCGCGTCCCCACCATCGCCGTGCGCGACCTCTACGACCACCCTCGACTCGGGGCTTTAGCATCGCTTATCGACGACTCCTTGGGCACGACCCACACGCTCCGCGACCGCGCTGTCACCCCGGTTGGCGCAACTACGCGTCTTGCCCAGACTCTGCTCATGGTGCCGGTGATGACGCTGCGCGCCGCCACAGCAGTGACGTGGGTGCTCCTGGCCGCGCAGCTACTAGGCGTGCTGGCGCTGTCGTGGTCCGGACTGGTGCTCGCGTTTGTGGTGTTCTGCACCCCACTCGGCCGCGTGCCTGTCGGCGCGCTTGGCGCGCGGGTAATCCGCGGCCGCATCGAGGCGGGCGTGTACCCGCGCGGCGGTGCAGTGCACGTGCGTCTCTGGGCTGCGGAACGCTGGCTCGCCGCCTCCGGCGCGACGAATATCTCTGCGGCGTGGCTGGTCAAGCCGCTTGCGCGCATGCTGGGCGCCCGCATCGGCCGCGGCGTGGACTTTCAGACGTTGCCGCCGGTCACCGGTCTACTCACGGTTGGCAGCGGTGCGGCGATCGAGCCGGGCGTCGACCTGTCGGGCCACTGGCTCGACGGCGATGAACTGCACGTCGGAGCGGTGACAATCGGCGATGACGCTCGCATCGGTGCCCGCTCGACCCTGATGCCGGGTACCGAGATCCGCCAGGATGCGCACGTTGAGGCTGGGTCCACCGTCACCGGCGACAAACCCGTGAAGAAGGGCGCGCGTTGGGCGGGCTCGCCCGCGAAGAAGGTCGGCCGCTCGAAGCTGCGCTTCCCTGACGAGCGGCCGCCGCGCGGCATCGTCTGGGCAGCGGCGTATGCGCTGACGTCGCTGGCGCTCGCTGGCCTACCCGTTGCAGCTGCGGCCGCGGGTATTGCAGTGGTGTGGGCACTCGCGCCGTCAATTGGCTGGGCGGTGGTCCTCTCCCCGCTCGGCGGCCTGGTTTACCAGGGCGTCGGCATGGGCCTGACCTGGCTGGGGGTGCGCATTGCGCAGCTGAGCATCAAACCCGGCATCGCCCCGGTGCGTTCCCGCCACGGGCTTGCGCTGTGGACCGTCGTGCGCCTGATGGATGATGCCCGCACCCGCTTCTTCCCCGTCTACGCTGCACTGCTTACCCCGGTGTGGCTGCGCACGCTCGGCGCGCACATCGGCAACGACGCCGAGGTGTCCACCGCTGTCATGGTGCCCACGCTCACCGAGGTTCGCGACGGGGCATTTCTTGCCGACGACACGCTTGCCGGCGGCTACGAACTCGGCGGCGGCTGGATCCGCAGCGCCCAAACGACTGTGGGTCGACGCGCGTTCGTAGGTAACTCCGGCATGGTCGCCCCAGGGCGCAAGCTGGCTAAGCAGTCCCTGGTCGCGGTGCTCTCTGCCAGCCCGAAGAAATCGAAAGCGGGATCTAACTGGTGGGGATCGCCGCCGGAGCGAATGCGCCGCGTCGAGGTCGAGGCGGGAAGTGAATCTGTGACGTACGCGCCGTCGACAAGCATGAAGCTCCGGCGGGGCTTTGTGGAAACCCTGCGGCTGCTCGCACCCATGGCGCATGCGTGGCTGGCTGCACTGTTCGCGGTGGTCGTTGTGGGTTTGACGCCGGTGCTGGGCTGGTGGGTGTACCTGGCTGGTGGGCTGGTGTGGATGTATATCGGCGCACTCGCGGTGCTGGTTGCTGTGGCGACGAAGTGGCTGCTGGTGGGCACGCACCGGGCGGGCGAGCACCCGCTGTACTCGTGGTTTGTGTGGCTCAACGAGCTGCAGGACCAGTTCATTGAGCTGGTGGCCGCGCCGTGGTTCTTCAACTGGGCGCCGGGCACCGGCGAGATGTCTCTGGTGCTGCGGCTGCTCGGGGTGGATATCGGGCGTGGCGCTTGGGTGGAGTCGTACTGGTTCCCCGAGACAGACCTGTGCCGCGTGGGCGACGGCGCATCGGTGGGGCGCGGCACGGTGGTGCAGACGCACCTGTTCCAGGACCGCGTGATGTCGCTGGATGCCGTGGTGGTGGAGGCCGGCGCGTCGGTGGGGCCGCACTCGGTGGTGCTGCCCGGTGCGGTGATCGGCGCGGACGCGTCGGTTGGCCCGGGTTCGCTGGTGATGCGCGGCGACGTGCTCAGCGAGCGCACCGTCTGGCAGGGCAACCCGGTCGAGCCGCGGTAGCGGCTAGTTGCGGCCCGGCGCGGGCAGTGTTTGGCTAGCGCACCACCTGCGGCGCGAAGAACGCGAACAAACCGCCGAGCGCCGCGAGCACGGCGACGATCACGCCGACCGCAGCAGGCATACCGGATCCAGACGAGCCTGTGGAACCATCCTGCTGCGGGTTCGGCGACGGTTGGGAGCCAGCGTTCGAACCCGCGCCGGCAGCCTGGTTTCGCACCGCGTCAGACGCGGTGAGGCGGCCCTGCTTGGAGAAGTCCTGGTACTTGATCAGCTTCGTCGTGCCCTCCGGGTTGGTGGCACTGTGGCCAGCCTTGAAATCCCAGGCCTCGACGCGGACGCGGTCGTCGTAGATCTTCACGCGGAGGCCGGATGCGGCCTGCTCGTCCACGATTTCCTCGTCGTGGTCGCCGTCGGGCATGTACTCGTTCAAGATCGCACCGGTGTTCACTACCGGGAATCCGATCGCGCCTTCCTGAGTGCCGTCGTAACGTCGCGTCCCCCACCAGTTGTTCTGGTACAGCGATGCATGCGAGTGGCTGGTGAATGCAACGACGTCGTTGTACTTCGACAGGACGTTGGAAAGTGCCTGCTGATTCTCGAAGTCGTTCTGGTACCACGCCGAGTGGGACATGGACACCGTCTGCGGCAGTAGCGGGTGGGTGAAGACGAGTGCAGTCACACCCTGGCTATCCCAGTACGCGAGGCGAGAGTCGAGCCAGGCGAGCTGCTCGGCCGACAGGCGTTGAAACGGTTCTTTACCGTCACGGTCGGAGTCTTGGTAGTACTCGGTGGAGATGCCGATCATCGGCACACCATCCACGACCTTTTCAAACCACGGCTTGTCCTGCCCGGTGTGCTCGCCCGCGTACTGCATGTAGCGGTCCATCTTTTCTTGGAAGTCCAGCTCGTGGCCGTAGAGCTCGTGGTTGCCGATGGTCCAGAACTCCTCGCCGGAATCGTGTGGCATTGCCTCGCGTGCGGCGAGGAAGGTGTCCCACTGTTCCTGCGTGCCCAGATCGACCAGGTCGCCGTTGATCACCAGCGCGTCAGCTTTTTCAGGCATCGCGTTGAGCCGCGCCACTGCCAGCTTGAAGTCTTCGGGGTCATCTTGGGTGTCAGAGATGACGTCGATAATGGCCTTCGGCTGCTCCGCGACTTGCGTGAACGGAGCACGAACCGCAACATTGTCCAGCGCCCACCAGTAGTCGTCGTTGCCGCCGAGGTAGGAGAAGGTCACCTGCATCTGGCTCGCGCCGGCCGGAACATCGATCTCGAAGTACTCGTGGGAGGAGTAGCGGTCCGCATCGAACGTGGCGACGGTCTGTTGTGCTCCCCCATCGAAGCTCACGCTCACCTGGGCGGTCTGGCCCGACTTGCCCTGGCGGTAGTGGTGGTCGAACTCGAGCGCGACGGTGCCCTGGCCACTGACGTTGATGTTGGCGCTGGTAAGTGAAGCGTCCATCGAGTCGCGCGGCGCGAGGCGCTGCTGCTTCGAGTCGATGATTGCCACCTGATCGTGGCCCTGGGTGAAGTAGTGGCGCTGTTCCGTGCCAGACGTCCAGGTCCAGCGCCGGATGGTGGAGAGCGTCCACCCGTTCCAGCGTTCCTCGCCAGAGGTCACGCCGGTGACGTCTTGTTTCCAGCCCTTCGGCATGTCGTGGGTGAAGTGGGCCGGGTTCGGGACTGCATCGAAGCTTTCGAAGTACAGGTACGGACGGGCCGAAGCGGGCAGGGTTTCCGGTTGAGCGGCGACGGCCTGGGTGAGGCCGAGCGGAAGAGCGATGACAGTAGCGGTTGCGATGGCGGTTGCGGTGGCGGTAGCGAGGAACGAGTTGCGCAGCGTCATACGCCAAAAATTACTCCACCCGACCAGGTTCCGCTTGGCAAGCTTTCAGCCCACTCTCAGCGAATTTGGCAGCGATTACCGGCACCCTTTCCCTTACTAGACAGGGTGGTGTATTTTCTTCATACAGATCGGTTTCCGGGCCGCCAACGGTTGCCAGGAAGACCGTCTCACCTGCAAGAGAAAGTAGAACAACATGTCTATCATCCCGAATCGCAAGCGCATCGCGGCGGGCGTCGCCGCTGTCCTCGCAGCAGTGAGCCTCACCGCTTGCTCCTCCGACTCCTCCGGTTCGAGCGACTCCGCCGGTTCCGATGCCCCTTCCGCCTCGAGCAGCTTCCGAGATGTGGATGCCATCAAGGAGGACGGCACGGTGAAGATCGGCGTGTTCTCCGATAAGGCGCCGTTCGGCTACGTCGATGCGAACGGCGGCTACGCCGGATACGACATCGAGTACGGCAACCGCCTCGGCGAGGACCTCGGCGTCGAAGTTGAGTACGTCCCGGTCGAAGCCGCCTCGCGCGTCGAGTTCCTGGACACCAACAAGGTCGACATCATCCTGGCCAATTTCACCGTCACCCCGGAGCGCCAGGAGAAGGTCGACTTCGCCAACCCGTACATGAAGGTCTCGCTCGGCGCGGTCACCCCGGATGCCAAGCCGCTGAACAGCGTCGAGGAGCTCGAGGGCAAGAACGTCATCGTGGTCAAGGGCACGACCGCAGAGGCTTACCTGGAAGAGAACCACCCGGAGATCAAACTCACTAAGTTCGAGCAGTACACCGAAGCCACCAATGCGCTTATCGACGGCCGGGGCGACGCCTGGGTCACCGACAACACCGAGGCGCTCGCATGGGCTGAGCAGACCCCTGGTTTCACCGCGACCATCCCGACACTGGGTGACATCGACACGATCGCTGGCGCAGTAGCCAAGGGCAACACCAGCCTGAAGGACTGGATGAACGACGAGCTGGTCGAGCTGGGCAAGGAGAACTTCTTCCACGACGCCTACGAGAAGACCCTGAAGCCGGTCTACGGCGACGCGGTCTCCGCAGACGACCTCGTCGTTGAGGGCGGCAAGCTCTAATCCAATGGATTTCTCGGTCGTCGCCGATAACATCCCGGTCTACGCTCAGGCGGCAGTCCTCACTGTGAGGGTTGCCGCCAAAGGCATTTTGCTGGCGTTTCTCGTTGGCGCGCTCTGCGCCACCATCAGGTACTTTCGCATCCCGGTGCTGCGCCAACTCACCACGGCCTACATCGAGGTCTCCCGCAACACTCCCCTACTTGTGCAGCTCTTCTTCCTCTACTTCGGCCTGCCGAAGTTGGGCATCGTCATCGAGTCGGAGACTTGTGCGGTAATCGGGCTCGGGTTCCTCGGCGGTTCATACATGGCCGAGGCAATTCGTGCGGGTCTGGAAGGCGTGCCGGCCAGCCAGATGCAGTCGTCGTTAAGCCTGGGCATGAGCCGTACCCAAGCCCTGCGACATGTGATCACTCCGCAGGCCACTGCCCTGGCTCTGCCCGCGCTGACGGCGAACATCATCTTCCTGATCAAGGAGACATCGGTGGTGAGCATCGTCGCACTGCCGGATTTGGTGTACACGGCGAAGGAGCAGATCGGGCAGACCTACGAAACCCGCGAGGCGCTGCTTCTGCTGGTCACGTTCTACCTGATCATTTTGCTGCCCATTTCGCTGGTGGCCGGTGCCGTTGAGAGGAAGGTGCGCGCGAATGTTTTCGGATCTTGAGGTACTCGCGCAGGGCAACAACTTCGCCCGCCTGCTCCAAGGCCTCGGAGTCTCGGTGCAGATCGCGCTGATCTCCATGGCGCTTTCGATCGTGCTGGGTACGCTCCTTGGCGTTGTCATGACGTCGAAAAGCAAAATTGTGCGGGTAGTGACCCAGTTCTACCTGCAGTTTGTGCGCATCATGCCGCAACTGGTGCTGCTGTTTCTGGTGTACTTCGACCTCACGCGCGGCTTCGGGATCAACCTCGACGCCAAGGTTGCGGCAATCATCGTGTTCACCCTGTGGGGCACCGCCGAGATGGGCGATCTGGTGCGCGCCTCTATTCAGGCGGTGCCGCGGCACCAATACCTCTCCGCCGCGGCGCTGGGCATTGAGGGCCGCGACCTCTACCGCCACGTGGTGCTGCCGCAGGCGGTGCGCGGGCTGTTGCCGCTGACCATCAACCTGACCAACCGCATGATCATGACCACCTCGCTCGTGGCGCTAATCGGCGTCGTCGAGGTGCTCAAAGTCGCACAGCAGATCATTGACGCGAACCGTTTCGACTACCCCAGCGCCGCCCTGTGGATCTACGGCGTGGTGTTTGTGCTCTACTTCCTCGTGTGTTTCCCCATCTCGCTCGCCGCGCGCAAGCTTGAAGAAAGGTGGCAGTAAATGGAGCTTTTGAAGCTTCACGACGTCCGCAAGACCTACCCCAACGGCCACCGAGCCCTCGACGGGGTGAGCTTGAGCGTGGATCGCGGCGAGGTCGTGGCCATCATCGGCCCGTCCGGTTGCGGTAAGTCGACCCTGCTCAAAACGGTCAATGGCCTCGAGCCGGTGGACTCGGGGCACATTCTTGTCGACGGCCGCGACGTCACCCTCGCCACGACGCGCCTGAAAGACGTGCGCGCTGATGTGGGCATGGTGTTTCAGTCCTACGACCTGTTCCCGCACCTGACGGTGATGAAGAACCTGCTGCTCGCCCCCAAAGTGGTGCAAGGTGCGAACGAGGCGCAGGCGCGCGAGCGGGCCATGGAGCTGCTCGAGCGAGTCGGCCTGGCGGATAAGGCAGACGCGCGCCCGCGCGAGCTATCCGGCGGGCAACAACAGCGCGTGGCAATCGTGCGCGCGCTGATGATGGAGCCGAAAGCATTGCTTCTCGACGAGATCACCGCCTCCCTCGATCCCGAGATCGTTCGGGAGGTGTTGGAGGTGGTTGTGGGACTCGCGCGCGACGGGATGACGATGCTTGTGGTGACTCACGAGATGTCGTTTGCGAAGGCAGTTGCCGATCGCGTGGTGTTCATGGACGCCGGTCGCATTGTGGAGGTAGCGCCGCCGGAGGAGTTCTTTGCATCGCCGTCCAGCGATCGCGCAAAGCGCTTCTTAGACCAGCTGGTTTTCTAGGGCGTTCGGCTGCCGAGGTGTTGGCTAGCTGAAGTCGCTGGGAGCTTTGCATTGGGCGCGGGGCCGGCGCCCCTGCATTTGTCCGGCATTTGCCCGGCAATGGTACAGACAAGTTGAGTAGTCGAATGCTGCACGCCACTTTCTTCTAGCAACATGGTTCTCACCAGTGATAATGACCACGAATCCCGCAAGATCCGCTTCCTGCATTCAGCACCGATTTGACCTAACCGCTACTCTTCTTGGGGGAAATGGTTCTATTTTCTGGAGCTTATTTATACTTGCTCTCGCCCTACTGATCTTCCCAGGAGACTTTAATGAAGAAGACCTTCCGCGCCAGCCTCGTTGCCGTTGCGCTTGGCGTCAGCACGATCACCGTTCCGGCCGCGTTCGCTCAGGAACCGACAACCTCCGCCGCTACCGCCAACCAGTCGGGCGATCAGTCGATCGCAGAGGCAGAGGCCGCGGTTAAGGACAAGGAGCAAGCCCTCGCTGCCGCCAAGCAGGAAGCTGCGTCCGCCAAGGCTGCGGCTGAGACCGCTGCCGCAGCCGCTGCCGAGGCACAGGACAAGGTAGACGCTGCGAAGAAGGAAGAGGCCGCGGCCGCAAAGCCGATTGCAGATCTCGAAGCCGCACAGGCAAAGAGCGATGCAGCGCAGAAGACTGTTGAGGACCTCCGCGCCGCCGAGATTGTCCAGGAAGAGCGCCTCTACACCGCAATGGTGGAGCTGGAAGCTGCAAAGGAGCGCAGCCGCAACGCAATCAACCACGTCGACGTGCGCAAGGCCACCGCCGACGTGCTTAAGTGGACCAACGAGCACCTCGCCGCGATCAAGGACCTGATCGCGGCACAGGAAGCAACGAACGCAGCACGCCCGGAGGCAGAGACCGCCCTAACTGAACTGACAGCTGCCGAAGAGGCCGCAGCCCCGAAGCAAGCTGCTTTGACTGAGGCGCAAGAGAAGACTGCTGCAGCTCTGGCTGAACTGGAGAAGGCTAACGCTAAGAAGTCCGAGGCCGAAAAGGCGCTTAAGGACGCCAACGACAAGGTCAAGGCACTAGGGGGGCAGACGGACGCCGAGCCGACCACCAGCGCGACCTCCACCGAATCCACGACCACCACCGAGGCGGCGGAGCCGACCACTTCGGAGACTTCGACCGAATCCTCCACCACGACGACGACCGCGACTTCCACCGAGGCTGCGGAGCCGACCACCTCGGAGGCCGCGAGCGAGACCGCGACCACCACCGAGTCGACCACCACTCAGCAGCCCAAGCCGCGCCCCACGACTCCGGTCGCTGACGCTGTAGTTGGCGTGATCACGGTCATCTCCACCACCATCACCACCCTGTGGGATCAGGTGAAGCGCGCATTCCCGTGGCGGCGCTAACTTACGCCTAAAACGCTATTAGGGCCGCGCGTCCCACGCGGCCTGCACGCCCGCGTCGCGTTCAGCTTCGGTGAACAGCGACGGGGCGAACTGCTGCTTCACGTTTGCCACGGTCTCGGCGGACTTGCCGGCAAAGTTGCCGGCAAAGGCAAGCGCGTCTTCGAGGCTGCCGCGGCCGACGGCGAAACCGGTAGCTACCGCGGTATCGACGTCCAGCGGAAGCCCCGCAAGCAGCATCGCGCGCGCCCTGGCCCCGCCAATGAGTTCGGCTAAGGCTTCGACGGGCCAAGAATCGACACCGATGCCAATCTTGGTGACCGGAAGCGAGCAGACCGCGGTCTCGGAAACAACCCGCAGATCGCAGGCCATCGCCAACATCATTCCCGCACCGATCGCGGGCCCGTTCAAATAGGCAACCGCTGGCAGCGGGCTCGCGACAATAGTGCGCATCAGCTTGGCAATTACGGGATAGAGCGCGTCCTGGAAATCCGTCTCATCCAAATCGGCACCCGCGCTGAACACGGTGCCCTCCCCGGTCAGGACGATCGCCCGGGTTGAGGAGGGCGGGTGCAAGATTCCGTCGATAAGCAATGTGCAAAGCTCCTGGCTGAGCGCATTGCGTTTCTCGTGCCGGTCGAGCGAAATTACGCGAACCGGCCCGGAGTCGACGACCTTAATCACCGATCTGATCGCGCCCCCGCTTAACGATCTTCGGGTCCGGCTCGCCCACGATCTCATGATCCTTGTTCGTGTACTCGAACTTGCTCAGAATGTAGCGCATCGCATTGAGGCGGGCGCGCTTCTTGTCGTTGGACTTAATCGTGATCCACGGAGACTCGTCGGTGTCCGTGTAGCGGAAAGTCTCCTCCTTCGCGCGCGTGTAGTCGTCCCACTTGTCCAGGCTGGCCAGGTCCATCGGGGAGAGCTTCCACTGGCGCACCGGATCCACCTGGCGGATGGCGAAACGGGTGCGCTGCTCCTTCTGCGTGACGGAGAACCAGAACTTGGTCAGCGAAATGCCAGAGCCGAGGATCATGTTCTCCAGCATCGGCACCTCGCGGAGGAACTCAGCGTGCTGCGACTCGGTGCAGAAGCCCATCACTCGCTCCACACCGGAGCGGTTGTACCAAGAACGGTCGAAAAACACGATCTCGCCCGCAGCAGGGAAGTGCTCAATGTAGCGCTGGAAGTACCAGGAGGTACTTTCGCGTGGCGACGGCTTCTCCAACGCCACGGTGCGCGCTCCGCGCGGATTGAGGTGCTCGTTAAAGCGCTTAATAGTGCCACCCTTACCAGCGGCGTCGCGGCCTTCAAACAAGATGATGTGGCGCTGACCGGTATCTTTCGTCCAATTTTGCCACTTCAGCAGCTCGATCTGGAGGGCGCGCTTCTTCTCCTCGTACTCATCGCGGCTCATCCGCTCTTCGTAGGGGTACTGCTCGCGCCACGTCTGAATCGGCGTGCCGTCCGGCATGAGGAGCACCGGGTCGTCCTCGTCAGAATCGTCCACGATCCAGCCTTCGGTCGCGGCGAGGTCGATCATCGGCATATCGTCATCGTTGTGGTCAGCCATACCGGGAATCTTACGCTGACCGGCCACATGTTGCGGGGTGAGATGGTGGCGGATCAGGCAGCAGTTGCAATGCAAAAAGCCCCGCCAAAAGTGGCGGGGCGAACTGCGAGCGCTTTCTCAGCGCCTAAGCCTTAGAGCAGGCCGAGCAGCTTGTGAGCGTTCTCAGCAGCGCCTGCGAGGGACTTCAGGATGTCCAGAAGAGCGCCAGCGAGGTGAGCGTCGGAGGAGACGAACTTCCAGTTCTCGAGAGCGGTGGTGATGTTTTCCATGGTTTGCTCCTATTCAGCAAGTATGAGTTGGTGGGTGGCACTAAGTGCCGGGTGACATTGAGTCCGAGAGAACTCGGACCGTCGACTGACTAGTTAGCCTTAGCTTCCGGGGCCAGGCCGGTCTGCTTGTCGCCCAGCTCGGTGAGCTTCAGGAGGAAGTCCGGGACGAAGCGGAACAGGCCGACGATGTTCTTGCCGAAGGTCTCGAAGTCCTTGAGCGCGGAGATGATTGCGGAGAGATCCATGTTGTCCCCTTAAGTGTTGGTGCCAGATGTCTGGCGAGGTTTTGACAGTTTCCTGACACCCTTCGAGGGGCATCACGGGTTGTAGTATGCCACAGCCAATCTTTCGCGCAAGAGATTCCTCTAAATTCCCAGCCGAATTGGTTTCGAGTATTTTGGCGGGTTAGTTAACCCCAACGTTAACTTTTGTTAAGTAATTCCGGCTACCAGCAACATTTGTCGCCGAAAGGTGAATGCCGAGTTACGGCCCCCTTGTTGATGTAACACCAGTGCACAAAATGCCCGATAAGAGCATCCAAAGCAGGCTTTCCAGGCTCCCACATCCGGGGGTGATTCAGCGCCGAGACTAAAGTTATCCGCAACGCCTCCACAGAACCCTCCCCTACTTCCAAGGAGCTCCGATGGCCGCAGAGTGGCACGAACTTCACCCCGGCGAAGCACCTGCTGCGCCCGCCGGGGCCGCGACCTACCGCGTGATCTACCCAGCCCCAGGCGCGCGCAGCGAGGTCACCATGTCCGGCCTCGTCACAGTGCCGGAAAGCACCGCCGCAACCGAAGCTGGAACTGCAGTGCCGCTGCTCTCCTTTGCCCACGGCACCACCGGCATCTCAACCTCGAGCGCGCCCTCCCTATATAAGGAAGGCGACCCGATCGGGCGCTACATCGAGCGCTCAACGGTCTTCCTCCAGAGCTGGGTCGATGCAGGATTCACGGTTCTGCAGCCGGACTATGAAGGGCTTGGCGTGGAGGAAGTCGGCGGGACCTACCTGCACCGAGCGAGTTCCGCCGGGGCGATCAACGGTCTGGTCGAAACTGCGAAGAAAAGGTTCGATGCGCAGCACTGGGTGAACGTTGGTTACTCGCAGGGCGGGTACTCTGCGCTTGCGGCAGCGGACAACCCCACAGAGGGACTAATGGCAACCGTGGCGATCGCGCCCGGTGACACCGAGCTGGTGAACAAGAACCTGCGCATCATGGGCATCGGCCCGGTGGATGTCGCGCGCATGCTCTCAGGCCGCGCGGTGCGCTTCTTCCCCATCGTGCTCGCGTCCGCGATGAACGCGTTTGAGGACGTCGACGGCGACGCCTTCCTCTCCGACCTCGGGCGCGAGCTCGTTGCGAAGGCGAACACTCTGACTCTCCCCGAGTTAGAGGAGGAAGTGGAAGATATTTCCGGCGGAGACCTCTTCTTCTCCAATGCTGACACCACTGTGCTGCAGGCGCGCCTGGATGAGCAGCGTCTCGAGCTCATGCACCCGCAGGGCCCGGTACTCGTCCTGGTCGGCAACCAGGACACCACCATCAACCGCGAACACGTCATCGGCCAGGTCAACGCCTGGGAGGCGGCGGGCGTTGAGGTGAAGTACGTCGAGCTCGATGGCGTGGGCCACGGCAAGTCCATCTCGGAGGCTCAGGCGCCGATCCACGAGTGGGTGGCGCAGCGCGACGGTCGCGCCGCTCGGTAGAACAAGGTCGGTCACAATGGGCCGTCGATAAGCATTGCATGCGAAAAAGCCCGCACGAGGCGGGCTTTCCTGCGGGAGGGGGGCAGAGCTTACATCATGCCCATGGCCTCCGGATCCATGCCAGCGCCTGCGCCAGCCGGCTCCGGCTTGTCAGCAACGACAGCCTCGGTGGTGAGGAACAGTGCGGCGATGGAAGCAGCGTTCTGCAGCGCAGAACGGGTCACCTTCGCCGGGTCAGCGATGCCGTTAGCCAGCATGTTGATGTACTCACCGGTGGCGGCGTTCAGGCCCTCGCCCTCCGGCAGGTGCGCGACCTTGTCGGCAACAACGCCCGGCTCGAGGCCAGCGTTGAGCGCGATCTGCTTCAGCGGTGCGGACAGCGCCTCGCGGACGATGCGCACGCCGGTAGCCTCGTCGCCCTCAAGACCGAGGTCGCCCTCGAGCTCCTTGGCAGCCTGCAGGAGTGCAACGCCACCGCCGGCGACGATGCCCTCCTCAACAGCAGCCTTCGCGTTGCGCACGGCGTCCTCGATGCGCAGCTTCTGCTCCTTGAGCTCCACCTCGGTGGCAGCTCCAACCTTGATCACTGCAACGCCACCGGCCAGCTTGGCCAGGCGCTCCTGCAGCTTCTCACGGTCGTACTCGGAGTCGGAGTTCTCGATCTCGGCGCGGATCTGCTTCACGCGGCCCTCGATCTGAGCCTGGTCGCCGGAACCCTGGACGATGGTGGTCTCGTCCTTGGTCACCACAACCTTGCGTGCCTGGCCGAGCAGCTCGATGCCAGCGGTCTCAAGCGACAGGCCGACCTCCTCGGAGATGACCTGGCCGCCGGTGAGGATCGCCAGATCCTGCAGCATGGCCTTGCGGCGGTCGCCGAAGCCCGGTGCTTTCACAGCCACAGACTTGAAGGTGCCGCGGATCTTGTTCACCACGAGGGTGGACAGGGCCTCGCCCTCGACGTCCTCAGCGATGATCAGCAGAGGCTTACCGGACTGCATGACCTGCTCGAGCACCGGCACGAGCTCCTTGACGTTGGAGATCTTGCCGGAGACCAGCAGGATGTACGGGTCCTCGAGTACGGCCTCGCCGCGCTCCATGTCGGTGGCGAAGTATGCGGAGATGAAGCCCTTGTCAAAGCGCATACCCTCGGTGACCTCGAGCTCCACGCCGAAGGTGTTGGACTCCTCGACGGTAATCACGGACTCCTTGTTCACGGAGCCGTTGCCCACGGCGTACATCGCCTCGGCGATCTTCTTACCAATCTCCGGGTCACCGGCGGAAATGCCTGCGGTGGACGCGATCTCCTCCTGGGTCTCAACCTCCTTGGCGGAGTTGAGCAGGGACTGGGAGACCTTCTCGGTGGCAGCTTGGATGCCGCGCTTGATGCCCATCGGATTGGAGCCGGCCGCGACGTTGCGCAGGCCTTCGCGCACGAGCGCCTGGGCGAGGACGGTTGCGGTGGTGGTGCCGTCGCCGGCGACGTCGTCAGTCTTCTTCGCAACTTCCTTGACCAGCTCGGCGCCGATCTTCTCGTACGGGTCCTCGAGGTCGATTTCCTTGGCGATGGTCACACCGTCATTGGTAATCGTCGGCGCGCCCCAGCTTTTCTCCAGCACCACGTTGCGGCCCTTTGGGCCAAGGGTGACGCGCACTGCGTCCGCCAGGGTGTTCAGTCCGTTTTCGAGGCTGCGGCGTGCTTCCTCGTCGAATGCAATCATCTTTGCCATGTGAGTTTGTTGCTCCTTATATATATGGGAACGAGCACTCAATTCGTCGGTTCCAAGCAGGCGCCCGCGACGGCACGGCTGATGAGTGGTTCAGCCTCACCTACTCGAAGGTTCATTTAGCACTCGCATTGTTCAAGTGCCAGCACCCATTTTTAGCACTCGCATGGGTCGAGTGCAAGATCGGCGCAAGGTTTCAGCACCCAGGCTCTTTTCGCTTATCGACGGCCCTTTCAAACGCGAATCCAGTCCGAAAACGCGGTGGTAGCGTGGGGATATGAGTAACGACAACGCAGTAAACAGCGCAGTGACCAGCACCGACTTCACTTTCTCGCCGAACCGAGAGCGCATCTTCCAGGAACTCGCGGAGCTGATCTCCCACTACTCCCCGCACTCTATGCCGGAGCACGCCGCGACCCACGAGGAAGCCGCAAAGTGGGTGACTGCCAAGCTCGAGGAGCTCGGTCTTGACGTCACCCGGCACCCGACCGTGGATGATGCGGACACCATCATCGGTGTCAAGGAGCCGGTGGGCGATGCCCCTACCGTCCTCCTCTACTCCCACTACGATGTCGTGCCCGCCCAGAACCCGGCCGTGTGGACGAACGACCCACTCGAACTCGACGAGCGGGGCGGCCGCTGGTACGGCCGCGGCGCCGCGGACTGCAAGGGCAACGTCATCATGCACCTCGCAGCTCTGCGCATGGTCCAGGAGAACGGCGGCACCGACCTCGGCATCAAGGTGGTCGTGGAAGGTTCGGAGGAGCTCGGCGGCGAGGACGGCCTGGGCAAGCTCATCGACGCCAACCCTGAGCTGTTCACGGCAGACGTCATTTTCATTGGCGACGGTGGCAACGTGGCCGTCGGCATCCCGACCTTGACCACCCACCTACGCGGTGGCGCGCAGCTGCGCATCAAGGTGGACACCCTTGAGGGCCCAGTTCACTCGGGCGGCTGGGGCGGCGCGGCACCGGATGCGGCGCATGCGCTGATTCGCATCAGCGACTCCTTCTTTGACGAGCACGGCCGCACCACCATCGAAGGCGTGGACACCACCGCGAAGTGGGAAGGCGACCCGTACGACCGCGAGACCTTCCGCAAAGACGCCCGCGTACTCGATGGGGTGCAGCTGCTCGGCACCGTCGACGACGAGCCGGCAGACATGGTGTGGGCACGCCCCGCCATCACCGTCATCGGCTTTACTTCGGTGCCGGTGAAGGACGCAACGAACATCGTGAACTCGACCGCCGAGGCCCAGTTCAACCTGCGCGTGCCCGCACCCCAGTCTGCTGCCGAAGTGGCGAAGAAGGTGGAGGAGCAGATCTACGCACGCGCGCCGTGGGGCGCAAAGGTTGAGGTGAGCGTCACGGGTGTGAACGAGCCGTTTTCCACGGACCCAAACGGTCCGGCGGTGCAGCACTTTGGCAAGTGCATGCAGGACGCCTACGGCGCTGAGCGCCTCACCGTGGTTGGCACCGGCGGTTCCATCCCGCTCACCGTGACCCTGCAGAAGCACTTTCCCGACGCAGAGTTCGCGCTGTACGGTGTCGCGGATCCGGCCGCGAACATCCACGGCATTGATGAATCCGTCGACCCGACGGAAATCGAGCACGTCGCCATCGCAGAGGCAACATTCCTGCTCACCTACGGAAAATAGACGGATCATGTGCGTGAGTTGATAGTTGTGTTGCAGATCACTGTGGTATCGGCTACTGTGATCTGCGTGACACAAAGAACTCTCCTTGTACTCCGAGTAGCCGGGGCTACGGACCCCGCCGCGTAAACAGACCCCGCGGCGCGCGGAAGTAGTCGTTAGCACCCCACTACCAGGGTCAGACCCCAGCAAGGCCCCAGCTACTTCAAGGAGTACCGCTCATGTTCACCGCCACCAGCACCGCCGCCACCCACACCGATCGTGCCCACTCGCTCCACGGCGCACTGCACCTCTTGTCGACGGCGCACCCGCACCTCGAGAGCCACCCTCAGCACGCGCCTCACGCTGAACCGGCTGCGCAGCTCATCGAGCCCGACCCACTCAAGGCGCGCTACGAAATCGACGCCAACCTCCCCCGCGAGCTTCGCCACGAAGCACGCGACATGGACTGGGGTCTATTCATAGCCACCTACGCGCCGGAGCCGACGCTGAAAGTCACGCTCACTGCGTGCAAGCAGAAGGATTGGATGAAGTCCGAGTACTCCTTCGACGTTTACGCCAGCCCGAAGGCTTCCGCCTCGCAGAATTTCCACGAGACGATCGAGGCTACCGGCCCAGTTCGCGCGATCAGCCAGCTCCTCGACCGCCACCGCCGCTATGTCGAGATCCTCGCATTCCACCAGATCGAGATCTTTGAGGCGACCGCGACCTGCCTGAAGGTCGGTCACTCCGAGCGCGATCTCCGCAAAGCATGGGTCATTGGTTTCGGCGGCACCCCGGAAGCGTCCGCGGCCGCCGCAATGTCTGCCGGCGCACAGCGCATCCACGGCAACCTCTAAATATCGGCCGATAGTTGAACTGTCAACGGCAACCCCTGCGCCCGGCCTGAAAGCCGGGCGTTTTCGCTGCTCGGAGGGTGTCGCGTGTCGATTGCGCTCGGCTTATGTAAAATGCCAAGCGTTGGCCGCGCCATGTACCCCTGACGCGCCTTTTATCTTGTCGCCACTTTGTGCAAGTTAAATACGGTGTTTCTCACAACGTTTCTTACGACGTTTCCAAACTGAGTTCGAAGAGTTTTCAACGGTCGCGGCCTCGCCACCCCAACTGCTACGCACCGAGGAGGGCCGTAGGACGTGCTGACGCTGCTCATCGCGCTATTCGCCACGACGGTTGCAGCACCGGTTCTTCTGCGAGTGATTGGGCGCCCGGCGTTCGGCATCCTCGCAATCGTCCCGGCCGTTGGCTTCGGTTGGATGGTCAGCCTGTTCAATCGTGGCGTGTTCCGCGACGGCGGCGAGATCGTTGCGGCGTTTCAATGGATGCCGTCGACGCACCTCAATCTGGAATTTCGGCTTGACGCCCTCGCGGCGCTGTTCAGCCTCATCATCCTGGGTGTCGGCGCGCTGGTGCTGTTTTACTGCTGGGGCTACTTCGACCAGAACCCGCGCCGCTTGGCCAAGTTCGCCGCCGAGCTGACCATGTTCGCCACCGTCATGTACGGGCTGGTGATCTCGGACAACTTCCTACTGATGTACGTGTTCTGGGAGCTGACCTCGGTGCTGTCGTACCTGCTGGTCTCCTACTACGGCGAGCGCGCCTCGTCCCGGCGCGCAGCCATCCAGGCTCTGCTGATCACGTCGTTCGGCGGTCTCGCGATGCTTGTGGGCATCAACCTGCTCGGCGCGCAGACCGGCATCTGGAAGCTCTCCGAGATCTCCCAATTCGCCGACCTCGAGGCCACCACCGGTATCTCGGTCGCGATCGTGCTCATCATGCTTGGCGCGCTGACCAAGTCGGCGCAGGCCCCGTGGCACTTCTGGCTGCCCGGTGCGATGGCGGCACCGACCCCGGTCTCGGCGTACCTGCACTCCGCTGCAATGGTGAAGGCGGGCATCTATCTGGTCGCGCGCTTGGCGCCGGACCTCGCCGCGGTGCAGACCTGGCACCTCGTCGTCCTCACCACCGGCTGCGCGACCATGCTGCTCGGCGGCTGGATGGCGCTGAAACAGCGCGACCTCAAGCTCATCCTCGCCTACGGCACCGTTTCGCAGCTGGGATTCATCACCGCGGTGATTGGCATCGGTTCGCGCGAAGCCACCATGGCTGGCCTGGCGCTCACGTTCGGACACTCGTTGTTCAAGGCGACGCTGTTCATGGTGGTCGGCGCAATCGACCACGCCACCGGGACGCGCGACATCCGCAAGCTCTCGGGCTTGGGCAAAAAGGAGCCGATCATTGCCATCCTGGCCATCGTGTCGGCGGCCTCGATGGCGGGCATCCCGCCGCTGTTCGGCTTCGTGGCCAAGGAAGCCGCGCTCGAAGCGGTGCTGCACGAGGAGCTACTCACCGGTATGCCGGGCAAGATCACGCTCGTGGTGCTGGTCGTCGGCTCCATCCTCACCATGGCGTACTCGTTGTACTTCCTGCACGGGGCGTTCGCCACCAAGGGCGATGTCGAAGACGTCGACGACAAGGGCTACTCCCCGGTCGTGCGCGAGATGCACGACATCGTGCCCACCATGTGGCTCTCCCCGCTCGTCCTCACCATTTGCACGGTGGTCTTCGGCATGTTCCCGGCGTGGTTCTCGGGGGCCTTTAACGATTACTTGGGAGTGCGCTTCCCGGCCGTCGATAAGCAAGAGCTCAAGCTGTGGCATGGGGTGACTGTGCCGCTGATCCTGACTGTGGTGATTGTTGCTGCTGGTGCGGTGATGTTCTGGCAGCGTGACCTGGTGCGGCGCGCGCAGCCCGAGCGGCCGGCGCTGGGTGACGCCGACGCGGTGTGGGACAACCTGCTCAGTGCGCTGCGCACGCTTTCGCTGCGCCTGACGGCGTCGACGCAGCGCGGCTCGCTGACCATCAACCTGGCCGTGATTTTTGCGACGCTGATGGTGGTGCAGCTGGCGTACCTGATCCTCGGAGAGAGCAACAGCATCCGCATGATCCTGTGGGACAGCACGTGGCAGGGCATCGTGGTGATCATCATGGTGGCCATGGCCGTGTTTGCGACGCTGCAGAACAACCGCCTGTCCGCGCTGGTGATGGTGGGGCTGACCGGCTACAGCCTGGCGATGATCTTCGCGCTGCACGGTGCGCCCGACCTGGCGCTGACGCAGGCGCTGGTGGAAACCATCGTGATGGTGATCTTCATGCTGGTGCTGCGCAAGATGCCCACCGAGGTCGAGCCGCGCACCGACGACAACCGCCTGCGCGCGTGGCTGTCCATCGGTGTGGGGCTGAGCGTGACCATCGTGGGCATGACCGCGATGTCCGCGCGCGTGGCGGAGCCGATTTCGAAGGACATGCCGGACCTGGCGTACGAGATCGGCCACGGCCGCAACACCGTGAACGTGCTGCTGGTGGACCTGCGCGCGGCCGATACGTTCGGCGAGATCCTCGTGCTGGTGATCGCCGCGACCGGCGTGGCCAGCCTGATCTTCGGCACCGGTAAATTCGGCCGCGCTTCGCGCCGCCCGACGCTGTCTACCACGAAGGCGCGCTGGCTCGCCGCCGGCGTGGCCACCGAGACGGAGCAAAACCGCTCCATCATGGTCGATGTGGTCACGCGCATTCTGTTCCCGTCAATGATGCTGCTGTCCGTGTACTTCTTCTTCTCCGGCCACAACGCGCCGGGCGGCGGTTTCGCCGGCGGACTTGTTGCGGCGCTTGCGTTCTCGCTGCGCTACCTCGCGGGCGGGCGCGAGGAGATCGAGGAGGCGCTGCCCGTCGATCCGGCGAAGCTGCTGGGTACCGGTGTCATGATCTCCTTCATCGCGGTGGTCACGCCGATGTTCTTCGGGTACCCGCCGCTGATAAGCAACTACGTCACGCTTGAGCTGCCGCTGATCGGCGAGTTCGATGTGCCGAGCGCGCTGGTCTTCGACGCCGGGGTGTACGTGATCGTCATCGGCCTGATCATGCACGTGCTCACCTCCATGGGCGCCTACCTCGACCGCGAGGAGGACCTGCGCAAGGAGCGTGCCCGCGACCGCGCCCGCGAGCTGCAGGAAAAGAACCTGAAGCGGCGCGGCAAGCAGGCAAGGTTACGGCAGGCTCGTCAAGAGGAAAGAGCCGGCTTTGCGACGGCCGGTTCAACCGCAGTCGGCACCACCACGCTGGACACCCGCGACGCCACAAAGGAGGGCAACGACTAGATGGAAGCGAACCTGTTCCTCCTCATCGGCTCCGGCGTGCTGATCACCTGCGGGGTGTACCTCATGCTGGATCGCGCATTGACCAAGATGATCATGGGCGTGCTGTTGATCGGCAACGGCGGCAACCTGCTGCTGCTGCAGGCAGGCGGCCAGGCGGGCTCCCCGCCGATCCTTGGGCGTTCCTCCGAGGTGGTCGCGGAGATGGCGGACCCGCTCGCACAGGCGATGATCCTCACCGCGATTGTGATCTCGATGGCGCTCGCGGGCTTCATGCTGTCGCTGGCCTACCGCCAGTACCGCTACCGCACGGACGACATCATCGAGCGCGATGAAGAGGACCGCGCAGTGGCCACGCGCCCGACCACCCCGTCGGCCGCACCGGATCACGACGCTTCCGACGACCCGGAGACCGGGCGCCTGTCGTCTTCGGGCGACGCCTTCGGCCCGCACTTCTTCGAGAACCCGGTGAGGGAGGCCGACGGTGAACGCTAACCTTCAGCAGTTCGCGGACACCGCGCTAGTCGCGATGCCGTACCTCACGGTCATGCCGCTGATCCTGCCCGCCGCAGCCGCCGGCCTCATCCTGATCTCCGGGCGCCACCTGCGTACCCAGCGCACCATCGCACTGTTCACGCTCTTCGCGCTCGCCGTCATCTCCGCCACGATGATCATCGCCGTGGACATCCACGGCATCCAGACCGTGCAGATGGGCGGTTGGGACGCACCTATCGGCATCACGCTTGTGAGCGATCGCTTATCGACGATCATGCTGTTCGTCTCATCCATCGTCCTGTTCGCAGTGATGTGGTACGGCATTTCCCAAGGTGTTCGCGACGGCGATGAAGATGACCCCGTCGCGGTGTTCCTGCCGATCTACATGCTGCTGTGCATGGGCGTGAACCTGTCCTTCCTCGCAGGCGACCTGTTCAACCTTTACGTGGGCTTCGAAGTCTTCCTCGTCGCCTCCTATGTGCTGCTGACCATGGGTGCCTCCCCGGGCCGTGTGCGCGCCGGCATCGGGTACGTGATGGTTTCCATCGCATCCTCGATGGTGTTCATCTTCGCCCTTGCGATGATCTACTCCGCGGTAGGCACGGTGAACATGGCGCAGGTAGGCATCCGGATGGAGGAGATCCCGCAGGGCACCCGGGCTGCGATCTTCGCTACCTTGCTCGTGGCGTTCGGCATCAAGGCGGCGATCTTCCCGCTCGATGCCTGGCTGCCGGACAGCTACCCCACCGCGGCCTCACTGGTGACGGCCGTCTTTGCGGGCCTGTTGACCAAGGTCGGCGTGTACGCGATCATCCGAATGCGCTCCACCGTGTTCACCGATGGCTCGCTGGATACGCTTTTGATGTGGGTTGCGTTGCTCACCATGATCGTCGGCGTGATGGGCGCGCTCGCCCAAAATGACATCAAACGTTTGCTGTCGTTCACCCTGGTCAGCCACATCGGCTACATGATCTTCGGCATCGCGCTCGGCTCCGTCGCCGGGCTGTCCGGCGCGATTTTCTACGCAGTGCACCACATTTTGGTGCAAACCTCGCTTTTCCTCGTGGTCGGCCTGGTGGAGCGCCAGGCTGGCTCGGCGCAGCTGCGCCGCTTGGGCTCGCTGATGTACACCGCACCCTTGATCGCGATCCTCTACATCATCCCGGCGCTAAACCTCGGCGGCATCCCGCCGTTCTCCGGATTCCTGGGCAAGATCATGCTTATCCAGGCAGGTGCGGAGGACGGCTCCTGGCTGGCGTGGGTACTCATTATCGGCGCCGTGGTCACCTCTCTGCTCACGCTCTACGCAATGATCCTGGTCTGGTCGAAAGCGTTCCTGCGCGACCGCAACGACGCCCCCGAAGGCGATGTCGCCATGGCGCGACCATCCACCTTGGCGGACCGCTACGCCACGACCACCGTCGCCGAGCGCCAAGACCCGGGCCGCATCCCGGTGGGCATGATCATGTCCACCGCGCTGCTGGTGACCACGTCGCTATCCATGACCGTGCTCGCTGGCCCGATCTCGGACATCACCGACCGCGCCGCACAGTCCACCCAGGACCAAGCGATCTACCGCGACGCGGTACTCGACGGTGACCTGGACAACCCGACCCGGCGGCCGGAGGAGTTCGCTAAACCGTCATCCGGCGCCGGTGGCTACGATTCGCTGGAGCAGCGCAAGACACTCGGTGAGGAGCAGGCACCGCAAACCACCGGTGTGACCACCGAACAGGTGCCGGTCCCAGTCAACGGCGAAGGCGGTGACCAGTGATGCTGCACGGATTCAAGAATCGCTTCCGTGGGCCGTTCGTCGTTTGGCTCACACTGATGTGGATCCTGCTGATGGGCGAGCTGAGCTGGGGAAACCTCGCGGCTGGCGTCGCGCTCGCGGTCCTCCTCGTGGTGCTGCTGCCACTGCCGGAAGTGCCGCGCCAGGATACGAAAGTGCACTGGGGCAAACTCGTCGCCTTTATCTTCATCTGGGTCCGAGACCTATTGGTGGCATCGGCGAAGGTGGCGTGGCTCGCGCTGCGTCGTCAGGAGCCGCCGCCGAACGCCATCGTCCGGGTGCCGATGCGCGTGTCGTCGGAACTGGTCCTCTACCTGGCCACCTGTGCGTACAACCTGCAGCCGGGCGGCTCCGTCACCGACATCGACATCGCCAACCGTGAGTGGACCATCCACATCCTCGACGCGCGCGACGAGGCCGCGGTGCAAAAAGAAATCCGCAACGTGCAGACACTGGAGCGCCAGATGATCGAGATTTTCGAAGGTAGGAGGTAAGCGATGGACGCCACCGTGTACAACATCTTCCTCGGCGTCGCGGCCGTGCTGATTGCCGTGGGGTTCGTCATACTCGCCTGGCGCGTGATAGTCGGACCGGATTCCATGGACCGCGTGCTGGGCAACGACGCCATCACGGCCTCCCTGCAATGCGCGCTCGCGCTCTACATCTGTTGGACACTGGACACCACCGTGGTCAACGTGATGATCGTGATCGCGCTGCTCGGATTCATCTCTTCGCTCTCCGTCGCGCGTTTCAGGAAGCGGGATGGTTCGCTGTGATCACCGACATCATCTCGCTCATCTTCATCCTCCCTGGCGCGTTCATGGTCTTCTCCGCGGCGGTGGGCACCGTGCGCTTCAAGTCCACTCTTGCGCGCGTCCACGCGATCACGAAACCGCAGACCACCGGTCTGCTGCTCATGATCACCGGCACCATGATCCGCCTCGTCGGCGCACCGGATTTCAGCGTCTACGAACGCGGCGACATCGGCATGATGGTCCTGTTGGTCATCTTCGCGCTGATGACCAACCCGGTCACCGCGCAGCGCCTCGGCCGCGTCGCCCGTATGGAGGGCCTCTACGGCCCGGAGGAAGACCTCACGGTCAACGAGCGCCCAGCCACCTACCACCCAGGCCGCGTCAACCCCACCAGCGATGCCACCAAGACCCAGAAGGCAGGGAAGTCCGGCAAGGATGTTTAGTTACCCGGTTATTTACCCGGTTAGTTACCAGGTCAGCTCAGTCATCTCTTGCACAGAGCTCTTGACGACGGCGCGCCAGTCCCCCGTTTCCTCATAAATCCGGCGCTGCCGCTGGTATCCCGCGCCACGCTCCAGGATGTCCTCAACCAGCCGCAGTTCCTCGACGCAGTCGAGGTCCTGGGCGATGGGCAAGAGCTCGTCGACAAGCAATGAAAGCTCTTCCGACACCCACCGCTCGTCTGTGGCCCTGCTGGTGATGACGACTGCTTCGAGGCCGTAGCGCGCGCCGCGCCACTTGTTTTCCGCGACGTGCCACGGCTGGAGGGTGGGGAGCGGCTCGCCGGCTTCGAGCATGCGGTCGTAGTGCACGACCAGGCAGTGGGTGAGCGCGACGATGGCGGCGAGTTCGCGCAGGTTGGAGGTAGCGTCGGAGATGCGGACCTCGATCGTGCCCCATTTCGCGGCGGGGCGGACGTCGAAGTGCATCGAGCCGGTGTGGTTGATCACGCCGGAGGTTTGTTGGTCGTGCATAAAGCCGACCCACTCGTCCCAGTTTTGGAACTGGTACGGCATACCCGCGGTGGGAAGTTGCTGGTAGAGCATGGTGCGGTTGGACGCGTAGCCGGTGTCCAGGCCCTCCCAGCCGGGGCTGGATGCGGAAAGGGCGAGCAGGTGCGGGTACTTCGTCATGATCGCGTTGATGATCGGCCAGACTTTATCCTCGTGGCTGATGCCGATGTGGCAGTGAATGCCCCACAAGAGCATTTGTTTGCCCCAGTACTGGGTGCGGTTGATGATCTCCTCGTAGGTGATCTTCGGGCTCAGCGCCTGCTCGCGGAAGTCGGTGAACGGGTGGCCGCCACCGGCCCAAAGCAGCAGGTTCTGGCGCTTTGCGACGTCTTGGATCCGCGTCAGGTCGCGCTGCAGCGCGTCGACGGCCTCGCGGGTGTTCGCGCACACGGGGGTCACCAGCTCGATGGTGTTCTGGAGGAACTCGCGCTCGAGGTGCGTGTCGGGATGCTTTGCTACGACTTCGTCGATCACGTCTGCCGCCCTGGGCACGAGGTCGAGCGTTTCCGGGTCAAGGACGCCGACCTCCCACTCCACGCCGAGGGTGTTGTCGGTAGAGCGGGCGAAATCGCGGAACGGATCCATTGCCATGGTGGGTAAGTGTATTGGCTGGGGTCCGCGGCGTAGGTCTCGCACCGGATTTGTATTCCGGCGACGGCGGTGCGCCAGGCGCTACCTGGTGAGGACGACGGTGATCGCGTTCCGGTTTCCGGCCGCCGGCTCCGGCAGCCCGGTCGCGCCCTGCGGGAGATCGTTGTTCGCGCGCGGGACGCCACCGACTTGCTGCGCGATGTCTGCCGCAACCTGCTCCGCACCCGGAACCTGCGGGTCGAAGAACACGGTGGTCTCCGGGAACACACCGTATTGCTGCTCCGGCATGTTCATCGTCGCTGGGTCGGGCGAGTTGTTGGCCACGTTGAACTGCGAGTCCAGACGCGCTGCGGTATCGGAAGCCGCATTCGGCACTCCGGAGTTGTTGAACACGAACACCTCAGCGTCGGCTGCGGTGAGCGCCGCACCGTCCGCTGCCGGGGCAGCGGGAGCCGGTGCCGGCGCGTTCGGGTCGTCTGCGCGCGGTGCGTTCGGATCTTGCGGGTTCGCGCCGTCAGCCGCGGTCGCGTTCGGATCCTGCGCGCCGGTCTGGCCAGCCCCCGCACCAGCATCCGCACCCGAATTTGAACCCGCCCCCGGCGCGCCGGTGTTGGCAACCGTCTCAGTCGCCGCGGTCGTGGCCTCGGTGCTCGCCGGCGCCGCGTCGTTGTCCGCACCGCGGTTCTGCGTCATCGCGTAAATGCCCCACAGCAGCAGCAACGCCGCCACCGCGATCAGGATCATCGCAAGCCCGCGCTTGGGCACCCCATCAGCAGCAACGGCGCTCGAGCCAGTAGAGCTTTTCGCTTGTCGACGCCCCTTTCCACGCACTTCTCCATCCCCACGCTTACCTCGCGTCGCAGCTGCGGTGCCCGCGGCACCAGCTGCCGCCGCACCAGCGGCAGCGGGGATAACGGAGGTGTTGTCGTCGTCAGCGTATTCACCGTAACCATCGGCGTACTCGTCGTATTCGCCGTAGTCTTCGTACTCCTCGTCGGCGTCGCGACGGTGGGCGCCACGGTAGTCGTCGACATCTTCGAACTCGACGTAGTCGGCCGCGTCATCGAACTGATCGGCTTCATCGGCGTCGACCGGGTAGGCGTCGTGCGGCTCGAGGCGGCCATCATCCCCGTGGTCACCGCGGTCGCCGGGGTTGCCGAAGTTGTACTTAGTAGTCACACGCGAGACATTAGTCTCAAGTCACAGTTGAGGGTTTACGACGCGCCGTTGAACGAGGCGTCGCGAAGCCTTTGCAAACGGCGAACCAACTGGGGGCTTGACTCGAGCGCATCGGGTGAGTCGAGCAGGGCGTTGAGCCGCTGGTAGTAGCGCACGGGGGTGATCCCAAGTTCCCGCTGAATCGCTTCCTCCCGCGCGCCGAGCGAACGCGGAGCGTGGGCGGCGAAGTCGAGGACGGCGATATCGGTCTGGGAAAGCATGCCTAATATATACAGCATGACCATTAGACCAATCGTGATTTACGGCGACCCCGTCCTGCACGCGCCCACAAAGGAAGTGACGCAGTCGGTTGCGGAGCTACAAGAGCTCATCGCCGACATGCACGAGACCATGGACGCCGCACACGGCGTTGGCCTTGCCGCGAACCAAGTCGGCGTCCCGCTGCGGCTGTTCGTCTACCACTGCCCGGACGGCGAGGAGATGCGCCGCGGCACCGTGATCAATCCCGTGCTGGAGACCAGCGAGATCCCGAAGACCATGCCGCGCGACGACGGCGAGGACGACGAGGGTTGCCTCTCGGTCCCGGGCGAGGGTTGGCCCACCGGCCGCGCGGACTGGGCGAAGGTCACCGGGTTGGACGAGAACGGCAAGCAGATCGAGATCGAGGGCACTGGTTTCTTCGCGCGCTGCCTGCAGCATGAGGTCGGCCACCTCGACGGCTACGTCTACACCGACGTGCTCACGGGCCGCTACAAGAAGGAAGCCAAGCGCGCGATCCGCGATAACGGCTGGACCGAGGCCGGCAACACCTGGCTGCCGGGCACGGACCCGGACCCGTTCGGACACTAGGGCCCCGCGCAGCATGTCGCGGATTTTCCGCTCCGACCCGGTTTCTGTCGGCGACCGCGTCGTCGTGCGTCGCGTGCGAGGCGAGCTGGCCAGTGACGTCATCGGCATCGTCGAATCCGTCTCCCCGCTTCTCGTGCGCCGCGGCGACGAGCTGGTCGACATCGGCGAATACCACGTGATGAAGCGCCTCTCGCCCCGCACCGTCCGCAACTCCGACATCCGCGCGATCGAAGCCGCCACCGCCCGCGCGTTCCCAGGTCAAGAGCAATTGCTTATCGACGGATGGCTGCTCCGCGCCGGCGCCGAAATCGCCGAACGCTCCAATAGCGCGACCCCGATCGGCCACTCCGCAGGATTCGGTGTTGTGCCGCTCGACGCGATCGAGGCGTTTTACCGCGAGCACGACATGCCGGTGCAGCTGCTGGTACCGGAGCGCATCGGCAAGCCGGCGCTGCGACTGATCGAAGCCGCCCCCGAGCGCTGGGAGCTCGGCGAGGAGATCGTGGTGATGAGCGCGGAGCTGGGTGAGATGGGCGCAGGCGAAAGCGGCGGCGCAGGCGGCGGCGCGCCAGACCCCGACGTCCGCGTCGACGTCCGCGTCGACACAGCACCCGACGCGGACTGGCTGGCCATGTACCACTACCGCGGCCAGGCGCTGCCCGAGGGCGCGGTGCGGGACCTCGCGCAACGCATCGACGGCCAGATCGGCTTCGCGCGCCTCACGCTCGACGGCCGCACCATCGCAGTCACGCGTGCGACCATCACCGCCTCCGACGACGGCCGCAACTGGCTCGGCTACTCGGCGGTGGAGGTCGCGCCCGAGTACCGCCGCCAAGGATTGGGCACGCGTCTGGGCAAAGCTGTGCTGGCCTGGGGCACGCAGCAGGGCGCGGACAACGCGTACCTGCAGGTGCGCGCCTCGAACGCCGCCGGCATCGGGCTGTACGAGAAGCTCGGCTTCGTCGAACACCATCGCCACCGCTACGCACGCTTGCGCTAAAGACGTTTCGGCTAGTCTGTTCACCATGCGAGTTGCCACTTGGAACGTCAACTCGGTGCGCACGCGCGCCGAGCGCATCGCCGCGTTCCTGGAGCGCACTGACATCGACGTGCTGTGCATGCAGGAAACCAAGGTGGCCGACGCGAAATTCCCCTACGCCACTTTCGAAGCCGCCGGCTACGAGGTCGCGCATGTGGGAACCAACCAGTGGAACGGCGTCGCCATTGCATCGCGGGTGGGGCTTGAGGATGTGCGTGAAGAGTTCGCGCGCCAGCCGTCGTTTAGCAAAAGCGGCGACCCGGTCCGCGAGGCGCGCGCGGTGGGTGCGACCTGCGGCGGCGTGAACATTTGGAGCCTGTACGTGCCCAATGGCCGGGAGATCGGCGACCCACATTACGACTACAAACTACAGTTCTTGTACAGCCTGTGCGGTGTGGTCGAGGCGTCGACAAGCAGGCTCCTGTGCGGCGACTTCAACATTGCCCCGCGCGATGAGGATGTTTGGGACATCGGCTGGTTCGAGGGCAAAACGCACGTGACCGAACCGGAGCGCGCGGCGTGGCAAATGCTGCTCGAGGCCGGGCTGACCGAGGTCACGCACGATGACCGCTTCAGCTTCTGGGACTACAAATCCATGCGGTTCCAGAAGAATCAGGGCATGCTCATCGACTTTCTGCTGGCCACAGAGCCAATGCACACAAAGCTTATCGACGCCTGGGTGGACGTGGAAGAACGCCAAGGCAAAGGCGCCTCCGACCACGCGCCGGTGATCGCCGATTTTGACACGCGGACGCTGGAGCTCGACCAAGTCCGATGACCCTGACCCTGGACCTGTCGTGGTGGCAGCTGGCGCTGATGGTGGTCGATTACGCCATCAAATTCGTCATGATCGGCATCGTGCCGGGCAACCGCAAACCGTCCGAGGCGAACGCGTGGCTGCTGCTGATTCTGCTGCTACCCATCGTGGGGCTGCCGTTGTACCTGCTTATGGGGTCAAAGCTGATCTCGCGGCGGCGCCACCGCATCCAAAATCACGCCAATGACGCGTTGAACAACGTCCACGGCGAAATCAGCGACTATCCCGCCGAACTTCCCGCGGAGACGGCGTCGCTTGTGCGGCTCAACCGGGCACTCACCGGCTACCCCGCGCTCTACGCGCACGCGCCGTACCTGTGGACAGACTACGACCTCACCATGCGCAGGATTGCACAGCTTATCGACGGCTCCGTCAGCAGCGTCGACATCGAAATCTACGCGGTGGCCTGGGACGACACTACGGCGCCGGTGTTCGAGGCGATGGAGCGGGCGGTGGCGCGCGGGGTGCACGTGCGGTTGCTCTTTGACCACATTGGGTCGCAGAAGTACCCCGGGTTCCGGCGCTTGAAGCGGCGTTTGACCGAGATCGGCGTGGACTGGCACATGATGCTGCCGCTGGATCCGCTGCGCGGCCGATGGCGCCGCCCTGACCTGCGCAATCACCGCAAAGTGATCGTGTTCGACGGTGAAGTCGCGATGATCGGCTCGTTCAACCTCATCGACCGCGGCTACCTGATGCCCGGCCACGTGCGCCACGGGCGCCAGTGGGTCGACGCGTTTGTGGAGCTCTCCGGGCCGGTGGTCACCTCCATCGAGTCCATGTTCGCCGTCGACTGGTTCACGGAATCCGGCGAGGTCATGGAACTCACACCGCCGGAGCAGATTGACGACGCTAGTGCTTTGGACGTCAACGTCGTCCAGCTCGTCCCATCTGGGCCCGGATTTTTAACCGAGCCGAACCTGCGGATGTTCAACGCAATGATCCACCACACCCGCGACCACTTGGTGCTGTGCTCGCCGTACTTCGTGCCGGAAGACTCGCTTTTGGAGGCCATCACCTCTGCCTGCTACCGCGGCGTACGGGTGGACCTGTTGGTTGGCGAGAAGGCGGACCAGTTCATGGTGCAGCACGCGCAGTCGGCGTATTACCAGCAGCTGTTGCAGGCGGGCGTACACATCTGGGAGTTTTCGGCACCGTACGTGCTGCACACCAAGTTCGCACTGGCAGATCCGGGTTCCGACGCCGCGGTCGGCGTCGTCGGATCCTCCAACATGGACATTCGTTCCTTCTCGCTGAACTACGAAAGTTCGCTGTTCATCGCGGGCGGTTCGCTCCTGCCGCGGCTCTTCGAGCTGGCGGAGAACTACCTCTCCGTCTCGCGCGAACTGACGTTGGAAGTGTGGGACCGCCGCCCCTGGTACCGCCGCTACGTCGACAACGTGATGAAGCTGACCTCCGCCGTGCAGTAGCGCCCCGCCCCCGCCCTTGCCGCTCCGCTCCCGCTGCCGCCACCCTCACCCCCCCGCTGGGCAAATTCACACCCGCCCCACTAACCCCTCCATCCACTTCCGACACATGACTCCCACCCGCAAGCCCGGCAGACCTAACCATCCATCCGCAAACCCGGACAATAGCCACAAACCCGGATATCTACCGCCCCTTACGTACAACATGTCACACATAATGCCCCCCAGATATCCGGGTTTGCGGCTATTGTCCGGGTTTGGCCTCAAAGCTCCCAGCAACAGCTGGACGTCCCGAGCGAGACCAGGCCTGAATCGAGACCAGGCCTGAAGCGAGACCAGGCCTGAAACCCGACCCGAACGCCGGCCTAATCGCCCCGGAAGCCCCAACCACCTTCCGGCTCCCATCGTTCGTCTCCGGCAGGCCGCCCCGGCGCGCCACGAAGATCGGCTCGCGCCTTGGCCTCCCGAACACGAGCCACGCAATCGGACTCGTTACGCAGAATCTCTGACGGGAACAACCTGATCACTTCATACCCCTGTTCTTTGATGAAGTTCTCGCGTTGCAGCTGCTTGACCACTGTCCCCTTCGCAACATCTTGATACTTGCTCGCACCGTCGATCTCGATGGCCAACTGCCCCCACAGAAGATCCACCCGAAACGGCCCGATCCATTTCTGCACTTCAACCGCGATGCCGTGCTCAGCGAGGATGACCCGGAACAGCGACTCGTACGCCGACTCGGAGAGATGAATGCTCAAATCGAACGCGTCGTGCGCTCGGCCGATGTACTTGTGCCCCGCCATGCGTTTCAAGTGGTCATGGACTTCTTTCCACTTTGCACGCTGTTGTCCAAGCGTAAGACCAGCGAACAGACTGTCCATCGCCACGACACCGTCGCGCGGCGAGTGAAACCGCGCGATATCGATAGCGGAGCGGATCGGCGTTGTCACCCGCACTTCCCCGTGCGCGCCGACCGTGGTGATGTCACTTTCCAGAAGCCGCACATACCTGTACAAAACGCCATCCGGCCACTGCGAACGCGGCGGCGGATTGCCACTCGGCATCGCCAACTCCACCGACGCCGTCTCATTGCTCAGAATCCATAACCCGTTCAAGCAACCAGCAGACCGCCCTATAAGGACAGACTTCCTGCCGGTGATCCCCACGGCGTAGCACCGCAACGCTGATTTTTCATGGCGCTGCAGCGCATACCATTCATCTTCCAGAACGTACTTGGACGCGGTGAGCTGCACACACGTATGCTGCGCAGCGCTCTTCCGGCCCAGTAACAGTCCCCCCAGTTTGTCTGTTTCCATGTGCCTCCCCCGCGAGGGAGGCTACCAACCCCCTACGCGTCGCGCACGGTCAGCGACACGACGCCAAGCACCCACACCACCACGGCCCACGCCGCAAAGATGCCCAGCGACTGCCAAACGGTCATCCCCTCAGCGGCCTGGTTGTTCATAAAGCCCATCAAGTTGCTAAACGGCATGTATTTCACCACGTCCTGCCCAATTTTCGGCAGCAGCGCCACGATGGTCTCAATCACAAACATCATGCCCAGACCGATCACCACCGACGCCGTCGTGTTGCGCGTCAGCCACCCCACACCCTGCACAAACAGGGTCAGCAGCACCATCCCCAGCGGCACCGCCCACAGCGCACGCTGCGTCGCCTCGCCCGTCTTCCAATCGGCAGCGACCGGCGCGATCAGGTCACCGAGAACAAACCCAGCCACCACAGCAATCACCGAGGCCACAGCCACAATCAAGGCTCCGAGCAAAAGCTTGACGACGGCCACTTCCCAGCGCTTCGGCCGCAACCGGAAGTTCGTGGCCTGGATTCCATAGCGGTACTCCGTGGTCACGATCATCGATTGCTGCACGATCACGATGATGATCGTGGTGAGCGCGACCACGGCCACCACCAGCGTGGGGACGTAGAGCTGGTTGCTCAGGCGAGCCGACCAGCCGAAGAGGGCACCGAACAAGGCGCCGAACGCGATGATGAGGCCGGTGGTCCACCAGAACGACGCGGTGGAGCGCAGCTTGGTCCATTCGGCGGGGAATTGGTTAAGCATTCGGCACCTCCGGGGAGTTGGGCTGGGACGGCTGTGCGGCGTGGCGGCCGGCGGATGGCTGGGCAACCGGCGCGGAGCCCGCGGCGTACTGCGTGTGGCCTTCGGTGGACTGCATGTATGCCTCCTCGAGGGAGGCGCGGCGCTCGGTGAGCTCCGCGAGCTGCACGCCAGCGTGGAACGCGAGTGCGCCGACCTCGTCGGAGCTGACGTCGGCAACCTCGAGTACGGGGCGGCCGTCTGCGTCGACGGAACGCGTGACACCAGCACCAGCGTTGCCGGCGCCTTCTAGCCCGCGGCGTAGCGCCTCTTCCAGCGCAGGCAGGTTGTCGCCCGCGGGGCGCACGACGGTGGTCACGCGCGAGTTGCCGCGGATGAAGTCCGCGACGGAGGTGTCGGCGACCAGGCGGCCGCGGCCGATGACGATGAGGTGGTCGGCGGTCTGCGCCATCTCGGCAAGCAGGTGCGAGGACACGAGCACGGTGCGGCCCTCGGCGGCAAGGGCGCGAAGCAGCCCGCGCACCCAGCGAATGCCTTCGGGGTCGAGGCCGTTGACGGGCTCATCCAGAATCAGGTACTCGGGATCACCTAAAAGCGCCGCGGCAATACCCAGGCGCTGGTTCATGCCCAGCGAGAACCCGCCGACGCGCTTGCCAGCCACATCCGACAACCCGACCAGCGCCAGCACCTCGTCGACGCGCGACTTTGGCAGCCCGGCCGCCTGCGCCTGCCACAACAGCGACGCCCGCGCGGAGCGGTTTGGGTGGACCCCCTTCGCGTCCAACAGCGCTCCAACGGTTTGCGCTGGTTTGTCCAGGTTGGCGTAGGCCGAGCCGTCGATAAGCGATTGCCCTGCTGTGGGCTTGTCCAACCCGACGATCATGCGCATCGTGGTGGATTTGCCTGCGCCGTTGGGGCCGAGGAAGCCGGTGACGCGGCCAGGTGGGACGGTGAATGTGAGGTCATCGACGGCCGTGACGGCGCCGTAGCGCTTGGTCAGACCTTGTACTTCAATCATGTGTGACAGTATGCCTCAGCACCGCATCAAGCGACGCGGCGAACCCCGGGTGGAGCGGCAACTCACGCAAGTTGTCCAGGGGAACCCAACGAAGCTCCTCGCTTTCCTCGTTGGCCTCAAGCGGGATCTGCTCGCCGCCGCTCGTGTGCGCGAGCACGGTGGTGTAGTTCCAGCCGTCCCGCTCGGTGGTCAGCAGCTCGCCGCGGACCTCGACAAGCGCAGGGTCGATGCCGCACTCTTCCACCGTCTCCCGAATTGCTGCCTCAGCTGCGGTTTCGTGGCTGTCGCGCGCGCCGCCCGGAATCCCCCAGGTGCCGCCCTGCGCCGTCCACCACGCGCGGTGCTGCATGAGCACGGTGCCGCCCGCTTGTAGGAACAACCCCGCTGCGCCGTAGAGCCCCCAATACTTCGCGCCGCCTGCGCCGTGCACCCATCCGTTTCCATCGCCGAGCATACCCCCACTTTCGCACAGATTGGATATTCTTGGGGAATGGTTCAGCAGTTGAGCGAGCGCGCCCCCGAGCCATCGCTTGACGACGAATGGCTCGATCGGCTCGACACCATCGAGGGCCAGCCGGAGCGCCGCACGACCTGGCAAATGTTGCAGGACACGTTCACCGGCCCGGCGCGGATGGCGCGCAGGACGTCGGTGTTCATGGCATCGACGCCGGGGCAGATTATCGCCATGATGATGGTGTTGACGATTGCGTTGCTCGCCGCTGGGTTTTCCATGAGCCAGTCGATGGGGTCCCGCCAGCGCGCGCTGGACACGCTGACCACGGCTACTGAGCCGATGAGCCACTCGGCGCACCTGCTGTACAGCTCCCTGTCGTCTGCGGACACGGTGGCGACGTCGGGTTTTGCGCAACCGGGGCTGCTCTCGCGGGAGCAGTTGGCGCTCTACATGGCTTCAATTGACCGCGCGGCGGTGACGGCTGCGGACATCTACGAGGGCGCGGTGGTCGCGGAGTCGATGGACAGCGGCAGCGGCTTCGGCGTGGCCCAGGAGGGCGAGATCACGGGCTACGTCACCGAGATCCTGCGCGACCTGCCCGTGTACACGGCGCTGATGGAGCGCGCGAAGGTGAACCAGCGCCTGGGCAACCCGGTGGGCGTGGCGTACATGACGGAGGCGAGCACCGTCATGCGCGAGCAGATGCTGCGCAGCGCGGACCGGTTGTCTTCGGTGACGCAGCAGGAAGTCGCCGCCGAGGTGAAGCGGCTGAGTTCCCCGCAGTGGGTGCCCATCAGCGGTCTCATTGCGGCGCTGGTGTTGCTCGCGGCGGCGCAGTGGTGGCTCTGGCGTGTGTTCCGGCGGCGGTTGAACCGCGGGTTCGTGGCCGCGACGCTGTGCATCGTGGTGGCCATCGTGTGGGCGGGTGTGTCCAACTTCCAGTCGTGGCAGTCCGGTGTCGTGGGTTTCAACCAGGCCGCTCGCCCCTGGGAGCAGCTCACCGACGCCCGCATTCAGGCGCAGGAATCGCGTACCGACGAAACGCTCGCCCTCCTATCGCGCCGCTCCTTGACCCGTTCCGCACAGTCCTTCGACCTGACCTACAAGAACGTCTCCGAGGCACTCGACGCGTTCGAGGAGGTCTCCGGGGCGCCTCCAGAGCTGCTCTCCGCGCGCCGGGCCCTCGACGAGTGGGCAGCCGGGCACAACGAGCTTTCCGCAGCGCTTGTCGACGGCCGCTTTGAAGCCGCCACCGACATCCTCAACGCCCGTCCCGGCTCGGCGGAAGCTTTCGCGCAGCTGGACCAGGACCTGCAGCACTTGATCAATGAGTCGCGGGAGAACACCCGCATTTATATCACTGCCTCACTGGATGCGACTCGGCTGGTCTCTACCGCCGTCGCTGTGCTGACACTGCTCGCGGTGGCGTGCATTTGGGTGGGCATTCGCCGCCGGCTTGGGGAGTACTTCTGATGCGCGGCGCAGCGCTGAAACGCGCGCTGGTCGGGAGCGCGCTCGCCGGTTGTACCCTCGCCGGCTGCGCCGCGAGCCCGCCGCCGCTCCCCGTAGAAGATCCGCCGCTGACCTACCGCGTCGCCCCGCAGCCGCCCGGCTCTGAACTCGACCCGCCCGGAATCCCGCCTGAAGGTAACTTCACTGGCGGAGACGGCAGCTGGGAGTGGCCCGGCTCGCTTCCTCCCGGCTCGGAGGAGGACCGCGAGGGTCCGCACATGCAGCGCATTCGCGACCGCGGCCGCATCATCGTCGGCGTGGACCAGTCGCAGTACCTGCTCTCCTACCGCGAACCCACCCAGGGCGACTTGCGGGGTTTCGAAGTCGACCTCGCCCGCGAGGTTGCCAAGGACATCTTCGCGCCCGACGACGCGACAGCAGACGAGCTCAAGGCCGCCGCCGCGAAGGTGGACTTCCGCTTCGTGGAACCTTCCGCCCGCGCCGAAACGCTTCGCGCCGGGGACGTCGACATTGTCATCCGCACGATGACCATTACCCCGGAGCGCGCCGAACTGGTCGACTTCTCCACGCCCTACCTCACCTCCCACGTGCGCGTGCTTGCCCCGCGCGACCGTGGCATTGCGAGCGTCGACGACCTGCGCGACCGAACCATCTGCGTGGTCGACGGAACGAACCTGGTCAACCTCGTGCGAGCGGAGATGCCAGAATCGCACGTCCTACGCACCCGCAGCTGGTCGGATTGCCTCATGGCCACCCAGCAGTTTCAAGCCGATGCGGTAATTGGCGACGATGCCGTGCTCGCCGGCATGGTCGCCCAAGATCCGCTCGCCCAGATCTTCTCCGACCCACTCGCCGAACAGCTCTACGCCGTCGGCGTTCCGAAGGGTCATGATGATCTTGTGCGCCAAGTCAATTACACCATTGAACGCGTCAGCCGTGACGGCACCTGGAGCAGGCTCTACAGGCAGTGGTTGGGCAATTCGCTTTCCAACGCCTGGCTGCCGCGCCGCATGTACCGCGACGTCTCAGCCGAAGCAACGTCTGAAGCGCCTACTGAGTCGCCTACTGAGTCAACGACCGAATCGGAAACCGAAACAGCGACAGAGGAGGCGAGCTAGATGGCGATCGAGCGCGGAACCAGCGAAGACAGGGGCCCTGATTCCGGCCCCGATCCCACCGAAGCGGTGCTCTACGACCCGTTCGTCGACGATGATGATGATGCTGACGATGATGATGCTGACGATGATGATGCCGGCGACGACGGCGGCTTTTCGCAGGAGGAACCGGACACCGAAGCCGTAGCTTTCGACCCGTTCGCGGAGGACGATGACGAAGCGGTCGACGAAGACGACGAGGATTCCGGCATCAGCGACGCCGCCTACGCCGAACTCGGCGACATGGCGGGCCTACTCAAGGACCTCGAGAAGTTGCGGCGCGGAGGCGGTCGCGAGGAGACGTCGCAACGCTCCAGGCTCCAAGCCCTGGATACCTTCCGCGAGCGGCGTGGCACGCGCCGCGCGAGCCGGATGGTTGCCGATGGCATGGTGGAGCTGCCCTGGGTGCAGCCCGCCGAGCCGAAAGAGGCGTTGCACGACCCGACCGCTGCGGTGGTGCAGAAGGGGATCCCCGCCCCCGCCCTGCACCCCGGCGATGTCGTCGCGGGACAGTACGAGATTCTTGGCGTGATCGCCCACGGCGGCATGGGCTGGATCTACCTGGCGCAGGACCACTACGTGGCCGGACGCGTGGTGGTGCTGAAGGGTCTGCACTCCACCGACAACCCGGACGAGGCGGCTGCTGCGGCGGCGGAGCGCGAGTTCCTCGCGGACATCACCCACCCCGGCATCGTGAAGATCTTCAACTTCATCGACGACCCACGCGTGCCAGGCGGATTCATAGTGATGGAGTACGTGGGCGGGCCGTCGTTACGCGAAGCGCGCAAGGCTGCACCCGGACACCTCCTGGAACCCGACATTGCGATTGCGTACATCCTGGAGGTGCTGCCGGCGCTGGGGTACCTGCACTCGCGCGGCGTGGTGTACAACGACCTGAAGCCGGACAACATCATTGTGACCGAGGACCAGGTGAAGCTGATCGACCTGGGCGCGGTGTCCGGCATCGGTGCATTCGGCTTTATCTATGGCACTCGCGGCTTCCAAGCGCCAGAGGTGGCCACGGAGGGCCCGACGATCGAATCCGACATTTACACCGTAGGGCGCACACTCGCGGCGCTGATCATCGACCTCCCGACTTCCGACGGCGTCTACGACCCGGGCATTCCCACCCCGAGCACCGAGCCAATGTTTCGCCGCTACATCTCGCTCTACCGCGTCATCGCGCGCTGCTGCCACAAAGATCCCGCGCTCCGCTTCCACTCAGCAAAGGCGCTTGAGCTGCAGCTTCTCGGTGTGCTGCGCGAACTCATCGCGGTGCGCGACGGCAAGACCTACCCCGCGCAGCACTCGCTTTTCTCGCCGCAGCGTACGACGTTCGGCACAAAGCACCTGGTGTTTCGCACCGACCAGCTCATCGATGGCATCACCCGCACCGTCGAAATCACCCCGCAGGAAGTCGTCGCCGCGCTGCCGTCGCCGCTGATCAACCGCCACGACGTCGGCGCCGCGATGCTCCAAGGATCCTCGTATGCCGAGCCCCAGGAGACCCTGGAGACGCTGCGCCAGGCGATGCGCACGCCGCAATACAAAGAATCGATGGAGATCCCGTTCGCTGTCGTGCGCACCATGCTCGACCTCGGTCTCACCTCGCAGGCGCGCTCGTGGCTCGGCTCGCTCGACGAAAAATACGGCGAGAACTGGCGTTTCTTCTGGTACTTCGGCGTGGTCAACCTTCTCCTCGGCGACTTTGCGCAAGCTCAGCGCGACTTCTCCCGCGTCCTGGGCATCCTCCCCGGCGAGGCAGCGCCCAAGCTCGCCATCGCGGCCGTCGATGAGCTCTTGCTCCAGCAAGCAGGTCTCAGGGAGGAGCAATTGCTTGACGACGACCTGGCCCGCGCCTGTGCCGGCATCCGAACGTCTCTGGACGACATTCCTTCGCGGGTGTTCCAGGATCTCGTCGCAGCCGGCGTACTGGACGACGAATGGTCGATGGTTGCCGACAACCCCGCCATGCTGCGCTTTCACGCCATGCGCCTGTATTCGCTGGTGTGGTTGGCCAATCCGACGACGGTGTCGTCGGCGTTCGGGCTGGCTAGGCAGTTGATGAACGAAGGCGAGGTAGAGTTGGCCGTCGCTGCGCTGGATCGCGTTCCGCAGTCCTCGCGCCACCACCGGATGGCGCAGCTCACGGCGATATTGTGCCTGGTGGCGCAGGACCTGACCGAGGCTCGTATCCGCCGCGCGGCGCGTCGCTTGGAGGAGATCCCGTCCACCGAGCCCAGGTTCTTGCAGGTGAAGATCTTCGTGCTGCGCGCTGCGCTGACGTTCCTCCGCCAGAACAGGGTCTACGGCGCTGCGTCGCACAAACCGCTCTTCGAGTACCCCTTCAACGTGCGCGGACTTCGCCGCGGCCTGGCGATCACCCTGCGCGAGCAGGCCCGCGTCGCTCCGTACCCGCGCCACCGGTACGCGCTGGTGGACATGGCGAACAAGGTTCGCCCCGCCACCTGGTTCTAACCCACCCCGTCACGACCCGGCGCCCCGGCAGTCGAAGCGGCTTGCAGACGCAAACCCGGATAGTTGCGCGGCCTTACGTATGGAAGTTCACGCGTAAGGGACTGGAACTATCCGGGTTTGTTGCTGTTATCCGGGTTTGACGCCGGGGTGAGGCGCAGCGGGGCCGACGCGCGCCCCGGTACGAGCGCTAGCGGATCTGGGACGCCAAGCGCGCCGCCTTCTGCGCGATCGCGAGCTCCTCGTTCGTCGGCACGACCAGAACCTTTGTCGTCGAGTTGTCGGTGGAGATGATGCGCGGGCCATCGTTAGGCAGGTCGTTCTTCTCCGGGTCGATCTCGATGCCGTACATCCTCATGTTGTCCAGGGCGTCTGCGCGCACGTGCTTGTCGTTCTCGCCGACACCCGCGGTGAAGGTGATGGCATCGACGCGGCCGAGCGCGATCATGTAGGAACCGATGAAGCGGCGCAGCTGGTTGATGTAGACGTTGTACGCCAGCCAGGCGTTTTCGTCCTCATTATCGATCATGGTGCGCAACTCGCGGAAGTCGTTGACACCGGAGAGGCCCTTCACACCGGACTGGCGGTTGAGCAGGTTGTCGATCTCGTCGATGCTCATGCCGCCCTGGCGGTACAGGTGGAAAATGATGCCCGGGTCGATGTCGCCGGAACGCGTACCCATGACCAGACCGGCAAGCGGTGTCAGGCCCATCGAGGTGTCAATCGCGTGGCCGTTTTCCACTGCAGAGCAAGACGCGCCGTTGCCCAGGTGCAGCACGATCTGTCGGGTGTGCAACGGATCGCGGTCGATGAGTGCCGGGACTTGCGAGGACACGAACTCGTGCGAGGTGCCGTGGAAACCGTAGCGGCGCACCAGGTTCTTCTCCGCCACCTCGGCGTTGATGGCATACAGTGCGGCGGCCGGCGGCAGGTCGCGGAAGAAGCCGGTATCGAACACTGCCACGTGCGGAATGTTCGGCAGCAGTTTGCGCGCGACCTCGATGCCGTCGATGTTGGCGGGGTTGTGCAACGGCGCCAGCGGGATGAGCGTACGGATCATCTCGACGACCGGATCCGAGATCAGCTCCGGCTGGGAGAACACCATGCCGCCGTGGACCACGCGGTGACCAGCGGCAACGATGTCCAGCTGGGTTGGTCCGACACCTTTGGCGTCGAGAAGCGCGAAGGTCTCCTCGAGACCGACCGCATGGGTGGCAACTTCCTTCTGCACGACGTACTTCTGCCCCGCGTGCTTGACGGTGATGCGACCGGAGGGTTCACCGATCTGCTCGACAAGGCCGGAGACGAACGGCTCGTCGGAGGCGGAAGCGGTTGGGTCGACGATCTGGAACTTGATCGAGGACGACCCGGAGTTAATAACTAGGACGTAGGGCATAAAGCTTACTTCTCCCCCGCCTGGATCGCGGTGATGGCGACGGTGTTGACAATGTCCGGCACGGTCGCGCCGCGCGACAGGTCGTTGACCGGCTTGTTCAAGCCCTGCAGAACCGGGCCGACGGCGAGGGCGTTACCGGTGCGCTGCGCGATCTTGTAGCCAGCGTTGCCTGCCTCCAGGTCCGGGAAGATGAACACGTTGGCCTGACCGGCGACCGGGGAATCCGGGGCCTTCTTCTTGCCCACGCCCGGGTCGCATGCCGCATCAAACTGCAGCGGGCCGTCCACGACCAGGTCCGGCTTGGCCTTCTTCGCCTCCTCGACAGCCTGCACCGCGCGGTCCACGTCCGGACCGGAACCGGAGGTGCCGGTGGAGTAGGACAGGATGGCGACCTTCGGATCGATGCCGAACTGCGACGCCGTGTGCGCAGAAACCGCAGCGATCTCACCGATCTGCTCGGCGGTCGGGTTCGGGTTCACCGCGCAGTCGCCGAACGCCCACAGACGCCCGCGCATGATCATGAGGAAGATCGACGAGACCACGGAAGCGCCCGGCGCAGTCTTAATGATTTGGAAGGACGGCTTAATGGTGTGCGCCGTGGTGTGGGCCGCGCCGGACACCATGCCGTCGGCAAGACCCTTGTGCACCATCATCGTGGCGAAGTAGGAGATGTCCTTCATCGTCTCGCGCGCCTCGTCGAGGGTGATGCCCTTCTTCTTGCGCAGCTCAGCGAAGTCGGCGGCGAACTCCTCGAGCAGCTCCGACTCGAGGTGGTTAATGATGTGTGCTTTCGACAGGTCCAGGCCCAGGTCAGCAGCTCGACGCTTGATGTCCGCCTCATCGCCCAGAATGGTCAGCTCCGCAACGTCCTGGCGCAGCAGCTGATCCGCGGCCTGCAGGATGCGGTCGTCCTCACCCTCCGGCAGCACGATGTGCGAGTGGTTCTCCTTCGCCTTGGCAATCAGCCAGGACTCAAATACGGTCGCAGACATCACCGGCTCGGCCTCGAGCTCTACGCTTAACGACGACCCGTCGCCAAGCTGCTGCCCCGTGACCACCGTGGCTGTACCGCCCAGCTCTTCAACGCGGCGCTGCGCGAGGGTCGCTGCACGCTCATCATCAGCCACCAGCACCACCGGCACACCGAATGCTGCGGCGACTTCGGCATCGAAGTTGTAGTCGCCGGTGCCGACGAACAGGGCGTCGCCGGTGTTGATGCCGGAGTTGTAAACCTCGGCGATTTCGGTGCCCTCAATCTGCTTCGGTTCAAGCCCGAGCTGGGACGCGACAGCGGTGATGTCAATGCCGTCAAGCGAGCGGTTGACAGAGGTGATCAGCAAAGACTTGCTTTCAGCCATGGGGTCGCCTTTCGTAGGTGCGGTGCGGTTCGTACTTAGGCAAGTCTACCGGTGTAACTCGGCCCAGGTTGGGGTCTAGAAGGAGACCCAGCGCACATCTAGGCACCTCACGTGGTGCGGTTCCGAAAGGCTAGAGCCGCACGGCCTAGCGCAGCTCGTCTGCGGCGCGCGCAGCCCGCTCACGGGCCTCCTCGACGCTCTCGCCCGTCGAGCGCACCAGCACATCCCGCCCAAGCACCTGCACACCCGTCTCCTCAACGGACATCGCGCGCGCAAGCGCCTCCGGATCGGTGTTGGCACCGTACACAATCTGGCTCGCGCCCGGCGAGACCAGCGTGACGTCGATTGGCAAGTGCAGCGTCGCGCGGGCGTGGATCTCGAACTGATCGAGCCGCTGCGTGGCGCGAGTGAGCATGCCGTCGAGCCCGGGCAGCGGCAGCACTGCGGAGAAGTAGACGTCCTCGCCGTCGACAAACAGCTCAATCGCATAGATGCCGCGGCACTCCAGTGCGTTGGTCACACGCGCCGCGATTGAGCGCGCGTTGTCGCGCACCGTGTCCGGCAGCGGCGCTGGCTGCCAGCATTCCACCAGGTCGCCGCGCGCGTGCCGAGTCCCAATCGGCTCACAGAACCACGTCGCCAGCTCCCCCGTCGCCGGATCCACCGAGCGCGCAGTGAGAATCGTCAGCTCGTAGTCGAACTCGATGAAGCGCTCGACCACCACGCCGTGCGCCGGAAACGGCTTGAGCACCGGCGCGTTCGCCAGCTCTTCCGCGTCGCGCACCACCAGCTGCCCCCTGCCGCGCCGCGGCTTCACCACCAGCGGGTACCCAATCCGCTCCGCAAACGCCGGTAGCTCCTCAGCCGTCCGGGCCAGCTCATGGGTCAGGGTCGGCAACCCCAGCTCATCGGCAGCAGTAGTGCGCAAGGCATCACGGTCGAAGGTCACGGAACAGGTGCTTATCGACGGCACGACCTCCGCCCCCGAAGACTCCAGCGCCTCGAGATCCGATGTGTTGAGCAAGTCGTCGGCAACTGCAAAGAGGTTGGGCTGCGCGTGCGGGGCGCGGCCGAGGGTCGGCGACCAGCCGAGGTGCCGGTAGGCCGCTGCGAGCTCTTCGGCGAGCGGGCCGGAGCCGAGCACGTGGACGTGCCGGTTGGGTTGTTGGCTCATAGATAGGAAGTATCGCATATCAAGGCGCGAACCCCCGCTCCGGTGCGAGGTCGTCGCACAGGCGCGGGGGTCGCGGAGCTTCAGAGCTCGGTCAGGCCTCCGAGAAAGCCTGCGCCACCGGAGTCTTAGTTCTTCTTCTCCGAAGCGGTCGGCTCGGCGGGGGAGGACTCCGAGGCGGAGGTGGTCTCAGAAGAGGACGACGACGAGGACTCGCTGGAGGGGCTCTCGGAGGCAGAGATAGTCGCCGCCGGGGTGGTGGTCTTCTTTGTCTTGATGTCGCGGATCGAGGAGCCGCCCTCAGCCGGCGGGGTGCAAGCGCTGATGATGGATGCAGCTGCTGCAATTGCGGCAGCGGTGGTTGCCAAGCCGACGATTGCGGAGGTGAGGTTCAAGCCGTAGTTCTCCAGGGCACTGTCCACGGCCTGAACCTGGCGAGCCAGATCCTCGTTGAGAATGCCAGCCTGGCGCTGCAGCTGGGTGTTAGCGTCGCGGATCTGCTGGTTGAACTGCTCGTTGATGGAAGCCAGACCACCCAGGCCGAGCTGAGAAGCAAGTGCGAACGGCACCAGCGCTGCGAGCGGGATGCCATAGCCGATGATGTAGCCCGCACACTTCTCGCCGTCCACGTTCTTGTCACCCTCGACGCGCTTGGTGACATCCTTGTCGGACGGGCGAGCGTAGCTGGTCGGGTTTGCCGGCGTAAAGATGGAGGAGCCGTCCTCCTCATTGCGCTTAATGGATGAGCCCTTGTTCTCGCCCTCGGAGGAACCCGGAACAACAACGGTAGACAGGCTGCTGCTGCCCTCGTTCTTTGCGGAGCCCTGGTCCTGCGCGTCTGCGACCGGAGAGATAGACGGCGCGAGCAGCGCTGCGGAGACAGCTGCTGCGGCGATTGCGGTGCCCTGGCGGCGGGAGAAGTTCTTGAACATTGAAACCCTTTCAGGAAATTTGTGAATACCTGCAAGACTCCGCACAGCTACAATCGCTGCGAGACTCAAGCTGGATAGAGCCTACGAGCAACATTGTAGATCCCTTATGATTTCTATGGGGGTTAAGGCAGCCACTTTTCTTCGGCGTGTCACCGGAAGTTGCCTGAAACTCCACGTCAAGTGGGCTACGCGGGCTCTGCTATCACAAAAATATTGTCGGCGTAGCCCAGTGCTCCACCTACAAATTCACCGCCGCAGGTAATCAACACCAGCATGTTCTCACCGCTGGTGTCGTTCACCTCGGCCGGCATATCCTCACCCTTAGCCACCCGGAACGGTGCCTTGGTCACCTTGTACTTCGCCGGCTGACCGTCAACGTCGATAGTCACGGTGTCCCCAACGTTCAGCTGCGTGAAGTTGTATGCGAAGCCCTGTCCCTGGGTCTGGTGGTTCACGTGTCCAGTGATCACGGTGGAGCCAACTCCGCCTTGGGAACCAGGCACAGCCGACTCCACGTACCAACCCAGTCGGGAGACATCCTCCGGCGGGATCAAGGTGCCGTCGACAGTAAGTTGCACAAAGTCGATGGGTGCTGAGTCTGCTCCGAGCGACAAGGTCATTTCCTCGACATCGTCAACCGTCGTCGGGAACGCGGTGAGCTCCTGCTCCTGCTGGCCGGAATCGTCGACGTAACCGCCTTCAGCTGGCGCCTCAGCATCCGTGCTTTCGTCCTGCTGCTCGGAGGTGGTCAAGTCGCCGGAGGCTTCGTCGGAGTCTTTGCCGCCGAGCATGAAGACCAGCGAGAGAATGAACAGCGCCGCGACGGCAATAAGGGCTACCGGGAGAATCCAGTTCCGACGCGGCTTGGCCGCGCTCGCCTCCTCCCCTGCGGCAGCATCGAATGCATCGGGGTTCGGGTCTTGGTTGGGCACAGCGGTACTCATGCAGTTAGGTCCTCACGCGTCGGTTCGGGGTTAAAGGTCTACTGGACGGCTTCAGCTGAAGCGCGCCCATAACGGATAGAGATATTAGTGGACGGCAAGCAGAAAACGGGCCGGCAGTGGTTGCTGCCAGCCCGCTTTCATGCGGTCTCAAGGGAGATTGCTAAGCGACGAAGCGCGCAACCCCATCAACCAACTCAGTCGCACCTGACGGCACAGACTTGATCTCCTTGCGCTCGCCCGGCTTCGCCGGCTGCTGTGCAGGCTTACCAGGGGCAGGCTGGCCCGGTGCCGGTGCAGGCTGGCCCGGTGCAGGCGCAGGCTGGCCCGGTGCAGGCTGACCCGGTGCCGGAGCAGGGGCCGGAGCTGGGGCAGGCGCAGGCTGGCCCGGTGCAGGCTGACCCGGTGCAGGCTGACCCGGTGCCGGAGCAGGGGCCGGAGCTGGGACAGGTGCCGGCTGAGAAGAGCCGTCCTTGCCCAGGAACCAGATCACAGCCGGAACCAGCGGAATGAGCGGGATCAGCGCCAGCCACCACGGCACTTCACTTGAACCATCCGGGGTGTCGCCCGGGGTCTTCGGCGTGGTCGGCAGAGTCGGCGACGTCGGAGCCGTAGTGCTAGACGACGACGTGGTCGAGCTCGGAGTCGACGACGGCGTACCAGTTCCCGGAACACCTGGCACACCCGGAACATTCGGGCGCGTCGTGGTCGATTCAGTCGTCGTGGTCGTCGTATCCGGCGTCGTGGTCGATTCAGTCGTCGTAGTCGACTCAGACGGCGTGGTCGTCGTACCCGGCGTCGTGGTCGACTCAGACGTCGTGGTCGACTCAGACGTCGTGGTCGATTCAGTCGTCGTGGTCGTCGTACCCGGCGTCGTGGTCGACTCAGTCGTCGTGGTCGTCGTACCCGGCGTCGTGGTCGACTCAGTCGTCGTGGTCGTCGTACCCGGCGTCGTGGTCGACTCAGTCGTCGTGGTCGACTCAGTCGTCGTGGTCGTCGTACCCGGCGTCGTGGTCGACTCAGTCGTCGTGGTCGACTCAGTCGTCGTGGTCGACTCAGTCGTCGTGGTCGTCGTACCCGGCGTCGTGGTCGACTCAGTCGTCGTGGTCGACTCAGACGGCGTGGTCGACTCAGACGGCGTGGTCGACTCAGACGGCGTGGTCGGCTCAGTCGTCGTGGTCGACTCAGTCGTCGTGGTCGTCGTACCCGGCGTCGTGGTCGACTCAGACGGCGTACCCGGCGGAATAGGCTCCCCCGGGGTAGCCGAAGTGGTCTCAGTCGACGTCTCCGGCGTAGAGCTCTCCGGGGAGGAGGACGGCGTGTCGTCCTTGACGTAGTTGTTGGTAACTGTGACGGCGACGTTGGTCTCCTCGCCCTCGGCGATGGTGAACTGGTTGACTTCCTCGCCGCCGATGGTGATGGTCGCGCCTTCGAAGGTGTAACCCTCCGGCAGCTCGCCCTGCGGTTCACCCTCGGTAATGACAACGGTTGCACCAACCGGTGCTTCACCGGCGAGTTCTTCGCCGTTTACAGAGATGGAGCCCTCAACCGGGTCAAGGGACTCGCCCTCGGCGTTGGTGATCGCGGCCGTGATCGGGAACTGGATGTTGTTGAATGCCTCAGCATCTGCTTCGTCAACGCCCTCGACGACCTTGTTCACCGTGAAGCCGCCGGTAGCGGGGGTTTCAGGAGTGCACTGCGCCGGGTTGGTCAGCGTGACGGCGACGTTGGAGGAGTTTTCGTCCTCGATGGTGACGCTCTGCTCGGAGAATACGGGCTCCTGGAATGTCACGCCCTCGATCTCCGGCTGCGCCTCGCTGAACTCGACGGTGGTGCCAGCCGGCAACCTGTCGTAGCCGGTGATGGTGGCACCGTCCTGCACGTAATCGGTGTAGGTGATCACGTTGCCGTCTCGGTTACCGCGGCCCTCACTGTTCTTGTAGATGTTCTCCTCGAAGCCTGTCGGCAGGGTGATGGTGACGTTAACCGGGTAGCGAGCACCCTCGAGGGCCTCGCAGTTTTCTTCCCCCTCGACCTCAACGGTCTTGGTCAGTGAGAAGGAGCCAGTGTTGACACCTTCAATGGTGCCAAAGCCGTCGGTGTTCCAGAACATGCTGGCGGAGGCTTCAGTGACGTTGCCGTCAGCGTTGACCGAGATGTTGTTGGAGTAGGTGTCACCTTCTTTGGTGACCTCGTTCAGGCGCTGGGTCCAGTAGGTCAGGTAAATGTCCTGCCCCTCTTCCCAGGTGCCATCGTATTCTTTGCCGTTGCCGTCGACGGTGCCTGCCTTGAACGGAGAAAGGGTGATTCGCAGCTCTTGGTCACTGACGATCTCGAAGTTCTCGTTCATGTACGACTGCTGGTCCTGAGCATCGCGCTGGGTTGCGCCCGCACGCTTAGTACCGTCCGGTGCCTCGGCATCCACGTGCTTGTGGTTGGAGCCTTGAATCGTGTCCGTGATCACGATCTGGTCAGCGTCCTTGAAGGACTCATAAGGGATGAGAATGTCCCAGATCAGGTATTCGTCGCTCAGGGAAGCGATGTGGGCGCTTTTCTCCAGGTTCTCCACACCGGTGTAGTCGGTGATCTCACCCTTCTCCTTCACGCCGCCAGGCACGTTCGCGACAGGGGTGCTCTCTTGCTTGCCCCTGACGGTGAACGGGAAGTCCTCGTCTTCAGAGGCAGCCTCGGCCTGTGCGCGCAGACCAATGAGGCCGTTGACGTTCTGCTTACCAACGAACTCTTCGTTCAGCGTACAAACCAGGGTCTGGGCGCCAGATGCCACAGAGCATGTACCGCCGACCGCCCCGTTTTCATCCGTGAGATCGAACGAATCGATCGACTGCGGTTTGAAGGTCTCCGGAAAGTCCACCTCGAAGGTGTCACCTGCATTGAAGGGGCCGTTGGCTTCCCAGTTCATGCGAACGTCGACGACGTTGCCCTCGACGACCTCTGGCTCGCCGCGATGCTCGGTGATTTTCACATCAGAGATGGTGACGTCCACCGGATCGGCCTTCGCCATCGGTAGTTGTTTCAAGCCGAACGCACCCGCCAACGCTATGGCGACAACTGTCACCAAAGCGATGAGTGTTCGGCGCAGACCGGCTGACATGCCGGCTGCACGCTGATCGTTCATGTTCACTCCGTTTCGTTCGAGTCGGGTCTACAGCCATTACTGGAGAGGGGCTTCAGCGTGGGCTGGAAGTTGCTCCGTCCTTGGCCGAGATAGGTTTACAAAGGGCAGAGACTTCACAGAATCTTAACAGTGTTGATACATCATGCAACGTTACGCGATGGTAGCTGCCCCAATTTCCCCCCCAAGAGCGGTACCACTTCCGCTCAAGACACCAGTTGAGGACACCTGTCTGGCCAGTGGAGCCATTAGAGCTAGGACACCCCCACCCTGGTCTGGAGGCCCGTAAGCAGGGCGGTCCGCTCGACCCAGGCCCCGCCCTCGAGCCCACAGCTCCATATGGGCGAGTCTGCTTATGGTTAGGATCTCGCCTCGGCTCTCTACATCCGGCCGAAACGGATGAAGAGGTTGCTGATTGCGCCGAAGTAGCTCCTAAGGTCAGCGAACAGCCAAGAGTAGAAGGTGGCCTGTCCCGGCTTACGATCCGATGGCTTTCTATCCTTGCCATCCTCGGCCGCCTTGACATCCTCGTCTCGATCGGCAGCCGCCTGAGTAGCGGGATCGAATAGATCCGATTCAGGGGCGATCTGCGGCACATTTTCGTGCAAGTCTTCCCTGGCAGATTCTGGTGCCGGTGCAGGAGGCGCTGCTGGAGCAGGGTCGTGCGCAGGGCTTGAAACTGGAGCAGATTCTGGTGCTGGAGCAGGTGCCGGGGCTGGGGGAACAGCAACGCGGTCAGCAGGGGCTGCTGGCGCTGGTGCCGACGGCAGAGAAGCGGGCGGCTGCGGTGCTGGAGCTTCTTGGGCCGGAGCCTCTGGGGCTGGCGGCTGCGGGGCCGGAGGTTGCTCGATAGGCAGGTTCGCTACAGCCCGGTTGGCGGCAACGCCGATCTCGGGAGAGTAGGAGAAATCATGGAAGGTGATCTCGTCGCCGTCGGCGTGCTGGTACGCCTGCTTGCCGGCAAAGAACGACTTGTTGGACTCGGTGGTCCACAGGTTGATGCGCAACTGCTGGGTGCCGGTGTCGCGGGGGATGCGCGTGGTCGAGGTGACGTCGGAAAGCACTTCGCCTTCCTCGGTCTTGGTGACGACGCGCAGGTAGTCCTTTTCCCACTCCGCGATGGTCTGGAGGGTGACCTGGCCGGCCGGGATGTCGAACTGGTCAATGTTGTAACGCGATGGACCCCAGAGGGTGTCCGGGTAGTAGGTCACGCCGCCGTGGGGAAGCGGGCGGGAGACCTGACCCCAGCGGCTGATCTCGATGAAGTCGATTTCGGTGGAACCGTGGCTGTTCTTGTGCACCTCGGCAGCCTTGTTAAGCTCCATCTCCGCCATGTCGTACGGGAAAATACCCAGTACGTTGTGCGGATCCATGTCGTTGAAGTCGGCGGAGTACTCGAAGGTGTATGTGCCGTAGCCGGTGGACTCGACTGCGTTGATCTCCACGCCGCCGCGAATGCCCTCGTTGCGGATCTGCAGATCGCCGTTCGGCAGCACCCGCGCGCCGTTCACCCACTTCGCTCGGTTGTCGGCCGGATCCGCAGCCTGTGGACCACCCCAGTCGATGACACCATCCGTTTGGCGGACAGCCCAGTCATGGCCAGACCAGTTGAACGTTGGGAACCCATACGAGGTGCTGAAGCGTTGACCGGTGCGCTGGATGTGCGCCGGCACGTCAGCAGACGCGTGCGTGGGGTATGCCCCCAGAGTGACAGCCAAGGCGACTGCTGCCGCGATGGAGATGGGTTTCAGTTGCTTCATCGACGATGCCCTTTCTGGCCAAAGACACCCGAAACCGCCTCCGAGCTGGACGGAAACGGAACGAGATTCACCTTAAGATTCGCTTTGATCGCTTATCTTTTTCTCAGTCAGAATAAGGTACGCAGTCGCGGGATTCAACTTCTATGACAAAACAGCTAGTGAGCTAGCACCCGAAGAGCCCGATCCGGCAGGTAATGGGCAAATCACCCGACTCGGCATCGATTTGCTCTGCCGGCTCGCGGGCGCGCTTTGGATTGTAAGAAAAGGAACTGAAGGTGACTTCGGCAGGCTCGGCTGTGGTGAAGGCACGTTGGCCGTCGATAAGCTCTGTGTTCCTGCTGGTGACCCAAAGATTGACGCGGAGCTGCTGCGTGCCGGTGTCTTCTGGGACCCGGACGGTGCTGGTGACACTGGATAGGACGGTGCCGTCCTCGGTAGTGGTGGTGACGCGGAGCGAGTCTTCTTCCCACTCTGCGACGGTGGTGAGGGTTTGGCGGCCGGGCGGGATGTCGAAGCGGTCGATGACGTAATCGTCGGGACGGTTATTGAATCGGGCGTCGGGGTAGTAAGTCACTCCCCCACGTGGGAGCGGAAGGGATGTGTCGCCCCAGCGGCTGATCTCGATGAAGTCGAGCTCCGTGGAGCCGGCGGAGTTGACGTGGACTTCGTCGTAGGTGTTGAGCTCCATCTCTGCCATGTCGTACGGAAAGATGCCGAGGACGGTATGCGGGTCCATCTCGTCGAAGTCGGCCGAGTACGTAAAGGTATAGGTGCCATACCCGGTGGATTCGACGAGGTTGAGCTCGACGCCGCCCGCAATGCCTTCAGTGCGGATGCTGAGATCGCCGTTTGGCTGGACGGTTGCGCCTTGAACCCACTTCTTCTGACCGTCTGCGGGGTCCTCCGCCTGGGGATCACCCCAGTGGATCGTGGAATTGGTCTCGCGGACGCCCCATTCGTAGCCCGCCCAGTTGACGGTGGGGAAACCATAGTTGGACTCAAAACGCTCGCCGCGGTCGCGGTACGGATGCGTGAGGTCACCAGGCGTCTGGCTGGAGATGCCTGCGAGCAGCAGCGGCGCGGCAAGGATTGCGGCCGCGATCGCGAGGGGGCGTTTTGACACGGTTGTGTAGATTACGCGAAGATTTGGTCTAGGTCGATTTCGCGAGGGTGCTGGCGGGTATTGGAATGCGAAAAGAGGCCTCAGCAACTACGTGCTGGGCCTCCATGGCAGCTTACCGAGCGGCTTACGCGATGTAGCGCTCGACGCTATCGGTCAACTCAGTCGCGCCGGACGGCACGGACTTGATCTGCTTGCGCTCGCCCGGCTTAGCCGGTGCGGGGGCAGGCTTCTTCGCCGGCGTGGACTGGCCCGGTGCGGGCGCGGGTGCCGGTGCGGGGGCCGGTGCCGGTTCGGACTTCGGCGCCGGAGCAGGTGCTGATGCCGGTTCAGATTTCGGAGCCGGGGCAGGTGCCGGAGCCGGGGTTGGCTTTGGAGCGTCCTGGCCCAGGAACCAGAGCGCTGCGGGCACCAGCGGGATCAGCGGCAGGAGAAGCAGCAGCCAACTAGCGTCGCTGGACCCACCCGGAGTGGTCGGCGTCGTCTCGGTGGACGGAGTCGTCTCGGTGGAGGGGCCTGGCTCGGTCGAAGTGGTGGTCTCGGTGGAGGAGCCTGGCTCGGTCGAAGTGGTGGTCTCGCTAGAGGAGCTCGGCTCGGTCGAAGTGGTCGTCTCGCGGGACGTGGTCGGCTCGGTCGAAGTGGTGGTTTCGCGGGAAGTGGTCGGCGGGGCCAGCGGGGTCAGCGGGGTCGGCGGCTCGCAGGTGTACGGGTTGATAATGGTCACCGCTACGTTCTGGGCCTGCTCACCTGCGATAGTCACAGTGACCTTGTCGCCGGTCTCTTCCTTACCGTTGACCTTCCAGCGCACGGGCTTCCACTCGACACCTTCGACCTCAGCCGGCTCGACCTCACTTATAGTGACTGTGGAGTTCTTCGGCAGGGAGTCGTACCCCTTCAGCGCAGTACCCACAACCAGCTTGTCGGTGTAGGTGAACACGCCGTCTTTCGCCTCGCCGCCCTTAGCTTCCTTGGTGCCAGGGAAATCGAAGCGCGGGTTCACAGAATCCTTCACATTCAGGGTCACCTGAACGGTGAATTCCTGGCCGGCGATTTCCTTCTCGCAGCGATCATCACCGTCGAGTTCCTTTGTCAGCTCGAAGGAGCCGCGGTCAACGCCATGAATGGTCGCATTGATGGCCGCGTTGTATGCGGCAGTGCCTTCGGCAGTCTTGTCAAACGCAGATGCCGTGTTACCAAAGGTCGTCCCGAGTGCAGGCAGCCCCTCACCGGTGTAGGTAGTGCGGTACCAGAAGCGCAGGTCCCAACCCTCTTTCCAGCCGTCAGCTGGCTTCGGGATGGTGAAGGTCGCTTGCTTCTTGTCCTCAGCAATCTTGGCGTCGATGCTTGCATCCGGGAGACGGAACGCATCTGCGCCGGTCCAGTTCTCGCCGTATTGAATGGCGTTGTAGGAGCCGCTGTATGCGTGGCTGCCGGTGAGCGAATCAGTGATGACAATGCTGTCTTGGTCTGCAAAGAGACCGTACGGGATCCAGACCTCCCATTCGATGGTCTTACCGTCTGGTTGCACCTCGCCAGCCTTGCGGAAGTCGCTTTCCGGGGTGCGGGTCAGATCCGGGATGACCTTCGGCATGTTCACGGTCTGGGTGCGAGGCTGCGCCTTCGCGCCGTCGGTGATCTCGATGTCTACGGTGCCGGATTCATTCGCACGGGGCTGACCTTGGAAGGCTACGGTGCCGTGAACCTGGTCCTTGTTCTTGAAGTTGTCGTTGAAGGTACAGGTCAAGGTGAACTGGTCGGTGAGGACGCAGTTGCCGCCGTCGAGGTCGCTCGTGTCGTCGACAAGCTTTGCCTCGATTGCAGAGGTGAGGGGGAAGAATTTAGGGAACTTGAGCGTGAAGGAGTCACCTTCCTGCACCTGGCCAATTGCCTCCCACTCGATCTTGACCCCGACCGGCTGGTTTTGGTACAGCGCGCCGTCGCCGCGTTTCTTCGCACCCTCACCCTCAGTGATGGCGATGCTGGTGATGGCCACCTTCGAGTTATCCGTCGGCTTCAGCCCCGTAAACGAGGGAGCCGCGGCGGACGAGCTGTCCGCGGCTTCGGAAGCGGCTGCTGCACCAGTCTCGGGCGCAGCACCACCCTCAGCCTGCTTTTCCGCAGCCGGTTCCGGGGTCTGGGACTTCGAGGCTTCACCGGCCTGCGACGCCTCTGCCGCTGGAGTCTCCGATGCGCCCGCCGTCGGCTCAGCATCCTGTGCACCAGCGGTCGGCGCGTTCTTAATGGCAAACATCGTTGTCGCCACAAGCGCGATTACCGTCACCACGGCAATCAGCATTCTCTTCAGGCCGGGGCGGCCTGCATACGCGCTATTCAAGTTCACGCGGCTCTCCTCTACATTCGTCTAGGGGTCAGTTCAAGGTCAGTAAATGGAATCAAATTTTCAGACCTTAAGCAGTGACCGGACAATTATGTGGCAATGCCTGAAGAAATGCAATAACAATCGTAAGCAAATTCCAAGGTTTTCTGAACCCCCAGCTAGGGCCATTGCTTAACGACGCCCACGCGAACCCCACTTCTCAAATCCCCTCCCCAAATCACCCCCGATCAGTGACCGATCAACAAGCACTCCGGCATCCCGGCGCAGCTTTCCACTTGCTGCGGCGCCCAAAACGAAAGAGACCGCTGCACGAACATGCTGCGGTCTCTTTGTCGCTTTCGGTTGAGGCTACGCGATGAAGCGCTCCACTCCCCCAGTCAGCTCCGTTGCCCCTGACGGCACAGACTTGATCTGCTGACGCTCGCCCGGTTTCGCTGGCTGCTGAACCGGCTTACCCGGGGCAGGTTGGCTCTGTCCAGGCTGACCAGGTTGCACCGGCTGGCCCGGCTGGCCCGGAGTGGTCTGGACCGGAGCAGGCTGGCCAGGTACGGGTTGACCAGGCTGTACCGGCTGGCCCGGCTGGCCCGGAGTGGTCTGGACCGGAGCAGGCTGGCCAGGTACGGGTTGACCAGGCTGTACCGGCTGGCCCGGAGCTGGCTGCACTTCTTCCGGATGCTGCGGTGCAGGCTCGACCGGAGCAGGCGGGTTGGACGACCCCTTTTGTGCAAGTAGCCACAACACTGCTGGGACGACCGGGATTAACGGGATGAGCAGCAGCCAGGGGCTGACGCTCGAACCGTCAGTATCGCCACCCGGTGCAGGCTGACCAGGAATTCCTGTCGGCAGCGCGGGCGCGTCAGTCGTGGAAGGAGCACCCGGTTTTCCACCAGAGCCGTTGGTATCGGCTGCGCTGGTGGCCGTGGTCGTTGCCCCGCCGGTCGGTGGAACCGGAGACACCGGTTGACCCGTCCCATTTCCATCATCCGGAAGCTCTTCAGGCGTGGTGGCACGCGGGGATGTTTCGTCGGTCGGCTCAGCTTCGCTGGTCGGCTCGGTCGGCTCAGCTTCGCTGGTCGGCTCGGTCGGCTCGGTCGGCTCAGCTTCGCTGGTCGGCTCGGTCGGCTCGGTCGGCTCAGCTTCGCTGGTCGGGGTCGGTTCCGTCTCGCTGGTCGGCTCGGTCGGCTCGGTCGGCTCGGTCGGCTCAGCTTCGCTGGTCGGGGTCGGTTCCGTCTCGCTGGTCGGCTCGGTCGGCTCAGCTTCGCTGGTCGGCCCGGTCGGCTCGGTCGGCTCGGTCGGTTCCGTCTCGTTGGTTGGTTCCGCTTCGCTGGTCGGCTCGGTCGGCTCAGCTTCGCTGGTCGGCTCGGTCTCGCTGGTCGGCTCGGTCTCGCTGGTCGGCTCAGCCTCGCTGGTCGGCTCAGTCGGCTCAGTCGGCTCAGTCGGCTCGGTCGGCTCGGTCGGCTCAGCTTCGCTGGTCGGTTCCGTCTCGCTGGTCGGCTCGGTCGGCTCAGTCTCGCTGGTCGGTTCCGTCTCGCTGGTCGGCTCCGGACAGTTCAAAACCTTGTTAGTTAGAGTTAGAGCAATGTTTTCTACGCCGTCGCCGCCAACCATGACAGCGTTACCTTCGGGTATTTCGCCTTCTGCGGTGCTCCAGCTAGGTACACCGAACTGAAAACCTTCGATCTTTGGTTCAATCTCTTCAACGGTGATCTTTGTATTTGCTGGCAGCGATTCGTATCCCTTCACCGCCACGTCAGAACGGACCTGCTGTTGGTAGACGAAAACACCGTCGGCAGGTTGCCCCCCGGTAGCCTCTGCGGTCTTGAGAAAACTGAAATTGGGATTTGCGGAGTCCCTTACATCGAGGGCAATTTGAACCGTAAATGCCTGAGAGCTCAGCCTATCCACACATTCCGCATCACCTTCGAGAACCTTGCTAATCTCAAAGGCCCCCTGTTTAACGCCTTGACTATTGGCGGCAGAGGCCGAGTCGTAGGTGTGATTTTCAAGGTTGCGATCCGTGGCAACATCAGTTTGCACATTGCCTGCACTGTCGGAAATCCGCGCTTGCGCTCCGTTATTAAATCCCTCAGCATCGCTCGGGTAACCATCACCGTTGTATTCGGTCTTGTAGCTCACCTTAAGATCCCAACCTGGCTTCCAACCACCAGCGGGAGGAGTGACCGTCGCTGTGAAGCCGCGCTCATCATCAGCCAAAGTCACGTCCGCATTTGGCCAAACCTCAGTCGAAAGATCGGGGTTTTGCTGGTAGACGTACGCAACGAAGGCCCCGTTTGGTTTTACGTAATCGTGGTTGGCGGAAGTGAGTTTGTCTGTGATCACGACTTCATTGGCGGGGTTGTCGTTATCCACGAAGCTTTCCGAGGGCAGAATGATGGTCCAGTCAATGCTCCTCGGATTCTCGTTGTACTCGATGTTCCCGTACTTCGAGAAAATGTTTTCTTTTCCGGCGGGTAGAACGTACTTAGCGACGGAGCCACCGGGAATTGCCAGCGATAACGGGCTGGTCCCCGGCTCCGTTTCAAACTCCCAATCCGGACCTGGCGCTTCTTTCAGCCCTACATTCAGAGAGATGGAACCGGAAACGGCATCCAGTCGCGATAGGGAGTCGTTGAAACGACAATTCAGCGTTTGAGTGTCGGCATCAACCCTGCACTCGCCAGCCTTATTGCCACCAACACTAAACGGGATCGGATCATTGCTACCCGGAAGGGCAATCTCATTCGGGAAAGCGATTGTCATCGTTTGCCCATCTTGGATCGACCCTTGAGCAGTCCACGGAAAGGTCAATTTGACGCGATCATTGCCAGTCAACTGAGTCCCTTCCGCAATGGGACTTCCGCCCGTCGTAGACACGGACGGCTGACCAAACTGGACAGGCGCAGCATTTTGCGCTCCCGCCGTCGGAAGTTGGCGAGCGCCGCCTACGCAAGCCGCAAGAACAGCGACCACGGTCAGGATAACGAGAAGAGCTTTCCGCCCTGAAGGCACGTGCGTATTCCTGGGAAGAGAATCCATTCGAAGAACCATTTTCTGCTGGTTGGGAAACGGGGTTGCGGAACCCCAAGATGACCAAGAAGTTATGGAATCAACTTACAGGGATCCTGGCAGAAATGGAACTGGGAGAAGCGTGAGCGTGGACGTTACGGCTCAAATGTCATTCAAATAGAGCTTTGGTCTAAAACTATGTGGCCAATTTGGGTCACCACAAGAAGTGGACTTCGCCTGTTTAACTAACGCGTCATAACGTCGTGACGCACGATCGTTTGATCACGCCCTGGGCCAACGCCGATGTAGGAGATCGGTGCGCCGGAGAGTTCCTCCAAGCGGAGGACGTAGTCCTTGGCCTTCTGCGGCAACTCGTTGAAGTCAGTGCAGCCGGTGATGTCTTCGTCCCACGCGGGCATCGTTTCGAAGATCGGCTCTGCGTGATGGAACTGGGATTGGGTCAGGGGCATCTCATCAAAACGCTCGCCGTCCACGTCGTACGCAACACAGATCGGGATCTCGCCGATGCCGGTCAGCACGTCCAGCTTGGTCAGAAACAGGTCGGTGAACCCGTTCACACGCGATGCATAGCGCGCGATCACCGAGTCGTACCACCCGGTGCGACGCTTGCGGCCAGTGTTCACACCAACCTCACCGCCGACCTCCTGGAGGTACTCGCCCCACTTGTCGAACAGCTCCGTCGGGAACGGGCCTGCGCCGACGCGGGTGGTGTACGCCTTCACGATGCCCAGCACCGCGGTGATCCTCGTCGGACCGACGCCCGCCCCGACACAGGCACCACCAGCGGTCGGATTCGAGGAGGTGACGAACGGATACGTCCCGTGGTCGACGTCGAGCATGGTCGCCTGGCCGCCCTCCATGAGCACGTGCTTGCCATCGTCGAGCGCCTGGTTCAGTACATACTCGGCATCCATGACCATCGGCTTGAGTCGATCGGCGTAGCTGAGAAAGTATTCCATTGTCTCGTCCACGGAGATCGCGCGGCGGTTGTACATCTTCACCAGCATCTGGTTTTTCACATCGAGCGCGGACTCAATTTTCTGGCGCAGGATGGATTCGTCGAAGATGTCCTGCACTCGGAGCCCCACGCGCGCAACCTTGTCAGCATAAGTCGGACCGATGCCGCGGCCGGTGGTACCAATCGCGCGTTTGCCCAAGAAGCGCTCCTGAACCCGGTCGAGGTTTTGGTGATACGGCGCGACCATGTGCGCGTTGCCGGAGATCCGCAGACGAGAAGCGTTGGCACCGCGGGCCTCGAGGCCGTCGATTTCCTCAAAAAGCGCCTCGAGGTTGACCACCACGCCGTTGCCCAGGATTGGAGTCGCATTCTCAGAAAGCACGCCGGCAGGAAGGAGCTTCAGCTCGTACTTCTCACCGCCCACCACCACAGTGTGGCCCGCGTTGTTGCCGCCGTTGGGCTTCACCACGTAATCGACCCTGCCGCCGAGGATGTCGGTGGCCTTGCCCTTCCCCTCGTCGCCCCACTGGGCACCGACGATCACGATGGCGGACATTTCATTGCTCCTTATATAAGGGACTGAACCGCGCTTATTGTAGCGTGCGGCTTATGCGTCTGATTCATTGTGCGTGCGCCACCGACGTGAGCATCCCCGGCACTGAGCGAGTGGAGCTGCCACAAGTTCCGACGCGCAAGGATTTGCGGTTTCTCGATTCGGTTGCCAAAGAGTGCATGCTTAGCGACGACACGCCGTCCCTCGCCGACATCCAATCCCGCCCAGATGTCGCCTACCTTGGTGAGCCGCAGTTTGCCGCGCAGCAACCGGACGAACGCCTCCGCATCATCGTCTCGGGGACGGACGCCGCCCTAAGCGCAGTGCTCACCCGCATGATGCGCGCTGATTACATGTGGGTGGAGGTGGCCTACATCCCAGCTGACCACAACTCCCCCGCCGCGGTTTGTTGGGGCGTGCCCGCCGAGAACCCAGCCGCTTTTGCCGTTGAGGCGCCGGTAATGCCGGCCGCGTGTGTGCGCACTGATTCCGGTGAGACGGTCGCTGGTTCGGCAGAGATATTTCACGGGGACGGCAGAGACGAATTCGTCGGTGAAATCGTTGTGGATTCGGAAACGTTGGTGTTCCGAGACGGGGCCAAAGAGTCAGCACGCTTCTTTGGCCAGTTCGGTGCGCGACTTGTGCCCACCATGACCGCTCCCGGCCTCGCTTGCACCCCACTAGTCACTCCGCTTGACGGGCCTCTCGTAGGTTCTCATCCATCTCACTCTCCAAAGCAGCTCGAGTGGTTCAGCTCCACACCCGGCCTGGCATGGCTCGCACGAGGCAAGCAGGTACCCGCAGGTCAGACCGATGGCTCGAGGGTGCTTACGGGGCGGGCGGTTCAGACGGGCGGGGAGAACATCACGGTGGTTGTGGACGGCGTTCGGAAGCCGCGGCAGGTGAACCGCGCAACCTTTTATCGCCACCTGCGCGACATCCAGAGCGTCCGAATCCCGTGATTTTCCCTACTGTGATAAAGATCACATGCACGCTTTTTCAGTCAATCTTTGGCGTCCCGTTACCGATTCGCAATGGAATGGGGAGGTTCGGGGGCACGGAGGCGTCGATAAGCAAATGTGAACCTGCAGGTAGACCTAGCCTTGATTGCCGTACCTGAAGTTTCGATTTCTGTCGGTCGAACTTTTGTTTGATTCAGCTAGGCCCGGCGGTTGGTTGCAGAACGTGGCTAGGTTGGGACTCGTTCCCGAGAGGGAAGCCGCCCGGAAGTTTCGGGCGGACTTTCAATTACTCACTTACTTAGGAGAAATCATGGCTGACTACAACCGCATTGAGGATCTGGCTAACGCAACCGCATACGACGTTGACGGCGACAAGGTTGGTGGCGTGAAGGACGTTTACGTCAACGACACCACCGGCCAGCCGGACTTCGTTTCTGTGAACCACGGCCTGTTCGGCGGCGGCGACTCCATCGTTCCGCTGCGTGGCCACACCCTGCGTGACGGCGAGCTGCACCTCGCATTCCCGAAGGAGCGTATCGAGGACGCTCCGGATCTGGACGAGAACGGCCACCTCACCACCGAGGATCAGGAGGCGTTCTACCGCCACTACGGCCTGACCGACACCCAGGATGTCACCACCTACGAGACCGGTGCTGGCTACGGCGCTGCAGCAGGTGCAGGCGCTGGCGCTGGCTACGCTGCTGGCGAGTACGCTGACCGCGACCGTGCAGAGTTCGCTGACCGTGACCGCGCTGAGTTCGCAGACCGCGACCAGGCTGCCGCTCGAACCAACGAGAACGGTGAGATCATCCGCTCCGAGGAGCAGCTCAACGTCTCCACCGACCGCGTTGAGTCCGGCCAGGTTCGCCTGCGCAAGTACGTTGTCAACGAGACCGAGACCGTTGAGGTTCCGGTTGAGCGCGAAGAGGTTCGCGTTGTGCGCGAGCCGATCACCGATGCAGACCGCGCGAACTACGACGGCAACATCGGCGAGCAGGAAGCATCCGTCACCCTCCACGAGGACCGCGTGAACGTGTCCAAGGACTCCGTGCCGGTTGAGAAGGTTTCCCTTGAGAAGGATACCGTTCAGGGCACCGAGCGTGTTTCCGAGGAGGTCCGCAAGGAGCGCTTCGAGACCGACGGCATCGTTGAGGGCCGCGAGCCGGGCCAGCCGGGTGACGCTGACCTGCGCTAGGCACACTGAGGTAGCACTGAACTAACACAGTGCTAGCAAGGCGTTAGCCGAAAGCATTCACCCCGATCGGGATTTCCCGGTCGGGGTTTTGCTATGCATGGGTGTCGCCCGCAACGCGAGTGCGGGACGAGGTTAGCGGCGCTTCGCCTGAAGCCGGCCGATACGGTTCGCTACTGCACGCACGATACGTTGCGGCGTTACGGAACCCGTGATCTCCTTCGGTCCCGCGGCCTCTTCCGCCTGCCGCAGTGTGGTACGGAATTCCTCGCTCTCGGCGCCGAGCTTCTCCGTGACCATGACATCGCCGAAGCCGTAATTACGGTTCTGCTTGAAAATAGCCCGCAGGGAAGGCCGCAGCCGGTAGTACACCACCGAGTCCTCCGCGTAGTGGGGCTCATACCCAGCCAGGCCTGCCCGGATACTGAAGACAACGTCCTCACTCGCGGTGAACTCCTCATCGAAGCCGTTGGTGGCCTCAAAGACCTCGCGATGGAAACCAAAGCCAGCTCCCACCACGTACGGGAAGGCACCGTGCCACATCGGCAACCCGTGCTCTGTCGGTGAGTGGGGCAGCGTAGTCACAGTCGCGGCCGAGTTGTTGGCCACGATGTCCATCTTGCACCCGACAAACTTGTGATCATCAAGATGCACACGCATCGCGTCCAGCCAGCCGGGCGCGACGATGTCGTCCGAATCGCAGAATACGATGCGGTCAAATGTCGCGTTCTCCACTGCCCGGTTACGCGATCCGGGCAGCCCAAGGTTCTTCTCGTTCACTAGCAGGGTGATGCGCTCCGAACCATCCACTTCCTCTACGGCACGCTGGACGCTACCGTCGGTCGAGGCATCGTCGATAAGCAACAGCTCATCGCCGTCCTGCAGCTGCCGCAGCACAGCTCGCAGTTGGTACACCAGCAGCGGACCAGGGTTGTAGGCGCAAATGCAGACCGAAACGTTATCCATAAGCCGAACCTTAATGCAGCCCATTGGTGCCGACTAGTTGAGATACCGGCTAGTCGAAGTCGAACGTCTCCGGCGGCACATTCGGCGTCGTCGACGTCGGCGCCAGCGCAGCCAACGCAGACTCGCGCGACATGCCGCACACTTGCAGCATGTCCACGGTCATCGAACGGGTTTGCGCAAGAATCGCGTAAGCAGCAAGCACAGGCTTATCGGCCGCCCCTTCAACCGCACCTTCCACTACGTCCATGCCGGAATCCTGGGCGACGCTGCGCAGCTCCTGGACCAATCGCGGAATGACCTGGGCCTGCACTTTCTGCGAATTGACCTCGTAGAGCGCGGAGAGTTCGAGGGCGACGTTGGACAGGGCGTCGATAAGCTCGATCTGCTTTTCGCTGACGGTGTCACTGTCTTCGCAGATGACCAGGGCGCGGCGCGCGAGCACGCGGGTGTTGCGCACGGCGTTGTCCACTGCCGGGATGACGGCGGACATGGAGCTGAGCTGACGTTTGCGGCCCCAGAGGAACGGCGACAGCGCGGCGGTTTCCTGGCCGGACTGCACGGCGGCGGACATGGAGTCGATGCGGGTTTGCGAGCCGCGGATGAGATCGAGCGCTTCGCGGATGGATTCGGGGTCAGTGGTGCTGAGGCCTTCGGCGACATCGTCAAGCACTGAGCTCATGAGGCTCATGACTTGGGCGATCTCGGAGCGCGCGGAGGTCATGGGCCCCTGCGGGATGATGGCGAGGGTGAGCAACGCGACGCTGCAGCCGACGAATGCGTCGACGGTGCGGTCGAGGCCGGTGACCTCGGCACCCGGCGGCATGATCGTGGCGATGAGGATGCAGCCGATGGCGACTTGGTTGTTCAGCAGCACCGATTTAGACAGGAAGGACGCTAAGACCAAGCTGCCGAAGACGATGAGCGCGATCTGCCAGGCGCCGTCGCCGAGGCGGTAGAAGATGACGTCGCCGACGAGGACGCCGAGGATGCAGCCAATCGCAATGTCTACTGCTTTGGTCACGCGGTCGCCGCTGGTGATGCCGATGACCAGGATCACCGCGATTGGCGCGAAGAACGGCCGTGGGTGGCCGAAGAGATCCTTGGAAATCCAGTACGCGAGGCCCGAGGCGAGGCTGGTTTGCAGGATGGGCAGCAACCGCTGGCGGACGCGCTTGAGACGCGCTTGCAGCGAGACGTCGACAGCTTTGAGGCGTTCGCGCGTGCTCATCCGCTGCGGGCGGCGCCGGCGATTCTTCTGGGCCTTGGGCGGGGTGTCCAGGGGATCAGGCGGGTTCAGCGGGCCGAGCGGGTTCTCCGGACTCGGCATTTGCGGTTTCGGGTGCTCAGGCATGAGAAAAGCGCCGGCCTTGTCGGCGCCGGCGCTTTACAACTCTAGTCGGTTTTACTTCGAAACCGACTTACCCACGGAGTGCAGGTCCTGGCACGCCTCGATGACGCGCTCGGACATGGCCTGCTCTGCCTTCTTCATGTAGGAGCGCGGGTCGTAGACCTTCTTGTTGCCCACCTCGCCGTCGATCTTCAGCACGCCGTCGTAATTCTGGAACATGTGGGTGACAATCGGGCGGGTGAACGCGTACTGGGTGTCGGTGTCCACGTTCATCTTCACCACGCCGTAGCCCAGCGCCTCCTCGATCTTCTCCTTCTCGGAGCCGGAGCCGCCGTGGAAGACGAAGTCGAACGGGTTCGCGCCGGCCTCGAGACCGAGCTTGCGCTCCGCGACCTTCTGACCCATGTCCAGCACCTCCGGGCGCAGCTTCACGTTGCCCGGCTTGTACACGCCGTGGACGTTGCCGAAGGTAGCGGCCAGCAGGTAGCGGCCGTTCTCGCCGGTACCCAGGGCGTCGATAGTCTTCTCAAAGTCCGCTTCGGAGGTGTAGAGGTTCGCGCCGGCCTTCGCCTCGACACCGTCCTCCTCGCCGCCAACGACGCCGATCTCCACCTCGAGGATGATGTTCGCGTTGTGCGCCTTCTGCAACAGTTCCTGCGCGATCTCCAGGTTCTCATCGATCGGCACAGCGGAACCGTCCCACATGTGGGACTGGAACAGCGGCAGCTCGCCGCGGTCAACGCGCTCCTGCGAGATGGCGATCAACGGACGCACGTACTCGTCGAGCACTTCCTTCTGGCAGTGGTCGGTGTGCAGCGCGATGTTGACGTCGTAGTTCTTCGCCACCTCGTGTGCGAACGCAGCGAGCGCCTGTGCGCCGACAACCTTGTTCTTAACGCCCGAGCCGGAACCGAACTCCGCGCCGCCGGTAGAGAACTGGATGATGCCGTCCGACTCCGCCTCGGCGAAGCCCTTGATGGCGGCGTTGATGGTCACGGAGCTGGTGCAGTTGATGGCCGGGAACGCGTAGCCGCCCTGCTTCGCAGCGTCGAACATCTGCGCGTAGACCTCAGGAGTTGCAATTGGCATGTGGTTTCCTCCTCGTGGGAAAACTGCTTGAGAACCGTCTTACGCGTTCCAGTATGCCCCTTTGCGCGCGGCCGTGCAGGAGCCCCAGCGGCTGCTAATCTGCAGCTTCAATCGCCGCGGCAGCCTCGAGCAGCATCCAGCCGGCAAGTTGCACGGAGAGGTCGCGCTCATCGATCCGGAGGAGCCCAATCGTTTCGCTTATCGACGACGGCCCCAAACCGTAGTTGTGTGGCAGCCGGGCATCTTTCGTCCAATCCGCAGGGAAAATCGGCAGGCCATCCACCTCGAGTCGGTGCGACCACAACGATTCGGCCGAGGAGAGGACGAGGCGGGCCGCGATCTTCTTGGTGGCGATGTTTTCGCGCGAATCCTCCGGCAGACGCAGCGCGATGTCGGCGAGATAGCGCGCAAGAATGCCTTTGAACATGCCACCGTCTCCTTCGCCGGACTCCTCCTGCGGGCTGAGGATCACGCCCTGCGGATTGGCGAGGTGGAGCGCGATCGCTTGGATGATCGCGCGGATGTGGGTGATGTAGTACACCGACGCGTCGGCGCGCTCGGAGTACTCGAAGGAGTCAATGGCTTCGTCGTGGTCGAGGCCGACATCCTCGCGCAGCGCAAGCGCGATCTCCAGGGACGCGCCCAGCACTGTGCCCTGGTTGTATGTATAGAGCTTTTCGATGAGCTCTGGGCCGTTCATGCGCATCCGCAGCCCGTCGTAAAGCAAGCCCGTCTCTGTAATGAGGTTGTCGAAGATCCAATCCACGATCTGACGGGATTTGTCCAGGCGGCCGGTGCGCGAGAAGACGATCGCGGACGGCGCGTTAGACGGGACGTTGTAGAAGGTTTCGCCGGTTTTCCACGGCAGGACGCCGGTGATGGGGTCGATGCCGGCGAGGAGGTCGAACTCGAGGCCGTCGAGCGCGCTGGTGCGCTTGAGGCCGTCAAGCTGCAGCGCGCGGTTCCATGCGAGCGCGAGCCACGCCTTGTCGTCGTAGTAGTTGTTGGAGGTGAGCTTGCCTCTGTTGCGCCGCTGGATGCCGCGCAGGGTGTCGGCGATGCGGCGGCGGCGCGTTTTGGTGGGGCGGCGCAGGGCCGCGTCGACCTGGCAGTCGAGGTACTGTGCTTGCCACCAGTAGTGCCAGTGCACGAACGCTTTGTCCTTGGCGCCCGCCGGCCAGGTGACCATCGCGAGGTTGGTCTTGGGAACGCCCCACACGCGCGCGGCATGGCGCTCTTGAATCGCGGATTCAGCCAGGTCAGCTCGGTGCGACCAGGTCTCAGGCACGGACGGCTCCCTCTTTTGTTATCGGTCTGTGACCATCATGCCAGACGCAGACGTTGGGAATGCTTCACCATGCCTGAGAAATGTCTGCATGCTGGCGTACCCACGCGTGCATGGCGATGCCAGCGGCAACCCCGGCGTTGATCGAGCGGGTCGAGCCGAACTGCGCAATCGAGCAGGTCATGGTCGCGGCCCGCTGCGCGTCGTCGGTCACGCCGGGGCCCTCTTGACCGAACAGCAACAGCGCGCGTTTCGGCAGCTTTGCGGTTTCCAGCGGCACGGACCCGGGTGTGTTGTCGATAGCCACAATGGTCAGCCCCGCCCCATGCGCGAACTCCGCGAGATCCGCCACCGTTTTGTGGTGACGGATGTGCTGGTAGCGGTCGGTCACCATCGCCCCGCGCCGGTTCCACCGCTTCTTGCCCACGATGTGCACCTCTTTGGCCAGGAACGCATTCGCGGTGCGCACGACTGTGCCGATGTTCATGTCGTGCTCGAAGTTCTCGATCGCCACGTGGAAATCGTGGCGGCGTTTGTCCAGGTCGGCGACGATCGCGTCCAACGACCAGTAGCGGTACGCGTCGACCACGTTGCGGGTGTCACCCTCGCGCAGCAATGTCTCGTCGAAACGCGGGTTCGAGGGCCACTCCCCCTCCCACGGCCCGGCACCGTGGCGGGCTTCGGTCCACTCGGTCGGCCCGGGAACGGCGTTGGGGTCGGCGTTGGGGTTACTCGAGTCCAAGGTCGGAGAGTCCGAGGAGGTAGCGGTAGTCCAGGCCGGCGTCGGCAAGCACTTGATTAGCCCCGGTCGCACGGTCGACGACGGTGGCGACCGCAACCACCTCGGCCCCTTCCTCGCGGCACGCCTCCACCGCGGTCAGCGGCGAGTTGCCGGTGGTCGTTGTGTCCTCCACCACCAGCACCCGCTTGCCCACAATCGACGGCCCCTCGATCCGGCGCTGCATCCCGTGCTTCTTCGCTTCCTTACGCACCACGAAGGCATCGATCGGGCGACCGTCCGCGTGCATCACGGCGGTAGCGACCGGGTCCGCACCCAGGGTCAGCCCGCCAACGGCATCGAACTCGAGGTCCTCAGTGAGCTCGCGGATCAGCGCACCGATCAGCGGACTCGCCTCGTGGTGCAAGGTGGCACGACGCAGGTCAACGTAGTAATCGGCTTCACGTCCGGACGACAGCGTGACCTTGCCGTGCACCACTGCCAGCTCTTTGACCAGCTCAGCGAGGCGGGCTTTTTTGGCATCATTCATCGGTGGGCTCCTTCGGGCTCGGCATCTCCGTTGCATTCTCCGTGCTTCCGAAGATAGACGGCGGCGCCATCGTGCGGCGCGCCCGGGTCAGATCGCTCGGATTGTGCGCGGTCTCTGCGATGCCATCGGCAATCGCGCTCACCTGGTCACCACCAAGCGCGTGCTCCTGCGCCGGCCCGCGCACCGCGCCGGTCGTGCGCGTCGGCAGCGCAAGCGGTTCCTCGGGACGCTGAACCTTCGGCGTGTTCAGCGGCTCCTCGACCTCGGCCTCAACCGGAGCCACTACCAGCTTCGGCTCGGGCTCCGGCGCGTCCGGAATGTCGCGGGTGGGAAACGGCACCGCCAGCGGCTGTGGGTTCGCGGGCGGGAGGGTCCGCGCGGCGTCGGCGAGCCTGGCCAGCGGCTCAAACGCGGCCTCCCACTCGCCCAGCTGCACGCCCTCGCCCACCTCCGCCAGCACCCACTCGCTCTCAAACCACACCGCAACCACAGTTGCGGGCAGGAGGTCGAGCGCATCGCGCACTCGCTTATCGACGAAGCGTTGCGCCACCCCAGCGTCCGTCCCGAACACAGCGAAATCCCCGGCCTTCGCCACCTCAACGAGGTCTTCCGACGACGCCGCGTCGAAACCGTCGCGGCGCATGTCCACGACCACGTCGCTCACCGCGCCGGTGCTCATGGCGACCACCGTGGTCGGGCCAACATCGGCAACAACCGTCTCGTGTCCACCCCAGTTGCCAGTGGCCACGTTGGTTATGGCCGACCCGGTGGCCGCGGCGCCGCGTTGCCATTCGTCGACAAGCGATGTGTCCTGCTTGACGTAGCTGAAACCATTCGCCTCGGCCCAGGATTTGCGCCCGCGGTTAGGTGCCGACGAGTCGGACACCCACAGCCACACGCCGGCGATGAGCAGGACAATCGCCAGACAGATAATTAAGTATGCCATCAAGACGTGATGTTACTGCTCGGCGCGGCGTTTCCGCCGGTGGCACGGCCGAAAAGCGGCGTGGCTACATGTTGGTTGCGAGCGGGTTCTTCGGGTCTGCCGACCACTGCGACCAGCCGCCCACGAAGTGCGTGAGCACCGGCAGGCCCGCATGCGCCATCGCGGCGAGCATCAGGGAGGAGTGGTTACCGGAACCGGAGTAGACAATCGCGTCCTGCGGGTCGGTCTCAGGGGTGATGCCGAGGCCGGCGAAGATCTCGCGGATCGTGCCCGGGTCCTTCACCTTCACCTGATCGTGCTCGCCGTGCTTGATAAACAGCTCATCCACGGGCAGGTTCTGCGCGCTCGGGATGTGCCCGGCGCGCAGGTCGAAGACTTCGCGGCGGCCGTCGAAACGGTTCTTGGAGCGGGCGTCGATAAGCGTGCCCTCGAAAGCCTTGACTTCCTCGATGCTGGCGACGGGCATGTGCCCCTCTGACACCTCGACCTCGCGCGGCACGACGACATTGCCGGGGCCGGCGACCGTGTCGAAGCCGTCGCCGTCCCAATCGGCGAAGCCGCCGTCCAGGATGAACACGTCTTCAATGCCAGCCCAGCGCAGAATGAACCATGCGCGAGAGGCGAACAAGCCGTTGCCGCGGTCGTAGATGTAGGTCGGGCGGCCCGGCTCGATGCCCCACTCCTTGGTTGCCTTCGCCACAACGTCAATGCTGGGCATTGGGTTGCGGCCTTCGTAGCGGCCCGGCATGCCAGCGAGCTGCGACGCGGGATCGCAAAACACCGCCGTCGGGATGTGCTCGGATTGGAACTTCGACCAAGCTTTGCCATCGGTGCGCTCCCACAGGGCGGCGATGATGGTGTGCTTCTGGCCAGTCTTGATGCGTTCGTTCAGGGCTTCAGCGGAGACAAAGACGCTCATGCGAGCCAGTCTAGCCGTGGTTAGGCCATGTAGCCGGGGGCTTGCTGGATTGCACCGTCGGACTCGAGGCCATCGAGCCACTCCATGATCCCCTCACGCGGGCAGTCCGCCCCAATTGACGCCGCGAGCATCCCGCCGGGGCCCAGTTCTACGCGGCACCCGAACGCGAGCAGCGTCTCCGCGATCTGATTCGGCTCCTCCGTCTCCGGCAGGATCCGAATTGTCGACGCCCCTCCGCGCACCACCACACGGTCCACATGGAACTGCCCGCCGACCAGCACGCATTCGACGATGTCGCCGAGCGCCAGCGCCGTGTCCACAAATGGCACGCTCGCCACCACGAAGTGGTTGCTGGTCAGTTGCTGCGCCGCAAGCTGCTCGTTCTCCACACCCGGAAGCGCGACGCGGGTGGTGATCGTCGTGGTCGGCTCCATGCGTGCAGTCTAGAGCAGTTTGCTTATCGACGGCCCCTTGTACGCGCTCCCGTCGCGTACCGGCTAGTACTTAATCGCCATGCGGCCGCTGATCTTGCCCTTGCGCATGTTCTCGAACACGTCGTTGACGTCGTCGAGTTCGCACGCAGTCACGTGCGGCTTGACCAAACCGCGGGCGTAGAAGTCCAGGGCCTCCGCCATGTCCTGGCGGGTGCCCACGAGGGAGCCGCGGATGGTGATGCCGCGCAGGACGATATCGAAGATCGGTGCCGGGAAGTCTCCCGGCGGCAGGCCGTTGAACACGATTGTGCCGTTGCTACGGGTCATGGCGATGGCCTGGCCGAACGCGTCCGGGTGGACTGCCGTGACCAGCACGCCGTGGGAGCCGCCGTCCGTGAACTCCTGGACTGCCTCGCCCGGGTCGCGGTCTTTTGCGTTGACGGCGAATTCGGCACCGAGCTCACGGGCCAACTCGAGCTTGTCGTCCGCGACGTCGACGGCGATGACGCGCATCCCCATCGCCACGCCGTACTGCACCGCGAGGTGGCCCAAGCCGCCGATGCCGGAGATGGTCATGAACTGGCCAGGCTTGGTCTGAGCTTCCTTGAGGCCCTTGTACACCGTCACGCCTGCGCAGAGGATCGGTGCAACCTCAACCGGGTCAACGCCGTCCGGAATACGTGGCGCGTAGCGGGTATCCACCAGCATGTACTCGCCGAATGATCCGTCGACGGTGTAGCCGCCGTACTGGGCATTGTGGCAGTAGGTTTCGCGGCCGGTGCGACAAAACTCGCACTCGCCGCACGCGGACCAGAGCCAAGCATTGCCCACCATGTCGCCGACGGCTACCGAGCGCTCACCCGGGCCGAGCTCGACGATCTCGCCCACGCCTTCGTGGCCAGGCACAAACGGCGGTTTAGGCTTGACGGGCCAGTCACCTTCGACGGCGTGCAGGTCGGTATGGCAGATACCCGAGGCATGGAGTTTTACCAGCGCTTGGAACGGGCCCGGCTTGGGCAGATCCAAGTCACGAACAGTGACATCGGGGCCGAATTGCTCAGCCACGGCAGCTCGCATGGTGTTTGGGGTGGACATCGCAACGGTACCTTTCCAGTCGGAGAATGAATGTGCCATGAGTCACACTAGGAGTTCCCAAGAGGAAAGTAAATAGAAAGACGACCCGTGTTACCGGGTCGCTTTCTGATCAGTTACCTCGCGTTGACGTCGAGCATCTCGCCGCCGTCGGCTACGTCGACGTGGACCGCGTCGCCGTCGCGGATGTCACCTGCGAGCAGCTTCTTTGCCAGCCGGTCGCCGATCGCTTGCTGGATCAAGCGGCGCAGCGGGCGTGCACCGTACGCCGGGTCATACCCGCGGTCGGCCAGCCAGGACTTGGCGGCATCCGAGACGTCGAGAGTGAGCCGTCGTGCAGCGAGCCGCTCTGCCAGACCCTCGAGCTGGATCTCCACGATGCCCACCAGCTGATCCTGGGTGAGCGGCTCGAAGACCACCACGTCGTCAAGACGGTTGATGAACTCCGGCTTGAAGTGGTGCTTCACCGCCTCCATGATCTGCTCGCGGTTGCCGCCCGCGCCCAGGTTGGACGTCAGGATGATCACCGTGTTGCGGAAATCGACGGTGCGCCCCTGGCCGTCGGTAAGCCGGCCCTCGTCGAGCACCTGAAGCAGCACGTCGAAGACGTCCGGGTGAGCCTTCTCCACTTCGTCGAAGAGCACGAGCGAGTACGGGCGACGGCGCACCGCCTCGGTGAGCTGGCCGCCAGCGTCGTAGCCGACATATCCCGGAGGGGCACCGACCAGGCGGGCGACGGAGTGCTTCTCGCCGTACTCGCTCATGTCGATGCGGACCATGGCGGACTCATCGTCGAAGAGGAATTCCGCGAGCGCCTTCGCCAGCTCCGTCTTACCCACGCCGGTCGGGCCGAGGAAGAGGAACGAACCGATCGGACGGTTGGGGTCCGCCACGCCGGCGCGCGAACGGCGCACCGCATCGGAGACTGCAACGACTGCCTCTTTCTGGCCGACGACGCGGCCCGCCAGCACCGACTCCATGTTGAGCAGCTTCTCGGTCTCGCCCTGCATCATCTTGCCCGCCGGGATGCCGGTCCACGAGGACACAACCTCCGCGATGACATCGGGCGTGACTTCCTCCTCCAGCATGGTCTTGGTGCTGGCCTGGCTTTCGGCAGCTGCGACCTCCGCCTCGAGCTCCGGGATGCGCCCGTAGCGCAGCTCGGAGACCTTGGCGTAGTCGCCTTCGCGCTCCGCGATCTCGGACTCGTTGCGCAGGCGTTCGAGTTCCTCCTTCGCGGACTGGACCTTGTTCACCTCGCCCTTCTCGTTCTCCCAGCGCGCCTTCATCTCGCCGAGCTTTTCACGCTGATCGGCGAGTTCCTGGCGCAGGTCGGACAGGCGCTGCTGCGAAGCCGCGTCGTTCTCCTTCGCCAAAGCGATCTCTTCGATCTCAAGGCGACGGACCACGCGCTCAAGCTCGTCGATCTCCTGCGGGGAGGAGTCGATCTGCATGCGCAGGCGCGAGCCGGCCTCGTCGACCAAGTCGATCGCCTTGTCCGGCAGGAAGCGGTTAGTGATGTAGCGGTTGGACAGCTCGGCGGCAGCGACCAGGGCAGAGTCCTGGATGCGCACACCGTGGTGCACCTCGTAGCGCTCCTTCAAACCACGCAGGATGCCGATCGTGTCCTCAACGGTCGGCTCACCCACGTAGACCTGCTGGAAGCGGCGCTCCAGCGCGGCGTCCTTCTCGATGTACTGGCGGTATTCATCCAGCGTCGTCGCACCGACGAGGCGCAGCTCGCCGCGGGCCAGCATCGGCTTGATCATGTTGCCCGCGTCCATCGCTCCCTCGCCAGACGCGCCAGCGCCGACGATGGTGTGCAGCTCATCGATAAAGGTGATGATTTCGCCGTCCGAGGACTTGATCTCATCCAGCACCGCCTTGAGGCGCTCCTCGAACTCGCCGCGGAACTTCGCGCCTGCGACCATCGAGCCGAGGTCGAGCGAGATCAGCGTCTTGCCCTTCAAGCTCTCCGGCACGTCGCCGGCGACGATGCGGCGGGCGAGGCCCTCGACTACTGCGGTCTTACCGACGCCAGGCTCACCGATCAGCACCGGGTTGTTCTTCGTGCGGCGGGAAAGCACCTGCACAACGCGGCGGATCTCGGCATCACGGCCAATCACCGGGTCGATCTTGCCCTCACGCGCGCGTGCAGTCAGGTCAGTGGAGTACTTCTCCAGTGCCTGGAACTGCTGCTCCGGGTCCTCAGAAGTGACCTTCTTCGAGCCGCGCACGGACGGGAAGGCACCCTTCAGCACCTCGTAAGTCGCACCGCGCTTCTTCAGCAGCTCGGCCGCTTCATCGCCACCCTTCGCGATGGCAGCGAGCAGCACCTCGGTGGACACGAACTCGTCACCGAGCTCACCGGCCAGCTCCTGCGCGGCGTTGATCGCGTTGAGCGCATCACGGTTGAAATTCGGGTTCGCTAAATTCTGGCCCTCAGCCTTGGGGTATCCGTCCGTGATCTGCGCCGCCTCGCGGGCGACGGTGTCCGGATCGACGCCCGTGGCCTTCAACACGGGAGCGGCAATGCCCTCGTCCTGCGTCAAAATCGCCTCAAGCAGGTGCGCTGGGCGGATGTCCGGGTTGCCAGCTGCCGACGCTTTTTGCAGCGCCTGCCGAATCGCCTCCTGCGTCTTCGTGGTGGGGTTAAACGTTCCCATCAGTCGCGTTACTCCTTCGTCTAATTACTTGGTTCTCGCTAGACGTAACGCACACGGAGTTGAGTCTGTTCCTATCAATCCCAAAATTTCTGGAAAAAGTTGCGCGGGGGCCGCTAAGGTTCGCCCTGGGCTTGCGCGACCAAACCACGACAAGATGCGCGACCACGGCGACCCACAGCCACAAACCCGGATAGTTACGCACGCTTACGTATGGAACTGCACACGTAAGGGGCTGCAACTATCCGGGTTTGGGTGTGTTGTCCGGGTTTGGCGGTGCTGCGGGTGGGTGCGGCAGGCGGGAGCGAGAAAGGCGTCAAACAGGCCGTCGAGAAGCGTCCGGCTCCCGCGACTGGCGCGAAACCGGAACCCAACGCAGCACATACGCGACGACGACCACCCCGACCGCGATCGTGAAGGCGGCCCACCCGAAACCGGTAGTGAAACCGGCGATGACCGCGATCGGCGCGAGGATGGTCATGCCGATCTCAAACGGCGCGAAACCGACGTAGGCCACGCCGCACTCATTCAGCGTGCCGGATTTCAGCTTCGGATCGACCATCTTCAGCAGCGCGATACCGGTGGCCACGGCGGCGGTCGCCCAGCCCCAGCCGAAGATGCCGCGCTCGAGCCACTTCTCGCCGAAGAACGTCGGCGCCGCCCACAGCATCCATACGACACAGAACAAGGTGCCCAGCACGAAGATGAGTACGAGCGCCTGCCAGTAGCCGGCAAGCGCGGCGGGGACGATGGAGGCGATGCCGAACGCGATCATGTAGTCGGTCGCCGCGCCCGCGATCGAGCCGACGGTGTCGCGGTCGAGGTAGTTCGGGCGGCGCAGCATGCGTCCAATCAGCCCGATCACAAAGGCCATTTCTGCAGGATGAGCAGCCGGTTTCGCAACACGTTGCCGACAATCAGCAGGATAGACAGCCAGCCAATGTCGGTGAGCAGGGTATATGGCGTGAATTCCACCGGTTCCCACCTTTCGATTCTTCGGTTTTAGCAGCCACCTTAACTGACGCGCGGAGGCCTGCATAAAACCGGATCTGCCGGGTGAGCAGCTAATCTTATGGTCTATGAGTATCCCTGCCGCACTCATACAGAGACCGGGCCTGGTGCGGGCCGCGATGTATAGCCGTTTCATCGACGCATACGGGCAGCAGGGAGCCGCAATCTTGCCGGAAGGCACGCGGGAAGTGCCACAAACACTTGTCGACGCCGCCTTTTGGATCTTGTCCCATTCCCCCAACGCCAAACTACGCCCCGGTGTGATCAAACGTGTGCGGGCATGGGCGCTGGATCTGCGCCGCGTGGGCTTTCCGTCCGCGGAATTCCCGGCGGTCGCGAACATGCTTGCCGACGCCTCCGCCGCCGATTCCCAGTCCCGCGAGATCCTCGTCGCCGTCGCCGAAACGATGCGCACCGCGGTCGAAGAAGCTGACTTAGCCGGGATCCCAGCGGCATCCGCCGCGCAGATCACTGAGGTCGCTCCGGCAGGTGGGACGGACAGCGGGGTGACCATCGTCCAATTGGAAGCCGGCATCCAGGTGGATTACGCGCCCGGCCAGGTCTTGCCAGTCATGCAGGTGGGTCGGCAGGGGGTGTGGCGTGGTTTGGCGCCGGCGCTGCCGTCGAATAGCTTTGGCCAACTCGAGTTCCATGTGGACGGTGAGATTGAACCCGAGGCCGGGACGTACCTGACGCTGGGTGCCGCGCGCGGCCCGAGCCCGGTGCTGGATTGTGAACAGGCGATGATCGCCGCGGTGGGCACCGGCTGGGCGGCGGCCAAAGCCATGCTTTTCGGCATATTGGAGCGTGAGACCCGCCCCGATGTCCACCTGCTGATCGGTGCGGACACGACTGATGAGCTCTACGATCTGCGCACCATCGGCGCGCTGAACCAGGCACATGACTGGCTGACCGTCACCTGCGCCGTGACAGACGGCGAGGACGCCGGCCCCGCAAAGGAGGCGGGGCTGAACCACGTGTGGGCACCGCTGTCTGCCTTCCTCGCCGGTGCGGGCACGTGGTGGGGCCGCGAGGTGGTGCTGTGCGGGACGAAGGCGCGTACCGATGAGCTGGTGCGTTCGCTGCACGCGGCGGGTGCCGAGAGGGCGCAGAACGGGATTACCGTCGTTGCGCACGACGCGCAGTTCGACTGGGCTACCCCGCCCGACGAGGGCTAGCCACGCTGCCGCATTGTTACCGCTTCCTTACCGCATCCCTACCGCATCACCGTGTTTTCGGTGATCGCGACCACCGGCAGCGCCTTGCGGGCCGCGGCGACCTCACTCAGATCGATGTCCACGATGAGCGTCTCTGGCGCGTAGCCCGCTTCAGCGATGCGCTCGCCCTGCGGGTTGACCACGGCTGAGTGGCCAATGCCGGTCGGGCCGGACTCCTCCCCCGCTTTCTCCTCCCAATCGGGCCGGGCTTGTCCGGTCGCTGCGATGAACACGCCCGCATCCAATGCACGCGCCGCGTTTAGCGCCCGCCACTGCTCGAGCTTGCCCGGCCCATCAGCCCAGCTCGTGGGCACCACGATGACCTCAGCGCCGCGTCGCGCAAGCTCCTTGAACTGCTCCGGGAAGCGGATGTCAAAGCAGATCGCCATGCCGACCACCACACTCTCGCCGTCCGCTTCGTGCACGAACGTGACCAGCTCCTCACCGGTTCTCACCGTGTCAGATTCGCGGTAATCAAACGCGTCGTACGCGTGAATCTTGTCGTAGCCCGTGTGCGTCCCGCCGCCGGTCACCAGCGCGGTGTTGCGCACCCGGTTCACCGTCTTTCGCTCACCGTTGCTCTCGAGCACGTTGGTGTCGGCGGGGCGGAACATGCCCGCGACCACGGTTACCCCGAGCTCGTCGGCAAGCGTGCGCACCGCCGTCGAGAACTCCCCGTCGAGTTCTTCCGCCTGCGTGTCTAGTCTGCCCTGGTCAAAGGCCTGACTTGTGGCCTCTGGCAGCACGATCAGGCTGGCACCCGCGGCTGCTGCGTCGCGGATCAGCGGCTCGATGCGCGCAAAATTCTCGCTCTTATCGGCGCCGGTGATCACTTGCAATAAGGCAATCCTCATGTGGATAACTCTAATGCGCGTGGCAGCGGGTTATCCACAGATCGTTCACTCGCTCTTGATTTTGTTTATTTCGCTTTGGCATGGTTGTCGGCATGAACTTTCTCGCCCTTTCCGACACCACTGCCCCCACCGCCCGCGCACACCTCCCCGACACCTCCACCCTCCCTACAGCACAGCTTTCCCCATCGCTCGCAGCCACAGCCCTCGCCGCAGTGCAGCACAAGGAGCATTTGCTTATCGACGGCACACTGCGCCGCCTAAGCAACCACCTCGACTCCATCGCCACTTTTGCCCAGACAGCCGCCGACATCGACGCTGCTCTTGACACTGCACTCGACACTGCCCTCGCGAGGTCGCTGCGCAATGGCTAGCCCCGCGACCCTTCCTGCATATGCGCCCCGCCTCGACCCCAATGAGTTGCGCGCGGCTGCGTCCCTCGTGTCAAGCGCAGGGGCGACCGTATCGGCCCGCGCACGCGCCACGCGTGAGGCGGCTACTGCTATCAGTGCGACCGGGTTCGCAGGCCCCGCTCCCGATCTTGCGCTTGTTCGGCTGGCCGATTTCTCAACTGAGCTGGATGGCCACGCGCAGAGTTTGCGCCGCATCGCTGAGCTGCTCATCTGGGCCGCCCGTGCACAATCGGCGCTGGATGCCGCCGCCCACGCCGCCCAGGCGGCTGGCCATTACCGGATCATCGTCTGGCTCAACGCACTGTCGATGCAGCTTGATACGGAGCTTGCCCGCGAGATCAACCGCACCCGCGGCGCAGGGTTCGACGCGTTGGTGAACCACCCGGACACCGCGGTCCACGAGCTCCACGCGCACCACATGTCCACCCTGCCTGCGAGCACACAAGCGGTGATCGACGCTGCAGGCGGCATAGTGCTTGAGGCTGGTCCCAGCGGGAGCACAGTCCTTGTCGGTGACTCCATCGACCCGGCGCGCGTGATCACCATGGTCGCTGGCGCAACGACAGGCCACCCCGACTCCCTCGGCCACGAACTGCAGAAGGCACAGTTGATCGCCCAACGCACCAGGGCGACGGTGGTTGTGTGGCAGGGTTACCAGCCGCCGAAGACACTGCCGCGGGCGCTATCGCCGGCGTCGGCAAGCGAAGGCGCAGTAAACCTCGCGATGTTCCAGGCCGCGCTGGAGGAACGCTACCCCGATGCCCAGAAAACCGTGGTCGCCCACTCCTACGGAACGGTAGTGGCCACTCGTGCGGCACAGCGCAGCGGTCTTCTCGCAGACGAGTTGTGGCTGCTCGGCAGCCCGGGCGTGTACGGAGAATCCGTTAATGACCTCACCCTTGCTGGGCCAGATTCTCAAGTATTTGTGGTCGACGCTGATCGAGACCCTATTCTGGCCCTCCGACGAGGAAATCAAGGTGTGCTCGGGGGGTCGTCGCCAAGCACTGCGAGCTATGGCGCAACTGTTGTGGAGGGGGTAACGGGCGACCATTCCTCGTATTTCACAGACGAGGCGTTCCTGACTGCTCTGTCACAGCCCCCGGGGTCCAAGCTGCAGAAATCGGTAGGCTCGGCGGTCGAGCGGTGAGAGCGCGCCAACAAATAGATGAACCAAAGGAGCACACCATGACTAACTTTGCCACCCAGCTTGTGGCCCACTTGGAGGAGTTGGGCGTCAAGCGCATTTACGGTCTTGTCGGCGACTCGCTGAACCCGCTTTCGGACGCGGTGCGCAAGCACGGTCTCGAGTGGGTGCACGTGCGCAACGAGGAGGCTGCCGCCTTCGCTGCGGGTGCCGATGCCCTTGCAAGCGATGAGCTCGCTGTCTGCGGTGGATCCTGCGGCCCGGGCAACACCCACTTTGTACAGGGACTCTTCGAGGCGCACCGGAACGGCTCAAAGCTGCTTGCAATCGCCTCCCATATCCCGTCTGCGGAGATTGGTTCCTCCTTCTTCCAGGAAACTCACCCGGAACTGCTCTTCCAAGAGTGCTCCGGTTACTTGGAAATGGTGCACTCGGCCGAACAGGGCATGCGCGTGCTGCACAACGCGATTCAGTCGACGCTGGCTGGCAACGGCGTCTCCGTGCTGGTTGTGCCGGGCGACGTGTTCGCTGATGATGTGGCCGACGATGCCTACACCGCCAGCGGCAACTACGCAGTGGGTAAGGAACGTCGCGTGTATCCGGACCCGCATGAGGCGGCGCGTCTCGTCGAGGCGATTAATAAGGCCGACACGGTCACCATCTTCGCCGGTTACGGCGCACGCAACGCCCGCGAGGAGCTATTCGCCCTTGCCGAGAAGATCAAGGCACCGGTTGGCCACTCCTTCCGAGGCAAGATGTACATCGAGCACGACAACCCATTCGACGTGGGTATGTCCGGTCTACTCGGTTACGGCGCCTGCCACGAAGCGTCGAAGGAAGCTGACCTCTTCCTCATGATCGGCACGGACTTCCCGTACGTCGATTGGCTGCCGAGCAAGAACGTCGGCCAGATCGACATCGACGGCTCCCACATCGGCCGTCGCACCCCGGTTGCGTACCCGGTGGTGGGCGATGTCGCGAGCGTGATCGACAACATCCTGCCGCACATCGAAGAAAAGAAGAACCGCAAGTTCCTGGATAAAATGCTCAAGCGCCACGCCGAGCTGCTTGAAGACGTGGTGGACAAGTACACCCACAAGGCCGCTGAAGCGAAGAAGCCGATTCACCCGGAGCTTGCTGCTTCGGTGCTTGATGAGCTTGCCGATGACGACGCGTACTTCACCGTGGACACCGGCATGTGCAACGTGTGGTCCTCTCGCTACCTCACCCCGAACGGCAAGCGCGACGAGCAAGCGTCGTTCCTCCACGGCACCATGGCCAACGCGCTGCCGATGGCGATTGGTATCCAGTGCGCGTTCCCGGATCGCCAGGTCATCTCCTGGCACGGTGACGGCGGCTTGAGCATGCTGCTCGGCGAGCTGCTCACCGTGCGCCTGCACAACCTGCCATTGAAGATGATCGTGTTCAACAACTCCTCGCTTGGCATGGTCAAGCTGGAGATGCTCGTTGCCGGCTTCCCCGACTTCGAAACCGACCACGAGCACGTGAATTTCGCGGCGATCGCCGAGGGTGCGGGCATCAAGTCCTTCCGCATCGAAGAAGCGGAAGACCTCAAGCCGGTCCTTACCGAGGCGCTCGCGTTCGACGGTCCAGTACTGGTGGACATTGTCACTGACCCCGACGCGCTTTCCCTGCCGCCGGACATCACCTGGGACATGCTGAAGGGCTTCACCACTGCGGGTGTAAAGACCTTGACGCTCGAGGGTGGCGTGGGCCGCATGATCGACTTGGCCCGATCGAACCTGCGTCACATTGGTGCCGCGGCATCGATCGAGTTCAAGTAGCTCCGGCTTCGCCCTCCCCGCGTGGATCGTTCGCCAGTGTGATTGAACCTAGGAAAACGGGATGCCTTTCAGCCGGGGCCAATTCGACTGAGGCAGAGTCATGGTTCCGAGGGCAACTATCACATTGCCGTCGCCTAACCCCAGTGTTGCCAGGTTGTTATCTATCCAGCGCTCGAAACTTGGGTTGAGTCGATAACATAAGTGAGGCCGCTACCGGGTCCCCTTTCCCGGTAGCGGCCTCACTGTCTCCATCACCATGACGCAATTCGCCGGGGTGCCGGGTCTAGCGGTTGCGCGACCGTCGTGAAGCGAATGGCTCCCAAGCCACCACCGCAGTGGAGCGCGGCACGTGAACCAGCTCGGCACCGCGACGGCGCGTTGACAACTGCGAGCGCAACTCTGACGCAGCCGCACGCTCAGCCTGCAGTTCTTCCTCAAGCACCTCGATCTGCTCGGTCAGCTCGATGATCGTCTTGATGCCGGCGAGGTTCACACCCTCCTCCTGGGAGAGATACTGCACGCGACGCAAGAGCTCAATGTCGCGCGCGGAGTAGCGGCGCCCGCCCCCGCGGGTACGCATCGGAGAGACGAGACCGAGTCGATCGTAGGTGCGCAGCGTTTGCGCGTGCATGCCTGTCAGCTCGGCGGCAACGGAGATGACGTAGTACTGCTCGTCATCACGCACCTTGTTGGTTGATGAGTTTGAGTCAGCCACTTCTTCTCACCTCCTTGGGAGTTAGCGGGCTCCGGCCCACCCGGCGCGCGGGTTGAAACCGGAGTCCTTTTCCGCCTGCGCGTAGGTGCGCAAGGCGCTCATGGCGTTGGCGTCCAGCGCACCATCGCTCGGCACTGTCACCTCGACGGTGACCAAAAGGTCACCTGCAGCACCGGATTTGCGCTCGATGCCGCGCCCCTTCACGCGCAGGGTTCGCCCGTTCGGCGTACCCGCGGGCACCTTGACCTTGACCGCCTTGTCCAGGGTCGGAACCGTCACAGTGCCGCCGAGCGCCAGGTCACCGAACGACACCGGCACGGTGATCTCCAGATCGTCACCGGAGCGAGTGAACACCGGGTCAGGGCGTACCTGAACATGCACGAACAGGTCGCCGGATGGCGTGCCGTTCGGCCCCGCTTCGCCTTGTCCCGCGAGCCGCACTTTCTGTCCGTCGACGACCCCAGCGGGGATCCGCACGGTGATCGAACGGGTGCGACGCACGGTGCCGGTACCGTCACACGTCGGGCACGGGTCCTCGATGACCTCACCGGATCCGCCGCAGTTCGTACACGGCCGGGCCATGCCGAACGCGCCGGAGCTTTCACGGATGAAGCCGGAGCCGGCGCACACCTCACAGGCGTGCGTCTTGCCGGTGCGGGACCCAGATCCGTGGCATGTCGTGCACGGCGCTTCGCCGGTGAGTTCCACAGGGAACGTCGTACCCTTCGCGGCCTCGCGGAAGTCCAGGGCTATTTCGGTTTCGACATCCGCCCCCCGCGACGGCCGAGCGCTCCTGCTAGCACTGCTGCCGCGGTTAAAGAAGCCACCGAGGATATCACCAAGGCCGCCGTCTCCAGCTTGTCCGCCAGCGCCCCCTCCGAAGAGGTCGTCGAAGTCGGCGGCGTCGAAGTCGGTTTGCGTCGTCGTGCGAAACCCGCCCGGAAATCCGGCGCCTCCTCCCCCTCCGAAGCGGCCACCGAATCCTCCGAAGCCGCCGGAGCCGATCATCGACTTGAACTGGTCGTACTCTTTCCGCTTTTCCTCATCGCCGACTACGTCGTACGCCTCGGCCACACGCTTGAACTTCTCCTCGGCCGCTTTGTTGCCAGGGTTGGAGTCCGGGTGGTTTTCGCGTGCGAGCTTGCGGTACGCCTTTTTAATGTCGGCGGCAGAGGCGCTTGAGGATACTCCGAGGTCACCGTAGTAATCCTTGTTGGCCCATTCTTGCTGCATCGCCATCTCGCACCCTCCTTTCGCAATCGTTCAATATGGTTTTAGCAAGAAAGCCGGGGCGAGCGGTGTGTAGCTCGCGCCCGGCCGTCGGGGATTTTTGCAGGCACTAGTTGCTTGTCGACGCTTCGCCGCCAGCCGCGTTAGCAGCATCCCCAATGATCACCATTGCGTTACGGATCAGACGGTCGCCCATCTTGTAGCCCTTCCGCAATACAGTGCCGACGACTTTTTCGTCGCCTTCCGACAGGTCCTGCACTGCCTCGTGGATCTCCGGGTCGAAGGCTTCGCCCTCGGCACCGAAAGCCTGCAACTTCTGGCCTTCCAGGATGCTGTGGAACTTGTCGCTGAAGGACTTCAGCGGGCCCTCGTTGAGGTCACCGTGCTGGGCCGCGAGGTCGAGGTCGTCGAGCAGCGGTAGCAGCTTCTCAGCGAACTTCGCCTTCGACTGCTCCGCCACCGCGGCACGCTCGCGTTCAGAGCGGCGCCGGTAGTTGGCGTACTCTGCGCTAACGCGCTGCAGATCTTCAGTGCGCTCGGCGAGCTGGAGCTCAATGTCGGTCACTGTGCCGTCGCCGTCCGCATCGGGGTTGACCTCCCCGAGTTCAGCCTCGACCGCGTCGGCGATTTCCGCGTCCGAGACCTCCGTAAGGGGATCCTCTGCGTCCGGATCGGCCATGGTCTCGAAAGCTTCTGCCTCCGCGGCCTCGTCCGCCATGGTCTCCGCCTGATCCGGCGAGACGTACTGCTCGTCGGTGTTATCCGGTGCACCCGGGTTATCTGCCATCTCGCGGGCGGAGTTGGGGTTCACGTTTGGGTTCGTCATATCCCGCTCGCTCCTTAGTTTTTCTCGTCAGGGTTGCCGGCGGTGCCGGTGGTGTCGGTGCCAGCCTCAGTGTCATCCTCGACAACCTCGGCGTCGACGACGTTGTCCTCAGGCGCGGTGGCGAAGTCCGCACCGTCTGCAGCGGTGGCACCAGCGTTGGCCTCAGCCTCGTAGAGCACCTTGCCCAGCTCCTGCGCCTCAGAGTTCAGCTTTTCAACTGCGGACTTGATCTCGTCCAGATTGTCGCCCTTGAGCGCCTCGTCCACAGCGTCTGCAGCCTCGGTGACACGGGTCTTCAGGTCTTCCGGCAGCTTGTCGGAGTTCTCTTCCATGAACTTGCGGGTCTGGTAAGCACCGGTCTCCGCGTTGTTGCGGGTCTCTTGCTCTTCACGACGCTTGCGGTCCTCGTCGGCGTGGGTCTCCGCATCCTTGATCATGCGGTCAATCTCCTCCTGGGAGAGGCCGGAGCCCTCCTGGATCTTGATCGTGTTCTCCTTGCCGGTGGCCTTGTCCTTAGCGGACACGCTCACGATGCCGTTAGCGTCGATGTCGAAGGTGACCTCGATCTGCGGAACTCCGCGCGGTGCCGGTGCGATACCTGCCAGCTCGAAGGAACCGAGCAGCTTGTTGGCCGCAGCCATCTCGCGCTCGCCCTGGAAGACCTGGATCTGCACAGAAGGCTGGTTGTCCTCAGCGGTGGTGAAGGTTTCAGAACGCTTCGTCGGAATGGTGGTGTTGCGCTCGATGAGCTTGGTCATCACGCCACCCTTGGTCTCAATACCCAGGGACAGCGGGGTGACGTCGAGCAGCAGCACGTCCTTCACGTCACCGCGCAGGACACCTGCCTGCAGAGCAGCGCCGAGGGCCACGACCTCGTCCGGGTTCACGGACTTGTTCGGCTCCTTGCCGGTGAGGTCCTTGACCAAGTCGGTCACGGCCGGCATACGGGTGGAGCCACCGACCAAGACGACGTGGTCAATGTCGGAGACGGAAAGACCAGCGTCCTTGATCACCTGGTTGAACGGCGCCTTGGTGCGGTCAAGCAGATCAGAGGTGATCTTCTGGAACTCGGTGCGAGACAGGGTCTCATCCAAGAAGAGCGGGTTCTTCTCTGCGTCGACGGTGATGTACGGCAGGTTGATGTTGGCCTGCTGCTGGGAGGACAGCTCAATCTTGGCCTTCTCCGCAGCCTCACGCAGGCGCTGCATGGCCATCTTGTCCTTGGTCAGGTCAACGCCGTTCTGGGACTTGAACTTGTCCGTCAGCCACTCAACGATGCGCTGGTCCCAGTCGTCGCCGCCGAGCTCGTTGTCGCCGGCGGTAGCCAGCACCTCGACGACACCGTCGCCGATCTCAAGCAGGGAGACGTCGAAAGTACCGCCACCGAGGTCGAAGACCAGGATGGTCTGCTCGCTGTCGGCCTTCTCCAGGCCGTATGCAAGCGCAGCCGCGGTCGGCTCGTTCACGATACGGAGCACGTTCAGGCCCGCAATCTGGCCAGCTTCCTTGGTGGCCTGACGCTGCGCGTCCTCGAAGTACGCCGGGACGGTAATCACGGCATCGGTAACCTCATCGCCCAGGTAGGCCTCAGCGTCGCGCTTCAGCTTCTGCAGGGTACGAGCGGAGATTTCCTGCGGGGTGTAGCTCTTGCCGTCGATGTCTACGGTCCAGTCCGAGCCCATGTGACGCTTCACGGAGCGCACGGTGCGATCAACGTTGGTCACAGCCTGGTTCTTCGCGGACTGGCCGACAAGCACCTCGCCGTTCTTCGCAAACGCGACGATGGACGGGGTGGTGCGGGAGCCTTCAGCGTTGGCGATAACAACCGGCTCGCCGCCCTCCAAGACGGAGACGACGGAGTTGGTGGTACCGAGGTCAATGCCTACTGCTTGTGCCATGGTGGTTGTTTCCTCCTGATTGGAAGTCGTTTTTCATTAAGTTGCAGCGCTTCCGCTCAACTTCACCGGGCCTACTGTACCAGTGGTTGAGCCGAGCGCGCTCAATGGTTACAACGCGCTTGCTGCAAAGTTGTTCCCAACACGCTCAACTTTTTTCTGGGCAGATGGCAGAACCCCGTTTGACCTTGCCGAAGGCTGGGTCAAACGGGGCGTCGATAAGCGAAAAGCTCTTAGAAGAGACCGGTCTCCTGCTCGGAGTAGGACCAGAGGAGGTTCTTGGTGTTCTGGTAGTGAGCGAGCATCATGAGATGGTTCTCGCGGCCGATGCCGGACTGCTTGTAGCCACCGAACGCGGCGTGGGCCGGGTAGGAGTGGTACTGGTTCACCCACACGCGACCCGCCTGGATCGCGCGGCCGGCGCGGTACGCGGTATTGCCGTCGCGGGACCACACGCCGGCACCGAGGCCGAAGATCGTGTCGTTGGCAATCTTGATCGCTTCGTCGAAGTCCTTGAACGTGGTCACGCTCATGACCGGGCCGAAGATCTCTTCCTGGAAGATGCGCATGTCGTTGGTGCCCTTGAACACGGTCGGCTCGATGTACAGGCCCTCTTCGAGGCCCTCAATCTTGTTCACCTTGCCGCCGGTGAGCACCTCTGCACCCTCCTGCGGGCCGAGTTCCAGGTAGGACTGGATCTTGTTCATCTGCTCGACGGAGGCCTGCGCACCCATCTGCACGTCGGTATCCAGCGGGTTACCGGTGGTGATCTGCTGCACTCGCTTCACACCGAGTTCCAGGAACTCGTCCGCGATGGACTCGTGTACCAGCGCACGCGACGGGCAGGTGCAGACCTCGCCCTGGTTGAGCGCGAACATCGCGAAGCCCTCAATGGCCTTCTTACGGAAGTCGTCGTCCTTAGCAAGCACGTCCGGGAAGAAGATCGACGGGCTCTTGCCGCCAAGCTCAAGGGTGACCGGGATGATCTTCTCCGCGACTGCCTTGTTGATGATCTTGCCCACGTCGGTCGAGCCGGTGAACGCGATCTTGGCAATGCGGTCCGAGCTGGTCAGAGCCACACCGGCCTCATCACCCATACCGTTAACAATGTTCAGCACGCCCGGCGGGATCAGGTCCCCGATAAGGTCCATCAGGTAGAGGATCGAGGCAGGAGTTTGCTCCGCAGGCTTGAGGACGATTGCGTTACCGGCGGCGAGCGCCGGGGCCAGCTTCCACGCGGCCATCAGGAGCGGGAAGTTCCACGGAATGATCTGGCCGACAACGCCGAGAGGCTCGTTGAAGTGGTAGGCCACGGTGTCCTCATCGAGCTGGGAAAGGCGGCCCTCCTGAGCGCGGATCACGCCGGCGAAGTAGCGGAAGTGGTCGATGGCCAGCGGGATGTCGGCGGCGAGGGTCTCGCGCACAGCCTTGCCGTTCTCCCAGGTCTCGGCGACGGCGATTTCCTCGAGGTGCTCCTCCATGCGGTCCGCAATGCGAAGCAGGACGAGGGAGCGTTCGGCTGCTGAGGTCGCGCCCCAGCCCGGTGCGGCTTTCTCCGCAGCGTCGATCGCCTTCTCAATGTCAGCTTCTTTGCCTCGCGCAACCTGGCAGAAGATCTCGCCGGTGACCGGGGTGATGTTGTCGAAATACTCACCGTCAGCAGGGGCGACCCACTCGCCGCCGATGTAGTTGTCGTAGCGCTTGCGGTAGTTGACAATCGAGCCTTCGGTGCCGGGGTTGGCGTACACGGTCATGGTTCGGGTCCTTTCCATCAGGAACATAAATCAAGGTGTGCGCCAGATTACACCGTTTGAGCGTTGTGGGCTAGGGCATAACGATTCCAATGGCGTACCAAAAGCTTTGGACGCTGCGAGTGAGGAAATACCAACACTTCTGGCACAATGACGCGCGTGACTGATAACGACAATTCGGATTATGTGGGCGCACTCGACACTGCTGTCGAAGACGTGCACATGATGCCCACCCCGGCCGACGCAGCCCAAGAGCTCTCAGGCGAACCAATCGACCGCGGCGATGTGATCGCGGCCGACGCCAGAACCGCAGCCGCCTGGGCGCTGCGGTTCATCATTGTGGTCATCGCGACCGGCATCATGCTCTACCTCCTTCGCTACGTCTGGATGGCACTCCTGCCGATCCTGCTAGCGCTGATTTTCTGCACTGTGCTCTGGCCCCCTGTGCGGTGGCTCCGGAACAAGAAGGTGCCCGCAGCGCTCGCCGTTTTCATCGTGTTGTTGGGTTTCTTCGGCGCGATCATCGGCATCTTTTCTGCGATGGCGCCGACGGTGCGCACACAAGGCGTGCAACTCTACGAGCAGGCGCAGCAGGGCATCCAGCAGATCCTGGACTTTGTCGAGCAGCGGGTCGACCCACAGCTGATCGACCCGGACAAGATCCAAGATGGTCTGCAGCAGGTCACGAACGCGCTGCGCGGCAACGCCTCGAACATCGCCTCCGGCGTGTTCTCCGGCATCGGCACCATCGCTTCGCTCGGCACCACGCTGGTACTCACGCTGATCCTTTCCTTCTTCTTCTTGAAAGACGGCGACCGCTTCTTGCCGTGGCTGCGCAAGTACACCGGCGTGAAGACCGGTTGGCACCTCACTGAGGTGCTCATGCGTTCCTGGAACACGCTGTCCGGCTTCATCCGCACCCAGGCAATCGTTTCCATGGTGGACGCAATCTTTATCGGCGTGGGCCTGCTGCTGCTGGGTGTGCCGCTGTGGCCGGTGCTGGCCGTGATCACCTTCTTCGCCGGCTTCATCCCGATTGTTGGTGCGTTCACCGCAGGCGCCTTGGCCGTGATCATCGCATTGGTGTCCAACGGTTTCTGGAACGCAATCTTCGTGCTGATCCTCATCATCGCGGTGCAGCAGATTGAGGGCAACGTCCTCCAGCCGATCCTGCAGTCGCGCGCAATGGGTCTGCACGCTGCGATCGTGCTGCTTGCGGTTGCCCTCGGCGGCACCATCTTCGGCATCGTGGGAGCGTTCTTGGCGGTGCCAATCGCTGCGGTCCTCGCCGTGTGGTTCCGCTACTGGGCCGAGATGGTCTCCCTGCGCGCGGGGCAGATCACTGCCGACGACATCCAAATCGCGACCCAGCAATCGCAAGCGCTTGATTCCAAGGAAGCGTTCCTCGCGGTACGTAACCACATGATGCGGATGGCCCGCCGCGAAAGCCCAGACTTGGACGAGCCAGTGAAGACTTCACTGGGCTCCACCCGCGTACCGGCGGGCAAGGAAGCCCCGAAGAAGACCTACGACCGGGAGGTGCCGGGCAAGGCCCGCAGCATTGATCCCGACGGGGAGAACACATCCGACAAGGAGCGACAGCGCAAGCTCGAAGACGACGAGGCGTAGTTGCCGTCGTCAAGCTATGGTCCCGACACGATTTCCAGACTTTCCGTACCGTGGAGAGACACAACGGAAAAATCTTACGAAAGGAACCCACCATGGCTGACTTGAGCTCCAAGAAGATCGCGATCATTTCTACCGACGGCTTCGAAGATTCCGAGCTGACTTCGCCGAAGGAAGCTGTCGAGGCTGCGGGCGCGACCGCGCACGTGATCGCACCGGAGGCAGGCGAAATTGAGGGCAAAAAGGGCACCAAGGTGTCCGTGGATGTAACCACCTCGGAGGCCAACGCCGCTGATTACGACGCATTGATCCTGCCGGGTGGCACTGTGAACGCGGACGCAATCCGCATCAACGCGGATGCTGTGAACTTGGTCAAGGAGATCCAGGGCGCAGGCAAGCCAATCGGTGTGATCTGCCACGGCGGCTGGATCCTCACCGATGCGGACCTGATCAAGGGTGTCAAGCTCACTTCTGTAGAGAACGTGAAGACCGACCTGATCAACGCTGGTGCGAACTGGGTCGACGAAGAAGTTGTGGTCGATTCCGGCTTCATCTCTTCCCGCACTCCGGACGACCTGCCGGCGTTCAACGCGGCACTCGTTGAGGAGTTTGCGAAGTAAACGCGTTCTCGCTTCCAGTACAAACCCGCGCCAATGGCGCGGGTTTTGTCATTTCCGATTCCCTGGCGTTTACCTTCTAGCCCGAGCTTGTGCCTGGCGGCGCTCTTCCTCGATGATCGCGACGATCGATTCCCGAACGGCCTGCACCGTGTCCGACAGCAGGGTGCCAGTGCGCTCGAGCTCCGGTGATATCAAGGAGTACGCGATCTCACCGAGGGTCTCGCGCCGATCGCGGCGCTTGGTTCCCTTCGTCTCTTGCTTGAGCACAGGGCCGATCGCCTCAATCGCGTCCAACAGGGTGAGTACCACGGCTTCGTCCCAGGACTCCTGGCCTTGACCGTGCAGCGTCTGCTGAAGACGCGCCCGCAGGTTCGCTTCAACGCTCGGGTCCAACGTCGGGTACTTGTTCCAATTCACAAAAAGGAAGCCCTTTTGCTCCTCAGCAAGCACACCATTTGCGACGAACCGCTGCGCCACCACACTCGGCTGTGCAAACTTCCCCGATTCGAGCAGGGAGGTAAGCCGCCGTTCGCCCTTGCGTTCCAGCTCCGCAACGCCGTGTCGCAGCAGCGGGTCTTGCACCGACTTCGACGGCACCGTCGCGCTCACACGCAGGCTGAGCCGCTTGCGCTCCAACGCGATGTAATTGTGCGCGGCCAAATCGCACAGCAGCGCACCGTTGAGGGCGAGGTTGCGGTGGGACACCCACGCTTCGCCGCCGCCTTTGTCGTTGGTCAGCAGCAGGAAGACTTGCTCCGCGATCAGCATGGCCACGATCCTAGCGACCCTAGCCGGAGGCCACCGAGGCGTTCGCCGCTGCAACGGTGGCGATCAGCGCTGTGGTCGCGCCTTGGACTGCCATTGCCACGCTTTCCACGGTGCGGTTCAGTGCCGGGTCGGTGAGCGAATGGCGGATCTCTTCAATCGTCCCTTTCACCTGCTTGCGCTCAAGCCCCCTGATCTCTTCCTTGAACACATTCCGCGTCCCGTTGACCGCATCCACGATGAGCAGGGTGACGCCTTCGTCGATAGTCTCTTGTGCCTGGCCGTGGAAGACCTGCTGCAACCGGGCGCGCAACCGCTGCTCAATAGAGGCGTCGCGGGTGGGATACTGCGCCCACTGGATGAAGAGGAAGCCTCGCGAGTGCTCCTCGAGTACGCCCTGTTGGACGAGGTTCGCTGCCGAAAGGTCGATGCGCCCGAAGTCACTGTGACCAATCCAGCGCTGCGCACGCCGGTTCGGCTTCTCCCGGATCATCTGATGCGCGTTCACCAGCGCCGGGTGCGCATCCGGCGGCAGATCGCCTGTCACACTCACGCGCGGGCGCTTCTCATCGGTGAACGCAACCACATCGTGCAGCGCAAGATCCGCGAGGATCGCGGCACCAAGACCGAACCTGCGGTACCCCACCCATGGCTCGCCGCTGCCCTTGTCGGTGGTAAGCAGCAGGAACACCTGCTCCGTGATCAGCATGATCCCGATGCTACAAAAACGCGCAGCGTTACGCGGACGCTCCGTGGTTATTCTGCGCCTGGCGCAACGATTTCATGCACGCCTTGAGCGAGTGCCCCAGCAGCGGATCAACCCACCCGTACGCGGGATCCGTCGCCTTCTCTCGAAGTTCCCGGATTCGCGCCCGACTCTCGCCTCTCGGCATCCCGGTCAGCTCAGCTTTCAGAATCCCTCGCACAGACCACAGCGCATCAAGCGCCAGCAGGACAACCGCCTCATCGAGCGCCGCCTGCTTGTGCCCGAACATCACCGCTTGCAGCCGCGCGCGCAATTGCTTTTCGACGGAGGCGTCGCGGGTGCGGTAGTAGGTCGAAGAGAGGAAGATGCCCTTGCTGAACTCTGGTATCAACACGCCGCGGTGCACGAGCCCTACAGTCACATCCTCGCGCTTGCCAATGTTGCCGCGGCTCATCCAATCCTCCGCGCGGCGATCAGGCTTCTCGAGGATCTTTGAATGCGCGGCTACGAGCGCGGGGTGCGCATTGGGAGGCAGGCCCGCTATGACGCGAACCCGCCGGGCGCGGTTGTCTGAGTACTGCAGTGCACCGTAACCCAGAGAGAGGTCCGCCATCACGCCAGCGGCGACACCAGCATCGTTGAAGCGACCGTAGCCTGTGCCGAACCCATGATCGTCATACAGCAGCAGATAGAGCTGCTCGGCAATCAACATGCCGTTAAACCTACGCGGTCTTAGGCGCGTTGGGGTTCCACGACGATTTCAGTGGCGGTCGCACCCTCAAGTTCGGACGCAGCCTTCGAGTTTGCGCGTGCTTTCATCACACCCCGCCACGACAGCACCGCACCGATTGCCAGGATGAGGACTCGCACGATCCACAGGTGTTGGTCCAAACCGAGTGCCGCGAGCACCACAGGCAGGTTGAGCATGGTGATCACGGTGCCCACGAGTCCGCCAAGCAGGATCGGGTTGAGGCGGGAGACCAGCCAGGCCGCGATCGGCGCGGCGATGACGCCGCCGACCAAGAGTGCGCCCACCGCCGCGAGGTTGGCCAGCAGGTCATGCCACATGCCGACGACGAAGCCTGTGGTGGCAGCGGCGGTGACTAAGAACTCGGCGGTGTTGACGGTGCCGACGATGCGGCGCGGCTCAGAACGGCCTGCGGAAAGCAGCGCGGTGGTGGTCACCGGCCCCCAGCCTCCGCCGCCGGTGGCGTCGACGAAGCCGCCGAACAAGCCAAGCCCGCCGAGGAAGCGCTTCGAGTGCGGTTTCGGCGAAAGCTTGCGCCGGGTCAGCCCGCGCGCGAAGCGCAGCATGAGGTTCGCGCCGATGATGGCGAGGATCGCCGACATGATGGGGCGCGCGTGCTCCATCGGCAGCTGGGTGAGCACGACGGCGCCGGTGAACGCGCCGATCGCGCCCGGAATGCCGACGGCGAAGGCGGTGCGCCAATCCACGTTGCCGAAGCGCCAGTGCGCCACACCGGATACCAAGGTGGTACCCAACTCGGCGGTGTGCACCACAGCAGAGGCGGTAGCGGGGGTTAAGCCCGCGAGCATGATCAGGATGGTGGTGGAGGTGACGCCGAAGCCCATCCCCAGCCCGCCGTCGACAAGCTGTGCGGCGAAGCCGGCGACCGAAATCAGCAGCAGCGCGGTCAGGTTACGCATGGCAAACCTCCAATGCGGTGGTGTAGCGGCTGGCGACGATGCCGGCCAGATCGGTGGTGAGCGGACCGGAGCACGACATTCGCGCGCCGGTTTCCGCCTCGATGCGCGGTATGGCCTCCCGCGCTTTATCCAGCAGCAGCCCATCGGCGACGAAGAGGGGCAGCACGTGAACGTTCCCGCGCTCGCGGGCAAGTTCGGTGAGCGCAGTGATGCCGCCGCGTGTTGCCGCGACCACGCTCACGCTGTGACCACTGCGCTCCCCCACGTTGACGGCGAGCGCCTCGTATCCCTGCGTCTGCTGCGCGTTCGATGTTCCCACTGGGTACAGCGCGATGTGGGCGCTAGGTGGTGCGTCAAGCGCTACACGCTCGGCAAGGACCTCGGCAATATCTTCGCCCATCCCAAGGCCGGGCGTCAGCTTCAGCGGCGCGTGCGCGGAAGCCGCCTTGAGGTGCTCCGGCACGTCGTGCGTGGCGTGGAACGCCTCGGTGAACAGCAGCGGTACGACTATCGCGGGTTCGCCGAGTTCGCGTGCCGCCGCCTCGAGGTTGGGCGCGATGAACTCGAGGTGGGCGTCAATGCTGTTCACCCCGAGCCGCTCTGCAGCCGCGTGGGTGAGCGCCTGAACGCCGGCGCGGGCATTCGGGTGGCGAGACCCGTGCGAGAGCGTGATCAGCGCAGTCATGGCCAGTCCTTAGCGTCCTTAGCGTCCTTAGCGCAGGCGCGTGCCCACAAACCCGGCGGCGAGCGTGTTCCCGCTTGCCTGGTCAATCAACAGGAAACTACCGACGGCACCGCGGGCGGCGTAGTCCTCCACCGGAAGCTCGTCAGCGACCTGGATCGTCACGTGCGCGATGTCGTTCAAACCCACTCCCGCAGGATCGATGACGTCGCTATCAGCGGAGTCGATGTCCAAGATCCGGTCCACGCTGGCCAGGCGAGCGCGCACGAGCGAAGTACCGTAGCGCAGCTTCACTGGCTTGCCCGGCGCGAGGTCCTTCTCGGTTAGGCCCACCACGGTGGCGGCGAACTCGGTGACGTCCTCGGGGCGCGGCTGCGCCGCCAGCAGGTCACCACGGGTGAGGTCGATCTCGTCTGCCAGGCGAAGTGCCACGGAGTCACCTGCCTCTGCGTGCTCGACTTCGCCGTCGGCGGAGTCGATGCCAACGACTCGGGTTTCGCGCCCGTTGGGGGCAGACACCACGTCGTTAAGCGAAATGCTCCCTGCGGTGACCTTGCCTGCATAGGCGCGGTAGTCGGAGGCGTGCTCGCGAAGGACGTACTGGATGGGGAAACGGAACGGCAGCTCGAGCGCGCGACCGGAGTTGACGGGGATGGTTTCGAGAAGCTCGAGCACGGTGGGGCCGGTGTACCAGTCCATGTTGGAAGAGCGCTCGGCGACATTGTCTCCCTTGAGCGCAGAGATCGGCACCGCGATCGGTTCCTCGATACCCAACTCCTGCGCCTTCGCCTCGAACGCAGCGCGGATGTCCTCGAAGACTTCCTGCGAGTAGTCAACCAGGTCGATCTTGTTCACGCCGAGGATGACCGTTTTCACGCCCAGCAGCTTGGACACGGTGAGGTGACGGATGGTTTGTTCGACGACGCCGTTGCGGGCGTCGACAAGCAAGACCACCACCTGGGAGTTCGACATGCCGGTGACCGTGTTACGGGTGTACTGGACGTGCCCCGGGGTGTCGGCGAGGATGAAGGTGCGCTTGTCCGTAGCGAAGTAGCGGTAGGCAACGTCGATGGTGATGCCCTGCTCGCGTTCGGCCCGAAGGCCGTCGACAAGCAAGCTCAAGTCGAGCCCCTCGAAACCGCGATCTGCGCTGGTGCGCTCGACCGAGGCGAGCTGGTCAGCGAGCACCGACTTGGTGTCGTGCAAAAGACGGCCGACAAAGGTGGACTTGCCATCGTCGACGCTGCCGGCGGTGCAGAGACGCAGGGTGGCGCGGTCGGCCAACGCCTCGCTCGCCAGAGTGGTATTCGACATCAGAAGTAGCCCTCCTTCTTGCGGTCCTCCATGGCGGACTCGCTCAAACGGTCATCCGCGCGGGTGGCGCCGCGCTCTGTCAAGGTGGAGGTGGCAATCTCCGCCAGCACCTGGTCAATGGTGGTGGCATCCGAATCCACGGCACCCGTGCAGGACATGTCGCCCACGGTGCGGTAGCGCACGCGACGAGTCTGAATCTCCTCGCCGTCGCGCGGGCCGCCCCACTCTCCAGCCGTCAGCCACATACCGCCACGGTTGAACACCTCACGGTCGTGCGCGAAGTAGATGCTGGGAAGCTCGATGCCGCGCGCGCCGATGTACTCCCACACGTCCGACTCGGTCCAGTTCGAGATCGGGAACACGCGGATGTTCTCGCCCGGCAACTTGCCGCCGTTGTACAGATCCCACAGCTCAGGGCGCTGGCGGCGGGGATCCCAGCCGCCGAAAGAATCGCGCACGGAGAACACGCGCTCCTTCGCGCGGGCCCGCTCCTCGTCGCGCCGGGCACCGCCCAGCACCGCGTCATAGCCAACCTCGGCGATAGTCTCCACCAGTGGCACGGTCTGCAGCGGGTTGCGCGTGCCATCAGGCCGCTCCACCAGGTCGCCCCGGTCAATCCAGTCCTGCACGTGCGCCACCCGCAGCCGGGCATTGTGCTTATCGACGAGCGCGTCCCGGAACTCAATCACCTCGGGGAAGTTGTGGCCCGTATCCACATGCAACAGCTCAATCGGCATGGCGGCGGGATGGAAGGCTCGCCTGGCGAGTTCGAAGACCACGCAGGAGTCCTTGCCGCCGGAAAACAGCAGGCCAATCTTGTCGAACTGCCCGGCCACCTCACGCAGGATGTGGATGGACTCGTTCTCTAAATCTTTCAGGTGCGGCGAAAGCGCGTTCACTGTTGTACCCATGTACTCAGTCCTTCAATACTTACTGGTGACTTACTCGTGACTTACTCGTGCAAGCCGCACTCGGTCTTGTTGGCAAATGCCCATCGCCCGGCGCGCGGGTCCTCGCCCTCGGCCACCGGCATGGTGCAGGTGGCGCAGCCAATGGAGGGATAACCCTGGCGCGTGAGCGGGTGGATGATCAGGTTCTCGTCGCGCTCGAAGGCCTCGGTGTCTTCCAGCGACCAGGTGACCAGCGGGGAGATCTTGAGGCGTCCGGTGTTGTCCAGCGATAGCGCCGGCGCTTCCGCGCGGGTCGGGCCGTCGGCGCGCCGCAGACCGGTCACCCAGCCCACGTAAGGGCTCATGTGCACGGCGAGCGGCTCCACCTTGCGCATCCGGCAGCAGGCGGACGGCTCGCGCAGGAACAGGTTCGGCCCGTAGACCTTGTCCTGCTCGGCACGGCTCAATACCGCCGTCGCACGCACCAGGCGGTGTTCCGGGTAGCGCTGCTCCACCTCAGCGGCCACATCCAGGGTCTCCGGGAAGTGGTACTCGGTGTCCAGGAACAGGAAGTCGGCGCCGGGCAGGTGACGCTCGGCGAGCTCCGCCAGCACCGTGTTTTCCATCGACAGCGTCACCGCCACCGGCCCCGGGGCGTGCTCGTGGGCCCATGCAAGGATTGCGTCAGCCGGAGCGTCGTAAAGCGAATCGGCGAACTCCTCAACCAGCGCGGCATTGCGCTCGGCGATCTCGGGCGGGAGGGGCTCCGTCGTGGTGGGCCCATCGGGGCTGATGGCAGGGTCGCGGTAACCTGAGTCGCCGCTGCCGCCAGTGTGCAGCAAGTTGATCATGTTAGTACTCATCCTTGCCAGTATCTCCGGTTGCGCGCAGGACCGCAGTATGCCCGCTGCGCTTCAGTGACGCTTGCAGCGCGTCGGGGGTGGACAGCGCAGGCGCAGGAGCGTTTGCGGGCGCGTCCTGGCCATAGAACTTGACCTCGTAGATCCGCAGGCATTCGCCGCATTTCCACGCAAAATCGGTCTCCTCGTTCGGCCACAGCTCCTCGCCGCCGCAGTAGGGGCAAAACGTCGGGTGGTTGCGATTCGGGTTCGGCTCCCGGCGGAAATTCATCGCAGGTCATCCTCTTCTGCGCGCTGCACCCAGTCGCGGAACGTCTCGCCGTCAACGCGCTGGTCCACGTAGTGCTGCACCACGCGCGTGACGTATTCCGTCAGCTCGGATGAAAGCACCTTGTGCCCGCGCAGCTTGCGGCCGAAGTTCGCACCCTCGCCGATCGTGCCGCCGAGGTGCACCTGGAAACCCTCCACCTTCTCCCCGTCGGGTCCGGCCACCATCTGGCCCTTCAATCCGATGTCGGAGACGTGGTGGCGCGCGCAGGCATTCGGGCAGCCGTTCAGCGAGATCGAGATCGGCGAGTCCAAGTCGCCGAAGCGCTCCTCCAGTTCGTCGGCAAGCTCAATCGCCCGCGACTTGGTGGTGACGTGCGCGAGCTTGCAGTACTCCAGCCCCGTGCACGAAATCAGACCGCGGCGGAACTCGCTCGGCTCGCTGCTCAGGCCCAGCTGGTCCAGCTCGAGCTTCAGCTTATCGACATCTGCGGGATCGACTCCCAACAACAGGAGCTCCTTGAACGGGGTAAACCGCAGCTGCGAAACACCGAAGTGCTCAGCCAAGTCTGCAATCGCGATGAGCTGCTCACCGGACATGTGGCCGAGCGTGGGCTTCACGCCGATGTAGACGTTGCCGTCCTTTTGCTCGTGCACGCCAATGTGGTCACGGTCGACGAGGTTGTTCGGCGCGTGCGGCCCGTCCGGCAGCGCGTAGCCGAGGTAGTCCTCCTCGAGGATCTGGCGGAACTTTTCCACGCCCCACTCGGCGACCAGGAACTTCAGGCGTGCGCGGTTGCGTAGGCGGCGGTAACCGTAGTCGCGGAAGATGCGCACGACGTTCGCCCACACCTCCGGCACCTGCTCAAGGGTGACAAACGCACCGAGCGACTGCGCGAGCATCGGGTTGGTGGACAAGCCGCCGCCAACGTAGCACTCGAAGCCGGGCCCGAGCTCTGGGTGTTCGACGCCGATGAAGGCGAGGTCATTGATCTCGTGCACCACGTCCTGGCGTGCGTTGCCAGAAATCGCCGACTTGAACTTGCGCGGCAGGTTCTGGAACTCGGCATCGGTGAAGATCTCCTGGATGCGCTCGATGGCCGGGGTCGCGTCTATGATCTCGTCCTTCGCGATGCCGGCAACCGGGCTACCGAGCACCACGCGCGGCACGTCGCCGCAGGCGTCCCAGGTATTCAAGCCGTGAGCTTCGAGCTTTTCCCAGATCGCCGGCACGTCTTCCACACGCACCCAGTGCAGCTGGATGTTCTGACGGTCGGTGAGGTCCACCGTGGAGCGGGCGTAGTCCCGAGAAATCTCACCGACGGCGCGAGCTTGGGCGGTGGTGCAGCGACCCCCGTCGAAGCGCACGCGCATCATGAAAAACTTGTCCTCCAGCACCGAGTTGTCCTCGCCCGTGTACTCACCGCCGAGGTTCTGCTTGCGCTGGGTGTACAGGCCTAGCCACTTGAACCGCGGGTACAAGTCCTCGCGCGCGATGGAGTCGAACCCCTCCTTGGAGTAGGTGTCGATAACGCGTTGCTTCACGTCCCAAATCTCGGAGGCCTGCTTGAGCTCCTCGTCGTGGTTCAGGGGGGCGGTGCCGTCGACAAGCCATTGCCCCTCCGGCTTGCGGACACGCTCGCGCTTCACCGTTGGTGCACTCACGGGCAGCTCCTTTACTAGACCGATCTGTCTTATGTCGCCATTGCCTGACGACGTTTACGGGAAGCTTGCCGTACCATGTTGTCTACCGCAACGTAGCTTCGTTGAAAACGCTACAGAGCTTGGGGTTTCAGCATGAATAGAATCCTCAAGTGCACAATCTCGGCGGCAAGTCAGGCACTGTAGGGGCTGGATAAAATTTTCCGACCGGTTTACAGACCGCATTGTCTATCGTCTATATTGTCCTGGAGAAAACGCCACAACGCGAAAGGAACGTGTGAACTATGAGTCTGCGAGTCGCCGTGATCGGTGCCGGACCCGCCGGGATTTACGCCTCTGATCTGCTCATCCGCAACCAGGAGTTGGACATCCACGTGGATCTGTTCGAGCAGATGCCCGCGCCGTTCGGCCTGATCCGCTACGGCGTCGCGCCGGATCACCCGCGCATTAAGGGCATTGTGAAGAGCCTGCACAACGTGCTGGACAAGCCGAAGTTGCGCCTGATCGGCAACGTCACCGTGGGCCGCGACATCACCGTGGAAGAGCTCCGCGAGTACTACGACGCCGTAGTCTTCTCCACCGGTGCTGTGCGCGACCGCGACCTGCTTATTCCAGGCGGCGACAAGTCCATCGGCGCTGGCGAATTCGTGGGCTTTTACGACGGCAACCCGCGCTTTGAGCGCAACTGGGATCTCTCCGCAAAGGAAGTCGCAGTGGTCGGCGTGGGCAACGTCGCGCTCGACATCTCGCGCGTGCTGGCAAAGACTGGCGACGAGCTCTTAGTCACCGAGATCCCGGACAACGTCTATGAGTCGCTCAAGGGCAACCAAGCACAAACGGTGCACATGTTCGGCCGCCGCGGCCCCGCACAAGCGAAGTTCACCCCGAAGGAACTGCGTGAACTCGACGAGTCCGAGACCATCCAGGTGCTCGTTGACCCCGAGGACATCGACTACGACCAGCTCAGCGAAGAGGTGCGCCGGGCCGACAAGTCCGTCGACCTCGTCTGCCAGGTGCTGGAGCAGTACGCCATGCGCGAGCCGGACGATTCGCCGCACAAAATCTACATTCACTTCTTCGAGGCACCCGTAGAGGTGCTCACCGAGGGCGACGCAATTGTGGGCATCCGCACGGAACGCCAGGAACTTGACGGCGAAGGCGGCATCCGCGGCACCGGCAAGTTCACCGATTGGCCGGTGCAGCAGGTCTACCACGCGGTGGGCTACCGCTCCGAGCCGGTCGAGGGCGTGCCCTTCGACACCGAGCGCCACGTCATCCCGAACGACGGCGGCCACGTCCTCACAGACCCAGACGGCGAGATCGTCCCAGACCTCTACACCACCGGCTGGATCAAGCGTGGCCCGATCGGCCTGATCGGCAACACCAAGTCCGACGCCAAGGAAACGACGGACATGCTGGTCAGCGATGCCCTTGCCGGCCGCCTCACCGCTCCGGCGCACGAGGATCCGGATGCGATTCTGGGGCTGCTGCAGTCGCGCGACATCGAATACACCACCTGGGATGGCTGGTACCGCCTGGATGAGGCCGAGCGCGCCGCAGGTGCAGACTGCGGAACCAACGCCCGCGAGCGCAAGAAGATCGTCGAGTGGGAGGACATGCTCGCACACTCCACCCACAAGCGCGAGGGTTAGCGCTTCACGCGGTTGATGTTAAGTTTTGCCTCTCTGGTCGACATCAGAGGGGCAAAATGCTTATCGTCTTAACATGACGCGCATGTTCGACTCAGAGGCGCCTTTCAACCAACTGCCCCCATTGCCACCGAGCCAGGTACTCGAAACACCCAAGGTGCTTAAGGCGGTAATCGAGGCTCGAGTCGCCCTAGCTGCGCTGAACACAGCATGCCGGCTTATTCCAAACCCCGACATCATCACGAGCACGATACCTCTTAGAGAAGCACAAGCTTCAACGGAGATTGAAAACATTGTCACGACAAACGACGAACTTTTTCGTGCCGAGTACAACGTTAACCCCGCCCCCGACCCTGCGACTAAGGAAGCCCTTCGATATCGAGACGCTCTTCGACACGGCGTGAAGCTTCTTGGAAACCGCCCAGTGTCAGAAAAGGTCGCAATTGAGATCGCTTCAACACTTACCGGTAATCCCGCCACGGTGAGATCAACCCCCGGAACCTACATCGGCGATCCCGTGACCGGAACTCGTAGATACACACCGCCGGAGGGTCGAGATGTTATCGAGCGGCATCTCACCGAATGGGAAAGATTCATCTATTCGGATCACGGGTTGGATCCCCTCGTACTTATGGCGGCAACACACTATCAGTTCGAGGCAATCCACCCGTTCTACGACGGAAATGGCCGCACTGGAAGAATCCTCAATATCCTCCTCTTGCTGCAAGAAGACGTGCTCGATCTTCCTGTTCTTTACCTTTCCGGCTACATCGTTCAGAACAAATCCAGCTACTACCGTCTGCTTCGAGCCGTCACAGCTGACAACGCCTGGGAAGATTGGATTCTTTTCATGGTTGATGCAGTGGCTTCATCGGCTCGCGCCACAGCAGACCTCATCGATGAACTCACGAGGGCGCAGGCAGAGACGAGGGATCACATTCGCGAGTTGGGCATCCAGCCTGCGGCAGAGCTTTCCGAACTTCTTTACATGCAGCCGTACGTGCGAATCGCTGACCTGCCAGCGAAAGGCCTTGCTACGCGGCAGACCGCCTCGATCTGGTTGAGTTCACTTGCGCAAGCCGGGATCCTTGAGGAACAAAAGGCCGGTCGCACGAAAATCTTCCTCAACACTGCAGCTTTGGAAATACTCACCGGCGCTGGCACCACAACCAGACCTTAATGTTAAGAGATCCGCCTACAATTAACGTCAATCTAGTCATGTGTTAAACCGCTTAACATTCCGGCCAGGAATGTCCGCAAACTCAGACGTGCGTTGTCGATGATGGCGGGTCTACGATTGCCCGGTGGATCTTCTCCGAATCATCGGCACATACGGCAAGCGCTACTCCGGCGCGATTCTTGCCGTGATGGTGCTCCAGCTCGTCACCACCCTGGCTACGCTCTACCTACCGGACCTCAACGCAGACATTATTGATAACGGTGTCGCGCGCGCGGATGTGCCCTACATTTGGAACGTGGGTCTGCGCATGCTCATTGTCGCGCTCATCCAGGTCGCAGCGGCGGTTGCTGCCGTATGGTTCGCCTCGCAAGCCGCGATGAAGACAGGCCGCGACGTGCGCGCAGACGTCTTCGACAACGTCACGGGCTTCAGTAAAGAGGACATGAGCCAATTCGGCACCCCGACGCTGATCACCCGCGGCACCAACGACGTGCAGCAGATCCAGATGACGATGCTGCTTGCCCTTAATTTCATGATCGCAGCGCCCATCATGGCGATCGGCGGCATCATCATGGCCCTGCGCCAGGATGCGGGCATGTCCTGGCTGGTGGTCCTCGCCGTGGTCGCACTCGCGATCGTGGTGAGCATCCTCGCAGGGGTGCTCATGCCCATGTTCCGCAAGATGCAGGAACGCCTCGACGCCATCAATGGCCTGCTCCGCGAGCAGATCGCCGGTATCCGCGTCGTGCGCGCTTTTGGCCGCGAAGCACACGAGATGGACCGCTTCACCGACGCGAACACCGCGATTAGCAAACTCAGCCTCAACATCGGACGTCTCTTTGTCACGATGTTCCCGGTCATCATGCTCATCCTGAACTTGGCTACGGCCGCAGTGCTGTGGTTTGGCGGCCACCGCGTGGATCAAGGCTTGGTTGAGGTCGGTGCGCTCACCGCGTTCATGCAGTACCTCATGCAAATCCTCATGGCGGTGATGATGGGCGTGTTCATGCTCATGATGCTGCCGCGCGCGATTGTGTGCGCTCGGCGCGTGGCCGAGGTACTTGACCATGAGGTTTCCGACCACGGGGTGGACAGCGCCACGGAGGCGTCGATAAGCAATAGCTCCGGCGAGGTCGAGTTCGACCGGGTGAGCTACACCTACCCTGGCGCAGAGCACCCTGTGCTGAACAATGTGAGCTTTACTGCGAAGCCTGGCACGACCACCGCGATTATCGGTTCGACCGGCGCCGGCAAATCGACGCTGCTCGGGCTGATTCCGCGGCTGTACACGGCGAGCGAGGGCGAGGTGCGCGTGTCCGGCACCGATGTCCGCGCGATTCCCCGTGCCGAGCTGGTGCGCTTAGTCAGCATGGTGCCGCAGAAACCCTGGCTGTACTCAGGCACAGTGGCATCGAACCTGCGCATCGCAAACCCGGAGGCGAGCGACGAGGAGCTGTGGCAAGCACTGGGGATCGCGCAAGCCAGCTTCGTCGAAGACCTCGAGATGCCGATCGCTCAAGGCGGCACAAACGTCTCGGGCGGTCAGCGGCAGCGGTTGTGCATCGCTCGCATGCTCGTGGCTCGCCCAAGCATTTTGCTTTTCGACGACTCCTTCTCAGCGCTCGATGCAGTCACCGAGGCGAATTTGCAGGCAGCGCTGCGTGAGCACGCAGCGGGGATGACACAGATTGTGGTGGCGCAACGGGTGGCGTCGATACGCGATGCCGACCAGATCCTGGTGATGGAGGCCGGTGAGATTGTCGCGCGCGGCACGCACGAAGAGCTGATGGCCTCGAGCGAGACCTACCGGGAGATTGAACGCAGCCAACAGGTGGTGGACGCATGAGTGCGCCGACGGGACAAAACGCTGAACTGACCGATGAGCAGCTGGCCGAATACGAAGAGAAGATGGCCGGCGACAACTTCTCCCAAAACGCGCCGCGCAAGGCAAAGCACTTCTGGCCGTCCGCGAAGCGGCTTTTAGGTCTGCTGGCCCCCTACAAGGTGGCGCTGACATTCGTGTTCTTGATGAATGCCGGCTCGGTGATCCTGGGCGTGTACGCGCCGCGGGTGATGGGCCATGCAATGGACGTGATCTTCTCCGGCGTGGTGTCGAAGCAGCTGCCCGAGGGAATGGACAAAACGCAAGCGGTAGAGGCGATGCGCGCCGCGGGCCAGGACCAGTTCGCGGACATGGCTGAGGCGATGACACTCACGCCTGGTTCCGGCATCGACTTCGGTCGCCTCGGCGAGCTGATCATTGTGGTGCTGACGCTCTTTTTCCTGGCCTCGCTGCTGATGTGGGCGCAGGGTGCGATCTTGAACCGGCTGGCTGTGCGCGCCGTGTTTGAACTGCGCCAGAAGGTGGAAGCGAAGCTGCACCGGCTGCCGCTGAGCTACTTCGACGCCCGACAGCGCGGCGACGTGATGAGCCGCACCACCAACGACGTGGACAACGTCCAGCAGGCATTGCAGCAGTCCTTGTCTTCGCTGTTCAACGCTCTCCTAACCTTGGTGGGCATCATCGCGATGATGTTCTCCATCTCATGGCAGCTTGCGCTGGTCGCGCTGTTGGCCATTCCGTTGACCGGCGTGGTGATGGCCCTTGTGGGCACCCGCTCCCAGAAGCAGTTTGTCACCCAGTGGAAGGCGACCGGCGATGTCAACGGGCACGTGGAGGAGGCGTTCTCCGGCCACGACGTGGCAATGATCTTCGGGCGCACCGAGGAGCTGCGCGAGGAGTTCGACCGGCGCAATAACGAGCTTGCTGGCGCCGCGCAGAAGGCGCAGTTCATGGCCAACTCGATGCACCCGATCATGCAGTTCATCTCATATTTGAGCTACGTGGCCATCGCGGTGCTCGGCGGCGTGCGCGTGGCCAATGGGCATATGACGCTCGGCGACGCTACCGCGTTCATCCAGTACTCGCGCCAGTTCAACCAGCCGCTCGGTGAGATCGCGGGCATGATGCAGATGCTGCAGTCCGGTGTGGCGTCTGCGGAGCGCGTCTTCGAGCTGCTCGACGCGGAGGAAGAATCGGAGGACGCGGCGGACGCGCACCTGGGTGGCCGCGCACGCGGCCTTGTGGAGTTCCGCGATGTCGAGTTCTCTTATGACAAGGAGGCAGCAGCCGAGGGCGAGCCGCTGATCCGCGACCTGAGCCTGCGCGTCGAGCCCGGCCAGACCGCGGCCATTGTCGGCCCCACCGGCGCGGGCAAGACTACGCTGGTGAACCTGATCATGCGCTTCTACGAGATCGACGCGGGCCAAATCACGCTCGACGGCGTGGATATCCGCGACCTCTCACGCGCCGAGCTGCGCGAGCAGATCGGTATGGTGCTCCAGGACGCGGTGCTGTACAAGGGCACGATCATGGACAACATCCGCTACGGTCGCCTCGATGCCACCGACGAAGAGGTTATCGCGGCTGCCAAGGCGACCTATGTCGACCGTTTCGTGCGCGCGCTGCCCGACGGATACAACACCGAGGTGGATCAGGATGGCGGTTCCATTTCCCAGGGCGAGCGCCAGCTGATCACCATTGCGCGTGCCTTCCTCGCGCAGCCGGCGTTGCTCATTCTCGACGAAGCGACGTCCTCCGTCGACACCAGAACGGAAGTGTTGGTGCAGCAGGCGATGAACGCCCTGCGCGCCGACCGCACCTCCTTCGTCATTGCCCACCGCTTGTCGACGATCCGGGACGCCGACTTGATCTTGGTCATGCGAGATGGGCAGATCGTGGAGCAGGGATCGCATGCGGAGCTCGTCGATAAGCAAGGCTTCTACTACGAGCTAAGCCAGTCGCAGTTCGCCGACGACGACTAGCTGGGAGCTACGCTCCGCGAGCGGAGGAGATGAGTCTGCGCAGCTCCCTGACAGGGATGACGGCGTCATCGCTCATTGAGTCTGCAACACCCTGCTCGATGATCGCCCGCATCGCCGCCCCCGTGGAGCAATTCTCCTGCTCTGCTATCGCGCGGACCCGGTTGAGCACGTGGGTTGGAAGGCGAACCGTAAACGCGCTCATTGCCTCGGGCGTTACATGATCGCCAAAATCCACCTCCTCGGCGGAGTCGATGAGCTCGGCGACATCCGTGTTGTCGTAGTGATCCCTCAGTTCTTCGATCTTTGTCATTGTTTTCAACGTACACGTTTCGTACACGATCTTGAACCAGTTAGCAGCAGGGATTCTCATCTCGCTCTCAGTTTTCCCAAAATTCACCTCGGGGCCACCCGCCGACAACCCTGCCGCCGTACGGTCGGGCATGCACGTGTGTGTTCACGGCGTGAGACGACCAACCAAACGATTGGGTGAGCATGAGTAGAGACAAAGAAGTGTCCCAAAAGCACGACACTGACCGCAGCGCCGAAGCCAGCGGAAGCACGGCAGTGAGCTTTGCTGATGACGACTCGACCAAGACCGATGACGAAAATCGAAACCTCGACGACAACGAGGTCGACGAGGATGACGAAAAGAAGGACCCGCTAGCCTGGCTCCCACTCGAAGGCACCGCCAAGCAGGTTGCCAACTGGATCGCAGTCCTCCTCGGCATCTGGCTGCTGCTCAACGGCGTGGGCATGATCGGCGACGGCTTCAAGATGATCGCCGGCGATCAAGCACAGGAGCTGTTCTCCTTCGCTGAGAACCCGTTCGTGGGTCTGGCGATCGGTATCGTCACCACGGCGATTATTCAGTCCTCCTCCACCACCACCTCCATCGTGGTGGGCATGATCGCTGGTGGCCTGCCGCTGAACATCGCGATTCCGATGCTCTTCGGTGCGAACATGGGTACCTCGGTCACCTCGACCCTGGTGGCCCTGGGTCTGGCAGGTAACAAGCAGCAGTTCCAGCGCGGTTTCTCCATGGCAACCGTGCACGACTTCTTCAACCTCATCGCCATCCTGATCTTCTTCCCGCTGGAGATGTTCACCGGCTTCCTGGGCAAGACCGCGACCGCGATCGCACCGTCGCTGTCTGGCCAGGGCGAGGGCGTTGTTTCCGGCATCTTCGAGGCGATTGGCGACTTCATCGACCTGATCACCGAGCCGCTGGTAGAGCTGGTGAGCGGCTTGGTTGAGCCGCTTGGCGACATCTGGGGCGGCATCCTGCTTTCCGTCATCGGTATTGCTCTGATCCTGTTCTCCATTAGCTTCATCGGCAAGATCCTGAACCTGCTCCTCGTGGGCAAGGCACAGGAGATCCTCTACGCCGCGTTGGGCAAGAACGCGTTTGTCGGTGTGCTCTCCGGCGCCCTGATCACCGCCCTGGTGCAGTCTTCTTCCACCACCACCGCACTGACCGTTCCGCTGGCAGCGTCGGGCAAGTTCGAGGTACGCACCCTCTTCCCGTTCGTGGTGGGCGCAAACATCGGTACCACCGTCACCGGCCTGATCGCGGCGTTCTCCGCTTCCGGCGCCGAGGCCGAGGCCGCCATGTCCGGTGCGCTCGTGCACACCCTGTTCAACACCTTCGCCGCCCTGCTGATCCTGGGCATCCCGTTCCTGCGCAAGCTGCCGCCGGCCGGTTCCGACTGGCTCGCCGGTATGGCGACGAAGAACAAGCTCTACGTCTTCCTCTGGATTGGTGGCGTGTTCTTCGCCCTGCCGATCCTGGCCGTGTTCATCTCCAACGCCCTGTCCTAAGGAGCCCACAATGACGAACCCGAACGAGAACAACCAAACCCCGGACCTGTCCCCGCTCGCCCAGGACCTGATTCAGACCGAGGCCCCGGATGATGCACTCGAAGCGCTGCTCGCAGAGCTCGAGGAGACTGCGGCTGAGGTTCGCACCGAACTCGAAGCCCGCCGCCGCAATGCACAGCAGCTGATCAGCGACGACGCTGCTGCGCGCGCTGAGGTCGAGACCGAGGCTCAGGAGCCGGTTACGGAGCGCACCGAGACCGTTGTGAAGCCGGCATACGCGAAGAAGCTCAACCCGAACGTGACCCCGGAGCAGGCCGAGGAGCTGGAGAACTTCCCGGACTACTTCGGCACCCCGAAAGGCACCTGGGCGAACCTGTTCAAGATGCTGCGCGATTTCCGCGCCGAGATGAGGGAGAGCAAGCACGATGCGTAAGCAACTCACTGCCGCAGCGCTGGCCGCTGTAACTCTGTTCGCAGCTGGCTGCTCGAACGACAACACCCCGAGCGAGGACGCGATCAAGGTCACCGGTTCCTCCACTGTGGAACCGATCACCAGCTACATCGCGAACCGCTACGACTTCGACGTGAGCATCGACGCCATCGGCTCCACCGACGGTTTCGAGTTGTTCTGCAACGGCGAGGCGGACATCAACGACGCCTCTGTGGTCATCCCGGGCGCGGATGCTCCGACCGACTTCCAGAAGCAGTGCGCCGACAACGATGTTGAGTACGTTGAGCTGCCGATCGGCCTCGACGCGATCACCATCGTGAAGCACCGCGACAACGACTGGGCCACTGATCTGAGCATCGAGCAGCTCGCCGAGATCTGGTCGAGCGACTCTGAGGTGACCAAGTGGTCCGACATCGATCCGTCCTGGCCGGACGAGGAGATCAACCTCTACGGCCGCCCGGAGGGCTCCGGCACCCTGGGCGTGTTCCAGTCGCTGGTGCTGGACGACATGGAGCTGCGCGACGACTACGAGGCAACCGACGACATCCAGGAACTTTCCGGTTGGGTGGCTGAGGACGTCAACGCGCTGAGCTTCATGGGTATTGGTAACTACCTGGCGACCGAGGACCCGACCCGTAACAAGATTGACAATGTGCTTGTCGACGGCATCGCACCAACCGCCGAGGAAGCCCGCAACGGTAACTACCCGCTGGCGCGTCCGCTGTTCATTTACGTGAACACGAAGTCGGCAGACCGCGAAGATGTTGACGGCTTCGTCAACACCTACCTCGAGCATGTGGAGGGTGTCTTGCCGCGCGTGTACTTCTACCAGCTCCCGGAGCAGGAGTACATCGACGCGAAGCAGCGCTACGAGGACCGCAAGACCGGTACCGACGAGCGCTGGCACGCATAACCCTTCGCCGCCGTACAGGGTAAAATCGGCGACGTGAGCACCCCTTACGGCAACTACAGAATCAGTGACGCCGAGCGCATCGACGCAATGGATGCGCTCGGTCGCGCGCTTGGCGAGGGCCGTCTGAACATGGACGAGTTCGACCAACGCTGCAGCCAGGTCGCCGATGCGCAGTATCACGACGACCTTGCAACGGTGTTGCGTGACTTGCCACCGATGGCGGTTGAAAGAGCCGTCGATAAGCAAGTGCCCAATGAAGCGGTGCTGTACTCCCAAGCTGAAATCGTGCAAGCGCGACGCGCGAGCCAACGGATGCGCGCGGGCGTGTTCTGGCTGGGCACGGTCGGGTCGCTAGCAGGAACGGTGCTGTTTACGGAACTGGGCCTGGATATTCTCACTGGCGTGGCGCTACTCATGATCCCGACTTTGTTCATCCTGCTGTACGTGATGAAGATCGGCCCAGACAGCTGGTACACCCCGAGCCTGCGGCAGCTGGAAATTCAGCGCCGCCAGCAGCTCAAGGCGCGTCAGCTGGAGATTGAGGCGGCGAAGGTACACCAACAGGCGCTCATGCGACAGCAGCGCAGCGACCAGCTGAACCAGCTGACTTCCGACGCGCTGGATGTTGCGCAACAGACTGTGAAGCGGTTTAAAAGGCAGTAGTCTCATGGTGCATGAGTGACAAGCACCGGCATTTCGATCAGGCGAACAAACTCAAGGATGTGTTCTACGACATCCGCGGGCCCGTGTCCGCCACGGCCGAGCAAATGGAGCGCGACGGCCACACGATCTTGAAACTGAACACCGGTAACCCGGCCGTGTTCGGCTTCGAAGCGCCGGACGTGATCATGCGCGACATGATCGCAAACCTGCCCACCTCCCAGGGCTACACCACCTCCAAAGGCATTATCTCGGCCCGCCGCGCAGTGGTCACCCGCTACGAGATGATCGACGACTTCCCCGCGTTCGACGTCGACGATGTCTACCTGGGCAACGGGGTCAGCGAGCTGATCACCATGGTCACCCAGGCCCTGCTGAACGACGGCGACGAGATCCTCATCCCCGCCCCCGACTACCCGCTGTGGACCGCCGCGTCCACGCTCGCCGGCGGCAAGGTCGTCCACTACATGTGCGATGAGGACAACGACTGGAACCCGGATCTTGAGGACATCCGCGCGAAGGTCACCGATAAGACCAAAGCCATCGTGGTGATCAACCCCAACAACCCGACTGGCGCGGTCTACTCGCGGGAAGTACTGGAGGGCATCGCCAACATTGCGCGCGAGCATGAGCTCATGGTGCTTGCCGACGAAATCTACGACCGCGTTCTCTACGACGACGCCCAGCACGTCTCCATGGCTGAGGTCGCCCCGGACTTGATCACTGTCACGTTCAACGGCTTGTCTAAGGCGTACCGTGTCTGCGGGTACCGCGCTGGGTGGATGATCATCACCGGTCCCCGCCGCCGCGCCGCAGGCTTTATCGAGGGCCTGGATCTGCTGAGCGGCACGCGCCTGTGCTCAAACGTGCCCGGCCAGCACGCGATCCAGGTGGCGCTCGGGGGCCGCCAGTCGATCTACGAACTGACCGGGCGAGGCGGCAGGTTGCGGAAGCAGCGTGACGTCGCCGTCGCTAAGCTTCGCGAGATCCCTGGCGTTTCGGTGGTCGAGCCGAAGGGCGCGATGTACTGCTTCCCGAAGATCGACACTGAGATGTACGAAATCCACGACGACGAACGCTTCATGCTCGACCTGCTCAAGAGCGAGAAGATCCTCATGGTCCAAGGAACCGGCTTCAACTACCCCACCCCGGACCACTTCCGCGTGGTGTTTTTGCCGTGGGCATCACAGCTGGAAAACGCGATCGAGCGCCTCGGCAACTTCCTCTCTGATTACCACCAGCACTAACGCGACTGCTCGCGCGCCGTCTGCCTGTACGCGCTAGGTGAGATCCCGACGGTGCGAGCGAACGCTTTGGAGAAGGCAGATTCGGAAGAATACGACACCGAAGAACCAACTACTGCGATCGGCTCGTTGGTCTCAATCAATCGGGTTTTCGCCACCTCCATGCGCCAGTTCGTCACATACGCTGCCGGTGCCACTCCAACGACCTCGCGAAATCGCTCGATAAACGAGGTGCGTGACATGGCAGAAAGTCTTGCCATGTCTGCGATCGCCCACGGTTTTTCTGGTTCATCGTGAATCGCGTGCAGGACCCGCCCAATCGCAGGATCAGCTAATCCCGCGATGAGCCCAGGTTCGAAGGAGCTTTCCTCGGAGAGCCATTCTCGAATGATCTGCACCACGATGATGTCGGCCAATCGCACCGCTACGGCCTCCCCGCCCAACCTGTCTTCGGACAGTTCGTCGGCCAAGAGACCGACCAGCTTCACGACGGACGAATCGTTGTTCAGGTTCATGCCACTCGCAGAGACCACAGGCGGTAGGGACTGCACGATGTTGTGAACATCTGGAGCGTCAAAGCTCAGCATTCCGCAGAGCAACCGCGTGAATAAGCCGTCGCAACCTACGTTGACGATTGAGTAGTTCTCGCTGAGATACCTCTGGGGCAATTGATCGACCCGAGGAGCTACCGTTCTATCCGGATTGGCTGCAAGCATGTGCTCCCTTCCGAGCTGAACGAGAGCAACATCTCCTTCCTGGAGTTGAAGCTTCGGCATGCCGTCTGAGATCAACCAGCATGAGCCCTCGGTGACCACGTGAAAGCTCAGGCATTGGGGATCAACGGGCATCTGCAGGCCCCAGTCACCGCGCGCAGTCGTATTGCAGTAGAACACCCCGCTCATACGAAGCTGTCTGAGAAAGTGCGCCACCTCCGGTTTCACATGCATAGAACGATGATCGCACTCTCTGAGCTGTGGGTTCCACATACCCGAACGATCGGCAAAGAAAGATGAACTGACGGGCCTACTGGCGGTCGCTGGCGATTCCTACGGTGAATTGAGCCAGTCCCCGTAACCATCCCTACTCCACGAAAGAGGCCCCGATGTTTGTCATTTCTGGTTCGACGGGACGCGTTGGATCCAACGTTGTCGCCGAACTTCTCAAGCACGATCAACCCGTTCGAGCTCTCGCTAGATCAGAAGAAGCCCTGAAAACTTGGTCAGCACAAGGCGCAGAGACAGTCGCTGTTGACCTGCTCGACAGCGCAAAACTGACAGGGGCACTGAAAGGTGCGGAGGGATTCTTCGCGTTGCTCCCATTCCATTTCGGTGCAGAAGACCTCGACGGATACGCAGATGCAGTCATCGCATCCGTGTGCACTGCGGTTGAATCCGCGAACGTCCCTCACGTCGTCATGCTCTCGTCGGGAGGCGCCCAACTCGAGCATTCAACGGGCCCAATCACAGGACTACACCGAATGGAGCAGGCGCTCCTGTCCGCTACTCCCCTGGTCACCGCCCTTCGACCGGGGCACTTTCAGGAGAAGCTTCAGGACGTGTTGCCGGTAGTACTCGAAGAGGGGGTTTACCCCGTTTTCGGCGCAGCGGATGAGCCGAAGCCGATGGTAGCGACCAAGGATATCGGTGTCTTCGCTGCGCGTAATCTGATGATCCCTCCCGCGTCTTCGGAGCCAGTTGACATCATCGGTCCGAGCTACACCGAACGGGACGTGGCCGGTGTGATTGCGGAGCAGCTTCACGAAGAAGTGGCGGTCATTGAGATCCCCGAGGAGGCGTGGGAGGCCGAACTTGAACGGGCTGGCTTTTCGACCGGTGTCGCCCACAGCCTTGCCCAGATGTACCGGGCGGACAGCGATGGCTTGCTCGCACCCTGCGCCTCGAAATCGATCTCGGCCACGACGGCGCTGCCTGAGACGGTTGGCACCGTTCTTCAAAAGTGGAAGGACGCGTAGATGAATCTTCCCGTCGTCACCGGTGCAGTGGCGCTTTGCGCAACCGTCACCGGCGGGCTGCTCAGCGGCCTGTACTTTGCATTCGATGTCAGTACTCGAAAGAGCTTCGCGTACTTACCCGATGATCAATACGTCGAGGTCTTCGCAGGCATCAACCAGGCGATCCTCAACCCCCGTTTCCTGTCAGTTTTCGCGCTTGCACCGCTGGCCTCGGTGTTACTGGCCATCCTCGTCCCGACCAGATGGACGCTTCTCGCTGCAACAGCCTCTCTCGTCGCACTAGGTATCACCGTTGCCGGGAACGTCCCACTGAACAACTACCTTGACAATGCGCTCAGAAGCCAGGTTGCGGTGTCCGAGATACGCGCGAACTTTGAGTCCCGGTGGAACTCGCTCAACGCAGCCAGATGCTTAGCGCAGACGGTCGCTGTTGGAGCGACGCTGCTCTCTGCGCTGAACACGAAGGGATGAAATCCCCTTACAGGCTGCGCCCCAAAGCACGAATCTCCCAGCCTGCGGACTGCCACGCGTCGACGGGCAGGACGTTGCGGCCGTCGATAATGCGCTGCTCTGCGACCAGCTCGGCAGCGTGCTTCGGGTCGAGCTCCTTGAACTCGGCCCACTCGGTGGCGAGGATGACAAGTTCCGCGCCGCGGAGTGCATCGTCGAGCGAGGTTGCGTAATCCAGCGTCGGGAAGACCTTCTTCGCGTTCTCCATCGCCTGCGGGTCGAAGATGCGTACCGAAGCGCCGGCGAGGGACAGCTGGCCCGCCACCGCAAGTGCCGGCGAATCGCGGACGTCATCGGAGTTCGGTTTGAATGCCGCTCCGAGGACGGTGATGCGCTTGCCGATGAGGCTGCCCAGCATCTCCCGGGAGAGGTCCACGATCCGCTGGCGACGGCGCATGTTGATCGCGTCCACCTCGCGGAGGAAAGTCAAGGCTTGGTCAGCACCGACCTCACCGGCGCGCGCCATGAACGCGCGGATGTCCTTCGGCAGGCAGCCACCGCCAAAACCGAGACCGGCTCCGAGGAACTTGCGGCCAATGCGGTCGTCGTAGCCAATGGCATCGGCGAGCTGGGTGACGTCGGCCCCCACGATCTCGCAAACTTCCGAGACGGCGTTGATGAAGGAAATTTTGGTGGCCAAGAAGGCGTTTGCAGAGACCTTGACCAGCTCGGCTGTCTGCAGATCCGTGACGATGAACGGGGTCTCGTTCTCAAGTGCTTGGGCGTAGACTTCGCGAGCCGCCTGCTCAGCGTTGGTGTCCTTGCCGCGCACGCCAACTACGATGCGGTCCGGCTCGATGGTGTCCTTCACCGCGTAGCCCTCGCGCAAGAACTCGGGGTTCCACGCGATTTCTACGCTCGCTTTGTTGCCAGCCTCGGCCGCGAGCTCGTCGGCACGCTCCTGCAGCGCGGCTGCGGTGCCAACCGGCACAGTCGATTTACCAAAGATGATGTGATTGCCCTCGAGCTTGGGCACGAGGTCCTCGATCACGGCCTCGACGTAGCGGGTATCGGCAGCGTAGGATCCGCGCTGCTGCGGGGTGCCAACACCGATGAAGTGGACGTTGGCAAACTCCGCGACGCGCTCGTAGTCGGTGGTGAAGTCGAGGCGGCCGGCCTCAAGATTGCGCTCAAGCACCTCGGGCAGACCCGGCTCGTAGAACGGCACGCGGCCGTTCTTCAGCGCTTCGATTTTTGCCTCGTCCACATCCACGCCGAGCACTTCGTGTCCCAGTTCAGCCATGCAGGCTGCGTGGGTGGCACCGAGGTAACCCGTTCCAATCACCGTCATACGCATAAGTCACCATTATGCCGATGATCGAACGGGCGCGCGCCGTCTAGTTGATCTGATCCTTGTCGTTGTCGCTTGCACCGCTTGCGGCGGCGTCGCCGCCCTCGGTGGGACGGATGCCGTCGTTCCAACCGGCGTTCGGGTTGTGGCCTTCGCCCTCGTCGACGGTGCGCACTGCCGGGTTGGTGCCATCTGCGCGGGTCACGTCCGGATCGGAGAAGTCCTTGTCGGCGTCCTCATCGTGGGCCCCGTGGTTGTGGCCGCACTGGCAGCTGCTCGGCTCGCAGCCGCAGGAGTGCATGCCTTCGGCCTTCTTCGCGTGGTGGCCACAACCGCAGCCGCCCTTGGCGTGCTTATCGCCAGCAGCAGAAATGTGAAGCTCGTTCGGGTTAGTCATGGGGAACACCTTTCGTCGTCAAGCGAAACTGCCTTGACCCCCACGCTACCGAAAGTTGAGGTAGGCCTTCGACGGTGTTGGCCCGCGCTGACCCTGATACTTCGAGCCAAGCTGCGACGAGCCGTAAGGAGTTTCTGCCGCCGAAGTCATGGCGAACAGTGCGAGCTGGCCCACCTTCATGCCCGGCCACAGTGTGATCGGGAGGTTGGCCACATTCGACAGCTCCAGGGTGATGTGCCCGGAGAAACCCGGATCGATAAATCCTGCGGTGGAGTGCGTGAGCAGGCCGAGACGGCCGAGCGAGGACTTGCCTTCAAGGCGACCCGCGAGGTCAGCGGGCAGCGTGAACCGCTCCAGCGTTGCAGCAAGGACGAATTCGCCGGGGTGGAGGACGAAGGATTCGTCCTCGGGCACCTCGACGAGCTCGGTGAGATCCGGCATCTCCAGCTTCGGATCGATGTGGGTGTACTTCGAGTTTTTGAACACGCGGAAGAGGTTGTCCATCCGCACGTCGATCGAGCTCGGCTGGATCAGAGATGCATCGAACGGGTCGATGCCGAGGCGGCCGGAGTCAATCGCGTCGCGGATGTCATGATCAGAGAGCAGCACAGTTGTGATTGTAACTGCCACTTTTTGGGCTCCGGTGGCGCGGTGCTAGAGTGAGCCAAAGGTCCGCGTGACCAGTGCCGGCGTAGTTTAGTGGTAGAACATCAGCTTCCCAAGCTGAGAGTGCGAGTTCGATTCTCGTCGCCGGCTCAAATTTTCTTCGCAGTGCAGTCACTCAGGGGGTGCAGGGACACGCTGTTCATCTCGTAGCTTTGGTGGCCATGCTCGTTGCGTTTCAATGGCCCTTTAAGGAGCTTCCAGTCCGGGAGGTACTCGATCGCGCGGCTGCAGCGTTCGGGGTCATGGTTATAGACGGTCAGCTTCCCATCGGGAGTGGCGAAGGTGAGCTTCTTTCCCTCCACGCTGATCAGAGTGACCGGCACCTTCTCGCCGGGCTCGCGGAATGAGCGCAGAGCGGGCACCCAGTGCGGTTTGTGCCCCGGCGAAAGACTTTGGCATTCGTCCTTGTCCACCACCCTGCGTGGAGCAGGAGGAGCCGGGAACTCCCATTCTTCGCCGTCCGCCGTTCGCACCGCATTCCGCGCCGCGGAAAATTCAAACGGCTTGTTCAGAGTGCACACGTAAAACACCGCCGAGATGAGTGATGGCAGCTCCCTCACAACCGTGGCTCCTGCCGCACTGAATGTCACGGTGGTGTCGGCGACGTTGATGAGCGTCGCTGGCACCCAGTCGTCGGGCATGAACATGTCATCAGACATGTGTTCTCCTTATGGAATTCGCACTTCCGGTGCGCAGGTTTGCAAGTCACCGGCCGATCTTCTCCCGGGGGCACCGTGCGCGAATCGCGCGGTTGCCAGTCGACGTGCCGGGAGGCATTCGTCGAGCTTCTGGATCGTGGAAGCGAGAATAACAGACCGCTTGGTCTAGCGCAACCGTCGTCAAGCAAAATGCTCTGTATGAGACTTGTGATTGCCCTGCTGTGGCTGGTCGGCGCCTCGCTGGGGCTCAAGCGGCGCCCCGCCTCGCCGTTCAACGACCCGGATTTTGTGCCCGCGCACGAGACTCCGGTGCTGTACGTACACGGGATCAATAGCCGGACGATGGCGTTTCGGCAGAACGCGGAGCACCTGCGCGACCACGGGTTTTGGGTGTGGGGCTACGACTACGGCGACATGATTGCGCCGGGGTTCTTCGGCATCGGCGACCTAGACGAGATTGTCGGAGACGTTGCAGAAAACGTCGACCACGTGCTGGCCGAGACGGGCGCTGAGCAGGTGGACATTGTGGCGCACTCGCAAGGCGGACTGATGGTGAAGCTTTACATCGGCGACGGAGGGGCGGACAAGGTGCGGCGCGTCGTGGCGCTCGGCGGCAACTTCCACGGCACCGACTTTCACGGCCGAGTGAGCTGGCTGCATCCGCTGCTCACGCGCTGGCCGTGGCTGGGCATGCTGTTTGCCACCCGCGGCGCTTCGCAGCAACTCGCAGGTTCGCCGTGGTCCACCGAGCGCTCGAACGTGCCGGACACCGATCCGCGCGTCATGTACACCTCGCTGTACTCGCCGGCGGATACGGTGGTCACCCCGACTTCAGCATCGGAGCTTTTGCCTATCGACGGCGCAGACGTAGCGAACATCAACGTCGCCGATTTCTACGACGGCTACGCACCTTTGCACCCGCTGATGCCGCGCGATCCTCTCTTGGCGGAGTTGACCCGGTGGGGCCTGGAGCGGGCTCCCGGTGAGCACGAGCCGCCGGAATCAGCCGCCCGCGCGTAGCCTGACGGCATGATCTCTTTCATCATTCTTGGAGGCACGAGCGACCTGGCGATGCGGCTGCTGCTGCCAGGACTTGGCGAGTACATCGCAGCCAGCGGCGCGGAGATGGAAGTCATCGGCTCCGGGCGTCAGGACGTGGACGATTACCAGACACAGGTCGATGATGCTGTGCAGGCCAATGTGGATCAGGACCTGCGCGTGCCCGCCACCTACCTTGCCGGGTGTCGACCCGGCCCGCGAGACGGAAACCCTGGTGCAGCTCGAGATCGCTTCGTCGCTGCCAGGTTGGGAGCGCACCCGCATCCTGCTGCGCACCGGCAAGGGGTTCCGGCGGGACCGGAAGGAAGTCATGGGCATTTCGCTTTTCGACGGCCCGTTGTCCCCGTACGGCGCAGTAATCCAAGCCCTCGCCCGCCGCGATCACACCGCCTTCGTCCCGGAGGGTGCGCCGCAGCTCGGCTGGCGCATCATGGACGCGCTTGCCGACGAAATGGCGAACGCCCCACTGGACGAGTACTAACTGTTACTCGCCTTCCGGCGGTTCCGGTGCAGGTGCTGGACCGGAATCGCCACCATCGCCGCAGCGGACGATCGGCTGCGGGCTGTACACCGTGGTCTGGGTTTCGCGCTTGATTTCGTTGCCACTCAGGTCACTGATGATGCGGGTGTCGGACGTGGTGAAGCCCGGGATGCCCGAAGACGGGATACAGCTCGACCCGGTGACCACCTGTTCCTGGGGAGAAGTGTGCGCCCAGCGACCGCCGTTGACGGATTCGACGTTCACCGTCTTCACGCCCATGAGGTTGACGGTGACCTCTCCCCCACCGACCGAGGTCTCGATCTTCACCGGGTGCGGCGAATCGTTGCGGAACTGCAGGTCGATCGCACCCTCGTAGACCGTCGCCTCGCGCCCTGCCGGGTAGCGGGAGATGTAGTACGAGTGCGCGGTGTGCGCGATGTCCGTCATGCCGGCGAAGTAAGACGCGTTGTAGAGCGTGGTCGCGAATTGCGAGATGCCGCCGCCGACCGCGGTGTCCGCGCGGCCGTTCAGGATGATGCCGGACTCCACGTACCCCTGTGCGGCGCCGCGCGGACCGGTGTGGCCGTTCAGCGAGAAGGTCTCACCCGGGTTCACGATCGCACCGTTGACCGCCCGGGCGACGATGCCGATGTTAGTGCCGGAAGCACCCGAGTATCCGCCCGTGGTGAAGGAACCTACCACCTGGTCGAAGGTCGCGTTCTGCGCCATATCCGTGGTGAAGTTCGCAGGTTCCTCCTTGTAGGTGGCCTCCCAGTCTCGCGGGGAGTCTCCGAGGAGGCGGTCTTCGAAACGCTCCAGTGTCTTGCCCCAGTCGACCACGATGCCGTCGACCGACGGCTCCACCCCGCCGCTGGCAAGGACCCGGGCGTTTTGCTTCTCGGTTTCGGTTTCTTTGAGCTGCTCAGCGAAAATCGCCTCCGCCGCCTCGGGATGGACCAGTGGTGTTATCTTGCCGTCCACCACGGGGAACTCCACGATCTCGCCGAGTCGCTCCTGCGGAATGGACGCCGCCACTTCGCCCTCGCCGTCGCCGTGCCGCTTGCCGCGGACCGTCAGGGGACCGTCTAGGGCTGAACGAACCGGGCCTTGCATGGCATCCTTCAACACGCTTTCATCAATCGCGGGGGTCAGCGTCTCAAGCTTGGTGATCTCCACACCCTCAGGCCGCAGCCACTGACCGGTCACGTATTCGCGAAGCACCTCGTTAGTCACGTCCTGGCCGTTCTCGGGCGCGTGTTCGACTGCGCGGCCGTTTTCGACTGCAATCGAGCCGTCGATGGGCTCCACCCGAAGTTCACCGTTCACGCGGTCGATCTCGGGCGCGAACCGCGCCTCATCCACGGTGGTCACCACGTCGACCTCACGGGTGGAGATCAGGTTGCGCAGTCGAATGAACGGGTTCATCGGTTCCACCCCGGCAGCCTCTACTGTGGCTGGCCAGTCCACCGCAAGGCCTGCCGCCTCCGGCACCAGCGTCGAACGCTGGCTCCCTGCGCGAATCTCCACTGCGTTCTTCTCAACGCCGCCAAGCTCCTGCTCGAGCTTGGCCTCCGCCTCAGCCGGACTCATCCCCCCGATAGCCACGCCGCCAACCTCAGTCCCGCGAGGCACATTGCCTCGGTTAAACGCCAGGTCGGCTACGTAGATGGCAAGGAGCACCGCAAGCGCGCCCAGCACCACGCCGAGCGCGATCTTGCCGCCGCGCCCTAAGCGCTGCGTTGTCGCATTTACCGTACTCACCCATATCAGGGTAATCGAGAGCCGTTCGATTTACTGTGTTCGCGCTACAACCCACCGTCGATAAGCTGCTGCTGCACGCGCGTGGCAGCCTCGTCAACGCGCGCCATCGGGATCTCTCCAGACATCACCGCGCCAGTTACCAGGTCGATGATGTACGGCAGGTCGGTGCCGGATGACCAGAGCGCTTGATCTGCGCCGGCGACGATTGCCCGCTTTACTGCTTCCGGTGTTGGGGTGTAGTCCAAAAGCCCCCGCATTCCGGAGAGATCGTCGGTGACCACCACCCCGTTGAAAGGCACGCCACCCGGATAGTCCCCCTCGCGCAGCACGCGGTACGCCTCGGGGTTCAGCGAACTCGGCACACCGTCTTCACCCATCCCGGGCACGATCATGTGGCCCATCATCACACTCGCGTGTGGGAAGCGCTCCAGCAGCGGGCCGTAAGGAACCATGTCCAAACCGCGCACATCTTCCAGAGGCGGGGTGATCGCGAGCTGATGGTGCGTGTCGCCTGAGGCGCGCCCATGGCCGGGAAAGTGCTTGAACGTAGGTGTCACACCGGCGTCGAAAAGCCCTTGCGAAAACAGGCCACCGATCCGGACAACCTCATCGGGAGCTCCGTGGAACGAACGGTCGCCGACAATGTCCAAATTAGTCACGTCGAGGTCCAACAGCGGCGCGTAATCCACGTTGATGCCGTGAGCGCGCAGCGAGACCCCGATGTCGTACCCGGTGCCCTGAATCACCTCAGGCGGCATGCCAGCCAGCACCCGCGGCGGCATGAAGTCCCCGAGCACGCCGCTGTGGCGCTGCACGCGCCCGCCCTCGAAGTCGATCGCCACCGAGAAGGGCCGGTCGTACTCGGCACGCAAAGCGTTGATGTTGCGCCCCTCGTCGGTGAGCAGACCCGGATCCGCCCAGCTGGGAATGATCAACCCACCCGCGCCCTGATCGAGCGCAAACCGGGCCTGGTCGTAGTTCGACACCCCAACCACCATCAGCGACGCCACCTTCGCTCGCAGGTCCTGCGGCACCCGATCCTCTGCGGTCGGAGATGGCTGTGGCGGTGGCGGCGGGGGCTCACTCGTGGGAGAAGCTTCAGAGGTGGCAGGAGCTGGCGTGTCGTCGTCAAGCGAGCATGCGCTTATCGACGCCACCGTGAGCGCGCAGGCAAGCGCAACTGCTGCTGAGCTTTGCAAACGCAACTTGTCGCTCCTTTCCTGCCGCATACCTGAAGCCACTCTACGCAGGGATTCGCACGATCCGCTGGTAGGCTCCTACGCATGTCTTACCGAGTCACCATCGACCTCGACAACGCCGACGAAGCTGGTAGCGTCGCGGTGTCCTCGGTGTCCTCGGTGTCCTCGGTGCTCGCCAGCGCCGTTGTAGGCGTGGTGCTGGGCGTAGTGGGGGTGCTCGGCATCGCCGCGTTTTCCGGCCAGACCACGGTGCCTACCGGCGGCGCGGTGCCCGCTGACGAAGCTGTCCTCGGCGGCCCGGAGTACGGCTCGCGGGACTAGATGCGCACACACTGGCTCGGGTGGCTGGCGCTGACCCTGCTCGCGTTGTTGCAACCCCCGGGCCAGATCGCCGCTGACACCAAGTTCGACCTCACCGCCAACCCGGCAGGCTTTCTGCGCAACGCGCTGCACATTTATACCGATGAGTTTCCGCTCGGCCAGGTACAGAACCAGGCCTACGGTTACCTCTTCCCCCAGGGCCCGTTCTTCTTGCTGGCGGACTGGCTGCACGTGCCGGATTGGGTCGCGCAACGCATCTGGTGGGCGCTGCTGTTATCCATCGCATATTCCGGCCCGCTGGTCTTGGCTCGGCGCATCGGGATCACCGCGACACTGCCGGCCGTTACCGCCGCGGTGCTCTATGCGCTGTCGCCGCGCATTCTGACCACGCTCACTGCGATCTCGTCGGAGGCGTGGCCGGTGGCGCTGGTGCCCTGGACGCTGGTGCCGTTGGTGGGTAAGCGCCCGAACGTTGCCGCGGCTGTAGTTCCGGTCGCGCTGATGGGCGGGGTGAACGCCACCGCCACTATCGCGGCGTGCGCGCCGGCGGCGGTGTATCTGCTCGCGCGGGGGAAGTTTGGCAAGCTGTGTTGGTTCACCGCTGGAGCGATGGTCGTGTCCGCGTGGTGGATCGGGCCGCTGTTCGTGCTCGGCGCATATTCGGCGCCATTTTTGGATTACATCGAGTCCGCCACCGTCACCACCACCTGGCTCAACTCCGTGGAGATCCTGCGCGGCACCACCAGCTGGGCACCGTTCGTGGAAACGGAGCGTCTCGCCGGTTTCCTGCTCGTGGCGGAGCCGACGTTCATCATCGCTACCTGCGTCGTCGCCGCGCTCGGGCTGGCTGGCCTCTCCCGCGCCGACTTTCCGCAGCGCCGCGCCTTCATATCCATCTTCGCGGTCGGGTTCGCGCTGCTGGCCAGCGCGCATTTCCTGGTCCCGCTCTACGACACCCTGCTCGCGCCGTTTCGCAACCTGCACAAATTCGATCCCTTGGTGCGCCTACCGCTGGTGCTCGGCGTCGGGTGGCTGCTTAGCGTCAAGCACGCCGCGCCGAAAACCACCGCCGCCCTGCTCGCCGCGGCCATTGCGATCGCCCCCGCGTGGTCGCTGCGGCTTCTACCCCAGGGCACTTGGGACGAGATCAGCGACGATTGGATCGCCGCAGGCGAGTGGCTCGACGAGCACGCCGCAGGTACCCGCACCCTCGTCGTCCCGGCTGCCCCTTTCGCCCGCCAGGAGTGGGGGTGGACCCGCGACGAGCCGATTCAGGCCCTCACCAGTTCCCGCTTCGCCTTCCGCGACGCGATCCCGCTGGTGAATCCTGAAGCGATTCGGGGTCTGGATGGGCAGGTGGAAGTCGTCGATAAGCAAGCCCTGCTTTCGATCGGTGTGGGGGCGGTCGTGGTGCGCCGCGACCTCGAGCACCAGACCCCCACGCCGAGCCTGGGCAAGCCGACCGCGAGCTTCGGCGACGTCGACATCTTCATGCTGGATACGAACCGCGACATGATGATCACCGCCGATGAACCGCTGCGCGCCCAGGTCGGCGGGGAGGGACTGCCGCTGCTGTGGCGCGAACTGGGCTATTTCCCGGTGATGCTGGACCGCCGCGATGAAAACCCGCGCCACACGATCGTCACCGATACCCCGGCGCTGGCCAACCGTAACTACGGCAACGGCGCGCAGTCCGCGCACCTGGCCACGCCCGAGGAAGACGAGAGCGTGCACAACGCGGCGAAGGACTACGTCTCCCAGAGCCGTCGCACCAAGGTGCATATGGAGGGCGAGGCGCGCGCGTCCTCCTCCGCCGCCGACTCAGGCACCTTCCGCACCGATGCATCGAAATCTCTCACCGCCGCGTTCGACGGACTCGAGGACACCGCATGGTGGCCCGCCCCCGGCGACACGGACACCTACATTGAGTTCACGCCGCAAACCGACACCTTTTCCATCACCGCCACCGCGAACACCGAGGTCATCATCTCCGGCGATGGCCCGGATCGCACCGTCTCGCTCGTCGGCGGGCAGCCGCGCACGCTGGCGACCAACGGCGCGCGCCGCATCACGCTCACCGAACCCGTCGGCATCACCGAAATCGACGCGGGCATCTCCCGCATCGTCGATGTCGACCGCCCCGGCGACGCCTACTTCTTCCAGCGCATCTTCCCCGCGACCGAGGTGCTGCAGCGCCGCTTCGTCACCGACATCGACGCCGAATGGACACTCTCCGCCCCGGCGCGCATCGACGGCCGCGAGGTCGAAGGCACCGTCTTCCTCCCCGCAGGCCAGCACGAACTGGTCACCAGCGCCGAAACCATCATGCTCACCCACGCCCCACTCGTCCTGCCGAGCTGGGAGCCGTTCGCTGGTCAAGCACAAGCAGCCGACACCGACCGCATCATCCTCACCACCCGCGCGTTCAACAACGGTTTGCGGGCAAGTGTCGGCAGCACGGAGCTCGAGCCTCTGCTTATCGACGCCGGCGCCCAGGCGTTTCGCCTCCCCGCCGGAACCAGCGGCGAGTTCACCATGTGGCACGAAGGAGACCAGCTTTACCGGCGCACCCTCTTCTTTGGCGGCGTGTTCTCGCTGCTCGTGCTGGCTGCGTGTTTGTGGCTGCCACGGCGCCGACACGAGCGATACGAATCTGCGACATCAACATTTGCAGCCTTGCCACTGCTCGTCGTGGTTGTTGCGAATCCGTTGATTGGCGCCGCGTCCGTCGCGCTTGCCTGGACCGTGCGCCGGTTCACACTGATTCCGAGTAGTTGGCTGGCCGGCGGCGCGATGACGTTTGCTGGGCTGTGGCTGGCGCGCGCCCCGTGGCCGAACCCGAACTACGCAGGCGATACGTGGCTGCTCGCGCTCGCCGGTTGCTTTGCCGTTGCGTGCCTCGCTTTTCCAGACCAGCCGGATAGCACCAACCGAGCCCCCGGCACCTCCACCAACTCATAAGAGACGTAGCCGACCGCCGCGCTGACTACAGCTGTGAAAACCCAAGTCGGGATAAAGGGGGCGTCGAAAAGCGAAAGCCCCAAGACTGGAAACGCGAAGTAGAGCACGGACATGTGCCACAGGAATATGGAGTAGGACCAGCGACCGAGGGTGACCATGGGGCGCGAGGAGAGGAACGTGCCGCTGAGGCGCGGGCCGAGTGCGAACGGCGCGACGAAGCACGCGGCGAAGATGGTGCCGCAGATGACGCGGGCGTTGAATTCTTGCGGGGTGGGATGGACAAGTCCCGGCGGGCCGATGAGGCCCGCGAACCAGGCGACGCCCAGTCCGATGAGCGGGAACGGCCAGCGGGGGCCGGTGTAGCGCACGTTTAATTGTTCAAGTTCGGCGAGGACGAGGCCGACGGCGAACCAAGGGGCGAACGACGGCGGCCAGATCTGAAGGTTGAGGACGGCGGGGTCGTAGAACGGCCAGACGAGCCAGGGCCAGCAAAGGCCGAGCGGGACCGCCGCCATAATCGTGGCCCAGCGCCCGCGCTGCCCGAGTTTCAAGTACAGCGGCAGGACCAGGTAGAACGCGACTTCGACGCAGAGCGACCAGATGTGGGTGAGGCCGTCGATGAGCCCTCCCGGCACGTAGATCTGCACCATGGCGAGGTTGGCTGCGGCTTGGCTTGCTGTGACCGTGCTCAGCGACGGCAGCGTCACTAGCACCACAGCGACGCAGACCAGGTACGCGGGCGCGATGCGGGCGACGCGACGGCGGTAATAGCCCGGGCGCTGGCCGCCGCGTGCGAGGAGGAACGCGGAGAGGGCATAGAAAACGGGTACGAAGAAATCGAAGCGCTCCAAGAACGGCGAGCCGGTGCCGGCCTGAAACGCGACGTGCGTGGTCAGGATCCCGAACGCCGCGACGGCGCGCAGCCCGTCCAGCTCAGGGAGCACAGGGAGCACAGGGGGCGTGTGGGTCTTTCCGTTAGTCTTTCCGATGTGGTCAGTATACGAGCCGTTGTGGGCGTAGACGCAGGGCTCAAGGCCTATGGCGCGCTGCTCGTGCTGGCTGTTACCTGGCCGTTTCTGGTCCCGGCGGGCGTTGGCGAGGCGTTCGCGCTGCGCGACATGCTGGTGTTTGACCAGATGGCGCTCACGCGGGCATCGTTAGGCTACGGCGATCTGGCCGCCCGCAACGTCCCGCAGGACGCGCTGCTCGGGATCGTGCCGTGGCCGATGCTCGCGCTGCGCATGATCATGGTTGGCGCAGCTATCGCCGCGGCTGTGAGCGCGTACCGGCTCGGCCGGTCTTCTCTGGGCAAAGCAGCCGCGATGACGGTGCTGCTGTGGAACCCGTTCGTTATCGAGCGCCTGCTTCAAGGCCACTGGTCGCTCGTCGCCGCCGCTTGGCTGCTGCCCGCGGTCGCGCTCGCGCCGCCCGCCCAAGCCACGTTGGCGCACTGGCTCGCCTCGCTCACACCCACCGGCGCGATCGCCGCCGCTACCTTTGCGCGCGGGTGGCGCGGCCTCCTCACGACGACGCTGACCTGCGCACCATGGGTGGTTGCCGGCCTATTAACCCCAGCCGCCGCCACCTCGAGCGCCGCCTCTGCCGCCCTGTTCGCCCCCCGCGCGGAGACATTCGTGGGCACCCTCGGCGCGCTGCTCGGCCTCGGCGGGATCTGGAACGCAGACGCCGTGCCGGAGTCGCGCAACCTCGGTTTCGCTCTGTTCGGCATCGGACTCTTCGCCATCTTGGCACTCGGCTGGCGCGCCGTGAACACCCGCTGGCTTGTGCTCGCCGGCATCGGCTTTGCCATCGCGCTCGCGTCGTGGGCGGGCCTGCTCGCCCCCCTCATCGAGACCGTCCCCGGCGCCGGCCTGCTTCGCGACTCCCAAAAGTGGCTCATCCTCACCCTCCCCGCCTGCACCGCCGCCGCCGGCGCGCTCACCCCAAAACTCGCTGGCACTGCGCTGTTAATGGCGCTCCTCCAGGTCCCTGACGCACCGCTCGCGCTGCGCGCCCTCACCCCCACTGCCATCGAGTTCCCTGCAATTGATCACCGCGGCCGGGACGTCTTCTTCGCCGATCGCCCAGCGCTGATTGACATCGGCGGCAGAGTGGTCGTCGACCCCGCCCCCAAAGTCATGAACGCGGTCGAATCGGGGCTTTTGCTTGTCGACGGCACCGTTGCCGATCCTCCCTCGCCCCGGTGGCTCGCGGCGCAGCGGGCGCAAAACGATCTCGAAGCACTCAAATCCTTGGGCATTGGAGTGGTGGTGTACCCGGATGGAGATCTTCTAGAAACCGGTGCCGAACAACGGGGTTTACCACCCCTCGGCATCGCGCTTTTCGCCCTCTGGTGCGCCGCCCCGCTTTTTGGTGTGACGAGGATCACTCTTAGGAAATATTAAGTCTTTTAGGCCTCTGACCTGCACGTTCATGCAACTTAGTTGCTTTTAACCCATTAATGGCGAGGTCCAATGATGGACGCCCTTGCATGGCCCACCTGCCACTTCTAAAGTGAACTCCAGATGAACACAAGGTTACGCAATTGAGCGTAGCCGCAGTTAGAGAAAGGAGGCCACCCCGATGCAATTCGACGCAGACAAGTTTGATGACGATCGCCTTGAAGAAATGGCGCTCGCATACTTCCTGGCCTTCGGCAGGTCAGATCGCTAAACATCACCGAACATCACTGAACATCACCGAAAGGAAACAACACCATGCGCAGCTACACCGACATAAATAACATTGACTTCTCCATCATCCGCGAGCGCGTCCTGCGCAACATCCGCCAGGATCTGTACCAGGAGCACGGCTACAAGTTCGACGAGGTCGAATTCCACGACGCGTTCGATGCCGTCGTGCGCAAGCACAACGCCAACGCCGTGATCGAGGATTTCGTTCCCCTGCTCGTTGAGGCAGAGATGAAGGACCGCCTGGCCAAGGGCGAGCTCTTCCCCAACCAGGCCGCTTAAGCCCTGCCTGGTATCTTTACCCGTTAGTCGGTAACGCGCGAACTTAGCGAACGTCAACCCCGCCCCGAGGGTAAGAGGGGCTCATGGCGCCCTGGTGGTCGCTCGGGGCAGAGAGGTTCGAGACCTACTTCTGCACAGAAAGCGACCGGCACGGAGCACATCAGCACAGCGCAAACCCCAACCAACTCTCTGAAGTGGTGGGGTGCACAGTGCACTACCGCGACGTTGGAAGTTCCGCGCGTGAGGGTGGGCTCGGGGACTGATACCAAGGAGGTTGTGCCATGTTGTTGGCGGAAGCGCTCGCGCGCCGTTCTGAAGCGCAGGACCGGCTGAACAAGCTGCAGGGCCGACTCAACGCAGTCGCGCGCGTCCAGGAAGGGGATACCCCGTCAGAAGACCCCCAAGCATTGCTCAGAGAAGCAGAACAACTCCTCGAAGAGATCGAAATCTTGGTTCGCCGGATCAACCACACCAACGCGAACACTCCATTCGACGAGGGTATGACGCTTACCGACGCCATTGCGCGACGCGACGGGTTCTTGCGCGCTCGCCGGATATACACCTCCGTTGCCGATGCCGCCGCCATCCGCGGCGATCGCTACAACCGAAGCGAGATCAAGTTCGTGCCCACGCTTGATGTCGGGGAGCTGCGCCGCAGCGCCGATCAGATGAGCAAGGATTTCCGCGCGTTGGATATGAAGATCCAGCAGCTCAACTGGACCACCGAGCTGCTTTAAGCACGCTCAAGAACTTCCGGCCGGTCGCTTCCCAGGAGAACTGCGCCGCAAACGCGCGCGCCGCGTCTGCCATGTCAGCGCCAAGCGTCTCGCGCACCACGGCCGCGAAGTCCTCGTCAGCGCGCACCAGTCTGCCGGTCTCTCCGTCCCGGATCGACTCGTTCACCCCGCCGGCATCAGCAAACCCCACGGTAGGCACCCCGTGCTGAGCCGCCTCAATTACCGCGATCCCCCAGCCCTCCTTCGCCGACGGCAAGAGGTGCACCCGGGCGCGTTCGAGCAGCGCGTGCTTGTGCGCCTCTGAGACATGCCCGTGGAAGACCACTTTGTCGGACGGGTACCGCGCCGCGTACTCGCGCAGGTTGTCCTCCCACCAGCCGGAACCCACCACATCCAGCACCGCGCCGTCGATCTGCGCCGCGGCATCGATAGCCAGCTCGATCCGCTTGTGCGGAACGAGTCGGGACAAGGTGATGAGGTGGACACGTCCGTCGTCGTGAAGCAATGGCCCGTCAAGTGGCACCTCGTCGACTCCATTTTCCACGATTTCAATGTCGCGCCCGCGCACGCCCAGCGCAACCAGGTCGCGCTTCGAGGCCTGCGAGACCGTCACGTACTGGGCGCCTCGGTACACGCGCGGCGCGACCCGCGATTCCAGGAACCAACCCAACCGCCCGATGATCGGGCCTGCCACCGGCCACTGCTCGCGGTGGCAGTGGTGCGTAAGCAGCACCACCGGCCGGCGTGTGAAGAGCCTCGCAAAGAACGGGATGCCGTTTTGCGTATCCACGATAATGTCTGGCCGGTTGCGCCAGATCGACAGCGGCGCCAGCACGTACACGCCGTATTTCCCGCCGGCGCGCTCGTAGCGCACGCCATTTCGGCGCGAGCGCCGCGGCGCATCCGTGTGCTTCGCCGTCCGGTAAATAACCTCGTGGCCCTCGCGCGCCAAGTACTCGCCGACGCGCTCGAGGTAGCGCTCCGAGCCACCGCCTTGCGGGTGGGTGGTGTCGCGCCAGCACATCAGCAGTATCTTCATCGCTATGTACCGTACCCGCCGCCTTGCCACGCTTCGCCGTTCGCTGCGCTTGCTCCGCTCGTTCGGCTACGAGCAGTTCCGGCCGCGCATTTTTTACGAAGGTTTGGCGCGGGACACACATTTGCTTATCGACGCCCTGTTGCGCGACCTTACCGGCACCCCTCTCCGCGGCCGCAGCGTGCTCGATGTCGGGGGCGGCCCCGGGTATTTCGCCGAAGCATTCGCAGACACTGCCTATATCGGCCTCGAGCCCGACGTGTCCGAGATGTCCGCGGCCGGCATCACCGGCTACGGCGCGGTGCGCGGCGACGCTCGTGCGCTGCCGTTCGCCGACAGTGCCTTCGATATCGTGTATTCCTCAAACGTCGCGGAGCACATCCCTGGCTGGGAGCAGATGGGCGACGAGATGCTGCGCGTGGCCAGGCCCGGTGGGTTGATTGTCCTGAGCTACACCGTGTGGCTCGGGCCGTTCGGCGGACACGAGACTGGGGTGCTCCCCCACTACATTGGCGGTAATTTCGCCCGCCGCCGCTACGAGCGCATCCACGGCCGCCCGCCGAAGAACGTCTTCGGCGAATCGCTGTTCAACGTGTCCGCCGCGGAAGGGCTGCGCTGGGCTGAATCCACCGGCCAGTTTGCGTTCGCGTTCCCGCGCTACCACCCACACTGGGCATGGTGGCTCACTCGCGTACCTGTTCTCCGCGAGTTCGCTGTCTCCAACCTCGTGTTAGTGCTGGTCAAGCACTAGTTCGCGCTGGCACCCTTCGCTGCGGAACGTGCGCTGCGCTCATCGGAGATCGCGGCGGATACTGCCTCGGCGATCTGGTCTTCCATTTCGCGGCGAACGCGGGTAGCCACTTTGATGCGGCCGGACAGGAGGTCGAGTTCGTCGAAAATCTCCTGCGGTACGCGGGCACCCAGCTCCTCGAGGTACTGACGCGAGTCGCGGAGATCCTCACGCCACAGCGCCGGCTCTGCAGTGAGCGCCTCCCGCACGTCCTCGATCGGCGTATCAAGGCCCTCAAGATCAAGGTCCTCAGCGCGGGCGGTGTGGCCCACGACAGTCTCGGTTGCGCCTACGCGGCCCTCGATGCGGTCCACGATCCACTTCAGCACGCGCGAGTTCTCGCCGAAGCCCGGCCACAGGAAGCGGCCGTCGTCGCCACGGCGGAACCAGTTCACAAGGAACACGGCCGGCATGCGGTCGCCACCGCGGCGACCCATGTCGATCCAGTGCTGAAAGTAGTCGCCCACGTTGTAGCCGATGAACGGCAGCATCGCCATCGGGTCATGGCGCAGGGTTCCCACCTTCGCCTCCACAGACGCCGCAGTCTGCCCAGAGGACAGCATCGCACCGATCATGGTGCCGTGCTCCCAGTCGTAAGCCTCAGTCACCAGCGGGACGGTGTCCGGGCGGCGCCCACCGAACAGGATGGCGTCGATCTTCACGCCCTGCCAGTCGTTGAACTCGGGAGCAGCGTTCGGGCACTGTGCAATCGGCACGCAGTACCGGGAGTTCGGATGGGCCGCCTTGCGTTCGTCGTCAGGCGTCCACTCCTTGCCGCGCCAGTCGATGAGGTGCTCCGGAGCGTCGCCGTCCATGCCCTCCCACCAGACGTCGCCGTCATCGGTCAGCGCAACGTTGGTGAACAGGGTGTTGCCCGGCTCCATGGCACGCATCGCGATCGGGTTGGACGCGTAGTTCGTGCCCGGCGCGACACCGAAGAAACCGTTCTCCGGGTTCACGGCGTACAGGCCGTCGTCGCGAAGCTTGAGCCATGCGATGTCGTCGCCGACGACCTCTGCCGACCAGCCCTCGAGGGTCGGGGTGATCATGGCGAGGTTGGTCTTGCCACACGCGGACGGGAACGCGCCGGCGATGTGGTAGGCCTTGCCCTCCGGAGAGGTGAGCTTGAGGATGAGCATGTGCTCCGCCATCCAGCCCTCTTCCTTGGCCATCACGGAAGCGATGCGCAGTGCGTAGCACTTCTTCGCCAAGATCGCGTTGCCGCCGTAGCCCGAGCCGTAGGACCAAATTTCCTTGGTCTCCGGGAAGTGGGAGATGTACTTCGTCTCGTTGCACGGCCACGCGACATCTTCTTCGCCCTCTTCAAGCGGCGCGCCCACCGAGTGCAGGCACGGCACGAAGTTGTCGCCCTGGATCTTGTTCAGTGCCTCGGTGCCCATGCGCGTCATCACACGCATGGACATAACCACGTACTCGGAATCGGTCAGCTGTACACCCAGCTTCGGGTCCGGATCGTCGATCGGGCCCATGCAGAACGGCACGACGTACATCGTGCGGCCCTTCATTGCGCCGTCGAAGTGCTCGAGCATCTCTTCTTTCAGCGCGTCCGGGCGCATCCAATTGTTCGTGGGACCCGCGTCCGCCTGCTTGTGGGTGGAGATAAAGGTGCGCGATTCCACGCGAGCCACATCCGACGGGTTCGAACGGGCCAGGAAGGAGTTCGGGCGCTTTTCCTCATTGAGGCGGATCAGCGTACCTTTTTCCACGAGGTCGGCGGCCATGCGATCCCACTCCTCGTCGGAGCCGTCCGCAAACACCACACGGTCCGGGTTGAAAATGTCCACGGCGTTGTTGATCCATTTGATCAGCGCCTCATTGTCGGTGGGCAGCTCGCCTTCGAGTCGCTGGACGGTGGTGCTCTCGGTCACTGTGTCTCCTTGTGCCAGGGCTAGGCCAATTTGTGCGTCGGCCCCAGCCTAACCAACTCCACCCACACCGGGCAGGAAGTTGCATCACCCCAGCACAAACCTGTGAACAAATGGGGGTACGCACCAAAATTCCAACGCGGCGCAAGAGGCGCGCCCATTTGGCATCCGCGCACGTCACGTGCACAATTGTCGCAATGAATAATCCTGATTCCCCAATTCAACGCCCGGGCACCGGCGAATTGCCGCATGGTCGCCCACTCCAAACGGAGTTCGACACCGGGCTCGACTACCCCCGCCTCGGTTCCGTCACCTTCCGCCGCGGCACGCTCACCGACAACCAGGAGGCCCTCTTCGAAGAGCATTGGCCCAAGTTAGGGCTAGTGCTTAACGACGAACAGTTAGACGTCGATTCCTGGTTCGGACGCCACGCAAAGACGGTCTTGGAGATCGGCTCCGGTACCGGCACATCCACCGCGGCCATGGCACCGCTTGAACCGGACACCAACATTATCGCCGTGGAGCTGTACAAACCCGGCCTTGCCAAGCTGCTCGGATCGGTAGTGCGCGCCAACATCGACAACATCCGCATGATCCGCGGCGACGGCGTCGAAGTGCTCGCCCGCATGATCGCGCCCGAATCCCTTGACGGCGTACGCATCTTCTTCCCGGACCCGTGGCCGAAGGCGCGCCACCACAAACGCCGCATCATCCAGTCCGGCACGTTGAACCTGATTGCGACCAGGTTGAAGCCGGGCGGAGTGCTACACGTGGCCACCGACCACGCCGACTACGCCGAGTGGATCGACGAGCTGGTCAACGTTGAGCCACAACTCACCTACAAGGGCTGGCCGTGGGAAGACGCGCCGTTGCTCACGGACCGCCAGGTGATCACTAAGTTCGAGGGCAAAGGCATGGATAAGGACCACGTGATCCGCGAGTACCTGTGGGAGAAGAAATAGGGATGGATCTGCACGAAATGACGCACCCGTACACCCCCGGGGCGACGCCTGGCCCGGCCAGCTACCTGCTGGTGTGGGACGCGCCGAACCTGGATATGGGCCTGGGCGCCATCTTGGGCGGTCGCCCTACCGCCGCCTACCGTCCGCGTTTCGACGCAATCGGCCGTTGGCTCCTCGGCCAGGCGAGCGAACTCAGCGAGACCACCGGCGAGCGCGTTGAACCGGAAGCCACGGTGTTCACCAACGTCTCCCCCGCCGGCGCCGACGCAGTTCGCCCCTGGGTCGAAGCGCTGCGCAACGTCGGATTCGCGGTCTTCGCCAAACCGAAGAGCGACGAAGATTCCGACGTTGATCAGGACATGCTCGCCCACATCGAACGCCGGTCTACCGAAGGCGTGCTTCGCGGCGTCGTTGTGGCATCCGCCGACGGGCAGAACTTTCTGGAGCCAATCGAGGAGTTAGCTGCGCAGGGCATCCCGGTCACGGTGCTCGGTTTCCACGAGCACGCCTCTTGGGCCGTGAACTCGGAGTGCGTCACGTTCGTCGACCTCGAGGACATCCCCGGGGTGTTCCGCGAACCACTGCCGCGTATCAACCTCGACCAGCTTCCCGAAGGCGGCGCCTGGCTGCAGCCGTTCCGCCCGCTTGCAGCGCTGCTCAACAACACCCGAGGAGAGTAAGTGTTCTACAGGTGGGGCCACTTCGCCTTCCGCCACCGCAAGATCATTCCTGTCGTGGTGGTGGCGATCATCATCATCTTGCAGGTGCTCTTCGGCTCGAAGCTCGGTGAGCGGCTCTCCCAGGAAGGCTGGGAAGACCCGGGCGCGGAATCAACCGCTGCAGCCGTCATCGAGCAGCAGACCTTCGGCCGCGACAACTCCGGCGATGTCGTGCTCATGGTCACCGCCGACAACGTCAACGACCCGGCAGTGTTCCACGCTGCGAACGAGCAGATTAACGCGCTCAAGACCAACCACCCCAACGAGGTCGACGCGATCCGCAGCTACTTCGCAGCGCCGAATTCGCAGCAAATGAGCCCGGACGGCACTAAAGCCTTCGCCGCGATTGGCCTAGTCGGCGACGGCGAGCAAACGCTCAAAGACTTCCGCACCATTAAGCCCGCGCTTGAAGCGATCGACATCCCGAACGCAACCGTCCAGATCGCCGGTGCCACGGCAGTCGCCGACGCGCTGGATACCGGCATGGCGAACGACATCGCCCGCGCTGAGCGCATCGGCCTCGTGTTCGTCGCCATCATCTTGCTCTTCGTCTTCGGCGGTGTGGTCGCCGCGGCAATGCCTTTAATCGTGGGCATCCTGTCCATCGTCGGTTCGCTGTCGCTGCTGGCAATCCTTGCCCAGTTCCAGCAGGTCAACATCTTCTCCCAGTCCATCATCACCCTGCTGGGCCTGGGTCTAGCCATCGACTACGGCCTGTTCATGGTCTCGCGGTTCCGCGAGGAGCTGGACCGGGGACTCGATACGCGCGAGGCAGTTGCAGTCACCACGACCACCGCCGGCAAGACCGTGTTCTTCTCCGCGCTCATGGTTGGTGTGGCCCTCTCCGGCCTGTTGATGTTCCCGCAGGCCTTCCTGAAGTCGGTGGCCTACGGCGCGATCAGTGCGGTGGTCCTCGCAGCGATCATCTCCGTTGCGGTGCTGCCGGCGCTGTTCGGCATGCTGGGGCGGAACATCGACAAGTGGTCCGTGCGCAGAACACGCCGCACCGCACGCCGGATCGAGGACACCATCTGGTTCCGCATCCCGGCCTGGGCAATGCGCCACGCGAAGACCGTTGTCGTCGGTGTCTCAGCGCTGCTCCTGCTCATTACCGCGCCAATGGTCGGCATCACCTTCGGTGGCATCAACGAGACGTACCTACCGCCTAACCAGGAGACCCGCCAGGCGCAGGACAACTTCAATGAGACCTTCCCCGCGTTCCGCACCGACCCCGTAAAGTTCGTCGTCACCGGCGCGGACAGCCAGCAGCTTGTAGACATTGTGATGCAGACCCGCTCCGTCGAAGACCTCGCCGCCCCGCTTGCGCCTGCGCACCCGACCGAAAACGGCACCACCGTGCTGTCCGCGCCGCTCTCGGACCGCAACGAGGGCCAGATGGTCATCGACCAGTTGCGCGCGATTGAGACGCCGGAAGGCGTGGAAACCTACGTCGCCGGTACCCCTGCCATGGAGGTCGAATCCATCGAGGCGCTCCTCCAGCGCCTGCCGTGGATGGCGCTGTATATGGTCCTGGCCACGTTCCTGCTCATGGCGTTGCTCTTCGGCTCGATCATCCTGCCGGCGAAGGCCGTGATCATGAACATCCTGGGCATCGGTGCCACGCTCGGTTTCCTCACCCTCGTGTTCGTGGACGGCATCGGCAGCGGGTTGCTCAACTTCACCCCGGGCCCGCTCATGAGCCCCGTGCTGGTGCTCATCATTTCCATCCTTTACGGCCTGTCAACGGACTACGAGGTCTTCCTGGTCTCGCGCATGGTGGAGGCCCGGCACAACGGCGCCTCCACGGACCAGGCCATCAAGTACGGCACCGCGCACACCGGCGGCATCATCACGGCCGCAGCAGCGATCATGATCGTCGTCGCCGCCGCCTTCGCCATGAGCGACATCGTGATGATGAAGTACATCGCCTACGGCATGATCTTCTCGCTCGCCCTCGACGCGACAATCATCCGCCTCCTCCTCGTACCTGCGGTTATGCACCTGCTTCACGAGGACAACTGGTGGGCGCCGCCGTTAATCAAGCGCGCCTACGCAACGCTTGGCGAAGGTTCGAGTGAGAAATACGTTGGGCAGGTCGTCGATAAGCAAAATGCTTTTGGTGGTGAGATCCGGGTGCGGGATACCGTCGTGGACACCCAGCCGTACCGCTCCGGGGTGAGTGTGAACGATGACGAGCGACTGGTGCCATTCAACGAGCTGATGACCCAGCTGAGGCAGCGTGAACGGTTCCGTGAGCTCGAGCGCTAAGCAGTGGCTGCGATGGCTGGCGCCGGTCGCGCTGATTGCCATTCTGCTCCTGGTTTTTCGCGACGAGCTGCCGTTTCTCGGCCAAGCCTGGGAGGCGCTCGGGAGCTCCGAGCCTTGGCCGCTTCTGGCTGCAGTTTGTACAGCCAATCTCGCGCTCGCGGCGATGTCCGGGGTGATGCAGATTCTGCTGAACACTGGGCAGAAAATTGCGAACCCGGCCAACACCAACGCGATTGTTTACGCCTCGAATGCCTGGTCAACGACGGTGCCCGGCGGCCCGGCGATCTCGGCGTGGCTGACGTTTCATGTGCACCGCTCGTGGGGCGCTTCGGTGGGGCTGTGCGGCTGGTTCTTCGTCATCTCCGGCGCGCTGTCGACGGTGTGGATGGGCATCATCGGCCTCGTCGCCGTGCTGTTTTTGGGTGCGGACCTTTCGGTGCGGACGCTGCTGGCAAGCTTCGCCATCGCCGCCACCACTATCGCCGCGGTGTTCTGGGCGACCCGCAACCCCGCCGTGCTGAAGCGCTGGGTTGGGTTCCTCCCCGACAAGGTGCGGGTGCGGATTGAAACGGTGGTCGACCAAGTCGCGGCAATTCGCATGGGCGCTGGTTCATTCGTCGCCGCGGCTACGTTGTCGCTGCTCAACCGGCTGTTCGATCTCTGCACCATGCTGCTCGCCGTTCATGCAGTCGGCGGGCAAGGCGACATTTCCGTGATGGGGGTCGCGCTCGCGTACATCGTGACCAAGCTCGCCGGCGCCGCCCAAATCACGCCCGGCGGAGTGGGCACGGTCGAGCCGGTCCTGGCAGGCATGCTCGTCGCCGGGGGGCTATCGCTTGTCGACGCCACCGCCGCCACCGTCATCTACCGCGCCATCTCCTTCGCACTGATCACCCTGATCGGCTGGATCGTCTACGCGCTGGTCTACGCCGGGCACGGTTTCATGTTGGGTCGGAAATAGAATGCAGGCATGAGCAATCGCTTATCGACGAAACCTTCCACCCGTAAATTTCTTTCCACCCCTGCCGCGATCGGTGCCGACCTTGTGGCAATCGCGGTTTTTGCATTGCTGGCGCGCATGGCACACCAATCCGAGGACATGCCGTTCAACTTCACCGGGTGGCTGTCCACCGTGTGGCCGTTTGCGCTCGGCGTACTGCTCGGATGGCTGATCGTGCGGGAGAACCGCGGCGGCATCATCTGGGCAGTCACCGCGATTACCGGTCTGGTGATTTGGGGTTTCCGCAATCAGTCAGTACCACACTGGTCCTTCGTCATCGTCGCGACCGTGATGAGCGCGCTGCTGATGCTGGGCTGGCGCGCGGTGGCGCGGAAACTCTAGCCGTTTTCGGACCATTTTCGTATGCTTTGCTTGCGGGTTGATCCGCTCATTTTTGCTGTTTGGTGAATATTTGCCATGCTAGCCAGATTCCTCGAGGTTTGCCCCTTGCGTGTCGTACACATATTCGATATGATAGGCGGTAACAAAGGGGGATCAAATGAAAACTACCGAAATGGTTGCGCCACGCTTCCGCACCCAGCGTCCTGGGGATCTGCAAAGCGCTGCAGCCCAGCATGTGCGGGAAGCGTATTGGTCCCTCTTTTCGGTGTACGCCGAACCCGGTGCTTCGGTCGAGGATTTCCACCTCGAAGCTGAGCAGATCAAGGTGGCAACTGGGTGGTCCAAAGGATTCGTCGAAAACGCGATCTTTGCCCACGCGCGATTGCAGCAGCTCCCCACGCTTCGGGCCCTACAGGCTGAGACGCACCTGCTGGACATGAGCCACCTATCAGCCATCGACTCGGTGCTCGACGAGCTCGGCCCTGACATTGCACCGGAAATCTTCGCTGAGTTCGATGAGCTGCTTGCAGATATCTTCACTCCCAGCCGAGTCGACCAGCAGATTCCACACAGGACCCTGGTCACGCGGCGCATGCGCGAGTTGATCAAGCGAATTGACCCAGCCCGTGCCTACGATCCGAAGAAGCGGAAGGCCCGCAGCCAGGACACCGCAGATTCCGTGAACTTTGAGACGTTTTCCAACGCAGGCGTCGTCAAGGGTGCGATGGAACTGGTGACCGATACTGTGACTGCTTACCGCATCCGCCTGCACCTTCTTGCCACGGCTCGGGAACACTCGATGCAAATGGTGGACGCGGCGGTCAAACTCCTTACCGGAGAGATCGAGCCAAGCGCGAAGCCTACGCTCAACATTTTCGCTCCGCGCGACCGCCAGGCCGGTGAGCCTGCGTATATCCCCGGGTTCGGTTGGACTGGGCCGGAGGACACCGTTGCGCTGGACGACTGGCTCGAGAAAGTTTCGCCGAAAGTTCTAGATCTTGACGACGCTGCCACAGTGAGCACAAGCAGCTACACTCCCACCGCCGGCATGCGTGCGTTCGTAACAGCGCGTGATGGGACCTGCATTTTCCCGGGTTGTACAAGACCTGCTGAGCGGTGTCAGCTCGACCACCGGGTGCCATTCGACGAGGGTGGCCCCACCACCGCGTCAAACCTATTCTCGCTCTGTCAACACCACCACAACATGAAGACAGATAAACGCGCCTTTTACGTCCACGACCCCGATACCAACACCATTATCTGGTTATTCGCGGACGGAACATATGAGCTTTCCGCGTGCGAGGGCATTCTTTTCGACGAGCTCACGCCCACCTGCCCCCGCTGGCGCTCAAGCTTGGAATCCATCAGCCGGACCAAAGCCATCGCCGCTGAGTTCTACGCCAAGGGGCACAAAATCCTCGACGATTTCGACAAAGACAAAGACCTCGAAACTGCGGAACACAGAATCGAGGCCTTAGAGCAGGAATACGGCATGGAGTTCCCCATCAAGGCGGCGCTCCCAGATCCTGGCCCGCCTCCGACGGAACCAGACCATCGAGAGCCCCCGTTCCCCGACCCGCTGGAGTGCGGGTATGAATATAGCCCCGTCGAGCGGCACCTGATTGCGCTGCTCGCCGCGGCTTAAGCGAAGAAAACTCGCGAGAAAACTAGAAAGAGGAACCCCAGGCGTAAAGCGGGTTGCCAGAAAGCAAGCCGTTGATGAACCAAACGGTCATGCTGAGGAGGTCACCGGAGATATCAAGCATCGAGGAGATCATGAAACTGAGCCTATCGTGAGAATCTAAAGGGGGGAAATCGTGTGCTTCTTCGGGAGATCAAACTCGCGCTTGGTCTCCAGCTGACGCAGGGCACGGCGCAGCATCACACGCGTTTCGCTCGGTTGGATCATTGCGTCGATGAACCCGCGCTCGGCTGCAACATACGGTGATGTCATGTTCTCGTCGTAAAAATCCATGAACATTTTCTTCATGGCTTCGCGTTTCACAGGATCATCGATAGCGTCGAGCTGCTTGCCCTGCAGCGTGATCGCCGCAGCCGCGGCACCCATCACCGCGATCTGCGCCGTCGGCCACGCAAAGTTCAGGTCGCCGTTGAGGTTCTTGGACCCCATCACCGCATACGCGCCGCCATATGCTTTCCGCACAATCAGCGTGACCTTCGGCACGGTAGCCTCAACGCCGGCGAACGCGAACTTCGCCCCGCGGTGAATCAGCCCTCGACGCTCCTGCTCTACACCCGGCATGTAGCCAGGAGTATCCACCACGTACACAATCGGGATGTTGTACGCGTCGCAGGTGCGAATGAACCGCGCGCCCTTATCGGCAGCGTCGGCGTCAATGCACCCCGCCAGGTACATCGGGTTGTTGGCTACAAAACCCACCGGCTTGCCGTCGATGCGCCCGAAAGCGCAAATCAAGTTCTCGGCGTACCCGGACTGGATCTCCACGAGTTCCTCGTCGTCGCCAAGCTGGACTAGGAGATCCATCATGTCGTAGCCGGCGTTAGTGTCGTCGGGCAGAAACGCATCCAGCTCAGAGTCGTCGAGCTCATCGTCGGCGGGCGCGTCAAGGGTCGGCACCTCGTCGAAAGCAGAGGTCGGCAAGTGGTCAAGCAAGTCGCGCACAAAGTCGAAAGCTTCGTCTTCACTCTTGACGACGGCCGATATGTTGCCGGCGAGCTCTTGTACCCGGGCCCCACCGAGCTCGGCTGAAGTGATGTCTTCGCCGGTGACCTCCCGGATCACGTTCGGTCCGGTAACGTACATCTCGGTTTGCCCTTCAACAGCAATGACGAAGTCGGTAGTCACAGGCGCGTACACGGCACCGCCGGCGGACTTGCCCAGCATGATCGAGATCTGTGGCGAGCGGCCCGACAACGGCAGCTGGCGCTTCGCGATCTCCGAATACATGGCCAGCGAGGTCACGGCGTCCTGGATGCGCGCGCCGCCGGAGTCCTGGATACCGATGACGGGGCAGCCGATCTTAATGGCGAACTCCATCACTTCCACGACCTTGCGGCCGAACGTCACGCCGACGGAGCCGCCGTAGACGGTCTTGTCGTGGGCGTAAATGGCGACCGGGCGGCCATCAATGCGCCCGTAGCCTGTCACCACGCCGTCGGAGTACACGGCCTTCTCATCGCCCGGGGTGCGGGCAAGGGCGCCGATCTCCACGAACGTGCCTTCGTCGAGAAGCGCTGCGATGCGCTGACGAGGGGTGGTGAGGCCGGCGGCGTCGCGCTTTGCGCGCGAGCGTTCCGAGCCGGGGTCCTGGGCTTTTTCGAGCCGGGCGCGCAGGTCTGCGAGCTTATCGGCAGTGGTCACGTTAGAGTCCCATCCATTCGTTCATGTGCTTGCCAACGATGCCAATCGCTGGCTCGTCCACTACCGCTAGATGGTCGCCCGGCAGGTGCACGATGGTCAAATCGGTGACGATAGCGCCCCAGCCGCCGTCCTCATCAATGTGCGCGTAGTTCGGCTCCAGGGTGATCGCGCCCTCGTGCATCCGCTCGGAGCGGAAGAGCAGCACAGGGACATTGACATCGGCCCACCGGGAGAAGTCCAGGTGGTTGAGAATCTGGTTGTCCACAAACGACGCCCGCTGGTGCTCGAGCACACCGGCAGCGAGCCCGTGTTCGGAGGCGTCGGTGTTCGCCAGGAACTCGGTGAGCATGGTGAGCAGCGCATCCTCGCCCGCGGTTTCCAGCAATTCGTACGGCACGTCGAATTCGAGACCGTAGGTGTCCTTCGCAAACTGGGCGTAGCGACCCCAGCGCGCTTTCGTCTCCTCCATGGTGTCCGGAATCGGCTCCGACGGCTGGGTGGTGTCCAGCAGTGCGATGTACTTCACCTTGTCGTTGCCAAGCTGGTGCGCAACCTCGTACGCCAACGCGCCACCGAAGGACCAGCCGGCCAGCACAACCTGGCGGTCACCGGCGATGCGCTGAATGTCCTCGACGTACTCCGCCGCGCGCTCCTCCAGCGAGCCTTCGCGGCGCTCGACACCGTAGACCGGCGTGCGCTCATCTAGGCGGCGAGCCAGCGGCGCGTACACCGCCGAGGATCCGCCCGCTGGGTGGAAGACGAACACCGGCTCTTTCGTTCCTTCGCGGAAGACGCGGATGTTGCCCTCGACCTCGGTTTCCAGGCCCTCGCGCACACGGTTCGCTAGCGGCTCGAGGGTCTCAGCGCCTTGGACTTCTTCCGCAGTGATCTCAATGCCGGAGCGCTCCGTCAGGTGCGCCGCGATCTCGGCGGCGACCTCGTCGGAGACAGCAGGCAGCTCCGAGGTCACGCCTGCAGCCGCCGCTCCCGAGTACTTCGCCCACGCTCCGAACACCATGCGCTCGGACGCGTCGCGCGGCGCGACACCAACGCCTTGGCCTGTGGGTTTAGCGCCCTTTTGCTCAGGCTCAGTTTCGATCGACCCAGCAGTTTCCCGCCCAGCAACTGCGTCCTCGACGGTCTGGATCACGTCGGCCACGGAGGCGTCGCGAAGCGTCTGCACCTGCAGCGGCGGGATCTGGAAGTCGTTCTCAATGCGGTTCTTAATGCGCATGCCCATCAACGAGTCCAGCCCCAGATCAATCAGCGGCAGCTCATCAGGCAAGTCTTCCGCATCAAAGCCCATGGACTCGGACACGATCGCGCGCAGGCGCTCGGCCACGGTCTCGGTCGCCGGATCCCAGCGGAACGCTTCGATTGCGTCGTCCGGTTCGTCGACAAGCGATGAAGGCTCGACCTCCGCAACTCCTGCGACTACCTGCTTCGCGTCGAAGTCGAGGATGGAGGCGAAACCCTCCGCAACCAGTACGTCCGTGTTGTACACGCGGATAGACAGCCCGCCCAAGGTCGGGGTGACCAGCGTGGTCACGGTGCCGTCCGCGGGCAAGTAACCGTGCTCCTCGGTCGCCACGACGCTCGAGCCCGGCGCGATCTCCGCCGCCGCAGCCTCGATCAGCTGGTACGGGCTGAACACCGCATCCGCACGCGTCGCGTACGCGACCTGGCCATCAGGCAGGTTCACGCGCGTGCCAAGCAGGGAGCTTTCGCTTGACGACGGCCTGGCCGACGTCCACAGCTCATTCCGGGCGAAGTCGATCCCCGGCGTCTCAATGCGCGGCTGGCTGCCGTAGAACCCGGTGAAGTCGACTTTGACGCCCTGGACGTAGAGGCGGGCGGCGAGGTCGAGCAGCGTTTCCACCTCGTCGAGCTTGCGTTTCGTGGTGAACAGCAGCTGCGCGTCCGGTTTGCCTGAGGCAAAGGCGGTGTTCATCATGCCCATGAGCGCGACGGGGTTCGGCGTGATCTCGATGAGCGTGGTGTGGCCGGCGGCGAACGCGGCCTCGGTGGCGTCCTGGAAGTACACCGGCTGGCGGGTCATGCGCAGGAAGTATTCGTCGGTGTGAACGACGCTGCCGGCGGGGTAGGTTTCCCGGTCGACGGAGCTGAACAGCGGGACGGTCAGCGGCTGCGCGTTGATGCCGGCGATCTCGGCGGCGAGGTCGCCCATGATCGGGTCGAGCATCGAGGTGTGGCCGGCGCCGCGCACGTTGAGCTTGCGGGCGAATTTCTCTTGCGCCTCGAGCTGCTCGACGATGTTGTCGATGGCGGTGGCGGGCCCGCCGACGGTAGTCATGCCGGGGCCGGCGTACACGGCTGGTTCGACACCGGGGTAGTCCGCGAGCTGGTCGGGGCCGAGCTCGACCACGGCCATCGCGCCCTCGCCTGAGGTGCCGGCGATTTGGGCCTCGCCCTCGCTCATCAGCCGCGCGCGCTGGCAAGCGATGAGCATCGCGTCCTTGTCGCTGATGCCGCCAGCGGCGTACGCGGCGGCAATCTCACCCATGGACATGCCCATCACGCCTGCTGGGTAAATGCCCATCGAGGCGAGCAGGTCGGTCTGCGCGATCTGGATCGCGGTGATGGTGACCTGGCCGGTCTGGGTGTCGTAGGTCTGGTCGTCGTCGTTGATGATGTCCAGCATCGACCAGCCGCCCTCGAACTTGACCAGCTCGTCGAGCTCGCGCATCCGGGCGGCGAAGAGTTCGCTCGACGCCATGAGTTTCTTGCCCATGAACCTGTGCTGCGAGCCGAAGCCGGAGTACACAAATACCGGGCCGGTCACGCTCGGGGCGTCGGCGGCAACGATGCCTGGGCCGATCTTGCCCTCGGCAACCTGACGCAGGCGCGCCACGGCCTCTTCGGTGGTCGTGGCTTGGATTACCGCAGCAGAACGGCCGTGGTTGCGGCGTGCGAGCGAGCGCGCGACGGGGATCAGGTCGGAGTCAGGTCGGGACTCAAGGAAGTCCGCAAGCTGGGCAGCAGCAGCTTTACGACGGCTTACGAGCAGCCCAGATACCGGCAGCGCCGCAACGTTGAGACCGGTGAAGGCGGTGTTCGGTGCGGTGGTTTCGCCCTCGTACTCTTCTGCTTCGAAATCCGCGAGCACCACGTGCGCGTTCGTGCCGCCGAAGCCGAAGCCGGAAACGCCGGCGACGCGGCGACCGGAGTAGCGCGGCCACTCGCGCGGGTCTTGCACGACCTCGATGTGCTCGGCGTCGAAGTCGACGAAGTGGTTTGGAGCGGTGAAGTTCGCCGAGGCCGGGATGGTGTCGTGCTCGAGCGCCTCGAGCACCTTGATCAGCGCCACCACGCCCGCGGCAGATTCAGAGTGGCCGATGGAGGACTTCACCGAGCCCAGCAGCAGTGGCGCGGCGTTGGAGCGCTCGCGTCCCAGCACGGTGCCAAGGGCGGTTGCCTCGATCGGGTCGCCGAGGATAGTGCCGGTGCCGTGCGCCTCGACCAGGTCCACCTCGGTCGGGTCGATGCCTGCGTCTGCATAGGCGCGCTCGAGCACGTCGACCTGGGCATCCGGGTTCGGGGCGGTGAGGCCGTTGGAATGGCCGTCGGAATTGGTGGCGGAGCCCTTGATCACGGCGAGGATCTGGTCGCCGCCCTTAATCGCGTCCCCGACGCGCTTGAGCACCACAAAACCTGCGGCCTCAGATCGCACGATGCCGTCGGCGTCGTCGGAGAACGCCTTGATGCTGCCGGTCGGCGAGATCACGCCGAGCTCGGAGAACATCAGCGAGGCGAACGGGTTCGCCAGGATATTCACACCACCCGCAAGCGCCACGTCGCACTCGCCGTCGCGCAGCGCACGCACCGCGTGGTGCACACTGACCAACGAGGACGAGCACGCCGTGTCCACGTTCATCGACGGGCCGCGGAAGTCGTACGCGTAAGAAATACGGTTCGGGATGATCGAGCTCGAGCTGCCGGTCAGTGCGTACGGGTGCGCCTGCGCAGGATCGGCGCCCATGAGCATCCCGTAGTCGTTCGAAGAGGAACCCACGAAGACGCCGACCGCCGCGCCACGCAGCGTGTCCGCCGGGATGTGCGCGTGCTCGAGCGCCTCCCACGCAACCTCGAGCATGATGCGCTGCTGCGGGTCCATGTTCTGCGCCTCGAGCGGGGAGATGCCGAAGAACTCGTTGTCGAAGCTCGCGATGTCGTCGAGGTAGCCGCCGTCGGTCGACTCCTCCGCCATCTTGGTGCGAAGGTACGGGTCGCCCGCGTACTCAGACCAGCGGCCGGCAGGCAGGGGTCCCGTTGCAACCTGGCCGTCGATAAGCAATTGCCAAAGCTCCGCCGACGAGTTCGCGCCCGGGAAGCGGCCGGCGTGCCCGACGATTGCGATGTCGCGCTCGTCAGGGGAAGAGCTGATTGCTTGTCGACGCCCCTTTGCCGCGCGTTTCGGCTCCGCCACCAGGGCGGCAGCAAGCGCATCGATGGTCGGGTACTGGTACGCGATGGTTGGGTCGAGCTTGCGGTTGAGCAGGCCTTCCAGCTCGCCCGAGAGCACTACCGCGTCGCGAGACGACAGCCCGTACGCCTCGAGCGGCTTGGCGGTGTCGATGCCGGTTTCCCCCGTTGCCTTCGACACCCACTGCTCGAGCCAAAGGCGCAAATCGTTCTCAGTCATAACGTAAGACCTTATCGGCCGCCGTGGCCGAATTGTTATCTACTCCCGCTCGGCGAACTGCTTGGCATTGACGCGGCGCGCGATCTTGCCTGAGGACGAGCGCGCGATCCCGTTCGGCGGGTAGAACTCAATGACCGCCGGGGAGATGCCGTGGTTGGTGGTGACCGCGGCGCGGATTGCGTCCTCTGCAGCCGGATCGCCGTCCTCGGAGGCGCCGTCGGCGCGCTCCACCATGAGTACGAGCTGCTCGACGTCCTCGCCCGGGACCGCGAACGCCGCGACCGAGTCGGCCCGGACGTGGTCGGAAGCCTCCATGACGGTGGCTTCGATGTCCTGCGGGTAGTGGTTGCGGCCAGCCACGACCACGAGGTCCTTGACGCGGCCGGTGATGTACAGGTGGCCGTCGACAAGCGTGCCCAGATCGCCGGTGTTCAGCCAGTTGTCCTTGGGCAGGCCCTCCTGGAGGGTCTCGCCGATGACGTTGCGGAAAGTCTCGTTGGTTTCGTCTTCGCGGTCGAGGTAGCCGGCGGCGGTGTTGGGTCCGTGGACCCACATCTCGCCGACTTCGCCTTCGGGCAGCTCGTTCTTGGTTTCGGGATCAACGATGGCGAAGTGCTGCCACTGCACCGGCTGGCCGTTGGAGGCGAAGGCAACGCCCGCATCCTCGCCGACTTCGACTGCTTTACCGTTCGCAAGCTCGTTGCGGTCGAAGAACGCGAAGCGTGGGCGGTCCTTGTTTTGTGGGGTAGACACAATGAGCGTGGCCTCGGCGAGACCGTAGGACGGGCGCAGGGTGAGCCGGTCGAAGCCGGAGGGCTCGAAGGCTTCCAGGAACGCATCGACGGAAGGCTTGGTCACTGGCTCGGAGCCGATGATGATGCCCTCGACCAGGGAAAGGTCGTAGTCCTCTGGGTTCTCCGGAGTGGCGTAGCGGGCGGCGAGCTCGAGGGCGAAGTTCGGCGTCACGGTGTAGACGTGCATCTTGTCCGAGTCGTCCTCGCGGCGCGTGAGGCGATCAAGCCAGCGCTTCGGCTGCTGGATAAAGTCGCGCGGGGTGAAGATCTCGAGCTCGTTGCCCAGAATCACCAGCAGAGTCGTGAGGATGATGCCCATGTCGTGGTGCATCGGCAGCCAAGACGGGATGCGCAGCGGCTGCTTCACGCGCGCGCCCATGTAGATCTGGATGACGTTGGACACGATCGACTCGTTGGTGATGATCACGCCGGCCGGGTTGCGAGTCGAGCCGGAGGTGTACTGCAGGAAAGACACGTCCTGCGAGGTATCCACCCCTGCCTCGACCTCGATCGGCTGCCAGGTCTCCGCGAGCGAATCCGGCAGGGAGTCCACCGCGAGGATGCGGGGGCGTTCCGCAGCGGGCAGATCGGCGAAGAACGCGCGCACCGCAGGGGCGTCCTGGGTATTGGTGAGCACCGTCTTCGCACCGGAATCGGCGAGGACGGCGCGCAGGTGGTCTTCGTGGCCCGGCTCGTTCGGGTCGTAGAGCGGGATCGGCACCTGGCCGGAGTACATCGCGCCCATGAAGCCGAAGATGTACTCGGGCGAGTTGCCGGCAAGGATGGCCACACGGTCGCCCGGCTGCCCCACCTGCATCAGCCGCGCGGAGACGGCCTTGATGCGCGTGTTCACCTCGCGGCGGGTGTAGTCGGTGGCTTCGCCCTCGGTGTCCTGGGAGTAGTCCCAGAAGCGGATGTTGACCGCGTCGGCCTGTCCCATCTGGACGGCGCCCATGAAGAGAATTTCGTTGAGCGCCGGGATCGTGAAGTTCGGCGGGAGGACGATGTCTCCGTCCTCGTTGATGAACCGCTTGATGATGACTTCGAGATCCATGGGGCTCCTTCGCTAGTCCCTAAATAAGTGCGAGTAAATAGTTAGTTCGACTGAACTTCCAAGGTGTCGATGCTAGTCCGCGCCCAATCTACCGTCCATTGCGACGCGGTCGTTCCGGGAATGACGTCCGGGTTCGTGGCGTACATCGCGTGATTGCCGTTGGCCAGGAGCAGGTCTGCCGCCCGGTCGAAGGCGTTTTTGATCGCAAGCGGCGCATCGCACACGGAGTCGTTCGGTGCGCAAATTTCAAACGCGCGGTCTGCCACCGCTCCGAATTTGCCGGGGCGCGGGCCGGTCATGGTCGCACCCGGGGTCGCCATATCGACCACGCGCTGCAGCGGCTGCAGCGTGATTTCGGCGCCCTGGCCAGAAAGTTCCGCGCCAGGGTGCACGCCCACACCGTTCTCGCGGCGCCCGTCCGCGATCATCACTGCGCCGAGCAAACGATCTGGCGGGATTGCGCCCGAGTTGGTGCCGATCGCGTCCGCCGCGTCGCCCACAATCACGGCACCCTGGGAGAAACCGGCAATGATGAACTTCGTGGAGTGGCACTGCTCGGCCACGTAAGCAAGCTCGCCGTTGAGCTTCGCCAATCCTTCCGCGCGCGAGTCGTCATAGGTCATCTCCTCGCGCCCGTGGGCGGTCTGGATGTTCCGGAACTGCGCGGTGTACGGCACGGTGAATACGCGCACGTGCCCGATGTCGTAGGCCTCCTGCAGCGGCTGCGTAATCGAAAGCATGAAGCTGTACGGGTTGGCCTGCGGGTTGAAGGGGTCGTCGTCAGCCGAGGACTCCCAGGTGCCGGGCACGGAGACGAACTCCACCGCAGGGCACCACTCGGGTTCCTGTGGGGTGGGAGGGGCAGGCTCGGCTTCGGTGGTTTCTGTGGGTTCGAGCGGCGGGATCGGTTCGCCGTTTCGCCACTGGAAAATGCCCAGGCCGATAAGGGCGACAACAAGGATTACACCCGCAACGACAAAGACGTTGCGGGTGGCACTACGTTCACGCACGGTGTGGTTCCTAGTGGTTCCTAGCAGAGGTTGGCGCGAGCGGCGTCGGTCACCAGCTGCCCAACCGCCTCCGGAGTCATGTCCGTGCGGCGTTGCTCGACAAGCTGACCGGCCACCACATCGCGGGTGATGGTCTCATCCGAGCACACACTATGCCCCGTCACTGTGAGTTCATCCTCAACTCCCTCGACGTTCACCCCGTTTTCTCTGAGCTGGTTCAGATAGCCCGTTTCCTCGGCGGTGAAGGGGTCCGCCTGCTCGGGCACCGAGTCAAGCTCGCGGGCAGGCTGGTCCACCGGACCGGCGGGGGCCGCAGGTTGCCGAGTCGAGGTTTGGGTCACCGTCGCAGTGCTCGAGGAGCTTTCGCTTGACGACGCAGCAGTTGCCACCGTCGTCGACGTTTCTGTGCTGTCCTCGGAATCGACGGTCGCCGAACCGCCGCAGGCGGTGAGGGTGAACGCGGCTGCCAGCGTGGCCGTCGTTAAGCAAAGTGCTCTTTTCATCGCTTCTTCTCAACAACCTTGCCGTTGACCTGGCTGAGGGTGCCGTTCTGGAAGTCGATGGTGAGGCCGCCAGCCGGGATTTCCTTCATGTCGGAGGTCGGCCAGCCGAGCTTGCCTTGCTCGTAGCCCTGCTTGCCCCACTCGTTGAAGATGTCACCGTAGAAGATCACGCGGGCGCCGGACTGCGGCGACCAGTAGATGTTGCCGCGGTCGAACTCCTGGAAGAAGCCGCCGTTGACCTTCTTCTCGTTGGACTTCGGGAAGCCCAGGCCGGAGGTGGCAGTGCCGACCTCGCCGTACTTCTTACCGATCTCGCCGAAGACCATGTAGTGGGAGGTCTTGCCGTCCTGCTCCGGGTTGCGGGTGAGGTAGCCATTCTCAAACTGCTGGACGTATCCCTTGCCAACCTGGGTCGCCTCGGCCACCGGGTAGCCCAGCGGTCCGGTCTCGTAGCCGGCTTCGCCCCACGCCTTCATCATGTCGCCCGGGATGGCGTACGCGCCGTTCTGCGGGGTCCAGTAGATGGAGCCGTGTTCGAAGTGGACGAAGCGGCCGCGGCCGTCCGGGGTCTTGGTCTCGCCCGTGGTTGGGAAGCCGAGCCAGCCGGACGGGCCGCCGAGCCCGTTGTACTTGGCCAAGATCGCACCGAAGATGGCGTGGGCTCCGGTGTCCGGGGACCAGAATGCGGTGCCGCCGCGGAAGTCCTGTGCGCGACCCTTGCCGTTTTCACCGGTGACGTACTCGTCGTTCACGCAGGATCCGATGACGCCGGACTTGGTGGCCTCGGCGATCAGACCGATCGGGGTGCACTGCGCGCCGCGGTCCGCCTCGGGAACGTTGAGCGCGTTCGCGATGTACGGCCACGCCTGGGCCATCTCGAACTGCCAGTACTCCCAGGAGTGCACGCCAGACGGGCGGAAGCGCACGACCGGCTTGACGTTGGTGCGGCTTGCGTAGTCCACGAACGTCTGGGTGGACATGCGGGAGATGACCTCCAGACCCTTGCCTGCGTAGTTCGCAGCGCCCTTGGCCACGGAGTCGGGGTTGCCGTAGTCGTCGCGGCCGGAACCTGCGGAGACGTACACGGTCATGCCCTCGAGGTTCTCGATACCGGTCTTCGGGTCGTGGTCGATCCAGCCCTGGGAGCCCTGCGGACCCCACATCGCGTCAGAGTTGTAGCCGCCGGCGTCCAGCTGCGCTGCCTTGATGGCGGTGGGCATGCCGGTGGTCGTGGTATCCAGGTAGCCGGAGAAGGAACCGACAAAGTTGAACAGGTGCGGGTTGCGCTCAGCCAGGTTGACCGCGGCGGTACCGCCCATGGACAGGCCGACGACGGCGCGCTTGCCGTTGGAGCGGAACTCGTTGCTCATGATTGGGACCAGCTCCTTGGTCAGGAACGTCTCCCACTTGTAGTGCTTGCCGTTGTCCGGACGCTGCCAGTCAGCGTAGAAGGAGGACTCGCCGCCGACCGGAAGGATGACGTTGACGTTTTTGTCGGCGTAGAACTGCTCGATGTTGGTCTCGATAGTCCAGCCGTTCTCGTCGTCGCGGGCGCGCAGGCCGTCAAGCGCCCACACCTCCGGGAATTTCGCGTTCGGGTTGGAGTGCCAGTCGCGAGCCAGCAAGATCTGCACCTGGATGAGCTCCTGCGGCATCGCCGCAGACTTGATAAACACCGCCACGCGACGGTTGGTCAGCCACTCAATGCGGTCAACTTCAACCCCGGCCGGCAGGCCCGGAACTTCGACATCGCGGTCCACCTCGATCGGGGTGCGCTGTGGCGGATCCGAAGGGCGGATCGCGTCCGAGAAGCCGCGGTTGGAGCTCAGGTTGCTAGACAGGTCCGGCGACTGTGCATTAGCAACCTGCGCCGGTGCCAGGCCAGCGGCCAAGACCGTCATGGAGGAGATGGCTGCCAACAACAGCTTCTGGTTACGGGATTCACGCATTGCAATCAGCCTTTTCATGAAGTTGATCGGAGGGGCGGGCATTCAGCCCAAAGGTTAAGTTTCGCTTGAGACTTTAGTCGCCTGACACGCCGGTGATTTTTGAGGTGATTTGTACCCGGCGTGTCAGATGTGAAAGTTGTGGCAATTTACCAGGCGTTCATCACGTCAAGGATGCGCGACTTGGTGCGGTGCAACTCTGCATCCCACTGGCTGAAGTTGTGCAGGCCAGTCGGGGTGGTGACGGCGGTGTGCTCAACACCAGATGCTCGCGCCTTCGCGGACCACAGCTGGGTAGTGAAGTTGGAGATCACTTCAAGCGCCATACCGGCCGCGCGGTGCTCCGGAAGGTAGCGCTCATCCACCGGGCCTGGGGTGCCGCTGCCGGCGGAGACGTAGACGTCCTTTCCGCGCAGGTTGCCCATGTTCAGGAACGGGTCGTTCTCGTAGCGGCGCGGGTTCAGGATGGAGCCCCACATCGCGTTGAGGTTGTACAGGCCGCCGTCAAGCAGCGCGAGGCGCAACGCGGTCTGGCCGCCCGGAATCGTGGTGGTGAGGTAACCGGAGTAGGACAGGACCTGGCGGAACTGGTTCGGGTGCAGCGCCGCGAGGTTCAGCGCCGCGGTACCGCCCATGGAGATGCCGAGGATGGAGTTGTTCGTCGGCGAGACACCGAAGTGCTGTTGCAAGTACGGCGGCAGCTCCTGGGACAGGAACGTGTCCCACTTGTAGGTCACCGGGTGGTTGAAGTCGTACGTCGCCGGCGCGTTCCAGTCGGTATAGAACGAGGACTGGCCACCCACCGGCATCACCAGGGTGATGTTGCTGTCCACGAACGTTGCGGCGGCATTGGTGTCCACCAACCAGGCGTTTGACCACTCGGTCGCACGCAGGCCGTCGAGCATGTACAGGCCGGCGTTGCCGCCGCGCTGAGCCGGCTGAATCTGGACGGTGATGTGGCGGTCCATGGAAGGCGACCACACCGTGCAACGCTGCACCCAGAATCCAACCCCGTCCCACTCACAGCTGCCAGTGGAGTCGGGGCGCAGCCAGTCGCGATTCGCTGCCTGCGCCTGGGGTGCCGCCGCGATGCCGCCAATCATGGTGAATAGCGCTACGAGCAGGGCAATCAGGCCGCGGCGCTTGTGGGTTGTCTGCATACGGAAACTCCTTCTTTACCTGCCCTATCGGGCGGATGTTACCGTAACGTTACCAATCCCCACCGTGTCGGGCCAGTTAGTCCACAGGCCAGGCAATACGCGGACTAAGGTCCTTCCCAGGGTCACGGCCATCGCGGATCTCCCTGACGGTGGCGGGGTCGAGGTACACAGAGGGGTCGTCGTCAAGCGAAAGTGTGCGACCTTTGCCCAGCGAGTACCTGAAGTTTGCCTTGAACCGCTCCCAGCTCATCGGCTCGCGGGAGGTGGCGAGCAACTCCGCAATCTCTTCGCTGCGCAGGGCAGCGCGGGCTTCTTTGGCGGTTTCGATGTCGAACCAGTCGGGGAGATCATCCAGGTCAACGGCGGAATCGGCGACCTGCCACTCCTGCGAGAGCTGCTTGTCGTGGCCGATACGGCCGTCTTCCATGCGCGGCATGCGCGCCGCAAGCGGTGTGGACAGTCCGACGGTGTCCAGGATGCGCACGTCCAGCGGGGCGTTCATGCTGGTCATGCCCAAGTTGATCCAGTATGCCGTGAGCGGCAGGTCCTGCAGGTCCGAGGGACCCTCGAAGCGCTCGCGCGGGTACCAACGGAACTGCTCCCCGTCGTCGTAGTCGATGCCGATGGCGATCTGCGCGGCGTTATTTTCTCGCGCTTCCGGCAGCTCCTGGTCCCAGCCACGCATCATCGGCATGGCCAGGAAGTCCTCGGCGTACATTGGCGCGTCGCCAGGTTCGCGGCCGAGCGCAGTGGTCCAGAAATCGCGCTCGTCGACAATGTTCAGCTCTTGGTCTTCGTACTGGTAGGCGTGCTCATCGGTGGGGTTTGAGTGCACCACAATCACACCCGCCCACACCACAATCGCGGCGGTAATCGCCGCGGTGACGCGCGTCAGCGGCACCGCCATCACCGGCAGCAGCAGCGCGAACAGCGGCAGCAAAAGCATGCGGCCGTGCATGAAGTCGCCGCCCACTCGCAGCACGTACAGCACGTGGGCGAGTGCACATCCGGTGGTCAAAAGAACAATTGCTAATCGACGCCCCCTCGCACCCCCCACGAGCACCACACCCGTGATCAACGCTGCGGCCACCGGAAGGTAGAGCCAGTAGAAGCCTGCGAAGTTCCAGAGGTAGCTGAGGCCTTGCGACCACTCCGAATCCGAAGCGGACTTGGCCACCGCCGTGTGCGGGGTGATCAGCCCGTAATAGCCCATGCGGAAGATCTGGTACGCCGCCGGGACCGGGAGCGCGGCGAGCAGAATGCCGGGGGTCTTGCGGAAGCTGGTGGCAATGAGCACGATGCCGGTCACGCCACCGTAGAGCGCGAGCTCTGGGCGCACGAGCCAAGACAGGCCGCACCAGAAGGCGAGGAAGTACCCCACCGAAGGGATCGCGCGACGCGCGGGCGTCGCCCACGTGACCAAAAGCGCCCACCAGACCGCGAACCAAAGCAGCGCCAGGCCCCACTCCAGGCCGGAGGTGGCGAAGTCGCGCGCCGGCGGCAGGGCAAGGTAGATGATCACGCCGAACGGGATGACCGCTACGGTCTGCTGGGCGCTCAGCTGCCAGTACCGTCCCGTGGCGTGGGTGGCCGACGCCGCGGCGACGACCGTGAATGTGAGCGCCAGCCACGTCGCAATGTCTTCCAGGCGCGCATCCGTCACCCAGGCAACTGCCGTGATCAGGTACTGCCAGAGCGTGGAGGTGTTTGCCTCGACGCGCTCGCCGACGTTGAACACTGGGCCGTTGCCGGCGAGCAGGTTGCGCACTGTGCGCAGGACGATCAGCCCGTCGTCGGACATCCACCGTCGCGTCCACCCGCCCCAAAATGCGAACACGCCTGCCACAAGCGTTGTAGCAAGCAGTGAGAGGCGGGCGTGTCTGTGCATCAATGGGATTCTAGTTACCCGGAAACGGCGGGCACGATGTAGACGGCCATAGCGATGCAGAACAGCCACGCGACAGCGAGAAGTTGCAGGACGCGGTCTTCCAACGCGATCTCATCCGGGGCGCCGCCGCGGCCGCCGTCGACCTCAGCGGCGTAACGCAGGATCGCGATGACGAACGGCACCATGGAGATCTGGTACCAGATCGCGGCGTTGCCAGACACGGCGTCGGAAAGCTCAAAGCCCCAAAGTGCGTAGAAAATCACCACCGCGGTGGCGGAGACCGTCCAGACAAAGCGCAGGTAAGTGCCGGTGTATCCCTCGAGCGCCTTGCGAATTTTCGCGCCAGTCTGCTCCGCAAGGATCAGCTCCGCGTAGCGCTTGCCAGAGGCCATGAACAGCGAGCCGAACGCCGCGACCAGTAGGAACCACTGGGAGAGCTCGATGCCCGCTGCCACACCACCGGCCATCGTGCGCAGCATGAAGCCGGAGGACACCAGCGCGATGTCGATCACCGGGATGTGCTTCCAGCCGAAGCAGTACCCCAGCTGCAGCGCGATGTACACGCCGATGACCAGCGCCAACGAGGTGCCGTCGGTAGCCACCAACGAAAGGCCGATTGCGGCGACGATGAGGATGACCGCCATCGCGTACGCCAGGTTGATCGGCAGCATGCCGGAGGCGATCGGGCGGAATTTCTTGGTCGGGTGCTGGCGGTCAGATTCCACATCGCGGGCGTCGTTGATCAGGTAGATCGAGGACGCGCCGAAGCAGAACACGACGAACGCAATGAGGATGTCAATCGCGGTGCGGCTGGTAAACGCCTCCAGGCCCGCGGCCAGCGGCGCCGCGAGGACCAGGACGTTTTTGACCCACTGCTTCGGGCGGAGACCCTTGATCATCGCGTCCGGCAGGTTCTTCGGCGGGTTCTTCTTCATCACCACGTCGACGCCGGCGGTGTGCGGCTCGGGACGCAGCAGCGGTTCTTTCACTGGCTCATTAACTGGCTCATTAACTGGCTGAGTCATGCTAGATCCGCCTTTCCGCCTCAATCGCAAGCTTGGCAATAGCCGCGCCGAGCGCCGCACCGGCAAGCGTGTCGGTCGGGTAGTGCACGCCGAGCACGTTACGGGAGGCCATCATCACCGGAACGAGCGCGTAGGGCCACTTCGACCCGGTGATGTCGTGCAGGTGGACGGCCGCTGCCGCGGTGTTCGTCGCGTGCGAAGAAGGGAAACTCAGCTTCGACGGGGTGCGCACACCAACCGTGATCCGCTCATCGTCCGGTCGGGGTCGGCGCACCACACGCTTCAGCACCACAGATGCCGCGTGCGCCACAAAGGTCCCAGCCCCCAGGGCAAGCCACTTCCTGCGCCTTTGCTTATCGACGATTGCGCCCACCGCAGCAACGCCCACCCAGCCCAAATCGTGTTCCCCGAAGTGGCTAAGCGTGCGGGCTGTCTTGACCGTCGCCGGCGCGTAGATGACATCCTGCAGCTGGACGAGGAAGTCTGCTTCTTTACTGCTCATCGAAAATCTTCCCCCAGTTCTCGTGGCTAGTTAGCTCGCCACGGGCATCGCGGTACGCGTGCTTGAGTTCCGGCCAGCGCTTACTGATCTCCGCGCGCAGTTCCTTCTGCTGCGCCACCAGGTCGTCGGCAAGCTTCTTGTCCCGCTTGCGGAAGGCGACGCCCGTGCCACCTGCCGTGGAAACCGTCGCAGAATCCAAGCGGGCGAGTGTGTACCAGCGTGCTTCTTCCGTGGTGAGGTTGAGCTGCGGGGCGTTCCAGTGGTCGCGGTTCTCCGGCTTGCGCAGGTGCATTAGCGCCTTCGCCGCCCACGGGAATTTCTTGACCTTGGCCAGGCGGCCGCCGATCGTACGGGTGGGCACGCCCGGCGCGCCCGTGGGCGCCGGAAGGTCCGCAGCTGACTCGACAACCTGCGCGTCGGCAAAGTCCTTCCGGATCGCCTGGATTCGCGGCAGCGCAGACTCCAGGATGTCGAAGAGCTGGTCCGGGCCGGCGAGGAAGTCCTTCATCGCCTCGTTTTGGATGGCGATCGTCGAATACTCCATGCACATGTAGTGCTTGGAGGTGGACTTCGACATGTTCTTCAGCATCGCGGTTGGGTCTTCGGGGCCGTAGATGCTGGCCACGATGAGGCGGTTGCGCATGTGGAAGTACGCCTGCCAGTCAATCGCGTCGTCCTTGTCGGCCCAGGCCATGTGCCAGATCGCGACGCCAGGCCAGGTGACCGTCGGGAAGCCGGCTTCCTTTGCGCGCAGGGCGTACTCGTTGTCGTCCCACTTGATGAACAGCGGCAGCGGCAGCCCGAGCTGCTCCGCGACCACGCGGGGAAACAGGTTCATCCACCAGCCGTTGTAGTCCACATCGACGCGGCGGTGCAGCGCCCGCGACGTGGTCTTGCGCGGATCCAGATCTTCCTGCTCGGTGCCCACGTAGCCCAGCGGGTACTTGGAAAAGTCGTGGTCGTAGACGGCGTGTTCCGCGGCGCGGAACATGAAGATGTCCTTGTCCACCGCCTCGCCGGTGGTGCGCAGCTGCGCGCGGTCCTGCAGGTTGAGCATCTGCCCGCCGACCAGGATGGGTTGGTTGGCATACCGCGCCGCCTGCACCGCGCGCACAATCGAGTCCGGCTCGATCGCGATGTCATCGTCCATGTACAGAATGAACGGCGCATCGGTGGAGTTCAGCGCCTCGTACATGATTCGCGAGTACCCGCCCGAACCACCGAGGTTGCCCTGCGAGAAAATCCGCAGCTTACCGCCCAGATTCTTCTCCGCATCCTCAAAGTCAGGTTCGTCGGCAGGGTGCTGGTTGCCCTGGTCCGGCATGAGCACATGGCTTATCGACGCCTCGACATACGCGTCTTCGGCCAAAGCATGCAGCGCATTGACGGCGTCTCGAGGACGGTTGAAAGTAGGGATGCCTACGGCCACCTGCTTGGGCTGGGGTGGGACAACGGTGCCGTCGTCAAGCACCTGCTCCTTGGGGTCCTGGGGCGCGACCCAGGCCGCATTGCGTACCTGCGCATCGGTTTCTGCGGTGATGTCGAACCAGAGCCAGCCGCCGTCTTCGAAGTTGCGCAGCTCGAGCGGGATTTCGATGTGCTCGTCGGCGGCTTCGGTGTTGATGACGGAGATGCGTGTGCCGTCGTGCTTCGAGCGGTAGACGGAGATGGTGGCGCGGCCCTCGACATCCATCGCGAGTAGGACGGAGCTGAGCTGCGACCAACGGCGCCAGTAGCTTGCCGGGAAGGCGTTGAAGTAGGTTTCGAAGCTGGCCTCGTTGCCGGCGGGGATGGTGAAGCTCGTGCGGTCGGACCAGCTCAGACGCTGTTTATTGTGCTCGTCTTCGATGAGGTAGAGCATGCGGACGTCGCGCGGTTCGCCCTTTTTCGGCATCAGCACACGCGCGAGCACGCGGTCGGTCTGGGCGGCGTTCGTGGTCTTTTCCACAAGTCTCACTTTCCGTTTCCGGCTCTTTTGGTCCGGCCCTGAAACATTCGTGGATAAGCGTAACGGTTCGGGCACGGAAACTTCGACTGGCTCACGGTTGGGTGGGGTTAACCGGAGAAGAGGAGGCGCAGGCCTTCGCGGAGGTCGGCCACGATGCGGTCGGCCTCCGATTCGGGTACGCGCAGGTTGTCCAGCGTTAGGCCGTTGATCAGCGCGGTTACTAGTCGCGCTTTCGGCTTTGCTTGATCACTGCCGCCGAGCGCCAGGACCACGCTGTTCTGGAAATCCTCGAGCACCTCGGTGTAGAGCTTCGCGATCCACTCGCGGGTCGCCGAAGCTGAGCCGTAGGTGACCCAGATTGCGGCGTCTTCAGAACGAACGCCGCCGATGGGGAGGAGCTCTGCGAGCCGTGCCACCCAAGTCTCAAGCACGTCGTCTTCGTCGGCGATAGCGTCGACGCGCTCCCCTTGCCGTTGGATAGAGCGGATGAACGCGTGCGCGAGCAGCGTGTCCTTGTTCGGAGCGTGGTACTGCACCGACCCGGCGGCGAACCCGGATTCCTTCGCCACCTCCCGCACGCTCACGGCATCGAGGCCGCGCGACGCAATGATGCGGATGGTCGCGTCGGCGATGGTCGCGGCCGATTCCGAAAACTGATGATCCAGGGAAAAGTCGTTCATGGTTGCGCACCAGTCTAGTTTCTCGTACGTTCGTAAGGCGTAATACGTTCGTACGAGAGAATCGGAGCGTCCTATGGGTTCGGCCATTCCCGTTATTGGCTTGGCGCTGCTCGACAGCCTGAGCCTGGGCACCCTTGTCATCCCCCTTGCACTCATCGTCCATTGGCGCGCCGTTAGAGTGCCGGCACTGACCGCGTACCTGTTCACCGTTGCCGCGGTGTATTTCTTCCTCGGGCTGGGAATGCTCCTCGGGTTCGCCGGCCTGGGCTCGGTCGCCGAACGGGTCACGCGGGCCGATGTTTTCCCGTGGATCACGTTGACGCTGGGCGCGGTCCTTGCGATCTTCGGCATCTTCGGCCCCAACCCCACCAAGCCCGAACCCGGCCAGTTACCAAAACGCGCAGCCGGAGCGACAAGCAATGTGCCGAGCATGGTGGCCCTCGGCCTCGGTGCATCCCTCACCGAGGCGGCGACCATGCTGCCGTACATCGCCGCCATGGGCATCATTGGCAGCTGGGACATCCCCTCCGCGGCAAAGGCCGGGGCGGTGGGCATCTACTGCCTCATCATGATCGTGCCCACGGTCGTCTTGGCCACTTTCGCGCTGCTTTTCGGCCCAAAGTTCTTCCCGCGTCTCGAGCGCCTCATCCCCCGCCTCGAGTACGAGGCGAAAGTGACGCTTCTGTGGATTGCAGCCATCGTCGGCATCTACATGGTTGCCCATAGCGTTGCGACGATCCGCGGCGACCTCTAAGGCCCGCTAGACTCCGAAACCATGCGATCTCCCGCAATGGATTACATCCTCGGCACGCTGCTCATCCTCCTGGCGGCAGCCTCGTTCACCTTCCTCAGCGGTTCGACGGCCGTGTTCATCGGCATCTTCGGCGCAGTAGCGGGGGCGGTGTTCATCGTGCGCGGCATCCAGGCCAACGACACCCCGCAAGATCCGCGCCAGATCGAACTCGACTCACTGAATGAGCAGTTCGATGCACAGTACGGCGGCGAGATGAGCCAAGACTACGACTGGGACGCCCACTACCAACGCAACTTTGGGCAAGGGAACGCGGATGGCGTGGAAGGCGGGCGTCGTTAAGCTTCTCTTTTCCTTTCGATGACCTGGCGGGGGCTGGCGAGCGCTGACCGTTCGTTGCCGATCACGATGCGGTCGATGTCATCCAGCACCGCGTCCACATCGGCGGGGTTGTAGCGGCGCTCGGTGCGAGCTTTTTGCAGCTCAGCGGTGGCAGCTTCGAGCGCAATCTTCTGCATCTCAGCCGCCGCGAATCGAGCTCGAGCCAGTGCTTCACGACGTTCTTTCGCGCCCTCAGGATCAGCCGTACGCCGATCTGCGAGCGTAGCCAGCCAATCCTGAATCATGGCGTAAGACTCGGGAGCAAGCTCCTGCCCGTGCTCCTGCACCGCCCGGCGCGCAGCCGCATAAGCACGGTCATTGAGCTCGGCGTTGGCCTTGTCGCCGCGGGCATCGGGGCCGGCATCGAGGTTCATCTTGCCAACCAGCCACGGCAGGAGCAGACCCGGGATCACCATGGTGAACATGAGCACGCTCAGCGCGATGACGGAGAACTCGTGGTGGTAATCAGTCGTACCAGCTGGAATCGAAAGCACGAGCGCCAAGGTCACCAGGCCGCGCATGCCGGCCCAGGTCATGAGCAGCACTTCTTGCATGCGCAGCGGCGCCACGTCCGTGCGGTTCATCCGCTTCTTGAACATGTAAAGCACCCACATGCAGGCGAAACGCACCGCGAACGCGACGATTGAGAGCACGAGTCCGATGCCAATTGCCTCCAGGACCATGGTCCCGGCATCATCTATCGCCTCGCGCACGCTCATGCCAATCAGGCCGAACGCGAGTCCGGTGAACAGCAGTTCAACCGTTTCCCAGAACGAGTGGCCGGAGAGGCGGTCTTCGGCGGTGAACGACGCGCGTGAGGACATTTCAACGGCCGCGATCACGATCGCGATGACACCCGACGCGTGGATTTCCTCCGCTGCGACAAAGATCGCGAAAGGCAAGACCCAGGTGAACGCAGTACGGGTGACGGAATCATGCACCGAGTTGACGAACAGCGCCGCTAAACGGCCAACGATCAGGCCAATAATCACCGCGACGACAGCGGAGTATAGGAAGTTCAGCGCGCCTTCGCTGAAGTCGACCTCCCCGTCGGCGACGAGTGCGGCCAACGCCACGTTGAACGCGACGATGGACGCCGCGTCGTTGAACAGGCCCTCGGTCTGCAGCGTTCCGGTGATGCGCTTCGGAATGCCGGCGGGTCCTGCGACCGCGTCCACAGCCACCGGATCCGGCGGGGCAATCGCCGCAGCAAGCACCATCGCCGCTGCGAGACCGATACCCGGCATGAGCCACATTGCCGTTGCCGTCAACGCCGCGATGGTGAGAAATACCAGCGCCACGGACATGACGAGCACCACGTGCATTTGCGCGCGGATCATGCCCCAGCTCGTGCGGCGGGCCAGGGACCACAAAAGCGGTGGAATGAAGATCGGCAGGATGAGGTCCGTGTCGAGACTGACCGTCTCAATGCCTGGGATGAAGAGCACCGGGGCGACAGCGACGGTCAGTAGCGCTGGCCACGGCAGGCCGGTGCGCTCACCGATTTCAGCGACGAAGACGGTAGCGAGCAGCAGGCCGATGATTGAGAGGAAGACTGTCACGGCGTGCAATCGTAATTGAACAGGTAGCGCGGGGTACGCGCGAGTGTTCACGCCGAGGTAAGCGGCCCTTGCCCTTGAGGTCTACTTTCGAGACCCTCCGTTGTAGACCTCAAGCTGGTCAGCGGCCCCGGTGGCCAGCTCAACCCCCTAGTGGCCGCGGGCCTGGTGAATCGGCTCGCCGGATTCGAAGTACGGGCGCAGGTGGTTGTCGAACAGCGACAGCGCCGCACCGATCGCCATGTGCATGTCCAGGTACTGGTAGGTGCCCAGGCGTCCGCCGAAGAGCACCTTGTTCTCGCGGGACTCCTCGGCGGCCAGCTCGCGGTACTTCAACAGCTTCTCGCGGTCCTCCGGGGTGTTGATCGGGTAATACACCTCGTCGTTGTCCTCGGCGAAGCGGGAGTATTCCTTCACAATCACCGTCTTGTCGTCCGGGTATTCGGAGCGCTCCGGGTGGAAGTGGCGGAACTCGTGGATGCGGGTGTACGGCACGTCGGCGTCGTTGTAGTTCATCACCGGAGTGCCCTGGAAATCGCCGGTCTCCAGCACTTCCTTCTCAAAGTCCAGTGTGCGCCAGCCGAGGCGCCCCTCGACGTAGTCGAAGTAGCGGTCCACCGGGCCGGTGTACACCACTGGTGCGTCGGAGGAATCTGCGCGGACCTCGTCCCGGATATCGAACCAGTCGGTGTTCACGCGGACATCGATAAGCTCATGCTCTGCCATCTTCTCAAGCCAGGCTGCGTAACCGTCGACCGGAAGGCCCTCGTACTTGTCGTTGAAGTAGCGGTTGTTGAAGGTGTAGCGGACCGGGAGGCGGGAGATGATCTCCGGTGGCAGGTCGGTCGGGTCGGTCTGCCACTGCTTTGCGGTGTAGTGCTTCACAAACGCGTCGTAGAGCGGCTTGCCAATCAGCGCAATGCCGCGCTCCTCCAGGTTCGTCGCCTCGGCCGGATCCTTGCCTTCGCGCTGCTCCTCGATGAGAGCCTTGGCCTCGTCGGGGGTGTAGTAGCGGCCGAAGAACTGGTTGATCAGGCCCAGTCCCATAGGGAACTGGTAGGCGGTGCCGTCGTGCATCGCGAAGACGCGGTGCTGGTAGTCGGTGAAATCGGTGAAACGGTTGACGTACTCCCACACGCGGTCGTTCGAGGTGTGGAACAGGTGCGCGCCGTATTTGTGCACCTCGATGCCGGTCTCCGGGTCGGCTTCGGAGTAGGCGTTGCCGCCGATGTGCTCGCGCTTTTCCACCACTAGCACGCGTTTACCCAGCTCACTGGCGGCCTGTTCCGCCACGGTGAGCCCGAAAAATCCAGATCCAACAACGATGAGGTCATAAGCCATGGGCTCAAGTCTCGCATACATGGGCAAGGACCGCGACACGCCAAGTCTCAACATGTGCTTGAGAGTTCAACGTGGTTTATAGTGCACATTGATTAACTAACCTCACATCAGTCACAGGAGTAATACCGTGCACCAACGCCGAAGCCTCAACCGTGCGTCCCGCCGGATGCACCCCGCATGGGCGGCCATTAGCGCAGCCACCGTCGCCGTGGCCATGGTCGCCACCGCAGCATTCGGCGGCGGCAACATCCTCCAGGTTCAATCCGTCGCACCCGCGAATATCGAGGTCTACTCCGACACCGACACGTTCGCCGGCGGCGACAGCATCGTCGTCGACGACGCCGCCGTGCGCACCCAGGGTGGCGAAGACACCGAGGTCCGCCGCGTGGTCAAAGAGTTCCAGCGCGAGCGCGAGTTCTCCATCTTCGCGCTGACCTGGACCGGCGATCGCGACATCGTCGCCTACGTCCGCGCCGAGCGTGCCGACGGCACGTGGTCCGAGTGGTACGAAATGGAACCGGCAAGTTTGCCGGCTGGCGCGCTCAAGGCCGGCACCGACCCGATCTTCATCGAGCCGACCAAGCGCGTCCAGGTCTCCACCGGCAACGTCGACATGCTTGAAGACGGCCGCGCGGATTCCGAGGCCCCCACCACCGCCAACGACCTCGAAGCCGTGTTCATCGACGGCGGTACCGGCACCGCCGAAGGCGACGTCAACATGGTCGCCGACTCGTACACCGCGGGTATGCCGAAGGTGGTCTCCCGCGCATCGTGGGGCGCAGGTTCGAGCAGCAACCCGACCTACACCGAGCCCGTCACGGCCGCGACAGTGCACCACACCGCCGGCTCCAACAACTACACCGAGGCCCAGGCCCCCGGCATCGTTCGAGGCATCTGGCACTACCACGCTGTGACTCAGGGATGGGGCGACATGGGCTACAACGCCCTCGTCGATAAGTACGGCAACATCTACGAGGGCCGAGCTGGCGGCCTGGACCGTGCCGTGCAGGGCGCGCACGTCGGCGGCTTCAACGCCAACACCTGGGGCGTTTCCGTGCTGGGCGACTACCAGCAGACCTCGCCGTCGCAGCAGGCGATCCAGTCCTTGGGCGAGATCATTGGATGGAAGGCCGCCGTTGCCGGCTTCGACCCGATGGGCCAGAGCTACCACGCCGCGGACTTCAATTTCCGCGGCTCCCGCTACGGTCAGGGGCAAGGCGCGATGTTCCCGAACATCAACGCGCACCGCGACTTCCACTACAACCAGTGCCCGGGTGACAACCTGTACGCACGGATGGACGACATCCGCCGCATCGCCGCGGTGAAGTACAACGCGCTGAAGACCTCCGACGCCAACCCGTCCACTACTGCGACCACCACACCGAGCCAGAAACAGAGCCAGAAGCAGAACCAGAACCAGAACCAGAACCAGAACCAGACCCGCACTGAGACGGTGACCAACCAAAACGGCTCGAAGACCACGGTCACCAACAACAGCGACAGCGAGACCAGCTCCGCCGATTCCCAGCTGCTCTCCGACCTGCTCGCCGGCGACGCCACCGCCATCGCCACCGCTGCGGGCACGGTCGCAGGAGTCATCCTCGTCTACGCGGCCAAGCAGGGTTTGCTTGACGACGCCATCAAGAACGTCGCAGGCCAAGAACTGATCGCCGGCCTGACAGTGAAGGATGCCGCCCCATACATCGGCCCGGCGTTGAAGTTCGTCGGCAGCTCCGAGGTGGCGGACGTGTGGTACCAGTTCGAACCAGCGCTGGGCAATATCGTCGGCACGGGAGCCGGCATCGGTGGCTCGGAGATGGTGTTCTACGAGAGCGGCATCGGCGTGCAGAACAACTCCGGCGAGATCTTCACCATGGTCGGCGAGATCGCCGATGCGTGGCTGCAGCAGGGCCTCGACCTCGGCCCGCTGGGCCTGCCTACCTCGCAGATCATCAGCACCGGTAACGCAGGCGACCTGGATGAAGTGAAGATGGAGTTCGAAGGCGGCGCGATCGTCTACACCCCGTCCGAGAACACGGTGAACATCATCACTGATTAGACCTGACCGTAGGAGCGCTCTACCGCGTCCTCCCACTGCGCAATGAGCCGGTCCCGATCGGGGCCGGCCATTTCGCTTTCAAACGTTGTGATCGGGCCCAGCGGCAAAGGGGCGTCGATAAGCTTGGCTCCCATCCCTGCCGCCGAGGCCGCACCCATCACTGTCGTCTCAATGTTTTCGGGCCGCGCCACATCGACGCCCAGGATGTCCGCCTGCATCTGCATGAGCAGGTCATTGTCGGTCATCCCACCGTCCACCTTCAGCTCGCTCGGGTCGCCACCCATCGCCCGCACCACCTCGAACGTCTGCAGGCAGGTCGCCTCCAGCGCCGCACGAACAATGTGTCGCTTATCGACGTAGCGTGTCAGCCCACAAATGATCCCCCTCGCATCCGGACGCCACCGCGGGGCAAACAGCCCAGAAAACGCCGGCACGATGGTGACGCCGCCGGAGTCCTCTACCTGCGCTGCGAGCGTTTCCGTCTCCGCCGCTGTCTTGATGATGCCGAGCTGGTCGCGCAGCCACTGAATCAGCGAACCACCGACCGCGACTGAGCCCTCCTGCGCGTACACCGCGGGTTGGTCTTCGATTTGGTACGCCACCGTGGTGAGCATGCCCGTCTCCGAATGCACCGGTGTTTGACCCGTGTTGAGCAGCATGAACAGGCCAGTGCCGTAGGTCATCTTCGCGTCGTTCTGCGTGAGGCAGTTTTGGCCGAACAGCGCTGCCTGTTGGTCGCCGAGCACACCGGTGATGGGGACCCCTGCCAGAGGCCCGCGGCTTCGCACGGCGCCGAACCTGCCTATCGAGGGCCTGATCTGGGGCAAGATTTCTTGGGGTACGCGCAGGTCGTCGCAAAGCGAACTGCTCCACTCGAGTGATTTGAGATCCATGAGCAGGGTGCGGCTGGCGTTGGTGACATCCGTGAGGTGCAGCGCGTTGTGCGGCTCGCGCGCGCCGCCGGTGAGATTCCAGATCAGCCACGTGTCGATCGTGCCGGCGAGGAGTTCGCCGTTTGCGGCGCGCTCACGGGCGCCGTCGACGTGGTCGAGGATCCATGCCCACTTCGGTCCGGCCGGGTATGAGTTGTGCAGCAGACCGGTTTGCTCATGGTATCTGTACTGGTCGCGCGAGTCGGGCGGGTTCGTGCGAGTGTCCTGCCAGACGATCGCGTTGTAGATCGGCCGGCCCGTTGCTTTTTCCCAGATCACCGCGGTTTCGCGCTGGTTGGTGATGCCGAGCGCGCTGATGTCCTCGTCCGCGAGGTCGATGTCCGCGAGCGCCTCGACGATCGCGCGGCGGGTGTTGCGCCAAATCTCCACCGGATCGTGCTCCAGCCAGCCCTGGCGAGGCAGGTGCTGGCGATGCTCGAACTGCGCGTGCGAGACGACGTTGCCGTCCGTGTCCGTGATGAACACGCGCGTCGACGTCGTGCCCTGGTCAATCGCGGCGATGTACTTCGCGCCGTTGTGCTTGGCTTGTGGCTTCGCTTGCGACTTCGCGGCGTTTTGCTGCATGTCGCGATTGTATTCAGCGCGTTCTCCTGTGCTCAGATCCCCTCTTGTAGAAGGGTCGAAGTACCGCCAGAACTCGACCTGGGGTTTTCCACGGTCATTCTTCGACCCTTCTACATTGGTTGTAGAGGGGTCGATGGATAGCGGCGAGGCGACCTGGGCTTTCACCTTCCACAGTTTCGGACCCCTCTACAACCGGGTTATCCACCGGGCTATCCGCAGCGCTGACACAGGGGCTTCCATTTCCGACAAAACTAGTCCATCATCGCGCTATGACATCTACTTCGAAAATAGCGAAACGTAAACAACAGGAACTCAAGCTCATCGATCGGGTCGCCATTGCAACAAGAAAAGCTGTGATTACCGGCCCAGCGGGGGCGAGACTCTTAGGACTATCCACCTATTCCTGGATAGAGCAGGTCGACCTCGTACTACCGGGCTGCTCGAATTCATGGGGCACACAGCGGCCTTACCCCGACCGCGTCTACCGCAGCGCAAAAATTACCGAACAGGAAGTGAGCGACTACCACGGGTTTCGCGTGGCTAGCCTTGCGCGGTGCCTATTCGACTCGTACCGGTACCACGGACGCACCGAGGCGCTCGTGCAGATCGAGTCCGCCCGTTGGAAGCACAAAGACCTCTCGGTGAAAGAGTTACTTTCCCGCACCTCAAACATCACCCGCGGCAATGGAATTCGAGAGTTCGAAGCTCTCATCCGCTACTCCTGCGACACCTGCCAAAGCCCGCTCGAAACGCTCGTGCGCGACGCGATCTTGCAGGCTATGCAGGACGGCACGCTCACCGGCATCCAATCCATCGAGCACCAGGTCGCCTTCACCATCACCGATCAGTACGGGGAGCAGACCAGAGCTATTGTCGACGTCCTGTTGAACGGCTTCATCGCCATCGAGGCGGATGGAGCCGTGAAGACGAGCGGCGAGTACGGGGACGAGGACACGATCACCCGCTCGGAACGCCACCGGGAGCGCGAACTGCAGAACCGCGGCTTTGTGGTGCTGCGAGTGACCTGGAAGGACGTGACGTCGGGTGTGTTCATCCAAAAACTCAAGCGACTGCTCGAGATGTACCCCGTGCCGGCGACGCGCCCGGCGTAAGCACCGCACTACCATCGCAGCTATGAGTGCAACCAACGCAGCGGAAAAGACGCTCGCGGTGATCTCCGTGATCTCCGTCGCTGGAGCAGCGGTCGCGGTCACGTACGTCGTCGTGTCGATGGCATGGTCGTTGGCAACTGGAACCTATATCGACCTGGACGAGAAGTTCTCCATCTTTTATCTCATCCCAGGCATAGCGTTCATGGTGGCGGCATTGGTCGGCGCGGTGATTGGGCTGGGCATGCGCGGCATTGCTAGAAGCTGGAGCCACCCAGCGAAACTCATGACTTTCGGCCACGTCGCATCCTGGGCACTGGGGACAGGGTTCTACCTGTTCGTTCGGTTCTTTTGGCCCAACCCGTGGCTAATGATCTTTATCTTCGCCGTCGCCGCGCTCGGCCAGCTCCTCACGCTCATTGGCCTGGTACAGCTCAGAACCAGTGCTCGAGCACAGCCGTCACGCCATCCTCGTCGTTCGACACCGTGACGTGATCAGCGGCGTCCAGCAGCACCGGCGAAGCATTCGCCATCGCCACGCCCATGCCCACCCACGCGAGCATCTCCAGGTCATTCGGCATATCCCCGAACGCCACAATCTCCTCCGGCGCAACCCCGTACTGCGCCGCCAGCACCGACACCCCGGTCGCCTTGTTCACACCGGGCTGCGAGAACTCGAGCAGCCCCTCATCCATCGAGTACGTCACGTGCGCCTCATCCGGATCAACCACCGGCGCGACCAGCTCAAACATCTCCGCAGAAGTCATCGCCGGGCAGCGCACCAGTAGTTTTGCCGCAGGCACAGACACCAGCTCCTGCACCGTCACCACCCCGAATCGCGAATCCCACGCGTCGCGGTTGTAGCTCGGCGTGATCAGGAAACACTCGTCCTCCGGATCCAGCGCACTCTGCCCCACTCGCTCCACCCCGTAGCCATGCTCCACGCCGCGCAGCACCCGCTCCACCTCACTGACCACCGACGCCATCGTGTCCGGCGCCAGCTCAAACGCTCGCAGCACGGTGTCGCTCCCCGGGTCGTACACCACCGCGCCGTTCGCGCACACGCACGGCGGGGCAAACGGCAGCTGGTCCAGCACCGGCAGCAGCCATCGATGCGGCCTACCCGTCGCTAAGCCGAAAAAAGCTCCAGCTCGCACAGCCCGCGCAACCACGTCGCGCAGCCGCGGGGTGACGCGACCTTGGGAGTTCAGGAAGGTTCCATCAATGTCGCTGATGATCAGTTTCGGGGGCATTTCGCTTATCGACGCCCCTTCCGACGCGCCTTCTTCGCCTTCTTCTCTTCCCGAGCCGCGCGCTCAAGGCGGTAGATCTCGTCCGCCTCCTCGACGGTCGGGGCGGTGCCTCCAAGCGCGACCGGCATCCACGCCTCGCCCTCGCCGGAGCCGTGGGCCTCGGCGTACTCGGCTCGGGTGGTGTCCAGAAGCGCCTGCATGTCGGCTTTCAAGCGCGCGGTATCGGCCTCGGCGTCCCCGGTGAGCTCCACGGGCGCGCCATAGCGGATGATCACCGGCACGTTGCGGAAGCGTTTCGGCAGGTCCTTCGTCCACAGACGCTGCGAGCCCCAGATGACACACGGGACGAGCGGCGCGTCGGCGGCGTACGCGATGCGCGCGGCGCCGGTTTTGAAGTTCGCGAGCTCGAAGGAGCGCGAGATCGTCGCCTCCGGGAAGATGCCCACGAGCATGCCGTCTTGAAGCTCGTGCACGGCAGCGTCGATGGAGGAGCCGCCGCGCTTGCGATCCACCGGCACGTGGCGCATCCTGCGCAAGATCGGACCGAGAAGCTTGACGTCGAAGACGCTCTTCTTCGCCATGTAGCGCACGAGGCGCTGCCCGCGCAGGTGCGGTCCGACGGCGGCGAGGATGAAGTCGTAGTAGCCGGTGTGGTTACCGGCGAGCAGCGCGCCGCCGGTTGCCGGGATGTGCTCGGTGCCGTACACCGTAACGTCGATGTTGGATACGTGCAGAAAACGCCGCGCCATGCGCACCGTGGCCGGGTAGAGCCCTTCGCGCGATTCGCTCGGGTGGTCCGGGACCGGCTCGAAGTCGTCCGGGACGTGGAAGCCCAGGTAGGTTTTCACGGTGTCAGCACGTCCTTGCCCACCCACGGACGCAGCGCCTCGGGCACGACGACGGAGCCGTCGGCCTGCTGGTGGTTCTCCAGGATGGCCACCAGCCAGCGCGTGGTGGCCAGGGTGCCGTTGAGCGTCGCCGCGGTCTGCGTCTTGCCGTCCGCGTCGCGGTAGCGGGTATTCAGGCGGCGCGCCTGGAACGTGGTGCAGTTCGAGGTCGAGGTCAGCTCGCGGTAGGTGTTCTGAGACGGCACCCACGCCTCGGTGTCGAATTTCCGCGCCGCGGAAGATCCGAGATCGCCGGCCGCGACGTCGATAATGCGATACGGCACCTCGACCTGCTCGAGCATTTCGCGCTCGAGGCCGAGCAGCTTTTGGTGCATCTCCTCGGCATCTTCGGGCTTGCAGTAAACGAACATCTCCAGCTTGTCGAACTGGTGGACACGCAGAATGCCCTTCGTGTCCTTGCCGTAAGAGCCAGCTTCTCGACGGAAGCAGCTCGACCACCCGGCGTAAAGCAGAGGACCATCTGAGAGATCGATGATCTCGTCTCGGTGGTAACCGGCAAGCGCCACCTCGGACGTGCCCACGAGGTAGAGCTCATCGCGCTCGAGGTAGTAAATCTCCTCGTCGTGCTCGTCGAGGAAGCCGGTGCCGGCCATGATCTCCGGGCGCACGAGCACCGGCGGGACGATGACCTTGAATCCTGCTTCACGCGCCTTCTGAGCTGCGAGCATGAGCATGCCCAGCTGCATCCAGGCCCCGTCGCCGACCAGGTAGTAGAAGCGCGCGCCGCCGACCTTTGCGCCACGGGCCATGTCGATGATGCCAAGCGCCTCGCCCAGGTCGAGGTGGTCTTTGACCTCAAAGTCGAATTCGGGAACCTCGCCGACGTGCTCGAGGACCTCGAAGTCCTCCTCGCCGCCGGCCGGCGCGCCTTGGATCGGGTTCGGGATAGCCACCTGCAGTCGCGCGACCGCTTCAGCGGCTTCAGCCTCGGCGGCTTCGGCTTCCTTGACGCGGTGCTTCAGCTCGTTCGATCCCTCGAGCAGCGCAGGACGATCCTCGGGTGCCGCCTGGCCGATCTTCTTGCCAAACGCCTTCTGCTCTCCGCGCAGCTCATCAGCCGTCTGGATGGCGGCACGGCGGGCTTCGTCGGCGGCCAGCAGCTGATCTACCAAGCCCGGGTCTTCGCCTCGGGCGACCTGGGATTGGCGAACGTGGTCAGGGTTTTCGCGCACACTCTTAAGATCGATCACGCCTTGAGACTCTACCGTGTTCACGTTCACCTTTACTGGTAATAACCAGCTCCATAAAATGGAGCGCATGATCACCGACGGGCCCACCCCGAAGCACGCGCAGCTGCGCCAAATCCTCGAGCGCCGCATCGGAGATGAGCTCAAACCCGGCGACCCCCTGCCGGGCGAGCGCGCGCTGGAGGACGAGTTCGGGGTTTCGCGGATTACGGTGCGCCGCGCGATTGGGGATCTCGTCGCCGCAGGCAAGCTCAAGCGTGTCCGGGGCAAGGGCACCTTCGTCGCACCCAGCCAGCTGGTTAGCCGCACCCACCTGGCCAGCCTGTCGGATGAGATGCGGCACCTGAACGTTGCCGCGTCGTCGAGGATCCTCACGTCAGACATTGCCGTGCCGCCAGAGGAAGTGGCCGAATTCTTCGGCACGGACGCAGAAACGCCACACGTGCGCCTGCGCCGCTTGCGCCTCGGCGACAACGAGCCCTACGCCATCGACGACGCCTGGTACAACGCCGACCACGTACCCGACCTGCTCGACCACGACGTCGACCAGTCCGTCTACAACGTGCTGGAGGAAATATACGAGATTGTGGTCACCGAAGCCGAACAGATCGTCTCCGCCGTCCCAGCCGGCAATACCAACGCCAGCCTCTTGGACACCACCGCGACTACTCCCCTGTTGCACGTTATCCGCCGCGCAGTGAGCGAGACCTCGGGCGGGGCCACGCCGATCGAGTACTGCACCTCCGTCTACCGCACCGACCGCTACCGCCTTCGCACCCGCGTCGTCCGAGCGCTCGATTAAGGGATCAGTCAGCCACGTAGACTACGCTTAAAAGCTATGGCTTCACCAGTTTCACGCACCTTGGCGGGACGCGCGTTCACCATCGCGGCCCTCGCCGGCGCTGTGGGCATCGGGTCGTACTCGATGGTCGCGGAAAATGGCACCCGGGAGCAACCGCAGGCGGAATCGTCGACGACGGCTACCAAGGAGACGTCGATAAGCGAAACTCCGACGACCTTTACCACTGCCGACCAGGGCTCTTGCCTGACCTGGGAGGTGAAGGACGATGGCTCGATCAGCAACTTCGAGCAGGCCGACTGCGAGGGCCCGCACCGCTTCGAGGTGGCCCTGCGCGAGGACCTGGGCACCTACCCGACTTCCGAGTTCGGCCCGGACGCGGCGATGCCGAGCCAGACGCGGCAGGCGCAGCTGCGCGAAGAGCTGTGCGGCGCGGCGACCGTGCGCTACCTCGACGGCAAGTACGACCCGAACGGGCGCTACTCCATCGCGCCGATTCTGCCGCCGGCATCCGCGTGGGAGAAGGGCGACCGCACGATGCTGTGCGGTTTGCAGGAGACCGACCGCAACGGCGAACTCGTCTTCACCTCGGGATACGTCGCGGATCAGGATCAGGCGCGCGTGTTTGAGACCGGCGAGTGCCTGACCATCGACGCCGCGAACACGCTCACACCAGTCGAGTGCGCCGAGCCGCACCAGCTGGAAATCACAGCGACGGTTGACCTAAAGCCGGTTTTCGCCGACCACACGCCGAATGTGGACGAGCAGGACGCGCACCTCGGTGATGTGTGCACCGCGGCCGCGCAGGACTACCTCGGCGGCGAAGAGAACCTGTACCAAATCGGGCTCGACCCGTTCTGGACCACGCAGCGCACAGAGGCGTGGGAAGGCGGCTCGCGCTCGGTGAACTGCGCGTTGGTCGCCCCGCGTGAAGGTGGGCAGTTCGCGGAGCTCGTTGGCTCAGCAGTCGACGGTCGGGAGCATTTGCTTATCGACGGCGCCGCCCCGCCCGAGCAACCCGATCGCCGACCCCTGCGCGAAGCTTCCGAGCAACCGCCCGCCGCAGCGCAGTAACGGGAGAATGTGCGCATGGCGATGATGCCAGTGACCCAGGCGGAGTTCGAGGAAATGATCAACGACGCCCTGGACACCATCCCCGAGGAGTTCGCGCGCCACATGACAAACATGGTCGTGCTCGCGCGCGACTTCAACTACGACAACCCGACGCTGCTTGGGCTGTTCGAGGGCGTGCCGCTGCCGGAGAAGCAGGCGAACCACACGGGATTTTTGCCCGATGCGGTGTTTGTCTACAAAGACGCGCTTGAGGCGATGTGCTCGAATGAAGAGGAGCTGCGCCGCGAGGTGCGCGTGACCGTACTGCACGAGGTGGGCCACTACTTCGGGCTCGAGGAGCACGAGCTGCACGAACTCGGCTGGGGGTGATGCCACCCCAGGTGGTAGTGCCACCATGGGCGGCACTAGGGAGAGAGCTAAGGAAGTGCGTGGTCAGCCCACTTGCGCACGTGCCAGTGGCCGAACTCGCCCTCGGTGTCGAGGACCACGTAGGAGCAGTTGGGCAGGTAGGAACGCTCGGCATACTCAGGGGTGATTCCCCTGCCGTGGGTGGCGTTCGCCGCAAATGCGCGGATCGCGCCACCGTGCGAGACCACGACAGTGGTTCCGCCTTGTTCAACGTAGGGCATGACCGCGCCCGTATAGCGCTCCATGAAGTACGCGAACGTCTCGCCGTCTTCGATGGAGGCCTCCGGCTCGCGGCGGTAGAATCCGCGGAAGCACTGCAGGTACGCCTCGTGCGCTTCGTGGGAGTTATGCATCTCCCAGCGGCCGGCATCGACTTCTTTGATCCCGGGCACCGCGGGAATCACGTCGAAGTGCTCGCCGAATGCCAGTGCCGCGGTCTGACGCGCGCGCAGCGCTTCGGAGGAAATCACCCGGTCAACGGTGTAGTTCGCGAGAATCTCGCGGCCCGCCGCACGCGCCTGCTCCTCCCCGAGTTCGGTGAGCGCCGCGCCCGGCAGCTGCGTGTCCAGCATGCGGTCGACGTTCGAGGTGGTCTGCCCGTGGCGCATCAAGATCAGCATCAGCGTTCCCCTTCCGTCTGCGTCTGGCCCTCGCGGGCGGCGCGCACCCAAGCCTCAGCGTCGGCGATGCGGGTCTGATCCACCGGCGCCAGCGCCCCGGACGCCTTCGGCCAGGAGCCGAGGAATCTAACCCAGCTCGCGCGCAGATACACGCCGCGCATCGCTTCGGCGACGGGCGCGTCGTCGACGTGGCCGACCAGGTCAACGAAGAAGTTGTACGTGTTCGGCTCCTGGCGCGTCGGGCGCGACTCAATGCGGGACATGTCCACCCCGCGGTACGCGAACTCCTGCAGGATTGCCACAAGCGTGCCGGGCTCGTTCGGGGTCTGGAACACGATCGAGGTGCGGTCGTTGCCGGTGCGCGCCGGGGGCACACGAACCGGCCCGACCAGCACGAAACGGGTGCGCGCGGAATCCATATCCGCTACTCCGCGCGCGTGGATCTCAAGGTCGAAGAGCTCCGCGGCGCGCTCCGGGGCGGCTGCGACATCGGCCTCACCGTCCGCCACCATCCGCGCGGCGGCCGCGTTCGAGGACGCCGAGACGAACTCCACCCCCGGCAAATGCTCCGAAATCCAGCCCTTGACCTGCTGGTAGGCCACTGGGTGGGTCGTCAGCGACGAGGCGTCGTCAAGCGAAAAGCCCCTCCGGCTCATGATCGCAAAGGCGATGTCCAGCTCCGTCTCCGCGAGAATCTGCACGCCGGCCTCGACGAGCGCGTCGGAGGTCGAGGTCACAGCGCCGTCGACTGAGTTCTCGATCGCCACCACCGCGAATTCCGCCTCCCCGGCGCGCACCGCATCGAGCGCGGCCGCTGGCGAATCCACCGGCACGAAGTCCGGGTCGGGCAGGTCGAAGCGGCGCGCGGCGGCTTCGGTGAACGTGCCGGCAGGTCCGAGGTACGCGATGCGTGTCACGGCGCTAAAGTTACCGCATGCGCAGGCGCTTGGGACTCGAAGTCGTGCTGGTCCTTGTGATCACTTTCGGCACCTCAGGCCTGCGCGCGGCGTTGCGCTTGGTGGACTCGTTGCTCACCGCGCCGCTCAATGAGCAAAAGACAGTGCTTGTCGACGCCCAGTCCAGCGTCTCCTGGCTCGACCTCGCGCTCCAACTCACATCCGCCTTTGTGTTGGTGGGTTGGGGCGGCCTGGCCTGGTATCTGCTGGGAGAGCGTTGGCGCTGGCCAACGTGGCGCGATCTGGGACGCGGTGCCGGGTTCGCCGCGTTGATAGGGTTGCCCGGGCTGGCGCTGTATGTTTCGGCGGTGCACCTGGGGTTGAGCAAGGTCGTAGTGCCGGCTACGGATGCGGTGCAGATTCCGACGTCGCTGCTGTGGGCGTTTGCGAACGGCTTCGGCGAGGAAGTCGTGGTGGTGATGTACCTGCTCACGCGCCTCGGCCAATTGGGGTGGAAGCCGTGGCAGGCGATCGCGGCTTCGGCGGCGCTGCGCGGCTCCTACCACCTGTACCAGGGCTTCTCCGCAGGGTTTGGCAACCTGGTCATGGGCGTGGTGTTCGCGTGGTACTTCCACAAGACGGGGCGGGTCTGGCCGCTGGTGCTCGCGCACTTTCTTATCGACGCCGTTGCGTTTGTCGCCTACCCGCTACTTGATTTGTCCTGGCTTGGAATTTAGGGGTCTACACTGTCCCCATGTCAACGACCGGACATTCACCCCACTCCAACGACCCCCGGGACAACCTTGGCGACTACGTGCTGGGGAAAGACGGTCGTCCAATCGTGGACCGGTACGGGCGTCCGGTGCGTCGTCGCGAAGCAAGCGCCAAACAGCCTGAGCGCCCCCGCGGCGAGTATGAACCGCGGCGCACGCCGCACCAGCAGCGCCAGGAGCAGCAACGGCAAGCGGCCCGAGAACAGACGCGGGTCGTGCCGCAGCAGGAAGCGCGGCCGCGCCCGCGGCAGCAGATGCCGAGCCCGGCCACGCAGCAGCGGCCTGTGCAGCAACGGGTGCGCGCCCAACAGCGCCAAGTGCAGCACTCCCCGCACGTGTACGACGCCTATCACGACGAGCCTGCCGTGGACGTGCCGATGCACGTCGAAAGTGGTGGGCGCTCGCAGGTGTCGAGGCGTTCAAGGAGGCGTCGAAAAGCAAAAGCTCCTGGGTGCTTTGCGATCCTTGCCACCCTCCTGGTCCTGACCTTGGTGGGGGGCTTGTTGCTGGATGCCCGCATGTCCCGCATCCAGGCGATGCCGGCGGACCGGGTGGCGAATACTTCGGGGACGAACTGGCTGCTGGTGGGTTCGGATTCTCGGACCGGCCTGACTGAGAACGATGTGGAGCGGCTGGGAACGGGCGGCGACATCGGCTCGACGCGCACGGACACCGTAATGCTGCTGCACATTCCGCGCTCGGGGAAGGCGACGTTGGTGTCGCTGCCGCGTGACAGCTACGTGGAGATCCCGGGGTACGGCTACGACAAGCTCAATGCCGCGTTTGCGTATGGTGGCGCGCCGCTGCTGGTGAACACGGTGGAGCAAGCGACGGGGTTGCGGGTGCACCGCTACGCGGAGATTGGCATGGGCGGCCTGGCGAACGTGGTGGACGCAGTCGGCGGCGTGGAAATCTGCGTGGCCGAGCCGATTGACGACCCGCTGGCCAACATCAACCTCCAGCCCGGCTGTCAGAACATGGATGGCGCAACCGGCCTGGGCTACGTGCGTACGCGTGCGACGGCGCAGGGCGATCTCGATCGCGTGGCCCGCCAGCGCGAGTTCCTCGGCGCGCTGATGAGCAAGGTCATGTCGCCGGGCGTGCTGCTCAACCCGTTCCGCCTGATCCCGCTTGCGTGGACGGTGCCGTCGATGTTCGTGGTGAACCAGGGCGACCACATCTGGAACCTCGCGCGCATCCCGCTGGCCATGCGCGGCGGCCTGGAGACGGAGACCATTCCGCTCGGCGGGTTCATGGACACCGAAGTGGGCAACGTGGTGCTCTGGGACGAGGCCGCGGCCGCCGAGCTGTTCAACTCACTGCGCTAAGAATCGATCCGCGCGGGAGGTACCGGCGCACCGACTGGCGGCGCAATCTTCGGGTACTTGCGGGTAGTCACGTTGCTGGCGGTGGCTTCTGCGCCAGTCACACCGATTGCTTCTGCAGTTGAACTCACCGGGGTCCGGTGCGGTGTCGGGTCCCAGTTGCCCTCAACAAGGCGCTTCTGAGAGAACAGACCGATGCCGAACACAGCAAGACCAAGGACGGCCACCACGATGATGCCGATTACGCCCGGCGCGCGCGTGGCTAGGCCAAGCAGAATTCCGAACCAGCCAAAGTCCGCGTCGCCGAAGGTCGTGTTCTCCGAGCCGAATGCGCCGAGTACTTGGAGCAAGAACGCGGGCAGGAAGGTGATGAGCAGGCCGTTCACAAACGCGCCAAAGACCGCGCCGCGCCTTCCACCCGTTGCGTTGCCGTAGACGCCAGCGGCGCCACCGGTGAAAAAGTGGGGAACGAGGCCGGGCAGGATGAGTGCGATGCCGAACGCGGGGTTCAGCCACGCAGCCAGCACGGCAAGACCCAGCAGGCCACCGACGAACGATGAAATGAAGCCGATGAGCACCGCATTCTGCGCGTAAGGGAAGACGATCGGCGCATCCAGCGCAGGAATCGCACCGGGAACCACCTTCGCGGCGATGCCCTGGAAGGCGGGAATGAGCTCGCCCAAGATGGTTCGCACACCGAAGAGGATCACGGCGACAGCCACACCGAAAGACAGACCCTGCGTTACTGCCTGCATGTAGTAATTGCCCACATTTGCCGCACCATCGGGGAAGGCCTCAAAAGCCTCCGCACTGCCCACACGCGCGTGGAGCAACGCAGCGATGATGACGTACATGAGCACCATCGACAGCGCAGTAGCCACCATAGAGTCACGGAGGAACCGCAGGCCTTCTGGAAGTTTCAAGTCCTCCGTGGAGCGTGACATCTTCTCGCCTTTACCGCCCACCAATTTGCCGGTTGCGCCGGCCGCAACATAACCGGCGGTGCCGAAGTGGCCGATGGCGATACTGTCATCACCTGTCACTCGCCGTGTCCAAGGGTGCGCGATCGCTGGCAGGGACACCATCAGCACGCCCAGCAGCGCTGCACCTAAGAGCACGACAACCCACGAGTTGTATCCGGCTGTGGCCAGGATGATCGTGATCATGGTGGCCATAAACAGGACGTGGTGACCGGTGAGGAACACGTACCGCAACGGGGTGATTCGAGCGAGAACGAGCGAGATAGCGAAGCCGAGAATCATCAGCCAAGCGACCTGTGCACCATACTGTTGTTGAGCGATACCGGCGATCGCTTCATTGGTGGGGATCACACCCTGTGCACCGGTCGCCCCCTGAATCATCACGCCGAGCGGCTCGAGAGATGCGACAACGAGGGTTGCTCCCGCACCGATCAGCAGGAAGCCGAGGGTTGCTTTAATCGCCCCGCCGATGACTTGACCGGCGGACTTCCGTAGCGCAGCGAGACCGACCGCAGTGATGATGCCAATCAGGAAGGCTGGCACCGCCAAAATCTCGTTCACAATGAACTGCGCAAATCCAATCAGCGGATTCATGACTGCATCCCTTCAATGTCGTAGAGCTCGCGGAGCGCGGAGTCAACTTCAGCGTTTGAGGTGAAGTCTTGGATCACATGCACCGGCACTCCGAGGTCACCAAGAGTGCGCGCGATCTCACCGGAGGTGAGAATTAGGTCTGCCTCTTTGGCCTTACCTTTCGCCGAGATGGTGTCCGTAGCTTCGACGGTGATGTACGGGGCCCAGCCCCATTGGCTAAGCACGCTCTCCAGCGTGTTCTTGAGAAACAGGGAGGTCCCAAGGCCGTTGCCGCAAACGGTGAGGATCTTGTTCTTCGTCGTGCCAGACGCACCCGATCCAGACTGGGTGGAACGCGTGTGCGGCGCGCCACCTCCGGTGAGCACCTCTCTGAGTTCATCGGGTGTGCGCGCAGCATTCAGCTCGCTGCGGCGCCTCGCTAGCAAATTGGCGATTTCCCCCATTGCCCTCTGGTGCGACTTTGAGTCCACCGCGGCAAGTGCAACAACGAGGTCGACCGGGTCATTCTTCGAGTGCCCAAATTCAACCGGCCGATCCAGTCGGAGCCACGACATGGTGGTTTCATGCACTGCCTCCGAGGGGCGGGCGTGCGCAAAAGCAAAACCAGGGGCCACGACAATGTATGGCCCGTTTTCTTCCACACTGCGGATCATCGACTCGGTGTAGGCGGAACCTACCTTTCCGGTGGCTTCGAGCAACTCTCCTGCACGCCGCACCGCATCCGACCATGTGGATGCCGATCCCGCAAGATCGATCGACTCATCCGCGAGTAGTTTATTGATCTCTGACATGATTGAATATTACAACCAATGGCGGCGGTCGAAGTACCCGTTTGACATGGGATTATTTTCACAAGCATGCAGCTTTTCGACGCCCACTTCCGCATCATCTCCCCCGACCATCCGTCGGTGCCGTCGATGTTCGTGGTGGACTAGCGCGACCACATCTGGAACCTCGCGCGCATCCCGCTGGCGATGCGCGGCGGCCGAGAAACGGTGACCATCCGGTTCGGCGGGTTCATGGACACCGATGTGGGCAACCAGGTGGGCAACCAGGTGGGCAACGTGGTGCTGTGAGTGTCTCGAATCCGAGACTTCAAGTGTAATTTGCATCTTGATTGTCTCTCAGTGTGACTTAAGCTACTTCCAAACTCGAATAGGACGTTTCGTGATGGGAGGATGCACATGGCTGGCCGTTACCCGAATGGCGATTTCTACGATTTCGAAGGGGAGCTTTCGACCGAAGAGAAAGACATTCTCTACAAGGTCCGCGATTGGACGCAGCGCTCCGTGCTGCCGATCGCAGTGGATCACTGGAACCGGGCGGAATTTCCCCACCAACTCCTGCCGGAGATTGCGGAGCTGAACATCATCAGCCTGGTCCGGGGACAGGGACGCTCTCGCTTGCTGGCTGGGTTGGTAGCAGCAGAAATCCACCGCGCAGATGGTTCCGTGGGAACCTTCTTCTCTGGCCAAGACGGGCTGTTCACCGGCTCGATTGAGTTGCTCGGCTCCGACGAGCAAAAGGAGCGTTGGCTCAGTGACCTGTACGCGGTGCGCAAGACCGGTGTGCTCGCCATTACCGAGCCGGAGGCGGGCTCCGACGTGGCCCAAGGCATGCGAACCACGGCGCAGAAGGTCGACGGTGGTTGGGTACTCAACGGCGCGAAACGCTGGATTGGCAACGCGACGTTTTCTGATTACGTGGCCGTGTACGCGCGAGACCCCGAAGACGAGCAGGTCAAGGGCTTCATCGTAGAAACTGATTCCGAGGGCTACACCGCAACTCTGATGGAAAACCGCATTGCGATTCGTGCGGTGCAAAACGCCGACATCACCTTGGACAACGTGTTCGTGCCCGACGAGAACAAGCTGGCCAACGCGAACTCCTTCAAAGACATCAACAAGGTGTTCAAATCCGCACGTTCCACGGTGGGTTGGCAAGCCGTCGGCACACAAATGGGCGCGCTCGATGTTGCGCTGAACTACGCCGACGAGCGCCTGCAATTCGGCAAGAAAATCTCTTCCTTCCAGCTGAATCAGAACAAACTTGCCACGATGCAGGGCAACCTGGTGGCCTCCGAATCCATGATGGCGCAGCTAGCACGCATGGAAGACCGCGGCACCGCAAACAACGAGCAGTCTGCGCTAGCGAAGGCATTCACCTCGAAGCTCATGCGCGAGACCGTTGCACTGGGTCGGGAAGTCATGGGCGGCAACGGCCTGATCTCGGACTACCGCATGGCCAAGATCTTCAACGACGCTGAAGCCATCTACTCCTACGAAGGCACCTTCGACATCAACCAGCTCATCGTTGGGCGCGCGCTCACCGGCGAGTCCGCGTTCGTGTGAGGAGCTGCCATCCATGACACATTCAACGGCACACTCAGCACCATTGGCTGGCATCCGAGTCCTTGACTTGTCCCGCGTGCTGGCTGGCCCCTTCTGCGGAATGCTCCTGGCCGACCTCGGCGCGGAAGTGATCAAGGTGGAGTCACCCTGGGGCGACGACTCACGCCAATTCGGACCCTTTGTCGATGGCACTTCAGCCTATTACCGCCTGTTCAACCGTTCGAAGAAGGGCATCACGCTTGACTTTAAGAAGGACGAAGACAAGGAGGTACTGCGAGAACTGGTCCGACGCGCAGACGTGGTTGTGGAAAACTTCCGCCCAGGTGTCCTTGAAAAACTTGGGCTCGGCCCTGCGACGCTCCTCGAGCTCAACCCCAACCTTGTTGTCACCAGCATCTCGGGTTTTGGACAGACCGGAACGATGGCCAAGGAGCCCGCCTACGATCTTGTCGCCCAGGCCATGAGCGGGCTTATGTCCATCACGGGTTGGCCCAGCGGCAAGCCAACCAGGGTAGGTATTTCCCTCGGTGACCTCATCCCCGGGCTCTACGCGGCACTCGGCACCGTCTCCGCCTTGTACCAACGCAACAACACCGGTAAAGGCCAGCACATCGACTTGGCTATGTACGACTCGCTCATTTCCGTCATGGAGTCTGTCGGCATGCGCGCGCTGTACGACGACACGCCGCCCACCCGCATCGGCAACGACCACGGCCTTTCCGCGCCATTTTCCACTTACGCGACCAAGGACGGAGACGTAGTCATCGCGATTACGACCAATCGGCTGTTCGAGCGGCTCGCAGCCGCTCTGGGAATGCCCGAGCTCGCTACCGATTACCGCTTCGCCGAACCTCTAGACCGCTCTGAGAACCGGGTTGCGCTGCGCGAACTGATCGAAGAAGCCCTCAGTACAAAAACAATGGACGAGACCATCGCGCTTTTCGGTGAACACGGAGTTCCCACCGCGAGGGTATATGAGCTCGACGACGCCCTGGCAAGCCCGTTGGCAACAGAGCGTGGCGTGGTTGTAGAGGAGCCTGACGGATTCCGCACCCTGGCCTCCCCCCTCAAGCTCGAGGGGATGGGGCTGCCTCATCCGGCCCCAAGTCTGGGGGCGAACAATGACGAAATTGATTCCTGGCTTAGCGAGGATCCCCGCACTCGATTGGAGGACCGTGATGAGTGAAAACACCGACAGCCGCGTGAGGGGAATTTCACGGCGCATCGACTTTGAGAATCTGGCAGCTGTCCCCTCTCCGCCCCAACCGCACCCGACAACGGATCCCGGTGAGCCGAGCCATAAATGGCGGTTCTTTGTCTACAGCGGCATTGGCATCTTCGCATTTTTCGTGCCGTTCACCATCGGCGAGAAGAACACCATTTTGCTGGATCATATTGTTGGCCTGCTGCAATCCTCTCTCGAAACAGCTCTTCCATACATTTCGCTGTTCATGATTGCGGCGGGCGCTGTCTACCAGTTCATCTCGGGCAGGTGGAAAGAGGACTTTGCCCGCGGAGTGTTCGCGTTTCTCAGCGCGCTCGCCGTGCTGCTCTGCGCAATGCTGGTGTTTGGTTTTGGTCCAGCCTTCCTTTTCGAAGACCGCCTGGGGCCGTTCATTCTGAACAAGTTGGTCATCCCGGTGGGCCTGCTAATCCCGGTAGGCGCAGTCTTCCTCGGGCTCCTCGTGGGCTTCGGCCTCATGGAATTCATCGGAGTCTTGGTGCAGCGATTCATGCGGCCGGTGTATCACACCCCAGGCAAGTCAGCCGTTGATGCAGTGGCATCGTTCCTCGGCTCATACTCGCTCGGACTTTTGATCACCAACCGTGTCTACCGGTCCGGCGGATACACAGGCAAAGAGGCAGCAATCATCGCCGCAGGCTTTTCGACGGCCTCTGCCACCTTCATGGTCGTCGTCGCCAGAACCCTCGATCTGATGCACATCTGGGGCGTGTACTTCGGCGTCACCCTGATTGTGTGCTTCTTGGTGTCAGCCGTTATCGTCCGTATCCCACCGCTGAGCACCATTCCGGATGACTACTACCCGGGAGTAACTCCGCAGCCGGAGGAGCGCGCTGAGGGCAACATCTTTGCCGCGGCATGGAAAGAAGCAAAGGCTTTCCTGGCCCAGTCCGAATCGTTGGCAACAACGATCTGGCGCAACTTCAAAGACGGCGTGTTGATGACCATCCAGGTGATCCCAGGCATCATGGCTGTCGGCATCATCGGTCTGGCGCTCGCCTTCTACACACCGGTATTCAGAATCCTGGGCCTCGCGTTTTATCCACTGGCCTGGATCATGCAGATCCCTGATCCCGGGCTTGCATCCGAAGCGTTTGCCATCGGACTTTCGGAGCTGTTCTTGCCAGCCACCTTGGTTGCCGGCAACGAATCCGAAATTCTGCGCTTCACCGTCGGAGTGGTTTCGATCAGTCAGGTGTTCTTCTTTTCCTCGATGATCCCGGCGGTGCTGGCCACCGACATCCCTCTGAGCATTGGGAAGATGGTTGTGATCTGGTTCGAGCGCGTGGTGCTCTCCGTGATCCTGACCGTGCCGATTGCGTACCTGATCTTTTAGCGATGCAGCTTTTCGACGCCCACTTCCACATCATCTCCCCCGACCATCCGCTGGTCGAGAACAACGGGTTCATGCCCGAGCCTTATCCGGTCGCCGATTACCGCGCCGCCACCGAAATATTGGCTGAGCGCGGCTACGAGGTCCGCGGCGGAGCCATCGTCTCCGGCTCGTTCCAGGCATTCGACCAGGGCTATCTCACCGAGGGGCTTTCAATGCTTGGCGACGGCTACGTCGGCGTCACCCAGCTGCCCGCCGACGTGCCTGATTCCCAAGTGCTCGAACTCGACGCCGCGGGTGTGCGGGCGGTGCGCTTCAACTTCAAGCGTGGCGGATCCGCCGGTGTCGAAGACTTGGAGTTGCTGGCTCACCGCGTCTACGACCTCGCGGGCTGGCACACCGAGCTCTACGTCGACTCCCGAGAGCTGGACGAGCTCGCACCTGTTCTTGCACGCCTTCCTCGGATCAGCATCGGTCACCTCGGTATGCACCAGGACGGCCTCGACGCGATGCTGCGCCTCGTTGAACGCGGCGCAATGGTGAAAGCGACTGGTTTTGGGCGGGTGGAACTCGACCCGGCAAAGACTATGGCCGCCGTGCTGCGTGTGAACCCGGGGGCGTTGATGGTGGGCACCGACGTGCCGTCGACACGCGCGAAGCGCCCGTTTGAGATCTCGGACCTGGACCTGATCGCGCAAACCGTGACCGATGCACTCGGCGCGCACGCGGTAGAAGATGTGTTCTGGAACAACGCGGCGCGCTGGTATCTGCATCGAACCTAGCAGCTCGCGCCGCCTGCTCCCTCTGGAAGCCGCGTCACCCAGCGCCGCTGCCAGGGGGTTTCTACTGCCCTGGGGTGGTAGTTTTCGCGTATGTACTTAATAGCAGCGCGGGGCTCGATGCCGTCGAGGACGGCCAGTACCGCCAGCGCCGTGCCCGTGCGGCCGATGCCGCCGCGGCAAGCCACTTCGACCCGTTCAGCAGCTGAGCGCTTCCACGCCTCAGTAAGCGAGGCATAAGCGTCGGGGCGGGAACTCGGGATCCAGAAGTCAGCCCACTGAATCCAACGCGAGTCCCACGGAGTATCCCGGGGAGGGCGGAAGGAAAGGTAAATACCCAGCTCGGGATCGCGCTGCAATGGTCGCGGTTTGCTCAATGCGCGGCCGAGCACCACACGGCCTGAAGGCAAAACAACCGCACCCGGGGCGGTGTGGTCCCAGGTGCGGTTGTTCATCATGCAGTAGAGCGTCCGGTTACGGTGTGACTGCGGTGCTTCCGCCCGCAGAGCCAGTGCCGTTGGTGGTGACCACGGAACCCTCAACACCAGGCCAAGTGCCAGCCTCGATCATTTCGCGCTTGCGCTCCTCCCAGAACTCGGCGTTCTTGATGCCCAGTGCCTCCGGATCGAACTGCGGTTCCAGCCCCGCCTTCTTCTGGCGACGGTAGTCCCACAGGCACTTCATTGCCGGTACCTGGAGGAATAGGATGGCCACGATGTTGAGCCACGCGGTCGCGCCCACGCCGATGTCACCCAGTGCCCAAGCAGTGCCCGGAGTGGAGGTCGCACCGACAAATACAGCGACAACGATGAGCACACGCAGGATCCAGATGATTGCGCGGCGAGCGGTCTCGTTCTTTACCCAGCGGTTGAGATAGGTGAAGTTCACCTCTGCCAGGTAGTAGTACGCCAGTACGGTGGTGAAAGCGAAGAACATGATTGCCAGTGCCACGAAGCTCGGGCCAAGACCGCCCGCGAGCGTGTTCAGACCCTCCTGCACAAAGCCCGGACCGACCGGGGTATCTCCAGGCAGCGAGCCCTCATAGAGCACCGCTCCGTCCTCGGACTGTCCTTCAAACACGCGGTACATGTCGGTAGAGATGATGATGAACGCGGTCGCCGAGCAGACAAACAAGGTGTCCACGTACACCGCGAAGGACTGCGCGAAGCCCTGCTTCGCCGGGTGGGAAACCTCGGCTGCGGACTGGGGGCCGGTGCCCTGGCCAGACTCGTTGGAGTAGATGCCGCGCTTAACACCCCACATGATCGCCGCGCCAAGCATGCCGGAGAAGATCGCCTCCTGGTCGAATGCGGAGCGGAAGATCAGGCCGAAGACCTCCGGGATCTGCGAGAAGTTCATGAACAGGACAACAAGCGCGATCAGGATGTAGATGCCAGCCATGAACGGCACAACCAGGGATGCAAAGGTCGCGATGCGCTTCACACCACCAATGATGATCACGCCGAGCAGCACGGCCATGATCGCGGCGGAAATCCAGGTCTCGATGCCCCAGGCGTTCTGCACCGCAGCTGCCACACCGTTGGCCTGGATGCCAGGCAGGAAGTAGGAGGTCGCAATGATCATGCAGATGGCAAAGAAGATCGCGTACACCAGAGCGAACGGGCGCACCGCAGTGTGCGAGTACGCCTTCTCGATGTAGTACGCCGGGCCGCCGCGGTACTCACCGGTATCGCGGTCCTTTTCCTTGTAAATCTGTGCCAAGGTGCACTCGATGTATGAGGTGGCAGCACCGAGGAACGCCACGATCCACATCCAGAACACCGCACCCGGGCCACCGAACGCGATGGCGGTGGCTACACCGGCGATGTTGCCCACGCCGACGCGGTTGGCCAGCGACATCATCAGCGACTGGAAGGAGGAAATACCCGCCTCGGAAGATTCACCTCTCGAGAGCTGGCGGAGCATGTCTGGCAGGCAGCGCACCTGCATGAACAATGTCACGATGGTGAAGTACACGCCCGCGCCCAAGCAAAGGAACACGAGCCATTGGGACCAGATAATGCCGTTTAGCGTTGAAAGAAAGTCCTCCATAGCGCCTCCTTGAAGTGGCAAGACAAACGGAAACCTGTAGGTCAATAGAGAATCTAGGCCATCGCCGTGTGTCCCGCGTCACTTTCAGCCAAATTTGTTGCTTAGGAAATGGCGGAGGCGACAACTTCTTCGATGAGTCGCGCTGCTGCCTTGGCGGTGCGTGAGTCGATGTCAAAGTCAGGGTTGAGCTCCACCACATCGAGAAGTGCTACTCGCCCGGTTGCCGCCACTGCGGACACCATTGCCAACACGGTTTCCATCGCCACTCCGTAACCAGCTGGAGCGGACACCCCCGGCGCGACTGCTGCGGGCAGTACGTCCAAGTCGATGCTCAGATGGATCGGCAGCGTACTTCTCCCCACGATCTCATCGATCAACTTCGAAGCATCGTGCACCGACAGACCCGCAAGCTCGGTATCCAACACAGTTCGCGCACCGAGCGATTCTGCCGTGTCGAAGAGCACCGCGGTGTTGTTCGGTCGGGAGATTCCCAGCACGGAGTAATCAAATTCTCCCCCGACCAGCTCAGCAATCTGCAGGAACGGGGTGCCTGACGTCGCTCGGTCCGCTTTACGGAGGTCAAAGTGCGCGTCGAAGTTGATCACCTGCATAGGGCCGTGCGCTTCGAAGACTCCCCGGTGGGATGCGAACGAGGTTTCATGCCCGCCGCCGAGAACAATCACCATGTTTGCAGCCTCGGCGAGTTGGCGAACACGATCGCTGAGTTCACGCTGGCCCCCCTCCAAGTCGTCGCCCTGGGTGGTCACGGTTCCTGCGTCGACAAGCAACCGCTCCTCGTGCACCGCTAGACCTCCCAACGCGGTGCGGAGAGCTTCCGGGCCCGCCGCCGCGCCTTGCCGGCCGCCGTTGCGAAGCACCCCCTCGTCGGAGGCGAAGCCAATAAGCGCGACGCCGTCGCGGGGTGTGTCTGACGCGTCGGCGAGTTGAATCACGCTGTGCCAGCGCGCATGCTCCGGGCCGGGGCCGTCATCACGCCCGCTCCATGCTTTAGCTGGGGTGTACAGGGGCGCGCTGACTGTATTCATGCGCCCCAGCCTAGCTGTGTGCGGGTATTGCATACTTGGGTTCATGACTAAGCCGCAGGTACCCGCCGCGCATAATGTGCTGCGGATTCTGACGCTACTGTCAAACACGGACGCGCCAATTTCCGCCACCCGCATTCAGCGCGAGTTGGATTTGCCCCGTTCCACCACGTACCACCTGCTCCACGAGTTGGAGGAGTCCGGTTTCGTGGTTCGCTTGGATAAGCCGGCGACGTACGGCCTGGGGCTGGCGGCATACCAGATGGCGCAGGCATACACCGTTCAGCAGCCGCTTGTGCGAGCGACGTCGAAGGACATGCAACGTATCGCGAAGCTCGCGGGCGGCTCTTCGCACCTATCTAGGCTTGCGGGGTCAGAGATTGTGTACCTCCAGGAAATTCGCGCCCCTGGCACGATGTCACTGTTGACAGAGGTCGGTGTTCGCCTCCCTGCCCTGACCACCGCCTCGGGGCGGACCATGCTTTCCCATCTCCCGGAGGCCGAGCTGCGCACGGTGTTTGACGCTTCGGGCGAGCGGGGGAAGTACCGGGAGCTCAAGGAACTAATTGACACGGCCCGCGACCAGGGCTGGGCTTCGGAGCATCAGGAGGTGTCTCGCGGGCAGGAGTCCATCGCGGTCACCATTGTGGATCACCTCGCCCGCCCCGCCGCAGCACTCGCCGTCACATTCCCCGTCGGTAAGTCCAGGGAGGAAAAATCCAGGCTTATCGACGCACTTACGAACGCCGCGACCCAAATCTCGCAACGATTCTTTGGAAACGGATTAGGTTGACTTCCATGACTGAAATTGCTGACCACATTGTTTCCGTCGGCGTAGGCGCGCTTTCCATCGCCGACGTCGTTGCTGTTGCGCGCTACGGCGCGCAGGTTGAAATTGATTCCGCTGCGATTGAGGAAATGGCCGCCACCCGCGCGCGTGTCGAGGAGCTGGCGAACGACCCCACCCCGGTCTACGGGATCTCCACCGGCTTCGGCGCGTTGGCGCGCCGTCACATCCCCGAAGACATGCGTGCCAAACTGCAGGTCTCATTGATCCGCTCGCACGCCGCGGGCACCGGACCGGAAGTTGAGGAAGAAGTCGTCCGCGCACTCATGCTCCTGCGGCTGTCCACCTTGTGCACGGGGCGCACCGGCGTGCGACCGGTGGTCGCTGAGACGTACGCGGCGGTGCTCAACGCCGGCATCACCCCGGTCGTGCGCGAATACGGCTCACTGGGGTGTTCAGGCGACCTCGCTCCGCTGGCGCACTGCGCACTCGCCTTGATTGGTGAAGGCGAATGCCGCGTTGATGGCGGCCCGATCATGGCATCCGCGGATGCACTCGCAGATGCAGGCATTACTCCGCTGGTGCTGCAGGAGAAGGAAGGACTGGCACTGATCAACGGCACCGATGGCATGCTCGGCATGCTTTGTCTCGCCATCACTGATCTCCGCCAGGCCGCGAAGGTGGCCGATATCGCGGCCGCCATGACGGTAGAAGGCCTCACCGGCACACTCTCGGTGTTTGACGACGATCTTCAGCAGCTACGTCCCCACCCTGGCCAAGCCGCCTCAGCGGCGAACATCCGCACTGTCGCCGCAGACTCTGCGATCCTCGCGGCAGCAGCAGAAGAGTTTAGGGAAAAGCAGGTCCAAGACGCCTACTCGGTGCGTTGCGCACCCCAGGTAGCTGGCGGATTCCGCGACACGCTCACTCACGCGGAGCAGGTCGCGGTGAGGGAGCTCGCCGCCGCGGTGGACAACCCCGTGGTGGCGCTGGATGGGCGTGTCACCTCGAACGGGAACTTCCACGGCGCGCCCGTGGCGTATGTACTCGACTTTCTAGCGATTGTCGTCGCGGATTTGGCGTCGATAAGCGAGCGGCGCACCGACCGTTTTCTAGACACGGCGCGCAACCGTGGGCTGAATGCTTTTCTTGCCGATGACCCGGGAGTGGATTCTGGGCACATGATTGCACAGTATTCGCAGGCCGGAATCGTGCACGAGCTGAAGCGCAACGCGACGCCGGCGTCGGCGGATTCGATCCCGTCTTCGGCGATGCAGGAAGATCACGTCTCCATGGGCTGGGCAGCCGCACGGAAACTGCGTCGCAGTGTGGACGGTCTGCAGCGCGTGCTGGCCGTGGAAGTTCTCACCGCAGCCCGCGCGCTGGATATGCGCGAAGGTGCACCCGCTCCGGGAACTGCCGCTGCGGTGGGTGCGTTGCGCCAGCGGGTTAGCGGCCCCGGCCCGGATCGTTTCCTTGCACCGGAAATTGAGCACACTGTCGAGCTGGTTAAATCGGGAACTTTAGTCACCGCAGTAGAGAATGCGGTGGGGGCGCTGCAGTAAGAGCACGGGTTGAGTCTGGGATCTCAGACTATTCGTCATATCTAACGCTAGATATCGTGCCCTACGCCGCAATATGCTCTCCTATGTAACTCAAGTCACAGGAGGCATTGTCATGAAGTGGCACCCAAAAACCGAACCGAACCCGTTGCCTTACTCTCCGTTCAAGTCCAGCACGGTTCCCCGCCCTATCGGTTGGCTCTCCAGCGTCGACCCCGAGGGGCGCGAAAACATTGCCCCGTACAGCCAGTGGCAGAACCTCACCTTCGATCCGCCGATGGTGATGTTCTCCGCAAACCAATACCCGGATGGGCGTAGAAAGGACACCGTCCTCAACGCGGAGCAAACCGGTTGGTTTGTGTGGAACATGGCGACTTACGACCTGCGTGAGGAGGTGAACAAGTCCGCTATGGCTCTGCCGCACGAGGAAAGTGAGTGGGACCACCTCGAGGTGACCAAAATCTACGCCGATAACTACCCGGTTCCGATGATCGCCGAGAGTCCGATCAAGTTCGAATGCCGTTACAAGACCACTCTGCGCATCCCCGGCAATACACCGGTGGGCACGATTGATCTGGTCGTGGCGGATGTGGAGACGATTCACATCAACGAAGACTTCCTCGACGCGGACGGCAAGATCGGCGTGTTGAAAATCCGCCCTATCGCACGCATGGGCTACTTCGACTACACCGTGGTCACCGAGAAGTTTGAAATGCGAGTACCCGGATCCGATTCGGCAGCCCAGGCAGGCTTGGAAGGCTCGGCATGACAACCGCACAAGTGGGCAGGCCCTCTCCCACTTGGCCGGCTGCGCCACAGCAGTCGCGCGTTCGCGACATGATGGTTGCCAACCTGGGTAACGTGCTGGAGTGGTACGACTGGAACGTTTACACGATCTTCGCACCTATTCTGGCGATCCAGTTTTTCAACCACGACAACCCAACTTCGGCGTTGCTGAGCACCCTCGCAGTGTTCGCGGTCGGCTTTGTCGCTCGTCCCATCGGCGGATTCGTCTTCGGAGCCTACGCCGATCGGGTCGGCCGCAAGCAGGCGTTGGTGGTTGCGATGATGACCACTGCGGTCGGCTCGCTGGTGATTGGTTTTGCTCCCGGGTTTGACGCTGTCGGAGTCTGGGCATCTGTCATTTTGGTGGCCGCCCGCCTCATCCAGGGTCTTGCGCACGGCGGCGAAATGGGCACCGCGGTGACCTACTTGGTGGAGCGTGCACCAGAAGGACGCCGTGCATTCTTCGGCTCAACGTCGTGGACCAGCGTTGTCATCGGCACCATGACGGCAACCATGACCGGTCTGCTCATCAACGCCCTACTGACCGAAGAGCAGGTTGGGGCGTGGGGCTGGCGCATCCCATTCATCATCGGCGGTGTTCTCGGGCTCTACGCCCTGTGGCTGCGGCGCAGCATGTCTGAAACGGACGCGTTCAACACCGAGAAAACCGACGGTGTAGTAGCCGCGACGGGCACTGCACGCACCCAAGACTCCATCTGGTCACACTGGCGCGGCCTGGTGCGCATCTTCCTTATCTCTGCAGGCGGGTCGTTGTTCTTCTATACCTGGTCGATCTATCTGCCCACGCACGTCCAAGTGGTGCACGGCCAATCTGCGAACAGCGCGCTCAGCGCGAGCCTAATCGCAGAGTTCATTTTCTTACTCGCAATCCCCCTGATGGGCATGCTCGGCGACCGCATTGGAAGGAAGCCGATGGTGATGATTGCGGGCACCCTCTTCGTCTTGATCACCATCCCGATCTACCGCTTCCTCGACGGCACTTTCATCACGCAACTGGTTGGCCAAATAGCAGCGCTAGTGTCACTGTCGTTTCTTTTCGGTGTGAACGGGGCAATCTGGACGGAGGCGCTGCCCACTCGCTACCGCGCCGTAGGCGTAGCCACCATGCTTTCTGCCGCAACAGCCATCTTCGGCGGCACGGCGCCCTACCTGAACACGTGGCTGTCTAAAGAGGGCTACGGTCACCTATTCCCCTACTACCTTGTGGCAATGGCAGCAGTCACACTGCTCACCGGTGCCCTGATGAAAGAAACAAAGGATCTCGACCTGAAAGCATAGGCCCAACGGTCATTCACGTCTCGTATCCGAGACGAAAGCGAGCAGAAACGCCCGCTCTTCGTTTTCTCGGTTTCTAACCTTGAACCAACAACCACCACACCCCACGGAAAGGAACCACCATGGCAAAGAACTGGTCTGAGGGCGCGCGCGAGGTGCGCTCCCCGCGCGGCACGGACATCACCGCAAAATCCTGGCAAACTGAAGCGCCGCTGCGCATGCTCCACAACAACCTCGACCCAGAGGTCGCTGAGCGCCCCGATGACCTCGTGGTCTACGGTGGCACCGGCCGCGCCGCGCGGAGCTGGGAGGCGTTCGACGCGATCGTCGATACGCTGCGCGACCTCGAAGCTGACGAGACTCTCCTGGTCCAATCCGGCAAACCGGTCGGCGTGTGGAAGACCAACGAATGGGCACCTCGCGTCCTGATCGCCAACTCTAACCTCGTCGGCGACTGGGCCAACTGGGAGCACTTCCGCGAACTCGAAGACGAAGGCTTGATGATGTACGGCCAGATGACCGCAGGCTCCTGGATTTACATCGCTACCCAGGGCATTCTGCAGGGCACTTACGAGACTTTCGCCGCGGTAGCCAAGAAGCGCTTTGACGGTACGCTTGCCGGCACGTTGACCCTCACCGGCGGCTGCGGCGGCATGGGCGGTGCGCAGCCACTTTCCGTCACTCTCAACGGTGGCGCCTGCCTGATCGTCGATGTCGACGAGGCTCGGCTGAAGCGCCGCCAGGCCAAGCGTTACCTCGATGAAGTCACCACCGACATCGAAGAGGCCATCAAACTGGTCACCGAGGCGAAAGAGGAAAAGCGCGCGCTTTCCGTCGGCCTCGTTGGCAACGCCGCAGACGTCTTCCCTGAGATGCTGCGTCGCCAGCGCGCAGGCGAGTTCACCGTTGATATCGTCACCGACCAAACTTCGGCGCACGACCCGTTGAGCTACCTGCCAACTGAAATCACCTTCAGCGACTGGCACACCGAGGCGGCGGCCGACCCGACCACCTTCACCAAGAAGGCCCGCGAGGCAATGGCCACCCAGGTCCAGGCGATGGTGGAATTCCAAGACGAGGGCGCCGAGGTGTTCGACTACGGCAACTCGATTCGCGACGAAGCCCGTAAGGCCGGCTACAACCGCGCCTTCGAGTTCCCCGGCTTCGTCCCGGCCTACATCCGCCCGCTGTTCTGCGAGGGTCTCGGCCCGTTCCGCTGGGTTGCGCTTTCCGGCGACCCGGAGGACATCAAAGTCACAGACCAGGCAATCAAGGAGGCGTTCCCGGACAACGAGCACCTGCACCGCTGGCTCGACGCCGCTGAGGAGTACGTGGAGTTTGAAGGCCTGCCGGCGCGTATTTGCTGGCTCGGTTACGGCGAGCGCGCCAAGGCCGGCGTGATCTTCAACAACCTGGTCAAGGAAGGCAAGGTCAAGGCACCAATCGTTATTGGCCGAGACCACCTGGACTCCGGTTCGGTGGCCTCGCCGTACCGTGAGACTGAGTCCATGCTCGATGGCACCGACGCGGTTGCGGACTGGCCGCTGCTCAACGCCATGACCGCCGTTGCCGGCGGCGCTACCTGGGTGTCCATTCACCACGGCGGTGGCGTGGGCATGGGCCGCTCCATCCACACCGGCCAGGTAACGGTGGCTGATGGCACCGAGATCGCCGAGGCGAAGCTCAAGGCTGTCTTGACCAATGATCCGGGCATGGGTGTGATCCGCCACGTTGACTCCGGCTACTCTCGCGCGTGGGAAGTGGCACAGGAGCGCGACGTGCGCATCCCGATGGCATTCCAGGCCCGCGACTAACAACTGCTACCCGCGCTGAAAGGCAATTATGCACACCCTCATCACCGGCATCTCCGAGCTCCGCACCGTCTCTGAGCTTGGAACGATCAAAGACGCCTCTTTGCTCATCGACGGCGGCGTGATCGCTTGGGTCGGCCCCGCCGAGGAAATACCCGCCGGGGCGGACGCTGCAGAGCGTGTCGATGTGGGTGGGCGCGCGGTGTTACCGGGATGGGTCGACTCGCATACTCACATGGTGTTCGACGGCAACCGCGCCGAAGAGTTCGAGGCGCGCATGGCCGGCGAATCTTACGCGGCGGGCGGCATCGCTGTGACGATGGAGGCGACCCGCTCGGCAGGTGCTGCGCGACTTGACCAGCTGCTCGCGGAGCGTGTCGCTGCGGGCCGTGCAGGCGGGACAACCACGTTCGAGACGAAAACGGGCTACGGGCTCAACGTGGAATCCGAGTTGGAGGCCGCGCGCGTGGCTTCGCGCCACGTTGATGACGTGACGTTCCTCGGCGCTCATCTCGTGCCGCCAGGTGCGGAAGTCGAGGCGTACGTGGACGAGGTCGTCGGCCCCATGCTTGACGCGGTGAAGGAACATGTCCAGTGGATCGACGTGTTCTGCGAGCGCGGTGCGTTCAACGATGAGCAATCCCGGCGGGTCCTCGAAGCCGGCAAGGCTGCGGGCCTCGGAGTGCGGGTACACGGCAACCAGCTCGGTGAAGGTCCCGGTGTCAGGCTCGCGGTGGAGATGGGCGCAGCCAGCGTGGACCACGTGAACTACTTGTCTGATGAAGATTTTGAGTTGCTGGCGGGTTCACAGACCGTCGCCACGCTTTTGCCCGCGTGCGACCTTTCAACCCGAGAGCAACTCGCACCGGGCCGACGGCTGATCGATGCTGGGGCGACCGTAGCGATTGCCTCGAACCTGAACCCCGGCACGAGCTTCACCAGTTCAATGAACTTCTGCGTGACCACCGCGGTGTTGCAACAACACCTCACGCTCGACGAGGCCATTGGGGCAGCGACCACCGGTGGTGCCAAGGCTTTGCGACGCCACAACGTGGGCGAAGGCAAAGACCCGCAGGGCCGCCCCGCGAAAGGCACGCTGGTTCCCGGCGCGGCCGCAGACCTGCACATCCTGGATGCGGAAAACGCGATCAATCTCGCCTACCGGCCCGGCATGCCCATCACCTGGCAAACCTGGGTGGCCGGTGAGCGGGTGTACGGCTAGGCCTCGACGATAATCCCACAGACGCGTTTGAGTTGTTGCAGTGCGTCGACGTGCATCTGAGCCGTCGGAGCAGAGCATGCGTCCGCAAGCACACTGATGCGGTACCCGAGATCCGCACCGGTTACCGCAGTCTCGATGATCGCGTGGGCAGTGGAGAAGCCCACCAGCTCAAGCTCGTCGATCCTCATCGCCTGCAGTACCGAGTCAAGTTCGGTCCCGGCGAACGCATCCACCCCGAACTTGTCGGTCACCACATCACCGTCGATCAAGCCGCAGCCATCAGCGATCTGTGCAGCCCCATCCGGGCCACCGTCCGAACCGTCTTGGCGAAGGAAACGCACCCAGATGATCGGCACATTGCCGGCACGGAACTGCGCAACCCGGCGCGCTATCGCGCTGATCAGCTCAGCTCGCGAGAGCGGCCCACCGGCAAGGTCGAGGATCCAATCTTGAGCGTCGATGACGACGAGACAGGAAGACATCGGTTCTCAGCGCTGACCTAGTACCGGGACTCGACCGGCTCCGGCAGCGAGGTGATCGTTTCCATCTCCTCGCTCGTGAGGCGGATGGTGCCCGCGTCACGGTTCGACTCAATGTGGCTGAGGCTGCGGCTGCCAGGGATCACGGCCGTCGACTGGCTGAGACCGAGCACCCATGCCAGGGCAATTTGCGACGTAGCGACCCCGCGCTGGTTAGCAATCCGCTCGAGCGCTTCAACGATCTGCGCATTCCGCTCCTGCGCATCAGGGGTGAACCTGGGCATCCACGTCCGGAAATCACCCTCCATGAGTTTCGAGGTATCCAGCTTGCCCGTGAGGTATCCCCGTCCCAACGGTGAAAAAGCCACAAGCGTCGCACCATGTTTTTCGCACCAATCCAGGACACTCAGCGGCTCGGCGCCTTCCTTCGCCTCCTGAGGTTTGAGAGGGTCCCGGGTCCACACGGAGAGTTCGGACTGCACCGCGGCGATTTGAGCGACCTCGGCGGCCGCGGCGAGTTGCTCTACCGTGGCCTCACTGACACCGATGTGGCGGATCTTTCCGGCTTGCTGCGCCTCCGCGAGCACCTGCACCTGCTCTTGCACGGGGACCTCGGAATCTAACCGGTGCAAGTAGTACAGGTCGATGTGGTCTCGATTGAGTCGGCGCAGCGACTGCTCGAGCGCGTCCGTCAGATGTGCACGCGTGCCGTCGACGTGCATGGACAACGGTTCAACGCTGTCGACGACGATGCCGCCCTTCGACGCCACAAACGCGTCCGGACAACCGACAAGCGCTCGACCAACGAGTTCTTCGTTGTGGCCTGCGGCGTACATATCACTGGTGTCGAAGTGTCGCACCCCTGCTTCGTAGGCACGTCGGATTGTCTCGGCGCTCTGGCCGTCGTCAAGCTGCCCTGGCCTGCTGTACCCCCAACTGAAACCCATGCAACCGAGCCCAACCCTGGAACTCGACGGAAACAATCTACCGATGTTCGTGCTCATAGTGACCCCTTTGCTGAGCGCGTCTGTCCGCGGTTATGCGCGCGAGTATAGACCTAAAATGTGGGCCATGAGCTCCGCCGTTGTCAGCCTCATCCACACCATCCTTTTCTCGTTCCTTTCCCTGTTCGGCCTGACCTCGCCGATGTCGAGTGTCCCGGAGCCGTCATCAAGCATTTTGCCCAGCTCGAGCTCGCTCTCGGACATGCGCAACTTCCCCTTCGAAGTGATCAAGCATGAGCGGCATGCGGAGGGCTGGGCGATGGAGTTCCTCCCCGGCACCGACTACCTGCTGATTTCCGATCGCTCCGGCCTGCTGCAGCTGCGCGACCAGACCACCGGCGAGCTGCGCGAGGTAAGCGGAGTGCCGGAGATCTTCCACCAGTCCGAGGCCGGCCTCCACGACGTAGTCGCCGCGCCGAGCTTCACCCAGGACGGTGGCCTGTACGTGTCGTGGGTGCGCCCGCACGACAAAGGTGCGCAGGGTGTTGTGGGTTGCGGCCACCTCGACACCGCCACCGCGCAGCTGAAAGACCTCAAGGTCATCTGGGAGCAGGACCCCGACGAAAGCGACGGTCACTTCTCGCTGCGCATGTTGCTTATCGACGGCTTCTTGTACGTCACGTCCGGCGACCGGCGCGATTTCACCCCAGCGCAAGACGTGCGTACGAACCAGGGCAAGACCCTTCGGTTGAACCTCGATGGAACGCCCGCTGTTGGCAACCCGTTCGCGGGTCAGGGCGGGCGCTCGGCGGAGATCTGGTCGATGGGGCACCGCAACCCGCTTGGCATCGCGGCAGATGAGAGCGGCCGCATCTGGGCCTCCGAGATGGGGCCCAAGGGCGGCGACGAGCTGAACCTGATTGTCGGCGGGGAGAACTACGGTTGGCCGAACGCGTCGATGGGCAGCCACTACGACAACCAGCCGATCCCCGACCACGGGCCCGGCGACGGGTACCAGGCGCCTGCCGCGTACTGGAAACCGGCGATTTCACCTGCCAACCTGATGATTTACACCGGCGAGCTGTTCCCGGAGTGGAAAGGCAATGCGTTCCTCGGCGGGTTGAGCGGCCAGACGATCGTGCGCATGCAGCTGAACGAGGACGGCACCGCCACGCAGCTGGACAAGTGGGACATGGGCCAGCGCATTCGGGCGCTGGAGCAAGCCCCCGACGGTGCCATCTGGGTGATGGAGGACAAGGGCGGGTACCTGCTCGAGCTGCGCCCGCGCTGATTCGTTGCACTTGGCCGGAATGGCAAGGGGCGCCACCCCGGTTGGGATGACACCCTGAGCCTCGCTTTGGTGTGGCGGGCTAGTGACTACAGGTAGTCGTAGTTGATCTCGGTCTCCGGATCGAAGAAGACGGAGCCGCCCTCCATCGGGCGCAGGTAGATGGTGTCGCCCTGATCGATGTCAATGCCGCGCGGCACCTTGACCGTGATGCGGTCACCGCGCACGGCGACCTTGCTGTCCGCCTGTTCCTGACGGCTGCCGTAAACGTAGAGCTCGGAACCGAGGTGCTCCACGATGTCGACGTGCACCGGCAGGCCGTACTGCTCGCCCGCATGATTCACACCAGCGATCTCCCAGTTCTCCGGGCGCACGCCAACAACCACGCGGTCCGTCTTCACCTTGGCCGCAAGCTCACGCGGCATGTAGTAATCCAGCGCGTGATCCTTACCGCCGACAACGCGGCCGTCGATGAACGGCACGTTCTCGATGATCGTCATGGCCGGTGAACCGATGAAGGTGGCCACGAAGGTGTTACCCGGGTTGTTGTACAGGGTGTCCGGGGTGTCTACCTGCTGGAGGATGCCCTTCTTCAGCACGCACACGCGATCGCCCATGGTCATCGCCTCGGTCTGGTCGTGGGTGACGTAGACCGTGGTGGTACCCAGCTCGCGCTGCAGCGCGAGGATTTGCGCGCGGGTGGACACACGCAGCTTCGCGTCCAGGTTGGACAGCGGCTCATCCATGAGGAAGACCTTCGGCTGGCGCACAATTGCACGCCCCATGGCCACGCGCTGGCGCTGACCACCGGACATTGCCGCCGGCTTCTTATCGATGAGGTCCTCGAGATCAAGCATTTTCGCCGCGAAGGCGACACGCTCCTCGATCGTCGCCTTGTCCACCTTGGCGTTCTCAAGCGCGAACGCCATGTTCTGGCGCGCCGTCATGTTCGGGTACAGCGCGTAGGACTGGAACACCATCGCGACATCACGCTCGCGGGGACGGGTTTCCGTCACGTCCTGGCCGTCGATAAGAATCTGCCCCTCATCGACCGGCTCGAGACCTGCGAGCATGCGCAGCGTGGTGGACTTGCCGCAGCCGGACGGGCCGACGAGGACCAGGAACTCGCCGTCTGCGATCTCCAGGTTGACACGGCTCACCGCTGGCGGACGCGCTGGGTCATAAATGCGAGACGCTTGGCGGAACTCAACGGTTGCCATGTGTGACTCCTTTTCTCCTAATCGGACTGGGGCTAGTTCTTCAGGTTCGGGGTGATGTCACGGTCGATGACCTGCTGGGTCTCCTTGTCCAGGTCAGCGAACACCTTCTCCACGTCCTGGCCACCGTTGGTGATCTTGTCCAGGGCGCCACCGATGCGCTTGCCGCCACCCGGCACGAAGACGCGGGCGTAGTCCTGCGGCTTGGTGTTTTCGTTGAGCTGCTTGATCGCGGTCTCAGCGTTCGGGTTCTCATCCAGGAAGGTGCGCTCCTCCGGATCCTCCAACGCGTCCTTGCGCACCGGCATGTAACCGGTCTTCTGGCTGAACATGATGGTGTTCTCGGTGTTGGTGATGAAATCGACGAACTTGATCGCGTTCGACTTGCGGGTGTCGGAGATGCCGTTCGGGATAGCCAGACCAGCGCCACCGGTTGCGGCGGACGGGCCCGGGCCAGGGAGGTAGGTGGTGATGAACGGGATGGTCGCGGAGTCGGTCAGGCCTGCGAGGGAACCGGTCGACTGCAGCAGAGACGATGCGTTGCCGTTGCCGAAAGCGACGGTCGGGTCGGTGCTGATCTCGATGTGGCCCTTGTTCACCTGGTCCTGGAGGAACTTAGCTGCCTCAAGCGTCTTCGGGTCGGAGAAGGACGGCTCCCACTCGTTGGAGTACGCGCCGCCGAATGCCCACACCATGCCCTGGAAGTACCAGTCGAGGTAGTTCGAGCCGTCCGGGATGACCAGTGCCGGGTTACCGGTCTGCTCCTTCAGCTTTGCAGCCCACTCATCGAACTCTTCCCAAGTCTCCGGGCCACGATCTGCCGGCAGGCCAGCAGCAGCCAGATCGTCGGTGTTCCAGTACATCAGGTTGGTGGAGCGGGAGTACGGGGCACCGTAGTGCTTGCCGTTGTACTCGTAGTCCTCGCGCAGGGTGTCAACGTAAGAATCCGGGTCCAGGCCTTCCTTCTCCCACAGCTCATCGAGCGGGGTTGTTGCCTCGTTGAGCGCGAAGTTGAACCAAGTCACGTCAGAAGCGACGATCACGTCCGGCAGGTCAGAGCCTGCAAGCGCTGCGTTGAACTTCTGGGCAAGCTCCTCGTAGGACGAGCCAGCGGTAACCAGCTCGACGGTGAGGTCCGGGTTCTCCTCCTCGAACGCTGCGATCAGCTCAAGCTCAAGGTCGCGGGAGGAACCCGGGTGGTTGGACCAGAAGACGATCTTGTTTTCGTCGCCGCCAGCGTTGCCGCCGCCGTTGCCAGCGTTATCACCGCCGGTGGTGCTGCCGCCAGCGCAAGCGGTCAGGGTCACAGCGGTCAGGGCAGCGACGGTAGCTGCACCGATGCGCTTGCGAAGAGAGTTGGATGCGAACATGGGGGACTCCAATCTTTGGGGGTTAATGAGGGGTGAGGTTGTGGGGTCTCTGGACGGCGGTTAGCCCTTGACCGCGCCAGCGGTCAAGCCCTTAATCATCTGCTTCTGCAGGAGCAGGAACACGATGATCATCGGCAGGGTGGTCAGCACAGTGCCGGCCATCACCGGTGCCCAGTTGGTCAGACCCTCTGCGTCCTGCAGGCGGGTCAAACCGACCGGAAGCGTCGTCGCCGCTGGGGTGTCCGTGATCAGGAACGGCCACAAGTACTCGTTCCATTCGTTGACCACGGTGATCAGGACGAACGCGGACAAGGTCGGCCAAGACATAGGCAGCACCACGCGAAAAAGCTTGGTAAAGAACCCGGCACCATCCATGTCAGCGGCCTCCATGATCTCGCCCGGCAGCGACTGGAAATGGTTACGCATGAGGAAACAACCGAACGCCACACCTGCGAGCGGGATGATCACGCCCTGCCAGGTGTCGCGCCAGCCGAGCGAAGCCGCGAGCGCGTAGTTGGAGATGATGGTGATCTGGTTCGGCACCATCAGCGCCGCGATCACGAGCAGGAACAGCGCGTTGCGGCCCGGGAAGCGCAGGAACGCGAACGCGTAAGCAGACATCACGCCGAGCACCACCTTGATCACCGTGAGGATCAGGGTGATGCCGATCGAGTTGCGCAGGTAGTTCTGGAACCCGGAGGTCTCCCATACGCGTGCGTAGTTGCCCGGCTCGAACGGGTTCGGCCAGAAGGTGATCGGGTCCGAGTACACGTCCTGGTACGTCTTGAAGGATGTGATGACGATGAAGTACAGCGGAACCATGATCAACAGCACGGTGAGCACGAGCGCGAGGTAGCCAAACACCTTCATCCCAGGAGAGCTGTAATCTGCGCCTCCGCCCTTGCGCTTGCGCTGGGCTTCTGAAATGACCGGCTCGCCCTCTGCTTGGCTGCCCGGCACCGGGGGCATATCACGCTCTTCGTGGGTTGCCGCCGACGCAGACACTGCTTTTGGAACCTTGGCGGTCTTTTTGCCCTGAGTAAATTTCGTCGACATTTACTTGTCCAGCCTTTCCTGCAGCTTGATCTGGGCGACGGTGATGATCAGGACAACGATGAACATGATGGTGGCCACAGCGGCGCCGTAACCAGCGCGGTTGTTCACAAAGGTCTCGGTGTAGACCTGGAACACCATGGTGGTGGTGCCGTAGCCGTACGGGCCGCCACGGGTCATGGCGTTGATCACGTCGAAGACCTGGAACGAGTTCAGCAGCACGGTGATCAGCAAGAAGAAAGTTGTGCCGCGCAGCTGCGGCAGCACCACCCGGAAGAAGTGGCGCACCGGCGATGTGCCGTCGATTTCCGACGCCTCGTCCAAGTCCGCGCGACGGCCCTGCAATGCAGCCAGGTAGATCACGAAGACGTAGCCAACGTTCTTCCAGATGTAGGTGACCGTGATCATGAACAGCGCCCAGCCCGACTGCTGGTAGAAGTTCGGCACCTGGATGTTCAGCAGGCCCAGGAAGTACTGGATCAGGCCGTACTTGGGGTCGAATACGAACTGGAAAGCCACACCGATCGCCGCACCGGCGATCACGTACGGCGCGAAGACCATCGAGCGCACCGCGGAGCGACCGATCAGCTTCTGGTCCAGCAGAATGGCCAGGAGCAACCCGATGACCATTGAACCCGCGACTGCGAAGAACGTGAAGATTACGGTGTTCCACACCACGGTCGGCGTTTCCGGCGCTTGGAGCCAATCCGTGTAGTTCTTCAACCCGACGAACGTCATGTTCGGCGAGGAGATGTTCCAGTTGTAGAACGAGATTCGGATGTTATCGATCAGCGGTCGGTAGGTAAACAGAATCAGCAGCGCAAGATTCGGCAGAATCAGCAGGGCTGCGAGGCCAACTTGGTGCCAGTCGATCCGGCCCTTCCGGTTCTTATAGGTTGCTGCATATTCCTCGTAGACCTCCGGTTCCACGGAGACTGCAGGAATCATCGTGCTCATGAGGAATGAAATTAAAGTCCCTGCATGAACAGACGGTGAAATTGGATTTGTATTACAGGGAACTTAACTTTGCCTGATCGTTACATTGGTAAACAACTGTCAAACTCTCGTTGCGATGTCAAGCTTCTTTCCTTTGCGGAAAGTGCGTCCCCGCAAACACCTCAACCGCGACGTGCGGCAGATCGGTGCCGATCAGGCTCGCTCCGTGCTTGCGCAACCACAACATGTCCTTCGGCAAGTTCACCGTCCACACGTAGCTTGGCGCTTCGCCGCCTAGCAGCTCCGGCTCCGCCTTCGCCTGCCACATGGACGGCCCCACGCCACAATTGCCGATCCGCTCAAACGACGCTGCACCTTGGCCGGTCAACAGCGGCTCAGGGTCAAGGAGTAGGAAAGACTGCAACTCCGGCAGCAACTCTTCGAAGCGCTCAATCGCCTCGGCATTAAAAGAAATCAGCTGCACCCGCTCGTCGGCCTCCATCGCGCGCGCACGCAGCACCTCCGCCACGGCCTGTTCCAACCGCTCACCGAAAGGCGACGGGTGCTTCGTCTCAATCAGAATCTTCTTGCCCGGGTGCGCGTCGAGCAGGTCCAGCAGCTCGTCGAGAAGCAAAAGCTCCTGCGGGTCACTCTCCGTGCCAAAGTTGAGCTTCTTAAGCTTATCGACGCTCATTTCAGCGACCTCACCACTACCGTCCGACGTGCGATCCACCGACTGGTCATGGATGACCACGACTTGGCCATCGGCGGTGAGGTTCACATCGCATTCGATGCCGGCGACGCCATCGAGCTTGAGCGCCTCCTCGAATGAGCGGCGGGTGTTCTCGGGGTAGATGCCGTTAAGGCCGCGGTGGGCGATGATGCCGGTGGTGGTGTGTGTGGACATTTTTGCTGCGCTCCCTGGGGTGGTGGAACAACGATGAATATGGCGTACCACCGCTATTCCTACCTTGCCCCGAGCTGTCGCGATACTTATCGTTTTGGCTATGGCCCAGACTGCGGACGACGTTTTGCTGCTCGCCCTGCGTTTTGCGACGGATTCCGGAGAGCGGACAGAACTCGATCAAGCCCTAGAAATGTTTGGGATCAATCGAGCCGAGCTGGAAGCAGAAACCTAGATCGTCACCTGACGGGATTTGATGTTGTCCAGCTGCTTGCGCTCGTCGGCGGAAAGCTGTGCATCGGAGGCGTACTCCGCCTCGATCTTCTCGTTCAGCGTGGTCAGCGCGTCGGCGTAGGAGGCTGCGTCCACGGCCGGGTCGAGGTCCCACACCGGCACGACCACGCCGTGGGTGCGGAAGGCGCCGGCAAACTTGGTGCCTTCTCCCAGGTTCAGCTCCCCGCGGGCGGCGATGCGGGCCAGGGCGGTGAGCATCTGGTTTTCGCTCTCCTCGGGACGCACCCAACGGATGTGCGCCTTACCGCCGCCCGGGTTGACCCACCAGATCGAACCCGGCAGGTCGACCTTGACCTGGGTGGACGGCAGGACCGCCTCGTTGGCGCGGCCCAGGGCCTGGCGGATCTCCGGAGGCACGGTCGCGCCCTCGGCGAACCACCAACCGAAGTCGTTGTGCTCGGTGATCTGCAGATGGGACGAGGCGTCGATAAGCGAATCAAGCTCTGGCTGCGAGCCATCCGCAACCGTGGAGCCCAAGGTCTCTCCTGGCTTGGCCTCGAGCACCCAGTTAAGTGCGTACGCCAGGTCGCGGCCCGGGTTCTGCGAGTGGGATTGCACCTGAAGTGCGACGAAGCGCTCGCCGCCCTCCTCCTCAGCGCGCACCATCGCGGCGCCGGCACCGGGCAGCACCGTGACGATGTTCACCGGCGTGCCCTTGACCTCCACCTGCGCGACGGCGGACGGGACGAACTCCTGCAGCGCGATGAGGTCGGACTCCATGGCCAGGCCGCCGTAGGGGCGGGGATCCTTGGCAAACTGCTCGCGCTCGGCAGCGCGGGCGGCAAGCTTCGCCTCGCGGCGGGTCATGCCCTCGGGCAGCTGGTTCTTTTGCTTCTTCGGTTTCCTAGGTGGCATGCGCTTTAGGCTAGCGCACGCCGTCGACGCCACCTCGACCGCGCTCGAACGTGTCCAGCGCCAAGTTCGGCAGGTCGGTGGCCATCACGTCCACGCCATTCTCTGCGCACCAGAGCATCTCGCGCGGGGTGTTCACGGTCCAGGTGTAGGTTTTCAGCCCCTTGAAGCCCAGCAACTCCTGCTTGGACTGCAGGTGGGAAAGCGCAGGGCCGACGCCGAAGGGTTTCGAAAGCATCGTGTTGCCCGGGTTCCAGGTTCGCTCGCGCAGGTGGAACAAGTAATAGGTCTCCAGCTCCGGCGCTTGTTTGGCAAAGTAGCGCACCGCCGAGTGGCTGAAGGAGACCACGTGCACCCGCTCCGAATCCTGCAGGCGGTTGTAGCGCAGCACGCGCAGCGTCTGTTCATCCACTTCTGGACCGAAGCGGGTGGGGTGCTTGGTCTCTATATAGATGTGCTTGTCGGGATAGTCGGATAAGAGCTCCAACAGCTCGTCGAGAAGCAAAATGTGCTGCGGGTCGTCCTCGGTGCCGGAGTTGAACTCGCGCAGGTCGCGGTAATCCATGGTGGCCACGCGCCCGCGGCCGTTGGTGGTGCGATTCACCGTCGCGTCGTGGAACACCACAAGCTTGCCGTCGCGGGTCAGGCGCACGTCGCACTCAATGCCGTGGATGGGCAGCTTCAGCGCTTCCTCGAACGCGCGCTGCGTGTGCTCCGGGTACAGGCCGGAGAACCCACGGTGAGCGATGATCTGGGTTTGCACTCGTTTGTCCACGACACCCAACGTACAGCTGCCCCCTCGCCCGCTCGATCTTTGCCAGAATGAGCGTGTGCTTTTCGACGACCAGGTACAACCCATGTCCAGCTTCCGCCAGCTGCCATCCCCGTTGGGCGACAAGGCCGCCGAAACGTTCAACGCGGTGCGCAACGCGCGCAGGCGCTACTCGATCGGCCGAGACGGCATCCTCGCTGCTCCCGTGGCGGCGTTGGAAGTGTTCGCGGATCTTACGCCGGGGCTGCGGCTGCGCGGGTTGCAGCGCCTGCCGCAGAGTTTCCGCGTGGGCGCCGTCGGTGCAGAGGTGGCCACCTGGGGTGCGGTCTCGCCCTCGCTCTTGCCGCACAAGTGGTCCACCACCGCGGCGAACACGGCGGTGCTCCAGGGCATCGGCCACGCCGTGACCACCGCGGTGTCGCAGGCAGTGCGCCCCGGCAAGCAGCGCGAGGGCGGCCCGCTGTCCACGCCCGCCCGCCTGGGCATGACGGCCACCACGCTGGGCGTGTACGCGATGGCACTGTACCGCCGCCGTGATCAAGAAGAACTGGTCGAGGTCGAAGGCGAGTACTCGGTGTGGGACACCATCGGCGGCCTTGCGCTGGGTTCGCTCGGCTACGGCGCGATGCTGACGGTCGGCGAAGCGATCCAGTCCTTCATTGACGCGATCAACGCCGTGCTGGGCAAGCGCTTGCCGCCCGTCACCTCCTGGCCGCTGGCCATCGCTGTGGGTGGCGGAGTGATCTTCCTGTTTGCCGACCGGGTTGTCGTGCGCCGCTTTTTCTCCCACGTCTCCCAGAGCGCTCAGGAGCTCGACCGCGCGTTTATGAAGGGTGCAGACCAGCCGGTGGAGCCGCAGCGCTCCGGCTCGCCTGAGTCCAACGTGAACTGGAGCTCCATGGGCCGCCAGGGCCGTGCCACCGTCGCGGGCGGTCCCCGCAAGGCGCAGCTTGCGCGCGTACTCGGAGTCGGCGAGGACGAGGTCAAGGAGCCGATCCGCATCTTCATCGGCCTGCACGGCCTCGACCCGGACGAGTCGCCGGACTTCGACCAAATGGCGCAGGAAGCCGTCGCCGAGATGCACCGCACCGGCGCGTTCGAGCGCAGCCACATCGCCGTCATGTCCGCCGCCGGCACCGGCTGGATCAACGATTTCCACACGTCCGGCTTCGAATTTGTCACCCGCGGCGACAGCGCCATCGTCGCCGTACAGTATTCGTTCCTCCCCTCGGCGTACTCCTACATCGCCGACCACGACTCGCCGGTCCGCTCCTCCCGCGCACTGGTGCGCGCCATCCGGGAGGAGCTTTCGCTTATCGACGAATCAGTGCGCCCGAAACTCTACGTCGGCGGCGAATCGCTCGGCGCCTACGGAGTGTCCGACGTGTTCCGCAGCGTGGAGGAGTTCCTCCAATCCACCACTGGCGGTGTGTTCACCGGAGTGCCAGGTTTCGCCCGCAACCACTCGGAGTTGACCCGCGCACGCGAGGAGGGCTCGCCGCAGCGCCTCCCGCTTGTCGACGGCGGGCGTCATGTCCGTTTCACCGCCCACCCGGACCACATCACGCACGATTTCAAGGGCGACGACTACGCCCACGAATGGGAGTCGCCGCGCTACGTCTTTGCCCAGCACGCTTCGGATCCGGTGGTGTGGTGGGAACCTAGCTTGATCTGGAAGATTCCGGACTGGCTGAAAGAACCCGGCTCGCGCGGCGACGCCGCCCCCGAAGCGCAGAAGCTTGACGTGCTGCAGACGTTGCGCTGGATGCCGCTGATCACGTGGTGGCAGGTCGGGATCGACCAGCTGGCTTCGCAGGATGTGCCGTCCCCGCACGGGCACAATTACCACGACGAGACGGTGGCCTATTGGAATGCAGTGGTCCACGGTGTCAACGGTGTCGACGGTGACGGGGGCTTGAGCGACGCAGAGATGGACCGCGCTGCCGAATGGATCCACAACGACGCGGTGAAGCTGCGCAAGCCCCCGGGCGGCTTTCCGTCCAAGCACGGGTACTAGATGGCTAAACCACGGATGCGCTCGGAGATTTACCGCGACTATTCGTCGCTGGGCATCGCCGCTGTGATCACCACCGCCGCGCTCAACTGGGTGATTCGCACTGGCCGACTCGATTACGAAGTCGCCGGAGCCATCGGTTTCGGGTTGACGTATTACTTGGTCCTGTGGGTGCTCTACATCGGAATTTATGTCTGGTGGACAATCCGCATGCTCCGTCCATGCACCATCGAAGAGCTGCGCGCCTACGCCAGACGCGAGTCTCGCTTGTCCGAAAAACGCTGGGTTCGATGGAGTGGCTCCAAAGGGGCTGCCACGGTCTCGATCACCGCGGCTGGCGCTGCACTGGGTATGGCCGTCATGGTCGCGCGCGTCCCCTGGTCGCGCCACGATCCAATCATGCTGGCGCTCGGCACCCTCGCGGCCGCCGCGTCGTGGGCGTACCTCGTGGTTGTCTACGCCGCCTCCTACGTCGAGCTCGACCTGGGAGGCGACAAGCGTCAATTCCACTTTGCGCACACCGACGAGCCGCTTTTCGACGACTACCTCACCCTGGCCACCACCACCTCCACGATGGGCTCGGCAAGCCCAGCCGTGCCCATCACCCGGGAGGGGTGGAACCGCTTCCGCGCGAACAAGATCGTGGCGTTCGCGTTCAACACCCTGGTAATAGCCGTGGTGGTAGCGATGGTCACGACCGGCCTGATGGCCTAGATCCCGCAGGCAACGCCCGTGGAGTGATGCGGGCAGTAGCCGTTGGGCACCTTGTGCAGGTACTGCTGGTGCTCGTCTTCAGCCAAGTAGTAGTCCACCCCACTTGCGATTTCCGTGGTAGGCGCGCCAAACCCTGCGTCGATAAGCGATTGCCCATACTCCTCAACCCAAACCTTGATGGCTTCCGCTTCCTCGGCTGAGTCTGTGTAGAACGCAGAGCGATACTGGGTGCCGACGTCGTTGCCCTGGCGGTAACCCTGGGTCGGGTCGTGCGCCTCGAGCGCGGCGCGGACCAGCTCCTTGAGTTCGACCTGGGCGGGGTCGTAGACCACCTCGACCAGCTCGACGTGGTTGGTCTGGCCGGAGCAGACCTCGCGGTAGGTGGGGTTCGGGGTGACGCCGCCGCCGTAGCCGACGGACGTCGATTCGACGCCCGGCATCTGCCAGAACATTTTCTCCGCACCCCAGAAGCAGCCGATGCCGATGAGCAGGCGTTTCTGCTCGGACTTCCACGGGCCGGTGATCGGGGCGCCTAAGACGGCGTGCGGGCGGGGGTTGGCTAAGACGGGCTCATCGCGGCCGGGAAGCGCGCGGCCGGGTTCGACGAGTTCAGGTTTCGGTGCGAAAAGGAATCCCATACCAGTGCTAACGCCCGGAAAAGTCGCGGTGTTCCAAATTTCATTACCATGGGGTGCCGTAACTTGATCTCCAACGAAAGGACTCATGATCATGGCTGTTTACGAGCTTCCGGAACTTCCTTACGCATACGACGCGCTGGAGCCGCACATCTCCGCCGAGATTATGGAGCTGCACCACTCCAAGCACCACGCCAACTACGTCAAGGGCGCAAACGCAGCGCTTGAGGCACTCGAGGCGGAGCGGGGCGGCGAGGCAGATGCCGACAAGATCCGTGCGCTGTCCAAGAACCTCGCGTTCAACCTTGGTGGCCACACCAACCACTCCATCTTCTGGAAGAACATGGCACCGAACGCTGGCGGCAACCCGACCGGTGAGATCGCCGCTGCGATCGACCGCGACTTCGGTTCCTTCGAGGCGTTTAAGAAGCACTTCGCCGGTGCAGCCAACTCCCTGCAGGGCTCCGGCTGGGCAGTCCTGGGCTACGACCACATCGCTGGCCGCCTGATCATCCAGCAGATGACCGACCAGCAGGGCAACATCTCCGTTGACTTCACCCCGGTCCTCATGCTGGACATGTGGGAGCACGCGTTCTACCTGCAGTACAAGAACGTCAAGGCTGACTACGTCGACGCTTGGTGGAACGTTGTCAACTGGGACGATGTGAACGAGCGCTACGCAAAGGCAGCAGCGTAAGCCCAGTTCGCTTTCGCTTAACGCTTAACGACGGCGGCGGCACCCGGCCCGGCTTCAACCGCCGGGCCGGGTGTCGTTTCGCGTGGTGGCGGTTTCGCGCCCTCCCGCTCCGCTACTCTCCTGCCCCGCCACTCTCCTGCCCCGCCGCCTATCCGCCCACCCACGCGACCACCCACCGGGCCGCCCGCTTCGCCACCTATCCACTCAGCCAAACCCGGACAATGGTGCCAAACCCGGATAGTTGCACCCCTTTATGCCTGAACTATCAGACATAAACCCTCGTAGATATCCGGGTTTGGCACCATTGTCCGGGTTTGACCAGAGATGGATGTACGAAGAGCGGTTTTTGCGGCGGCACCGGCGGTGCGAGAGCATAGGGACATGAGGAAGGGAACGCCGGAGTACCGCAGGGCGACAATCGCCATGCTGTTCGTCGGGTTGGCTGTCTTCTCTTCGCTGTATGCGACCCAGGCGCTGCTGCCGACGCTGACCATCGAGCTCGGCATTACTCCGTCCGAGGCCGCGTGGACTGTCTCGGCCGCCACTGGCTCACTCGCGATCTGCGTGGTGCCAGCGTCGATCCTGTCTGAGAAGTTCGGCCGTGGGCGGGTGCTCGTCATTTCGGCGGTGGCCGCCACCGCCGTTGGTCTGCTTCTTCCGCTGACTCAGAGCATCGAGCAGATGGTGCTGCTCAGAACGCTGCAAGGAGCGCTTCTGGCGGGGACACCCGCAGTGGCCATGACCTGGCTGTCTGAGGAGCTCGATGAGCGCGACCTGCCCGGCGCGATGGGTCTCTACATCGCCGGCAACACGGTTGGCGGAATCATGGGCCGCATCGTGCCCGCATTCGTGCTGGAGGTAGCCAGCTGGCGGTGGGCACTCGCAGTAGGCACGATGGTCAGCTTCGCGATGGCAGTAGCAACCTGGGTGCTCCTGCCGGAGCAACGCAACTTTCACGCCAAGGACACCATCCGTCCTGCCGCAGAGTTCCGGGCTGTGGCTGGCCACCTGCGCAACCCGCGCCTCGTGGCGCTCGCGGTGACCGCATTTCTGGGCATGGGCGTGTTCGTGTCCATGTACAACTTCTTCGGGTTCCGCGCGGTCAACGATTTTGGATTGCCGCCGTCGCTCGCCGGCCTCGCGTTCCTCATGTACCTCTCCGGCACCTGGTCGAGCGCCCGTGCTGGCTCGTTTGTGAAGCGCTTCGGCCGCGGCCGGGTGGTGCTAGCTGGTGCAGCGCTCATGCTTGTCGGCGCGCTCATCGGGGCGAGCCCAAATCTGTGGGCGACGCTGTTCGGCCTGCTTGTTTTCACCGCAAGCTTCTTCGCAATGCACTCGACGGCGTCCGGCTGGGTGGGCCAGATCGCGGAGCGCGACCGCGCCGAAGCGTCGAGCCTGTACGTGTTCTCCTACTACATGGGCTCGTCAATCCTCGGCGCGGCGACGGGTCGCGCCTTCGAGGCTCTGTCCTGGGGCGGATTCGTTGGAGTGCTCGCCGCGCTTCTGGCAGCGCTCACGGTGATCACGGGCTGGTTGGCCGTGACGGAGAAGCGTCGTCAAGCGTGAAGCTCCGGTAGCCCCGGCGCACCTGCGGTGAGGAGTTCGCGCACGGCGCGGGTGGCGCGGCAATCGTCCTCGTTGTAGCGCAGCAGCATGTCGCGGGCGCGCTGGTCACCGAGGCGGGCCGCGCGGCGCAGGGCGACGGAGCGCTCACCGTCGACGTCGTCGTCCTCCCACTCGAAACCCACCACGGGTCCGAGTACCTTCAGCCCCAGCCCATCGGTACCGACGAGGTGGCGGCGGGCATGCGCGAACACGTCGATCCATTCGTCAGAGCTGATGAACGCGTTCACCTCCGCCGCATCGATGGAGTCGAAGCGCTTCGCAGAGGCCTTCAGCCAGTAGTTCTCGCCACCGGAGGCGTAGCAGTACGCGGCGAACGTCTTCCCGGCCGCGTGGGCCTCGGCGCGCACGCCCATGAGCCAGGTCCAGAACGCGTTGAAGTTCGCCTCTTCAGCGGTCACAGCTGCATCGGCACCGCGCGCGCCAGCACCCCCGCGCCCGCCAGCACCCCCGCGCCCGCCAGCACCCCCGCACCCAGTCGGCGCTTCCAGCTCATCCCAGGTCACACACGCCCGGTAGGTCTGACCGTCGAACGCGCCCCACAGGTACGCCCCTTGGTCCAGGTACGCCTCCATGTCCACGTCGATTTCCACGTCGGCGCGCGGCATCGCAATCTCGCCGGGGCGACGAAGCACCGGCACACCCTCGCGCCACGCGCGGGCGACGGCGCTGGGCTCGCCCACGCCTGCGTCGATAAGCGATTGCACCGTCGCATACCCCCGCTCGCGCCAGGTGTCGCCGCGCCCGCCAGGCAGCACCAGCGAGATGTCGTCGAGCTCCTCCAACCGCGGCTCGCACAGCGGCCAGAACCGGCAGGTCGCACACTGTTTCAGCCGCTTCGGCTCAGTCGGTACCGGCGCTGCGAGCGCGTCCAGCAATGGCGGGATGAAACGGGTGACATCGTCGACATAAGCGCGGGAGCGGTCTTGGCCGATGATGCCTCCGCGCCCCGTCGCTAAGCCGCGCTCGCGCAACAGCAGCTCAGCGAGCGCGAGCCGGTACCCGTCGGTGGTGTGATGGCGCGCTTTCGCGTTCACTACCAGCGGTTTCGACAGCCCGAGCCGGTTTGTGGCCACCATCTCGAGCGTGGCGGTAGGGTGCGGCCGTGCGACGCGATGGTTCGAGATGATGACGGGGGCGTAAGCGTCGTCGACACGCACAAGAACATCGACCTCCGCGACCGTTTCAATCCCTGCGACCGTGCCGCGCAGCGTCGCGTTCGTGATCAGGTGCGCGCGCCGCGCGAGGGCTTGCTCGGTCTCACGCTCGGTGCCAAAAGCAGGGTCCAAGTCAATTCGCACGAATGCTTTTCGACGCCCGTCCCCAACCGCTCGTTCCACCGGCAGCGCATCAAACACAACGGCCCGAGCAGCGTCAATCTGCGGCTGTCGGGCGAGTGCGTCGGGCAACGGCGGGACATCCGGGTGCGCCGCACGCTGACGCATCCGAAACCTGCAGCCGACCAGATCGGACGCACGCACCGTATCCACAATGTCAGCGAGTGTACCTGGGAGCCGGGTACAGTTGTGGGGCGAAGCGAATTTAGCCGAAGTTACCTATGCAACTTGAGGAGCCCGCACCCCATGGGAATTTTGAAGAAGAACCGCCGCCGCAAGAACGTGAAGGCCACCAAGGCCAAGGCCGAGCTGAAGAAAGCTGAGGCACGCGCACGGAAGTTCGCCCGCGACGAGGCGAAGGCTGACCTGCGCACCATGGAACTTCTGGACAAGGCGGAGCAGCGGCTGGTCAAGGAGGAGAAGAAGGCCCTGAAAAGCAAGCGCAAGCACGAGAAGCAGCTTGCGCAGGCGCACCTCAAACGCATCGAGGAGTCCGGCCTGACCAAGAAGAAGGCGAAGCAGTGGACCGGTGCCGCCCGTGCGCTCGTGCCGGTACTGCTGCCGCTGATCTACAAGGCTTGGACCTCCTACCGCCAGGGCGAGCTGGACAACCGTGCCGCAGGCATGGGGCTGACGTCGCAGGATCTTGCCCGCCACTCGGGCCGCGGTGCGGAGCTGAAGGCGCGCATTGAGGCACTGCGGGCAAACGTCGACAACGAATCATCGCTGCCGCGTGGCTTTGCCGACGACGCGCGTGTGCGCCTGGCCGACCTGGATCAGGCAGTGCGCAACGCGGAGCACGCGAGCCCGGAGCAGCAGCGCCTCACCCACAACGCGATCGAGCAGGACCTCACCGACCTCGCTGCGGAGATCCACGCGAAGCAGCGCGGCTAGACGCTCTATTCGCTAGAGCAGCCCGAGTTCGCGAGCGCTGGCCACCGCCGAGGTGCGTGAGCGCACGCCGAGCTTGTCGTAGATGTGCACGAGGTGGCTTTTCACCGTCGCCTCGGAAAGCATGAGCTCGTGGCCAATCTCTCGGTTCGACGAGCCGGCAGCCACCAGCTGCAGCACCTCAAGCTCACGCGGGGTGAGCGAGGTGCGTGGGGTGCGTTCACGAACTTCCAAACGGTCGCGCACCACCGCCGACATCGGCTGCTCCTCCACTTCACCGAGCGCCACGGAGCGCACCGCAGCAACCAGCTCGTCCGGCGGTGCGTCTTTGAGCAGGTAGCCCACCGCACCGGCCTCGATGGCGCCGAGGATGTCCGCGTCCGTGTCGTAGTTGGTCACCACCAGCACTTTCGGTGGGGTCTCCATTGCCGCGTTGATCTCGGCCGTCGCCTGCGCACCCGTCATCACGCGCGCGCCTTCCGCGCCGGCGCCGAAGCGCAGGTCCATCAGCACGACATCCACACCGCCTGCTTGCGCGGTTGCAATCGCGGCTTCGGCGGTGGCGACTTCGCCAACCACCATGATGTCGTCGGCGTCTTCCAGTACGGCGCGTAGGCCGAGGCGCACAATCTCGTGGTCGTCTGCCAGCAACACGCGAATCATGGCTCTATCCTATCTCCGCCTCATCCTTTTGATTGACAGCACCCGCAGGCGACTCGGCGGGCACCTCATCAGGCACCGCCACGGACAACGCCGTCGGCCCACCTGGTGCGGACTCAATCACTAGCTCCCCGCCCAACTCCGCCGCCCGCGAGCGCATCGCGTTTAACCCTAAATGCCCGAGCCCGGACGGTTTGCCCGCCTGCGCAGCAACGTCGAAGCCGACGCCGTTGTCCACCACATCCAGACGCACCCCGTCCGGCTCATATGTCAGCGTCACGCGCACCCGCGATGCCCCAGAGTGCTGCACCGCGTTCGATACCGCCCCCTGCGCAATTCGCAGCAGTCCGGCCTCGGTGCGCATCGGCAATTCAGCGACCTCCCCGTGCGCCTCTACCTCGATGCTCATGTCAGCGGCCTGCGAAAAGTCGTTCGCGATGCGCCCCAGCGCCTCCGACAGCGACGCCTCCCGTAGCCCCGCCGGCGTCAGCGCCGCGATCATCGCCCGCGTCTCCGCCAAGTTATTCGATGCCGCCCGCCGCGCCGCCTCCATTCGCCGCAGCGGCGCCTCCACCTGCTCCTCACCCAACCCAAGCGCCTGCACATCGCGCTCAGCGGCATGCAGCAGCATCTGAATCGACGACAGGTTCTGCGCCACCGTGTCGTGAATCTCGTGCGCGAGCCGTTCGCGTTCCTGAGCCACGCCCGCCTCCCGTTCAGAGTTGGCGAGCTGCTCTCGCGTTGCCAAGAGCTCGTCGATAAGCGCCTCGCGCTCCCTGCTGACCCTGCTGACCGTGGTGAATGCATAGTTCGTGGCCACGACGACCACCGCGGCGAGCGTCGGCCCCATGATGCCGCCGAGCGTGAGCCCCGCGGGTACCTGGAATGCGATCGCCGCGCCGAGCCCGAGCACAACACCGAGCAGCCCGCGCCAATCGTTGAACGCGCGCAGGTAGACGAAAAACAGAATGAACACCCAGTACACGGCCACCGGCGAGATCGTCATATCCGCCACCCACACGGCCGTGAGCCCGACGAGCCAAATCACCCGGTTCCACGCGCCCCACCTCGGCATCTCGACGATCCCGTAGAACAGCAGGAAGGAAAACGCTGTGACCAGCATGATGTGCAGCAGCGCCGAGTTCAGCGGCATCCGCGCAAGCACCCCAAGCGAGACCAGCACCAAGCACACCGACAGCACGGTGATACCCGCGTCCAGCGCCTTGTTGTCGGGGATGTCGGCGGGATCGCGTTCCAGCATCACTAATCTGGAGCTCATGCGCTTGAGACTACTCACCTCACTGGTCGCGGTTTGTGCACTGGCTGCGGGTTGTTCACAGGGCTCAAGCTTGACGACGCCCACGTTATCCCCACCCCCGCAATCCTCGGACCCCCAGGCCGCCCCGGCTGCGCCTGCCGGAGACGGCCTCCCGGTCGATGCCGTTCCGGACACCTCGCGCGATGCTTCGGACACGTGCCCGTACCTGGAACCCCAGTTTGTCGCGGAGACGAACGGGCAGGTGGTCACGGGTGTTGGCATAGATGGGCGTTTTGACCCGCCGGCGTGCCAGTTCTGGTCCTACCCGGAAGAGCCGCAGCTGACGGTTACCGTGCGGCGCATGGACTCCTTCGACGAGGCGATGGCCGTGGTGGATTGGGCCGCGCCGATCGAGCAGACCGCACCGGCAGACGAGCCGGAAGGCTGGGACGGCGGCCGCTTCGGCGGCGGCGAGGTGCCGGGGCGAAGCGGCGCAGGCTATGCGGTGGCCAAGGACAACGTGGCTGTGGTGGTGCTCACTAACCAGGACGAATCCTTCAAAGCGGAGGTGGTCGCGCAGCACGTAATCGCTACGCTGGGGTTGTGAACTCCGCAGCCTCCACCATCAATGTCGCCGCCGTGGTCATCCGCAACGCTGCCGGTGAGGTGCTCTGCGTTCGCAAAGCCACGAGTCCCCGCTTCCAGCTGCCCGGAGGCAAGCCGGAGCCGGGCGAATCGATGGTGGACGCCGCGATCCGCGAAACCCGGGAAGAAATCGGCGTTAACGTTCCGCGCGAATCGCTGAGCTTCCTCGGACGGTTCTCCGCCGAGGCTTCCAACGAGCCGGGACACACCGTGACCTCGGCGGTGTTCACCAGCTCCGTGGTTCCAACCGACCCCGCACCCGCGGCAGAAATTGCCGAGATCGCGTGGATTGACCCATCCGATCCGCAGGGCCACGAACTCGCCCCGCTGCTGGCCACGCGCATCTTCCCGGCGCTCGCACCCCGCGACATCGGGGCGGTGGCTGTGTTCGCTGGCGCGCGCCCCAGCTCCGATACGACGACATCGCAGCTCGCCTTCGAGTTCGGCGCCGCGCTCGCCGAGGCTGGCATCACCTTGGTTTACGGCGGTTCGAAGCTGGGGATGATGGGTGAAGTGGCCCGCGGGGCGTCGTCAAGCAATGGCTCCCTGGTGGGTGTGCTGACCACCCACCTTGCGAACTACGAACTGAAGTTTGATGAGCTGGACCGGCTTGAGGTGGTGGGCACGATGGCCGAGCGCAAGGCGCTGATGAGCCAGCTTGCCGACGCCTTCGTGGTCCTGCCCGGCGGTGTCGGCACCCTAGACGAGCTGTTTGATGAGTGGACGAGCCAGCAGCTGGGGATTCATTCCAAGCCGATCGGGTTGCTGGGCGTGGAGTTTTGGACGCCGTTTCTGACGATGGTGGATCACATGGTCGAGCACGGGTTTGTGCGCGCGACGGACCGCGAGCACCTCATCGTCGCTGATGAGCCGGGGGAACTGCTGGCTGCGCTGCGAGCGTGGGTGCCGCCCGTCCCGCGCTGGATTTAAGGAGAGCCGCAACCTTAAACCGCGACGTCGTTGTAGGGCATTTGCGCGGACACCCAGGGAAACACCACTTCCATCAGCAGGAAGAACACCGCCGCCGCAATGATGAGGGTGAGCAGCCATTTCACCGGCGGCGGGCCGGGCAGAGTGCGCCAGAACAATCCGTAAAGTCCCATACCGTTTCCTAAGTACGCTCCGTCATCGCCGCGGGCAGCGGCCCGCCATCTTCCGTCTTCGGCAGTACCTCAGTGCGCACCGCGTGGATGACCATGCGCTCCGCGTTGGAGAACTGCGGGTGGCACGTGGTCAGTGTGATCAGCCCCTCTGCGCCATCAGCGACCTCCATCGAGGCATCACCCGGAAGCGGGTTGAGCACCTCGACGTCATTCGGCAGGGTGATGTGCCTGCCCTGCACTGCTGCGTAGTCGCCCGCCGCGACGCGCTCGTTCAACGCCTCCGGCAAACACGCCGTCCCCTCAGCGCGCCGCTCCTCCGCCGCAAGACCCATTGGCAGCACCCGGTAGGTCACCCACGACGAACGCGTCTCCACCACAATCGCGTCACACGCATGCAGCGCACCGAGATCGTTGAACGGCGCGCCCTTTCCCACGCGGTGCCCAGCCACTGCGAAGTTGCCAGCTTCGCCGGGCAACTGCGTATCCGGGTAGCGCCCGGGGCCAGCCAAGAGCGTCTTTTCATCCACACCTTCGAGCACGACGAACTGGTAATCCGCGCCGAAGGCTGGGATGAACAGGCGGGCGAAGGCGTCGCCAAGCATTGGTCTTTCTTGCGACCTTGGGTTGGTCCAACCTTCTTCTTGCCACTGACCCTCAAGCCGCGACTGTGCCTCGTCCTGCATCCGGCCTGAAGCGATGTTGGTCCAAAACGACTCGTAAAACGCGAAGAGCAGCAGCAGTGCCCCCGCTGTGACCAGCAGCTCTGCCACAACTTGCCCGATGCGCAGCGGTTCCGTATCGGGCGAGGTCATGGCCTAACATTAACGCACATGCTGGAAATGTTCGTGTACCCGGTCTCTGCCGTGATGAAGTTCTGGCATTGGCTTTTGGCCGAGCAGTTCAATATTCCCGCCAACGCGACATGGATCGCGTCGGTGATCCTGCTGGTGTTCACGGTGCGCGGCATCATCCTCCCGTTCGCGTGGCAGACGTATAAATCCGCGCGCACGACCTACCTCATGCGCCCACACCTGGAGGCGGTGAAGAAGCAGTACGGCGAGTCCGTCACCCCGGAGGAACTTCGCGCGGAGGACGAAGAACGCAAGCGCATTCAGAAGGAGCACGGCTACAACCCGCTTGCCGCGTGCGTGCCGGCGCTGATCCAGATCCCGGTCTTCCTCGGCTTGTACCGCCTGCTGCTCTGGATGGCGGTGCCCGATGCCGCCGGCGGCCGCTCGCTCGGCGTGCTTTCCGAGCCTGAGATCGAGTCCTTCCGTAGCGCCGTCCTCTTCGGCGTCCCGCTGCCCGCCTACGTATCCATGTCGGATGAGCAGTTCGAGTTTCTGGGTACCACGCAGCATGATGTCCGCACCCTCGCCATTCCGCTCATCGCCACCGCGATCGTGCTCACCTCCACGAACCTCCTGGTTAACCAGCTTCGCAACCGCGCCACCCTGGAGTGGGAAAACACGATGACGCGCCAGACCTACTACATGCTCTACTGGCTCATCCCGATCGTCGCCGGCGCCCTGCTCACTGCCGGACTCACCGGCCTCGTCCCCATCGCGCTGCTGATGTACTGGGTGTGCAACAACCTCTTCACCACGCTGCAGACCGCCGCGTTCTCGGTGCTCATTGTGCGCCGCTACCCCTCAGAAGAGATCCACCACCGGTCGCAGGCAGAAGCTAAGGCCGCGGTCGACACAAGGAAGAGGGAAAACAAGGAGCGCAAGCTTGCTTTACGACGCAAGCGTCTCACCGCCATCACGCGACCCCAGTCCTTCAACGAGATTCGACGTGAAATCAAGGCCGAGAAGCAGGCGCGCAAGGACGCGAAGGCCGCGGAGAAAGCTGACAAGAAGGCGCTGACGAAGGAGCGCAACCAGGCACGCAAGGAGCTCAACCGGCAGATTATGGCCGAGCGCAAGGCAGCCAAGGAAGCAAAGAAGGCTGGTAAGGCGGGTCAGGCTGGAAAGGATGAAGCTCCAACCATCGCTGGGTCGACGCGCTGGACGCCGCCGGCTGCGCCTGGGTCGGCGAAGAGCTAAATCGAGTAGTCCGCCGCCGGTGCGCCGAGAGCGCTCTTCGCCAACTGGCGCGCGGTCTCGAGCGGGGCGACGCTGCGGGTGAAGCGCGCGCCGGCCAGCCCACCGTCGAGGTAGATGAGCATCTCGTCCGCTTGTTCAGAGGATTCGTACCCGTTCTTCCGCGTGAGCAGCTCGGTGAGCGTGGTGTGCATCCAGCGGCGGTGGTTCAGGCTGGTCTCCACAATCCGGCGCTCAGACTCGCTCTCTGGGCGCGGGTACTCGGTGGCCGCGTTGAAGAACGGCGAGCCGCGGAAGTTCTTGCCCGGCTCCTCATCGATCGCCATATCGAAAAACGCGATGATCTTGCCGTCGAGGTCATCCGCCTTCGCGGCGCGTTCCTCCCAGCGCGCCCGGTACTCCTCGTCCAGACGCTCCAGGTAGGCCACAACAAGGTTGTCTTTCGATCCGAGCAGCGAGTACAGCGAAGCCTTGGCCACGTCCGCTTCACGCAGTACACGGTCAATGCCAATAACGCGGATGCCCTCTTCGTTGAACAGCTTCGTCGCGGCGTCAAGGAGGCGCTCGCGCGGGCTCGGGCGGTTTCGGCGCCGTGCACTTGGCTTCTTCTTGCCCGCGTCTGAGCCGGTGTTTGAGCTGGTCACTGGGCGCCTCCTTCGCATACTGAGCAGTAATAGACAAACCGGTATGACTATCCTACAACGGGCGGTCTTAAAACGGTGTCCCGGAATGGCAAAATCCCCCTGGCGGCAATGCGCCAAGGGGATCCGTCGTCAAGCAAAATGCTTGTGTTTAGCGGCGGCGGCCAGTCACCAGGTTGACGATCCAGAGCAGGACGACTGCGCCGAGCACGCAGGTGAACAAGCTAAAGATCCAGTTACCGCCGGCGACATCAACACCGAACAGGGAGAGGAGCCAGCCGCCGAGCAGGCCGCCGATAATACCGACGACGATGTTGAGGCCGATACCCATTTGCGCGTCGCGGTTCTGAATCATCGATGCGATCCAGCCCGCGATACCGCCGAGCACGATCCAACCAAGAAAACCGAGTGTAGGAGTCATGAAAAAGGTCCCTTCAATATGTACGTAATGCTTCCAGGCCCATTATGCCGAAAAACGGTCAGGATTGGGGACGTACCACCATCATCGGGCACGGTGCGGACTGCAGAAGCGCACGCGAGGTCGAGCCGAGCAGCATGCCCTTGAAGCCGCCGCGGCCGTGCGATCCGGTGATCAGGAGCTGCGCACCCTCGGCTGCTTCGGTGAGTGCGCGTACCGGACGGTCGCGAGTAATCACCTTCTTCACCTGCACCTCAGGGTAGGTGCGACCCAGTTCACGGAGGTAGTTTTCCAGCAGCTCAGACTTTTCGTCGTGCGCTTCTTTCCAGCGGTCCTCGCTAACCGTGAAGCCGGCTCCTGGAGCCTGCACCTGGGTGTCAATCCAGGTGTGCACCGCGATCAGCTCAGCTCCGCGAGCCTGCGCTTCTTCGAAGGCGACCTCTGTTGCGCGACGTGACACCTCGGAGCCGTCGATGCCGACCACGATCGGGCCGTACTTCGTCTCCTCGGTGACGTTGTTGTCCTCGCGCACCACCACAACCGGGCAGCTGGCGTGAGAAACCACAGCGCCGGAGACAGAGCCGAGGACCATGCCCGACAACCCGCCGAGCCCGCGCGAGCCCATCACGATCATCCCGGCATCGCGCGACATCTCGAGCAGCATGTCGATCGGCGAGCCCTCCGCCACAGCGTGACCAATCGCCAGGCTCGGCGCAACCTCTACGGCAAGTTCACGGGCCGCGTCGATCTTGCGCATCGTCTCGCGTTGCAGATCGTCATACAACTCCTGCGGCGGCACCATGCCCTCCGCGTAAAGGAATTGCGGCATGGTGTAGCTGGATGCCAGCCGCAGCGGCACGTTGCGCTTCATCGCGGTGTTTGCCGCCCACCGGACCGCGTTGTCGGAGGCCGGGCTGCCGTCAACAGCGACAACCACATCTTTCACGTCGTGGCTTACAGAGTCTTGAGCTGCGTCAGCTTCGTTGCTCACGATCCCGCCCTTTCAGGTAGAAGACTGGTTATACCATGTATTCTACGCCCGCCCAGACCGGTCTACTTCGGTATTTCGATCGGCTGCGCCGCCTCAGCATTCGACGGGTACAGCAGCTGGTAGAGCAGGCTGGCAAAGTCGGCAATCAGTTTGCCAATGCCCTCGCCGAAGAACTTCTGAATAGGTTCAAGTAGTGCGCCAAGATCCATGCCGGATAATCTACTACACATCATGGCCCGCAAGAAGCACCCCCGACAACCATTACCGCCGCGTGGCGGCCTTTCCGCTTCGCGCATCCGCCACCCGGGCCCCGATCCAACTACAGCCTTCGAGTTCGTCGTTCGGGTCATTGCAGAGCAGCGCCACCGCCACCCGGAAGACACCGAAGAGGCAGTCATGGAGCGGTTTGCTCAGGGGCAGGTCGTGCTTATCGACGCCTCCCCCGTGAACCCCGACGACCTCATCCAACCAGGGACCGACGTCTTCTTCTACCGGCGTCCCGCACCTGAGACTCCAGTCCCCTACGAGATCCAGACGGTGTACGAGGACGACGATCTCTTGGTGGTGGACAAGCCGCCTTTCTTGGCAACGATGCCGCGCGCCGCGCACATCACCGAAACCGCGACTGTCCGCCTGCGCCGCGCTACCGGAAACGAGGAACTCACGCCGGCGCACCGGCTCGATCGCATGACGTCTGGACTGCTGCTGCTTACGAAGCGCAGGGATATCCGAGGCGCGTACCAGGAGCTCTTCGCCGCCCGGCAGGTGTTCAAGCGCTACACCGCAATCGCCCCGGAGCTGGATCTCGCGGTCCCCACCGTATGGCGGAGCCACATCGAGAAACGTCATGGCGAAGTGGCCTCTAACAACGTCAAAGGTGCGCAACCAAATGCGGAGACCATTGTCCGCTCGGTTGAACGGCTGCAGCCGGCGCAGGAGGATGCGCTTCACCGAGTCCATGAAACAGAGGGGCCTCTCGCCCGCTATCTCCTGGAACCGGTGACTGGGCGTACTCATCAGCTTCGCGTCCACATGTGCGCAGCGGGTGCGCCGATTCTCGGCGACCCGGTCTACCCGGTGGTCAAAGCGTTCGGCGACGAGGATTACAGTGTGCCGATGCGGTTGAAATCGATCGAGATTGCGTTCGAGGACCCGTTGAGTGGGCAGGCGCGCCATTTCGCCGCCCAATCCGATGTCGTATAAACCCGATCTAAATCCAGAAATGCCGCGAACCCGGTACCTGGATTGTGCTTCCAGGTACCGGGTTCGCGGTTGTTGTGAAGTTGTTGGGTCGGCGGTAACCTACTCTCCCACACCCTCCCGGGTGCAGTACCATCGGCGCGGGCGGGCTTAGCTTCCGGGTTCGGAATGGGTCCGGGCGTTTCCCCGCCGCTATCAACTACCGACACATTTTGTGGTTGTTGGCCACACACTGTGTTGTCCCCAGGGTTGGGGTCCCCCCTGTTGGTTGGGGTGGTGTGGTGTGTCAGATACCGGAGAATGGACGCGTTGCGGTGCAGGTTTGTTCTGCTGGTTTGTGTTGGTGTTTTGGTTTTGGTGTATTAGTACCGGTCGCCTGACCACATTACTGTGGGTACAGTTCCGGCCTATCAACCCCATCGTCTTTGGGGAACCTATGAAACCTCATCTTAAAACAGGCTTCCCGCTTAGATGCTTTCAGCGGTTATCCTTTCCGTACGTAGCTAACCAGCGCTGCTCCTGGCGGAACAACTGGCACACCAGAGGTACGTCCGTCCCGGTCCTCTCGTACTAGGGACAGCCTTTTTCAAGTTTCAACGCGCGCGGCGGATAGAGACCGAACTGTCTCACGACGTTCTGAACCCAGCTCGCGTGCCGCTTTAATGGGCGAACAGCCCAACCCTTGGGACCTACTCCAGCCCCAGGATGCGACGAGCCGACATCGAGGTGCCAAACCATCCCGTCGATATGGACTCTTGGGGAAGATCAGCCTGTTATCCCCGGGGTACCTTTTATCCGTTGAGCGACACCACATCCACAAGTAGGTGCCGGATCACTAGTCCCGACTTTCGTCCCTGCTCGACTGGTAAGTCTCGCAGTCAAGCTCCCTTGTGCACTTACACTCTTGCACCTGATTGCCAACCAGGCTGAGGGAACCTTTGGGCGCCTCCGTTACATTTTGGGAGGCAACCGCCCCAGTTAAACTACCCACCAGGCACTGTCCCCAACCCAGATCATGGGCCAAGGTTCAGGTATCCACTACGGTCAGAGTGGTATTTCAACAACGACTCCACGGGCCACTGGCGTGGCTACTTCACAGTCTCCCACCTATCCTACACAAACCGCACCGAACACCAATACCAAGCTGTAGTGAAGGTCCCGGGGTCTTTTCGTCCTGCCGCGCGTAACGAGCATCTTTACTCGTAGTGCAATTTCACCGGGCCTGTGGTTGAGACAGCAGGGGAGTCGTTACGCCATTCGTGCAGGTCGGAACTTACCCGACAAGGAATTTCGCTACCTTAGGATGGTTATAGTTACCACCGCCGTTTACTGGGGCTTAAATTCTCCGCTTCGGACAAAAGTCCTAACAGGTCCTCTTAACCTTCCAGCACCGGGCAGGCGTCAGTCCGTATACATCAACTTCATCGTCTTCGCACGGACCTGTGTTTTTGATAAACAGTCGCTCCCCTCTCTTCTCTGCGACCACCACCAGCTTGAAACCGCATGTGTTTCGCACCAGGTGTGGTCCCCCTTCTCCCGAAGTTACGGGGGCATTTTGCCGAGTTCCTTAACCACAGTTCACCCGCTCGCCTGAGTATGCTCTACCTGACAACCTGTGTCGGTTTCGGGTACGGGCCGTCTATCCACATCGCTAGAGGCTTTTCTCGGCAGCACAGGATCACCAACATCACCCCTTTTGGGCTACGCATCACGCCTCACACCTTCTAACGGCCGCATTTGACAAGCCGTCGTGCTGCACGCTTGCACCACAATCCAAATACGTGGCTTGGCTACCACTCTGCGTCACCCCATCACTGACCTACCACGGATCAGGCCCCACGCATCACCACACCACAGGCACCCACAAGGATGCTGTCAGTACGGCTCTGGGTGGTTAGTCTCACCGCTTCGATACTGGGCGCGGATACACGGGTACGGGAATATCAACCCGTTGACCATCGACTACGCCTGTCGGCCTCGCCTTAGGACCCGACTCACCCTGGGAAGACGAACTTGACCCAGGAACCCTTCGTCATTCGGCGGGCAAGATTCTCACTTGCCATTCGTTACTCATGCCTGCATTCTCACTCGCACACAGTCCACTGCCCCTTCCAGTACAGCTTCACCCCATGCACGACGCTCCCCTACCCAACGCAAAAACGTTGCCGCGGCTTCGGCGGTGTACTTGAGCCCCACTATATTGTCGGCGCGAAACCACTCGACCAGTGAGCTATTACGCACTCTTTCAAGGATGGCTGCTTCTAAGCCAACCTCCTGGCTGTCTTCGCGATCCCACATCCTTTTCCACTTAGTACACCCTTAGGGGCCTTAACCGGCGATCTGGGCTGTTTCCCTCTCGACTATGAAGCTTATCCCCCACAGTCTCACTGCCGTGCTAGGTTTCACCGGCATTCGGAGTTTGGCTGACATTGCTAAGATGATAGTCCCGCTCAACCAACCAGTAGCTCTACCTCCGGCAAACACACACAACGCTGCACCTAAATGCATTTCGGGGAGAACCAGCTATCACGGAGTTTGATTGGCCTTTCACCCCTACCCACAACTCATCCCCTCAGTTTTCAACCTAAGTGGGTTCGCGCCTCCACAACCTCTTACAGCTGCTTCACACTGGCCATGGGTAGATCACCCCGCTTCGGGTCTAGGACATGCCACTAAAAGGCACCCATTTCGGATTCGCTTTCGCTACGACTCCCCAACCAACTGGTTAATCTCGCGACATGCCGCTAACTCGCAGGCTCATTCTTCAAAAGGCACGCCATCACACACAAGAGGTGCTCTGACGGATTGTCAGCGCACGGTTTCAGGAACTCTTTCACTCCCCTCCCGGGGTACTTTTCACCATTCCCTCACGGTACTTCATCCGCTATCGGTCACACTGAGTATTTAGGCTTACCGGGTGGTCCCGGTAGATTCACAGCAGATTCCACGAGCCCGCTGCTACTCGGGGCAAAATGACCACACCACGCATGTGCGCCTTCACGTACAGGACTCATCACCTACTCCGGTGTGCCATCCCAGACACTTCCGCTAACACACAACACATGATGCGACAGTTGACAGCCTGCCACGGTCATACCCCACAACCCCACGCATGCAACCCCTGCCAGGTCTCACACACACATGGTTTAGCCTCATCCGCTATCGCTCGCCACTACACACGGAATCACACTTGTTTTCTTCTCCTACGGGTACTGAGATGTTTCACTTCCCCGCGTCAACCCCCACACAGGCTATGCATTCACCTGCAGGTAACCGCCCACAACGACGGCTGGGTTTCCCCATTCGGACATCCTCGGATCAACGCTTAGTTGGCAACTCCCCGAGGCATAACGCAGCCTCACACGTCCTTCATCGGCCCAGCATGCCAAGGCATCCACCGTACGCCCTTAAAACAAAACACACTAAACAACACCCACACACACCCCACCACCACAACAAAAGGTGACAGCAGAATATGCGCGGGCAACACACAAAAAAGAAAGAAAAAAACACTACCCAACCAACCCCAACCCCACACAAGGAGCCAGGCAATTGATTGGTTCATGCTCGCGTCCACTCTCCAGTTCTCACACACCACACCCACACACCCCACACACAACCACCGGCTGCGTCCAGGACTATGCGGGCCACAAGAACACCACACCATGCACACACAGTGCACACAAACGGTGTGTTGTTCCAGACACCCAACAGCATGCCAACGCGTATGTTTATGAACCCCCGTTGATACATCGGTGCACTCGTGACATCTCCAACGCGGGCGACGTTTCTGAAGCCACCCGCCGGTATGTGACCACCCGGATATTTTGCAAATGTATTCGGTGGCAGGCGCACCCACGGCAACCTCAACCACCACACCCTGCAACTGCAGGGTTTGTTTAAAGTACTGCTCCTTAGAAAGGAGGTGATCCAGCCGCACCTTCCGGTACGGCTACCTTGTTACGACTTCGTCCCAATCGCCGATCCCACCTTCGACAGCTCCTTTTGACAGGCCACTGGCTTCGGGTGTTACCAACTTTCATGACGTGACGGGCGGTGTGTACAAGGCCCGGGAACGTATTCACCGCAGCGTTGCTGATCTGCGATTACTAGCGACTCCGACTTCATGGGGTCGAGTTGCAGACCCCAATCCGAACTACGACCGGCTTTAGAGCGATTCGCTCACCCTCACAGGCTCGCAAGCGCGTTGTACCGACCATTGTAGCATGTGTGAAGCCCTGGACATAAGGGGCATGATGATTTGACGTCATCCCCACCTTCCTCCGAGTTAACCCCGGCAGTCTCTCATGAGTCCCCACCATCACGTGCTGGCAACATAAGACAAGGGTTGCGCTCGTTGCGGGACTTAACCCAACATCTCACGACACGAGCTGACGACAACCATGCACCACCTGTACACCAACCACAAGGGAAACCACATCTCTGCGGCGATCTGGTGTATGTCAAGCCCAGGTAAGGTTCTTCGCGTTGCATCGAATTAATCCACATGCTCCGCCGCTTGTGCGGGCCCCCGTCAATTCCTTTGAGTTTTAGCCTTGCGGCCGTACTCCCCAGGCGGGGCGCTTAATGCGTTAGCTACGGCACGAACCCCGTGGAAGGGACTCACACCTAGCGCCCACCGTTTACGGCATGGACTACCAGGGTATCTAATCCTGTTCGCTCCCCATGCTTTCGCTCCTCAGCGTCAGTTACTGCCCAGAGACCTGCCTTCGCCATCGGTGTTCCTCCTGATATCTGCGCATTTCACCGCTACACCAGGAATTCCAGTCTCCCCTACAGCACTCAAGTTATGCCCGTATCGTATGCAACCCCGAAGTTAAGCCCCGGTATTCCACAAACGACGCGACAAACCACCTACGAGCTCTTTACGCCCAGTAATTCCGGACAACGCTCGCACCCTACGTATTACCGCGGCTGCTGGCACGTAGTTAGCCGGTGCTTCTTCTCCAAATACCGTCAAAATTCGTCTTTGGCGAAAGGAGTTTACAACCCGAAGGCCGTCATCCCCCACGCGGCGTCGCTGCATCAGGCTTGCGCCCATTGTGCAATATTCCCCACTGCTGCCTCCCGTAGGAGTCTGGGCCGTATCTCAGTCCCAATGTGGCCGTACACCCTCTCAGGCCGGCTACCCGTCGACGCCTTGGTAGGCCATTACCCCACCAACAAGCTGATAGGCCGCGAGCTCATCCCACACCGAAAAAACTTTCCACCACGATCACCACACCGTGGTCCTATCCGGTATTAGACCCAGTTTCCCAGGCTTATCCCAAAGTGCAGGGCAGATCACCCACGTGTTACTCACCCGTTCGCCACTCGAGTACCAAAGCAAGCTTCGGCCTTTCCGTTCGACTTGCATGTGTTAAGCACGCCGCCAGCGTTCATCCTGAGCCAGGATCAAACTCTCCACAAAAACACCAAACAATAACTGCCCAGTGCGTGTTTCAGAAGAAACAGGCCGTGAAAAGCCCAATACCCAACCAAAACAAACCACCCAACACAAAACCGTGCTGGACTGGCTATCCAAAAATTACCTTCGTGTCTGCTTGTTGTATCCGACGAGGAAAAACCAACAAACAACACAGTTTTAAAAAAACTACTCGTGAAACCATCACACGCATGATGCTGTGTAGCTTTTCACCAGCACACCACAAGCCCCAATCATTGGTTCAAGGCCATGGCGACCGGCACACACCAACCACCCCACACAAACAGCTAGGGGCAGCAAGCACCAACCACAAACACACCACACAACGCAAAAGTTCACAAACAAAAAATGCATTGGCACACTATCGAGTTCTCAAACAACACACGCACACCCCCCAAACAACCCACAACAAAGCAGATCATCCAGAAGGAGACGTAAGATTCTTAGCCGTTAGCGCTCGTTTTCCTACCGCTCACACAATCCTGAAACCACATCCAGGCGGGGCGTTGTCGGTCGCGCTGACTCACATAAACCTACACACACCACCACAACAACACAAACCCCCAGCACATTCCGGGTTTTGGGGCATCTATAGATGATGTGGTCTGCGGGCTATTCGACCCCGAAGAAGCGTCGGGAGCCAGAGGAAATGTCCGCCCTGCCGGTCAGGTACAGCAGCAGAGAAACTACTGCAGCGACTCCGCCAACGGCGGCGATGATCTCGACGCCGCGAATCACATCCGGATCGAATGCGAGATTGCGGGTGTCCATGAGTTCCCGAAGTGGAAGCACGAACAGGAACGGCACCATGAACGCGAAGTACTCCGTGCGCGGTGTGAGGCTCAACGCGATGGCACACACCGCGACGCCGATTACGGAGGCGGCGAGGTAGGCGCTGGCCGGGGCGTCGATAAGCAATGCGATGCCGACCGTGACCAGAGCGAACACTGCGTTAGCGACAACCGCAACCACTAGGGCGCGGATGGCCCATGTTCTCCTGGTTAGCCCGAAGCTGGAAGCGGTGGTCGGGAGCAAGCCCGGGCACGTGATGATGGAGTACCACGTGACCAGGATCGGGGTGACGGCGACGAACTGTCGAGCTGTGTCGTGGCCAATGAACGTGGCAAGCCACCCGACCAGGATGCTGACGAGGCCGAACCCCGCTGCGCGGGTGAGTACGGGCCGCCATATGACCGCCCATGCGAACGAGCCGCCAGAGGATGGTGCGCCCGCCAGAAGCGGAGCGCTCCCAGAGGAATCAGAACGCTCGCCATTGGGCAAGCACACCAGGCCCATAAAGATGCTCAACGCAAGGCTGGTCGCCGCGCAGGCAATACCGACCACATCAGCGCGTTGGGACAGGGCAATTGCACCGCAGATGGCTGCTGTGAACAGCACAGGCCAGATGATCACTTTTGCCGCTTGCGCGCGCGTCATCCCGAATGACTGCGCCATGTCCATCTCCGGGTAGAAGGCGATGAACACTGCTGGAGCTGCCACAGCAGCGGTCACCACTGCCACGATTGGCCTGCTTTGCGTCACGTTTATGAACAAAAAGGCGGCGAATACCGGGAGCGGGATGAAGCGGAGCCAAGGCCCGGCGCGGAACTGGTGCAAGAAGAACTGCATGCTAGGACACCTCCAGGTAGTGCTCGATGAGGTCGTCAAACCCAGCGGCGGTCACGCGGGCGCTTTGGCCGAGATCTTTGGCATCGGCCTGGGTCATGAGGTTGCGGGAAAGTGTGGCGCCCTCGCTCGCGCTAGCGACCAAGACGTACTCGTCGGCGTCGTCCGCGCTCACGTGCGCGGCCACGCGCCCATCACGGCCGAGGATGGCCGCGGTGTCGAGTACCTTGGCCGCGTCCTCGATGTGGTGGGTGGCCATGATGATCGTCCGCCCCGAATCCGCCTGTTCCAACAGGTGCCGGTAAAAGACGTCGGTGTTGTGCAGGTCTAGGCCGACATAGGGTTCGTCGAGAAGCAAAAGCTCCGTGCCCGAAGCCAAGCCGACGATGATGGCCACCATCGCACGCTGCCCGCGGGAGAGTCCGCCGTATGGGGTGCTCAGTGCGCCGTCGAGGGAGAAGTCGGCGATGAGGGTGTCTGCGATTGTCTGGTCCCAATGCGGGTAGCGCAGCGCCGCGCCCTTGAACACGTTGGCCACCGACCATGTGGGGTACGAAGTGTCGACGCCCGTAAGCGCGGTGCGGTCCATCGCCCGCGCGTTGTCGAATGGGGTTTCGCCGAAAACCTCGACCTGACCGCCGGAGGGTTTGAGTTGGCCGCCGATGATGGAGAGCAGCGTCGATTTCCCGACGCCGTTGCGGCCGAGCAGACCGTGGATGCCGGGACCGAAGTTGAGATCAATGCCGTTGAGTACTGGTTTCTTGCCGAAGCTGCGCGTGAGGTCGCGTGTGTGAACGACGACGTTCGGGGTGGGGTTCACTGGTACATTCCTCTGCTTTCTGCGACGCGGTCGATGAGTTGGTGGAGGTCGGAACGGGAGTAGCCGAGGTGCACGGCTTCGTCGATAAGCGGCGCAACGAATTCGCCCGCGAATGCTTCTCGACGGCCCTTCAGAATGCGTTCCCGAGCCCCATCTGTGACGAACATGCCGAGGCCACGACGTTTTTCCAGCACGCCCGCGTCGACCAGAAGGCTCAAGCCCTTGCGCGCGGTAGCCGGGTTGATCTCGTGGAACTCCGCAAGCTGATTCATCGAGGGTGCCTGTTGACCAGGCTGCAGAGTCCCATCAATGACGAGGTCTTCAACGAATCGGGCGACCTGGACGAACAGCGGTTCAACGTCACTGTTCATTGATTTCCCCTTCCGATGGGCTCTCAGGATTTCTGTTGGTTGGTTAGTTACTGCAGTAACTAACTATATAACAATCCGGTAGGTGCATTGCAAGAGGGTTTTCAGCGTTTCGTTTCGAAATCGACGTGGAACCTCATGGGAGATTCAGGCAAACTGGGGGTATCTAGACCCACGTCCGGGCCCAGAAATACGAAATTAGAAACGAAAAGAATCGGAATTTAGGAGCCATGCTTGAACGAACATTGGTGTTCGTGGACACGTCGTACCTGCTCGCGAGTTTTTACAACTCGTGGGAGATCGGCGCCCGCGCACAGTTAGAAATTGACCTTCCCGAGGTGGTCGCTTGCCTCGGAACCATGATCACCCAACAACTCAACCAGCCTGTCCACAGACAGTATTGGTACGACGGTATCCCGGACTCCGGCCCACACCGTTACCAGCGGGCATTGCGCGCCTGCGCAGGCGTGCAGCTGCGTACCGGCCAGCTCATTGAGTGGGGCGAGCGACGCACCCAGAAAGGCGTGGACACACGCCTGGTCGCTGACCTGGTACTTAATGCAACGCGCGAGCAGTTCAGCGACTTCGTGCTGGTCTCCGGCGACGCCGACATGATTCCCGGCGTGCAGGAAGCCGCAGACATGGGCGTACGCGTCCACTTGTACGGATTCGGCTGGGACTCAATGTCCTCGGCATTGCGCCACGCCTGTGACACCACCACGATCATCGATCCGCGCGAAGACTTCACCGATGCGATGCAACTCCAGGTACTCGAGGGCCCGCTGCCGCCAACGATCCGGGAGCGCCCGCTGAACGACGCTGAGCCGGTGGACCAGGACCAAGGTCCGACTGCGGTTCCCGGGTACGGCCCGGACCCATTGCGAGCGCCCGAGACGGGTTCTGACCGAGCTAGTGGGGATGACGCGGCTAGTCAACAAATGCCGCGCGATCTCGCCCCGAGTCAGCGCAACATTGATCGCGCCATGCACGCAAGACCCGATGACGGCGATTGCGGCGAGTCAGAGTCGCCGGCACAACAGGCGGCGGACAGCGCTTCCGCTCACCCCTCCCCTGCCACCGTCGCTGAAGCCGCGCGTCGCTCCGAAGCTGCCCCGATTACCGGTACGAAGCCGTCGGATCAGCGCACGCATCCGCCGGCTGAACCAGAGTCCAACGAACCCACCGAGGCGCAGGTTGAAGCAAACAATGAGACCAACCAGCCGGGCAACCAATCGCTGACCAACCCGGAAACGGCAGATCGACCCAAGCCGGGCCCCAAACCGGCGCCCAAGCCGTCCATGATGGCCCCACGCAGGAAACTGCGCTCGCGCTACGTTCCGCTGCCGGAAGAGGTCTGGAGCTCAGCCGGGTTTCAAACCCCCTACGACGTGGGGCAACAGTACGCCACGTGGTGGTACGAAAATGCCGCCACTTCGGAGCAGCGCGACAAAGCGCACATGCTTTCCGGTGGCGGCTTACCGCCGGAGATTGATCGCCCGCTGCTGCAGTTCGCCTGCGAAACGCTCCACGAATACACGCTGAGCGAAACTCAGCGGGTGAACCTGCGCGACGGATTCCACTCCGGCATCCGCGGAGTGCTTATCAACATCCAGCGTGGCTAACCACGCGGCCGAAATGGCTGACGTGGCTAACGCGTCCTAGCGGTTGTCGCGGTCGGAGCGATTGTCTTCGTCGGCCACCGGCTGAGCGTCTACGACCTCGGCATCGTTAGCTTCGGAGCCCGCTTCCTGGGAGCTGGCTGGCTTGCTGTCGCCGGACAGGTACGCCTCCGCCTCAGAAAGCGTCGCGTTCTGATCCGGGCTGCCCTGCTGAGCGGCCTGGCCTGCCTGCGCCGCCTCCGCGTCGTCACCGGTCTCGATCGCACCCTGGGACACCACCTTGGTAGAGCCAGACTCCAGCTCACCGGCCATTGAAGCACGGATCTCCTCCAAACGGCTGGACGCTGCGACGTCGGTGCCAGCCGTCTCGATCTCCGCCATCCGGTCGCTCATGGAGTTCTTCGCAATGTCCTGGGCGCCAAGAGCGTCGGCGTAGCGGCGCTCGATCTTGTCACGCACTCCGTCCAGGGTCGGCACACTGTCGTCGCCACCGAACTGGTTGATGGAGTCCATCGTACGGGTGGTCTGCTCCTGCATCTGTGCCTGGTTCAGCTGGGACTCGAGCTGGCTGACCTGGGACAGCTGCTCTTGCAGACGTGCCTCGGACTGCTGCTGCTGGGCCACTGCCTCGCGTGCCGCCTGGTCCGCCGCGGTATGAGCCTCGCGAGTCTGCGCCAGTTCCTGCTCAACAGCCACGAGCTGGGAAGCGAGCACCTCTGCGGTCGCGTTGAACTGCTGCGCCTTGTCCGCGTCACCCGAGCTCGTCGCTTTATCGGCCGCCTGCAGCGCAGTGCGGGCCTTGTTCTGTAGATCTTCCTGCTGCTTGATCAGGCGCTCCAACTTCATCTCCAGCTGGTTGCGGTTACCCACAATCGACGCAGCGTGCTGGGAAATCTCCTGGTGATTCTTCTTCGCAGCCGCGACCGCCTGCTGGATCTGCACCCTCGGGTCAGCGTTCTGATCGATCTGGTGCTCGAAGTTGGCCATGAGGTACTTCCAGCCCTTGGAAAACGGATTCGCCATTGGTCTAAGTCCTTCCACTCGTCAAAAGATTGCGACCCAGTGTACGCACCACTTCCTGGCTACAGCATGCAAAAAGCCCCGCAAGCAGCGGGGCTTTGCTAGGTCAAATCGACGTAGTACTGGCGTTTACTGCACAGCTTCGTCGTCATTGTCGTCTCCGGCCTGCTGTGCCTCGACCTGGCGGCGGACATCGTCCATATCCAAGCCCTTCACCTGCTGCACCAAGTCTTCCAGCGCGGCTTCCGGTAGCGAACCGGCGTTGCGGAACACCAGGATGCCGTCGCGGAAGGCCATCAGTGTCGGAATCGCCTGAATCTCCAGGGCCGCGGCGAGCCCCTGGTTCGCCTCGGTATCAAGCTTCGCAAAGGTTACGTCAGGGTGCGCCTCAGAGACCTTCTCGTAAACCGGAGCAAACTGGCGGCAGGGGCCGCACCAGGATGCCCATGCGTCGACCATAACGATGCCGTCGGCACCCACTGCCTGCTCAAAGGTGTTTTCGTTCACGTCAACCGTGCTCAACTTATTCTCCTTCGCGTCTATTTGTTATCGTGCCAACTACTTAAACGGTACCAGGGGCGAAGAGATTCCCCGCCGGGCATTTTCCGCCCTTTACCAGAGAGGACGCAGTTGCAGTGACCAAGAACTACCGCATCACAGGTCCGTCGACCGAAGCCGCTGTCGATTCGCTCATCGACGAGGTCACGCTCATCGAAGGCACCCACACCGTCGATGTCGACACTGACCGCGGGGTCATGACCGTGATGGGCGAGGACTTCTCCAGCGAGGAAATCGCGCAGGCTGCGAAAAACGCAGGGTTCGCACTCGCCGAGTAGCATCGGGAGCAGATTGCTTCACGACGACTACGAGGAGGATCACTAATGGCTACCCAGACCTACAACGTTGAAGGCATGACCTGTGGCCACTGCGAGCTGAGTGTTCAGGAGGAGATCTCCGAGATCGCTGGCGTGACCGGCGTCAAGGCTGACCACGCTTCCGGCAACGTCGAGGTGACAGGCGAGGGCTACACCGACGAGCAGATCGCTGCAGCCGTCGAAGAGGCTGGCTACAAGCTCGCGTAGTGATTCCCCGCCGAAGGCCCGTTTCGCTCAGCGCGAACGGGCCTTGTTCATATAATTTTGCGGGCATATGGTGGGAATATGACCACACCCGAGAGCACAGCGCTCCAGCACATCGAGCTGGGCGTGACGGGTATGACCTGCACGTCCTGCTCGTCGCGTGTGCAGCGCAAACTGAACAAAGTTGACGGTGTCGATGCCACGGTGAACTACTCCACCGAGACCGCCACCATTGATTACGACCCGGGCAAGACATCCCCGGACGAACTGATCGAGGTCGTGCGCCAGTCCGGCTACGACGCGTACGACATGACGCCGAAGCCTGAGATGGACGCTGGCAACGAGGCGTCGATAAGCGATGAAGCTCGAGACAACGAAGCTGAAAGCTTGAAGCGAACCATAATTTGGTCGGCGCTGGTTGCTGTGCCGGTGATGCTGGTGTCGATGATTCCGGCGCTGCAGTTCACGTACTGGCAATGGGCGGTGTTCGCGGCAACGACTTTGGTGTATTTCGCGGCTGGGTCGGTGTTTCACCGTTCGGCGCTGCTGAATCTGCGCCACGGCAGCTTTACGATGGACACGCTGGTGTCGCTGGGCACGACCGCGGCGTACCTGTGGTCGATTTACGCGCTGTTTTTCGGCGGCGCCGGCGAGCCGGGCATGACCATGGAGATGGCGATCCTGCCCGAGGACACGCACATGAACGAGATCTACCTTGAGACAGTGTGCGTGGTGATCACGTTCCTGCTGCTCGGGCGTTGGTTTGAGGTGAAGGCGAAGGGGCAGAGCTCGGAGGCGCTGCGCTCGCTGCTGGACATGGGCGCAAAGGACGCGGCGGTGCTGCGCGACGGCAAAGAGGTGCGCGTGCCCATTGGGCAGCTGGCTGTGGGTGAGCAGTTCGTGGTGCGTCCAGGCGAGAAGATTGCCACAGACGGGCGCGTGGTGTCCGGGCACTCGGCGATCGACGAGTCGATGCTCACCGGCGAATCGGTGCCCGCCGAGGTGGCGGAGGGCTCGCTGGTCACCGGCGCGACGCTGAATACGTCGGGTCGCCTGGTGGTCGAGGCGACGCGCGTGGGTTCGGACACCACGCTGGCGCAGATGGGCCAACTGGTCAAGGACGCCCAGTCCGGTCAGGCTCCGGTGCAGCGGCTGGTGGACCGGATTTCGCAGATCTTCGTGCCGACGGTGATCGCAATTTCGCTGCTTGCGCTGGTGGGCCACCTGTTGGCCGGCCACAGCACGGCGCACGCGTTCACCGCGGCGGTGGCGGTGCTGATCATCGCCTGCCCGTGCGCGTTGGGTCTGGCCACGCCGACCGCGATTCTGGTGGGCACCGGTCGCGGCGCGCAGTTGGGGCTTCTGATCAAAGGCCCCGAAGTGCTCGAATCCACCCGCGAGGCTGACACGATCGTGCTAGACAAGACCGGCACCGTGACCAGCGGGGAGATGCAGGTGACCGATGTCGTGCCGGCTTCCGGCTGGACCGCTGAAGCGGTGCACCGTCTCGCCGCGGGCGTCGAGGCACAGTCGGAACACCCGATTGCCCAAGCCATCGCGGCGGGTGTCGCGGCACCCGAGGCTTTAGGTTTCGAAAACGAGCCAGGTGTTGGGGCCAAGGCGCTTGTCGACGGCACTTTGGTCCGCGTCGGCCGCCCCCAGGCGGATCTGGGTTCCCTGCGCGGCGCATTCGAGGACGCGGAGACCGCCGGCGGTACTGCCGTTGCCGTGGAGGTGGATGGCGAGGTGGCCGGCGTGATTGCGGTACGCGACACGGTGAAGCGCGATTCCGCTGCGGCCATCTCGCGGCTACGCGAGCTGGGGCTTACCCCGCACCTACTCACTGGCGATAACGAGGGCGCCGCACTGGCGGTCGCCCGCGAAGTGGGCATCGACGCCGCAGACGTGACGGCAGGTGTAATGCCGTCCGACAAGGTCGACGTTGTGCGCGGGTTGCAAGACAAGGGCCACAACGTTGCGATGGTCGGCGATGGCGTGAACGATGCCGCTGCCCTCGCGACCGCCGATCTCGGCCTTGCAATGGGTGCCGGTTCGGACGTTGCTATTGAGGCATCCGACATCACGCTCATGCGCGACTCGCTCGGCTCGGCGGTTGACGGCATCCGTTTGTCACGCAAGACGCTGCAGACTATCAAGGGCAACCTGTTCTGGGCTTTCGCCTACAACGTGCTGCTCATCCCGGTTGCCGCGCTCGGGTTCCTGAATCCGATGCTGGCCGGGATTGCGATGGCGTTCTCGTCTGTGTTCGTCGTCACAAACTCCCTCCGGTTGCGGGGCTTTAAGGCAGAATTTGGCGGGTGACAAACCCTGAGCAACACCTGTCAGCTGCCGCGGCCGATGGCCGCGCGCTGACCCGCACCGAGCGCCTCGACCGGCTGCCCGTAACACCTAAACACAAGCGCCTTCTCCTCGGATCCGGTCTCGGCTGGGCGCTGGACGCGATGGACATCGGCCTGGTGTCCTTCATCATCGCCGCACTTGCCGTCCACTGGGAGCTGGGCAAGTCCACGACCTCTTGGATCGCCTCCGTCGGCTTCATCGGCATGGCCATTGGCGCGTCTCTCGCAGGCCTGCTGGCGGACAAGATCGGCCGCCGCCAGGTGTTTGCGGCGACGCTATTGATCTACGGCATCGCCACCGGTGCATCGGCACTCGCTTCCTCCGTGGGCATGCTCATAGTGTTCCGCTTCATCGTGGGTCTCGGCCTCGGTGGCGAGCTGCCCGTGGCCTCCACGCTGGTCAGCGAGTTCTCACCCCGCCGCGTGCGCGGCCGGATGGTGGTCATCCTCGAGGCGTTCTGGGCCGTCGGGTGGATTTTGGCCGCGATCATCGGCACCTTCGTCGTGGCCCAGAGCGACAACGGCTGGCGCTGGGGTCTCGCGCTTGGCGCGGTGCCAGCGCTCTACGCGATCTACGTCCGCGCGGGCCTTCCTGAGTCGGTGCGCTTCCTCGAGTCCAAAGGCCGCCATGAGGAAGCCGAGCAGATTGTTCGAGAGTTCGAGGCGGAGGCCGACCAGGCGGAGTTCGACACCTCTACCCCGCCGGAGGAGAAGCCGATTCGCGGCGGCATCTGGGGCCCCGACCTACGTAAGCGCACTACCGCGTTCTGGGTGGTGTGGTTCTGCGTCTCGCTCTCCTACTACGGCGCGTTCACCTGGATCCCGTCGCTGCTGGTCGGCCAAGGTTTCACGCTCGTGCGCTCGTTCAGCTTCACACTGATCATCACCTTGGCCCAGCTGCCGGGCTATGCCGTGGCTGCATGGCTCATCGAGGTTTGGGGGCGCCGGATGACCCTGTCGGTCTTCCTCGGAGGCTCAGCAGCCTCCGCCCTGTTGTACGGAATGGTGGCGGCGGAGTGGCAGATCATCGCAGCGGGCTGCCTGCTGTCTTTCTTCAACCTTGGCGCGTGGGGCGCGCTTTACGCGATTGGCCCGGAGCTCTACCCCACCCACATCCGCGCCACCGGTACAGGCGCTGGCGCTTCCTTTGGCCGCATCGGGTCGATTCTCGCGCCGCTGATTGTCCCGCCGGTGCTCGCCTTCGGCGGCAACATTGCGGTGTTCGGGGTCTTCGCCGCAGCCTTCGCGGTGGCGTGCATCGCCGCCTTCACCCTGCCGGAGCAAAAAGGCGTGGCACTGGCCTAAGCCGAGCCGTCGCTAGGCACGCTTATGCGAAGAGCTCGCGCAGACGGGTGCCGAAGCCCTTGGGCGCTTCTGCGGCCTTTTCAATCTCGGCGATGTCGCGCGGCAGGTTCAGCAGCATCGTCGATTCGCCGGTACGCGCGACGGTGATGCTGGGGTCGAGCTTCGCCACGGTGTTGGCGCACGCGGCGGAGGCGTTGATGGAACGCACGGTCATGGCTTACTCCTTCGGTCACTGACAGCGGGTTCAAGCGGATTGAACAGTGTTGCTGACTGATCATAAACGCCATTGACCAGCGTGTCACCGATGGAAAGCCACTCCTAACAGTGGTCTGGCAAACCTAACTGGATCGAAAACTACCCGTGGGCCATGTTCACGAAGCGCGAGTAGTGCAGCTGGTGCGCCACCGGAATGGTGTCAATCGGGCCGCCGCGGTGCTTCGCCACGATGATGTCGGCCTCGCCGGCGCGCTCGTCGTCGCGGTCCTGCGAGTCCGGGCGATACAGCAGGAACACCATGTCCGCGTCCTGCTCCAGCGAGCCCGATTCACGCAGGTCAGCAAGCTGCGGACGCTTATCCGTACGCGCCTCAGGGCCACGGTTCAGCTGGGAAATCGCGATCACCGGCACCTCAAGCTCCTTCGCCAGCAGCTTCAGGTGACGCGAGAATTCCGACACCTCCTGCTGGCGCGACTCCACCTTTTTGCCCGAGCTCATCAGCTGCAGGTAGTCCAGCACCACCAAATCCAAACCGTGCTGGCGTTTCAGCGCCCGCGCCTTCGAGCGGATCTCCATCATGGTCAGGTTCGGCGAGTCATCGATGAACAACGGCGCGTCCTGAATATCAGTGAGGCGCTGGGTAAGCTTCTCCCAGTCCCGCTCCTCCATCTGCCCGGAGCGCATCGCGGAGAGCTTGATCTCCGTTTCCGCAGACAGTAGCCGCATGATGATCTCGGACGCACTCATTTCCAGCGAGAAGATCACCGACGTTTTGTTGTTGTGAATCGAGCAGGAGCGCATGAAGTCCAGTGCCAGCGTCGACTTACCCACGCCCGGACGCGCCGCGATAATCACCATCTGACCCGCATGCAGGCCGTTGGTCAGGTTGTCCAAGTCGATAAAGCCCGTGGGCACACCTTGATCCAGTGCGCCGCCGGCGGCAATCTGCGTCAGCTCATCAATCGTCGGCTTCAGCAGGTCAGACAGTGACTGGTAATCCTGGCCGCGGTCGTTCTTCGTAATCCCGAAGACTTCCTGCTGCGCCATATCAACCAGCGCCTCGACCTCCATACCGTCTTCGCCCTCGTAGCCAAGCTGTGCCACGTGCGTGCCGGCGTTGACCAGCTGGCGCAGGATCGACTTCTCCTCCACGATCTGCGCGTAGTACTGCGCGTTTGCGGCGGTCGGCACCTCTGAGATCAGCGTGTGCAGGTACGGCGCCCCACCCACGCGCTCGAGCTGGTTCAGCCGGTCCAGACGTCCGGAGACAATCAACACATCGATCTCACTGGCGTCGGAGTACAGATCCACAATCGCCCGGAAGATCAGCTGGTGCGCGGGGAAGTAGAAGTCCTCTGCATGCAGGCGGTCCACGATGTCCACCACCACGTCCTGGTTGAGCAGCATCGCACCGAGCACACTGCGCTCCGCCCGCTCGTCATGCGGCGGCGTGCGGTACTCACTGAGGTCGTCGCGCCCCCGGCTAAAGTTCGATCGGCCCCCGCGCTCGAACCGGGTCGAACCGCCGCTCTCCGGGCGGTCACCGAAGCTCAGCTCCGCCGGTTCGGGCGGCAGCACGTAATCGTCAAAGCTCTCGTCGGCACTCATGAGGTCCCCTTTCAGCCCCGCTCACCATACCGCGAGACCCCATCACAAAAAGAGTTCAGAAAGAAGGTATCCACAGGGGTTGTGGAAAAGGACGATGCTTATCGACGAGTTCTCCACAGCGACCTACCCCACCTTGTGGAGAACTTGTGGAACGGTCCCAAGGAATGCCCTGCGAAATCCCACAATCCACCAGTTAGTGGCACTAATATTCACACTCCTCCGGCTTCTAAAATGCTGGGGATATCTCATCGTATTTTGAGTTGACACAGTTCGCTTTGGGCTATAAACCGGCCATTCTCAAACCGCGAACTGGCATTCTTATCCCATACTTATGCACAGGGTTGTCACAGATTAAGGTTCATGCATACTGGACTTCATGTTTGTTGATCGGGTGCGCATTGATGCGGAGGTGCGGGGGTACGCTGCGGGGTTAGACGTCGTCAAGCATCTTGCTTCTTCCCCTCTGACCTTGACTTCTCAGGTGACCGTATTCACTGGCGACAATGGCTCCGGCAAGTCCACCCTGATTGAGGCGATCGCTGTGGCGCGCGGCGCAAACGCTGAGGGTGGGTCCCGCAATGCGCGCTACGCAACGAGAAAGTCTGTGTCTGCCCTGTGGGAAGCGCTGACGATCACGCGCAGCGAGAACCCTAGCGACGTGTTCTTCCTGCGAGGTGAGACGTACCTGGGGCTCAGCGAGTACTACCAGTCGTTGGGAGCCAATCCGCTTTCTGACCTTGTGGAACTCAGCCACGGGCAGGGGCTCATGCGCATCTTTCGGGATCGATTCGGGCAGGGAGCACTCTTGCTTCTCGACGAGCCCGAGGACGGACTGTCGGTGTTTGCCCAGCTCGAGTTGATGGGGATCCTTTGGCACCTGGCGGATGCGGGGTCGCAGATCATCATGGCGACCCATTCCCCTGTGCTGCTGGGAATTCCGGATGCCGCACTGCTTGAGGTCAGCGAGGACGGGATCCATCCGATCCGTTTTGAGGAGTGTGAAGCGGTGACTGCGCACCGCGAGTTCATTGCCAACCCGAACGCGACAGCGAATTTCCTAATCCAATGATGCGATTCATCCGATCTGTTGAGCGTCGGCCGAGTTCTGGGGCTAGCAGCGTAGAGCCGTGGGTGCTCGATGTGGCTGCAGTGCGGAATCTGGATCGCATTGAATTTACGGCCCCAATTACGGTGTTCACCGGAGACAACGGCGTGGGCAAATCAACGTTGCTCACCGGCATCGCCCGTGCATACGGCTTCCCCATCGACGGCGGTGTCTACGACCCGCCCGCGGGGCCGCTCGATCCCCTGTCTCCGCTGCTTGCCGTGGTTGAAGGACGTGAGGCGAAGCGGGGATATTTCCTGCGCGGCGATGCGCACTTTGAAGCTGGACGCAAGATGGGTGCGGCTGGCCCGAGCGCGCATCACCTGCACGCGATGAGCCACGGCGAATCCGTGATGTTGCTTGTCGAGCACTTCCCGCCCGATGGGATCTACTTCCTCGACGAGCCTGAATCCGGGTTGTCCGCCGTGCGCCAGATGGCGCTGCTCGTGCTGCTCCACGACTTGGCCGCAGCAGGAGCGCAAATCATCATGGTCACGCATTCCCCGATTCTGCTGGCTATTCCGGGCGCGGAGATCATCGAGATTGGCGAAGATGGTTACGCGCGCGGCCTGGGGGTTGAGGAGACGACGGCGTTTCGAGCGATGCGGGACTACCTGGCGGATCCGGAGGGCATCGCCCAATACATGCTCGAGGTTACGCGCGGTTCTTCCTCACACCTCGGATGATCATGTAGATGCCCGCGATCCAGCTCACCACCGCGGTGAGCAGAGAGAGCGAGCTGGTGGCAAAGCCGAGTGCGAGGAACCCCGCGAGAAAGACGATGACTCCCAGGATGATGTCCTGTTTACCGGTCGTGTTCGTATTCATGAGTGACCAGTTTAGGGAACTTCCGTGCGCTGTCTCGCCCTGAGCACCGACGTAAACTCGTCCCATGTCTTTGCGCAGGAAGCTGATCAGCGTTGTCATTGCCACTGCATTGATTCCGGCGGTGACCCTGATCGCCGAACAGCTCGCCGTCGCGCTTGGCGCGTCGTACGGCGCAGGCAAGATTCTGCTGGCGGTAGGTTTCACCGTGACAGCCCTCAACGCGATCTTCGGCGCAGTGTTCTGCGCCAGCGAAGCGCGCACAACGACCCACGACGCTGCCGTGGGCTACGGCATTACGGGCTCGCTGCTGCTCACTTTCGGGTGGCTCACCACGGCGCAGTTGGCGCTGGCCCAGCGCGGTGTCGGCGAAGCGGGAGAGATGTCGCTGTTCACCATTTGGACGCTGCTTATCCCAATCGGTCAGGTGTTGCTGATCATGGCTGCGCTCACCGCGCCCAGAACCGCCCTCAAGGCATAAGAAAACGGCGCGGGCCTCAAGAGCTCCTCACAAGCTCGTAGGGTGACCCGCGCCGTTTCCTCAAAAGCGCTGTTGTCGTTGGATTGCGGTGCTAAGGGTGCACGCAATCGTCGTGAAGCGAATTAAGCTCCGACGACCTCGAAGTTCACTTTGCCCTCCACGTCGTCGTGAAGGTTGACCTTGACCTGGTAGCCACCGGTCTTGGTCACCAGGCCCTTGGGCACGGTGATGCGACGCTTGTCCAGGTTCGGGCCGCCAGCGGTCTTGACCGCGTCGGCGATGTCCGCAGCGGTGACGGAGCCGAACAGCTTGCCGCTGTCAGAGGTGCGCACTGCAACCTTGACGCCGGTGAGCTGGTCGAGCTGGTCACGCAGCTCCTTTGCGTGCTCAAGGTCGCGGACCTGGCGGTCGGCCTGAGCGCGCTTGATGTCTTCAATCTGCTTCTCTGCGCCGCGGGTAGCCGGGATAGCAAGGCCGCGCGGGAGGAGAAGGTTACGTCCGTAGCCGTCCTTGACCTCGACGACGTCGCCGGGCTCTCCAAGGTTCTCAACGGCAGCGGTGAGGATCAGCTTCATTTGAATCCTTACCTTCCTTCGTTTGTGAAAAGTTTGAGTGTGGGTTGTAGCTGTGTAGCTAGCTCAACGTTTAGAACGGAGGCTCGTCGTCCATGCCCCCGAAACCTTCGGAGGACGGAGCGGAATTCCACGGATCGTTGTCAGGCTGGTTCTGGCTGTTCTGGCCGCCTTGGCCCTGGCCAGCGGCAGCACCTGCGCCGAAACCACCGGCCGCGCCAGCAGCTCCGCCGCCAAAACCGCCCTGGTTCTGGCCGCCTTGGCCCTGGCCGCCGCCGAAACCGCCACCCTGGTTGCCGCCGCCAAAGTTCCCGCCGCCGTCACGCGACGTGCGGTTCACATTTGCGGTGGCGTACTTCAAGGACGGGCCAACCTCGTCGACCTCAACCTCGAACACGGTGCGGTTTTCGCCTTCGCGGGTCTGGTAGGAGCGCTGCTTCAGGCGGCCGTTGACAATCACGCGCATGCCCTTGGTCAGGGACTCTGCGACGTTCTCTGCCATCTGGCGCCAGCAGTTGCAGGTCAGGAACAGTGCCTCGCCGTCTTCCCACTGGTTCGTCTCGCGGTTGAACGTGCGTGGGGTGGACGCGATGCGGAAGTTCGCAACGGCCGCACCGCTCGGGATGAACCGCAGTTCCGGGTCAGCAACCAGGTTGCCAACAACGGTGATGGGAGTATCGCCTTGAGCCATGAGCGTTCCTTTACCTACGTGTACCTACTGATACCTGCTGAACAACAATCGTTTTCAGGTTCGAGCCTAGCTGGTTCTACTTGTCGGTACGCAGCACCTTGGTGCGCAGTACGTTCTCGTTGAGGTTCATCACGCGATCCAGCTCATTGACCGTGTCAGACTCGCACTCGAGGTTGACAACGGCGTAGATGCCTTCGTCCTTCTTGTTGATCGGGTACGCAAGGCGCTGCTTGCCCCACACATCAACCTTCTCCACCTTGCCGTTATCCTTGCGGACAATTTCCAGGAAATTATCCAGGGACGGGGCAACGGTGCGCTCATCCTGCTGGGGATCAAGAATGATCATTACTTCGTAGTGACGCACGGACCTCATCACCTCCTATGGTCTGTTTGGTTCGGCCATCACCCTCGTGGTGATGGCAGGAGGGTCGCTTGGCGTCAAGCAACTCGACCAGCGTACCGCAGCAGCTCGCCTGCAAGAAATTGAGCTTTTTGCTTATCGACGGCTACGTCCTACCGATCCGCCTCAAGCACCATGCCCTCCGGCGTGATGTCAATATCAATGTCTTGGAACTCGATCTCCCAGTAGCCATCGTCCTCCCACTCGACTTCAACTCCGGCTTCCTGGTTCCGCGCGGCGGTGAGCACACGTTCAACGTCCGCTTCGCTGATGCCGTCATCCGCCATATCTTCACGGGCTTCGTCGGAGTAACCAGTGACGGCTTCCGGAATCTCGTGTTCGCTGGAAGCACCCGCGACCGGTGCCGCCGGGGCCGAAGAAGCGGCCTCCCTGTCGGCAGTCAGAACAAACGGCTTTGAGTTACGCATGTCCACGATGTTACGTGGTTTACGAGGGATTTGGCACCGCGAAGAAAACCGCCAGGATGACCGGCAATAGGGTACAGAATGTAGACGCAGCGATGCCGAACCCGATCGCCAGCCGGTAACGGTCCTTCCACAGGGCGATAGCCGCGGCCCCGACGAGGCTGAAGCCGATCGCTATCGAGACGATGCCGAGCAGCGTGGTCATGGCGTTGTTGGTGCCGGGACTGGGTCGGTTGGGCTGGGCGTGCCGTCGTCAAGCTTTGTGAGCCACTGGTCTGGAGTGGTGAGGAGCGGGTCGTGGCCGTTGTGAGCAGCGGCGACTTTGTCCGGGGTTTTGCCGAACATTTGGCGGACGACCACGACCATGATCGCGATGATGAGCACGTCGCGCGCGATGACGATGAGGTTGAGTGCGCCGCCGGGCAGGCCGAGGTTCTGCACGCCGTGCATGTGCCACATCAGGATCGGCCACACCATCATGTCCACCGTCATCCAGCTCAGCAGGAGGCGCCAATATGGCGCGGCGAGCACGGCGGGCACGATGAGCCAGATGGAGTACTGCGGGCTCCACACCTTGTTGAACAGCAGGAAAAAGCCGACGATGAGGGTGAGCAGCTCCGCGACGCGCGGCTCCTTGGGTGCGCGAAGGCCCAGGATGAGCACCGCGAGGCACCCGAGGGCGAAAAGCACGAACGTGACGGTGTTCAAGATGACCGGGGCGCCGGAGCCATCATCGAAGCCGGCCCAGCCGGTGGCGCGCGAGATCACGGCGTAAATGGTGGTCCACTCCCAGCCGCGGTCGGTGTTCAGGCGGTTGAACTCGGACCAGGCCTCGGGGTTGCGGAGGTACACCGGCGCGTTGACGGCGACCCACGTGACTGCCGCAGCAACCGTCATCTTGAAGAAAGGCACGAGGTTGCGCTTGCGGATCGCGATGGTGAGGTACGCGCCGAGCACGAACAGCGGCCAAAGCTTGAACGCGGTGCCTGCGCCGATGAGAATGCCCGCGAGCCAGAATTTCTTGTTGCGCGCCGCGAGCATCGCAGCGACGAGGAAGAAGATCGACGGGATGTCCCAGTTGGTGAAGGCATGCATGATGAGCAGGGGAGAGCCGACCACCAAGAGGGTGTCCCAGATGCGGTTGCCGGCGAGTTCAGCAACCATGCGCGCAGTGCAGACCCAGAGGATAGACATCAGCAGCGCGGTGACGGCGAAATACCAACCAACTTCGGGCAGGAACCGGTCCGCCAGGAAGTAGGTGTTGCGCGAAATCGTGGCTGCAAACTGTTGGAACAGGCCAGCGAGTACCGGGTATTCCATGTAGCGGGTCAGCCCGTCTTCCACCCAGGAGTAGTCGTAGACGAACCCGGGGGAGTCGAGACCGCGTGCGCCGTAGAGCGGGACGATGTCGTTGTAACAGAACGACGTGTACTGCCGGGACCCGCCCCAGTTCAGCTGCAAGACGCCGTTGTCGTCTGGTTTGCCCATGGTGCAGTTGGCCTTGGACAGGTAACCGAGGGAGAGGAACACGTAGGCCACGGCGATGATCGCGCGCAGCGGTGTCCAAAACGCCGCGCGACCGACCTGGGCGAAGCGCCCCATCGGGCCACCGAGGAAGTTCACCCACCCTTGCGCGACGGGTTCGGTGCGGCCCGGCTGCACCCGCTTAGCAGGATCGGACCAGGTAGTCGGCTTGGTAGCTTGCGTCACGGTTTCACCCTCGCTATTGGAACGCTTCATTGATGCCTTCCAGGAATTCATCAATGGTGTCCTGGATCTCCGGATCAGGTGCAGGTGCAGGCGCCGGGACCGGCTCGGGGGTGGGAGCCGGGGCCGGTTGCTGCTCAGGCTCCGGTGCTGGCTTGTTGGCCGGGTCGGCCGGACTCGGTGCCGGGGCATACGTCTGCTGGTAACCGTACGTCGGTGCCGATGCAGAGCCGCCGAGGCTCGTTCCACCGGAGTACGCGTTCACGCCCCAGAACACGGGAGAGGCGGCGGGGAATGCCTCCGCCTCCTGATTCTCCAGGACGGTGTCAAGCACGTTCTTCCAGATCTTCGACGGAGTGTTGGAGCCGTACATGTTGCCGCCCCACTCGTTGAAGATCGGGGAGGTGTTGTCAGCAGTTCCCACCCACACGGCAACCGCGAGCTGCGGGGTGCCGCCGACCATCCAAGCGTCTTTGTTCTGGCCGGTGTCGCCCATCTGCGCGGTACCAGTCTTTGCAGCTGCGGGGCGTCCGCCGGCCAGCGTCGCGTTGGAGTAGGCGACCACGGGCTGCATCGCCTGAATGACGTTGTCGGCAACCTGCTCGGACACGCGACGCTCGGAATACTCGCTGTCGACGGCGTAAAGAACCTCACCGTTGGCATCGACGACGCGCTCGACGAAGTGGGTCGGGTGGTACACACCGCGGTCGATTAGAGTCGCCGCCGCGGTGGCCATGTCGAGCACGCGCGATTGATACTGGCCGAGCACGATGCCTTCGTAGGGCTGGCCGCCGTTTTCGCGCAGAGTCACGCCTGGCACGCCCGGGATGTGGCGCGCCACGCCGAGTGCGTGCGCCATATCGGCCGTGTCCTGGGTGGTGTTGTCCAGATCGTCCTGGATGCGCATGAACGCGGTGTTGGACGAGGTGCGGGTGGCTTCCGCCATGGACAACATGCCGCCACCGCCGCCGTCCCAGTTGGTCACAACGTGGTTACCCGGCAAAGTCACCGGCGATGAGTCGAACATCGCGGTCAACGGGATGCCCTGCTGCAGCGCCGCAGCGAGAGCAAAGATCTTGAACGTCGACCCGGTCTGTAGGCCGGCGTTGGCGTAGTCCCAGCCGCTGGCATCGTCGCCGCCGTAGTAGGCGCGCACCGCGCCGGTGGCCGGGTCGATGGCCACAACGCTGGTGCGGGCATCGTCCTGCAGGGGAGTGAGCTGTTCTTTCGAGATTCGCTCCACCTCAGCCTGCATGTTCGGATCGATCGTGGTGGTGATTTGCAGGCCGCGGTTGGTCAGATCACCCTCGGTAATGCCGAGGGCCTCGAGCTCCGTCATGACCTGGTTCTTGATCAGGCCGTTCGGTCCGGTGGCTTCGGTGTAGGCGGAGTAAGACGCCGGGTCGCGCGTTTCCGGGTAGACCAGCGCGGCGCGCTCGGCTTCGGTGATCTCGCCCATTTCCACCATGCCGTCCATGACGTAATCCCAGCGCTGGTGCGCGCCTTCCGGGTTAGTCCATGGATCGAGCTGGCTTGGCAGCTGAATGGAAGCAGCGAGCACACCGCCTTCTTCAACTGTGAGCTGGTCGGCGGACTTGCCGAAGAATGCGTGCGCTGCAGCTTCGACACCGTAGGCGTTGCGTCCGAAGTACACCGTATTCAAGTAGGCGGTGAGGATTTCTTCCTTGCTCCACTCGTTGGTCATTTTGACCGAGTAGACCAGCTCACGGGCCTTGCGCTCGTAGGAGTGCTCGTTGCCCACGATGGCGTTCTTCACGTACTGCTGGGTGATGGTCGAGCCACCGCCGGCGGACGTATTGCCAGTGACCTGTCCAAGCGCCGCGCGGATAAAGCCGGTGAAGGAGAAACCGGAGTTGTTCCAGAAGTCGCGATCCTCCGCCGCAAGCACTGCGTTTTGGACTGCAGGAGGCACGCGTTCGAGTTCGACTTGGACGCGGTTACCCTCCGGGGGCACGATGCGGGCGAGCTCGGTTGCGCCGTCGTTGGAGTAGATGTTGGAGATCTGCGCCGTTTCAATCTCGTCCGGCTGCGGCACTTTGGCCTGAGAGTAGCTGTAGAAGAACCAGGTCAAGGGGATAGCCGCGAGCAGCAGGAGAAACAACGCGAACGCCAGAAGCCACTGGGCCCAGCGACGCTTCCGCTTTTTCGCTACCGCACTGCTTCCAGCTGCGGCCCGGCCGCTCTGGGCAGGTCGCTCGGTCCGCTCGGTCCGCTCGGTCCGCTCCGTCCGTTTGGTCCGGTCGGATCGTTCGGAACTTTCGGACCCGGCTGCGCGCGCCGCACGGGTCGAAGGAGTTGAACGGGTCGCGCGAGTCGACTCAGTGGGCCTTGTCGACGGCTTTGTAGACCTCGCCGACTTCGGTTCACGGCGGCTGTTATTACTCTCTGTCACACGCTTGTCCTGCTCGTACCGACACTTGTACAAGTGGACACCCTACCTTGGCGGGGCTTGTTCACACTACTGGTGCAGCTGTGACTTCTTTAAGCAAAAAATTCCACTTGCACACTGGGCAGACCTCTACGAAGTGCACGGTGATTGGACCGACCTCGCCCACGAGCTGTTCGATCTCATCCTCCGAACGCGCGGTATTGCTGCGCCGCCCGAGTTTTTCGCTGTGCACCCACTTGACGACGCGCAGGGAGCCGCCACAGATGGGGCAGGGGTATTGCGCGTCTTCACCGTGGTGCGTCGCGGCCGCCCGGAGGAGGAAATCGGCGTCGCACAGGTCGTCGATAAGCAAACTGCCCTGGTGAAACTCGCGGACGGTGACGCGGCGCTGCCACTCGTGTGAAACCTCGTGTGTGTATGCGATCATGTCAGCAAATATGAGTAAAGTGGTTTTTTAGGCAGTTCAAACTATCAATCGACAGGCGACAAGGAAAGACCGTCTCATGGCACGCCCCGATCCACTTGAGTTAGCCCGGCAGATCCGGCCGGCGATGACCAAACTCTACGTCACGTATTTTCGGACTGCGGATCAGTCCGAACTGACGGGGCCGCAGCTTTCCATCATGCATCGAATTCAGGATCACGGACCGAGCCGGGTGCGCCAGCTTGCCGACGCCGAGGGCGTGCGCATGCCCACCGCATCTAACACCATCAACCAGCTGGAGAAGCAAGGGCTGGTCAGGAGGCTGCGCGCGAACGAAGATCGACGCGGCGTAACGGTGGAGCTCACCGAACTCGGGGAGCTGACCCTTGAGCGGGTAGGCGAGGAGCGCACGCAATTCCTTGCGGAGATGCTGGACTCGCTTGACGACGGCAACCTGGGCCAACTCGCCGAAGCAGCGAACGCCATCATGGCGCTGGCGGAGGCGTATGCGGAACCGGAAAAGGCAACCAGCGGTTCCGCGAGGCGGAATGCTGGTCAGGTGGGGGAATAGGTCTAGCAATAATTCGGTGTTCGGTGAACAGGGTGCGTAAACTGTTTGCCGATGGTTCACCGTTCGTTTACTAGCGACCTCGCAGAGCTACCCGATAGCGGGCGTGCTCTGCGCGTTATTGTCGGCTGGGATTCGCTGAACACCGAAGCGGTGGAGTTTGCGGCGTGGCTTGGACGCTCGCTGCCGGTCAAGGTCCAAGTGGTTTCCGCTGTGGAAAGCAAGTGGAAGAAGCCGCTTTCGGAGAAGAAGTACCGGAAATGGTTCAAGGAGCGCGCCACGGAATTTGACCACCAAGCGCGCAAGGTGCTCAAAGAGTACGTGCCGAGGGCGCAGTGGGCGAAAGACGCTTCGTGCCTGACCGACCGCGCCGATGTCGCGGGATCGTTGTACCAATCCGCAGAGGAGTTCACCGCGGATCTGATTGTGCTGGGTTCGCGCGCGAAGACGGCCAAGAACCGATTCCGGCCATCGTCGGTGGCTGATGCGCTGATGCACTCCTCGCCGGTGCCGCTTGGACTGGCGCCGAAGGGCGTGAGCTTGTCACGCAAGGGCATTACGCGGGTGACGTATGCGCTGGTGGAGTCGTCGAAATCTGCGGCACCGAAGGGTGCGGGTGGATTCTCCGGGTTGCCGTACGCGACGACGTTGGCGTGCGTGCTGGGCGTGCCGCTGCGCATCATCGCGTTCTCACCATCTGAGCAGGTTACCGATATTTCGGACGCAGCTGCGGAGTGGAACGAAACCACGCTGGGGTTGCTCGATCGCGCCCGTGACCAGGCGTTTGGCGTGGCCACCGCTATCGACCCGCGGTTTGCCGACACCTTCGACGTAGAAAGCTTCGTCGCCTCGGGCAAGGGGTGGAAGCGCTCCATCGATTCGGTGAAGTGGAAGAAAGGCGACGTGATGTGCATCGGGTCGCAGCCGTCTGACAACCTGAAGCGGGTGTTTGTGGGAACGCGCGAGGGCGAGTTCATCCGCTTCGCGCCAGTGCCCGTAATCATCTACCCGCGCGGCACCAACTAAGCGGCCTAGTGGCATTGCACGGAGCCGGGATAGGGTGAGAACCATGCGCGACCATCCGGAAAACGACCTCCACTCCGGCGCGGACAGGTTCAGCCGCGTCCGGCCCGAGCCGCAAACCTTCGACGAGCTCGCCGACGAACCGGATCCGCTGGTCACCGCCGAGCGCAACCGTCAATCGACGCGCCAAGCAATCTGGTATGCCGTGGCTACGGTGGGTATTACCGTCGGGTTCGGGTTCGTGCTCGCACTCATCTCAAGGTTGCAGGGCGGCCCGCTTTGCGACGACGGCGCGACTTGGCTGTGCACCCCGCAATGGCGGACCTGGTGGGCGATCCTCACTTCCATCCCGCCGGTCGCCATGTTGATCGGCTGCGCAGTAATCATGGTGCGCAAACTCAACCGCTACGAGCGGTGGATGCCCTGGATGGGCGTGTTCTGGCTACCCATCGTACCGTTCACCATGATTTGGCTAATTATCACGGTGGGCATCCTCGCGTTCGACGCGACAGAGGGTGTGAGCGGCTAGCCGGAGATCTGCGCAGTGGCGCAATCGGCGCAGTACGGCTTCGCCTGCCGGCAGTCCTCGCAGCTCAAGTACTGGTGGCGGCATTCCGGCTCGTTCGCGCAGTTGTAGAACTGGTTCGTCGGCGCATCGCAGTGCACACAGTGGCCGAGCTGCACAAAGTCGGGATCTCCCGGCGCGCCGAACTCGGTGTGCATTCGCTTGTCAAAGACGTACAAGGAGCCTTCCCATAGCCCCGAGTTGCCGTACTTCTCTCCGTAGCGGACGATGCCGCCGTCAATCTGGTACACCTCTTCGAACCCGCGGTTTTTCATCAACGGAGTCAGAATCTCGCAGCGGATCCCGCCGGTGCAGTACGCTACAACCGGCTTATCTTTCATCCAGTCGTACTTGCCGCTTTCAATCTCTGCGATGAAGTCGTGGGTGGTTTCCACATCCGGCACGACGGCGCCTTTGAAGCGCCCGATCTCGGCTTCGCGGGCATTGCGGCCGTCGAAAAACACCACGTCGCTTCGCTTTTCGACGAGCTCATTCACCTGCTCGGGGGTCAAGTGGGTGCCTCCGCCGACGACGCCTCGCTCGTCGACTTCAAGCTCATCCGGCGCACCGAAAGCGACGATCTCGTCGCGCGCCTTCACGCTGAGCTTGGGGAAGTCGTCTGCGGAGCCCTCGGACCACTTGAACTCGATGCCCCGGAAGTACTCCTTTGTCTTGCGGGCATAGGTCTTGCAGGCCTGGATGTCTCCGCCGACGGTGCCGTTGATGCCGTGCGGGGAGATGAGAATCCTGCCGGTCAGTCCCAGCGACTCACACAGGTCGCGCTGCCACAGGCGCACGGCGTCTGGGTCCGCGATGGGCTGAAACTTGTAGTAGAGCAGGATTTTTCCGGTCATAGCTCGGATTGTATTGCCGCTGCGTGCCGTGACAAAAGCTCGGCTAGGAACGGTCCATGCGAGTTTTGAAGTCGATCGCGTCGCGCGTGTACACGCGGCGGTGAGTGCCCACCTTGTGGCCCGGCAAGCGGCCGTCGTCAATGAGCTTGACCACGAACGGTCGCGAGACGCCAAGGAGGTTGGCTACCTGCTGGGTGGTCATCTCGTCTTCGGGTTCAGGCGAGCGCACGAGGCGGCCTTCGGCGATATCCTCGAGCACATTGCGGATCCAGATGGCTGTTTCTTTCGGCACCGTGACCGAGTCTTTCGCTTCGGTGCGCGCGCTTGCGAGGTTGTCGTTCAAGGCTGAGAGGGCTTGTTCCACCGGCGAGAGCTGCGACTTACTGTCCATAATGGTGCAGTGTAGGAAGCATCCGCAACGAGCGCAATAGATGAATTAAACGAAGAGAGGATGACTTTTGACTGAGCTAGCTGCACAAACGACACAGACCTCCAGGCTCGATCCGTGGCACACGCGGCGAGTCGAGCCGATGGATCTCGTGGCGGCGTTCTTCTAGCGCTTGTGGTACAGCGCCTTGCGCCAGTACTGAGGTTCGGTGGTGGCCAGCACGCCCAGGGAGCGGAAGATGCCCTCATCCACCGAACCCAAGATGGTGGTCACGTGCGCATCGCATCCACGCAGGTACTTCAGGTGATCAAGCGCGGCCGCAGCCTGCGGGTCCGACGACGCGGACACCGACAGCGCGATGAGCACCTCATCAGTGTGCAGGCGCGGGTTCACCGAACCCAGGTGCCGGGTTTTCAGCGACTGGATCGGCTCGATCGAAGCGGGGGAGAGCAGGTGCACATCGTCCGGAATCTCCGCGAGTGCCTTCAGCGCGTTCAGCAGCACCGCCGCTGACGGCCCGAGCAGGTCTGAGGTCTTGCCGGTGACTATCTGCCCGCTCGGCAGTTCCAGCGCCGCACCCGGGTTGCCCGTCTGCTCCGCAATCGCAAGCGCCGGCGCGACCACCGCACGATCGGTCACGGTCACGTTGGCCTTGCGCATCACATTGGCCACACGATCAGACACCGTCGAATCCGCATCGGTACGCCGCTCCGCCACCAACGCGTGGAAGTACCGGCGGATGATCTCCTGTTCCGCGGCGTATCGGCACGCAGCGTCATCGGAGATGCAGTGGCCGACCATGTTCACACCCATATCCGTCGGCGACTTGTACGGCTCCGTGCCCGTGACCTCTTTCAACAGTGAGCGCAGCAGCGGAAAGACATCAATATCCCGGTTGTAGCTGGTCACTTGCTCGCCGTACGCGTCGAGGTGGTACTGGTCGATCACGTTGATGTCGTCAAGGTCCGCCGTTGCCGCTTCATATGCCAGGTTCACCGGGTGCGACAGCGGCAAGTTCCAGATCGGAAACGTCTCAAACTTCGCATATCCTGCGGGAATGCCCCGCTGGTTGTCGTGGTACACCTGCGACATGCACGTCGCCAGCTTGCCGGAGCCCGGACCCGGCGCGGTCAACACAATCAGATCCCGCGACGTTTCTACATAGTCGTTGCGCCCGAAGCCGTTCTCACTCACCACAGCGGAAGTATCGTGCGGATACCCCGGGATCATGTAATGCCTCGACACCTTCAGCCCGAGGCGAGCGAGCCGCTCCAAAAACGTCTCCACCAGTGGATTGTGACCCTCGATCTGCGTGCACACCACGTTTTCCACTAAGAATCCGCGGTCACGGAAGACGTCGACAAGCCGCAGCACGTCGTCCTCGTAGGTGATGCCGAGATCGGCGCGCACCTTTTGCCGCACCAAGTCCAGCGCCGAGAAACAGATGACAATCTCAATGTCGTCTTTGATCCGGTCCAGCATGGCGATCTTGTTGTCCGGAGTAAACCCCGGCAGGACGCGGGAGGCGTGGTGGTCGTCGAAAAGCTTGCCACCCATCTCGAGGTAGAGCTTGCCGCCGATCTCCGCACGCCGGGCCGTGATGTGCTCCGACTGCATGTCGATGTATTTCTCGCGGTCGAATCCGATTTTGTACGGCATGTCCCTTAACCATACCGGCGTACGCTGGTGCGCCATGTTCGCCACAACCTTTACCGCCAGCCAAATCCGCCAGGCAGAAGCAGTATTGCTTGACGACGAATCCGTCCCCGACCAACTCATGCAATCCGCAGCCCATGCGGTGTATCAGGTGGCAGACGTATTGCTGCGCGGGGATACAGGGGATGCAGGCGAGGCTGAGGACCGGGTGCTGGTGCTTGCCGGGGGCGGGGGCAATGGGGGCGATGCGCTGTACGCGGGCGCGGAATTGGCGTTGGCGGGCCACGGCGTGGATGCGGTGCTGGTGGCCGACGAGGCGCACGAGCGGGCGCTCACTGCATTTCGCAACGCGGGCGGGACGGTGCTGGACGAGCTGCCTGAGTACCTTTGGTCGCACCGCCTGATCATCGACGGCATTGTCGGCTTAGGCGGCGGTGCTGGCCTGCGCGCGGAACTGGCGGAAGTGGTGGAGTTCTGCCGCAGTCGGGCCCGGCTAGACACGCAGATCCTGGCGGTGGACGTGCCATCTGGTGTCGACGCAGACACCGGGGAAGCCGGAGACCTACACATTCCCGCCGATGTGACGGTGACCTTCGGCGGGTGGCGCCGCGCACACGCCCTTTCCCCGGACTGCGGGCTGCAATTGCTCGCGGATGTCGGCCTACCCGGCCGTCCGCTGCAGACCCTGCTGATCGATACCCTGCCCGAGTGGGCAGCCGATGGCCCGCCGCTAGTCGTCAGCGCCCGCGCCGTCGTCCCGGATCTCGCGCTTCCGGAGGGAATCACTACCATGCCCCCTGGCTGGCGCGTGGATGTCGAACCCGGCGCGGCAGACGACAAGTACTCAGGTGGTGTCGTCGGCATTTTCGCGGGCAGCGGCACGTACCCCGGCGCGGCGATCCTGTGCACCGCAGGCGCCGTGAACGCCACCCCGGCGATGGTGCGCTACGCCGGACCGCAGGCGCTCGAGGTGGTGCGCGCGCACCCGGAGGTGGTGGCCACCGAGTCACTTGCCGATGCCGGCCGCGTCCAGGCCTGGGTCTTCGGCCCCGGCGCAGACCCAGGCCTGGACACGGCTGATCAACTGCGCTGGGTGCTGGAGCGGCAGGAGCCCGTGCTTATCGACGCCACCGGCCTCACGTTGTTGGCCACCCACGAGGACCTGCGGGAGCTGGTGGTAAAGCGCGAGGCGCATACCGTGCTCACCCCGCACGATGGGGAATTCACTCGGCTGCGGGAGGCGGTCGGGCTGCCGGAAGGGTCGCGATGGCAGGAAACCCGTGCACTCGCGAGTGAGCTGCAGTGCGCCATTGTGCGCAAGGGGCGCATCACTCTCGTCGCGACGGAGGAGCTGCTGGAACCGGTGGCCGCCGTGGACGCTGGGCACTCCTGGGCGGCCACACCGGGTTCGGGGGACGTGCTGGCCGGGGTTGTGGGCGCGCACCTGGCGAGCGATCCCGAGTCGCACGCACTGCAGTTCTTGTTGGCACAGGCGGTGGCGGTGCACGCCTCCGCTGCGAAGCTCGCGGCTGCCACCCCGTTCGGCGACGCGACGGCGCCGGCTAGCCGCATTGCGAGCTTTGTGCGCGAAGCCACGGCGCGGTCCGGGGCAATCTAGGAATTCCTGGTGGTCAATTGCCCTGCTATCTTTGGGCGCATGTCGTTTTCCTCTTTCCTGTCCTCGATCCCTGCCGCGCTCATCGCCCTGGATAACCTCTCTCGCTCCGTGCTCCGCTTCCTTGACTGGGCGAAGTACTTCAACCTGATCTAGATGCCAGAGCATCCGGTGCAGATGTAGACATCAGCGACCAAGGCTCCGCATTTGCCCAGGTCGCGTGTGACTAGTGTGGCGCCATGACGGCTGACGTCTACAAAGACCCGTGCGTCACAATCCCGCATCGCGATCGCGCACTTAATCCACGGGTGCCGTATGGTGCTCGCGTGACTGAAACGCGACAAGTCCAGCCCAAGAGCATGCAGATGGTGCCGTTGGCGGCGATGAGTTTCGCGGCCTTCGTCTACGTCAATTTTGAGATGTTTTCGGTCGGCCTCATCTCGCCGATGGCCCAGGACCTCGGCGTGTCCGAGGGCCTGATCGGCCTGCTGATGACGGTCTACGCCGGGCTTGTCGCCGTTGTGACGATCCCGCTGATGTCAGCGACTCGACACATGGACCGGCGGCCGGTGTTCATCGCCACTCTCGGGTTCTTGCTCACCGGCATAGTGCTCCAGGCCAGTGCGCCGAACTACGCCGTACTGGTCGCGGGCCGCGTTACAGCGGCGGTTACACACGGGCTGTTCTGGTCCCTGATCAACCCGATGGCTGGGCGGCTTGCCCCACCCGGCCAGATGGGCCGAGCCGTTGCCACCGTCTCGCTCGGGGCCACTATGTCCACCGTGATTGGCGCTCCGCTGACCACCGCCCTTGGTAACCAAATCGGTTGGCGGGGCGCAACGTGGGTACTCGGCGCCGCCACTGTCATCGCGTTGCTGCTTCTGCTGCGCACCCTGCCGTCGCTGCCAGCCCGCCCCGCAGCTGAGATTGGGGTGAAGCGCAAGGCGAAATCGGCGATCCCATCGCTGGTTTTCTACCTCACGTTCGCCGTGACCGCTGTATTTGCGACGTTCACGTACCTCGCGCTGATCATCGAAACGACAGCGGGGCGAAACTGGGTGCCAATCGGCCTGTCGCTATACGGCTTCTTCGGCCTTTTGGGTGTGGTCATCGCTGGTCGTCGCGTGGATCAGCGAATGATCCGCGTTAACGGCCTCGACACGGTCCTGCTCATGGTCGCGGCCATGATTGGGCTTCTGGCGCTGCAGACGGGATCCAGCTGGATCACGCTTATCGCGGTGGCAGTGCTTGGCACGGCCGCCGGTGCGCTTCCCACCGCCGGAACAACGATCTTCCTGCACGCCGGCCAACGCAACCAGGATCTCGCGAGCTCCATTTACGTGGTCACGTTCCAGGTCGGTATCGCGTCCGGATCAGCGCTGGGCGCTGCAACAGTCGATGCCGGATACCTCCCCGGCACCCTACTGATCACGCTCGTACTCGGTGCGGCCGCACTGGTTGCGCTTGCGGGCTTTTCCCGCCCGCTGCTGCGCTGACGTTATTGGCCGCGCGTGAGGTAGTGGGAAATGATGAAGTTCAGGATCATGCGGCGCAGCTGAGCCAGCAAGGCGTTGCCGCGCGAGGACTGCCTGGGGCGATCCGAGGCGGGCTCATCCGTAGCGGGGGCAGAGCTCGGGCGCTTGGGCTGCGCGGCGGGTGCCGACGACTCTCCGGCTGGCAGCTTCGGCTCCGGTGACGGCGCACCTGGCGCACCTGGCGCAGACGGTGCCGGGGCAGGCGACACAGGCGCGCCACTTTCTACGGGCAGGGGCGGCACCGGAGCAGGGGTCGGCGCAGAGATCGGCGCAGGGGCAGGAGCAGGAGCAGGAGCAGGAGCCGACGGCAACGCCGGCGCAGGCGCCGGTGCCGGTGCCGACGAACTCATGGCATTAAGGCGCTCATCCAGCAACGCGGGGAAGTCGTACTGGTAGTGGTCGGTATTGGGCAGCACGCGAATGCGGGAATCGGTAAAGCCAGCGTTTTCGTACTCGGTGCGCGATTCTTTCGAGGACTCGAGCGCGGACCAGGTGGGGTACAGGAGACTGTACGTGTCCCGCTCGCCCACAATCCACAGCAGCGGCGTTGTCTCTTTGCCCGCCGCAGGCGGGGTCACTGGGTTGCCGGAGGTGCCGCCGCCGCCCACCATCGAAGCGGAGAAGTTCTCCGGCGTCCAGCCGGTGTTGGTGCGCAGCAGGTGGCGCCCAATGAACTCGGCACCGCCGGAGTAGCCCATCACTTCCACATTGTCGGTCTCTAGCGAGTTGATGAACTCGCGCACGGCCACACACCACGTCTCGAGCGTGTCAAAGGATTTGCCCTGCCACCAGCTGTGGTCCTTGTTCGGCGGGACCAGGAAGTAGCCACTGACATCGTGACGTTCGGTGACGGAAGACATCGTGGTGGTGAACGGGCTGCCCGGCTTCATCTGCGCGACCGTGCCATCACCGCCCAAAAACACGTAGGCGCCGTTGTCGCCCTCGGAGCCTTTGACGTACTGAATGGTCACGCCGTTCGAGGCGGTAAACGCGCCCTGCTCAGCGGCGAACGAGTACACGGGTGCGTGAATAGCGGTCATGGTGAGCGCCGCTGCGGTGCCAAGTGCAATTGGCCTGCTCAGTTTCATTTGGATGTGCTCCACGGTCCAGAGGCGGGTTTTATGCCACGTCTACAACTTCTCTTAGCAGGCTCTTAGGTTAAACCATCGTGGTTATTGACGCCAGCTCGCCCTATGCTGGAGCGGTATGGACAACACTGACCTCGGCAAACAGAACGACAACTCCATCCTCGTCACCGAGGACGGCGCCCAGCTCGTCGAAACCCGCGAGGAATTCGCCGGCGAAGGCGACACCGACATCCACATCAGCCACTCATCGATTAACTACAAAGACGCAATGGCGCTCGCAGGAAATCGCGGGGTGGTGCGGACCTTCCCGCTCGTGCCAGGCATCGACGCAGTGGGCACGCTTGACGACGGCACGCTGGTCACCGTCAACGGCCACGGCATCGGCGAGCGCAGGCACGGCGGGTACACGCCGCACATGCGCATTGACGGTTCCCTGATCACAAAGGTCCCGGAGCGCTTCAGTGCCGCCGAGGCGGCCGCCATTGGAACTGCTGGATACACGGCGGCGCTTTCAGTAGCGGCGTTGGAAGAGGGCGTCGATAAGCAAGCTGGCCCTGTGCTGGTGACTGGAGCGACCGGCGGGGTGGGCTCGATCGCGGTGCAGCTGCTCGCCGCTCGCGGGTACGAAGTCGCCGCGGTGACGGGCCGAGTCGAAGAACACGGTGCGTGGCTGCGCGAGCTTGGGGCGGCGGACGTGATCGATCGCGCCGAGTTCGAGGGCGAAGGAAAACCGCTGGCCAAGGCTCGCTTCGCGGGCGCGGTGGACACGGTTGGTTCGCAGGTGCTGGCCAACGTGCTCTCGCAGATCGAGTGGGGCGGCAGCGTCACCGCGTGCGGCATGGCGGCCGGCGCCGACCTGCCCGCAACCGTGATGCCGTTCATCCTGCGCGGCGTGCGCCTGCTTGGCATCAACTCGGTGGATACCCCGCGCGAGCTGCGCGAGCAGGCGTGGGCGCTACTCGCCGAATCCGTGGACACCGACGCGATCCGCACCGAGACCGTCGGCCTTGACGGGGTCATCGAAGCTGGCGCGGAGCTGCTGGACGGCAAGCGCAGCGGCCGCACCGTCGTCGAGCTTTAGCTTGTGAGGCTCTAGCTTGTCGACGGCTTCGTCGTCAGCGCCACCACCGCAGCCAGCGCAAACGCCGCGCACGTGAGTGACGCTGCCGCCATGGCGAGGGCGTGATTGCTGCCCAGGCCCGCCACCGGGGCGACGGCAGCAGCGACGACGAACTGCAAGAAGCCCATGGCGCCTGAGCCCGCACCTGCACCGATGTCGCGGACTTCTTCCACCGCCAGCGCGTTCGCGTTCGCGCCGACGAAGCCGGCCATGACGACCAGGCCCGCCAGGAACGGAAGGATGATGCGGGTGGGGCCGGTGACGGAGAGGGTGAGGACGATGGCGGCTATGAGGGCGTCGATAAGCAAAGCCCTGCGAAGCAACTTGCGGGGCGGAACGTGCTTGACCAGCCGCATGTTGAGCACGTTGGAGAGCGGGATGAGCAGCGAGATTGCGCCGAATGTGAAGGCGAATGCGGTGGGGGAGAAGCCGAGCTGGCGCTGGAGGACGAGTGGGGATGCCGCGATGTAGGCGAACAGCGCGCCGAAACCGAGCGCTCCGGCGAGCATATAGCCGACGTATGCCGGGCGGCGCAGGCATCGCCCGATGCGCGGGAAGAGGTTGCTCAGCGCGCCTGAAGTGCGCTTCTCCGGCGGGAGGGATTCCGGCAGGCGCAGGGAGAGGAGCACCTGGATGAGGTTGATGGTGGCGATGAACCAGAAGAGGCCTCTCCATCCGACGAGCGGGAGCAGAATGCCACCGAGGGCCGGCGCAACCGCCGGCATGAAACCGGTGAGCGCCATGAGTGCAGAGAATCCGCGGGCGGCTTGTGCGCCACGTGCGAGGTCCGGGACGACCGAGCGCGAGACCACGACCACGCACCCGCCGGCGAGGCCCTGGATCGCGCGGGCGGCGATGAGCAGGTGGATCGACGGGGCGATAGCGCACAGCACCGAGGCGACGAGCAGCACAGTCGCAGCGACAATGATGGGGCGTTTGCGGCCCGTGGCGTCCGAGATCGACCCGAAGATTAGGTTGCCGATGGCCATCCCCACCATGAACCCTGAGATAGTCGCCTGCGCCGCGGCGGGCGAGGTGGCCAGCTCGGCTTGGAGTTCGGGAATGCCGGGCAGATAGAGGTCGATGGACAGTGGCGCGGCCGCGGAAAAGAAGGCCAGCGCGAACAGCAGCCCGGCTGAAAGTTGTTGCACGCAGGTACCATAACGCACATGGATAACCGCTTGAACTCGACCGAGAACCGCCGCAGCGAGCAGGGGCGGATCGGCGCCTGGGATTTCGCCGCGGTCTTCAGCAGTGATGGTGACGGCGGTGGTGCCCGCGTCGCGCCGCGCGCCGGGCACCAGACCGTGGTGTGGGTCATTGACGGCGAGGTGCGCCACGCAGGCCCTCACGGGTTGGAGGAGCGCGTCGGCGCGGGCGCAGCCAGTGTGGCGACGTCACCCGCCGGCGGTTCGGCGCTTCGCACTACTGCTGGCAGTGGCGCCGTGGGCGTGTGCCTGGACGCGGCGGTGCCGCAGGGCGCAAGCGGCCGGCTCGAGGTGTACGCGCCGGAGGTGTTCACGCTGCGCAGCGTCACCACCGCCGTCTCCGGCGAGGCGCGGGTCTTCGTCGGCGAGCTGTTCGGCCAGTCGTCTCCGGTGGAAACCCACACGCCACTCGTGGCCGCGGAGCTGCGGCTCGAACCCGGCACGGAAGTGGCGCTGGTGCTCAACGAGGCGTTCGAGTACGGCCTGCTCGCCGTCACCGACGGCATCGAGGTGCAGCGCGTCGCGGTCCCGCGCGGCGAGGTCGGCTACACCGGCACCGGCAACAAAACCTGGGGCGTAAAGAACACGTCCAGCACCCCGGCGCGCGCCGTGCTCTTCGGCGGCGAGCCGCTCGCGAACTAGCGCCCCTACCATCCGCACGCCCGCGTTACGCTCGGCGTGCGGATTTTAATGCGCACGCCTTACCCAACCAGGCGCGGCGATCAGCCGTATTGTGTCTGGCATGATCGTGACGCTGCTGATGACGCTGGAAGGCTCCCTGCCCGAAATTTCGCGCTGCGTCAACGTGGACGACTCCATGGACCTCGGCGAACTATCCCAGGTCATCGATGCCGCCTTCGGCTTCTCCGGCGCCGCGACGCACCTGTACGCCACCGGCTCGGGCGAGTTCCGCCACATCTTCGCCGAAATCCCCAGCGCCGGCGAATCCGACGAGACCGAACTCACCGTCGCCAGAATCTCCGAAATCACCTATATCTACGACCCCACCGCGAACTGGACGGTGCAGGTCGCGGTCCTCGGCGAGTCCCAGCTTGACGGTCCTACACCATTGCTTATCGACGCTTGCGGGCCCGACATCGTCGAATCCGCCAACGGCCCAGAGTTGATGACGAAGTTCCGCAACGAGGCCCGTCGCATCGCCGCAGGTCTGCCGCCGGACATGGAAGTCACCCCGCTGCTGCTGAGCTTCCTACCCGTGATGTCGCCGGAGCGGATGTTGCAGCGCCTCACCGTTGTAGACCCGGTTTCGGTGGCCACCCGCATCGGGTTTGTGGCCGAGGAGATCTACTTCGACCAGCCAATCCCCGGCATGCCGGACGTGGACACCCCGGACCTCGCCCACGAATTCGAGGACTTTTTGGATTCGCGCCCGGAGCTGCGCCAGATCATGCAGGACGATCCGAACCCGGATCTGAATCCGACGCTGCTTTCTGCGGTCGCGGAATTCTTCGAAGACAAGTTGGGCCCGGACGGCAGCGCCACGTACCGGTGGACAGTTGCCGCGCCGCTCGAGCTTGCCGACGTGCTGTATAACGCCGTCAACCTGTTCAGCGAGCCGGTGGTGCTGACCAAAACTGGCAACCTCCCGGTTGCGGCAGTGCGCATGCTGGCGGAGCTGTTAGGAAGGAAGCACACGGGCGGGCAGCCGCGGGAAAATACCTTCCCTGAGGTGCGCCAACTGCGGCAGTTCTTGGAAGGCGCGGGCCTCATCGCGTTAGGCGACGAGGCACTCCAGGTCTCTGAACGCGGCAGGTTCTTCCTCCAGTCGGAGGATCCGATCGCGGATTTCCACACGGAGCTTCTCGTTGGCTTCGAAGCCGTCTTCGGCAAAGCAGAGTTCGCGGAGAACATCGAGCACCTGGCGGACTTCGCCGGCATCCGCGACCTTGAGCCAGGTTGGCACGCATTACCGGAGAGTTTCCGCGACGTAGTGATGTTCATCAGGCAAATCGGCGGGTTCTACACCGGCCCTGAGGGTCCTGTGTCAACGCAGAGCGGCGAGGCACTTTTGCGATACATCCTGCGGCACTACGGCTACGAGAGCTAGGTTTGGCGCGGGCTGGGATCACGCAATCGTCGTTAATGCTGCGAAGATTGTGAGCACAATGGCACTGCCTGCTGCGATGACCCAGTATGACTCGTAGGGCCGCCAGCGGCTGGCGAGAGCTGCCCCGACGAGCGCGCCGAGGGTGTTCGAGATGATGTCGTCCAGGTCGGAGAATCCGGCCGCGAAGATGAACTGGCCTGTCTCGATGCCCAGGCTGAGCGCGAAACCGATGGCCGTGGCGCGCAGGATGGAGTCGCGGTAAGCGATGAACCCGATGGGCGCGAAAAGCGCCATGTTGCCAATCAGGTTGACCCACGGGGCCCACCAGGCCGCTCCAGTGTGAAACGTTTGCAACGGGTTGATGCGGATCTGGCGGCGTTGGTGCACCGCCGACTCCCACACTCCGGGCAGCTCAATGTAGGCCTTGCCGAATGTCACGAGCACCACCAAAGTGGCAACGAGCAGCGCCGCCACAAGTTTCAGAAGTGTCGGTGCTGCTCGGTGTTGGGGGAGTGTCAAAGTGGAGAAAGTGCTTACGGATTAGGCCGCAGCGGCCTCGTGAGGAACCGGACCGCCGGAAATCTGGCGGTACGCGTGCGCCTGCACGAGGTAGGTGTACGGCGTGACAAAGACGGTCAGAATGATGGTGATGATAGCACCGACCGCCGCCATGCCTTCGCCGGAGCTGAGGAAGAGTGCGGGGGCCGACACAGCCATATTCACGATGGCAAGGAACAGGATCAGCAGAAGTACCGGGAAGTAGTTTCGTGCGCCGCTGCGCATCGCACCACCGAAAGCGTTGCCGAACGAGCCGTTGTTGTCAGCCGCGTAGTAGATGATGAACAGGAAGAACGGTGCCAGGAGGAGTACCGGAATGAAGAGGCTTGCCAAGAATATCCCCCCTGCCTTCATCACATTGGGATCCGAAAGCAGCGCCTCCGGCGAATCTGCGTACATCGCGATGTTCTCGTCGATGAGGCCAGTTGCGGCCGTGATGATTCCCGCAATGATGCTCAGAATGATAATTCCAACGACGACGATGACCACGAGGATGGCCGCAACTCCCAGCGTCTTGCCGTAAGCCGGGGCCTGCCACTTTTGGAACTTCTTCACCAGCGTCTGCTGCAACACACCGGAGGCGAAGAGCGGCGCGAGCAGGAACAGCGCAACGAGGGCGAGGAGTCCGAGAACCACGAACTCAGAGTTCGACACCGCGGTAAGCACTGCTGAGGAAACGCCGATGAGCAGCATCTTGCCCGGGTTTGCCATGAGACCCTTGAAACCCCACGAAATCGCCTCGCCAAGGCGGAGCTTGCCGGTGCCCTTTGTGTGGCGCCAGCCGTTGGCGGCCGGGTTGTTGATCGGGTGAGGCTGGGTGCCGTCGCCGAAGGTGCCGTCGGTCAGCTGGGAGCCGTGGAAACGCATCGCGTCGCCCCCGGCAGCGCCGGCAGCGGAGTTGACGTCGAACTGGGAGTAGTCGCCCGGCTGGCCGTAAGCCTGCTGGCCATACGGTTGCTGATCATAAGCCTGCTGACCGTACTGATCCTGACCGTACTGATCCTGGCCATACTGGTTCTGGCCATACGACGGGTAGTTGCCATACGACTGCTGGCCGTACGACTGGTTCGGGTCACCGCCTTGGTTGCCGTAGCCCTCAGGATCGTTGCCGTAGGGCGGGTAGCCGCCGGAGTTCGGGGTGCTCATGGTGTCTTCTTTCATAGAGTCGGAGACAAAAACACCTGAGACTTTACCTAGAAACCCGCCGCCGGCGCACGATTAGACACCGGGGGTTAGTACACCGCGGACTCGTGAGGCACTGGGCCGCCGGATACTTGCCGATACGCATGGGCACCAACCAGGTAGCTGTACGGCGTGATGAACAGGGAGAGCACGATGGTCAGGAACGTGCCGAGTAAACCGTTGAGCATCCCTTCGCTCGCCAAGTATGCGGGGAGCTGGGCAATGATACCGAGCACGATGATGAACACAGCAATAGCTAGCGTCGACAGATAGTTGCGCGCAGCCGCGCTGAGCCCCGCTCCGAGCGCGTTGCCAAAACTGCCGTTGTCGTCGGCTGCGAAATAGGCAGGAAGGACGAAAAACGGCGCGATTAGCAGGCACGTCACCACGAACGAAACTACAAGGATCATCTGCCCGCGCCGCGCCGCCGGATGATCCACCGCCGCCTCAGGGTCGGTGGGGAAGAGGCTGATGTCCATCCCTGCGACCGCAAACACCAGTGCGATGAACGTCAGCAAGAGCACGATGCCAAAGGACACTGCGATGAATACACCAAGCATCCCCAATGCTTTGCCGTAGGCGGGAGCCTGAACATGCTGAAACCTGGTCTTCAGCGTCTGCTGCAGCGCGACAGAGAGGATCACCGGAATGATCAGCAGTGAGCCGATCGCGGCGAGCGGTCCAACCCACGGCAGCACCGTCATTTCTTTAAGCACAGCTATTACGAGACCGATCACCAGCATCGGGCCAGGATTAGCGGCAATCGCCTTGAACCCCCACGCAATCGCCTGACCGGGGTGCAGTTTTCCGGTTCCCTTTGTATGCCTCCAGCCGTTGGCCTCCCGGTCGCCCCGGTCGCCCCAGTCACCCCGGTCGCCCTGGGGATCGCTACCGGAGGGCGGGTAACCGCCAGGATACGTGGTGCTCATTGTGCCTATTCTTCTACTTCACCACGAGGTTCACCATGCGCCCCGGTACGACGATGGTCTTCACCACGGTCTTGCCCTCGGTAAGTTCTGCCACGCGCGGGTCGGCCAACGCCACCGCCTCGATCTCGTCCTGGCTGGCCTCGGCCGGCACGTCGACGCGCGCTTTGACTTTACCGTTGATTTGGACGGGCAGTTCAACGGTGTCATCGACAAGCAATTGCTCATCAAAGGTGGGGAACGGCTCGAACGTGATGGTGCCTTCGTGGCCGAGCTTGGCCCAGAGCTCCTCAGCGAGGTGGGGGGCAAGCGGGGAGACCATTTGCACGAGAGGGGTGACGGCGTCGCGCGGGGCGCCGGACGGGTAGGTCTTGGTCAGGTAGTTAACGTACTCGATCAGCTTCGCGGCGACGGTGTTCAGGCGCAGGGCCTCGTAGTCCTCGCGCACGCCGGCGATGGTGCGGTGGAGCTGCTTGGCGTCGTCGGTGGTCAGATCCGCGTCGGTGACTGCGAGTTCGCCGGTCTCCTCGTTCACTGCGAGGCGCCACAGGCGCTGCAGGAAGCGGTGCGCGCCGACAACGTCCTTCGTCGCCCAGGGGCGCGAGGTGTCCAACGGGCCCATCGACATCTCGTACACGCGCAGGGTGTCCGCGCCGTACGCGCTCACCACATCATCCGGCGCGACGGAGTTCTTCAAAGACTTGCCCATCTTGCCGTACTCGCGGTTGACCTCCTCGCCGCCATAGAAGTACTTGCCGTCGCGCTCTTCCACCTCGGCCGCCGGCACGTACACACCGCGGGAGTCGGTGTAGGCGTACGCCTGGATGTAGCCCTGGTTGTACAGGCGGCGGTACGGCTCCTGCGAGGTGACAAAACCAAGGTCATAGAGCACTTTGTGCCAGAAGCGGGCGTAGAGCAGGTGCAGCACCGCATGCTCCACACCGCCCACGTAGAGGTCCACGCCGCCCGGGTCGTTTGCGCCGTGCTCCTCGGGGCGCGGGCCGGTCCAGTAGCGCTCGTTTTCGATGTTGCAGAATTCGTCGTTATTCGTCGGGTCGATGTAGCGCAGCTGGTACCAGGAGGAACCGGCCCACTGCGGCATCACGTTGGTGTCGCGGTAGTACTTCTGCGTGCCGTGGCCCAGATCCAGCTCGACCTCGACCCAGTCGGTGGCCTTCGCCAGCGGGGGAGCGGGCTCGGAATCGGCGTCGTCCGGGTCGAAGGCGACCGGGTTGTAGTCCTCAACCTGCGGCAGCTCCACTGGCAGCATGTCCTCCGGCAGGCCGTGCGCCTGGCCGTTCTCGTCGTACACAATCGGGAACGGTTCGCCCCAGTAGCGCTGGCGGGCAAACAGCCAATCGCGCAGCTTGTACTGGATCTTCTCGTCGCCGTGACCGCCCGCCACCAGCCAGTCAATGGCTCGCTCGATCGCCTCAGCCTTGCCCAAACCATTCAGGTCCAGGCCTTCGCTATTCGACGAATTAATGTGCGCGGCATCTCCAGTAAACGCAGCTTCGGTGACGTCACCGTCAAGCACCGCCGTAATCGGCAGGCCGAAGACGGTGGCGAACTCGTAGTCGCGCTCGTCGTGCGCCGGCACCGCCATGATCGCACCCGTGCCGTAGCCGGTGAGCACGTAGTCCGCGATGAACACCGGCACCTGCTCGCCGTTGACCGGGTTGGTCGCGTACGCGCCCAAGAACACGCCGGTCTTTTCCTTGTTTTCCTGGCGCTCCACATCGGACTTCGCCGCAATCGAGCGCTTGTACGCGTCGACCGCCTCGCGCGGGGTCGCGGCGCCGTTGGTCCAGCGCGCGTCGGTGCCTTCCGGGTAGGCGTCGGTCAAGAGAGCGTCGACAAGCTCATGCTCCGGAGCAAGCACCATGTAGGTGGCGCCGAAGAGGGTGTCCGGGCGGGTGGTGAAGACCTCGATCGGGCCGGCGGCGGACTGGAAGGCAACCTGCGCGCCGCGCGAACGGCCGATCCAGTTGCGCTGCATCGAGATGACCTTTTCCGGCCAATCCAAAAGCTCAAGGTCGTCGAGCAGGCGGTCGGAGTAGGCGGTGATGCGCATCATCCACTGGCGCAGGCGTTTGCGAAAGACCGGGAAGTTGCCGCGCTCCGAACGCCCGTCCGCGGTGACCTCCTCGTTCGCCAGCACCGTGCCTAGGCCGGGGCACCAGTTCACCATGGATTCGGAGAGGTAGACCAGGCGAAACTCATCGATCGCCTTGTGCTTCTCCTCGGTGCTCAGCTCGCGGAAGTCGCGGCCGTCCTTGGTCTTGCGCGCTCCGGTGAGCAGGTCGCGCACCAGCTCCTCGATCGGGCGGGCTTTCTGCTGCTCCTGGTCAAACCACGCGTTATAAATCTGCAGGAAGATCCACTGCGTCCACTTGTAAAACTCCGGGTCCGTCGTGGCCACGGAGCGTCGCGGGTCATGGCCCAGGCCCAGCATGGACAGCTGGCGGCGCATGTTGGCAATGTTCTGCTCAGTCGTGGTGCGCGGGTGCGTGCCCGTTTGAATCGCGTACTGCTCCGCCGGCAGACCGAAGGCGTCATAACCCAGCGTGTGTAGCACGTTCTTGCCCAGCATGCGGTTGTAGCGCGCGTACACATCCGTCGCGATGTAGCTCAACGGGTGACCCACGTGCAGGCCCACGCCCGAGGGGTACGGGAACATGTCCTGCACGTTGAGCTTGTCGGCGGGCAGCTCCGTCTGGCTGTCTGACGCTTGGGGAGCAAGGTCACCCACCGGGTTCGGAGCGTTGAACGTGCCGTTCTCGCGCCAATAGCCCTGCCATTTGCCTTCGATATCGTTGGCCAGCTCAGCCGTGTAGCGGTGCGGGTTCGCCGGGGTCGCGGAGTTCGCTTCAGTCATGGTTAGACAGTCTAATAGGGCATCGTTTGTCACGGTCGCAGGGAGCTTTTGCTTATCCGACGCCTCGTTCACCCCGCCAAGGTGCACCCCTAACGCCCGAGCGACTGGGGGAGATATGGAAGGTGTGGGTCGTTACCGCCCACAGCACTCGTCCTCAGCATTCGTCCCCAACTGAAAGTGCCTTAATGCTCATGTTCACCCGCAAACGTCTTGCCCCCGCCTGCATTGCAGTTGCCGTCGCTAGCGCCGCCATCGTCGCACCTGCCGCCAACGCTGTCGAACTTCAGGTTGAAACCCGCAGCGGGCATTCCCTCAACGCCGTTGAGCTCAGCTCCGCGCTCATCCAGCCGTACAAGGACCTTTCGTCCCTCGGGTCGTCGGAATACTTCTTCCCCAGCCCGGAGAACCGCACCCCTGGGAACCCGGGCCTGCTCTCGTCGACTTTGGGGAGCATCGTCAACCTCGTCCTGCCGTTCTACGCGCTCTTTGAACTCACCGGATCGTCGATTAAGTAGTCGCTCTAGCACTAGATCCACGAAGGCGACATTGTTCACATATCCGCGAAATCGCTGCGATAGATGAAACCTTCGGGCGATATTTAAAGCATGCTTTATGTATTGCTCGCGGTCGTGGCGATTGCTGCGGTCGGTTACTTCATCTACAAAAAGGTGCACGCGGCCTCGGCAATCTTCGCCGTGGGCGTGCTGCTGCTCATGATCGCCGCGGCGACCGGCCGCGTGACCCTTTCTACTCAGGACATCGAGTCCAGCGGCAACGCGTTTTACGACGAGCTGCTGATCATCGAGTCCCTGTTCAAGTCCCGCTTCTCCGGCACCGGCATGGCGATCATGGTGCTCTTCGGCTTCGTCGGCTACATGCGCCACATCGGTGCTGACGCGAAGACCGTGGTTGCGCTGTCCCAGCCGCTACGGCGCTTCGAAGGCTCGTACTGGCTGGTGCCCGTCGGGTTTGCGGTAGGCACGTTGTTGTCCTTGGTCGTGCCGTCGGCAAGCGCTCTGTCCCTGCTGCTAGTGGCGACGCTGATGCCTGCGCTGATTGCTGCTGGCCTGACTCCGCTGACGGTGGGCGCGATTGTGGTGACTTCCTCGACGATTGCGCCCTCGCCGCTCGAGGCTGGCCTGATTCAAGGTGCCGACCTGGTGGGGATGACGGTGACGGAGTTCACCTTCGGCAACGTGGCGTATGCGACGGTGCCGGCGCTGATTGTTGTCGCGTTCACGCACATGTGGTGGCAGCGGCGTTGCGATCTTCGCGATGTGGCGAAGGTGACCGCCGCGACCACTGCCGGAGAGGTGGAGGAAGCGAAGGAGAGCGAATCCGATAGGCGCATCCAGGAAGCCGTGGAGCGCGCCGAGGGCCTGCCCGGCTTCTACGCGCTGCTGCCGCTGTTGCCGCTTTTGCTCATCGTGATCTCCGCGATCCTGAACCGGATGGGCGTGGTGGGTTTCGAGGCCGACATTCTGCCGGTGACCGTGGTGTCGCTGATGGTGACCATGATCATCGAGGCGATCCGGCTGCGAAACGTCACCGAAGCGGTCGATGCGCTCCAGGACTTCTTCAAAGGTCTGGGCGAAGGCGCCGCCGGCGTGGTCTCGCTGATCGTCGCCGCGGCGATTCTGGTGGAGGGCATCACGCAGATGGGCGTGATCGACGCGCTGACCAGTCTTGCGCAGGCGTCGTCGGGCGCGGCGGCGCTGATGGTGATCGTTTTCGTGCTGGCTACCGGCTTGATGGCGGTGCTCACCGGCTCCGGTGTGGCACCGTACTTCGCGTTCTCCGAGATGGTGCCAGGCTTGGCTGCAGAATCCGCTGTGCACGCGCCGCAGATGCTCGCGTCTATTTGGTCCGCCTCGAATCTGATGCGCCAGGCTTCGCCGGTGAACGCCGCGGTGCTCATCGTCTCCGGCGCGCTGAAGATCAACCCGGTTGAACTGGTCCGACGCACGTTCGTGCCCATGCTCGTCGGCACGATCAGCGCAGTCATCTTCGCGTTCTTGTTGATCGGTTAAGCGCGTTGACTCGGGCGGGGGTTGGTAACGGCGGGTTACCTTATGAGAGATATAAGAACTGTCACCGTCCGAGGAACCTAGGAGACCCCATGCGCACCAACACCCGAACCGGCCGCGTTGGCATTCTCGCCGCCGCCGTCACGCTGACCGCCACTTCGATTGCCGCCACCACCCCGGCAATGGCAGACAACGCTCCGACGTACACCGTGAAAGAAACGAAGAGCCCGTTCGACGAGCATGCGGGCCCGCTGTCGTCCAACACCTTCTTCTTCCCCAGGACTGAGCACCTCACGGAGCAGGAAAAAACCACGATTGCCGTCCAACCGCTATCATCCCGGTACCTGCTTTTCACCGGCCGCCTCGCGATGTTGCTCGCGCCGATCGCGTGGCTGAGCTCGCTGGGCCGCTAGCTCCGTCTCACGGCAGCGAACTCGTCCAACAGCTCGAGAACATCGGGGGAGCGCCAAGCCCTCCGCCGCCGATCCAACTGCCCACCAATAACGATGCCGTCGGCCTCGAGGCGCTCGAGAGCGTTGCGGGCAGTTTCTACCGACGCGTCGAACTCCTCAGCAACCACCGCCGCAGTGAGAATCGGGCGTTGCACAAGCAGGTCGAGCACCTGCCATGCGAGGGCGTCGGCGCGCGCGGTGAGCTGGCCGTTCCATTCGTCGCGCACGTCGATCAGCTCGTTCGCAAGCCATGTTCCGCGTTCGGTAGCCGCCAGCGCGCTGCGGGCGAATAGCGCCACCACCGGCCCAACGTCCCCATCCCGGTACGCGCTCAGCGTGTCAAAGTAGCCGGCAGTATCGGAGAGCAACCCCACCGATATCGGTAGCGCCGCAGAAGTAGTAATGCTGCGGTCACGCAGGATCACATGTATCAGCGCCCGACCGGTGCGCCCGTTTCCGTCGGCAAACGGGTGGATGGTCTCAAACTGTGCATGCGCAACCGCCGCCTGCACCAAAGCCGGCAGGTCATCGCGCTGCATGAAGCGCTCGAGATCGCGCATTGCATCCGCCAGACGGGTGTGATGCGGAGGTACGAAATCCGCATCACCCGGGTGCAGATCGCTCCCGCCGATCCACACTTGCTGCTCACGGAACTTGCCCGCGATCTCCGGAGCTGACTCTTCCAGCAGCACGCGGTGCATCCCCAGTATCGATTCAAGCGACGGCACACCTAGATCCACCGCCTCCGCCATCTGCCGAGTATTCGCCGCAATGAGTCCAGCGTTGCCACTGGCGCGAACGGTCATTTCCGCCTCAAGCACCTTCCGCGCTGACGAGGTCAGCTGCTCAATCCGGCTCGAAGCGACAGATTCGCTGCGAAGCAGTAGGGGAGTAAACGGCAGCAGGCGATGCGCCTCCGTCGCATCGAAGCGCACTACCTCAACGGTCGCCCGCTCCACCAAAGCAAGGGTTTCCTGGGACAGCTCAAGGGGCAGTTCGCTTATCGACGGCACCTTTGCAGCGCCATACTCACGAGGTTGCGTCTTAGCAGCCCGGCGCGAAAGCGGCTGCGCAGACGGTGTCCACGGCAGCGTTTCGTATTGGATTGCGGGCCAACTCATGCCTTTACCTTAGCGCGAGAGCGAAAGTTCACGCCTTAAGTTTGATGTAGTCATCGCTTGACCAAACTTAAGGACTTATCTTTGGCCCATTAGTCTGAACACGAAACTTATGAGCGCCGGACTCAGTCCCCAGATCGCCCTCATCGCCCCTTGCTAGATCCGCAGGAAGTTGCGCAGCTGAGCAGCGAGTGCAGAGAGGGCACCACCGAGGACCCCAATGATCTGGGAGATGATCGCGCCGACACCGGACAGGAACTTTGAACTCCCCGCAGTAGTAGTCGGTTCAGCCGGCGCGGACGAAGCAGACGGCGTGGACGAAGCGGGTGCGTCGGTGGTTGGCGCGGTCTTCGGTGCGCGGGCGGTAAGCCACTGATCCTCACCGATCGGGCGATCCACAATGCGGATCTCACCGATACTGCCGAACCAGCCGTCTTCCATCTCGTCTTCCCACGCGGAGGTGCCGAGCAGCCACTTGTACTCCTCGCCCGCCATGCCGATTGGGCCGTAGCCGTCGCGAAGAATCGGGGAGCCGTCGACGTACATGGTTACCGACTTGTTCTTCGGGTCGTTTACCACTGCGACGTGCATCCACTCGCCCTTCGGCACCTCGTGGGTCCAGTTGGAGAAGCCCTTGCCGTTCTCACCGAGGGAGTACCAGCGCAGCTCACGCAGGTTGGAGACGCCGAGCATCTGGATCGGGTCGCCGTCCGGCTCGTTCGGGTTGACCTTGGTGCCGGAAGCGTCGCGGATCAGGGCGTTGGACCAGCCGTTGTCGTCGCCGTCGAAGTCCTTGTCCAGTTTCAGGAAGGCCTCCATGGTGTAGCCGTTCTCGAAGTTCATCGAGTTGATCTTCGCGCCTGTGGCGGTCTCGAACCAGGCGACGGCACTCTTGGCGCTCGGCTCGGCGAACTTCAGGGAACCGGAGTCGGAGGACAGCGGGTGGATGTCGGTGGAGTAGGTGACCAGGTTGTCGGAGACTCCTGCGCGGTGCTTCACACGGGTCATATCCTGGCCGCTTTCGACGTCCGGGATGACGGAACCGGCCGGGGCGGCCTGGCCGTCGTTAAGCAATTGCCCCTCGAAGGTGGTGCGACCTGGCCGCCAGTGCACCGCTGTGCCCTCGACCTTGACATAGTCGTCCGGGCCGGCAGGCTTTTCAGTCTCCGTGATGGTGTAGGGGGTGTAGCCCTTGGAGACGGTGTCACGCAGGACGGCGCTGTAGTTCGGGTCGTTTTCATCGCCCTTGGTCCAGGCTTCGTTGAAGCCGGCGAAGCGGGCATCGAAGTCGATGTCGATCGCGTAGGAATCGCCGCTGCCCTCCGGGAGGAGGTGGTCGAACGCGGTGAGCTTGGCGCTGTCCTTCTGCTGGACCCACGGCGAGAACGCGGTCATCTCGAGCTGGTTGTTGGTCAGGTCGAACTGCAGCAGGCCCATGAGGCCGTTCCCGCCGAGGTAGGCCATCTGGTAATCCTGCAGGATGTTGATCACGTCGTGACCAGCGTCGTTGGTGGTGACGTGGTAGCCGGCGCCGTGGTGGTGGCCGGCGATGGTGAGGAAGATCTGGTCGTTCTTGCGAATCAGCGTGTCCCACAGGTGCTGGCCGTACTCCTCGGTGAAGTAGGTGGAGCCGTCGCCGCTAATGCCCGTGATCTCGTGCGCCGTGAGGATGACGGGCAGCGTCGGGTGGGCGTCAATGACTTCCTGGGCCCACGCGAGGGTGTCGTCGTTGGCGCGGAATCCGAGCGCGAGGACGACGTACTCCTGGCCCTCGGCCTCGAAGATATGGTACTCCGAGTCGACCGTCTGGCCTGGGAACTTGTAGTCCTTGCCGCCGGCGTAGACGTCGGTGGACTGGTGGCGACCCTTGAAGGTGGACAGCTGCTCTGCGCGGGAGACAGGGAAGTAGGTCTCGAACGCGGAGGCGCCGCCGAGCATCGCGTAATCGTGGTTGCCCGGCAGCACGGAGTAGTCCAGGTTGGCCTGGTCCAGCACGGCCATGGCGCGGTCGGCGATGTCCCAGCTTGCGAGGTCCTCCGGCTGATCCACCAGGTCACCGAGGTGGGTGACAAACTCGGTACCGAGGGCCTCGTGGTTGTCGGCGAGGAACTTGGTCTGCACGTCGAACGGGTTGGAACCGTAGCGGGAGCCGAAGATGTCGCCCGCGGCTTCGGTGCCGTAGCGGGCGTAGAACTGGGTATCCGGCATGACGCCAAGGGTGAAACGGGAAGCGAGATCGTCTGCCGCGGCGACGGGCAGCGGCAGCTGGGTCAGCGGGGTGAGCAGGGCAAGAGTGGTGAGGGCGGCAACTGGTTTACGCATGAGAGTCCTTCGCGGTTGCGGTGCGGGCGCGGGTAGTGCGGGTGCGGTGGGGATGCTGCGCCGCCGACGATAATCCTCGCAGGTTTCTTTTACGTAAATTTCATGTGAAGCCTAGATTTGCTGCACTTCCACCCACTCCACAATCGGGTCGAGCCTGGCGAAGTCAACCCGATCGATGTCCTTGCCGTAGGAGTCGATCATGTTGCGCTCGTTTTCGTTCTTGCGCGGCTTCATCTTCACCGCGGTGATCAGCCCGCGCATCACGTTGCGGTGCGCGGCAGACAGTTCCGAGTAGTTCAGCCGCCCCGGCAGGTAGAACCGCGTCACGGAATCGGCCAGATCGCCGAGTAGGCCGCCGGTGGGGTCGGCCGTGGTCACGAAGTCGTCGATAGTCATGCCTGTTGTGGCGACGGCGGCCGGGCGGTTGCGCAATGCCTCACTGCCCAGCGAGCGTACGAACTTCACGCCCTCATGCATGGGGCCGTGCGCCGGCGCGAGCACCACAATCGGACCCGCGGCGGTACCGGCGCTGACCTCCCCGGCCTCGGCGATCGGCACCGCATCTACGCCGACCCGGCGCGCCAACTCCTCGGCGTATTGCTTGGTGGAACCGTAGGTGCTGGCGTAGTAAATGCTGGTCATGGTGCCATTGTGGCACCTGTTACCGCACCATGTCCCAGATAGTGACGCACACGATAACCACACCCATGATGCCCACAAAGATGGTGTCCGGGCGGTTCGCGTAATGCTTGAACGCAGTCGCCTTGCGGAACAGCAGCGACGGCACCAGGTACACCAGGAAGGCCACAAACACACCGCCGACCACAGAGATCAGGGTCATAATCGACGGATTGAACACCGCGATCACCGTTCCAGTGACGAACACGAAGATGTTGATCATCCAGCGCAGCACGTTCTCGTTGACGCGCTGGGCGAAATTCGGTGCAGCGACGCGCAGGAGGTACGTGGTGCCCTCCTCGGTGCCCAGCATGTGGCCGAAGTAGGACGAGGCGATCGCGCAGATTGCCACGATCGGGCTGAGCCACGCGAGCAGCGGCGTACCGGTCTCGTTCGCCAGGTAGGACAGCACCGGGATGTTCTGCTCGGCAGCCTCGTCGAGGCCGTCGGCGCCGAGCGCGAGGGCGCACGACCAGACGAAGAACATGGTGAACAGCACCAGCGCGATGACCGCGGTGAGCTCGATCTTGGTCACGTCCTTTTCGGTGGCGGCCACGTCGCCGTCGTGGTTCTTCTGCACGTCGAGCGCGAGCTTGGACATCGCCGCCATGTGGCTGAACGAGAACACCAACACCGGCAAGATGAGCAGGAGCGACTGCCACAGCGGTGTGTCCGCCTCGTACGACATGAAGCTCTCGATGTCCCATCGCGGAATGAGGTACAGCGAGACTCCAGCCAGCGCGACGATCAGCGGATAGACCAGGAAGTTCGCAATCGCGAGGGTGATCTTCTGTCCGAGGGCGAACGCGCCGGTGAGCACGCCAACGCAGATCGGCGCGAGGATCCAGCGGCTGATCTCCGGGCCTTCAAACTGGTTGATGATGAAGCTCTCCAGCGTGTTGGTAATGGAGATTGCGTAGATCAGTACCGTCGGATAGACCGCCAGCCAGTACACGAGCGCCGTGGCGAACCCTCGTTTGCGCCCGGTGAGCGCCGTGACCACCTGCAGCACGTCCATGCCGGGGATCGGGGAGCCGGAGACGATGCGCGCGTACGTGCGGTGCGAGAAGAACACCAGCGGCCCGATGAACAAGGTTGCGATCATCAGCGGCCAGAAGCCGAACGTGCCCGCATCCAGCGGCAGGAACAGGATGCCCGCGCCAACGGCGGTACCGAAGAGCGTCATTGCCCACGACATCACCGAGCCGTCGGGGGTGGACTCCGTCTTTGCTTCCTCCTCGATCTGCTCACGGTCCGCGTCGGAGAGGTGCTCCATCTCGAACTCGTCGCGGGCCTGCTCGAGGTGCTCGTCGCTGTGGAGCTCCGGGAGCTCGTCGGCGTTGCCACCGCCTGAAGAATTGTTGGAGTTGGATCCGCCATAGGCAGTGGACATCGGTGGCCTGCTTTCGTCAGTGGGCACGGGATACTTCAACAGTAGGGAAGCGGCCACCCCCGCCATGCACCGACTGCCCCTAGTACCGCGCGCGAAACACCTGGGTTGTCTCAGAGGCCAAGAGGTCGTCGGTAAGTTCGACCACTTCGAGGGGCTTGAAATCACTTATCGACGTCACCCAGTCCCCGGGAAACGCCTCACCATTCCCACCTTCTGGCTCGTAGAATACGGCGACGGTGCGGCCGGGAATGGCGGCTGAAAGGGCGTCGATAAGCAATTGCGAATCCTCCCTCTGCAGACGAGGCGGCACCATCGAGCGGATGTCTAGTGGCAGCCACTGTGCGGCAGGTTTGAGTTCGCCGCTGTCCACGAGGTGGGCGAAGTATGCGAACTCCCCGCGCGCGGCGGTGAGGATGCGCGCGGCGCGCTCTAAGTTGCGCCGGACCTCTTCGCGAAGTTGCTCGTTGTGCTCGTAGGCCTCGCTTTGGGCCAGCTTGAGCAGCGTCGTCGCGTGGGCGAGGGCCTGGTAGAACTCGCGTGCCGACGGCCCCGCAACCTCATCCACGTACTCCTCCGCCGCCCGCAGCATGGCGCGCAGCACCCCGTAGACCGGGCGTTTCGCGCGTAGGTGCACCCTCACCTCGAGGTCGCCGGCCATGAACTGGGCGAACATATCCGGACCCGGCTGCGCGGGCAGAGGCGGGGTTGGCGGGAGGGCGTCTTCGAGCGCGTCGCAAAACTCCTCGACCTGGTAGAAGTGCAAGTTGTTCACGTGGTCGCGCAACGACCGTGCCAGGTAATACGCGAAGGTAAACTGCGGCCCCTGCTCCATCGCTGGCCGGCAGACATCCGTGAGCGCCTTCGTCACCGCCACCGCCTGCTCCACACCGGGAGAGCTGCGAAGCAGCTGCACATTCCGCCGCGCGGAATGTGCTGCCTCCGCTAATCGCTCAGCCTCCGGACCTTCGAGCACCTGCGACTCATCCGCGGGCCGGTACGCAGCAGCCGCAGCCTTAATGCGTGCGACCAGCGTCTCGCCGAGATCGTACGCGGTGCCGTTCAGACCGCCGCGGTAATCCGCGCCGATGATGACACTGCCCCGTACCCGCGTGCCCGAGGCTTTTACCGCGAACCTCCATGTCTTCATGATCCCTCTGCCACTGCCCGAGCTACCGCGAGATCCTCCCAAGGCATACCGACCGTTTTGAAGACCACTCGGCGCCCCGGGTCAAGCTCAACGTCGCCGCGGACCACATCACGCATCGAGATCAGATCAGTACCCGTAATCGCCGCAGCTTCAATCGCCTGTACCACGTCGCCAGCTTCACGCTTGGCGGCAGCGATGTCCTCCACAATGACCTGCGCACCCCGTAGCACGTCTTCATGGAGCTCACGTGTGTCCGCGGTATGCGCTCCCACGGCGAGCACGATGGCGTCGTCAAGCAATTGCTCCGATGTAACGACAGGTTTCGGGGATGATGTCGCGGTGATTACCAGCCCGGCGCGGCCGACGATCTCGTCGGACTCAGCTCTGCCCGCGGCGACCGAAGGCCACGGCAGGTCGGCGGGTTGGGTGCGGGAGACGAAGGTGCAGTGCACCTCTCGGATGCCCTGAAGAGCATCGATGAGCGTTTCGGCATGGGCGCGACCCTGCACGCCGGTGCCATAGATAGCGACTTCCAACGGTTCCGACGAAGCCCGTAGCAAGTCCAGCACGCCTGCGACGGCTACCGCTGGGGTGCGGAGTCGGGTGAGGGATGCGGCATCGAGGAGGAGTTCGGGCGTGAGGGTTCGACCGCCCATGAGCAGGTAAGACCCTTGTACTAGGGGAACCTGCTCGGTAGATCCAGGCGGCTGGATGCCGAGGATTTTGACTCCCGCATATTTCCCGTCCGATGAGGGCAACAGGTGCATCTCACCGTGCGTTAACCCGACTTTGACTCGGTGCGGATCTTCAGCTGGGTCGAAACCTTCAAGCAGGGGCTTGCGAATGGCTTCAACCGCAGCACGAGGGCTAAGGAGTTCAAGGACTGCTTCACTACCGAGGTAACGCATGATCGCAAGGGTAGGGCAGCTTGTTAGGGTTCGCCCCCAACCAGCAACCATTAGGCGCTAGCGCGTCCGGCCGCGGGTTACTAGTGTTCAGATGCTGAACGTTGAGCGTCTAGCAAAGCGTTCCTCAGTTCCTCGTCCTGCGCGTAAATGTACATACCCTTGGTGCCGCGGGTCAGGAGTACGTTGAGCTCATTCTTAATGAGCTGTTCACCAAACGACACCTTCGAGCCATCGGCCATCTGTCGCCGTTGCACGGCTTTGCCGTGTGCAGACTTCGATGGATCGATGACTATCCTCCCGTCTCTGTAGGTGATGGAGGGACCAAGGATGACGCCTGAGTAGTTCAAATCGAACCCTTGGATGGTGTAGGTCGAACCGACTTCATTTATGGTTTCTGGAGTCTCAGACCACGCTCTCCGATATGCAATGCGTCGCTCTTGATTTCCCCTGCTCAGCTGTAAGTTCCACGGCATTCGGATTTGCTTGGTTGGATGATGGACGTCGACATACCAAAGGCCATCATCTTCCTCAGCGTTCTTGTGCTGGCTGCTGTATTTCCAGTCAAAGGTCGCGATGACTCGGGCCAAACTGTTCTCAACTTGGGAGTCCTTCCTGCGTATTGCCTTCTCGAGATCAGCTGGGTTTTCAAAGATCCTGAGGTCATAACCTTCCGGGTCAACCGGTATTTCTGTAATGATGCCCGGATCGACTAGGTTTCGGATCCATTCGACGGTGGCATCCCCGGCATTGAGACGGAGTTGGCTTCCTAGACGGATCGGGGGTTCAGCCAATCGGTGTTGGAAGTGTTCCTCCAGCGGAGTCTCCCAATGCTGAGGAGTTTCGAGCACCTGCTTGGCATCGTAAACTGCGATGACTACCTTGGCTCTTTCGAGAATTGCTTCAATTTGAGGCTTGTCGTAGAAGTAGCCGAGTGATTTCTGAGTCAGTAGAAGGTGCGCTTCGTCAATCAGCACAACGTCCGCAGGATTATCCGGCGAAAACGAGTTAATGAACGATGTTGGTTTATAAACCCTGTTTCGCTTCTTGTCTTCGCCTTCGGGCGCGGGTATACCGAGCTTCCGGATGATTTCTTCGTAAACAGCGTATTGACCACCCTCGTTTTTGTGGCCAGAGATTAGGTAAGCGTCGACTGGAGCACGCTCGCCGTCAGGCCCTGCGGCGAGCTTGCGAAAGCGCTCATCCTCATCTCTTACCCCGCTTACCAGCCCATTAAAGACGCTGCTAATGAGGACTGACTTTCCTGAACCCGCCTCCCCGGAGACAATGATTAGTTTGTTTTCGCTTTCGGTTCCGTGCTCCGATCTCGCCTCTAGGGCCGCATTAACCGCTTCGAAGATTCGGTTTTGAGCATCGAGTTGCTCCTCGCTGAGCTTGTGGAACGGTGAAGCTTTGAAGATCGCTGAGGTCTTTATCGCTTCGCGATCATCAAAGAGTTCGGGCTCCATACCGCGTAACTCATCCCAGACCATCTCGAAGATCGGATCGAGATGATCGAGCGTGAAGTACTCGCGTTGCTCGTTGGTGCGACGGTTATTGTGGTGTTCAACGCTCTGGCAAGCCTCGAGATAGTGCAGGAAGCGGTTCTCGAGATCCAGAGTGAGCGACTTGTTGAAGTACGGATGCCCGATTACGTACATCTCAACGTCTGGATTCTTCGCCAACTCCTTCCAGTCATCGCGTCCCCTTGGATCTTGGTAGAGGTGTTGCCGTGTTCGCTTCTTAATGTCGTTGGTTTCCCCAACGTAGACGGTGTATCGAGACCCGTATTTCACTTTTCGACGGCTACGGATGACGTAGACGGTCGGAAAACGCAACTGATGGCGAACCCAGTCATCACGATCCGATTCGTCGCGTTCTCCATGTGCAGTAGCAAGCGCCGTTTCGAAGTCACCGTTATAGGGGACACGTTCGATGAATGGGGCAGGGAATTTGTTCATGGCTATGTCTCACTCCGATTTGTTGGGGTGAGGACATATCCGGCAGGAAGTCCGTTGGGCCCTAGTGACTGGTTTGATGCGTTAAGTCAGAAGCTGACGCAAAGCGTCTCTCGTCTGCTCATCTGGTGAGTAGATTACGGTGCCGATCATCCCTCGGGTGAGTAGCACCTTGTAGACGTGTCGGACCAATAGGTCGAAGCGAACGTCCGGCACCTGACTAGCACTTCGAAACTGAGGGTCCTTATTGGCCGATCGCACTGTTTCGAAGCGGCCATCGCGCCAGAGGATATCCGGCCCGAGAATCACGCCAGCCCAGTCGAACTCGAATCCCTGAGCTGTGTAAATGCATCCCACTTGATCAAATCCGCCCTCTTCAGTCGCCCAAAGTGCCGATGGGGGAGCGGTGCCGATACGGCGGTCTGATTTGTTGTTCCAAGGGCGAGCCCACTCGCCAAGGACTACGTCATCAGCCAAACCGTCGGAGTTTGGATCCGACCAAGGCCAGCAAAACCCTGCTGTCATCCTGGAAGTGAAGCCGTTCGCTTGCTTCTCCTTGAGCAAGTGCTCGAGCTCCCATGGAGAGTCGACTACAAGAACCTCGAAGGGATCTCCTACAGGCAGGGCCGCCTCTGCAGGATCGGCACCGCTGAGCCCGAGAATCTGCTCCACCCATTCGACGTAGGCCGCGGACCCACCGCATCTGAATTGCTCGCCGAGTTCAATGACCGTGGCTTCGAAGCCCTGCATTCGCGCGAAGTTAGCGATATCGGTTGTTGAACCAAGCTCCCCGTGTCTCACAACCTGCTTGTCGTCAAGTAAGAAGACTGGGACTTTGGCCGCTGAAACCAGTTCGTCAATCTGCAATCGGTCCGTTCGATTCGTAGCCTTGGTAAACCGATTGTTAGAAGTCTCCCGAATGCGATGCGCCTCATCGGCGATTAGTACATCAATCCCGTCCGCTTCTGCCTGAGCGAAGCTGTTGAAATATTTGAAGAGACTCTGAGTCGGCCGACTGCGGTGCCCAGCGACCTTCCTCATGGTTTGTGTGAATGAGCGGGATCCGGTGGCGTGAAGCACTGATCTTCCATCACGCGCTAGATCGCCCAGCGCTGAAAGAGCTATCGCAGACTTTCCACTCCCGGGTCCGCCCTGGACGACGATGACGCGCTTCGAACTACCTTGCTCTGCACGCTCGATCTCGTGGGTGATCATGTCCGCTGCCAGCTGCTGGTTACCGAGTAGTGTGAACCGCTCCCTCTCGCGGATCTCCTCGGCGGCAACTTGCATCAGCTTGGTAGACGGTGCGACGGGCGATTCCTGCAACAGGGAAGCTGCTCGGCTCTCCCAGTCGGGGGATAGATGCTCAGCGAGGTGCGCGCGGAGTTCTTGTCGGCTCGTTCCGGTGAAAACGGGAATCTCGTCTGCACCGCGGGACAACTCCGTCGCAGATTGTTCATTCATCACGCCGTGGACGTAAGCCACCGCTCTGACCCAGCTTTCGTGGTCGTGCAGCCTGGTGAGATAGCTCCTCAAATAGTCCTGGTATCCAGCGACCTGCCTGGAGGGATGCAGCCTCGGGTGCGGTACCCCAGGGACTGTCAGAAGATGCGGGTCATCCTCGAACACCCAAGCTTCAGACCACCGTTTCAGTTCCACGAGCACCATCGATGGTTCCCCGGTTCGGGGATGCGAACCCGCTAGGATGACATCCACCCGTTGTGATGTCAGCGGCAGCCTGTATTCCAGGAGGACTTCGATTCCGTCCAAACCGGCTGCTTGAAGATCCTCCGCCAAGACCGGAAGGCTGTTCTCCCACGAGCGCTGTTCAGAGGGCGATGGCCTTGAGTTTCCTGACTGGAGCCTTTCCTGCAGCATTTTCTCCACAAGCGAAGTGGGATCCTCCGCAGCGCGAGTGAATTCGCTTCCGCTTAAGCGTAGAGCTCTCACTACCGCCTCCGTGCACGATGAATCGTGCGACGTGGAGGCATGTCAGCGAGGATGCTCGAGGAAGCCTGTCGGGTCGCGCCTTTTTGACTAAGGCCCCTATTTTAGCGCTGAGAACCTCGTCCGCAACCGCGCTAACCTGCGAGTATTGCGTTCAGTAGACATGTCACACAAACGCGCGTATACTCTCGCGCGTAGGTCCCCTCGCCCACGGCCCATCCCCCCCGAGGCCGGTAGAGCACTCACCCACCCCCCCATTTAGAGTGCGAGCGCGCGAGGGGGCCTCACTTTATCCCCGCACCGTAAACGCCCCAAACCAAGCACGATTCGCCCCTGGGAGGGCGCGCGAGGCTGGTGGGACGTAGGGGCGTCGATAAGCAAAAGCTCCTAGTAGGAGCTGGAACCGCCTGCTCCTGAGAACCCCGAGCTGTAGGACGTGTTGATGCTGGAAGAGCTCGACGACGCGGACGACTGGGCCTGCTGCTCCGCCGCCACATTCGAGCTGTGCCACGTACTCATGTGCACGTACGGCACGTAGGTGCCGTAGATGAAGCCCGGCTGCGTGATGGTGGGGGAGTCGAGCTGGGTGTGCTCGGGGACGTCGGAGAATTCGCGGCGCTTGACCTCGTCGAGCAGGGTCGAATAATCGCGCAGCAAGATCACGAACTGGTCGATGAAGTCCGGCGCGGCGGCGTTGCGGTCCAGTTCCTCGATGCGGTCCTCGAGCGCCCGCAGGTCGCGCTTGATCTCCTTGTCCTTCACCTCGCGGCGCGCGTTCTGCGCATCGGTGCGAATGTCCAGCAGGATCGAGCGGCGGGTAGCAACGTCGCCGCGCTCCGCGTTGAACAGGCGGTTGATGTTCTCCTCCGCGTGGCCCGTGTCGGTCACCGTCGCGGCAGCCTCCTCCAGCGCTTCGCGGTTCTCCCACGCCTGGCGGTCCGTGTCCACACCCAGCTGCTTCACCTCGTGCAGCCTCAGGAAGCGGTCACGCACCTCCTCCCACTGGTCGCGCAGCTCAGCGTCGGCAAAAGCGGAGGACACGGAGTTAGCTCGGATGTCCAGCTCATCCAATCGCTGGCTCAGCCCAGTAAATTCATTTGCGACGATTGCGTGATCCTCCCGAGCCTGAGCAATCTGCTTCCGCCGCTTGTTTCGACGAATGGCGGTCATCGAGCCACCTGCAAGACCGGCAGCGCCGGCGGCGAGGCCGTAGCCGACCGTCGCATTGCCCTGCTCAGATTCGGCCCGCTCGACTGGGTAGTTCTGGGCGGCCTCGATGTCGGTGGCGACGTTCGCGCCGGCGAAGAAGCCGCCCGGGATGTTGTTGTCGCGCAGCCCCAGTTTCATAGCTTCGAGGGCGTCTCCGAGGCGCTGGCCATCGCGGATGTAGAGCTGGTCTGCAACGTCCTCACCAGCCAGGATGAAGTGGTGGCGGCCAACCACGTCCGTGCCGACGATGAGCACGCCGTCGGCGTATTTGTCGTTGCCGATTTGGTCGGGGAAGTTGTCGCGGAGGAAATTTTCGACGGAGTCGTTGACGTTGTCGCGGTTCTCAGTGAGCGCGATGTAGTGCAGCGTTTTGACCGTATCCGGGCGGTCTAGGCGCTCGGCGTCGCGTTTCAGGCGAGCTTCGTCGTCGGGTGTGAGCACGTCGCCAGGGTCGGAGATCATGACCTCGGGCATTTCCGCTTGGGTGGCGATCTGTGAGTCGGCCGCGTCGGGGACCTCGGTGCTGGCGTAACCAAGCGCGCCGCCCCCGAGACCCAGCAGTGCGGTGATCCCGAGCACGGCGGCCCAGTCCTTGAACGAGTTGCTCTTCGAGCCGCGGAAGCCTTTGCCTCTATCTGCCATAGGCAAAATTCTACGAGAATTTGGCTAGTAGCAGTCCCAGGCGAAAGTAACGTTGCTGAAATCCCTGCGCGCGAGATCCTCCGAGGTGATGAACCAGTGGGCGAGGCCGACATCGCCCCACATCACATCGGGCATGTCTGAGTCGAGCTGGAGCAGCTGGATTGAATCGGCGAACGCAGGCCTTGGATCGGTCTGCGTGAAAAATGGGTAGCCGCCAACGCGGTGCCCAGCATTGAAGTCAATGAGGATTGTGACGACTCGGCTGAACGCCTCGGGGTATTCGACGAAACCGTCGCTCAATGCTTCCTGCTTGAGCTCATCGATACGCTCATTGGTTTTGTTCGCGGTGAACTCTATCTGTTCCTCCCATTCCCCGCCGGGTGTGCCTTTGCGCCAGTGCAGCTCCCTGCCGTGGGCCTTGATGATTGTCAGCTCGTCTCCCCGCCGAAGTATCTCGGTGCGTGATGCGAACATGTCGCGGTCATTCTCATCCGGGTATGGGCCGCCCACGGCCCAGTTTCGAATCCGCGACATTTCGCTGCTGGGGAGGGCGGTTTCCAGCACACCGCGTAAGGGGAGCACCGTGTCCTGATTAGTGAACGGCCCATCGTCGCAGAAGGCGCCCTCGGGCCGAGTGCCCACCGAGGGCGCAGTCGTGTCTTCAATCCAGCGCACGAAGCAGCCGTCAACATCGTCCGAACCGAAGATCTCATCCGTGCCGCCGAAGAACTGCACGATGCCGCGCTCGGGGAACCCCGGCAGAGGTGGAAGCTCGTCGAAGTTCAGCTGCGCGTAGAACATCATCGGGCCGTGGGTGTAGGTCGGCCATTCCACATGTGCAGGCAGGTAGGGGAGCCCGCCAATCTTGGTAGCAGTCGGCGAATCCGGGACGGACGGGTCGTGCGTCAAAGTAATGGTGGGAATGGGGGGCGGAACGTCGAAGTCGAACATCGCCGCCTGGTACGTCGTCATGGCACTATCCTGCCCCGGATTCACCCCGGCTGCGAACGCTGCACCTCTCGTCTGCCGCGCACAAGCGCGATAAGAGAGCCGATCAGCAAGCCAAGAAAACCAAAGCCAACAACGCTCTTCCCACGGTGATGTCCGGGGTGTACTCGAAGTGGGTCTCCATCACGCCGGCGCCTCCGGAATCATCGAGGCTGACCAACAACACTCCGTCGATAAGCTCTTTGCCCTGAACTTGCTTCGGGTGATGGGTGGCGAGGTAGCTGACGGCGGACCGGCCGAGGTTATCCCTGCTTTCTTCGCCGTCGTGCAGCACCAGGTAGTGGACCACCTCAACCGAGTCGGGCGGCAGAGTGATTGCGGTGCGGTCCGTCAACGTGGCCCTATCCTCCGGACCCATGCGGCTGGCGGGATCCGAAACCATGATTTCGGGCGCGTCGGTGCGCATGGAAACTTTGAGCTCTTCTTTGGTGGGAACGGGGTTTTGCAGGTGCGCGAGGCCGACTCCGCCCGCGCCCATGACGATGGCGAGGCCGCACACGCCGAGGAAGCCTTGCAACTCTTTGCTGACCACGGTGCCGATTCTAAGGCGGAAGCGGGGGCAATGAGAGGGGAGCGGGGGCGCTCACACCGCCGCGCGCGGAGTAATATTCCCAGAATCAACCCCCACAACGGATCGTTCGGCACGTTCCTGCCGATGGAGGAGTGCATCTCACATGGCATCAGTGACTTTCGACAACGCAACGCGCGTCTACCCCGGCGCGGACAAACCGAGCGTGGACAAGCTCAACCTAGAAATCGCGGACGGCGAGTTCCTCGTGCTCGTCGGCCCGTCTGGCTCCGGCAAATCCACCGCGCTGCGCATGCTCGCCGGCCTTGAAGACACCAACGAAGGCCGCATTTTGATTGACGACCGCGACGTCACCGGGCTCGACCCGAAGGAACGCGACATCGCGATGGTGTTCCAGAACTACGCGCTGTACCCGCACATGTCCGTGCGCGAGAACATGGGCTTTGCGCTGAAGCTCGCGGGCAAGAGCAAGGCGGAGATCAACGAGCGCGTCGAGGAAGCCGCCCGCACGCTCGACCTGGTGGAATACCTGGACCGCAAGCCAAAGGCACTCTCGGGCGGTCAGCGCCAGCGCGTGGCGATGGGCCGCGCGATCGTGCGCGAACCGCAGGTCTTCCTGATGGACGAGCCGCTGTCCAACCTCGACGCGAAGCTACGCGTGCAAACCCGCACGCAGATCGCCAACCTGCAGCGCCGCATGGGCGTGACCACCGTCTACGTCACGCACGACCAGACCGAGGCGCTGACCATGGGTGATCGCATCGCCGTGCTCAACTTCGGCGAACTCCAGCAGGTGGGCACCCCGCGCGAGCTGTACGAGCACCCCAACAATGTCTTCGTCGCCGGCTTCATCGGCTCGCCAGCCATGAACATCGCCACGTTCGATGTCGAAGGCAAGGTCGCTCGAGCAGGTCAAGCAAGCATCTCGCTTGACGACGCCCACGTTGCTGCCCTCACCCCCGAAGACAACAACCAGGTGATCCTGGGCTTTCGGCCGGAAGCGCTGGAGATCGTGGATGCGGGCACGCATGGCGCTGGCGGGGATTCGTTCCCAGTGGAGGTCGACTTCGTGGAGGAGCTCGGTTCCGACGCGTACGTGTACGGACAGCTTGCCGGGGGTGGCTGGAACGAGGCGGGCGCGCGTGCAGACGATGAGCGCGAAACCGTGTCCAACCAGATTGTTGTGCGCACCCCGCCCTTGACTGAAGCGAAGCGCGGCGACGTCATTCACGTGCAGGTCCGTGAGGGCGGGCTCCACGCGTTTGCTCCGTCGACGGGCAACCGGATCTAGCTGGTTCTCTAGCGCGTTTCACGTGAAACGCGCTAGTGGCAGTCTCAGCAGAAGCGTGCTTCGCTGAAGTCCCTCCGAGCCAGGTCCTCTGGAGTGATGAACCAGTGGTCTCTCCATTCGCCGTCTCAATCTGACAAATAAAAGCGGTCTATTTCGGCGGGCGCATCAGTGTACGGACTGGCGTTACAGTGTAACCGGCGGACGTTACAGTGTTCGAGAGATATGGCAAACTCCGATGAAGAGTGCCAAAGTCCTTGCGATGCCCGCTTTACCGCTTGTGATCACAAGCTCTCCTTAAAACTCTTAAGTGAAGCTGCAAGGCGTCATCGCTGATGCTCACTGATATGTCTCTTAACACCACTGACGGCCTACAATCACTGTTTCTGCTTCACTGATGCGTCATTCACTATCACTGATGGTGCCAACGAAAAAGGCGCCGCCCGCGAGGGGAGGCGCCTGGAGGGGGAGCGGTTACCGGGAAGCCGCTACTTCACCGCGGTGGAACCGGAAGCCGGGTTCACTGTGGTATCCGGCACGACAGCCCCGCTTTCATCCAACACGTCCGTTTCACGTGAAACGAACGGTATGGGAAGGCTCAACGCTGTCGTCGTTAAGCGAATCGCCCTTGATGCGACCTGCCGCGAACTTGTTAACGATGAGCGCGATCGCACCGTCGCCGGTGACGTTGGCCGCGGTGCCGAAGCTGTCGACGACGATGTAGGACGCGATCATCAGCGAGATCATGGACTCGTCGAAGCCGAGGTTCGCCTGGAGTAGGCCGACCGCCGCCATGATCGCGCCACCCGGCACGCCCGGAGCCGCGATCATCATGATGCCCAGCAGCAGGATGAAGCCGAGGATCTGACCGCCGGTGACGTCCATGTTGGCCATGTAGACGATGGAGAGCGCGTAGAGCGTGATCTTCATCATCGAGCCGGACAGGTGGATCGTGGCGCAGAGCGGAACGACGAAACCAGCGACATCCTCGTCCACTTTGTTCTTCAGCGTCGAGCCGAGCGTGACCGGGATGGTCGCGGCAGAGGAGGAGGTGCCCAGCGCCGTGAAGTACGCCGGCAGCATGTTTTTCAGCGCGGTGAACGGGTTCACGCCTGCGATGACGCCAGCAACGAGGTACTGCAGAAGGACGATCACGATGGTCATCACGATGGAGAGGACCAGCACCACGCCCATGGCGGCCATGGTGTCTCCGAAGTTCTCGTTCATGCCCAGGTTGAGGAAGGTGCCGAAGATGAACACCGGCAGCAGCGGGATGACAAACGTGGTCACCACCTTGAGCACGACGTTGTTCAGCTCTTCAAGCACGTTGTAGAGGTTGTTCGACTTCACCGCAGTCATGGCCAAGCCGACGACGAAGGCGAGCAGCAGCGCGCTCATCACCTCGAACGGCGGGGGCATCTCCACTGCGAAGTAGGGGGCGAGGCCGCCCTCCGACGGGTCCACAACGCCCGTGACCAAACTGCGGCCGTCGAGCAAGCTGGGGTAGAGCGCCACCGCCGTGCCCCAGGCGATCAGCCCGGAGATGATCGTCGAGCCGTAGGCGATACCAGCGGTGATGCCCAGCCACTTGCCGGCACCGCGGCCCAGGCCCGCAATCGCCGGCGTGATCAGCGCGAAGATGAGCACCGGCACGAAAAAGCCGAGGAAGTTGGAAAACAGGCCGTTGAACGTGACAAACACGCGCGCGAGCCAATCGGGGAAGAACATGCTGCATAGGTAGCCCAGGATGATGGCCACGACCACCCAGAGCAGCAGCGAACGCAGGAGCTTTGATCTCATACCGCTATTCTCACCCACCGATGTGCTCGAGGCGGAATCGGCGCGGGCAAGTCGCACACATCACACCGGATGCGGATTCGGCGCCTGTGCAGCCGGAGTTTAAGCTGGACCCATGTCTCCGTTTGCAGCCATGACCACCCTGAACATCGTTATCGGCATCCTCTTCATCATCGCTGCGGTCGTACTGGTGGTCCTCGGCGGAGTCGCCGCCGCAGGCAAACTCCCGGGCAACAAAGCCATCGGTCTGCGCGTGCCTGAGGTGCGCAAGGAAGAACGGATCTGGGTGCAGGCACACCGGGTCGTCGGCCCGTTCTGGATCCTCGCCGGCGTCGGCATGGCCATCGGCGCAGCGTTCAGCTTCATCGCTCACGGCTGGCTATGGGTTGCGCCGGTCATCGCGTTCGTCGCAGGTCTCGTCGCACTCTCCATCGGCGGCAACTACGGAGCCAAGACAGCAGCGCTTATCGACGAACAGTTGACCGCCGATGCCGAATCACCCGCACCATCCAAGCCGGCGCCAGCAGTGGACGTGGATGCCCTGCGCCGAGCAGCCGGCAAAGCCGACGAACGCTAGCGCACTTCCTTATCCCAGTGCAGCTCGCCTCAGTGAGAGCTCCCGCTCGGCGCCGTAAATAGGGGAGCCGGTAAGGGGCAGTCGCGTGAGGTCCACCGCGGCGACCGCCTTCAGAGCGACGACGTTGGCGCTTCGCGCCGCCTTCTTTGGCAATCCAATCGAGTCGGCGAACTCATCCCAGTGGCGAAGCTTCAGGTCCTTTGTTCGACCACTTACCGGCAGTGCCATACTGAAGTCGCGGTAAAGGGCGGTGCTGGGGACATCGTAGATGGGGGAGAGGTCCCATGCGCCGTCCCGGCGTTGAAGTATGGAGATGTTCTTCGCGTGGAGATCTCCGTTGCCGGTCAACCAGGCGAAGACGAACTGGAGATACAGCGCGCGCGTCGCCACTCGCGGCATCGCGGTTTTCGACGCCATGGTGAGAGTCACGTCCTCAGCTGACACGTTGTACTTAGCGGCGGGCGCGATGCCCATCACTTGGGCCGCGTCTTCCATGGCGTAACGTTCTCCACCTGCCCCTCGGTCAAAGCGGGTAACAAGCAACCCCGTAATCCCGTTGCGGTCGGCCACTAGCTTGGACTCCGCTACGGGCAAGCCGAGCTGTTTCGCGGCCTGCAAATGGAGAAACTCATTCTCCACAAGAAACGGATAGTCGTTCGGCGAAAGCTTGAGTATCGCGGGGGCGCCGGGGAGTGCAAGCGGCACGTTGATCATGGACGCGGAGACCTTTTCCTGGACCCCTGCGATCCCTTGAGAATCGACTTCAGAGAGAAGTTCCCAGAAGTCCAGTTCTTCGAGCTCGCGCGATGCCAGAGGCGGCTTCGAATGCGGCTGTTCACCCGCTGGGACAACTTGGACATCACCTGGGAGATCGTTACCGATGGGGAGGAGCAAAGAAAGCTCGTCATCGAACGAGGTCTTTACTGCCTGCCGCAAGATGCTGAGCCTGCGCCCCTCGGGAAGTAAGCCAGTGAAGAACGGAGGCAGTGAGCCTGCAGGGGTCACGACTGGCTCGGGATCGCGGGGGAGTGAAAACGCTACGTCCGGTCCTGAATACTCTTCGCGGTAGGAAAATGTCGTTGTCGCGTCGTCGCCCCGCGTGAGGTGACCAGCAACCACCCCCTGCTTGTAGACGTCAGCGCGTGCAACTGACCGATACCGTTCCAGATTGCTCACTGAGTCACCTCAAGCCTCAGACCAAGGACGTCCAGAGTTTCCAGCACAGCCCGAAGGCTCGGCGAGCCAGACCCGTGCTCGATATCACGCAGCGTGGCGTCCGAGATCCCCGCGAGCTCCGCAACCTGCACTTGCGTGAGACCAGCAATCTTCCTCGCGTCGCGGATCGTAGTCCCGATCAACTCCGCGCGAGGCCCAACTTCAGTCCTTGGCCCATCCATGATTACCGACTTCCGATCAGAGATATTCTTCGGATTTCAGACATATCATGTGGAGTATAACCCGACAGTAGTAGTTTTCCGAGGAATAGTTGGGATTCCACTCAAAACCACCCAGCAACCACGCGATATCGGGTCAATCCGTAGGATCTCTCGGATTCCAACCCGCCGTTGCCCACCTCACACCCATGCGCTACGCTTAATCCCGTGACTTTCTCCGAGAACCAAAACTGGTGGTGGCGCGCGTAGACGGCGTGCCTTGAGAAGTCATTTCACCGGCCCGCCGGCTTGGAACCCAACCAAGCACCGCGGGCCTTTTCGCTCTTAAGATCCTCGGTGCAAAGCAGATACGACCAAGGACCACAGATGAGCAAACCCCCACCACGGTTCACGCGCCACGAGGTGCGCTACCACGAGGACGCTTCGAGCCTCTTCGCGCACCTCGGCGGACTCGAGACCACCGACGCGGTGCTATTGGAATCGGCCGACATCACCACCAAGTCCGGACTCCAGTCGGTCGCGGTCCTCGCCTCATCGCTGCGCGTCACGTGCAACGGCACCCGCGTCACGGTCGAGCCCCTCACCGATTCCGGCCGAGTGCTCGCCGATCAGGTCCGCTCGGAGCTCGCCGAGCATATGCTTAACGACGCCGCGGGGGAGCAGGTCTACGAGTTCCCAGCCTCCACCGCCGCGGACGAGCGCGAACGCCTCACCGCAATCAGTTCGGTCGAGGTCCTGCGGGCACTGACCACCCACGCCAACTACGGCAACGAAGACTTCCCGATGCTCGCGGGCGGTTTCGCCTTCGACTACTTGGAAACCTTCGAGGAGCTTCCGCGTGTCAGCGAAGGCGTGAACACCTACCCCGATTACCAGTTCGTGCTGGCCGAGGTTTTGCTCCGCGTCGACCATCAATCCAAGACGGCGTACCTCGCGGGAGTCGACGCAGCTGGTGACGGTATCGACCTCACCGCGCTCGCCGCCGCGATCGACGCTGCCGAGCCTGCCGATGAGCACGCCTACACAGCGGCTCCCAACCCGTCGAATGCGCTCACGGCACGGCCGAATGTTGGGGATGCGGCGTTTGGCGCAGACGTCGAAAAGCTCAAGGGTTCCATTGAGTGCGGTGACATCTACCAGGTGGTGCCGTCGAGAAGCTTTAGCGCCGAGTGTCTGGACGCGTTCGCGGCGTACCGGGCGCTGCGCGAGACCAACCCCTCGCCGTACATGTTCTATGTGCGCGGAGTGGGGCGCGACGGCGAACCGTATGAGCTTTTCGGCACCTCGCCCGAGTCGAACCTGAAGTTCGATGCGGAGACGCGCGAAGTGCAGCTGTACCCGATTGCCGGTACCCGCCCACGCGGTCTCAACCCCGACGGGAGTGTGAACCACGAGCTGGACACCCGTATGGAGCTGCAGCTGCGCACCGACGCGAAAGAGGTCGCGGAGCACACGATGCTGGTCGACCTAGCGCGCAACGACATGGCTCGGGTGGCTGCGCCGGGGACGCGCGAGGTGGCGGAGCTGCTGCAAGTGGATCGCTACTCCCGCGTCATGCACCTGGTCTCGCGGGTGACCGCGACGCTGGCGGATGACCTCGACGCGCTCGACGCGTACCGTGCGTGCATGAACATGGGCACGCTCACCGGCGCCCCCAAACTGCGCGCGACGGAGCTGCTGCGTGACCTCGAGGGAGTGCGCCGCGGTTCCTACGGCGGGGCGGTGGGGTACCTCACCGGCTCCGGCGACTTCGACACCTGCATCGTGATCCGTTCGGCATATGTTTCACGTGAAACGGCCGTAGTTCAGGCGGGCGCCGGCGTGGTGCGCGACTCGAACCCGCAAGCAGAAGCCGACGAAACACTGCACAAGGCATACGCCGTCCTGAGCGCCCTGGCTAAGGCCGCGGACGCTGAACTGGAGGTCGCGAAATGATCGTGCTGCTGGATAACCACGACTCCTTTGTCTACAACCTCGTCGATGCGCTTGCGGGTCTAGAGGGCCAGAACACCGTGGTCTACCGCAACACCGTCAGCGCCGACAAGGTGCTCGGTGCCGGGGACGGTGCGGACGAAACGTCACCCGACCTCATCGTGCTCTCGCCCGGACCCGGCTACCCGCGCGATGCGGGCTGCATGATGGAGGTCATCGAGCGCGCACAGGGCCACATCCCTATCCTCGGTATCTGCCTGGGCTACCAAGCCCTGGTAGAGCACCACGGGGGACGGGTGGAGCCGTGCGGGCCGGAGCACGGGTCGTCGATAAGCATAATGCTCACTGATGCCAGCCTGGACTCGCCGATCTTTGCTGGACTGACGACGGACGGTGTGCCCGGCGAACCGGGTCGGGCCGTACCGGTGGCGCGCTACCACTCGCTCGGCGCGACGGACGAGCCGGATGGCATGCGCGCGCTCGCGTGGACGGAGACGCGGATCGGTGATGTGATCATGGCAGCGGAGACCACCGATGGCATGAGCATTGGCCTGCAGTTTCACCCCGAATCCATCCTGACTCCTGCGGGTCCGCTCATCCTTCAGCGCTGCGTGGAGCAGCTCCTCAACCAGACGACGAAAGCGAAGAAAGGCGATACCGATGGCCAGCGATAGCTCACTGGAAATCCTGCGGCGCTTCTTGGACAACCCGGCGCCAACTCTCGACGAGGCGGTGGAGGCGTTCACGCCACTGACCGTCGGCGACTACGACGACGTGCACATCGCCGCGCTGCTGGCCACGATTCGCACCCGCGGCGAGACCTTCGAGGACATCGCGGGCGCCGCGAAAGCGTTCCTGATTGCGGGTCGGCCGTTCCCGGTGACGGGGGAGGGGATCATGGATTCCGCCGGCACTGGCGGCGACGGCGCGAACACGATCAGCATCACCACCGCGGCCTCGTTGGTGGCGGCCGCAGGTGGGGTGAAGATGGTCAAGCACGGCAACCGCTCGGTGAGTTCAAAGTCCGGCTCCGCGGACGTGCTCGAGGCGCTCAACATTCCGCTCGACCTCGACCCGGATCGCGCGGTACGACAGTTCGAGTTGTCGAACTTTACCTTCCTCTTTGCGCCCGCCTACAACCCGGCGGTGGCTTTTGTGCAGCCGGTGCGCAAGGCGCTCGGCGTGCCCACGTTGTTCAACACGATGGGCCCGCTGCTCTCGCCAGGTCGTCCGGAGGTCCAAATTATGGGAATTGCGAATCCTGCGTTGGGGCAAAATATTGCGGAGGCCCTGCGTGAGCTCGGGCGCTCTCGCGCGCTGGTCGTCCACGGCGCCGGCACCGACGAAATCGCTGTTCACGGCGACACGCTCGTCTGGGAGTTGCGCGACGGCGAGATCACGCACTACACGCTCACCCCGGAGGAGCTCGGTGTTACCCGCCACCCGTTGGAAGAACTCATCGGTGGAGACGGCGCCGAGAACGCCGCGATGATGCGTGAGACCTTCGCCGGGCGAGGCCCAGATGCGCATCGCGACGCCATCGCCCTCAACGCCGGTGCAATGTTCTATCTCAACGGCACCACCGGTTCCATCGCCGAGGGTGTCGATCACGCGCGCACGCTGCTTGCCGACGGCACTGTCGAGCGCTGGCTCCAGCAACACGAGGAGGCGGACTACAGTGCCTAAACTTCCCACCGTCCTCGAGGGAATCGTGGAAGGGCGGAAACGTCACCTTGACGAAATTCGCCAGCGCGTGGCACATGTCGATTTCGACACGTTACCTAAATCAGAGCGCTCGCTTTACGACGGCCTGCGCCGCCCCGGCACATCGTTCATTCTCGAGTGCAAGGCGGCTTCCCCTTCACTCGGGTTGATCCGCGAACACTACGAGCCCGGCGCGATCGCAACCGTCTACTCCCGCCCGGCGTACAAAGCCGCCGGCATCTCGGTACTATGCGAGCCGGACAAGTTCGGTGGCGACTACGACCACCTCGCCACCGCCGCCGCAACGACGCACCTGCCCGTGCTGTGCAAGGACTTCATCATCGACGAGGTGCAGCTCTACGCCGCGCGCTACTACGGGGCAGATGCGGTCCTGCTCATGCTCTCGGTGCTGAACGACGAGGAGTACACCCGTCTTTCTGCACTGGCCGAGCATCTCGGCCTCGACGTGCTCACCGAAGTGATCGACGAGGCAGAGGCCCAGCGCGCTGCACGCCTCGGGGCAAAGATCTTCGGCGTGAACCACCGCAACCTCCACGATCTGACTATCGATCTAGACCGCTCCGCGCAGCTCGCCCGTTTTGCGCCGGCGGACGCGGTAGTGGTCTCCGAGTCGGGAATCCGCGACGTGGAGACGGTGCGGCACCTCGGCCAGCACTCCGACGGGTTCCTCGTCGGTTCACAGCTTACGAGCCAGCCGGACATCGACCTCGCGGTACGCATGCTGGTCTACGGCCCGAACAAAGTGTGCGGATTGACCACACGTTCGGCCGCCCAAGCAGCCAAGGCCTGCGGCGCGGTCTATGGCGGCCTGATCTTCGAGCAAGCGAGCCCGCGCAATGTTTCACGTGAAACGGCGCAAGACATCATTGCGCACGAGCCGGGCCCCCGGTACGTCGCCGTGTCCCGCCGCACCGAGGGCTGGGGCGAACTCGCTGATCTTGACGGACTACATGCCGTGCAGATCCACGCGCCCTACCAGGGGAGCAGCGAGGCGGAACTCAACCTTCTCGCGCGCGTGCGCTCCGAGATCGGGGAGGGCATCGAGGTTTGGCGTGCCGTCTCCATGACCGAGGCACACGGCCCGGCCACCGCGGGAGCGATTGCCGATCACGTCGACATGCTGGTGCTTGATGCCCGTGACGGTGGTTCGGGGGAGAGGTTTGACTGGGGGGCGGTCCCGGCCGTCGTTAAGCAAAAAGCTCTTCTTGCCGGCGGCATTTCCCCTGCGAACGTCGAAGAAGCACTGGCCGTAGGCTGTGCTGGTGTGGACCTGAACTCGGGGGTGGAGTATCCCGAGACTGCCGGCGTGTGGGCCGGCCGCAAGAATGCGGCGGCGCTGCGAGCGACCTTCGACCTCATTGGCAATTTTCACTACTAAGGACGATTTCTGTGACTGACAACGCGCACGGCGACTCGACGCTGCTGCCTGCTTACCACGGCGAATTCGGCGGCCAATTCGTGCCCGAATCGCTCATGCCCGCGCTCAACCAGCTGGAGCGCGCGTTTGTGGACGCCATGGAGGACGACGAGTTCATGGCGGAGTACCGCGCGCTGCTGCGCGACTACCTCGGGCGCCCGACGCCGCTGACTGAGTGCCGCAACCTGCCGCTCGACGGTGCGAACGCGCGCATCTTTCTCAAGCGTGAGGACCTGGTGCACGGCGGCGCGCACAAGACGAACCAGGTGATCGGGCAGGCGCTGCTGGCGAAGCAGATGGGCAAGACGCGCATCATCGCGGAGACCGGTGCGGGCCAGCACGGCACTGCCACGGCGCTCGCGTGCGCGCTGCTAGGCCTCGAATGCGTGATTTACATGGGCAAGGTGGACATGGCCCGCCAGGAGCCGAACGTGTACCGCATGCGCCTCATGGGTGCTGAGGTCGTGGGCGTGGAGTCCGGTGCCGGCACGCTGAAGGACGCCGTGAACGAGGCGCTGCGCGATTGGACGGCTACGTTCCACGAGTCGCATTACCTACTGGGCACCGCCGCTGGCCCGCACCCGTTCCCGAAGATTGTGAAGGAATTCCACCGCGTAATCTCCACCGAGGCGCGCGCGCAGATGCTTGAGCGCATCGAGAAACTGCCGGATGCGGTGGTGGCGTGCGTGGGCGGCGGCTCGAACGCCATTGGCATGTTCGCAGACTTCATTGACGACGAGGGCGTGGAGCTCATCGGCGCCGAGCCAGGTGGCGAAGGCTACGGAGTAGGCAAGCACGGCGCGGCGATCGCCGCGGGGACCATCGGCATCCTGCACGGCACGCGCTCCTACCTGATGCGCGATGAGGACGGCCAGGTCGAGGAGTCCTACTCCATCTCCGCGGGCCTGGATTACCCGGCGGTGGGTCCGGAGCACGCATATCTGGCCAAGTCGGGCCGTGCGAAGTACGTGCCGGTGGCCGACCAGGAGGCGCTGAACGCCTTCCAACTGCTCTCGCGGCACGAGGGCATCATCCCGGCGTTGGAGTCCTCGCACGCGATGGCCTACGCACTGCAGCGCGCCGCCGAGCACCCGCGCGATGCCGAGCCGCTGAACATCTTGGTTGCGCTGTCCGGCCGCGGCGATAAGGATGTCGCCCACGTCCGCGCCACGTTGGAAGAGCACGCCGACTGGGTGCTCGGCGGTCCGGGCGCTGCGCTCGCTAATTCTGATACCACAGAGACCACCGGTTCCCCCGAACACGCCGAGGAGGCGAAGTAGATGAGCCGCTACCAAACTGCATTCGATCGTCTCGAGGCGAAGCGGGAGGGCGCCTTCGTGCCCTTCATCATGCTCTCCGACCCGACGCCGGAGGACGCGCTCGAGATCATCAGCACCGTCGTCGACGCCGGCGCGGACGCCGTGGAGCTCGGTGTGCCGTTCTCCGATCCGGTGGCGGACGGGCCCGCGATCCAAGGCGCCCACGTGCGCGCGCTGGACGGCGGCTCGACCGTAGACAAGGCGTTGAACCAGGTGCGTGTGCTCCGCGAGCGCTACCCGGAGCTTCCCATCGGCATGCTCATCTACGCCAACGTCGCCTACGTCCGCGGACTTGAGCGCTTCTACCGCGAGTTCCACGAAGCCGGGGCCGACAGCATCTTGCTTCCCGACGTCCCGGTGCGCGAGTCCGCCCCCTTCAGCGAGGCAGCAGTGGCACAGGGCATTGACCCCATCTACATCGCACCCGCGCGGGCATCCCGAGAGACGCTCGAGGGCGTGGCGGCCAACTCCCGCGGTTACATCTACGCGATCTCGCGCGACGGTGTCACGGGTGCGGACAACGAGGCGACTGTTGAGGGCCTACGTGAGGTCGTCGATAATGTTCGATCCTTCGGTGGTGCTCCGGTGCTGCTGGGCTTTGGCATCTCCAAGCCGCAACACGTGGCTGATGCGATTGCGGCGGGGGCGACGGGTGCGATTACCGGCTCTGCGATCACAAACATCATCGCGAAGTACGTCGAGCACGAGCACCCGAACCCGGGCCGGGTCACGGACATGGACGCGCTCAAGGCGGAGCTGACCGAGTACGTGCGCGCGATGAAAGTTGCGACGGCCAAGTCGGGCGGGGGTACGGTGAAGTCATGACCGCTGATTCCACTGCCGCAGCCAATTCGCCGCTCTGCTCCCGCCGGATGTTCATCTTGGGCACCGCATCCACTTTCGCGGGTGCGTTCCTCGCAGCCTGCGGCACGGAGGTTGACGAGAAGGTTGCCAAGACCGACGTGCCCGTGGGCAGCGCCGTGATTCTCGACGGCTTCATCATCGCGCAGCCCACCGAAGGCGAATTCGTTGCGTACTCCAACGTGTGCCCGCACGAATCGGCCCGCATCACGCAGGTGCAGGGTGACGTTGTGCGCTGCCCGAAGCACGGCTCGACCTTCTCCATCGCCGACGGCAAGGTGCTCACCGGCCCTGCCGAGGACGACCTCAAGGAAGCTTCGATTGTCGACGGTGGCGACTCGCTTTCCGCACAGAACATGTAGCTCCGTGCGGAGCTTAACTGGCCGAGCGAGCTTAGGCTTGCTTGGTTAAACCATGGCTGACCTGGGATAAGGGCGCATTGCCTTGCTTGCGCGCCGATGAGACATTCGGTTGTATTGGCAGCTATGACTGAAAACCGGGCTGCGTCCAATTCCGCGCCAACTACCGCGTCCACACCCAACGGCGATGTCGTCCTCAACGAGGTCGAGGTGAAGACCTACGGCATGGGCGAAAAGCTCAACCGCCTACGCGCCGCCGTACTCGGCGCAAACGACGGCATCGTTTCCACTGCGGCCGTTGTCGTCGGTGTCGCAGGCGCGACGACAAACTCGCGTGAAATCATCACCGCTGGTGTGGCAGCGCTCGTTGGCGGTGCCGTATCGATGGCGCTGGGGGAGTACGTCTCTGTCTCCTCCCAGCGCGACGCTGAGAACGCTGCAATTGGTACCGAGCGCAGCTTGCACGACAAAGACCCAAAAGGCGAGTTCAACCACCTCGTGCAGGCATACAAGAATTCAGGGCTGAGCGAGGAAACGGCAATCGCAGTTGCGCAGGAACGAACCGCCAACGATCCACTCGCAGCACACCTCGAGGTGCACTACGGCATCGACGAGGAAGACCTTGTCAGCCCCTGGTCCGCGGCGATCGCCTCGTTCCTCGCGTTCTTCGTCGGCGCGCTCATCCCGCTCATTGCGATCATCGCGGCGCCTGCCTCCGCGCGCGTCATCATCACCATGATCGTCACCCTGATCGCACTGGCGGTGACCGGCTACCTCTCGGCGAAGCTGGGCAACGCGAAGCCATTGCGCGCTGTAGTGCGCCTAGTGATCGGTGGCGCGCTCGCACTCGCGGTGACCTTTGGAGTCGGCTCCCTGCTGGGGACCAGCGTGGCATAGCGGGCGCTTACACTAAGGCGCATGCCTGGTTTCCTGAAAAAGATCGACCCGCTGCTGCTTGGCATCATCGCGGCGACGATCATCGCCTTCATCGTGCCAGCGCGTGGCAGCTTTGCTGACATCTTCGGCGTCGCCACCAAACTCGCCATCGCGCTGTTGTTCTTCCTGTACGGTGCGCGTTTGTCCACCCAGGAAGCGCTTAAAGGCCTCACCAACTGGCGGCTGCACGCCACCATCCTGGCCTTCACGTTCTTGATCTACCCAATTATCGGTCTGGCACTGCGGCCCACAACAGCGTTCATTTCCACCGAGATGTACCAGGGCATCTTGTTCATGACGCTCGTTCCCTCCACCGTGCAGTCATCAGTCGCGCTCACCGGCATTGCACGCGGAAACGTCCCGGGGGCGGTAGTGGCGGCCAGCATGTCGTCGTTAATCGGTGTCCTCCTGACCCCCCTGCTGGTGATGCTTCTGATGGGCGCGGGGGACGGGATCCAGGTCGATGCGTCGGTGTTTGTGGACATCTCGTTGCAGCTGCTGCTGCCGTTTGTCCTCGGGCAGCTGGCGCACAACTTTGTGCCGAAGGTGCGTGAGGTTGCGAAGTCGAAGGCGACGAAGATCGTGGATCGTGGTTCGATCTGGATGGTGGTCTACTCGGCGTTCTCGCAGGGCGTGGTTTCCGGGGTGTGGAGCAATATCGCCGCGTGGGAGATCGTGTTCCTCGTGGTGTTCGCGGTCCTGCTCGTCGTTGTCATGCTGTGGGTGACCAAGGTGGTTCCGGAAAAGCTCGGGTTCCCGCGCCCGGACGTGGTGGCGATTCAGATGTGTGGCACGCAAAAGTCGCTCGCGACCGGGCTTCCCATGGCCTCCGTGATCTTCGGCGGCGCCACACTCGGCGTGCTGATCATCCCGCTGATGATCTACCACCTCGTGCAGCTGATACTCTGTTCCGCCTACGTCTCGCGCATCGCAAGCGCATAACACTGCAAAGAAAGGCATCCCGTGAAGCACTACGTCCGCATCCACTACCAAGTTCCCGAGCTCGGGGGCGAGCTGTTGAACATCGCCGAGCTGGAGGAAGTCAGTGCCGATGCCTGCACCATGGTTCGCATGATCGAGCTCGATCCATCGGAGACCATCACGGGCATCTTTATCGACGGTCGCGTCATCGGCCAAGCAAACGAGCCGATGGGCACGGTGCCGCACCCGGATGCGTACAACAACTTCGAGGGGATCACCGCGACGCGGCTGTCACAGGAGGCGTTTGAGGGCCTCTGGGAAGAGGCGCGGGCCAGGTTTCCCGGCTAAACCGCTAATGACTTGACCCCACCCCGCATCCGGATGGAGCGAGGTGGGGTCTCTGTCTCTAGGAGAGGGTTTTTCCTAGATCTTGAACGGGAGCATGCCGGACTGCATTGCGAAGTTGAATGCGCCGATCAGGGCAGCGAGGACGCCCAGGCCGATCAGCAGGTTGCGGTTGCTGTCCTTGCCGGTCTCGTTGTCGCTGGAGAAGTTGATGTTGGTCTTGGATTTGCCGTCCTTGGTGTCGGTCAGGGAGGAGGAGCCCTTCTCGCCGGACTTGGAGTCGGTGAGGGAGGAGGAGCCCTTCTCGCCGGACTTGTCGTCGCTGGAGAGCTTGATGTCGCCGGTCTTGGACTTGTCGTCGGTCAGGGAGGACGAGCCCTTGTCACCGGACTTGTCGTCGCTGGAGAGGGAGGAGTCACCGGACTTGGAGTTGGTGGTGTCGGTGAGGGACGAGCCGTCCTTGTTGTCCGCAGCGAGTGCCGGAACGGTCGAGATGGTGAGGGCAGTTGCGGCAGCGAGAGCTGCGGTCGCGAGACGCTTCATCAGAAGCTCCTTCATATGTGTTGGTCAAAAGACTGGAACAGAGCCAGAGTAAGACTCTAGTTTCCTATATCTAATCGATTCACCGGAGTGTTACAGGCGAATAAGGATTTTTTTAACTAGCTGCTAACTTCACAGCAGGATGTTGGCGATCAGCATGTAAAGGGCGGTGCCGCCGAGGATTGATAGATCTGCGCGACGCTTCCACCGCTGAAGGAGAAGTGTGAAGGCCAGACAGCCCACGGCCACCCCCAACCGAGCTGGCTCGGCCGAGTAACCCACAAGCGTGTAGACGACGAGCACCGTCATCACACCCACAGGCATGAACACGCCGAGGAACTCGATGAACGGGCTGTTGCGCAACACCCTCAGCAACGAGAAGGGGAGTGCGCGCAGCAGCACGGTGACGATCGCGGCCGGGATGAGGACTGCGGCGACCATCCCCAGCGAGACACCGGGTGGGAGGCCGTAGTTGCCCACTAGTGCTGCCTCCACGTCAAGGCCGCATCAAGCCGCGGCGACCAGAAGCGCGCAAGCAGGATGCAGAAGTAGGCGATGAGCGCAACCATCAGCATCTGTCCGGGAAGTACCACCGCGGCGACAAGGGCGAGTGCGGCAGCAATGAGTGGCGCCGAGTAGTCGCGTGCCGCCCGGAATGATTCCCAAGCCAGCACCGCGAACAGCGCGGTGAGGGCAAAGTCCATGCCTTCAAGGTCCGGCGGCAGCACGTAGCCAGCCACCGCTCCGACGATGCCCGCAAGCAGCCACACGGCGTGGATGAAACCCTGGATGGTGAGCAGGCGTGGGGCAGACAGCTCGCCTTTGGCCTGTTGGGTGGAGACCACCGCGTAGGCCTCATCCGTCAGCGAGTACGTGGAGTAGATCTTCGACGTTCCGCCGCGCAGAATGTGGCGGGGGAATGTCAGCCCGTAAAAGATGTGGCGGAAGTTCACCATGAACGCGGTCAGCGCGCTGGAGAGCGGGCCGACACCGGTGATGACCATGTCGATGGCCAAAAACTCCATCGACCCAGCGAGGATCACGGTGGAAAAGATCGGAGTCCACCACCACGCGAACCCGGCCTGCGTCATCAAAAGGCCGAAGGCGAGGCCCAACGGAATCAGGCCGAGAGCAACCACCCAAGAATCGCGGAGCCCCGCGCGGATCTCGTCGCGCGTTTCACGTGAAACGGCCATCGGCGATCACGCCTCAGTTGTCCTCGATGTTGACCGGGAACGTGGCGAACAGCGGCAGCGGCATAGGCTGGCGGCGCAGTACATCTGCCCACAGGTCGGCCCCGCCCGGTGCGATCACATCAGAGGGAAGGGCTGGGGCGATGTACCAGTCGCCGCGCTGGATTTCGTCGTCAAGCTGCCCCTGCTCCCACCCGGAATAGCCTGCGTAGACGCGCATGCCTTCCAGCTCATCAGCAAGCGCCTCGGGGTCCGCCCCAAGATCGACGTGGACGATCTTATTGGCCAGCCGAGTGAAGTAGGGATGCCCCTCGAGTTCGACGCCGTTCTTGGTCACGCCGACACCGATGCCAGCCTGGGGCTCGACCGGCCCACCGACGTAGACCGCCTGCGGCGCGGCCATGAGGTCCGCCCACTCGGGCATGATGTTGGCCACGGCAAGCTCGCTGCGGCGGTTGAGCACCACGCCCACGGTCTGTTCCGAGTTGTGCTCCAACACGAGCACGACAGTGCGCGCGAACTCCGGGGAGAACATGCCCGGCGCGGCGACGAGGAGCATGCCGGGCGCCGGGTCCTCGCGCTCAAGCGCGTTGAACAACCGGTCCGCGTAGAAGTACTCAGGCATTGCTGCGCTCCTGCTCCCACCAAGCTTTTAGCTCGGCGACCGCCTCGTCGTGGTCGAGTTCACCGCGCTCCAAGCGCAGTTCCTTCATATACTTCCACGCCTTGCCCACCTCGGGGCCCGGATTGAGGTCCAGGATTTGCATGATCTCGTTGCCATCTAAATCCGGGCGCACCCGCGCGAGATCCTCCTTGGCAGCGATCTCCGCGATGCGCTCCTCGAGGTGGTCGTATGTGCGCTGCAACCGACGCGCCTTCTTCGGGTTGCGCGTGGTCGAATCCGCGCGCACGAGCTTGTGCAGCTTCGGCAGCAGCTCACCGGCATCGGTGACGTAGCGGCGCACCGCCGAATCAGTCCACTGGCCTTCACCGAACCCGTGGAAGCGCATGTGGAGAAACACCAGCTGCCCCACGTCCTCGATCACGTGCTTCGGGTACTTCAGCGCCTTGAGCCGCTTGCGCGCCATCTTTGCGCCAACCACCTCGTGGTGGTGGAAGCTCACCCCGCCGCCTTCCTTCACAGCACGCGTCGCGGGCTTGCCGATGTCGTGCAGCAACGCCGCCCAGCGCAGCTTCAGGTCCGGTTCCTCCTCCGGGTCCTCTAGCTCGGTGGCCTTGCGCAGCACGGTCAGCGAGTGGCGGTAGACGTCTTTGTGCTGCATGTGCTCGTCGCGTTCCAGCCGCAGCGCAGGAATCTCGGGCAGCACGTGCTCGGCCAACCCGGTCTGCACCAGCAGATCAATGCCCTCCCACGGCTGCGCGCCGCTCATGAGCTTGTCCAGCTCCGCCTGCACGCGCTCCGCGGTGATGCGGGTGATCTCCTCCGCCATATCGCGCATCGCGTCGAACACCCTCGGCGCCACCGCAAATCCCAGTTGAGATACGAAACGCGCCGCGCGCAGCATCCGCAGCGGGTCGTCGCGGAAGCTCACCTCGGGCGCCTGCGGGGTATCTAGGCGGCGATGCAGCACATCTTCAAGGCCGTCGACAGGATCGTGGAATTGCGGTGCAAAGGTGCCGTCGATAAGCAAAAGCTCCACTGCCATCGCATTGCACGCAAAGTCGCGCCGCACCAGGTCGCCGTCGAGGGTGTCGCCGAAGGTCACCTCGGGGTTGCGGGTCACGCCGTCGTAGAGATCCGCGCGAAACGTCGTGATCTCAACCTGCTGGCCGTGCTTCACCGCGCTGACCGTGCCGTACTCAATGCCGGTGTCCCAGGTCTTCTCGCCCCAAGCATCCAGGATCTCCCGGATCACCTCGGGCCGCGCAGAGGTGGTGAAGTCCAGGTCATGGCTCACTTTGCCCAGCATCGCATCGCGCACCGGCCCGCCCACAAGATATAAGGACTCGCCGCGCGCCACGAAAGCTTCAGCCAGCGGTGCAAGCAAGGGCTTTTGCTTATCGACGACTCCCTGCACCCGTGCCATCAACACCGCGACCGCATTCGGGTCGTCCGGGTTGGGCAGGTCGAATAGATTTGGAGGGGTTGCAGGCGTTGTCACCCGTAAGACGATACCCGGCAGCGGTGAAGTACCACATTTGCCTGCACAGCGGATACCATGAGACGAATGACTGAGAACACTCGGCCCGTTCCGGGCGCCTCTGCACCCCGGGACGCATCCCAGGGCGAGCAGAGGCGCTCGCCGGGCTCGGGGGCGAGTGGTTCAGGCGGCTCAAAGCGGCGGCGTCGACGTGGCCGGGGCAAGGGTCGCAGCGGCGCGACCCAAGCCGCGGGCCAGGCTGGTCAGCAGGGCGCGCAGGGTTCGCAGAAATCCCGCAGCGAGAAGTCCAGCGCCGAAAAGTCGGGGGAGTCCAAGCGGGGCTCAGCCAAGCAGAGCACAAGCAAGCAAGGTGCGGGCAAGCAAGGTGCCAGCAAGCAAGGTGCGGGTAAGTCCAGCCAACAGCGTCGCCGCCGCGGCCGTGGCAGGGGAGGATCGAACCGGTCGAACCAGCACCGCAGTCATGAGCAGCGCCGCAAGCCGCAGTATCAGCAGCGCTTCGACTCGGCAATTGACACCCGTGACGAGACTTCCGCCGGCGGCCTCGTTGTCTCCGGCATGGCCGAGGCGGTCGGTTCGAACGGGCATGTGGATCTTTCCCGCATCTACACCGCGCTGATCGGCAGGTTAGACCGCCGCGGACGCCTTTTGTGGTCCATGCCGAAGGGCCACGTGGAAGATGGCGAGCACCAGTGGCGCACGGCCGAGCGCGAGGTGTGGGAGGAAACCGGCATCTACGGCGAGGCCTTCGACACCCTGGGCATCATCGATTACTGGTTTGTGTCCGACGGCGTGCGCATCCACAAGACCGTGCACCACAACCTGCTGCGCTACGTCGACGGCGTGTTCAACGACGAGGACCCCGAGGTCACCGAGGTCGCCTGGGTGCCCATGAACGAGCTCATCGAGCGTCTCGCCTACGCCGACGAGCGCAAACTCGCCCGCATCGCCGTCGACCGCATGCCCGATCTGGCCAGAAAGGAAGCTGAAGCCGGAAGGGCCACCCCGCGATGAGCCGCCTCGCGCCGCGCGCATTTGTGCGGGCCCTCGCCGCCGGCGCCGCCACAAGCCTCACTGCGGTGCTCACTGCGCCGGCTGCCTCCGCGCTCGCCGTCCCGCTCGACCCCTCCAATCCCGAGGTCGCCGAGGAATGGGCCAACCCGGCAGTTCGGCCAGGGGAGGGGCAGGTCGCAGAGCTTTCGCTTGTCGACGCCCCTTCCGTGGTCGATAACGAGCCGTTTCACGTGAAACTTCGCGTCACTAACCGAACTGACGCCGAGCTTCGCGACCTCACCATCACACCGCATCGGGCGCCCCCGACGGGCTCGGTGCGTGATCAGCGCGTGGCCAGCGTGGCGTCGACAAGCGAATATACGACGACCGGCTCCCGCCGTGACCTACCCACCGGCATTGAGGCGGGTAGATCTGTGGTGTTTGAACTCTCCATTGACCCGGATGAGCTTGCGCTGACCACTCCGGGCACGTACCCGCTGCTGTTTGAACTAGACGATGGCTCGGGCGCGCCATTGAGTACCGAGCGGTTTCACGTAACGGTGCCCGGGCAACTGCCGGAGGGTGCGCAACCAGCGGGAGTGAGTGTGCTGTACCCGATCACCGCGCAGGTGGACATTCTGGCGGGCGAAACCGGAGAGGCTCCGGAATCGCCACAGCTGGTTCTGGCGAGCGAGGACCTCGCCGACCAGCTCGCGCCGGGCGGGAGACTGACCGAACTCGCAGACGCGTACCTGGAGGCGGCCAAGGACCCAGCCCTTGAGGCTGCGACGTGCGTCGCACTCGACCCGGCGCTGATTGAGACCGTGGACCGCATGGCAGATGGCTACATCGTTTCCGATGAGCGCGCACCCGTAGTGGAGGAGCCGAAGCGTCTGCGCGACAGCTGGGGCGACGAAGCCACCGAGACGCACGGCAACCCCGGCAAAGGTGCGGAGGACGCAGCGGCGTGGCTAGCCAAGGTGCGGCTGATCGCCGAATCGGGCTGCACCGTGGCGATGCCGTGGGCAAATGCGGACCTCAACGCGTTGGCGCGGACCGGTGACCCATGGATGGTGCGCGAAGCGATCGAGCGAGGCCCGTTCGTGCTCGGCCGGGTGCTGGGCTCTACCGGCGTTACAAATGTGGTTGTACCGCCCGCCGGGTATACGGAAGCAGACGCCGTGCCTGTGCTCGGGTGGGGGGATCACTCACGTTCCACCATCCCCGAAGAGGGACTCAGCGGTTCTTGGGAGCGCGCGGTAGCGAGCGCCACCGCCAACCCTGGTGCGGAGGGACCGCAGGACAACGACCGCCCCCTGTTTCCGGGTGAAGGGTCGCGCAGCTCGCTGGAGCGCTTCGATACGGTGACTCCCGCCTGGGCTGCCGCACCTGAACCGGTGTCGCCGGTGCGGGTGCTCGTCGCCGCGGATACTGCGGTTCCAGCCGGCGGCAGCGACGAGCGCTTTGCGTGGATGGCGCCGGGTGTGATGGCGGTGCGCTTTCAAGATTCGCTGGGCGCAACCCTAGCCGCAATGGGGCAGCAGCCAGCGACGGTGGGTTACTCCAACGAACCCCTGCGCTACGACTACGCGCTGGATTCTCCCGCCGCGCGGAATGTCAACGCCGCGGCTGCGGTGCGGTTGGCGCTGCAGAACGCGGTGTCGTTCGAGAGCGAGCCGGCGGCGCAACCGGTGCTAGTGAACGCTCCGGCCCATTGGGATGCCGATGCTGCGGCTGTGCTCCTGGGAACTGTTGCCGACGTGCTGCACTCCGGTACGGCCGCGCCCGTAGCGTTCGATGCATACCTCGAGGTGCCCGCTGACACTGCCGTGCCTCCTGCCGAGCGAGTGGGCACCGAGTATGCGGACCCGACTGTCTTTTCCGACAGCGAAATCCTCAACGCCACGCAGCAGACGCGGTTTATCAACGACCTCTCGACGCTGTTAGCGCCTGACCCGTCGATCGCGCTTACCCGTTACGGGTTCACGCTGCCGCTGCGGCGCGACATTCTCACCGCGTTTTCGCTGACGCGCCGGCAGTCGATGGCGGAGCACACCGTCGCGACGGAGGCGAGCGCCGCCCGGTTAACCGAGTCACGCGGTGTGCTCGGGGAGCTCCGCTCCGCGGTCAACCTGATCCCACCGGGCAACGTCTACACGCGCACCTCTCCGTCGAGTCCGCTGCTCATCGTCGCGCAAAACGGGATGCCGCTGCCGGTGGACACCGCGATTTTGTACACCGCCCCCGACGGCGCTCGTCTCAACGTTCCGGACAGTGTGCGCATCCCGGCGCGCGGCTCAGTCACTCTCCAGATGACCGCAGACTTGCCGCGCCAAGCGCGCAGCACCGACTTGAAGCTCTACCTCGCCGGGCCGCAGGGCCATGCGATTTCCCAGCCAGTGGAAATCTCGGTACGCACCCCAAGTTCTGCGGTGCCAGGCTGGGTGCTGCTAGCGATCGGCACAGTCGGCGCCGTGTTGCTCTTGCTGTACTCAGTGGGGAAGCGCCAAAAGCGCAGCACGGCGGCGCGCTCGCAATCTCCGCCTTGGCGCATAGCGTCGAGGAAGGCTCCACCGCGTAAGCCGCCCGACCCTCCACCAGAACCCCGTGACAACGAGTTACCGCGACGCGGTAGTACCCAGTAGCTAGAAAGGTAGCTAAAAAGCGATCCAATGGACAACGACGTGAATCAGCAGGACGGCACCCAGCCGGATGCTGGCCTGCGCCGCCGCATCGTCACCCCAGCTCCGCCTGCACCCGTTCCCGCCCCTCGCGTTCGGAAGCAGACACCGGCCGAGGAGACAGGCACCCCGGACCGCTCCCTGCTGACCACCAGCCCGAAGGGCGAGACCATCGCACCTTCCACGCCAGCGGAAACCGCCGCAGGCGGCGTGATGGCCGGTGAGGCCGCCGGAGTCGCCACCGAATCTGCGGTAGCCACCAAGGCTTCGGGGGAGGAGGGGGCAAGCACTTCGAACGAGTCCGTTGTACGCGCTACTGGTTCGATGGCGGTGGCAACGCTCATCTCACGCATCACGGGATTTATCCGCACCGTGCTCATCGGTGCGGCCCTCGGGCCTGCAGTGGCCTCCGCGTTCAACACCGCGAACCAGCTGCCGAACCTGATCACGGAAATCGTGCTGGGCTCCGTGTTGACCGCTCTCGTGGTACCAGTGCTCGTGCGCGCGGAGAAGGAAGACGCCGACCGCGGTGAGCGCTTCGTGCGGCAGCTGTTCACGCTCACGCTGACGTTGATGGTCACCGTAACCGTGCTCACCGTAGTCGCAGCGCCGCTGCTCACAAGGCTGTTTCTTGACGACGAAGGCAAAGTCAACGTCATCCAAGCCACCTCATTCGCCTACCTCGTGCTGCCGCAAATCTTCTTCTACGGCATGTTCTCGCTGTTTATGGCAATCCTGAACACGAAGGAGCATTTCCGTCCAGGCGCGTGGGCCCCAGTGGCGAACAACGTCGTGTCCATCGCGGTGCTCATCATGTACATGGCCATCCCGGGAAGCCTTAACCCGGCGGCACCGACCACGGTCAGCAACCCTCACGTGCTGCTGCTGGGCCTGGGCACCACGCTTGGTGTGGTGGTGCAGTGCGCCATCATGCTCCCAGCGTTGCGCAAGCTGGGCATCAACCTCACTCCGCTGTGGGGCCTCGACGACAGGCTCAAGCAATTCGGCGGCATGGCGCTGGCGATCATCGCCTACGTCGCGGTCAGCCAGGCCGGCTACATCGTGACCACCCGCATCGCGTCGATGGCATCGGAAGCCGCGCCGTTCATTTACCAACAGCACTGGATGCTGCTGCAGGTGCCCTACGGCATCATCGGCGTCACGCTGCTGACTGCGATCATGCCGCGTATGAGCCGCAGCGCGGCCGATGGCGACGACCAGGCTGTGGTCCGCGACCTCACGCTGGGCACAAAGCTGACCTTCATCGCGCTGATTCCCATCATCGTCTTCATGACGGGTCTCGGCCCCGAGATCGGCAACGCGCTCTTTGCGTACGGCGACTTCTCGCCGCAGGCCGCGCACATCCTCGGTCTTACGGTGAGCTTCTCCGCGTTCACACTGATTCCCTACGCGCTGGTAATGCTGCACCTACGTGTCTTCTACGCACGCGAAGAAGCGTGGACGCCAACCCTCATCATCGCCGGCATCACGCTGACCAAGATCTTCCTGTCTTACCTGGCGCCCACGGTGGCGAGCAGCCCGGAGCAGGTGGTGGTGCTGCTCGGCGCCGCGAATGGCTTCGGCTTCGTCGCCGGCGCGGTTATCGGTGCGCAGCTACTCAAACGCAAACTGGGCACACTACAGGTGGGCACAATCCTCTACACCTCCACCTGGGCGCTCGCTGCGTCACTCGTGGGTTTGGCGGCGACCTTCGTGCTGCGCTGGATCGTTCGCGGCGCCTTTGGCGTGGACATGCCGGCCTTCTTGGGTTCGCTCATCGGCACGCCGTCGCTCGGCCTGCTCATTGAGGTCATGCTCCTAGGCTTGGTCTTCCTCGTGATCACGGGCCTCGTGCTTGCCCGCTCCGGCCTCCCCGAGGTGCAGAACCTCGGCCGCGCACTCACCAGGGTCCCAGGCCTGTCCCGCTTCATCAGCCCGGACGAGAAGCGCGCAATCGACACCGGCCAAGTGGATCCGCGCGACGTCTCCACGCAGTTCCTGGCCACCGATTTCTTTAACGCCTCCCCGGTCCCGCCGCCAATGTCCGCAGGTGTGGTGCGCGGCCCACGACTGGTGCCCGGCGCACGAGTATCGGACGGCCGCTTCCGTCTCATTCGTGAGCACGGCGCCACGACCGGAGCCCGCTTCTGGCAGGCCCGCGAAGTCACCACCGGTAGGGAAGTGGCGCTCACCTTCGTCGACACCACCGGCGCATCCCCGATGGCACCGGCAACCCCCCGCGACGCTGCGATCAATGCCGGAGGCGTGGTCCAGCGCACCAGCAAGATTGCCAAGCTCAAGCACCCCGCTGTCGCAGACAACATCGAGGTGCTGTCGTACCGCACAGGCGCACTCGTAGTCGCGGACTGGATCGAGGGCAGCTCGGTCAAAGCGGTCACCGACTCCGGTCTGACCCTGCACACCGAAGCAGTAGCGAACGCGCTCGCGCCGCTTGCTGGCCTGTTGGCACTCGCGCAGAGCCAAGACGCACCGCTTGGCCTAGACAACCGTCAGCGCCTACGTATCGACACCGAGGGCAAAATCCGCCTCGCATTCCCCGCCGTGCTGCCCGATTCCACCCCAGCGGGCGATGCCGCAGCGTTCGCCTCCGGGTTAGAGCTACTCACGGCGAACACCAACTCCGACGCGCTGGCGGAGCTGACCCGAAACACCCGTGCGCTTGTCGAAGCCCAGGCGATCGAAGCCCACGATTTCCAAGACATCCAGGCAGCGCTCCGCAGAGAAGCCAACCTCCCCGGTACGGTCACCGATCATCCGACCCGTGGGGAGCAGCAGGATTTGGCGCCGGCGTCGACACCCACCGACGACCCGGTACGCCTCAACCAGGTCGGGCCTCAAGAGACCGTCTACGACGATCCGGACGAGCTGCGCGGCGGCTTCGGCTCGCGACGCTACAGCCCGGTGGCCGTAGTCATCCTCATGGCGACCGCAGTGGCCTCGGTGGTGGCCATTGCTGCCCTCACCGCATACCTCGTCGGATTCTTCTCCAGCGACGAGACGGACGGGCCACTGAACCCGGAGTCAATCCAGGGTGAGCAAGACCCCAGCGAAGCACCGAGTGAAACTGTCGACGAATCGGAGCGCGCCACCGGCCTGCCCGTGGTCATCGGTCCGCTGACCGCCACGGCACTGACACCGGACGGTGACCCCGCCCCCAAAAGCGAGGAGTTCAGCAACGGGGACTCCAGCCAAGCCAATACCCCACCCAACGACGTCGCCAACACCGTCGACAATGACACCAGCACAACCTGGGTGACCAAGCGCGACACTGTGCTCGTCCTCCGCCCCGAAAGCGATGACACCGGAGCGTTCACCCTCGAGCACCTGCTAATCAACGCCACCAGCGAAGGCGGTCCCTACGAGGTCTACGGCGTGCCCGAGGGCCGCGGCCTGGACACCGTCGACTTCGACGGGCTGCCGCAGCTCGCAGACGGCACTTTCCACACGGGGCAGAACAATATCGACGTGAAGTCGGACGAGCTCTCCGCTACACGCCTCGAAGCGGTGCTGGTCTACCTGCCGCCCCGAGAAGACGCGGATGATGACGCTGGTCCCGGCCGCGCCACCTTGCGGGAAGTCTCGGTGATTGGGTACACGGACCGTCGATAAGCACCTTGCTCTTGCCCACTGAAGTGGGCACGCGAGGGGTTCCCAAGCTGCGCCTCGCCCGGCACAATGGACCTGGAAAGTATCGGGGGATCGGGGGAGACAGCATGCCGCATCGAACGGATCGTGAGCTGGCGCGGGACTATGTGGCGGGGGATGTGCGCGCGTTCAAGCTGATTGTGCGCCGCCACCGCCAGCGGATGTATTACGTGGCGCGCAACTACGCGCGCAATGAGCAAGACGCGCAGGACATCGTGCAGGAAGCGCTGTTTCGCGCGAGCCGCAGCCTGCACACCTATCGCGGGGAAGCACAGCTGTCTACGTGGCTGCATCGCACGGTGACCAATGCGGCGCTGGACCATCAACGCCGTATGGCCAGGCGCGGGCCGACGGTGAGCTACGACGATGACGTGGTTGCGCAGGACGCCAACCGCTATCTCGCGCACGATCCCACTGCGACCATCGAGCAGTTCCTCGCGCTCCGGCAAGCAGTCGCGAAGCTGCCCGCTGCTCAAAGAAGAGCTTTAGAGCTTATCGACGTCCAAGGGATGAGCGTGGATTCTGCAGCCGACGAACTCGGGGTGCGACCGGGGACCGTGAAGTCACGCCGGTACCGTGCGCGCGAGTTCGTGGCGGCTGCCATGGCTGACGGGGAATAGCGCTACACTTGCGGGCGTTTGGAAGTGATATCCATACGCGAAAGCAGGCTGAACCCCCATCATGACTAACCCCGGCTTTATCACCTTGAACACCGGTAACGACGCTGCGACCGAGACTCATTCCGAGAGTACTGAGAGCACCAAGGCCGCTGAGGGCACCGGCAAGGTGCACGACCTGATCATCATCGGCTCCGGGCCGTCCGGTTACACCGCCGCGATCTACGCTGCGCGCGCCGAGCTCAACCCGCTCGTGTTCGAGGGCTACGAGTACGGCGGCGAACTGATGAACACCACCGAGGTGGAAAACTTCCCGGGCTTCGCCGAGGGCGTGATGGGGCCGGACCTCATGGGCGACATGCGCGACCAGGCGGAGCGCTTCGGCGCAGACCTACGCTCCGAGCTAGTGGAACGCGTCGACTTCAGCGGTGACAATAAGAAGGTCTACGTCGACGGCGAAGAGTTCCAGGCAAAGGCCATCATCCTGGCCACCGGTGCAGCACCTCGCCACCTCGGCGTTCCAGGCGAGGCGGAACTGACCGGCCACGGCGTGTCCACCTGCGCGACCTGTGACGGCTTTTTCTTCAAGGACCACCACATCGCCGTGGTCGGCGGCGGCGACTCCGCGATGGAAGAAGCGGACTTCTTGAGCAAGTTCGGCTCCAAGGTGACGTTGATTCACCGATCGCAGAACTTCCGGGCGTCGAAAATCATGCTCCAAAGGGCGAGGGACAATGAGAAGATCGAGTTCCTCACGGACACGATCGTAGAGGAAGTCATCGACGGCGGCGGCAAGGTGGAGGGCCTGGGCGTGCGCAACGTGGTGACCGGCGAGGCAAGCGTGCTTGATGCGACCGCCATGTTCGTGGCCATCGGCCACGACCCGCGCTCCGGCTTTCTCGAAGGCCAGGTGACCACCGACCAGGGAGGCTACGTGCAGGTAGCGGAACCCTCGACCGCGACGAGCGTCCCCGGTGTCTTCGCAGCCGGCGACCTGGTGGACAAGACCTACCGTCAGGCGATCACCGCGGCGGGTTCCGGCTGCCGCGCGGCCCTGGATGCACAGCACTACCTCGCGGCGCTTTAGCATCGTAGGCACGTCAACATCTAAAGTGGTTGCAGGCAACTATCGGCAAAGGGGAACCATGAGCGCACCGATCGACGTCACGCAGACAACGTTCAAGTCGGAGGTCATCGAATCCGAGACCCCTGTGCTGGTGGACTTCTGGGCCGAGTGGTGCGGGCCGTGCAAAAAGCTCGGCCCCGTGTTGGATGAGGTCGCCGCGGAGATGGACGGCCAGGTCAAGGTGGCCAAGGTTAACGTCGACGAGGAGCGTATGCTCGGCGCAATGTTCCAGGTCATGTCCATCCCGACGGTGCTTCTATTCAAGGGCGGCGACAAGGTCGACGAGTTCGTTGGGCTGCGGCCGAAGAGCGAAATCGTCAAGCGAGTACAGTCGCACATTTAGCGCGCGCCGAAAGACGGCACACATTGGTTTGGTTGCATAATTGGCAGCAACGTTTGAGAGAAAAGGACTTCCTGCATGGTGCGAGACGTACTCCGCGTCGGTGATTCGAGCGCGCGCGTAGCTGAGGTCCGCACCTCACTCGCGCGTCTCGGCCTGCTCGAGGGGTACCAGGGCGAGATCGACACCTTCAACTCCCGCAGGTTTTCAAAGGAGGAGATGCTTTTCGACGACTCCTTGGCCGCCGCAGTCCGGGCCTTCCAACAGTCTCGAGGCATCGTGCCCTCCGGCGACATCGACGAGCTGACGCTGCGGGAGATCCGTGAAGCGTCGTACAAGCTCGGTGCCCGTGTGCTCAGCTACCAGCCGAGCCAGCCACTCGTTGGCGACGATGTCGCCGAGTTGCAGAAGCAGCTGCATGAGCTGGGGTTTTACCAGCAACGCGTGGATGGTCGCTTCGGCCAGATCACGCACGAGGCGTTGGCGAATTTCCAGTTAGACACCGGCCTCGAGGACGACGGCGTTTGCGGTCCAGAGACGTTGCGCGCGTTAAGCCTGCTGGGCCGGCGCATCACCGGCGGCTCCGCGCACGCGATCCGCGAGCGCGAGCACGTGCGCCAAGCCGGTCCCCGGTTGAGCGGCAAACGCGTGGTGATCGACCCGGGTCTGGGCGGCGATCAGCGCGGCATGTCGGTGGATGGACCTTACGGCGAGATCCTTGAGGAAGAGATCATCTGGGATCTGGCCCAGCGCGTCGAGGGTCGCATGGTTGCAGCCGGTATGGAGACAATCCTTTCCCGCCCGCGTGGGGACAACCCCTCGACAAAGGCACGTGCCGATCTGGCGAACAGTTTCGGCGCTGACCTGGTGATTTCGCTGAAGCTGGACCGCTACTCCAACGAGAAGGCGAACGGCGTCGCAACGTTTTACTTCGGCTCCGAGCACGGATCATCTTCCATGACGGGGGAGACGCTCTCCGGGTACATTCAGCGTGAGATCGCCGCGCGTACGGATCTGCGCAACTGCCACAATCACGGACGCACCTGGGAAATGCTGCGCATGACCCGGATGCCGTCGGTAGAAGTGGTTGCTGGCTACCTCACCAACCCCGGCGATGTTGCGGTGCTCACCGATCCGAAGCAGCGCGACGCCATCGCCGAAGCCATCGTGGTGGCGGTGAAGCGTCTCTACCTGCTGGATATGGACGACCAGCCGACAGGCACCTACAAGTTCACTGACCTGCTGCGCGAGGAACTCGCTTAACGCCCGCCTAAACCAAGTAGCGGGTGGTGCGAGTCTCGCCGGTGCGGCGGATCAGGCCAGCGTCGACAAGCTTGCGCAGTGCGCGGTAGGCCTGCTGCTTACTCAAACCCGTTTTCGTTGCGACTTCACTGCTCGATGCGCTGCGTCCGTCCAGGTCGCGAACCGTTTGTAAAGCGCGAGCTTCATTCTCGCTCAGCTGATCAACATCAGAACTCTGCTCTGACGCAGCCGCAACACGGCCTTCGGTGTCCCAACTCAGCGAAGCGACTACTCCCTGATCGTGCGAACCGGCAAACGACAGGGTAGTAGCACGCTGCGTTTTCCGCGCCGCGGAAAGATCTGCGATGCCGCTGCCCGCAGCACGCGCGATGCCCATGCGTGCGAGTGCGGTGGCGAGGTAAAGCGAGCGGGGTGCGTATGTCGCTTGACCGTCGGCAACTGCTTGCAAGTTCACCCCGCGCGGCACCCCGCCCGGGCTGGTGACGCGGAGGCCTTTGCCGTCAATTGCCACGTACACCGGCTGTGGAACAAAGTAGTCGCGGTGGGTAAGTGCATTCACCACCAAGGGCAGGCCGTCGCCGAATACGTCACTGTTACGTTGCAGGTCCGAAAGCATCAGTGCCAGGGGAGCGCTGCTGCGGTAAGTCCGGGGAGTCGCTCGACGGTCAGCGATGACGAGGTGGTGGTGGGGCAGAAATCGTCGTAAAGCCATCTGCTCTCCGAAAAGGGCGATGGCACCGAGCGCAACCGGCTCAAGGGAGTCATCGTAGAAGCCGAGCGCGCGGATCAGACCTTCGTCATCGAGAGACTGCAGGTGACTATCGCTGGTCAGCGTGCGAAATTCGACGATGGCTTCGGGGTTCAGATCCGCGAGGGTCGCACCCGGGGCTGGGGTCAGCGCCCAGTCGGTGCCATTCGCGTCGCGGTAGCGGGTGAAGAGGTACGCCGGGTCCATGCCGACGCATTCAGGCACGCCCTGCGCGTTGAGACGCCGGGTGCGATACGTCCCCCAGCGGGTGGCGACGGGACTCGAATGCGCTTGGGTGGTCACCGCGACAACGTCTTTTCCGTCTATCTCGACGACCCGCGCGTCGACAGCGAGCCCCGGGGCCGTGTTGCGGAAAACCGCTGCGGCGAGTGTGGCTGGGTCGGTCGTGTTGCCGTGGAAAGGGTGGCATCCGCTCACGGTGCCGTCGCTATCCACCCCAATGAGTAGCGTGCCGCCGCGTGAATTGGCCAAGCATGCCATTATTTCAATCACCCGCCACTCATTGATGTATGCGGCCGACACGCGGCGTGCGAAAGCAACATTAAGGCCCTCACCTTGGGCAATCAGGCTTGTAATCTCATCGGCGCGCATGAACGTAGGGTAGCAGGTGATTACATCAATGTAATTCACCGCGGCAGCTCGGTGATGAGTTGATGATTGAATGAATTACTGCGCGGGGACCTCAGAGAGGAGGTCGGCGATCTCGTGCGCGGTGAGAAGATCGAAATCGGGCGGAAGAGTTAGACGCAGGCGCGGAATCGCGGGGTGGTCTGCTGCGACCTTGAACCCCGCGGATTCCAGGATTGAGACCTCGGTAAGGCCGATCTGAGACGCGGCGTCGACGAGCTCTGCACACGCGGGCGAGAGCTTGTCCCTCGGACCGTCCGCGCGCACGCCGAAAACTTCGAGGGCGGAGACACCGGCTGAAGTCGCGGCGCCGATCACCGAATCCAACAGCACGGACTCCCAACCGCGGCGGCGGGCCGCCTCGTCGATGTGCAGGCTGGTCACAATCCACGCGTCTTTGCTTACCGGGGCCGTCGGCATGCGTACCGCGCCTGGAGCATCGGCGGCGGGGCAATAGAGAATGGTGGCGAGGGCGCCGGTCTCTGACGCTGCGTCGATGATGGAAAACCCGACGGGTTCGTGATTGAACGCTGAAGCGACGAGCCAGGCCTCCTTATCGATCTGGGGATCAGCCTCGCTCACCCCGGAAACCAGGCCGGCCACCAGGGGATCCAGCTCCCAGAACACACTCGAGGCGGTTTTCGGGTGCAGGCGGTCGAGTGAACCGATGCGGAGGGGCACAACGCGCGCGGAGGTGTCGCGACTGTGTGCCATGCCCGAAGTACCTCCTATTACTCGCCGCCTTGAATGAGCGCCATGATGCGCTCAAAGTCCTCGCGGTCGCCGAACTCGACGACGATCTTGCCTTTGCGCTTACCCATTGTGACGGAAACCTTGGTATCCCACACGTCGGCAAGCTGGTCTGCGGCGGCGGAGAGGAACTCCGGCTGCGGAGTCGGTTCGCGCTTCGGCTTGTCAGGCGCCTCACCGTGCTTGTTCAGTAAAGTGACCGCTTCTTCGGTCGCGCGCACGGAAAGGCCTTCCGCGACGATGCGTTCCGCGAGGCGGTCCTGGGCGTCGGAGGTGTCGTCGCCAAGCTTGATGCCCAAGAGTGCGCGCGCGTGACCTGCTGAGAGCACGCCTGCTGCGACGCGGCGCTGGACAGCAACCGGCAAGTTGAGCAGGCGGATGGCGTTGGTGATTGCGGGGCGCGAGCGACCCAGGCGTTCGGCGAGCTGTTCCTGGTTCACGCCGAACTCTTCGAGGAGCTGCTGGTAGGCGGCTGCCTCTTCGAGCGGGTTGAGCTGGACGCGGTGGATGTTCTCCAACAGCGCGTCGCGCAGCATGTCCTCGTCGGAGGTCTCGCGCACGATCGCTGGGATGTACTTGAGCCCCGCCTTCGACGCGGCGCGCCAGCGGCGCTCGCCCATGATCAGCTCGAAGCCTTCGCGAGTGTCACGCACGACGATCGGCTGAAGCAGGCCGAACTCGCGGATGGAGTGTACGAGCTCGTTCAGCTCATCTTCGTCGAAGACTTGGCGGGGCTGCTTCGGGTTCGGGATGATCTGCCCGAGCGGGATCTCCTGGTAGCGCGCGCCACCAACCGGCACGGGCTGCATCACGTTCTCGTTCGCAGGGGTCACGGTCGGTGCGCCGGCGACGGTCTTCGGCGCACCGGAGACCTGAGGGGAACCCTTGGGGCGCTTGGACTTCTTTGGCTCCGGGTCGCGCTCGGCGGTCTGGTCCTCAGAACCGGCACCTTTCGCACCGTCCGCGGACTGCTTGCCAAAGATGATGTCGGACGCGCCGCCGCCGATCGCGCCGGTCTTGCCGGACTTGTCCATGTCCGCGGGTGCCGACGGGATCAGCGCCGCGAGTCCGCGACCAAGGCCACCTTTGCGTTCCTGTGCCATCGCTTGTACTCCTCGTCCTTGAAAACCCTAGTTTTCGCCCTCGAGCTGTGCGTAGACTTCCGGGCTCACGCCGATCGGGCCGGTGGTCTCGTGCGGCTGGTAATCGCCGCGCTCCGAGAACTCTTTTGCTGCATCGAAGTATGCCATTGCGCCGCGCGAAGTCGGGTCATACTCAATCACTGTCTGTCCGAATCCCGGCGCCTCGGACACCTTCACGGAACGCGGGATCACGTTCTTCAGCACCACTTCACCGAACTGGTTGCGCACCTCATCGGCAACGTCCGAGGCCAGGCGGGTACGCGCGTCGTACATCGTGAGCAGCACACCGGAGATGTGCAGGTTGTGGTTCAGGTGCTCGCGGATCATGGAAATGTTGCCCAGCAGCTGGCCCACGCCCTCAAGCGCGTAGTACTCGCACTGGATCGGAATCAGCACCTCATCGACTGCGGTCATCGCGTTGATCGTGATCAACCCCAGCGACGGCGGGCAGTCAATGAACACAAAGTCGAAGCCCTGCTCCTCCAAGAACCCACGTCGCAGCGCGTCGTGCAGGCGATACTCGCGGCGCACCATCGACACCAGCTCGATCTCCGCGCCGGCTAGATCAATCGTCGCCGGGATGCAGAACAACCCGTCATGCTGGCTGCTCGCCTGCATCGCATCCGTCGGCTCGGTCTGACCAATTAGCACCTCGTAGCTCGAAACAGTCCCGGAGGTGTGCTCCGCGCCGAGCGCCGTCGAGGCGTTGCCCTGCGGATCCAGGTCGATCACTAGGACCTTCGCACCCTGGTGCGCCAGAGCCGCAGCCATGTTCACACTGGTGGTGGTTTTGCCCACGCCGCCTTTTTGGTTCGCTACTGTGACCACGCGCGCCATCGGTTACCGCCTCACAATCCGGATCAAAGTTGTCGGTTGGTCCAGCATGTCGCCCACAGTGAAGATCGTCGAGTCACCACCGCCGGCAGCCTTAATGTCAGTTCTGTCTCTTTCGAGCTCTTCGCTTACCGACGCCCCCTTCATCGCCACCATGGCACCGCCACTGCGAACCAGAGGCAGCGACCATTTCGCGAGCTTGCCCAGCGGTGCAACCGCGCGAGAAGTCACCGCATCAAATTGCGCCTTCGGCTGCTCCTCCGCCCGGCCGCGAACCACGGTGACGTTGTCTAGCCCCAGCTCGTCTTTGACCTCGCCGAGGTAGACCGAGCGCTTCAGCAGCGGCTCGATCAGCGACACGTTTAGATCGGGTCGCGCGATGGCGAGCGGGATGCCGGGCAACCCGGCGCCGGAGCCGATGTCCGCCACGTTCAGCCCGTCCTCAAAGGCCTCGCCTATCACCGCGCAGTTGAGCACGTGCCGCTCCCAGAGCCGGTCGACTTCTTTCGGCCCGATAAACCCCCGCTCAGTCGCAGCGGTGGCCAGCGATTTATGGTATGCCGCGGCCAGGTCAACCCGGTCACCGAAGACCTCGTGGGCGATGGCAGGGACCTGATCCGACACGGCTGTGCACTCCTTGACGCGGCTTGGGTGATTTCCACCCAACTCTAGTAAACGGCTCCGGCGAGCGACCAATCAGAACGGCCGCCCCGGTAGAAACAAAAATCCGCGCCCGGCGGGACGCGGATTGATGCTGCGGATTGATGCTGAGGCGGTGCGACGCAGCCGTCGAAAAGCTACTTGCCCTGCTTGCGCTGCTTCTTGGAGCGCTTGTCCACCTTGCGTGCGGCGACCTGCGGAGCGGAGGCGCGCTTGGCCTCGCGCTTCTGCGCTTCCTCGATGGCTTCTTCCTTGTCCATCTTGTCGTAGACAATGCGGGTTTGGAAGAACGTCCAAATGTTGTTGGACAGCATGTAGACCAGCAAGCCCACGTGCCACATGAAGCCAGTGGCGACGATCATGATCGGCATGATCCACAGCAACATGCCGTTCATCATGCCCATCTGAGCTTCCATCATCTGCGCCTGTTCACCGACAGGGGCGGCGACCTTGCCGGAGGCGCGGCGCTCTTTCTGGCGGTTGATGGAAATTCGAGCGTTGAAGTGCACGAAAGCCGCAGAGATGAGCACCATCGGAAGACACACGGCGATGATGTGCGTACGCGTCAGGTCAACGCCGGTAAACGCCGCGAACGCTTGTTCCGGCATGGACATATATGCGGAGAGCGGCACGCCGAAGACGGTCGCGTCGAGGAAGGAGCGGACGTCCTCCACCGGGAAGGCGTAGTTGGCAATGTTGCGGTTCTCTTCAATCGACAAACCAGGCTGGTTCGGGCCGGCGGTGCGGTTGAAGGAGCGCAGCACGTGAAACAGGCCAAGGAAGATCGGCATCTGCACGATCGGCACGATGCACGAAGCGAGCGGGTTGACGCCCATCTCCTTTTGCACCTTGCGCATCTCTTCGGCCATCTTGGCCTGGTCGTTTTTGTACTTCTCGCGGATGGCCTGCATCTTCGGCTGGACCTCCTGCATTTTGCGCATGCTGCGCATCTGGTTGACCATCGGCCGCACCAGGAAGATACGCACCGTGCAGGTCAGCAGGACAATGGCCAGCACCCAGGACAGCCCGGAGGTTTTGGGCACAACAACGCCGACCACTTCGTGCCAGAACCGCAGCACCCAGGAGATCGGCCAGTAAACGAAATTCAGCACTGTTCGGTGTTACTCCTCAACTCTTTTCACGCTTCCCGGCACCGGGTCGAACCCGCCCGGGTGCCACGGCCCGCATTTGCACAGGCGCGCCCCGGCCATCGCGCCACCTTTCAGCGCGCCGTGCCGCGAGACAGCCTCGAGCGCGTACGCGCTGCATACAGGCATGAAGCGGCAACTTCCACTCATCTTAAGGGGTGAGAGGTATTTTTGGTAACCGCGCACCAGCCCCACCACGGCTTTTGCCAACGGCCCGCGGGCTTCCGGGATTTCGTCGCCGAGGAAGTTGTAATTCACAATCACAGCTTCCGAAGGGCCTTGCTCAGGGCCTTGGCGTAGTCGCGCTCAAGCTCAGCGGAGGTTGCGGTGGCAGCTCCGGGCAGGGCTCGCACCACAACATCATGATTTCGCTCCAGCTTATCGACGCCCCCTCGAACCGTTTCTCGAAGCTTCCGCGAAACCGCGTGCCTGGCCACGGCGTTTCCTACCTGCTTGGACACGATGAGCCCGAACCTAGGCCCGCCCTGAATTACGAGGTCATCGCGTGCGTAGAGATGGACCACTAACGTCGAAGACCCCGCTCGCACACCCCGCTTCATCACCTGACGGAAGTCGTCGGATGAAGCGAGTTTGTGCGGGCGGGGTAGCACCGTTTCGGCGTGAAGACGCGCTCGAGCGCTTCGCTGCGCGTTATGCGCTGAGGCGAGCGCGGCCCTTCTTGCGGCGTGCGGAGACGATCGCACGGCCGGAGCGGGTCTGCATGCGGTGGCGGAAGCCGTGCTTGCGTGCGCGGCGGCGGTTGTTCGGCTGGTAAGTCCGCTTAGACACGGAATACTCCTTCAAGCAGTTTCGAACGGCCTGCGGGTGTGGGCGCTTACTTGCGCGTCCACCCTCCCGGGGCAATAGCCGTCCCGGTATTTAACGAGGTGTTGAGATTGCGATTTCACAGCTCGCGTGCACCGCGGTCACCGTCTCGCCTCAAGCGGCCCGGTTCACAGTTTGCGCAGTGCTCTCACGCACACCAGGCGCACCTGATGTGATCGACTACCACAGGGTACGTGACTTTCGCGCCAGCCGACAAATCGGCGCCGACTTCTCCCGCCGGGGTAGCAAGCGGTACCCCCGGAATTACACCGCTGTATTTAATGTGCGTCCGGACAGCGACTCGCCGAGCAGTCCTGCGGAGTTTGGATTGTAGTTACCATTTATCCAAAACAACTGTTCGAGCCTGAACGCTTTGGGCAGGGGTGCGCAACCGCGCGATCTCCGCCACTCGCTCGACACAGTCTCCCGAAACGAGGTAACAATAGTGCAACACCACAACGTCACAAACCGGAATTCCCGCTGTGGATAGCTGTGAAGTTGCACTTGAGACTCTGCTCCCGCGTAGCCCATTCGCGCTGCTCAGAGCCTTAACTAAGCACTTTTCCACTTATCCACATGAGTGCGATTTCCTGTGGATAACTTTGCGTTGTAAAGTACTCCACACCTGTGGATAACACTGTGGATCTCAAGGTGAGGGGGGCATCGATCGCCTCCCAGCCCTGTGGAGCGTTGTAGTTCCAC